>NZ_LMGI01000002.1:1160910-1318410 GCF_001427105.1 Sphingopyxis sp. Root154
CGTCGAACCTGATCATTTCGGGCCGCTATATCCTGCAACCCGAAGTGATGCGCGTGCTCGAAAAACAGGAAAAGGGCGCGGGCGGCGAAATCCAGCTGACCGACGCGATGGCGACGATGATCGGCAACCAGCCCTTCCACGCCGTCACCTTCGACGGCGCGCGTTACGACTGCGGATCGAAGGCCGGTTATATCCAGGCCAATCTGGCGGTCGCGCTCGAACGGCCAGACATCGCGGACGAAGTTCGCGCCTTTGCGATCGACTTGCTGAAATAGCAGCGGCGGAGGCTCTGGCCCCCGCCGCCCGACGTTTATTCGCCTTCGATATTCGGTTTCGGGAAGCTGTCGGCCCCGAGCGTCTTGTAGAGAAGGCCGCCAATCGCCCCGCCGATCAGCGGCGCGATCCAGAACAGCCACAATTGCTGCAGTGCGATGCCGCCGACGACGAGCGCCGGGCCGGTGCTGCGCGCCGGGTTGACCGAGGTATTGGTCACCGGGATCGAGATGAGGTGGATCAGCGTCAGCGCAAGGCCGATCGCGATCGGTGCGAAGCCTGCCGGCGCACGCCCGTCGGTCGCTCCCATGATGATCCACAGGAAGAAAGCGGTCAGCACGATTTCGATGATGAAGCCCGACCAGATGTCATAATGCCCCGGCGAACCCGCATCGAACCCGTTGGCGGCAAGCCCGTTAGTCGCAAGATCATATGCCGGATTACCGCTGGCGACGTAAAAGAGCAGGAACGCCGCGACGATCGCGCCGAGCACCTGCGCAATGACATAGAGCGGAATGTCGCGCGCGTCGAAACGCCCGCCCGCCCATAGCCCTACGGTCACCGCCGGATTGAGGTGACAGCCCGAAATATGGCCGATCGCATAGGCCATGGTGACGACCGTCAGACCGAAAGCGAGCGAGACGCCGAGCAGTCCGATCCCGACGTCGGGAAATGCCGCCGCCAGAACCGCGCTGCCGCAACCGCCGAAGACAAGCCAGAACGTGCCGATAAATTCGGCCAGACCCTTTTGGATATTCGTCATGATGACCCTCCTCCCCGCCGATGGCCTCAGACGCCCCCGGCGCGAGCAGCATCCTATCAGCGCTGCGCGAACGGGCAAGCCCTTGTCCGGCCAAGACGAATCAGGCGGCGGCAACCGCCTCGACGAAGTGGCGCGCGCGCTGGTGCAGCGACAGCGCCGCCTCGGTCAGCCCGGCGGACAATTTGCCCAGCGCCTGCGCACCATCGCCGACGGCGGTCGCGCCGTGCCCGATCTCGCGGACGCGCGCGTCGATTTCGCGGCCCGCGAAGACCGCCTGTTCGACATAGCTCGCGATGGTCAGCGTCGTCGCGCTCTGTCCGTCGACCGCGCGGTCGATCGCGTCGGAAAAACCATTGTTGGCGTCGATCGCCTTCTCGACCTCCTCAAATCCCGCCGCGACCTGTTCAATAATGTCGCGGATCCGGTCGACATATTGGGTGATGTCGCCTGCCGCGACGCGCGTCTGGCTCGCCAGCGTCTTCACCTCCGACGCGACCACGGCAAAGCCGCGGCCGGCGTCGCCGGCGCGAGCCGCCTCGATCCCCGCATTGAGCGCGAGCATGTTGGTTCGGCTCGCCATGTCGATGATCAACGCAAGCATCTGTTCGATCGACTGGCTCGCGGCTTTCAATGCGATCGATCGATCGCTGGCCTGCTTGATCTTGCGATGCGCGTCGCCGCGCACCGAGCGCGCGCGCGATCCGTCGTCGACGATCTTCGCCATCGTCGCGGCGAGCGCGTGGCCGCGATCGCCGAGGTCCTGCAGCCCGGCAAGCGTCTGCGCCGTCGCGCCCGCGACGGTGACCGCGTCGCGCCCCGTTTGCTGCGCGCGTTCGGACAGGGTGCCGGCGACTGCCTCGACCTTGCGCGCCATGTCGGACAACGTCGCGGTGAGCGCGGTGATGTCCTGCTGGAACCGCCGTCCGGCATCGTCGATCTGCGTCGTGCGCGCCGCGCGCTCTTGTGCCAGTTCGACCTCGCGCAGCATCGCCAGCTTGGCGAGCTGGCCGCTGTCGAGCGTTTCGACGAAGCGTCCCGCGCGGACGAGGATCAGTTCCTGCTGCCCCGGCGACTGCGCCACGATGCGCAGCAGATCGGTCGTCGACCGTGCGACATCGGCGGTCGGACAAGGTTCGATCATCGAGGCGATCGAGCCGCCGATCGTCGGATTTTGCATCAGCGAGAACCAGAAGGGACAGAAGAGCAATTCGCGCACCCGCTGTTCGCGGATGATTCCCACCGGCCGCTCTTCGCCATCGACCACGGCAAGCGCGCGGAGCTGCGGATTGCCGCGAAACAGGTCGATGACCTGCGACATATGCGCGTCGGCGCCGATCGCGGACGCGTGGCCCGACGATGGCGTAAAGGCATATCCCATGGCATTCATCAATCTCTCTTCAGTCTGCGACCCTGTTGCGCCTCGACCTAAAGCTGCTTGGTAAACACGACTTTAACCATTTGTTTCAATGATGTGACACATTGGCCGTGCGCGGCGCCGATCCGTCGCAATATCCTGTTCAGATCGCGGCGGTTATGCGATGAGGCGTCATCGGCGAGGAGAAGAAAATGCGCGTTTTAATCTTGGCGGTCATGGCCGCGCCCCTGCTCGCCGGCTGCATCAGCGCGGCGAAGACAGTGGTGACCGCGCCGTTCAAGGCGGTCGGTCAGGTCGCTGACTGGTCGACCACCAGCCAGGAGGAATCGGATCGCAACCGCGGCCGCGAAATGCGCAAGCGCGAGGAACAGATGGGCAAGCTGTCGCGCCAGCGCGACAAGGCGGCCGAAAAATGCCGCGACGGCAAGGCCGACCAATGCCAGCGCGCCGAAGTGCTGGAGCATGAAATCGAAGCATTGATGGCGGCGCCGCGTTAAGCGGTTCACCTCACCCGCCGGCCCGTCCACACGACGCGGCCGACCAATTGCACCGACGCCATCGGCAGGTCATCCCAGCTGCGATAGTGCGGATTGTCGCTGATCACCGATATCCGGCCCTGCCCCGGCGCGCGCGCGACGCGCTTCACCATCAGCACATCGTCCATGCGCAGGACATAGATGCCGTCGCGCAGCCGCGCCGCGGTGTCGCCGCCGTCGACCAATATGTCGTCGCCGTCGTCGAGCGTCGGCGCCATCGAATCGCCCTCGACGCGAATGATGCTGAGCGCGCGCGGATCGGCACCCAGGTCGCGCAGCCATTTGGGGTCGAACGCGACCTCGCCCTCGACGGCTTCGCCATCGACGCTGGCGCCGGCACCGGCCGAGGCGCCGATCGCAAGTTTCGGCACCAATATCATCCCGGGCCCGCGCGCCCGCGCCGGGGTCGCGACACGCTGCACCGGCCCGCCCAGCATCGCTTCGGACACGCCCAGATAGGCGGCGATCCGCGCGCGATCCTGCTCGGCCAGCCGCCGCGGCGAACCGCGCTTGATATATTGCTGGATATAAGCGGGGTTGCGCCCGATCACCTGCGAAATGCGCGCATAGTCGATCCCCCTTTCAGCCAGGAGGCGGTCGAGCGCGGTGCGCGGATCCTGATCGAAATCGGCCATAGGTCGCTGGGGGCTGGTCCTTCCTATTTCGTCTCTAGCAAACGGATTTTTCCTAGACAAGTAGGAAAATGAGCATCAAATAGGAAATATCCTATCGGGTGAGTCGCCCGATTTCAGCGCGATCAGGGAGGAATTTATGGAGCGCAGCCTGCTGCAACGGATCGAGGCCTTCCTGAAGGAATCGGCGATGCCGCCGAGCGTATTCGGCCGCGCCGCCGCACACGACCCGCGTCTCGTCAGCGATTTGCGCGGGGGGCGCGAGCCGGGGCTCGACATGATATGCCGAGTGGAACATTTCATGAACAAATGGCGTGCCGAGCGACGCGCGGGCCGTGTCGCGCCGGAGGGCGACCGGCGAACCCGCGCCTTCCGCCGCCTCGAGCAGCGAGCACAGGCATGATGCGCTGGTCCCCCGCGTTGCCGCCGCGTCCCGGTTGCCCGCATCGGCGGCTCCGCCATCTACTTGTCGGCGAATTGCCGCACGGGCTGGCGCCGGGCGCCTCGACTTTTCGTCCCTGGGCGAGCGCGAATTTCGTCGGCGCGCGCCACCTGTTTCCCTGTGTGCTGGCGGCGGGCGATAGCGAGCCGGTGCGCCGCGCGCTGCACGACCGGCTGAACGCGGCCGAATGGACGCTCCCCGGACATATCGTCGCCGATGTCGTGGTGGAATGCGGGGCCGAGCCGCAGACGCTTCGGATCGAAATATTGACGGTCGAGGATTAGCCGACCGACTGGCGCTTCATCCGCTGCAGCGTGCTCAGTGCGGCTTCGAGCGCGAAGTCGACTTCGGCTTCGCCTTCGGCTGGGACCTCGTCGGGCACCGGGATCGCCGCGGTCGAAGCCGGGGCAGCCCGCTGGCGGCGCGTCAGCCCCGCTTCGAAGCGCGCGACCATGGCGCCGAGCGACTTGTCGGCGGGATCGGGCATCGGCGGCGGCGACGTCATCACGGCGGGTTGCAGCCAGGGCGCCTCGCCGTCGAATTCTTCTTCGGGCGCAAGATCGGCGAGCACCAGTTCGTCGGCATCGTCGGCCTCCGCTTCGCCCAACCACAAGCCAACCGGTTCGGCGATAGCGCTTCCGTCCAGCCCGCCCGCGGGCAGATCGCGGCCCGCGCGAATCGGCGGGCGCGGCGGATCGTCGGGGTGCAGGTCGACGCGGCGGCGCGTCAGCACCGGTTCGTCATCGCTTACTTCGTCAGGTACGCGACGAAAACGGTCGCGCAGCGAGGACAGCCCCGCCGCTTCGGGCTTCGCGATCAGCAGCGCGACGAGGCCCGCGATCAATGCGGCGAACGCCGACATGCCGAACGCGAGCGCGAGCCGCCCGCCATTGCCGATCGGCTGCACGAAAAGGTCGGAGAGGCGGTCGAGATAGAGATTCCAGCTGATCCCCGCGACCCACGAAAAGGGCATTACGGCAGCGAACAGGAAGGTCAGCGCCGCAGCGCCGATCACCGCCGGAATCGCGGGCTGGAGCGCGCGCAGCAGCGCGGTCGCTGTCGCCTTGGCCCGGTTCTCGCTCGTCTCTTCCATATCGTCCCAAATCCATCGGCCTATCGAGCCATTTGCGTCTCTTAGAATCGCGGTGCTCAGGCGCCGCGCAGCAATCGCTGGTAAACCGGCTCGTAACGTAAAATGTTTGACGACCAGTTACGATGACTTTCCACAAAAATACGTGCTGTCCGCCGTCGCTCGGGCCACATTTCCCGATTTTGCAGCAGCTTGGCGAGCGCACCGGCAATCGCGGCGGGGTCGTCGGGCGCGAACAGGGTGCCCGTGGTGCCGTCCTCGATCAGCTCGCGGTGGCCGCCGACATCGGACGCGGCGACGAGCTTGCCCTGCGCCATCGCCTCGAGCGGCTTCAGCGGCGTGACGAGGTCGGTCAGCCGCATCTTCTTGCGTGGATAGGCGAGGATATCGATCAGCGAATAATAGCGCTCGACCTCCTGGTGCGGGACGCGGCCGACGAAATGGATGTGCGCGGCAGCGGGCGATGCCGCCGCCTGCGCTTTCAGCGCCGCCTCCATCGGCCCGCCGCCGACGAGGAGCAGCCGCGCCTTCGGTTGCGCCGCGACCAGCGCGGGCATCGCCGCGATCAGGTCGTCGATCCCCTCATAATCGTAAAAGCTGCCGATATAGCCGATCACCGCGTCGTCGGTCGCGAGGCCCAGCGTGTCGGCAAGCGCATCGTCGCGCGGCGTTGGATCGCCAAACAGCTCCAGATCGACGCCGTTCGGCGACACGGTGATCTTTGCCGGATCGATACCGCGCGCGAGCAAATCGCCGCGCAGCCCTTCGCAGATCACCGCGACCGCGTCGGCCGATTTCACAGCATGCGTTTCGAGTTGCTTCGTGAGCCAGTAGCGCAAACTGCCTTCGTGCCCGGTGCCGTTGCCGACCGACGCATCCTCCCAGAAAGCGCGAATTTCATAGATGACCGGGATGCCCAGTTTCTTGCCGACGCGCAGCGCCGCCAGCCCGTCGAGCACCGGCGAATGCGCATGCAGCACGTCGGGTTTCCAATCCCTCGCCAGCGCCTCGACGCGCTTCGCCAGTGCCCCGATCTCGCGCCACTCCCGGATCGGCGCACGTGCGGGGGCAATCGGGGGGGTACGATAGAAGGTCAGCCCGTCGACCGTCTCGCCGTCCGGACCCGGCTCGGGATGCCGCACGCCGGTCACGCCCGCAACTTCCCAACCCTTGGCGACCTGCGCCTTCATCAGCGCGCGGGTGCGAAAGGTGTAGCCGCTGTGCGCGGGCAGGCTATGGTCGAGGACGTGCAGGATGCGTGTCATGGGCCAGTGCACTGACATACAAGCCTTAACGCGGCGTCAACCCCGATCGCGTAGCCGGAGCGGACATGATCGACAATTTTTCCCTTGGCTTGACGCACGTTCTGATGGCGATCGCGCTCTGGCGCCTGCTCCATCGCGACGATCTCGATCGCGAGGTCAGTCCGCGCCTGCTGTGGCAGCAAAGCCGCGATGCCGAACGCGCCGAAGCGGACGCCCGCCCCGATGCGTGACCTCGCGTTCGTCGCCTTTCTGTTCGCCTTCATCGGGATCGGCTTCAGGAAGCCGTTCCTGTTCATACTGTGCTTTTGCTATATCGACGTCGTCGCGCCGCAGCGCCTCAGCTATTTCCTGATCAACTCGATCCCGATTTCGCTGATCGTCTTCGGACTCGCGATTGCCGGCTGGCTCGTAGCCGACGACAAGAAGGACACCCGCTGGTCGGGGCGGCAGACTTTGCTCGTGATGCTGCTCATCTATTGCTGGATGACGACGATCTATGCCGATTTCCCCGTCGAGGCGGCGGACAAGTGGAGCTGGGTTTGGAAGGCGCTGATCTGGGCGATCTTCCTTCCGCTTACGCTGCGGACGAAGCTGCGGATCGAGGCGCTGGCGCTGATGCTGCTGCTTTCGGCGGCGGCGATCGCGATCGCGGGCGGCATCAAGACCGCAGCGGGCGGCGGGGGTTATGGCACGCTGCAGTTGCTGCTGAGCGAAAATTACGGGCTTTACGAGGGCAGCACCATGTCGTGCGTCGCCATATCGATCATCCCGCTGATCCTGTGGTATCGCCGCCACGGGACGATCTTTCCGCCCGACTGGATGGTGTCGGCCTTCTGCTTCGCGCTGGTCTTCGCTTGTGCCTTGCTGCCCGTCGGCACCCAGGCGCGCACCGGGCTGATCTGCCTCTTCGTGCTCGCGCTACTGTCGCTGCGCGCGGTCAAGCACCGCCTTCTCTACATCGCGGGCGCCGGGCTGCTCGCCGCTGCCGCTATCCCCTTCTTGCCGCAAAGCTACACCGACCGCATGGAAACGATCCGCGGCTACAAGTCCGACCAGTCGGCCTCAACGCGCGTCGCGGTGTGGGCGTGGACCTGGGACTATGCGAAGGACAATCCCATGGGCGGCGGCTTCAACGCCTTTCTTCAAAATCGCGTGCGCGTCGAAAAGGAAGCGAGCCGCCCCGACGAGGTCGCGAGCGTTTATGAAGAAGAATCGCGCGCCTATCATTCGAGTTATTTCGAGATGCTGGGCGAGCAGGGCTATCCCGGAACCGCCATGTGGTTGCTCCTGCATTTTGCGGGGCTGGTGCAGATGGAGCGGACCCGACGGCGCTACCTGAAAACGCGGCGCGGCGAAGAGCAATGGATCGCGCCCTTGGCGACCGCGCTGCAGCACGGCCACATCGTCTATCTGGTCGGGTCGCTGTTCGTCGCCATCGCCTTCCAGCCCTTCATCTATATGATGTTGGCGCTCGAGATCGGGCTGACGACCTATTGCCGGCGCCGCGAGAAGGAAGCGGGATGGCGGCCGCTGACCCAGCGCTCGATGGTGGCCGCGTGAGCGTCGCCACCATGCCGCGACAAATGCTGCCGACCCTCACCGGGCTCCGCGGGTTCGCGGCGCTGATGGTGCTGCTCTACCATATCCGCAGCGCGATGGGAGGCTTCCTGCCCGAGCGTGTCATTGCGGTGCTGGCCGAGGGCTATCTCGCGGTCGACCTGTTCTTCGTGCTGTCGGGGTTCGTGCTGTGGTGGACCTATGGCTCCGAGTTCCGCGATCAGGGTATCCGCGCCGCGCCGCGTTTCATTATACGGCGATTTGCCCGCATCTTTCCGCTCCACCTCGCGATACTGTCGGCGATGCTGCTGTTCGCGGTGGCGCTGCTCTTCAGCGGACGCGACCCCGGCGCGCATTACAGCTTCGCCGAGCTGCCGGCGCATTATCTGCTGGTCCAGAATTGGGGGTTCGCCAACGGGCTGACATGGAACGATCCCGCCTGGTCGATCTCGACCGAATGGGCGGCCTATCTGCTGCTGGCGATCGCGGGCGGCTGGCTAACGCGGCTACCGCGCGGCGCGTGGAGCTTCCCTTTGCTGATCATCGCGATGGCGGCCGGTCTGGGATGGTGGTTCGCGGCAACCGGCCGCGCGAGCATCGGCGACGATATTCCCGCGACCGGGCTGCTGCGCTGTCTCGTCGAATTCGGCATCGGCATCCTGCTTTGCCAATGGTGGACGGCGCAGCGCGAACGGCCCCGCGGCACGGTGATCATCTATGGCACCGCGCTCGGCCTCGTTGGCGCCGCAGCGCTCCTGCTCGGGGTGGCGGGGTCGCAGCCGGCGGCCGTGCCACTGATCATGACCACTGTGGTCATCCTCGCGCTGCAGGCCTCGACGGCGCCACGGCCGCTCTTGTCAGGCAGGATCGCGCAATGGCTGGGCGACATCAGCTATGCCGTCTATCTGTCGCATTTTTTCCTGTGGATCCTCTTCAAGCTTTTCTTCGTCGACGATCCGGCGCTGGTCCATCCGGCCAAGATTCTGGCGTTCATCCTGCTGACGCTGGCCGTGTCGCACCTTCTCCATATCGCGCTCGAGGTGCCGGGGCGGCGGATCGCCCAGCGGGCCGGCGATCGCCTGCTCGCCGCACCGCGCGCCGCGGGCCGTAGCGAGACCTGATCCGCGGGCGCCCTGTCACAGCCGGGGAACCATAGACGGCGGCGAGGCGCTATGGACCCATGTCCGCTCTGCGCCTTGTTCATGTCGACGACAGCCTGCCTGGCATCACCCGCGCGCGTTCGGGCGTCGGCTGGCGCTATCGCGACGCCAAGGGAAAGATCATCCGCGACCGCGACGAGATCGACCGCCTCAACGCGATCGCACTGCCGCCGGCCTATGAGGATGCGTGGTTCTGCCCCGCGGCGAACGGCCATATCCTCGCGACCGGCTATGACGCGCGCGGGCGCAAGCAATATCGCTATCACCCCGATTTCCGCATGGCGCGCGAGGCGGACAAATATGACCGCTGCGCCGCCTTTGGCCACGCACTCCCTCTGCTTCGCGCACGCCTGGTCGATGATCTGAACCGCCGGACGCTCTGCTCCGAACGCGTCGTCGCTGCGGTCGTGCGCCTGCTCGACCTCGCCGCGCTCCGCGTCGGTAACGAGCAATATGTGGCGGCGAACAAGAGCTTCGGTGCGACCACGCTGCGCCAGCGCCATGCGAAGCTGTCGGGCAAGACGCTTCGCCTCAAATATATCGCCAAGGGCGGTGCGAAACGCGAGGTCACGATCAGCGACCGCAGCCTCACCACACTGGTGCGCCGGCTTCAGGACCTGCCCGGCCAGAATCTCTTTCAATATGAGGATGAGGGCGCCCTCTGCTCCGTCGCATCTGAGGATGTGAACGCCTATATCCGCGAAGCGATGGGCGGCGAGTTCAGCGCCAAGCATTTCCGCACCTGGTCGGCGAGCGTCGAAGCATTCGCCTTCCTCTACGACGCGTCCAAACCGCCGACCCTGAAGGCGATGCTCGAACATGTCGCCGACCACCTCGGCAATACGCCGGCGATCGCGCGCAAAGCTTATGTCCACCCGGCGATGCTTGCCGCGGCGCAGGCGCGCGAAGACTTTGCCGCGGCGGTCGGCAACCTGCCGCGCGCGACGCGTTATCTTTCGCGTTACGAACGCGGATTTTTGACCTATCTGGAGCGGGCGCCCGCGGCCGCGGTGCTGCTCCAATCCGCCTGATCCGACGTACAAAGGACCCGACGTGACTTTCTCTATCCTCGCCGCCGCGACCACCGCCGCCCCGAAAGCTGCGCCCGCGAAGGCGGCCGCGACCAACCCCCTCAACGACCTGCAGCGCTATTGGGACATGAGCGTGGCGTGGGTGGAAAGCCATTGGCTGCAGATCGGTATCGCGATCGGCGTCGGTCTCGCCATCTATTTCCTGCTGTCGATGGTCCGCCGCTTTGCGCTCAAATATGCGCAGTCAGCCGAAGGCGACCTCTCGCTGACCCACATCGCCGGGCGCGTGATCCACAAGACCAAGTCGTCGGTGCTCGCGATCATCGCGATCCGCATGGTCGCGAGCTATGCGCAGCCGCCGGCGATCATCATGCAGATGATCCAGTTCGTCTTCACCGTCGCGGTCGTGCTGCAAGTCGCGATCTGGGCGCGCGAAATCGTGCTCGGGCTGATCCAGCGCCGCGCTGCCGAGGGCAACAATGAGACGCTGTCCAACGCGATGGGCATCATCCGCCTGCTGATCAGTATCGCTTTGTTCGCGATCGCGGCGATCGTCATCCTCGACAATATGGGGGTCAACGTCACCGGCCTCATCGCCGGTCTGGGCATCGGCGGCATCGCGATCGGCCTCGCCGCGCAGGGCATTTTCTCAGATCTCTTTGCCTCGCTCTCGATCATCTTCGACCGGCCGTTCCGCGTCGGCGAGACGATCAAATATGACACGAGTACCGCGACGGTCGAGCGGATCGGGCTCAAGAGCACGCGCCTGCGTTCGCTCAACGGCGAACTGCTCGTGATCTCGAACACCAATCTGCTGAGCAAGGAGATCACCAATTTCGCGCATCTCCATCGCCGCCGGATCACTTTCAAGATCGGCGTCATCTATCAGACCACACCCGAAATGCTGCGCGACCTGCCGGCGTTGCTCGAGGCGCAGGTGGTCGCCGGGGGGCAGGAATTCATCCGGTCGAGCTTCCTGAGCTTCGGCCCTTCGAGTCTCGATTTCGAGCTGCTCTTCGATGTTTTCAGCGACGAGTTCGACGTCGTCGCCGCGGCACGGACTGACATCGGCATCCGGCTGTTCGAGGCGATGGCGAAGGCCGGCTACGAATTCGCCTATCCGACGCAGACGACCTTTACCGCGGCGCCCGACGGGACCATGATCATGCCCTATTCCGAGTCTCCAAGGCCCAAGGCAGCGGCGGCAAAGGCAGCGAAGCCCGGCTGACGCTACGGCGCCGCGGCTGCCGGGCTTGGCTCTTGTGCAACGCGTCAAGAGAGGCCTAGAACGCGCCCCGAACCAGCTATTGAGGGGATGATTATGGCCACCATCACGCCGCAGGAACTGCAAACCAAAGTCGGTGAGCATCTCGGCACGTCGGATTGGGTGCTCGTCGATCAGGAGATGATCAACAAGTTCGCCGACGCGACGGGCGATCATCAATTCATCCATATCGACGAGGAAAAGGCGAAGCTGACGCCCTTCGGCGGCACGATCGCGCACGGCTTTCTCACCCTCTCCCTGATGCCGCTGCTCGGCGCGAGCACCGACGGCCCCAAGGTCGGCGGCATCAAGATGGGTGTCAACTACGGCTGCAACAAAGTCCGCTTCCTGTCGCCCGTCCGTTCGGGCAAGCGCGTGCGCAGCCACGTGAAGCTGCTCGAGCTTGAGGAAAAGCGCCCCGGCCAGTGGCAGCAGACCAATGAAGTCTCCGTCGAGATCGAGGGCGAGGAAAAGCCCGCCCTGATCGCCGAATGGATCAGCCAGTTTTTCGTTTGAGCATAGCCCTCCCCGGCAAAGATTCTGCCTAACTCACCGAAGAGGAATTACATCATGCGTGACGCCGTCATCGTTTCCACCGCCCGCACCCCGCTGACCAAGGCGGCGCGCGGCTCGTTCAACAACACGCTCGCGCCGACGCTGGGCGCGCATGCGGTCCGCGCTGCGGTCGAGCGCGCCGGTGTCGAAGGCGGCGAGATCGACGACGTCGTTTTCGGCGCCGCGATGCAGCAGGGATCGCAGACGATGAACGTCGCGCGCCTGATCGCGCTGCGCGCCGGCCTGCCCGTCACCGTCCCCGGCATGTCGATCGACCGCCAGTGCTCGTCGGGCCTGATGACAATCGCGACCGCCGCGAAGCAGATCATCGTCGACCGTCAGGACATCGCGGTCGCCGGCGGCATCGAGTCGATCTCGAAGGTCAGCGGCAGCGGCAAGGTGTTCATCGAGACCGACGCCGAGCTGATCGCGATGCACAAGGACACCTATATGCCGATGATCGGCACCGCCGAGGTCGTCGCCAAGCGCTACAACATCAGCCGCGAGGCGCAGGACGAATATTCGTTCCAGTCGCAGCAGCGCACCGCCGCCGCGCAGGCCGCGGGCAAATATGACGACGAGATCGTCGCCTGTAACGCGACCATGGCGGTGGTGAACAAGGAAACGAAGGAGGTCAGCTTCCAGGATGTCGTCGCGAACAAGGACGAGTGCAACCGTCCCGACACGACGCTCGAAGGCCTGCTCAGCCTGAAGCCCGTAATGGGCGAAGGCTTCTCGATCACCGCGGGCAACGCCAGCCAGCTCGCCGACGGTGCATCGGCCGCGGTGTTGATGGAAGCCAGGGTCGCCGAGAAGAAGGGCCTCCAGCCGCTCGGCCGTTATGTCGGCATGGCGGTCGCGGGCACCGAACCCGACGAAATGGGCATCGGCCCCGTCTTCGCGATTCCGAAGCTGCTCGAACGCTTCGAGCTCAAGATGGACGACATCGGCCTCTGGGAACTCAACGAAGCCTTCGCCGTGCAGGTCCTCTACTGCCGCGACACGCTCGGCATCCCGAACGAGCTGCTCAACGTCAACGGCGGCTCGATCTCGATCGGCCACCCCTTCGGCATGACCGGCGCGCGCTGCGTCGGCCACGCATTGATCGAAGGCAAGCGTCGCGGCGTCAAATATGCCGTCGTCACCATGTGCATCGGTGGCGGCCAGGGCGCAGCGGGCCTGTTCGAGGTCTTCTGATTTGCGCCTGAGCAGGCCACGTATCGAGCCGGTCGACCTCGACCGGCTCGATGCCGACCAGCGCGCCGCGCTCGAACCCTTCCTTGCCTCGGATGGAGGCAAGGTCGGGGGCGGCAAGATCCTCAATATCTTCCGCACCCTCGCCCATGCGCCCAAGGCGCTGACCGCCTTCCTCGGCTGGGGCAATTATATCCTGTCGAAGCGCAATGCGCTTTCGCCCCGGAATCGCGAACTCGTTATCCTGCGCACCGGCTACAACTGCCGCTCGGGTTATGAGTGGACCCAGCACAAGCGCATCGGGCTCGACTGCGGGCTCACCGAAGACGAGATCGCGCGCATCAAGGCCGGCCCCGATACAGAGGACTGGAACGACCTCGACCGCGCGATGCTCCGCGCGACCGACGAACTGACCACCAACCACTTCGTTACCGACGCAAGCTGGGCCGCGCTCGCGCCGCTGGGCGACAAGGGCCGCATGGACCTCGTCATGACCGTCGGCCAGTACACGCAGGTTTCGATGATATTGAACAGCTTCGGCATCCAGGTCGAGGACGGCTGGACCGTCGACCCCGACCTCAAAGCCTGAACCACAAGGGAGAGAGACCATGAGTGCCATCGGTGTGATCGCCACACTGCGCGTGCAGCCCGGCAAGGAAGAGGCTTTTGAAGGCGTGTTCGCCGAACTCGCCGCCGCGGTGCACGCGGACGAGCCCGGCAACAGCTATTACAAGCTGTTCCGCACCAGTGAGGCGGGCGTGTACAAGGTGCTCGAATGCTATGACAGCGACGCCGCGGTCGAAGCGCACCGCGCGTCGGACCATTTCCGCACCCTCGGCGCCAAACTCGGCCCCTGCCTCGCCGGTGCGCCCGAAATCGAGCGCCTTTCGGCCGTCTGACCGGATGTCCTTTGAAGGAACGAAGAACCGGTTTCGACCGGTTCCTCCGCTCCGCTCTAATATTTCGTCATTCCCGCGAAAGCGGGAACCCGGTAGCAACGTCCGCTCGCTGGGTTCCCGCTTTCGCGGGAATGACGAAGGTTGAGGATCTCAGCGCACCCGGTTGAAATAGTTGGTGCGCATCGCGGTGCAAGGTGTCAGCCGACCTCGGCAATCTCCCCCGACCGGTCGCCGAGCACATAACGCGGCCCCGCGCCGCGCTGAGCCGCCTTGTCCTCGCGGTTATAAAGTCCGCATTTCTTGAGCGAGAGGCACCCGCAACCGATGCAATTGCCGAGCAGTTCGCGCGTGCGTTCGAGCGCCGCGATCTGCGCATCGATCCGCGCGCCGAGGCCGGTGCTGATCCGCGTCCAGTCGGCACCGTTCGGCGTCCGCCCGGCCGGAAGCCCCGCAAGCTCGGCGGCAATCTCCTCGAGGCTCAGCCCCAGTTGCTGCGCGATCAGGATGAAAGACACGCGGCGGATGTCGGCGCGCAGGAAGCGGCGCTGGCCGCCGCCGGTGCGCAGCGCTTCGACCAGCCCCTTGGCCTCGTAAAAGCGTATCGCCGACACCGCGACGCCGGTGCGCGCCGCGAGTTCGCCGATCGCGATCAGGTCGGTCCGATGCATTCCCATTTCCTTCCGTCATTGCGAGGAGCGGAGCGACGCGGCAATCCCCAGATGTCGGCCATGTGCAAGGCCGATGGCTGGAGATTGCGTCGCTTCGCTCGCAATGACGGGCTCAATAATCAGCAACGCCATTTCTCCTTGATCTCAACCTGACTTGAGCTTTCATAAGTCCGGCGTCAACGCGAATCAGGAGAAGTTGAGTGACGCACCCCTTCATCGAGCATGTGAATCTGACGGTCAGCGATCCCGACCGCACCGCCGGAATCCTCTCGGCGATCTTCGGCTGGCACGAACGCTGGCGCGGACCCGCACGCGATGGCGGGCGCACGATCCACCTTGGCAGCGAGGCCGCCTATATCGCGCTCTACACCGGCCCCGACGGCGAGCATGCCGACGCGCAATATCCAAAGGGCGCGCCGCTCAACCATGTCGGCGTACAGGTTGACGATCTCGACACGATCGAAATGCGCGTGAAGGCGGTCGGGCTGACCCCGTTCAACCACGGCGACTATGAACCCGGCCGCCGCTTCTATTTCTTCGATCCCGACGGCATCGAATATGAGGTGGTCAGCTATGCGGAGCCGCGCCCGCGCTGAACCGGGCAACAGGCGCCCAGTTCGCGCGTTGTTCGCTTATCGAGGGACGAAAGGAATTCTCCCATGAGCGACGACATCAAAAAGCAGTTCTGGAAAGCCTTGGCCGACAGCCCCTATGTCATGGTCGGCGCGACCGGTGAGCGCGAACATCATATCCCGATGAACGCCCAGCTCGACAAGGATGCGAGCAGCGCCTTCTGGTTCTTCACCGCGACCGACAACCGCCTTTCGGGCGGCGGCCCCGCGATGGCGCAATTTTCGGCAAAGGGTCATGACCTGTTCGCCTGCATCTCGGGCACGCTCGTTCACGAAAGCGACCACGCGGTGCTCGACAAATTGTGGAACAACAGCATCGCGGCTTGGTACGAAGGCGGCAAGGATGACCCCAAGCTCGTCCTCTTGCGCTTCGATCTCGACAATGCCGAAATCTGGACCGCCGACCCGAGCATCAAGGGCCTGTTCAAGATGGCAACCGGCATGACGATGAAGGAAGGCGAGCTGGGCCAGCACGCGCAGGTAGCACTTTAGCATGTCTGGACATGCGCCCATGCCCGGCTAAAAAGCCAGCATGGGCACATGGCCTGAGCAGCATTTTGCATGGCATGGCTATACGATCCGCGATGAATATCGCCGATGGCTGCCGCTGGTCATCCCCGTCGAAATCCTGCTGCTCGCCGGGCTGTGGTTTTACGGTCACAACGGCACAATCCACTTCCCCTCGACATTACCCGGGGTAAGCGTCTTTGCGGTCGGCCTCGCCTATAGAATCGCTCTTCTCTTTCTTACGGCGCGGCGATTTCGGTCGGCAGGACTCTCGCGCGGATGGTTGTTCCTACCCTTCTGCACCATCAACATTCCCGTCGGCGGCTATTTTTGGAGCGTCGGGGCCACAATCACGCTGCTCACCATTTTGGCCGGCACGACCGTCGAAGATTTACGGGAAGAAGAACCCATCTACTAAACGCGTGGAGCGATCCGCCCCTCACGAAATTCGAACCCGCCCTCGCGGTCGCGCTCCAACAAGGCAGGGCCGTCGAGATCGACCCAGCGCGCACGCTGCGCGAGTACAAACGCCGGCGCGATCGCGAGGCTGGTCGACAACATGCACCCGACCATGATCGACAGCCCCGCCGCATCGGCCGCATCGGCGATCCGCAGCGCCTCGGTCAGCCCGCCCGCCTTGTCGAGCTTGATATTCACGCCGTCGTAAAAGGCGCCGATCCGTGCGACATCGGCCGCGGTCTGACAGCTTTCGTCGGCAAGGAAAGGAATGGGCGAGTAGATCGGATCGAGCAGCGCGTCGGCGCCCACCGGCACCGGCTGTTCGATCATTTCGACCCCCAGGTCGGCGAGCGCCTCGGCCTCGCTCAAAATGTCGATATCGCGCCAGCTTTCGTTGGCGTCGACAATCAGCCGCGCCTCGGGTGCGCCCTTGCGTACCGCGGCGACGCGCAGCCGGTCGTCTTCGCCGGTGAGCTTGAGCTTGAGCAAACGATAGCCGTCGGCCTCGGCAGTCGCCGCCTGCTCCGCCATCGCGCCGGGGGCGCCGAGCGAGATGGTGAAAGCGGTAACACGCGATGTCGGCGCGCCGTCGCACCCCGCGAGCTGCCAAAGGCGCAAACCGCGCTGCCGCGCTTCGAGGTCCCACAGCGCGCAATCGAGCGCGTTACGCGCCGCGCCGGCGGCCATCAGTTCCTGCACCGCCGCACGCGCACTCGCGGCGTCCAGTTCGGCGATATGCGGGGCGACGCGCAATATCTGATCGCGGCACCCCGCCGCATCCTCACCCAAATAATAGATCGGCGTCCCCTCGCCGCGCCCA
Organism: Sphingopyxis sp. Root154; assembly: GCF_001427105.1. Classification (GTDB taxonomy): domain Bacteria; phylum Pseudomonadota; class Alphaproteobacteria; order Sphingomonadales; family Sphingomonadaceae; genus Sphingopyxis. The sequence goes on from NZ_LMGI01000002.1 coordinate 1,178,033, forward strand.
ACGACGCCTCCATCTTCTTTGGCGCCCTCGATTTCGGCGACGACGACATCGACGTGCGTCTTGGCGCCGCGGCTGATCACGAACGCCCCCGCGACCGGCCAGCGTTCGACACGCGCGCTTTTCAGTTGGATAGCCATGCGGGAAGGCTAGTGTAGATCGCGATGACCGGCAAATCCCTTTCCGAACGCATCGGCGATCTCGGCCACCGCCTCGCGGTCGAGGCGCACGCCGCCTGGCTCGCAGCGCGCGATCCCCGCGTGCCCTGGCTCGCGCGCCTGCTCGCGATCGCGGTCGCGGCCTATGCGCTGTCGCCGATCGACCTGATCCCCGACTTCATTCCGGTGTTGGGCTGGCTCGACGATTTGCTGATCGTGCCGCTCGGCCTGTGGGTTGTGCGCCGCCTGATCCCCGATCCGCTCTGGGCCGAACTCCACGCCGCGGCCCAAACCGCGAGCGAACGCCCGTCGAGCCGCGCCGGAATGGCGATCATCCTGCTGCTGTGGGCGGGGCTGCTCTACATTGTCTATTGGAGCGTACGGACATCGCCCTGGCACTAAATACCGGACATCGAAAGGCGGGTTCCTTATCCCGCCGAGAGACAGACGACTCCCACCGTTACCGTCAACGCACCGAGAATCTTCTGCAGCGTGATCCTTTCGTGCAGCACGAAGGTCCCGATGAGTGCGGCAAATAATATGCTGGTTTCGCGAATGGCAGAAACACCGCCCATTGTGCTTCGGCTCATTGCCCAGACCGCGATGCAATAGCCAAGCGTGCCCAATATCCCTGCGCCGATAACCAGTACCCCTGCTTTTCCCCGGGGCAAGCTGGGAACCTGTCGCCTGATGACGATGAAGGACAGAGGAATGAGAAATCCCGCTACAACAGCTTGCCAGGCGGCATAGCTGGTGGCGCTTTCCGACAGGCGGACGCCCAGCCCGTCAACGACCATATAGCTGGCGATAAATATCCCCGTAGCAAGGGCGGCGATGGTCGACTTTGAATCGGGGCGGTTGCTTCCGAGCGTCAACAAAATGATGCCCAATGAGACACAGGCAATGCCCATAAGTCCCACGGTGCCCGGCAATTCGCCCGCGACCAGGGCCGCGCCAAGTGTGACCAGCAGGGGCGCGCTCCCCCGTGCGATCGGATAGACGCTGGACAGTTCGCCGTGGCGATAAGCCCTGACCAAAAACAGGGAATATCCGATCTGAAGCAACGACGACAGGATGAGATAGGGCCAACTCGGCGGGGCGGGCGCGCCCAAGACCATGGCAAAGGGCAAGGCCGCGATTGCTCCGACCAGACATATGATCGCAAGCGTCCAGAAGCGATCCTCGCCATTCCTGACGATGGCATTCCAGATGGCGTGGATCAGTGCCGAAGCGAGAAGCAGACCGATAACTATTGGAGACATTTCGGTCTTTCGATGATTAGCCGCCGTGCGCGCGAATCCATTTCTCGACCACCGGCGCAATCTCCTCGCGCCACTTGCGGCCGTTGAAAATGCCATAATGGCCGACGCTCTTCGCCATCAGATATTTCTTCTTCTCGGCGGGCAGCGCCTTGGCGATCGTCAGCGCGGCCTTGGTCTGGCCGATCCCCGAAATATCGTCACGCTCGCCCTCGATCGCGAGGATCGCAATATCTTCGATCGCGCCGACGTCGACCGGCTGGCCGCGATGCGTCATCTCGCCCTTCGGCAGAAGGTGGCGCTGGAACACGACGTCGACCGTCTGCAGATAGAATTCCGACGTCATGTCGCACACCGCGCGATATTCGTCGTAGAATTCCTTGGTCTTGTCGGCACTCTCGCCGTCGCCGTCGACCAGATGTTTGAACATCTCCCAATGGCTCATCATGTGATTGCCAAGGTTCATCGACATGAAGCCCGCGAGTTGCAGGAAGCCCGGGTAAACGCGGCGTCCGGCGCCCGGATAATAGGCCGGGACGGTCGCAATGACATTTTCCTGGAACCAGGCGTGCGGCCGCGTCATCGCATGCTCGTTCACCGCGGTCGGCGCTTTGCGCGTGTCGATCGGCCCGCCCATCATCGTCAGCGTCTTTGGCCGGCACTTATGCTTGTTCGCCGCCATGATCGCCGCCGCCGCAAGGCTCGGCACCGAGGGCTGGCATACCGCCAGCACATGCGCGCCGGGACCGATATGCTCGAGCCACGAGATCAGATAATCGACATAATCGTCGAGGTCGAATTTGCCGGCTTCGAGCGGCACGTTGCGCGCATCCCGCCAGTCGGTGATCCAGACGTCATGGCCGGGCAGCATCCGCTCGACCGTGCCGCGCAGCAGCGTCGCATAATGGCCCGACATCGGCGCGACAATCAGCAGCTTGGGCGCATCCTTCGTGCCCTTGTGCTTGAAATGCTTGAGCTGGCCGAAGGGTTTGCGCGCCTCGACGACCTCGGTAACGCGCACCGTCTCGCCATCGACGACGGTCTCGTACAACTCGAACCCCGGCTTGCCGCGCGGCGCCGACGCGTGTGCGAACACTTCGAGCGCCGAGGCGAACATCGGGCTTCCGCTGAAATAGCCGAGCGGATTCGCCGGATGCTGCATCACCTGCGCGCCCGCGGTCGCCAGCGCACTCGCGCCTGCGAGCCAATTCTTCTGCATGTCAAAGGCATGGTACAGCATATTCAAATCGTTCCTTGCGTAGCCCGGCGGCGCTCTTCGGCGCCTGCTCATTGGTTAGCAGTCTAGGGGCTCATCTTCATTGTGCAATGCATCAAAATCGTTGCGAGGCGTACCGAAGTCGAATATTCTGCGTTTCAAGGCGCATGATGCGCCGATGGAGTGAATATGTCTGAGATTGCGGGCAACCGCTAACATCCCGGCGTAATCGGGATGTGCGCAGCGCGGCGACCAACGGGTCGGCGCGCCGTTGTTGCTTGATAATCCCGGATAATCCCATGAATATTTCGAAAGCGGAGCAGCGTATGCTCCATGTGCTGGCGCAGGGCGGCATGATCCGCCATCGGCGCGGCGAAGCCGGCCACATCGTCGAAGCTTTGTGCTTCACGCGTGACGGGCATGTGCTCGCCAATACCGGTCTGTCGCTGTTCAACCGGCTGCGGCGGCGCGGTTTTATCGGCTCGCTGAACGGCGCGCCGTACCGCATCACGCAAGCGGGCCTCCGCGCGGTGCGCGCGCAGCTCGACAACCGGTGACGATCGGGCGCTGACGATCGGGAGCGCGGTGCGGGTCGCCGCGCTCCCTTTTGACAAACCATATCGCCCCGCTTCAAAGCGCTTGAAGCCATGTGTCATTCTGCAGCGTTGAGCGGCATCGGCGGGGCTGCTAGGGCCGTCGTCCATGGCGACCACATCCGACAAATCCGACACGCCCCGCCGCAAGCTCGGCAGCCTGCGCATGATCTGGCACTATGCCAGCCGCTATCCGCTGCAACTGCTGATCGCCGCGGTCGCGCTCGGCATCGCCGCGCTCGCGACGCTCGCGATCCCGTATCAGTTCAAGGAAATGATCGACAGCGGCTTCGTTGCCGGCGGCGGCGACGTCGCACCGCATTTCCGCTTCTTCTATGTTATCGTGCTGCTGCTCGCGGTCGCGACGGCGCTGCGCTTCTATTTTGTCAGCTGGCTCGGCGAACGCACCGTCGCCGACATCCGTCAGGCGGTCCAACGCAACCTGCTGCGTCTTGCCCCGGGCTTTTTCGAGGAAAACCGCCCGTCGGAAATCGCCTCGCGCATGACGTCGGACACCTCGATCATCGAACAGACCGTCGGCACCACGGTCTCGGTCGCGCTGCGCAATACGGTGATGGGGATCGGCGGAATCGCCTATCTCTTCACCCTGTCGCCGAAACTGACCGGCGGGATATTGCTCGGCATCCCGGTGATCATCATGCCGATCGTGCTGCTCGGCCGGAAGCTCCAGAATGTCTCGCGGACGAGCCAGGACCGGGTCGCCGACATCGGCGCGACCACCGCCGAGCAACTGGGCGCGATGAAGATCGTCCAGGCGTTCGGGCAGGAAGCGCGCGAAGCCGACCGCTTCACGACTGCGGTCGAGGCGAATTTCGCGACCGCCAAGCGCCGCATCCGCCTGCGCGCGATGATGACCGCGATCGTCATCGGCCTGCTCTTCGGCGCGATCACCACCCTCCTCTGGTACGGCGCCGCGGGCGTCGCCGCGGGCACGATCACCGGCGGCACGATCGCCGCCTTCGTCCTCACCGGCGGATTGGTCGCGGGGGCCTTCGGCGCGCTCACCGAAGTCTATGGCGACCTGCTCCGCGCCGCCGGCGCGGCCGAGCGCCTCAGCGAATTACTCAATGCCGAGGCGAGCATCGCGCCGCCCGCAAAACCGCGCCCCTTCCCCGAACCGCCCGTCGGGACGCTCGAGTTCGATCATGTCGAATTCCACTATCCGACCCGCCCCGACGCCCCCGCGCTCCACGATTTCAGCCTTGCGATCAACCCGCGCGAGACTGTCGCGATCGTCGGCCCCTCGGGCGCCGGCAAGTCGACGCTCTTCCAGCTTGCCGAGCGCTTTTACGACCCGCAGGGCGGCCAGATCCTGCTCGACGGCGTGCCGCTCACCGAAGCCGACCCCGCCGACATCCGCGCGCGCATCGCCATGGTTCCGCAGGAAACGGTAATCTTCGCCGCCTCGGCGCGCGACAATCTGCGCTATGGCAATTGGGCCGCAACCGACGAGGATTTGTGGGACGCCGCCCGCGCCGCCAATGCCGAGGAATTCCTGCGCAAGCTGCCCGACGGGCTCGACACCTTCATGGGCGAAGGCGGCGCCCGCCTCTCGGGCGGCCAGCGCCAGCGCGTCGCGATCGCGCGCGCGCTCTTGCGCCGCGCCCCGCTGCTGCTCCTCGACGAGGCGACCTCGGCGCTCGACGCCGAATCCGAAAAGCTCGTGCAGGACGCGCTCGAGACGCTGATGCACGACCGCACGACGATCGTCATCGCGCACCGCCTCGCGACCGTGCGCGCCGCCGACCGCATCATCGTCATGGACGACGGACGCATCGTCGAAGAGGGCAAGCACGACGAACTCGTCGCCGCCGACGGCCTCTACGCCCGCCTCGCACGGCTCCAGTTCCAGGACAATCTCGCCGCCGCCTGACACAAGTTCGATCGATCGAAGGAAATGACGATGCTCTACGACCTGACCGTACCGGCCTGGCAAAATGGCCTGAGAGCCCTGTCGGGAGAGCTTTCGCGGGCGCGCGCATGGGGAGAGGAAAACGGCGTCGGCGAATTGCAGTTCGCGGTCGCGCGGCTCGCACCCGACATGTTCCCGCTCGCCTCGCAGGTGCGCTTCACCTGCGTCCAGGCGCTCCAGCCGCTGGTTCGCCTTGCCAATGCCGAAGTCCCCGATTTTGCGGAGGACGCGGTCGATTTTGCCGGGATGCAGGAACAGATCGCGGCGACACTCGCGGTCCTCGACGCGGTCGATCCCGCAGCGCTCGGCTCCGACCTCGACCGGGCGGTCAGCTTCCCGCTGCCCAACGGCATGATCTTCGACATGCGCGCCTTCGACTATGTCCGCGACTGGGCGCAACCGCAGTTCGCTTTCCACCGTACCGCGGCTTATGCGGTCCTACGCCATATGGGCGTCCCGCTCGGCAAGGCCGACTATGTCAGCTATATGATGCGCTATCTCCGGCCCGGAACGGCCCCCGCCGCCTGAGACAACGGGAAGCCGCCAGGGATCAGATCAAACCGGCGTAATTGTGGATGCCGGGAAAGCCGAGCTTCGACCCGCCATTGCGCCGGATCGCCCCGATCGCCTCATCGACGCGCAAGTAGCGCGCCCGCGCCTCGGGTTCTAGCAGGATCGCCGCCGGTTCCGACTGATCGGCCGCCTTTTTGACCAGCATCCCCAACTGCGCCAGATCGACCGCCTCGTTGTTCCAGCGGATCACGTCGGCGGTATCGATCGTCACGCGATTTTCGTCGAGTATCTTCGCAAGTGGCGGCGCCTCACCGGGCAGCGTGACATCGACGCTGTGCGTCGGCGGCGGGATGGTGATGATGAACATCACGAGCATCACCAGCATCACGTCTATCAGCGGAGTCGTATTGATGTCGGGATCACCATTGGGGTCGGCGCGAAAAATGCTGCGATGAAACCTGCTTCGTGTGCGCATCGTCTCTCTCCCGCTCGGGGAGAACGCACCGCGTTTGACGGGCGTCGCCCCCTCATCGAGGGCCCAAGACCATCTCGCGCCCTAAACGTGATGGTATATCATAATATGAAGCGAGCAAGCGGAAACTGGAAAGTCAGCAGCGGATGATTATTTGCCGCACAAAGCGCGCATAAAGAAAGGGCGGCACCTTTCGGCACCGCCCTTCTTTTTCGTTCCGTCCCAGTCGGGAGCGGAAACCGGTCTTACATGCCCGAGTTCGGACCGTAAGTGATTTCCACGCGACGGTTCTGGTCGTTGCGGACGCCATCGGCGGTTGCAACGGCCGGGCGGCTTTCGCCGAAGCCCTGCGCGCTGATCGAGCCATCCGAGATACCGCGAGCGGTGAGATAGCTGCGAACCGCGGTGTTGCGACGTTCCGACAGGCCGACGTTGTACTTGGCCGAACCCGAACGGTCAGCGTGACCGGCGAGCATGACCTGCGTACCCGTGCAACCACGGTTGTAGGCGCTGATCGCATTGTCGAGCGTCGAAGCCGCTTCCGGCGTGATGTCCGACTTATCCCAGTCGAAGTACACGATATACGGTCCGGGCGCGCATTCCACGACCGGCGGCGGCGGCGGAGGCGGCGGAGGCGGCGGGGGCGGCGGGGGCGGGGGCGGGGGTGCCACCACCGGCTCCGGTGCTGCGCCACCGAAGTTGAACGTCAGCGTGCCAAGGATCGAGTGCGAACGGAAGCGCGTCGAAACGTCGCGACCGAGCTGGTCGACCAGATCGAGGTTGTCGGCGTTGAAGAAACGATACTTCAGGCCAACGTCGATGCTGTCGGTCAGCGGAGCGCGGATACCCGCGATCGCCTGCCAGGCAAAGCCCGTGTCCGAATCGTCGAGGAAGTTACCGGCATAGACCGGCTCAACCGAAACGCGCGCAACACCGGCACCACCGCCGACAAAGCCCTGAAGGCCGTCGTCGTCACCGAAGTCGAGCATACCGTTGACCATGAAGCTCAACGCGTTCGAATCGCCTGCAAGCGGGACCGAACCGGTAGCGAGCGCACCAGCGCCGGTAACCGACTGCGGAATGCCCGGGGTCGAAAAGCGGCCCGACTTGATGTCGGCTTCACGGAAACCGACTTCGACTTCCGCGCGGAAACCGCCGAAGTCATAGCCGACGGTGCCTTCGACATCATAGCCAGCGCGATGATCGAGCGTACCGGCATTGTTGAACGTGCCGATGTCGAGATCCAGGTCCTCGACGAGCATTGCGCCTGCACCAACACCAACATACCAAGAGTTGTCGCGCGCCAGAACGGGCGACGCCAGGGTGGTGGAGGCCAACGCCAGAGCGACGGCAAGCTTCCTCATAGTAATTCCCCTTTCAAATTGAGATATACGTCTCGGCAGACGTCCTACTCGCCGCTTTGGTTCCGTGCAAGCGAACAAATCGTCAATCTGTTGCCAAAAAGTCGCACTTCTTATGTCAAAGAACCGAAAATCAGCCTGACATCAGAAGACCCTGCGCGGCGAGGTGAAGGATCAGTGTAGAGATCGCGTTACGCGCTTCGGAGTCGATTGTCGACCCGCCCGAAGGTGCCCCCACCGTCGCCGGCGCGGCCCATGCGCCGCCCGCGAAGCGAAGCTGCGCGCCGTCGGTCAGCCGCGTCGCGCGCATCCCTTCGCGCGGCGGCGCAAATCGCCATCCGCCCCCGGTCCGGATTGCGATCGCATGTGCCTCACCCGCCCAGGCGCCCGTCGGCGCCGCACCGACGATCCAGCATTGCCCCTCTTCCGGGTCAACAGGCGGCGCGGCGAGCGGCCCGGCCTCGACGGCCGCATGAAGCAACGCGTCGAGCAGCGTCAAAGCTTCGTTGTGCGTTACCTCTTTCTGCGCCTGCGCCGTCGCAAGTAACGGTAACGCGAAGCGTGGCGTGGTTGGCATGGCGGTCATGGCATTATCCTTTTATGTCAACGGCAACGATAGAGGCGGCGACAAGGCGAAATCCCCCGCCTGCCGAATCTCGATCGTGCAGCCCGGTGGCAGCGTGGCCAGTTCGGCCGCACCGATATTCAGCGTGGGGGATGCGCTTTCCCATGGCCCGATTCCCGGAACGGGCGGCGACAGTGCGATCCGCCAGGCCTCATGACTTTCGCCAAGCGGCTGGTCGACATGGTCGCGCCACCCCATGTCGGCGCGGCTACGCCTGATCCAGCCGATCGTCACGCCGCCCGTACCATCGGCACGGACCTGCCCGCGTACCGGGGCGAGCGGCCGCAACGCCCGGCCGGTCGCCGGCACATCGACCTCGGTCAGCGTCGCCCCGCCCCGCGGTGCCCACTCAAGGGTCGCGGCGCCGCTTTCCGCCAACCCGGCGAGCGTCTCGGGCAACGTCAACAGCGCCGGATCGTCGAGCAGAACGAAGGACGCTCCCGCTAAATGAGGCATCCCCCTCTCGGTCCCGGCCCTCCCGCGCAGCAATCGCGACAGCCGCCAGCGTCCCGGTCCGACGACATCGGCGATACCGAACTGCAACAGTTCGTCAGCGACCATCGCCCGGTTCGCTCCGCCCAGCAGCACCACGTCGGCGACCGATTCCAACGTCATCGCCGGATTGATCAGCTGGACCTCGACGCTGTTCAAAAGATCGAACAGGCAATTGCTTCCCGCGGCCAGCGGTTCGACAAGCTGGCCCAGCGCTGCGGCCGGACGCACCGCGCCGACCGGGATCGGCTCGGCACCGGCCGAGGCGACGAGCCAGCAATCGGCGCCGCGCCAGCCATCGTTGCTGCCGGCGCCGGCGACCAATAGCCGCGGCGCCGATGCCGCCGGACTGCCCATATTGGGAAGGTCGAACAGGCGGACCGACCCAATGGCGTCGGGCCAATCGGGCGCATTGACCGGAACCCCCGGTTCTGCGGGAAGTTCGGCCGCGGGAAGCGGCGCGTGACGCCTGAGCTCCAGCAGGATGTCGCTCCCGCGAACCGTGCGCGCCGCCAGCCGCCAACGGCTTCCGTCGGCCAGTGCAACGACATGCCCGACCGCCAGCGCCAGCGCCGCAAGATCAGCGCGCCACATCAGCGTTTCGCGCCCGTCCGCCGCGGCGGCGGCAAGCCGCTGCGCCAGCGCCCGCGCCGACGTCGCCGGCAAAACTGCGGGCAAATCGATCCGCTCCTCGCGTGACCCGCCACCCGCGACATGGCTCGTCTGCTGACCAAGCTGATAATCGCGTTCGGGCTCATAATGCCGCAGCCGGATCGTCCCCGGCAGCGATGACAGCGGGGCGCGGCGATGCTCGGTCCGGTCGCCCGGCGCATCGTCCCGCCCCGCCTCCCGGAAATCGGCGAGCGCCAGCGGTTCCCCGGCCGCAGCCGTGGGCGCCAGCCGCCATCCGCCCGGCCCGCTCACCAGCCGCGTCCCGTCCGCCTCGAACAGCGGCGCGAGCGCGTCGCGCAATCGGTCTCCCGATGCGGCATAGCCCGCAAAAGGCCATTGGCCGCCGCAGCGCGCGGCTTCACCGAACAGGCTGTTACCGACCATACCAGCGTCGATGCCCGCGGCGTCGGCCTCCACCTCGAATGTCAGCGACGGAATCCGGTTGCCGAACGCGCTGAGCTCAAGCTCTTCGAACACCGCATAAGCGCACCCTCGAAACGCACTCGCCGACGCGATGCCCAGCGCCGACGCGATCAACGGATCGGCCGCCTGGTCTTCGCCTCCATTATGCCAGCGAAAGATGCAGCGCTCCTGGAACGTCCCGCTCGATCCACGCAGCAGATTGCCGTCGGCCCATATCCGACCGATACCCCGGATCGGCCGCGACGACAGCGCGACGGCGAGTGATACGGCATAGCTATATTCGGTCGTCGACGGCCGCCCCTTGCCCCCGCCGCGCTTGTTCCGCCGTTCGATCAGATCGGTCGCCCAGATCACGCTGCCCGCGACGCGCATCGTCCCGAACAGCTGCGGGATCTGCTGGCCATAGGTCGATGCCTGAATCTTCAGATCGGCAAGCCGCGGTCCTTCGCGGCCCTTGGGTTTGAAAATCTGGGCGTCGATCTGCTGGCCCACCGCCGCACCGATCGCGGCGCCCACCGGACCCCCGACAATCCCGCCGACCACTGTCAGCACCAACGTTGCCATAATGCACTCCCGAAAATTGCTCCCCTCCCGCCAGCGGGAGGGGCGATGAGACTTGGCAGCTTGCTGCCTGGTCGCAGTGGGGTGGGTCAGCGAACGTCAGCCTCCACCGGACCGCCTCGCGCGTCAGTCCATCAAGCGGTGTTTCGACCACCCGCCTCAGCCCCGCATGCGCGTGGACCATCGTGTGCGGCCCCATCAGCCCAAGATGAAACTGACCCGCATCGAATGCGATCAGCATGACATCGCCCGGCCTAACGCCATCGCCCACCGGCCCGAACCCGGCATCGAACAACCCCGCCTCGACCCGCGCACGCCCCCAGCCGCGCAGCGGGTATCCGACAGGTCGTACCAGCCGGCATCCCGCCCCTGCATAGGCCGCCCACACCAGCCCCACACAATCGAGCCCTGTGGCGGGATCGCACCCCTGCGGCCGGAACGTCACCCCGACCATCGCCCGCGCCGCCGCAAAGGCGCGCGGTCCAGGCTCATCCACCGGGATAACGTGTCAGCAGATCATTGCCCGGCAAATGCGCTTCGCCACGGAAATTGACGGCGTTCGCAAAGCGATCCCGGCACGTCGCAAGCTGCTTGTCGCATCCCTCCATCAATCTCACGCGCACCGGCTTCGCAATCGCAAAAGGCGGTGCTTCGGCCAGATGCAGCACCGCCGCTTCCATCGCGATCACCGGACTGGCCAATCCGCAATTGGCGCCCTCCATCCACAGCAGTTCGCCAAACGCCATTCCTGGCGCGGCGGCATCCAGCGTCGCCCTCCGCCCATCGACGGCAACGATCCGCCGCGCATGCGTCAAAGGCGCCAGATCGACCCGGCACGCCCGGTCGCCCAGCATCGCCCGGCACGACGGCGAGGTTGCCGGGCACACCGGCCGGTCGAGCGCCCGCATCACCCCCTGCAACTCGGCGGCAAAGGCCGGCCCGCGCCGCTCGATCGCCCCCAGCGATCCAAGCGCCACGGTGACCGGCGCGACGTCGGGTGCGCTCCAGTCGGTGACGAACAGCTCCAGCTCCGCCCCATCCCACCGCCCGGCATCGAGATCGCGTGCGGCAATCGCATCGCTTGTAACCGCGCCCTCCAGGTCCATCGTCGCCACATCGAGGCTGTCGCTCGTCTCGAGCGCCGAGGGCTTCATCCCCGGCGCCGTGCGGTACAGTATTCCGCCAACCATCAGGTCGCGGTCGTGCGAGGTCAGCCCGACGACAACCCCGTCACGCCGCGCCAGCCGCCAGCACCATGCCAACGTCACCAATTCTTCGCGCAGCCAGCCCGGCGCTTCCATCATCACCATGGCGCGCGCACCTCGACCAAGGGCACGCTCGCCATCTCGCCTGCCAGAAATGTCGCACGGCTCACCTCCAGCCGATCGTCGGCAAAGCGCACTGGCACATCGAACAGAAACCCTGCGCGCACCGCGACTCCGACTGCCGGCGCCACATCGAGCAGCACTTCGCCTTCGTCGGTCATCAGAAACGCCGCCGTCTCCAGCCCGTCGACCGACACACGCACGCTGCCCTCGACCGGCAACCGGATGCCGCGCAGCTGTTGGGCAGCACCGGCACCGTATCGTTTCACCAGCGCGAACTGCCGCCGCACCCCGTCGCCAACCCCCAGCGCCTGGTCACCCGCCGCCGGCAATCCGCCATCGACGGCCGAACTGCCATCGAACGGATCGCGAAAGCGAAACGCCCGCGCCGCGCCGCGCCGCGCGCGAAAAAAGTCAACGAGCACCCGCACATCGGCCTCGGACCGGACCCCCGGCCCCGCGTCATAGCGCATTCGCGCCTCCGCCCATTCGGTCGCGCGCTGCTCGTGTCCCGACGGCGAACTCACGATCTGCGTCGAAAATTCGGTCGCAACCATCGCCTCGCGCCCGATCGCGAGCGGAAAATCCACCGCATCGAAAGCCTGCACAACATCCTCCCCGTCAAATGTCACAAAGCCGTCACGCGCCACCTGCGGCAGCGCCCAGACAAAGGCTCGCGCGACTCCCGCGCGCCGCGCACCATCGGCCGCCTCGGCGATCGCCCCCCACTGCGCGCGATCCTCGGCCGCCAGCACAAAACCCGAAAAATAATGCTGATCTTCAATCGAATAGCCCAGCCGCAGCGTCATCGCCGACCGCGCCCCCGCCGTCTCCGCCCCGCGCCCGCCGGTAACCCAGTCATAATCCTCGAGCTGCAACACATCGAACGCCGGCGCCGCCCACCCGAGCGGCACATTGGCGCGCCGCACTGCGGGCGCCGCCGGGTCGAGCACTGTCGGCAGATAGACGAGCAAATGGCTCGTCAGCCCCGCCGCCCCCACCTCGTCATGCGCGGCCGCAACGAGTGCCGCGGTCGACTCTGCCAACAAGGCCCCCAGCGCATCGAGCATCGCGAGTTGCGCCGCATCCAAAGCCCCGCGCACGTCGGCAATCGGAACGCTCGCCGCCCCCAGCGCCGCCGTCGTCGCCGCATCATAGGCGCAAATCCGTCCGCCACTCGCGATCCACCACCAGGGCTCACCCACCTGGAATTTCAGCGGCAATCCCGCCGCCGCCCCGATGGCGACGAACGCCCGCGCAACCAGCTGCAAATATCCCATCGCCGCCGCATTGGCAGGCGATAGCAAAGTAGATGGCGGATCCCATCCGGTCAGCGCCGGCGCCCCATCGGCGGCGCGCTGTTTCCAGTCGGCCCGGCAATAGGCATCGAACAGCTCGTAGGAGAGCGACCAGATCACCCCCAGCCCCGCCTCACGGCACGCCGCCGCAAAGCCGGCATGCCACGCCGCGCACGGCGCATTGAGCACGCCGCCCGCAAGGCTCGCACAAAAGCCCCCGCCCGACGCCTCGAGCCGCATATAATGGCTCATCCCGACATAATGGACGACATCGCCGCGATAGCCCAATTGCACCATCTGCCGCACCAGCCGCGCCGGGGTCAGGTGATAGCTGTCGTCATATCCGCTCGCGATGCCCAGCCCCCCTTTGTCAGGGTCCAATTCAGGCATCACCACATCGCCGAGCGCCAGCACCGACCCCGATCCCGAACAGGCAATCGCGCTCATCTCGGCCCAGCCCGCGACCGGCGCCCCCAGCACGCCCGCGCCACCGTCATAAGTCGGCGGCACCAGCGAAATAAACATCCGGTCGATGTCGCCCGCCCACACCGGATCGGCTTCGGCCGGCAGCAGAAAGCCACCGTCCAATGCGTCGAAATCGAGACTGACGACGGCATCCTCGGCCGTCCCCTCGGCATAGTTCCAGAGCCGCACATACCAGGCGCGCGGACTCCCCGCCGCATCGCGCCCCTCGATCGTCAAGGTCGGCCCGTGCAACGCGTCGAGCGGCTTCACCCCGCCAGACCGCCAGCGGAATCTGAGCTGCGTGTGCCGAAAATCACGGCGCGTCTCATAGGCGAGCAAAGGATGATCCCACCGGTCCTCGGCTTCCCAGATCAGCCCCGCCAGATCCTGCTTCCGATAAAAGACCGTCTCGACCCGCAGCGACCCCGGCACATCGCTCGTCACGCTCGCCATCATCGGCCGCGCGAAATCGACCGTCCAGAACCGCGGATCGAACCGCTTGAGCCAGCCCTTGCGATGATGCGGCTCGGCCACCGCGATCAACGCCCAGCCCATCAATCGTCTCCTGCCGCAACTGCACGCCGCACCGCGCGCGCCAGCTGCCGCCCCGTCTGCGCCAGCCGCTGCGGTTCGCTCCCCGCATCGCCGCGCACATTCACCGTGATCGCAAAATTGCGCACCCCACCGGCGCCCGCCGCCTCGATCCGCCCGCTCGCGGTCGGCACGAACAACTCGGGCCCGCGCTCGCCGACGCGATAGGCGCGGCCGGCGCTCACCGGCCCGCCCGTCGCCCGCCCCGGCGCCCCGAACAGCGCCATCGCGATCGAGGTGCCGAGCGACAGCAAATCGCCGCGCCCGCCACCACCTGAGCCCCCGCCCGTCGCCGCGCCGATCCCGTTCGAAATCGCCGCGCGCGCAATATCCGCCATCACCGACAGCGCGAGCCGCTTCAGATCCTCGAACCCCATCTTGCCGCTGACGATCGCGCGCGACAGCGCCCGCTCGATCGCGCGCCCCGCCTGATCGGCCTCGGCAACCAGCGGCCCGCCCAGCTCGGCACGCAGCGCCGCAATGTCGCGCCGGAACGCGCCGGTGTCGGCTCGCACCGCGACCACCATCTCGTCGATCTCGTCACCCATCGGGAAATCTCTCCATCATCGCCGCCAGCGCCGAACCGTCGAGGGACGCCTCGGCATCCGCCTCGACCCAGCCCGCCAGCACCGCGCGCACATCGGCCGGCGTCGCGGTCCAGAACTCATCGGGCCGCCATCCCGCGACGCGCGCCATCACGCCCGCAAGCTTGATCACCGCAGGCCCCAGCCAATCGTCCGTCACCTCATCGTCCCTGCAAAATCTGCCCCAGCAGCATGCGCAGCGCCGGGGTCACCGCCGACAACCCCTGCGCGATGACCGCCTCGCCGACCGCTTCGCGCGTCAACGCCTCGGGCCGATCCTGCACGCAATGCCAGAACAGCGAGGCCAGCTCGCCCAGCCCCAGCCGCGCATCGGCGGCGCGCTCGACCAGCGCGAACAGCGGCCCCAGCTCGGCCTCCGCCGCAACCAACGCTGCAAAACTCGGGCGCAGCACATGCACCCGTTCCCCGAGGCGCAATTCCGCCTCGCCGCGCAGCATGTTCGCGCTCACAGGCTCACCACCGCGCCGCTCGATTCCAGGTTCAGCGTGTAATTGCGCTCGCCGTTATAATCGCCCGCATAGTCGAGCCGCGTGACGAGGAAGCGCCCGCGCAGCCGCTCGCCGCTTTCGAAGCTCAATTCGTAATCGTCGATGACGCCCGACAGCGCATGACCGCGCAGCCGCACCTCGGCGTCCGACCCGGTAAAAATGCCCGCCGCGCTCACCGAAACCGACCGCACCCCGGCGCCCGACAGCAGCTCTCGCCAGCCGCCCGAATCCTTCGTCGTGACATTCACCGCTTCGCCGTTGACCGACATCTGCGTGGTGCGCAGGCCCGCGACCGTCCGATAGGTCGGCGGCGCTTCGCCGTCGCCGATCTTGAGCAGAAAATCGCTCCCATTTTCAATCGCCATCGTCTAATCTCCTCAGGGAAAAAACACTGCTAACGGGGAGTCGCAGGATGCTTTTGATCACAACATTGATTTTGGCCGTCATGGTGCAGTCGCCCTCGGCGACGGTCGACACGACGCGCGCCGCCTTCACCAAATGCCTGCGCGCCGACATGAAGAAGGCGCTGGAGGCCAAGGTCGAAGAAGCCGAATATGAAATGACGGTGAAATCGAACTGCGGGGCCGAGCGTGACGCGTTCCGCAAGGCGGTGATCGCGCTGGGCCGGTCGGGCGGCGATTCCGAAAAGGTCGCCGGCGAAGACGCCGACATGCAGATCGACGATTACCACGCCAATTTCACCGACAAGTTCAAGGACTATAAGTCGACGAACACGATGCCGGGCGAGTAAGAATCACGCCGCGAGGCAGCGGCACCGCACCAGGATTTCATGCCGCCAGCCGCCGTCGCGCGCAAAGGTAAAGCGCGTCCGGATCGTTCGTGCGCCGACCACCGACCAGGCGCCGGCCGGGCCGCGCAGGGCCGTGGCAACCGCCTCGACGCGCGCCGCGGCCTTGTCGTCGATCGCGCTGCCCATGCCGACCAATGTCAGCGTCAGGCGGATTTCGCGCCCCGCCCGGTCCTTGGTCCCCCAGTCGGCGCCGTCCGCCGTACCGACCGCGACATAGGGCGCGCTCGCCCGCGGCGGCGTGCCGTCGAATATTCCGTGAACCATCGCCGCCAGCGCGTCGTCGCGTGCCAGCAGGTCGATCGCCCGCGCGCGCACCGCGCCTTCCGCGCTCGTCATTGCCCGCCCCCCAGCGTCAGCCGCCGCCACGGCTGCCACAGCAACGCGATCGCCGCCGGCGGGGCCGCGCCCGCGCCGTCGCGCGCCTCATGCAGATGCTGCGTCATGCGGACGATGCCCTGACGGATCGCTTCGGGAATCCCGTTCGCCTCCTCGGCGATCCCCGCGCGAAAGGCGACGCGCACCCGCGCCGCGCCGCGCGGGTCTTCCAATGTCACCCGTGCGGTGCCGTCGCGGCCGATCGACACGAGGTAATCGCCGTCGCCCAGCGCCGCCTCCCCGCCGCCGGGCAGCAACAAAGTCACGCCATCGATTCCGACAACGGGTCGCGCGCCGGGGTGAATCACTCCGTTTTTCAACGGCAAAACCTCCTCAGCCGCGCGAATGACCAGCCACTGCCCGATAAAGGCCTCGCAGATATTGGTCGCCGCGCGGACAAGCCCCGCGACCACGGCATCGTCGATCGTCGCCCCCAGCCGCAACCAGCCGCGCGCTTCGTTCAGGCTCACCGGGGGATCGCCCGGCACCACACTTTCCGCCATCACCGTTCCTCCACCCGCACGGTCATCGATCGCTCGTCGATCTGCCCGTCGCTCAGCGTCACACGGTTAGTGACGTGATAGACATGGCCGGCGATCCCGCCCGCCAGCGTCGCGGTCGTCCGGGTCAGGTCGTGCGCGGCGGCCGCCACAGCCACGCCGCCATCCTCGTCCGGCACAACCAGCCATGCGCTCGCCAGCACCGCCTGCCCATCGACATAGGCCGCACCCCAGTCGAACTCATAATCGATCCGTGATCCCGGGTCCTTCACCATCATCGTCATGGCCGCTCCTTTCTGGTCAGGGCTTGCGAACCGCCACACGGCGGCGGGTTTCAGGCGCCACCGGGGCGGTCGTCTGGGCTGCTGCGGGTTCGGGACCGCCCCATTCGCTGGGCAAGTCACGCCGCTGGGCGTCGCCGATGGCGCGCGACGCCAGCGCCGAACCGGCGATCACGATGCCGTCTCCAGCGCCGCCAATCGCCGCTCCTGCGCCGCGATCAGGAACAGCGCCAGCTGGTCGGGCCGGATTCCGAAGCGGTCGTGCACCGCGCCCCCCTCATCCGCCCACGCGTCCCAGCACAGAAAGGCATAGGGCGTATCACCCGGCCGTCCGGCGGGACCCAGCGGTTCGATCAGGCCTTCGTCGGCCATGATCGTCCACGCCGCCTGCGCGCGGACGCCAAAATGCAGGCGCGCGCCATCCGGCCCCTTTTTCGCGATCGCATCGTTCCACTGGAAAAAGCCAAGCTCGGCGGCGATGCGCGATGCAGCCCGCAGTTCCGCGCCGCTCGCCGCGCTCCGCCAGGTCTTTTCGCGCGTGTCCGATGTGTTGATGGCGCCGGTGGCGGAAAAGATGACCGACCATCGATTGAAACCCACGCCCAGCGACTGCGCATTGTCGCCGCCGGGCCGCACAAAGGAGCCGTCGACGACCAGCAATGTCGTGTCGGCCGTCGCATCATAGACGGAAAAGCAGGACTGGCTGGCATTGTGGATGCCCGACACCAGGTCATAAACCCGCCCGCCGGCGGCGCTGTTGCGGACACGCAGGCGCGCCATGATCTGGTCCGTGCCCGCGATCTCCAGCCGTGTCGCCGGATTGGCGGTGCCGATCCCGACAAGGCCGCCACTCGCGATCCGCATCCGCTCCACCCCGCCGGTGGCAAGGCCGATGCTGTCGGGGGCGGGGCGGAACAGGCCGCAATCGCCGTCGTCGGCAAACCCGATCGCGGGGGCGGCAGCGGTGCCGTCCTGCGCCGCCAGCCCCCCGCTCAGCATGTGGCGCCCGCTCGCATTCCGATACGCCAGCGCCGTCAGCGGAATATTGACCCAGCCGCCGCCGCGCCGGACGGTCATCAGGTCGCCGTCGGCCGCCGTCGCCGCGCCGCCATGCGTCGTCGACAGCGGCTGCTTTGCATCCAGCGCACTCGCCAGCGCCGCGACATCGTCGCTCAGTCCCGCCGCGCCCGCATCGCTCGCGGCGAACCAGTCGGCGGCAACCGTCAGCGCGATCGTCTTGAGCCCCGCCGCGAAATCGACGCGCGCGCTACCGGCGGACGAGACGACCACCGCATCGCGTTGCAACCGGCCGGAGCCATCGATCCGGCCCGTCCCCACCTCCCATTGCTGGGGCTGCGCGATGCCCGCGACGGCATAATGGAAGGGCGTGCCCGGCGGCACCGCATCGACGAAACGGCGATGCCCGGGGACCGCGCCGGTCGGCGTCAGCGGTCCGCTGCCGCCGTCGTGACACGTCTCGCGCACCAGGTCGGCGAAAAATTGGGTCGGCATGGCGGGGCCATCCTTCTCTTGATGTCATGGGAGAATTGACGCCCGGCGACCCCCGAAAGGGATAGGGGCCGGCCGGGCGCCCATCGCGCGCCCGCAGATCAGCTGGCGGCGAATTTCATCAGCTTGATGGCCTGCGAATCGATGACCGCCCCGCCGACCCGCTTGGTCGCATAGAAATGCACGAAGGGTTTGTTGCTGAACGGATCGCGCAGGATGCGCGTCTCGCCGCGGTCGGCGACCAGATACCCGGCGCGGAAATTGCCGAACGCGATCGACAGGCTGTTCGCGCCGACGTCGGGCATATCCTCGGCCTCGACCACCGGATAACCCAGCAAGGTCGCCGCCTGCCCCTCGACCATCCCCGGCTGCCAGATAAAGGCTCCGTCGGTGGTCTTGAACTTGCGGATGCGGCTCAGCGTATCCGAATTCATCACCCAGCTCGCACCCTGCCGGTACGGCGCCTTCAGCGAATGGACCAGCTCGACCAGCTTGTCCTGCGGGTTCGACGCCGGGAACGCGCCCGCGGTGCCCGTCGCCAGATGCTGGAGCGTCCCGAACGCCCGCACGCTGTCGATCTCGTTCGTCGTCGTATAGGTCAGGAAACCCTTCGGCCGGTTCGTCCCGTTGCCATTGACGAACGCGCTGCCCTCGGCGACCGCGAACTCGCGGCCGAGCTGCTCGGCCAGCCAGTCCTCGACGTTGAACATCGCATCGTCGAGCATCGCCTGGCTCGCCGCCGGATTGGCGTAGAGCTCGCCCGACGGCGGCGCGATCTCGGCAAAGCTGCGCGTCGCGGTCTCGGGGCGCGCCGCGGTCTCGCCGACCCAGCCCGCGCCCATCGACCCCGTCGCGATCAGCTTGCGATAGCCGCTCGTCCCCGTCTGCACGACCGTCGCGATCGACCGGATCGGCGACAGCGACTTCAGCGTCGCCGCAATGCTGCCATCGATCTCGCGCGGCACCGCAAAGCCGCCCTCGCCGCCCGACGCGCCCGACAGGCTCTTCATCTCGACCCCGGCGTCGATCCCGCGCCGCAGATAGCGCTCGACAAAGACACCCAGCGCCGGATCGGCCGCCTTCGCTCCGTCGAGCGGCAGCCGCGACGCCGCCACCGTCTGCGCATCGACCTGTGCCTTCAGCGCCGCCATCGATGCCTTCAAATCATCGACCGCCTCGGCCGCCAGCACCGCGTCGAACGCCCCATCGAGCGCATCCGCCTTCACTTCGATCTCCATATCCATGCCCGTCACTCCTTCTGAAAATCCACCGCGGCACCATTCGGTGCCGCACGCACATCGACCGCAATCACCCGCGCCAGCGGCTGCATCGGCGCCGCGACCAGACTCACCTCCCCCAGGTCGAGCCCCAGCAGCTCGCGCGGGCCATTCCCGCGCGAAGCCGTCACCCGATACCCAAAGGACAATCCCGTCAGCGCCCCGCGCGCGACCAGCGCCGCCGCCGTCGGATGCGTCACCCGCGCCACCACGCGCAGTCCGCGCGCATCCTCGGCCAATGCCTCGATCATCCCGATCACGGCCTCCGGCCGATGCTGCCAAAGCAAGGGCACCCCGCGCCGCTCGCGCAAACTCGCAGCAAAAGCCCCCGCCCGCACCACATCACCCCCGCGATCGACGCGGTCGAACACCGAAGCATAGCCCGCGAACCGCAAGTCCCCCTCCCGCTTGCGGGAGGGGCAAGGGGAGGGCATATCAGCAACCGCCCTCACCGCAGCAACCCCGGCAGCCCCAGCTTCATCGCGAGGCCCACGACCAGCAGCGCCAGCCCGCACCGCACCGCCCAGTCGACCGCCGCCTTCCACGCGCTCGTCTTCGCATCGCGCCACGCACCGAGCAGCTGCCGCAGATCGACCATGTCGTCGCGCGCCGCCTCGTCCGCGAGCCCCAGCCGCGCCAGCGCCCGCCGCGCGCCCAGCTCGCTCGCCTCCTCGACCACCGCGCGCAGCAGCGCAGCGTCAGGCGCATGCGTCCCCGCCAGCGCGATCAGCCGCGCCAGCGCTTCTTCCTCATCCATGTCGATGTCCTCACTAAAATCCCTCCCCCTTCGACGGGGGAGGGTTGCGCAGCCTTGGCACCTTGCTGCCCAGGCGAAGCTGGGAGAGGGTGTCTCGCCGCTGGCGAGCGCTAACCCATCCCCAACAGCGCCTTCTTCTCGTCCGCCGTCAGCCAGTCCGCCGCCGACACCTCGCGCCACAGCGCCATCCGGTCCTCGGCCAGCGCCGGCACCTTGTCCAAATCCACGCGCAGCTCGGCGCCCTCGAACCAGCCGCGCAATCCCTGCGAAACCGCCCCCAATATCTTCGCGCACAGCGGCAGCACCGTAAGCCGCCACAGCGCCCGGTTCGCCTCGCGATAATTGGCATAGGTCGCATCCCCCGGCAGCCCGAGCAGCATCGGCGGCACCCCGAACGCCATCGCAATCTCGCGCGCGCTCGAATCCTTGAGCGCCAGAAAATCCATCTCGGCGGGCGACAACGACAGCGCCTGCCACCTGAGGCCACCTTCCAGCAGCAACGGCCGCCCCGCATTCGCCCCGCCCGCGAAACTCTCGGCCAGCTCCTCGCGCAGCCGGTCGACCTGCTCCGCCGACAAGGGCATCCCCTTGTCGCCCGGATCATGCACCAGCGCCCCCGAAGGCCGCGCGGCATTCTCCAGCAACGCCGCATTCCACCGCGCCGCCGCATTATGCGCCGCGATCGCCCCCGAAGCCGCCCCCAGACACCCCGCGCCATAATGATCGTCGAGCGGGTGCAGCGCCTTCACATGCACCACCTGGGGCCGCCCCGCGCCATCCTCGGCGGGCAGCAGCACCCCCGCGCCGCCCGCCTTGTAGCGATAAGCCACCGGCCACCCCCGCGCATCGGCCTCGACCGTCACCCGCTCGGGCCGCAGCGCAAACAGCTCCGCCGGCGCCCCCGCGCCATCGGCCAATATCTGCACATAGCCATTGCCGTGCAGCAGCAATTGCGACGCCAAAGTCTCGACCAGCCCCTGCCCGCCCGACGTCGCAGCGACGAGCGCCGCCAGCACCGGATCGCTCGCCACCAAGGGCGCCGATCCCGCCGCTTCGGCGACCAGCCGCACCGCCCGCTGCACGAAGGCGTTGGACAGATACCCCTCGCGCACCTGCGCCTCCCGGCTGAGCGGCGCCGGCGCCGACCAATTCCCATACACACGCGACAAAGCGGGCCGCGCAGGATGCTGCGCGGCCTTCCGGCCAAACCAGTTCATGATGATCTCCTATCCGTCGCGCCGCAACGCCACGTTTCCAATTCCCGTTACCCAGGGCTTGACCCGGGGCCTGCCTCCCCCGACCTTTTCGTCATCCCGGACTTGATCCGGGATCCAGCGCAGCGCCGAAGTCATGGGCCCCGGAACAGCTCGGGGATGATGATGGTGCTATATGGCCGCGCGCTCCGCCCGATTGCGAGTGTCGTCAGCAGTTGATATGTCCACGCACATGTCGCGCCGATCCTTTCGCAAGCTCCTTGGCGGATTGGGCGCTGTAGCTTTTCTGCTGATCCTCGTTGCGGTCCCGCTGGGCCTCATCTGGTACTTGGCTACAGCCGAACATGATCGCCGTGTCGCGGTGTTAAACGGCGGCATCAGCGCATCCGCCATTGTCACCGAATCTTCGCTCCTCGGCCGATCGTGCCGTTTCCGGTATCGCTTTTCGGCCGGCGGGGTTCAGTATGGGGGTGGCGAAGGCGGATGTCCGCTTGTGACCTCCCACCCCGTCGGCAGCTCATTGCAGGTTCGTTTCGATCCCGAAGACCCCGACAACTCGGTCGCGATCGGAGCGGACTTGTGGCCCGGCTGGTCTATTGTCCCGATCCTTGTCGGTCTCCCGATTCTCCTGTTGGCGGGCGTGGCGATTTACGCCGTTGTGCGGAATAGCTTTCGCAAAAGCCGACCTCGACGCTGATCAAACCCGCGTCACTCCCGGCGCCCGCCCCTTCCGCAGCCCCTCCAGCAAAGCCGCCAGCGCCCAAACGCACGCATCCGCCCGATCGGGCGACCGCCCCGGCCCCGCATAGTCACCACCAACCTGCAACCCGCAAAGCTGGTCCTCCAGCGCCGCGAAAACCCCCGCATGCACTACCTGCCCACGCTCATACGCCAGCGCCACCGGCTCCGCCCTTCGCGCCTTGCCGACGCTCGCATGCACCGGCACCACCGGCAGCGAGCAATCGGCCTGCGCCAAAGTGCTCGCCACCATATCGCCGCCCATATTGCTCTCGGCCACGACCCGGTCGGCGCCCCAGCGTGCCGCCGCGCTCGCCACCGCCTGTGCCCACACATGCGGCGGCGGATTCTCGACACTCGCATCCTCGACCACCGCCAGCCGCCCGTCGCGCAGCAACGCCGCGACCACGATCCCGCACGCATCGCCATGCGCCGTCGCCGGCGGGTCGACCCCGATCACGACGCGCGCCGGCTTACCGATGCTTTTCGCGCTCACCCGGCACCGCTCGATCTGCGCGCGCGTCCACAGCGCGCCCTCGACATCCTCCAGCATCTCGCCGTCGAGTTCCTGACGCCCCAGCCGCGTGCCGCCATAGGTTTCGAGCATCGCGCTCACGAAAAATTCAGGCAGCCAGGGATTCTCGCCCGTCTTGCCCAGCGTCTCCACCTTTCCCGGCGCCGCCAGCACCCGCTGCATCGCCGCATTGACGCGCGGCGTCGTCGTCACCACGACGCGCGGCCGTTCGCCGAGCCGCATCCCCATCATCAGATTGTCCCACGCCGCCTCGCCGCGCCGCCATTTGGCGAGTTCGTCGCACCAGGCGAAATGATGTTCGGGTCCGCGCAATTCCTCGCCGGCCTCGGCCGAATAGAGCGTTGCGACCGCCCCGCTCGAAAAGCGCAGCTCGCGCTTGCCCTTCATCCAGCGTACTTCCTCGCCATGGCGCGCGACCGCGCGCAGCCCGCTCGGCCCGTCGATCATCACGCGCTGCCCGTCGACCTGCGTCGCCGCGACCAGCGCGATGCGCGCATCGCCATTGGTCCGCGCGACCTCGCTCACCCATTCGGACCCCGCGCGCGTCTTGCCAAAGCCGCGCCCGGCGCGGATCAGCCAGATACGCCAGTCGCCCGGCGGATCGCGCTGGCCGTCATTCTCGAACCCGAACCAGCGCGTCCTATATTCGGCGGCCTGCGCCTTGCTTAACCCGCGCAGCACCAGCCGCCGCCCCCGCTCGTCGAGCCGCAAAAACCGCCGCAGGATATCGTCCGACTGCGCGCGCAGCGCAGCCACCTTCGGCGTCATGCCCCGCCATCCCTGCCCGCGCTTTCGTGTCCCGTCGCCGCGACTTCGCGCCGTGCACGCTGCCGCTCGACCATCGCGATCCGCTTCAACAGCACCGCATCGGTCTCCTCCTGCGTCGCGACCCGGGACAGGCGCCTTTGGTGCCCGCGCCCCTGCTGGACGCTGCGCCGGTGCAGGTTCATCACCTCAATCGCCTGCGCGACCGTCATTTTCTCGACGGGCTCCTCGCGCTCGTCGAGTTCCAGCTCGCCCAGCACCTCCAGCGCGCGCCGCGCCAGCGCCATCTCCAGCCGCTCATATCCGATTTCGAGCGCCGCCTGCCATTGGCGCGCAAATTCGGCATCGCGCTGCCGCACCGAATAGGCGCTGCCGTTGCACATCTCCGCCGCCTTGTGCGCGCGGGTCACGTTACAGCTATGCGCCAGCTCGGTCAGAAACGCCTTGCGCTTCGCCGCTGTCCAGCTGACCGGCTTCGCCCGCCGCCGCTGCACCGGCCCGCTCTGAAAGGCGGCAATCTCCTCATCCTCGTCGCCCGCACCACCCATATCGCCGCTCCCAAACGCAACCGGGCCGGAGCACCCTCCCGCAAACAGGAGGGCACCGGCCCGACTCGCAATTCTTCATGATGTGACACTTGTGCCATATCAGCGTTACGATGTCAAGATAAATAACCTATTTGGTTATTTAGTGAGGATATGACCTGCGCGCGGCCATCGGGTGTCATCCCAAGTCAAAGGTTCAGCGCCCACCCGGCAACGCCGCCTGCCAGCACAAGCGCCGGGGCGGTGAGCTTTCCCTTCCAGCGCCAAACCACCAGCACGGCGGCGCCGAAGAGAAGAGCTGCGGGTACAAGGTTCGCGGCGCGCCCCGCCGTCGACCAGCCCAGCTGCAACAGCGTCGCCGCAATCACCCCGACGACCGCCGCCGCCACGCCGGCGAGCACGCGGTGGAGCGCCGGATTGTCGACCACCGCCTCCAACCGCTCGAAAAAGATCATCGAGAAGGCGAAGGCGGGCAGGAACATCCCCGCCGTGATCGCGACCGCGCCGGGCAGGCCCGCCGCGACATATCCCGCAAAGGTCGCAAAGATGACGAGCGGTGCCGGCAGCATCCCCGCGAACGCGACGCCGTCGAGAAAGCTCGCGTCGCTGATCCAGCCGCGCCCGACGGTGTCGGTGTGCACATAGGGGATCGCGGTATAGGCGCCGCCAAAGGTGAGCAGGCCGCCTTTCAGCCCGGCGATGAACAGCGCGGCGATCCCCGCCTCGCTCGCGGCGATGCTTGTCTTCGCCGAGGGCGCGGCGCCCGTCACAACGACGGCGAGCACGACCGCCGCGACGAAGATCGCCGCCGCCGCAACCGGCCGCTTCGCATATGTATAGATCAGCCCCGCCGCGATCAGCGGAATCCAGAACGGTACGCCCGCCAGCGTTGCGGCAAGCGCGGCGCCCGCGAGCAGCCACAACAGCCGGTCTTCCAATATATGCGCCCCGATCCGCTGGACCGCGCGCAGGATGATCGCCAGCACGACGACCTGTACGCCCAGGAAGATCGGCGCCATCGCCGGATTGCCGACGATCCAGCCCGTGTAGAGCCACGCCGCGCCCAGCATCAGCGCAAAGCCGGGCAGCATGAAGCCGAGCCCCGCGAGCAGCCCGCCGATCCGCCCGCGCGCGACCATCCCCAGATGGACGCACAATTCATGCGCCTCGGGCCCCGGCAGGATCTGCATCACCGCGAGCAGCCGGTTGAAACGCACCGGCGAAATCCAGCGCTCCTCCTCGACCAGCGCCTGTTTCACCATCGCGATCTGCGCGACGGGTCCGCCAAAGGCGAGGAAGCCGAAACGGAGGAAGCGGAGGAAAAGCCGAAACAGCGAAAGGGTCGGCGGAGAATAGATATCGGTCGTCATTGCAAGCACGCTCCTTGCCGCAGTCGCGGCTTATGGAGCGGAACTTGGACGGCGCACCGTCTGAACGGGCGTCCGCATTGCCCGCACCGCCCGTTTTACCGCGTCCGCCCGAAAGGGGAAGATAGACTTTGTTTCAGCGCGAAACGCGAATGTCCGCGATCGGTCGAAACCGGCGGCCCTCTCCTTGGCCCGCGATGGGGCGCGGAAAGGCCGCGCCTTGCACGCATTGCGCTATTTTGCCCCTTCCGCGCCCTATGCGCCGAGGCGCGGCAGCCCATCCATGACCGCGGTGAGCGCCAGCGCATTCTCGCGCTCCATGGCGCTGTGTCCGGCGTTCGTGACCACATAGGTCGCGGGCGGACTCCCCGCATCGCGCAGCGCCGCGACCAGCCGCGACGCCTGCGTCAGCGGGCACACCTCGTCGAAGCGCCCGTGCACTATATGCACCGGAAGGCTCGCGAGGGTCGCAATATTATCGAAAAAATGCCCCGCCGGGATAAAAAGCTCGTTGGCGAAGTAGTGCGCCTCGATCTGCGCAAAACACAAAGCGAAATCGGCCTCGCCGAACTTGCCCGTATCGGCGGTCTCGGGGATCATGTTCGAAATCACGCCCTCCCACAATGACCAGGTCAGCGCGGCCTTCAGTTGCCGCGCCTTTTCGGCCTCGGTCGCGGGCACCATGTCGAAAATCGCCTTGTACGACTTCATCACATCCTTGCGCTCGTCGGCCGTCAGCACCGACAGCAGCTCCGCCCACTCCGCGGGATATTTCATATAGGCGCCGGGTTCGGTCAGACCGTACGGGTCCTGCTCCCACGTCGCGGCATTGCCCTGATACAGATACAGCAGATCCTCCGACGCCCCCAGGAAGATGCCGCGCAGGATCAGGCTCGCGGTATGCGCCGGGTGCGCGATCGCGTAGGCCATCGCGAGCGTGCTGCCCCAACTCCCCCCGAACACATGCATCGGCCCGCCGATTTCCAGCTTCTCGCGCAATTTCTCGATATCGCCGATCAGGTCTGCGGTGGTGTTCTTGGCGAGCGCCACGGCCGGGCCTGACGAAGCCACATTCGGCTCGCTCTTCCCGCACCCGCGCTGGTCGAACAGGATGACGCGGTAGCGCTTGGGATCGAAGAAGCGCGCCATCGCGGGGGCGCATGCCCCACCCGGTCCGCCGTGGAGGAACATCACCGGCTCGCCCGCGGGATTGCCATATTCCTCCCAGTAAATGCGGTGCGCCGGGTCGCGGTCGACCTCGAGCCAGCCGAAATTGAGCAAAGGCGGCTGCGGATAGACCCAGTCGTCGCCAATCTTGCTCGAAGCCTGCAACCGCGAAAAATCCATATCCTCGTGCCTTTGCCCATGATTCAGCCGCCAAGCGGCCCACGGCGCCCGGCTTAACCTCCCACGCCGCCATGTCCACCGCCTCGCGCCAAGCCTCGGAACCTATGGCGCCGATCATCGTTCCTAAAGCACCCTTGATCGCGGGATGGATGACGCATCGTCAAACGGGCGCATGGCTGAAATCTCGGGGTTGGGCACTCGCGCGTGGAAAGCGATTTTCAAGCGCACTTAAAAGGAGTGGTCACATGCGTTTCCAACCCATTTTGCTCGGCGCGCTGGGCGCGCTGGCGCTCTCCGCCTGTTCGCAGCAAGAAGAAATCGCGGCCGCACCGCCGCCCCCGCCGCCGGGTGCGGTTCCGGGCAGCGTCGCCGCCGACCGCGACGGCGATGGTATCATCGACGGCTATTACACCGCGGACGGCATCTATCATCCCAACTACGCGCCGCCGCCGCCTCCGCCGCCACCCGCGCCGTCACGGCTAGGAGAACGCGGCTGAACACGCATCTTCGGGGAGCGCGCGCCCGCTGCGCTCCCCTTTTTCTCGCAATATTGGCGCTCGGCATCACGCTCGCGCCACCCGCCTTCGCGGCGCCGGCGGCCACGGGTGCATCCGCACCGCTCACCGCTGCGATCCGCGAAGAAGCCGGCGGCGACGTCAAGCGCTTCTATGCCGCGCGCGGCTACAAACCGCTATGGGTCCGCGCGGGCAAGATCGGCCCCGAGGCCGTGGCCTTGCTCGGCTATCTCTCGACCGCCTCGCGCGACGACCTCAAATCCTCCTCCTATGATCTCGAAAAGCTCGAGCAACTGATCGCCCGCGCACGTGGCGGCGACCCGCAGGCGCTCGCGCGCGCCGATATCGCGCTCTCGACATCCTTCGCGCGCTACGTTCGCGACATGCGCAGCCCCGGCAAGGCGAAGATGGACTATGCCGACAAGTCGCTTCGCCCGAAAAAGGCGGACGCCGACGACGTGCTCCGCGCCGCCGCCTTCCCCAAGGATTTCAATACGTACATCAAGAATATGGGCTGGATGAGCGAACATTATGTGCGCCTCCGCGCCTTGATGGGCCGCGCGCTGGCACAGGGCGCATCGAAGGACGCAATGGCACGCCTCCGCCTCAACCTCGACCGCACACGCATCCTCCCCGGCCCGTACGTCCACCATATCGTCGTCGACGCCTCGTCGGGCCAGCTCTGGTATTATGGATCGGGCAAGCGCGCGGGATCTATGAAGGTCGTCGTCGGCGCGCCCGAAACGCAAACCCCGATGCTCGCGGGCAAGCTGCAATGGGCGATCCTCAACCCCTATTGGAACGTCCCCGACTATCTCGCGCAGAAAAGCATCGCGCCCAAGGTGCTCGCCGGGCGCAGCCTCGCCTCGCTGCGCATGGAGGCGCTGTCCGACTGGGGCCCCAACCCGCGCAAGCTCGCCGCGTCCGAAATCGACTGGCCCGCGGTCGCGTCAGGGGATCAGGTGCTGCGCCTCCGCGAATTGCCCGGCGGCGCCAATTCGATGGGCCGCGTCAAATTCCTCTTCCCCAATGACGAGGGCATCTACCTGCACGACACGCCCGAACGCGCGTTGCTCAAGAAGCCCGACCGCCATTTCTCGAACGGCTGCATCCGCCTCGAAAATGCCGGCACGCTCGGCCAGTGGCTACTCCACCGCTCGATCAACACCAAATCGAAGACCCCCGAACAGGCGGTCGCACTGCCGGTCGAAGTGCCCGTCTACCTCACCTATATCACCGCCGTCACAACCGACCGCGGCCTCGCCTTTCGCGACGATGTGTACGGCCGCGACGGGTAGCTGAACCCTCCCTCGCCAGCCCATCTTCTCCCCTCCCTTTAGGGAGGGGTCGGGGGTGGGTAGCCGCCGAAGGCGGCGCTCTTCTGCAACTCGCTTCGCTCGTACCCACCCCTAACCCCTCCCTAAAAGGGAGGGGAATATCCGCTCGCCGCCCGCTTCAGGGAGCAACGCTTCCATCGACACCAAACACCCCCGCACCAGACGGTTGACCCGCCCCGGCGAAACGTACAGACCGGCCTCCTCACTGAAAAAAGGGGCGAATCTTCATGCGCAAACTGGCCATCCTCGGTGCGAGCCTGCTCGTGCTCTCCTCGCAGCCGACCTTCGCACAGGAAGAACCCGCCCCCGCCGCGCCTCCCGCCCCCGCCGCAGAAACCGCCACCGCTGCCCCCATGTCCGCGTCCGCCGCGGGCAGCGCGCGCAAAGGCCCCGAACGCCGCCTCACCGGTGCCGACCTGTTCGACCTGTCGATCGCTTCCGACCCGCAGATCAGCCCCGACGGCCGCCACATCGCCTATGTCCGCCGCGCAAACGACATCATGTCCGACCGCGCGGTCAGCTCGATCTGGCTGATCGACACCGCGACCGGCGAGGAAACCCCCGTCGCCGGCCGCGGCGGCGGCGCCTTCGCCCCGCGCTGGTCGCCCGACGGCAAGCGCCTCGCCTTCGCCTCGACCGAGGGCGGCAGCGCGCAGCTCTGGGTGCGCTGGATGAATGGCGGCGAGGCGGTGCGCCTCACCGGCCTCCCCACCAGCCCGTCGAGCCTCGCATGGTCGCCCGACGGCCGCTCGATCGCCTACACGATGCTCGTCAAGGACGACGGCCCTTCGTTCGGTTCGGCACCGAAGAACAAGCCCGAGGGCGCGAAATGGGCCGAACCGCTCGAGGTCCACGACCTTCTCGCCTACCGCGCCGACGGCGAAGGCTATCTCGAACCCGGCTTCGAAAAGATTTTCGTCGTGCCTTCGACCGGCGGCTCGCCGCGCCAGCTGACCTTCGGCCCTTATCATGACGGCGGTCCCTTGAGCTGGTCGCGCGACGGCCGCACCCTCTATTTCAGCGCGAACCGCAAACCCGATTGGGAGAAGGACCCGGTCGAGAGCGAAATTCACGCGCTCGACGTGACGAGCGGCACGGTCACCGCGCTCACCGACCGCAACGGCCCCGACAGCAATCCGCTCGTCTCTCCCGACGGCGGCAAGATCGCCTGGCTTGGCTTCGACGACAAATTGCGCGCCTATGAGAACACCCAGCTCTACGTCATGAACCGCGACGGGTCGGGCAAGCGCAGCCTGACGGGCAATTGGGACTATGGCATCGACGCGATCCAGTGGGGCGCCGACGGCAAGTCGGTCTATGCGCAGTACGACGATCATGGCGAAACGAAGGTCGCACGCATCGGCCTCGACGGCGCGGTGCGCACCGCCGCGACCGGCCTTTCGGGCGGCGGGCTCGACCGGCCTTATACAGGCGGCAGCTTCACCGTGTCGGGCGGCGGCGCGATCGCCTTCACCGGCGGCACCGGAACCCGGCCGGCCGAGGTTCAACTCAATCGCGGCGGCACCGCGCGTATCCTCACCGATCTCAACCGGAGCTTGCGCGAAGTGAAGTCGCTCGGCGAAGTCCGCAAGATCACCGTCGCCTCCAGCCACGACGGCAAGACGATCGAGGGGTGGCTGACCCTCCCGCCCGGCTACCGCGAGGGCCAGCGCGTGCCGCTGATCCTCGAAATCCACGGCGGCCCCTTCGCGGCCTATGGCGGCCATTTCTCGACCGACAACCAGCTCTACGCCGCGGGCGGCTATGCCGTCCTCTCGGCGAACCCGCGCGGTTCGACCAGCTATGGCGCGGCCTTCGCGAACGAGATCGACAAGCAATATCCGGGCAATGACTATTTCGACCTCATCAGCATCGTCGACCGCGCGATCGAGCTTGGCGTCGCCGACCCCGACGCGCTCTTTGTCACCGGCGGCTCGGGCGGCGGCGTGCTCACCAGCTGGATCGTCGGCAAGACCAACCGCTTCAAGGCCGCCGTCACCCAAAAACCGGTGATCAACTGGACGACGCAGGCGCTCACCGCCGACGGCCCCGGCTTTTTCGGCCCCTATTGGCTCGGTGCCGAGCCGTGGGAAAAGCCCGAACTCTTCTGGTCGCGTTCGCCGCTCTCGCTCGTCGGCAATGTCGAAACCCCGACGCTCGTCATCGTCGGCGCCGAGGATTACCGCACCCCCGTCAGCGAATCCGAACAATATTACTCCGCGCTCCGCCTCCGCGGCGTACCCAGCGCGCTGATCAAGGTCCCCGGCGCCGGCCACGGCACTATCGCGGCGCGCCCGTCGCAGTCGGCCGCCAAGGCCTCGGCAATCCTCGCCTGGTTCGAGAAATACAAAAAGGGCTGGACGCGTCCGGCAGGCGACGGCGCGGAGAAATAAGCCGCTCGTCTTTCGGCGGTTTTTGGTGTGTCTTCCAGACTCCCTCCCGCCTGCGGGAGGGGCAGTGAGACTTGCCAGCTTGCTGGCTAGTCGCAGCGGGGAGGGTTGTCGCTCCGCCACATGCCCGCCCCCGACCCCTCCCGCTAGCGGGAGGGGAGATGGCAGCTCGCGGTCGAAAACTGCCGTCCGGCGGATGCCAAAGCCGATAAATCATCCTTCATCGAAAATTATATCGGGCCGATTCCAATGTCTTATAATTATAGCGTATCCGATCTAATCGCATACGCTTGACTATGCGGCGCGACTCGCTTAATTAACTCGCATCCGATCTAAGCGGATACGATAAACCCAACCCCCGAAAGGAACCTAAAATGGCTGATAAGATCATCTTCACCGGCACCACCCACGTTAAAGGCGGCGCCGAAGGCTACGCCCGCAGCACCAACGGCATTCTCGACGTCCAGCTGCCCCAGCCGCACCCCGCCGCCGAAAACCTCTTCGCCGCCGCATGGTCGGCGTGCTTCATCGGCGCCGTCGAACTCGCCGCGTCGCAGAAGAAGATCAAGCTGCCCGCCAGCCCCGAAGCCGACACCACGATCGACGTTCTGATGAACGACGGCGGCTTTTTCCTCCGCGCCCGCCTCGACGTCGAGGTCCCCGGCATCGACCCGGTCACCGCACGCGAGCTGATCGACGTTGCCCACAGCATCTGCCCCTATTCGAAGGCGGTCGCTGGCAACATCGACATCGAACTCAACCTCGTCTGACGTTTCGACCGGGCGGTGCCTGTCCCCCGCGCCGCCCGGTTGACACCCGCGGATTCCGATTTCATCGTACGCGCTTGAATTCTCGGACATTCACCAAGGAGCCCCAATGACGAAGTCGCCTGCCCCCGAACGGCCCAAGCTCGGCGAATTCCTCTGCTTCGCGGTCTATTCGGCGAACCTCGCTTTCGGCCGCGCTTATCGCCCGATCCTCGAAAAACTCGGCCTCACCTACACCCAATATGTCGCGCTCGTCGCCTTGTGGGAACAGGACGACCAGACCGTCGGCGAACTCGGCGAAAAGATGTTCCTCGAATCGAACACGCTGACCCCGATTTTGAAGAAGCTGGAACAATCGGGTTTCATCGAACGCCGCCGCGACCCCGCAGACGAGCGCCAGGTGCGCATCCGCCTGACCCCGAAGGGCAGTGAGCTCCGCAGTCACGAAATCGGCAATGAATTGTTCGATGCGACCGGCCTCGGCGACAGTTTTGTCGACGTCCAGAAATCGGTCGCCAGGCTGCGCGACAATCTGATGGCGTCGCTCGGCGACTGACGTGTCTAGGCGGCGTCGTGAAAAATGACGCCCAGCGTGTGCCGCCGCCCCGACCGGATTTCGCTCACCCCATGGCGCATCGCGACGCGATAGTCGCCGCGCGCGCCCTTCACCGGCCGCGCATTCACCGCGAACACCACCGCATCGCCCTTCGCCAGCGGCACCACCGCGGCGCGTGATTGCATCCGCGGCCTTTGCTCGGTCAACACGAACTCGCCGCCGGTAAAATCGTCGCCCGGCGCCGACAGCAGTACCGCGACCTGCAACGGAAAGACATGCTCGCCGTACAGGTCCTGGTGCAGGCAATTATAGTCGCCCGCGCCATATTGCAGCAGCAACGGCGTCGGCCGCCGCTGCCCCGCATCATGGCAGCGCGCCAGAAATTGCGCGTGCGCAGCAGGAAAGCGCACCGCCATCCCCATCCGCTCGTGCCAGCGATTGGCGATCGGCACGAGCGACGGATACAGCCCGCTCCGCAGCGCCGCGACCAGCGGCGGCAACGGATAGGCGAAATAGCGATATTCCCCGCGCCCGAAGCCGTGCCGCGCCATAAACACCTGGCTGCGGAACCCCGCCTCCCTTGCATAGAGCGCCGCGGTGTCGTCGCACTCGGCATCGCTCAGCAGCCCCGGCAGCACCGCCCATCCGTCGCGGTCGAGCGCCTCGGCGATCGCGTCCCGGTCCAGCGCTTCGATACGCGCGCCGATGTGTGTTTCCATGGTTTCCGTCATGCCCCTGGACATGCCACCGCGCGCACCGACCCGCGCCCCGTTTCTTGCTTTCAAACCGGAAGCCCCATGCCGGGCCACCGTCCGGCGTATCCGGAGCACAGCGGGCCTGATCGGGGCTTTCGCGCGCGCGCATCTTCTCTGTAGTCGATCTCGCAGGGGCGAGCGAAGACAGGAGCAAGGATCATGAGTGCCCTTTCGACCCGGCACGAGCCCGACCCGGTGCGTCATAACGGCGCGCCGACGGCGGAGGACTATGCGCTCGGGCTCCAGTTCTGCCGCGTCGGCTTTCTGTCGATGACGCGGCTGCAACTCGCGCTCGAACGCGGCGACCGGTCGCGCGCGATGGAGGCGATCGACGACCTGCACGCACTCGATATCGAGGTCGAACGCCTCGTCGGCGCGCTCCCCCTCTCGCCCGACGATCCGCGGCAGGGACACGCCGCCCGCATCGTCAAGGAAGGAAGAATGGCCGTCGCGTTCGAGAAACTCGCGCTGGCAAGCGGCATCAGCGGGCCGGACCTTTCGTCGCGACCCGGCTTTCCGGAGCGCATCGGCGATGTGTGGCCCGAAGCCGAGCCTGCCGTCGCTGCCGACTGGCCGCCCGTCGAGCCGCGAACCGCGCGCCTCCTGCGCCTCTATGGCCCCCGCGCCGCGGTCCTGCTCGCGATCGCCGGCGCGACGTTCGCCGCGTTGCTGGCGGCACTCTAGCCAGCCTCAATCGCCCCCGCAGGTTCTCTTCGCCGTCATGCCCGTGGGCCAGCGCAGCTCATAGGTCACCAGAAACCCGTCATGGTCGGACAGCTGCGGCCCGCTCGCCCCGCCGTCGAACAGCGCCTCGACGCGCACCGGCCGCACCGTCAGCTGTTCGCCATCGGCGAAGAATTGCAGGTCCTGCGTGTCCATCCACGGCGCGTCGCCGTCCCACGACATCTTCACCTCACATCCCGACTTGGGATCGACGCACAGCTCGTGCACCAAAATCAGCGGATGATATTCGGAAAATCCCGCCCAGCGATCTTCCGAATGGCGCATGTTAAAGTCTCCGCCAAAGATCAACGGCACCGCCATGTCCTGCGTCCGCGCGATAAATTCCGAGGCCGCGATCGCCTGCCGCGCATGCGCCTCGCCATCGCGCGCCGCGGATACTCCCGACGCGCCGCGCGAATTCATGTGGGTGTTATAGATGTCGATCGGCGCCGGCACGCCCGGCATCACGATCCGCGCGAGCATCACCCCCTTGTTCGACAGGCAGTCGAGCCCCGCGCACGCCCGCCGCCCATAGGCATCGAGCGCGGACTCGACGATCGGATAGCGCGACGCGATCGCCAGCCCGCCGCCGACGAACTTGATCCCCAGCTCGCCTTTCAGCGGCTTCGCCTTGCCCGCCATCTTGCCCTGATCGGCCATATAGGGCTTGGTCGTCCGCCGCGGCCCCGGCGCAATCGCCGGATAGCCGCTCGCCGCGACCGCGCGCTTCGCCGCGCCGCTGAACATCTCCTGGAACAGGATCACGTCGGGCCCGGTTCCCGCCTCGCGCATCGCCGCCAGCCGCTCACCGATCTCTTGCAGCTCGGCCGATCGCCCTTTGCGCGCCGGCCAGCCCAGCCCTTCGAGATTATAGGTCAGCACCGACAGCGTTGCGGTGGCCGATTGCCCATCCTCCGCCACCCTTACCGGCGCGGCGGGCGCCGCATCGCACGCCATCACGCGCAGCGGCGGCTTAGGCCCACACGCCGCGAGCGCGAGCGCGCCAACCGCGACAAGCGATCGCCAACGCAGATGCGGAAAAGGAAAAGCACGGCGCATCACCCGCCCCTACCGCACTCGGTCGCGCGCGTCACCGCCATGCCGGTTCACAAAGCGCATGACCATGCTAGGACTGGCCCTCCTCGAAAAAGCGGAACCGATTCATCATGTCCCTGCGCCACGCCGCCGCCCTTCTCCTCCCCCTCATCGCAGCCCCAGCCGCCGCCCAAACCGCCCCGGCGATCGACGCCGCGAACCTCACCCAGACCGTCCGCACCCTCGCCTCCGACCAGTTCCAGGGCCGCGCGCCCGGCACGATCGGCGAGGAACGCACGATCGGTTATCTGATCGGTCGGCTGCAGGCGCTCGGGCTCGAACCCGCGGGCACCGGCGGCGGCTGGACTCAGCCCGTGCCCCTGCTCCACACCCGCCTCGGCACCCCGACGACGCTCGCCTTCGACCGCAAGGGTACAGCGACGCCGCTGACCTTCGGCACCGACATCTATGTCTCGACGCTCCAGCCGAAGGATCAGGCGGTGGTCCGGAACGCCCCGCTCGTCTTCGTCGGCTACGGCGTGAGCGCCCCCGAACGCGGCTGGGACGATTTCAAGGGTCAGGATCTGAAGGACAAGGTCGCGGTCTTCCTGATCAACGACCCCGATTTCGTCGCCACAAAGGGCGAGGACGCCTTCGGCCAGTTCGGCGGCCGCACGATGACCTATTATGGCCGCTGGACCTACAAGTTCGAGGAAGCCGCGCGCCGCGGCGCGATCGGCGCGCTGATCGTCCACGACACCGACGGCGTCGGCTATGGCTGGAATGTCGTCAAAAGCCCCGGCGGCGAAAATTACGGCCTCGTCGTCCCGCCCGAACAGGTCACGAGCCTCGCGCTGCAGGGCTGGATCTCGGGCGAGACCGCGACGACCCTGTTCACGAACGCCGGACAGGATCTGGCAAAGCTGCGCACCGCGGCGCGGCGCAAGGATTTCAAACCCGTCGATCTCGGCACCAGCTTCAACGCCGCGATCCCGGTGACACAGGCGGTCGTGCAGAGCCAGAACGTCCTCGCCAAAATCCCCGGCACAAAGCGCCCCGACGAGGTCGTCATGTACGGCGCGCACTGGGATGCCTATGGCGAAGGCGCGCCCGACGAAAAGGGCCGTATCTACCGCGCCGGCGCCAACGACGACGCGCTCGGCGTCGCCGGCCTGTTCGAGATTGCGCGGCTGTTCAAGGCGGCGCCCGCCCCCGACCGCACGATCGCCTTCGCCTTCTGGACCGCCGAGGAACGCGGCCTTCTCGGCTCCGAAGCCTATGCCCAAAGCCCGATATTCCCGGCGGAGAAAACCGTCGCCAACTTCGGCCTCGACATCCTGCAGACCGCCGGAAAGGCAAAGGACGTCGTCCTCGTCGGCAAGGGACAGGGCACGCTCGAGGATGATCTCGCGCGCGTCGCCGCCACACAAGGCCGCACCGTCAGCGTCGAAAGCCTCCCCGAACGCGGCCTCTTCTACCGCGCCGATCATTTCAGCCTCGCCAAGCGCGGCGTCCCCGTCCTCCTCATGATGGGCATCGCGGGCGCGTCCGATCTCGCCCGGGGCGGCAAGCCCGCCGGCCAGGCGTGGGTCGATGCCTATACCGGCAAATGCTATCATCAGGCGTGCGACGCGTGGGACGAAAGCTGGAACTTGGACGGCGCGGTGCAGGATATTTCGGTCTTCTACACAATCGGCGACGAACTCGCGCGCTCGGCCAAATGGCCGGGCTGGAAGGACGGCAGCGAATTCAAGGCGATCCGCGACAAGAGCGCCGCGTCGCGGAAATAGGCGGACAGCGACGAGTGTTGACGATCGAGACGCAACATCTCTTCTCTCGTCACCCCGGACTTGATCCGGGGTCCCGCTTGAAGCCGAAACCTACTCTGGCGTCATAAGAAGCAGGAGCCCGGGTCGAGCCCGGGATGACGAATGACTGGAAGCGACCGGAAGCTGACATTCCACTTTTTTCGTCACCCCGGACTTGATCCGGGGTCCACTAAGGCGAGCGCCGTGCGTTCGTGCTAACGACGCTATGGATCCCGGATCAAGTCCGGGATGACGAAGTGAGAGAAGGAACGTCCGCTCCCCACCCCAAACCGGCCCTCCGCGCCGCACGGCGACAGTTAACAGCCTTCGCGAAACAGGCAGGCAGCAACCCCAACCCTGAAATATTATTGCGCTCGGTCCCTCGCTGCGCAACAAGCCCATCATTCCATAGGAGAATGTGATGCGCTTTGCCGTTGCCCTGATGCTGCTCCCCGTCCTGCCGTTCGCTCCGGTGACCGCGCCCGCCTTTGCACAGGCGGCACCGCAAGCGGGGGCACAAGACCAGGCCCTGCTCGACTTCCTCGATCAGGCGTTCGAGGAACGGCTCGGCCTTAGCCCCGAATCGCAGACCCAGCTCGGGCTCAAGACCAATTACGGCAAGCTCGACGATTATACCGACGCCGCAACGCTCCGCGATCAGGAGCTCGCCGAGCGCCAGCTCAAGGATATGCACGCGCGCTTCAAGCCCGACCAGCTCGGCGAAAGCGCGCGCGTCAGCTACCGTCTGTTCGAATATGAAGTCGAACGCGGCCGCGAATCGCTGCGCTTCCGCAAGCTGCGCTTCCCCGTGTCGACCAACGGCAGCCCGGCGGGCGCAATCCCGGTGCTGCTCATCAACAATCACAAGATCGACAGCGTGCAGGACGCGGAAGCCTATATCGCGCGCCTGCGCGACACCGACCGCGTGATGCGCGAAGTCGCGGCGACGATGCGCGAACAGGCGGCGGCGGGGATCGTCCCCAACAAGGTCAATTTCGCCCCCGCGCGCGCCGATGCGCTAAAAGTCATCACGGGCGCCCCGTTCGGCAGCGGCGCCGATTCGACGCTGATGGCCGATTTCCGCAAAAAGGTGGGTGTGCTGGACGCGCCCGCGGCGACGAAGGCCAAGCTGCTCGCCGACGCAAGCGCCGCGCTGACCGGACCGTTCAAGCAAGGCTACAACACGCTGGTCGCCGCGATCGACGAAATCGAGCCCAAATCAAAGGGCAATTTCGGCGCATGGAACCTGCCCGACGGCGCCGCCTACTATGCCGACCGGCTGAAGAGCTCGACCACCACCAGCCTGACCGCCGACCAGATCCACGACCTCGGCCTCGCACAGGTCGCGGCGATCCGCGGCGAGATGGAGGCGATCAAACGCGAGGTCGGCTTTACCGGCACACTCGAACAATTCTTTGACCACATCCGCACCGACCCGCAGTTCAAATATCCGAACACCGAAGCCGGCCGCGAAACCTATCTCGCTGACGCGCGCGCGGTGATCGCATCGGTGATGACCGCCGCGCCGCGCTATTTCCGCGTGCTGCCCAAGGCGGCGCTGGAAGTGCGCGCGGTCGAAAAATGGCGCGAGGGCACGGCATCGACCGCCTTCTACAACCCGCCCTCGGCCGACGGGACGCGCCCCGGCATCTATTACGTCAACCTCGTCGACATGAACCAGACGCAGAAGGTCCAGGTCGCCGGCATCGCCGCGCACGAAGGCGCGCCGGGCCACCATTTCCAGATCGCGCGCCAGCAGGAACTCACCGGCATACCCAAGTTCCGCAAGTTCGGCGGCTATGGCGCCTATATGGAGGGCTGGGGGCTCTATTCCGAACGCCTCGCGAACGAGATGGGCGTGTACAAGACCCCCTATGACCGCTTCGGCATGCTCTCGCTCCAGGTGTGGCGCGCGATCCGGCTGGTGCTCGACACCGGCATCCATTCCAAACGCTGGACGCGCGAACAGGCGATCGCTTACTTCAAGGCGAACAGCTCGGTGTCCGACACCGACATCGCGCGCGAGGTCGACCGCTATTTCAACTGGCCGGGTCAGGCGACCAGCTACATGGTCGGCCAGCTCAAGATCGCCGAACTCCGTAAACGCGCCGAAAGCGAGCTCGGCCCGCGCTTCGACATTCGCGATTTTCACGAAGCCGTGCTCAGCGAAGGCGCCCTGCCGCTCGACATCCTCGAAGAGCAGGTGACGCGCTATATCGCGGCGAAGAAGAAGTGAGGCGGCGACGCTGACTCTGCTGTGGGGTGGTGAGCGGACGCCAGATAAACTTCATCACTCCGGGTCAGGCCCGGGGTGACGAAAGGCGGAATGTCCGCTCCCGCTCGAAACCCGCCTTGCCCCGCTCCGCGCGCGCGCTTAATCCACGCCCATGAGCGACGCCAAAATCTTCATCAGCGCGAACGACCTGCTCGCCGACTCCTTCCGGCTCGGGATGCAGGTGCTGGACAGCGGCTTCAAACCGACGCACCTCGTCGGCATCTGGCGCGGCGGCGCGCCGGTCGGGATCGCGGTGCAGGAACTGCTCGACTATCACGGCCAGCATTGCGACCATATCGCGATCCGCACCTCTTCCTACCACGGCATCGACAAGCAGGACGCGCACGTCAAAGTCTTCGCGCTCGGCTATCTGATCGACACGCTGAACCCCGAGGACCGGCTGCTCATCATCGACGATGTCTTCGACAGCGGGCGCAGCATCCGCGCCTTCATCGCCGAACTGCAGGCACGCTGCCGCCACAACATGCCGCGCGACATCCGTATCGCGACCGTCTGGTTCAAACCCGGGCGCAACGTCACCGACCTCCGCCCCGATTTCTTCGTCCACGAAACCGACCAGTGGCTGATCTTCCCGCACGAGGTCGACGGGCTGACGGTCGAGGAAATCCGCCGGCACAAGCCCGAGGCGGCGATCATTCTGCGCGAAGAGGACAAGCCCGATGGCTAATGGTTTTGCATCGGCCGAAGAACGCGCCGCCTTTATCGCCGCCCTGCCCAAGGCCGAGCTTCACCTTCATATCGAAGGTTCGCTCGAACCCGAACTGATGTTCACCCTGGCGCAGCGCAACGCCGTCGCCATTCCCTTCGCGAGCGTCGAGGAAGTTCGCGCCGCCTACGCCTTCTCCAACCTCCAGGATTTCCTCGACATCTATTATCAGGGCATGGGCGTGCTCCACACCGAGCAAGACTTTTACGACCTGACCGACGCCTATCTTGCGCGCGCACACGCCGACGCGGTCCGCCACGTCGAAATCTTCTTCGACCCGCAGGGGCACACCGAGCGCGGCATCGCCTTCAAAACCGTCATCGCCGGCATCACCCGCGCGCTCGATGACGCGAAGACGGAGCATGGCATCACGTCGAAACTGATCATGTGCTTCCTGCGCCACCTCAGCGAAGCCGATGCCGAAGCGACGCTCGACGAGGCCCTGCCCTTCCTCGATCGCATCGAAGGCGTTGGCCTCGATTCCTCGGAGGTCGGCCACCCGCCCGCCAAGTTCGAGCGCGTCTTCGCACGCGCCCGCGGCCTCGGCCTCAGGATCGTCGCGCACGCCGGCGAGGAAGGCCCGCCCGCCTATGTCCACGAAGCGCTCGACCTTTTGAAAGTCGACCGCATCGACCATGGCAACCGCAGCCTCGAAGACCCCGCGCTCGTCGCGCGCCTCGCCGCCGAGGGCATGACGCTCACCGTGTGCCCGCTCTCGAATCTCAAGCTCTGCGTCGTGGGCGACATCGCCGACCATCCGCTCAAACGCATGCTGAACGCCGGGCTCCGCGCGACAGTGAACAGCGACGATCCCAGCTATTTCGGCGGCTATGTAAACGCCAATTATCAGGCGGTCGCCGACGCGCTCGACCTGTCAAAGGCCGACCTCGTCACGCTCGCGCGCAACAGCTTCACCGGATCGTTCCTCGGCGACGCCGACAAGGCGAAACATCTTGCCGCGATCGACGCCTACGCCTGACCGGCCTTACGCCGCGATCAGCACGCCATGATAAGCGGGATCCTCGAACGCACGCCCGGCCCCCATCGCGACGCAGATCAGCGCATCGTCGGCGACCACCACCGGCAGCCCCGT
This sequence comes from Sphingopyxis sp. Root154, assembly GCF_001427105.1. Classification (GTDB taxonomy): domain Bacteria; phylum Pseudomonadota; class Alphaproteobacteria; order Sphingomonadales; family Sphingomonadaceae; genus Sphingopyxis. Next base: position 1,219,082 of record NZ_LMGI01000002.1, read on the forward strand.
CGCGCGCGCAATCGCCTGATCCATCCGGCGTAGCAGCGCGCCGCCGCCGGTCAATGTGATGCCTTCGTCGATGATGTCGGCCGACAGTTCGGGGGGCGTCTGTTCCAGCGCCGCGCGCACCGCGCTGACGATCTGTCCGACCGGCTCGGTCAGCGCCTCGGCGATTTCGGCTTCGGTCACCCGCACCTCGGCGGGGCGGCCGGTCACCAGGTCGCGGCCCTTGACGCCCATGACCATGCCGTCGCCGACCGGCGGGGTCGCACAGCCGATCGTCAGCTTCACGCGCTCGGCGGTCATTTCTCCGACCATCAGATTGTGCCGGCGGCGGATCGACGACGAAATCATCTCGTCCATCTTGTCGCCGCCGACGCGCACCGACGTGCTGTACGCGACGCCGCTCAACGACAGCACCGCGACTTCGGTGGTGCCGCCGCCGATATCGACGACCATGGCCCCGCGTGGTTCGGTGACATGCAGACCGGCGCCGATCGCGGCGGCGAGCGATTCCTCGATCAGCTGCACCGACACCGCGCCGGCGTTCGTCGCGGCATCGCGGATCGCGCGGCGTTCGACCATCGTCGATCCCGATGGCACGCAGATCACGACGTTGCTGCGCTGCATGAACCGGCTCGCGCCGCCCAGCGCCTTGTCCATGAAATGCTTCAGCATCTGTTCGGCGACGTCGATGTCAGCGATCACGCCATCGCGCAGCGGCCGGATCGCCTGGATATTGTCGGGGGTCTTGCCCATCATCGGCTTGGCTTCGTTGCCGACGACCTTCACGCGCCGCACCCCGTCGCGCGTCTCCAGCGCAACGACCGACGGCTCGTTGAGTACGATACCCTTGTCACGCACGTACACCACCGTGTTCACAGTACCCAGGTCGATGGCCATGTCGTGCGCGGCCGACGCAAACCGATTAAAAAACTTCATAAGACGGGGCAAATGCCTTCGGGAATGGATGGAAAAATCAGGCGTGGCCGGCCCTTCGGCGCCCGCAACGTCTGTCCCATATCGACTGCGGCGAAGGCGCACCCGCGTCAACGAATGCCGCGACCAATACTGCCAGAACGGTGGTTTCTCAGGCCCGGCTGTTCGATCGGTTCAAAATTCGGGACCACCCGAGCCCGGGACGATGAATTTCAGGCCCTGCAGCCGGACGACCTCATCCCCCACACAAACCGGCGCAGCGATCAACCTCATCCACCGTCGCGGCGCCTGCGCCGGCTTGATTTCGACGTCGAGCGTGAAGCCGCGCCGATGCCTGATCGCATAGGCGCGGAGCTTCTCCATCGCCGCCCGCGACCCCTCGGCATAAAGCGCCGCTGCCTCTTCGCGCGCCACGATTGCGCGGCGCGGAATGCCGAAAATATCATAAACTTCATCCGACCAGCTCAGCCGGTTATTGTCGGCAAGGTCGCATTCCCATTGGCCGATCCGCGCGCGCACCGGTAACAGCCGCGCCGCGACATCGACGACGTCGGGGATCGGATCGAGCGTATCGCCGTGATGAAGCTGCCCAAGTTCGAAAAAGCGATCACGCTCATAAAGCGGCCAGCTATGATGGACAGGCAAGGGATGGGTCGGCTTCAACACGCGGGTCTTCCATTGAGCCACCAAAGGATAGGCACGCGTCGCTTAACAACTGGTGATCCCGATGGACAGCCCTTAGGCGCGCTATCGCCCGCGCGCCAGCGCGATCCCCGCCAGATTCTGCGTCCGCTTGATATGGCGTATGTTCGGCGCCGGCCCGTCACCGACGAGCGCGCGGAAAGTGGCCAGATGCCCCGCGGCATCGCCCCGCGCCCGCACCACATCATTCGCCTGTCCCACCACTGCGACCGCATCGCCGAGCAGGACAAAATTGGTCAGCCTCAGATCCTGCGCCAGCCGCAGCGCCGCGATCAGCGCCAGCCACTCGGCATCCATGCTGTTGCCGATCCCCGCGTCGCGCACGACCGTCGCAGCGCCCCCGGTCACAACGGCGGTCTCCATTCGCCCCGGATTGGGGCGGCACCCACCGTCGAAATAGATTTTGATGCGGCGCGCCATCATCACGTCCCTCTAGCCGGTCAGAACTTTCCGCGCACCGAAAAGGAGAAGATCGGGCCGATCAGCCGGTCGCGTTCCTCGATAAAGCTGACCGGGCTTTCCCCGCGAACCCCCGTATAAGCCGTGCGGTCGCGCTTCGAGCGGGCGTTGGCGATATTGCGGATCGACGCGCGGACGGTCAGGCCCAGCACATCCTTGTGCTCGACAAAGACCGACGCCCAGACCGGCCCTTCCCACACCTTGTCGGTCTGGTTGCGGCGATAATTGGGCTGATAGTGCGAATATTCGACATCGCCGCCCCACGCCCAGTCGCTGGCCGGAATGTCGTGGCGCAGGCCCAGGCTGATCACCGTGTCGGTAAATCCGTTCCACTGCCTTTTCTCACCGGTGAAGGGATCGCGCAGCGAACTTTTCTGCAGCAACATCCGGGGTTCGAGCTTCATCCCCTTGATCCCGGCGGGATCGAGGTTGATCGTCGCCGTCCAGTCGATCGCGCCCGCTTTCGCCTTCGCGATATTGCCGACCGCCTCGCCATTGGCGCCGATCGGGATCACGTCGACGCGGTCCTCGACGTCGCGATAGATCAAGATGATCTTGGTCGAACCCCACGCCCCGAACTTCTTGTTGATCTCCGCTTCATAGGTCCAGTCCTGCTGCGGCCTCAGGTCGTTGTTGCTCTCATTCTGGTTGCCGTCGTTCAGGAAGGCACGCGCGAGAAAGTCATAGAAGCTGAGCTGGAGCACGCGCCGCCGCAGCTTCACCGAAACGTCGAAATCGGGCGACGGCGTCCAGGCGAGCGAGATCGAGCCCTTGGGCCGGAAGAAGCTGCGCGTCAGGCCGTTCATGCCCGTCTGCGTGATCGTCGAATGTTCGGCGCCCGCGATGATCTGGAAATTGAGCTTGTCGGTCAGCTTGCGCCCAAAGCTCAGCAGACCTTCATAGCGATCTTCGCTTACCCCGCCGGTGCCGCCCTCGAACGGCTGGTCGACCCACGCCCCCGTCGGGTCGAGCACCGCGATCGACGCGACATTGTCGAGCGTGTTGAACGCCGCTTCGCCCGACAATTGCCAGTCGCCGCCGAACATCTTCCACTGATATTCGCCGCGCCCGATCGTCTCTCCGATGTCGCCGGTCTGCATGAAGCGGTCGCCGGTCGCGACGCCGCCCTCGGGCGTCGTAACGATCTCCTGCCGATAAGGCTCGTGGCTGAACCGGCGGAGCCCGATCAGCTTCAGCTTCCCGGGCCCCAGCCCGAACTGGTAATCGCCGCTGACCTCGTAATTCCAGCCGTCTTCATTCTCATACACCGTGCGGATACGGTCCGGCAGACCCGGCCCGATACGCACGCCATCCTCATAATAACGGTCATATTTGCGCTGATAATGGCCGCCAAGATTGGCGACGGTATCGCCCGCCGGATCCCAGGTGATCCGCCCCGACAGCTTCGGCGTATCGTAATGCGTGTTCCAGATGTCCTTGCGCCGTTCGGTGATATTGCCCGCGCCGTCATAGATCAGGGTCCGCCCGCCCGCACCGCTGCGCGCCGAATCATCGTTGTTCAGCGCGACTTCATATTCGACCGCGCCCGTGCGGCCCCGCACCGACACGTCGGCGCGGGTGAACAGCGGATCAGTGTAATGCGCACGAAATTCGGGCTTCCACGAAAACTGCCCCGAAAAGGCATCGGCGCGATAGACGATATTGGCGACCTGCCCCGACAGGCCCGGAATATCGAGCGTCGCGCCGTCGACCACCTCGATCCGCTCGACATTGCCCGCGGGGATGCGCGACAGCTGCGTATACATGTCGTCGGCCTTGTTCGACGGACGTTCGCCGTTGAACAGCACATTGCCCGTCGCCTGCCCCAGCCCGCGCAGATTCTCGTTGTCGCGGATCTGGAAACTGGGAACCTGGATCAGCATGTCATAGGCGTTCTTCGGCGCGTAGCGCGCGAAGTCGGCGGGCGTATATATCTGCCGCGCCGTGGTCGTCGCGGTTGGCGCGATTTCGGTCGGCGCGGGCGGCGGGGTATCGCCGGTCGGCGCCGCCGTCTCCTGCGCCAGCGCAGGCGTCGAGAGCACGGCCGCAACCGCAATCAGGCTGGTCCATCGGTTCACTTGGAAATTCCCCCCGCCGCGCGGTTCATCGCCTGCGCATATGCGCCCGTGACGCCCATCGCCTTCATGCTGACGACCTCGTCGGCGCTGAGTTTCCTGTACCCCGCCGCGGCAAGCCCGCGCACATAGGCGCCGTCGACGCCCAGCGCCTTGCACGCGATCGCATCTTCGATTTCGGTCAGAACCAGCGCCTCGGACTTCAGATCGCGGATATATTCGGGCCGCACCTCGAGCGCCGCGGCGGCGATCAGGTCGTCGGCATCCTTCGGCCGCACGCCCTCGCGCGTGAGCCCGTCGGCAAGCTCGATCGTCGCATCGACAAGCAGCATGGCGAGCAAGGTCGAACGGCGGTCGGGCGCCAAGCCGCGCTCGCCGAGCGCGCGCTCGAAAGCGGGGTCGGATGTGAAGCGGCATTCGCCCTTCCCCTCGAACGTGCGGGTCAGCGTTCCGGTACACGCCAGCGTCCCCGCATCATGCGTCACGGTGAAACTGACCGGCCCGGACGTTTTCCGCCCGAGCGCCGCTTCGGCAGCGGCGAAGTAGGGGCGCGAGCCGTCGAAACTCTGGTCGCTGCTCGACTGTTTGTGCTGGATGCGGATCCGCGGCGCGCCCTTCTTTCCGCCGGCGGGCTCGGCGACCCAGTTGACGTCGCTCAGCACGAGCGGGTCGGCGGCGGCGGTCGGCGCCGAACAGGCGAGGATCGACAGCAACGCGGCGCCGCCAGCGAATAAAAAGGCTTTCATGGTGCACTCCTCCCTCCGTGCGCCGGGCGAGCGTCATCGCTCGCCGCCGCAGCGGCAATTTTGAATCAGGTTTCGATTAATCGTCGGTCGCTACGGACGAATGTCCGGGCGTCAGTCGCGGACGGGCGGCTCGGGCGGTTCCGGCGTTGCGGGGAATTCGATCCGCGCGGTCCGGCCATCGGCGCGGCGCGCCTCGATCACGCCGCGCTCCATATCGACCACCGCGACATTTCCGTCTCGCACCGCCCTGGTAACCGGCCGCGGGGCGGCTGCCGGACGAGGTTTCACAGGGCGGAACCCGCTCGTCGCGCGCAGCTCGATGGCGTCATCGGCGTCGCGCATTCGCACGCCCGACTTCTGCATGTCGGTCACGAAGTCGCAGTCGACCCCCATCGCCTTCAGCGCGATCAGATCGTCGATCCCGATGTCAGGAAAATGCGATTTCATGTCGCGGGCAAAGGCCGCGTTGACACCGACATGCCGCGCGCCGACCAACTCATCGAAATCGGCGCCGGGAATCACGTCGCGCATCTGCCGGATATAGGCGGGGTCGATCCCGCTCGCCTTGGCCGAGATGATGTCGTCGGCGTCCATCGACCCGCCGCTCTCGCGCATCTTTTCGACATATTCGGGAGTCACGCCGACCGCGCGCATTCCGACCAGCTGCTCGGCGGAGAGCTGCTTCGACGTCGCCGTCGCGGCGCCCTCGACGGCAGCGGCCTGCGCAGCCACAGCCGACGCCGACGACACGGTGGTCGCCTTCTTGGTCGTCGAGGCGACGACGGAGTGGACGTCCGCCGTCGCCGCGGGCCGCGAGGTTGCCGAAAAGGCCGCCAGTGGCGCGGTCACGCCCGCCAGGACCACGAGGCTCATCAAGATCCAGCTCGCGCTCGCCGGGCCGCGCTTCAGGCTGCCGTCGAGAACGCGGGTAATCCGGCGCTTCAGGCTGTCCTTGCCCGGCGCAACGCCATGCGCGGCGAGCAGCGCGCCCTGATTGTCGTGCCGCGCCGCACCGACCAGCAAAGTGGCATAATCGGGCCCGTTGATATCGGCCATCAGCACCGCATCGTCGGCGGCTTCTTCGCGCAATTGATGACTTTCACGCGCCAGCAGCCACACGAGCGGATTAAACCAGAAGACCGCACAGGCGACGCGCGCGCCGAGCAGTTTCGCCCAGTCGAGCCGCGCAACATGCGCCAGTTCGTGCGCGATGATCGCCTCGGCCTCACCCGATGCCGCCACGGCCTTCGGGCTCAGCACGATCGTCGGGCGCAGCACTCCCCAGCTGATCGGCGAGCGCAATTCGTTGCTGACCAGCAGCGCGGTGCCATGCTTGAACCCCATGCGCCGCTGTGCCTGGGCAAGCGCCGACAGCCACGACCGCTCGACAAGGATTTCGGCGCGCCCGCGCATCGCGAACAGCCGCACGACCGCGAGCGCCATCACTCCAGATAATAGCAGGAGCGGGACAAGATAGAGAAAGGGGGCAAGGTCGCTCCACGAAAAGATGATCGGCGCCGATCCGGCACCATCGACCACGACAGGGACTGACGTCGCGGTGGGTGCCGGATCGATCGCCGATCTCCCCGTTGTTGCCGTTTGCACAATCGGCGCGGCGGGTTCGAAGGACCATGTCGCGGGCAGCGGAGCCCATTGCGGCAGCAGCAGGATCGCCGCGGGCAGTGCGAGCAGCGCCATCAGGCCGGCATGCGCGATCATCGACCGCTCGCCGGCCGAGCGCGACCGCGCCAGCCGCAACAGCCCCAGCGTCAGCGCCGCGACAATGACGGATTTCCAGGCAAGGCCCAGCAACATGGCGGTGGTCAACATCACGCTCTCCCTTCGCGCGCTTTGGCGATCATCTGTTCAAGCTCGTCGAGTTCGCTATTGCTCATCTCGTCCTGCATGCCGAGCAGCGCCGCAGCGGCGCTCGTCGCCGATCCGTTGAAGAACACACGCACGACCTGCGAAAGCGCCGACTTGCGCGCGGTCTTGTCCGACACGCTCGGCGCATAGACGAAACCGCGCTCCGATTGTTCGCGGGCGACAAAGCCCTTGGTCTCAAGACGCTTCAGCATCGCGCGGATCGCCGAACCCGACAGTTCGTCGGCCAGCGCCTCACCGATTTCGGTCACGGTCGAAGCACCGCATTCATACAGAATATCGACGATTTCGCGTTCTCGCGGGGGCAGGCTGGACAACATACGACTCACCTCATGCGCTACATTTGTAGCGTGCTACATTTGTAGCGCATGCTTGGCAAGGGGTTTTATTCGGATAACACACGGGGACGTGAGCGGACCGCCTCCGGCCGCTTGCTTCAATGGCCTGAAGCTCTGTCAGCCGAAGTGACGACGAAACCAACCCCGCTTTTTGGGAACGACCGGGGGTTGGCCCGAAAGCCGCACCAGATAATTGCCCAAGATAGCCGCCTGCTGCTTGGTCATAAGGAACCGAAACAAATCGGGGTCGTGCTTCTTGGCCGCTTCCGAAGACTGCACGCTTTCAAGCCGAAGCATTATGCGGTCACCCGCATCGTGGTGTGTCCAGCCAACCAGTGCCCCAAAATTCTCGACCATCTCGCCCTCCCCCCTCACAATTTCGCGCGACTGATGCCGACAGTCCGTGCGAGTGGTTACCAGACCTTCAGCGGAATGTCGTCTGACGGTCGTTTTCTGGCCACCCTCAGACCCGCCCCGCCCGACCCCGGTTGCATGCCGCAACCGCAACCTCTACATTAACCCGCTCAACCAACCGGAGATTCCCGCCATGAACAACAACCTGACCGCAACGCAGCCCCGCCTTGCCGCCAGGAAAGTTCATGCCCATGCCCGTCTCTCCATCCATTGCGATCTCCAATCTCAGCTGGTCCACGCCTGACGGCCGCGCCGTCCTTTCGGACCTCGACCTTAATTTCCAGCCCGAACGCGCCGGCATCGTCGGGCGCAACGGCGTCGGCAAATCGACGCTGCTGCGCCTGCTGACCGGCGAACTCATACCGACATCGGGCAGCATTGCGATCGACGGCAGCATCGCGATGCTCCACCAGACCGTACAGGTCGCGGCTCACGAAAGCATCGCCGATCTGTTCGGTGCGCGGGGCGCCCTCGCCCTGCTGCGCAAGGCCGAAGCGGGCGAGGCGAGCGTCGAGGAAATCGGCGACGCCGACTGGACGCTCGAGGCGCGGATCGATGAGGCGCTCGCGAGCGTCGGCCTGCCGCTTCCCGCCGACACCCCGCTCGTACAGCTGTCGGGGGGCCAGCGTACGCGCGCCGCGCTTGCTGGTGCGATGTTCGCTACGCCCGATTTCCTGCTCCTCGACGAGCCCACCAACAATCTCGACCGCGAGGGCCGCGAAGCCGTACGCGACCTGCTCGCCCGCTGGCGCGGCGGCGCGATCGTCGTCAGCCACGATCGCGAACTGCTCGAAGAAATGGACGCGATCGTTGAACTGACCAGCCTTCGAGGTGCGCGCTATGGCGGCGGCTGGAGCACCTATCGCGCGCGCAAGGCGATCGAGCAGGCGGCGGTCGAGGCCGAACTCGCGGGCGCCGAAAAGCGCGCCGACGCCGCGCAGCGGCAGGCGCAGGCGGCGACCGAAAAGCAGGACCGCCGCGACTCGCGCGGGCGGGCCAAGGCCGCGCGCGGCGACATGCCGAAAATCCTTATCGGCGGGCTCAAGCGCCGCGCCGAGGAAACCCGCGCGGCGGGAAGCCGCCTCACCGAGCGCCAGCGAGGCGAGGCCGAAGAGCAGCTGTCTGCCGCGCGCGCGAAGATCGAGATCGTCGACCCTCTATCGGTCGGCCTGCCTTCGACCGGTCTTCCCGCGTCGCGGACCGTGCTTGCTCTCGACCATGTCACGGCGGGCTATGCCGGGGACCGGCCGATTATCGAAAATCTGTCGCTCACCATCACCGGCCCCGAACGCGTTGTGATCGCCGGCCCCAATGGTTCGGGCAAGTCCACGCTCCTCGCGCTCGTCGCCGGTACGCTCGCGCCTTGGTCGGGCCAGGTGCGGTTGGGGGTTCCGTTCGCGCTCTTTGATCAGCGCGTCAGCGTGCTCGACCCCGCGCTGTCGATCGCCGGCAATTTTCTCGCGATCAATCCTGGAACGACGAACAACCAGTGCCGCGCCGCGCTCGCACGCTTTCGCTTCCGCGCCGACGCCGCCGACCGCATCGTCGGAACCTTGAGCGGCGGCCAGATGCTCCGCGCCGGGCTCGCCTGCGTCCTGGGCGCGCCGCAGCCGCCACAGCTCCTGATCCTCGACGAGCCCGGAAACCATCTCGACATCGAGTCGCTGACCGCCGTCGAAACCGGCCTCGCCGCCTATGACGGCGCGCTGCTCGTCGTCAGTCACGACACGGCGTTTCTGGACGCGATCGGGATCACGCGAACGGTCGAATTGGCCATATCCTGAGCGGTGAAGGCCGCGCGGCCGAAAACAGTGCCTATTTTGCCGGCGCACCATCTTTCGGCGCGCTCGCTAACCTTCTTTTAACCAGCCCGGCACCAACAACCGCATATGCCTATTTTCGGACATTTCCTGCCATCGGCGCCCGGCGCCGAAAAACGTTTCGACGCGCGCCGAAAACTCAGCCTTCTCGCCTCGGGCTTGCGGCACGACGGCACGGGCCTCGAAGTCCAGATCCACAATATCTCCGGAACGGGCCTGCTGCTCGAAAGCGATGTCAAACTGGCGACCGGCGACCGAATAGAAATCGAGCTGCCGCATGCCGGCGACATAACGGCAGTCGTCATCTGGGCAAGCGGACGTCTTTTCGGATGCCAGTTCGAAGGTCCGGTATCGCCGGCAACGCTGAGCGCCGTGGAACTCAAGAGCGCCATCGGCCCGGCGCCCGAACTGGCGGACGCCGCGGCCCCGGCGCCCGGCATCGACGAAGATCAGTCGGCACCGGTGATCGACGAAACGCCCGGGGAACCCGGGGAACCCGAAACGTTGCTGGATCTGATCGACCGCAGCCGCGAACAGATCGCGGTCGCCGCCGGCATCAGTGCCGACAGGGTCCGGATCATCGTCGAATTCTAGGCCGCCAGCACTCGCGCCATCAGCCTTTCTTCCTTCGCAATCCACGGCGCCATGCTCGGCCGCGACAGGATCGCTTCGCTCCACGCCGCGATCTTCGGATGCGTCGCCGGATCGATGCACGCGCCGCAATGACGCAAGTTCATCAGCGGCGACGCCACCGCGAGGTCGGCGAGCGTCAGCCGGTCACCGACGAGAAACCCGGACGCCGGGATCGCGCTCTCGAGGTAGGCGAGCAGCTTAGGCAATTCCTCACCCTCCGCCTGCGCCGCAGCGGCCAGGTCGCCTTCGCGCCCGAGGAATTTCGGCGCGACGATGCGGTTGAAGAACATCTTGCCGCTGCATGCGGCGAACACCGTATCGCCGAACTCCTCCCACCAGATCACCCGGCCGCGCTCCTGCGGATCGGTGGGGATCAATGCGGGTTCGGGATATTTCGCCTCGACATATTGGATGATCGCGCTCGAATCGGCGAGCAGGAAACCGTCGTCGTCCATCGCGGGCATCTTGCCGAGCGGAGACGCGGCGCGAAATCCCGGATCGGGGTCGCCGATCCCGACGCCCTTCAGTTCGAAATCAATCCCCTTTTCGCCAAGATATGCCAGCAATTTGCGCACGAACGGCGACACCACCGACCCGTAAATGATCATCCCGCTTCTCCCATCCTATACGCTGCATCATAGGCAACGGGTTTTTACTTGCAACTGGCCAGCGATATGGCCGAACCGGTATGAAATAAACTTGCTATCGGCCCTTTCGCGTGAAACATCTGGCCACGGAGGGGGGCGCTGCTGCGGCAGCCATCAGGCAGGACAGGATAAATGCGCCCTTCAACCTGGGCAGATCGGCTGCTTGCGCTGCTGGTCCGGTTCGTCGGGCTGGTCATTCTGCTCGCGACCATCGTCGCGGCCAGTGCCAGCTTTCTCTATAATCAGTCCGACGAAGCCGATCAGGCCGAACGCGTCGCGGCGCAGTTCAACATGCGGCTGCGCGACCATGTCGCGATCCTCGAAGGCGTGCGCGCGCTCTACCAGTCCGACGCCGCCGCAAGCGGCCCCGGCATCCGCGCCTATCTCGCCGCGCTCCAGCCGCAGGTTCACTCGCCCGGCATGGAGGGTATCGGTATCGCCGCCGCGATGCGCGCGGGCGAGCCCGCCGGAGTCGAAACGCGGCTCAATGAAAATTACGGGCGGGATATCAAGGTGTGGCCAGCGACCGACCAGCCGGTCGGCTTTGCCGTCGCGCTCGTCGAGCCCTATACCCCGCGCCGCCAGGTCGCGCTGGGCTACGACATGTACAGCGAGCCGGTGCGGCGTGCGGCAATGCGGCGCGCCTGGCAGACCGGCCGTCCCGCCGCGAGCGGCATCGTCCATCTCGCGCAGGAACGCGCGGCGAAGGTCAAGCAGCCCGGCTTCCTCATCTATCTGCCCGTCTACGCGCGCGGCGCGTCGGGCGAAGTTGCCGCAGGCACCATCGCGACCGCGCCGGGCATGCAGCCGGTCGAGGCGTTTATCTACGCCCCCTTCCGCATCAACGACATGATGAAAGCGGTGCTCGGACCGCAGCTGCGCCAGATCGACGGGCTCGAAATCCGCGCGGGGGCCGGTCCCTCGGCACCGGTCGTTTTCCGCCACGGCAAGATGGGTTGGGACGCCCAGGAACAGGTGCTGCGCATCGCCGACCGGCAATGGACGATGCGGATCTCCTACGGCCGCCTGCTCGAACGGCTCGGCCGCCCGCTCGGCATCTTCCTCTTTGGTCTCGCGCTTGCAGCGCTCGCGACCCAGCTCCACCGCGTGCAGCAACGCCGCGTCGGTGCCGCACAGGCGCTCGCCGACGAACAAGCGCGCCACGCCGAAGATCGCGAGCTGATGATCGGCGAAATGGCGCACCGGATGAAAAACGCCTTCGCCCGCATCGGCGCGCTCGCGCGCATCACGCTGCGCGAATCCACTAGCCTCGACGAGTTCGAGGCCAAGTTCGACGGTCGCATGCGCGCGCTCTCGGACGCCAAGCAGATGCTCGTCACCGGCGCGGTCGACAGCGTCGAACTGGGGCGGATCGTCCACCGCGAGCTTGAGCTCGCCGGTCGCTCACCCGAACAGCTCGCCGCGATCACCGGCCCCGAAGTCCGCCTCGACGACGAAGGCGCACAGGCGCTGTCGCTCGCGGTCCACGAATTCGTTACCAACAGCATCAAATATGGCGCGCTGGCGGGCAAGGGTAACCTTGCGGTCAGCTGGCACCGTGACGGGGGCGGCATCCAGCTCGACTGGGTCGAAAGCAACCTTCCCGAAACCCCGGACATCGACTGCGAAAGCTTCGGCACCCAGTTCATCCGCACCCTGATCGAACGCCAGCTCAAGGGCAGCTGGCAGCGCACGGCGGTTGACAACCGCCTCGCCATCGTCATTCGCTGGCCGGACAATGGCATCCCCGACTGACGAGCGCTGGCATATCTGGATCGACCGCGGCGGCACCTTCACCGATGTCGTCGCGCGAAGCCCGGCCGGCGCCGTCGTCACCACCAAATATCTTTCCGAAGACCCTGCGCGCCCCGGCGACGCCGCGGTGGGTGCGATCCGTGACCTGACGGGCGCGGGCGCCGGCGCGCTCCCGCCGCTCGCGGTCCGCATGGGAAGCACGGTCGCGACCAACGCGCTCCTCGAACGCAAGGGCGAACCAACCTTGCTCGCGATCACCCGGGGCTTCGGCGACGCGCTGACGATCGGCTATCAGGACCGCCCCGAGCTTTTCGCGCGGCGGCTCGACCGCATCCCTCCGCCCCATGCCGCGGTCGCCGAAATCATCGAACGCGTGGGTCCGGGCGGCGACATCCTGACCCCGCTCGACGAGGAGCAGGCCCGCACTGCGCTGCAAGACGCGCGCGAACGGGGCCTCACCAGCATCGCGATCGTGCTGATGCACGGTTATCGCTACCCCGCGCACGAAGCGCGCCTGGCCGCCATCGCGCGCGGAACGGGCTTCACCCAGATCTCGACGAGTCACGACGTCAGCGCGCTGATCAAGCTGATCGGCCGCGGCGACACGACGCTCGCCGACGCCTATCTCTCGCCCGTGCTCCACCATTATGTCCGGCAATTCGTCGCGCAGCTTGGAGAGGGCGTCGACCCGCAGTTCATGAAAAGCTCGGGCGGCCTCGCCTCGGCATCGGCCTTCCACGGCCGCGATGCGATCCTCTCCGGCCCCGCAGGCGGTATCGTCGGCATGGTCGGCAGCGCCGCACCGCTCGGCAAGCATCGGTTGATCGGCTTCGACATGGGCGGCACCTCCACCGACGTCAGCCATTATGCGGGGCGATTGGAGCGCGATAACGAGACGATCGTTGCGGGCACGCGCATCCGCGCCCCGATGCTGCGTATCCACACCGTGGCGGCTGGCGGCGGTTCGATCTGCCGCTGGGACGGCGCGCGCCTGCTCGTTGGCCCCGAAAGCGCCGGCGCCAACCCCGGCCCCGCCGCCTATGGCCGCGGCGGTCCGCTTACCGTCACCGACTGCAACGTCCTGCTCGGCAAGATCCAGCCCGATCATTTCCCCAAACTCTTCGGCCCCGACGGCGACCAGCCGCTCGACCGCGAGATTGTGACCCAGAAATTCGCCGCGTTGGCCGCCGAGGTCGGGAACATCACCCCCGAAGCCCTCGCCGAAGGCCTGCTCGCGATCGCGGTCCAGCAAATGGCGAACGCGATCAAGCGCATCACCATCGCGCGCGGCCACGACGTGACACAGGGCTATAGCCTCGTCGGTTTTGGCGGCGCCGCAGGGCAGCACGTCTGCCTCGTCGCCGACGCCCTCGGCGTTGACGAAATCCTGCTCCATCCGCTCGCGGGCGTGCTCTCGGCCTATGGCATGGGCCTCGCCCGCCCCTCGGCGATCCGCGAGCGGACGCTGGGCCTCAAGCTCGATACCGACTGCGCCGCGCCGCTCGCCGCCGCCGAAACCGCGATGTTGGATCAGGCCCGCGCAGACCTCGCAGAGGGCACCGCAACCACGCGCGAAACCTTGCTTTTCGTCCGCCTTGCCGACAGCGACAATGCGATCGAGCTCCCGTTCGCCGCGCCTGCCGAGGTTGCACAAGCCTTCGCTGCGGCCTTTCGCCAACGCTTCGGCTATGCCCCGCACGCCAACCTCGTCGTCGATCGCATCCGCGTCGAACTGACCGAGGCAGGCGACGCGCCTGCAGCCCTGCCACCGCCCATCGCGACGGCTGAAACCGCTCCCGAAATCGTCACCGCATGGCTCGCGGGCGCCGAGCATCGGGTCCCGCTTCACCAGCGCAGCACCCTTGCGCCCGGCCGTACCATCGCCGGCCCCGCGATCATCATCGACGCGCTTTCGACGACGGTGGTCGAACCGGGCTGGCGCGCCGAGGTCCAAAGCGAGGGCACATTGCTCCTCGCCCGCACGCGAGCAACCGGGACGCAAATCGTCGCGAGCGACGACCTGACCACCCCCGACCCGATCCGCCTCGAAATCTTCAACAGCCTGTTCATGGCAATCGCCGAGGAAATGGGCGGCGCGCTCCAGCACAGCGCCTCGTCGATTAACATCCGTGAGCGGCTCGATTTCTCCTGCGCGATCTTCGACTGCGAAGGCCGCCTCGTCGCCAACGCGCCGCATATGCCGGTACACCTCGGCTCGATGGGCGAAAGCGTGCGCACCATCCTGCGCCAACGCGGGTCCGATGCAAACGGAGAGTCCCGCGATGGCCGCGGCATCAGGCGCGGCGACGCCTATGCCCTCAACGCCCCCTATGACGGCGGCACGCACCTTCCCGACATCACCGTCATCATGCCGGTGTTTGTGGAGGGCAACGAACCAAGCTTCTTCGTCGCCGCGCGCGGCCACCACGCCGACCTCGGCGGCATCGCACCCGGCTCGATGCCGCCAGACAGCCGCAGCATCGAGGATGAAGGCATTCTCTTCGATAATATGCTGATCGTCGACGACGGCCATTTCCGCGACACCGCCGTCGCCGCGCACCTCGTCGACAGCGACTGGCCCGCGCGCAATCCCGCGCTCAACATCGCCGACCTCAAGGCCCAGGTCGCCGCCTGCCAGCGCGGCGCCAGCGCGCTCGCAGATCTCTGCGCCGCGCACGGCACCGCCATTGTCTCCGCCTATATGGCACACGGCCAGCGTCAGGCCGAAGCCGCCGTCCGCCAGCTTATCGCGCGCCTCGACGACGGCGCCTTTCGCTACGCGATGGACAATGGCGCCGAGGTCGCGGTCGCCGTCAAAGTCGACCGCGAAGCGCGCCACGTCACGATCGACTTCACCGGCTCGTCGGCGACGCTCCCCGACAATTTCAATGCGCCAGCCCCCGTTGTCCGCGCCGCAGTCCTCTATGTCCTGCGCACGATGCTCGACGATCCGATCCCGATGAACGAGGGCTGCCTCGCCCCCGTCACGCTGATCGTTCCCGACAATTCGATGCTGTCCCCGGCCTATCCCGCCGCGGTCGTCGCGGGCAATGTCGAGACGAGCCAGGTCATCACCGACGCGTTGTTCGCCGCCTTCGGCGCGATGGCGCCCGCGCAGGGCACGATGAACAATTTCACCTTCGGCAATGAAACACACCAATATTACGAGACGATCGCAGGCGGCTCCGGCGCGGGCCCCGGCTTCGACGGCACCAGCGTCATCCAGACACATATGACCAACAGCCGCATGACCGACCCCGAAGTGATGGAAACGCGCTTCCCTGTGATCGTCGAGGAATTTTCGATCCGCAAAGGCTCGGGCGGTGCGGGCCAATGGCACGGCGGCGACGGCGCCACCCGCCGCATCCGTTTCCGCGAGCCGATGGCGGCGAACATCCTCGCCAACCGCCGCCAGATCGCGCCCGCCGGCCTCGCGGGCGGTGCCGACGCCGCGCCGGGGCGCAACTGGGTCGAACGCGCCGACGGCAGGACCGAGATGCTGGCCGCGACGGGTAGCGCCGACCTCGCTGCCGGCGACGCCTTCGTGATCGAAACGCCCGGCGGCGGCGGCTACGGGAAATCAGGGGAGAGATAGTTTGGCGACAGTGCGGTCTACCCCACGCGGGGATGACGGGATGAAGGAACACCAATCATGCTCGTGCTGATCGGTATCCTGATCATTATCGCGGGCTTCCTGCTCCGCTTCAATCCGCTGCTCGTGATCATGGCCTCCGCGCTCGCGACCGGCCTCGCTGCGGGACTCGACATCGCCGCGATCGTCGCCGCCTTCGGCAAGGCGTTCAACGACACGCGCTATGTCTCGATCGTCTGGATCGTCCTCCCCGTCATCGGCCTGCTCGAAGCTTACGGGCTGCAACAACACGCCCGGACGCTGATCGGCCGGATGAAGGGTGCGACGCTCGGCCGCCTGCTCACCTCCTATCTGCTGCTCCGTCAGGCGATGGCCGCGGTCGGCCTCACCTCGGTCGCGGGGCACCCGCAGACCGTCCGCCCGCTCGTCGCGCCGATGGCCGAGGCGGCCGCCGAAGCGAAGAACGATGCGCTCACCGACGACCAGCGCGAGGAAGTGAAAGCCTTCTCCGCCGCCACCGACAATGTCGGCCTCTTTTTCGGCGAGGATATCTTTCTCGCGATCGGCTCGATCCTGCTGATGAAGGGCGTGCTCGAAGGCTATGGCTATGTCATCGAGCCGTTACACTTTTCGCTCTGGGCGATCCCGACCGCGATCGCCGCCTTCCTGATCCACGGCTTCCGCCTCCGCCGTCTCGAGCGGCGCATGGCGCAAAAGGATGTGGCGCAGGAGACGGGCGCATGATCACGCTCGGCTTCGTTTATGTGCTCGCAGGGCTGACCTTCGCGGCCTTCGCCCTTCTCGGGCTTCGGGACCGCAGCAATCCCAAACGCTTCGGCAATGCGGCCTTCTGGGGCCTGCTGTCGGTCTCGATGCTGGCGGGCGACCGGCTCGGCGATTTCGGCAACGGCCTGCTCGTTCTCGCGCTCGTCGCGATCGCTGGCACCGACCAGATCGGCCGTGCGCCCGGCGGCGACGTCCCCGCCGAAATTCAGGCCGAACGCGCCGCACGCCACGGCCCCTTCCTGCTCCTCGTCGCGCTCATCATCCCCGCGATCGCGCTCGCGGGCACCTTTCTCTTCAAATGGCTTCCCGGCCTCGCCGATCCGAAGCAGGCGACCCTCATCTCGCTCGCGCTCGGCGTGCTCATCGCGCTCGCGGTCGGCATGACGCGTCTCAAACCGCCGCCGCTGCTCCCGCTGCAACAAGGGCGCCGCCTGCTCGACGCGGTCGGCTGGGCCGCGATCCTTCCGCAGATGCTCGCCAGCCTCGGCGCGGTGTTCGCGTTGGCCGGCGTCGGCGAAGTTGTCGGCGACCTCATCGGCACGACAATCCCCGAAGGCAGCCTGTTCGGCGCGACGCTCGCCTTCGGGCTCGGCATGGCGCTCTTCACGATGGTGATGGGCAATGCGTTCGCGGCTTTCCCCGTGATGCTCGCAGCGGTCGGCATGCCGCTACTCATTAAGCAATATGGCGGCGATCCCGCGGTCGTCGCGGCGATCGGCATGCTCGCGGGTTTCTGCGGTACGCTGATGACCCCGATGGCGGCGAACTTCAACCTGGTCCCGGCCGCCTTGCTCGAACTCAGAAATCCCTATGGCGTGATCAAGGCGCAGGTCGGCACCGCGCTACCCCTTCTCGCGGTGAACATCGTCTTCATCTGGCTTTTCGCTTTCTAGGCATCCCATGAACCTCAACCCAGAACACGCCACCCGCTTCGCCACCGCGACCCTGTCGCACCTCGGCCGCGAATATCCGTACAAGATGGATCTCGTCCTCAACGGCCCCGAAGATGCCAAACCTCCGCGCGAGCATCATCCGATTTTCCACGGCAGTTTCGACTGGCACAGCTGCGTCCACGGCTGGTGGCAGATCCTCCGCCTCGCGCGCCGCTTCCCCGACCTGCCCGTCGCCGCCGATATCCGCGCGCGCGCCGACGAAATGCTCGTCCCCGAAAAGGTCGCGGGCGAACGCGCATTCCTTGACCGGCCATACGCGGCGGGCTTCGAGCGCCCCTATGGCTGGGCGTGGCTCCTCGCGCTCCACGCCGAGGCCGAGCGGCATGACGCACCTTGGGCCGCCGCGCTCGAACCGCTCGCCGCCGCCTTCGCCGCGCGCTTCCACGCCTTCCTGCCCAAGCTCACCTATCCGCTGCGCGTCGGCACCCATTTCAACATCGGCTTCGCGCTCCTCCTCGCACGCCACTGGGCCGAAACCCGCGACCCGGCGCTTGTCACGTTGATCGACACCCGCGCGCGCGATTGGTTCGAACAGGACCGCGACTGCCAGGCATGGGAGCCCGGCGGCGACGAATTTCTCTCCTCGGCGCTCACCGAGGCGCATCTGATGGCCATCGTCCTTGATGACGATTTTCCCGGCTGGTTCGACGCCTTCCTCCCCCCCGCGCTATACGACCAGCCCGCAACGCTCTTCACCCCCGCCACCGTCTCCGACCGCAGCGACGGCAAGATCGCGCACCTCGACGGGCTCAATCTCAGCCGCGCGTGGAGCTGGCGCGCGATCGCCGCCGCACTCGGCCCGCCTCACCCCGTCGCGCCCGTCGCCGAAGCCGCCGCGCAGCGCCACCTCGCCGCCGCGCTGCCGCACGTCACCGGCGACTATATGGGCGAACATTGGCTCGCGACCTTCGCGCTCCTCGCATTGGACGGTCTCGCCGATTGACAAGCCACCCCCTCGCGGCGAGAGACGGCGCAAGGGGGAGAAGCCTGAGGTGAACGGAAAGATGCTGCGTCCCACATCGTTCGACGTTGCCGAGCGCGCCGGCGTGTCGCAATCGACCGTTTCGCGTGCGCTGCGCAACAGCCCCGGCGTCAACGCCGAAACGCGCGCGCGCGTGTCCGCCGCCGCGCGCGAACTCGGCTATGTCGTCGACCGCCATGCCTCGTCGCTGCGCCTCAAGAGCAGCGAGACGATCGCGCTCGTCACCATCTGCCGCCCCGGCGAGGATCGCAGCGCGATCAACCCCTTCTATTTCGCCCTGCTCGGCAGCATCGCCGCCGCGACCTCGGCGCGCGGCTTCAACCTGCTCGTCTCGTTCCAGGAGAACCCCGACAATTTCCGCGCCGACTTCGTCGCCTCGGGGCTCGCCGACGCGATGATCGTCATCGGCACGACCAGCAACCGTCCGGCGTGGGACTATTTCGCGCAGGCGCAGGCGTCGGGGCTCGACTTCGTCTGCTGGGGCAGCCCCGGCAGCCCCTTCCACTGGATGCGCAGCGAGAATGACCTCGGCGGCCAGCTCGCGGCCGAACATTTCATCAAGACCGGCCGCCGCCACATCGCCTTCGTCGGGCCGCAGCAATCGCCGCAGCGCCAGTTCGACGAACGCCGCGACGGCTTTTCGGCTGCGCTGGCCGCGCACGGCCTGACCGCGATCGTCGCCGAGCCGCCCGCCGCCGCCGACCGCCACGCGCAGGGCGTCGCCGCGGTGCAGGCGCTGCTCGAGGCACACCCCGACACCGACGCGATCTTCGCCGCCAGCGACATGCTCGCGCTCGGCGTGCTGCAGGGGCTCAAGGACGCCGGACGCCGCGTTCCCGAGGATGTCGCGCTGATCGGCTTCGACGGTATCCGCGCCGGCACCCTCGCCGACCCCGCGCTCACAACGCTCGAGCCCGACCTCGATGCCGCGGGCGAAGCGCTCGTCGCGATGGCGCTCGAGGATGACGAACGCACGCGCAGCGGCACCCGTATTCCCGTCCATCTCGTGGTGCGCGGAACCGCCTGAAGCGGCGTTACCGTGACTTAACTCCCCGAAAAGTAACAACTCGTTATCTATCGACTGCTACCCAAGGGGGCGGGGGCAGAAAGCGGTAGTGTGAACGGACAATTTTTCATCTCGCTGCTCAATCCGGGCATCGGCCTCCTGTTCGCCACTGCCTTTTTCCTGCTCTGGCTGAACCGCCGCGAACGCTATGTCGCCTATGCGGCGGGCGCCTATACCGCCTCCGCCATCGCCTTCCTGATCCAGGACGTCGGCCCGGTGCTGCCAATG
Organism: Sphingopyxis sp. Root154; assembly: GCF_001427105.1. Classification (GTDB taxonomy): domain Bacteria; phylum Pseudomonadota; class Alphaproteobacteria; order Sphingomonadales; family Sphingomonadaceae; genus Sphingopyxis. Next base: position 1,239,092 of record NZ_LMGI01000002.1, read on the forward strand.
GAATTGCAGCGCCTGCCCGCCAATCTCGGTTTCCTCGCCACCGGCGTGCTGTTCGCCGCGGCGATCATCAAGCGGTACGACCTGCCGATCCCCTGGCGCGCGATGGCAGTGACGACTGCGCTCTCGATTACCGTCTTCATCTGGTTCCTGCTCGTCCAGCCGAACATCGCCGCGCGCATCCTGTCGATCAGCATCGGCGCGGGCCTCATCGCCGCGATGGTCGTCAAGTCGCTCTGGCCGATCGAAAAGCCTTATCTCATCGACCGCGTATTGTTCTGGGTCGCCGCGATCTCGGCGCTCAACCTCATCATCCGCCCGATCGTGCTGCTCTCGCTCGTCGGCGGCTTCGACAATTATATCGGGTTTCAGCAGTCGGTATACTGGACCACCGTCCAGTTCAGTCAGGCGATGGTGTCGATCATCGCGGCGATCAGCCTAATGGTCGCGGTCGCGATCGACCAGATCGCCGAACTGCGCCTCCAAGTTGGCAACGACGACCTCTCGGGACTGCTCAACCGCCGCGGGTTCGAGGCCAAGGCGGGCGCCGCGCTGCGCCGCTGCGTCGACGAGCACACCCCCGTCGCGCTGATGATCGCCGACCTCGACCATTTCAAACGGGTCAATGACAATCACGGCCACGCGGTCGGCGATGCGATCATCGCCGCGTTCGGCGCGCATGTCCGCCGCATCGGCCCCGCCGAGATGGTCGCGGGGCGCATCGGCGGCGAGGAGTTCGCGCTGCTCGTCCGCGGCGCGAGCATCGAGGCGGCGCGCCAGCTCGCCGAGGCGGTCCGCACCGGGCTGCAGGCCGCTTGCGCCGACCGCATCCCGGCCAAACTCTGCCCGACGACCAGCATTGGCGTCGCGATCGGCGCCCCCGGCACGACGCTCTCGGCGCTGATGCAGGAGGCCGACCAGGCGCTCTACGAAGCGAAGCGCACGGGCCGCAACCGCGTCCGTACCTTCACCCCCAAGCCGGTGCGTCTCGCCGCGGGCGGCAGCTGAGCCGCCGCGCTATTTCCGGGGCCTCGTCGCCACCACCTTGATCTCGACCACCGCGCTCGGCTCGTACAGCCGCGACACGCCGATTGCGGTCCATGCCGGAAAGGGTGCCTTTACATAGCGGTTTTTCACCGCCGCAAAGCCGTCGATATGCGCGGCGAGGTCGGTGTGAAAGGTCGTGATATCGACGACATCGTCCCAGCTCGCCCCCGCGCGCGCCAGCGTCGCGGCGATCGCCTTGAACGCGCGATCATATCCGGGGGCGAGGTCGCTCTCGCCCTTTGCCATTCCCGCAACCACGCCCGACAGGTAAATGGTGTCGCCCGCGATCACCGCATTGGCATAACCCACCGCCTCCTGAAACGCGCGTCCCTGGGGGTGCTCGGACATCAACACCTTATCCGCCTCGCGCGCCGCCGCGGGCGCGGCGACCAGTCCCGCCGCCATTGCCGTTATCATCGTCCTTCGCATGATCCGCATCCCCCATTTCCAGCCCGTGACACCGCGAGCCTGACATCGGGCCGGCGTGATGGCTAGCCCCTCAACGCCCGTCACGGGTCGAACCCCGCCGGACCGACATAATTTATCTTAGCTTATCAGCATATTAATTCTCTTCTGCAGGAAAAGCCCAGCCCCCGCCGCGCTGATCGCGCTCGCGTGCATCATCGCATTCCAGACGCTCGGGCTAAATCTCGAGACGATCTTCAACACGATTAACAACGCGCTCAATTGATCCGGCGCGGGCGGGGGAACCCTCGCCTCGGTAAAACGTAGGTCCCGTATCCAGATAGGGACGGAGGTTTATCGGTGAATATTCGGCATGTTACTTTCCTCGCGGTGACCGGAATCGCGCTCGCGGGCTGCGACGTCAGCGAAACGCCGTCGACCCCGGACACGGCGACCGCGCCGGAATCGGGCGTCACACGTGAAACAGTGACTGCACCGCAGGACGAAGCCCCCGTCGCGCGCATGCCCGCGCAGGTCGCGATTCAGAGCCAGCCGGGGCCCGACGGATCGCAGGTCGACCTGATGAAAGTTGCGGTCACCGGCGACATATTGACCGTAACGCTGCGCTGCTCAAGCGACGAGAAGATCAACAGCGAATCGTTCGATGTGCAAAAGATCAGCGTGATCGACGATGCCACGTCGCAGCGACTGGGGGTGCTCAAGGACAATGCCGGCGAGTGGATGGCGTCGAACGTCGGCGGAACCCGCCTGAACACGTCCTGCGAAATCAAGCCCGGCGTGATCTGGGCCAAATTCCCCGCGCCGCCCGCGACCAGCAAGACCGTGTCGATCAACCTGCCCGAAGTCGGCCCGTTCGACGGGATACCGGTCACGCGATGATGCGGCTTGCATCGCTGTCGATCGGTGCCGCGCTACTCGCCGCCTGTTCACCGGGCGGGCGCGACGATGCTCCTGCCGGCGACGCGGCCACGGATGCGACCACGGGCGCCGGGGCGGCCTCCGACTCCGGCGCAGCCGCCACCGACGCGCCGCCAGCCACCGGAAGGGGGCCGGGAAGCGCGATGACGGGAACGGTCAGCGACCTGAAGGGCGACGTCAGCGGGCTCAACATTCGCGTCACCGACACCGCGACGATCGTCGACCTGCCCGCGGATGCGCTGTTCGAATTCGACAAGGCCGATCTGACGCCCGGTGCGGAGACCGAGTTGCGCAAGGCGGCCGAACTGATCCGCAAGGCGCCGCCGGGCGCTATCGAAGTGATCGGCCATAGCGATGCCAGGGGCGACGACGCCTATAACCTGCGCCTGTCCGAAAAGCGGGCGCGGATCGTTGCCGACTGGTTCGCGGGCCAGGTCGGGGTGCGCCAGCGTGCGTTCCGCGTGTCGGGCAAGGGCGAAGCCGACCCGATCGCGCCAAATCAAACCGCCGACGGGAAGGATGACGCCGCGGGACGCGCCCGAAATCGCCGCGTCGAGGTCGTCCTGCCGCGATAGCCGTCCCTCCGCCCCCTTGCATTTCCCGGCCCCCGGCGTAAGGCGGCGCCAACATAAACCCGCGCGTGCGACTCCCGTTGGCCCCGCTCTCCCGCTTTGCCATCGGACAGTCATTCCCCGCCGCGCCAACATGGGGACTGCAATCCTATGACGACCACGGGCAACGACACGCTTGGAACCCGCTCGACGCTGAGCGTCGGCGGCAAGAATTACGCCTATTATTCGCTCGACAAGGCCGCGGCCAAGCTGGGCGACGTCTCGCGCCTGCCGTTCAGCATGAAGGTGCTGCTCGAAAACCTGCTGCGTTTCGAAGATGGCGGCTTCACCGTGTCGACCGATGACGTGAAGGCGATCGTCGACTGGCAGAAGGACCCGCATTCGAACCAGGAAATCCAGTATCGCCCGGCGCGCGTGCTGCTCCAGGATTTCACCGGCGTGCCGTGCGTCGTCGACCTCGCCGCGATGCGCGATGCGATCGCGAAGCTCGGCGGCGACACGACCAAGATCAACCCGCTCGTCCCCGTCCATCTCGTCATCGACCACAGTGTCATGGTCGACGAATTCGGCCACCCCAAGGCGTTCGAGCAGAATGTCGAAATCGAATATTATCGCAACGGCGAACGCTACGACTTCCTGAAATGGGGGTCGAAGAGCTTGTCGAACTTCAAGGCGGTGCCCCCGGGCACCGGCATCTGCCACCAGGTCAATCTCGAGCATATCGCGCAGGCGGTGTGGTCGAGCGACGACGCGTCGGGTGAAACCGTCGCCTATCCCGACACCTGCGTCGGCACCGACAGCCACACGACGATGATCAACGGGCTCGGCGTGCTCGGCTGGGGCGTCGGCGGGATCGAGGCCGAGGCCGCGATGCTCGGCCAGCCCGTGTCGATGCTGATCCCCGAAGTCGTCGGGTTCAAATTCACCGGCAAGCTGAAGGAAGGCGTCACCGCGACCGACCTCGTGCTCACCGCGACGCAGATGCTGCGCGCCAAGGGCGTCGTCGGCCGCTTCGTCGAATATTTCGGCCCCGGCCTCGCCTCGCTGTCGCTCGCGGATCGTGCGACGCTCGCGAATATGGCGCCCGAATATGGCGCGACCTGCGGCTTCTTCGGCGTCGACGACAAGACGCTCGATTATATGCGCCTGACCGGGCGCAGCGACGAGAATATCGCGCTGGTCGAAGCCTATGCCAAGGCGCAGGGGCTGTGGATCGTCGAGGGTGCCGCGGACCCGATCTTCACCGACACGCTCGAACTCGACCTCGGCACCGTCGTGCCGTCGCTCGCGGGGCCGAAGCGTCCGCAGGACCGCGTCTCGCTCCCCGACGTCGACGATGTGTTCAACGCCGACATGGTCAACACCTATAAGAAGGCGCAGACGCGCGTTCCGGTCGAGGGCGAGGATTTCGACATCGGCGACGGCGATGTCACCATCGCCGCGATCACCAGCTGCACCAACACCTCGAACCCCGGGGTGCTCGTCGCCGCAGGCCTCGTCGCGAAGAAGGCCGACGCGTTCGGGCTGAAGCCCAAGCCGTGGGTCAAGACCTCGCTCGCACCGGGGTCGCAGGTCGTGACCGACTATCTGGTCAAGGCGGGCTTGCAGAAGCATCTCGACAATATCGGCTTCAACCTCGTCGGCTATGGCTGCACGACGTGCATCGGCAACTCGGGCCCGCTCGCCGAGCCGATTTCGAAGGCGATCAACGAAAATGGCCTCGTCGCCGCGGCGGTGATCTCGGGCAACCGCAACTTCGAAGGCCGCGTATCGCCCGACGTGCGCGCGAACTTCTTGGCTTCCCCGCCGCTCGTCGTCGCTTATGCGCTGAAGGGCACGGTGATCGAGGATTTCACCACCACCCCGATCGGGCAGGACCAGCAGGGTAACGACGTCTTCCTCGCCGACATCTGGCCGACCAATCTCGAAGTTGCCGATGCGGTGGCGGGCGCGGTCGACCGCGACATGTTCGTCGCGCGCTACGCGCATGTCTACAAGGGCGACGAGCATTGGCAGAAGATCGAGGTCGAAGGTTCGGATACGTACCAGTGGCGCGCCGGCTCGACCTATGTCGCCAACCCTCCCTACTTCGAGGGCATGACGATGACCCCGGCGCCGGTGAAGGACATCATCGACGCGAAGCCGCTCGCGATCCTCGGCGACAGCATCACGACCGACCACATCAGCCCCGCGGGTTCGATCAAGGCGGACTCGCCGGCCGGAAAATGGCTGATGGAACATCAGGTTAGCAAGGCCGACTTCAACAGCTACGGCGCCCGCCGCGGCCACCACGACGTCATGATGCGCGGTACTTTCGCCAACATCCGCATCAAGAACGAAATGGTCCCCGGCATCGAAGGCGGCATGTCGCGCTACGGCGCCGAAGTCATGCCGATCTACGACGCCGCGATGCGCCACAAGGCCGACGGCACACCGCTGGTCGTGATCGCGGGCAAGGAATATGGCACCGGCTCGTCGCGCGACTGGGCGGCGAAGGGCACCAATCTGCTCGGCGTCCGCGCCGTGATCGTCGAAAGCTTCGAGCGCATCCACCGTTCGAACCTTGTCGGCATGGGCGTACTGCCGCTGCAGTTCCAGGACGGCGACACGCGCGAGACGCTCGGCCTGACCGGCGACGACCAGTTCACGATCACCGGCGTCGCGGATCTGAAACCGCGCCAGACGGTCACCGTGAACGTCACGCGCTCCGACGGTTCGACCTTCAGCTTCGACACGCTCTGCCGCATCGATACGGCGAACGAGGTCGAATATTATATGAACGGCGGCATCCTGCACTATGTGCTGCGCAAGCTTGCTGCCTGACGCGGCAGCCAGCTGATGCTATGAGCGCCCGCCCCCTGACCGGGGCGGGCGTTTTCATTTGGAGAGGAAGCGCATGAGCGCGGAAATCATCGTCATCGAGATCATCGGCTGGGCTGCCGCGATCGTCATCCTCGCCGCCTATGTCCTGCTGTCGCTCGGCAGACTCGACGGACGCAGCTATCTCTATCAGTGGATGAACGTGATCGGGGCCGGCGGGTTCATCGTCAATTCGGGCTATAATGGCGCGCTACCCTCGGCGGTGCTCAACGTCATCTGGGCCGCGATGGGGCTGTTCACTCTTTGGAGCGTATGGCGCGCCCGGCAAGCTGCGCGCGCCATCGCCCCTTAAGGCTTGGCCGCTCCGGCATTCCAGGCCGCGACCTTCGCGCGCGTATCGCCGAGCATCTTGTCGAGCGCCGCGCGATCCTGAACCGTCCCGCGCATCACCACCGTATCAATGGCACGCGTCGCGGCGACATCCTCGAGCGGATTCTTCGTCAGCAACACCAGATCGGCCGCCATGCCCGGCTTGATCGCGCCATAGCGATCGAGCTGCCCGAACCACGCCGGGCCCGCGCGCGTCGCCGACGCGAGCGCCTGCGCCGGGGTCAGCCCCTTTTGCGTAAAGAGTTCAATCTCGTCGTGCAGCCCGAAGCCCGGATAATTATAGCTATTGAGGAAACCCGCGTCGGTCCCTGCGATGATCGGCACGCCCGCTTCGGCGAGCATCGGCAGGATCGTCGCGACATCCTCGATCTGCTTGTGCCGGGTCGCGATAGCCGCAGCGTCGGCCTTCGCCGCGCGCTCGATGCGCCAGTCATAGGTCTTGCGCAGCTTGGGCCCGATATAGGCGAGCCCCGCATCCTTCGAATGATCGTCGCGGTCGAGATAGGCGATGATGCGGCTGCCGTTCAGCGTCGGCGTGACGAACACCCCCTTCGCGGCAAAGCGACGATAGGCGGCCATCGCGGTGGCGCGGTCGAACCCCGCATCGAGCCGGCGGTTTGCTTCGGCGCGGTCGATGCGCTTGGCGGCGAAATCGGCGGCGATCGCGGCCTCGTCCTTCGCCCCGGCGTTATAGGCATAGTCGAGATGCTCGATCGAGCTGATCCCGGCGTCGACCGCCTGATCGACCGTCAGCGCCATCGGGATATGCCCCGACGTGCGCAGCCCAAGCGCCTTGGCCTTGGTGAGCGCATAGAGGAACAGTTCGGGTTTCAGCGTGCTGTCGGTGATCTTGACGAAATCGACCTTGTCGCGTGTTTTGAGGCGATCGAGCGCGGCGTCGACATCGGCCTCGCTGCCGACCTCGATCGTCCCTTTCCAGACCGGTGCGATACCCTCGATCTTTGCGCCCGATGTCAGCAGGCGCGGGCCGAACAGGCTACCCGCCGCAATTTCGCCGCGCCAGGCGAGCACCTGTTCGGGCAAATCCCCCGAACAGTCGCGGATCGTCGTGATGCCGTTCGCAACATAGAGCGGCAACAGCGCCTTATTCTCCTCGATCAGTTCGGGGCCGCCGCCGAAATGGACATGCATGTCCCACAGCCCGGGGATCAGATAGCGCCCCTTCCCCTCGATCGTCCGCGCCGCGTGCCAATCCTTCGCGATGACCGCATCGGCGCCGACCGCGACGATATCGCCGCCCTTCAGCACCACCGCCTGCCCCGCGACCGTTTTCGCCGCCTCGACATCGACGATCGTCACATGGCGGATGACGACATCGCCCTGTTTCGGCGCGGCCAGCGCCGGCGGAGAAAAGGCAAGCAAAGCGGGAGCAAGAGCGGCAAGCAGATATTTCATGGAAGCGACCTTTTTTCGGATAGCCGTCCCTTAACCCCATCGGCGACGAGATCAAGCGACCCAGACGCCCTCGTCCCTGTGCCATTCCTCGATCGATTTCTCGGGATAGAGATCGAACGCCGCATCATCCGGCCCGATGCCGGGTTCGACCCAATCCGCCTTATATTTCAGCATCAGGTGGACGCGCGACGGCGGCACCGGCAGCGGCGAATCGATTGCGCTCGCAAAAGGATGGATGAGTTCGGGCCAAGTCGGATCATAGAGCCACAGCGCCGACCCGCATAAGCGGCAGAAGCGTCGTTCGCCGCTCGAGAGTTCGCAACGGCTATGCTCTTCGTCCTCGATCTGCGCGCGATAGAGGCCGAGATTCTCCTCTCCCTCCACGTTCAGCGACTTCGCGTCAGCGCCGAGGTTGATCGCATAACCCCCGCCACCCTGCTGTTTCCGGCAAATCGAACAATAGCAAAGCTGGTATGGCACCGGCGTGTGGCTCTGCATGGAAAAGCGTATCGCGCCGCACCGGCACGAGCCTTTGAGTTCGCACGGCATCGGACTTCCTTTCACACCATCATCGGTTGCAAAGGCGCAACGCACGATGACAAGGAAGGTTCGTGGTGGGCGCTGACGGGCTCGAACCGCCGACCCTCTCGGTGTAAACGAGATGCTCTACCAACTGAGCTAAGCGCCCCCGAAGGGAGGTGCGCCCCTGCCATAAGCCGCCGTCGCTGGCAAGCGCGTCGCGAGGGTCAGAGCCAGCCGATATGTTTGAAGCGCCAGAAGACAAGCCCCGACCCGCCAAAGATCAGCGCCAGCGCGAACGGATAGCCAAAGGCCCAGTCGAGTTCGGGCATGAACTCGAAATTCATACCATAGATGCCGGCAATCGCGGTCGGCACGGCAAGGATCGCCGCCCAGGCGGCGAGCTGGCGCGTGATCACGCCCTGGCGTTGCTGTTCGAGCATGCCATTGGTCTCGATCACCGACGCAGCGACATCGCGAAGGCCGGAGAGCCGGAATTCGGCGCGCTGCACATGATCCCAGATGTCGCGGAAGAAGGGGCGCACCGCAGGGTCGATATTGGGCAGATCGTCCTCGGTCGCGAGGCGTCCGGCAACCTCCTTCATCATGCCCACCAGGCGCTGGAATCGGATGATCTCGTGCCGCTGGGTATAGAGATGGCGGATATCGGCGGCGTCGAGCGGCGTGTCCATCACGCTGTCCTCGACCGCAAGCATCCGGTCCTCGATCGCGTCGACAACCGGAAAATAGCCGTCGACGATGAAATCGAGCACCGCATAAAGGACATAGTCAGGCCCGTGCGCGAGCTTGGCGGGCAGCGTCTCAAGCCGCGCCCTGATGTCGGTGTGCGTTCGCGCCGACCCGTGACGGACGCTGACGAAAAAATGCGGACCGATGAAAAAGGCGGTTTCGCCGGGCTGAATGATGTCGGCGTCGAGGTTGGCCGTGCGGGTGATGACGAACAGCTGATCGCCATAAGCCTCGACCTTCGGCAACTGGTTCGCCTTCAGCGCATCCTCGACCGCCAGCGGGTGAAGGCCAAAGCGTTTGGCGATGCCTTCGAGCTCGCCCGGCGTCGGCTCGTAAAGGCCAAGCCAAAAGAAATCGCCATCGTCGCAATCTTCGGGAATCGCTTCGTCCGGACCGATGTCGCGGATGAGTTTGCCGTCATGATAAACGCGGGCGGCCATAATCGGCATCGGCAGAAAACTCCGTTGAAGTGGGCGCTTACATAGTGCGCCCCGCGACGAAGGGAAATGGCCGCGGTTTCGGGGCTAGATATCCCGGCTGTCGTATGCCCATTGCAGCAGCGCCTGCCGCTGTTTCGGCCGGCAAAAGGGATCACCCGGTTCGCAATGCTTGCGTACTTGCGAGGCGTGGCGCCGAAACGCCCGCCACCGCGAAATCTGGCGACGATCCTCACCCGGCATCCGCCGCCCCGAATAATAGCGGCAATACCATTGAAACCAGCCGCGCGGATCGTCGGGATGGATCCACCCTTTCTGGACCCAGACACGCAAGGAAACACTCGCGCGGATGCCGAAATAGTTGAGCGAGCAGTCGGCTTTTTCGGGTGAAAGCTTCGCCTTCCTGAACCAGCTCGCCGGGAATTCAGCGATGCAGTCGGTCATATATTTGCCGCAGAATACCCCAAGCTCCAGCATCTCGGCTGGCGTGAGTTCGGGTTCGAAATCGGGGTCGAACGCCCTCCCCATCGGGGCGGTACGCAAATAGCGATACCCCTGCTGCATCCGGTCGTTCACGACCACTTCGACGGCATCCTTCATGCCCGAAATCTAGCCGGGCCGGTCGGCGCCGGCCATGCCTATTCTTCGCCTATTCCTCGAGCGCCTCGAAATAACGGGCGAGCGCGTCGCAGGCGCCTTCGGCAAGCGCTATGAAGATGCGGCGACCATCTTGCGGATCGTCTTCGCGCAGGAACAGGCCCGCGTCGGTCATCGTCTTGATCCAGCGCAGTGCCGTCGTTGCAGGAACCGCGGCGGCGATGCACAGGCTCGACACCGACACCGGCTGGCGTTCGAGCCGCGCGGCATAGAGGTCGAGAAGCATGTCCCATGCCGGATCCGCGAACAGGTCGGCGGGGAAATATTGCTCGCGCATCCGCCGCTGACGCAGCATCCGCCGCACCGCCTTGGCGCGCTGCCGGTCTAGCGTGCGATCTTCGGGAACGAAGCTGCGCGGCATCGCGGCAAAGTCTCGCGTCGGTGCGCGTACCTGTCCCGCATGGTCGGCCAGATCCTCAGCCCGCGATACAAAGCCCATGGGTGTGCCGGGAAGACCGCCCCTCTGACCGGCGAGCTCGCCGAGCAGACGCGAAATGCGCGCGACTTCTTCCTGCAGCCGGTCGATCCGCTCCATCGCATCGTCGCGTGCGATGTCGTGGAGTACGCCGTGCCGCGCACGGCGTGCCGCCGCGAGGGCGACGAGCCGGTCGGTCGCATCGGCGTCGACCAGAAACTGCGCGTTAAGCGACGCGGGAATAACTGCCACGATCTGGTCGAGGGCTGATAGCCGGGTTTCGAAAACGAGGTTACAACCCTGCACTTCCACCGCGGCGCATATGTCGGCCAGCGTTTCGCTTTCGACCGCGTCCGCCGCGGCCAACCAGACAATGTCGAGCGTGGCGGTTTTCCGGATATAATTTGCCGCCAAAGGAGCCGATATTGTTTTGGCCAAACGCACATCCGCAAACGAAGCCAGGTTGGGACAATCGCCCGACAACCCCACGAACAAAAGCGGCGACGCAACAGCTTCAGGAAACGGCCCGCGGAGCGCTTCAGGAGGCTCATCATGCTCAGCGGCGAAGCCGTTCAGTAGAAATGCCGATGTTTCCAATGACTGTAGGTCCATCATGCTGCCGTCCCCATTTCCATCGCTCCACCTTGGCGTAAGCATGCCGTCATTTCGGCGGCATTCGCCTTTTGTTCGCTCCCGTTTGCCGCCAATCCGGACCCAAGCTTGATATCTACATGAGTCGGCGCGCGTCGGCCGTTGAGGAATGGGTCCATTTTGGACATGATTTGTTCTCATCGTCAATCCTTAATTCACTCTTGCCAAGCCGCCGCCATCGAGTCAGGCGGGATCCAATGGTTTCAGGCTCCTCCTCGCTCGCGCGGCTGCGCTGGCGGCGGCGCTTCCGGTCGCTGCTCGCGCTGCTGCTGCTCGCCGGGCTCGCCTTTGTCGCATGGTTGTGGTTGCCGGCGCCCGCGCTGACCGTGCCGCTCGTCCATGTGATCGACGGCGACAGCCTGACGGTGCAGCAGGATGATGCGCCGCTGACGATCCGCCTGACCGGAATCGACGCGGTCGAATATCGGCAGGATTGCGAGCGCGGTGTTACTCGCTGGCCCTGCGGGCGCGACGCGCGCGCCGCGCTCGAAAAACTGGCTGGCCGCGGGCCGCTCCATTGCGAAGTCGCGGCAAAGGATCGTTACGACCGTACGCTCGCCGCGTGCCGCACTGCCGCCTTCCCCGACGGCATCGATCTCGGGGCCGAAATGGCGCGGCAGGGCTGGGCGGTGGCGACCAGCGACGCCTATATGGTCGAAGAAGCCGAGGCACAGGCGGAACGGCGCGGCATCTGGCAGGGCGACTTCATCCTCCCCGAAAGCTGGCGCGCGACGCACGAACGCTCCGCCACAGCGATGACCCCGCCCGACGCTTAGAAATGGCCCGCTATGCCTCGCGCCCGTTTCGGGCTAGGGCGAGCGTCATGAACAGCCTGTTTCCCGTCATGATCGGCGGCGCAATCGGCGCCGGCGCCCGCCATCTGGTCGGGCAGGCGGTGCTCGCGCGGTTCGGCCCGGCCTTTCCGTGGGGCACATTGTCGATCAATATCGTCGGCAGCCTGTTGATGGGCCTGCTCGTCGGGTGGCTCGTGCGAAGCGGTGGCGGCGACACGGCGCGGCTGTTCGTCGGCGTCGGGATTCTCGGCGGCTTTACCACCTTCTCCTCTTTCAGCATGGAATATTGGATGCTTTTCGAACGCGGTCAAAACGCTCAGGCGGCCGCCTATGTCCTCGCGTCGGTCATCGGCGCGATTGCCGCCTGCGGGCTCGGCCTCTTCATCGTGCGGCAGGTGCCGGCATGAGCGAACCCAAGGCAAATCTCGACGGCGCCACCATTGCCGAGGAAGACGACGGCATCCGCCTCGACCGCTGGTTCAAGCGCCACCGCGAAGGCACGCCGCACGCGCTGCTCGCGCGCTGGGCGCGATCGGGACAGCTGACGCTCGACGGCAAAAAGGCCGATGTATCGGACCGTATCGCGACCGGACAGAAACTCGTCATGCCGACCCCGCCGGTCGAGACCGCCGCGCGCCCGGCACGCAAGGGCCGTCCGCTGACCGACGCCGATGTCGAGCTGGCGACGGGAATGCTCATCCACCGCGATGCCAGTGCGATCGTGCTCAACAAGCTTCCCGGGCTCGCAACGCAGGGCGGCACCAAGACCGAACAGCATGTCGACGGCCTGCTCGACGCGCTGAAATTCGATGGCCCGACGCGCCCCAAGCTCGTCCACCGGCTCGACAAGGACACGTCGGGCGCGCTGCTCATCGCGCGGACGCCGAAGGCCGCGGCCTATTTCGCGAAGAGCTTTTCGAACCGCAGCGCGAAGAAGACCTATTGGGCGCTGATCGTCGGCGTCCCCGACATCCAGCAGGGCGAGATCGACCTGCCGCTCGCCAAGCAGCCGGGATCGGGCGGCGAAAAAATGCACGTGCATGGCAGCGGCCTCGCCTCGAAGACGCGCTACCGCGTGATCGAGCGCGCGGGCAACAGCGCGGCGTGGGTCGAATTGCAGCCGCTCACCGGCCGCACCCACCAGCTCCGCGTCCATATGGCGGCGATCGGTCATCCGATCGTCGGCGACGGCAAATATGGCGGCAAGGGCGCGTTCCTGACCGGAACGATCAGCCGCAAGATGCACCTTCACAGCCGCCGCCTGCGCATCGACCATCCCGACGGCGGCGCGATCGACATCAGCGCCGAGGTGCCCGAGCATTTCGCCGCGAGCCTCGACGCGCTCGGCTTCGACCTGCTGCTCGGCGAAGTCGGGATCGACCCGTCCGAGAAAGGCCCGCCGCCCAAAGCAGCGCTGAAGGCGCAGGCCAAGGCGCACAGCAAACAGATCCGCAAGGCGCGGCGCGGCGAGCGGCGTGGCCGCACCGCCGAGGGCAAGCCGACCGACTTTGTCGGCAAACCGAAGCCGAAGGCGAAAGCGAAACCGGGCAAACCCGGCAAGCCGGCGCCCGGCAAACCCGCAGGCAAGAAACCGAGCGCGAAGAAACATCCGGCGCGCCCGCCCAAAGCGAGCTGATGCATCCGAACTCCGCATTCCGCCCGCGGCAGGACGATCTCGCCGAATTGCTCGTGCGCGAGATCGGCTTTGCCGCGGTCTTTGCGAGCACCCCCGACGGCCCGCGCGTCGCGCACGCCCCGGTCGTGCTGAGCGACGACCGGACGACGCTGCAATTCCACCTTGCGCGCGGCAATGCCCTCACCCGCCATTTGGACGGCGCGAACGCCCTCGCCGTCGTGCAGGGCCCCGATGCCTATGTCAGCGCGAGCTGGTACGCCGACGCCGATCAGGTGCCGACATGGAATTATGTCGCGATCGAGATGGAGGGAGTGGCGCAGAAGCTCGACGACGCCGAACTGATCGCGCAGCTCGACACATTGTCCGCCCAGCACGAAGCACGCGCCGGTACGAACCCGCCCTGGACGCGCGACAAGATGAACCCCGCGCTGTTCAGCAAGATGACCGGCGCCATCGTCGGTTTCGAAATGCGGATCGCCGCGTGGCGCCCGACGATCAAACTGTCGCAGAACAAGTCCGCCGAGGAGCGCGGGCGCGTGATCGAAGGCGTCGAGGCGGCCGGTCATGGCGCGCTCGCGCAGTTGATGCGTCACCTTGGCGGCGATAGGGAGGGTGCATGACCCAGCCCGATGACGCTCTCGCCAAGAAACGTTTCTTTGCCCTCTCGATCATGCGCCTGATGGGCGTCGCCTTTGCGATGATCGGTTTCATCCTGATCAGCGGCGGTTTCACGCTGGCGGGACAGCCGACCGACCGCTGGATCGGCGCCGCGATCGTGCTGGTCGGCGCGTTCGATTTCGCGGTGATGCCGCTGCTTCTCGCGCGCCGCTGGCGGTCGCCCAAAAACCCGTGAAGCGCTTCTGGAAAGAGGTCGCCGTCGTCGCAGAGGACGGCGGCTGGGGTATCGCGCTCGATGGCCGGCCGGTGCGCACGCCGCAGCGCGCGCCGCTCGCCGTCGCAAGCGCCGGCCTCGCCGAAGCCATCGCCGCCGAATGGCGCGATGTAAGCGAGGCGATCGATCCGGCCGCCATGCCGATGACGGGCCTGACCAACGCCGCGATCGATCTGGCGACACCTGACCTCGCCGCCTTCGCCGCGCCGGTCGCCGCTTATGCGCAGAGCGACCTCTTCTGCTATCGCGATACGCGCGACGCCGCGCTGCAGGCCGAACAGGCGGCCGTATGGAACCCGCTGCTCGCCTGGGCCGAGGCGCGGTACGGGATCGAATTTATCCTGACGCAGGGCGTGCTGCCGGTCGATCAGCCCGAGGCGGCGGTTGCGGCGTTGCAGGGCGCCGTTCTGGCGCAGGACGCATGGCGGATTACCGCGCTGACCCCGCTGGTCACGATCGGCGGATCGCTCGTCGCGGGCCTCGCCTTGCTCGAAGATGCGTTCGAAGCCGACGCCTTGTGGGAGGCCGTCAGCCTCGACGATCTCTATCAGGAACGCCGCTGGGGCGCCGACAACCAAGCGCAAAAGGCGCGCGCGGCGCACAAGCGCGACTGGGACAATGCGGCGCGGTTTTTAACGCTGCTTTAGTCGGCGAAATTCGGCTTCCGCTTCTGCATTCCCGCCATCACCGCTTCCATCTGGTTCGGCGTGCGGATCACCTTCACCTGCTCATCGCTTTCGGCCTGCAGAATTTCGGCGTCGCTCGCATCGGCGAGCATGTTGCACAATCGCTTGGCGCCGCGGATCGCGTGCGGATTCTTGTCGGCGATCACTTCGGCGAGTTCCATCGCCTTGGCGAGCGGATCGTCGGACACATGCGTGGCAAAGCCGAGCAGCTTCGCTTCCGATCCGTTGAATTCGCGGTTGGTGTAGATCATCTCGCGCAGCACATCGTCGGCAACCTGCGTGCGCCATAGCGCCATGCCCGCGACGTCGGGAACGAGGCCCCAGCGCATTTCCATGATCGCAATGCGCGTGTCCGGGTGGATTATGCGGATGTCGGCTGCCGCCATAATCTGGCTGCCTGCACCAAAGGCGACGCCGTGAACGGCCGCAATCACCGGCACCGGAATCTCGCGCCAGCCCCACGCGGCATATTGCGCATTGTTCGCGATCCCGCGCGTGCGATCGGACAGCGTGCCGCCCGCGCTGCTCGCGCCCGGATCGCGGTCGTTGCTGAGGCTCGACAGGTCAAGCCCGGCACAGAAGGCGCGCCCTTCGCCCGAAAGCACCACGACACGGAGGCTCGCGGTCGCCTTGAGCAGGTCGATCGCTTCGGCGAGCGCTTCCCACATCGCCGGATCGAGCGCGTTCATCTTGTCAGCGCGGATCAGCCGGACGTCGGCGATGCCGCCTTCGAGCATGGTGATCGAAATACGGTCCTTCATGGGAGAGTCCTTGCAAGCGCTGCCTCGACGAGCGGGAGCTGGTCGTTTCCAAAATACATGTCGTCGCCGTCGACGAACATCGTCGGCGAACCATAGCCGCCGCGCGCGATGACTTCATCGGTATTCGTGCGCAACCGGGCCTTCACCGGATCACTGCCGGCCGCGGCGGCGAGCGCGGCGCCGTCGAGCCCCTCGGCATCGGCGACCGCTGCGAGCACGGCGGGATCGTCGAGATTCTCCTGCCGGTCGAAATAGCTCGCGAAGGCGCCGCGCGCGAAGCGGACAAGCGCTTCCTGATCGTCCTCCAGCGCACAGCAGAAACGCATCGCGGCGATGCTTTTGGCGGGGTGCCACTCCGAAGGGAAATTCATCGGGACGCCCGCGAGCCGCGCCCAGTCCTTCAGCACCTTCCAGCTGTGCTGTAGCCGCCGGTTGTCGGCCTGCTCGCGCGCCGCATAAACAGCGGGGTTCACTGCATTGAACACGCCGCCGACGAGGATCGGCCGATACATCGCCGTCGCCCCCGCGCTTTCGAGCACGCCCGGAAGGTTGTGGAACGCAAGACAGGTCCAGGGCGAGGAGAGGTCGAAGAAGAATTCGACGCGCGCGGTCATCGGATCAGGCCTCCGCCTTCGCCTTCTCCCAATATTGGTCGCGGAGCAGACGCTTGTAGAGCTTGCCCGTATCGTGACGCGGCAGCGCTTCCATGAAATCGATACGGCGCGGGATCTTCACCCCCGACAATTTCTCGCGTGCATAGGTCAGCAATTCGTCGCGGAAGGCGTCGGTCGCATCGACCATATCGGCGGGCTGGATGACCGCGATCACTTCCTCGCCCATTTCGTCGTGCGGGCCGCCCACGACCGCGACGTCGGCGACCTTTGGGTGGGTGACGAGATGGTTCTCGATTTCCTGCGGATAGATGTTCACCCCGCCCGAGATGATCATGAAGCTCTTGCGGTCGGTCAAATAGAGGAAGCCATCTTCATCAACTTTGCCCACATCGCCGAGGGTCGACCAGCCCTTTGAATTGCGACTCGACGCCGTTTTCTCATTATCCCCATGATATTCGAAGACATTTTCGCTTTCGAAGAAAACCGCGCCCTCTTCGTTCGCACCAAGCTCGGTTTCATTGTCCTCGCCCATGATGTGGATCGCGCCGAGAATCGGGCGGCCGACGCTGCCCCTGTGCGTCAGCCAGTCGGCGCTGGAGATGAAGGTCATGCCATTGCCTTCGGACCCCGCATAATATTCGAAGAGCACCGGACCCCACCAGTCGATCATCGCCTGTTTCACCGGCACCGGGCACGGCGCCGCGGCGTGGATCGCGACCTTCAGCGACGAGGTATCGTAGCGCGTGCGAACGTCGCCCGGCAGCTTGAGCATGCGCACGAAATGCGTCGGCACCCACTGGCTGGCGTTCACGCGATATTTCTCGATAAACGCGAGCGCCGCCTCGGGATCGAATTTCTTCATCAAGACGACGGTGCCGCCGAGGCGGTGGACGGTCATCGACCAGCGTAGCGGTGCGGCGTGATAGAGCGGCGCGGGCGACAGATAGACGCTGTCGGCGTTGATCTGGAATATCGCCGAGGCGAGCATGACGAGGCTGTTCGTCGCGTCGATCGCCGGGTCCTCGGGAAGCGGCACACGCACGCCTTTGGGCCGGCCGGTGGTGCCCGACGAATAGAGCATGTCGACCCCGGCGCGCTCGTCGGCGACGGGCGTAGCGGGCATCGCGCCGACCGCGTCCTCCCAGCTTTCATAGCCGGGAATTGTGCCGCCCATCGCGAAGCGCTTGATCCCCGTGGTCAACTGCTGCGCCGCGTCGGCGAGGCTCGCCGACACGATCAGAATCTGCGCGCCCGAATTTTCGAGGATATAGTCGGTCTCGTCCTGCGTCAGCCTTGACGAAATGCAGACATAGCGCAGCCCCGCGCGCTGCGCGCCCCAGGTCAGCCCATAATAATGCGGCGTGTTGTCGAGCATGAAGGCAACGACATCCTCATGCCCCAATCCATGCGAGCGAAAGAGCTGCGCGGCGCGGTTCGAGGCCGCGTCGAGTTCGCCATAGCTGATCGCCTCGCCCGTTTCGGCGACGATGATCGCGGCCTTATCAGGATTGGCGCGGGCGTGGACTGAGGGGTGCATCGGGCATCATCTCCGGGAATCGTTGCTTTCTTTATGTCGAAGATCAGTAGCAACCTGAAACTTTCGGTCAAGCAAGCTGGGACCAGTGACAGGATCCCGATCAAGAAGCGGCAAATTGCGACGCAAGATTGGGAAATGCCGGACCTAATCCGGACGCGACCGCAGCGCGTAGCCCATGCCCTTCACGGTGCGGAGCATCGGCCAGTCGAACCCCCGATCGACCTTGGCGCGCAGTCGCGACATATGCACCTCGACCCGGTTGGTGCCGGGATCGAAATCGAGCCGCCACACCGCGCGGAGCAGCGCGCCGCGCGACAGCGGCCGGTCGGGGACGCGCGCAAGGTTCGCGAGCAGGTCGAATTCGCGAAGCGGCAGGCGGATGAGCCG
The DNA here is from genome assembly GCF_001427105.1 of Sphingopyxis sp. Root154. Lineage (GTDB taxonomy): Bacteria > Pseudomonadota > Alphaproteobacteria > Sphingomonadales > Sphingomonadaceae > Sphingopyxis. Next base: position 1,257,414 of record NZ_LMGI01000002.1, read on the forward strand.
GCCCGCGCGTTCGACGCGCCGGTCGATCAGGTCGATGCGAAGTTCACCCTCGCCCAGTTGCCCGGCGGCGATGCGGCTGCGGCGCAGCAGGCTGGCGATCCGCGCGAGTACTTCGGGGAGGTTGCCGGTCCAGCCCATCGCATCGTCGGCGCCCGCACCAAGCCCCGCCATCCGGTCATCGAGCGAGTCGCGGTCCGATAGGGCGATCAGCGGCCGCCGCCCGGCGATCGATCGCGCCAGCCGGACGAACTCGAAAGGCTCCTGCCAATCGAGGAACGGGTTGACGATCAGCAGGTCGAAACAGCTGTCGACCCAAGGGCGAAGCCCGTTCACATGCGGCGGCAGGAATTGCACCGCCAATCCCGCGGCCTCGATCGCATCGCCGAGCGTGTCGGCACGCGGCGCCAACGGATGATAGATGGCGACGAGCAACTTCCTGTCGCATGCCCCGGCCTTATCCGATGACGCCATCCGCATCCCCCGTCGTCGACGTAACATCTTGTCGCCCACCGGCATTGCACCGCCTTTCGGCTGTGCTAACCCTAAGCCATGACCAGTATCGAAATGCTTGACGGCGACTTCGCCACCCTGCCCGACCTTGTCCGTGCCCATGCTGCGGAGCGTCCCGATGCCGTAGCGGCTGCCGACGCGCTCCGGCGGCTGAGCTGGTCCGAACTGGATCAATTGACCGACCGAATCGCCGCGCGGTTGCAGCAGGACGGATTTACAAAAGGAGAGCGTACCGCGATCGCCGGGCTCAACAGCGTCGAGCAGATGGCGGTGATCCTCGGCACGCTGCGCGCCGGCGGGGTCGCGGGGCTCGTGACCAACAGCGCCACCGGCGAGCAGATGGCGGCGATGATCGCCGACACCGGCGCGCGCCACCTGTTCCTCGACAATGCCGCAAAGGCGAGCCTCGAAGGCCATGTCATCGCCGCGAGCGACCTGATCGCGATGGACGGCGGCGACGCGGGAACGCCGCTCGACGCCTGGCTGTCGCTGGCGGGCGCCAAGCCCGCCCCGGTCGAGATTCTGCCCGAAGACGGGTTCAACATCATCTATTCGTCGGGCACCACGGGCACGCCCAAGGGCATTATCCACAGCCACGCGATGCGCTGGCAGCATATCATCCGCGGTGCGCCCGCTTACGGCCCCAATGCGGTGACAATCCTGTCGACCCCGCTCTATTCGAACACGACGATGGCGAGCTTCATGCCCACCGTCGGGTCGGGCGGACAGGTCGTGTTGATGAAGAAATTCGACGCGCGCGGTTTCCTCGAGCTCGCGGCGCGCGAGCGGGCGACGAACACGATGCTGGTTCCGGTGCAATATCGCCGGATCATGGCGCTCGAGGATTTCGGCAGCTTCGACCTCTCCAGCTTTGTCGTCAAATATTGCACCTCGGCGCCCTTCCCCGCCGCGCTCAAGGCCGATGTGCTGCAGCGCTGGCCGGGCGGGCTCGTCGAAATCTACGGCATGACCGAGGGCGGCGCGGCGTTCATCCTGGAGGCGCATCAATTCCCCGACAAGCTCCACACCGTTGGCAAGCCCGCACCCGGGCATATCGCGAAGGTGATCGACGAGGAGGGCAACGAGCTGCCGCAAGGATCGGTCGGCGAAGTCGTCGGCCGCAGCCCCGCGATGATGACGGGATACAACAACCGCCCCGACGCGACCAAGGCGATGCACTGGTACGATGCCGAGGGAAATCTCTTCTATCGCCACGGCGACATCGGCCGCATCGACGAGGATGGTTTCCTGACGCTGATGGACCGCGCCAAGGACATGATCATCTCGGGCGGCTTCAATATCTTCCCGAGCGATCTGGAGGCGATATTGATCGTCGACGACCGCGTCGTCGAAGCGGCGGTGGTCGGCATGCCGAGCGAGGAATGGGGCGAGACGCCGGTCGCGTTCGTCGTGCTAAAGCCCGGCGCTGATGCCGAAGCGGTGCGCGCTGACTGCAACGCCAAGGTCGGCAAGACGCAGCGGCTGAGCGCAATTACGGTGGTGGACGAACTGCCACGCAGTCCGATCGGCAAGGTGTTGAAACGCGAACTTCGGGATGCCTACGCCCGGTAGCCTGGGAGCGTCGACTTTCTGCCGGTTGCGGAGACCGCGTCTCGCGATCGGCTGAAACCGGCTGTTGCGAAGACCGGAGCGGCGACCTATGAGGATTGCAGCATCAAGAGTTGGGTCGACGCCCAACGCCAACCTGCCAATCCGGGCAAGGTGGCGCTCCGCAAGGAGGATGTGGCCGAGCCGGCAACCAAGCGGATCAAGCCATGCAGCGTCGAACCGTAAAGAGGAACGACGTTTCGTGCCGATAAAGATACCCGATCAGCTCCCCGCTCGACCTATCCTCGAGGCCGAGGGCGTCGTGGTCATGCGGGAAGTCGATGCGGGGCGCCAGGACGTCAGACCGTTGCGGATCGCCCTGCTCAACCTGATGCCGGACAAGATCAGCACCGAAACACAGCTTGCCCGGCTGCTCGGGGCAACGCCGCTCCAGATCGAATTGACGCTCGTGCGGATCAGCGATCACGCCGCGCGCAACACGTCGGCAGACCATATGGCGGCTTTCTATCGGCCATGGAGCCATGTCCGGGCCGAGAAGTTCGATGGCTTCATCATCACCGGCGCCCCGGTTGAGCGGCTGCCTTATGACGAGGTCAGATACTGGTCCGAACTGCGCGCGATCCTCGACTGGACGCAGACGCACGTCCATCGCTGCTTTACGATCTGCTGGGCCGCGCAGGCGGCCCTCTTTCATTTCCACGGCGTGCCCAAACGCGACCTGCTCCGCAAGGCGTTCGGCATATTCGAACATGTGAATCTTGCTCCCGCCTCTCCCTATCTCCGGGGTTTTTCAGACAGGTTCTATGTTCCCGTATCGCGCTGGACAGAAGTTTGCCCGACCGCGCTGGCGGAAGCGCGCGGGCTGCAGGTTCTGGCTGGCAGCGACGAGACCGGCGCAGGTCTCGTTTACGATCGGACTCACCGGACTCTGCACATGTTCAATCACCTCGAATATGATACCGACACGCTGGCGGTAGAATATTATCGCGACGGCCGGGCCCAACTCCCGAGGGGCTATTTTCCTGCCGACGATCCCGCGAGCGCGCCGGAGAACCGCTGGCGCAGCCACGCGCATTTGTTGTTCGCGAACTGGATCAACGAAATCTATCAGACCACGCCGTTCGAGGTCGCAGCGATCGGGACGCGCCAGATTTCCGCGGAAGGCAGGACCCGGATCAAGTCCGGGGTGACGGAAGTGGATGATTGAGAGGCAGTTCAGCGCCCCAAAGCAGACGCTCGAGCGCCTCCACAAATTTCGGTCAGGCCAAATCCGCCGCCTGAATCGCCGCCAACGCACTCGCCAACCGCGCATCCCCCTCACCCTCGACCCACGCCCATTTGAGTTTGCGCCGGTCGAGCTCGCCGATCGCGACCTCCATGAATTGCGCCCGCGCGAGTTCGCTGCCGAACAGGCGCGTGCCATCCTCCTCCCACGAAAGGTCCATCGCGGGGACGAGATAGAGGTCGGCGACCTCATCCCACAAGTCGATTTCGGGCAGGCGGCGGCCGAGCAGCATGATCGCCCACGCCTGCGTCATCAGCGGATCGGTGTCCGAAACCAGCCATGCGGGCCGCTGCGCGAGCGCTTCGCGGGTCGCGGCGCGATGGCCGTCGAAGATCGCGAGCAGGTCGACCTCGTCGAGATCGGTGCCGTTCGCTTCGGCATAGGTGCGGCCATATTCGGGGACGACGAGCCCGCCGAGCTGGAGCGCGAGGCGCGGCGCGAGGGTCGACTTGCCGGTGCTTTCGGCGCCGTGGAGGCAGATATGGTGCGTCATGCCGGAACTTCGCCCGCCGCCGCCGCACGTCGCCACTGGAGCAGGCCGTCGATCGACAGGCCGAGCAGCACGACATAGACCCCGCTGGTCGCATAAAGCCCGCGCCATGCGAACAGCGGCACCGCGATCAGGTCGACCGCGATCCACAGCCACCAGCTTTCTACCCGGCGCCGCGCGAGCAGCCATTGCGCGGTGATGCTGAGCATCGCGATCGCACCGTCGATCCACGGCGCGACCGCGTCGGTATAGCGGTCCATCGCAAAGCTCCACCCGACCCACGCGGCAATCGTGGCGAGCGCCCAGCCCCGCCGCGCACCGTCGGTCATCCAGCGCACTGGCACCCCGCTATCGTCGCGCGCGCGCATCCACGCCGCCCAGCCATAAAGGTTGAGCACGAAGAAAAAGCCCTGGAGGAGCATGTCGCTGTACAGCTTCGCTTCGAAGAAGACGAAGGCGTAGAGGGTGACCGCGACCAGCGCGAAGGGATAGTTCCACACGCTGCGCAGCGCGACGAGCGCGACATTGGTCAGCACGAATGCCGCCGCGATCCATTCGAGATAACTCATGCCGCAGCCTCGTGGCGCGGGCGGGTCCACAGGCCGTCGCGACTGATCCGCCGTTGCGGCGGACGTCGCAGCACCGACCAGCCCGCGCGCGCGACCCAGCCCAGTTTCGCGAGAAGCGATGATCCCGCGCGGTGATCCCACGCATGGTCACCGCGCGCGCGCACTTCGCGCGCGATGTCGCCATAAATGCCCGCGGCGGCGAGCACCGCCCAGCGGCTGCGCGGGGGCAGCTTGCGCGCGCCCCAGCGCGCCGACGCCTCATATTCCTCGGCCATTTCGGACAGCCATCTGGCCATTACCGACAGGCGCCCGCGAAAGGCGGGGTGCATATGCTGGCCAGGCGGAATGTCGAGTTCGACCATCCACTCCATCGGCAAATAGCAGCGGTCGGCGGCGGCATCCTCCGCCACATCGCGCGCGATATTGGCGAGCTGGAACGCGATGCCGAGATCGGAGGCGCGGTCGAGCGTTGTTTCGTCAGCGGGATCGATTCCCATCACCAGTGCCATCGCGACGCCGACCGCGCCCGCGACATGATAGCTATAGCGCAGGAGGTCCGCCTCGCTGCGCGGGCGCCAGTCCTTTGCGTCGAGTTCGAAGCCAGCGACGATATCGTCGATCACCCAGCGCGGGATCGCGACTTCGGTGAGCAGGAAGCCGAGCGCGTCGAATGCGGGCTCGCCGGTTGGTTCGCCTGCGAAGGCTCTGTCGGTCTGCGCGCGGATATGCGCGACCGCGGCGACCGGATCATGGTCCGGCTTCATCGCGCCGCCGTGATCCTGCCCGTCGGTCAGATCGTCGGCGGCGCGGCACCAGGCGTAGAGCAGCCAGACACGCTCGCGCGTTTCGCGGTCGAAGAGCTGGCTGGCCAATGCGAAGCTTTTCGATCCGCGCGCGATGCTGTCGTGCGCGAAACCGTGGAGGGCATGTGCATCATAGGCCCCCTCTTCGATCATTACAGATTTTCGGCCTTCATCGCGAAGATCGTCTTGTGCGGCACATAGGCCGCCATCTTGTCGAGAAGGTCGTCGAGCCCGGCATCGACGATCATGATCCCGGCATGCGCGGGACGGATAAAGCCGACCTCGACCATGTTCCGGTTGAAGGCGATCAGGTCGTTATAGAAACCCGCGGCGTTGAGCAGCCCCACGGGCTTGCTGTGATAGCCGAGCTGCGCCCAGCTGATCGCTTCCCACAGTTCGTCCATCGTGCCGACGCCGCCGGGAATGGTGAGAAAACCGTCGGAGAGGTCGGTGAACATCTTCTTGCGTTCGTGCATGCCCGATACGACATGGAGTTCGGTACAGCCGCGGTGCGCGACCTCGGCGCCGACGAGTGCCTCGGGGATGATCCCGATCACTTCGCCGCCGGCTTCCAATGCGCTGTCGGCGACCGCGCCCATCAGCCCCAATCGGCCGCCGCCATAGACGACGCCGATGCCGCGTGTCGCGAGCGTACGCCCGACGTGGCGCGCGGTTTCGATATAGATCGGATCTTCGGGGGTTGCGGACCCGCAATAGACGGCAAGGCGTTTCATGATTCTTCCAACATCAGATTGGCGGTCGCCTTGGCGCTGCCGACGACCCCCGGGATACCCGCGCCCGGATGCGTCCCCGCGCCGACGAAGTAAAGGTTCGAAATCACATCGTCGCGGTTGTGGGCACGGAACCAGGCGCTTTGCCACAGCACGGGTTCGAGGCTGAACGCGCTGCCGAGATGCGCCGACAGATCGCGACCGAAATCGGCGGGGGTGTAGTGGAAGCGGGTGACGAGGTTGGCGCGGAGGCCCGGGGCGACGCGGCGTTCGACTTCTTCGAGGATGGCGTCGGCGAAGCGCTCGCCGAATGCGCCGTCCCATTCGGCTTTGGCCTTGCCGAGGTGCGCGACGGGGGCGAGCGCGTAGAAGGCCGAATGGCCGGGCGGCGCCATGCCGGGGTCGGTGACGCTGGGATGATGGAGGTAGAGCGAGAAATCGTCGGGGACGACCCCGCCGTAGATGTCGTCGAGCAGCCCCTTGTAGCGCGGGCCGAAGAGGATGCTGTGGTGCGCGATGTTCGGATATTCGCCCTTCACACCGAAATGGACGACGAAGAGCGAGGGCGACCAGCGTTTGCGCGCGAGGCTCTTGGCGACCTTTTGCCCGCGCGGATGGTCCGCGAGCAGCGTCTTGTAGCTGTGCATCAGGTCGCCGTTGGTTGCGATCATGTCGGCGTCGGCGTGCCAGCCGCTTTGCGTCTTGACGCCCGTGACGCGGTCACCCGCGGTTTCGATCTGCGTCACCGGATCACCAAGCCGCAGCGTTCCGCCGAGCCGCTCGAACAGCCGCACCATGCCGCGCACCAGCGCATTGGTGCCGCCGCGCGCGAACCAGACACCGCCCTCTTTCTCGATCGTGTGGATCAGCGCGTAAATCGCGCTCGTCGTCATCGGGTTGCCGCCGACGAGCAGGGTGTGGAACGACAATGCCTGCCGCAGCCGCTCGTCCTGCACATAGGAGGCGACGATCGAATAGACGCTGCGCCACGCCCGATATTTCATCAGCGCGGGGGCGGCCTTGATCATCGAGGCGAAGTCCAGAAAGGCGACCGCGCCGAGCTTCACATAGCCCTGTTCGTAAACACCTTTCGAATAGACAAGGAAGCGGTCGTAGCCCTCGACATCGGCGGGGTGGAGCTTGGCGATTTCGGCGCGTAGCGCGGCCTCGTCGTTCGAATAGTCGAAATTCGTGCCGTCGGGCCAGTTGAGGCGGTAGAACGGCATGACCGGGACGAGATCGACATCCGTTGCCATGTCCTGCCCGCTGAGCGCCCATAATTCTTCGAGGCACGGCGGGTCGGTGATGACGGTCGGCCCGGCGTCGAAAGTAAAGCCGTCTTTGACCCAGTGGTAGGCGCGCCCGCCGGGCTTGTCGCGCGCCTCGACGACGGTCGTTTCGACACCCGCCGATTGCAGCCGGATCGCGAGCGCGAGGCCGCCGAATCCTGCGCCGATGACAATCGCGCGGCGGCTCATTTCCAGTCGCGCTTCGCCAGCGCGGCGATCGCGCGGCCGATCGGCACCGGAGGCTTGCCCGACAGGATGCGCAGCTTGTCCGTCGTCGTCGACCACCCGGCGTAGAAGCGCGCGATGAGCCCCGGCGACAGGCGGTAGAAGCGCTCGAAGATGCGGTAGCGAGCCTCAGGCTCCGAAGCGCGGAACGCCATCGCGCCGAGCATGCGGTAGAAACGCTGGCGCCGCCACGACGCCGCAGCGCGGTCGCGGAGGATCGCGGGAAGGTCCGCGCGGCCGACGAGGCCGGGCAGCGCCGACGCGGTGCGCACGGCGTCAGGAAGCGAATAGCCTGTCGTCGCATGGAAGACGCCCGCGCGCACCCCGATCCGCGCGGTGCGGTCGGACGTCGGCCACAGCCGGTCGAAATCGCCCGCGATCACGACGGGCAGCACGCCGCTTTCCTCGCGCGTCACCGCTGCGACATCCCAGCCCTGCGCCGCCGCATAAGCCGCGATCCGTTCGCGCACGACGGCAAGGTCGAGCTCGGCGTCGTCGCTGTAATAGGTATCCTCGACGAAGATCGTCTCGGCATCGAACGGCAACAAATAGACGAAGCGATAGCCGTCCACCTGTTCGATGCTCGCGTCCATCACGACGGGATGTTCGACGCCGTGCCCGTCCTTGACGGTCAGCGCCTGCCCGACGAACTTCTGCCAACCGCAGTCGAGACCCGCGAATTTGGTGGCGCCGCGCGCGTCGATGACATGTTTTGCCGAAAGCCGTCCGCCGCGCGACAGCAGCAGGTGATCGGGCGCGACATGCTTGGCCCGGTCGGCAATGATATGGCCTTGGGGCAGCGCCGCCGCGACCGCCTCGGCCAGCGCCTCGCCGGTGATGCTCTTATAACCCATCCGCAGCCGGCGATCGTACGAGGGAAAGCGCACGTCATAGTGCGGCCAATGATGGCGGACGAGCGGCGCGACGAGCGCGCGGTCCTTCTTCGCGATGTCGCTGTCGAAAAAGGACCATATATGATTACCCCCGATCGGGCCGGGCTCGATCAGCCGCACGTCGAGGTCGGGTCGTTGCCGCGCAAGCGCAAGCGCCGCAAGCCCGCCGGCGAGTCCGCCGCCGACGATCGCGATATCGCATTTATCGTTGCTCTGCCCCACCATTCCCCTGCCATAGCCACGCGAACGCGCGGGCGCAAAGCCATTGCAACGCGGTGCCGAGCGGCTAGCCTTGCGCGATGACCGGCTGGCCGATCCTTTTCTCCGCGCTCGCGATGACGGCGATCGTCGGCGTGCGCTATCTGATCACCAGCGGCGGCTTCGCGCTTGCGACGCGGTGGAAGCACCCCGGCCTCTATCGCGGGCTCGAATCGCAGATGCGTCGCGAGGTCGGGTGGAGCCTTTTGAGCGCCGTGATTTACGGGATTCCGGCAGGCGTCGTCGCGTGGGGGTGGCAAGCGCATGGCTGGACGCGCATCTACACCGATTGGGGCGCCTTTCCGCTTTGGTATCCGCCGCTTAGTCTCTTCGCCTATCTGTTGATCCACGACACATGGTTCTACTGGACGCACCGCTGGATGCACCGCCCCGCCCTGTTCCGTATCGCGCATAGCGTCCACCATAACAGCCGCCCGCCGACCGCCTGGGCGGCGATGAGTTTCCATCCCCTGGAGGCCATGACTGGCGCGATTGTCATCCCCGCGCTCGTCTTTCTGATCCCGATCCACGTCGCCATGCTCGGCCTCGTGCTCGCGATCATGACGGTCATGGGCGTCGGCAATCATATGGGATGGGAGATGTTCCCGCGCGCGCTTGTTCATGGACCCGCGGGCCGCTGGCTGATAACCGCGACACATCACGAGCAGCATCACGCCGCTTACCGGGGGAATTATGGGCTCTATTTCCGCTTCTGGGACAAGGCGTGCGGCACGGATCTTGGCCTTGGCCATTTCGGCCGCGCTGCTGACCGGCGCGAGCGTGCCGCCGCCGACGCTTGAGGTCAACGTCACGGGGCTACGCAGCGCAAAGGGACAGATCCTTGTCTGCCTGACCACCAATCCCAAGGCATTTCCCGATTGCAGCAAGGACAAGGCGTCGGTGCGCATGGCGGTGAAGGCGGCCGATGCTGGCGATTTCCTTGTCCACGCGCCCGCGACGGGAACTTATGCGATCGCGGTCGTCCATGACGAAAACAGCAACAACAAGATGGACACCGCGATCTTCCTGCCCAAGGAAGGCTTCGGCTTTTCGCGCAATCCCACGATTACCGTCGGCCCGCCGAGCTTCAAATCGGCGAGCTTCGCGGTCGCCGGCGATATGCGCCAGTCGATCAAGATGAAATATATGCTCTAGTGGGCTTGGCGGCACACGGCTAATAGAACGCGCGTGACCGCGACATCCTCCCGCATCGCCGCTTTCGCCGACCGCTGGCCAAAGCTTGTCGCCCTGCTGCTCGGCGCCGTTTCGGCAACCGGCTTCGCGCCGCTCCACCTGTGGCCGCTGACCTTGCTCGCGCTCGCGGGCTGGATGGCGCTCGTTGCGCGCAGCCCGAAGGGTTCGCGCGCGCTGGGTATCGGCTGGGCGTTCGGCGTCGGGCATTTCGTCGTCGGCCTCAACTGGATCGCGACCGCCTTCACCTATCAGGCGGCGATGCCCGCGTGGCTCGGCTGGATCGCGGTCGGGCTGCTGTCGCTCTATCTCGCCATCTATCCGGCGATCGCCGCTTGGGGCGCGTGGACACTGAAGCCCAGGGCAGACGCGCATTTTGCGGCGCCATCCTATCTGCTGGCCTTCGCCGGCCTTTGGGCACTCACCGAATGGCTCCGCAGCTGGATTTTTACCGGCTTTGCATGGAACCCCCTGGGGGTGATTGCCGTCCCGCACGTTGCCGCGCCCGCCCGCTGGATTGGCACATATGGCATGAGCGCGATCGTCTGCCTTCTCGCGGCGGTGCTGATCCTGGCGTGGTTTCACCGCCGTGTCGCCGCAGCTGCGCTTTTCGGGAGCCTGCTCGCCATATGGGGCGCGGCATTTCTGTCGCAAACGGGCAGCGGCGTCGATGCCGCCGTTCGCGTCAAGGGTACGCAGCGCATCCCGATCACCGTCGTCCAGCCCAATGTCGGACAGGAAGACAAATGGGAAGGCCGCAAGGCCGACCTCAATTTCGAAAAGCTCGCGCGGCTTACCACTCCGAAGGATGACACGCCGCGCCTGATCCTCTGGCCCGAGGCGGCGGTGCCCGATTATCTCGAAGCGGGCTATCCCGCCCCTTATTACGATCGCTCGCCCGTCGAGGCGCGTATGCGGCTGATCAAGCTGATGAACCCTGACGACATCATGCTGCTCGGCGCTCTGAAACTGGAGCTCGACAAGACGGGCGATGTCGTCGGCGCACGCAACGCGGTGATGACGGTCCATGCCGACGGCACGCTCGGCCCGCGCTACGACAAGGCCCACCTTGTCCCCTACGGCGAATATCTGCCGATGCGCCCGATCCTGTCCGCCATCGGCCTGTCGCGCCTCGCGCCCGGCGACATCGATTTCTGGCCCGGCCCCGGCGCCCGCACCCTCGACCTTGGCGCTTTCGGCCGGGCGGGGCTGCAAATCTGTTACGAGATCATCTTCTCGGGCCAGGTCGTCGACCGCGCGCATCGCCCCGATTTCATCTTCAATCCGTCGAACGACGCCTGGTTCGGTGGCTGGGGCCCTCCGCAACATCTGGCGCAAGCGCGGCTGCGCGCGATCGAGGAAGGATTGCCCGTCGTGCGTTCCACACCAACGGGGATCAGCGCCGTGATCGACGCCGACGGGCGCGTGCTCGAATCGCTTCCGATGCATCGGGCGGGCCGGATCGATACGACGCTCCCGCCAGCCCATGCTCCGACGCTATTCGCCCGGTACGGAAATCTCCTGCCGGTCGGGTTTGCGCTGCTGCTGCTCGCGCTGGCCATTGCCTTTCGTCGGCGCGGACGCTAACAGCACCCCCACATAAAGCTTCCTTTATATCCGTTCACAGAAGGCTCTCCATGCGCAACAGCTTCCTCTTCACCTCCGAAAGCGTGTCCGAAGGACATCCCGACAAGGTGGCCGACCAGATCAGCGATTCGATCGTCGACCTGTTTCTGTCGAAGGACCCCGAAGCCCGTATCGCGTGCGAGACGCTGACCACCACCCAGCTCGTCGTGCTGGCCGGCGAAATCCGCTGCAAGGGCGTGTTCGAGAATGACGAGTGGGCACCGGGCGCGCTCGAGGAGATCGAAGCCACCGTCCGCAAGACGGTGAAGGACATCGGGTACGAGCAGGATGGTTTTCACTGGGAAAGCTTCCGCTTCGAAAATAATCTCCACGCCCAGTCGGCGCATATCGCGCAGGGCGTCGACGAAAGCGGCGACAAGGACGAAGGCGCCGGCGACCAGGGTATCATGTTCGGCTATGCGTCGGACGAGACCCCCGACCTGATGCCCGCGACGCTCGATTACAGCCACAAGATCCTCGAGCGCATGGCCGCCGACCGCAAGGCGGGCACCGCGCCCTTCCTCGAGCCCGACACCAAAAGCCAGGTCACGCTGCGCTACGCCAACGAGCGTCCGGTCGAGGCGACCGCGATCGTCGTGTCGACCCAGCATGCGCCGGGCTACTATTTCCACAACGGCGAAGGCGACGAAGCGAAATACACCGAGCTGCGCAAATATGTGCTCGGCGTGATCGCCGACGTGCTGCCCGCCGAACTGCTGACCGCGAACACCGTCTATCACATCAACCCGACCGGGCGTTTCGAGATCGGCGGCCCCGACGGCGACGCCGGCGTGACCGGCCGCAAGATCATCGTCGACACCTATGGCGGCGCGAGCCCGCACGGCGGCGGCGCGTTCAGCGGCAAGGACCCGACCAAGGTCGACCGTTCGGCGGCATATATTACCCGCTATCTCGCCAAGAATATCGTCGCCGCGGGCCTTGCGCGCCGCTGCACGATCCAGCTCAGCTACGCGATCGGCGTGGCCGAGCCGCTGTCGATCTATGTCGATTTGCACGGCACCGGGACCGTCGACGAAGGCAAAATCGAGGCGGTCATCCCGCAGCTCGTGCGCCTGACGCCGAAGGGCATCCGCACCCACCTCGGCCTCAACAAGCCGATCTACAAACAGACCGCGGCGTACGGCCATTTCGGCCGCACGTCGGAAGGCGACAGCTTCCCGTGGGAACGCACCGACCTTGTCGATCGGCTCAAGGCGGCCCTCGCCGCCTGAAGCTCATTTGACGTCGCATTGTGCCGGGTGGCGGGTTGCCGCCGCCCGGTCGCGCGGCTAGGGCGCGCCCCATGACTGCACACAAGCCCGGCGATCCGACGACGATCAACCGCCTCTACGGCCGCTCAAAGGGCAAGCCCCTGCGCGCGGGCCAGCAGGACCTGATCGATACTTTGCTGCCGCAGATCGCGGTGCCCGCCGAAGGCGAGGTCACCGCCGAAGCGCTGTTCGGTTATGACCGCCCGCTCCATTTCGAGATCGGCTTCGGCGGCGGCGAACATATGGCGGGGCGCGCCGACATGCTGCCCGATCATGGCTTCATCGGCGCCGAACCCTTTATCAACGGCGTCGCCCAAGCCCTGGTCCATGTCGCGGGCGATCATGGCGCACGGCTCCCCATCGGCAACGTTCGCATTCATCATGGCGACGCGCTGGAAGTGCTGCGGCGCATCCCCGATGGCGCGCTCAGCTTCGCCTATCTGCTCCACCCCGACCCATGGCCCAAGGCGCGCCATGCGAAGCGGCGGATGATGAACGACGGCCCGCTCGACCTGATCGCGGCGAAGCTGCGGCCCGGCGGCGAGTTCCGCTTCGGCACCGACCACCCCATCTATCTGCAGCACGCGCTGATGGTGATGCGCCGTCATCGCCACCAGTTCGAATGGCTGGCGCAGGATTCGCGGGATTTCCAGGTCCGCCCCGGCGGCTGGCCCGAAACGCGCTACGAAGCCAAAGCGCGCGCGCACGGGCACGAGGTCTGGTACTTCCGCTACCGGCGGATCTAATCGCCCGGCTCGCGTTTCGCGGCCGCTTGTCGCAGGCGGTTTTCGCGCATCGCCAGTTCTTCGTACCGGCAAAGCGGCACCGCCTGCTTTGGGGCCGAACGGTCGGCAGGCTTGTCGCGGTGGGGTTTCTTGCCGGGCATGACGGGCTTCACCCTAAACCATGCCCTGCGCACAAACAAATGGGGCGGCCTCGTGTCGAGTGCCGCCCCAGTTATGTGGATCCGTCGGGGAGAGGGAGAGGACGGTCCGGAGATTGGTGTCAGTCTGTCTTAGCGGGCAGCCATCTGGCTGTCGGTTTCGACTTCGGCGACGCCGGCGATCTTCAACGCGGCGCGGAACTGCTTGGCGGCCGCGCGTTCGTTGCCCGCTTCGCACAGCTTCTTGCCGGTCGAAACAAAGCGCTTGGCGCTCGACTGCTTGGCGCCTTCGACGCCGCCGGCGGCAACATGGGCCTGTTCGGCGAGACCGGCGCAGCGATAATCGCTAGCCGACTGGGCGTAAGCGGGGGTTGCGGTCGCCATCAAGCCGGTGAAGGCCAGCGCCGAAGCGGCGACGATTGCAAAAGCGGCGGGAAAGCGGCGATAAGAGGAGAGCTGATAGGCCATGGGAGAGGTTCCTTTCGTTTCTTTGTGCAACCTTTTTAGTCGCGGTTGCGCAGATAGATAATCCTCTATAATCTGCAAGTGCTTTGAAGCAGGATTTAACAATCCCCCAAGGGGCGCTCGACGGGATCGAAGCCTTCCTGCGTGTTGCGGAAAGGCGCAGCTTTTCGGCGGCGGCCGCCGACCTCGGCGTCTCGCCCTCGGCGATCAGCCAGACCGTGAAGGCTCTCGAAGCGCGCGTCGGCGCACCTTTGTTCATGCGCACCACGCGCAGCGTCGGCCTGACGCAGGCGGGCGAAATGTTCCTCGAACGCGCGGCGCCGGCCTATACCGGGCTCGCCGATGCCTATGAGGCGGCGCGCAACCTCGGCAACCGGCCCGCGGGGCGCCTTCGGATCAATTTGATGCGCGGCGCGGTCCAGCCGCTGTTCGAGCCGATCATCGCGGGCTTTTGCGAAACCTATCCCGAGATCGAGCTCGAAATCTACGCCGACGACGCGCTGGCCGACCTCAGCGCCGGCGGCTTCGACGCCGGGGTGCGGATGGGCGAAGCGCTCGACGCCGACATGATCGCGGTCCGTCTGACCGGCTCCTTTCGCTTCGTCGTCGCTGCGGCGCCCGCCTATCTCGACAAACATGGCCGCCCGCGGACGCCAGAGGATTTGCGCGACCACCGCTGCGTTCGCTTCCGCCTTGCGAGCGGCGGGCTGATGCCGTGGACCTTCGAACGCGGCAACCGCGATTTCGACGTCGCGGTCACCGGCCCGATTATCGTCAACGACTGGATCGCCGCATTGGTCGCGATGCGCGCCGGGGTGGCGATGGGCATGATGGCCGAACCGATGGCCACGGCGATGGTCGAATCGGGCGCACTCGAACTGGTGCTCACCGACCACGCCGCATCGACATCGGGCCTCTTCCTCTATTATCCCGGCCGCAAGCAAGTGATGCCCAAGCTGCGCGCCTTTATCGACTATGTGCGCGACAACCTGCCCGACGACCTGACCGGCTGACCTCGGTTTGAAGCGTTTCGATCGGGCGCGGAAACAAATCCCTTTGCCGCGCGCAGAAAAATTGGGCTGGCGCGCCGCGGCGAATCCCGGCAGCAGGTTCTCAATTAAAAGGGTTGGGATGAAACATGACTGAACTTGCGGCCATCGACTTTACCGCGCTCCTGCCGTTCATCCTCATCGGTTTCGCGGCGCAGCTCGTCGACGGCGCGCTCGGCATGGCGTTCGGCGTCATCTGCAACACATTACTCGTCGCCGTACTGGGCGTCCCGCCCGCAACGGCGTCGGCGCGCATCCATGTCGTCGAAATCTTCACGACAGGCGCGTCGGGGCTGAGCCATTTATTCCATCGAAACATCGATTGGCCGCTGTTCTTCCGGCTGCTGATCCCGGGCGTCATTGGGGGCGTGCTTGGTGCTTACGTGCTCACCTCGCTCCACGCCGACGTCGTGAAGCCCTTCGTGCTCGGCTATCTGGTGCTGATCGGCGTGTGGCTGCTCGTCCGCGGCCTGCTCTATCCGCCCAAGATCGCGAAGCCCAAGGTCGTCGCGCCCTTGGCAGTCATCGGCGGCTTTCTCGATGCAGCGGGCGGCGGCGGCTGGGGGCCGGTCGTGACCTCGAACCTGCTCGTCCAGGGCGGCGAACCGCGCAAGGTCGTCGGCACGGTCAACAGTGTCGAATTCTTCCTCGCCGTGTCGGTGTCGATCGCCTTCATCTGGAATCTCGGTTTCGAAGAGATACTGGGCCCGACGCTCGGCCTGATCATCGGCGGCGTGGCGGCCGCTCCGCTCGGCGCGATGATGGCCAAGCGCTTCTCGCCCAAGGTGATGCTGGTGATGGTCGGAATCGTGCTGATCGCGACCAGCGCCTTCGGCCTCTATCGCGCCCTGCTCTGAGGCGGATTATCCGGGCGGCATCCCGACGGGCGCCGCCCTGCCCTGTCAATTCGCGGGTTTGGTCTCGTCGATCTTGTCGACCCATTCGGGATAGAAGCTCGGCTCGCGCGCCGACCAGCCCGGCGCAGTCGCCGCGGCTTCGCTGATCGACTGGAGAAGCAGCTTGCGCTTGTCGGGGTGGAGGTGCGGCAGCGATGCCGCGGCGCAAAAGGCACCGGGCAGCCACGGCCGCGCATGCGCGCCGAGCAGCCGTTCATAGAGGAAGCGATAGGGCGCAAAGGCGTGCAGCCGGTCCTGCCCAAGGTCGAAGGCCGACACCGCGATCAGCGGCGCCATGAAATGTTCGAGCGCGTCGAGCCCGCTATCGTCGGGAATATGCCCGCGGATTTCGTGCAGTCGCTGATAGACGCGTGCCTGGACGCGGATCGCGGTTTCCTCGACCATGTCGCGCGACCAGCGCGAAATCGCATCGTCGCGTTCGAGCCCGATATCGAGCGAACGGCGAATGTAGCGCTGCGTCGCCGCTGGAAAACCCGCAAATTCCTTGATTTCCGATATCGACAGGTCGCCTGCTGCCGGTCCCGAACGCGTCGCCATGGTCATGCTCCCGCACGGCGCCCGGGGAGCCATCCCCCCGGAGGCCTGCATCAAACAGTCTGCCACCAAAATGGTTAGTGGCGGGTTAACCATGATGTCGGCGATCGTTCAGACAATCGCGAGGCGTTGCGCCGCGATGCGACCGGGCCTAATTAGCGGGCCTCAAATTCCAAGGCACAATAGGTCCATCATGTCGCACACACCGCAGCCGGTCATTTCCTCGACCGGCCTTTTCACCCCCGCCGAACGCATCTCCAACGAAGAACTTGTCGCAAGTTTTAACAAGTATGTTGCGCTGCACAATAGGAAAAATGCAGCCGCCATCGCGGCCGGCGAGATCGACGAACTGGCTGAATCGAGCGTCGAATTTATCGAGAAGGCGAGTGGCATCGGGTCGCGCTTCGTCGTCGACAAGGCGGGCATTCTCGATCCTGAACATATGGCACCCCGGATCGCCGAGCGAAGCAATGACGAATTGTCGGTCCTCGCCGAAATCGGCGTCCTCGCGGCGAAGGACGCACTCGCACGCGCGGGGCGCGATGCTTCGCAAGTCGACGCGGTCCTCTGCGCGGCGTCGAACATGCAGCGCCCCTATCCCGCGATGGCGGTCGAAATTCAGGACGCGCTCGGGATCGACGGCTTCGGCTTCGACATGAATGTCGCCTGCTCGTCGGCAACTTTCGGTATCCAGACCGCCGCCGACTATATCCGTGCCGGCCATGCGAAGAGCGTGCTCGTCGTGAACCCCGAAATCTGCTCGGGCCACCTCAACTGGCGCGACCGCGACAGCCATTTCATCTTCGGCGACGTCGCGACCGCGATCCTCGTCGAGGACAAGACTATCGCGCCCGCAGGCCATTGGGACATCCTCGGGACCAAGCTCAAGACGCAATTCTCGAACAACATCCGCAACAATTTCGGTTTCCTCAACCGTGGCCATGGCGGGATCGACCAGTCGGGACCGCACAGCGACAAGCTGTTCGTCCAGGAAGGCCGCAAGGTGTTCAAGGAAGTCGTGCCGTGGGTTGCCAATCTGATCGTCGAGCAGATGGAGGTGCTGAACCTCGAAGGCAGCGACATGCGCCGTCTGTGGCTGCACCAGGCGAACACCAATATGAACCGGCTGATCGCGCAGCGCGTGCTGGGGCATGAGGCGAGCGACGACGAGAGCCCGACGGTGCTCGACACCTATGGCAATACGTCGAGCGCCGGGTCGATTATCGCTTTCCACCTGCACCATGAGGATATGGTCGCAGGCGATACCGGACTGATTTGCTCGTTCGGCGCGGGTTATTCGGCGGGAACAGTGTTCGTCCGCAAGACGTGAGGCCTTACGGTACGAAGGTCGTGAACAAGTAGATCGCGAACAACATCAGGTGAATCACCCCCTGCAGCACGGTCGTGCGGCCGTTCGCGAGCGTCTGCACCGACACGATCAGCGACAGGAACAAGAGCACGGTCGACTTGGCATCGAGCCCGAGGCTGATCGGCAGGTCGGTCATGATCGACAGGATCGCGACCGCCGGAATGGTAAGGCCGATCGTCGCCAGCGCCGATCCGAGTGCGAGGTTGAGGCTCGTCTGCAGGCGGTCGGCCTTCGCTGCGCGCACGGCTGCCAAACCTTCCGGCGCGAGGATCAGCGCCGCGATCAGCACACCGAGCACCGCGGGGGGCGCTCCCCAGTCGGCGAGCAGCGCGCCCATGATCGGCGACAGATTCTTCGCGAGCAGAACGACCGCGAACAGGCTGGCGAGCAGCAGTGCGCCCGAAATCGCGGTGCGCTGGACGCTCGGCGGTGCGGCGTGCGCGTCGGGCTCGCCGTCGCCATCGGCATCGCCGTCGGGAAGGAAATAGTCGCGGTGGCGAACCGTCTGCACCAGCGCAAAGGTGCCATAGAGGATCAGCGAAACGGCTGCGACGAAACCAAGCTGCGTCGCCGAATAAAAGGGCCCCGGTACGCTCGACGTGAAATTGGGGAGGACGAGCGTCACAACCGTCAGCACGGTGAGCGTCGCGAGCGCGGCACCGATGCCGGTACGCTGGAAACGCTGCTCGTGATGGCGGATCGCGCCGCTGAGCAGGCAGAGGCCCATCAACAGGTTGAGGATCACCATCACCGCCGCGAACACCGTATCGCGCGCCAGCGTCTGCGCCTTTTCGGGTTCGGCCTGCATCAGCGTCAGGATCAGCCCGACCTCGATCACCGTCACCGCGAGCGCGAGGATCAATGTGCCGAACGGCTCGCCGACGCGGTGCGCGATGACCTCGGCATGGTGAACCGCCGCGATGACCGCACCCATCAGGATGAAGGCGACTAGCCAGGAATTGAGCGGCATGGCGAAACTCGCCATCGCGGCAACAAAGCCGAGGATCGGGAAGATATCGTTGGTACGATCGGCGAGGCGGAGTTTGGAAGTCATGGGGCTTCTATTGCAGCCCCCTCCCCGCATGACCACCCCGACGCGGGATTTAATGCGAGCGGACGGGCAATCCGGCGGCGGCAAGCCGCGCATGCGCTTCGGCGACCGTCGCTTCGCCGAAATGGAAGATGCTCGCGGCGAGTACCGCGCTGGCGCCGCCTTCGATCACGCCCGCGACGAGATGGTCGAGATTGCCGACGCCACCCGAAGCGATCACCGGCACGCTCACCGCATCAGCGATCACGCGCGTGAGCGTCAGGTCGTAACCATCCTTCGTACCGTCGCGGTCCATGCTGGTGACGAGCAATTCGCCCGCGCCGAGGGTGGCGAGGCGCACGGCATGTTCCAGCGCGTCGATCCCCGTGGGCTTGCGGCCGCCGTGGGTGAAGATTTCCCAGCGGCCCTCTTCGACGCGCCGCGCATCGATGCTGCCGACCGCGCATTGGCTGCCGAAACGGTCGGCGATGTCGGCGACGAGCTCGGGGCGCGCAACCGCGGCGCTGTTGACCGCGACCTTGTCGGCGCCCGCGAGCAGCAGCGCGCGGGCATCCTCGGCGCTGCGTACGCCGCCGCCGACGGTGAGCGGCATGAAGCAGACTTCGGCGGTGCGGCTGACCATGTCGAGCAAGGTGCCGCGGCCCTGATGGCTGGCGCTGATATCAAGGAAACAGAGTTCGTCGGCGCCCGCGGCGTCATAGGCGCGCGCAGCCTCGACCGGATCGCCCGCATCGCGCAGGTCGACGAAATTGACCCCCTTCACGACGCGGCCGTCGGCGACGTCGAGGCAGGGAATGACGCGGACGCGGACGGTCACACCGCCCCCGCCGCAATCGCCTCGGCGAGATCGAGCCGGCCGTCGTAGAGCGCGCGGCCGGTGATGACGCCTTCGACGCCATTTGCGACATGCGGGCGCAGTGCATGGATGTCGCCGATGTCGGCAACGCCGCCCGACGCGACCACCGGAATGGCGACCGTCTGTGCGAGCGCAACCGTCGCCTCGACATTGCAGCCCCTGAGCAGCCCGTCGCGGCCGACGTCGGTGAAGAGTAACGCCGCGACGCCCGCATCCTCGAACCGCCGCGCGAGATCCTCGACGCGCACATCGGAGACATCGGCCCAGCCTTCGGTCGCGACCATGCCATCGCGCGCATCGACGCCGACGACGATCCGGCCGGGCAGATCGCGCGCCGCCGATTTGACGAATTCGGGATCCTTCAATGCCGCGGTGCCGATGATCACCCGCTCGACGCCGAGCGCGAGCCAGCGGTCGACACCGGCGCGGTCACGGATCCCGCCGCCAACCTGCACCTTGCCCGGAAAGGCCGCGATGATGCTCTCGACCGCCGCGCCGTTGACGCTTTCCCCCGCAAAGGCGCCGTCGAGATCGACAACATGCAGGTGCGATGCGCCCGCGTCCGCGAACAGCCGCGCCTGCGCCGCCGGATCGTCGCCATAGACGGTCGCGCGCGACATATCGCCCTCGGCAAGCCGCACCACCTGCCCGCGCTTGAGGTCGATCGCGGGGAAGATGGTCAGGGCCGCCAATTGAGGAACCTTTCGAGCGTGGCGAGGCCATAAGCCTGGCTTTTTTCGGGATGATACTGGACGCCGACGATATTGTCCTTTGCCACCGCGGCAACGAAGGTCGCGCCATGGCTGCTGGTGGCGGCGACATCGACCGCGTCGGCGAAATGATAGCCGTGGAGATAATAGGCTTCGCCCGCCGCGATTACCGGATGCGCGAACGAGGGGATCACGTCGTTCCAGCCCATGTGCGGGATACGCAGCCCCGGCGCCGGCTCGAATGCCCGCACCGTGCCGCCGATCCAGCCAAGCCCGGCGTGCCGCCCATGTTCCTCGCCCGCGTCGGCGAGCAATTGCATCCCGACGCAGATGCCGAGGAAGGGAGCGCCCTCGCCGCGCACCCGCCGGTCCATGGCATCGACCAACCCGGGAATCGCCGACAAGCCGTTCATGCACGCCGCGAACGCGCCGACGCCGGGCAGCACGATGCGGTCGGCTTGTCCGACGACATCGGGATCGGCGGTGACGGCAACATTGTCCGCGCCCGCCGCGACGAGCGCATTATGCACCGAGCGAAGATTGCCCGCGCCATAGTCGATCAGGGCAATGAAGCTCATTGGCCGGTCCTCAGAGGACCCCCTTGGTCGAGGGGATGGCGTCGCCCTTGCGCGGGTCGATCTCGACTGCCTGGCGCAGCGCGCGCGCGAGCGCCTTGTACATGCTTTCGGCGATGTGATGGTTGTTCTCGCCGTACAGCATTTCGATGTGCAGCGTGATCCCCGCGGTCTGCGCGAAGCTGTGGAACCAGTGCGGGAACATCTCGGTGTCCATCTCGCCGAGGCGCGGCTGCGAGAAAGTCGATTTGTAAACGCAGTGCGGGCGCCCCGAAATGTCGAGCACGCAGCGCGTCAGCGTCTCGTCCATCGGCGCGTGCGCCTCGCCGTAGCGGGCGATGCCGCGCTTGTCGCCGAGCGCCTTCGCCACCGCTTCGCCGAGCGCGAGCGCCGAATCTTCGACGGTATGGTGCTGGTCGATATGAAGGTCGCCCTTCACCTGCATCGAGATGTCGATCAGCGAATGGCGCGACAATTGCTCGACCATATGGTCGAGGAAACCGATGCCGGTGGACACCGAATATTCGCCAGTTCCGTCAAGATTGACGGCGATCGCGATATCCGTTTCCTTGGTCGTGCGCTGGACGGTGGCGGTACGCATGGCGCACGCCTTAGAGCCTGTATTTCGCGTTGCAAGGCGATTCTCCCCCCTTGACCGGCGCGCGGCGCGCGTTCATCCCCTCGCCCCATGAGTGACGATGTACGCGACAGCCTGATTCCCTATGACGAAATCGTGCAGGACGCGCTGCGCGCCGTGGTCGGCCGCGTGCTCAGCCAGATCGTCGGTTATGACAGCCTGCCCGGCGAACATCATTTCTATATCACCTTCAAGACGCAGGCCGTCGGCGTCGATATTCCCGCGCATCTGATCGCAAAATTCCCCGACGAAATGACGATCGTGCTGCAAAACCGCTTCTGGGATCTGAAGGTCGAGGACGATCATTTCAGCGTCGGCCTGTCGTTCAACCAGACGCCGTCGATTCTCGTCATCCCCTATGCTTCGATCACTGCGTTCGTCGATCCGTCGGTCGATTTCGGGCTGCAGTTCCAGGTCAGCGACGACGACGAGACGCAGCCCGAACCGCATGACGAAGCCGACAACGACCGCCCCGAAGTTACCACCGAGGATGGATCGAACGTCGTGACGGTGGACTTCGGCAAGAAGCGCTGACGCAATGGGCGGCCCCGCATGGCCTCCCAGCCGTTTCTGGCAATATTGGGCCCTCGCGGGCATGGTCGTGCTCACGGCTGCCTTCTGGTGGGGTGTCGAGGGCTATGCGCTGGCGCAGGGCGATGCTCCGCGTGGACAGATTGCCGATGGCCTGCTGCGCTTTAGCGTATTGATCCTGACCCCCGCGCTCGTGCTCGCATGGCTTGCCGCCGCATGGCTGCGCCGCCGCGTCGGCGAGGGTGGATATTGGCAGATGCTGGGGTTGGTCGCGATGATCTGGGCGGGGTCGGTTCTGGTGACAAGGATGCTGGTGGCATGAGCACGCGAATCGAAAGCGACAGTATCGGCGAGATCGAAGTTTCCGCCGACGTCTATTGGGGCGCGCAGACCGAACGCAGCCGCCACAATTTCGCATTCCCCGCGCACGAGCGCATGCCGATGCCGATCGTCCACGCGCTCGCGCGGATCAAGGGTGCGGCGGCGCGGGTCAATCGCAGCCATGGGCTCGACGGCAGCCTCGCCGACGCGATCGACGCCGCGGCTGAGGCCGTTGTCGCCGGCCGCCATGACGACCAGTTCCCGCTCGCGATCTGGCAGACGGGCAGCGGCACCCAGTCGAACATGAATGCCAATGAAGTGATCGCGGGCATCGCCAACGAGGCGCTCGCCGGGACGCGCGGCGGCAAATCGCCCGTCCATCCCAACGATCATGTCAACATGGGCCAGTCGTCGAACGACAGCTTCCCGACCGCGCTGCATGTCGCGGTCGCGGTCGAGACGACCGCGCGGCTCCTGCCGTCGCTGATCGAGCTGACCGACGCGCTCGCCGCCAGGGCGGACGCATGGAGCGATATCGTCAAGATCGGGCGCACCCATTTGCAGGACGCGACGCCGCTGACGCTGGGCCAGGAGTTTTCGGGCTATGCCCAGCAGCTGGTCGCGTGCCGTGCGCGGATCGAGGGCGCGCTCGCCCACGATATCTGCAAGCTCGCGCAGGGCGGCACCGCGGTCGGCACCGGGCTAAACGCGCCCGCAGGATTCGACGTCGCGATCGCCGCCGAGCTGTCGAAAAGCACCGGAATTGCGTTCGAACCCGCATCCAACAAGTTCGAGGCGTTGGCATCGAACGACGGGCTCGTTTTTTTCTCGGGCGCGCTCAACACGCTCGCCGTCGCACTCACCAAGATCGCGAACGATATTCGTCTGCTCGGCTCGGGCCCGCGCGCGGGGCTGGGCGAACTCGACCTGCCCGCGAACGAGCCCGGCAGCTCGATCATGCCGGGCAAGGTCAATCCGACGCAGTGCGAGATGCTGACGATGGTCGCCGCGCAGGTCATCGGCAACCATCAGGCGGTGACCGTCGGCGGGCTCCAGGGCCATCTCGAGCTAAACGTGTTCAAGCCGCTGATCGGATCGAACGTGCTGCGCTCGATCGAACTGCTGGCGATCGGCATGGCGGGCTTCACCGAACATTGCGTCGTCGGCATCGAACCCAATCGCGCCCGCATCGACGAGCTGATGAACCGTTCGCTGATGCTCGTCACCGCGCTCGCGCCCGAGATCGGCTATGACAAGGCCGCGAAGATCGCGAAGCACGCGCATGAAACCGGCAGCACGCTGAAAGAAGCCGCGCTCGATCTCGGCTATGTCGACGGCGAAACCTTCGACCGCGTCGTCGATCCGCGCACGATGCTGGGCCCCGAAGGCTGAGCGGGAACCCGCGGGGCCTTCCGGGGATTGATTAGGGGAAGGAGAGATGAAGATGATCGGTCGTATCGTAGGCGGCGTTCTTGGAAGCGCTATCGGACGCCAGAAGGGCAATCATCCCATGGCCGGTGCAGTCATCGGTGCAGGCACGCTGTTCGCGGCGCGGCGCCTGTTCCCGCAGCGTTACGCGGTCCTCGCGGCGACGGTCGCGGCGGGTTATCTCACCAAGAAATGGGCCGAGCGGGCCGAGGCCCGCAAGGCGGCGGCCGAGGCGCATGCGCTCGACTCCGAACTCGCAAATGCGGGCGTGGTCGACACCTATGCCGGGACTGCGAAAGTGCCGACCGACGGGCAGATGATGGGCGATGCCCTGCCGCCCGCGATCCCGGTCGAAGGGCATGCGCGCAGCAGCTCGCTACACTAAGCGCCGGCCTGCCATTCCTTGATCGCCTCGACCGGCGAGACCAGCATCAGCACGTTGAGCGTCAGATTGTCGCGGATCGTCCAGAGCGTGAAAAGCTCGAAGACGATGGCTAACGCCACCGTCACCCACCAGCGCATCTTGCTGGCGGCGACGAAGCCCAACACCATGAACAGCGTGTCGCTCACCGAATTGAGCACCGAATCGCCCGAATAGCCGAACGCCATCGTCACTTCGCGATAGCGATCGATGATAATCGGCGAATTTTCGAGGATTTCCCACGCGCCCTCGACGCCGATCGCGATGGCGAGCGGCACCCAGAGCGGCCGGTGCGGCAGAATCCAGCGCAGCACGCCATAGAAGATGAAGCCGTGGATCACATGGCTGAAGCTGTACCAGTCCGAAATCTGCTGACTGTTCTGGTTCGACTGGACGCTGCCGTGCCACAGGCTGATCGTACCGCACGGACAGATCGGCGGGCGGCCCATGCCGAGCAATATCGCCGCGAGCAGCGCGACCAGCGCGGCGGCCACCAGCCATCCGGTTCGTGAAATTTCTGCCATGCCCGGCTCCCCCCTGTTCCACGGACGTGGAACCCGCATACGACGCTTGACCCGCGCGGCTGCTTTGGCGAATAGCGCCCATGGCTGAAAGCGTCCACCTGAACCGCCGCGGCGTGTTATTCGTCCTCTCGTCGCCCTCGGGCGCGGGCAAGACCACCATCTCGCGCATGATGCTCGAAGCCGACAAGGATATCGCGCTCTCGATCTCCGCGACGACCCGCCCGCCGCGTCCGGGCGAAATCGACGGCGTCCATTATCATTTCGTCGACACCGAAACCTTCAAGAAGATGGCCGCCGACGGCGAATTCCTCGAATGGGCCCATGTCTTTGGCCATCGTTACGGCACGCCCCGCGCGCGGGTCGACGAACTGCTCGATGCGGGCAAGGACGTGCTGTTCGACATCGACTGGCAGGGCGCGCAGCAGCTGTATCAGGAGGCCGGTCCCGATGTCGTGCGCGTCTTCGTCCTGCCGCCGACGATGGAGGAGCTCGAAAGGCGCCTGCGCTCGCGCAACACCGACAGCGACGAGGTGATCGCCGCGCGCATGGAACGCGCCGCGAACGAGATCAGCCACTGGGACGGTTATGACTATGTGCTGATCAACGACCATGTCGAAGGCTGTTTCGATGAGGTCCGCGCGATCCTGCGCGCCGAGCGATTGAAGCGTCGCCGCCAGATCGGCCTGATCGGTTTCGCGCGCGATCTGATCCGTTCGGTCCCCGACGCCGACAAGAATCTCTAGACTGGCTTCACCAGATTGGCGTTGAGTTCCGCGACCATCTCGGCGCGGAGCGGTTTCGCCTGTCCATCGGTGCGGCACACGACGACGGTGTCGCACGTCGCTATCGGCCGGCCATTCTGGAACATCGCCTGCACGATCGTCCAGCTCGAGGTGCCGAGCCGGCCGATGCCCGTCGCGATCTGCACCGGGTCGGGGAAATTGCCCTCGGCAAGATAGTTGATCTCGACCGCCGCGACCATCGTGCGCTCGTTCGCGGGACGCTCGTCCCATGGGCGAATTTGCCGGTTGAGCAACACACGGCCGCTCTCGAACAGAACGGCAAAGGCCACATTGTTGAGGTGGCCGTTGATGTCCATGTCCTGGAAACGCGTCTGCAAATCGATGCAGACGGGGTAGCTGGCGGCATCGAGCCGCCAGCTTTCCGGTTTCGGCATGTCAGCGCGGCGCCATGCGGATGCCGCCGTCGAGGCGGACGTCCTCGCCGTTGAAATAGCCATTCTCGATCATGCACATCGCGAGATTGGCATATTCCGCGGGGACACCGAGACGCTTCGGGTTGAGCACCGAGGCGCCGAGCGCATCGCGCACCGGCTGCGGCGCGCCCGCGAGCAGCGGGGTGTCGAAGATGCCGGGCAGGATCGTGTTGACGCGGATATTCTCGTTGCCAAGATCGCGCGCGATGGGGAGCGTCATACCGACGACGCCGCCCTTCGATGCCGAATAAGCGGCCTGACCGATCTGGCCGTCCTCGGCCGCTACGCTAGCGGTGTTGACGATCGCGCCGCGCTCGCCGTCTTCCATCGGATCGAGCGTCAGCATGCCCGCCGCCGACTTGGCGATGCAGCGGAAGGTGCCGACGAGGTTGATCTGGATGATCCAGTTGAACGCATCGAGCGGGAAATGCTTGATGCTGCCGTCTTCCTTGCTGCGGCTCGCGGTCTTGATCGCGTTGCCGGTGCCCGCGCAGTTGACGAGGATGCGTTCCTGGCCGTGCGCTTCGCGCGCCTTGGCGAAGGCGGCGTCGACCGACGCGTCGTCGGTGACGTTGCACTCGCAGAAAATGCCGCCGAGTTCGGCCGCGATCGCGAGGCCCTTTTCTTCCTGCAGGTCGAAGATCGCGACCTTGACGCCCTTCGCGGCGAGCGCGCGCGCGGTGGCCGCACCGAGGCCCGAAGCACCGCCAGTGACGACGGCGGAGACGGTGGAATCGAGTTTCATGGGTTTCTCCTGAAAAAAGCCCTCCCCTTCAGGGGAGGGTTTGGGTGGGGATGTCGGGGACTGCCAACGAACAGGCCCTCCGCCGACCCCTCCCGCAAGCGGGAGGGGAGAAGTTTTAAAGCCGCTCGATGATCGTGACGTTGGCCTGACCGCCGCCTTCGCACATCGTCTGCAGGCCATATTTGCCGCCGGTCGCGTCGAGCACGCCGAGCAGCGTCGCCATTAGCTTGGTGCCCGAAGCGCCGAGCGGGTGGCCGAGCGCGATCGCGCCGCCATGCTGGTTGATCCGCGCGGGATCGGCGCCGAGATATTTGAGCCAGGCGAGCGGCACCGGCGCGAACGCCTCGTTGACCTCATAGGCGTCGATGTCGCCGATCGTCATGCCCGCCTTCTTGAGCGCGCGTTCGGTCGCGAACAGCGGCTCTTCGAGCATGATCACCGGATCGCCCGCGGTCACCGAAATATGGTGGATGCGCGCGCGCGGGGTCAGACCATGGTCCTTGAGCGCCTGTTCCGACACAACAAGTGCCGCCGAGGCGCCATCGCAGATCTGGCTCGCCGACGCTGCAGTGATCGCACCGCCTTCCTGAAGCAGCTTGACGCCGGCAATGCCCTCGAGCGTCGCATCGAAACGGATGCCTTCATCGACCAGATGGAGCTGACGGCCCTCGGGCGTGTCGATCTCGACGCCAACGATCTCGCGCTTGAAATGCCCTGCCTCGGTCGCGGCGGCGCCGCGGCGATGGCTTTCGAGCGCATAGGCGTCGAGGTCGTCCTTGGTGAAGCCATGCTTCTTGACGATCATCTCGGCGCCCATGAACTGGCTGAACATGATGCCGGGATATTTTTCCTCGAGCCGCTCGGACTTATAATGGCCGAGCCCTTCCTTGATAAACAGGGTCGCGACGGTGCCCATCGGCACCCGCGTCATGCTTTCGATGCCGCTCGCGAGCACGATGTCCTGCGTTCCCGACATCACCGCCTGCGCCGCGAACTGGATCGCCTGCTGCGACGAGCCGCACTGACGGTCGATGGTGACCGCGGGGATCGAGTCGGGGAGCTTCGAGGCGAGCACCGCGTTGCGGCCGAGATCCATCGTCTGCTGCCCGCCCTGCGACACGCAGCCCGTGATGACGTCGTCGATCGCCTTGGTGTCGAAATCATTGCGGTCGGCGATCGCGTCGAACACCGCGGCGCCGAGGTCGACGGGATGGACGCCCGCGAGGCGGCCGCCGCGCTTGCCGCCCGCGGTGCGGACAGCGTCGACGATATAAGCAGTAGCCATGGGAGAATTCCTTTCCTGCGATTTCAAACGATCAGAGTTTCCGCCCGATCAGTTCCTTCATGATTTCGTTCGTGCCGCCAAAGATGCGGGTGACGCGCGCGGCGCGCCAGGCGCGGGCGATCGGATATTCGTTCATATAGCCCGCGCCGCCGTGAAGCTGGAGGCATTTGTCCATGACTTCCCACTGAAGCTCTGTGTGCCACAGCTTCGCTCCGGCGCCTTCCTCAGGGGTGAGTTCTTTCTTCAAATGCCGTGCCAGCGCCCAGTCGAGATGCGCCCAGCCGACCTGCAGCTTGGTCTTGAGATCGGCGAGCACGAAGCGCGTATTCTGGAAATCGAGGATCGGCTTGCCGAACGCCTTGCGATCGCGGGTGAACTCGACCGTGTCGTCGAACGCGCGCTGCGCCGACGCCTGCGCCGACACCGCGATCGACAGGCGTTCCTGCGGCAGCTCGCTCATCAGATAGATGAAGCCCTTGCCCTCTTCGCCGAGGCAATTGGTGATCGGGACGCGGACATCGTTGAAGAACATTTCCGACGTATCGGCCTCGTCCTGCCCGATCTTGTCGAGGTTGCGCCCGCGCTCATAGCCTTCGCGGTCGGCCTCGACGAGCACGATCGACACGCCCTTCCACGCCGGCTGGACCTCGGTGTCGGTCTTGACGCAGACGAGGATCAGGTCGGCGTTCTGGCCGTTGGTGATATAGGTTTTCGACCCGTTGATGACATAATGATTGCCATCCTTCTTCGCGGTCGTGCGCATCCCCTGAAGGTCGCTGCCGGTGCCCGGTTCGGTCATCGCGATCGCGGTGATCACCTCGCCCGACACCATCTTGGGTAACCAGTGCTTCTTCTGCTCCTCGCTGCCATATTTGACGATATAGCTGGTGACGATGTCCGACTGAAGCGAGAAGCCCGTCGTGGCGCGGCCATAATAGGCGCTTTCTTCATCGACGACCGCATTATAGCCGAAGTCGAGCCCGAGCCCGCCATATTCCTCCGGCACCGTCGGGCACAGCATGCCGAGCTCGCCCGCCTTCGGCCAGATATCCTTGGGCACGATGCCGTCCTCGGCCCATTTGGCGGCGTTCGGGGCGATTTCCTTTTCGAGGAACTGGCGCACGGTCGAACGGAACGCCTCATGATCCTCGGTGTAGGCGGAGCGCGAGAGGTTATCGAGCGACATAGTGTTCCTTTCCCTTGGAGCGGCCGAACGCAAGCGGGGAGTCGGCCGCATCTTTCCCGGTCAAAAGACCTTACGTTTACGTCCACGTCAAGTAGAAAGACGTTACGGCAAGAGACTCTTTCGTCGTCCTGTCTTTCGTCGCCATCCCGGACTTAATCCGGGGTCCATCGCTGCATAGCGTGAACTGAGGAGCACGGTCTCCGTGGACTCCATGGACCCCGGATCAAGTCCGGGGTGACGAAAGGCGGGATGAGCGTTCCCTTGTATGCCGCATAGCGAATAGGTTTGCAGCCGCTGGGCAGCATCGGCGGCGCGCGCTAAGACCGGTTCCATGGTCCAACTGCTTCTCGATGCCGGCGCCCTGCTCGGCGAATCGCCCTTCTGGCACGCCGCCGAAGCCCGCCTTTATTGGGTCGACATCGATGGCCGCAAAATCCATCGCACCGATCCTTTGAGCGGCGCCGACGAGGCCATGGAACTAACGGAGCAGGTCGGCTGCATCGCGCCGCGGGCGGGCGGCCGCCTCGTCGCGGCGCTCGAAAATAGCTGCGCACTGATCGACGCATGGGGCGCCGCGCCGCGTCCCTTTGGCCCGGCGGTGCTCGCCGACAAGCCCGAACAGCGTTTCAACGACGGCCGCGTCGACGCCGCCGGCCGGCTGTGGGTCGGCAGCCTGACGAGCGACAAGACGAACCCCGCCGCGACGCTGTATCGGCTCGATCCCGACGGATCGCTGACCGAAATTTTCGGACGGCTGACGACGAGCAACGGGGCTGCGTTCAGCCCCGACGGCCGCATCTTTTACCACGCCGACACCCCGACCCACGCGATCCGCGCCTATGACGTCGACCCGGCCGCGGGCACGCTGGGCAACGGCCGCATCTTCCACCAGTTCGAATTCGGCAACGGCCGCCCCGATGGCGCCGCCGTCGATGCCGAGGGCTGTTACTGGTCGGCGCTGTGGGACGGCTGGCGCATCGTGCGCTTCTCGCCCGCAGGCGAACTCATCCAAACGGTCGAGCTGCCGGTCCAGCGCCCGACGATGATCGCCTTTGGCGGACCCGATCTCAAGACCGCGTTCGTCACCAGTGCGGGCAAGAATCTGACCGACGAGGAACGCAAGGCGCAGCCGCATGCGGGCGGCGTGTTCAGCTTCCGCGTCGACGTTCCCGGCCTGATCCAGCAGTTATTTGGCGCCTAGGCGGCTTGCACCCCGCTGTCACATAAGGTTAAGACGGCCCCCGACATGGTTTCGTCCGAAACCTTATCCTCCGGGGAGATTTATCGATGTCGCGCACCGCGCAGCCTTTTGCCCGTCATTTGTCGATCATGATTGCATCCACCGCGATGATGGTGGGTTATAGCCAGATGACCACCGCAACCGCCCAGCCGATCGTCCCGCCTCCCGCCACCGCGCTGGCCGACAAAAACCCGATGCTCGCGCCGTGGACCGGCCCCTACGAAGGGGTGCCGCCATGGGACAAGATGGACCCCGAGTTGTTCCCCGATGCCTTCGTGAAGGGCATGGCCGAGACCAAGGCGGAGGTGCAGGCGGTAATCGATAATCCGCAGGTCCCGACGTTCGAGAACACGCATGTCCCGATGATGCTCGCGGGCGACACGATGGACCGCCTCTTCGCGCTCTGGGGCGTGCAGACGTCGAACAAGTCGAACGACCGCGTCGAGGATATCGACGCCGAGTGGAGCCCCAAGCTCACGACCTTCTACACCGAGCTGTTCCTCGATCCCAAGCTCTTCGCGCGCTACAAGGCGGTGTACGACAAGCGGAACAACAGCGGCCTCAACGCGCAGCAGATCCGCATCGTCGAGCGCAGCTATGACGAGATGGTCCGCGACGGCGCGAACCTGTCGCCCGCGAACAAGACGAAGCTGGTCGAGATGAACTCGAAGCTCGAAGGTCTGTTCTCGGCCTTCTCGTCGAAACTGCTCGGCGACGAGAAACTCTACACCTTCGTCACCGACAAGGCCGAACTCGCGGGTCTCGAACCCGGCTTCGTCGCCTCGCTCGCCGCGGCCGCCGAAGCGAACGGCAAGCCCGGCCAGTGGGCGATCAAGAACACCCGCTCGTCGGCGCAGCCGGTGATGCAGGGCGCGACCAACCGCGCGCTTCGCGAGCGCGTCTACAAGGCATTTATCAGCCGCGGCGACAATGGCGACACGAACGACACCAATGCGACGATCGTCGAGATATTGAAGCTGCGCCAGCAGCGCGCCGAACTGCTCGGCTTCCCGACACACGCGCATTACCGCATGGCCGATACGATGGCGAAGACCCCCGAAGCCGCGATGGGCCTGATGATGAAGGTCTGGCCCGCCGCAGTCGCGCGCGTGAAGGAGGAGGTCGCCGACATGCAGGCGATCGCCGACGCCGAAGCCAAGGCCGGCAAGGGGCCCAAGATCACCATCGAACCGTGGGACTATCGTTTCTATTCGGAGAAGGTCCGCAAGGCGAAATACGACCTCGATGAAAGCGAAGTGAAGCCGTATCTCCAGCTCGACAAGCTGCGCGATGCGATGTTCTGGTCGGCCGGCCAGCTTTATGACCTCGGTTTCCGCGAAAATACGGGCACGATCCCCGTCTTCGATCCCAAGGTTCGCACCTTCGAGGTCTATAATCTCAAGACGAACGAGAATGTCGGGGTCTTCTACCTCGACAATTTCGCGCGCGACGGGAAGCGCTCGGGCGCGTGGATGACGACCTATCGCAGCCAGCAGACGCTCGGCGGCGAGCGCAACGTCCTCGCCTCGAACAATAATAATTTCACCGAGGCTGCGAAGGGCGAGCCGACGCTGATCAGCCTCGACGATGCGACGACCCTGTTCCACGAATTCGGCCACGGCATCCATTATCTGCTGCAGCACATCTATTACCCCGCGCTCGCGGGGGTGCCGCGCGACTTCGTCGAATATCCGAGCCAGGTGAACGAGAATTGGCTGATGACGCCCGAAGTGCTGTCGAAATATGCGACGCACTACAAGACGGGCGCGCCGATGCCGCAGGCGCTGGTCGACAAGATCCTCGCCTCGGACAAGTTCAACCAGGGCTTTTCGACGGTCGAGTATCTGGCGAGCGCGATCGTCGACATGAAACTGCACGATCGCAAGACGCCGCCGGCCGACGCCGACAAGTTCGAGCGCGAAACGCTCGCCGAAATCGGCATGCCGAAAGAGCTGGTGATGCGGCACCGCCTGCCGCAATTTGGCCACCTGTTCAGCTCGGACGCCTATTCGGCGGGCTATTACAGCTACCTCTGGTCGGAAACGATGGACGCCGACACCTGGGCGGCGTTCACCGAGGCAGGCGGCCCGTGGGACCGCAGCGTCGCCGACAAGTTCCGCACCATCCTGCTGATGACGGGCAACGAGACCGACCGCGCCGAGGCGTATCGCGCTTTCCGCGGCCGCGATCCCGACGTGAAAGCGCTGCTGAAAAAGCGCGGCTTTCCGACCGAGTAGGTGAACGATACCGGGAAAGCAAAGGGGGCGATTTCGCCCCCTTTGTTTATCCTAATTCGCCTTGTTCTTCATGCTCAGGGCTGCGAACAAGTGTCCAGTCGACAACGTTCCCGTACGGAGTTCCCACTCGGGAGCGATCCGCGCGAGGAAATAGTTCCAGCTCTCCGGACTCCAGAAGTTGATGTGGCCCGCGTAGGAGTCGAACTCCGCATGATACTCGTTGGCGGGGAATTGATCTTTCCGCCCATCGGGAACCGTCAATATGAGCGTGCCGGTGGCGGACACAATATCGAGCAGACGCCGGACGACGGCTTCGGGATCGACCGTGTGCTCAAGCACTTCCATCAGGAACACCACGTCATAGCGCGATGACCGAGGAAGATCCGAGAGCGCGCTGAAGAACAGTTCGGCGTCCGGACAGGCGCGTTTGGCCATCGCGAGCTTCACATCGCTGATGTCGCATCCGAAGAGCGAGGCTTCCGGATATCTTGCGCGCATGAGGCGCAGCAGGCTCCCTGCGTGGCACCCGATGTCCAGAACCCGCTTGCCCGCGATTTCCACCTCTTCGGCATCGCATTGATCGAGCAGGAGGCGAGCCATCGCAAGGCGGCTTGCATCGAAATAGTCCTCCAGAAATTCCGGTGTCGGCCATTCTCCGGTCAGCGCGTTGTGCTGCACCACGGGAATTATCTCATGGAGCAAGCTGGCAGAGTGGCGCGCGTCGGCTGCGGTCGGCCGATACCGCATGCCGGATTCTGATCTTACAATCCTGTAGCCGCTGCGCGCGAACATGGATTGAACCAGTTTTTTGCCCTGGAGCATCTGTCCTCCTTCGCGCTCGAGCGCGTCAGTTGTGGAAGTCCGAACTTGAGTATGCCTCGATGCTGCCGCAGCCGGCCGCTATGGGCAACCACACCGCTCGCCACACATCCCGGTCTGAACACGATCGAACCCGACTCCGGCCGTTGTGCGAGCTTGTCGCAGCGAAAACCGGCGTGAGCGTCTGTTCGCTCTAATCCCGATTGACCTCCGCCGGATTCGATATAAATATGATATCATCATTATATCGGATGATTCGGAGGGAAACATGGTCGAAACAGGGGCACCGGCGCTGAACCGCAGTCGCGAGACGCGCGCCAATACGCAGAGCGGCTATCTGATGCTGTTCATCTGGTTGCTGCTCCTCGGCGTCGCCGCCTGGGCGGGGATCACCAACGCCAATGCTGAATATATGGTCGCGTGGAAATGGATCGTCGTTGTCGCCTCGGCGGTCGTGGGCCTGCTGATCCTGTGCGGCTTCTATCTCATCAACCCGAACGAGGCCGCGGCGATCCAGCTGTTCGGCGCGTACAAGGGCACCGACCGTGAGGAAGGGCTGCGCTGGGTGCTCCCCTGGCTGACGCGCAAGAAAATCGCGGTGCGCGCGAACAACGTGATTTCGGACAAGATCAAGGTCAATGACCTGCGCGGCAACCCGATCGAGATGGCGGCGCAGGTCGTGTGGCGCGTCACCGACACCGCGCAGGCTTTGTTCGACGTCGACGACTACAAGGAATTCGTGATGGCGCAGATCGAGGCCGCGGTGCGCTCGATCGGCTCGCGCTATCCCTATGACGACATCGAGCATCAGGAAGTCACGCTGCGCGGCAACCATGACGAGGTCGGGGTCGAACTGCGCAAGGCGCTGATCGAACGGCTGAGCGTCGCGGGGATCACCGTCGACGAATGCGGCCTCACCCACCTCGCCTATGCGCAGGAGATCGCCGGCGCGATGCTCCGCCGCCAGCAAGCCGAAGCGGTGATCGCGGCGCGCAAGAAGCTGGTCGAGGGCGCGGTGACGATGGTCGAGATGGCGCTGACTCAATTGTCCGAAAAGGGCGTCGTCGACCTCGACGACGAACGCAAGGCGGTAATGGTGTCGAACCTGATGGTCGTGCTGTGCGGCGAACGCGACACGCAGCCGGTCGTGAACGCCGGTTCGCTCTACTGAGTTGAAGCGATGACAGCGGCCGCCAAGAAAGCCTTTGCCCTCCGCCTCGATCCCGCGCTCTATGCGGCGATCGAGCGGATGGCGGCCGCCGAATTGCGCAGCGCCAACGCCGAAATCGAGGTGTTACTGCGCGAAGCGCTGGCGCGGCGCGGCATGACGGTCAAACCGCCGGTTCCCGCCAGGCGCGGGCGGCCGTCGAAAGAGGAAAGCTGATCATGCTCCACCTGTTCATGCGCAAGAGCCCCTGGTTTCGCGCCAAACGCCACGGCTATGGCACCGGCCTGCCGTTCGTGTGGGAAGGCTGGTTCTTCCTCGCGCTGCATGTCGCGATGATCGCCGGCCTCGCCTGGCTCTTCCGGGACCGGCCCGTTCTGATGACCATCCTCGTCGTCCTCGCCGGCCTTGCCCCGATGCCGATCTACCGCGCCAGGACCGAGGGCGGCTGGCGCTGGCGATAGCGAGCGGCGGCAGCCGGGCTGCCTTGGGCGCGCCTGCTCCCCCCTGCCAAACGGCAAAGATCGGGCGACCGAAATAGCATTTTGCGGCGCCGCAAGGTCATCCTATGCTTTCCGCCATGCATCGAACCACCACCCTTTCCATCGGCATTTCTCTCCTGCTCGCCAGTCCGGCCGTTGCAGCCGATACTGCCGCTTATCTGCGCTTTCCGGACTGGCAAGCGGGCGGCTGGACGGTCACGGATGATGGCGACGATCGCTGCGACGCCGATTTCGCCAACGGCGACCGGACCCTGCTGACCTTCATGGGGCCCTATTACGTCACGCCCGGCGCGCCGCCATCGGGGGGCATATTGCATATCGGCGCCGAGACCGGCGATTATGCTCTGCCCAAAGGCGGCAAATATGGCGAGTTTCCGGCCGAGTTGATCGCGGGCGATCTCCGGTTCGAGGTAACGGGCTCCGCCCTTGGCCTGTCCGGTGGACTGATCGCCGATCCCAGTGACAGCCGTACGACGACCGACATACTGGCGACCTTGCCGGACAAAGTGGTTCTGATCGCGCGCGTCAAGGGAAGGCAGATCTATGCCATCTCACTCGACGGGAACCAGGCGGCCGCCCGGGCCCTGCGCGACTGCACCGAATTTATCACTGCCCAGAAACGGCCGGGGACCAGATATGGCCCGCGGGGCGCTCCGCCCCGCCCGCCGGCACCGCCCGAAGCCTTCCCTGAAAGGGCGCCCGAAGGCCCGCTTTCGCCCGACAAAGCGCTGCCCAGCGTCGGGTCCCCGAATCCCGTCCCGCCGACCGACCCGCGCGCCTGAACAACCGGTATCGACGGCGAACGGACAATGGAGGGAAAAGCCGCGACGATTTTGTCGATATCGCGCCGATAGCGCCCCCGCCCCGCTTGCCCCCGACTCGCTAGATGGTTAAGGCCGGTCTCCATGACCGCCGCCACCACGCCCGTCCGTATTGCCCCGTCGATCCTCAGCGCCGATTTCGCGCGGCTGGGCGAGGAAGTGCGCGCGATCGAGACCGCGGGCGCGGACTGGGTCCATATCGACGTGATGGACGGCCATTATGTGCCGAACCTGACGATCGGCCCGGCGGTGGTGAAAGCCTTGCGCCCGCACTCGACTTTGCCCTTCGACGTCCATCTGATGATCAGCCCCGTCGACCATTTCCTCGACGCGTTCGCCGCGGCGGGCGCCGACATCATCACCGTCCATCCCGAAGCGGGGCCGCACATCCACCGCACCGTCCAGCACATCAAGTCGCTCGGCAAGCAGGCGGGCGTGTCGCTCAATCCCGCGACCCCCGCAAAGATGCTCGATTATCTCATCGACGACATCGACCTGGTGCTGATCATGAGCGTCAATCCTGGCTTTGGCGGGCAAAGCTTCATTTCGAGCCAGCTCAGGAAGATCGAGGCGGTCCGGAAGATGATCGACAAATCGGGCCGCGACATCCGGCTGGAGGTCGATGGCGGCATCGATGCGGGCACCGCTCCGCTGGCGATCGCCGCGGGCGCCGACGTGCTCGTTGCGGGCACCGCGACCTTCAAGGGCGGCCCCGACGCTTATGCCGACAATATCCGGCGGCTGCGCGGCGGCGCCTGAACATGGCAAGACCGGTGACCGCTCCAGAAGATGAACCGGAGGGCGCCGCCGCCGACGCCATCGACGACACGATCGAGCCCGGCAAGCGGCTGATCCGCCTGCCCGCCGACAAAGGCCTTTCGCTCGGCGACCGCGTCGCCAATGCGATCACGCGCCTGACCTGGCGCACACCGCTCCACGCGCTCCGCCTGAAAGGGCGCTTCCCGCTCAAGCTGCTCGGCGTGCCGGTCGACCCGGTGCCCGGCGATACACGCGCCGGCACCGCGATCCGCGCCGGCCATTTCCTGCATCGCGGGCTCAAACTGCCACTCGGCGAGCTGGATTTCGCCGCGCTGAACGTCGCGCCGACCTTTGCCGACTATCTCCACAGCTTCGCCTGGCTCCGCGACCTCTCCGCGACCGGCTCGCGTGCCGACGGCGCGCCGATCGCCGAGGCGGTCGTCCGCCACTGGCTCGGCACGCATGGCGAGACGGTGAGCGAACCCGCGTGGAAGGCCGATAACAGCGCTTGGCGCATCCTCTTCTGGGCGGCGCACGCCCCGCTGATCCTGTCGTCGAGCGACCTTGTCTACCGATCGGCGGT
Source organism: Sphingopyxis sp. Root154 (assembly GCF_001427105.1). Classification (GTDB taxonomy): domain Bacteria; phylum Pseudomonadota; class Alphaproteobacteria; order Sphingomonadales; family Sphingomonadaceae; genus Sphingopyxis. The sequence goes on from NZ_LMGI01000002.1 coordinate 1,294,954, forward strand.
GCTCAACCACCTCGCGCGCGCGGCGCGCCACCTCGACCGCGTCGCCGACAAGACGCGGCCCGGCACCGGCCAGATGGTCGCGTGGGTCGGCATCGTCGCCGCCTCGCTGCTGATGCCCGGCGGCGAGCCGCGGCAGATATTCGGCGAGGCTGGCCTCCGCAAGGTGCTCGAGACGAGCTTCTACGCCGACGGCGGCAATATCTCGCGCTCGCCGCAAGCACAGCTCGACGCGGTCATGGCGCTGTCGATGCTCGTCAAAATCTATGACATGCGCCGCATGGAGGTGCCGCCCTTCATCCAGGAAGTGCTCGCACGCGCGGTCCCGGCGCTCCTCGGCCTGGTCCACAGCGACGGCGGCATGGGCAGCTGGCAGGGCAGCGGCGCTACGTCGGCCGCCACCATCCAGGCGATCGTCGACGCCAGCGGCGTGCGCACGCGGCCGCTGAAGCAGGCGCGCGACTGGGGCTATCAGCGGCTGGTCGCGAACAAGGTCGTGCTGCTTGCCGACGCCGCGCCTCCGCCTATTGCCCGCGTGACCGAAGCGGGCTGCGCCTCGACCCTCGCCTTCGAACTCAGCGACGGCGCCGAGCGCATCGTCGTCAATTGCGGCGGCGCGGCGCTGACCGGGGCGACGATCCCCGCCGACCTCGCGCGCGGGCTGCGGACCACCGCAGCGCATTCGACGCTGATCCTCGCCGACACCAATTCGACCGCGATCCTGTCGAACGGATCACTCGGCAAAGGCGTGACCGAGGTCGAGCTCGACCGGCGCGAGACGCCGCAGGGCAGCCGGCTCGAGATGAGCCACGACGGCTATGCGCGGCGCCACGGGCTGATCCACCGCCGCTTGCTGATCCTGTCGCCGAACGGCCGCGAGCTGCGCGGCGAGGATTTGCTGCTCCCCGCGCCGCGCTCGCGGCGCAAGGGCGACAAGGGTTTTGCGCTACGTTTCCATCTCGGCGCGCATATTTCGGCGAGCCTGACCGCCGACAAATTGGGCGCGCTGCTGCGCATCAACGGCGGCCCGCTCTGGCAGTTCCGCACGTCCGAAGGCGGTCTCGACATCGAACAAAGCCTGTGGGTCGACGGCGAAGGCCGCCCGCACCCGACCGAACAGCTCGTCGTCACCGGCACCGCGCCCGCGGGCGGCGCCAGCATCGGCTGGATCTTCAAGCATATCGGTTGACGGCGGCGGGCAAGGGACTGCCCACCGCCGCAACCCAGCGCTTTAGAAGGCGTAACGCGCCATCAGCTGGAAGACCGGCCCGGCCTTTTCGCTTTCGAGTTCATATTCGTCGAAATCGCGCGCCAACTGGTCGGCCGCATCGTCGAACTTGTTGAACGCTTCGCGCTTCGCACCGTTCAGCAGGTTCGAGCCCACCGCGCGGATCGTGAAGCTTTTGCCGAAGCGCTTTTCGACGAAGATTTCGAGGTCGCCGCCATAGGTGGTGCGGATTTCCTCGCCGATCACACGGTCGAACGCCGCACCCTGCTTGCGGTGCGTTGCACCGAAGGCCACGCCCCATTTCGGCAGATCCTGGATGAAGCCGATGTTATAGACATAATCCGACTGGCCGTTGAAGCGACGCTTGCCGAGGGGATCGGTGATCTCGCTGTCGAGCCACGACACATTGCCGAAGATACCGGTGTTGGGGAGCCCCAGGAAACCGAGGTCGGTCGACAGGTCGAATTCGACCCCCCACACCTTGCCGTCGCCGATATTCATCGGCTGATAGACGATGGTGCCGGCGCCGCCATCGCCGACATCGCCGGTGTTGGTCAGCTCGATGAGGTCGGTCACATCGCGATAAAAGGCATTGATGCCGACGACCCCGCTGCGGCCGATGCGGCGTTCATAGCCGAGATCGGCGCCCCATGCGGTTTCGGGGCGCAGTTGCGGATTGCCGCGCAGGTCGTTGTCGCCTATTTCCTCGATCAGCGTCGCCGGGGTGACATAGTTGAACTCGGGGCGACGGTTGGTGCGCGCGACCGATGCGGTGATGCGGTCGCGCGGCGTCAGGTCGAACTTGATCGACGCCGACGGCAGGAATTTTTCATAATCGTTATCCTGCGCAAGGACATCGCTGGCATCGCTATAGTCGGCGACATCGAGCTTGGTCGTTTCATAACGCACGCCCGCTTCCCACGTCAGGCCGCCCGACTTGCCCTGCACGAGCGCAAAGCCGTCGAGGCGGCGCTCCTTGATCCGGATGCGGACGGGATCTTCGGCGTCGAGATCGTCAAAGGGCAACGCAAAATCGTCGGGATTGCCGCTCGACGGGTCGTAGCTGGTCTGAAGCCCCGGAAACTCGTCCTCGCCTTCGAAAGCGAGGGTCGAATGCTTGCGCTTCTTGTTCTGATAATAGCCACCAACGACCAGCTGGATATCGTTGCCGAATTCGAACTCATGGTCGAGTTTCGCGGTGAATTCCTTGTCGGTCAGGTCCGTCGTGGTGAAGGCCTGTTCGAACTCGGGCACTTCGCCATCGTCATAATCGACGTCGAAGCCGATCTCGTTCTCGCTCTCGCGCTGCTTGTCGTCGAAGCGCGCATAGCCGACCTTCACCGTCGTCTTGCCAAGCGACCAGCGGTGCGAAAGGCGCGCGTCGAAGCTGTAATTTTCCTGGTCGATATTGTTGATGTTGCTGTTGTCGCTGACCAGCGCGCCGCCGGGCACCGGGCCGGTGGTCGCGGTGGGATCGTTGAATTCCAGGCTGCGCTCGGTTTCGGTGCGGTCGGTGCGCACATAGAAGCCGCTCACGCGGAAATCGGTCGTCTCGCCGTCGATCTCGTAGGTGGCGTTCGCCGAATAATCCTTGCCGTCGCGCGTGTCGCGCTGGTCTTCGCGATTGTCGAAATCGTCGACCGCATAGTCGGGGTTGTTTTCGGGCGAATCGCCGTAACGGAGCGAATATTTCTTCTTGGGGTTGTGGCGCCCCTGGAAGTTGAGGCCGACGAGCAGGCGGCCCGGCCCCACCGCGCCGCCATAGACCGCGCCAAGGCTCGGCTCGAGCTCCTTGTCGTCATAATAGAGGCCGCCCGCGCGGAGGTAGCCACCGTCGAGCTCGTAGCCGTTGCGCAGTTCGATGTTGATCGTTCCGGCGACCGCGTCGCCGGTGCGACGCGCCGACGACGAGCGGACGATCTCAACCCGGTCGATCAGTTCGGCGGGGATGCGGTCGAGGAAGAAGCTGCGATCGTCGCCGTTGCCCGGGACGCGCTCGCCGTTGATCAGGATCTGGGTGTAACCGGGCGGCAGGCCGCGGAGGCGCGCGCCGTCGCTTTCGATGACGTCGGACAGGAAGGTCACCGACGGCACGCGCTTCAGCGCGTCGCCCGCGGTCAGCGGTTCGAAGCGCTGGAAGAATTCGCTGTCATAGGACAGCACGGGTTCGGCCTCGTCGCTGCGATTACGATAGCCGACGCTGCCGAGGACGACGATGTCCTGCGACGTGGTGATCGCGCCATCGCCGCGGTCTTCGGCGGGGATCGGAGCATCCTGCGCCGTCGCCGGGGCGGAGAGGAGAGCCGTGGCAAGCGCGAGCGCGGCGGCGGAATGCAGGCTGAAAGTTCGAATCATGGTAACAGACCCCCCTTTGTGGTTGCCGGGCCTCTAGGCGGAGCATGTGACAGTTTGCGGCGAGCCATGTGACGCATCGATGACAGTTAAGTGACGGAAATATTGTCGTATTGACGCCGTTCCACTTTGCTGGGACGGGGCGCGCGAGAGCCGCACTTTTGCGCAATCGGGAACGGGGGAATCATCATGGCCGCCATCGGCAAATGGAAGCTGCTGACATCGCTGGTTTTTGCATCGGCGCTCGGCGGCTGCGCCGCGAGCGCGCCCGTCATCACCGGCCTGCCCCCGGTACAGGTGACCGCGAGCGGCGAAACCGCGCCCGTCGGCACGGGCAAGGCCGACGCCGCCGACGATCCGGCGATCTGGGTCGATCCGGCCAATCCGAACCGCGCACTGGTCGTCGCGACCGACAAGAAGGCCGGGCTTCATGTCTATGACCTGACCGGCAAGGACATCGCCTTCACCCAAGCCGGCCTCGTCAACAATGTCGACGTCGCGGGCGACATCATCGTCGCGAGCGATCGCAACGACGGGGTGAACGCGCATCTCGCGGTGTTCCGCCTCGACGCCGACAAGCCCGCGATCGTATCGCTCGGCCGCGCGGCGGCTGGAACCGGCGAAGCCTATGGTCTCTGTCTCAAGAAGACCGCGCCGGGCGCGCCGCTCACCGCGGCGCTGATCGTCAAGGACGGCACGGTGCGCGTCGGCACGCTGACCGTCGACGGCACGCCTGGCTTCACCACCGAATGGGAATATAAGATCCCGACCCAGTCCGAAGGCTGCGTCTTCGACGGCGATACACTCTACGTCGGCGAGGAAGACGCCGGGGTCTGGGAGCTGAAGCCGAACGGGAAGACAGCCACCGCGCGCATCGTCGCCCCGGTCGACAACCAGCGCCTCGTCGCCGATGTCGAGGGCCTCGCAACGATCGATCACAAGGGCCAGCGCTACCTGCTCGTGTCGAGCCAGGGCGACAATGCCTATGCGGTCTTCCGCCTGCCTTCGGTCGAATATGTCGGTCGCTTTGCCGTCGCCGCCGGCGCGTTCGGCGCGACGAGCGAGACCGACGGGATCGAGGCGGTCGCGGGAAATTTCGGCCCCGCCTGGCCCGACGGCATCTTCCTCGCACAGGACGGTGACAACGCCCCCAAGGCGCAGAATTTCAAACTGGTGCGCTGGGACCAGATCGCGACCGCGCTGGGGCTCTAAAAAGGGGGCGAAGGGTTGCGATACGGACGGCGCGCGCCTAGGGGGGCCGCGTCATCCCATCGCCAGCCGAGGCCCTCCCCCATGACCGACCTGATTCCCGTCCGCCGCGCCCTCCTGTCCGTCAGCGACAAGGCGGGGCTCGCCGAGCTTGCCGCCGCGCTTGTCCGCCACGGCGTCGAACTCGTGTCGACCGGCGGCACCGCGAAGGCGCTGCGCGAAGCCGGGCACAATGTCCTCGACGTCTCCGACCTCACCGGCTTTCCCGAGATGATGGACGGCCGCGTCAAGACGCTGCATCCGACGGTCCACGGCGGCATCCTCGCGGTGCGCGACGACGCGGCGCATGTCGCGTCGATGGAGGAACATGGCATCGGCGCGATCGACCTCGTCGTCGTCAACCTCTACCCCTTCCTCCAGACCGTGACGAGCGGCGCCGACCGCGACACGATCATCGAGAATATCGACATCGGCGGCCCCGCAATGGTGCGCTCGTCGGCGAAGAACCATGCCTTCGTCGGCATCGTCACCGAGCCCGAGGATTATGCCGCGGTGATCGCCGAGATGGACGCCAACCAAGGCGCCACTACGCTGGCGCTGCGCAAGCGCCTTGCGGCGACCGCCTTTGCCCACACCGCGAGTTATGACGGCACGATCGCACGCTGGTTCGCGATCGCCGATCAGGGCAAGACCTTCCCCGACACGCTGCCGCTCACCGCCAAGCTGGCGAGCGAACTGCGCTACGGCGAAAACCCGCATCAAAGGGCGGCGCTCTATATCCCCGCCGTGCCCGGCCCGCGCGGCATCGCCGGCGCAGAACAGGTGCAGGGCAAGGAGCTCAGCTACAATAATATCAACGACGCCGACGCCGCGCTCGAACTCGTCGCCGAATTCCGCGAGGCCGATCCGACCTGCGTCATCGTCAAGCACGCCAACCCGTGCGGTGTCGCGACCGCCGCGACGATCGCCGAGGCCTATGACGCCGCGCTGAAATGCGACGATGTCTCGGCGTTCGGCGGGATCATCGCGGTCAACCGGCCGCTCGACGGACCGACCGCCGAAGCGATCAGCGGGATTTTCACCGAGGTCGTCTGCGCCCCCGACGCCGACGCCGACGCACGCGCCGTGTTCGCGAAAAAGAAGAACCTCCGCCTGCTGCTGACCGGCGAGCTGCCCGACCCGGCGCGCGGCGGGCTGATGATGAAGACGATCGCGGGCGGGTGGCTGGCGCAGAGCCGCGACAATGGGCGCATCACGCGCGCCGAGCTGAAGGTCGTCACCGACCGCGCGCCGACCGAGGAAGAACTCGCCGACGCGCTATTCGCGTGGACAATCGCCAAGCATGTGAAGTCGAATGCGATCGTTTATGCCAAGGGCGGCTCGACCGCCGGTATCGGCGCGGGGCAGATGAACCGCCGCGACAGCGCGCGTATCGCCGCCGTGAAGGCAAGTGAAGCGGCTGAAAGCCATGGTTGGGCCGAAGCCCGCACCGTCGGCAGCGCGGTCGCGAGCGACGCCTTCTTCCCCTTCGCCGACGGATTGCTGGCGGCGGTCGAGGCGGGCGCGACCTGCGTGATCCAGCCGGGCGGTTCGATCCGCGACGACGAAGTGATCGCCGCGGCGAACGAAGCCGGCCTCGCGATGGTCTTTACCGGGATGCGGCACTTCCGCCATTGACCGCGCGCCCGAGGCGCACCAACCGTTCGGTTTCGTTTTTGCAGTCGTAACGCAATCCGGACTCGTTGCAGAAGTCCGGCCAGCGATCCTGCCGCCGCCAGAAATCGACCAGCCCGATTCGCGCCAGCTTTGCGAAGAACTGCGGATCGCGTCGGAGCGGAGCGACCGACGGCCAATAGAGAAGCGACCATTGGCCGTCGGTTTTGCGTATCGGCGCGCGCGCCAGCCACGAGAGCGCCTTCGGCAAGTCGCCGAGCCGCGTGTAATGCGCCGCCAGCGCATAAGCGGTCGGCGGATATTGTGAGACCTCGGCTTCGGCGGCGGCGTCGACCTCGCGCGATCCGATCGAAGGGTCGGCGAATTGATGGAGGAGCAGCATATCGAATTCGCGCCGCTCCCCGGCCATTGCGGTGCGATAGACTTCGGCGGCCTCGGCCCGGCCGAGTTCGACCGCGAGGCGGCGGCGATGTTCGGCGAGATCGGGGTGCCCCGGCCAGATCGCCTCCACTTCGGCGAACTGATCCACCGCATCCTGCATCTTCCCGGCGGCGGCATAACGCCGGACCAGTCCCAGCGCCTTATAGATCGAGGTCGGGTCGGCGCGCGCGGCGCGCTTCGCCGGATCGACGCCGGATTGGACATAGCCGGCCTGGAACAGACCCACCGCGTTCGTCATCAACGCGGCCGGATATTCGGGATCGATCGCAAGCGCGCGATCGAGCAGCGGCAGCCCTTCGATCATGAACAACTCGCCGCCGCCCGTCTGCGACAACGCCGTCAGCGCGGGGGCGTTGTCGGGGTCGATGGCAAGCGCCCGGCGCGCCGTATCGATCACCCTTGCGCGCTCCCCGCGCCATTTGGCGGGATCCATCTCGTGCGAGAGATGCTTGACGCGGACCTGCGCCAGCAGTCCCAGCGTTTCGGCATCCCCCGGCCAGCGCTGAACCAGCTCCTCCATCAACCGGATGGCGCGGGGTCCGTCAAAAACCGTGTCCGCGTCGCAGACCGCAAAGATCAGCGATCGTCGATCCGCATCGGGCGCCAACAGATCGTTCCGGCCGTTCAGCGTCAACGCGCAATTGACCAGCCCGGCAACCGCGAGCGCGGTCCGTTCGCGCAGCCGGCTGAGATCGTTGACGGGCGCCGCAAACCGGCTGGACCACAGGATCGAACCGTTCAAACTATCGACGATCCGCGACTCGCTGACAAACTGGTTGCCGTCGCGTTCGATCGCGACGCGGACGACAAAATCGCCCGCGCGTCCCGCCACCTTTCCGTCGAGGACACGGACAGCGCCCCCCGACGCCTTGGCAAAGCGGACGAAATCGCCCGCCAGCGCATCGGCGAAACGACCTTCGACCGGATCATTCCCGCGCGCCTCGATCGGTTCGACACGGACCACGGGTGCAGCGAATGCCGTGACCGCGGAACGCGACCGCGGCGCATCGGCGCCCGTCAGCGCGAGAGCCAGCCCGGCCGCGCCAAGGAACAGCGCGCGCAGCGGCGACAGGCTGGCCCTTGGATTGGCCGACATGGAAGGCGCGGCAACTGCGTGCGCGCCGAGCGGGCGCGACCGAGCGGACAGGCGCCGGTATAGTTCGGCGGTTTCGACCGAGGGCTTGCCGTCGATTCCGCGCGCGAGCGCATCTTCGATCCGCTGCCAGGCGTGGCGCAGACCATCGCTATCGCCCGCCTCCCATCGCGCGCTCATCACCAGCCGCGCGGCATGTTCGCTGTACGGGTCGAACCGCGTGACCCTGTCCGCCACCGCGAGCGCCCGCTCTACATCGCCCGCCTGCAACCGTCGGTCGGCCATCGCGAGCACCTCGCGAACGATCGCTTCGCCCTGACGCGTGCGCTCGACCGCAAGCCAGTCGTCCCATGCTTCGTCGATGCCATCGAGATCGGCCAGCAATCCAATGTCCTGCGCGGGCAGCCGGTTCAGGACCACCGCGACATCGTCCACCGCGCACGCGGCGTGAATCAGCGAAATATCGTCAACGACTTGCGTGCGGTCTATGGCGACGGTTTCACGATCGGCGTGCAGCAACGGGGGGGTTGCGCGCGTCCAGGGCTTCAGTTCGACGAGACATTGTCGCAGGCTGGCATGCGCCTGCGCGTCTGGGCGGCGGCTCCAGAGCAGCGCGCTCAGCCGGTCACGAGCGAGCGGCGCGTCCGCAAGCACGAGCCGGGCGAGAAGTGCGCGCGCCTTGCGGCCGGTTGGGGACAAGTGAGCCGGCTCAACCGCGAAATCGCCAAGGAGCCGCAATATCGGTGTCGCGGCGACGAGACACCGCTCGTTTTTGGCGAATGCAGAGTTCACGGCGCGACCTCCTGAGTCGAGGGATAGCGGCCGTATGTTTTTCCCGGGGACCGAATACCATTTTTTTGACGGACAAACGAACGCTAAATTTCAACATTCTGGATTTTGACGTATTTTTAATACCAGATTGACGATCCTCTCACGGCGGCCGACATGCGTCCCCGCTACTCCCGTTGCCATCCGCAGCCTGCCGTTCGGCTGGGACATGATGAAAGGGAGTGATTCGATGCGTATCTTCATGGCTCTGCCCCTGTTGCTGCTCGGCGCAGCACCCGCATTTTCCCAGACGATCGTCGCGACCGCACCGGCAGGTGAAATAGAGGTCGTCAAAGTCAGCTATGCCGACCTCAATCTCGACAGCGATATCGGCCTGGCACGGCTCGACAGCCGCCTGCGCGCCGCCGCGCGCTCGGTGTGCGACGTCCGCCCCGAATTCGAAAACACCGTGCGCGAAATGGCCACCAGCCGTTGCTTCCGCAGCGCGCTTTCGAGGGGCCGCGATGCCGGCCGCGAGATCATTGCCGCGCGGCAGGCCGGTACGCCGATGACGCTGGCCAGCGCGATCGTGATCTCGCGGCGGTAACGCCTCCCGGTCAATGCCGATAGCGCGGACGCAACGATGTCCCTTGCTCCCGTCTCTGGTGGGAGCAACGCCGGAACCGTTCCCGACGGTTCCGGCGTTTTTCGGTCGCGACATGACAGGCTTCGGCTCGACTTCGCGCGGCACGGGCGGCATAGGGGGGCCGACGTCGCCATCGCAAGGACCAGCATGACCGCCACTCCGCGTAACAAGTCCATGATCCAGAGGCTTTATAACTGGACCATGGAGAAATCCGCGCACCCGCACGCCGAATATTGGCTGGCGCTGGTTTCTTTCGTCGAGGCGAGCTTCTTCCCGATCCCGCCGCATCCGATGCTGGGGCTGATGTGCCTTGCGAACCCCAAAAAGGCTGTGCGCTACGCGATCATCTGCACGCTCGCGTCGGTCGCGGGCGGCATGCTCGGCTATTTGATCGGCTTCTTCCTTTATGAAAGCGTCGGGCTCGCTCTGCTCGGCGCGCTGGGGCTAACCGACGCCTTCCCGCCGGCCGCCTGTTACCTGCGCGAATTCGGCGCCGAGATCATCCTGATCAAGGGTGCGACGCCGATCCCGTTCAAGCTGCTGACGATCACCGCCGGCTTCATCCACATGAGTTTCTGGACCTTCCTGTGGGCGAGCCTCGCCAGCCGGGCCTTTTCCTTCATGCTCGTCGGCATATTGTTCCGGCTGTTCGGGGCGCCGATCAAGGCGTTCATCGACAAATATCTGATCTGGGTCACCGGCGCGTTCCTCGTCGCCGTGGTCGCGGGTTTCCTCGCGATCGGCGCGCTGTCGGGCGACGGCGAGAGCAAGGAAGCCGACAAGTGCAGCGGTGCGACGCTGCAGAGCATCGGGCTGGACCGGAAATAGTTCAACGAAGGGGCGGACAACACCCCTCAATTTATCGTCACCCCGGACCAGTCCGGGATGACGATAAAAGAGTCCTCCGCTTTTCGGCGCGATGCCTACTCGTTCGCCGCCGTATGCAGCCAGTCGGCGTGGCGCGGGGCCTTCTTGGTCTGGCTCCACTCTTCGAGCATCAGCGGCGCGACGCGCTTCAGTTCGGCATATTGCTCCGCGGTGCCGATGTCGCACGCGAGTTCGACGCGGTGGCCGTTGGGGTCGAAAAAATAGATCGACTTGAAAATGCCATGATGCGTCGGGCCGAGCACGTCGACGCCTTCGCTTTCCAGATGCGCCTTCGCCGCGACCAGCTCGTCATAGCTGCCGACCTTGAACGCCAGATGCTGCACCCACGCCGGTGTATTCTCGTCGCGGCCCATGACCGGCTGGTTGGGCAGCTCAAAGAAAGCGAGGATGTTGCCGTTCCCCGCCTCGAGGAAGACGTGCATATAGGGGTCGTACTCGCCAGTCGACGGCACATGATCCTCGGCAAAGGCGGTCGTGTAGGTCATGCCGAGCATCCGCTCGTACCACTCGACCGTCTCTTTCGCATCCTTGCAGCGATAAGCGGCGTGATGCACGCCGCCCAATTTGATCGGGCTCGTCATTCGGCGGGTTCCTCGACAGTCAGGGCTCCGCGGCGAATCTGGTCCATTTCCATCGATTTGAACAGCGCCGTAAAATTGCCCTCGCCGAACCCTTCGTCCTTCTTGCGCTGGATGAATTCGAAGAAGACCGGGCCGATTACGGTCTGGCCGAAAATCTGGAGCAGCAGGCGCGGGTCGCCTTCGGTGGTCGAGCCGTCGAGCAATATGCCGCGCGACTGGAGGCCCTCGACCGATTCGCCATGGCCCGGAAGCCGTTCTTCGAGCATTTCATAATAGGTCGCCGGCGGTGCGGGCGCGAACGGGTTGCCGAGCGCCTTGAGCTTGTCCCACGCGGCGTAGAGATCGTCGCAGCTGAACGCGATATGCTGGATACCCTCGCCATTATAGGCGCGCAGATATTCCTCGATCTGCCCCTTGCCACCCGCGCCCTCTTCGTTGAGCGGGATGCGGATCTTGCCGTCGGGGGCGGTCATCGCTTTCGAGGTCAGCCCGGTATATTCGCCCTTGATGTCGAAATAGCGGATTTCGCGGAAGCCCGCGATGCGCTCGTAGAAGGCCGCCCAATGCGCCATGCGGCCGCCGTAGACATTGTGCGTCAGGTGATCGATCAGCTGCATGCCCGCGCCGACCGGGTGGCGATCGACGCCCTCTTCATAAATGAAGTCGATATCGTAGATGCTGAGGTCGTCGCCATAGCGGTCGATCAGATAGATGATCGAACCGCCGATGCCGCGGATCGCAGGGAGGCGCAGTTCCATCGGGCCGGGATTGACCTCGACCGGTTCGGCGCCGCGTTCGATGGCTTCGCTATAGGCTTTGGCCGCGTCGCGGACGCGCCAGCCCATGCCGCACGCCGACGGGCCGTGCTCGGCGGCGAAATAAGCGGCGGGCGATTTGGGTTCGTAATTGGCGATCAGGTTGATCCCGCCCTGGCGCCACAGCTGGACGTCCTTCGAGCGGTGATGCGCGATCTGCGTGAAGCCCATCGCTTCGAACACGGGTTCGAGAATGCCCTTTTCGGGCGCCGAAAATTCGACGAACTCGAAGCCGTCGAGGCCCAGCGGATTATCGAAAAGGTCGGCCATGTCGCATTCCCATCTAGTTTCAATTGAAACTATTATGATGGAGCGCGCCGTCCGAGTCAAGATCGGCGGAGATTACGCCGCCGCGCTCTCAAACGCTTCCAGCGCTTCGCTCGCCGCGACCCAGCGCACTTCGGCAGCTTCCTGCGCCGCGACGATCTTGCCGCGCCGCTGCGACAATTCGCTCATCGTCAGGCCCTTATATTCGCTCGCAGCGCCCTGCGGATCGAACATCGCGCGGTCGATTGCGGACAGCACGACCTCATATTTCGCGAGGTCGGCCTCGGCGTCCGAAACGTCCTTCTTGATCTTCGCCGCCGCCTCGCGCGCCGCCGCGGCGGCCTTGCGGTCTTCCTTCTTGTCGGCTTTCGACACGCGATCCTTTTGCGGGCCCTTGCCCAGGATCATGTCGACATAATCGTCCATGCTGCCGTCATATTCGCGCGCGGTGCCGTCATCGACGAGCACGAGCCGGTCGGCGGTGAGTTCGAGCATGTGGCGATCGTGGCTGACCAGCACCACCGCGCCCTCGAAGCCGTTCAGCGCCTGCACCAGCGCCTCGCGCGCATCGACGTCGAGGTGGTTGGTCGGTTCGTCGAGGATGAGCAGGTGCGGCGCATCGCGCGTGATCAGCGCGAGCGCGAGCCGCGCGCGTTCGCCGCCCGACAGTTTCGCGACCTGGGTGGTCGCCTTGTTGCCCGAGAAGCCGAAACGACCGAGCTGCGCGCGGATCGCGCCCTGCGTCTTGCCCTCCATCACGCGCGTCATATGCGCGAGCGGGGTGTCGCTGCCGTCGAGTTCCTCGACCTGATATTGGGTGAAATAGCCGACGCGCATCTTGCCCGACGCGGCCATAGCGCCCGCCATCGGGCTGAGCTGTGCCGCGAGCAGGCGTGCGAGCGTCGTCTTGCCGTTGCCGTTGCGGCCGAGCAGCGCGATCCGGTCGTCGGGATCGATGCGCAGATTGAGCCGCTGCAGCACCGGGCGTTCCGCGTAACCGACGCTCGCGAGGTCGAGCGTGATCAACGGCGGCTTGAGTTCGTCGGGGCTGGGAAAATCGAACGCCAGCGTCTGATCCTCGGCGAGCGCGGCGATCGGCTGCATCCGCGCGAGCATCTTCGCGCGCGACTGCGCCTGCTTTGCGGTCGAGGCGCGCGCGCTGTTGCGCGCGACATAGTCCTGGAGCTTGGCGCGCTGGGCGTCCTGCGATGCCTTGGCCGCGGCGAGCTGTGCCGCGCGTTCGGCGCGCTGGCGCTCGAACGAGTCATAGCCGCCGGTGTAGAGCGTGACCTTGCCGCCTTCGAGATGGAGGATGTTGTCGACGACATTGTTGAGCAGGTCGCGCTCGTGGCTGATCACGACGAGCTGCCCCGGATAGGCACGCAGGAAGTTTTCGAGCCACAGCGTCGCTTCGAGGTCGAGGTGGTTCGATGGTTCGTCGAGCAGCAGCAGATCGGGTTCGGAGAATAGCAAGGCCGCGAGCGCGACGCGCATCTTCCACCCGCCCGAGAAGCTGTCGAGCGGCTGGGCCTGCATCTCCTCGTCGAAGCCGAGCCCGATCAGGATGCGCGCGGCGCGTGCGGGCGCGGTATAGGCGTCGATCGCGATCAGCCGTTCGTGGATATCGCCGAGCTTGTCGGGATCCTGCTCGGTCTCCGACGCCGTCAGCAGTTCGGCGCGCTCGGTGTCGGCGGCGAGCACGGTGTCGAACGGCGTCGCCGTTCCGCTCGGCGCTTCCTGCGCGATATAACCGACGCGCGTCTTGCGCGGCATGTCGATGCTGCCCTCGTCAGCTTCGAGCTGGCCGATCATCACCTTCATCAGCGTCGATTTGCCCGCGCCGTTACGCCCGATCAGCCCGACGCGGCTTTTGGCCGGCAGGCTCGCGGTGGCACGTTCGAGGATGGCGCGCCCGCCAAGGCGTACAGTGATTCCGTTGATCGTCAGCATGGGCGCGCGCCTAGCATGTTGCGGCGCACAACCCAAGTCCCGGACTGGCGTATTGCGCGCGAGTGCGGCAAATGGGGAGCATGACCGGCCTCGCCCCCTTTCACATCGCTTTTCCCGTCGACGATCTGGACGCCGCGCGCCATTTTTATGGCAATGTCCTCGGCTGCTTCGAGGGGCGAAGCAGTGCCGACTGGATCGACTTCAACCTTTATGGGCATCAGATCGTCGCGCACCGCGTCGATACGCCGCGCGCATCGGCCGCGCATAATCCGGTCGACGGGCATGACGTGCCCGTGCCGCATTTCGGCGTCGTGCTGCCGCCCGCCGAATGGCAGGCGCTCGCCGAGCGGCTGAAGGCCGCGGGCACGACATTCGTGATCGAACCGCACACGCGCTTCCCCGGGCAGCCGGGCGAGCAGTCGACGATGTTCTTTCACGACCCGGCGGGTAACGCGCTTGAGTTCAAGGCCTTTGCCGACCTCGATCAGCTGTTCGCCAAATAAGGCTAATGCCCGCCGCCCATCGAAATCTGCTTCGGCCGCGGCGCAAACCAGACCGAGATCGCGGCGATCACGAACACGACTCCCGACGCAAGGAACAGGTGCAGCACCCCTAGCGTCGAGGCCTGTACCTCGACCAGCCGCTCGATCGCGGCGCGCGCCTGTTCGAGCGTCAGGCCGGCGCTTTGCAGCGACGTCATCGTCGCTTCGGTGTTGTTGAGCGACGACACCAATTCGGACCGCGACGTCCGGCTGGCATCGTCCCACGCGGTCGTCGCGACCGCGGTGCCGATTGCCCCGCAGAGCGTGCGCAGGAAGCTCATCAACCCCGCCGCCGACGTCTGATGCTGCGCGGGCACCGAACTCAGCGCGAGCGCGGTGAGCCCGACGAAGAAGAAGGGCATGCCGATCCCCTGCAGGATATGCGGCAGCGCGAGCGTCCAATAGCCGACATCGGCGTTCCAGCTCGCGCGAAGGACCGACATCAGCGCCATCCACAAAATGCCGCCCGAGATGGTGATGCGTACGTCGACCTTGGTCATCAGCCCCGCCGCAACGGGCGACAGGAGGACGGCGAACACCCCGAGCCAGGCGACGATAAAGCCCGTCTGCGTCGCGGTATAACCCGCGACCTGTTGCAGCCAGAGGGGCGTGAGTACGACCTGCGCAAAGAAGGCGCCGAAACCCAGCGAGATCGCCATCGTGGCGAAGGTGAAGCCGCGGAAGCGGAAGATGCGCAGGTTCACGACCGGATTGGCGTCGGTCAGCTCCCAAATTACGAAAGCGGCGAAGCTGATCGCGGAAACAACCGCGAGCCCGACGATCCAAACCGATCCGAACCAGTCATGCTCGCGCCCGGTGTCGAGCATGATCTGGAAGGCGCCGACCGACACGACGAGCAGGATCAGGCCGATCACGTCGATCCGCGCCCTGGCGCGCTTCGTCTCATATGGCGTCAGCAGGGTGAAGACGCCGAACGCGCAGATCGCGACGACCGGCAGGTTGATGAAGAATATCCACGGCCAGGTCCAGTTGTCGCTGATCGTCCCACCGAGGATCGGGCCGAGGATTGGCGCGGTGGTGGTCGTCATCGCCCAGATTGCGAGGCCGATTCCGGCCTTTTCCTTTGGAAAGATACGCAGCAGCAATATTTGTGACAGCGGCATCAGCGGGCCGCCCGCGAGCCCCTGCAGCACGCGGAAAAGCACGAGCGCGTCGAGCGTGCGGGAGACGCCGCAGAGGAAAGAGAAGATGCCGAAGCCGATGATCGAGATCATGAACCAGCGGACGGTGCCGAAACGCATCGCGAGCCAGCCGGTGAGCGGCACGCTGATCGCATCGGCGACTGCATAGCTGGTGATCACCCATGTTCCCTGGGTCGGCGAGACAGCAAGGCCGCCCGCAATATGCGGCACCGACACATTGGCGATCGTCGTGTCGAGCACCACGACGAAATTGGCGAGTGCCAGCGCGAAGGCGGCGACGATCAGCCGCGCGCCGGTCAGCGGCTGCGGTTCGGTCGGGACGCTGGCGGATAAGGCGGGGGCGGCGGCGCTGGCCATGACCTATCGACCGCGCGTGTCGATCGTGGCTTCCATCGACAGCCCGACGCGCAGCGGATGTTCCTCGAGCTGCTTCGGATCGAGCGCGATGCGCACCGGCAGGCGCTGCACCACCTTCACCCAATTGCCCGTCGCATTCTGCGCCGGGATCAAAGAGAAGGCCGCGCCGGTGCCGCCGGCGATGCCGATGACCTTGCCGCGATAGACGACGTCACCGCCATAATAGTCCGACACCAGTTCGACCGGCTGGCCGATGCGGATATCCTCGAACTGGCTTTCCTTGAAATTGGCGTCGACATAGGCGGTCGCGATGGGGACAAGCACCATGATCGGCGCGCCCGCGGCGATCCGCTGGCCGACCTGCACCTGCCGGTTGGTGACGATGCCGTCGACCGGCGCGCGCAGCACGGTGCGCGCAAGATCGAGCCGCGCCTTTTCGAGCCGTGCTTCGGCCGCCGCGACGTCGGGCGCGGTGTTGATCGTCGTGCCGCGCACGACGGCCTCGGCGGCGCCAAGGTCGCCGCTCGCCGAGCCGCGCGTCGCCTCGGCCGACGCGATGCCCGCGGCGGCAAGGTCGCGCGCGGCCGAAGCCGACGCGAGCGCCGCACGCGCCGCGGTCAGTTCTTCGCCCGACACCGCGCCGGTGCCCGCGATGCTCTCGCGCCTTGCCAGTTCGGCGCGGGCGCGCTCGACCGTCGCACTGGCGTCGCGCAGCCGCGCGCGGGCCTGCGCGATATCGGCGCCACGCGCCGAAACGCGCGCGCGCGCGGCATCGGCGGTCGCGTTCGCCTGCCCATAACGCTGGCGCGCGAGGCGCAGCGCCGCTTCGGCGTCGGCAACCGCGATGCGCTGGTCGGCGTCATCGAGGATGACGAGAATATCGCCCTTCTTCACCGCCTGTGTGCCGCTGACGCGCACTTCCTTGACGGGTCCCGAAACGAGCGCGGTCACCTGCGCCGAGTCCGCGCCGACATAGGCGTTGTCGGTGTGGACGCGTCCGGCTTGCGTCAGAAAATACCAGAGGCCCCACAGGACCCCGACCGTCACGACGACGATCGCGAGGATGCGCAGGAGTTTCTTCCGCTTGGCACCATTGACTTCGGGGGTAGTCTCGGGAGTGGGGGTTGCGGCTGCAGCCGTTTCGTCGGCCATCATTCGTCTCCTGTTGAGTTTTGCGCGCGATATCCGCCGCCAAGCGCGCGGATCAGGGCGATGTCGAGCGAGAGCTGGCGCGCTTCGAGGTCGGCGACGGCGCGGCTCAATGCCACCATGCTGTCCTCGGCGGTGAGCTGGACGATCTGGTTCGAGAGGCCGGCGCGGTAACGAAGTCCGGCGAGTTTCGAGGCTTCGGCGGCGGCGGCCAGCGCCTCGCGCCGCCCGACAAGCTGGCGTTCGCTCGCGGCGCGGCTGGCAACGATGTCGGCAACATCGCGCAGCGCGCCGATCAATGTGCGATCATAGGTCGCGACCGCCACGTCATAGTCAGCGCGCGATCCGCGATAGCGTCCCTGAAGGCGCCCGCCTTCGAAGATCGGCAGGCTGATTGCGGCGCCGCCATTGCCATATTCGGACCCCGATTTGAACAGGTTCGACAGGCCGAGCGACTGGAGCCCGACGAGCGCCGACAGGCTGATATTGGGATAAAAATCGGCGCGCGCGACATCGATACGCTTGGCGGCGGCTTCGGAGCGCAGCCGCGCCGCGACGATATCGGGACGTCGCCCGATCAGGTCGATCCCCGCATTGCCCGGCAGGCCGAGCGCCGGCCGCGCCATCTGCGGCCGCGCGATTGACAGGCCGCGGTCGGGCCCGCCACCGACGAGCGCGGCGATCCGGTTGCGCGTTGTCGCGATCGCTTCTTCGAGCGCCACAACGTCGGCGCGTGCCGAGGCGGCGCGGCTTTCGGCTTGCCGTTGGCTCGCCTGATTCTCGATGCCCGCACGCGCGCGCTCGCCCGACAGGTCGGCGCTCGCGGTGCGGACGCGCACAGCGTCATTGGCGACGTCGATTGCGTGATAATAGCCGGCCAGATCGGCGTAGGCGGCGGCGATCCCGGTCGTCAGCATCAGCCGCGCCTGCGCCTCGTCAACGCGTGCGGCTTCGGCTTCGGAGGTCGCCGCGGCAAGCGCCGCGCGGTTCCTACCCCACAGGTCGAGATCGAAACTGAAGGTCGCGGCGATATGGCCGGTGTCCTGGATGCCGTCGGGCACGAAATCGGGCGGGATGCCCATATTCTTGCTCTGCTGGACCCCGCCCGCGCTCGCCTCGGCGCCGACGCGCGGCAGCAGCGCGGCGCCCGCCTGCTGCGCCATCGCCTCGGCGACGCGAACACGCGCGGCGGCGATCGCGACATCGGGCGAGCCCTTGAGCCCCTCGCCGATCAGTGTGCCGAGTTGCGGGTCGTCAAAGCCCTGCCACCAGCCTTCGGCCGGCCATGCGCCTTCGGCACGGGCGAATGTGGCGCTCGATTCTAGCGACTCGGCCGCCGCCGGAACGGGCTCGGTGCCGAGATCGGGAACGCTTGCGCACCCGGCTAACAGACCGAAAACTGCGGTTGTAAGAAATAATGATCGGGGCATGGCTTCCAACGATACTAGCTGGTATCATGCGCAAATGAACTTCGGAGGAAGCGTTGTCAATCGAAATGATACCAGATAGTACGGCTGCACCTGACGATGCCGTGGCAATGCGCCGCAAGGCGTTCGTCGATGCCGCACGCGAGCTGTTCTTTGCGAACGGCTATGCCGGCACGACAATGTCGTCGATTGCGAGCAAGGTCGGCGGGTCGAAAACGACGCTCTGGACCTATTTCCCGTCGAAGGAGGATTTGTTCGCCGCGGTCGTCGACGACATCGTCGCCCAATATGGCGATGCGCTCGCGATCGATCTGCCGCTTGACGAGCCGGTTCCCGATGTCCTCCGCACCTTCGGCAATCTGCTAATGACCAAGCTGACCGCGACGCCGATCCTGTCGCTCTTTCGTCTCGTCGTCGGCGAAGCTGAGCGTTTCCCGCACCTTGCCGAAACCTTTTACGAGCGCGGTCCGCGTCGCGGCAAGGCGCGCGCGGCGATCTGGGTGGGCGAGAAAATGGTGCGCGGCGAACTGAGGATGGGCGATCCGATGCGCGCGGTGCAGCAGTTCACCGGCCTTTGCCAGTCGGGCATCTATCAATTCGCGATGCTCAATCTTCCCGAAAGCCGCGACCTCGATCGCCTTCGGGGCGATGTCGACGCAGCAGTCGACACTTTCTATCGCGCGTGGAGGCCCGACGACTAACCTCCCCCGCGGAAACTTGCTCCCCCTGCCCTCCTGTGCAATAGGCGCCGCCCCCCGACCGGGATTCCCAGCTACAGGAGCATGTCATGGACAAGGCGGCCGCGAGCGCGCTCGGCCTCGATTTCGGCACGACGAACAGTGTCGTTGCGCTGGCCGATGGCCGGGGCGGGACCGAGCTGGTCGCGTTCGGCGACGCGGGCGACGCGGTGTTCCGCTCGGCGCTCTGCTTCTGGGAAGAGGAACGCGGCTGGAACGGCATCGCGCATGAGGCGGGTCCGTGGGCGATCGACGAATATCTCCAGTCGCCGCTCGACAGCCGCTTCATCCAGTCGTTCAAGAGTGTCGCCGCGAGCCCGCTGTTCGAGCGCGCGATGATCTTCAACAAGCCGTTCCGCTTCGAAGATATGGGGCGCCTGTTCCTCCAGCGCCTTGTTGCCCATGCTGGCGGCGCGCTCGACGAGCGGCCGCGCCGGATTATCGTCGGCCGCCCGGTCGAATATGCCGGCGCCAGGCCTGATCCCGAACTCGCGCGCCAACGCTATGACGCGATGCTCGCGGCGTTCGGCACCGAAATCTATTATGTCCACGAGCCGCTCGGCGCCGCGCACAGCTATGCCTCGCGCCTGACCGAACCCGCGACGATCCTCGTCGCCGACTTCGGCGGCGGGACGACCGACTTTTCGATCGTCCGCGTCGCCGAACCCGGAAGCCCGCGCCGCTGCGTGCCGCTCGCGTCCTCGGGGATCGGCATCGCGGGCGATCGCTTCGATTACCGCATCGTCGACCGGCTGGTGCTGCCCCTGCTTGGCAAAGGCAGTAATTACCGCTCGTTCGACAAGCTGCTCGAGATTCCGGGCGGCTATTTCGCCGATTTCGGCGACTGGTCGCGGCTCGCGATGATGCGCAACCGCCGCACGATCGAGGAAATCCGCCGCCTGCAACGCGATGCCGAGCACCCCGATTTGATCGGCCGCATGATCGCGCTGATCGAACATGAGCAGGGCTTTCCGCTCTATGATGCGGTGGGCAGGCTCAAACGCGCGCTGTCGGGCAGCGATCACGCCGAATTTCATTTCGCCGGCGGCGGGATCGAGATCGGCGCCGACGTGCGGCGCGACGATTTCGAGCAATGGATCGCCGACGATCTTCGCCGTATCGAGGCGGCGATGGACCAGGCGCTTGCCCGCGCGGGCATCGCGCCCGACGCAATCGACCGCGTCTTCCTGACCGGCGGATCCTCGCTGATCCCCGCGATCCGCGCGATGTTCGACCGCCGTTTCGGCGAAGAGCGGATCGCCACCGGCGGCGAGTTGACCTCGATCGCGCACGGGCTCGCGCTGATCGGTGAGGAATCCGACCCGGCCGAATGGGCTGCCTGATCGGGAGATCGAACCCAGACGGGTGGTTATACCTGGGCTGGCGAGCGGTATCATCCTCGCGAATGTGGCGGTCCTCGCGCCCGATGCGCTGCTGGCCGCGAGGACCGTCGTCGAGGTCCACTGCAGAACGACCGAAGCACGATCGTCGAACGACGAATCCGCTTGTCCGCCTCGCCGGCGCCCGCACGCGCCAAAACGCAAAAAACCCGCCGTCCCAGAAGGAAGGCGGGCTTTTTGATGGTTGCGGGAGTAGGATTTGAACCTACGACCTTCAGGTTATGAGCCTGACGAGCTACCGGGCTGCTCCATCCCGCGTCAACCAGCTTGCGGGTCCCTGAGGGACCGGCAAAACAGCAAAAGGCCGGCATCGCTGCCGGCCTCTAACTTTGTGAATGGGTTTTCCTCTTTTCGACCTTACGCCGACTACAATGCCTGGCGACGTCCTACTCTTCCGGGACTTAAGTCACAGTACCATCGGCGCTGTCAGGTTTCACGGCCGAGTTCGAGATGGGATCGGGTGGGTCACTGACGCCATGGTCACCAAGCAATGAAGCCGGCGTGGGTCAAAAAGGGTTTCAATCGATGTCCGTGCAATATTTGTCTGATCAATCATCCACATATCGCGGACAAACCGGTCAGGCTTGTCGTTGATGGCGGGACTCTTAAGTGCGAATAGAGCAATTAGTATCGGTTAGCTCCACGCGTTACCGCGCTTCTACATCCGATCTATCAACGTGGTGGTCTTCCACGGCTCTAAGAAATCTTATCTTGAGGGAGGCTTCCCGCTTAGATGCTTTCAGCGGTTATCCCGTCCATACATAGCTACCCTGCTGCGCGGCTGGCGCCACGACAGGTACACCAGAGGTATGTTCAACCCGGTCCTCTCGTACTAGGGTCAACTCCTCTCAAATTTCGACGCCCACGGCAGATAGGGACCAAACTGTCTCACGACGTTCTGAACCCAGCTCACGTACCACTTTAATTGGCGAACAGCCAAACCCTTGGGACCTGCTCCAGCCCCAGGATGTGATGAGCCGACATCGAGGTGCCAAACGATTCCGTCGATATGAGCTCTTGGGAATCATCAGCCTGTTATCCCCGGCGTACCTTTTATCCGTTGAGCGATGGCCCTTCCACTCGGGACCACCGGATCACTATGACCGACTTTCGTCTCTGCTCGACTCGTCAGTCTCGCAGTCAGGCAGGCTTATGCCATTGCACTCTTGCAGACGGTTTCCAACCGTCCTGAGCCTACCATCGCGCGCCTCCGTTACTCTTTAGGAGGCGACCGCCCCAGTCAAACTACCCGCCACAGAGGGTCCCTGATCCAGTTTCATGGATCGAGGTTAGACATCAGAAAACAACAGGGTGGTATTTCACCTATGGCTCCACGTCAGCTGGCGCCGACGCTTCAAAGCCTCCCACCTATGCTACACAGTTCTTTCCTAATGCCACTCTGAAGCTGCAGTAAAGGTGCACGGGGTCTTTCCGTCTAACCGCGGGTACTCCGCATCTTCACGGAGAATTCAATTTCGCTGAGCATCTCCTGGAGACAGTGGGGAAGTCGTTACGCCATTCGTGCAGGTCGGAACTTACCCGACAAGGAATTTCGCTACCTTAGGACCGTTATAGTTACGGCCGCCGTTTACCTGGGCTTCATTTCGCAGCTTGCACCACTCCACTTAACCTTCAGGCACCGGGCAGGCGTCAGGCCCTATACGTCGTCTTGAAGCCGACTTAGCAGAGCCCTGTGTTTTTGCTAAACAGTCGCTACCCCCTGGCCTGTGCCCCCCACAACTGGTTGCCCAGATGTGGGGCCTCCTTCTTCCGAAGGTACGGAGGCAATTTGCCGAGTTCCTTCAGGAGACTTCTCTCAAGCGCCTTGGTATACTCTACCATCCCACCTGTGTCGGTTTAGGGTACGGTCTATAATGGAGGGGCTATTTCCTGGAACCTCTTCAAAGCCTGCTCAATCCAATAAGAGCAGACAATTTACGAGATCCGTCACACACCTCCAGGCCCACGAATATTAACGTGGTTCCCATCGACTACCCCCTTCGGGCTCGTCTTAGGGGCCGGCTTACCCTGCTCAGATTAGCTTTAAGCAGGAACCCTTGGGATTTCGGCGACAGGGCATCTCACCCTGTTTATCGCTACTCATGTCAGCATTCGCACTTCCGATACCTCCACGACCCATTACCAGATCGCTTCATCAGCCTACGGAACGCTCCGCTACCGCGTGTAGTAAACTACACACCCTAAGCTTCGGTGCACGTCTTGAGCCCCGTTACATTTTCGCCGCAGGAACCCTTATTTAGACCAGTGAGCTGTTACGCTTTCTTTAAAGGATGGCTGCTTCTAAGCCAACCTCCTGGTTGTTTTGGGATTCCCACATGCTTTACCACTTAGACGTGACTTGGGGACCTTAGCTGTAGGTCAGGGCTGTTTCCCTTTTGACGACGGACCTTAGCACCCGCCGTCTGTCTGCCAGATATTACTCATGGGTATTCGGAGTTTGGTTAGAATTGGTAGATCTCGCGACCCCCGCATCCATCCAGTGCTCTACCCCCCATGGTATTCGTCTGACGCTCTACCTCAATAGATTTCGCGGAGAACCAGCTATTTCCCGGTTTGATTGGCCTTTCACCCCTAAACACAACTCATCCGACAATTTTTCAACATTGAACGGTTCGGCCCTCCAGTGCGTGTTACCGCACCTTCAGCCTGGTCATGCCTAGATCACCGGGTTTCGGGTCTAATGCAACAAACTCATTCGCCCTATTCAGACTCGCTTTCGCTGCGCCTACACCTAACGGCTTAAGCTTGCTTG
>NZ_LMGI01000002.1:1323410-2087747 GCF_001427105.1 Sphingopyxis sp. Root154
CGCACGCGCCATACCCAGCTATCGCCGCGGCGTTCCCAGCCATCGGGCTCGGGATCGATCCGGAGGGGAATCAGTATCTCGACCTCGGCATCGAAGGGCCGTGCGTTGGTCAGCGTGACCTGCCACAGCCGCGCGTCCTTCTTGTCAGGGTCCGCCTGGACAAGCGTCTGAATCTGCACCGCGGGGCTGGCGCCGATGTCGTAATCGACCCGCTCATCCTTGGCCTTGTCCCCAATCTTCGCCTCGCCGACGAGCAGCCGGCGTCCGCCGATCGTTTCAAACACCGTGACCGCGCCGGCGGGCAGCGCGAGGCCCAGCCCGTCCGATTCGCGGTTCTGCACGCGCAGCCGCATCATCAGCGGCACCGGGTTCCCGCCGTAATTCTGATAGAGCGTCCCCGCATAAAGCTGTTCGACCGCGACCCTGTCCTTCGCCAGCAGCGCCACCTGCTTCTGCCCCTTTGCCGACACATCGACACGAAAGGGGATGCGATAGAATTTGAGGTCGCCCAGATCCTCGGCCGGCGGCGGGGGTGGTGGAGGCGGCGCCGGGGCGGCCACCATCATCGGCGGTGGAGGCGGCCCGCGCCGATCGCGGCGCTGCGCCGTCACGATCACCTCCGACGCCGCATCTTCATCATAGCTCTGCTCGAACTCGATGATCGGCGGCAGCTCCCACAGGGGATGCGTGCTCGTGATGTCCATCGGCCAGCATTTGAGGACGAGCGGCCCCGGGGTGCTGCGCGGCAGCGGCGGGCTGTACATCTTGTTGAGGCGGCCCGCGATCACGTTGAGCTGCGCGCCCGGGAAACTCGTCACCCCGCCGTTCGCGACGGTGATCCAGCCGGTCAGCCCCAGCGTCTTTCCATCGGTGCCGCGATCGGCGACATAATTGGCGGCCCAGTCGAACCCTTCGGCGAGATAGAGGAGCTGCACCTTCACCGTGCGCGCGCCCTTGCTCTCGACGAGCACCGACAGCGTCGGCTTGGCCGAAAGATCCTTGGGCACCTGGCGATAGAGCATCCGCTCGGGAAGGCCCGAACAGGCGAGCGCCTCGACCCCGGCCGCGGTCTGGACGATCACCCCGCCGTTGGGACCCGACTGAATCACCGCGTCCTGTTCGACGACCTTTCCGGTGGCAAGGCTGGTACGCCGCAAGGTGACGCTGCGCTTCAGATAGGCATCGACCAATCCCGCGGGCGACAGCAACCGCGCGTCGCGATTCTTTTCGATCACCCCGCCGGGCAGGCCGCTGAGCACCGCGGTTTCGGGCAGCAACCCTTCGGCCACGCCTTCGAATCGCAGCACCGACGTCCCGGCAGGCAGCGTGACGGTGCGCGTTTCGGTGATGAAGGCGAAGCCCTGCGGCCAGTTCGGGTCGATCGGCCCGCCGCCGCGCGACGGCGCGCGATAGACGGTGACCGCGGCATCGTCGATTTTGGCCGACACGACGACCGGCGCCGAAGCCTGAGCAAGCGCGGGCGCCGGCGCCAGCAGCGCCGCGACCCACAACAGCAGCGGCCAGGCCCGCATCGCGTGGATCTCAGTAACGCGAATCGAATGTGACGGTCAGGTCGACCTTGCCGTTCGCGGGCACCGGCACCTGCCATTCGACGCGGTCGGCCGAAATGCGCTCGCCCTTCAGGCTTTCGTCGCTGATCCGGACGTCGCCATAAAGGCCGTCCTGCGCGAGCAGCACCGTGACCGGCGCCGGGCGCGCGTTGCTGACGGTGTATTTCATCTTGGTCACCCAGCGCGAATCGCCCTTGCGCGTGCGCGACACGACGGTCGGCTGGACCTTCACGTCGAAGGCATCGCCGGTGCGCAGCGACATCGCCGATCCCATCGGCGTGTGGCCGATGGCATTTTCGCCGATAAACTGCGGGTCGCCGCGCGCGTCGCGCATATAGACGCGAATCGTCCCTGCGGGCAGCTGATCGCCGAGCCCGCCCTGCCGCGACGTCGAGAAGCGCAGCACGCTCGCGGTGCTGACGGGCTCGTTGTTGCTGCCGAGCCAGCGATTGACATATTCATAGGTCGATCGCGCGGGCGCGCCCTTCACGTCGAGGAAACTCACCTGCTTCTGCTGCGCGTTGGCGATCGTCGTCCGCTGCGCGAGCGGGTAGAGATAATAGTCGCCGAGCCGTTCGCGGTCGTTCGATTCGGTCCCCGCCGAATCCATCGCGCCGCTCATCTGGCGAAAGCCCCCGCCCCCGCCCGGGCTACCCGCGACGAGCAGGGTGCGCGCATTGGTGAAGGTCGTGCCGGTGCTGTTGGTCAGCGTCACCCAGCCCTGAATATCCATCGCGCCCTTCGCGGCGTCGAACAGCGCAACATAGTCGGCGGTCCAGCCGAGGTTCGGGGTGAGATAGGACAGTCGCGTCGGGACGGTGCCGGCATTGGCCGCATCTACCGTCACCGACAATGTCGGGCGCGCGCGCAGATTCGGCGGCAGCCGGTCGAACACCGCGCGGACGGGCAGGCCGTCATCGCGCAGCACCTCGATCCGTTCGCCGATCTGCAGCACGATGCCGCCGTTCGCCGCGAGCACCTTCGCGCGCTCGGTGCGCTCGGCGCCGGTCGCGGGGTTGGTGCGGACCAGGGTGATCGACTGGCCGACCGCCTTGTCCATCAGCTTGTCGGGGGTGAGCAGGTCGAAATCGAAATTCTGTTCGACGATTCCGATGCCGGGGCCCGAGAGAGTTACGGTTTCGGGGCGGATGCGCGCCGACACGTCGGGAAACTCGATGCGGTTGCGCCCGGCGGCGACGCTCAGTTGGCGGTCGTCCTGCACCAGCGACTGGCCATTATTATATATCGTGACCGCGACATCGCCCTGCGCGTTGCCGGTCGCGGCGTCCTGCGCAAAAAGGGGTGCCGACGTCCCGCCGACGAGCAGCGGCAAACAGGCCAAGGCCAACACGCGCATAAAAAAACCTCCCCGCAGGATATGTCCCGCGGGGAGGCTATGTCATGCGAATCGGAAAAACCAGCGTGAAATCGCTGACTTATTCGGCCGCTTCGACGTCGGTGTTGCGCGTCGCCAGCGTGCGGCGCGTGCGGCGCGGCTTGGCAGCCGGCGCTTCACCCTCGGCATCGCTTTCGGCGCTGCGTTCGGGACGGCCGATCGCGGGCGGCAGGACCGCGGTGTCGATCCCGGCGTCGCCCTTATCGGCGCTGTCTTCCTGGCGCGGACGGCGGGCCGGGCGGCGCGCGGGACGCGGAGCGGGTTCCTGCTCGGCGGCCTCTTCGCGCACGGGGGCTTCGCTGCGATCGTTCCGGTCGCCTTGCGCTTCATCCTCGTCACGGTTGCGAACAGGACGCGCGCGCGCCGACTGGCGGTTGCCGCGATTATCATCGTCGCGATTGCCGCGCGGTTCGCGGTTGCCGCGATTGTCGTCGTCACGGTTGCCGCGATTGTCGCGCGGGGCCCGGTCGCCCCGATCGTTGCGGTCGCCCCGATCGTTACCGCGATCGTTCCGCTCGCCGCGGTCGTCGCCATTGTCGCCGTCGTCGCGGCCGGTGTCGGCTTCGAAATCGCTGTCGGTATCGTCGTGGCCGTCGAAATCTTCGACGCCGCGAATCTCGCGGCTGCGGTCGTGGCTGCGTTCCTGTCCGTTCGCCGCGTTCTTTTCTTCCTGCCGGGCGCGGAAGTCGCTCACGACGCGGAAATAATGGTCGGCGAACTGCAGATAATATTCGGTCTGGACCCGGTCGCCGGCAAGCTGCGCGTCGCGCGCGAGGTTGCGGTACTTCTCGATCATCTGGGCGCCGTTGCCGCGCGCGCGGCTGTCGATGCGGTTGGCCTGATCGACACCGCCGCGTCCACCCGACTGCGGCCGATTATTGTTGTTGCTGTTGTTGTTACGGCCGCGACGGCGACCGTTCTGTCGGTTGTTCATGTTCAACTGAGACATCCTGTCGATAAGCTAATAAGCTACGCCAACCCCTTTTGGCCGACCGCGCCACCTGCGCGTCGTGCCCGCGCTCCTTGCGCGGCCTTGCCCTTTACCGCTTGCACCGGACCCCACGGTCCCGCGCCAGCATCGTAAGTGGGAAGCAGACCAGTCGGACCAGTATCGATGCTGTCCGCATCGCCAAAGGGACCCCGATCAGGTCTGTGAGCCGCCCCTACCGCGCTTTGTAGCGGAAACCAAGCAAATTCTTGTGGGGCCGTCAGGCGCGGGTCAGCAAAAGCGCCCTGTCGCGGCCGCCCAGATCCTGTCTGCCGGCGACCTTGAATCCCGCAGTTTCGGCGAGCTCACCAACTAAGATGTGTTGCGTTTGCCCGATTTCAAGGGCCGCCAGGCCGCCGGGCGCCAAAAGGCGCGGCAAATCGGGGATGATGCGGCGATAGTCGTCGAGCCCGTCGGCGCCGGCAAAAAGCGCGCCCGCGGGCTCGTGCCCGGCGACATCGGGCATCAATTGTTCATCGTCGGCGATGTACGGCGGGTTGCAGAGGATGAGGTCGAACCGCCCCTCGATACCCGCGCTCCAATCGCCCAATCGAAATTCGCTGCGATCCGTCAACCCCAGCGCATCGGCGTTGGCGCGCGCATAGACCAGCGCCGCCTCGCTCGCATCGATCCCCAGCCCCGTCGCGCGCGGCCATTCGGCCAGTGCCGCGAGGAGCAGGGTTCCGGGGCCGGTGCCCAGATCGAGCACATGGCTCGGCGCGCCAGCGCCGAAATGCCGAACCGACGCTTCGATCAACGTCTCGCTATCCGGCCGCGGAATCAGCGCGCCGGCGCCGACCTTCAGCCGGATCGTCCAGAAATCGCGATAACCGACGATATAGGCGACGGGTTCGTGCAGCAGCCGCCGTTCAACCAGTGCTGTGAAACCCTCGGGCACGGTAAAGCGCGCCGGATCGAGCAGCAGCGCCTGCCACTCGACGCCCAGCGCGTGCGCCATCAAGAGTTCGGCATCGAGGCGCGGCGTGTCGGACACCGCCGCGAGCCGCTGCGCCGCGTCGCGCAGCGCGGACGCGACGTCAGTCACCCAATCCCGCCAGCCGCTGCGCCTGATCCTCGGCGATCAACGCGTCGATCAGCTCGTCCATCGCGCCCTCGATGATTTCGGGCAGACGGTGGAGCGTCAGGTTGATGCGGTGGTCGGTGACGCGCCCTTGCGGGAAATTATAGGTGCGGATGCGTTCGGAGCGGTCGCCCGACCCGACCATCGACTTGCGCGCCGACGCCTCGGCGCTGTGGATCTTCTCGCGCTCGAGGTCATAGAGCCGCGCGCGCAGCACCTGCATCGCCTTCGCACGATTCTTGTGCTGACTGCGCTGGTCCTGCTGGATCACGACGAGGCCGCTCGGGATATGCGTGATGCGAATCGCCGAGTCGGTCGTGTTGACGTGCTGCCCGCCCGCGCCCGACGCGCGATAGATGTCGATCTTGAGGTCGCTGTCGTTGATCGCGACGTCGACCTCCTCGGCCTCGGGCAGCACCGCGACCGTCGCGGCGCTGGTGTGGATGCGCCCCTGGCTTTCGGTCGCGGGAACGCGCTGGACGCGGTGGACGCCGCTTTCGAACTTCAATTTGGCGAAGACGCCCTGCCCCGTCACCGACGCGACGACTTCCTTGTACCCGCCCATTTCGGCTTCGTTCGCCGAAATGACTTCGACCTTCCAGCCCTGCCCATCGGCGTAGCGGCTGTACATGCGCAGCAAATCGCCCGCGAACAGCGCCGCCTCGTCGCCGCCGGTCCCGGCGCGGATTTCGAGCATCGCCGCGCGCTCATCGGCGACATCCTTAGGGAGCAATTTGATCGCAAGATCATGCTCGGCGGCGGGCAAGGCTTCCTCGACCGCGGCGATCTCCTCCGCCGCCATCGCTTTCATCTCGGGATCGGCGAGCATTTCGTTCAGCGACATGAGTTCGCCGCGCAGCCGCACGACCTCGCGCGCCGCGGTCGCAACGGGTTCGAGCTCGGCAAACTCCTTCGACGCCGCAACGAAATCGACCGGTGCCATATCGCCCGTCGCCATGCGCGCTTGCAACGCCGCGTGACGCTCGATGATGGCGTCGATCTGCTTTTCGGAAACATTAGCCATCAGAGTGCGCGGACGACCGCCTCGACCTGCTTTGCCCGGTCGCCATCACCACGGACATTGATATGGAGAGCGCCATCGCGCGTGCCGACCGAGATCAGGGCATACGCGGGAATTTTCGCCGCCTTGTCGAAGCGCTTGCGCGGCGAGCCGCTCGCGACGATTTCGGTCGCGAAACCGCCGTTGCGCAGCGCCGCGAGCGCCTTCATCGCGACCGCGAGCTGGCTGTCGTCCTCAACAGCGATCACGGCATCGAGACGCGTGTCGATGACATCGTCGGCGAGCAGCATCGCCAGCCGCTCGATCCCCGCCGCCCAGCCCACCGCCGGGGTCGCGGGACCGCCAAGATTCTCGATCAACCCGTCGTAGCGCCCGCCGCCGAGCACCGTGCCCTGCGCGCCGAGCCGTTCGGTGACGAATTCGAACGCGGTGTGGCGATAATAGTCGAGCCCGCGCACGAGCCGCGCGTTGCGTTCCCAAGCGACGCCCGCGGCGTCGAGGCCGGAGGTGACCGCGCCGAAGAAATCCTGCGCCTCGCCGGTAAGGAACGCGTCGATGTCGGGCGCGCTGTCGGCGATCGGGCGGTCCTTCGGGTCCTTGCTGTCGAGGATGCGCAGCGGATTCTTGTCGAGCCGCGCGAGGCTGTCTTCGGACAGATCACCGCGGTGCGCTTCGAAATGCTCGACCAGCGCCGCGCGCCATGCATCGCGACTCGCGGCATCGCCGAGCGTGTTGAGTGTCAGCGTCACGCCCTCGCTTATGCCAAGCTCTTTCAGGAGCTGGTCGGCGAACACGAGCAGTTCGGCGTCGGCCAGCGGGCTGTCGCTGCCGAGCACTTCGGCGTCGAGCTGGTGGAATTGACGATAACGTCCCTTTTGCGGGCGCTCGTAACGGAACAGCGGGCCATGCGTCGCGACCTTCAGCGGCGCGAAATGCTGCCAGCCGTTGGTGACATAGGCGCGTGCAATGCCCGCGGTGAATTCGGGACGCAGCGTGATCGATTCGCCGCCGCGATCCTCGAACGAATACATTTCCTTCGACACGACGTCGGTCGTCTCGCCCAAGGAGCGCGCGAACACCGCGGTCGGCTCGATCACCGGCACTTCGATGCGCTTGTAGCCATAGAGGCGGCGCACGCGTTCGAACGTCTCGACGACGTGCGCGAAACGGTCGGCGAAATCGCCAAGCATGTCCTGGGTGCCGCGTACCGCCTGCGGCGTTGGAATTTTCGCGCTTTTGTCCTTGCTCATGCGCGGCGCATCTAATGGTTTTTCGTCGAAAGGCAAAGTGCGCTTGCAGAGCCGCCGCTGGACCTGCGCTCCATTTGGCGGCAGAGGTGCGGCATGAAAAAAGCACTGTTCGTCGCAGCGGCGGTCATCGCCGCACCCATCGCCTTTTCGCCCGCCACCGCCCAGGACGGCAACAGCCGCCCCCAGCCGGTGGTCCAGCCGCTGACCATTCCGCTGCCCGCCGACCGGCCCTATCCGGGCACGATGCAGCTCAAGGTCGACGCGACCGACTTCGCCCGCGGCATCTTCCATGTGCGCCAGACGATCCCCGTGGCGAAGGCGGGGAAGCTCACCCTGCTCTATCCCGAATGGCTTCCGGGCAAGCACGCGCCGCGCGGCGCGATCGCCGAAATGGCGGGTTTCAGGGCGAGCGCCGGCGGCAAATCGTTGATCTGGACGCGCCAGCCGACCGACGTCTACGCCTTCGACATCGATGTTCCCGCGGGCACGAAGAGCATCGACATCACCTTCGACTTCCTCTCGCCGACACGGACGAGCGAGGGTCGCGTCGTCGTAACCCCGGCGATGATGAACCTGCAGTGGGAGCAGGTCAGCCTCTACCCCGCGGGCTATTTCACCCGCGCGATCCCGGTGCAGCTCGAAGTCACGCTGCCTGACGGCTGGACCGGCGCCTCGGCGCTCGACGGGCTCAAAGTGTCGGGCAACCGCTACAGCTACGCGCCGACCAATTATGAGGTGCTCGTCGACAGCCCGATGTTCGCCGGCAAGTTTTTCCGCAAATGGGACCTCGGCAACAAGGTGACTCTCAACGTCGTCGCCGACGAACCCAAATATCTCGAGGCAAGCCCCGACCATATCGCGCGCCACGCCGCGCTGGTGTCCGAAGCCGTCGCGCTGTTCGGCGTCCGCCATTTCGACCGCTATGAATTCCTGCTCGCGCTCACCGACGAACTCGGCGGCATCGGGCTCGAACATCATCGGTCGAGCGAAAACAGCCGCAATGTCGACTATTTCACCAAATGGAACGACAATGACAGCGAGCGCGGACTGCTTCCGCACGAGCTGACGCACAGCTGGAACGGCAAATACCGCCGCCCAGACAAGATGTGGACCCCCGACTATCGCACCCCGATGCAGGACAATCTGCTGTGGGTTTACGAAGGACAAACCAGCTTCTGGGACCTCGTCCTCGCCGGCCGCTCGGGAATGCAGTCGAAGGAGATGATCCTCGCCGAATGGGCGACCAATGCCGGCAGTTACAGCGTCCAGCCGGGGCGCCAGTGGCGTTCGGTCGAAGATACGACGCTCGACCCGATCATCGCGGCGCGCAAACCCAAGCCGTTCGCGAGCTGGTCGCGCAGCGAGGATTATTACAACGAAGGGTCGCTGATGTGGCTCGACGCCGACATGTTGATTCGGCAGGCGACGAACAACGCCAAGAGCCTCGACGATTTCGCCCGCGCCTTTTTCGGCGGGCGCGAGGGCGACTGGGGGCAGGACACCTATGATTTCGACGATGTCGTCGCGGCGCTGAACGCGGTTCACCCCCATGACTGGGCGAGCTTCCTGCGTGAACGCATGCAGGCGAGCGGGCGGCCGGCGCCCACCGGCGGGATCGAGCGCGCGGGATACCGCCTCGTCTGGCGCGACGCGCCCAATGTCTATGACCGCGACCGCATGGCGCAGGCGAAGAATACCGACCTCACCCATTCGCTGGGGATGACGATCGACAAGGACGGCGTTGCGACCGGTATCCTGTGGGACGGTCCCGCGTTCAAGGCCGACATCGTGGGCGGCACGAAGATCGTCGCGGTCGATGGGCTGAGCTACAGCCGCGAGCGGATCGAAGCGGCGATTCGCGCCGCAACCGACGCCAAGACCCCGGTGCGCCTGCTCGTCGAACGCGGCGGGCGCTATCGCAACATCGAGATCGACTATCATGCCGGGCTGCGCTGGCCGCATCTCGAAAAAACCGGGAGTGGCCCCGACTGGTTCGATCCGCTATTGGCGCCGCGCCGCCGCCTGTAAAAGATTCGGCGGAGAACAGATAAAGGACTGACTTCTCCCATGCGCATCGACCTGATTCCCGCCGGCGACAGCCCGCCCGACAGCCTCAACGTCCTGATCGAAGTTCCGATCGGCGGCGAGCCGGTGAAATATGAATTCGACAAGGCGAGCGGCGCGCTGTTCGTCGACCGCTTCCTGCACACCCCGATGCGCTATCCCGCCAATTACGGCTTCGTCCCGCACACACTGGGCGAGGATGGCGATCCGCTCGATGCCCTCGTCGTCGCGCGTTCGCCGATCGTCGCGGGCGCGGTGGTCAAGTGTCGCCCGATCGGCGTGCTCATGATGGAAGACGATGCCGGCGGCGACGAGAAATTGCTATGCGTGCCGGTCAACAAGACTTTCCCCTATTATGCCGATGTCGCGAGCTACACCGACATGCCGCCGATCGTGCTGCAGCAAATCGAGCATTTCTTCACCCACTATAAGGATCTCGAACCCGGCAAATGGGCGAAGCTCAACGGCTGGGGCGATGTGAATGAGGCGAAGCGCATCATCGTCGAATGCATCGAGCGCGCGAAGAAGGTCGGCTTCTAAGTCTTGTCTTTGGGCGCCGGGCCATCGTCCGGCGCCCCGATAATCCGCACGTCCTGCCGCGGATAGGGGATGGCGATCCCGGCTTCCTTGAAGCGATCCCATATGCCGAGAAACACCTCGCCCTGGATATTGCCGAGTCCCGCCTCGGGGTCCGAAATCCAGTAACGCAGCTCATGCTCGACCGCGCGTTCGCCAAATGCGGTGATCCACACCGCCGGTTCGGGCTCGTTCAGGATGCGCGGGTTCGTCATTGCGGTCTCGATGATCAGCCGCTGTGCAAGCCGCAAATCGCAGGCATAGCCAACAGGTATGCGCATCCGCACGCGCACCTCGGGGCTCGCATAGCTCCAGTTCTCGACCGGCTGCGTCATCAGCAGTTCGTTCGGGATAAGATGTTTCTTGCCGTCGCGGGTGACGACATTGACCGCGCGCACGCCGATCTTCGCAACGCGGCCGACATTGGGCACCCCGCCGGGTAGCGCCGATCCGCCCATCGAACTTCCGTCGCCGACGACGATGATGTCGCCCGGCTTGATCGAACGGTCCATCAGCAGGATGATCCCGGCGATCAGATTGCCGACGGTCTTTTGCAGCCCGAAACCGATCGCGAGGCCCGCCGCGCCCGAGAAGACTGCAAGCGCGGTCAGGTCGATGCCGAGCAGGTCGATGCCGAAAAGCAGCGCAAAGACGAACAGCGCGATCGCGATCAGCTTTTCGGCGAGCAGCCGCTGCGTCGCATCGATCTGGGTGTTGCGGCGGAGCAGCCATTTGATCGACCGCAGGATGATGCGGACCGCGAGATAAAGCAGCACGGCGACGACGATCGTCGAGAACAGCCCATAGAGCGACAGTCGGTACGAGCCGACGTCGATGCCGATCGCCTTCAGCGCCTCGATCGTGCGGAGAACGCCCCCGGGCAGCCCGTCCATCGCGCTTATCCCGCTATCGCGGCAAAGCCGCGTTCGAGATCGGCGATCAGGTCGACCGGATCCTCGAGCCCGATCGACAAGCGGATGAGCGGATCGGGATCGGTCCATATGGTCGCGGTGCGGAGCGACGGCGGATCGCTCGGCACGACCAGGCTTTCATAGCCGCCCCAGCTGAAGCCGATGCCGAAATGGATGAGCGAATCGATGAAACGCGTCCGCGCGGCTTCGTCGACGCCCTTCAGCGTGAAACCGAACAGCCCGCTCGTGCCGGCGAAATCGCGCGCCCAGATCGCATGGCCGGGATCGCCGGGCAGGGCCGGATGCAGCAAGCGGCCGACTTCCGCGCGCGCGGCGAGCCAGTTCGCGACCGCCAGCCCATTCGCGCCGTGGCGCTGCATCCGCACGTCGAGCGTGCGCAGCCCGCGCAGCATCAGCGCGCAATCGTCGGGCGAAACCGCCTGCCCGAGCTGATACGCCGCCTGCCGCAGCCGCGGCCACACCGCCTTGGTCGCGGTCAGCGAGCCCATCATCGCATCGCTGTGCCCGCCGACATATTTGGTGAGGCTCATCATCGTCACGTCGACGCCGTGCGACAACGCCGGGAACAGCAAGGGCGTCGCCCAGGTGTTGTCGAGCATCGTCAGCACGCCGCGAGCCCCCGCGACGCGGGTGATCGCGGGAATATCCTGCACCTCGAACGTCAGGCTGCCCGGCGATTCGAGGAAGATCAGCTTCGTCTCGGGCCGAATCAGGTTGGCGATCCCCGCGCCGACGAGCGGGTCATAGTAGGTCGTCTCGACCCCAAGGCGCGCGAGCATGCCGTTGCAGAAGGCGCGCGTCGGTTCGTAAGCGCTGTCGACCATCAGCAGGTGATCGCCCGGCGACAGCAGCGCGAGCAACCCGGCCGAATTGGCCGCGACC
This sequence comes from Sphingopyxis sp. Root154, assembly GCF_001427105.1. GTDB lineage: Bacteria > Pseudomonadota > Alphaproteobacteria > Sphingomonadales > Sphingomonadaceae > Sphingopyxis. The sequence goes on from NZ_LMGI01000002.1 coordinate 1,335,172, forward strand.
CCCGACGGATAGAGCAAGGTGCCCTCGGCCCCCAGCTCCATCTGCGTCAACGCATCAGCGAGCGCCCACACTGTCGGCGTCCCGCGCCGGCCGTAATAGAGTTTGTCGTGCGTCGCATGGCCGCGCGCCTTCAGGTCGGCGATATTGTCGTAGAGGATCGTCGAGGCCCGCCATACCGGCGGGTTGACGACGCCGCCGCCCAGCCGCGGGTCGCCGGTCCATTCGGGACGCCGTCCGCCCTGCACGAGTTTCGTCGCAGGGCGGAGGCTGTCATCGTCGCTGTTGCTCATCCCCGCCTTGTTAGCGGAGCACCGGCCAAAATCTACCCTTCGCCAAGAGGATATTCGGGCCGGATTTGGGTCAGGCGGCGCCGGTCGCCTTGGGTGTCGCGGGATCGGCGCCCCATTCGACCCAGCTGCCGTCATAGACCGCGACGTCATCCTTGCCGAGGAGGTGCGCGCCGAATGCGACGACGGTCGCGGTCATGCCGCTGCCGCAGGTGGTGATGAGCGGTTTGTCGAGATCGACCCCGGCGGCGTCGAACGCGGCCTTCAGATCGTCGCCGCGCTTCCATGTGCCGTCGGCGTTGAACAGCTGGCCGTGCGGCAGGCTGCGCGAGTTCGGGATATGGCCGGGAGCAAGACCCGGGCGCGGATCGCGTTCTTCGCCGGTGAAGCGCGCCGCCGGGCGCGCATCGACCACCTGTTCGGCGGCGCTGCCAACGTTTGCGAGCATCTGCTCCTTCGTGCGCACCGCCTTGGCATCGCGCCACACGGTGAAGTGACGATGCCGCAGCGTCTGCTTGCCCATTTCGAGCCCGCGGCCTTCGGCCTTCCACTTGGCGAGGCCGCCGTCGAGCAGCGCGACGTCATGCGCGCCGAACAGCTTCAACAGCCACCAGCCGCGCGCCGCGCTCTTCAGTGGGCTGTCGTCGTAAAGCACGATGCGGCTGCCATCGCCGAGGCCGAGCGACTGCATGCGGCTGGCGAATTTCTCGGCCTGCGGCGCCATATTGTCGATATCGCTCGACGGATCGGTCAGTTCGGCCAGGTCCATGAATACCGCGCCGGGGATGTGGCCCGCTTCATATTCGGCGCGCGCATCGCGTCCCTCGTCGGCAAGGAATTTCGTCGCATCGACGACCCGCAGGTCCGATGCCCCCAGTTCGCGTTCCAGCCAGTCGGTTGAGACCAAGGCGTCCATGTCATGCTCCTGTTGCGACCGGTCGGGAACATGTTTGCCTGTCCCTCGCCCGGCCATCCTGCTGTGGCTCTGTTTTCCTGGGGACAACAAGCCTATGCCCCCACCCTCGCTTTTTCAAGCGCAGTCGATCCTGCCCCAGCCGATGCTGCACCGCAACAAAAAACCAGTGCCGTTTTGAGCCAAACTATTGAGCGCGCTTGACGGCGGTCGAGCGCGCTGCGGGCCGATCGACGGTATAGGATGCGCGGTCGAGCGGCAGCGGTGCGAGCTTTTCGCTCCCGCTCGCACCCTGTTCGCGGCCGAGGACAAAACTGCCGGCATTCTGGCCGAAGGCATCGCCCTCGCCATCCCAATGATAGGTCACGTCGAACGCGATAACGGGGACCAGCATCGGCTTGCCGCCGATCATCAGCGGCTCGATCGCGGCGCGCGGCAGCATGACCTCGGTCGACAATTCCTCGCCTGCGCCGGGCGCAAGCATCATATCGTCGCGCAGCACGCTGCCGCCCGCGCCGTCGAAGAAGCGCGCCAGCACCGGTTCGGTCATCGCCGATCCCTGGTTGAGCGCGATGCGGACCATCAGGCCGGTCGCCGCGGTCGCCCCCTGATTCATGAGGTGAAGCGCAAAGCCGACCGCCACATGGTCGGCGGCGAAGCGGATGCTGCGAATCTCGAGCGCCATGCCGATGATCGCGCGCTTTTCAGCCGCGGGACGCGTGACAAGCGGCGAAGGCGCAGGCCGCTCGGGCGGCGCAAGCGGCGCGCGCGCAGGCGGGGGCGCGGCCGGGCGCGGCGCCACCGGCTGCGTTGGCTTCGGCGCGGAGGGCTTTGGCGAAGCTGGCGACGCGGCGCGCTGAGCCGGCGGTGTCGGCGCCGGACGCGACGCCTCGGGCGCTTCGTCGATGGCCGCGCCGGCCGGCGCGGCACGGCGGCGCCAGTACCAGAAACCAGCGCCCGCAGCCGCCAGCGCGGCAAGCACCCAGGCCCAGACCGGCGTGCCCGACGGCTCGTTCGCGGGAGCCGCCGCGACAGGCGTTTCGTCATTGGTGACGGGTACGGCGTCGGCGGCCGTGGGCGGCGCAGCGGTCTCAAGCGGCGGCAATGCTGAATTGTCGGTCGTGGCGGGCGGCGCCGGGTTTGCGGTTTCCGGTGCGGCCGTACGCGGAGCCGCTACCGCGGGGGCGCCCCGCCGTGTTGGTGCCGGCGCGGGTGTCGGGGTGGCGGTCGCCGGCTGGGTGGGTGCGACGCGCCGCGGCGCCACCGGCTGTGTCGGCGTCGGCGCGGGGGTGGGTGTCGGCTGGCCGCGGCGCTCACCCGGCGCCACTGGTGGCAGGCCATTGTCCGAGGGACCCTGCACACCCGGCGTACGGCCGTCATCGGCGGGCGGCGGCAGGCGGAAGTCGATCGGGCGTGAGGAGGTTCCGGTGTCCTGCGCGCGCGCGGGCATCGCCGCGCTCAGCATCGCCGCAGCCAGCGCCAGCGTCGCCACCTGTTCTCGCCCGAAGTTACGCACCGTCATCTTGTCCGCGATCCCACACTACCCATATCTCGCACACGCCGCTGAATTGGCGCTGAACCTTGCGGCCGCTTCCGTTCAACCATATCGGTGACATCGGCGCCGCTGCGCACTAGAGCCTTTCCATGACCGATTCCACCCCTACCCCGCTCCAGCCGAAACATCTCGGCCAATCCAGCGAACTTCCTGCCTCGCCCGAGGCCGCGGTTCTCGACTATGTGCCCAATCCGCGCGCCGGCGAGCTCTATCTCGTCCGCTTCGCGGCGCCCGAGTTCACCTCGCTCTGCCCGGTGACCGGCCAGCCCGATTTCGCGCATCTCGTCATCGATTATGCGCCCGGCGAAACGATCGTCGAATCGAAGAGCCTGAAGCTGTTCCTTGGGTCCTTCCGCAATCATGCCGGCTTTCACGAGGATTGCACCGTCGGCATCGGCCGCCGCCTGTTCGATGAGATGCAGCCCCGGTGGCTGCGCATCGGCGGTTACTGGTATCCGCGCGGCGGCATCCCAATCGACGTCTTCTGGCAATCGAGCGCGCCGCCCGCCGACCTGTGGCTTCCCGATCAGGGCGTGGCACCCTATCGCGGACGCGGATGATAATTCATCTTTCCGTCACAAAATATTGACATTAGTGTCAGCGATATGACCACCGCTTCCCTTCCGCACGACCATGCGATCGCCGTTGGTGCCGACCAGATCGATTTCATGGGTCATGTGAACAACGCCCATTATCTGAGCTGGGTGCAGGACGCGGTGCTGTCGCACTGGCGCCAGATCGCGCCGCCCGACGCGGTCGCTGCGCATCTGTGGGTCGCGCTGAAACACGAGATCACCTATCGTCGCCCCGCCTTCCTCGACGATCAGGTCATCGCGACCGTGATCCTTGAAAAGGTGCAAGGCGCACGCGCCTTCTACGAAACGGTCATCAAACGCGGCGAAGACGTGCTCGCCGAGGTGAAGTCGAGCTGGTGCTGCATCGATGCCCAGACGCTGCGTCCCGCGCGGCTTGCGAGCGACGTCATTGCGCGCTTTTTCCCGAGCGAGAAAGTCTAGGCTTTGGGCGTGAAAAGGCCCCCTCCTTGTGAGGAGAGGGCCATATCCTGCCGCGAATTTACGGGCTTACCGGCTCGTCGTCATCGTTGCCATCGACCACCAGCCAGATACCGCCGGCAATGATCGCAAGCCCGAGCACGATCGCAATCCAGCTCGCGCCTTCGAGTTCGTTCTGACCCTCGGTAACAGACCCCGCGCGGGCAGCGTCCAGCGCGGGCGCAGCCGACGCGGCCACCGGCGCAAAGACCATCGACGTCGCCGCGAACGAAATCGCGGCCTTCTTTAAGAGATTCATCGCAAACTCCTTTTTTTCAGCGGGCTTGAAACGCCGCCGACGGGGCGTTGGTTCCATGGCGCCGCGCCGGGTCGGAGCTAGGCGGCCGCGAACCTGATGGGGAGGCGCTTCAGTCCGCCGACGAACACCGATTCGACTCGCGCGGGTTCACCGGCCAGTTCGAGGCTTTTCAGCCGCGGCAAAAGCTCCTCCATCAATATGCGCATCTCCATGCGCGCGAGATGCTGCCCAAGGCAGACATGTGCGCCAGACCCGAAGGCGATCTGCTGGTTCTTTTCACGGTCGGGGTCGAAAGCGAAAGGATCGCCGAACACCGCCTCGTCGCGGTTGCCGGAAACATAATTGAGCATCAGCCAGTCGCCTTCGCGAATCGTCTGGCCGCCGATCTCGACGTCCTCCTTGGCGCTGCGCATGAAATGCTGGACCGGCGTCGTCCAGCGGATCGCCTCCTCGATCAGCCCCGCTTTGTCGCTGTCGGCGGCGCGGAAGCGTTCGAACAGCGCCGGGTTCTTCGCCAGTTCCATCATCGCGCCCGCGGTCGACGCGCTCGTCGTGTCGTGCCCCGCGGTCGCGACGATCATATAATAGCCGGCGAGTTCGCGATCGGGGATCTGCTCGCCATTGACCGTCGCGTTTGCGATCACCGTCGCAATGTCCTCGCGCGGGTTGGCGCGGCGTTCGGCGGTGAGCGCGCCGAAATAATTTTCGAAATCGGCGATGACGTAATTGAGCATCGCGATCGCCTGTTCAGCGCTGGTGATCGCCTCGCGGCTCCGGTTCAGCTCGGGGTCGGTCGGGCCGAATAATTGCTGCGTCAGCATCAGCATCCGCGGCTCGTCCTCGCGCGGGACGCCCAAGATGTCCATGATGACGCGCAGCGGATAATGCGCCGCGACATCGCGCGCGAAATCGCATTCTCCGCCCGCTTCGAGCATGTGGTCGACCGTTTCGCATGCCAGTTGGCGGATGCGATCCTCGACGATCTTCAAATTCTTGGGCATGAACCAGCTCTGCGTCAGCAGCCGGTATTTCATGTGATCGGGGGCATCCATCTGGACCAGCGAGCGGATCAGGTGCCCGTCATTGTTCGGCGTCGCCGCGCGCGCCAGCGCCTCGCCGGCGCGGTTAGTCAGCACGGTCGGGCGGATGCCGTTCGCGAACCGCTGCGGATCGCGGCTGATCGCCATGATGTCGGCGTGGCGCGTCACCAGCCAAAAAGGATCGTGATCGTGATTCTCGGCCACAGCGAGCGGAGCATTCGCCCGCGCCCAGCCGAGCTGTTCGTGCAGCGGATCCCATTTGCCGTATGCGACGGGGTCAACGACGGCGGCGGCTACCTCTCCAGGCAATATAGGTTTTGTCATGCAACCAAAGCTGCCTGATCGCGTGCCGTCTGTCGAGCCTCGACGACGGCCTGCCGAAAGGGGGCGTTGCGAGGGCTGGCGCATGCGCCTAGCCCGAACCGCAAAATCATTACCGGGGATCGCAATCATGAAACTCTCGACTCGTCATTTGCTTGTTGCCGCCGCCTCGTCGCTCAGCCTCGCCGCCTGCGCCGCACGGCCGGGGGTCGAATCCCCTGCGCGTGTCGCTGCGGCGCCCGCGCTGACCGGCGCACCGCTCGACACCAGCGTGCCGAGCCAGCTGCCGCGGATCGCGCGCCCGATGCATTATGACATCAGCGTCACGCCCGATGCCAAGGCGCTGCGCTTTACCGGCGACGCTGGCATCGACCTCGAGCTTTACGAGCCCTCGGCCACGCTGACGCTGAACGCACTCGACCTCAGCTTCGCGAGCGCGAGCCTGACCGGCGCCGATGGCAAGGCGATTCCGCTGACCGTCGCGATCGACGCCGCCGCGCAGACGGCGAGCTTCACCGCCCCCGCGCCGCTCGCGCCCGGCAAGTACCGCCTCGCCACCCGCTACACCGGCACGATCAACACGCAGGCGAACGGTCTTTTCGCGCTCGATTATCCCGACAAGGTCACCGGCAATGAGGTGCGCGGATTGTTCACCCAGTTCGAGGCGCCCGACGCGCGGCGCTTCGTCCCGAGCTTCGACGAGCCGAGCTACAAGGCAACCTTCACCCTCGCGGCGACCGTTCCGGCGGACGATCTTGCGGTGAGCAACATGCCCGTGGCGAGCGAAACCCCCGTCGAGGGCGGCAAGAAGAAGATCACCTTCCAGATCTCGCCCAAAATGTCGTCCTACCTCCTCTTCTTCGCGACCGGCAATTTCGAGCGACTCGCGGCGAAGAGCGACAGCGGCGCCGAGGTCGGCATCGTGTCGCCCAAGGGGTCGGGCGAGCAGGCGCGCTTCGCGCTCGACAGCCTCGGCCCCTTGCTCGGCTATTACAGCGACTATTTCGGCCAGCCCTATCCGCTGCCCAAGCTCGACAATGTCGCGGGACCCGGCCAGTCGCAATTCTTCGGCGCGATGGAAAATTGGGGCGCGATCTTCACTTTCGAGCGCATCCTGCTCGATGATCCGAAGATCACCAGCGAAGCGACGCGCCAGCAGATCTACTCGACGCAGGCGCACGAGGTCGCGCACCAATGGTTCGGCGATCTCGTCACCATGGCGTGGTGGGACGACCTCTGGCTCAACGAAGGCTTCGCGAGCTGGATGGAAACCAAGGCGAGCGACCATTTCCACCCCGACTGGCAGCCGTTGCTCGAACGCGTCGACGGCCGCGAGCGCGCTATGGCGCTCGACGCCTTTGCGACGACGCACCCGATCGTCCAGACGATTCGCACCGTCGAGGACACCAACCAGGCGTTCGACGCGATCACCTACCAGAAGGGCGAGGCCGTCATCACGATGCTCGAGGCCTATGCCGGCGAGGATGTGTGGCGCGGCGGGCTGCGCAGCTACATGGAAAAGCATAAATATGCGAACACGCGCACCGACGATCTGTGGAACGCCGTCGAGGCGGCGGGCGCCAAGGGGCTGACCGCGATCGCGCATGATTTCACGAACCAGCCGGGCATCCCGCTGCTCCGCGTCGGCGGTGTGACCTGCGCGGGCGGCAACACAACCGTCCAGCTGACGCAGAGCGAATTTTCGCGCGATCGCAAGCAAGGCATCGACGCCGAAGGCCGCCGCTGGCAGGTGCCCGTGCTCGCGCGCGCCGGTAATGGTGCGGTCGCGCGGCAGGTGATCGCGGGCGGGACGGGTACGCTGACCCTGACGGGCTGCGGTGCGGCGCTGATCAATGCGGGGCAGGCGGGCTATTACCGCACCCTCTATTCGCCTGCGGCGCTGGCCGCGCTCCGCAGCGATTTCGCGAAACTCGCCCCGATCGACCAGCTCGGGCTGCTTGGCGACAATTTCGCGCTCGCCTATGCCGGCTACCAGCCGATGGGCGCCGCGCTCGACCTGCTCGCGGCCGCGCCGCACGAAGCGAACCAGAAGCTGCTCGGCGACGTCGCGGGACGTTACGCGGCGCTATACGGCTATTTCGACGACCAGCCGGCGGTGCAGAAACAGATCGCGGCACGCGGCACCGCGGCGCTCGCACCCGCGATGGGGCGCCTCGGCTTCGACGCTCGCGCCGGCGAACCCGCACTCGACAGCATCTTGCGCTCCGACCTGCTCAGCGCGCTCGGGACATTGGGCGACGCCAAGGTGCTGGCGGAGGCCCGCCGCCGCTTCGCGCTGCTCGACAGCAATCCTGCGGCGCTCGACGGCCCGCTCAAATCGCGCTGGCTCGACATCGTCGCGTCGAACGCAAGCGAAGCTGAATGGACCAAGCTGCGGACGATGGCGAAGGGATCGAAATCGGCGGTCGAGCGCAGCGCTTTCTACACGTTCCTCGGCAATGCGAAGGACGCAATGCTGGCGAAGCGCGCACTCGACCTCGCGCTCACCGACGAACCCGGCAAGACCGTCAGCGCCTCGATCATCGGCTCGGCCGCGAAGAACCACCCCGAACTGGCGGTCGATTTCGCGCAGGCGAATCAGGCCGCGGTCGACCGGTTGATCGACGCCTCGGCGCGCGCGCGATTCCTCGCGGGATTGGCGGCTTCGTCGAACGATCCCGCGATGATCGCAAAGCTCGAACGGATCGCCGCGCCGCTGCCCGCCGACGTCCGCAAGCCCTATGACAAGACGCTGGCCAGCCTGAAGGAGCGCAGCGTCAGCCGCCCGCGTATCAAGAGCGAAATCGCCGGCTGGCTGAAAGCGAAGTAAGGAAAGGCCGCGGCTGACCGGTCAGTCGGCCGGCTGCGGCATTCCAACCGGCATCGCGCTTTCCCATTCGGCGCGCGCGCGGCGGATCATTGCCTTGAGCGCATCGGCATGGCGCTGCCACGCGGCCGCCGCCCCCGCGGTCCCCGCCGCGGCGCCGAGTTCAACAACCGTCATGTCGATGAAGGCATCATATTCGGCGATCGGCAGCGGGCCGTAAGCGCGGTGGGTGAAAACGAGCTCGGCGACGAGCGGCCACACCCAGCCCTCGCCCTTCGCGAGGCCGAACATCATCTGCAGCGTCTCGTCGGTCATCCGCCGCGACGAGGCGTCGACCACCATAAAGCTCGCGCGGCGATCGGGGAACGCGGCGAAGAAGCGGTCGAACAGCGTATGACGAATGTCGATGCCGGCGTCAGCGACGGCCGTCAGGCTCGCCTCCATCAGCGCGGCATCGGCTTCGCTCACTTGAACAGGCTGCCCAATATCCCGCGCATCAGCTGGCCGCCGAACTTGCCCGCAACCTGCCGACCGAGGCTCGTCGCCGCCGAGCGTGCCGCCGACTGGACCATTTTTTCGGTCATCGATGGCTTCGCCGCTTCGCGCGCCGCGGCCTTTTCGAGCCGCAGCCGCTCGCGTTCCTCGGCTGCCTTGACCTTCGCCTCTTCCTTCGCGGCGATCGCGGCCTGCTTGTCGGCTTCGGCCTGCGCCTTCGCCTCGATTGCGGCCGCCTGCGCCTGCTCGGCCTTGGCGGCGAGCAGCTCCTCGGCGCTCTCGCGGTCGACGGCGGTGTCATATTTGCCCTCGACGGGCGAAATCGACTTGATGATTGCGCGCTCCTTGGCGTCGAGCGGACCCGCGCGCGAGCAGGGCGGCTTGATCAAGGTGCGCTCGACCGGCGAGGGCGCGCCGTCGGCCATCAGCAGCGACACCAGCGCCTCGCCGACTTTCAGTTCGGTGATCTCGCGCGCGACATCGACCTTGGGGTTCGGGCGGAAGGTGTCGGCGGCCGCCTTCACCGCCTTCTGATCGCGCGGGGTGAAGGCGCGGAGCGCGTGCTGGACGCGGTTGCCGAGCTGGCCAGCGATCGTTTCGGGCACGTCGATCGGGTTCTGCGTGACGAAATAGACGCCCACGCCCTTCGAACGGATCAGGCGGACGACCTGCTCGATCTTTTCTGTCAGCGCGGGCGGCGCGTCGTCGAACAGCAGATGCGCTTCGTCGAAGAAGAAGACGAGCTTCGGCTTGTCGGGATCACCGACCTCGGGAAGCGTCTCGAACATCTCGCTGAGCATCCAGAGGAGGAAGGTCGCGTAGAGTTTCGGGCTCGCCATCAGCTTGTCGGCAGCGAGGATGTTCACATAACCGCGGCCATTTTCGTCGGTGCGGATCATGTCCATGATGTCGAGCGCCGGCTCGCCGAAGAAATTGGCGCCGCCCTGGCTTTCAAGCGTCAGCAATTGGCGCTGGATCGTACCGACGGTGGCTTTGGACACATTGCCATATTTCGTCGTGAGCTCGTCGGCGCTTTCGGCGCACCACGACAGCATCGCCTGCAGGTCGCCAAGGTCGAGCAGGAGCAGATTCTGTTCGTCGGCGACGCGGAACGCAATCGCGAGCACGCCCTCCTGCACCTCGTTGAGCCCCATCAGCCGCGCGAGCAGCAGCGGGCCCATTTCGGAAATCGTCGTGCGCACGGGGTGCCCCTGCTCGCCGAACAGGTCCCAGAAGATGACCGGATTGTCGCGATAGACCCATTCGCCGTCACCGATCTCGGCGGCGCGCGCGGCGAAAATCTCGTGCATCTTCGACGTCGGGCTGCCCGCCATCGCCATGCCGGCCAGATCGCCCTTTACGTCGGCGACGAACACCGGGACGCCGACCGCCGAAAAGCCTTCGGCCAGCCCCTGCAGCGTCACCGTCTTGCCGGTGCCGGTCGCGCCGGCAATCAGCCCGTGGCGGTTCGCGCGTTTCAGCACAAGCGACTGGCGCGGACCATCGGCCGCGCCGCCGCCACCGAGACCGATATAGATTTCGCTTGCCGTGCTACCGTCGCTCACCCGCTGTCCTCCACTTTTCAAACCTGCGCCAAGGTTAGAGCGGCGGTTCAACCTAGGCAATCGGCAAACCGGCGCATCGGCCGACCCGTTTCGACCGATTGCAGCTCCCGCGATTACCATCCGGGGGTCAGTTTCCATGCCGGTGAGGCAAGCCGCTGCGCTTGAAGTACCGCCCAAGATTCGTTAGCTTGAGTCCATGTTTACGCGCGCCATCCCGATCTACGACCTCACAGGTTCGCTGGCGTCCGCGTCATTTGCCGTTCCGCCACCTGATGTGACGATCAAAGCCAGGCTTGCCGGGGCACCGCCTCCGCCGCCCACACTGGTAGCTGGCTAAATTTAGCCGCAGAACCCGCACTTGCCGTGCGGGCGTCACAAATTTTCTCAGGTGATTTCCCATGTTCAATCGTCATGTGTCGGCGCTTGCGCCGACGACTGCGTTCGTCTTGCTCTGGAGCAGCGGCGCCATCATATCCAAAATCGGCCTTCAATACGGGTCGCCGTTCGCCCTCCTGATTGCTCGCTACGCAGTCGCTCTGGCAGTCCTTATCGCGTTCGCGGTTTGGCGCGGGCGATTCCTGCCCGCGCGCGGAACGCGAAAGCGCGTCATCTGTGTGGGCCTCTCCATCGCAGGGCTCTATTCAGCCTGTTACCTTCTTGCCCTCAGCAACGGATTGACACCCGGCGCGCTGGCAACGCTCCTTGGCGTGCAGCCTATCTTGACCCTTCTCCTGACCGAGCATCGTGCCACCGCGATGAGGCTTCTGGGGTTGGGATGTGCTCTAGCGGGGCTGGTGCTCGTTGTATGGGACGGGCTCATGGCAGCCCGTTTTGATGCGATGGGCCTCATCTTCGCCGGACTGTCGCTGCTTGGGATCACGGCCGGATCGATTCTGCAGAAGCAGGAAGAGCAGGCACCCGCGATGGTCCTGCCGCTCCAATATGTCGCGGGACTGGCGTTCGCAGGCGCCATCGCTCCCTTCGGCCCGCTGCACGCCTCGTGGCATCCGGGCTTCATACTGCCCGTTCTGTGGCTTGGGCTGGTTATTTCCGTGGGGGCAACCTTCTTGCTCTACCGACTGATTGCGCGGGGCAATCTCGTGAACGTAACCAGCCTTTTCTACCTCGTACCCGGCGTGACCGCAGCGCTGGACTGGCTGATACTCGGCAACCCCATGTCGCTTCACGCCGCAGCTGGATTGGCTTTGGTGGTCGGGGGCTTGCTTATCGTATTCCGCGAGAAGCATGGCTGAACTCGACGGCGTTCCGCTTTTCATCGAGCGGAACGCCATCGGCAAGGGTCGTGGGGCCGTCATTGGCCACGCGGCGATGGCGCCAATTGCTCGTCCGCTTTCGCCCCCTTGCCAACACCAGCGCCCATCCGCTCATCCCATAATGAAGGCGTTGAGCTTGTTGCCGTCGGGATCGCGAAAATAGCCGGCATAAAAGGTGTCGCCGCGCGGTCCCGGCGGGCCTTCGCACGTCCCGCCATGCGCGAGCGCGATTTCGTGGAGGCGGTGGACCTGGTCCTTGTCCTTCGCCTGCAGTGCGACCATCACGCCGTTGCCGACCGTCGCGACATTGCCGTCGAACGGCTTGGTCAGCCCGATGCCCGCGCCGCCCCCCGGCTTGCCCCATGCGATGAAGCCGTCGAATTCCATCATGCGCGGCGTGTCGAGTTCGGCGGCAATCGCGTCATAGAAGACCGCCGCCTTTGCCAGATCCTTCGTGCCCAGCGTCACATAGCCAATCATCATCTTTCTCCCGACTCGTTCTTATGAGAACATAATATGAACGAGAACCGCGGCGCGCAAACAAAAAGGGCGCCGAACCCGAAGGTGCGGCGCCCCGATTGATAGCTACGAAGCCGAAGCCTATTTCACGCGAATCGCGATAAAGGCCGACGGCTGGCCGCGACGCTGGATTTCGAGCAGTACCGCATCGCGGCCCGCCTTCTTCGCGTCGGCGATGGTCTTGGCGAGCGCCTCGCTCGTCGCGACCGGGGTGCGGTTCGCGCTGAGGATCACGTCGCCGCGGCGCAGGCCCTTGCGGCCCGCATCGCTGCTCGCCGACGCGGCGCCGATTACGAGGCCCTTGGTTCCGGCATCGACACCGACCGCGCGCGCGATATCAGGGGTCACCACCTGCACCGACAGGCCGAGCTCGTCCTGGATCGCCTTGTCGGCGGCGCCGGTCGGATCCTCGGGTTCGGCCTGCTCGGCCTCGGGATCGAAGTTGCTGCCCGCCAGCTCTTCCTCAGGCGGACGCGTGCCGACGAGGACATTGAGCGTCATCGCCTTGCCATCGCGAATGATCTCGAGCGGGATGCGCGTACCCGGCTTGGTGTTCGAGACGATGTACGACAGCGTCTGCTGCGGCGTGACGTCCTTGCCGTTAACCTTGGTCACCACGTCGCCGCGCTTCAGCCCGGCCTTTTCGCCCGCCTGCGCGGGTTCGACGCGCTGGATGAACTCGCCGCGATCCTTTGGCAGGCCGAGCGCCGCCGCGAGATCCTCGTCGACCGGCGCGATGCCGATGCCCAGATAGCCGCGCTCGACCTTTTCACCGGCGCGCAGCGCGTTGATCACCGGGATCGCCGCATCGGCGGGGATCGCGAAGTTGACGCCGATGTTCGCGCCGACGGGCGAGATCAGCATATTGTTGATACCGACGACATTGCCCTGCAAGTCGAACAGCGGGCCGCCCGAGTTGCCGCGGTTGATCGCCGTATCGGTCTGGATATAGCGGTCATAGGCGCCGCCCTGCCCGATGTTGCGCTGAACCGCCGAGATGATGCCCGCGGTGACCGTCGAGCCGAGCCCGAGCGGGTTGCCGATCGCGACCACCCAGTCGCCGACGCGCGCGGTGCTGCTGTCGGCGAACTTCACGAACGGCAGGCCGCCGGCCTCGATCTTGAGCAACGCGAGGTCGGATGCGACGTCACGGCCGACGATCGTCGCCTTATATTCCTTCTGGTTGGTCAGCGTCACCGTGACCTGGTTCACCGCCTCGCCGCGCGGACCGCCCGAGATGACGTGATTGTTGGTGACGATATAACCGTCGGCCGAGATCAGGAATCCCGAACCGCCGCCCTGCTGTTCCTGCGTGATCGGCTCGCGCGTCCCCGCAAAGGGGTTCAGCCGGACGCCGAGCGTGACTTCCTGCTTGGTCGAGATATTGACGACGGCGGGCTGCAACTGCTCGACCAGGTCGGCGAAGCTTTCGGGCGCGCCCGAACGCGGAACGACCTTGGCGATTTCGCTCTTCTCATTCTGCGCGACCTGCGCGCCGACGGGAGACTGGGTGACCAGCGCCAGCGCGGTGCCACCCGCCAGCAAGGCCGAAGTGATGCCATAAACATAACGCACGATCGAAATTCCTTTTCGTTCTCGAAAAACTCATCTGCCCCGGCCGCGGCTATCTGCGGCGAATTGGCTGAACGGTGATTGAACATGAACGAGCGCTGCAAGTTCCATTCAGCCGGCAGCCGGCTGTGTCAGCCGCCGCTGAACCGCTTCAGATATTCATTGTCGGGCGACATGATGATCGACGTCCCGCCCTGGTTGTTCTCGCCGAGGAAGGTCTGCCGATAGCTCTGCATCGCGCGGTAGAAGTCATAGAATTCGGGGTCCTTGCCAAAGCTGGCGGCATAGATGCGCGCCGCTTCACCATCGGCGCTGCCGCGAATGATCTGCGCTTCCTTCTGCCCTTCGGCGCGGATCGAGATCGCTTCCTGCTGGCGCGCGGTGCGCATGCGGTTGTACGCCGCCTCCAGCGTCGCGCCTTCGGGAAGGTCGGCGCGCTTGATCCTGACGTCGATGATCTCGGCGCCATATTTGTTCGCCTCGCGGTTCAGCGCGACCTGGATATTGTCCATCACCGCGCCGCGTTCGGGCGACAGCAACGTCGCAAAGGTGCGCTTGCCAAGCTCGTTGCGCAGCGACGAGCCGAGGATCGTCGCGAGCTGCGCCTGCAATTTATCCTCGGTGCGGATCGCGGTGTACATGCGCACGGGGTTGGTGATGCGGAAGCGCGCGAAGGCGTCGACCTGCAACCGCTGCTGGTCGGTCGAGAGCACCTGCTGGCGCTCCATGTTCACGCCGAGGATGCGCTTGTCGATATACTGGATGCCGTCGGTGAACGGCACCCGCAGGACGAGCCCGGCGCCCGAACGCCCGAAGTCCTCGTTCGGCTTGTAGCGGTTCACCGTCCGCTCGATCTCGCCGAAGCGCAGGATCAGCGCCTGCTTGTCCTCGGGCACGATCGCCAGCGATTGCGACAGGATGACGAGTATAATGACGGCGCCAAACAGCAGCCGCATCGGGTTCTGGAAGAACGAACCGAACATCATTCGCCTCCCTTCGTGGTGGCTTCGGGTGCCTTGATCCGCTTCTGCACTTCGTTGAGCGGCAGATAGGGGGTCACCCCGCGCGCTTCGACAATCGTCTTGTCGACGTTCGACAACACATTCTCCATCGTTTCATAATAAAGGCGCTTGCGGGTCACTTCGGGTGCCAGCTCATATTGCGCGTAGATCTGGTCGAACGCCGACGTGTCGCCGCGCGCGCGTTCGAGCACCTGCTGTTGATAGGCGCGCGCGAGGTTGATCGCCGATTCGCGTTCCTGTCGCGCTGCGGTGACTTCCTTGAACGCCTCGTCGACCTGGCTCGGCGGGTCGACCTGACGAATCGCGATGCCCTGGATCATCACGCCGGCGCGATACTGGTTGAGCAATTCCTGCATGCGCTGCTGAACCTGCGCCTCGATCTCGACGCGGCCGGGGCCGATCGCCTGGACGAGGTCGAAGTTCGCGACCGTCGCGCGCATCGCGCTTTCGGCGACTTCGCGGATCGTGCCTTCGGGATCGGCTAGCTGGAAGAAGAACAGCTCGGGATCGCGCACCGACCAGCGGACCTCATAGGCAAGGTCGACGATGCTCTGGTCGCGCGTCAGCACGAAATTCTCGTCGGTCGCGTTCGGCGAGCCGACCGCCATCGTGCGGATCGCACGAACGTCCTCGAGCCGGATGCGCTCGATCGGCGCGGGCCAGGTCAGTTTCACGCCAGGCCCGACGGTGCGCGAATAGCTGCCGAGGCGCGTGATAACGCCTTCCTTTTCGGGCGGCACGATGTGGAAGGAAGAGAAAAGCACCCACGCAACGACGAGTGCGAGAGCCACCCATTTCCAGATCTTCGCCGAATCGCCGAAATTGAACGGACTGCCGCCGCCTGCTCCGCCGCCGCCAAAGCCGCCGCGGCCCTTGCGCAGCAATTCGTCAAGCGCCGAAGGGCCGCGCGGCTTTTGCGCGCGCCGCTGGTCGGCGGGATCGGGCGTGACCCACGGGTTGCGCGGGCCGGGTTTTTTGCCGTCGCCGCCACTACCCTTGCCGCCGTCGTCATCCCCCTTGCCGGGACCGCTGCCCCACGGGCTGTTGGCCATCTGGCTGATCTGATGGAAAAATTGCCGCAATCCCCTCGGGCTGCGGCGATCCATGCTGCCGTCAATCTTGTCGTTCATATTGCTTTTATAGGGGCGGCGGGCGCGATTAACAGGGGGTGCGCGCGAAAATGGCTGGCAAACGGGCCAATCATGCCTATCTGCCGCGGACATGACCGAACAAAGCGCCGATATCGCCCGCCTGACCGCCGCCGCCGCCGATCTGAGCGAAGGGCGGTCGTCGGGCCTGCGCCTGCTCGACGATTCGGGCCTGCTTGCTGTCGTTCTCGACGTGTCGGGTCTCGCGGTCGAAGAGCGCAAACCGCTTGAAGACAAGCTGCGCGCCGGGCTGCTCGCAGAAACCGGCGTGCGCGAAGTGCGCATCGCGATGACCGCCGAGAAAAAGGCGATGACGATCATCGCGGTCGGCAGCGGCAAGGGCGGGGTCGGCAAATCGACCCTCGCCGCCAACCTCGCGGTTGCACTGCTGCGGCTGGGCGTGAAGGTCGGGCTGGTCGACGCCGACATCTATGGCCCATCGCAGCCCCGCCTGATGGACAGCGAAAATGTAAAGCCCGAATCGCGCGGTTCGAAACTCGTTCCCGTTCCCAACGCTTACGGCGTGCCGATGCTGTCGACCGGCCAGATCGCGGCGCCCGGACAGGCGATCGCCTGGCGCGGTCCGATGGCGGGCAAGGCGCTCGAACAGCTCGTCGATGCGAGCTGGGGCGACATCGACACGCTCGTCGTCGACCTGCCGCCGGGCACCGGCGACGTCCAGTTGACGATGATCCAGCGGCACAAGCCCGCGGGCGCGGTGATCGTATCGACCCCGCAGGATCTCGCGCTGATGGACGCGACGCGCGCGGTCAGCCTGTTCGAACAGGCCGATGTGCCGATCATTGGCCTCGTCGAAAATATGGCGGGCTATGCCTGCCCGCATTGCGGCGAGGTCAGCGACCCGTTCGGCTGCGGCGGCGCCGAAGCGGCGGCAAAGACGATGGGGCTCGATTTCCTAGGCCGCGTGCCGCTGTCGATGGGCATCCGCCTCGCCAGCGACGGCGGCGTGCCGCCCGCGGCCGGAACCGACCCGGCGGGCGAACCGTTCCATGCGATAGCGGCGAAGGTCGCCGAATGGCTGAACACACGAAAGGGGCGATGATGGCGATCAACGACGAAGGCGAAATTCGCGAACTGCTCGGGCAAAAGCGCCGCATCGCCGTCGTTGGCGCGTCGCCCAACCCGGCGCGCCCTTCGAACGGTGTCCTCGCCTTCCTTGTCCGCCAGGGCCATGACGTGATCGCGGTCAATCCCGGCCACGCCGGCAAGACGATCCACGGCGCGCCCGTCGTCGCGACACTCGCTGACGTCGAGCCCGCCGCCGAAATCGTCGACATCTTTCGCAACAGCGCGGACGCCGGCGCCGCGGTCGACGAGGCGATCGTCCATGGCGCGAAGGCGGTGTGGCTGCAGATCGGCGTGATCGACGAAGCCGCGGCGAAGCGCGCCGAGGCCGCGGGACTGACCGTGGTCATGGACCGCTGCCCCAAGGTCGAGATCCCGCGGCTCGGCCTGCTGAAGTGAAGGCCGCGCTGCCGCTGCTCATGGCAGCCACGCTCGCGGGATGCGCGACCACGACGACGCGCGCGAACCCGCAGGATGCGTTCTTCGATGCCCTTTCGGCGCGCTGCGGCAAAGCCTATGCCGGCCGCCTCGCGAGCGATCAGGAGGCCGACGCCGACATGCGCGGCAAGGCGATGGTGATGCACATCCGCCATTGCACCGCCGACCGGATCGAGATTCCCTTTCATATCGACGGACTGGCCGAAGGCGGAGAATGGGACCGCTCGCGGACTTGGATCATCAGCCGGACGGGCGCGGGCCTCCGCCTCAAGCACGACCACCGCCACGCCGACGGCAAGCCCGACGACGTCACGCTCTATGGCGGCGACACCGCCGATGCCGGAACGGCAACGCGCCAGACCTTCCCCGTCGATGCCGAATCGATCGCGATGTTCACCGCGACCGGCCGCAGCGTTTCGAATACCAACATCTGGTCGGTCGAAACGACCGACGCGGGGTTCACTTATGGCCTCGACCGGCAGGGACGCCATTTCCGCGTCGCGTTCGATTATGCGAAGCCGGTGACCCCGCCGCCCGCGCCCTGGGGTTGGTAGGGAACCGATTCACCCGCCATGCGCTAGGTCGCATCGAACGGGAGAAAATATATGCGCACCCAGACCCTTATGCTGATCCCTTTGCTCGCGCTCGGCGCGTGCAGCGAAAAGGCGCCCGACCCACGCGGCGTCGGGCACGACGAAACCCTGCTCTCGGTCTCGGCGACCGGTCGATCCGAGACGCGGCCCGACGAGGCGCGCTTCACCGCCGGGGTGAGCACGATCGCCGCGTCGGCCGAAGCCGCCACACAGCGCAACAATGAAACGATGACCAAGGTGACCGAGGCACTCAAAGCCTTCGGCGTCGCGGGCAAGGATTTGCAGACGCGCCAGCTGACGGTGAACCGGATCGACTGGGGCGCGAACAAGGGCAAATATGAAGCCGTCAATCAGGTCGAGGTGCGGATGCGCGCGGTCGACAAGGCGGGCGAGGCGGTCGCCGCGACGACAGAGGCCGGTGCCAACGTCCTGTCGGGGCCGACGCTGCGCGTCGCCGATCAGGAAGCGGCGACCAAATCGGCCTATGCCGCCGCCTATCGCGCCGCGCGCGCCCGCGCCGATGCCTATGCCGGCGCCGCGGGGCTCAAGATCGACCGCGTGCTGACGATCCGCGATGGCGGCGACAGCGCGCCGCCGATGCCTTATGCTGCGGACGCCGCCAATTACGAGGTCGCGGCGCAATCGGCCGCTCCGCCCTTCAATCCTGGGGTAAGCGAATCGCAGGTTTCGGTACGCGTCGATTTCGCGCTGTCGGAGAAGTAGGGGCCCGTCGCCGGGGCGACTATAATCCCAAAAGCCTTTGCCTCGCCGACTCGCGCCGCTATCAGCAACGGGCATGGCCGGCATTCGCGACACAGTGGAGAAAAACAAATCGCGCTTGCCGCACGTCAGCCGCCGTTCGCTGCTCGTCGGCGCGACAGCGGCGGGCGGACTGGCCATCGCATGGAGCCTCTGGCCGCGCGATTACCAGCCCAATCTCACCGCCGCCGCCGACGAACATATCTTCAACGCCTTCCTCAAGATCGGCGACGACGGCCACATCAGCGCGATCGTCCCGCAATGCGAGATGGGACAGGGCGTCGCCACCTTGCTGCCGCAGATCATGGCCGACGAACTCGGCGCCGACTGGCGCACGATCGCGGTCGAAACCGCGCCGATTAACCCGCTCTACACGAATACGCTGCTGGTCGACGAGGATAGCGCGGTCTTTACCCCGCGTGCGGGCGTTCCCGATTTCGTGTCCGACGTGCGCAGCTGGGCGCGCCGCGAATGGGCGGTGCGTCATGCCGTGATGCTGACCGCGAACAGCTCGTCGGTGCGCATGTTCGAGGCGCCCTGCCGCGCCGCTGCGGCGCAGGCGCGCGCGCTGCTGATGATGGCGGCGGCAAAGCGCTGGGACGCCGACTGGGAAGAATGCGACACGCAGGACGGCTTCGTCACCCATGGCAAGAAAAGACTGCGCTTTGGCGATGTCGCGGCGGCTGCGGCGCTGCTCGAACCGCCCGCCGAGCCCGTCTATCGCGCGAGCAGTTCGGACCCGCTTTACGGCAAGGAGCTGACGCGGCTCGATCTGCCCGCCAAGATCGACGGGTCGGCCAATTATGCCGGCGACATCCGCCTGCCCGACATGGTGTTCGCGGCGATCCGCCAAGGGCCGCTCGGCGCGACGCGGCTGAAGAGCATCGACCGTAAAAAGGGGCTCGCATCACCCGGCCTGCTGCATGTCGTGACGCACGAACGTTGGGTCGCGGCGGTCGCGCGCAATTGGTGGGCGGCGAACCGCGCGCTCGACCGCTTCGCGCCCACCTTCGAAACCGAGGGCACGCCGATATCGACCGACCGGATCGACAAGGCGCTGAAAACCGCGCTGAAAGGCGACGGCTATCGCATCGCAAGCGAAGGCGACGTCGCCGAGGCGATGGAAGGACGACAGAAAGTCGCGGCAGAATTTGCCGTCGCCCCCGCGCTCCACGCCGCCATCGAGACACGCACCGCGACCGCCGCGCCCAACGGCGGCGGCCTGCGCGTCTGGGTCGCGACGCAGGCGCCCGCGCAGTGCCGCGACGCGATCGTGCACGCGACCGGGCTGGCGCCCGCCAATGTCACGCTGTTCCCGATGATGGCGGGGGGATCGTTCGACGCCTGCCTCGACCACAGCGTCGCGGTGCAGGCGGCGATTATTGCGCTCGAGGTCAAACGCCCGGTTCAGCTCGCCTGGTCGCGCGCCGAAGAGATCATGCGCCTGCCGCCGCGGGCACCCGCGCGCGCCAGGCTGACCGCGACGCTAAACGCCGCCGGCGGGATCGATGCACTCGTCACGCGCATCGCCGTGCCGCCGACGAACCATGAGGTGCGCGAGCGTCTGTTCGCGAGCACACCCGCCGACATCGCGCAGCGCGCCGCAGTGGGCAGCGCCGATGCTGCCGCCGTCGAGGGCGCGGCGAGCGGCTATGCGATCCCGCACTTCGCGGTCGACCATTGCCCCGCCGACATCGGCCTGCCGACGGGGCGCTGGCGCGGCAACGCCGACAGCTACACCGCCTTTTTCACCGAATGCTTCGTCGATGAAATGGCGGCGCGCGCCGGAACCGACGCGCTGTCCTATCGCATGGCAATGCTCGGCAATACGCCGCTGCTCGCGCGCTGCCTGCTGACCGCGACCAGCCTGGGCGGCTGGGAGGGCGGATTGTCGGGGACGACGCAAGGGCTCGCCTGTCACTCGATGCGCGGCAGCCATATCGCGCTGATGGCGACCGCGCGGCAAAGCGAACGCGGGCTGCAGGTCGAGCAATTGGTCGCGGTGGTCGACGCCGGGCGCCTCGTCAATCCGGCGATCGCGCGGCAGCAGATCGAGGGCGGGCTGATCTTCGGCCTCGCCGCCGCCGCCGGCGCGACGACCGACTATGAAGGGGGCCTCGCGACCGCGCGCAAGCTCGGCCAGCTCGGCCTGCCCGACCTGTCGCAGACCCCGCAGATCCTGATCGAATTCGTCGAGAGCGACCGCGAGCCCGGCGGGCTCGGCGAAATCGGCGTTCCCGTCGTCGCGCCCGCGATCGCCAATGCGATGTTCGCGGCGACGGGCCGCCGCATCCGCCGCATCCCGCTCTCGGCGCATCCGCTGTGAGCCAGCCGCCCGATCATACACACGTGCCGCTACCGCGAATCGGCGTGCTGCTGGTCAACCTCGGCACCCCCGACGCGCCCGACGCGCCGTCGGTGCGACGCTATCTCGCCGAATTCCTGTCCGACCGCCGTGTCGTCGAAATTCCGCAGATTCTGTGGCAACCGATCCTGCGCGGGATCATCCTGACCACACGGCCGAAAAAGTCGGCACATGCCTATGCTCAAGTGTGGACCGACGAAGGCTCGCCGCTCGCCGCGATCACGCGAAGGCAGAGCGAAGCGCTGCAAGCCGCGTTCGGGGAAACGGTGCGCGTCGCTTATGCGATGCGCTACGGCAAACCGGCGATCGGGCCCGCAATCGACGCGCTCAAGGCGGCGGGGTGCGAGCGCATCCTCGTTGCGCCGCTCTATCCGCAATATTGCGCTGCGACGACGGCCACCGTGGTCGATGCGGTCGGCAAGCATCTGCAAGCGCTACGCTGGCAGCCGACGCTGCGTTTCCTGCCGCCCTATCATGACGACGCGGCCTACCTGGGCGCGCTGAAAGCATCGGTGGACACCGCGCTGGCCGCGCTCGACTTCACGCCCGATGTCTTGCTCGCGAGCTTTCACGGCATGCCCCAACGCACGTTGCACCTCGGCGACCCCTATCATTGTCAGTGCAGGAAAAGCGCGCGGTTGCTCGCCGACGCGCTCGGCAGGCCCGTCGAGGTCGCCTTCCAGTCGCGATTCGGGCGCGCCAAATGGCTCGAACCCGCGACCGACACGCGCCTCGAACAGCTCGGCCGTGAAGGCCGCAGCGTCGCGATCTTCGCACCTGGCTTTGCGGCCGATTGCCTCGAAACGCTCGAAGAACTGGCGATTCGCGGCAAGCAGCAATATGAGGACGCAGGCGGGCGGCGTTTCGCCTATCTCCCCTGCCTCAACGCCGATACGCCCGGCATCGCGATGCTGGAGACGCTGGCGCGCCGCGAACTCGCGGGATGGCTCTGAATCGCGGCTGCTTACCAACTGTTTAGGTCCATGCACTAAATTGGTCCGAGGTGGCGCCGAAAAGGCCCGGCCCCTCACGATTTTGGAGATACGTCATGAACCAGCTCGAATCGCTAGGGTTGGCGCTAGCCGTGGCCACGCTGGCCTTTCTGGCGATCATCGGTTTTGCCCTGTGGAGGCTTCGCCGTCCGCGCACCGCTTCCGCCGCGCCGCGCGAATCGCGCGCGCCGGGCGAAAGCCGCCTGCCGAAGCTATCGCGCCGAGCGAAGCCGGAGCTGGAAGAGGTCGAAATCTCCCCCTCGCGGCTCGCGCGGATCAGCCGCAAGGCGCCGCTCGAAATACCGGCCGAGGTCGAATATGAAACCGTGCCCGAGCCCGCCGCCGTCGCAGACCCCGTCGAGGTCGCACTCGAACCGACGATTTCCGAGGTCGAGGTCGAGGACGAAGTGCACCGGGTCGAGACGGCAGACGCCGAGGAGGTGACGCTACGCCTCGTCCCCCAGATCCCGCCACGCGACGCGATCTCGACGAACAGCTGGCTCGGTGGCCGTCCGCACCTCCCCGCAGGCATGGAATGGCCAAGGATCGACGATCAGCCGGCGGATTTTCTGGCGCAGATCAGCTGCGCCGACCTGCCGCGGGATCTGTGGGGCGGGCTGGGGCCGCGCGGCGGCGCGCTCGCATTCTTCATCCACCGCCGCAAGCATGCGCTGCGCGTCCTGCATCTGCGCGATAACGGCATGGCGGTTACGCCGCCCTTCACGCTCAACGATCCCGAGGGCTGGTTCGGCCCGCATGGCGGCCTCGCTTCAGGCGATCTCGGCTCCTTCGCCGTGCGCGCCTTTCCCGAATGGCCCATCGACCTGGTCACTATCCGCCCCGGCGATGCCGATCCGCGCAGCGAGGGCGATCCGGACGAGCCCGGCGCCGCGCTCCATGATCGCGGCTACGACATCGCCGACCCCGCCTTCCATCCCTTCGACTGGGGCAGCATGACCGCGATGATCGCCCTGCTCGAGCAGCGGCTCGACCGGCTGATGACCGAAGCGCCTGAGGCCGAGGCCGATGAACCCGGCGAAATGGAACAATGCGCCGCGCTCAACCGCGATGCCCGCGCACGCGCCGAAGAAATTATCGCGATTGTCCGCGACGGCGCCGGGCGCGCCGATTTCTCGGCCAGCGACGCAACCGCGGTGATGGCTGCGCTGCACGCGATCCGCTGGGCGAAGGTGATCCGCTCGGTTGACCCCGAAACGGGCGCCCCACAGGTCGAGACGATCACCCTGCCGCTGACGACACATCGCGCCGACGCGAATCTGTGGGTTCATGATTATCAGACGATCTTGTTCGATCGCGCGAAGCATGCCTGGTGCGCCAATCCGGACAATCTTTCGGCGCCGGCGCGCGCCTTTTTCGAGCCCTGGTGGCGCACGCTGGCCGAACGCGAGATGGCCGCGATGGGACATGAGCCCTTTCGTCACGTCCCCGATTATGACGAAGAGCGCGATGCGGTGCTGCTCGAATTGCCGACCAGCGGATTGATGAGCCGGCGCTTCGGCGACCGCGACAATCTGGTGGTGACGATCGACAGGGCGGACCTCGCGATCGGCGATTTTTCAAAACTGCGGGTACAGGTGAGCAGCTAACTCCCTCTACCCCTGAATAGCTTTGCGATTGACGTTCCGGTAAACTTGCAGCCGCCGCTTGCGCAGCCTAGTCATGGTCCATAACTCTGTGGGAGAGCTGGATTTATGGCACGTATCGCAATCGTTACCGGTGGCAGCCGCGGCATCGGCGAGGCGATCAGCCTCAAGTTGAAGGAACAAGGCGTCACCGTCGTCGCAAACTATGGCGGCAATGACGAAAAGGCCCGCGAGTTCACCGACCGCACCGGCATCGCGGCGATCAAATGGGACGTCGGCGACCATCAGGCATGCCTCGATAGCTGCGCGCGCATCGCCGAGGAATTCGGTCCCGTCGATATCGTCGTCAACAATGCCGGCATCACCCGCGACGGCACGCTCGCCCGCATGAGCTACGACGACTGGGACGACGTGATGCGCGTCAACCTCGGCGGCTGCTTCAACATGGCGAAGGCGACCTTTGGCGGCATGGTCGAGCGCGGCTGGGGCCGCATCGTCAATATCGGCTCGATCAACGGGCAGGCCGGCCAGTACGGCCAGGTCAACTACGCCGCCGCGAAATCGGGCATACACGGCTTTACCAAGGCGCTGGCGCAGGAGGGCGCCAAGAAGGGCGTGACGGTCAACGCGATCGCGCCGGGCTATATCGACACCGACATGGTCGCCGCGGTCCCGCCGCAGGTGCTGGAAAAGATCGTCGCGAAGATCCCCGTCGGGCGGCTGGGGCAAGCCGACGAGATCGCGCGCGGCGTCGCCTTCCTGTGCAGCGAGGATGCGGGGTTCGTGACCGGATCGACGATGTCGATCAATGGCGGGCAGCATATGTACTGACGGGCCGAGGGCGCCAGCAATGTCGTTCGCGCCTGCGAACGGCGAGCTGGCAACCGGTGGCGAAGCCACGGCCCGGCACGGCCAGCGGGGCGGCGATCCCGAAAGATCGCCGCCCCGTCTGACGTCAGGCGGCGGCTTTGCCGTCGCCCATCAAACCCACCACCCGTCCGCTACTCGATCGTACACCCGACCACGCGCCATTCGTCGCCCTCGCGAACCAGCGACAGCGTTTCGATCGCCCCGGCCTTGTTCGCATAGCTCGTCCGGAACTTCACGACCTGATAGCCATAGGGCGGCGCGGGCACATTTTCCTCGCCGATCAGCTCGCGCGAGACGAGCGCGCCGAGCGGCGTGCGGACGGCCTCCGACACGTCGGCCCACCGCTCGCTGGTGTTGAGCGACTTGAACGCCTGCCCCGTCGCATTCCAGCTGCCGTTCCAGTCGCCCTTGTCGACGAGTGCGAGCCACTGCCGCGCCGACTGGACCGCGGCGGTTTCGGTCGCGGGCGTAGAGAGCGTCACGGTTGGCAGCGTGGCAGGTGAGGACGCCGGAGTCGGCGCGGACCCGGGCAGGGACGAAAGGGCAAGCAGGGCAAGGCTGAACGACATGAATATTCCTCCGGATATCCAGCCGAAGCGGCGCGACATGCGGCGCGCCCCGACCGGTGCCCGAAGCTCTTCCATGTTCGAGACCGCGGCCGCAGCCCCCAAAACCCTGTCCGCCAGAAATTGGGGGTCCTGCCGTTCGATCTCGCGCAGTTGCCGGGCGGCCTCGCGGCTGCTGGACGCCGACATCTTGCGCCGCGCATCGCGCAGCCGTTCGTTGATCGTATGGACCGACAGCCCCAGATGCCGCGCCATCGATTTTGCGTCATGGCCATCGACCAGCAGGCGCAACGTCTCTTTTTCTTTTTCGGTGAGCGCCTGAAGTCCTGTCATGAGCCTGCCTGCATTTGCGCCGGATCGGCTGGCCGGTTTACGGAACGCCGATATGGCGTGCCACCCCCAATAAATCGTACCCCGATTTTGGACGGCGCGGCGGTCCGGCTGTGGCCTTGCTGTCACGAATCAAGTCGCTACACCCCAAGCATGACCGAAGCCTCTCTCACTACGGCCCAGCAGGACCTCTCCCGCGCCTATGCCGGCGGCGCTCCCGGCGTGCTCGTCTCGGGCCTCGTCTGGCTGATCGCCGGAACGGTGTGGCAGCTTCACGGCACCACCGCCGCCTTTGCCGCGCTGTTCTTCGGCGGCATGGCGATCCATCCGCTCGGTGTCCTCATCGAACGCACCGCATTCAAGGCGCCCAAGGCGGCGATAGGCAGGCCGCTCGAAACCCTCGCGATCGAAGCGACGATCCCGCTGTTCGTCGGCGTGCTGATCGCATGGGTATTGCTGGTACGCGCGCCCGATCTCGCGATCCCGACCTTCGCCGCGATCGTCGGCGCGCGCTATTTCCTCTTTCGCACCATGTATGGCGAGATCGCCTATTGGGCGCTCGGCGGCGCGATCCTGCTGATCGGCGCACTCGCGCTGTTCGGCATCGGCCTTCCGTTCAACCTCGGCTTCCTCGTCGGCATCATCGAACTGATCGCCGCCGCGTGGATCCTGCAGCGCTGGCGCTCCCGCCGTTGAGCGCGCCCTTGCATCCCCCGGTCAAACGATCGGTGACGATCGCGGGCCATCCGACCTCGATCAGCCTCGAACCGATGTTCTGGGACGCGCTCGAAGCCGAGGCGGCGCGGCAGACGCTCCCCGTCAACGCGCTCGTCGCGCGCATCGATGTCGAGCGGATGGAAGCCAACGATCCGCCGAACCTGACCTCGGCGATCCGGCAATGGCTGTGGCGGAGCCGGCCCGGTCAGATCGCGCCGTAGACCGCCGATCCGAACGCCGCCCCCTTGTCGGGCGCGTGATGCAGGAACAGCGACGGCTCGATCAGTTCGAGTTCCATGATGTGCAGCGTGCCCACGGCATCGCCGACCATGTCGACGCGCGCGTAAACCGGCGGCGCCGGTGCCGCCGCCAACGCCTGCGCAGCAAGAGCCTGCGCGGCCTCGCTCGCCTCGCACGCCGTCTCGCGCCCGCCGAACTGCTCCTGCACGCGAAAGTCGCCCGAAGCCGGACGCTTGACGATCGCATGACTGAACTTGCCGGCGAAGAAGAAGAGCGAATATTCGCCCTCGGTCAGGATGCCAGGCATCAGCGGCTGGACCAGCCGGCGGGCACCCAAAGCATCGGCGGGAATCGGCGCGCCGGATGCGATGCGGTGCGTGCCGTCGGCTCCGCCCGAAATGGCGGGCTTGATCACGACTTCATCGGTCAGGAGTTCCGACATTGCTTCGGCAAGGCTCGCATCGTCGAGCGCATCGACCTCGACCGTCGGCACGACCGCAACGCCCTTTGCGCCGAGTTCGCCGAGATAGGCCTTGTCGCTGTTCCAGCGCAGCACCGGCACCGGGTTGACCACCGGCAGCGCTTCGGCCTCAAGCCGGTCGAGCAATGCGTACCAGCCGGAGACGTCGCGCTGATAGCCCCAGGCGAAGAGCGGCAGGATCAGGTCATAACCCGACAAATCGCCGGGATCGGTCCAGATACGCTGCTCGACGATCAGCCCGGCTGCGGTCAGCGCCGCCGCCTTGCGGGCAAAGGCGGGCTGCCACTTCTCATAATAATCGGGCGCCGGAACGAGGATCGCGACGCGGGGCTGGAACGGCATTTACCTTCCCAAGAGCCCGCGCGCCTGCCCCGCGATGTGCGACAGCATCGCGCCGTTCGGGGTCGGGATCATCCGCGCGCGGTCGACCGTCGCGCGGAACTGTTCGACACGCGGCGCGTGGTCGGCGAGCCATTTGGTCACCGCCGCGTCGAGATCGCCCTTCGGCAGCCCTGCGAGGAAAGTCAGCCGCATCTGCTGGAAATCGCGCGCGAGGCTGTTGACCAACAGGCGTTCCCACGGATCGGCGGGGCTCATATGCGCCGCCAGCGTCTGCGCCCAGTCGAGCCCCAAGGCTTCGCCCAGATGGGTGAAGGCGCTGGTCACCGCGACCTCGTCGTCGCCGCGCCGTTCGGCAAGGTCGACGATGCCGATCGCGCCGTCGGTCTTGAACAGCCGCACGACCGACGCGGTCAGCGCCTCGGGCGCGCCCGCGTCGAGCAACTGCTGCGTCAGCATGTCCCATTGATGCTTGACCGACGGGCTGAGCAGGCCGTCGACGCTCGCATTGAGGCGATCGACGCCGGGTTCGAGCCGCGCGACGATCGGGCCGGGTTGCGACAGTGTCTGCGTCACGCGCAAGAGGTCGGCCATTTGCGAGGTCATCGCCGACGCCGCCTGAGCGAACAGCGACAGGCGGATACTCTCGTCGATCTTTGCCGTGTCGAGCGCGTCCCAGATCGCGGGCATGTCGAGCAGGCGCTCGACCGCGACGAACGCCGCGGCGATATCGCCGAGCGCGCAGCCTTCCTCTTCGACGAGTTCGAAGGGATGGACGATGCCCATACGATTAATGATGCGGTTCGCGATCTTCGTCGCGATGATTTCGCGGCGCAGCTGGTGATCGGCGATCGCCTGCGCAAAATCGCGCTGCATCTCGTCGGGGAAGGCCGCCGCAAGGTCGCTGCCGAGCGCCGGATCGTTCGGCAGGTCGCTATGCTCGATCGCATCCTGCAACGCGAGCTTCGAAGTCGACAGCAGCACCGCGAGTTCGGGGCGCGTCAGCCCGCGCCCTTCGGCGGCGCGACGGAGCAGTTCGTCGTTCGCGGCGAGCCCTTCGACCTTGCGGTCGAGCCGGCCCGATGCCTCGAACGTCTCCATGATCCGGACGAGCGACGGCACCGCCGCCGATCCGCCCTTTTCGGCGATCGACAGCGCGAGCGCCTGCAGCCGGTTGTCCTCGAGCACCAGTTCCGAGACATTGTCGGTCATGCGCACGAGCAGCGCGTCGCGGTCGTCCTGACTGAGACGCCCTTCGGCCATCTCGCGGTTGAGCGCGATCTTGATATTGACCTCATTATCCGAGCAGTCGACGCCCGCGCTGTTGTCGATGAAGTCGGTGTTGATCCGCCCGCCTTTCGCCGAGAAAGCGATACGCGCGGCCTGCGTCGTGCCGAGGTTCGCGCCTTCGCCGACCGCCTTCACGCGCAGATCCTCGGCATCGACGCGCAGCGCGTCGTTCGCGGGATCGCCGACCTCGGCGTTATTCTGGCTCGCGGCCTTCACATAGGTGCCGATGCCGCCGAACCAGAGCAGGTCGACGGGGGCCTTGAGGATCGCCGAGATCAGCGAGCCGGGGTCGATTTCGGACACCGACAGGCCGAGCAGCGCCTGCACTTCTGCGCTCAGCGGGATGCTCTTCTGGCTGCGCGGGAAGATGCCGCCGCCCTTCGAGATCAGCTTGGCGTTATAATCGGCCCAAGACGAGCGCGGCAGGTTGAACATCCGCTCGCGTTCCTTCCAGCTCTTCGCCGGATCGGGATTGGGGTCGAGGAAGATATGGCGGTGGTCGAACGCCGCGGTCAGCTGGATCGCCTTCGACAGCAGCATGCCGTTGCCGAACACGTCGCCCGACATGTCGCCGCAGCCGGCGACGCGGATCGTGTCGCTCTGCACATCGACGCCCATTTCGGCGAAGTGGCGCTGGACCGAAAGCCACGCGCCCTTGGCGGTGATGCCCATCGCCTTGTGGTCATAACCCTTCGACCCGCCGCTCGCGAACGCATCGCCGAGCCAGAAGTCGCGTTCCATCGCGAGCCCATTGGCGACGTCGGAGAAGGTCGCGGTGCCCTTGTCGGCCGCGACGACGAAATAGGGATCGTCGCCGTCATGGATCACGACGCCCTTCGGATGCACGACCTTGCCCGCGACCAGATTGTCGGTGATCGACAGCAAAGAGCGGATGAAGATGCGGTAGCATTCGGTGCCCTCGGCGAACCACGCATCGCGGTCGAGCGACACGTCGGGCAGCGCCTTGGGATAAAAGCCGCCCTTCGCGCCCGTCGGCACGATCACGGCGTTCTTGACGCGCTGCGCCTTCATCAGCCCGAGGATTTCGGTGCGGAAGTCGTCGCGGCGGTCGGACCAGCGGAGGCCCCCGCGCGCGACCGGACCGGCGCGGAGGTGAATGCCCTCGACGCGCGGCGAATAGACCCACACTTCGCGCCACGGCAGCGGCTTCGGCAGGCCGGGGACTTGCGCGCTGTCGATCTTGAATGCGAGCGCTTCCTCCGCGGCGGGCGCAAAGGCGTTGGTGCGCAGCGTCGCGCTGATCACCGCATGGAAGAGGCGGAGGATGCGATCCTCGTCTATCGACTTGATGTCGGCAAAGCCCGCCATGATGTCGGCTTCGAGTGCATCGGCACGCTTCGCATCGCGCGTTTTCGGATCGTGGAGCGCCGCGAAACGCTCGATCAATGCGGCGGTCAGCGCGGGCGCGTGGCGCAACGCGCTGACGACCGTGTCCATGCCGTAAGCCGAGCCGCCCTGACGCAAATAGCGGAACCAGGCGCGCAGCCACACGATCGCGCGCGGGTCGGTCTGGTTGGTGAGTACGAGTTCGTTAAACGCGTCATTTTCGGCGCGCCCGTCGAGCACCGCCGCGATCGCACCCTCGATCACTTCGGCGTAGGGAAGCAGCGCGAGTTCGTCGACATTGGCGGGCAACCGCAACGTGAAATCGTGGATCACGATCGCCTGCTCGTCTTCGCCCTCGGTGCCGGGGGCGCGGCTCTGCAGAGCGGTCGGGATTTCCTCGAGCACCTCGAAGCCGAAATGTTCGAGCGCGGGGACCACCGCGGACAGCGCGAGAGGGCCGGCCGCGCTATAAACCTTGAGCCGCAGCCGGTCGTCGCCGTCGAGGCTCTTGCGCGCAAGGCGCACGCTGCGCGGGTTCGCGGCGTCGAGATCGCGCAGGCGCAGGATATCGCGCGCGGCTTCCTCGGGATTATAGAGGTTACGGTAATTGGGCGGGAAGGTCGGCGCGAAACGCGAAGCAAGCGCCGCCGCGCGGCCCGGGTCGCCGCGCTTCGCCAGCGCCGCCTCGACCTCGGGCTGCCAGCCGCGCACCATCTGTTCGAGCTGCGCGTTGAGCGCCTCGGTATCGGGCACGACGCCGCCGCTGCGCAGGTCGAGCGTGTAGCGGAGGAGCGCCGCGCCGCCGTCTTCGAGCACCATCGTCCAGCCGATCACGCCTGCCTTCGCTTCGCGCACCAGCAGCGATTCGACCGCAAGGCGGCGGCCGGTCGAAACCTCGTCGCGCGGCAACCAGACGAAAGCGAACAGGTGGCGGCCCAGCGCGCTCTGCACCGTCACCACCTTCGGCCGCGGCCGGTCGGTGATCGACATCGAAGTCAGCACCAGCTCTTCGAGCGAAGCGGCGTCGAACGCGATCAGCAGGTCATGCGGCAGCGCGGTCAGCGCATGCGCGAGCGCCTTGCCCGCGTGACCCGTGGGGTCGAAACCGAATTTCGCCATCAAGGCTTCGAGCTGCGCGCGCAGCACGGGCACCTTCGCCGGCGGCGCCGACAGCGCGGCACTGGTCCACAGGCCCGCATGGATCGACAGGCGTTCGACCTTCTTGCCCTTCACTTCGGGCACGATGACGAGGTCGAGCAGCACGCGGCGATGCACCGCCGACAGCCGGTTCGACTTGATCAGCAGCGGCGCATGGCCCCCCTTGTCGAACCAGGCAAAGGCCGCTTCAAGCGCGGCGGGCGACAGCAGCTGGCTTTCGCCGCTCTCGCTGATCCCCAGCGAGTCCTGAACCTTGCCGTCGCGGGTGCGCCATTCATGGCCAAGCTGGGTCATCGCCCCACCCTCGAACCAGCGCAGCAGCTCAGCGGCTTCGCCCTCGACGCGCATCGCGGCGTCGGCGAGCATCGCGGCGCGCATCGCCCGCCAGTCGCGTACCGCGGCGCGGACATCGCGCAGCGCCGCTTCGAGCCCGTCGAGCAGGCGGCGGCGCGCACGCGCGTCGCCGCGCTCGAGCTCGATATAGATGACCGACTCGCGGGTTCCGCCCTCGCCCGCTTCCTGCAGATGCCCCTTGGCATCGCGCTTCACCGCGACGACGGGGTGCAGGATGCGGTGGACGGCGAGCCCCTGCGCGGCAACCGCCTGCGAGGTCGAATCGACGAGGAAGGGCATGTCGTCGTTGATGATGACCAGCCGCATCCGGCGGTCGGTGCCGTCGGCGGCGATCGGTTCGAGCAGCAGCGACGGGGTCGCTTCGGCGCGATCGAGCGCGGCGCGCGCGGCGAACTGGCTCGCGTCGGCGAGCGCCGCCTTGTCCATATCGTCGCCCTCGCCCGGCAGCGCGCTGCCACGCAGCGCCGCCAGATAGGCGGCGGCGATTTTCGAAGGAATTTTGGCGGTGGAGGTGGTGGTGTCCGTTTCCGGCGTGTCGGACAAATTCTGAGACATAAAGTGCAGCATCCCGAACCAAAGAGGGGGATCCCAGCCGACGATCGGCGGGGGCCCGTTCGCTGCCGCCCCCTATGCGCCTCAGCGGCGCGCGGCTCAAGACCTCGTTCGCGCGCCCACGTAAAATAATTTCAATTTTCGGATTTTCTGTTGCGTGAACGCTCTCAGCCGGCTTGCTCAGGCACCGGGCGTGATCGGAACCGCCTTCTTCGCCAGCTTCGCTACCAGCGCGGTATCGTCGGCCGCCTTGGCGACGATACCTATGTGCCCGCCCGGCATCGCGCGCGCGATCAGCACGACGAATTCGGCGCCGCCGGCGTCATGCTCGAGGATGAGCGCCGGATGCGCGCGGCGCAATGCATCGAGGGTCTCGTCGGGACGTTCGGTGGCGTCGGCCGGCTTGCGGCGCGCGCGCGTGTCCTTGACCAGCCCCTTGAGCCCGCCCGGATAGCGGTCGAGATAGGCCCCGAGCTCGCCGCGTCCCACACCTTCGTCTTTGGCGTGGCCGAGCACGCAGGCATA
The DNA here is from genome assembly GCF_001427105.1 of Sphingopyxis sp. Root154. Classification (GTDB taxonomy): domain Bacteria; phylum Pseudomonadota; class Alphaproteobacteria; order Sphingomonadales; family Sphingomonadaceae; genus Sphingopyxis. The sequence goes on from NZ_LMGI01000002.1 coordinate 1,367,627, forward strand.
TTCGGCAAGCCGCGTCTTGTCATAGGTCGCGCCGAAAACCAGCTTCACGACCGGGGTCATCGGCGCGCGCTCCTGCATCGCCAGCCCCGCGTCGTCGAGCAGCGCGGCAAAGGCATCGGGCTGCTCCTCGGCGGCGAGCGCGAAATCCCACGCCTTGCCGACCGCCTGATAGAGCGCACCGCGACTCCGGCTGTCCGCGGCGATCGCGCGCTCGGCGGTTTCGCGCGCGAGCGCGAGCCAGTCGGCGAGTTCGGCATCCTGCCCCGGATCGACCGACACCTCGTCCTCGTCCGCACCGACCTCGGCATCCAGCAAGAGCTCATCATCCTTGCCCAGCCCGGCAAAACCCGGGGTCGCATCGACAGCGACATCGTCGTCGAGATGCTCCGAGTCGGGACCATCGGCCCACACGGGCACCGGCGCGGTCAGCGGCGCGGCACTGCGCAGCGCCTGTTCGACCGAGAGCAGCAGTTCTTCGGCCTGGTCGGCAGGAACGGCTTTCTTCCAGTTGATCACACCCATGATGAAATCGATCGTGTCGTCGTCGGACGAAAAGGGCAGCAGGATGCCGCGGTACATGATCGTCGTACCGCGATCGTTGACGAACTCCGCCTCGAAGCCGATCGGCGCGCGGTTGGCGATGATCTGGAGATAATGGTCGGTGAGGCGCGACAGCAAGGATCGGCCCGGGATCTGGCTGATATAATGGACGTCCTCGTCGATCTGCGATTCTTCGCGCAGCGTGTCGCCGAGGAAGGCGAGCCCGGGGTTTTCGACGCCCGCGGTGAAATCGAGCAGCACCGAATGCGAGCCGAAATCGGCGCCGTCGAGATCGAGGTCCTCGACCGACGGATAAGCGCGGTCGGCGAGCAGCGAGGCCCAGTAATTATAGGCTCGAACCTGCATTCGCCGTTCGTCGACGCCGACGGATGCGGGCGCATCGATCGCCCCATCCTCCTGGTCGTGGCTGCCCGAAAGCAGTCCGCGCATGCTGTCCATCATTTGTCCCCAGTCGCAAACATCGGTAAATCTTATGCACCGGGACTGGTAAAAGCGGCGTAAACGATGGCCGCGGTGACCCGAAGCCTGCGGACCGCCCCTATATCCTCCATTTCCTCCCGCCCACTTTAGCCGCCAGCGCGCGCCGCAAAGCGCCAGCGCGATTGTCCGGCAAAAAAGCGGATCGAAATGCGATTTCGCCCTGAAATTCTATCATCATGCATGGATTGGATATCAAAAATCCCCATGCTATAAATCTTTCTAAGAACGATATATGTTCTATTTCATAATCTTAACTTACATATTCATTTGTCCGATCTTCCGCACCATATGCCCCTTGCATGGCATGAGATGCCTTCTGTTGGAGTCGGATATGACGAACGGTGATGTTCGCAACGAAAAGCTGCGCTGGATCCTGTGGGCGGGATGGCACGGGAAATGCCCCGAATGCGGCAAGGGACATATGTTCCGCTCGTGGCTGAAGCTCGCCGATCGCTGCGAGAATTGCGGGCTCGATTTCAGCTTTGCCGCGCCCGACGACGGCCCCGCCTTCTTCTCGCAGTGCATCGTCGCGTTTCCGCTGACCTTTGTGATCGTGTGGCTGCAGATCGCCTACAGCCCGCCGCTGTGGGTCCATCTGGTCTTCTCGATCCCGATCATGGTCATCGGCTGTGTGCTGCCGCTGCGCCCGATCAAGGGCTGGCTGGTCGCCTCGCAATATGTGAACAAGGCGCAGGAATCGGGGACCGAGCATCTGTGGGCGAAGCTGAATGCGCGCGAAAAACACGAAGCGGACGAACGGCGTGGCGGGTGACGCATGGCTCCCCGACATCGCGGGTACGGCAGGGCCCAAATATAAGGCGGTGACCGCCGCGATATCGGCGGCGGTCGCGCGCGGCGAGCTTCGCCACGGTGATCGCCTGCCGCCGCAGCGCGACCTCGCCGCAAAACTCGGCATCGATCTCACGACGGTGACCAAAGCTTATGACCTTGCGCGGCAGCGCGGGCTGATCGTCGCGCGCGGGCGCGCGGGCAGCTTTATCAGCGAGGATGTGCGTACCGGCGAGGTGGCGACTGCAGCGCAGAGCGACATCGCGATGAACAGCCCGCCGATCCCTATCGAAAGCCGTTTGACCGATGCAATGGCGTCGGCGCTGGGCACGCTGGGGCGCGCCGGGCTTGCCCGGCTGCACTATCAGCGGCCGGGCGGCGCCGCGGCGGACCGTGAAAGCGGCGCCGAACTGCTTGGCCGCACCGGCCTGTCGTCTTCGGTCGAACAGATCGCCGTCACCGCCGGCGGACAAAATGGGCTGCACGCGGTTGCATCGGCGATCCTCAAGCCCGGTGACCGCGTTGCGTGCGGGCGCTTCGTCTATCCCGGTTTCGCCGCGATTGCGCGGCGCATGGGGGTCACGCTCGTCCCGCTCGCCGAAATGACCGCCGACGCCTTGGAGGCGGCGCACGCCGCCGCCCCGCTGCGCGCGCTCTACATCGTTTCGACCAACGACAATCCAACCACCGCGACGATTGAGGTCGGGGAAAGGCGCGCCATTGCCGCATGGGCTGAGGATGCGGGCGTCCAGATCGTCGAGGACGACGCCTATGGCCTGCTCCCCGACGCGCCGATCCCCGCTATCGCGAGCTTCGCGCCCGCGATCAGCTGGTATGTCATGAGCATGGCCAAAATCGTTTCGCCCGCGCTGCGCGTCGGTTTTGTCCGCGCGCCGGGCGTGGCCGAGGCCATGCAAATCGCGGCGTGCCAGCATGAAAGCGCTGTGATGGCGCCGCCGCTCAACGTCGCGATGATCTCGCTATGGCTGGCCGACGGAACGCTCGACGCGCTGATCGATGCGGTGCGCAAGGAGGCGAGCTGGCGACAGCGGCTGGCGCACAGCGTGCTCGGCGACGGGCGTCATGCCGCGCATCCGCAAGGCTATCACCTCTGGCTGCCGCTGGCGGGCGACAGCCAGCCCGACACGCTCGCCGCCGCGCTCGCGCTCGACGGGCTCTCGGCGGTGCAATCGGACCGGTTCGCGGTTGGGGCGGACGCGCCCAGGGCGATGCGCATCTCGCTCGGCGGCACGATCGACCGCCGCGGGCTTTCGCGGGCGCTGCACCGGCTCGCGGCGCAGCTATGGACGCCCGGCGGCGCGGCGAGCCATATCGTCTGACGCGGCCCTAAGTCGACCAGCCGCCCGCGAGTGCGCGGAACAACGCGATCTGGCGCCGCGAAATCTGCCCGTCCTGCGCAGCGAGCACCGCTTCGGTCTCGGCGAACGTCCGTTCGGCGTCGAGCCATTCGAGCGAGTCCGACGCGCCTTCCTGCCGCTTCGCGCGCACGATCCGCGCCGCGCGTTCGGCCTGATCGCGCGCGGCGCGCAGCGCCTGCCGCTGTTCGAGCGAACGCGCATAGGACGACAGCGCCGTCTCGGTCTCCTCGAGCGCACGCAGCACGGTGCCGTCGAATTCGGCAAGCGATGCCTGCGTATCGGCCTCGGCCGCGGCAATCCGCGCGCGGGCGGGTTCCTGATTGGGGAAAGCCCAGTTGAGCAGCGGCCCGAGCAGCCAGCGGATCGGGCCGCCACCGAACACATCGCCAAAGCCCGATCCGGTCGACCCAGCCGACCCGCCGAGCGTGATGCGCGGATAAAGATCCGCGGTCGCGACGCCGATGCGCGCGGTGTCGGCGGCAAGGCGGCGCTCGGCGGCGCGAATGTCGGGACGGCGCTTGAGCAGCGCCGCCCCATCACCGACTGGGATCGGGTCGGTGATTTCGAGGCTGATATTGCGGTCCGCTGCGATCGGGGGGAGCGCAGCGGGAGCACGACCGGTCAGAGTCGCGAGGCGGAACAACGCCGCCTGCCGCTCGGCCTCGATGGAAGGAATGTCGGCCGAACGCTGGTCGCGCAGCGTCGTGATGCGCGCGAGGTCGAGCCCCGTCGCCATCCCGACGTCCTTGCGGCGTTCGGTGAGTTTCACTTGCTGGTCGAGCAGCCCGACAATGCGCCGCGCGACGTCGAGGCGGGCTGCGCCGGAAGCGGCGTCGGCATAGGCCTGGGTCGTGTCGGCAGCGACGATCACGCGCACCGCGTCGGCATTCGCCTCAGCAGCGGCGGTGTCGCCGCGCGCGGCTTCGATCGAGCGGCTGACGCGGCCAAACAGGTCGACTTCGTAAGATACGTTGAGCCCGACATCGACCGCCCAATCCTCGCGATCGGCGCCCGGCAGGCGCTGGCCCTCGGGGCTGCGGCCGTAATTGGCGCCGGCGCCGATCTCGCCCTGCGGTAGGCGGTCGGCGCGCGCGCCGCGCAAGGATGCGCGGGCGCGGGCGATATTCGCCACCGCGACACGGACGTCGGTGTTGCTGGCGAGCGCATCGCCGACAAGCCCGTCGAGGACGGGATCGTTATAGAGGCGCCACCAGTCGCCCGCGACCGGCGCAAGCGACACCGCAGGGCTGTTCGCCGAAACGAACGGCCCGGTCGCGACGGGCGCCGACGCCGACTTGGGTTCGGCATAGTTGGGGCCGACCGCGCAGGCGGCGAGCGCCAGCGCCGAGGCGGCGGTGAGGATATTGCGGAGGATCATGATGCTACTCCTTATTCCGCCGGGACCGGCAGCGCCGTCCCGTGGTCGTCCGACCCGCGCCGCGCGCGCCGCTCGGCCGACCAGTGGCTGAGCGAGCGGGCGACGACGTAGAAGGTCGGGGTGAAGATGAGGCCGAACGCCGTCACGCCGAGCATGCCGAAGAAGACGGCGGTGCCGAGCGCCTGGCGCAGCTCCGCCCCTGCCCCGCTCGCGATCAGCAACGGCACGGCGCCGAGGATGAAAGCGAAGCTGGTCATCAGGATCGGGCGCAGCCGGTCGCGCGCGGCACGCACCGCGGCTTCGATCGGCGACAAGCCATCCTCTTCTTCCGCCTGCTTGGCGAATTCGACGATCAGGATCGCGTTCTTCGCGGCGAGCGCGATGAGCACGACGAGCCCGATCTGCGTCAGCACATTATTATCCATGCCGCGCAAGTTCACCCCGACCATCGCCGCGAGCAGACACATCGGGACGATGAAGATGATCGCCAGGGGCAGCATCAGGCTTTCATATTGTGCGGCGAGCACGAGGAAGACGAAGACCACCGCGAGCGCGAAGACGATACCCGCGGTGTTGGCCGCCGCCTTCTGCTGGAAGGCGATGCCCGTCCATTCGGTGCCGTAGCCTGCGGGCAGCGATTCCGACGCGAGCTTTTCCATCGTCGTCAGCGACGCGCCCGACGACGAGCCCGGAGCGGTGTCGCCATCGATCTCGACCGCGGGGAAGAGGTTGTAGCGCGTGACGCGGTACGGCCCCGTGCGGTCTTCGAAATTGGCGACCGAGCCAATCGGCACCATCGCGCCCGAATCGGACCGCGTCCGCAGGTTCGCGATATCGGCGACGGTCTGGCGATAGGGCGCATCGGCCTGTGCGGTGACGCGATAGGTGCGGCCGAGCAGGTTGAAGTCGTTCACGAACGCCGAACCCAGATAGACCTGCAGCGCTTCGAACACGCGTTCGGGCGGCACGCCGAGCATATTCGCCTTCGCCCGGTCGATATCGGCATAGACGCGCGGGTTCGACGGATCGAAGAAGGTGAAGACGTTCGCGAGACCCGGGGTCTCGTTCGCCTTGCCGATCAGATTGTTCGTCTCATTCGCAAGCGCGGCATAGCCGTTCCCGCCGCGATCCTGCACGATCATCCGGTAGCCACCCGCCGAACCGATGCCCTGGATCAGCGGCGGCGGGATGATGACGATCTGCGCCTCGGTGATGTCGGCGGTGTTGGCACGGGCCTGGTTCATGATGTCCTCGAAATTGACCCCGAGCTTCCCGCGCTCCTCGAACGATTTGAGCGGGAAGTAAGCGGCGGCCGAGTTCGGCGCGAGCGTCTGCGACGGACCATCGAAGCCCGCGAGCATCACCGAACCGAGGACACCCTCGATCGGCAGCACGCGACCTGCGACCTTCTTCAGCACCGCATCGGTGCGTTCGACCGAGGCGCCCGAGGGCAGCTTGGCGACGACGAGGAAATAGCCCTGATCCTGCGCGGGGATGAAGCCGGTCGGCGTCGCCCAGAACAGGCCCGCGGTCGCGGCGATCAACCCGGCATAGGTGACCATCATCTTCTTTGGCGCGCGCACCAGCCGGTCGGTCAGGCGCGCATAACCATTGCTCAGCTTCTCGAAGCCTTCGTTGAAGCGTTCTCCGGCATAGTGGATACGCCCCATCAGCCATCCGTCGGCCTGCGCGGCGGCGTGCGGCTTGAGCAGGATCGCCGCGAGTGCGGGCGACAGGGTGAGCGACAGCACCAGCGAGATGATCGTCGCGGTCGAGATCGTCACCGCAAACTGCTGGTAGAAGGCGCCCGACAGGCCGGTGAGGAACAGCGTCGGCACGAACACCGCGCAGAGCACGAGCACGATCGCGACGAGCGCGCCCGACACTTCGTCCATCGATGTGCGCGCGGCTTCGAGCGCGCTCATCCCCTTCTCGAGGTTGCGTTCGACATTCTCGACAACGACGATCGCGTCGTCGACGACAATGCCGATCGCGAGCACCAGCCCGAACAGCGAAAGATTGTTGAGGCTGTAGCCGAAGGCCGCGAGCACCACGAAGGTCCCAATCAGCGACACGGGGATCGCCAGCACCGGAATGATCGCCGCGCGCCATTTCTGCAAGAAAACCAGGATGACGATGACGACGAGGATGACAGCTTCGATCAGCGTTTCCATCACCGCGTCGATCGACTGGGCGATGAATTCGGTGGGGTTATAGATGACGCGATATTCGAGGCCCTTGGGGAAGCTTTTCGATGCCGCCGCCATTTCGGCCTCGACCGCCTGCGCCGCGGCGAGCGCGTTCGAGCCCGGGCGCTGGAAGGTCGCGAGAAGGACGGTCGGATCGCCCGACAAATAGGTGTTCGAATTATAGTCCGACGCGCCAAGCTCGACGCGTGCGACGTCGGAGACGCGGACCTGACGTCCGTCGGCGTCGGTGCGGATGACGATGTTTGCGAAGTCCTTGGGGTCGGTCAGGCGGCCCTGCGTTTCGACGCTGAGCTGGAAACTGCTGCCGTTGGCATGCGGCGGCTGGCCGAGCGAGCCCGCGGCGACCTGCACATTTTCACGGCGCAGCGCGGCGACGATCTCGCCCGCGGTCAGGTCGAGTGCGGCGGCGCGGCCGGGATCGATCCACACGCGCATCGCATAGTCGCGGCTGCCGAACAGGCGCACGTCGCCGACGCCGTCGATGCGGCTAAGACGATCGCGGAGCTGGGTCAGCGCATAGTTGGAGATGTACGCGCGATCGAGCGACTTGTCGGGCGACACCAGGTTCACGATCAACAGGAAGTCAGGCGAAGTCTTGCGCGTCACGACGCCCAGCCGCTGCACGGTTTCAGGGAGGCGCGGCGTCGCGATCGCGACGCGGTTCTGTACCAGCACCTGCGCGGCATCGAGGTCGGTGCCGATCTTGAAGGTCACAGTGATCGTGACGACGCCGTCACCCGTCGACTGGCTGCTCATATAGAGCATATTGTCGACGCCGTTGATTTCCTGTTCGATCGGCGCCGCCACCGTGTCGGCGACGGTTTCCGCCGACGCACCCGGGTAGGTTGCGGTCACGGTCACCGTGGGCGGGACGATGTCGGGATATTGCGATACGGGCAGGCCGATATAGGCGACCGCACCGATGATCGTGATGATGACAGCGAGCACGGCGGCAAAGATCGGCCGGTCGATGAAAAAGCGGGATAGGCGCATGGGAGAGCCCCTGTTCTATGATCTATCAAACCTCCCCTCCGCTTGCGGGAGGGGTAGCGAGACTTGCGAGCTTGCTCGCTAGTCGCAGCGGGGAGGGCAATGAAACGTCACGGCCCCTCCCCCGACCCCTCCCGCAAGCGGGAGGGGTGAGTATTTACTTCGCGAAGGTCGCCTGCGCCGACACCGGTTCGACCGCGGCCGCCGCATCCTTTGGGGGTGCCGAAGCGGCGATCTTTCCGGCCTTGGTCACCGCCTTGGTGCCCGGACGCGCGAACTGATAACCGTTGATGACGATCCGGTCGGTCGGCGTCAGCCCCGAACGGATGACGCGCAGGCCATCGACTTCGGGGCCAAGCTCGACCGGCTTCGCCGCGACCATGCCGTCCTTGCCGACGACATAGACGATCTTGCGCGCCTGGTCGGTCTGCACCGCCGCGGCGGGGATTAGCAGCGCGCGCGCGGTCTGGCCGGTCGACAGGCGCATGTTGCCGAACATGCCGGGAGTCAGGAACATCTCCGGGTTGCGGAAGCTGGCTCGGGCGCGGATCGTGCCCGAGCGCGGATCGAGGCCATTGTCGGTAAAGTCGAGCTGGCCCTTCCAGCGATAATCGCCTTCGTCCTGCAAGCGGACTTCGACCGCCGCGCCCTTATCGCCGCCCTCGCGCTTGGTCTTGAGGAACAAAGCTTCGGAGCCCTGGAAGGTGAAGTAGACGGGGTCGAGCGCATTGATCGTCGTCAGCAGCGTGCCGCCGGCATCGCCCGCCGACACGAGGTTGCCCGCGTCGATCTGGCGGTCAGAAATACGACCGCTGAGCGGCGCGCGGACGGTGGTGAATTCGACGTCGAGCGAACGCGCCGCGATGCGGGCGTCGGCCCCGGCCAGCGCAGCATTCGCAGCGTTCACCCCCGCACGGAGGCGGTCGATCTCGCTCTGCGACACCGCCTCGACATCGACAAGCCGCCCGGCGCGTTCGAGTTCGAGGCGCGCGAGCGCGAGGTCGCTGCGCGCGCTGGCGGCCGAAGCGCGCGCTTCGGCGAGCGCGGCGCGATAGGGGCGCGGGTCGATGGTGAAGAGCGGCTGGCCCTGGCGGACGATCTGGCCGTCGGTGAAGTGGATCGCGGTGATCGCGCCCGAGACGCGCGGGCGCACTTCGACCGCTTTCGACGCCTCGAAGCGTCCGATATATTCGTCCCACAGCGTCACATCGCGCGCGATCGGCGCGGCGACGGTGAGCACGGGCGCGGGCGCGGCGACGGCCTGCGGCGCACCGTCGCGGAGCAGCCACCAGGCGCCAATGACGAGCACGAGGAACGCACCGATCCACGCGGCGCGGCGGCCGCGCCCGGGATGGAGCAAGGTCTTGAGTTCGCGGCGGACCTTCGCATCGGCGGGGTCGAGTTTTTCGATCGGGGTGTGGACGGTCATGAAGGTGCCCTCTTCTTCTTTATTCGGTTCGGCTGCGCGCGAGGCGCAGCGGGTCTCGGCCCCGAAAGCGCGTGCCTCCGGTCCAGTCTTGAAACAGTCCTCAATGTTGGACGGCCCTCTTCGAAGAGGACGGCCGCCCCTCCGGTCACCCGCATGATGAATGCGCGCGCCGGCTCCCTGTTATGTCTTGCGGACGAATGCCGACAGGCGCTCGACCGGAACAGGACCCGCTCCCGGGAAAATAATCGGTGATGATGGTTCCGGCCGCCGCATGATCTTTGTCACCCAGCGGCCGGTCTCGGGGGGAGAGCCTATCTTTGTATACTGAGTGGTATATAAGTCGTGTTGCGCTGCGTCAAGACCATTCTGTACCGGGTAGTAAAAATAATTCTACTAGCGCCCCGGCCACAGCTTGAGGCTGGTTTCGACGAGCCGCTCGAGTTCGGCGCGCGTCGCGCCGGCGCCCGCCTGCACTGACATGCCCTGGTTGACCGCGGTCAGGAACGCCGCAAGTCCTTCGGCGTCGGTGTCGGGCGGAAAATCGCCCTCTTCCTTGGCGCGCGCGAAGCGTTCGAGCATTGCGCGCTTCGCCGTCGCGCCGCGTTCGAGCACGGCCTGACGAATACATTCGGCCTCGGCACCGCAAGCGACCGAGGTGATCACGCCGAGGCAACCGTTCGGATTCTCCGGGCAGGTGTACATGTCGAGCGCCCCGTACATCAGCCGCTCGGCGACGCCGCGCGCGGTCGGCGCATCGAGCGCCGCATGCATATAGTCGGCCTTTTCGCGCTCATAGAGGTCGAGCGCCTTGTTGAAGAGGGCTTCCTTGTTACCGAAGGCTGCGTACAAACTCGGCTTGGTAATCCCCATCGCCTCGGTCAGATCGGCCATCGACGCACCCTCATAGCCCTTCGACCAGAAGACGCGCAGCGCCGCCGCCAGCGCCATGTCGACGCAAAATTCGCGCGGACGGCCCTTGTGCGGTGTGGCGACGGTGGCTGTTTCGATTTCCATAACGGCTGGTATATAAGTGGTAGATCGCAACTTGTCCAGTGGCGCGCCGATCAGGCGAGCCGCGTATCGATCGGCAGCCCGCCCTTCAGCGTCAGCGTCACCGGCGTCCGCTCGGCGATGTCGGCGAGCCGCGCCTTTTGCTCGTCGTCGAGCCCCGCGATCGTCAGCACCCGATCGACCCTGAGGCCATCCTTGCTGAGCAATCGCAGGCCCACGTCGACCGATTCGAGCGGCCATCCCTTGCGGTCGGCGTACATGCGCAATGTGATCGCCGTGCATGCGCCGAGTCCCGCGAGCAGGAAGTCATAGGGCGCCGGCCCCAGATTCTGCCCGCCCAGCCCCGGCCCTTCGTCGCCGATCAGGTCATGGCCGCTGACGTTGATCTCGGTACGATAATGATCCTTGCCAATGCGGGCGGTGCCATGGGCCATGTTGCTGTCCTTTGCCGGAGGGCGGGTGGCGTTCAGCTATTCCGACACCGCTTCGAAACAGCAAGTGGAAACCCGGGCCGCGGCACCGGGGTGTCGCTTTTCGTCGACATTTCAGTTCTGCGCTGGCGAACGCGCAAGCATCTTGAACTAATCGCCAGGAATCCTACATTGATTTCATCGTCAACAAGCGAAAGGAGGTGGTCGAATGTCTCATTGTCCCACGCCGCATGCGGCAGATTTGAGCACGACCTTCCTCGCGGGGGTCCGACTCGGATAATCGTCCGCGAACAGGCACGACAATGGAAGGGCTGCTCCGAAAGGGGCAGCCCTTTGTCCTTGGGACTACCGAACAGCCTCCCTCGTCAGGTTACCGTCAGAAACCGGCGCTACAGATGCGCGATGGGAGGGGCCGACGCCATGGCACCGATGCAAGCGAGGTTTGATTTCGCAACTTTGGAAAATGGTGGAGGCCCGAGCCGGAATCGAACCGGCGTGCACGGATTTGCAATCCGCTGCGTCACCACTCCGCCATCGGGCCTCATGCCAAATTACCGCATCCTTTTCGGGACGGGCCGGGTGTTGGACGGCGCCGCTAGTGAGGGGCTTTGGCTGCCTTGTCAAGGATTCGCCGGAACCGCGCCGCCCGGGCCGCGGCGCAGCGCGCGATGAGGGTTGGCGGCACCCCTATTGGCAGCTATGCGACACGCGATGCGGCTGCGGGGCTGTATTACTATTGCAATACAGCATTGCTTCGGCTAAAGCTGCCCCGCAAAGGTTCATATTCCAGGGAATTGGAAAAGGCTGATGGCGACGAAGTTTAGCGAAATCACTGCGGCAGAGATGCGCGCTGCCATGATCGACAGCCAGCTGAGGACCAACGATGTCATCGACCCCGCCGTGATCGGAGCGATGGCCGCGGCACCGCGCGAGGCCCATGTGCCCGCCGCGCTCGCCGGCGTCGCCTATATGGACCGCCCGATCGCGCTGGGCCACGGCCGCGCATTGAACGCGCCGCTGGTCACCGGCCGGATGCTGGTCGCGGCGGCGATCCGCCCCGGCCAGCGCGTGCTGCTGGTTGGCAGCGCGACGGGCTATACCGCCGGACTGCTCGCGCTGCTCGGCGCCGAAGTGCATGCCGTCGAGGAACAGGCCGAATTGATGGCGGCGGCGCAGGGCGCGGTCACCAAGGACAATATCCGCTGGACCCGGGGACCGCTGGCCGCCGGCGCGCCCGATGCGGCGCCGTTCGACCGCATCATCATCGAGGGCGCGATCGAAACGCTGCCCGACACGCTGGTCGCGCAGCTCGCCGACGGCGGCCGGTTGATCGCGGCGCGCCGCGAAGGCGCGGTGACGCGGCTGGTCGAGGGCGTGAAGGCCGGCGGCGCGGTTGCGCTGCGCAGCTTCGCCGACATGGACGTCGCGCCGCTGCCAGGCTTTGCGGCGCCGGTCGCTTTTCAGTTTTAAGGCCACTTCCTTCCTTGTTTCGGGGCTGACATCTTTATGAACGATAATAATAAGAAACAGCCCCTTCGCCGGTCCAGCTGGCTCACCGGCCTCGCGATCGGCGCGCTGATGCTGCCCGCGGCGGCGCAGGCCGAAACGCTGCAGGGTGCGCTGGCCAAGGCCTATGAAAACAACCCGACACTGACCGGCGCGCGCGCGGGGCAGCGCGCGAATGACGAGAATGTCCCGATCCAGAAGAGCTTCGGTCTTCCTGAGGTCAACACCCGCGCCGATTACGAAGAAAATATCATCGTCCCGGGCAACAGCTTCAACTCGCCGATGCGGTCGGTCACGGGGTCGGGCCAATTGTCGGTGCCGATCTATCAGGGCGGCGCAGTCCGCAACGCCGTGCGCGCCGCCAAATTTCGCGTCGAAGCCGGGCAGGCCGACCTTCGCGCGACCGAAGCGAGCATTTTCTCGCAAACGGTCGGCGCCTATATGGACGTCATCCGCGACCAGGCGATCGTCCAGCTAAACCAGAAGAACGTCTCAGTTCTGCGCACCAACCTGCAGGCGACGAGCGACCGCTTCGAGATCGGGGACCTGACGCGCACCGACGTCGCCCAGTCGGAGGCGCGGCTTGCGCTCGCCGAAGGCGATTTGCGCAACGCCGAAGCCAATCTGATTGGCAGCCGCGAATCCTATATCCGCCTTGTCGGCGACGCCCCGACCGACCTTCAGGCGCCCCCGACGCTGCCGAACCTGCCCGCGAGCGCCGAGGAAGCGGTGGCGATCGCGCTGAACAGCAATCCCGACATCGAATCGGCGAATCAGCTGGTCAACGCCTCGAAAGCCGATATCGGCGCCGCCAAGGCCTCGCGCGCGCCGAAACTGTCCGCGACGCTCAGCGGCAACTACAATAATTACCTCGGCTCGCTGAACAGCGGCGTCATCGGTGTTGGCGTGACACAGGAAACCTCCGCCGCGGCGGCGGGCGTGTCGGTGACGCTGCCGATCTTCACCGGCGGCCGCCGCTCGGCGCAGGTGCGACAGGCGCAGTCGCGCGGCAGCCAGGCTATCGAACAATATGTTGAAACCGAACGCGGCGTGATCGCGCAAACGCGCGGCGCCTATGCCGCGTGGCAGGCGAACGAACGGATCATCGCCGCGACGCAGCAAGCGGTGAGCGCCAACGCGCTCTCGCTCGAGGGTGTACGCGCTGAAAACAGCGTCGGCACACGGTCGATCCTCGACATTTTGAACGCCGAACAGGAATATCTGAACACGCAGGTCCAGCTCGTGTCGGCGCAGCGCAACAGCTATGTCGCCGCCTTCTCGGTCCTCGCCGCGATGGGCAAGGCCGAAGCGCGCGACCTCGGCATCGGGGGCGGCGCGCTCTACGATCCCGAAGTCAATTACAGGCGCGTGCGCGGCGAGATCTGGGATTGGGCCGACGATCCGGCGCCGCAGCAGGTCGCGACCGACACGCGCGCCGTCCCGGCAGCGACAGCCAGCGTTCCCGTGGGTCCGCCCTCGCTGACGCCACAATAAAGCTTGGCAAGACGCGCCCCCAATCGGTAAGAAGACGGTTAACCATCCGGTAATCGCGATGGTTTAGGGGGCTTGGTTATGGGCGATATGTCGCGGGAACCTTCGATGGAAGATATCTTGTCGTCGATTCGGCGCGTGATCGCTCGTGACGAGGCGCCGGGTTCGGCACGCGAGATCCGCGTCCCCGAAGCCGACGATATTCTCGACCTTCAGGATGAAGAAGACCGGGCCGATGTTGCGCCCGCGGCCGGGGAGCTCGTTTCCGAAGCCAGCGCCGATGCCGCGCGCCAGTCGCTCGAAGCGCTGACCGCTGCGGTGGCGCCTGCGGTCGCCGCTGCAACCGTTGCAGCCCCGGCGGTCGCCGGCCGCACGATGGAGGATGTCGTCCTCGACGCGCTGCGCCCGATGCTCAAGGACTGGCTCGACGCCAACCTGCCCGCGCTGGTCGAGGCGATGGTCGCTAAGGAAATCAGCCGCATTACCGGCAAGCGGCTCTAACTAGCCAGCCCAATCTTCCAGCAAGTAACGCGCGATCGCCAACGGCGGCGGCGCCATGAAGGGCGCGCCCATGTCGCCCGCGAGCGCGGCGCGCACCTCTGCCCTGTCGACCCACATCGCCGCCTCGATCTCGGTCGTGTCGAGCGTCAGCGCCGGATCCTTCGCGATCGCGCGGCACCCGATCATCAGCGATGAGGGGAAAGGCCAGGGCTGGCTTGCGACATAGGTGACGTCCGAAACGCGGATGCCCGCTTCCTCGAACAATTCGCGCGCGACCGCTTCCTCGAGCGATTCGCCGGGCTCGACAAACCCCGCGAGCGCCGAGAAGAATCCGGGCGGAAACCCGCCCTGCCGCCCGACGAGTACGCGCCCCTCGCATTCGGCGAGCATGATCACGACGGGGTCGACGCGCGGGAAATGCTCGGCGTTGCAGCTTCCACAGCGCCGCCCCCACCCGCCGCGAAACAGGTCGGTCGGCGATCCGCACACCGCGCAGAAACTGTGCCGGGCGTGCCAGTCGAGCAAGCTGCGCGCACCGCCGTAAAGCGCCGCCTCTTCGCCCGACAGCAAGGGCAGCAGCCGCATCACGGTGCGCGACCGCGCATCGATGCGCGCGCCCGCGGCGGCCTCGCGGACGAAATGCGGGATCCCCGCGTCGTCGATCCCGAGCAGCATCAGCGCCCGCTCGTCGGCGGGGTCGAGCGGCTCCCACAAGAGACCGCCGCCGCCGCCCGGAACGAAGTCGATGCCGTCGAGCACGAGACAGCGCGCCCGCGGATCCGCTGCCGCCACGGCGAACGCCGCCTCGTTGGTGCGAAGCTGATCGGCGCGGTCGAGCCACGCCCCGGTGAAACCGAGCGGCAAAGGCATCAGCGGGTCACATCCTTGAAGAAAGTCTCGCCGAACTTGCCCTGGAACGACACCGCGTCGGGCGGCATGATCTGCGTATAGCCGCCGACGCGATAGCCGAGCCCCCGGTGGACGAAACCGATCGTCCCGGCCGCCCCCGCCCAGCCGAAAATCCCCTCGCCCCCCGGCGAGGTCGGCAGCGACACGCGGCCGCCCGCGCCAAAGCCCTGCCCGTCGATGAAGCTCCCCTTGCGGTCGACGCTTTCGGCGATGAGGTTCGACATCGCGAGCCGCGCGGTCTCGCGCTTCATTACGCGTTTCCCGCCCGTTTCGCCCTCACCCAGCAGCATCGCGAGGAAGCGGTCGTAATCGCGTGCGCTCGACACGAGCCCGCCGCCGCCGAACGGATAGGGCGGCGGGTCGAGATAGATCGAACTCGCCGCGGGATCGAAGGGGATCAGCGCGCCGCCGAAGGGCGCATAATTGCTGGTGAAGCGCCCCACATCCTTCGCGGCCACCATGAAACCCGTGCTCGCCATACCGAGCGGATCGAACAATCGCGCTTTCAGAAAGGCGTCGAACGGCTGGCCCGATACGACCTCGATCAGCCGCCCCATCAGGTCGAGGCTGATCGAATAGCTCCATTTCGTCCCCGGTTCATAGACGAGCGGCAGCGCCGCGAGCCGGTCGGCCATGACGGCAAGGCTCGGCGCGGGGGTCACCGGCGCGAAGCCCGGGATCGGCAGACGGCTCGCCTGCCCGCCGGTGATGCCATTGTCGTCATAGGCCTTTTTGATCGGCCCCTTCTGGATGATATTATAGCCGAGCCCCGCGGTGTGCGTGAGCAGCTGACGCACCGTGATCGGGCCTTTTGCCGGGCGTACATCGGTGATCGATCCATCCGGCGTGTTCTGCACCTTCATATTCGCAAAGGCGGGCAGGAAATCGGCGATCGGCTGGTCGAGCGTCATCTTGCCGTCCTCGATCAGCAGCATCGCGGCGATGCCGGTAACGGGCTTGGTCATCGAATAGAGGCGCCACAAAGTATCAGGACCGACGGGCGTAGACGAATCGTTCGATTGCACCCCCGCGCCGAAAAAGACCGCGGCGTCCTGCCCCTTGCCGATCGCGGCAAGCGTACCCGCAAGTTCGCGGCGGTCGACAAAGCCTCTGATGAACGCGTTAGTCGCAGGATAGAGCGCGGCGCCGTCGACCTTCCACGCCAGCGCGGCGCGCGGCAGCAGCACCCCCGCACCCGCCAGCGCCATTCCACCCATCAGCGCGCGGCGCGACACCATCATGTTCATGCGTCTCTCTCCAGCATCTTGTCGGTCAGCTTGCGATAGAGCGTTGGCAGCCCCGCCGCGTCAAGGTCCGCGATCGGCCACCATCCGCCTTCCGTTGCGGCATCCCGGGCTTCCGGGGGACCTTCGGGGGGTGCCTCGCGCCGCACCAATGTCAGCGTGAGGTCGAAATGGGTGAAACCATGATCGACGCTGACGATTCCCGACTCGGACGATCGCGCGTCGGTCCAGTCGCCGCCGGGCAGCGCGCGCATGCCGCCGAGCATGCCCTTGCCCGGCCGGCGGACGAGCCAGATCTGCGCATCGCGCTCGATCCAGTGCGCCAGCCCATGCCGATGCGGCTTCGCCTTCTTCGGCGGCTTCACCGGCAGGCGCTCGATATCCGCCCGCCCGCGCGCGCGGCAGTCGGCCATCAGCGGGCAGATCGCGCATGCCGGGCCGCGCGGCGTGCAGATGGTCGCGCCAAGGTCCATCAGCGCCTGCGCAAAATCGCCCGGCCGTTCCGCCGGAACGAGCGGCGCGAGCGCGACGCGGATCTCGCGCTTCGCCATCGGCAGCGGGGTTTCGATCAGGCGGTGGCGCGCGATCACGCGCTCGATATTGGCGTCGATGACCACCGCGGCGCGTCCGAAGGCGATCGCGGCGACCGACGCCGCGGTATAATCGCCGATCCCCGGCAGCGCGCGCAGCGCCGTCTCGCTGTCGGGAAATATCCCGCCATGGTCGCGAACGACCGCGCGCGCGCAGGCGAGCAGATTGCGCGCGCGGGCATAATAGCCAAGCCCCGCCCACGCCGCCATGACATCCGCATCGTCGGCCGCCGCCAGATCGGCGACTGTCGGCCAGCGCCCGGTAAAGCGCGCGAAATAGCGCGCGACCGCGGCGACGGTCGTCTGCTGCAACATGACCTCGGCCAGCCAGATACGATAGGGATCGGGTTGCTGATCGCTCCCCGGCGCGATGCGCCACGGCAGCACCCGCGCCGACCGGTCGTACCAGCCGAGCAGCCGCCCTGCGAAGTCGTCTTCGATGTCGTCGATCATGCTGGAAGTCTGGACGCTCACCCCCCGCCTATGGCATGGCACCCGGCATGACGAAAGACGTAGGCGAGGACGCACCGGCCAAAAAGGCCAAGGCGAAAGGCAAGGCGAAAACCGCCAAGCCACCGGTGCGCGTCTATGAACGCCCGCGCGGCGGCGAAGCGCGCATGGTCTCCGACCTCGTTCCCGAAATCGGCCGCGCCGCCTTTCGCAAATTCGGCTTTGTCCAAAGCTCGGTCGTCAGCCGCTGGCGCGAGATCGTCGGCGACCGCCTCGCCGACGTCACCCAACCCGCGATGATCCGCTTTCCGGCGGGCCAGAAAGCCGGCGGCACGCTACACTTGACGATCAGCGGCGCGCACGCCCCGATGCTCCAGCATGTCGCGCCCGACATCATCGGCGCGGTCAACCGCTTCTTCGGCTACGCCGCCGTCGCCCAGGTCCGCATGACGCACGGCCAGGTCACCCCCGCCGCGCCCGTTCAGCAGCCGGCAATGCTGAAACCCGTACCCGCCGAACTGGGGGACAGCCTGCGCGACATCGGCGACCCGGAACTGCGCACCGTGCTCGAACGCATGGCGGCAGGACTGGCGACGCCGCCCAAGCTTCCCCGTATCAGCTAGGAAAGACGGCCGACGATGTCCGCTTTTGACGACCCGCTTCTCGATCGCCGTGCGGCGGTGCTGGCACTCTCGGGCGCCGCACTCGGCCTGATCGCCGCAACCCCCGCGAAACCAACGCTCTGGTCGCAGACCGTCACGACGACCCCAATCGGCGCCGTCCTCATCGGCAATCCCGCCGCGAAAGTGCGGGTCGTCGAATATTTCAGCTACACCTGCCACGTCTGCGCCGATTTCGCGAAGGCGAGCGCGCTGCCGCTGAAGACGGGCTATGTCGATCGCGGGCTCGTGCTCTTCGAATATCGCAACCTCGTGCGCGACCCCGTCGACATGACCGCGGCGCTGCTCGCGCGCTGCGGCGGGACAAAGGCGTTCGCCGGCAACCATCAGGCGATCTTCAACAATTTCCCCGCACTGATCGCCAGCATCCAGAAGGCGACCGAGGCGCAGAAGAAGAACTGGTTCGAAGGCACCACCGGCGAGCGCGCCCGAAAGATCGCCGCCGGCACGGGGCTCACCGCACTGATGCGCGCGCGCGGCTACACACAGGCGCAGATCGACGCCGCACTCGACAGCGAGGTGGCGCAGGCCGAACTCACCGGCATGACCAACATCGGCCTCAACGCCGACCGCGTCGAAGGCACGCCAAGCTTTTTCGTCAATGGCCGCAATGCCGGGGTCACCGCATGGCCCGCACTCAAATCGAAACTCGACCTTGCGATCAAGGCCGCTTAAAAGCGCCGCATTCCCGTTCTGTGGAGAAAGTAAGAATATGACCGCATCGCTTCGTATCGCCCTTTTGTCTTCGCTCGGCGCGCTCGCCCTCGCCGGTTGCGGCGACGGCGCGACAGACCCCGCCAAGGAACAGTCCGTGGTCGCCAAGGTCGCGCCTCCGGCCGGCAAGACCTGGTCGCAGGTCGTGCGCGTCGACGGCGATGGCGTCGTAATGGGCAATCCCGACGCGCCGATCAAACTCGAGGAATTTGGCGCCTTCACCTGCGGTCACTGTGCGCAGTTCGCCAAGGATTCGCACGAAGAGCTGAAGCGCGACTTCGTCGACACCGGCCGCGTCTCGTACAAGCTGACGCCGTTCATGCTCCACCCCGTCGACGCGATTGCGGGCGCGATCGTCAAATGCACCAGCCCCGATCGCTTCTTCCCGCTCGCCGACGCCACCTTCCTCGAGCATGAGGCGTTCATCGCGGGCGCGTCGAAGCCCCAGCCGGGGATCGAGGAAGCGATGAAGCTGCCCCCCGCGCAGCGCTTTACCGCGCTCGCTAAGGGCTGGGGCATCGATCAATTCTATCAGCAGCGCGGTGTCCCCGCCGCGACGATCCAGCAGTGTCTCGCCAAGGTCGAAAATGTCGAGGCCATCGAAAAGGGCACCAACGCCGGGGTCGAAAAATATCAGATCACCGGCACGCCGACCTTCATCATCAACGGTCAGGTTGTCGAGGGCGTCGCGGCCTGGGGCCTGCTCCGCGACCGCCTCCGTACGATGGGCGCACGCTGACCGAATTTGCCAAGGGGGCAGGGGTTAACCCTACCCCCTTGCGACTCCCCCCGCCGCGCGGCATGACGGCTTCATGGGGGATATGTGACGACAAGGTTGCACCAGCTCCGATTCGATGAGCTGCACGGGAGCGTTCCGTGCAGATAAAGCGGCTGCGCCTGACCGGTTTCAAAAGCTTCGTCGAACCCACTGAACTCCGCATCGAACCCGGGTTGACCGGCGTCGTCGGCCCCAATGGCTGCGGTAAATCCAACCTGCTCGAAGCGATCCGCTGGGTGATGGGCGAATCCAGCCCCAAATCGATGCGCGGCGGCGGGATGGAGGATGTGATCTTCGCCGGCACCTCGACGCGCCCCGCACGCGATTTTGCCGAGGTCGCGCTCCATTGCGACACCGAAGGCGCACTCGTCGCGGGCCTGTCGGACTCGAGCGACGGCGACGATCTGGAAGTGATCCGCCGCATCGAGCGCGGTGCGGGCAGCGCCTATCGCGCCAACGGCCGCGACGTGCGCGCGAAGGACGTCGCGCTGATCTTTGCCGACGCCGCGACCGGCGCGCACAGCCCCGCGCTCGTCAGCCAGGGCAAGATCGCCAACGTCATCGCCGCCAAGCCGACCGACCGCCGCGCGATGCTTGAGGAAGCCGCCGGCATCGCGGGGCTGCATGTGCGCCGCAAGGATGCCGAGCAAAAGCTACGCGCGACCGAAACCAACCTGACCCGCCTCTCCGAAATCGTCACCGATATGGAGGTGCGCGCGAACGCGCTGCGACGGCAGGCACGCGCGGCGGAAAAATACAAGAAACTCTCCGACGACATCCGCATCGCCGAAGGGCGCCTGATCTATGCGCGCTGGCGCGACGCCGCCGCCGCCGCCGATCAGGCGCGCCGCGACGCCGACGCCGCCGAGACGGCGGTCAAGACCGCGCAGGACGAACTCGAAACCATATCGAACGCGCAAACCGAGGTCGCCACCCGCGTCGCCACGGCGCGCAGCGATGCACAGGCGCAGCGGGGCGCACTCGCCGAGGCGACCGCAACGCAGGTGCGCCTGCAAGGCGAGGAACGCGCGGCGCTCCAGCGGCTCGAGGATCTGGCGACGCAGCAACGGCGCATCGCCGACGATCGCGCGCACGAAGGCGAACTCGCGCGCGAAGCCCATGCCGCACTGACCGCGCTCGACACCGAAACGAAATCGCTGGCGCAGAACATCACGGGACACGACGCGGGCAAGGCCGCGCTAGCCGACGCCAGCCTCGCCGCACAAGCACGGCTGCGCGACGCCGAGGTCGCGCTGGCGCAGGCCCGCGCCAAGGCGGCGAGCGAGGCGGCCGACCGCCGTATCGCCGTATCGGCCCGCGACAGCGCCGAAGCCGCTGTACGCCGCATTGCCAATGACAAGGCACGCGTCGACGCCGAGGTTGCCGCGCTCGGCGACAGCGCCGCGCTCGCCGCAACGCATGCCGAAAGCGTGAAATCCGCCGAAGCCGCCGAAGCGGCGATCACCACCGCCGAAAATGCGCTGCAGGAGGCAGAGGCCGATCGCGAGGCGACGGCCGCGGACCTTGCGGGCATCGAGGCGGGCCTCGCCGAAGCACGCACCGCGCTCGCCGCGCTCGAAGGCGAGGCGTCGACACTCGAACGCGCGCTTGCGGCCGCACGTACCGACGAGGATCGCATCCTCGACAAACTGCGCGTAGCGCCGGGTTATGAAGCCGCGCTCGCCGCCGCGCTCGGCGACGATCTTGACGCCGGGACCGACAAGGACGCGGCACGCAGCTGGGGCGGCGCCGACGCGGCGAAAGACGATCCCACCCTGCCCAGCGGCGGGCGCGCGCTCACCGAATTCGTCAAGGCACCTGCCACCCTCGCCCGCCGTCTCGCACAGGTCGCGGTGGCCGACACCGATGCAGGCCAGCCGCTCGCGGTCGGCCAGCGGCTCGTCACCGTCGATGGCATGATGCGCCGCTGGGACGGCTTCATCACGCGCGGCGACGGCGCGACCGCGACCGAACGGCTGCAACGCCAGAACCGCCTCGACGAACTCGCCGCACAGCGCCCGCAGGTCGAACTCGGCGTGCAGGATCTGCGCGACCGGCGCGATGCCGCCGCCGCAAAGGCGTCGGACCTGACCGCCGCCGCCGCCGCGGCGCGCAAGGCGCTGGCGCAGGCCGACGAAGCGCGGCGTAGCGCGCTGCGCGCCGCCGACCAGGCGCAAGCCGCGATCGACCGCCACCGCGATGCCGCCGCGCTGTTCGACCGCCGCCTCGCCGAAATCGCCGAGGCCGCGAGGGACGCCGCCGAGCAGTTCGCGGTGCAGGAAAGCGCGCTCGCCGCGCTGCCAGACGACAGTATCGCGCGCGCCGTACTCGAGGCCGAGGATCATGCGGCGGACCGAGCGCGCATGGCCGCCAATGCCGCGCGCGATGCGCTCGCGGCGCACGAACGCACGCTTGCCAGCCTGAGCGAGCGGCAAGCGGTCGTCAGCGCCGAGATCAAGAGCTGGAAGGCGCGCGCGGGCGAGGCCGCACGGCGCGTGACCGAAATGGACAAGCGCTCAGACGCCTTGGCGGCCGAAGCGGCGAAGCTCGCCGACGTCCCCGCCAAGCTCGCGCAGCAGCGTGCCGCCGCCGAAACGCAGCAGGCCGATCTGCGCGAAAAGGTTGCCGCTGCCGAGGCGCAGGAACGCGCCGCCGAGGCTGCGCTGCGCGAAGCCGAAACCGCGCTGAACGCCATCCGCGAGCGCGTCGCCGCCGCGCGCGAAACGCGCGCCGGCGCGATCGCGCGCTCCGAAAATGCCGAGTTGCGGCGCATCGAGATGGGGCGCCTCTCGGGCGAACGCTTCGAATGCCCGCCGCCGCTACTGCCGCAAAAGGCCGGCTTCGAAAGCGAAACCGTCGGCGACGCCAATGCCGAATCGGCGCAGCACGACCGGCTGGTCGCCGACCGCGAGCGGCTCGGCCCGGTGAACCTCGTCGCCGCCGACGAACTCGCCGAACTCGACGCCGAGCGCGAGAAGAATGCCGCCGAAATCGAGGAACTGACGCAAGCCGTGAACCGCCTCCGCGGCTCGATCGGCAACCTCAATCGCGAAGGCCGTGTCCGCCTGCTCGCCGCGTTCGAGGCGGTGAACGGTCATTTCCAGCGCCTTTTCAGCACCTTGTTCAACGGCGGGCAGGCACATCTCGAACTTGTCGATTCAGACGATCCGCTCGAAGCCGGCCTCGAAATCATGGCGCAGCCCCCCGGCAAGCGCCTCGGCACGCTGACCTTGCTCTCGGGCGGCGAACAGGCCCTGACCGCGGTTGCGCTGATCTTTGGCCTGTTCCTCACCAACCCCGCGCCGATCTGCGTCCTCGACGAGGTCGATGCGCCGCTCGACGACGCCAATATCGAGCGCTTCTGCGACCTGCTCGATCGCATGACGCGCGAGACGAATACGCGCTATCTGATCGTCACGCACAATGCGGTGACGATGGCGCGCATGCACCGCTTGTTCGGGGTGACGATGATCGAGCGCGGCGTGTCGCGCCTCGTGTCGGTCGACCTCGGCGGCGCCGAGGAACTTCTGGCGGCCGAATAGCTTTACGGCGCCATTCCCACCACCAGCATCGCCGCGAACACCAGCAGTCCCGCGAAACGGTTGCTGCGGAACTTCGCCAGCGCATCCTCCCCGTTCACCGGATCGAGCGTGACCACCTGTCCCGTCAGGTGCACCGCCGCGGGCAGCAGCGCGACCAGCACCAGCGGATCGGGCCGCGCCGCCCACAGTGCGCCGCCCCAGCAGGCGAGCGCGAGCGCGTAGCACATCGCGACCCCGCCCTTCACATGACGCCCCATCGCCCGCGCGCTCGACTTCACCCCGATCAGCATATCGTCCTCGATATCCTGCAGCGCATAGATGGTGTCATAGCCGATCACCCAAGCGATACAGCCGGCGTAGAGCAAGGGCAGCGCGGGCCCTTGCGCCCCGCCCACCGCGACCCACGCGACGAGCGCGCCCCAGCTGAACACAAGGCCCAGCCACGCCTGCGGCCACCAGGTGATCCGTTTCATGAAGGGATAACCCGCGACGAGGATCAGACTGGCGAGCGCGACGATCTGCGCCGGGCGCGGCAGCTGGAGCAGCACCGCGAGCCCGACAAGCGACAGCAGCAAGGTCCACAGCAACGCGTTACGTACCGACACTGCGCCGCTCGCGACTGGACGCGACGCCGTCCGCGCCACTTTCGCGTCGAGGTCGCGGTCGACGATGTCGTTATAGACGCAGCCCGCCCCGCGCATCGCGATCGCGCCGATCAGCATCCACAAGAACAAGGGCCAGTGGCTGATCGCGCCGCCGCCGAGCGCGAGCGCCCACGCGCAGGGCCAATAGAGCAGCCACCAGCCGATCGGCCGGTCGAACCGCGCGAGCAGCGCATAGGGCCGCGCCGCGGCGGGAAGCAGGGCGACGAAACCGCGAAGCTGGCTATCGGGAGGATGGGTGGCAGTCATCGATGCGCGGGCGATAGCAGGCGCGGCGCGCGCGATAAACGGCTGATTGGATCTTTACGCGTGGATCGCCAGACATTTGGTCGCCACGCGATCCCAAAATCCGGCCATTTACCAAATTTGAACCCTGATCGTGGAAAACAGCCACAAAGGGGGACCCACATGGCAATGTTGCGCAATAGGATTCGCGCCCGGAGGGCCTTTGGCCCGTTCGGCAAGAATCTGTGGAAAAACCGTGCGGGCACGGCCGCCATGGAGTTCGCCATCGTCGGACCGGCGTTCCTAGCGTGCCTGCTGGCGATTTTGTACACGATGTCGATCTACCTCGCGCAACAGATGCTGGAGACGACGGCCGAGGGCGCCGGACGCCTGATGCTGACCGGCTTCGCCCAAACGACGCGGGCGCCCAACGGCACCGTTGGCTTGTCAGCGAGCGACTTCAAAAACGCCATCTGCAATGGCCTTTCCGGCACCAATCCCAGCGGCGAGACTGTCAGCACGCCCGCGCTGCTACCACCCTTGCTCTCATGCTCGCGGCTCACGGTGCATGTGAGCGTCGCAACCAGCTACAACGTGACCGACACCGCTTCGCCGACATTCACCTATGACAGCAACGGCATATTGGTCTCAACCGGCACGGGCTACAATTACCAGTCGGGCGGCAGCGGCAAGAACCGCATCATCGTCCTGCAGCTGATCTACCTGTGGCCGACAGGGAAGGGTCCGCTGGGACTGAACCTGATCGACGAACCCAACGCCAATCGCAAACTCGTGGCCACGTCGGTGTTCACGACGGAGGACTATTCGTGTCCCACATCGCAGCCCGCATGCTGAGGCGCCTCACACAGAACACACGCGGCGCGGTGATAGTGGAATTCGCTTTCGCCCTGCCCGTGCTCGTGCTCATGTACACGGGCGGCGTCTATTTGTCGGATAGGGTCAGCGCCAGCCGCAAGGTTACCGTCGCGACCCGTTCGCTGGTCGACCTCGTCAGCCGGACCATGTCTCCGACGATTATTTACAATGACCCGACAAGCGCCAATGCGAAATCGCACTTGAGCGCCAGTGCAGTCGTCCTGGCACCCTATAAGCTCGACAAAGCGATCCAGCAGGTTTCGCTGCTCCGGGTCTGCGATGCCACCCACGCCTATGTCGTCTGGAGCCAGGCCCAGTCGCAAAATGTCAATGGCAGCGTTGTGAAGCCGGAGATCCCGAGCCACACAGCCGGCACGCTCCCCAAGAGCGAGGCGCAGTCAGCCGACAACATCGTCTCGATTCCAAACAACATGATCACCGACACGATGATCCCGGTTTCGCCGGACGGCTCGAACGTGTGCGGAAATTTTGCTCCGGGCACCAGCAACAAGACTCAGGTCGGTACCGCGGGCGGTTGGCTGTTCATGGGCAAGATCACCTACGATTACATGCCGTTCATCAGCTATCTCCCGATGACAAGCACAAGGATGACCGAGACGATCTATATGGTTCCTCGGCTCTACTAGGTGGATATATTATGACCAAAATATTTCCTCAGCTCAGCTCTGCGACCGCATGGGTCCAGTTCATTGCCCGACTGAAAGCCGATCAGAAGGGCGGGGTCTACATGATCCTGGGTTTTGCGATCATTCCGCTGACCTTCATACTTGGCTTCGGAATCGACTATGCGCGCGCCATGAGCCTCCAGACGAAGCTGAACGCCGCGGCCGACGCCGCCGCGCTGGCGGCTGTCGCGCCCTCGATGATCCTTCAATCGAACAGTCAATCAAAAACTGCCGCGACCAGCATGTTCAATGCGCAGGCCTCGCTGGAGACCGGGTACAAGGATCTGCTGGTGACTCCCGTCGTTACGGAAGGAAGCTCCAGCTCCGGGGGCAGCGGCGCTTTTGGCTACCTGCGCAAGGCGACCGTGAGCTATTCCGCCAAGTCGATCAACATGTTCGGCGGTATTCTGGGGGTCGACACCCTGACTGTGAGCGGCACGTCCACGGCAAGCGCCGCGCAACCGCCCAACGTCGATTTCTACCTGGCGATGGACAATTCGCCCTCGATGCTGCTGCCCTCGACGTCTGATGGAATCACCAGGATCATCAACGCTACCAAAGATGCTGCTAAACTGCCAAATGGTTGCGCCTTCGCATGCCATATGCAGATGCCGCAAGCAGACGGTGAGCCGATCTTTATCAGGGACACGGCGGGGCGCGATATCCTGTTGTCGACCGGCTATTATGCGACGGGGCCGAAGCTGAACGTCTGGTATCGCTGGGATCGGACGACCAAAATACTTTACGACAGCTCGAACTTATCGATGCATTCCACGCAGGAAACGGGTTCGGGGTCGAGCAAGACCACCACGGTTGTCAGCTATACGGTCGAGGACAGCACCAGCGGCCCGGCCAAGATCAAGCAGACGACAAAAAAGACGGGCGGCACGAATTCGACCGTCACGGTAGATTTTGATACCGGCTACTGGGCGGATGGCTATTGGCTCACGCACAACTATGGGAAGATTTACACCAACGGCCCGGCAACCATTCCCCTGCGCAAGGACGAAATGGTCTCGGCCGCCACGCAATTGATCCCCTTCGCCACCAATCAGGCTGCGCAGTACAACGTCACCTATCGGGCGCAGATGTTCTCGTTCGATTGGACGAAACCGACCAAAGACACGCCCGTTGCCACACTCAACACCCTCAAGAACGTCGCTGAGTACGGCAGCTTTTCGGCAGCCTCGATATTCCCGCCCGACGACTATTGGTGGCTGAACAACAAGCCCACCAGCGGCACCGATATCGGCGACAAGGCCACGGAATTCACCAATATGCTGACGAAGATGAAGGCCCTCATCCCAACGGCGGGAACGGGCGCTCCCGGTGTGGAGCCGCAGAAGATCCTGTTCATCATCTCCGACGGCATGCTGGACCAGCCGAGCAGTGGCCGCTATTTCGGCCCGCTGCGGGAAAGCGACCTCGCCGAGTGCACGGCGATCAAGGCCAAGGGGATCAAGATCGCCATCCTCTATACGCAATATCTTCCGGAATCGCTGGCCGGCAACAACTGGTCCCAGAATAACGTCGCCAAGTTCCTGCCTCCCCCCCCCGCTCCATATACGTCCACCAAGGCGGGAACTTCCGATCAAGTCCTCACCGCGCTGCAGAGTTGCGCATCGGTCGGCACGAACGGCGCGCCGCTGGTGCAGACCGTGACGGCCAATGACAATATTACCACGGCCCTCCAGCAACTGTTCTCCACGGCGCTTCAGACGGCCAGATTGGTTCAATAATATTGCCAAGCCTGCTCGGTGCCCTGTTCGATCATGACATGATTTTCACATCACGGATGTAATCGAAGGGGGCACCGAGCAGGCAATGCGTGCACAAAATATCGCCGTCTGCTATCGGCCCGGCATGCCCGCAACTCCCGCCTGGCCGCCCGCCAGCACGCCCCGCCTGTTCGTCGACCTGCCGCTGGGGCCCGATGCAACCCCGATGATAGACGGCCCCGCCGCACATTATCTGCTCAACGTGATGCGGATGAAGGCGGGCGATCCGATCCTGCTGTTCGACAATATCAGCGGCGAGTGGCTCGCGGTGGTCGCCGACGCCGCGAAACGCTCGCTGGCGCTGCGCATAGAGCGGCAGATCAGCGAGATCGAACAGGTTCCCGACCTCTGGCTGTGCTTTGCACCGGTGAAGAAAGCGCGGCTCGACTGGATCATCGAAAAGGCGACCGAGCTCGGCGTCAGCCGCCTGCAGCCGGTCATCACCGAACGCACCATCGTCGAGCGCGTCAAGCGCGAGCGGCTCGAAGCACATATCGTCGAAGCATGCGAGCAATGCGGGCGCACCGCGCTTCCGACGCTCGCCGAACCCGTCAAACTGCCCCAGCTCTTGAAGGACTGGCCGGCCGGGCGCGCGCTGCTGTTCGCCGACGAAGCCGGCGGTGCGCCGCTCGCCAGCGTTGACGCCCCGGCTCCGGCGGCGATCCTCACCGGCCCCGAAGGCGGCTTCACGGCGCGCGAGCGCGAGCTTCTGATCGGCCACCGCGCCGTCCGCCGCATCGCGCTCGGCCCCCGCATCCTGCGCGCCGAAACTGCGGCGATCGCCGCCGTCGGCATCTGGATGGCGCAGAATGGCGATTGGCCGGCGGGCGCCTGAGTCCCCAATCTGTCCCGTTGCCGCACAGAAGCGCTATAAAGTTGCCGATTTTAACCGGATATTAGCTACGCCCGGGCCATAGCGGCGGCATGCAACGGCGGGACCAGAGCCGATACTGCTGGCGTGGGGGCCAGTGTTTGCAGTCTGTGCGGGCATGTATCATGCTTGTTTGGCTGGCGTTGACGCTTGCCGCAAATCCCGCAGCCGCACAGACGACCACCAGCTACAGCAACACGACCGCCGGGACGATCAGCGAAACCGCGACAACCTGCACAAGTCCGATGGTGCGGAGCTTCACCGTCGCCGCCAATGCGCAGGTCACCGACATCAATATCGGCGTGCAATTCACCCACAGCTACCGCGGCGATGTCCGCGCGACTCTGGTTTCGCCATCCGGCACTGTGGTCAACCTGATCACCAATGTCGGCACCTCGGCGGACAATCTTAACGTCCTGTTCGACGACAGCGCGGCGGCGAGCATCTCAACCCATACGAGCAACGACAACACCGCCGCGGCGCCGCCCTATCAGCGTAGCTTCCGCCCCGAGGGCTCGCTCGCGAGCTTCAATGGCCAGGGCGCCGCCGGAACCTGGCAACTCACGATCTGCGACTCGCTCAATGGCGACAGCGGCAACTTCACCCGCACCGACCTGACGCTCACGACGGTTCCGATCGCGCCGTCGGCCGACCTGTCGCTGACCAAGTCGGTGAGCAACGCTTCGCCGGCGTCGGGAACCAGCATCAACTACATATTGAGCGTGACCAACGCGAGCGGCTCGGCGCTGACCGCGACCGGCGTGACGGTGCAGGACACGCTGCCCGCGGGCTTCGCCTTCACGGGCGCCTCGGGTTTCGGCAGTTACAACAGCACGACCGGCACCTGGACGGTGGGCATTATCCCTCCCGGAACGACGCGAACGCTGACGATCACCGGCACCGTCACCGCCACCGCGGGGGCGACCGTGTCCAATACCGCCGAAGTCAGCGCGTCGTCGGCCTTCGACGTCGATTCGACGCCGGGCGACGGCGCGGCGGGCGAGGATGACTATGATACGGCCAGCTTCACCGTCTCAGGCTCACGCGTCGCGGGGACCCCGCCGACGCTCGTCTGCCCTGTCGGCACGACGATGCACGACTGGGACGGCGTCACCTGGGCCGCGGGAACGACGAGCGGCAGCTATGCTTTGACCGCGATCGGCACAATGAATGTGGGCATCGGCATCAGCGGCGGCGTCTTCCTGAATAATGCGACCTATGGCGGCCAGTCCCCGACGCGCCAGAATGCCGTCACCGGCGGCCTCGCACCGGCCCAATTTTCGATCTTCGAGATCGCGGATTTCACCAGCCAGTCGGGCGCCATTACCTCGACGATTACGCTGCCGACTGCGGTTCCCGGCGCACAATTTCGTGTGTTCGATATCGATTACGCGGCGGGGCAATTCGCCGACCGTTTGACCGTGACGGGCAGCTTCAACGGATCGCCGGTGACGCCAACATTGACCAACGGCGTCAGCAATTATGTCATCGGCAACAGTGCCTATGGCGATGCCACCTCGGCCGACGCCAGCGCGAACGGCAACGTCGTTGTAACCTTTGCCGCGCCGGTCGACACGATCACGGTTACCTATGGCAGCCACAGCCTCGCCCCGGCCGACCCCGGGCAACAGGGCGCCGCGATCCACGACATTATTTTCTGCCGCCCGACCGCGAACCTGACGATCGCGAAAACCAGCAGTGTCATCAGCGACCCCACGAACGGAACGACCGATCCAAAGGCGATCCCCGGCGCAAGAATGCGGTACTGCATCCTCGTCACCAACAATGGCAGCGGCACCGCGGCGGGCATCAACGTCGCCGATCCGCTGCCCGCGAGTACGACCTTCTCCCCCGGTTCGATCCGCAGCGGCCCAAGCTGCGCGAGCGCGACGACGGTCGAGGATGACAATGCGAGCGGCACCGACGAAAGCGATCCGTTCGGGGCATCGATCGCCGGCAATATTGTCGCCGCGACCACGCCGACACTCGCACCCGGCAACGCCTTGGCCATCGCCTTCGACGTGACGATCAACTGATCGGCATGGCGCCGGGGTCGCGCTTCACGACCCACCTTCGCGCCGGAGGGAAATAGCAGGCGGCAACAGCCGATTGCTTTCTGTACCGAACCGTATAATGGCGCGATATGAGCACGCGAACCGCCTCGGACAGCAACGATCCCGTCGTCGAACATGCGAGCGACCTCGCGGTCCCCATGATCAAGGGCGAAAAGCCCAAGGACCGCTGGCGTATCGGCACCGAGCACGAGAAATTCGTCTATCGCACCGCCGACCACCGCGCGCCCGCCTACGACGAACCCGGCGGAATCCATGACCTCCTGATGGCGCTCACCCGCTTCGGCTGGGAACCGGTGATCGAGGGCGGCAAGGTAATCGCGCTCGCCGGCAGCGACGGCACCGTCAGCCTGGAGCCCGCGGGTCAATTGGAACTTTCCGGCGCTCCGCTTGAAAATCTCCACCAGACCTGCGCCGAGACCGGACGCCACCTGAAACAGGTGAAGGAGGTCGGCGCCGAACTCGGGCTCGGTTTCCTCGGGGTCGGCATGTGGCCCGACAAGGCCCGCGCCGAACTGCCGATCATGCCCAAGGGGCGCTACAAGATCATGCTCGATCATATGCCGCGCGTCGGCACGATGGGTCTCGACATGATGCTGCGCACGTGCACGATCCAGACCAACCTCGATTATTCGAGCGAGGCCGACATGGTGCAGAAATTCCGCGTTTCGCTGGCGCTCCAGCCGCTCGCGACCGCGCTCTTCGCCTCCTCGCCCTTCACCGAGGGCAAGCCGAACGGCTATATGTCGTATCGCAGCCATATCTGGACCGACACCGACCCCGCGCGCACCGGCATGCTGCCCTTCGTGTTCGAGGATGGCTTCGGCTACGAACGCTATGTGGACTATATGCTCGACGTGCCGATGTATTTCGTCTTCCGCGACGGCAAATATATCGACGCCGCGGGACAGAGCTTCCGCGATTTCCTGAAGGGCGAGCTGCCCGCATTGCCCGGCGAAAAGCCGCGCATCTCCGACTGGAACGACCATCTCTCGACCGCCTTCCCCGAAGTGCGTTTGAAGAGCTTCCTCGAAATGCGCGGCGCCGACGGCGGGCCGTGGAACCGCATCTGCGCGCTTCCCGCGCTGTGGGTCGGGCTGCTCTACGATCAGGGCGCGCTCGACGCGGCATGGGATCTCGTCAAGGGCTGGAGCATCGAGGAGCAGCAGACGCTCCGCGACGCCGTCCCGCGCGACGGCCTTTGCGCCCCCGCCCCCGGCGGCGGCACCGTGGGCGAACTCGCGCACCGCGTCCTCGACATCGCCGCGGCGGGCCTTGCCGCGCGCGGCGAGGTCAATTCGATGGGCGACAACGAGGTCGGCTTCCTCGAACCGCTGCGGCGGATCGCCAAAAGCGGCAACTCGCCCGCGCACGACCTGCTCGACCGCTACGAAGGCCCGTGGGGCGGCGATCTCTCGAAAATCTATAACGAGCTCAGCTTCTAGATCCTTACCGCCGCGGGAGAAAGCTGCCGCTGCTTTTCCTTTCGTCACCCCGAACTTGATCCGGGGCCCACCAAGGCAAGTGCCGCCTTTCGAACTGGCGGCGCTATGGATCCCGGCTCAAGTCCCGGATGACGAAGGGAGGGTGCACGCCATTCGCCCGTCCGCAAAAGTGCAGCAATTGCGCAACACTGCTGACACGAAAGTCAGCGGCGCGCGCTTCCGCGATTGATTGCGCGCGTGCGGAAAGCCAAAGAGCCTCTGGTTTTTCCACTCTCCCATCGTCAACTCTGTTTCAGGAAGCTCGCCATGCGCCACTTTCCTTCCACTATTGCTATAAGCGTGGCCCTTGCCACCGCGGCCTGGGCCGCACCCGCTGCCGCGCAGGACGCACCCGCCGGCCCCGCCGCTGAAGAGAGCGGCCTCGGCGACATCGTAGTCACCGCGCAGCGCCGCGAGGAAAGTCTGCAGGACGTGCCGGTGGCCGTCTCGGTGCTGTCGGGCAACACGCTCGACGCGATCACCTCGACCGGCTCGGACGTCCGCGTGCTCGCGGGCCGCGTCCCCAGCCTCAACATCGAGAGCTCGTTCGGCCGCACCTTCCCGCGCTTCTATATCCGTGGGCTCGGCAACACCGACTTCGACCTCAACGCCTCGCAGCCGGTCAGCGTCGTTTATGACGACGTCGTCCTCGAAAATCCGATCCTCAAGGGCTTCCCGATCTTCGACCTCGACCGCGTCGAAGTGCTGCGCGGGCCGCAGGGCACCCTGTTCGGCCGCAATACCCCCGCGGGCATCGTCAAGTTCGACACCGTCAAGCCCGGCAAGACCGGCGGTTACGCCCGCGCCAGCTATGGCCGCTACGGCACCACGCAGGTCGAAGTCGCCGCGGGCGCCGCCGACGACAATGGCTTCTCGGTCCGCCTGTCGACGCTGTTCCAGCATCGCGACAACTGGGTCGACAACATCGCGACGACGAAAAAGAACGATCTCGGCGGCTATGACGACATCGCCGCGCGCCTCCAGCTCCAATATGAAAACGGTCCCTTCACCGGTCGCGTCACCGGGCAGGTCCGCATCTATGACGGCTCGGCGATCATCTTCCGCGCCAACACCCAGCTTCCGGGCAGCAACAAGCTCGTCGGCCTCGGCGGCGCGGGCACCGAGTTCAAGCGCGACGAAGTCTATCAGGACGGGCTCAATTTCCAGAAGCTCAACACCTATAACGCCGGGCTGAACCTCGAATATGATTTCGGACCGGTGACCGCTTACTCGATCACCTCCTACTGGAACGGCAATTTCCGCAGCCGCGGCGACATCGACGGCGGCTTCGGCGCCGTGTTCCTGCCCGTGTCGGGTCCGGGGCTCATCCCGTTCCAGGCGCAGAGCCAGGACAATGTGCCGAGCCTCGACCAGTTCACGCAGGAAATCCGCATCGCGTCGAACAACAGTGGCGGGCTCGGCTATCAGTTCGGCGCCTTCTATTTTGACGAAAAGCTCGACATTTCGAGCTTCGAATTCGGCGGCCCGACCGACGCGACCCCGTCGGCGATCGCGATCCAGCGTCAGGACAGCGAAGCCTACGGTCTCTTCGGCTCGGTCAATTATGAATTCGACAACGGCTTCAAGCTGCAGGCCGGCGCCCGCTATAACCACGACACGCGCGATTTCGTCGCGTCGCGTCCGGTCGAAACGCGCCCCGACTTCGTCGTCAACCCGAACACGCCGGTTCCGCCGCAGGCCGCCCGCGTCAAGGGCAAGCTGCTGACCTGGGACGCCAGCGCGACCTATGAAGCCTCGGATGCGCTCACGCTCTATGCCCGCGTCGCGCGCGGCTATCGCGCGCCGTCGGTGCAAGGGCGCCTGACCTTCTCGCGCACCATCTCGACCGCCGATCAGGAAGAGACGATGTCGTATGAAGCCGGGATCAAGACCAACTTCCTCGACAACCGCGTCCGCTTCAACCTGACCGGCTATTATTTCGACACCAAGGATCTGCAGCTGACCGCGGTCGGTGGCACGTCGAACGTCGCGAGCCTGCTCAACGTCGATGCCAAGGGACATGGTATCGAGGCCGAACTGCAGGCGGCGCCCGCCAAGGGTCTGACCTTCTCGATCGGCGGCGCGTGGAACGTCGCCGAAATCGACGACGCCAACGCCTTCGTCGCGGGCTGCGGTTCGGCGACGCCGTGCACCGTGCTCGACCCCGCGCGTCCGGGCAGCCCCGGCATCTTCTCGATCGACGGCAACCAGCTGCCGCAATCACCGAAGTGGACGCTCAACTGGACCGCGGGCTATGAAATCCCCGTCGGCGATGGCGCCATCTATGCCTTCACCGACTGGTATTACCGCTCAAAGGTGCAGTTCTTCCTCTATCGCTCGGTCGAATTCTCGGACGACAAGCTGCTCGAGGGCGGCGTGCGCGTCGGCTACAAGACCGATCGCTTCGACATCGCGGGCTTCGTGCGCAACATCACGAACGATGAATCGCCGACCGGCGGCATCGATTTCAACAACCTCACGAGCTACGTCAACGAACCCCGCATTTACGGGATCGAAGCGGGCTTCAAATTCTAAAAGCGTTCAATCCTCCCTGTCGCGGTGCGACGGGGAGGATTATTCCATCAGGCAACGGGCCCTACGCGCGCGTCGGGCTCCAGCCGGATGAGCGGGCGCGTCCGCCCCGTCAGCTTAGCAAAGAAGCGCGGCACCAGCGCATGGTCCTGCGCCCAGTTCCAGTAAGCGACATAGGCAGGATCGGCGAGGAGATGCTTCTCCTCGGTCTTGGCGCGCCAGTAATAGACGCCGCTGACCAGTCCGAGCAGCACGACGTTGCGCGCCGCCTCGACCCAGCCGCCCGCGGTGACGAGGAAGGGCAGCGAGCCGACCCACCAGGTCATATTCTTCGAAATATACGCCGGATGGCGTGTGAACATGTACGGCCCATGCGTGATGATGCCGCGGTGCGTCAGGTTCGAAAAGCGGATGCCGAACGCCATTGTCGCCCAGCTGTAGATCGCGGTCAGCAACACCAGCACGATGCCCCAGACGATTAGCAGATTTTCGTGCCCCGCAAGCCAATAGCCCCAGTCGGACCCGTAGATTTGATAATCGAGCGGCCCGCCGCTCATCAGGATGAAGGGCGGATAGCAGACGAGCGCCGCGACCCACGCCATGCCATAGGGGTTGGCGGTGCGGATATGCGCGTCGAGCGGCTTCAAAGTCAGGATATAGCCGACCGTCGCGATATGGACGTCGATCAGATAGAGGAAATTGATCGTCCAGATCCCGGTCTTGTACGGATTGGCGAGGATTTCGCTCAGCGGCACCGTCACCAGCGCCGAAAAATTCCCCGGCACGATCGACAGCATGAAGGCGGTGAAAAAGCCCTTCACCGCCCACGCGCGCAGATGATGGCCGATTGCCTTGCCGTCGACCGGCTGGCCGGGCGCAATCAGCCAGCGCCCGAACTGGTAACATCCGTCGCGCGGTTCGACCATGCGGCGGTCAAGCCACAGCATATAGGGCACCGAAACGAGTAGCAGCCACGGCGCGACCGTCTCGAGCAGGTTCATCGAAAAGGCGTAATTGCCCTCCCAATAATAGCGCATCGTCGCATATATCAGCGCGATCAGTCCCCAGGTCGCCCACATTCCGGCGAGCTTGGTCAGGCTGATGTCAAGCGTCTCGCGCCACGGACGGCGCTGCCCCCAGTCGATCCCCGTCGACGGATTGCGGTGAACCTTGTCGACGAAAATCGACCACAAAACCATCGGCAGCCCGCAGGCGAGCACGCTCGCGACGGCCGAATTCGGGCCGTTCATCGCCCCGCGGGTCCCCCAGTCGATACCGAGGAAGGCCGCAATGTCGGGCGCGAACCGCGCAATCAACAAATAACTCACCAGACCCGCGAGCCCGACGATGCCCACGCCCGCACTAACCGCCGAACGCGGCCGGACGCCATCCGGCGCGGTCGGAGCGCTCGCCGATTCGTGAGCGTCGGATGGAGCAGATTTCGCCATGATATTCACCCGCTTAGCGTTACCCGAAAATGGTAAGCAAGCCGTCAATTGCATTTGCCGATTCGCGGGCGTTTTCCTGCCAAAATGGCGGCATTCCGCCCGTTTGACACCGTTCACCGCGCGAAAATTTCGACTCGGCCCGAGTCGCCCCCCAAAGATTCGCCCCCGTGCGACGGGCCTGATACAGCGCGCATCAATCGGGGCGGAGGGCTCCAATAAAACACAAGATGGGGTCGCCACTTGTCATCGAAAACAACGGGCCTGCGCGATTTGCGCCAGCGTTTTTCTGCGCTGTTTCAGGACCATGAAATCTTCGTCCGCACGCACGGACACGTCCGTTTCGTGCGCGTCAGCGCCGTTTGGCAAAAGCGCGTCGCGCTGATTGCCGGCATCGTGCTGCTCGCATGGGCTGGCGCGACGCTGGCCGTGCTCGTCAATCAGCTGCTCAGCTCGGGTGAGCGCGCCGCGGTCGCGCAGCAGCAGGCCGCCGCCGCCGCCTCCGAAGCGCGCATCGCCAAATATCGCGACAATGTCGCCGAAACCGCCGCCGATCTCGAAGACCGGCAGGAACAGCTCGAGGAATGGTCGAAGGTTCACTTCGGCGTCGAGCCCGCAGCCGTGACACCCGAAGCCCATGCCGTCGGCGCAACGCCGGCCGCCGAACAGGCGCCGCTGAAAACCAGCGCGCTGATCGACCCGAACCTGCCCCCCGAAGCGCAGGTCCTTGCCCGCCTCGAGGCGCGGCAGGAAGATTTCGCGACGCGCCTGCTCACTGCCGTCAACGAACGCGCGGCGAAGGCCGAAGGCGCCGTCGCCAAGCTCGGCATGAATCCCGCAGCGCTCGTTCGCAACGCCGCGGCCGGCCGCGGTGGTCCCTTCATCCCCTATCGAAGCCACACCGGCCGTGCGAGTTCGCTCGGCAAGTCGTTCGCCGCGCTCGAAAGCGCGCTGTTCCGCATGGAAGTGCTCGAACGCACGCTCGTTGCCCTCCCCTCGGGCAAGCCCGCGAATGTGCTGATGCTCTCGTCGAGCTACGGTTATCGCAGCGATCCCTTTACCGGCGCCGGTGCGATGCACTCGGGGCTCGATTTCCCCGGCCCGCTAGGCTCGCCGATCCTCGCCGCTGCGCCCGGCCGCGTCGTCTATGTCGGACAGAAGTCGGGTTACGGCAATGTCGTCGAGGTCGATCACGGCCAGGGCATATTGACCCGCTACGCCCACTTGTCGGGCTTTACCTCAACCGTCGGCGCACAGGTTGCCGCAGGGCAGCAGATCGCCAAAATGGGCTCGACCGGCCGTTCAACCGGCAGCCACCTGCATTTCGAAGTCCGTTTGAACGGCGTCGCGGTCAACCCGCGCCGCTTCCTGGAGGCCAAAGCCGATGTTCTCGAAGTCAAAGCCGACGCCCGACAGCGAGTCGGTTCCGTCGCTGCCGCCCGTGGTGCCCGCTAAGATGGCGACGGGCGCGCGTCACACGACCTTTTCGATCCTCGGATCGGACGTCGTCGTCACCGGCAATGTTGCCGCCAGCGTCGACCTGCATGTCGACGGCAAGATCGATGGCGACCTGAAATGCGCGAACCTCGTCCAGGGCGAGGCGAGCGAGATCAAGGGCTCGGTGGTCGCCGAGACGGCGAAGATCGCCGGCCTGCTCGACGGTGCGATCGAGGCCAAGACGCTGATCGTCCACGCGACCGCGCGTATCACTGGCGATGTCGTTTATGAAAACATCACGATTGAAAATGGCGGCAAGGTCGAAGGCAAGCTGAGCCACCGCCGCCACGGCGCCGCCGCGGCAAAGGCGCCGCCGCCGCTCGAAGTCGTCGAAAACAAATCGGCGTCGGCCGGCTTCTGATCGGGGCCGCGTCCGCGCGGCCTTCAATTCGATATCGCAGCCTCGCGGGCGGACGCGCGTCCTGGCATGTCATAATGCCGCTGGACGGCCACCCTGTTGCGCCCGCCGCGCTTCGCATCATAGAGCGCCTCGTCGGCAAGCCGGTATAATTGCTGGAAATCGCATGCTGGCCGCACCTCGGCAACGCCGACGCTGGCGGTGACCAGCCGCTCGCCGACCGCCTCGCTGTGATCGCACGCCGCGATCCCGCGCCGGATGCTTTCGGCGAAGCGGCCGAGGATGATTCCTTCCATCCCGATCGTCAGCAATCCGAACTCCTCACCGCCGAGCCGGGCGACGGTACACATCGGCCCCTCCCAGCGTTCGATCCGATGCGCGATGCCGCAAAGCACCACATCGCCGACATCATGCCCGTAGATATCGTTGATCGACTTGAAACGGTCGATGTCGACGAGGAGCAGCGCTGCGGGCAGATTGTCCGCGCGCGCGCGTTCGAGCAGCGGCGTGACGCTTTCGACAAAACCGCGGCGATTTGGCAGGCCGGTCAGCGGGTCGCGCCGCGCGAGTTGCTGCGCCTTCGCTGCGGCGGTGCGCGCATGATCGCGTTCGATGCGCAGATGGCCGAGCCGCCGCGTCGCCGCCGCCGCCAGCCACAGCGCCTGCCAGGTCGCGGCGACAAGAACCAGCAGCTTCGATCCGCCGCCCCAGAAACCATCCTCGACATCGATCACATGGATGAGCGCGAGAATCGCCATCGGCAGCCCCCACGCCGCGAGGAAATCGCGCGCCTCGACCGATCCGCGTCGCCATGCCCAGCCAAGATAGACGGTCACCGCGACCAGATCGGCGAGGACGACCAGCCCCAGCACGTCGCCCAAGAGCCCCAGGCTGCTGCCGCGTATCAGCGCCAACGGGATGCCGGCGAGCCCGACGCCCAGTCCAAGGACGAGCGTGCCGGCGCGAAGCCACTTCGGCACCCGTCCGCGATCGACCGCTATCACCGCGCTGACCGTCGCGAGCGCGATGGCGAGGCAGGCAAGGAAGGTGCAGATTTGCGTCGTCGCCGTCCCGGCCAATCCCCGCACGAGCGCAAGATGGACCTGCGACCAGAGCGCGCCCCACAGCAGCATCGTGCCCGACCAGGCCGCCTGCCACGCCAGATATTGGCGGCGCACGGCAAAAGCGAGCGACAGGCTGTAGATACAGCTGATGAGCAGCAGCGTGAGCGCCCCGCCGATGGCGGCTGCCATGCCCGCCGACTGCATCCCCGCCTCGGCTTTCGGGATGATCCGCGCGTGGATGAACTGGTGGCCGGACAGGCGATCGAAACGCATTGTCACCGCGGTCAACGCCGCACCGCGCGCGGGCGCTTCGAACAGGATCTGCCCGCCGGTGCGCCAATGCGCTCCGTAATCGCCCGCCCGCACCCGCTGCCAGCGCGTCGCGCCGTCGGCGTAGGAAAAGGCGACGGSGAGCCGGTCGAAGCGCGACTGATGGACCATCAGCGTCACATCGCCGCGGCGGGCGCCCGGGCCCTCAAGCGGCGCACGAAGCCAAAGGCTGCCCTGCTGATAGTCCGTGGGCGAGCCGCTGCACGAAAAGCGAAGCGTGGGCAGGCTGCTGTCGCGCGCTACGGTTCCGCTCTGCGCATGGCAAAGGTCGCGATCGACGTCGAGCGTAACCGCCGCCGCCGGCCCCGCCCAGAGCGCGAGCACGAAGGCGGCAAAGCCAAGCCCCAGCCGGCCGCACAGGTGCGCCAGAAGATATGCCGCCGCGATCATCCCTACCCCATCGCATCAATATGTTCGGAAATGTTTACCACCATCGGGGGAGCCTCGCGAGCCTAGGGTCAGGCCCCAAGGCGGCCGACGCGCATCCGGACCATGATCCGATCACCGAGGCCCACGGCTTCGGATCGCTGGACCGCGACCTTTATCGGTAGCAGATAGGTCCCCTCGCGCGGGAAAAGCGAGGTAGCGAATGCCGTTTCTCCCACCCTTGCCGCCACGGGGACGACGCCCCAGCCATAGCTCTCGGTCATTGCGGCGTGGCGGATGGCACCGACATGTTCGTCCGGAACCGGCGCAAAAAGAAAGGGGGCCGGCCCGCGCCATTCGATGATCTCCGCCTCGAAAACGACCTCCTCCATCAATTTCTCGGTGCCTGCCGCCGATAGCTGAGCGCTTCGGCGATGTGGATGCGCCCGACATCTTCGCTGCCCGCCAGATCGGCGATCGTTCGCGCGACGCGCAGGATTCGCGTATAACCGCGCGCCGACAGCCGCATCGCTTCAGCCGCCTGCGCGAGCAGTTTACGTCCCGCTTCGTCGGGGGTCGCGACGGCTTCGAGCAGCTCGCCGTCGATCTCGGCATTGGTTCGCGCCTTGTGCGTTGCATAGCGTACGGTCTGCGCCGCGCGCGCGGCCGCCACGCGCGCCGCGACCTCGGCACTGCCC
The DNA here is from genome assembly GCF_001427105.1 of Sphingopyxis sp. Root154. Taxonomy (GTDB): domain Bacteria; phylum Pseudomonadota; class Alphaproteobacteria; order Sphingomonadales; family Sphingomonadaceae; genus Sphingopyxis. The sequence continues at coordinate 1,407,634 of NZ_LMGI01000002.1, forward strand.
TCGGCGGGCGGCGGCAGGACGAGGTCGGCGGCGCTCACCGCCTGCACCTCGACATGCAGATCGATGCGGTCGAGCAGCGGCCCCGATAGTTTCGCCTGATAATCGGCGGCGCAGCGCGGCGCTCGGCTGCACGCGAGCGCGGGATCGCCGAGATGGCCGCAGCGGCACGGGTTCATCGCCGCGACCAGCTGGACGCGCGCCGGGAAGGTGACATGCGCGTTGGCGCGCGCAACGCTGACTTCGCCCGTCTCGAGCGGCTGGCGCAGCGAATCGAGCACGCCGCGCTGGAATTCGGGCAATTCGTCGAGGAACAGCACGCCCAGATGCGCGAGGCTGACCTCGCCCGGCCGCACGCGCAGCCCGCCACCGACGAGCGCGGGCATCGATGCCGAATGATGCGGGCTGCGAAACGGCCGCGCGCGGATCAGGCGTCCGCCCTCGAGGTTCCCGGCGACCGACGCGATCATCGACACTTCGAGCGCCTCGGCGGGCGTAAGGTCGGGCAGGATGCCGGGCATGCACGCCGCCATCAGCGACTTGCCCGCACCCGGCGGTCCCGACATCATCAGGTTGTGCGCGCCGGCAGCGGCGATTTCGAGCGCGCGCTTGGCGGTCTCCTGCCCCTTCACCTGGCGCAGGTCGGCGGTGCGCACCGGCGCTTCGACCTCGCCCGGCACCGGCGCCGCGAGCAGGGCATTGCCCCGGAAATGGTTGAGCAGCGACAGGAGGTCGGGCGCGCCAAGCACCTCGACATTGCCCGCCCACGCCGCCTCGGGCCCCTGCACCGCAGGGCAGATCAGCCCGAGCCCGGCGCTGCCCGCATGGATCGCGGCGAGGAGCACGCCGGGCGACGCCGCCACGCGCCCGTCGAGCCCGAGTTCGCCGACGACCACATAAGAGGCGAGCGTCTCGGCATCGATGACGCCCATCGCGCCGAGCAGCGCGAGCGCGATCGGCAGGTCGTAGTGCGAGCCTTCTTTCGGCAGGTCGGCGGGCGACAGGTTGACGGTGATGACCTTGGGCGGGAGCGACAGGCCGATCGCGGCGATCGCGGCGCGGACGCGCTCGCGGCTTTCGCCCACCGCCTTGTCGGGCAGGCCGACGACGACGAAGCGCGGGACGCCGGGGGTGATCTGGCACTGCACCTCGACCCCGCGCGCGTCGATGCCGAGATACGCAACAGTAGAAACGACTGCGACCATATTCCCCCCGGAACAGCACCGGTGTGCCCCCTTTGTTCCGAAGCCATGTTTAGGCGAAGTGGCGGGAAGGTCGAGTCTTTTTGCAACTTCTCGATCATCGCGCACATCGCCGATGTTTATGCCCATTTGACAACATACCAACTAGTCGGTATGTAGATTCGCATGACGACGAATCAGCCCCCCTCGATCCCCGCAGCCGCCGCCCGCGATGTCCCCCTGGCGGGCGGCGGCACCCCCGGGGTCCGCGCTCCCCGCGGCAGTGCGCGCGCCAAGCTGATCGCCGCGGCGCATGCCACGGTGCGCAAGCAGGGTTATGCGGCGACGACGGTCGATCAGATTTGCGCGGCGGCGGGCGTGACCAAGGGCGCCTTTTTCCATCATTTCGCATCGAAGGAAGAGCTGGCGATAGCGGCGGCCGAGGGCTGGACCGAACGCGCGCGGCCGATGTTCGAACGCGCGCCGCATGTCAGCCTCGAGGACCCGCTCGACCGCCTGCTCGGCCATATCGATTTCCGCCTGTCGATGCTCGACGGCCCCACGGAAGATTATACCTGCTTCGTCGGCACGATGGTGCAGGAAGCCTATGCGACGAACGACCGCATCCGCGCGGCGTGCGAGGCGAGCATCAACGCCTATTGCCAGGCGCTCGCGCCCGACATCCAGGCGGCGATGGACGTTTATGGCGTGCCCGAGGACGTCACCGCGATCGGCCTCGCCCAGCATGTTCAGTCGGTGCTGCAGGGCGCCTTCGTTCTGGCGAAAACGACGAACGACCCGGCGATTGCCCGCGGCACCGTCACCCATTTGAAGCGTTATGTCCGGATGCTGTTCGGCGCGGGAAGCGCGCCATGATGCGACGGGTAATTGCCGCCGCGCACCGCGCACGCTGACATCAACGAACCAATACCCCCAAGGAGAGAAGAGATGCCCAAGATGATCTTCGTCAACCTGCCGGTCGCAGATCTCGCCAGGTCGAGGGCCTTCTACGAAGCAATCGGCTTCACCAACGAGCCCCGCTTCAGCGACCACACCGGCGCCGCCATGATGTGGTCGGACACGATCGTCGTGATGATCCTGACCCACGACAAATGGAAAGGCTTCACCGACCGCCCCATCCCGCCCGCGACGTCGAGCGAGGTGTCGCTGGCGCTGGCGCTCGACAGCCGCGAAGCGGTCGACGCGATGATCGAAGCGGGCGCGGCGCACGGCGGCACCGCCGACGTCAACCCGGTGCAGGATTATGGCTTCATGTATGGCCGCGACCTGCTCGACCCCGACGGCCATGTCTGGGCCCCCTTCTGGATGGAGCCCGCGGTCGCCAATGGCGAGCAACCGATGCCCGCAGTCGCCGCCGAGTAGAACGGCGGTGAAGCGGACGACCCGCCGATCGCCGGCGCCGCAAACCAACCCGAATAAACACCCCCCCAAAAAAGGAGAGAAGACGATGCCCCAGATGATTTTCGTGAACCTGCCGGTCACCGACCTCGACAAGTCGAAAGCCTTTTACGAGGCGGTTGGCGCGGCGAACAACCCCGCCTTCACCGACGACACCGCCGCCTGCATGGTGGTCGAGGAAGGGTCGATCCACGTCATGCTGCTGACGCATGAAAAATGGGCGACCTTCACGTCGAAGAAAATCCCCGACGCGCACACGACCGCACAGGTCCTGCTCTGCGTGTCGGCCGACAGCCGCGACGCGGTCGACGGACAGGTCGACAAGGCGGTCAAGGCGGGCGGCAAGGCCGACCCGACCCCGACGCAGGACTTCGGCGGCTTTATGTACGGCCGCAGCTTCGAGGATCCCGACGGCCATATCTGGGAAGTGATGTGGATGGACCCGACCGCGATCCCCGCCGGCGAACCCGCCGAAACGGCCGCCTGACGAGCATAGGGAGGAGGAAGAGGATGACCGATAATATCCCCACCAAGGGCCAGTTGATTGCCGGCCGCGTTTTGAGCGGCCTTGTGATCCTCTTCCTGCTCTTCGACGCCGGGCTGAAGCTGGTGTCGCCCGAAACGGCGATCAAATATAGCCCGCCCGGCCTCGGATGGCCGCTCGAGATCGGCACGATGTATCTGCTTGGGCTCCTGCTGCTGATCCCGACCCTGCTCTATATCTGGCCGCGCACCGCGATCCTCGGCGCGATCCTGATCACCGGCTATCTCGGCGGCGCGATCGGCACGCATGTGCGCATCAATAGCCCGCTGTTCAGCCACAGCCTGTTCGGCGTCTACCTGGGCTTGATGCTGTGGGGCGGCCTGTGGCTGCGCGATCCGCGCCTCCGCGCGCTGATCCCGCTCAGGGCAGGAGCGAGCGCATGAGCTTTCAGGCCTATATCGACAATGTCGAAACCAAGACCGGCAAATCGGCCGGCGCGCTGAAGGCCATCGCGATCGAAAAAGGCCTCGCCGACGAAAGCGGCCTCGCCCCGGGGATCAAGGCGGGTGCGATCATCGACTGGCTGAAGGCCGATTACCACCTCGGCCATGGCCACGCGATGTCGATCGTCGCCTGGATCAAAGGCAAACGGTCCTAGCCTCCGTCTTTAGAACAAGAGGAATAGTCGAATGACAAACCACTCCTCCAGTTGGAGCTTCGTGCCCGTCTTCGCGCTGCTCGCCGCCGCGAGTGCCGCCGCGGCCTTGCCGCAGCCGGCGCACGCCGCGCCGCCCGCAGCCGCCCCCGCAGCCGCCAAGGCCGCAGCACCGGTTACGGTCCGGAATGGCGACGTCGATGTGAACGGCACGCGCATCCATTACCAGCTGCACGGCGATCTCACGCCCGGCAAGAACCCGCTGCTCGTGCTCCACGGAGCGTTCATGTTCGCCGACGCGATGAAGCCGCTGATCACCCCCCTGGCCGCGACGCGCCCGGTGATCGCGATCGACGCGCGCGGCCATGGCCGGTCGGGCGGGGTCGACGGCAAGCTCAGCTATGACCTGATGGCCGAAGACGCCGCCGCCGTGCTCGCCAAGCTCGGCGTGAAACAGGCCGACGTGCTCGGCTATTCGATGGGCGCGTCGACCGCGATCGCGCTTGCGGTGCGCCACCCCGCACGCATCGGCAAGCAGGTGGTCCTGTCGGGAACCTCGCGACTCGACGGCTGGTATCCCGAAGTGCTGGCCGGCATCGCAGAGCTGACCGCGGCGACCTTCGCCGGCAGCCCGATCGAGACGGGTTACAAGAGCCTGTCGCCGACGCCCGAGAAATTTCCGAGACTGGTCGAGAATATCAAGACGCTCGACGCCACGCCCTTCGCCTATTCCGACGAACAGCTTCGCGCGATCCCAGGCAAGACGATGGTGATCATCGGCGACGCCGACGGCGTCAGGCTCGATCACGCGATCCAGCTGTTCAAGCTGCGCGGCGGCGGCGACATCGCCGCGGCGACGCAGGGTTTCATGACCGAAGCCCCGAAGGCGCGGCTCGCGATCCTGCCCGCGACATCGCACATCGGGATCATGAGCGAAGTGCCCGCGATCGTCGCGATGGTCGTGCCCTTCCTCGACGACAAGGCCCCGCCACCGCCCGCGTTCTGACCCCGTTTTCCTCGCCATCGAATAACCGAGAGGAGTTTCATCATGCCCGTCGATCCGAATGCGACGATCGAAATCACCGGCTATCAATGGGTGCCACCCTTCGCCGAGGGGCGCATCAAGGACCTGCGCATTCGCTGGGCGCTGGAAGAGATCGGCCGCCCCTATCGCGAGCGCCTGATCGGCGGAATCTTTGAGGAGAAGCCACCGGAATATCTGGCGGACCAACCCTTCGGACAGGTTCCGGCGTTCAAGGAAGGGGACGTGGCGCTGTTCGAATCGGGTGCAATTCTGCTCCACATCGGCGAGCAGGACGAACGCCTGTTGCCGCGCGGCGCGGCAGCGCGTGGGCGCGGCATCAGCTGGATGATCGCCGCGCTGAACAGCGTCGAGCCGATGTTGCAGGTACTGGTTATTTTGAGCGTCGCGGGAGCGAATCACGACTGGCAGGAAGCCGCAAAGGACGCTGCGCGACCGTTCGCCGAGAAGCGGCTGGCGCAACTGTCGCGCGCGCTTGGCGATCGCCTGTGGCTGGACGACAGCTTCACCATCGGCGACCTGGTCATGATCGACGTTCTGCGCGCCGTGCCGACGCCAATGCTCGCCGCACATCCCAACCTCGCCGCCTATATCGAGCGCGGCACACAGCGGCCCGCATTCGGACGGGCGCTTGAGGCGCAGCTCGCCTCTTACGGAAAGCATGCGACGCAAGACGCGTGATTTCTGCCATCTGTTCGAAAGGAGAGTCATCATGTCCGTGAACCAGAACGCCAAGCTCGAGATAACCGCCTTCGACTGGGTCCCCGATTTCGCGCGCGGCTATGTCCGCGACCTGCGCCCGCGCTGGGCGTGCGAGGAAATCGGCCTCGATTATGCCGAGCATCTGATCAGCGCGATCAACCGCCCCGCCGACCATTTCCTGTTCCAGCCATGGGGGCAGGTTCCTGTGCTCAACGACGGCGGCATCCGCCTGTTCGAAAGCGGCGCGATCCTGCTCCACCTCGCCGAAAAGGACGCGCGGCTGATGCCCCGCGATCCGCAAGCGCGCGCCAACACGCTCGCCTGGCTGTTCGCCGCCTATAACAGCGTCGAACCGATGCTGTTCGAGCTGGGCAATGTCGACATTTTCTCGACCGAAGAGGAATGGGCGAAGCTGCGCCGCCCGAGCCTGATCGAATTCATCCAGGGCCGGCTCGGCCGCCTGAACGACGCGATTGGCGACAAACAATATCTCACGGGCGAATTCAGCGTCGCCGACATCGCGATGGCGACCGTGCTGCGCGAAGGCGTCGAGGCCGGGCTGATCGCCGAACAGCCGCGACTGCAGGCATATCTCGACCGCTGCCTCGCGCGGCCGGCGTTCCAGCGCGCGATGGACGCGCAGCTCGCCGCGTTCAGCGAAGAGAATGGCCCGCCCGCCTGACAACCCGCCCTCTCAACCCCTCCCCAGGAGAGAGACCATGACAGCTCCGCTGTTTGCGCAAATATCGGTGTCGCTCGACGGCTTCATCGAAGACCCTGACAAGAATATCGACTGGATGACCGAGGATGCATCGGTCGACGCGCTGCACACGCGCACGCTGGATGAAATCGGCGGCATGATCTTTGGCCGCATGGCGCATGCCATGATCGCCGATTTCTGGATCGATGCGGCGGGGCAAACCGGCCTGCCGTCCGATCTGGCACAGCAGACCGAACGGATGACCGCGCTGCCCAAATATGTGCTGACACACGGCAGCGATGTTGGCGGCTGGACGCAAAGCCACGCGATCACGCTGGGCGATGTGGCGCGCCTCAAGGCCAAAGCGACGAAGCCGATTGCCGTCTTCGCGGGGGCGGGCGCGATCCAGTCCGTGCTGGGCTCCGGGTTGATCGAGGAGCTGCGGCTGATCCGTTACCCCGTCGTACTCGGCGGCGGCACACCGCTGTTCGCGGCCGACGGCAAGCGGCGCCAACTGGTGCCGTTGGGTCAGGAGAAATTTGCATCGGGGGCCACACTGGAGCGTTTCAGAATCTGAAGGGACGCCCCGAACCCAAATGAAGGAGAGAGAAGATGACCTATGTAGAAGGATTTGTCCTTGCGGTCCCCACCGCGAACAAGGAAGCGTACCGCAAGCATGCCGCCGATGCTGCGCCCCTGTTCAAGGAATTCGGTGTCGCGCGCATGGTCGAATGTTGGGGTGACGACGTCCCCGACGGCAAGGTGAACGACTTCAAGGGCGCGGTGCAGGCGAAGCCCGACGAGACCGTCGTGTTCAGCTGGTTCGAATATCCCGACAAGGCGACGCGCGACGCTGCGAACGAAAAGATGATGAGCGACCCGCGCATGGCGCAGATGGGCGGCGAGATGCCGTTCGACGGCAAGCGCATGATCATCGGCGGATTCGATTCGATCGTCGACGACCGTGCCGAAGGCAAGACCGGCTACGCCGACGGCTATATCGTACCCGTCCCCGAAGCCAACAAGGAAGCGTACCGCGAGCTGGCGCAGAAGATGTCGGGCGTGTTCCTCGATTATGGCGCGACGCGCGTCGTCGAGGCGTGGGCCGACGATGTCCCCGACGGCAAGGTCACCGACTATGCCCGCGCAGCGCACAAGAAGGACGGCGAGACCGTCGTCTACAGCTGGGTCGAATGGCCGAGCAAGGAAGCGCGCACCAAGGGATGGGAAACGATGATGGCCGACGAGCGGATGAAAGCGAGTTCCGAGAACACCCCGTTCGACGGCGCGCGCATGATCTATGGCGGTTTCGCGCCGATCGTCGAAGCCTGATCGCGCTGACGGAGGTGCTGACGGCGTACCGTCGCAGCCCCTCCGCCACCGCCTGTGGCTCCCCAATGGCTTCGCCGCAGGGGGATCGAGAGGAAGGATCGAACGATGATAAAACTTTACGGAACGCCCCCCACCCGCGCGCTGCGCGCGATGTGGCTCTTGAACGAGCTCGACCTCGCCCACGAAATTGTCTCGATCGACCTCGGCGCCGGCGAGCAGCTGACGCCCGAATTTCTGGCACTCAATCCGGCCGCGAAACTGCCGGTTCTGGTCGACGGCGACCTGGTGGTGAGCGAATCGGCGGCTATCCAGCTCTATCTGGCCGATAAATATGGCGACCGCTTTCCCGGCCGCGGCCTGATCCCCGATACGGCCGAAGAGCGCGGCCAGATGTATCGCTGGCTGTTTTTCCTGATGACCGAGATCGAGGCGCCGCTGTGGCGGATCGCTTTGCACAGCTTCCTCTATGCGTCCGACGAGCAATCGGCCGCGGAAATCGCGCTGGCGAGGCGCGATTGCAAACGGATGATCGCGGTCTTCGAACAGCATATGCAGCGGCGCAATTTTGTCGTCGGCGAGCAGGTGACGGTGGCCGATTTCAACGCCGCCTACACGCTCGATTGGGCCAAGCTCGAGGACATGCTGGACGATGCCCCCGCGCTCAGCGCCTATCTGGAATCGATGTACGCGCGGCCCAAGGCACCGGTGACCATCGCCGAAGCCATGGCGGAGCTGGAAGCATGACCCGCAGCGAGCCGGGCATGACGCGCACGGCCTCGTGCCAGTGCGGCGCGGTGAGGCTGGAACTCAGCGGCCAGCCGATCGTCGCGGCGACCTGTTATTGCCATAGCTGCCAGCAAGCGGGGCGGGGCTTCGAAGCCTTGCCCGGCGCGCCGGGAGTCGTCGGTCCCGATGGCGGGACGCCCTATGTGCTGATGCGCAAGGACCGGCTGCAATGGCTGTCGGGATCAGACCAGCTGGAGGAGCATCGGATCGAACCCGATTCGCCGACGCGGCGGTTCGTCGCGCGCTGCTGCAACGCGCCGATCGCGCTCGAATTCACCAAGGGCCATTGGCTGAGCGTCTATTCGGCGCGCATTCCTGAGGCCGAGCGCCCGGCGGCCGAGATGCGGACGATCGTGGGCGACCGACCCGACGGGGTCGAGCTGCCGGACGACATCCCCAATTATGCCACGCCGACGGGCAAGTTCATGTGGCGACTGCTGAAAGCCTGGGCCGCGATGGGTTTCCGCGCCCCGCCGCTCGAAGCGACGAAGGGATATGCGCGATGAGCAAAAATATCGAACGCACCGAGATGCGCAGCATAACCAGTCCCGATTTCGCGATGCAGGTCGACAAGGCGAAATATGGCGCGATGAAGGAGGCGCTGCTCGCGGCGGTGCCGAAAACCGTGCCGGGGCTGACCGTCGCCGAGGTCAAGGAACGCGTGCTCCCGCTGCTCCCCGACCACCTGTTCCCCGGCGGCGCCAAGGCGGGCTGGTGGCTGAAGGGCGTCCAGCTTGATCTTGAGGCCCGTGGGCTGATCGCGCGCGAAAATGTGAAGCCGCTGCGGCTGCACCGGCTATAAGCGAACTCAGGAGGAAGCAGGCCATGCAACATCTGTCCTTCCCGAACGAGAGCGAAGCCTATCGCGCCGCGCGCGCCGAACTGCTCGCCGACGAAATCGCGCTGCGCCGCCAGATCGAGGCGGTCGCCGCCAAGCGCCGCGCGCTGCCGCCGGGCGGCGCGGTACCCGAGGATTATAGCTTCGAGCGCATCGGCGCTTTCCAGCGTCCCGAGCGGGTCAGATTGTCCGAGCTGTTCGAGGGCAAGCCGAGCATCATCCTGCAAAGCTTCATGTTCGGGGCCGAACGCGACAAGCCGTGCGACGGCTGCACGCATATGCTCGACGCGATCGACGGCAGCGCCCGACACGTCGGGCAGCGCGCGCCGCTCTATATCGTCGCCAAGTCGCCGATCGCGCGGCTCGAAGCCTGGGCGAAGGAGCGGCGCTGGCCGCACCTGATCTTCCTGTCCGACGTCGATGGGCGCTATTCGGCCGATTATTTCGGCGACACGTCGAAGCTGACCGACGCCAAGCGCGCCGAGCATGGGATGAAGCCCGGCGAGAATTGGGACGAGACGATCTTCAACGTGTTCCGCAAGGACGGGACCAGGATTCGCCACGTCTGGGCGAGCGAGATGGCCTATGCGCCCGAGGATCCCGGCCAGCACCACCGCGCGGGCGACCTCGTCGATCCCTTGTGGGGCCTGCTCGACATGACGCCCGAGGGGCGTGGCGACTGGTTCCCCAGCCTGACCTACTAAACCGAAGCATCGAGGAGAGAGACGATGACCAAGGCAGCCAATTTCATCTGGTACGAATTGATGACCCCCGATCCCGCGGGCGCGGCGTCCTTTTACGGCGCCGTCGTCGGCTGGACCATCGCGGCGCATAACGACGCCGCGGCCGGCGGCATCGATTATCGCATGATCGGGCGCAGCGACGGCGGCAACGCGGGCGGGGTGCTCGCGCTGAGTGCCGACATGCTCGCGGGCGGCGCACGGCCGGGCTGGCTCGGTTATCTGGAGGTCGCCGACGTCGATGCGAGCATCGATGCGATCAAGGCCGATGGCGGCGCGGTGCATATGCCCGCGACCGACCTGCCCGTCGGCCGCATCGCGATGGTCAGCGACCCGCAGGGCGCGCATTTCTATATCATGGACCCGATCCCGCCCGAGGGTGCCGTTCCGGGGGAAAGCGGCGTGTTTTCGGTCACCGAAGCGCAGCATGTGCGCTGGAACGAACTCGCGACCAGCGACTCCGACGCCGCGATCGCCTTCTACAAAAAGCATTTCGGCTGGGGGCAGGAGGGCGAGATGGATATGGGCCCGATCGGCGCCTACCGCTTCGTCCAGCGCGGCGAAGTGATGATCGGCGCGGTGATGCCTTTGATGGAGGGCTATCCGGTGCCGGTGTGGAATTTCTACATTGGTGTCGACGACATCGACCGCGCGCACGCCGCGGTGACCGCGAACGGCGGCACGATCACCAGCGAGCCGATGGAAATCCCAGGCGGCGAATATGCGATGAACGCGATCGACCCGCAGGGCGCGCCCGTCGGCTTCGTCGGCCCGCGCAAATAGGCAAAGGAGAGAGAGGGTGGAAAACCAGGGCCCGACGACGGGACTGACCCCGCATATCGCCATCGCCGACAAGCGCGCGAGCGAGGCGATCGATTTCTACATCAAGGCGTTCGGCGCGACCGAGAATGTGCGCATGCCCGCGGACGACGGCGTGCGGCTGATGCACGCGCATCTGACGATCAACGGCGCGTCGCTGATGATGCACGACGAATTTCCCGAATATGTCAGCGAACCCTCGGGCAAGCCCGATGGCGTGACCTTGCACCTGCACGTCGACGACGCCGACGCCTGGTTCGACCGCGCGGTCGCCGCGGGCGCGACGGTGGTGATGCCACTCGACAATATGTTCTGGGGAGACCGCTACGGCCAAATCAAGGATCCGTTCGGCCATCTATGGTCGATCGGCGCGCCGATCAAAGGAGAGAAGTGATGACGAACCAACCGACAAGCCAACCCGTGACCCTCTGCCTCTGGTACGACAAGGATGCCGAGGAAGCCGCGACCTTCTATGCCGCGACCTTCCCCGACAGCAAAGTCGGGTCCGTCCACAAGGCGCCGGGCGACAATCCGAGCGGCAAGGAAGGCGACGTGCTGACGGTCGACTTCACCGTGCTTGGCATTCCGTGCGTCGGGCTCAACGGCGGCCCCGCCTTCAAGCATAGCGAGGCCTTTTCCTTTCAGGTCCATACCGACACGCAGGAGGAAACCGACCGTTACTGGAACGCGATCGTCGGCAACGGCGGACAGGAAAGCATGTGCGGCTGGTGCAAGGACAAATGGGGCCTCAACTGGCAGATCACCCCGCGCGTGCTAACCGACGCAGCGATGGGCGGCGACCCCGCAGCCGCCAAACGCGCGTTCGAGGCGATGATGACGATGAAGAAGATCGACATCGCGAAGATCGAGGCCGCGGTGCGGGGTGAAGCCGTTGGCGCGGCGTAGCCCGGCGCTCTTCGCGTGGCTGCTCTGCGGCACGCTCGACATCGTCTATGCGGCGGTGTCGAGCGTCGTGCAGGGGGGCACCGTCTCTTCGATGCTGCATGCCGTTGCCAGCGGCCCGTTCGGCGATGCCGCGCGCGGCTGGGGCATCGGCGGCGATATCGCGGGGCTGGCGACGCATTATGCGATCATGGGCGCGATGGTCACGGCGTGGTTCTTCGTCGCGCGGCGTTGGAATGCGCTGACGGCCTGGCCGTGGTGGCTCACGGGCACGCTCTACGGGCTGCTGCTCTATGTCATCATGAACGGGATCGTGCTGCCGCTGCGCTTCGGATTGCCCTTCCCGCCCGCCGACCTCGTCAAGGGCGCAATCGCGCTCTTCCCGCATATTTTCTTCGTCGGCTGGCCGCTCGCCTGGCTGACGCGCAAGGATAACAATTGATGCTGATTTATTATGGCCACCCTTTCTCCTCCTACACATGGAAGGCGCTGATCGCGCTCTACGAAAAGGGGATCGATTTCGAGTATCGCTCGGTCGACCCGACGTTTCCGGAGCATATGCCCGAACTGCGGGCGCACTGGCCGGTCGGGCAGTTCCCACTCCTCGTCCACGACGGGGTGCCATACTTCGAATCGTCGATCATCATCGAATATCTCGACCGGCTGGTGTCCGAACCGCGCCTGATCCCGCAGGATTTCGACGCGGCGCTGAAAGTCCGGCTGCTCGACCGCGTCTTCGATAATCATGTCATGGGCCGGATGCAGGCGGTCGTGGCCGACGCGATACGCGGGCCCGAGAATCATGTGCCACTGATCGTCGATCAGTCGAAAGCCGCGCTCGAGACCATCTATGGCTGGCTCGACAAGGAGCTGGCGGGCGGCGGCTGGGCAACGCCCGACGGTTTCACCCTCGCCGATTGCGCCGCCGCGCCGTCGCTCTTTTACGCCGACTGGGTGCATGAAATCGACGGAAAATACGAGAATCTGCGCGCCTACCGCGCCCGCCTGCTCGCGCACCCGTCGGTGTCGCGCTGCGTCGAGGATGCCCGGCCCTACCGCCCCTACTTCCCGCTCGGTGCACCCGACCGCGACTGACGAAGGCCGTCCCATATCGGGGTTAACGCGGCGCTGACGCTGCCTGTTCGCCATTTGATAGGCGCGCACGCGCGAAGGCGGACGCATGGTTTCGCCATCCGCCTTTCTGCGCACGCTCATTGTCGCCGCACTCGCGGCGGTGCTGGCGTTCGCGCCGGCGCAGGCGCAGCAGGTCGTGACGATCACCACGACGACGGTGACGTGGACCTATGACGATGCCGGCGACGACGACGGCGCGGAGTATATCGACGAAGATGCCGCGCTGCTGGGGGACGAGGCGCTCACCGAAGATGCCGATTTCGCGGCGACGCGCCGTTATGCGCCCGCCGCCACGCTCGCGACGCTCGGCCACGCCAAGGCCAGCTTCGGTCCCTTCTCGGTGATCGACAGCGCGACCGTCCGCATGGCGGGCGACGTCACTTCGGCGACCCCGCGCCAGTTCGCGGCGATGCTCGCGGCCTTTCCTGGGCTCAAGCGGCTTGAGATGACCGACTGCCCCGGCAGCCTCGACGAGGAAGCCAATCTGATCCTCGCGCGGGCCATCCGCCGCGCCGGGATGGAAACCGTCGTTCCGGCGGGCGGCTCGATCCGCTCGGGCGCAGTCGAGCTGTGGCTCGCGGGCGTCACCCGCCGCGCCGCGCCCGACGCCGAATTCGGCGTCCATAGCTGGGCCGACGAATATGGCCGCGAGGCGAACGACTATCCCGCGAACGACCCGGTCCACGCCGAATATCTGGGCTATTACCGCGAAATGGGGCTGAACGACGCCAAGGCGCGCGAATTTTACGCGCTGACCAACAGCACCCCGTTCGACAATGTCCGCTATCTGACGCGCGACGATATGGCACGCTTCGTCACGCTCAACTGACGCGGCTTGGCGGCGGCGCTGCTTTAGCCTTGTAACACGCCGCCCCCTCCCCCACATCGCCCCCATGGCGAAACGCAGCCTCTACCAGCGATTGCGCACGAACCCACAGGTGCGAACAGGGCTGTTCGTCCTTGGCTTGCTGCTGATGATCGCCGCACCGCTGCTCGGTCCGCTGCCGGGGCCCGGCTTTATCCTCCTCTTTCCCGCGGGACTGATGCTGGCTTTGCAGAACAGCGAGTGGGCGAAACGCGTCTATGTCCGCTTCAAACGGCGCCACCCGCGCTATGCCGGCTGGACCGACCGCCTGATGCGGCGCAGCAGCGCGGCGCGGCGGCGCGAGCGCGACGCGCAAGAAGCGATCGATGGCGAAACGCCCGAAAACCGCGCCAATGGCAATTGACTTTCCGCCGACTCTCGCTTATCCGCGCCTCCATCAGTGGCCGCCCACGTTTGGCGGCCCTTTTCTGTTAGAGCCTTTGACGAGAATTAGGGACAACCGCGATGAAGCGTACCTTTCAACCGAGCAACCTCGTGCGCGCCCGTCGCCACGGTTTCCGCGCCCGCAAGGCGACGGTTGGCGGCCGCAAGATTCTCGCCAACCGCCGCGCCCAGGGCCGCAAGAAGCTGTCGGCCTGATCCAGGCCGGTGGCGCGCTGGCTCAGCCGGTGCGAACCCTTTCAAAACGTAGCGAATTCTTGGCCGCAAACCGCGGCCTTCGCTTTCCCATGCCCGGCTTTGTTCTGCTCGTCCGCCAGCGCGGCGACGGCGACGATTCGCTGGGCATTGGCTATACCGTCAGCAAGAAAGTCGGCAATTCAGTCACGCGCAACCGGATGAAGCGCCGGCTGCGCGAACTGTGCCGCGCCGCGCTCCCCGAATCGGGAATCGCCGGTGCCGACCATGTCCTGATCGGTCGGCCGGGTGGCAACGACATCCTCTTTGCCGAGCTTGGCGAGCATCTCGATTCGGCGCTCAAGCGCGCGGCGAAGAAGCTCGTGAAACCGGCATGATCGCGAAATTGCTCATCCTGATCGCGCGCGGGTGGCAAATCGGCCCTTCGCGCATCCTGCCGCCCACCTGCCGCTACGCGCCGTCGTGCAGTGCCTATGCGATCACCGCGCTCCAGCGCCATGGTGCGATCAAGGGTGGCTGGCTGGCGACAAAGCGGCTATTGCGCTGCCATCCTTGGGGGGGACACGGGTACGACCCGGTCCCGTAATCATTCCCGACATTCTTTAGAGACGAAGAGAGACCGAAGAGCGTGGACGACAAGCGTAACATGATCGCGGCAATTTTATTGTCGGTGGCCATCCTGATCGGCTGGAATTTCGTCTCCGAGAAATTCTTCCCCACGCCCGACAAGCCCGATGTGACCACGACGGTCGCCGGGCCGGGCGGCACCGCGCCCGCCGCGGCGCCGGGCCAACCCGCCGCGCTGCCCGCCCCGGGCGTGCCCGCTACGGCCGCGCCGCAAGCGATCCGCCCGATCGAAGCGGTGCTCGCCGACGGCAACCGCATTCCGATCGAAACTCCCGCGATCAAGGGGTCGATCAACCTCGTCGGCGCGCGCGTCGACGACATTACGCTCAGCAAATATCGCCAGACGATCAAAAAGGATTCGCCGCCGGTTCGCCTGTTTGCCCCCGCGGGCACCAAGGCCGCCTATTTCGCGAGCATCGGCTGGTCGGCGCAGGGCGTCGTCGTTCCGGGCCCGACCACGGTCTGGACCGCGACCGGGAGCAAATTGACCCCGACGACGCCGGTCACGCTGAGCTGGGCCAACGGCGCCGGTCAGACCTTCCGCATCGAATATAGCATCGACGATGATTATCTGATCACCGCGAAGCAGACGATCGCCAACACCGGCGCCGCGCCAGTCGCGGTGCGCAGCGGCACCTATATCGACCGCACCGGCAAGCCGACCGACCCGCACGAGCAGGACAGCTGGACGATCCATGTCGGCCCGACCGGCTATCTCGACGGCAAGTCGAACTTCACCAATTATGACGAACTCGAGGAGGCCGCGAACAACACCGTTTCCTACACCTCGGCAGGCTGGCTCGGCTTTACCGACAAATATTGGCTCGCCGCGGTCGTCCCCGCGAAGGGCGAGAAAGTCTCGGCCGCGTTCAATTCGCTGCCGGGGGGCGCGTTCCGCGCCGCCTTCGCCCGCGACCTTGTCGAGGTTGCGCCGGGCAAGCAGATTACGACGACCAGTCGCGTCTTCGCCGGTGCCAAGGAAGTCAGCACGCTCTCGCACTATCAGGACGATCAGGGCATCACCCGCCTGTCGAACGCGATCGACTGGGGCTGGTTCGAATTTTTCGAGGTGCCGATCTTCAAGCTGCTCGACTGGCTGTTCAAACAGGTCGGCAATTTCGGCGTCGCGATCATGGTCCTGACCTTGATCATCCGCGCGCTGATGTTCCCGATCGCGCAGCGCCAGTTCGGATCGATGGCGCAAATGCGCCTCGTCCAGCCGAAGATGAAGGCGCTGCAGGAACGCTATAAGGACGACAAGCCCAAGATGCAGCAGGAGCTGATGAAGCTCTATAAGGACGAGAAGATCAATCCGCTCGCCGGCTGCCTGCCGATCCTGATCCAGATCCCGATCTTCTATGCGCTGTATAAAGTGCTGATGCTGACGATCGAAATGCGGCACCAGCCGTTCATCCTGT
This sequence comes from Sphingopyxis sp. Root154, assembly GCF_001427105.1. Taxonomy (GTDB): domain Bacteria; phylum Pseudomonadota; class Alphaproteobacteria; order Sphingomonadales; family Sphingomonadaceae; genus Sphingopyxis. The sequence goes on from NZ_LMGI01000002.1 coordinate 1,423,873, forward strand.
GGATCAAGGATTTGTCGGCGCCCGATCCGCTGCACATCCTCAATCTGTTCGGGCTGCTGCCCTTCACCCCGCCGTCGATCCTCAGCATCGGCGTCCTCGCGGTGATCCTCGGCATCACGATGTTCCTGCAGTTCCGTCTGAATCCGCAGGCGACCGACCCCGTGCAGCAGCAGGTGTTCAAGATCATGCCGTGGCTGTTCATGTTCATCATGGCGCCGTTCGCGGCGGGCTTGCTGCTCTACTGGATCACCAACAACCTGCTGTCGATCGCGCAGCAGCAGTGGATGTATCGCAAGTTCCCGGCGCTGAAAGCGGCGGCAGCAAAGTGAGCGAAGTCGAACTCGAACCCGGCGCCGATCCCGAACGGGCGGAGCGCGCGCGCAAGCTGTTTTCGGGACCGATCACGTTCCTGAAATCGGCGCCCGCGCTCGAACATCTGCCGCCGGCCAGCATGCCCGAGATCGCGTTCGCGGGGCGCTCGAACGTCGGCAAATCGTCGCTGCTCAACGCGCTGACGAACCGCAACAACCTCGCGCGCACCTCGGTGACGCCGGGGCGGACGCAGGAACTCAACTATTTCGACGTCGGCGAACCGCTGATCTTCCGGCTGGTCGACATGCCCGGTTACGGCTTTGCCAAGGCACCAAAGGATGTCGTCAGGAAATGGCGCTTCCTGATCAACGATTACCTCCGCGGCCGCGCGGTATTGAAACGCACGCTGGTGCTGATCGACAGCCGCCACGGGATCAAGGAGGTCGACCGCGACGTGCTCGAAATGCTCGACACCGCGGCGGTCAGCTATCGTATCGTGCTGACCAAGGCCGACAAGATCAAGGCGACCGAGCTAGAAGCGGTGCAGGCCGCGACCGAAGCCGAGGCGCGCAAGCACCCCGCCGCGCATCCGCAAGTGATCGCGACGAGCAGCGAAAAGGGCATGGGCGTCGCCGAACTGCGCACCGCGGTGCTGGAAGCGGTCGAGAGTTGACCTTTTCCTCCCTCCCCTTGAGGGTGGGGTCAAGGAGATCGCATGAAACTGTTTCTCGGCAACAAGGCCTATTCGAGCTGGAGCCTGCGCGGCTGGCTGGCGGTCAAGCATAGCGGCCTGCCGTTCGAGGAAGTCACCGTCCCGCTTTACGACGAGGACTGGTCGAACCGGCGCGAGGGCGACGAGTTCGCGCCGTCGGGCGGCAAGGTGCCGATCCTGTGGGACGGCGACGATATCGTCGTGTGGGACAGCCTCGCGATCATCGACTATCTCAACGAAAAGACCGGCGGGACGAAGGGTTTCTGGCCCGACGACATGGCGGCGCGCGCGATGGCACGGTCGATGGCGGCCGAAATGCATTCGAGCTTTGCCGCGCTCCGCCGCAACCACAGCATGAATATTCGCCGCATCTATCCCCCCGCCGAGCTGCTGCCCGAAGTGCAGGCCGATGTCGTCCGCATCTTCCAGATCTGGGCCGAGGCGCGTGCGCGGTTCGGCGGCGAGGGCGATTTCCTCTTTGGCAGCTGGTCGGCCGCCGACATCATGTTCGCGCCGGTCGTGACGCGCTTTATCACCTACTCGATCCCGCTGCCGCGCTTCGCCGCCGCTTATGCGCAGGCGGTGATCAGCCATCCGTGCATGCAGGAATGGATCGGCGGCGCGCAGGCCGAGGACTGGATCATCGAGAAATTCGAGGGGCCGGTCGAGGGCTGAGCCCAAGCTATCGCGGCGATGAACCGGCCGTTCAGGACGGGACCATGTCGGTCTGCTATTCCGGGCCTATGCGCTACCCTGTCATCGCGGCGTTGATCGCCCTTGCCCTGCTACTCCCCGCCGCCAGCCCGGCTGCGGCGCAGCGCGGGGCGGACTGGGAGATTGGCCCGATCATCCGCGGCAAAAATTATTCGCAAGGCATGCCGCTGCATCCGCAGCCCACCCACACCGGCTGGCAATTCGACTTTCCCGTCGGCAGCGCCGCCGCCGGCCATGTCCATTATGTCACCTTCCGCCCCGGCCCGATCTCGCCGCAAGCCCGCATCGTCGTGCGCTACCGCGTCGATGCACAGGCCGGCACGCGCTTCGTGCCGCAGGAAAGCCCCGATGTTCCCGCCACCGTGTCGCTCTATTTCCAGCGGCGCGGCGACAATTGGAGCGCGAAGGGCCGCTACGAAGATTTTCGCTGGTACGCCCCTGCCGCCACAGTGCGCGAAATCGCGCCGGGCGAGCATGAAATCATCGTCGGGCTCGACGATCCGAACTGGATTTCCGTCCTGGGCCGAACCGCCGGATCGAAGCCGGGCGCGAGCGAGGCCGCACTCGCTGATATCGAGCGTATCGGGCTGGTCTTCGGATCGCCGGCGGCGCGCGGTCACGGCGTCTATGCGACCGCCCCGGCACGCTTCACCTTGTTGAGCTTCCATATCCGTTAGGGGATGCGGCTCGTCGGATAGGGCGTGCCGTCCTTGTGGAAATAGCCGTCGGGCGTGAAGAGCATATCGATGTCCGAATAGCCGCCGCCGGTGTCGTATTTCTTGCCGCCGCCCAGCGCGACGAAGACGCAGTCGGCATCCGATTCGTTGACCAGATGATGGCCGTTGGTGCTGCCCTTGGGCCACACCGCGATATCGCCCGCCCGCATCGGCCAGCGCCCGTCGTCCTCGATCAGCACTGCCTCGCCCGAGATCATCACCAGCATCTCGTCCTCGCCGTCGTGCCAATGGCGCTGCGACGACCAGGCGCCGGGTTTGAGCACGACATGGCTCGCGGCGAAATCGCTGAGTCCCGTGGCAGGGGCGAGACGGCGATACCAGCGGCCTTGCACGGGTTGGTTATAGGGCGCGGGATAGCCGGTCGTGTTGGTTTGCGGGATCGTATCGAGATCGAGCTTGGGCATGGCAGTCCTCGTAGCTTTGTTCCTTCTTTGTTTCGCACAAAGGCGGCGCGATGCAAAGCCTCGACTTGCCGCAGCGCAAGGGAGTAAGGGAGCGGCATGACCGAAACCGTGGACCCCGTAGAACTCGCCAAGGCGCTGATCGCCGCGCCGAGCGTCACCCCCGCCATGGGCGCCGTGTTCGACACGCTGGAGGCGGCGCTGACGCCGCTCGGCTTTACCGTCGAGCGGTTCATCGACGGGATCGAGCCCGACGGACCGGTCGAAAACCTGCTTGCGGTGCGGACGGGCAAGGGGCCGAAGCATTTCGGCTTTGCGGGGCATCTCGACGTCGTGCCGCCGGGTGTCGGCTGGACCGGCGATGCCTTCGCTCCCGAAGTACGCGGCGATCTGCTCTACGGCCGCGGCGCGGTCGACATGAAGGGCTCGATTGCCGCCTTTGTCGCCGCAGCGGCTGCCACTCCGGTCGAGGCAGGCACGATCAGCCTGATCATCACCGGCGACGAGGAAGGCCCCGCGATCTTCGGCACCCGCGCGCTGATGGAACATATGGATGCGCGCGGCGTGCGTCCCGACATGATCGTCGTCGGCGAGCCGACCTCGGTGAACCGGCTCGGCGACATGGTGAAGATCGGCCGGCGCGGCTCGGTCAATATCTGGATCGACGTGCCGGGAACGCAGGGCCATGTCGCCTATCCGCACCTCGCCGACAATCCGATCCCCAAGCTGGTCAAGATCTTGGCGGCGATCGACGCGGTGGTGCTCGACAGCGGCAACGACTGGTTCCAGCCGTCGAACATCGAATTTACCGATGTCGAGGTCGGCAATGGCGCGACCAACGTCATCCCCGCCTCCGCCCGCGCGCGGCTGTCGATCCGCTTCAACGACCAGCATAAGGGCGCCGACCTCGTCGCGCTGATCGAGCGCATCGCGCACGACGTCGAGCCGAATGCGAAAATACTGGGCAAGATTTCGGGCGAAGCCTTCCTCACCCCGCCGGGCGACCTGTCCGAACTGGTCGCCGAGGCGATCCATGCCGAGACCGATGTGCGCCCCGAAATGTCGACCACCGGCGGCACGTCGGACGCGCGCTTCCTCCATGCGCTCTGCCCGGTGGTCGAGTTCGGGCTGACCAATGCGACGATGCACAAGCTCGACGAGGCGGTCGCGGTGGCGGATCTCCACACGCTGACCGCCATTTATCGCGGCATCTTGATGCGCGCTTTCCTCTAGTCTTCGCGCCTAATCTTCTCTGGCGCGCCGCAGGATGACATAGACCGCGCCCGCCCCGCCGTGGCTGATATGCGCGGGGCGAAGCGCGACGATCTGGTCGGCGTAGGGCGAGTAAGCGAGCCAGTCGGGCAGCGACGCGCGGATCGCGCCGCGCGGGCGCGGGTCGCCGTGCATCTGCGGCAGGCGGTCGGCGCCGGGACGCAGGCGTCCCGCGACCACGAGCAGCACGCGCGCGCCGCGCATCAGTCCGCGCCCGATCGCCTCGTCGAGCAACGCCTGCGCCGAGGCGAGCGTATGACCGTGAAGGTCGATGCTGAGGTCGGGGCGCACGAGCCCTTTGCGCAAGCGGCGGTCCCAATGGCCATCGAGCGTCGCGGCCTGGTGGGTGCGGCGCGGCGGCGGCAGTTTCGTCGCGGGGCGGGGCGCGGCAGCGGGGGCGGCGGTGGCGCGCGGGGTCGGCTTGGGGGGGCTGACGGTCGGCGGCGCTACCGGCGCGAGCGGCGCCTTCGCCTTGGCGAGCGGCTTTACGGTCGCCGCGACCTTTTTCCACAGCGCGCTTTCGTCGGGGGCGAGGCGCCGCGGCACATCAAGGCGCCGGGATCAGCCGTGCGATGCTGGCGCGCGGGAGCAGCAGCAGCGCCGAGCCGCGGCCCGCCATGCCGCCGGCGATCGCGCGCGCATCGTCGCCCGCGCCCCAGAAGCTGTCGAAGCGGTTCGCACCCTTGATCGCGCCGCCGGTGTCCTGCGCGATCCACAGCCCATTGGGCTCGGCGCGGTCGAGCGAAAGGAAGACGGGCGCGCCGAGCGGCACATATTTGGGATCGGCGGCGACGCTCGCGCGGCCGGTAACGGGTACCCCGAGCGCGCCGAGCGGCCCGGGGCCGGTGAGTTCGCGGAAAAAGACCCAGCTCGGGTTCTCGTTCATGACCGCGGCGCCGCGCACCGGATCGGCGCGGAGGTAATCGAGGATACCCTGCATCGACGCCTGCCCGCGCTGCAACTCGCCGCGGTCGAGCAAAAGCTTGCCGATGCCGACATAGCCGCGGCCGTTCTGCGTATCGTAGCCGATGCGCATGATGCCGCCGTCGGGCAGGCGGAGCCTTCCCGAGCCCTGCACCTGCAGGAAGAAAAATTCGGCGGCGTCGGCGGCATAAGCGATTTCGAGTCCGCGCCCGTCGAGCGCCCCGCTCTCGATCGCAGCGCGGTCGTAATAGCGCGTGAAATTCGAGCCGTCGACGCGGCCGCGGATCTTGCGGCCCTTCAAATCGTCGGCGAACTGGCCGAGGTCGACTTCGACGAGATCGGCGGGGCGGCGATAGATGGGAACGTCATAGCCCGGCCGCTTTGTGCGCGAGCCCGCGATCTCGGGTTCATAATAGCCGGTGACGAAGGCGGTACCCGCGCCGACCTGCACGGTGCCGAAATACCGGGTGAAGAAGGCCGAAGCGTCGCTGTCCTTCCAGCTTTTCGCCGCGGTGCAGCTTTCGGTCCAGTCGGGACCCTGCGTGAGGCCGCTGCTATCGGTGCGGCGCTGGACCGAGGGGCAGCTGATTCGGAAGGCTGCGAGCGCCGCGGCCGCCTGCTGCGCGGTCACGCCGAGCGTCGAGAAATCGGCGCCAGCGACAACACCGCTGGCGGCGGCGGTCGTCGCATCGGCCGGGACGGGCGTTGCGGGAAGCGGCGCGCGCGGGGTTGCGGGGATCGGCTGGGCAGCGGCGCCGGCTCCTTCGGACGGGCGCGGCGTATAGGGGCGCGGCGTGCCAGCCGGGCGCGGCGGTGCAGGGGTGGTGGTGGCGGGACGGCCACTATCGGTCGTGGGAATCACCGACGCACAGCCCGGCAACAGGGGAATGGCGGCGAGCAGCGCGAATCCGAACGATCGCGCGCGCGGCGCCCCCACCGTCAGGATCACGGGGTCAGGCCGATTCGGCTTCGTCGAGCACCCAATTGGGGTCGTTGCTGCCGATCTGGCGGCGGAAGGTCCACAGATCGTCGGTCTGCGTCGCATCGCTCATCGAACCGGCGATCAGCTTGCCGTCGGCATCGCGGGTTACCGCGCTGATATCCGCCCGGTAGCGCACGGTGACGCGCGCCTCGCTGCGATTCAGTTCGACCGCGGTGATCTTCGCCGAATCAATGACCATCAGGCGGTTGTCGAGCGTCTCGCCACGCGCTTCGCGCGCGGCGATCGCGTCGGCAAAAGCTTCGTAGCTGTCGTCGTCGCACAGGTCGCGAAGCGTGTCGCGGTCGCCCTTCCAATAGGCTTCGAGGATCATACGATACGCGGCTTCGGCGCCTTCCATGAAGCGGCCGGCGTCGAAATTGCGGTCGGAGGCCAGCAACTGACGGAGGCCGGCTTCGGCAGCGGGTTCGTAGACGAGACCCGAGGTGTCGGCCGACGCGGGCGCGGGCGCCTGCGACCCGTCATTCTCGTCGAGCCGAACCGTCGCCGAGGCAGTGCGCTCGCGCGGCAGCACAGGCTCCTGCTCATGCCCCGTGCGCTTGCCGAGCACCGAGTAGAGCCGCATGCCGAGGAAGGCGGCAATCATGGCGAGCAGGACGATGGAAAAAGCGGTCACGGGCAAAAGTCCAATGCGGGCAATGGAAACATAGTGGTTGTTACATAGGCGATACGCGCCATAGTTTCAAATGACCATGGCCGCTGCGGGTCCGCGGGTCAACGATTCGGCCTTAACTATACGATGGAATAGGGCGCCCATTGTGCTCGCCGCCGGGCGCTGCTAAGCGCCGCGGCAACCGTCCGCCGCGGTTCCGACACGGTCCGCGGATGCCGATATTGTTTCCATCTTTTCAGTGAAAGCTTCTTCATCATGGCTGACGAGACCAGCGCCGACATCAACAATCCCGCCCTGCAGCCCAATGGCGAAGACACGAGTCCGGCGATCGGCCTGATCTCGCAATATGTGAAGGATCTGTCGTTCGAAAATCCGAACGCCCCCGCGGTTTATCAGTGGCAGGACGCGCCGCAGGTCGATGTGCAGTTCAACATCGCCGCCGACAGCGTCGGTGACAATCTGTACGAAGTGACGCTGAAGATCGACGTGACGTCGAAGACCGATCAGGGCACCAGCTTCGTCATCGACCTGAAATACGCCGGCCTGTTCGGCGTCCGCAACGTCCCCGACGACCAGCTTCAGCCCTTTTTCCTCGCCGAAGCGCCGCGAATCCTGTTCCCCTTCGCGCGCCGTGTCGTTGCCGATGCGGTCCGCGACGGCGGTTTCCCGCCGCTCCTGCTCGAACCGATCGATTTCCACGGCCTGTTCATGCAGCAGGTCCAGCAGGTCGAAGCCGAGCAGGCGGGCGACGTCGCGCCGGTCGGCCAGGCTTAACCCCCATTCGGGCGGGCTGACGGGTTGAGCAGCCTCATCAAAAACGTCGGGACGATCGGCGGGCTGACGATGGTCAGCCGGATCTTCGGTTTCGCCCGCGACATGCTGCTCGCCCGCGTGCTGGGCGCCGGCCTCGCCGCCGATGCCTTCCAGCTCGCCTTCACGCTGCCCAACACCTTTCGCCGCCTGTTCGCCGAGGGCGCCTTCTCGGTCGCCTTCGTCCCGACATACAGCCGCGCGCTGCACGGGGAAGGCGGCGAAGCGGCGGCGGCGAAATTCGCCGATGACGTGCTCTCGGTCTTCCTCTGGATATTGCTCGCCTTCTCGGCCGTCATGATGATCGCGATGCCGGGGATCGTGTGGCTGCTCGCGCGCGATTTCCAGGAGGTGCCGGGCAAGTTCGAATTCGCGGTGTTTCTGAGCCGCGTGACCTTCCCCTATCTGGCGCTTGTCAGCCTTGTCGCGATGCTGTCGGGGCTGCTCAACGCCCGGTCACGCTTTGCGCCGGGCGCCTTTGCTCCGGTGCTGCTCAATATCGTGCTGATCGGCGGCATCATCACCGGATGGTGGCTGCGCGGCCCGGGAGGCGACGACCGGATCGTCGCCGAAGCGCTATGCGTCGCGGTGAGTATCGCGGGCGTCGTCCAGCTCGCCTATATGTGGTGGGCGGTGCGCCGCGCCGGGCTGAAGCTCCACTGGCACATGCCCCGGCTCACGCCCGAGGTGAAAAAGCTCGGCATGCTGATCCTGCCCGCGACCTTCGGCGCGGGCATTTATCAGATCAGCCAGTTCGTCGACACCTTCTTCGCGACCTCGCTGGCGCAAGGCTCGCTGACGCTGCTGAAGCTTGCCGACCGGCTCAATCAGCTGCCGCTCGGTATCGTCGGCATCGCGCTGGGCACCGCGATCCTGCCGATGCTGTCGCGCCACATCCACAGCGGCGACGCCGCCGAGGCGCAGCGATTGCAGGGCAATGCGTTCGAGATTGCGACCCTGCTGACGCTGCCCGCTGCCGCCGCGCTCGCGATCTGTGCCCCCGCCTTCGTCACCGCTTTCTTCGTCGGTGGCCGGTTCACCGATGCCGACGGCGCGATCATGGCGCAGATCGTCGCCGCGCTCGTCGCAGGGCTTCCCGCCTATGTCATCGTCAAGATATTGAACCCGGGATTCTTCGCGCGCGAGGATATGCGCACGCCGGTGTGGACCGCGCTCGCGGCGCTGATCGTCAATATCGCGATCAACCTCTATGTCGTCGAGCGCTACGGCATCGTCGGGCTCGCGGGCGCGACCGCGGCCTCAGCCTCGCTCAACTGCCTGCTGCTCTACATCGTGCTCCACCGCCGCGGCTGGTTCCATTTCACCGCGAAGCTCGCGGGGCGCATCGCGCGCCAGTTGACCGCGGTCGCGGCGATGTCGGCGCTGCTGTGGTGGATGATGCCGCTGATGGCGCCCTATTATGGCGGCAATGTTTTCGAGCGTATCTGGTCGCTCGCCGCACTCTGTGGTGCAGGCGGCGCGGTGTTTTTCGCCGTCGCCTTCCTCGTCGGCGCGCTTGACAAGGATCTGGTCGCCATGCTCACGCGGCGGCGCGCCAAACCGGCGATTGAACAGGAGTAAGACATGCGGACGCTATCGGGCATCCAGCCCACCGGAAATTTGCATCTCGGCAATTATCTGGGCGCGATCCGCAACTGGGTGCGCATGCAGGACGAAATGCCGGGCGAAAAGCTTTATTTCCTCGCCGACCTGCACGCGATCACCGTGTATAACGACCCCGCCGAGCTGACCGCGAACACGCGCGAGATGGCGGCGGCGTTGCTCGCCGCGGGGATCGACCCGACGAAATCGATTCTGTTCAACCAGGCACGCGTTCCCGCGCACGCCGAGCTGGCGTGGCTCTTGTTCTGTACCGCGCGCATCGGCTGGCTGAACCGCATGACGCAGTTCAAGGAAAAGTCGGGCAAGAACCGCGAGGGCGCGAGCGTCGGCCTGTTCGCCTATCCGGTGCTGCAGGCGGCCGACGTGCTGATCTATCAGACGACGCACGTTCCCGTCGGCGACGACCAGAAACAGCATCTCGAACTCGCGCGCGACATCGCGACCAAGTTCAACCTCGACACGGCGACCGAGACCTTCACCCTGCCCGAACCGACGATCCCCGCCGCCGCGGCGCGGATCATGAGCCTGCGCGACGGGTCGGCAAAAATGTCGAAATCGGACCCGAGCGATGCGAGCCGTATCAATCTGGTCGACGATGCCGACACGATCATGGCGAAGATCCGCAAGGCCAAGACCGACGCCGAGCCCCTTCCGTCGGAGACCGCAGGGCTCGAGGGCCGTGCCGAGGCGAAGAATCTCGTGTCGATCTACGCCGCGATGGCCGACGAAAGCGTCGATCAGGTGCTCGCGCGCTTTGCCGGACAGGGCTTCGGCGCGTTCAAGCCCGCGCTCGGCGAACTGCTCGTCGAAACGCTGCGCCCGATCGCGACGCGGCTGAACGAACTCAAGTCCGATCCGGCGGCGATCGACGCCGCTCTCGAGGCCGGTGCGGCCCGCGCATCGGCGCTCGCCAAGCCGACGCTCGACGCCGCTTATGCCGCGCTGGGGCTGTGCCGCTGACACCGCGCTGTTTCGCGGGCGAAATTTCTTGTTTTTGCGGCGCGCGTCCCCATATCGGGACGTGGAACCGCCGCGCGATGAAACGAGTTCAACCAAGGTTAAGTCGCGTCGGCGTAGTCTATGGTACGAGAGCGCGGCCTATATGCGCTTCCCGAATTACGGAGCCAAGACGATGAGCAAAATGAATCTTAGGCGACTGGGCCTTGCCGCCATGACCGGCGCGGCGCTGGCGCTCGCCGGTTGCGCGACGCCGTTCAAGGCCGATGTCGCGCGCTTCCAGACCCAGCTTCCCGCGCCGCAGGGCCAGAGTTTCGTCGTCGAAGCAAGCAACCCCGCGCTGCAGGGTGGCATCGAGTTCGGCCATTATGCCAATCTGGTGGCCGGCGAACTGACGCGCTACGGCTATCGCCCCGCGGCGAATGGCGAACGCGCAGACCTCGTCGTGCGTATGGACTATGGCGTCGATAAGGGGCGCGAGCGCGTCGTGTCGAGCCCCGGCTTCGGCGATCCCTGGTACGGCGGGTACGGCGGCTATTACGGCCGCGGCTTCTATCGCCCGGTGATCGTCAGCGGCCGCGGCGGGCGCCGCTATGTCTATGGCTATCGCGACCCGTTCCTGTGGGGCGGCGGTTTCGGACCCGGCTGGGGCGGCACCGACGTCAGCAGCTATACCGTCTATACCAGCGGCCTGAACCTCCAGATCAACCGCGCCGCCGACGGCTCTCGCCTGTTCGAGGGCCATGCCGAGGCGCAGTCGCGCGACAATAATCTGCAGGCGATCGTCCCGAACCTCGTCGAGGCGATGTTCACCGGCTTCCCCGGCAATTCGGGCGAGCGGGTGCGGATTACGGTGGCGCCGCCCGAAAAGGGCTGATCCGCCTTCCGAGCCAAAAACAAAAGGCCCGCCATCCGGAAGGACGGCGGGCGTTTTTGATTTCGGGCGAGAGCAATGCCGACTTTCGACCGGTAGGCACCCTATCAATCATCGTCATCCCGGACTTGATCCGGGGCCTGCCTTCCAGAAGGAAAAGGCGGGTTCCGGATCAAGCCCGGGATGACGGAAATGGGTGATTGAAAGGCAGCTCCCACCCCGAAGCAGACCTTCAAACAGCGGCCTGCGACGATGTGGATAACCCCGGGAATAAGCCAGGGATAAGTCTGTGGATCAGCTGTTGAGACTGCGCCGGATCGCCGCGATCTCGGCGTCGAGTTCGCTGTCGGCGACGCGTAGCGCCTCGACCGTGCGCACCGCATGGATCACCGTCGAATGGTCGCGTCCACCGAAGCGCCGCCCGATTTCGGGGTAGGAGCGCGGGGTGAGTTCCTTCGCGAGGTACATCGCGACTTGGCGCGGGCGGGCAACCGCGCGAACGCGGCGCTTCGACGACATTTCCGACTTGTCGAGCCGGTAGTGCGCGCAGACCGCGCGCTGGATCTCGTCGATCGTGATCCGCGGGCGCGCGGTTCGGACATTTTCGGCCAGCCGGTCTTCGGCGAGCGCGATGTCGACGGTCGTGCCAGTGAGCGCGGCATAGGCAAGCAGCTTGTTGAGCGCGCCTTCGAGTTCGCGAATGTTGCGCGTGAAATGCTTGACCAGATAGGCGACGACATTGTCGGGCACGTCGACCATCGGCATCGCGGTCAGCCGCTGGCGGATGATGCGTTCGCGCAGGTCGTCCTCAGGCGCCTCGATATCCGCAACAAGGCCACCCGAGAGACGCGACAGGAGGCGCGCCTCGACGCCGTCCAGCATCGCCGGCGGGCGGTCGGCAGTGACGACGAGGCGCTTGCCCGCGGTCATCAGGTCGTCGATCGTGTGGAGCAGTTCTTCCTGCGTCGAATTCTTGCCGATCACGAACTGAAGGTCGTCGAGCAGCAGCAGGTCGGCGGCGCGCAGCCGCGCCTTGAACGCCATCATATCACCGCCGCGCATCGCGCCGACGAATTCGAGCATGAATTTTTCCGCCGACATCAGGATGATGTTCGCGGTCGGGTGGGCCGCGGCATAATCCTGCGCCATCGCCTGGAGCAGGTGCGTCTTGCCCTGCCCGGTGCCCGAACAAAGATAGAGCGGATTGAACTGCGGCGCCTCGACCATCGCCATGCGGCGCGCGGCGTTGGCCGCCAGAATGTTGCTGCGCGCGACCACGAAGCGGTCGAACGACAGGCGCGGGTCGAAGCCTAGCAGCGCGGGATTGGCGGCGGGTGTCGGCGCCGGGGCATCGAAGCTCGGCAGCGGCGAGGCAGCGAGGACCGTAGCGCGATCGTCGGCGGCGGCGCCGCCACGCACCGTGACGCCGCGCACCGCGGGCAGTTGCTGCCGCCATGCGAGTTCGAGCCGGTCGCCGAAACGCTCGTTGATCCAGTTCGCCGAAAAGCGGCTGACAGTTTCGAGCGTCACCACGCCCGACAGCGTGCAATAGTCAGCGAAGCGCACGGGCTTCAGCCAATGATCAAACGTCCGCACGCCAAGGTCGCGGCGCAGCCCTTCGGCGACGCGCGGCCAGAGCGTTGCAGCATCGCCGCTCATTGCTCCGCCCTTTGCGTCATATCCATGCCGATTGCTGCTTTCTATCACGCCGTGCCGCCCCCTCAGGTCCCCGCGCGTCGCACGATCGGGCGGCCGACCACGCGCCGATTCGTCGCCTGCGCGGGGCGCAGACATACTATCCGGGGCAGACAGCCCGAGAAGATGCGAATCATGTCGATGTGGCGGCCGCCGGCGAAGGCCGACGACGCACCCTGTCTAGTCAGGCCGCGCCGAGTCGATCAAGGGTGCGGCATGTAAAAATACTGAAATAAAAATCTTGACTCACTAGGGGAGCCGGAATCGCGCCAGAACGGCATTTTGTGACTATTTTTCAATAGTTTAAATATGACATTCCAATGACCAAACAACGAATCGCCGTAAATCCGTCACTTACCGCGCTGCAACACTATTGCCATCGCGTTGTCACAATATCCGACGCAAAAAAGGACCCGCGGGCATGAAGCCAGCGGGTCCTTTTTGTTCCCTTTCGGGACGAAGCGAATCAGGCGATGGCGTTCACGCTCTTGGTCAGGCGCGAGAACTTGCGCGCCACGGTGTTCTTGTGGAGCACACCCTTGGCAACGCCGCGCGCCATTTCAGGCTGCGCCGCCTTCAGTGCGGTTGCAGCGGCGTCCTTGTCGCCGGCGGCGACGGCGTTCTCGACCTTCTTCACCAGCGTGCGAATGCGCGAAACGCGATTCTTGTTCACGACGGTGCGTGCGGTGTTGCGGCGGATGCGCTTTTTTGCCTGCGGCGTATTGGCCATAAATTCCTCTAGTCTCTCAAACGGTCTACATGGTCGGAGCACAGCCTCAGCGGAGCAGCCGAATCGCGCGAATTGCAGCGAATCAATGTCCGGATGCGGCCGGTTCCGGACGACCGGACCCTGCTCGAAGGGTGCGCGCATAGCGGTGACCGGCGATTTGGTCAATGGGTTTGCGGGCAATTACCCGCATTATCGTTGGCATTTCGGGCAATAGAAGGTCGACCGGCCCGATTGCACGATCCGCGCGATCGTCCCGCCGCATTCGCACGCCTCGCCCTCGCGTCCATAGACGCGCCAGTCCTTGGCGAAATAGCCGAGGTCGCCCTCGGGGCTGAGGAAATCGCGCAAGGTCGATCCGCCCGCTGCGATCGCCGCGATCAGCACATCCTTGATCGCGGGCACCAGCACCGCGAGCTTCGCCTTCGATACGTCGGCCGCCGGCTTGGTCGGCGCGATGCGCGCCATGTTGAGCGCCTCGCAGACATAGATATTGCCGAGCCCCGCAACGATCGTCTGGTCGAGCAGCATCGCCTTGATCGGCGCGCGCCGTCCGGCGAGCGCCTTGGCGAGATAGGCGGCGTCGAAAGCTTCGGACAAGGGCTCGGGACCGAGCGTTACGAAGGCGGGAAACAAGGTCAGCGGATCGCCGCTCACCAGATCGACCGACCCGAAGCGCCGCGGATCATGCAGGAATAGCCGGTGGCCCGCGGTTTCGAGCAGCAGATGGTCGTGCTTGCCCGCCTCGCCGCCCTCGGTCCGCCAGCGCCCCGACATGCCGAGGTGGAAGATCATATGATCGTCGCGGTCGGTCGAGATCACGCCATATTTGGCGCGGCGCGACAGGCCCGTGACCGTTGCCCCGGTCAGCCGCTGCGCAAGGTCGGCGGGAAAGGGGCGGCGCAGGTCGGGACGGAAGGTGGTGACCGCCGTCAGCCTTTGCCCCTCGAGGAAAGGCGCGAGGCCGCGGACGGTGGTTTCGACTTCGGGGAGTTCGGGCATATCGTGCATCGGGCTACGCGCCATTTGCGCGGGCGGCAAGGCCCCGCTAAAGGCCGTTCGACTTTACCTCTCCCCGCAAAGGCGCGCGCTCCATGGCCACTCCCGACACCGTCAGCTTCGGCTATGAACAGGTCCCCGCGGGCGACAAGACCGCAATGGTCGGCGAGGTGTTCAGCCGCGTCGCGCGCAAGTACGACATCATGAACGATGCGATGTCGGGTGGCATGCACCGCCTCTGGAAAGACCGCTTCGTCCGCCGCGTCAAGCCGCGCGAGGGGGAGAAGATCCTCGACATGGCGGGCGGCACCGGCGACATCGCCTTTCGCATGGAGCGGTTCGGCGCGAGCATCACGGTCGCCGACATCAACCCCGACATGCTGGGCGTCGGCGTCGAGCGCGCCGCCGAGCGCGGCATCGACAGCCTCGTCTGGTCCGAGCAGAATGCCGAAAAGCTGAGCTTTCCCGACCAGTTTTTCGACGCCTATACGATCGCGTTCGGCATCCGCAACGTCACCGACATCCCGGCCGCGCTGAGCGAAGCGCACCGCGTGCTGCGCTATGGCGGGCGTTTTTTCTGCCTCGAATTTTCGACCAACGAATGGCCGGGTTTCGCGCAAGCCTATGACGCCTACTCGCACCACCTCGTCCCCAAGCTCGGCAAGCTGATCGCCGACGACGAGGACAGCTATCGTTACCTGATCGAATCGATCCGCCGCTTCCCGCCGATGCCCAAATTCGCACAGATGATCCGCGACGCGGGCTTCACCGCGGTGAAGGTCGAGCCGATCCTCGGCGGTCTGGTCGCGATCCACAGCGGGTGGAAAGCTTGACCCGACCTATCACCCATATCGTGCGCCTGCTGAAGTGGGGGCGTATCCTCGCGCGCCACGGGGCGCTGCGCGGCATCGAGAGTGCACCGCAGACCCCGCCCGGGGTGAAGCGGCTGTGCCGGATCGCGCGGCTGGGCACGATCCAGCCGAAAATTCCCGATTATGCCGCCGCATTCCAGGCGATCGGCCCGGCAGCGGTCAAGCTCGGACAGACGCTCGCAACGCGCCCAGACCTCGTCGGCGAAGAGGCCGCACGCAACCTGCTGAGCCTGCAGGACGCGCTCGCCCCCGTCGCGTTCGAGCGCATCAGGCAGGAAATCGAGGCGACCTTCGAGGTTCCGCTCGAAAGCCTCTACGCCGAATTCGACCCCGAACCCGTCGGCTCGGCCTCGATTGCGCAGGTCCACCGCGCGGTGACGACCGAGGGCCGCAAGGTCGCGGTCAAGGTCCGCCGCCCCGGCATCGACAAGCAATTCGCGCGCGACATCGACACTTATGAATGGGCGGCTGCGCATCTCGAGGCGCTCGGCGGCGAAGCGACGCGGCTGCGCCCGCGCGAAGTAATCGCCAATTTCCGCCGCTGGACGCTGCGCGAACTCGACCTCCGCCGTGAAGCTGCCTCGGCGTCCGAACTCGCCGACGCGATGGTCGGCGTGCCGACCTATCAGGTGCCCGCGATCGACTGGGACCGCACCGCGAGTCGGGTGATGACGCTCGACTGGATCGACGGCATCAAGATTTCGCATCGCGAGCAGCTCATCGCCGCCGGGCACGACATGGAAAAATTGTCGGCGAACCTCGTCAACGCCTTCCTGCGCCAGGCGATCGCCGAGGGCTTCTTCCACGCCGACATGCACCAGGGCAATTTATTCGTGAAGGCCGACGGCACGATCGCCGCGGTGGACTTTGGCATCATGGGGCGGATCAACCGCCAGGCGCGCTACTGGCTCGCCGAGATTCTCTATGGCCTGACCACGGGCAACTACCGCCGCGTCGCCGAAATCCATTTCGAGGCCCAGTACGTCCCCGATTATCACAACGTCGAGGAGTTCGCGACGGCGCTCCGCGCGGTCGGCGAGCCCATGCGCGGCAAGCCCGTGAGCGAGCTGAGCGTCGGGCAGATGCTCGACGGGCTGTTCGCGATCACGCGCGATTTCGACATGCAGACGCAGCCGCACCTGCTGCTGCTGCAAAAGACGATGGTGATGGTCGAGGGCGTCGCGACGATGCTCAACCCCAAGATCAATATGTGGAACGTCTCGGGCCCGTTCGTCAGCGAATGGATTCGCGACGAGCTTGGTCCTGAGGCGGCGCTGGCCGATGGCATCCGCGAGCAGGGCAAGACGCTGGCGCTGATCCCCGACATCATCCGCCGCCTCGACGCGCAATTGCCGAAGAAAGGCGCCGCGCCGCCCGCGCCGCCGCTGCCCGACATCGCGCTGATGTGGGACGTGGGCGAGAAAATGCGCTGGTGGCGCTATGCGCTGACCGCGCTCGTCGGCGCCGCGGCGGGCGCCGGCATCCTGAACTGGCTGGGCTGACCATCGCCCGACGGGCCTCCGGCGCGTGGTTACCGGACATTTACCTTAAATCGTTAAGCGCAGACCTCGACCAACCCCGGACGTGAAATCCGGACAGAACCGAGGTTTCATGCGTCACGACATCCTGATTGCCGACGATATCCTGCCGGTCGACAGCCTGCCTCTCGAGGTGGCGGTCGTGGTGCCGACGCTTAACGAAGCCGCCAATGTCGAGAAATTGATCGAAAAACTGTCGGTCGTGCTCGCCGGTCGCGGCTGGGAAGTCGTCTTCGTCGACGATAATTCGCCCGACGGGACGAGCGCGCTGGTGCGCCGCATCGGCCGCGGATCGCGGCATGTGCGCATCGTCCAGCGCGTCGGCCGCCGCGGCCTGTCGTCGGCGGTGGTCGAGGGCATATTGGCGACCGCCGCGCCGGTCATCGCTGTGATGGACGGCGACCTCCAGCATAGCGAGGACGCGCTGCCGCAGCTTATCGACGCGATCGCGGGCGGCGCCGATATCGCGGTCGGCACGCGCTATGTCGCGGGCGGCGGGATCGGCGACTGGAACAAGGATCGCGCGCGGATGAGCCGGCTCGCCACCCGCGCCGGGCAGATCGCGCTCGGCACCGACGTGTCCGATCCGATGAGCGGCTTTTTCGCGGTTCGCCGCGATGCCTTTGAACGCGCGCTACCGCGCCTCTCTGCCGTCGGGTTCAAGATATTGATCGACATATTGGCGTCGAGCCCGGCGCCACTGAAAGTCGCCGAAATCCCCTATCAGTTTCGCACCCGCGAAGCCGGCGAAAGCAAGATCGGCGCGCGCGTCATCGCCGAATATGCCGAACTGATCGCCGACAAGACGATCGGCCGCTTCGTACCCGTTCGCCTGCTCAAATTCCTGATGGTCGGCGGGCTCGGCGTGTTCGTCCACCTTGCCGTGCTGCGCACGATCCTCGGCACCGGCAGCGCCTTTGTCACCGCGCAGACCAGCGCGGTCGTGACGGCGATCGCCTTCAACTTCTTCCTCAACAACAGCTTCACCTACGCCGACCGCAAGCTGAAGGGCTGGCGCCTCGTCGGCGGCCTTGCCAGCTTCTATGCGATTTCGGCGCTCGGCGCGGTCGCCAATATCGGTATCGGCACGTGGATGGCCGGGCATGACGAGCGCTGGTGGGTGGCGGGGGTTGCGGGCGTGCTGGTCGGTGCGATCTGGAACTTCGCCATGTCGTCGGCGCTCACATGGCGCAAATGACGACCGCAACTACGGGCTGGAACCGCTTCGCCGGGGTTTCGCGTCCGGTTGCGGCGGCGATACTGGGTCTGCTGGCGGCGCTGATGATCTGGGGCCTGCAGCCCGGCGCGGACCGCGCGCATGTCGCAGTCGCGAGCCCCACGTCGATCCCGTTCGACGGCCTCACCGGCGATCACGCGCTATATGCCCGCATCGCGCAGCGGGTTGCGACCGGCGAATCCTATTATGCCGTCGCCGCCGAAGAACATCGCAGCGGCAACTATCCGCTACGCCCCTTCGTTGCCGTCCGCTTGCCCACGCTCGCCCATATCGTCGCCGCGCTCGGCGAACAGAAGGCGATGCTTCTCTTCCTTGTCATCGGCGGCGCTGCGATCCTTGCTTGGTATCGGCGGCTCCGGACTGAGCCCGGCCTGCCCCGTTATGCCGCGGTTGGCGCCTTGTTCGTCGCCGCGAACCTGACGCAGCTTGCGGCTCGCGAATGGCTCTACATCCATGAGGCGGCCGCAGGCGTGCTCGTGACGCTCGCGCTCGCACTGTATCGCCCGGCGCGTCCGTGGTGGACCATGGCGATCGTCGTCGCCGCGCTCGCGATCCGCGAGACGGTGCTTCCGGTCGCGATGCTGTTCGGGCTGTTCGCGCTGATCGACCGCGACTGGCGCGCGGCGGCGGGCTGGCTGGCGATCGGACTATGCTTCGCGGCGGGCCTTGGCGCGCATATCACGGCGCTGGCGACGGTCACGACCCCCGCCGACGCGGCGAGCCAGGGCTGGCACGGACAGGGCGGCTGGATCGCCTATCTGTCGTTCGTCCAGGCCTCGTCGCTGCTGCGCTTCTTCGCGGGATGGGTCGGCGCGCTGCTCGTCGCGCTCGCGCTGCTCGGCTGGGCGGCATGGCGCTCGCGGCTCGGGCTTGCCGTGCTGCTGATCCAGCTCGGCTATGCGGCGCTGCTGATGCTCTTTGCGCGGCCCGCCAATTTCTATTGGGCGATGCTCGTCACGCCGACATTGTTCATCGGCCTCGCCTTCACACCCGCCACACTCACGGAATTGATGCGATCGTTGCGACGGCCGCGCCCGGCGATTCCCGCTGCGGCCCAATAAGGCGTCCGCTTGAACTGAAGCGCGGAAGCGCATAACTGATGCGCGAAGGAGACGGCGATGAATCAAATCCAGTCGATCGCCGCCCGCCCGGGGCAGGCCAGCCACCGCTGATGCCCTCGCCGCGCATCCTCCTGATCATCGGCGGCGGTATCGCCGCCTATAAATCGATCGAACTCGTCCGCCTGCTCCGCAAGGCCGGCTATGTCGTGCGCTGCGTTATCACGCGCGCTGGCGAACAGTTCGTGACGCCGCTGACGCTCGCGGCGCTTTCCGAGAACAAGGTCTACACCAACCTCTTCGACCTCAAGGACGAGGTCGAGATGGGGCATATCCAGCTCAGCCGCGAAGCCGACCTGGTCGTCGTCGCACCCGCGACCGCCGACCTGCTTGCGAAGATGGCAGCGGGCATCGCCGACGACCTCGCGACCACTTTGCTGCTCGCGACCGACAAGCCGGTGCTTGCCGCGCCCGCGATGAATGTGCGCATGTGGCTGCACGCCGCGACGCGGCGCAATATCGCGACCTTGCGCGGCGATGGCGTGACCGTGATGGAGCCCGACGAGGGCGAGATGGCATGCGGCGAATATGGCCCGGGCCGCCTGCCCGAGCCGGCCGCGATCAGGCAGGCGATCGACGCGGCGCTTTCTTCTCCCCTCCCGCTTGCGGGAGGGGGCGGTCAGGGTCACGTGCCTCTGACCACGGGAAGGCCTGTTGCGTCGTCAAACTTACCATTGGACGACACTCGCTCATCCGCCGACATGCCCTCCCCTAACCCCTCCCGCCAGCGGGAGGGGGACTTGAGCGGTCAGCCCGACTTCGCCGATGAAAATCACCGTCCGCTCTATGGCCGGCGCATCCTGATCACAGCAGGACCGACGCACGAGCCGATCGACCCGGTGCGCTATATCGCCAACCGATCGAGCGGGAAGCAGGGCTTTGCCATCGCCGCCGCGGCAGCCGAAGCCGGCGCCGAGGTGCTGCTGATTGCGGGGCCGGTGCCGCTGCCGACCCCGCCGGGCGTGATCCGGGTCGATGTCGAGACCGCCGTCGAGATGGCGGCCGAAGTCGAGCGGGGCCTCCCCGTCGACGCCGCGATCATGGTCGCCGCGGTCGCCGACTGGCGCGCCGCCGACACCGCGCCGCAAAAGATCAAAAAGGATGGCAGCGGGGCGGTTCCGCCGCTCGCGCTCGCTGAAAACCCCGACATCCTCGCCGGCCTCGCCAAATCGCCCGAGCGCCCGAAATTGCTCATCGGCTTTGCGGCCGAAACCAACGACGTGATCTCGCATGCCGAGGCCAAGCTCGCGCGCAAGGGATGCGACTGGATCGTCGCCAATGATGTTTCGGCCGACCCGATGGGCGGCGAAAGCAACCGGGTGCATATCGTTAGCAAAGGCGGCGTAGACAGCTGGGACCGGCTACCCAAACAGGCCGTCGCCCGCAAATTGATGGAAAAGATCGCCGATGAACTCGACACCCGCGCACCCCTTGAAAGAGATTGAGATCGCCATCCAGCGGCTGCCCAACGGTGGCGGCCTGCCCCTGCCCGCCTATGCCAGCGATGGCGCGGCGGGAATGGACGTCGTCGCCGCCGAGACGCTGACATTGCGCCCCGGCGCGCGCCACGCGGTCGCGACCGGCTTCGCGATGGCGATCCCGGCGGGTTATGAGGTGCAGGTCCGCCCGCGCTCGGGCCTCGCACTCAAACATGGCGTCACCTGCCTCAACACGCCCGGGACGATCGACAGCGACTATCGCGGCGAAGTGAAGGTGATCCTCGCGAACCTCGGCGACGAGGCGTTCGAGATCAAACGCGGCGACCGCATTGCGCAGCTCGTCCCCGCACCCGTCCAGCGCGCGGCCTTCGCCGAAGTCGAGACACTCGACGCGACGGCGCGCGGCGCGGGCGGTTTCGGATCGACCGGGGTCGAGAGCGATGCGGTCGACGAAACCGCGGACACCGCGGGCCTCGCGTCGCTGTCGGGCATCCAGCTGCGGCGGCCGGTCGAATAGATTGCTGAGCGACGCCGAACTCGACCGCTATGCCCGCCAGATCATCCTGCCGGCCTTTGGCGGCGCGGGACAGGCGAAGCTGAAGGGCGCGCATGTCGCGATTATCGGCGCGGGCGGGATCGGCTGTCCGGCGATCACCTATCTGGCGGCGGCGGGCATCGGCAAGCTGACGATCATCGACCATGACGTAATCGAGCTCAGCAACCTGCAGAGGCAGCCGCTGTTCACCGATGCCGATATCGGCGCGCTGAAGGCCGAGGTCGCGGCGGGAGCGGCGCGGCGGATCAACCCCCACGTCGAAGTGGTCGCGGTCGCCGAACGGATCGACGAGAGCAATGCCGAGGCACTGCTGGCGGGTGCAAGCCTGATCCTCGACGGTTGCGACAATTTCGATACGCGGCTGGCCGTCAACCGCTCGGCAGTCGCCTTGCAGATTCCGCTGCTCAGCGCCGCGATCGGGGCGTTCGAGGGACAGGTCGCGCTCTACGAAGGCTGGCGTGTGGATGGCGCCTGCTATGCGTGCCTTGTCGGCTCCGACCCCGACCGGCCGGGCATCAATTGCGCCGAAACCGGCGTGATGGGCGCGCTCGCGGGCATGATTGGGACGATGGCGGCGCTGGAGACAGTGCGCGCGCTCACCGGCCTCGGGTCTTCCTTGACCGGCCGGCTCGCGATCGTCGATATGCTGGATCGCCGCTGGCGCGAGGTCGGCGTACCGAAGGATCCGCTATGTCCGGTCTGCCGAGCCTGAACATCATCGTCGCGGTCGCCGAGGGGCGGCGGCTCTACGCCGCGCTCGAAGCGGGGATGGCGGCGGCGGCGCTGGGCCGGCCCGTGCGCATCTTCCTGCAGGGCGAGGCCGCGGCGCTGCTGCGCGACCCGGTGTCCTTTTCGGGCGACGAGGCACGCCGCGCCGCGGGACAACCCGATCTTGCCTGGCTGGTCGAAGAAGCGATCGCGATGGAGATCGCCCTTTTCGTCTGCCAGTCGGGCATCGCGCTCGTCGGCATCGCGGCGACCGAACTGGTGCCGCATGTTCGCGCCGCGGGGCTGGTCAGCTTTCTCGCCGAGGTCGGCGCCGAGGACCGGCTGATCGTCTATTGAAAGGCTCCCCTCCCGCCTGCGGGAGGGGTTGGGGGTGGGCGTGAGCGCAGCGAACTCCCGAGATATCGCAGGCCCATCCCGCTGCCACTAGCGAACAAGTTCGCAAAGTTTCGCTGCCCCTCCCGCGAGCGGGAAGGGAGATTTCGTCACGGGTTATCGCAGACCTTGATCGCATCGGGGTCGGGGCGCCTGCCCTCGGGCTCGAAGCGCGCGAGATAGCCGCCGGCATGCTGTTTGTCGTCGTAGGAGACGAGCTTGTAGCCCACCGCCTCGAACTCGCAGACGAGCAGGCGGAAGGGCGTGCCGTGCTGCGCGATCGGCCGGTCACCGTCGACGACAAGCACCTGTCCGCCCTTGCGCAGCGCCGGGCGCAGTCGCCACAGGAACGCGTAAGGCTCGCCGATCTCGTGATACATATGGACCATGAAGACGCGGTCGAAACTGGCCGCGGGCAAACGCGGATCGTCGACCGCGCCGAGTTTCAGCGAGACATTGTCGAGCCGCTCGCGCGCGACGCGGTCGGCCAGCCGTTCGATCACCTCGGGAATGATATCCTGCGCGAGCACGCGGCCGCCGACGCCGACGCGCTGCGCCAGGCGCACCGTATAATAGCCGTCGCCCGCGCCGATATCGGCAACGGTCATGCCGGGCCGCACGTCGGCCGAGTTCATGACATCCTCGGCTTCGTTGACGCGGTCGCGCGCTTCCTCGGTCGACCATTTGGTCGAGACCGTCGGCGCGACCGGCCGGTCGGCGGGCGGAAACTCGCGCGCGGTCTCGGCGCGGTCGCTGCCATCATCCCACGGCGCGTCATCGCAGCTGCCGAGCAGCGGCAACATCGCCAGCGCGGCAAGAGCGGCGACGCGCTTCATCAGTCGATATCTTCCACTTCGACCTTTTCGCCCGTCACCTTCTGCGACAGCGCCGCCGCCATGAAGGGGTCGAGCGCACCGTCGAGCACGTCGGACGGCGCGGTCGAGGTTACGCCGGTGCGCAGGTCCTTCACCAGCTGGTACGGCTGGAGAACATAGGAGCGGATCTGGTGGCCCCAGCCGATCTCGGTCTTCGCCTGATATTCGCCCGACGCCGCGGCTTCGCGCTTTTGCAGCTCGGCTTCGTACATCCGCGCCTTCAGCATTCCCATCGCGGTCGCACGGTTCTTGTGCTGCGAGCGGTCGTTCTGGCTGGCGACGACGATCCCGGTCGGGATGTGCGTGATACGGACCGCCGAATCGGTCGTGTTGACGTGCTGCCCGCCCGCGCCCGAGGCGCGATAGGTATCGATCTTGAGGTCGCCTTCGTTGATCTCGATATCGATATTGTCGTCGATCACCGGATAGACCCAGACCGACGAGAAGCTGGTGTGGCGGCGCGCCGAACTGTCATAGGGCGAAATGCGGACGAGGCGGTGGACGCCGCTTTCGGTCTTGGCATAGCCATAGGCATTTTCGCCCTTCACCAGCATCGTCGCCGATTTGATGCCCGCCTGTTCGCCCGCCTGATATTCGACCAGCTCGACCTTCAGCCCGCGCTTTTCGGCCCAGCGGCTGTACATGCGCTGGAGCATTTCGGCCCAGTCCTGGCTTTCGGTGCCGCCGGCGCCCGCGTGAACTTCGATATAGGCATCGTTCGCGTCGGCCTCGCCCGCAAGCAAGGCTTTGATCTTGTCCTCTTCGGCGCGCGCCGCGAGCACGCCAAGCGACGCCACGGCCTCATCGACCATCGCCTCGTCGCCTTCCATCTCGGCCAGCTCGATCAGCTCGGCGGTGTCGGCGCATTCGGTTTCGATCGCGCGCGTCGCATTGATCGCTTCGTCGAGCCGGCGGCGTTCGCGCATGACCTCCTGCGCGGCCTTGGCGTCATTCCACAACGTCGGGTCTTCGACCTTCGCATTGAGTTCGTCGAGCCGCCGCACCGCGCGGTCCCAGTCGAGGAAACGGCGCAGCAGCGCCAGCGCGGCGCCAATCTTGTCGATATGATCCTGCGCTTCGGCGCGCATGTCCTTGCTCCTGAAATATGTTGATCCCGCCCTTACGGCCTGATGAGCCGCAGGGGAAGGAGGTGCGCGGCGTCAGATAATGCCGCCGCGGTCGTCGAGGAAGTCGCTGTCGGTGCGGCCGGTCGATCCCTTTTGCGACGCGCCGCCGGTCGCCCGCCGCTGCGTCTTGATCGGCTTGATTTCCTCTTCGCGGATCGTCCGCCGCGGTTCGCTTTCGGGCTTGAAGGCTTCCCAGATGATCGACGCCTTGGGGTCGGTCCCCGGCCAGCTGCCATAGACACGGCGGCCCGACTGGCGGTCGATGCGCACCATCCGCACGCCCTTCGGCGCCGAGAAGGGAATCGGCTGGCGATCGGCGAGCGCGGCGAGCGCGAAATCCTTGAAGATCGGCGCGGCATAGCTTCCGCCCTGCGCGTAGCCGCCCATGCTGCGCGGCTGGTCGAAGCCGATATACATGCCCGCGATCACGTCGGGCGTGCCGCCGACGAACCACACATCGTTCGGCCCCGTGGTCGTACCGGTCTTGCCGAACAGCGGCACGCCCAAGTCACGCAGCCGCACCGCGGTGCCGCGCTGGACGACGCCTTCGAGCATATGGACAACCTGATAGGCGGTGATCGGGTCCATCAGCTGCTTGCCCGACCTGGCGAAACGCGGCATCGGCCGGCCGTCCCAATCCTTCTTGTTGCAGCCCTCGCACGGTTTCCAGTTCGCCGGGAAGATCACCTTGCCGCGGCGATCCTGCGCATAGTCGATCACGCGCGGCTTCAGCGCGCGGCCGTGGTTGGCGAGCATCGCGTACGCATTGGTGATCTTTTCGACCGTCGTCGTTCCGGCGCCGAGCGCGGTCGAGAGATAGGGTTCGTGCTTGCCGATGCCCATCGTCTGGATCGTTTCGACCACCGGCTCCATGCCGACCTGGCTCGCGGTGCGCACCGTCATCAGGTTGCGCGACTGTTCGAGACCCCAGCGCATCGTATGCTCGCCCGAGCCGCCGCCGCCGCCGAAGTTGCGGAAGCATTTGTTGCCGAGGCTGGCGCCCTGATAAACGCAGAAGGGCCCGTCGACGATCATCGTCGCGGGGGTCATGCCATTGTCCAGCGCGGCGGCGTAGACGAACGGCTTGATCGTCGAACCCGGCTGGCGCTCGGCCTGCGTCGCGCGGTTGAACGGCGACAGGCGGACGTCGAAGCCGCCCTGCATCGCATAAATGCGGCCCGAATGCGGGCTTTCGACGACCATACCGCCCGACACTTCGGGGATGTTGCGCAGCGCGTAGCCGCTTCCGCCGGTCGATTTGACGGCAATCAGGTCACCGGCGCGCATCGCCGAAAAGGCACTGCCGCCGGTTTTGCGATAACCCATCGTCGCGGCGCTCGCGGGCAGCGTCCCCGTATCGCCATTCGAAAAGCCGATGCGCGCCGCACCGGGCGATTTCGAGAGCACAGCGGCGACGCGCCAATTGTCGTAATCGATGCCGATGAAGCTCGACGCCAGGCGGCTCTGCCACTGATCGTCGGCCTCGATCGTCGCGATCGGTCCCGACCAGCCCTTGCCGGCGTCGTACCGCTGCAGCCCCTTGCGCAGCGCCATCGTCGCGCCCTGCTGCATCTTGCCGTCATAGGGCGTGCGCACCCAGAGGCCGCCGGCATAGACGCTGTGCGGCCCCTTGTCGGCGGTTTCGCCGAACTGGGCGATCAGCTGGCGCCGCACCTCTTCCATATAATAGCCGCCGACCTGCGCGATCGCGGTGTTGCCCGTGTTGGTGAGGCCGAGCGGCATCGCGCGCGCCGCATCGCGCTGCGCTGTGCTGATCCAGCCATTATCCTGCATCGACCCGAGCACGAAATTGCGCCGCGCGATCGCCTCGCGTTCGAAACGCGCACGGCCGTATTTTTCGGGCGCTTTGGGCAGAATCGCGAGGAAGGCCATTTCGTGGAGCTGGAGCTGGTCGACATCCTTGTCGAAATAGGCGCGGCTCGCCGCCTGCACGCCAAAGCTGCGGCGGCCGAGCGGGATTTCGTTGAGATACAGCTCGAGGATCTGTTCCTTGGTCAGCGCATCCTCGATGCGCATCGCGAGGATCGCCTCGCGCACCTTGCGGCGATAGCTGAGCTCGTTCGTGAGCAGCAGGTTCTTCGCGACCTGCTGGGTGATCGTCGAGGCGCCGATGGGGCGGCCGCTGTTCGTCAGGTTGGTGATGATCGCCGAGGCGATCCCCGGATAGTCGATGCCGCCATGACTGAAGAAAGTCTTGTCCTCGGCCGCGAGGAAGGAGCGCACGAGCAGCTGCGGATACTCGCTATACTCGAGCTGGACGCGGCGTTCGCGGGCATAGCTGTGCACCGGTTTGCCCTCACCGTCGCGGACCATCGTCGGCAGCGGCGGTTCATAGTCGCGCAGCTGGTCGACCGACGGCAGGTCGCGCGCGAAAACCACCCAGATCAGCGCGAGGAAGAGAACACCCGCGAGTGCGAGGTAACCGAGCCAGCGGAACCAGCGCCGCGTCCACATATCGCTCAGCCATGCGATGACGGCATTGCTGTCGCGGCGCAGGCGCAAGCGGAAATCGGGCGGACTGTCAGCGGCCATATGTCCCCGCCTCTAAAGCCTGAACCGACGAAAGGGAAGCGTGCTTGCGGCGAGGTGCGTTTCTACTCCCCTCCCGCTTACGGGAGGGGTCGGGGGAAGGCTTGTTTCCTCAGCCATATCCGCGACATGCCGTCCGCTAAGCGGGAGGGGGATCTAAAAAGTCGAGCAGCGCCGAGCGGAGCATAGCGGCCACTTCGCCGTGCACCGCGCCCGCCGAAACGCGGTCTTCCTCATACAGCATTTCGTCGGCGGCGAAGCCGAGTTCGACCGCCAGCCGCAGCCGCGACCAGAGCATTTTGCGGTCGATGCCAGGAAGGTACGGCCAACAGGCATCGGTCAGACGGTCGGTCACATGACGATGCGATTCGAGCCGGACGTGCACCAGTTGCGGCGACGCGTGCAGCGCGCGCAAGATCCACACCGCCCCCGGTTCGGCGCGCGTCACCGCGGCATTTTCGGCCAGAAGGTCGCCGATATGATCCGCCATGCCTACGATCCCGCCGGGCGCATGCCGCGCTATCCAGTTTTCGAGCACCGCGTTCTGGCGCTCCATCAGCCGCCGCCCGAGCGCCTCTATCACCGCATATTTGTCGTCGAAATAGCGATAGAGAGCGGGCGGGGTCAGCCCGGCGCGGGCCGCGATCATGTTCGTCGAAATCCGCTCGAGCCCGACCTCGGCGAGCAATTCGCCCGCGACGTCGAGCAGCAACCCCTGCGTCTGCCGCGCACGGTCCTGTTTGGGCCGCTGCCGGGCGCCAGCGGTCACCGCGCGCGGCCGCGCGCGCTGACGGGCCAGATGTCGATGAGCGTGTCGCCCGCGACGATATGGTAGAAATCATAGAGGTTCACCGTCGGGTCGCAGTGCGGCACGGTCAGGCTGACCGGATCGCCGGGCGCAAGCTGCGTCCCGATCCCGGGCGCAACCAGCGCGGCATGCTCGTCGCCCATGAAGGCGAAAAAGGCGGTTTCGGGCGCCCCGCGCTGCACCACCGCGACGCCGCCGTCGGTCGACAGCGATTTATATCCGGCGTCGATCGTGACGAGCCCGCTATGATTGGCGCTGACGACGCGCGCATCGACCGACAGCGAAACCTCGAACGGCGGCGCGGCGCCATCGGCGATGTCGCAGTCGAGATATTGCTTGTCCATGAAGACATAGCTGCCCGCCTGCAATTCGGTGAAAACGCCGAGATCGAGGTCGATCCGGTGCGTGCCGGTGCCCGACCCGGTGACGATAGAGGGCGCGAAATCCGCTTCGGTCAGAGCGGCGATGACCTGTTGCAGATAGGCGGTGCGTTCGACGATCGCGGCGCGGCGGTCGGCATAGCTTTCGATATGCTGCTGCGACCCGCAGTAAAATTGCACGCCGCGATATTCGAGGTTGGGCGATGCGGCGATGGTCCTCACCAAGGCCACGGCTGCTTCGGCTGACGCCACGCCGGTGCGCGCGATACCGGGATCGATGTCGATGATCACGTCGAGCTTTGTTCCGGCTGCCGCCAGCGCCGCGTCGATGCGCTCCGCAACGCCCGGATGGTCGACCACCGCCATCAACCCGTCGGCGGTCTCCGCGAGCTTCGCCAGCCGCTCAATCGCGGCGGGTGCGGCGACGGGCGAGGTGATGAGGATGCCCGTAACGCCGCCCTCGGCGAGCACCTCGGCCTCGCCGATCTTGGCGCAGCAGACGCCGACCGCGCCCGCCGCTTGCTGGCGCCGCGCGATATCGACACTCTTGTGCGTCTTGGCATGCGGGCGGAGCGCGACGCCGTGATGTGCCGTGAGCGCCGCCATCGCCAGAATATTGCGGTCGAGCGCGTCGACATCGAGCACCAGCACGGGCGTGTTGAGGTCGGCGCGCGACCCCTGCTGGCCGATCAGATGGTCGTGCAATTCACGGTCGGTCGTCATGCGAACAAGGTCTCCAGATGCGGGTTGAGGAATTTGCCGTGCGGATCGGCGGCGCGGCGCACCGCTGTATAGCGTCCAGCCATCGGGTAAAGCGCGGCAACGTCGGTGCGGCTCAGCGTGTGACGTTTGGCCCAGTGCGGTCGCCCGCCGGCACCGCGAAAGATCGCCTCGGCCTCGGCGAACAGCGCCGCCCAGGGCATCTTCGCATATTGGTGCATCGAGATCGCAGCGACGGGCCCGGCGTTCATCGGGCTCATCCAGATATCGTCGGCGGCGACGGTGCGATATTCGAAGGGAAAGGTGACGGGAACCCGTTTCTTGCGGATCCAGCCGACGATCTCGTCCAGCGTATCGAGCCCGGCAGCACGCGGCATTTCATATTCCATTTCCTCGAACCGCAGCGTCCGGTCGGAGGGAAAGATGGCATGCGCGGGACCGCGGCGGCGGCCCGAAATGCCGCTTTTCATCATCAGGCGCTGCAAAAAGGGCGTCAGGAACGGCAGGCGCGCCGAAATGTCGAGGATGCGGCGGAAGGTCGCCTCCTCCATGTCGGTCGTGCTTGGCGGCGGGTCGCACGGATCGCAGGGGTCGAGCGTTTTCAGGATCACATGGTCGCTGTGCGGGAAGAACCAGAATTCGATATGGCGGTGCTGCTGCGCGAGGTCATCATAGCTTTCGCGGATTTCGGCCCAGCGGCGCTTTTCGATGCGTTCGGCGAGGTGAAAGGCGGGGACGACCGCGACCTCGATCTCGGTCGCGACGCCGAACAGCCCGAGCGACAGGCGCTGTGCCTGATAGAGATCGGCGTTGGTCGCGCTATCGCACCAATGCGCCTCGCCATCGGCGCCAACGAGCCGGAAACCGCGCGCGAAGGTCGAGAGCGAGCCGAGGTCGACGCCCGTGCCATGCGTCCCCGTCGCCATCGCGCCCGCCAGCGACTGCGGATTGACGTCGCCCTGGTTGGCGAGCGCGAGCCCCTCCTCCCAGAGCGCCGCGGTCAGCCGGCGAATACTCCAGCCCGCGGGGATGCGCGCGGTCCGGCGGTCGGTGGCGATGTGGATCGCGCCCGCCATATCGTCGAGGCTGATGATGAGCTCGCCCGATTCGCAGAGCGGCATGAAGCTGTGTCCCGCGCCGGTGATGCGCAACTTGTTCGCGCTGCGGACGAGTGCCGCGAGTTCATCCTCGCTTTGCGGGCGCGCGACCTGTCCGCTCGCGGTGACGCTGCCCGACCAGTTGCTCCACACCATGCTTCTCTCCCGCAGCGAGAGCGCCGAAGCTGTGCGCGGCAGAAAAGTTAGTCAAGACTAACTTTTAAGCTCGTTATTTCCCCGGAAGCGGGAACCCAGCAGCAACGTCCGACCAGGTTCCCGCTTTCGCGGGAATGACGAAGGGTTGAATAAGGTCGCGCCTAACGCGCCGCGATCCGCCGCGCGAAATGGATCTGCACCGCGTCGCGCACCCCGCGCGCAACCTTTTTCTGGCCCGCGGACGAGGCGAGGAATTCGCCATCCTCCTTGTTCGAGATGAAACCCGTTTCGAACAGGACCGACGGGGTGTCGGGCGCCTTCAGCACGATAAACGAGGCGAAGCGGTGCGCGGTGGTGCGGAATTTGACGTCGTCCGACGCCTCGCGCTGAAGGAGCCGCGCGAAGTCCGATGCGACATTCATCGTTTCGCGCTGGGTGAGGTCGAGCAGGATCGCCGACACATCGCCGCTGTGCGCGCCAAGATCGACGCCGTTGATGACATTCGCCTTGTTCTCGCGCGCGGCAAGCCGTGCCGCCTCGCGGTCGGAGGCGACCTCGGACAGCGTGTAGATCGACGCGCCGCTCGCCTGCTGATTCTCAGCGGCATCGGCGTGGACCGAGATGAACAGGTCGGCCTTCAGCCGCCGCGCGATGCCATAGCGCTCCTCGAGCACCAGGAAACGGTCGTCCGAGCGCGTGAGCGCGACACGCACCCGGCCCGAGGCGAGCAGGTCGTCGCGGATTGCGCGGGTAAGCGCGAGCGTGATGTCCTTCTCGCGCTTGCCGCTGTGTGGTGAAATCGCGCCGGGGTCGTGCCCGCCATGGCCGGCATCGATCACGACGAGCGGCAGGCGGCTGTTCGCCGGCCCCTCGATGCGCGGCAGCGCCACCGAAGGCTTTGGTTTTCCAATCGGAACGGTCACGCTGTAGCGTTTTTCGGGCCGTTTGGCGCGAAATCCCGCGGAGGGCGGCAATTGCGGGCGCGAGCCGCGTAATGCGCGTTCGAACCGATTCACCGAATCGCCGATCGGGATCGTGGCCACCTGCCCCATCAGCGCCGATGCCGGGGTCGCAATCATGCCAAACAGGACGAGCAGCAGGCTCATGACGCGTCTATGCGGCCCGAGGCGCGCGATGGTCCAGCGCTTATTCGAAACATGACGCCCCCCGGCCGCCGAACATGGTGAAAGAATCGTTAGTCGTGGCGCGTGAAAGGCAGGTTAACTGCCGGATAATCATATTCGATGCGACGTGCATATTTGCAACACGTCGGTGCCATCCTATCTTTGTACGGTGGTTGTGGTTGCCGTCGGCACATGCCGATGCTAGCACGCCCTCACTGACGGTGTCGTTCCCGGTGCCGTCCGGCCTTTTGAGGGGAGGGCCTGCTCCGCGAATATGCGGATCATGGCCGCCTTGGCGCCGGACATGCGGGGAAGGGCGACCTGCCGCCAGTCCACCCGGTTGACCGGACAGTCGGGGCGTGCGCATCACGCCCGCCCTGCCCGCCCGCTCATCCCGTAACAGGTTGATGCCGCATGAGGCTTGCCATGCCCTCTTCAGATCCCGACGCGGGCGCTTTCGCCCCGGCCGTCGCCGGATTTGAAGACCGCATGCGCGTCCAGGACCGGACGCAGGCTCCTTTCGGCAATAACGTCTTTTTTCTTTTCACCCGTATCCGCCGCGGCCCGCCCTCGGGCAGGTTCGCGGGATTTTTTGATGGCGCGCTAAGGCGCGCTTGGAGTGTATCTAATGACCACGCGCATGTTGATCGACGCGCGGCACCGGGAAGAAACCCGGGTCGCCGTCACCAAGGGAAACCGAATCGAGGAGTTTGATTTCGAGTCCGCCGAGCACAAGCAGCTCAAGGGCAATATCTATCTGGCCAAGGTTACCCGCGTCGAACCGTCGCTTCAGGCGGCGTTCGTCGAATATGGCGGCAATCGCCACGGCTTCCTCGCCTTCAGCGAAATCCACCCCGACTATTACCAGATTCCGAAGGAAGACCGCGACGCGCTGCTGCGCGAAGAGGCCGAGCACGCCGCCGCCGCCGCTCAGCGCGCCGAGGAAGACCTCGACGAGCTCGAAGGCGATGTCGCCGACGTCGAATATCACGACGAGGACGAGAATGGCGACAGCCGCGCCGATCGCGACGACCGCGATGATGACCGGGACGATCATGACGATCGCCACGACGACCATGATGATCGCGACGACAATGGCGATGCCGAAAATGGCGACGCCGAAGACGGCGCCGAAGGCTCCGAAGAAGGCAAGGATGGCCGCGGCGACCGCCGCGGCCGTGGTCGCGGACGCGGCAACAACAATCGCAAGGGTGGCCGCGGACGCAGCCGCCGCAATGACGACGAAGACAGCGAAAACCGCATGTCGCTGCGCCGCCGCTACAAGATCCAGGACGTCATCCGTCGCCGTCAGGTGATGCTGGTCCAGGTCGTCAAGGAAGAACGCGGCAACAAGGGCGCCGCGCTCACCACCTATCTGTCGCTCGCCGGCCGCTATTGCGTGCTGATGCCGAACACGATGCACGGCGGCGGGATCAGCCGCAAGATTTCGAACGGCGCCGATCGCCGCAAGCTGAAGGCGATGATCGACGAACTCGCGCTGCCGCCGACGATGGGCTGCATCGTCCGCACCGCGGGGATGAGCCGCACGAAGGTCGAGATCAAGCGCGACTTCGACTATCTCGCGCGCCTGTGGGACGAGATTCGCGAAAACACGCTGGGATCGAGCGCGCCGGCGCTGATCCATTCGGACAGCGACCTGGTGAAGCGTGCGATCCGCGATATCTATCACAAGGATATCGAGGAAGTGCTCGTCGAAGGCGACGAGGGCTACAAGGCGGCGAAGCAGTTCATGAAGCTGCTGATGCCGAGCCACGCGCGGCGCGTGAAGCAATATGCCGACCCCGTGTCGCTCTATCAGCGCTATGGCGTCGAGGATCAGCTCGCCGGGATGCTCAATCCTGTCGTCCAGCTGAAATCGGGCGGTTATCTGGTGATCAACCCGACCGAGGCTTTGGTATCGATCGACATCAACTCGGGCCGCTCGACGCGCGAGCATAATATCGAGCAGACCGCGGTCAGCACCAACCTTGAGGCCGCAGCTGAAATCGCACGCCAGCTCCGCCTGCGCGACATGGCCGGGCTGGTCGTGATCGACTTCATCGACATGGATCATGGCTCGAACGTCCGTAAGGTCGAGCGCGCGATGAAGGATGCGCTGAAGAACGACCGCGCACGCATCCAGGTCGGCCGCATCTCGGGCTTTGGCCTGATGGAGATGAGCCGCCAGCGGCTGCGCACCGGCGTGCTCGAAGCCTCGACGCGTCCGTGCCCGCATTGCGAAGGCACCGGCCTCGTCCGCACCGCCTCGTCGGCGGGCCTCAGCGCGCTGCGCCTGATCGAAGAGGAAGCCGCACGCGGCAAGGGCAACAAGATCACCCTGCGCGCGAGCCAGGAAGCGACCTTCTATCTGCTCAACGAAAAGCGCCGCGAACTGCGCGAGATCGAAGAGCTGTACGGCGTCACCGTCGAAATCCTGCCCGACGGCGAGACCGAGGGCGCGCGCATGGCGGTCGAGGTCAGCGGCCCGCCGCCGATCGCGCGCCGCAGCTTCGCCCCGATCGCCCCGATCGAGGACGATGACGACGACGATTATCCCGAGGACGAGGAAGAAGAAGCCGAAGAAGAGGCCGCCGAAGAGCGTCCGGCGCGTTCGCGTGACCGCGAGGAAGGCGCGCGCGACCGCGAGGAAGGCGATGCCGACGGCGAAGGCCGCAAGCGCCGCCGTCGCCGTCGTCGTGGCCGCCGTGGCCGCCGCGACGAAGAAGGCAATGAAATCGCCGAAGGCGGCGAAGGCGGCGACGATCGCGATGGCGACAGCGCCGAGGCCGACGAAATCGAAGCCGTCGAGGCCGCTCCCGAGGCGGACGCCGAGGAAGCCGAAGCCAAGCCGCGCCGCCGCCGTGGCGGACGCGGCCGCAAGAAGGCTGATGCGACCGACGGTGCAGACGAGGCCGCAGCCGAAGCTGAAGTGGCACCGGTAGAGGTGGTCGAAGCCGCCGAACCGGTTGCCGAAGAAGCCCCGGCCGCCGAGGAAAAGCCCAAGCGCAAACGCGCGCCGCGCAAGACCAAAGCCGCTTTGGCCGCCGAAGCCGAGGCTGCGGAAGCCAGCGAGGCACCGGTCGTCGAAGCAGTCGCCGCCGAAGCTCCGGCTGAAGCAGAAGCAGCAGCCGAAGCCGAAGCCGAACCCGCCAAGCCCGCGCCCAAAAAGCGTGCGAGCCGCGCGAAAAAGGCGGTCGCCGCGGAGGCAGCAGCCGAACCCGCGACCGCGGGCGAAGTCGAACCGGTTGCGGCCGATGCCGACGGCGAGGGCGAAGGCCCTG
The DNA here is from genome assembly GCF_001427105.1 of Sphingopyxis sp. Root154. Classification (GTDB taxonomy): domain Bacteria; phylum Pseudomonadota; class Alphaproteobacteria; order Sphingomonadales; family Sphingomonadaceae; genus Sphingopyxis. Next base: position 1,458,222 of record NZ_LMGI01000002.1, read on the forward strand.
ACGGCGAACCGCGCCGCGGCTGGTGGCAGCGCACGTTCGGCAATTGATCGTCCAGGCCGATCGGGTGGCAACTGATCAAGGCCGATTGATCGCATAAGCACGCTTCGCACCTTGCGTCCGCGCGACCTGACCCCCAATAAGCCCCAATGGCTTCACTCGGGGTTCAGGCGCGCGGCGCAAGAGAGGCGGGGATGACCGCTTTCCCGCCGCAGCCCGCGTTCGGGGCGCAAAGACTGCGCTCCCTTTTCCGTATCGCGCTGACATTGCTTGCGATGTTCGCCATCGCGCTGCGCCCGGCGGCGGCGCAGTCGATCCTGCGCGACGCCGAAACCGAAGCGCTGTTCCAGGATATGATGGACCCGTTGCTCGTCGCGGCAGGGCTGAAACCCGGGCAGGTGCGCGTCCATCTGCTCGGCGACCGGAGCATCAACGCCTTCGTCGCGGGAAGCCAGGACATCTATGTCTTCAGCGGGCTGATCGAGGCCGCCGACAGCGCCGAAGAGGTGCAGGGCGTGCTCGCGCACGAACTCGGCCACGTCATGGGCGGCCACGCGATCCGCGTCAACGAAGGCGCCAAGACCGCGACGGGCATCTCGCTCCTCAGCCTGCTGCTCGGCGCCGCGGCGATCGCGGCGGGCGCCGGCGAAGCCGGCATGGGTGTCATGATGGCGGGCCAGCAGGCCGCCCTCGGCAAATTTCTCGCTTTCAGCCGCGTCCAGGAATCGACCGCCGACGCTGCGGGCGCACAATATCTGTCGACGGCCGGGATTAGCGGCCGCGGCAGCCTCGCCTTTTTCAAGAAACTGCAAAATCTCGAGTTCCGCTACGGGGTCAAGCAGGACGACGATCAGGCCTATGGCCGGACGCACCCGATGTCGGGCGATCGCATCCAGACGCTGCGCGAAGTCTATGTCATCGATCCCGCATGGGAAAAGCCCGCCGACCCGAAAATCGAGGCGCGCTTCCAGCGCATCAAGGCGAAGCTGTCGGGCTATATGGCCGAACCCGAACGGACGCTGCGCAAATTCCCCGAAAGCAATTCGACCATCCCCGCGCGCTATGCCCGTGCCTATGCCTGGCACAAAAGCGCCTATCCGCAGAAGGCATTGACCGAAGTCGAAGGCCTGCTCGCGACGAGCCCGAACGATCCCTATTTCCTCGAACTCGAGGGTCAGGTCCTGCTCGAATCGGGGCGCCCCAAGGAAGCCATCCCCGCGCTGCGCAAGGCGGTCAGCCTGTCGCGGTCGCAGCCATTGATCAGCGCGACGCTGGGCCATGCGTTGATCGCGACCGAGGATCCGGCGAATTATGCCGAGGCCGAAGAGGTGCTGAAAACCGCCGTCGCGCTCGACAATCAGAACCCGTTCGCCTGGTATCAGCTCGGCATCGTCTATGCGAACAAGGGCGATCAGGCGCGCGCGGCGCTCGCCTCGGCGGAACGCTACAGTCTTGAGGGTGGACAGTCGGGGCTCGCGCTGCGTAATGCCGAAATGGCGATGCAGGGCTTGCCCCAGGGCTCGCCCGACTGGATCCGTGCACAGGATATTTCACTGGTCGCTCGCGCCGAGGTGGAACGCGAGCGCAAACGGCGTTAGATTCAATCGGGACAAGCGGGGACCGCATCGCCAACGATGATGCGCAAGGGCAACAAGTGACTGACAGAAAAGACGATTATTACCAGCCGTGGCTGCGCGACCCCGCGCCGACGCCGAGTGGCGGCGCGCCGGCGCAGGGTGAAGGATTGGCGAAGCCAAAGGACGAGCCCCCCGTCGGCATCGACCTGACACGATACAGCGCCCCCGAAAAGCCGCGCGATCCGCTGGTGAAGCCCGAGGCGATCAAGGCCGGGGCGGCGAACCTGTGGGATCGCATCCGGGGCGGCGCCGAAGCCTTTGCCGACTGGACGATCCGCATCGGCGACCGCGCCGACATTCCCGCGCGCGTCGAAGCGATGGAAATCCCGCGCCGCTCGCGCGAATTCGCGGCGAAGACCGGCGCCCTCACCGCGCGCGCCGCGCGGGCGGCGGGGCGCGGATCGGCGCAGGCCGGACGCGCCGCAGCGAAGGCGACCGGCGAGGCGTGGGAGAAGATGGCGCTCGGCGACAAGGCCCGGAAGCTGTCGAGCGAGGCCGGGCGCGGGCTCGGCGAAGTCGCCGGCAAGACCAAGGCGGGCGTCGTCGACATCGCCAAGGCGGGCGGCGATAGCCTTCGCGAGCAGCTTGGCGATGCCGCGAACAAGCTGCGCCCCGCACCACGCGAGGAACTGGCGCCGCCGCCCTCGGGGCTCGAACAATTGCTCGCGCGTGAAGAAGCTGCAGCCGCGCAGGCGAACGCGCCCGCCGCGCCCGACCTCCCGCTCTTTGCGGGTGACGCTGCGATTCCGGCTGTAGCAAAGCCGGCGCCGGCTGATTCGGCGAGCGCGATGGAAGGCGACGATCGCTCGCCGATTGCGCAGCCGGTGAAAAAAACCACGAATGCCAAGGCGATGCCGGCGCAGCGCTTGCCGCAGGTGAAGGGGACGGGAATGGACGGCGTTGCGACGCGCACATGGGGCCTCGCGCTTGGCGGCATTTTGCTGCTCGCGCTCGTCTTCTGGCTCGGCGGCCGCTTCGGCGGCGGGATGAGCAAGGCCGAGGTCGAGACGATCGTCGCCGATTATATCAAGGCGAACCCGCAGATCATTCCCGAGGCGCTCGAAGCGCAGCGTAATGGCGAGATCGCCAAGGCGATCGACGCGATCCGCCCCGCGCTCGAAAAACCCTATGCGGGGGCATGGGCGGGCAATGCCGACGGCGATGTGACGCTGGTGGTGTTCACCGACTATGCGTGCGGTTTCTGCCGCGCGAGCGTACCCGACGTCGACCGCCTGATCCGCGAGGACAAGCGCGTGAAAGTCGTGTTCCGCGAACTGCCCATCATCGCGCCGCAAAGCCGCGATGCGGCGCTGATGGCGCTCGCCGCCGCGCGGCAGGGCAAATATGACGCCTTCCACCATGCGATGTTCGCGGCGGGCTCGCTCGACAAGGCGGCGATCGCCGCGGCTGCCGAAAAGGTCGGCGTCGTCACCGACGGCACCGCCGATGCGACCGCGAACGAGGCGCTGTTCCAGCGCGAACTCGACAGCAATCTCGCGATCGCGACCCAGCTGCAGCTGAACGCCACCCCGACGTGGATCGTCGGCAACCAGCTGTTCCAGGGGCAGATCGGTTATGACGGGTTGAAGCAGGCGGTGGCGAAAGCACGGGCAGCGAAAAGCTGAAGGGGGCAACCATGGCGACCGTCTCCCACGATGAAGCGCTCGCCAACGCCCGCCGCCTGCTGAGCGGCCAACCCGCCGCCGCGCTGGCGCAGGCGCATGCGATCATCGAAGCCGTCCCGACCTCGGCGGCGGCGCACCGCCTCGCCGCGCATGCCCTCCGCGCACTGAACCGCGAGGCGGAAGCACAGGCGGCGTCGCTCGCGGCCGTCGGCGCAACGATCCACGACGAAGCGATGGTCGATGCGGCGCTCGCGCTCGCCGAGGACCGGCTGCCCGACGCCGAAGCCGCGCTACGCCAGCGCCTCCGTGAAGATGCGACCGATGTCGCGGCGATCCGCATGCTGGCCGAGGTCGCGGGACGCATCGGACGTTATGACGACGCCGAAAAGCTGCTGTCGCGCGCGCTGGAGCTTGCGCCGGGTTTCGGCGCCGCGCGCGCCAATCTCGCGACGGTCTATTACAAGCAGAACCGTTTTGCAGACGCCGCCGAAACGCTCGATGCCGTCCTCGGCGACGATCCCGACAATCCCGCGCATGCGAATTTGCGCGCCGCCGCGCTCGGCCGTATCGGCGGCTATGACGAGGCGCTCGCGCTTTACGAAGAGCTCACGCGCCGTTTCCCCGATCATGCCAAGCTGTGGATGAGCTATGGGCATCTGCTCAAGACCGTCGGGCGGCAGGACGACAGCATCGCCGCCTATCGCCGAGCGCTCGCCGCCGATCCGGGGCTCGGTGAAATCTGGTGGAGCCTCGCTAACCTCAAGACGATCCGCTTCGACGTGGAGGACCGTGCGGCAATGGAAGCGGCGCTGGTCGCCGCCGAGCCCGATCGCGACGCGCGCGCCGACGACCGGCTGCACCTGCATTTCGCGCTCGGCAAAGCCTATGACGACGCCGCCGAACATGAGTCCGCATTTCGCCATTATGCCGCGGGCAACGCGATCCGCTCCGCCCAGCTTGGCTATCGCGCCGTCGAAACGAGCGCCGCGGTCGATGCGATCATCGCCGCCTGCACGCCCGAGTTTTTCGCTTCGCGCGCGGGCGCGGGCGATCCCGCGCCCGATCCGATCTTCATCCTCGGCATGCCGCGCGCCGGATCGACGCTGATCGAGCAGATCCTTGCGAGCCATTCGGCGATCGAAGGCACGATGGAACTGCCCGACATCCCCGCGCTAGCGCTCGGCCTCGGCCGCGAAAGGCATGATGACGGGCGCCGCTGGATCGAGGCGCTGACCGATACGCCCCCCGAACAGCTCGCCGAACTGGGCGCGGCCTTCCTTCAGCGCACCGCGGTGCAGCGCAAGACCGGCAAGCCCTTCTATATCGACAAGCTGCCGAACAACTGGCTCTACACCGCCTTCATCCGCCTGATCCTGCCCAATGCGAAGATCATCGACGCGCGGCGGCATCCGCTCGACTGCTGCTTTTCGAACTTCCGCCAGCATTATGCGAAGGGTCAGGCATTCAGTTACGGCCTCGCCGACGTCGGCGACTATTATCGCGACTATGCCCGCCTGATGGCGCATATCGACGCGGTGCAGCCGGGCCGCGTCCACCGCGTGATCCACGAGGCGCTGCTCGACGACCCCGAGGCCGAGGTGCGCGCGATGCTCGCCTTTCTGGACCAGTCCTTCGAGGAGGCCTGCATGACATTCCACATCAACGCGCGCGCGGTGCGCACGGCGTCGAGCGAACAGGTGCGGAGACCAATCAATCGCGACGGCGTCGGGCAATGGCTACCCTATGAAAAATGGCTCGATCCGCTGAAGCAGGCACTCGGCCCCGTCCTCGGCGCATATCCGGCCATTCCCGCCGATTTCAGCTGATAGCCGCACGACAAAACGTTGCCTTTGAGCAACAGCGAACGACATTTTCGACCAATGACCGCACCGCCCCGCCAACAATGCTTGCGCTTGCGCGGCACTGCGTCATGCTCCGTCACATGGCTGTCATGTGAGGGGGATTCCATGCGGAAACTATCGGCAGTATTGACCAAAAGCGGCGCGTTCCTGCTCGGCAGCACGATCTTGTGCACATCGGGAACCGCGCTGGCCCAGCAAACCAACACCGACGACGATCGCGACATCGTCGTCACCGCATCGAAGCGCGAAGAAAATCTGCAGGATGTGCCGCTGGCGATCACCGCGATCGGCACCGAGCGGCTCGACGAGCTGCAGGTCAAGGAATTCCAGGACGTCGTTAAATTCCTGCCGTCGGTGACGATCCAGACGCTCGCGCCGGGGTTCAGCCAGGTCTATTTCCGCGGCGTCGCGTCGGGCGAGAATGCCAACCATTCGACCTCGCTGCCGACCGTCGGCACTTACTTGGACGAAATGCCGATCACGACCATCCAGGGCGCGCTCGACATCCACACCTATGACTTTGCACGCGTCGAGGCGCTCGCGGGGCCGCAGGGCACGCTCTATGGCGCGAGCTCGATGGCGGGCACGATCAAGCTCGTCACCAACAAGCCCGACACCAGCAGCACCTATGGCTCGGTGGGGCTCGAACTCAACAGCGTGACGCGCGGCGGCATCGGCGGCGTTGCCGAGGGCTTCATCAACGCCCGGATCAGCGATCGCGCGGCGCTGCGCCTCGTCGGCTGGTATCGGCACGACGCGGGCTATATCGATAATATCGCGGGGACGCGCGTCTATCCGATCAGTCAGAACACCGATACCGACGGCGACGGCGAAAATGATACGGTCATCAACCTGCCCGGCGACGACATCAGCCAGAACAACGCCGATCTGGTCGAAAAGGATTATAACACCGTCGACACCTATGGCGCGCGCCTCGCGCTCGGCATCGAACTCGACGACGACTGGACGCTCCGCCCGACGCTGATGGGCCAGATCCAGAAAGCGAACGGCAGCTTTGCGCAGGAACGCTCGTCCGCGGTGACGCGCAGCCTTCAGACGGTGCAATATAATCCCGAACGCAGCGACGACAAATGGATCCAGGCCGCGCTGACGATCGAGGGCAAGATCGGCAATTGGGACCTCACCGTCACCGGCGGGCATTTGCGCCGCAAGACGCTGACCGACAGCGACTATTCGGATTACGCCTATTTCTACGACGCGCTTTTTGGCTCGGCGGTCTATCTGTATGACAATGCCGGCGACCAGATCAGCCCGAACCAGTATATCCAGGGCATCGATCGCTATCGCCGTAACTTCGGCGAAATCCGCGTCGCCTCGCCTGCCGACGCGCGCATCCGCTTCATCGGCGGGCTGTTCTATCAGCGCCAGGCGCACAATATCGAGCAGCATTATATTATCGACAATCTGTCCGACGACCTGCAGGTGCCGGGCACCGTCGACAATATCTGGCTGACCAAGCAGCTGCGCGTCGACCGCGACTATGCCGCCTTCGGCGAACTGAGCTTCGATATCACCGACAAACTGACGCTGACCGGCGGCGGCCGCCTGTACAAGTTCGACAACAGCCTCGTCGGCTTCTTCGGCTACAGCAACCCCGGTTACAGCAGCAATCCGGTCTATGCGTGCCAGGGGCCGGCGGTTGTCGACGGATCGCCGTGCACCAACCTCGACAAACGGACGAAGAAGACCGACTTCATCCACAAGCTGAACCTGACTTACAAGTTCACCGACGATGTGATGATGTATGCGACCTGGTCGCGCGGCTTTCGTCCCGGCGGGATCAACCGGCGCGGCTCGCTGCCGCCCTATGGTTCGGATACGCTCGACAATTATGAACTGGGGTGGAAGACCAGCTTTGGTCCGGTTCGTTTCAACGGCGCGGTGTATCAGCAGGACTGGAAGAATATCCAGCTCTCCTTCCTCGGTGCCAACGGGCTCAGCGAAGTCCGCAACGCGGGCATCGCGCGGATCCGCGGGATCGAGGCCGACGTCAGCTATCGTTCGGGGGGTTTCTCGCTCGGCATGGGCGGCAGCTATAACGACGCGACGATCCGCCGCGATTTCTGTGCAATCGCCAACGCCGATTTCGACTGCACGACACCCGACAACAGCCTGCTCGCTCCGTCGGGCTCGCGCCTGCCGGTCACCGCGAAATTCAAGGGCAACGCCGTCGCGCGCTATGAATTCCCGATCAGCGGCCTCGATGGCCACGTCCAGTTCGCGGTCAACCATATCGGTAAAAGGCGCTCCGACCTTCGCACGCTGGAAAATGACATCGTCGGCGATTTCAAAGCCTATACGACCGCCGATTTCAGCATCGGCGTGAAGGGCGAAGGCTGGGATGCCGAATTGTTCGCGACGAACCTGTTCGACAGCCGCGGCGTAATCAACAGCGCGGTCCAGTGCGGCGAAACGGTCTGCGGCGACGGCGATGGCGTTACGCCGGGCGGCGGAGTCTTCTATGACAATGTCATCCGCCCCCGCCTTATCGGGATCAAGGTGAGCAAGGATTTCTGATCGGGTGACCGATTTGCAAACCGACAGCGAAAGGCCGGGCCAAAAGCTCGGCCTTTTGATGTGCATCGCGCTCGGCATGGGCAATATGATCGGGTCGGGCGTGTTCCTGCTCCCGCGCGATCTCGCTCCATTGGGCTGGAATGCTGTCATCGGCTGGGGGGTGTCGATCGCCGGCACTTTGTGCCTCGCAATCGTCTTTGCGCGCCTCGCCAAACGCCTGCCTGAAGGCTGCGCGGCCTTCACCTATGGCGCCGCGGCCTTCGGGCCCGGCACGGGCTTTATCGTCGCGTGGAGTTATTGGATCAGCTGCTGGACCGTCGTCGCGACGCTGGCGGTTGCGGCCATCAGCAACATGTCGATCCTCATGCCCTGGCTCGGCGAAAAAGACGCGGCCCCGGCGTGGATCGCGATCGGTTGCATCTGGTTCTTCACGCTGGTGAACCTTGCCGGCGTGCGCCGAGCCGGCGGCGCGCAATTGCTGACGCTCGGGCTCAAGCTGATCCCCGTGATCGGCGCGGTGCTCGTCGGGATATGGGCGCTCGGCACCGGCGCGGCGCCGCCGCCGACGATGGCGGGCACCGAACCTGTCAGCCTGTCGGGCGTCAGTTCGGCAGCGACCCTCACATTGTTCGCGCTGCTTGGCTTCGAAAGCGCCTGCGTCGTCAGCGACCGCGTCAAGGACCCCGAGCGCACGATCCCGCGCGCGACGGTGATCGCGGCAGCGGCGGTCGGGCTCCTCTATCTTCTGTCGTGCACAACGGTGACGCTGCTGGTGCCAATCGAAACGCTGCACCAGTCGAACGCCGCCTACGCGACCTTTTTCTCGCGGCTCGTCAGTCCGGCGGCGGGCGATGTCGTCGCGCTGTTCGCGGCGATCGCGGCGCTCGGCGCGCTCAACGGCTTCGTGCTGCTGCAGGGCGACATTCCGCGCGACCTCGCGCACCGGCGCCTGCTCCCGCAGGCGTTCGCGCGCGACAATAAATTCGCATCGCCATGGATCACCCAGCTCGTGTCGAGCGGGCTCGCGAGCGTCATCGTCTACGCCAATTATTCGCGCGGCCTCGCCGATCTCTTCGCTTTCATGGTCAAGGTCACGACCTCGACCGCGATCATCCTCTATATCGTCGGCGCCGCCGCCGCCTTCTGGCTCGAACGACGCGGCGCGATCAAGATGTCGACGGGTTTTGCCGCCGCGACGATCATCGGCTTCTTTTACAGCGCCTGGGCCTTTTACGGCGCCGGGCTGGAGGCGAGCCTGTGGAGCCTCGTGATGACCGCCGCAGGCTTGCCGATCTACTTTCTCATGTGGCGTTCAGCGCCAGCGCGGGGCGAACCAGCCCCGGTCGCGTAGGATCACCTGCGCCGCATTATGCCCCGGCGCGCCGGTGACGCCGCCGCCCGGGTGTGTGCCCGCGCCGCACATATAAAGGCCCCTGAGCGGCCCGCGATAGGCGCCATTGCCGAGCACCGGGCGCGCTGACCACAGCTGATCGAGGCTCATATTACCGTGCATGATGTCGCCGCCGACGAGCCCGAACTTGCGTTCGAGCCCCTTGGGGCTGAGAATCTGGCGCCCGACGATCGAGGCGCGGAAGCCGGGGGCATGCGCCTCGACCGTGTCGATGATCGTATCGGCCGCCTTGCCCTCCTCGGCGTCCCAGTCGCGTCCGCCCGGCAGCTCGGGCGCGAATTGCTGGCAGAACAGGCTCGCGACATGCTGGCCCGGAGGGGCGAGGCTGTCGTCGACGGTCGAGGGGATGAGCATTTCGACGATCGGCTTTTTCGACCAGCCATGCTCCTTCGCGTCGAGAAACGCCTTGTCCATATAGTCGAGCGTCGGGGCGAGGATGATCCCCGACTGGTGATGCTCGCCGGGTTCGGGGAGGCAGGTGAATTTCGGCAGCTCGCTGAGCGCGACATTCATGCGGAAGGTGCCGCTGCCCGCCTTGAACGCCTTGATCCGGCGGCGGAATTCGGGGGCGATATCGCCTTCGTCGAACATCCGTTCGTAAAGCAGCTTGGGACCGACATTGGCGATCACGCGCGCCGCGGCGATTTCCTCGCCGCTGACCAGCTTGACCCCGACCGCCTTGCCGCCGTCGACGAGCACACGCGAGACGGGCGCTTCGAGGCTGATCTCGACACCCAACTGCGTGCAAACCTTCGCCATCATCTGCGTGATCGCGCCCATGCCGCCGACGCTGTGGCCCCACGCACCCTTTTTGCCATTCACCTCGCCGAAGACATGGTGGAGGAGAACATAGGCGCTGCCCGGCGTATCGGGGCTCGCATAATTTCCGACCACCGCGTCGAAGCCGAAGGCGGCCTTGACCGCTTCGCTTTCGAACCAGCTGTCGAGGAAGGTGCGCGCCGACTTGGTGAAGAGTTCGAGCACGTCGCGCTGCTGCGACAGGCTGAGTTTGGTGAGGCCGCGCCCCTGCCGCGCCGCATCGAGCAGCGTCTTGAAGCCGTCGCCGACGTTGGGCGGCGATTTGAGCGCGAGATCGCGCAGCACGTCGGCCACACCCTCGAGCATGTCATAATATTCGGGAAGCCGCGCGGCGTCGTGCGCCGAAAAGCGCGCAAATTCCTTTTGCGTGCGTTCAAGCCCGCCACCGAGCTTCAAATAACCGCCATCTTCCTGCGGCAGGAAGTTGCTGATCGGCCGCTCGATCACGCGATAGCCATGATCGGCGAGCTTCATGTCGGCGATCACCCTGGGCTGCAGCAGGCTGACCGTGTAGCTCGCGACCGAATTGCGGAAACCCGGCGCGAATTCCTCGGTCACCGCGGCGCCCCCGACGACATCGCGCGCCTCGACGATGCGCACCTTCAGCCCCGCCTTGGCGAGATAGAAGGCGCAGACGAGGCCGTTGTGGCCGGCGCCGATAATCAGCGCGTCATAGGCTTTGGTCATGAAAAGTCTTTCGCAAGCGGGGATTGGACATGCTGGCGGCCGAAGCCGAGGCCGAGAACCCGGCCGGGGATGCGGCGAAGCAGCGGGATGCGGTCGAGCAGGTGGACCGCGAGCGGGACGCGCGTGATTTCGCCGCGCAGCATCGGTTCGATGATATTCTGATGCGCGAAGCGCTGAAGCCCCTGCATCCGCGTTGTAGGCTTCCAGCGCCGTTCCTGCACCTTCGCAAGCAGCGGATCGGGATCGGCGTCAGCGGCAAGGGGCGCGGCGAGGATATTTGCCGTCGCCACCGCATCCTGCACCGCGAGGTTGATCCCGACCCCGCCGACGGGCGACATCGCATGCGCGGCGTCGCCGATCGCGAGCAGACCGGGGCGCGACCAGCGTGTGAGACGATCAAGCGCAACCGTGAGCAGTTTCACGTCGTCGAAGCTCTGGAGCGCGTCGATCCCGGCGGCAAGACCGGGCGCGATTTCGACGATCTTGTCGCGAAACGCCGCAATGCCGCGCGCCTCGACCGGTGCGAAACCGCCTTTTTCGATGATCTGCGCGCATTGCCAATAATCGCCGCGCGGGATCGCAACGACCATGCCGCCCTTGTCGATCGTGCCGAGCGCGACCTCGGACATGTTGACGCTCGCGGGAACGGGGATGCGGAACCACAGCACGTCCATAGGCGCGCCCAGATCCTCAAGCGGCAATTCGGCGGCGTCGCGCAGCACCGAGCGGCGCCCGTCGGCGGCGATCACGAGCCGCGCGGGCAAAGTCTCATCGCTTGCGAGAGTCACGCCGCTAACCCGGTTCGCGGTGTCATAGGTGAGCCCGGTCGCCTCAGTCGACATGCGGAGGTCAAAGGTCGGATATTTCCGGCCCTGCCCCGCGATAAAATCGAGCAAGTCCCATTGCGGCATCATCGCGACAAAGCGCGCCGCGACGGGCAGATGCTTCATCGTCGCGATCGTATATTGCCCGCCGAGCAGGTTGAGCGTCATCGTGTCGATCGCCGCGTGCGGTTCTTTCAGCAGCTCTTCGAGCAACCCGATCTCGTTGAACAGTTCGAGCGTCGAGGGATGCACCGTGTCGCCGCGGAAATCGCGGAGGAAATCGGCGTGCTTTTCGAGCACGGTGACGGGCACGCCGGCGCGCGCGAGCAACAGCCCCGTGACCATGCCCGCGGGGCCGCCGCCGACGATGATGACTGGATCGCTCATACTCCCTCCTCCCGCCTGTTGTTTTTAGCGGCTCCACCCCGGCGGCGGCGCATGTTCCTGCCGCGCTTCGGGGATCAGATCGCGCATCCGCGAACAGAAATGCTTGAGGCAGACTTCCTTGTCGCTGAGCGGCCCCATGGTGAAGCTTTTCGACGCCATTCCCTGCTGGACGCGGGTGATCAACTCAGTGTCCTCGGCATTGACCTGTCGGTTGATCCGCCAATTGAGATAGCGCGCAGCCTTCATCTCGCGGCGCTCATCGGGGAGCACATAGGAGATTTCGCGGATCAGGCAGGTCGTCGGCCCGGTCGGCAGCCACTGCATGAAATCGACCTGGTCGGGATAGATGTCGAACGCGACGTTCGGCCAGAGCTTGAAATAGAGCCAGTGGCGCTGGTTGGCTTCGGGCAGATGCGGCACCGCGGGCAGCAGCCGCTGATACATGCGCTCGGACCAGTTCACCGACGGCCGGTCGATCAAATCGCCCCACATGCGGTCGACATTGTCCTCAGCCTCGACGCCATAGCTTTTACCGAACAGGCGCGTCAGGCCGGGGTGCGCGACGGGGATGTGGAGGCCGTCCGAATAATTGTCGCCGACATTCTTCCAGTTCACCTCCCGCGGGCGGAGCGTGACGCGGCCGAGCGCGCCGAGTTCCTCGAAGCGATAGGGGGCGACCTGTGCCTCATAGGGCGCCATCATCGACGCGACCGACGGGCCGCCGTCATCTTCGAGCCGCACGAACCAGAAACCGCACCATTGTTCGAGGCCGACGGGAACGAGCCCCGCCTTGCCCTTGTCGAGCGTCGGATAACTCGCGCTATCCGGAACGCCGGTCAGCCGGCCGTCGAGTTCATAGGTCCAGGCATGATAGGGGCAAATGAGCTTCTTCGCGCAGCCCACCGCGCCGTCGACGAGGCGCGAACCGCGGTGGCGGCATACGTTGGTGAAAGCGCGCACATTACGATCGGTGCCGCGCACCAGAATCACGCTCTCGCCGCAATAGTCGATGCTGTGCCAGTCGCCGACGTTCGGGATATCGCTGTCGTGGCAGACGACCTGCCAACTCGGGCGGAAGATCCGTTCCATTTCAGCGGCATGGAAATCAGGATCGCTATAGGTCCAGGCGGGCAGCGACCAGCCGTCGAGCGGGTCGAAATTCGAATCGCGAAGGGGTGCAGTTGCCATGTCTCGTTCCTTGTTGTACATACGTATAACAAGATGACCGCCGTTCGCCAAGCCTTTACGCGCGAAAGCGCCGATGCCCGCCGGGCGGACCTGATCGTGGCGACCGCGGCGATACTGGCCGAACATGGGCTGGCAGGAACGAACGTCCGCGCGATCTGTGCGAAGGCGGGTGTGTCGCCGGGTCTGCTGCGCCACTATTTCGGCGGCATCGACGATCTGGTCGCGGCTACCTACAAAGCGACGAGCGACCGGATGGACGCGATTTTCGTGGGTGCGGTCGAGGGGGCGGACAGCGATCCGCGCGCGCGGCTGAGCGCCTATCTCACCGCCAGCTTCCGCCCGCCGGTGACCGATCCCGAACTGCTCGGCGCATGGACCGCCTTCTGGGCGCTCGCGCGGAGCGATGTGCGGATGGCCGAAATTCACGCAGAGAGTTACGCGGGCTATCGCGCCCGGCTCGGCGAATTGCTGGTCGCATGCGGCGCAACGGACGCCGAGCGGCTGGCGATCATGCTGACCGCGATGGTCGACGGGCTGTGGCTCGAACTGTCGCTCGACGCCGAAAGCTTCGGCGCCGAGGCGGCGGTCCATATGGTCGAGCGCGCGGTCTCCGCGCTCGTCTGACCCTTATTTCGACAAGTCGCGCAGCAAGCTGTCCCAATGCGCGAGCGCCGGCGCGATCGCATCGACGGGCACGCGCTCATTGAGGCCGTGCGCGTAGCTGTCGCTCGCTTTCGAGAACAGGCCCGCGACGCCATAGCTTGGCACGCCGGCGATGCGGAAATGATAGCTGTCGGTGGCTCCCGCGCTCATCGACGGGATGATCGGCAGGCCGGGCGCGCGCGCATGCACCGCCTTCGTCACCGCAGCGACGACGTCGGGGCGTAGCGGCGAGGCGTCGCTCGCGCTCGCGTCGGGATCGGTGTTCACTTTGACCGCGGGGTCGGCAATCGCCTTTTCGAGCTCGGCGCGCACCGTTTCGACCGGGACGCCGGGGAAGATGCGGCAGTTGATGTTCGCGGTGGCGCGCTGCGGCAGCGCATTCTCGGCATGACCGCCCTTGACCAGGGTCGGGACGCAGGTGGTGCCGATCTGACCGACATATTCGGGGTCGGCGCGGATCGCGGCAATAGCTTTCGCATCGGCCGGGTTCGCGGCAAAGGCTTTCAGCGCCGCGCCGATATCGCCGCCGACCTGGTCGGCGACGATCGGCATGCCGATCCTGGTCAGCTCATTCTGCTGCGGCGTGAAGCGATAGGCGCCGACCTTGGCGAGCGCGTTCGACAGCTGGACGATCGCGTTCGTGCCCGACGGGCGCGAGCTGTGCCCGCCCGGATTGGTCACTTCGAGCGTGAAGTCGGCATAGGTCTTTTCGCCGGCCTGCAGCCCGTAATATTTGGGCTTGCCGTCCTCGCCGATCGTCCCGCCGCCGCCATCGCCGTTGAGCGCAAATTCGGCGCCCTTGTATTTGGCGGCGAGCGCGCGCGTGGTCGTCATCGAGGTTTCCTCGTCGCCCGAGAGCAGCAGGATGATCGAGCGCTTCGGCTTGAAGCCTTCCTTCTTCAATTGCGCCATCGTCGCGACCATCATCGAGACGTCGAACTTGTTGTCTTCCGACCCGCGGCCGAAAATATAGCCATCTTCCTCGACCGGCACGAAGGGGTCGCGCGTCCAGTCCTTCGGATCGGCCTCGACGACGTCCATATGGCCGAGCAGCACGATCGGCTTGCCCTTCCCCGTTCCGGCGAGCGTCGCGGCAAAGGTCGCGGTTTCGCCGATCGGCGTGATCTCGATATCGCTGTCGGCATAACCCGCGGCTTTGAGCACGCTGGCGTAATAGGCGGCGAGCTTGGGCACCTGTCCGCGCCCCTCGACGGTCGGGATCGCGACGCTGTCCTTCAGTATTTTTTTCGCCGCATCGGTATCGGCGGGCTTGGCGTGGACGGGCGCGGCGGCGAGCAGGGCGGCGGCGAGGGCGAGCGGGGCGGCGAGGTTACGCATGGCGACGGACTATGCAGCGTCCGGCCGGCTTCGCAAGAGGGCATCGGACAAGCGGCGATCAGGCCGACAGAGTTTTCTCGAGAGCGCTGCCCGCGAGCCGGGCGGTGGCGAGGAGGCGGGGCAGGTCGTGCCCGCTCCGCGCCTTGGCAGAAAGCCCCGACATTGTCGTGGCGACGAAATCGGTGACTTCATTGGCTGCGTCCGGATGGCGGGCCGCGATATAGTCGCGAATGAAGCTTTCCGCGCCAAGATTGAGCGCGCGTGCGGCTTCACGCGCGTCTTCGTCGCTGCAACGCGTGCCTTCGAGAACGAGGCAGCCGCCCGCTGCCGGACCCGATGCATAACGGCGTGCGGCCTCCTCCAGCATCGCCGCAAGGGCGACCGCGACGGGGACGTCAGGACGCAGGATATCGCCGAGCGGGATGGCCGCAGTGCCAGTCCAATGATCGAGCACGCGTTGATAGAGTCCGGCCTTGCTGCCGAAGGCTGCATAGAAGCTGGGCGGATTGATGCCGAGCGCATCGGTGACATCGGCGACGCTGACCGCGTCATAGCCACGCGCGTGGAAGAGCTGCTGCGCGGTTACGACCGCCGCATCGGGGTCGAAGCGCCGCGGTCGGCCGCGCGATCGGGATTTATTTGTAGTCACTGTTACAAAATACCTTGAAGATGCTTTCGCGATTTTATGTAGTGCTCACTACATTAATAAGCAAGGAGTCTCCCAATGACCGAATTCCAAGGAAAATCCGTTCTCGTCCTCGGTGGCAGCCGCGGGATCGGGTCGGCGATCGTCCGCCGCTTCGCCGACGACGGCGCGAAGGTTGTCTTCACTTACAACGGCTCGCGCGAGGCGGCCGAGCAGCTGGCGACCGAGACCGGCACGACGGTGGTGCCGACTGACAGCGGCGACCGCGACGCGGTGATCGCCCGCGTGCGCGAGAGCGGTCCGCTCGACATCCTCGTCGTCAACGCCGGCTTCGCGCTGTTCGGCGACGCGCTCGACCTCGATCCCGACGACGTCGACCGGCTGATCCGTGTCAACGTCAACGCCCCCTATCATGCGTCGGTCGAGGCGGCGCGGCAGATGCCCGAAGGCGGCCGCATCATCGTGATCGGGTCGGTGAACGGCGACCGCATGCCCGTCCCCGGCATGGCCTCCTATGCGCTGAGCAAATCGGCGCTGCAGGGCATGGCGCGCGGGCTGGCGCGCGATTTCGGGCCGCGCGGGATCACGATCAACATCGTGCAGCCCGGTCCGATCGACACCGATGCCAACCCCGAGGACGGCCCGATGCGCGATCTGATGCACAGCTTCATGGCGATCAAGCGCCATGGCCGGCCCGAAGAGGTCGCGGGCATGGTGGCCTGGCTGGCGGGCCCCGAGGCGGGCTTCGTCACCGGCGCGATGCACACGATCGACGGCGCGTTCGGCGCGTAAACCGACGCGACGGCGGGCGGCGTCAGATCGCCGCCCGCCCCTTCGGCGCGGGCGTCTTCGGCTTGTAACGGCAAAGGTCGACCACCGGGCAATGCCAGCATTCGGGCGTGCGCGCCTTGCAGATGTAGCGGCCGTGGAGGATCAGCCAGTGGTGCGCGCCAACGCGGAACGGTGCGGGCGTGTTCTTTTCGAGCTGCTTCTCGACCGCGAGCACCGTCTTGCCGGGTGCAAGCCCGGTGCGGTTGCCGACGCGGAAGATATGCGTGTCGACCGCGAAGGTCTCCGCCCCGAAAGCGCAGTTCATCACGACATTGGCGGTCTTGCGCCCAACCCCGGGCAGTTCGACGAGCGCGTCGCGGTCGGCGGGCACCTCGCCGCCGAAATCGCGGACGAGAATTTCGCTCAATGCAATGACATTCTTCGCCTTGCCGTTGAACAGCCCGATCGTCTTGATGTGCTGCTTCAGCCCCCCTTCGCCGAGGTCGATCATTTGTTGCGGGGTCGTCACCTCCTGAAACAGCTTTCGCGTCGCCTTGTTCACCCCGACGTCGGTCGCCTGCGCCGACAGCACAACCGCGACGAGCAGCTGGTAGGTGTTGCCGAATTGCAGTTCGGTCTCGGGGCTCGGATTGAGCTCCGCGAGGCGGCGGTAGAATTCGAAGATATCGGTCTTCTTCATCGGATCAGCTAAGCCCGAGCACCTGCGGCATCGTGTAGCGGTCGGGCTTCTGCTGGAGCAGCCACAGCGCCGCTCGCACCGCGCCGCGCGCGAAGATCATGCGGTTTTCGGCGCGGTGTGAGAGGGTGATCATCTCCTCGGGGCCCGCGAAGATCACATCATGGTCGCCCGCAACCGTCCCGCCACGCAGGCTCGCAAAGCCGATCTTGCCATGCCCGCGCGCGCCGGTGAGGCCGTCGCGGCCGCGTTCGGAGCAAGTATCGAGGTTGATCCCGCGCCCTTGCGCCGCCGCCTGCCCCAGCAGCAGCGCGGTGCCGCTCGGCGCATCGACCTTCATTCGGTGGTGCATCTCGACGACCTCGATGTCCCAGTCGGCGCCGAGCCGCGTCGCGGCCTCGCGCACCAGATGCGCGAGCAGGGTGACGCCGAGCGAGGTGTTGCCGGTCTGGAGCACCGCGATATCCTTTGCCGCATCGTCAATCAGATAATGATGGCGCTCCTCGAGCCCCGTCGTCCCGATGACGATCGGGGTTTTCGCGGCAACACAGGCGTCGAGCGTCGCCTCGAGCGCGGCGGGCGAGGAGAAGTCGACAAGAACGTCGGCGTCGCTGGCAAGCCTCAGAACATTGCCGCCCCGGTCGACCCCGCAACTGCGCTGCCCCGCTTCGGAGATCGCGGCGGCGAGCGCGACGCCCATCCGACCTTCGCTGCCGATAATGCCGATGCTGGTCATATGCCGTCCCCTTGCTTGCGCCTCCCCTTAGCCCCTCGCATCGAGCGAAGTCGAGACACCCATCGGCATTGCGCCATTTCGATGGGCATCTCGACTTCGCTCGATGCGAACGGATAGAGAGGAGTCATGAGTAACATCCAGAATATCGTAATCCTCACCGGCGCCGGGGTTTCGGCCGAAAGCGGCATCGACACCTTCCGCGACAGCGGTGGCCTCTGGGAACAGCACCGCGTCGAGGATGTCGCGACCCCCGAAGCCTTTGCCCGCGATCCCGACCTTGTCCTGCGCTTCTACGACATGCGGCGCGAGGCGATCCAGACCAAGGCGCCGAACGCGGCGCATGAGGCGCTCGCGCGGCTCGACGCCGCCTGGCCGGGCGAACTGCTCATCGTCACGCAGAATGTCGACGACCTGCACGAGCGCGCGGGCGCGAAGCGGTTGATCCATATGCACGGCGAGCATCTCAATGCCTGGTGCACCGGGTGCGACACGCGGGTGCCGTGGACGGGGCCGTTGCTCGACCGGCCGGCGTGCAGCGCGTGCGGCATCGTTGGCACCTTACGCCCCGACATCGTCTGGTTCGGCGAGATGCCGTACCGGATGGACGAGATCTACCACGCGCTGAACCGCGCCGACCTGTTCGTGTCGATCGGCACGTCGGGCGCGGTCTATCCCGCCGCAGGCTTTGTTCGCGAGGCGCGCGCGTCAGGCGCGCGGACGCTCGAGCTCAATATGGAGCCGAGTCAGGGCAGCTACTGGTTCGACGAGGCGCGGCAGGGCCCGGCGACGATACTGGTGCCCGAGTGGGTCGAGGAGATGCTGGGCTAGTTAGCGGCGCGACGCGAAGAAATCGCGAAGGAGCGCGGACGCCTCCGCGTCACCGATGCCGTCGTAAATCTCCGGGCGGTGGTGGATCGTCGGCTGCGCGAAGGTGCGCGGACCGTGGACGACGGCGCCCCCCTTCGGATCGTCGGCGCCATAATAGAGGCGCGCGATTCGCGCGTGGGCAATCGCGCCGGCGCACATCGCGCAGGGTTCGAGCGTCACATAAAGGTCGCAGCCGTCGAGCCGCTCGTTGCCGAGCTTGGCCGCCGCGGCGCGAATCGCGACGATTTCGGCATGCGCGGTCGGGTCGTGCGATTCGCGCGGGCGGTTATGGCCCTCGGCGATGATCGCGCCGTCCTTGACGATCACCGCGCCGACGGGCACTTCGCCCCATTCCGCGGCGATGCGGGCCAGATCGAGCGCGCGGCGCATCGGTTCGGGAAGCGGAAACTGAGCCATGAAAGCGCCCTATTCGCTTGACGAATCTCCGGCAAGCCGATAAGCGCGCGCCTTTCCCGGCTCACTCCGGTCCTGTACTCCCCGTTTTGCGGGAAGTGCCCGGACGCCGATCCGAAATTTTTTTGACGAGGACGAAGACCATGTCGCGCATCTGCGAACTGACCGGCAAGGGCCGCCAGGTTGGCCACAATGTCAGCCACGCCAACAACAAGACCAAGCGCACCTTCCTGCCGAACCTGCAGAATGTGACGTTGCTGTCGGACGCGCTCGGCAAGGGCGTCAAGATGCGCGTGTCGACCCACGGCCTGCGTACGGTCGAGCATAATGGCGGTCTCGACAACTGGCTGCTGAAGGCCGGCGACGACCAGCTGTCGGCTTCGGCCCGCAAGGTGAAGAAGGAAGTCGCGAAGAAGCTGGCCGAAAAGGCCGCTTAAGCGCTTTCGAATCGCTAAAGCAATCAGGCCGCCGGCTTACCGCGCGGCCTTTTTGCTGTCCGGTGCCCTGCCCGGCGGCAGGCCCACCAGCTCGAATTGCAGCAGCAGGCTGCGCTGCCAGACGTTGAAATTATTGTCGGCGACGAGCCAGAGCCAGGTGCGGCCCTGCTCGACCGAAATCGCGGCGCCTTCGTAATTTTCGGCGAGTGGCCGGGTAACACGGCCAATCGTCCGTGACCGCACGACGGCGTCCTTTTGTATATCGGCCGGGTCGACGATTGCGACGATCGTCGTGAATACGGGGTCGAAACCGAGCCGCCGGTGCACGATCAGGATGCGCCCGTCGGGCAGCGCCGCGGCATCGCTAACCAGTCCACGGCCCGCCGAATCATAAAAGAAGCGAATCGGCGCGGGGCCGGGCGCGGCCGGATCGCCGGTGTAGATCAACGCCTCGCGCCCGCGCGGATCGTCGTCGGCGTCTTCCAGAAAGACCACCGTTCGGCCATCCGGCAGCCGCGTCATCGCCTCAGGCCCGCGATTCCTGGGCCAGCGCACCGGTTCGGGCAGCTTGCGTCGCGACTCGATTGCCGAAAGACCGGCATCGAGTCGCCAGATTTCGTTGATCCCTTCGAGCGCGATCCAGCTCTTGCCGCTTTCGGGGGCGACAAACATCGCCTCGGCATCGACCATGGATTTGCGCTGCGGCCGGCCGTCGGGCGTCGGTAGCGCGCGAATCCGGACATCCGAAACCGAACCGCGCGCGTCGAGCGTCAGGCGTGCTCCATAACCATTGTCGCCGATCAGCTGAAACCGGTCCGGCCCCATCCGCGCGAGCGCCGAAAAGCCACCGAACCGGCTGTGCGGGCTGACGAGATGCCAGCCGCGGACGAACCGCATTGCACCCGAAGTCTCCGGCGCGAAGACCAGCGGACGCGCGGCGGCGCGTTCGGTCATGTCTCCCTTCGGAAAGCGCATCACGGTGCCGGGCACCGGGCCGACGGCGACAAATATCAGGGCAGCGAAGAGCAAACGGCGCATCGCCGCGGGGTTAGGGCGGCGGCATGCGAAAGGAAAGCGGTTCACCGCAGAAAGCTGAACATTGGCCAACAATGATGTTCAGGCTTCGCTCAAAGCGAATCGGGCAAAACATGATCATCGACAAAGCCCAGACGGGCCAAACGACGACGAAGGAGAACGAAAATGAAAAAGATGATGACCCTCTCGATCGCCGCCCTGATGTCCACCGCGACACTGGGCGTGGCGGCTCCCGCCGCGGCGCAGAACGGCTATTACGACCGCGATGGCTATTCGAGCTATGATGTTCGCTATGACCGCGACGATCGCCGTTATGACCGCCGCGATTATCGCCGGGACAACCGCCGCGATTACCGCAACGATCGCCGCAACTACCGGAATGATCGCCGCAACTATCGCCAGTGCGACAATGGCACCGGCGGCACCGTGATCGGTGCGATTGCAGGCGGCCTCGCCGGTCATGAAATCGCCGGCCGCGGCGACCGCACGGTCGGTACGATCCTCGGCGGCGCTGTCGGCGCCCTCGCCGGCCGCGCGATCGACAAGGGGAATGACGGCTGCCGTTAAGGGGCAGTCCCGACCCCCAATAATTTCCTTCCCTCCTTGCCCCCGCCCGGCCCTGTGCCGGGCGGGGTTTTCTTTGCGTCACGCGGGTCAGGGAGGAGGCGCTTGCCATAATGGCCGGGAAAGCCTAGGTTTGCTGCCAAGTGCACGCCTGCGGTTTTGCGGGCGCGTGAGCAGAACAGGTTACGATAGCCATGCGGCAAATGGCAGCGCCATCAGGGCGACCGCCGCGGCCAGGCCCGGCGGTAAAAGGACGAAACAAGGCGGGGGGCGAATCGCGTCCGATGCCGATCACGCGGCCGCGCAGCTATGCCGCGATCGACCTTGGCACCAACAATTGCCGGCTTTTGATTGCTCGCCCGCAAAATGGCGAGCTCGTCGTCATCGACGCTTTTTCGCGTATCGTCCGTCTGGGCGAGGGCTTGCACGGCAGCGGGAAAATCAGCGAGGCGGCCATGGACCGCACCGTTGCCGCGCTGTCGATCTGTGCCGACAAGCTGCGCCGCCGTCACGTCTCGCTGTCGCGCGCGGTTGCTACCGAAGCGTGCCGCCGTGCGAGCAACGGCGAGGAACTGGCCGAGCGGGTCCGCCGCGAAACGGGTATCGTCCTCGACATCATCTCGGCCGCCGAAGAGGCGCGGCTCGCCGTCCTCGGCTGCCACAATCTGATGGAGCCCGGCGAAGGTCCGGCGCTGATCTTCGACATCGGCGGCGGCTCGACCGAGCTGATGCACGTCGATGTGTCGGACCATGACGTGAAGATCCATGACTGGATCAGCGTGCCGTGGGGCGTCGTCTCGCTGACCGAACATGCGCCGCTTCCCGACGACAGCCTCGCCGGCCGCCAGGCCGCCTATGCGCATATGCGCGAAGTAACGCGCGAAGCTTTTGCCGCCTTTGCCGGGCGCGCCGAACGCTTTGCCGGTCAGAAGCTGCGCCTGCTCGGCACCAGCGGCACCGTAACGACGCTCGCCAGCGTCTTCCTCGACCTGCCGCGATACGACCGGCGCGCGGTCGACGGGCTCGTCGTCCCGTCCGATGCGATGCGCGACATCAGCCGCCGCCTTGCCGACGCGAGCATCGCCGATCGCGCCGAAATCGCATGTATCGGCCGCGAGCGCGCCGATCTGGTCGTCGCGGGCTGCGCGATCCTCGAGAGCATCATCGACCTGTGGCCCGCGGTGCGCGTCGGTGTCGCCGACCGCGGCATCCGCGAGGGCATCTTGCGCACGCTGGCGATGCAGGGCCGCGACATCCCCGTCACCCGCCGCGAGCATCGCAAATGAGCGGCGCCGGCGGAAAGGGCGGTAGCGGTCGCGGCGGTCTGCACGTCCGCGTCAAAACCGCGCGCAAGCGCAGCGTCTCATCGACGCGCTGGCTGCAGCGGCAATTGAACGATCCCTATGTCCGCCGCGCGCAGGCCGAAGGCTATCGCTCGCGCGCCGCATACAAGCTGATCGAACTCGACGAGAAATTCGGCTTCATCAAGAAAGCGCGCGCGGTCGTCGACCTTGGCATCACGCCCGGCGGCTGGTCGCAGGTCGTGCGCAAGGCGAACCCCCGCGCGCGTGTCGCCGGGATCGACCTGCTCCACTGTGAACCGATCGAGGGGGTCGAAATCCTCGAAATGGATTTCATGGACGATGCCGCACCCGACGCGCTGATCGAGGCGCTCGGCAGCGCCCCCGACCTCGTCATTTCGGACATGGCGGCGAACACCGTCGGCCATCAACAGACCGACCATCTGCGCACGATCGGCCTTGCCGAAACCGCCGCAGATTTCGCGGTGCAGAATCTGCTGCCCGGCGGCGCGTTTGTGGCAAAGGTGTTCGCGGGCGGGGCTGATCACACCCTGCTGACTTTGCTAAAGCGCTACTTTTCAACGGTAAAGCACGCCAAACCGCCGGCGAGCCGCAAGGGGTCGCCCGAGCTCTATGTCATCGCCCAAGGCTTCAAGGGCCGTAGCAAGGACGCAGAATAAACAGTGTAATGGGTCGATCCGGGGGAGAATTTTGATGGCCAAGTCGGGGCAGTCGGTCGCGGCTGTTACGCTCGCCGCGCTGATGCTGGCGTCGTGCGGCGGCGGGGGCGGTTCAAGCAGCGCCGGAAGCGGCGGCCCTGTCACGGTCACCCCGACGCCAAGCCCCACACCTGCCCCGACCGCCAATTGCACGCTCGCCTCGCGTCAGGCCTTTGCCAAGGCGGTGATCGACGAATGGTATCTGTTTCCGACCGACGTAGACAACGGCGTCCGGCCGACCGACCATACAACGGTCCAATCCTACATCGACGCGCTGGTCAGGCCTGCCTTCAACCTGAACAAGGACCGCTTCTTTACCTACATCACCTCGATCGCCGAGGAGAACGCCTTCTACGCCCGTGGGTCGAGCGCGGGTTTCGGTGTCCGCATGACCTATGACGCGGCGGGTCAGCGCATCCTCATCGCCGAAGCCTATGAGAGCGCACCGGCGTTTGCCGCGGGGATCGACCGCGGCACGGCAATCGTTGCGATCGGCACCAACAGCGGCAATTTGCGTACCGTGGCGAGCATCGTCGCCGCCGAAGGGACCGCGGGCCTTACCAGTGCACTCGGCCCGAACGACCCCGGGGTCAGTCGCGTGCTGCGTATCACCGACGCGGCCGGCACGCGCGACGTCACCGTCGCCAAGGCCGATTATTCGCTCGACCCGGTTTCGGACCGCTATGGCGCAAAGGTCATCACCGAGGGCGGCCGCAGCTACGGCTATCTTAACCTGCGCACCTTCATCTCGTCGGCGGACGACCAGTTAAAGGCGGCCTTCGCCGATTTCGGCGCGCGCGGCGTGACCGACATCATCATCGATTTCCGCTACAATGGCGGCGGCCTTGTCTCGACGGCCAATCTGATGGGCGACCTGATGGGCGCGGGCCGCGCGGGGCAGCTTTTTTCGCAGACGCGCTTTCGCGCCAACAAGTCGGCCGAGAATGATGAGCATCGTTTCACGCCGGCGGGCCAGTCGATCGCACCGACGCGCATCGCCTTTATCGGCACCGGGTCGACCGCATCGGCAAGCGAACTCGTGATCAATTCGATGCTGCCCTATCTCGGCACCAATATGACGCTCGTCGGCGGCAACACTTATGGCAAACCGGTCGGCCAGATCGCGCTCGACAAGGCCGAATGCGACGACCGCATGCGCGTCGTCGCCTTTGCGACGGCCAATTCGGCCGGCGCGGGTGACTATTATGACGGGCTCGCACCGAAAATCACGAACAGCTGCGCCGCGAGCGACGATCTGACCGTCCCGCTCGGCGACCCGCGCGAGGCGTCGATCCGCGCCGCGATCGGCTTTCTGTCGGGCAACGCCTGTGCCACGCGGATCGCCGACGCCAGCGCGGGCCCGGCGGCGCGGAGCCGCAGCGCCCGCATGCTCGCCGAGCCCGAAATGCTCACCCCCGAGCGGCCGAGCGCGGCGCAGCGCGAACTGCCCGGGCTGTTCTGATCACCCCCCGCGACATCGCAGCAATTGACCGCGGCCCGAAAATAGGGCTATCGGCCGCGGCAAGCGACAGGTTCCCCGGCGACGGGGACTAAGAGGGAACGGGAAAACCCCGGCTGCCCCTGCAACTGTACGCGGCGAGCCATCGGCCACTTGCCATTGGGATTCCGGTCCCGAGAAGGCGGCCGACCGGCGCTGACCCGCAAGCCAGGAGACCTGCCCGTCGCCGTCGTCTTTCGTGCGGACAGGGTGTGCCGGGCGGACGGGGGTGAACCCGCATGACGACAAGCTTGGCTGCGCATGGGCGCGGGCGATGTCGTGTGTCCCCGGGACAACCGCATCGACCGTGTTCGTGAGCGGCATTGTCGAGGGATTATCCTGTGTTTAAAGTGTTTTTCCGAAGTTCGATCTGCCTCGCCGCCGTTGCGGCATCCTCCGCTGCGTTCGCCGACGAAGCGTCGACCGCGCATGCTGTCGCCGCCGACGGCGACAGCATCATCGTCACCGCGACGCGCACGCCGCTGACGCTCGACGAAGTGCCCTCGTCGATCGCCGTGCTCGACAAGGAAGCGATCGACCGCGCGCAGGATATCGGCGTCACCGAACTCCTGCTCCGCACACCCGGCATCAGCATTGCGCGGAACGGCGGCTATGGCACCTCGACCTCGCTCCGCATTCGCGGCGCCGAATCGGAGCACACCGTCGTCGTGATCGACGGGGTGAAGCTCAACGATCCGTCGTCGACCGGCGGCGGCTTCAACTTCGCCAATCTGCTCGTCGGCGATATCGACCGGATCGAGGTGCTGCGCGGCCCGCAATCGATCCTGTGGGGAAGCCAGGCGATCGGCGGCGTGGTTAACATCGTCACCGCCGCGCCCGAGAAGGAACTTGAAGGCAGCTTCGACCTCGAAGCCGGATCGCGCGAGACGGTCAGCGCGCGCGCCGCGATCGGCGGCCGCACGGGTCCCTTGAGCTGGCGCCTCGGCGGCCAGCGCTTCACCACCGACGGCATTTCGTCGCACGCCAAGGCGTTCGGCGCGGTCGAGCGCGACGGCTATCGTAACAACAATCTTTCGGGCCGCGCCGAGCTGGCGCTCGCGGACAATGTCAGCGCCGAGGTGCGCGGCACTTATTCGAGCGGCCGCGTCGAATTCGACGGCTTCAACACCGACAGCAACGATTATGGGCTCAACAAGGAGTTCGTCGGCTATGCGGGGCTCAATTTCGACCTCGCCGGCGGACGCTTCCGCAACCGCGTCGCGTTTGCCTATACCGACACCAACCGCGATAATTTCAATCCCGACCGCGCGCGTCCGCAGAGCTTCGAGGCCGATGGCCAGAACAAGCGCTGGGAATATCAGGGCAGCTTCGATTTTACCGATCGTGTCACCGCGATCTTCGGGGTCGAGAATGAACGCTCGGACTTCCGCAGCCGTTCGCCGTCGGCATCGCTGTCGACCCCGCTTCCCGCGTTCGTGCGCGGCAAGGCCGAACTGACGAGCGCCTATGGTCAATTGAGCATAGAGCCAATTGACGGTCTGACCCTCAATGGCGGCGTCCGCTATGACGATCACGACCGCTACGGCGGGCAGACTTTGTTCGCGGCGGGCGGTGTCTGGCGGCTCACCACCGGCACCGTGCTGCGCGCCAGTTATGGCGAAGGCTTCAAGGCGCCGTCGCTTTACCAGCTGTTCAGCGAATATGGGAATGTCGGGCTCGACCCCGAAGAAGCGCATGGCTGGGAAGCCGGCATCGAGCAGCATCTGTTCGACCGCAAGCTCGTCGTCGGCGCGAGCTGGTTCGACCGCACCACGACGAACCAGATTATCTTCAACAGCTGCTCCTCGCCCTCGACCAACCCGCTCTGCACGGTGCCCGGCAGCAGCCCGGCGACCCCGCGCTTCGGCTATTATCTCAACGTCGCACGCAGCGAAGCGCATGGCGTCGAGGCGTCCGCGGCGCTGACGCTCGGTGGGCTGACGCTCGACGGCAACTACAGCTGGATCGTCGCCGAAGACCGCTCGGAAGGCACCGCCAATTTCGGCAAATGGCTGCCGCGGCGTCCGCGCAATACCGCCAATGCGTCGGCGAGCTATGCCTTCGGCTTCGGGCTCGAGCTCGGCGCGGCGGTGCGCTGGTCGGGCAAGAGCTATGACAATGCGAGCAATGCGACGCGACTCGACGATTATACGCTCGTCGACCTGCGCGCCGAATATGCGCTGTCCGACGCCGTGAAGCTGTTTGCACGCGCCGAGAATATCTTCGACGAGCAATATATGACGGCGTTCCGCTATGGGTCGCTCGGCCGCAGCATCTATGCCGGTATCCGGGGGCGCTTCTGATGGCGGCGATGTCGGACCGCGGTGCGTCGGCGCTCTGGGTCTCGCTGCTGACGGCGGCGAGCACCGCGACGACGCTCGCGCTCGCCTGCGCGACCCCCTTTCCGGCGCTTGCGGCGCTCGCGGCGGTGCATATGCGCCGCCGCGATGGCATCGCGCTCATGCTGCTCGCATGGGCCGCGAGCCAGTTCATCGGCTTCTTCCTGCTCGGCTATCCGCGCGATGGAAGCACGCTCGGCTGGGGCGCCGGGCTCGGTGCCGCAGCGGTGGGGTCGGCGCTCGCAAGCTATGCGGCGCTGCGGGCGCTCGCATACCGACCGGTCGCGGCGCGGTTGAGCCTCGCCTACGCCGCGGGCTTCACGGCGTTCAAGGGTATCATCCTCGCCTGGGCGCTCGTGCTCGGCGGGCTGCACACCGCGATGGCGCCCGACCTGCTCGCCGAACAGTTCGTGCGCAACGGCGCGATCCTGATCGGGCTTTACGCCCTGTATCGCGCGCTCGTCGCGGTCGGCGTTCCGGCGCCGCAGCAGGCGGCAACGGCCGCCTGATGCTCACGCGCGTCGCCCCCGGGCCCGCGGTGGTGGTGTGCAACAGCTGCCGCCACAGCCGCGAGTCCCGGGACGACGCCGAAGGCGTGCGCGGCGGTGCGCGGCTCCTTGAGGCGCTGAAGCGTCTCAAGGAACAGGATTCGCGTTACGACGGCGTCGCGGTGCAGGAAATGGCCTGTTTTTTCGCGTGCCAGGATCATTGCACCGTCCATCTGCGCGCGCCCGACAAGGTCGGCTATGTCCTCGGCCGCTTTCAGGGCGATGAAAATTCCGCGCGTGCCATCCTCGACTATGCGGTCCATTACGCGACAAGCGAGCATGGCCGCGTCCCCTTTTCTCTTTGGCCCGAAGGCGTCAAAGGGCATTTCATCACCCGCACCCCTCCGCCAGGATTTGTCGCCGAATGATCAGTTTTGCTTCCGTCCACGCCTTCGAAGCCGCGCTTGCCGATCTGCGCGAGCCAAATGTCGAAGCGGCAGCCGATGCGCGGGTACGGCAAGGCGAACTGACCAAACCCGCCGGATCGCTGGGGCGGCTCGAGCATCTGGCGATCTTCTTCGCCGGCTGGCAGGGCACGGCGCGGCCGCAGATCGCCCGCGCCCGCGCCGCCATCTTCGCTGGCAATCATGGCGTCACCGTCCATGGCGTCAGCGCCTTTCCGCCG
Source organism: Sphingopyxis sp. Root154 (assembly GCF_001427105.1). Lineage (GTDB taxonomy): Bacteria > Pseudomonadota > Alphaproteobacteria > Sphingomonadales > Sphingomonadaceae > Sphingopyxis. The sequence continues at coordinate 1,486,395 of NZ_LMGI01000002.1, forward strand.
AGCGTGACCGCACAGATGGTCGCCAACTTCGCAGGCGGCGGCGCCGCGATCAACGCGCTGGCGGGCGCTGCCGGGCTGGAACTGACGGTCGTCGCGCTTGACCTCGACCGGCCGACCGCCGATTTCACCGTCGATGCCGCGATGAGCGAGGCCGATTGCCTCGACGCGCTGAACCGCGGCGCGGCGGTGGTCGACGCCGACCTCGACCTCCTCGCCCTCGGCGAAATGGGGATCGGCAATTCGACCGCCGCCGCCGCGCTGTGTGCGCGCAGCCTCGCCGGCGGTGTGGCGGGATGGGTCGGCCCCGGGACCGGGGTCGATGGCCACGGCGTCGCGCGCAAGGTCGAGGTGATCGAACGCGCGCTCTCCTTTCACAACGATGCGCCGCGCTCGGCGTTCGAGACGCTGCGCCGCGTCGGCGGGCGCGAGATCGCCGCGATCGCGGGCGCGGTCCTGCGCGCGCGCCAGCTTGGCGTCCCTGTGCTACTCGACGGCTTCATCTGCACCTCGGCCATCGCACCGCTTGCGGCCGAGAATCCCGCGATCGCGGATCATTGCATCGCGGGCCATTGCTCGGCCGAGCCGGGACACAAGCGCCTGCTCGACCTGCTCGGCCTCGCCCCCCTGCTGTCGCTCGATATGCGGCTCGGCGAAGGCAGCGGCGCGGCGGTCGCGGCGAATATCGTCCGCAGCGCGATCGCAGCGCACGACCAGATGGCGACCTTTGCGGAAGCACAGGTTTCGGCGTCGCTGTGACCGGCTTCGCGCTCCATCTGCTGCGCCACGGCGCCCCCGAAACGCCCGGTTTGCTGATGGGACGCACCGATGGCGTGCCGACCCCCGAAGGCATCGCCGCTTGCGTGGCGCACGCCGAAGACCTCGGCATCGAGCTGCTGATCGCATCCGACCTTCATCGCAGCTGCGCGGCCGGCGAAGCGATCGGCGCGGCGCTGGGCGTGCCGCTCATCATCGATCCGCGCTGGCGCGAACTCGATTTCGGCGACTGGGACGGCAAGGCGGCGAGCACCATCAACCTCGACGCGCTCGGCCGCTTCTGGAGCGATCCCGACGCCAATCCTCCGCCCGGCGGCGAACACTGGTCGGCGCTGGTAGCGCGCGTGTCCGCCGCCATCGCCGACCTTGCGCCGGTTCCGACATTGATCGTCACCCACGGCGGCGCGATGCGCGCCGCGCTCCATGCGCTGTGCGGTTTCGACCAGCGTCAGCTCTGGGCGTTCGACCTGCCTTACGCCGCGCGGCTCTCGCTCCGCGCCTGGCCCGGTGAGCCAGCCAGCGCACAGATCACAGGGCTTTATCCTTGAAGGGGCTGATCGTCGCGATCCAGTTCCTGACGCGCCTGCCGACGCCGCGCATCGCGGTGTCGAGCGACGAATTCGCGGCATCGATGCGCTGGTTTCCCGCGGTCGGGCTGATCGTCGGCGCCCTCGTGGCTGGCGCGGGCTGGGCCGGCGCGCGGATCGATCCGTGGACCGGCGCCTTGTGCGCGCTCATCCTCTGGGTCGCGGTGACCGGCGCGCTGCACCTCGATGGCCTCGGCGATATCGCCGACGCGAGCGGGGCGGCGCACAAGGACCGCGAACGGCTGCTCGCCGTCCTCTCCGATCCGCATGTCGGCAGCTTCGCGGTGGTGACCATCGCGCTGCAACTGATCGCCAAGCTGGTGCTGCTACACGCGCTGCTCGACCGCCAGATGTTCGCCGCGATCGCGCTCATACCCTTTGCCGCGCGGATTGGCCCGCTCATCTGGTCGCGCGCGCTGCCCGACCTCCACGCGGGGCTCGGCTCGCGTTTTCGGAATGCCGTACGGCCGGTGGACTTCGTCATCTGGAGCTTGGCACTCGTCGCCGCGGCGTGGTGGTCGCCCTCGTTGCTGGTCGCGCCAGCGATCTTCCTTCTGTGGGGTTGGTGGCTGCTGCGCAAGATCGGCGGGATTTCGGGCGACGGGCACGGCGCGGGGATCGAGATCGCCGAAAACCTGCTGCTCGCGGCGGCGCTGTTGCTGGCGCACCTTGCATGATCACCCCATGGGCCTGGCACGGCGGCGGGATCGAAGCCGCGAAGCGCCGGTTCGGAAATGGCGACTGGATCGACCTGTCGACCGGGATCAATCCACACCCCTGGCCCGGCGCCGCCGCGATGGTGTTCGACTGGCAGCGCCTGCCCGATCCGGACGCACTCGCCCAGCTCGAAGCCGTTGCCGCCACCTGTTTTGGCGTCGACGCTCGCCATGTTTGCGCCGTGCCCGGAAGCGAGATCGGCCTGCGCCTGACCGGGACGCTGGTGGGCGGCCCCGCACGGCATATCGCGCCGAGCTATCGCACTCATGGCGAAATGGTCGCGGGAAGCGCGCCCATCGCCCCCGAAGCGGCGTCGGGCTACGGCGGCACATTGATCCTCGCCAACCCCAACAACCCCGACGGCCGCGTGACCGGTGCCGCGGCGATGCAGGCGCTGCTGGACCGGCGCGGACCCGGCGGCTGGCTGTTGGTCGACGAAGCCTTTGCCGACACCGATTCGGCCACGAGTATCGCGGCGCTGGTCGATGACGGCCAGAGGCTGGTCGTCTTCCGCTCCTTCGGCAAATTCTTCGGGCTCGCGGGCGTCCGGCTCGGCTTCGTCGTCGCGCCGGAGGTGATCATCGTCGCGCTGCGCAAACAGCTCGGCGCGTGGCCGCTGTCAGCGGCGGCGATTGCGATTGGAACCGCCGCCTATGCCGACCGCGACTGGATCGCCGCCGCGCGCCGCCGCCTCGCCGATGAAGCCGTCACGCTCGACGCGCTGCTGACGCGCCTGGGCCATCGGCCGATCGGTGACTGCCCGCTCTTTCGCCTGATCGATGTCGACGATGCGCATGCGCTGTTCGAGCGGCTCGCGCGGCGCGCGATCCTGACGCGCCCCTTCATGGATCAACCGCGCTGGCTGCGGATCGGCTTGCCCGCCGACGCCGCCGCGCGTGCGCGGCTCGAAGCGGCGCTCGTCGATGGCTGAGCCGATCGCGCTCACCGCGCTCGCGCTCGATGCCGCGTTCGGCTGGCCGCGCGCGCTCTATCGCCGCCTCGGTCACCCCGTCGGGCTGTTTGCGCATATCATCGGCGGTTGCGAGGCGCGGTGGAACCGGCCCGGACATAGCTTCGCCATGCGGCGCGGGCTCGGCGTCCTGACCCTGCTCGTCCTGCTTGTCCTCGTTGCCGGCTCCGGCTGGGCGCTCCAGCGCTTGCTGCTCGCGTCGTTCGGCGGCTGGGGCTGGATCGGCGTCGCGATCCTCGCCTGGCCCGCGCTCGCGCAGCGCAGCCTGTTCGATCATGTCCGCGCGGTTGGCGAGCGGATCGATGCGGGCGACCTCGCCGGCGCGCGCACGGCGGTCGGCATGATCGTCGGCCGCGATACCGCCGTGCTCGACGAGGCTGGCGTCGCCCGCGCAGCGATCGAAAGCCTTGCCGAAAGCTTTTGCGACGGCGTCGCTGCGCCGCTTTTCTGGCTGCTCCTCCTCGGCCTTCCGGGCGTGTGGGCGTATAAGGCGGTGAACACCGCCGACAGCCTGATCGGCCACCGCGAGGAGCGCTGGCGCGCCTTCGGCTGGGCGGCGGCGCGTTTCGACGATCTCGCCAACTGGATTCCGGCGCGGCTGTCGGGCCTGCTGCTCTGCCTCGCAGGCGGCGGCTGGCGCATCCTGCGGCGCGATGCTCGTAAACACGCCTCACCCAATGCCGGCTGGCCCGAAGCCGCGATGGCGGGCGCGCTGGGGCTTCGGCTCGCGGGCCCGGTCGCCTATGAGGGGGTCATGCACGACAAGGCGTGGATCGGAGATGGCGACAGCGAAGCGGGCGGCGATGAAATCGACCGCGCGCTTGCCATCTATCTGCGCGCCTGCCTGCTGCTTTGGCTGATCGCGGGGGGCGCCCTATGGCTGCGCTGATGCTGCAAGGCACCGGATCGGACGTGGGCAAGTCCGTGCTCGTCGCGGCGCTGTGCCGCGCGCTGACCAATCGCGGCCTCCGCGTCCTCCCCTTCAAACCGCAGAATATGTCGAACAATGCCGCGGTGACGACCGACGGTGGCGAGATCGGGCGGGCGCAGGCGCTGCAAGCCATCGCGTGCCGCGTCGAACCGCACAGCGACATGAACCCGGTGCTTCTGAAACCGCAGGCCGACCGCACCTCGCAGCTCATCGTCCACGGCCGCGTTCGCGGCACACTCGGCAGCGGGAACTTCCGCGAGGCGCGCGGCGCGCTGATGGCCGAAGTGCTCGAAAGTTATGAACGCCTCCGCGCGCAGAGCGACATAGTCGTCGTCGAGGGCGCGGGGTCGCCCGCCGAGATCAACCTGCGCGCGGGCGACATCGCGAACATGGGTTTCGCGCGCGCCGCAAACGTGCCCGTCGTGCTGATCGGCGACATCGACCGCGGCGGCGTCATCGCCTCGCTCGTCGGCACACGCGCCGTGATCGACGCCGAGGACGCCGCGATGATCCGCGGCTTCCTGATCAACAAGTTCCGCGGCGACCCCGCGCTGTTCGAAGACGGCTATCGCGAGATCGAGAAGCGCAGCGGGTGGCCCGGTTTCGGCGTTATCCCCTGGCTGACGGCGGCATCGCGCCTGCCGAGCGAAGATGCGGTGATCCTCGAACGCCCCGCCGACCCGCACGAGGGCCGCAAGCTGATCGCCTGCCCGATCCTGCCGCGCATTTCGAATTTCGACGATCTCGACCCACTCAAGCTCGAGCCCGGGGTCGAGATCGTGATGGTGCCGCCGGGCCGGCCGATCCCCACCGAGGCGGCGATCATCGTCCTGCCCGGATCGAAGGCGACGATTGCCGACCTTGCGGCACTGCGCGCCGAGGGCTGGGACATCGACATCAAGGCGCATCACCGACGCGGCGGGCTGATCGTCGGGCTGTGCGGCGGATACCAGATGCTCGGGTGCCGGATCGCCGATCCGCTGGGGATCGAGGGCGCGCCGGCCGAGGTCGAGGGGCTGGGCTTGCTCGATGTCGAGACGACACTCTCACCCGCGAAGACGTTGCGCCACGTGCAGGGAACCGCACTGGGTGCGGCGGTGGAGGGATATGAAATGCATATGGGCGAAACCAGCGGCCCCACCACAGCGGAGCCCTTCGCGATGCTGGCGGACGGTGCGCGCGACGGCGCGACCAATCGCGAAGGCAATGTGATCGGATCCTATCTCCACGGCGTGTTCGCTTCGCCCGACCTGCGCCGCGCGTTGCTGACACGGATCGACGTAACGGGCAGCGGACGCGATTATACGGCTGAGGTCGATACCGCGCTCGACGACATTGCCTGCGAGTTTGCGGCGCACGCCGATATCGATGCGATGCTTCGGATCGCGGGGATCGCCGCATGAGTGGATCGTCGCTGTTCGTGCTCGGCGGCGCGCGATCGGGTAAAAGCCGCTATGCGCAGGCGCGCGCCGAAGCCGCGGGCGGAAATCCCGTCTTCGTCGCGACCGCCGAAGCCTTCGACGACGAAATGCGCGACCGGATCGCACGCCACCGCGCCGACCGCGGCGCGCGCTGGACCACCATCGAGGCGCCGCGCGACCTGCCCGCCGCCATCGACGCACTGAACCGCAGCAAAGCCGTCGTACTCGTCGACTGCCTGACGCTCTGGGTCTCGAACCTGCTGCTCGCAGACGCCGACATCCCGCTCGCGAGCCGCGAATTATGCCGCGTGATCAGCAGTTTCGAGGGGAAGTTGATCCTCGTATCCAACGAAGTCGGCCTCGGCATCGTACCCGACAATGCGCTCGCACGAGCGTTCCGCGACGCGGCGGGGCAGCTCAACCAGTCGGTCGCCGCGACGGCGGAGGAAGTCGTGCTGCTCACCGCCGGACTGCCGCTTACGCTCAAGCCGCGCGAGGCATAGCACCCATTTTCCAAAACGTGCTGAATGCCGCGTTTACTATCGTCATGAAGCTTATCCTCACGTCGCCCCGGCAAATCGGGCCGCATGAGAAAGCATGCCCATCTTGTCGCTGGCGATTCGCGATGGCTTCCTGTCTCCATCGCCTTTGCCGCAGCGGCGCTGACGCCGTCGGTCGCCCATGCCTCGTCCAAGCTGCTCAACGCCAAGGCGTTGGCGGACAGCAAGGCCGCGTGCCCCGTCGCGGCGAGCCATGCGCCACCGGCCAGGGCCGACATCTCACGCGCCATATTGGGCGGAGCGCCGAGCGCGCTCGACCGCATCCGGGTCGACCAGCAGGCCGGCGCGGCCGCCGAAGCCGCCGCCGCTGTACCGATCGCCGCCAACCTCGCGGCTTTCCCGGTTCGGCAGACGCTCGAGCCCGCCAGCCGCACCCCAATCGCTTTCACCTCGTCCGAGGGCTGCGGTGCGCCGTCGATTTTCGCACCGCTCGTTGAAACCGCCGAATATGATCCGGCCGCCGAACTCGGCACCCGCCCTATCCCGGTCAAGCGCACGCGCTTCGACGACCGCTGGGACCATGTCCGCCGCACCGCGCCCGCCGGGCTGATGCAAAGCAAGCTACGCAGCGCAAACGCTTCGCCGGGGCTCGCCGAGCAGGATCTGCTCGCGCGCGTCAATCAATGGGTCAATCGCGAGATCGCCTATGTGAACGACGACCGCAATTACCGGCAGCGCGATTTCTGGGCGACCGCCGAGCAGACGCTCGGGCGCGGAAAAGGCGATTGCGAGGATTTCGCGATCCTGAAGATGCAGATGCTGCGCGCCGCGGGAGTCGATGCCGACCGTATGAAGCTCGTGCTCCTCCGCGATCTCGCGGCGAACGCCGACCACGCCTTCCTGCTCGTCCAGACCGATGCCGGGAAGGTCGTACTCGATAACGTGACCGACCGCCTCTACGACGGCAGCCAGTCCAATGCGGTGCGACCGGTGTTGTCGTTCAGCGAGAACCGGCGCTGGGTGCATGCCTATCGCGGCACACAGCCATCGCCAAACTTCGCCGCGATCCCTGCGTCGCAAAAATCCTATACGCTGGCGCTGAACAATCAGCGTTCGGTGAGCGCCGACCCGCTGACCTTCAAGACCGGCTTGAGCAAGTAGCTCAGCACCGATTTCTTGCCGGTCACGATTTCGACATCGCACAGCATGCCGGGGGTGATCGGCAGCCGTCGGCCGTTCGAGGTCAGATAGCTGTTCGTCGTTTCGACGACGACGGTGAAATAAGCCTGCCGCTCGACCTCGTGATAGATGCTGTCGGCGGAGACGCGGACGACCTTGCCGTTGAGCCCGCCATAGATTGAAAAGTCATACGCGGTGACCTTGACGTTCGCGGGGTCGCCGACCTTGATGAAGGCGATGTCGCGCGGGGTCACGCGCGTTTCGATCAGCAATTTGTCGCCGAGCGGCACAATCTGCATGATCTTTTCGCCGGCGTTCACATTGTCGGTGACGACAACGGTGAACGGGTCGGTCAAGTTGTTGTTCGCGTTGGTGTTGTCGGTTAGCGTGTAGCTGTATCCGACGTTGCCCGGCGTCAGGCTGGTGATGGTCAACTGGCCGAGCGGCGTCGTGACGACCTGGCCGACGGTGGTGATGGCGGTGCCGTTGATCGTGATCGAATCGAGACCGTCGCCCGCATCATAGACGATCGAACCCGCCGTCGTTTCGCTGTTCGCGGCGCTGTTGCTGCCCGCAGGCTCGTTGCCGCGCACGGGAAGACCGGCTTCGTTGACGCTCGCCGTCGCGGCGACGATCCCGGCGGGCTGGTCGGGCGTGACGATGACGATCGTCGGTTCTTCGTCGGAAACGGCCGGCAGCAGTTCGCGGTCTTCGGACGGCGGAAATGCCAGCTGCGTATAGGGCAGCAGGTCGCCGAGCGCATAGGCGTCCTGTATCGGGCCTTCGGGATCGGCGAAATTGCCACCCGAGCTGCGAACGCCGGCTTCGGGGTTCAACTCGCCGAGATTCTCCAGCAGCTGCGCCACCGTGCTCGCCGGCACCGTATCTCCATCGACGACGATCGACGGAACATCGACCGCACCGCCGGGAATGATGAACACCTGACCGTTCGGCAGGGTGATGACAAGGTCGGTGCCCGAAATCGTGATATCGTCGATCGACGCGCCCGCGGGCAAGACGATGCGGCCGCTTGCGTCGGGAACGAGGATGGCCTGGATCGCCAGCGGTATGATCGACGCGGCGGCGGTCACGTTCGCCGCGGCGGCAAGAAACTCGCCGCCCGGTGCGGCCCGGCTCGACTGCTCGTTCGATGCGCCGTCGCGCTCAGGACCCGTCATGCCATTACGCGCCGGATTGTCGAAAGCATCCATGTCAATTTCCCTCGAACGCACCTCGCCCTGCCGCAAAAACGGCACAGCAAAATTTCTACCAATGTCAGTGCGACCCACTGTCCGAGCGACTCGGACCTTCCCCACCCATCAGGAAACATGGATTCCGAGGACTCCGCAAGCTTGTTAACACATTTTTATCAATCGCTAATTTTAGCTAAACGAGGGACCGTCTCCGCATGATCAGGAGGATCAAATATGACTTATATTCAATGATATAAGGCGGAGCCCTATCAAGATCGCCCGCCAAAAAAGTGATGCCCTCGTCCCAATTAGAACCACAAATTAACACGGCTCGTCGCATTCAACGCCCCGTCCGAGCGGCGAATCGGCCCAACTCTCCATGCGACGTTAAATGAATCCGACGCGATCTTAGCGAGGCCAATACGCTTGACCGGCGCACCAAAAAACCGCGGCGAAAATGCAATATTAAGGGTTGCCAGGCGATAATGGTTCACCAAAGGAGACGTTGGTGAGATCCTTGCTGGCGCATATCGCGGCCCCCGTCGAAACGACCGATCGCAGGCGAATGAGTCGCCGCACCCTCCGGCTCGATGTCGCGGCGCGCACCGCCACGGCCGAATCCGCCGTGATCATCCGCAACCTGTCTCGGACCGGCCTGCTGATCGAGACCGGTGCGGGCTTTTCCATCGGCGAGACATTCCTTCTGGTCTTGCCGGAACTCGGCGCCGCCCCCGCGCGCGTCGTTCGCCACGACGGCAGGCTCTTCGGCTGCGAGTTTCTGACGCCCGTCCCCGCGAGCGCGATCAGCGCGGCGCTGCTCAAAGCAGCCCCCGACGAGGAAGCGGACGATCTGGCAGATGCGGCGATCGCGAGCGATGCCAACGAACTTTATGCGAGGCGACCGTCGAGCGCGATCCTGTTCACGGCGCTGACCGCTTTGTTCACGGCCGTGGCCCTTCTCTTCGTCTTTGCCCTCGTGTCGCTGAACTTCTCGGCGGGCTGAGCCCCGGGCAGCTGCTCGACGCGCGCAAGTCAATTTGGCGGACGGATCAGCGATCCGACCCTCGATATTGCGCGTTGTCCACCTGTTCCATCCACGTCACCGATTGCCCGTCCTGTGCCTCGGCGATCGCCACATGAGCCATGCCGTCAGTTGCGCTTGCACCATGCCAATGCTTGACGCCCGGCGGGATCCAGACGAGGTCGCCAATGCCGATCGGCTGCACGGGGCCGCCCCAATGCCGGACCAGCCCGCGGCCCTCGGTCACAATCAGCGTTTGACCGAGCGGGTGACTGTGCCAGGCGGTCCGGGCTCCCGGCTCGAAGGTCACGATGCCGCCGCCGATGCGCGCGGGATGCGGGCGCTGGAAGCGCATGTCGACCCGGACGGCGCCGGTAAAATTGGCGGCGGCGCCGGCTACGGCCGGCTGCGAGCCAGCCTTGGTCACGACGACGGCGTCATTCGTGGATGGCGGGAGCTTTCCTTTCTGCACGTCATTCTCGGCGAAGACCTCGCGCGCGACGCCAACCGCGGCGATTGCGTTGGGCCAGCCCGAATAGAAGGCAAGCTGCGTGATCGTCTCAACCAGTTCCGCCTCGGCAACCCCGTTCTTGCGCGCGAGCTGCATATGCGAACGAAGCTGTTCGGGGCGGTTGAGTGCGATCAGCGCCGCGACGGTGATCAGGCTGCGGTCGCGCTTCGCCAGGCCGGGCCGCTCCCACACATCGCCAAAGAGGACATCGTCGGTGAGTTCGGCGAGCTTCGGCGCGACGTCGCCCATGAGCTGCCGGGCGCGCGATTGCCTGGTTTCCATCGAAGAAGCCTCCTGTGATTGCGCCTGAGCGGGAATGATAGCCATGCCGGTCAGCAGCCCCGCCACCGATGCGATTTTAACGATGTTCATGATCAATTCCTTGGAGTGGCGCGAGAGGCAGACCGGCGGACTGCCGACCTACAGCGTCCGCGCGAAGAATGGCGACAGCTTGCCCATCGCCGCGTCGACATATTCGGGAACCCAATAGGTCTCGATGTGCGTGGCGCCCTCGATCTTGAATAACGTCTTGTCGCTCGTCCCTCTGGCCTTCGAGAAGGCCTCCTCGGTCATGTAAAGGCTGTCGGCCTTGCTGCCCGCAATCATCAGCAACGGCTGGTCGAGCAGGTCGATCTGATCGGTGGCATCCCAGCGCATCAGGTCGATCAGGCTGCTCATCGTATATTTGAAGGTCGAATTCGGGTGCGCGTGGGTACGCCAGTAATATTCGTAACGCTGCCGGTACATCTCGAACGGCAGCGCCGCGATCTGCGCGTCGGTCATGTCGGCATCGCCGGCATAAAGGATTTCTCCCCCCGCCATCTCCTGGGCATGCGCGGCGGAAGCCCGCCGCAACCGCTCCTGGGTCGTATCGAGCTGCGAGTCCGCGAAGCCGTTGCGGCGCACTCGGCCAGAGTTGAACATGCTCAGCGTCGCGACCGATTTGAAGCGCTTGTCGGTTTTTGCCGCGGACAGCGAGTATCCGCCGCCGCCGCAAATGCCGAACAGACCCAGCCGCGCGGCATCCACGCCCGGGTAATGCGTGATGAAATCCGCCATGCCGTGGATGTCCTCGATGCGGCATTGGGGCTTGTCGACGCTCCGCGGCTGGCCACCACTTCCGCCCTGATAAGCGGCATCCGCCGTGATCGCGACATAGCCCCGTTCGGCGAGACGCTGCGCATAGAGACCCGCGACCTGTTCCTTCACCCCGCCGTTCGGATGCGCGAGAATGACGGCAGGATAGGCCTTTGCCGGATCATAGTTTGCCGGCGTGTAGACGTTCGCGACGATGTCGAGACCGTTCAGCCTGTATTGGACCGGGTGGATATTGACCTTACCCGCCACGTTCTGCGTGATCGCGCCGCGATAGACGAGTCCCAGCGGGTTCCGGTTGGTGTTGGCGATCGAAGGGGTGGCACTGGCCATTGCGGTTACTCCTGACATTGCGCCCGAGAATATGAGCGCGGATGCGCCGAGGAACGCGCGCCTCTGGGCGTCGATGGGTCGGTCGGTCATTCGAAATCCAATCCTGATGCGCTCAATCCAGCTTCTTCTCGGCAAGGAACTGCGAGACCTGGTCCGCGATCTCGACATTGTTGAGGTCTGACATCAGGAAATGCGTGTTGCCGCGAATGCCTATCTCCGGGAGATGCACCAGCCGCGCGTCGCCGCCGCGCTTGTTGATGGCGTCAACCCAGAGCCGGGCCATCGCAAGACGCACGCGCCAATTGTCCTGTCCGCGTTCGGCGGTCGGCTCGACCGGGAAATTGTCGCCATAATAGATGATGATCGGAATGCGCGTGAGCTTCTCAAAATCCGTCAGCGGCACCGCCTCGGGCGACAGGGTGCCGGCGGCGCTCGGCATTGCCGGGGGCAGTTCGCCTTCCGGAAAGATGAACCCGCTGCCCGGCTCGAAGGCGACGATCGCCTTGACGTTCGGGTTTCGGATCGCGGCCAGCCATCCTGGTCCGCCGCCTTGCGAGTGGGTGAAAAGGATGCCCGGCCCGCTCCGGTCGAACAGCGCCGACATCGCATCCGCAATGACCCCGGCATCATAAGGACCGGTGTTCGGCGTCACCGAGCGGAAGAACTGGTCGAGCGTCTCGGGTTTGCGATCGAACTGCACGCCTTCGAAATAGTTTGGCCATTTGCCGATCCGGAACTGATCGAAGAAAAGCTGATCGTTGGGCGTCGGCTCGATCGTCGCCGCGACGCTGCTGTTACCGGCGCGGCCACGGCGCGGCTGATCGACCAGATAGACCGGGAAACGGCGGCGAAGGAACAGTGTCTGAAAGCCTTCGCGGCCGTCGGGCGTCGTTTCCCAGCTGCGCGCCGACTGGAAGGCACCGTGCAGCATGACGATCGGTAGCCCCCTGGAGTTCTGCGGCGCCTGGTAGAAGGCATAGAGATGATCGGCGTGAAGCGTCTGTCCCGCGGCGGTGGGTTTGTTGTTGTCGTATGCGCCGGGGGTGGCCGTCACCGTGCCGCCGACCGCGAAACTGCCCTGGTCCGCTATGATCAACGGATCGGCCTGCGCCGCGTGGCTCATCGCGACGGGGGCCGCGGCGATGCTGCAACAGACCCAAAGCGGCATGACATATCTCTTCCGGCGGCTCATCAGACGCTCCTTGGCGAAGGGGGAGCCACCTTTTACCGCAAAGCTCCTCGTGCAATTAGTCGCGCAATATGAGATGAACTTGTGAATAATGTTCAGTAATGGAGGGGCGCGTGCCACGGCAGAATCTGGCAGATCTCGAAGCCTTTGCCGTGGTCGCACAGGAAGGGAGCTTCACGCGCGCGGCGGCCCGCCTTGGCGTCTCGCCCTCGGCGTTGAGCCACCGGATGCGCAAGCTGGAGGCGCGGCTCGGTCTCCGGCTTCTCGCCCGGACCACGCGCCGCGTCGCGACGACCGAGGCCGGGGAACGGCTGCTCGATGCGCTGCGCCCGGCCATCGAAACGATCGACCGGCAGCTTGCCGAGCTCAGCGAGCTGCGTGAGCGTCCCTCGGGAAACATTCGCATCACCGCCTCGGACCATGCGACACGGACCTTGCTCTGGCCGGCGATCGACGACTTTCTCAAGCGTTATCCGGACATCAAGATCGAGATCAACGCCGAGTCCGGGCTCACCGACATTGTCGCCGAGCGCTATGACGCGGGCGTCCGGCTTGGCGAACAGCTCGCCAAGGACATGATCGCGGTGCGGATCGGGCCGCCGCTGCGCATGGTGGCGGTCGCAGCGCCCGCTTATATCGAGGCCAGCGGAACCCCGCAGACGCCGCATGACTTGACGCACCACAGATGCATCAACATGCGCATGTCGAGCTCAGGGGGACTCTATGCCTGGGAGTTCGAGAAGGATGGGCAAGCCGTCAATGTTCGCGTCGAGGGACAGGTCATATTGAATAGAGGCCATTTGATCCTCGAGGCTGCACTAGCGGGGCATGGCATCGCCTTCCTTATGGACGATTATGTCGTCCAAGGCGTCGAGAAGGGCCAGCTGCTGTACATCCTTGAAGACTGGTGCCCTCCATTCGACGGCTACCATCTCTATTATCCGAGCCGCCGGCAACCGACGCCGGCGTTCAGTCTGCTCGTAGAAGCGCTACGTTATCGGCCGGCGTGAGCGTTGCTCTTTGTCCACGGCGTGGCTCCAACGTGCGCTTCGGAGCCGGAGCTCCTCCCGCTTCACAATTTTGCGGGTGCGCTTCGCTGCGATACCCGACTATCGATCCACACCGGTTTTCGCTCGTGACCGGGATTTCGGGAACACGCCATATTGCTGGAGAATATGATGGCCAAGCTGTTCGAACCCGTCGCGATAGCCGACTTGCCGCTCGCCAACCGCATTATCATTGCGCCCATGTGCCAATATTCGGCCGAAGACGGATGCATGACCGACTGGCATCTGATGCACCTCGGACAGCTCGCGATTTCGGGGGCGGGGGCGCTGACGATCGAAGCGTCGGCGGTCTTGCCCGAGGGACGTATCACCTACGCCGACGTCGGCCTCTACGACGATTCGAGCGAAGCCGCGATGGCGCGCGTCCTTTCGGCGGTGCGGCAGTGGTCGGATATTCCCGTCGCGATCCAACTCGCACACGCCGGGCGCAAGGCGAGCACGGCGCGGTCGTGGGATGGCGGCGGCCAGATCGCTCCTAACGCGGCGAACGGGTGGCAGACCGTCGCACCGTCCACGGTTCCGTTCCTCGATACCGACAATGCGCCCGTCGCGCTCGACCGCGGCGGGCTTGAGCGAGTCCGCGCCGCCTTCGCCGATGCCGCGGTGCGCACGGTCCGGCTGGGGATAGATGCGATCCAGCTGCACGCCGCGCATGGCTATCTCCTTCACCAGTTTCTGTCGCCCCTGTCGAATCGGCGCGGCGATGACTATGGCGGCAGCCTTGAAAACCGGATGCGTTTTCCGCTCGAGATTTTCGATATCGTCCACGATGCGTTCGCCGCGCACGGCCCCGTGACGGTGCGCGTGTCGGGCACCGACTGGGTCGAGGGCGGCTGGTCGATCGAAGAGACAGTCATTTTTGCGCAGGCGCTCGAAGCGCGCGGGTGCGCCGCGATCAATGTGTCGAGCGGCGGACTGCACCCGGCGCAGCAGATCAAGCTGGAACCGGGGTATCAGGTGCCGCTGGCGCGCAAGGTCAAGGATGCGGTCACCATGCCGGTGATCGCGGTCGGCCTGATCACCGACCCGATCGATGCCGAAGCGATCATCGCCAATGGCGACGCCGATGCGATCGCGATCGCGCGCGCCGCGCTCTATGATCCGCGATGGCCATGGCACGCCGCCGCTACGCTGGGCGCCACCATCGCCGTCCCGCCGCAATATGAGCGCAGCGAGCCGCGCGAGCATCGCGGTCTCTATGCGCCGCGGCGGCCTTGAATCGGATCAGACCCCCATCATCCCGGCGGTCGTCGCACCGTCGATCACATAGTCGGCGCCCGAGATGAAGCCCGCCTCGTCCGACGCGAGGAAGGCGACCAGCGCGCTCACCTCGTCGAGCTGCGCCATGCGTTTCATCGGCGCCATCCCCTCGAACGCCGCACGCGCGGCAGCGGGGTCGGGCGCACGGTCGATCACGCCGCGGATCATGTCGGTTTCGACGACGCCGGGCAGGACCGCGTTGACGCGGATCGCATAACCTTTCCCGGCGCAATGGATCGCGGCCGATTTGACGAGCGCGACCACGGCGGCCTTGGTCACCGAATAAGCGGCATAATTGCCCATCGCGCGGTGCGCATTCATCGACGAGTTGACGATGATCGATCCCCTGGGCCCTTGCGGGTTCTTCGCCATCGCGCGGATTGCGTGCTGGACGGTCAGCATCACTCCGGTCTGGTTGACGCCGACGATATGGTTCCACGCGTCGATCCCGATATCCTCGACACTCGCGTCGCCCGCCTCGGTCCCGGCGTTGGCAAAGGCGATGTCGAGCCGGCCATATTCGGCCTCGATCTCGGCCATCAGCGCATCCCACGCCGACGCATCCTCGACGCGGTGAGCACGAAAGATCGCCCCGGTTTCGCTCTCGACCGCCGCCGCGGCCTCGGCATTCGAGCCCGTGAAGACAACTTTCGCACCGTCGCGAACCAGCCTTGCAACGGTCGCGGCGCCGATGCCGCTCGTTCCACCGGTGACCAAAGCGACCTTGCCGCCGAGCTTCTGCCGCATCGCGCCTCTCCTCTCGCTGTTTCTCTTGCCAGTTTCGCGGCTGTCAGGAACCTATCAATACAGCAAGGTGACGCGGGCGCGCCGCGCACGCATGTTACGTCGACAACGGGAGGAGAGGACCGGCGATGAGCGAGAGCGAGCATCCACCCCGCATCGATTGCGTGCTGATCTGCGGCGGCGTCTGGCACGACATGGATTTTGCGCGCCTCGAGCTTTTGAAGCTGCTCGCCGAGGATCAGCGCGTGCGAACCCGCGTGTTCGAGAATTACGAGAATATCGAGGCGATCGAGGCGGCAGACATCCTGATCACCTATACCTGCGACGTCACGCCGTCGCTGCCTGCGCAGGAAGCGCTGAAGCGCTGGCTGACAAAGGGCGGGCGCTGGTATGCGCTCCACGGCACCAACTCGATCCTCCGCCTGCTCGATACGGGTGTCTGGGACGCGCCGCGCTGGGCGCCGCTGATGATGGACCTGCTGGGGTCGCAATTCATCAGCCATCCCGCGATCGAGCCCTATACCGTCCGCGTCGCCGATCCCGACCATGCCCTCACCAAGGGCATCGAGCCGTTCGAGACGACCGACGAGCTTTATCACCTCGAAACGCACGGGCACCTGCACGTCCTTCTCGACACTGAGTGCACCGGGCCGGGCACCGGCTTCGTCGAGGCCGACGATGCGCCCGGCACCTATCCGGTCTTCTACATCAAGCAGCATGGCGCGGGCGCAGTGCTCTACCTCACGCTCGGCCATTGCCGCGGCCATTATGATCTGCAGCCGATGATGGATTGGTGGCCCACGGTCGACCGCTGCGCGTGGGATCTGCCGGTCTTTTACGACCTGCTGCGCCGCGGGATCGGCTGGCTCAAGGATCACGAGACCGCCTAGGCCACTGCGCGCAATTTCCGCCGGTCCTCGCGGATCAAATCGGCAGCGCGGAGCGCCAGCGCCATCGCCGGGGCGTTGGTGTTGCCCGTTACGGGCGACGGCATTACCGAACAGTCGACGACGCGCAGGCCGTCGACGCCGTTGACGCGGAGCCGCGCATCGGTGACCGCGCGATTGTCGCTGCCCATCCGGCACGTCCCGACCCCGTGCAGCCCGCAGGTCGCGAGACGACGGAAAGCCGCAAGGATTTCGGCGTCGCTCTGTACCGCCGCGCCGGGAAGCAGTTCGCGTTCGACCAGCCCGACGAGCGCCGGCTGCGCCATATAGCGCCGCATCGCATGCACCGCCGCGATCGCCGTGCGCTCATCGTCGCGCGTCGACAGCCAGTTGGGCTTGATGTCGGGCGCCACGTCGCTGCCCGGCCCAGCGATCAGGATGCTCCCTTCGCTCGTCAGGCGCAGGAGCTGGCCATAGATGGTCATCCCCGGCTTGCGGTCGATGCGGTTCAGCGGCACCGGATGCTTCTCGTCTCCCAGGGCAAAGGTGTAACCGCCGAGATAGAGCTGGAGATCGGGCCGCATGTCGCGGCTTGTCAGGTTCAGGAAAGCGCCGACTTCGAACGGTCCCGTTGCCATGATGCCGCCGCGCGTCAGCATATATTGCGCCATCGCGCGCGCCAGGCCGATGCCGTAGAAACTGCGGTTGCTGCCGATATCGCGCGACAGGCGGTGCGGCATCGAAAAACCCAGATGCTCGCGCATCCGCCCGCCGACGTCGGGCGCGTCGACGATCGGCTCCACCCCGGCGGCGCGGAGCACATCGGCGGGGCCGATGCCCGACCGCTGAAGCAGCAACGGACTTTCCAATGTGCCGCCCGACACGATCACCTCGCCCTCGCAATCGAAGCGCCGCGACTGCCCCGCAACCTTTGCCTCGACGCCCGTCACGCGTCCGCCATCGACCATCAGCCGTTCGGCCATCGCATGCGTGACGACAAACAGGTTCGGCCGTTTCTTTGCCCGCGCAAGGAAGGTGGTCGCCGCACTTTCGCGCCGCCCGCGGCGGACGTTGTGCGAATAAAAGCCGACGCGGTCCGATATCGCGGCGTTGAGGTCGTCGACGGGGCGCAGTCCCATCTCGACCCCCGCCTGGACCATCGTCTCGGCAAGCGGATAGCTGTGGATCTTGGGCGCGACGCCGACCGGTCCGCCGGCGCCGCGCATCGCGCTCGCGCCGAGGCCATGATCCTCCAGTTTGCGGAAGGCATGAGTCATCGCCTCGCCGTTCCAACCGGTGCAACCGAGCTTTTCCCATTCGTCATAGTCGGCTGGCTCGCCGCGGCTCCAGATCATGCCGTTGACCGACGACGATCCGCCGAGCCCCTTGCCGCGGATCCACACCTCGCTCGGCGCCGCGCCGTCGCCGCGCGGCTGCGACACGCCATAGGCCCAGATATGGTCGGGGTTGGTGACGAGCTTCGCGACGCCCTTCGGGATCGCAACCCAGCGGCTGTCGTTGCTGCCGCCCGCTTCGAGCAGCAACACGCGGACTTGCGGGTCGGTGCTCAACCGCTCGGCGAGCACGCACCCCGCCGATCCCGCACCGACGATGATATAGTCCCAGCCTGCCGACATGCCGCCTCTCCTGCAACGGGCCCCTCGACCTTGGAACCGTCAGCCCGCTCCCCGCACCTAGCGCAATAAATAGTCCCCTCGCCCTTCGCGCAGGATGATAGTGCCACGGGAAAAAGAGGGAGGATCAAATGGCAGGAGCAAGCGGGCGGATCGCGGGCAAGACGGCCTTTGTCACGGGCGGCGCGTCGGGGCTCGGCCTCGACATCGTTCGCCGCTTCGTCGCCGAGGGCGCCGCTGTCGTCATCGCCGATATCGACGAAGTGGCGGGCGGGGCACTCGCCGCCGAACTCGGTCAGCGCTTCGTCAGGCTCGACGTATCGAAGGAAGATGAATGGATCGCCGCGCTTGGCACGGCCGAACGCATCGATATCCTCGTCAACAATGCCGGGATCACCACCCACGGGTCGATCGAGGATCTGACGCTCGAAGCCTTTCGCCACGAATTTTCGGTCGACGTCGACGGCGTGTTCCTTGGCTGCAAGCACATCATTCCCAAGATGCAGGATCATGGCGGGTCGGTGATCAACATGTCGTCGATGTGCGGCGTGCGCGCGCAGGGTGACCTTGCCGCCTACAACGCCGCGAAGGCCGCGGTAACGCACCTCACCAAGTCGGTTGCGCTGCACTATGCGCGCAAAGGCTATGGCATCCGATGCAATTCGGTGCATCCGGGCGCGATCCACACGCCCATCCTCGACAAGGTGATGGCGCAGGTCGAGGACGGACAGGCGCTCTACGACAGCTGGGTCGCGACGCATCCGGTCGGCCGCCTTGGCAAACCCGAAGAGATTTCCGCGATCGTCCTCTATCTCGCATCGGATGAGTCCGCCTTCGCGACCGGCGCCGAGTTTCGCGTCGACGGCGGCAGTTCGTTGTGACGACCGGCCGTCTCGCCGGTCGCGCGGCGCTCGTTACCGGCGCCGGATCGGGGATCGGGCTTGCCACCGCGGAGCGACTGTCTGCCGACGGCGCGCGCGTTCTGACCACCGACCGCGCGGGCAACGTCGACATCACCGCCGACGTCACCGAACCCGGCATCAATACGCGGCTGGTCGCCGAGGCCGAAATGCGCTTCGGCGGGCTCGACATCGTCGTCGCGTGCGCGGGGATCACGGGCGTGCAGATGCTGGATGGCCACGGGGACGAATTTTTTGAAACGATGATGGCGGTCAACGTCACCGCAGTGTTCCGCCTGATGCGCGACGCCCTGCCCTTGCTCAAGCGCTCGCCACATGGCCGTATCATCCTGATCGGATCGGTGATGTCGAGCTTTGGCGAGGCCGGGATGACCGCCTACAGCGCGTCGAAACATGCCGTGCTCGGCATGACGAAATCGGTCGCGGCGGAGGTTGGGACGTTCGGCATCACCGTCAACTGCATCCAGCCCGGCGCGATCGACACGCCGATGACCGCACCCGCCTTTACCGCGATGCCCGAGTTCAAACAGCGCTGGATCGACAAGGCGGCGCTCGGCCGCCTCGGACACCCCAAAGACATCGCCGATGTCGCCGCCTTTCTGGCGTCCGACGATGCGCGATTCATGTCCGGGCACGGCCTTTTCGCCGACGGCGGCGCGACACAACGCCAGTAAAATCAAGACATTAGGCATCATTACGGCACGCCTGATATTTTTGATGATTGTTGAATCGGGGCATAAAGCGGACCTTCGCTTCCAACGTGACTGGCGAGCCTATGCGCCGGCGCGAGGAGGGAGGAACGCGATGACCACGCATGCTCGAATGCTGCCTGCCGTTTACGCCACCATATCGCTCGCCGCACTGGCGATCGCTACCCCGGCCGCGGCGCAGGAGCTGCCCGTCGAGGAAAACAGCGGGGCCATCCGCGAGATCGTCGTCACCGCGCAGAAGCGCGAGGAAAACATCCAGTCGATCCCGATCGCGGTAACCGCGCTCGACCAAAAGGCGCTGGAATCGGCGACGATCGACGACATCCGCGATATCGCGGGCCGCGTCCCCAGCCTTGTCGTCGACTCGGTCGGCGCGGGCCCGAGCGCCGCCGCCATCGCCATCCGCGGTATCAGCTTCGAGGATATCGAAAAGAGCTTTGACCCCGCGGTCGGCGTCGTCGTCGACGGCGTCTTCATCGGCACCAACACCGGCCAGCTGCTCGACAGCTTCGACCTCGAACGCCTCGAAGTGCTGCGCGGGCCGCAGGGCACCTTGTTCGGCCGCAACACGATCGGCGGTGTCATCAACGTCATCCGCACCAAACCCACCGAGGATTTCGGCGTACGCGGCCAGTTCGCCTACAGCAATTTCGACACGAAACGCGCGCGCCTCGTCGTCAACACCGGTAAGCTCGGCGACTTCATCGCGCTCAAAGCCTTTGGATATTACGACAAGACCGACGGTTTCTATTACAACGTCACCAAGGACCGCCGCGAAGGCAAATATGAAACGCTGACCGGCGGCGTCACGGCGCTGATCACGCCGAGCGACGCGATCACCGCGCAGGTCACGTACCAGCACACGCGCGAACGCGGCGAGACCGTCGCTTCCGCGCTATCGGAACGCGGCCGCGACGTGATCTGCGCCGCCCCGGGCGCCCCGGGCTTCTCACCTGCGGGCGAATGCAACCGCTGGTCGCTTCCGGCACACGGGCTGTACACGACGTTCCAGAATATCGAGACGCCGGTCCGCAACGATGTCGACAGCGTCACGGGTAATATCGACATCGATCTCAGCGACAATCTGACGCTGTCGTCGGTCACCGGATACATCAAGAACAAGGAATCGGTGACGCAGGATTTCGACGGCAGCTCGGCCAATTTCTTCGACACGCGGCGCCAGCAGAAATACAAGCAGTTCAGCCAGGAACTCCGCCTGCTCGCCGATTTCGACACGGTCAATATACTCCTCGGCGGCTATTATTTCGATAGCAGCTACACGCTCGACCAATCGACCAATTTCGGGGTCGTGCTCGGCGGGGGATCGACTGCGGTGCTGCGTCAATTTGTCGACCATAGCGCCACATCCTACGCTGGTTTTGCCGATGCGCAGATCAACCTGACCGACGCATTCAAAATCTCGTTGGGTGCGCGCTACACGAAGGACAAGAAGGAAATCTTCAACAATTACGGTCGCATCGGTGCGCTCGTTCGCATTACGCAGCCTAATTTCGACGGCATGTCGTGCGTCGCGGTGACGGGAACCACCAGCGCCGCACCGGGCGTCGTGATCCCGGTCTACAGCCCCGCGAACAATTGCTCGGGCAGCGACAGCTTCAACAAGTTCACATGGCGCGCCAACGCCGAATATACGATCGAACCGGGCAAGCTCGTCTATGCGTCCTTCTCGCGCGGGTTCCGCTCGGGCGGGTTCAACGGCCGCGCGGCGTCGCCGACCTCGCTCGGGCCGTATCAGCCCGAAACGGTCGATGCCTATGAGGTCGGGCTGAAGGCCGACTGGCTCGACCGCACGCTGCGCACCAACTTCGCCTTCTATTACACCAAATATGACAACAAGCAGGAAGAGGTCGTGCAGCCGGCACCTCCGGGTTCGTCGAACCCGCAGGAAACGGTGGTGCGCAACGCCTCGTCGGCGGACATCAAGGGATTCGAGGCCGAAATCATCGCGCAGATGACCGATGCGTTCAGCTTCAATGCGTCGTTCAGCTACACCGACGCGAAGTACAAGAATTTCTTCAACGACATCGTCGGCCTGACGCCGGGCAGCCCGGCCGACGGCATTGCGGACGATGTGTCGACGCTGACGCTGCGCCGCGCGCCCAAATTCCAGTGGTCGGCTGGGCTGAATTATTCGAAGGAGATCGGCTCAGGCCGCTTCGATGCCTCGACGCTGCTGCGTTACCAGAGCAAATATGTGACCTGCATCGCGCCGAACCGTCCGGTCATCCCGGGCGCGGTGACCAACGACAACCGCTGCTTCACCGAGGACCGTGAAAACCTGTCGGCACAGATCGGCTACACCTTCCTGCTCGGCGACGACCGCGAAGTCAGCCTCGCGCTGTTCGGCCGCAACCTCACCAACCACAAGGGCCTGTCGTCGACTTTGCCGGTCGCGGGTCTCTTCACCTTTGGCGCCGCGCAGGCGCCCCGCACCTACGGGGTCGAACTCGGCTTCCGTTTCTGACGACGATGCGGCCCCGCCACGGGCGCGGCGGGATCGAAAGGGGGAAAGCAAGGGGCGGCGCGATGCACCGCCCCTTGCTTGATGACCCGGACGACAAAGAGGAACCGAGATGACGCAGGCCTTTTTCGACCATCCTTTCCTGTCGGGACATCATCAACCCGTGCGGTTCGAGGCGGCCGCGCCCGACCTGATCGTCGACGGTGAAATTCCCGCCGATCTGGTCGGGGTCTTTTATCGCAACGGGCCCGAGCCGCTCTATCCGACGCGCGAGGGCGAGTATCACTGGTTCGACGGCGACGGCATGGTCTATGCCTTTCACATCGAGGGCGGCCGGGCGTCGATGCTCAACCGCTGGGTGCGGACCGAGAAGTTCGAGCTGGAGAAGGCGGCCGGAAGGCGGCTGTTCGGTCTGTTCGGCAATCCGATGACCGCCGACCCGTCGGTGCAGGGAAAACGCTATAACACCGCAAACACCAATATCATCGTCCATGGTGGCAAGCTGCTCGCGCTGATGGAGGGCGCCCCCGCGGTCGAGCTTGACCCGCGCACGCTCGAAACGCTGGGCGAGGAACATTATGGCGGGACGATCACCACGACCTTTTCCGCGCACCCCAAGATCGACCATTATACGGGCGAACTCGTCAACATCGGCGCGATGATCAACGGCCCGATGGGCGCGGCGCAGATCCGCTACGACGTAATCGCCGCCGACGGCAGCGTGCGCAAGGCCGAGCTGATCGACATGCCGCACAATGCGCTGATGCACACCTTCTTCCTGACCGAGAATTGGGTCGTCTTTCCGGTGATCCCGATCGATGTCGACCTGGCCCGCTTCATGAAGGGCGGCCCGATGACCGCCTGGGTCAATGATCGCCCGACCAAATTCGCGGTGATGCCGCGCGAAGGGTCGGCGAGCGACGTCCGCTGGTTCGAGTACGAGCCGCGCCATATGTTCCACGAACTCAATGTGTGGGAAGCGGACGGCAAGATCATCGCCGATGTCGCCGCAGCGAACGGCACCGCGCTTTTCCCCGACGAGGCCGGGGTAAAGCGGACGCATGCCGACACGCAGCAGAGCCTGCGCCGCTGGACGATCGACCCCCGGACCAACGGCAACGGAACCTGGATCAGGGAAGAGACGCTCAACGACCGCGACATCCAGTTTCCGCGTCCCGACGACCGTTTTATTACGCGCGCGTCGCGGCACAGCTTCGCCAACATCAACCTCAATAGTCGCGACGGGCGCGCCGAGGGGATGGACGGCGTGCTGCGCTTCGACACGGTCAGCGGCACGGAAGATGTTTACCACTTCGGCAACGGCGCCTCATGCGGCGAGCTGATTTTTGCACCAAAGACAGGCGCGCAGGGCGAAGGCGACGGCTATGCGATGACGCTGGTCCACCGCGCCGGTGCCGCGACGAGCGAGCTGGCAATCTTCGATGCGCTCGACATTGCCGCGGGACCGGTCGCGACGGCGCATGTGCCGTTCCGCGTTCCGTCGGGTTTCCATTGCAATTTCTACGCCGCCGACTCCAATCTCTATCGGCAGGCACTCGGCACCGGCCGGGCGTAGGGAGAGACACAGCGTGAAAGTGCCGCCATTCGAACGGGTCGCCGACGTTGCGCGGCGAAATGCGCGCGAGCGGCCCGACAAGATCGTCTTTCATTTCGAAGGCCGTGCGACGCGCTACGAAGAATATGACGCGAACAGCAGCCGCGGCGCGAATGCGCTGATGTCGCTCGGGTTGAAGCCCGACGATCGCGTCGCCTATCTCGGCAAGAACAGCGACATCTATTTCGAACTGGTAATGGCGGTCGCCAAGGCGGGGGGCGTGATGACGCCGGTCAACTGGCGGCTCGCGGTGCCCGAGATCGCGTGGATCATTGACAATTGCGGCGCGCGCATATTGTTCGTCGGGCCCGAATTCACCGAACTCGTCGCCGCGCACCGCGAGACCTTTCCGGGCGTCGAACATGTGATCGCCACCGAAGGAGCCGCGAGCGGCTTTGCCGACTACCGGCCCTGGCGCGACACCTTCCCCGACAGCGCCGCTCAAGTGTCGCGCGGCGAAGGCGACGCGGTGATCCAGATGTACACCTCGGGCACGACCGGCAAGCCCAAGGGCGCGGTGCTGACCAACGGATCCGTATTGCGCTCGAAGCTCGACCGCGATCCCGCGCTGCAAGCCGACTGGGAGCGTTGGGACGCAGACGATGTGGGCCTCGTCGCCATGCCTTGTTTTCACATCGGCGGCACCGGTTACGGCATCACCGTGATGACCAACGGCGCGACGGGTGTGATCACGCGCGAGTTCGATCCCGGCGGGGTGCTCGACCTGATCGAGGCGCATGGCATCTCGAAAATCTTCATGGTCCCCGCGGCGATGCAAATCATCGTCAATCAGCCGCGCGCGCGCGAGGTCGATTTCTCGCGCCTCCGCCATATCGCCTACGGCGCCTCGCCGATCCCGCTCGATCTGCTGCGCCGGTGCATCGACGTCTTCCAGTGCGGGTTTGTCCAGATGTACGGAATGACCGAAACATCGGGCACGATCGCCGCGCTGCCGCCCGAAGATCACGATCCGGCGGGCAACGAGCGCATGCGCTCGGTCGGCAAGCCGCTGCGCGGGGTCGAGATGCGCGTGATCGACGGCGACGGCAATGTCCTGCCCCCGCGCGCCATCGGCGAGATCGCGATCCGGACGCAGGCGAACATGCGCGAATATTGGCAGCGGCCCGAAGCGACGGCCGAGACGATCGACGGCGATGGCTGGCTGCGTACCGGCGACGCCGGCTACACCGACGAGGACGGCTATTTCTACCTCCACGACCGGGTGAAGGACATGATCATCTCGGGCGGCGAGAATATCTATCCGGCCGAGGTCGAGAATGCGATCTATGGCCACCCCGCGGTCGCCGACGTCGCGGTGGTCGGCGTGCCCGACGAAAAATGGGGCGAGGCGGTGAAGGCGTGCGTCGTTCTGCGCGAAGGCGCGAGCGTCGACGCGAACGAGATCATCGGCTGGGCGCGTGAGCGGATCGCCGGCTACAAATGCCCGAAGTCGGTCGATTTCATCCCCGCGTTGCCGCGTAACCCGTCGGGCAAGATCTTACGCCGCGAACTCCGCGCTCCCTATTGGGAAGGCCGCGAGCGGCAGATCGGCTAATCGATCCCCCCTGTGCCGCAGGCATGGGGAGGTGGCAGCGCGAAGCGCTGACGGAGGGGCTATAACGCCGCCCCTCCACCACTCGCTTCGCGAGCGGTCCGATTCCCATCGTTTCGCGACAGGAAGGATCTTCAGTTCTGCAGTTTCGCCATCGCCGCGCCCACCGCCGCGGCAATATCCGCCTCCTGCGGATTGCCGCGCAGCGCGAGCCCGCCGTTCGGCTGCAAATTTTCGCCCGTCACGAACGCCTCGTCGCTCGCGAGCCACAGGCACGCATTCGCCACATCCTCCGACGTATTCAGGCGCCCCAGCGGGTAGCGCGGCAGGAAGGCATCGACGAGCCCCGGCGTTGCGAACGCGCCCTGCGTCATCGGCGACTCGGTAAACGCCGGCGACACGATATTCGCGCGAATCCCCGCCGCGCCGAAATCATTGGCGACGCAGCGGATCAGCGCCTCCGACCCCGTCTTGGTGCCGATATAGGCGGCGTGATTGCCGATCGGCGAGTGCGTCGTCGCCGACGAGATCTGGATGATCGATCCGCCGGCTGGGTCGTTCGTCAGCATCGCGCCGACGAACGCCTGGAGGAAATGATGCACCCCGGTGAACTGCAGCGCGACGATCGCGTCGAGCTCTTCTTCGGTCACCTCGAGCAAGGGCTTCAGCAGTCCCCACCCGCTAGCGTTCATCGCGATGTCGACCCCGCCCATCTTCGCCTTCGCCGCATCGGCGAGCGCGAAGACCGACGCCTTGTCGGTGATGTCGCAGAGCGCGGCATGACCACCAATCTCGGCCGCGAGCGCATCAAGCGGCTCCTGCTTGCGCCCCGCGACCATCACCGTCGCGCCTTCGCGCGCGAAGCGCCGCGCGGTCACCTGCGCCATATTTCCCGTCGATGCCGCACCGATGATGACGGCGCGCTTTCCGGCCAGCCTGCCCATATGCCTCTCCTCAGAGTTTCAAGAGCTGTTTGCCGCGATTCTGCCCGACGAAAAGCCGTTTCAGCGTGTCGGGCGCATTCTCGAACCCGTCCTGCACATCCTCGCGGTAGTTGAGCCGCCCCTCGAGCACGAAGCCTTCGAGCCGCCTGCGGATCTCGGGAAACTCCGCCGCCCAGTCGAGCACGATGAAGCCCGCCATCGAACCGCGACGGAAGATCAGGTTGAAATAATTTTGCGGCCCCGCGGGCAGCGTTCCCATCTCGTAGCGACTGATCCCCCCGCACACCGCGACACGTGCGCCGGTTGCGATCTCGCCGAGCATGTCGTTAAGGATCGCGCCGCCGACATTGTCGAAGATGACGTTCACGCCGCCCGGGCAGTGTTCCTTGATCTGCGCCCGTACATTGCCCGCCTTGTAATCGATCGCGGCGTCATAGCCGGCTTCCTCGACGAGCCAGCGGCACTTGTCCTCGCCCCCCGCGATCCCGACCGCACGGCATCCGGCGATCTTCGCGAGCTGGCCGACGACCGATCCCGTTGCCCCCGCCGCGCCCGACACCAGCACCGTATCACCCGCGACCGGCCGCCCGATCTTGAACAGCCCGCAATAGGCGGTGACGCCGGTCGTCCCGAGCACCGACAGCATCGCGGTCGGCGGCAGCTTGGTCTCGATCTTGACCAGCCCCTCGCCGCTTGAGACATGCCATTCGGTCCAGCCGGTCGATCCCATGACAAGATCGCCCGCTGCGAAACCCGGGTTGTTGCTTTCGACGACTTCGCTGATCCCGCTGCCGCGCATCACGTCGCCGATCGCCATCGGCGCGACATAGTCGGCGATATTCTCCATCCACCCTTTCTGCGCCGGATCGAAGCCGAGATAGAGCGTCCTCAGCAACAATTCGCCCGCGCCCGGCGCGCCGATCCCCGTCTCGACCAGCTTGAAATCGCCATCCTCGATCCCGCGCCCGCGCGGGTGTCCGTTCAGCAGCCATTGGCGCGATGTCGGCATCGATACTCTCCCTGTTCCAGTACTAAAATTGCGCCTGAGTTCGGCAGCCAGCCACCGCCAAAAGTGCCAGTCGATTGGTCCACGCGCTGGCGTAGGATGTGATCAGGGAGAGAGACGATGCCCGAGGTCCGCCGCAGTTTCTGCCGCTTCTGCCACGCCAATTGCGCGATGCTCGTCACCATCGAGCACGGACGCGTGACCAAAGTGCATGGCGACGCCGACGATCCGGTATTCGGCGGCTATACGTGCATCAAGGGCCGCCAGCTTGCCGAAGCGCACCACGGCCCACAGCGGCTGACGGTCTCGCAGAAGCGCGTCGACGGGGCGTTCCAGGATATCGCCATGGACGACGCGCTCGACGAGATCGGCGCGAAACTGGCGGCGATCGTCGCCGAGCACGGCCCGCATGCCGTCGCCGTCTATGGCGGCACTTATGCTTTCCAGAACAGCGCGGGGGTCGGCAGCGCGATGTCGTTCGCGCAGGGGCTCGGCACGCGCAACATCTATACCTCGGTGACGCTCGACCAGCCCGCGAAAGTCTATACGACGATGCGCTACGGCAGCTGGATGGGCGGGATGCATACGTTCGCCGAAGCCGACGTCGCCTTCTTCATCGGCAACAATCCGATCGTCTCGCACTACGGCCCCCCGGGCGGGCTGCCGCCCTTCTCGCCCTCGCGCCGCCTGCGCGATGCGCTCGAAGGCGGTCTGAAGCTGATCGTCGCCGACCCGCGCGAGAGCGACGTCGCCGCGCTCGCGCATATCCATTTGCCCGTGCGGCCCGGCGAGGACCCCGCGCTGCTCGCGGGGATGATCAACGTCATCCTCTCCGAGGGCCTGTACGACAAGGCGTTCGTCCAGCATTACGTCGACGGCCTCGACGAATTGCTGCGCGCGGTCGCGGGCTTCACCCCCGCCGTCGCCGCGGCGCGCGCGGGGGTCGAGGAAAGCCAGCTCGTCGCCGCGGCGCGGATGTTCGCGGGAGGCACCAAGGGCGTCGTCTCAACCGGCACCGGCCCCGAAATGGCGGGCAACGGCACGCTCACGCAATATCTCGTCTCGTCGCTCAACATCATCTGCGGGCGCTTCTGCCGCGAGGGCGAGAAGAGCTCGATCCCGCGCGTCTTCACCCCCGTCACCCAGCGCTGCGCGCAGGTCGCGCCGCCGATGGCGCTCTATGGCGAGGGTTTCCCCGCCTCGCGCATCCGCGGCCTCACGCACCTCGGTATGGAGATGCCGTGCAACGTCCTTGCCGACGAGATGCTGACGCCGGGTGAAGGCCAGGTGCGCGCGCTGATCGTTATCGGGGGCAACCCCGTGGTCGCTTTCCCCGATCAGGACAAGATGACCCGCGCGATCGACGGGCTCGAGTTGCTCGTGTGCATCGATGTCAACGCCGGGTCCGCGACCGCGAAGCGCGCCGACTATATCCTCGCCCCCAAAATGTGCCTCGAGCGCGAGGACATCAGCAACCTCAGCGAATGGTGGTACGAAATCCCCTACGCCCGCTATACCGAGGCGATGATCGAAGCGCCCGAAGGGCTGCTCGAGGAATGGGAGATGCTCTGGGAGCTCGCGCACCGTCTCGGCACCGGCATGCCGCTCGCGGGCGGTGCTTGCCCGATGGCCGAACGGCCGACGAAAGAGGCTTTTCTCGACCTGATGGTAGCAGGCTGCGCGGTCGCACCCAGCATCGTGCGAGCTGATACCGTCGACGGCAAGGCAGTGATCTACGCCGACCTCCATCCCATAGTCGAAGCAGGCGACCCCGATGCGCCCGGACGCTTCGACCTCACCGCGGGCGCGATGCCCGACCAGCTTATCGCCTATGGCAGCGCCGATCAGCCCACGCCCGATTTTCCCTGGCGCATGGTGTCGCGCCGCAGCCGGCATCGCTTCAACTCGACCGGACAGAATCTGCCCGCGCTGCGCGCCAAGCGCACGACGAACCCCGCCTTCCTGCATCCCGACGATCTTGCGCTGATCCCCTGCGCCGACGGCGATACGGTGCGCATTCGCTCGGCGGTGGGCGAGGTCGTCGCGGTCGCGCGCTCGGCGGAGAATATGCGCCCCGGCGTCGTGTCGATGGCGCACGCCTTTGGCGGCCCTGACATCGGCGCAGACGGCGTTCACGAACATGGCGCCTCGACCAACCGCCTCGTCAGCGAGAGCGTGTCCTATGACCCCATTACCGGCCAGTCGCTGCAGAGCGCGATCCCGGTCTCCATCGTCCCGGCTTGAGGAGCCCCTATGCCTGACAACCGCCGCTTTCTCCTTGTCCGCCGGCCCGATGGCGAACCGGTGCCGGAAGATTTCTCGCTCATCACCGAATCCACGCCCGAGCTGGCTGACGGGCAATTCCTGATCCGCAATCATTATGCCTCGCTCGACCCCGCGATCCGCGGCTGGATGGACGATGCGCCAAGCTATATGCCGCCGATCCCGCTCGGCGATCCGGTGCGCGCCTCGACCATCGGCATTGTCGAGGCGAGCAAGGCCGAAGGCTTCGCGCCCGGCCAGTGGGTGATGGGCCTGAACGGCATCGAGGAATATTCGGTTGGCACCGTCGGCGGTTTCACCCAGCCGATCGATGCGAGCCTCGTGCCGTCGGTCACCAATTATCTGTCGGTGCTCGGCGCGGTCGGGATGACCGCTTATTTCGGCTATATCGACGTCTGCGAGCCCCAGTCCGGCGACGTCGTGCTCGTCACCGGCGCCGCGGGTGCGGTCGGCTCGCTCGTCGGGCAGATCGCGAAGATCAAGGGCGCGAGCAAGGTGATCGGCATCGCGGGCGGCGCAGAGAAATGTGCAAAGCTCGTCGATCGCTACGGTTTCGACGCGGCGATCGATTATCACGGCAAGGATGTGCAGGCGCTCACCGACGCGATCCGCGCCGAGGCGCCCGATGGCGTCGATATCATCTTTGAAAATGTCGGCGGCGACATCCTCGACGCGGGGCTGATGAACCTCCGCCACGGCGCGCGCATCGGCCTCTGCGGCCTGATCAGCGAATATAACAGCGTCGACAAGGTCGGCGCGCGCAACATCTGGCAGCTCATCGTCCACCGCGCCTCGATCCGCGGGCTGCTCGTCGCCGACTATATCCCCCGCTTCGCCGAGGGCGGCGCCGCGATGGCGAGCTGGCTGCAACAGGGCAAGCTCATCGCCGACGAGCATGTCGACGAAGGGATCGAAAACAGCTTCGGCGCCTTCATGCGGCTCTTTGCGGGGAGCAACCAAGGCAAGATGATCCTCAAGATCGCATGAATGCCCGCCGTCTTCTCGTCCTGTCGGGCGGTCATCCTTATGACGCCGAGCCCTTCGCCGGTCTGCTCGCGAGCTTCGAGGGCTGGGCGGTCACGCACCTGATCCATCCCGAGGCCGAGACTGCTGTCGCCGCCGGCGCGGCGAATGATGCCGACGCGATCCTCTTCTACGATATGCCCGGATATCGCTTCGAAGACGGCAAAGCGGCGACGCGGCCGCCTTCCTTCACGTACCGCCGCGCGATCACCGACTATTTCGCGCGCGGCGGCGGCGCGGTCGCGATGCATCATGCGATCGCGGGCTGGGCCGAGTGGCCCGAATGGGCCGACATGCTCGGCGGGCGCTTCCTCTACGAACCCGGCGAAGCGAATGGCGAAGCGCATCTCGACTCGGGCTATCGCCACGAGGTCCGCTACGATGCGGTCATCCTCGACCCCGATCATCCGGTGACCGCGGGTCTGCCGCCGCGCTTCCCGCTCTGCGACGAGCTGTATCTGGCGCCGATATGGGGCGCGGCCAAGCCGCTGCTCCGCGCCGACCACGCCTTCATCCGCGACAATTTCTATTCGGCGGCGCAGGCGGTCGCCGGACGCATGTTCAGCAACGCCGGATGGGACCATCGGCCCGAAAGCGATTTCATCGCGTGGGAAAAGCCCGTCGGCGCGGGGCGCCTCGTCTATCTCCAGCCCGGCGACGGCCCCGCCGCCTACGCCGATCCGAACCTTCGCCGCCTGCTCGTCAACGCCCTCGCGCATGTCGCCCCGAACCCCGCGCGCTCCTAACGAAAATGTGCATCGCGCGCCGGGAGCGGCTGCATATAGTTGCGCGTATAACAAGAAGATTGAGGAAAGAGGCGCGTGAACGATATCGCCGCAAGCAGTTTTTTCGACCCGCAGGTCATCGCGGACCCGTTCGACTATTATCGCGCCTGGATGCCCAAGAGCCCCGTCGTGCAGCTTTCCGAGGGCATGTTCCTCGTCCTCTCCTACGATCTTTGCTCGCAAGCAACCGGCGACGTCGAGACTTTCTCGAACAATTTCCAGGGCACATTGTCGGGCGCGATGGCCGAGGATAGCGATGTCGCGGCGATCCTCGCGGAAGGCTGGCCGCAGGTCGACACGCTGCTGACCGCCGACCCGCCGACGCACACGCGCTTCCGCAAGCTCGTCAACCTCGCCTTCTCGATGAAGCGCGTCGCGGCGATCGAGGAGGATATGCGCGGGGTGGTCGTCGACCTGATCGAAAAGATGGCGGCGAAAGGCGACGCCGATTTCGTCCGCGATTTCGGCATTCCGCTGCCCGTGGCGATGATCGCGAGCCAGATCGGCATGGAGGGCGATCTCGACCGCGTGAAGCACTGGTCCGACGCCTTCGTCGACCGGCTCGGGCGGATGATCCCCAAGGAGCGCGAGCTCGAATGCGCGCGCGAGGTGGTCGAGTTCCAGCATTATGTGAAAGCGAAGATCGACGAGCGCCGCGCCAATCGCACCGACGACCTGCTCTCCGACCTCGTTTATGCCGAGGTCGATGGCGAGCGTCCGCTGGAGGATGCGGAGATCCTGTCGATCATGCAGCAGCTGATGGTCGCGGGGAACGAGACGACGACCTCGGCGCTCGCCGGCGGCTTGCTTCAATTGATCAAAAGCCCCGACCAGATGGCGAAAGCCGTCGCCGCCGCCGACGAGGGCAATGAGCGCGCGATCATCAACCTCGTCGAGGAGGTGCTGCGAACCGAAAGCCCCACCGCCGGCATGTGGCGCATGGTGTTGAAAGACGCCGAACTCGGCGGAGTCCAAATCCCGAAGGGCGCGATGGTCCAGCTTCGCTATGCTGCCGCGAACCGCGATCCCGCCAAATATCCCGACCCCGACCGTTTCGACATCGAACGCGCCAATGCGCGCAGTCACCTCGCCTTCGGCAAGGGCATCCATATGTGCGTCGGCAATATGCTCAGTCGCAAGGAAATGGCGGTCGCCTATTCCGAACTGCTGACCCGGCTCACCGACTTCCGCGTCGCCGAGGGTCACACGCCGAGCTGGCCGCCGAACATGCTGTTGCGCGGGCTCACCACTTTGCCGATCAGCTTCCGGCGGCGCGCATGAATTTCGACCTCGACGACCACCAGCAGCTGACGCTCGACATGATCGGCCGCTTTCTCGGCCCGGTCGACATCGCGGCGCGGCATGCGATGCGCAAAGTCGAGGGCGGCTATTCGCGCGCACGCTGGCAGGAGGTCGCCGACCTCGGCCTGCTCGCGCTCGCCGCGCCCGAGGCGATGGGCGGCATCGGCGGAACGATGGTCGACCTCGCGCTCGTCGCCGAAGCGCTCGGCAAGGGGGTCGCGATTGACCCCTGGCTCGAAAATGGTGTGCTGCCGGTTCGACTTGCTGCCGCGGCGGGCGATGGCCGACTGGTGCGTGATCTCGTCGCGGGCACGCATTTCGCAGCGGTTGCGTTCGCCGAGCCCGGCCGCCGCTATGAAACCGACGCCGTTGGCACCAGGCTCGATGCCGGCCATATTGCCGGCGCGAAGACCTTCGTGCTCGGCGCCCCGCTTGCCGATACGCTTTTGATCACGATCGCGGGGCATAAACTCGCAAAGGTTGCGGGCGACGCCGCCGGCGTCGTCCGGCAGGATTATCCGGTCATCGACGGATCCTATGCCGCGACGGTCGACCTGCACCGCACGTCTGCCGAAATCTTCGATCTGCCCGAGGCAAAATTTCAGCGCGTGATCGGCGATGTGCGTATGCTCGCCGCCGCCGAGATGCTCGGGCTCGCGCAGAGGATGTTCGACGACACGCTCGCTTATGTCGGCGAGCGCCAGCAGTTTGGCGCCGCGATCGGCAGCTTTCAGGCGCTGCAGCACCGGCTCGTCGAATGCTATGCCGCGCTCGAACAGGCACGTTCGATGGTGCTGCGCTCCGCGATGCTCGATCCGACGACCGACGACGCGAACTGGCCGCGCATCACCGCAGGCGCGAAAGCCTTTGTCGGCGAAGCGGCGACGCGGATCGGGCTCGAAGCGGTGCAGATGCACGGCGGGATGGGGCAGACTGACGAGCTCGCGATCGGTCATGCGCTGAAACGCGTGATGCTGCTCGACAAATTGTTCGGCGATCAGGATCATTGCCTGCGCAGCTTTGCGAGGGCAGCATGAGCGCGCTGACCCCGATTGCCCCCGGCCTGTGGACCGACGAAGCCGAACCGCGGCTGATCGGCGCACGCCGCGCCGACGGCGAGATCGTCTTCCCCGTGCCGTCGGGCGACGCCGCCGCGCTGGTCGAACCCGTCGCGCTGTCGCGCAAGGGCACGCTCTGGTCGTGGACGACGCAGGGCTTCGAGCCGAAGGAACCTTACAACGGTCCGCAGCTCTTTCAGCCTTTCCTCATCGGCTATGTCGAACTGCCCGGCGAAGTGATTGTCGAAACGCGGATCGTCGACGCCTCCCCCGCCGACCTCGCAATCGGTATGCCGATGGAGTTCGCCGTCGTGCCCTTCGACGATGCGCGGTCAACCTATGCCTTCCGTCCGGAGCGCCAGCCATGAACGACGACGTCCATATCATCGGCGCGGGCATCCACCCCTTCGGCCGCACCGATGGCCGCTCGGGGCGCGATCAGGGCGTCTATGCGGTGCGCGAGGCGCTGACCGATGCCGGGATCGAATGGGGCGACGTCGAATTCGCCTACGGCGGCTCGGCGGCGGCGGGGTCGGCCGACATCATGGTCAACGAGCTCGGGCTGACCAGCGTCCCGTTCATCAACGTGGCCAACGGCTGCGCGACCGGGGGCAGCGCGCTGACTGCGGCGCGTAATGCGATCGCGGCGGGCGCGTGCGACATCGCGCTCGCGGTCGGCTTCGACAAGCATCCGCGCGGCGCCTTCAACGCCAAGCCGTCCGATTACGGCCTGCCTGAATGGTATGGCGAAACCGGCATGATGCTGACGACGCAATTCTTCGCGCTCAAGATTCAGCGCTATATGGCGCTCCACGGCATTAGCCGCCGCACCCTCGGCCTCGTCGCCGAAAAGGCGTTCCGCAACGGCACGCTCTGCGAGCATGCCTGGCGGCGTTCGCCGGTCGATCTCGACACGATCCTGAGCGCGCCGATCGTCAACGATCCGCTGACCAAATATATGTTCTGCTCGCCCGCCGAGGGCGCGGTCGCGCTGGTGCTCGCGAGCGGCAAGAAGGTCCGCGAACTGGGCTCTGATGCCATCCGCATCGCGAGTGTCGCCTTCCGCACCCGACCCGAAGGATCGTTCGAGGTCTTCGCGCCATCGATCAGCATCACAGGCGGCGGCAAGCCGACCGAAGTCGCGAGCCGCGCAGCGTTCGAAATGGCGGGCATCGGCCCCGAAGATATTTCGGTCGCCCAATTGCAGGACACCGAGAGCGGCGCCGAGATCATGCATATGGCCGAAAATGGCTTCTGCGACGACGGCGAGCAGGAACAATGGCTTGCCGAAGGATGGAGCGAGCTCGGCGGCAGGATGCCGGTGAACACCGACGGCGGCTGCCTCGCCTGCGGCGAGCCGATCGGCGCTTCGGGCCTGCGGCAGGTTTACGAGAACACAGTGCAACTGCGCGGCCGCGGCGGCGCGCGGCAAGTCCCGAACGGCCCCAAGGTGGGCTATTCTCATGTCTATGGAGCGCCCGGCCTGTCGGCGGTGGCGATCCTCGAACGTTAGTCAGATTATGGATCTCGATCTCACCCAAGACGAACTAGAATTTCGCGAGGAGGTGCGCGATTTCCTCCGCACCTCGCTTCCCGATTATGTCCGCGATGGCGCGAAACGCACCCCCGGGGTTTTCGTCGAACCCGACATCGGCCTCGTCTGGCACCGTATCCTCAACGACAAGGGCTGGGTCGCCTATCACTGGCCCGAGGATTGCGGCGGGACCGGCTGGACGCCGATGCAGCGCTATATCTTCGAAAAGGAATGTGCGATCGCGGGCGCCCCGGCGCTGTCGGTGCTCGGTCTCCGCCTCGTCGGCCCGGTGATCTGCGCCTTCGGGACACAGGAACAAAAGGACCGCTTCCTGCCCGCGATACGCGCCGGCACCGATTATTGGTGCCAGGGCTATTCCGAGCCGCAAAGCGGCTCCGACCTCGCCTCGCTCCGTACCCGCGCACGGCGCAACGGCGACGAATATGTCGTCGACGGGTCGAAGATCTGGACCACCCACGCGCATCACGCGAACTGGATCTTCTGCCTCGTCCGCACCGACGGCGAGGTGAAGAAGCAGGCGGGGATCAGCTTCCTGCTCGTGCCCATGGACCAGCCCGGTGTCACCGTGACCCCGATCATCACCATGGCGGGCGACCATGAGGTCAATCAGGTCTTCCTCGACGGCGCGCGCACGTCGGTCGACAACCGGATCGGCGAAGAGGGTCAGGGCTGGACGATCGCCAAATTCCTGCTCGAGAACGAGCGCGGCGGATCGTTCCACGCGCCGCGCCTGATCCGCGCGATCGACCACCTTGAGCAACTCGCGGGCGTCGCGCCGAGCGGGCATAACGGATCGCTGGGCGGCGATATTCAGATCACAATCCGGATCGCGCGGCTGCGGCTCGAGGCCGAGGCGCTCGAAACGACCGAACTGCGCATCCTTGCAGATATCGCGAAGGGCCGCCCTGCCGGTCCGCAAACCTCGCTTGTCAAACTGATCTCGTCGGAACTGCATCAGCGGATCGACGCGCTCGCGATGGACCTGCACGGCTATGACGGCCTGCAACTGCCGACCGTGCGCCCGCTTTACGGCAACGAAGCGCCGCCCGCGATCGGCGACGAGGACGCGCAGGTCGCCGCCGCGCGCTATCTCAACAGCCGTGCCTGGACCGTATTCGGCGGTTCGAGCGAAGTTCAGAAAAACATCATAGCAAAGACGGTGCTCCGCTTATGACACATGCATTGCGACTTGCCGGCCAGTGTGAAATAGTCCCGCTTATGGGAGAACAGGCAGAAAAACTGCCGATCGACGGGTTTGCGCGCCCAATGGATGCCAGGACGCTCGTCGATGCGGTCACGGTTCGCAGCGCGGAGGATATCCACGACGCCGCGGTGGTGCTGCGCGATTATGCCGCCGCTTATGGCCTGCGCGCGGCGCTCTGTGACGATATTGCGTCCAAGGAAACGATGGTCGACGCCGATGGCACGGTCCTCGCGGCCGACCTGTTCGGCTGGCTCGGCGATGGCGAGCGCTGGTGGGAGGATCACAGGCTCGCGCTTCACTCGCCGCTGCCGCGCTCGTGCCGCTACGAAAGCGAGCCTTTCTGGTGCAACGCCGACGGCTTCCGCACCGCGAACCCCAACCCCTATCTCGACGACATCGACCTCTCGCGCTATTTTTCCGCGCACGATCGGTACAAGGCAGCGATCGTCGTTCCCGTCCATCTGCCGTTCGGGCAGATTTCGGCGAACAGCTTTCAACCGTCGGACCCCGACATCACCGATCTGTCGGACATGTTCGCCGCGATCGGCGACACGCTGGCGCTCGCGACGCGGCGTTTCATCGCCGGATATGCCTCGGCGATGCGGACGAAGCGGCGCATCCCGTCGGACTGCGAGCTGTCGAAGCGCGAGGTCGAATGCCTGCGCTGGGCGGCAATCGGCAAGACCGACCGCGAGATCGGCATGATCATCTCGTTGAGCCACGCGACCGTGCGCTATCACGTCCACCGCGCGGGCGAGAAACTGAACTCGGTCAACCGCGCGCAGACGATCTTCAAGGCCGGACAGCTGGGTTATTTGGGCGCGAATAGCTAACCCAGACGACGGAGCGGCTCGCTGCCGTCCCAGCCCTTCGCCGCATCGCGCATCATCGCGAACAGTTCGCGCGTGCCCGCCTGCGGCTCGAGCAACTCGACGAGCGTGCCGGGGCCGGTGCCCGGATCGGCATAAATCACCCCGCCGGTGTCGCCGACCGGTGCCTCGAAAATAATCTCCGCTCCGACCTCACCGCATCGCGTCCGCACCTCGGCGATCGAGTCCACCATTACGCACACATGGTGCAGTACATCCGCGACGCCATATTCGCCGCGATAGAGCGACTTCGCATCATTCTCAGGCCGGATCAGCTCGATCTGCATATCGCCCCAATAGCCGAGCGCCATCGTAAAGACCGGATTGCTAGGCTCGCCGCGATAGCGCCCGCCGGGAAGCGACACGTTCGGCAACAGGAAGAACGGCCCGGCGCCCATCACCTCGGTCCAGTGCCGGATCGCTGCGTCGAAATCCGACGGCACAAAAGCGAGCTGCATGATGTCGCCAAGCGACGCGAACGATTTGGGTCCGGGCATCTGTCTCCCCCTCAAAAGCGATAGCGCACAAGCGCCGGGCTTTGTGCGATAAGCTTTTCGAGACCCGGAGTCATACTGGGCAAAATGTGAGGGAGTGCCATGGCCGAGTCCGATCCGAAGATCGCACCGCAGGACTGGTTTGCCGTCCGCAAGCGCAATGCGCGCGCGGGCCTGCGCAAGCTGGTTGCAATCGTCGCCGAGAACCGCACCGACCGCGCAGAAGCACCGCTGCCGCTGCACAAGTCCATATACACCGGCGAGGCGCGCCATGCCGCCGAGATGGAGCATATCTTCCGGAACGAGCCGATTGTCGTCGGCCTGTCGGGCGATATTCCCGAGACGGGCGATACACTGGTCTTCGACTCGGTCGGTCCGTCGATCCTCGTCATGCGCGGCAAGGACGGCACCGCGCGCGCGTTCCTCAACATGTGCACGCATCGCGGCGCCAGGCTGGTCGAGGAAAAGGAGCCCTGGCAGGGCCCGCGACCGCGGCTCGTCTGCCCGTTTCACGCCTGGACCTTCGACCCGGCGGGCACCCTTATCGGCCAGCCCGGCAAGGAAGGCTTCGCCAACTGCGAGATCGGAGCACGCAACCTGATCGAGCTTCCGTGCGCAGAACATCTCGGTCTGATCTTCGTGCGCGCCAATCCCGACGGTGAACCGATCGATGCCGCGGCGCATCTCGGCGATTTCGGGCCGGTGCTCGCGCAACTCGAGCTCCACCGCGCCGAGCCGGTGAAGAAGGGCATCCTGACGGCGGATTCGAACTGGAAATTCGCGCTCGACACCTATGGCGAGGGCTATCATTTCAAGATGCTCCACGCCTCGACGATCGGCGGGACGCACTATAGCGACCGCAATGTCTACGAGCCGATCGGCCGCCACCACCGCGTCAGCTTCCCCGACCTGTCGATCGGCAATCTCGTCGGCAAGGACGAACGCGAATGGCCCGAAACCGATTATGGCGGGGTGCATTTCCTCTTCCCGAACACCGTGATCTTCTTCGGCGCGGTGACCCCCGGCGTCTATTTCACGCAGGTTTTCCGACTCTTCCCCGACGGCGCGGGCAAGATGTTCTGCCAGTTCGCGGTCTACGCCCCCTTCGGCGTCGAGAGCGAAGAGCATCGCGCGATGTGCGAGATCGCCTATGACGCGACCGCCACCGTCGTGCAGACCGAAGATTATCGTGTCGCGAGCAGCGGTTATTCCAACCTGCTGACCGCTCCCGACGACTTCCGCGTCGTGCTCGGCGCGAATGAACCCGCGCTGCACGGCGTCCACCGCTCGATCGCCGCGGCGTGCAAGATGCCGCTCGACCAGATCGCCCGACCTTTCCGGAGCTAGTGATGAACGACCTCAGTCCTCCCCAGG
Organism: Sphingopyxis sp. Root154; assembly: GCF_001427105.1. Lineage (GTDB taxonomy): Bacteria > Pseudomonadota > Alphaproteobacteria > Sphingomonadales > Sphingomonadaceae > Sphingopyxis. The sequence continues at coordinate 1,525,584 of NZ_LMGI01000002.1, forward strand.
CCGACAATCGCGACGATCGTTGCCCCGGGACCAGCTACACCGACATGCTGAAGGCCGATACGCGGCGCGTTCCCGACTATCTTTTCGCCGAATCGAATCAGGAGCTCGGCGACGAGCCGATCGCGATCGAGCGCTATGTCAGCGAGGATTGGGCGAAGCTCGAACGCGAGAAGATGTGGCCGAACATCTGGCAGTTCGCCGCGCGCGAAGAGGATATGCCAAACCCGGGCGATACCGTCGTCTACGACATCAACGAAAAGAGCATCCTCCTCGTCCGCCAGAAGGACAGCTCGGTCAAAGCCTTCTACAACGTCTGCCTCCACCGCGGGCGCAAGCTGCGCACCGAGAGCGGACCCGCGGTGAACTTGCGCTGCCCTTTCCACGGCTTTTCCTGGCATCACGACGGCCGCTTCAAGGAAGCGCCGTGCGCGTGGGACTTCAAACATCTCGACGACAAGGACATGAGCCTGCCCGAGCTGAAGGTCGACCGCTGGCAGGGATTCATCCTCGTCACCGAGAACCCCGACCTGCCGCCATTTCGCGGCTGGGTCGGCCCCGGTGTCGAGCATTATGACAATTGGCGGCTCGATGAATGCCATACCGCCGCATGGGTCGGCCGCGTCATCCCCGCGAACTGGAAGGCGGTCGCCGAAGCCTTCATGGAGGCGTGGCACAGCATCGTCACCCACCCGCAAATCCTCGGCTTCACCGCCGACGCGAACACACGCTACGACCTCTATGGCGACTTCCTCAACCGCGCGATCACGCCCGCAGGCGCGATGTCGCCGCACATCAAGGGCAAGGATCAATTCTATGTCCTGAAATCGCTCGAAGAATTCATCGGCGGCGGCGACAGCCGCGCGCGGCGCGCGACCGGCGATCCAGCCGACCTGAAAGGTTTCGACGCCGACGATCCGATGCTCGCGCGGAAGGTGCTGGCGCAGGCGAATCGCGATGCCTTTTCGGCGATGAACGGGTATGATTATTCGAACGCGACCGACAGCGAGATGCTCGACAATTTCACTTATAATGTCTTTCCCAACTGGGCGCCATGGGGCGGGCTGGTGCCGAACATCGTCTATCGCTGGCGGCCGTGGGGCGACGCCGGGCACAGCCTGATGGAGGTCCGCATCCTGACGCGCACGCCGAAGGGCGAAAAGGCGCCCAAGTCGGCGCCGATGCACCTGATCCCCGACGACCAGCCCTTCGCCAGCGCGAGCCATTTGATCGGCGCCGCGCTTGCCGGGGTGTTCGACCAAGATATGGAGAATCTCCCCTATGTGCAGGAGGGAATGAAATCCTCGCCGAATGGCGTGATCGAGCTCGGCCATTATCAGGAGAGCCGCATCCGGCATTTCCACCGCACGCTTGGCAAATATATCGACGAGCAGTTGCCCTGATTATCCGATATTGAGGGGCAGATCATCGCCGAAAAATAGCCATGTGCTCCCGCAAAGGCGGAAGCCTATCTCCGGTCCGCGCCGGATGAAACCGGCAGGAGATAGGCCCCCTCCTCGCGGGGGCACAGGAAAGAATTTACAAGTTGATCGCGCTCTAAGCGGGCACCGTCACTGGTGACCAGTCCTGTCGCGCCGCCCAGTCGGCGAACGGCGTCGGCGTCACGCCGAGGAGCCGCGCCGCAGGGATCGTGTCAAGCGCGACGGGCGAGACCGGCTGATCGTTATACCAGCGATAGAATTTCGCCATTCCGTCATAGATGCTGAACGGCTGGACATCGCGCGAGCCGGTGACGAGTTCGCTCATCCGCGCCGCGAATTCGTCGGGCGACAGGCTTTGGAAGCGCACCGGACGTTCCGCCGCGACACTCAGTCGCTCGGCGATTTCGGCGCCGACCAGGGCCTCCGGCCCGCCCACCGCGATCCGGTCGGCAATCAGATCCTCGTGCAGCAAGGCCGAGACCATATAGGCCGCTACATCATCGAGGCAGACCCAGCTGATCTTCAGCGTATCGGCCGCTGGATAGGCGAACACCCCGCTGTTCACGATCGCCGGGCGCGACCAGATGCGGGTGATATTGTCCATGAACACCATCGGTTCGATGATGGCATAGGGCACACCACTTTCATGAACCGCGCGTTCGATATCGCGCCGCCCGTCGTGCGCCGACAGGCCAAGGTCGTGGTCGGCGACGAAGCAGCTGGTGTTAAAGACGATCTTCTGGAGGTCCGCCGCGCTCGCCGCCGCAGCGATATTGCGGCCCATCGTTGCGGCGCGCTCACGGTCGAACTCAAACGGCAGATGCATCGCCAGTGCGTCCTGCCCGCGAAAGGCGGCGGTCAGGCTCGCAACGTCGTAGAGATCTGCTGCCACCTCGGGCACGTCGGGATGCACAGTCTCCGCCATCGCGCCCGGCCGCCGCACGCCGGCGGTCGGTTCGATGCCTCGTGCCTTCAGCGCGGTGAGCAGCGGAATCCCCTGATCGGCGGGCGCGCCGAGGACGATGACCTTTTTCATGCCGCACCCTCCAGCTGCTTGTTGGACATCGTCGCCGCGTGGCGCCCCGCAAGAAAACCGAACACCATGCCGGGCGCAATTGTCCCGCCCGGGCCGCCGTAGGTCATGCCCATCGCCGAGGCCATGACATTGCCTGCGGCATACAGCCCCGCGATCGGTCCGCCATCAACGCTCAGCACCTGCGCGCGGACGTCGGTCTGCGGCCCGCCCTTGGTGCCGAGCGCACCGCTTTTGAGCTCGATCGCGAAGAAGGGCGCCTTGCCGATCGGCCCCAGTGTCGCGGCGGTCGAGCCGCGCCCGTCGGGATCGCCCCACCATTGGTCGTGCGCCGCATCGCCGCGACCGAAATCTGGATCGCGGCCGGTGGCACAATGCGCGTTGAAGCGCTCCACCGTCGCCTCCAATGCCTCGGCATCAATCCCGAGTCGCGCGGCCAGTTCGGGCAGGCTTTCGGCGCGCATCGCCCATTGCGGCGGCGCGACGCCGCGCTCGCCGCTGATCATCCCGAAACCGAAGCGGTCGATATATTGCTGGTCGAAGATCAGCCAGCACGGCAGGTTCTTATAGTCGAACGCGCTGACATCCTGATCGTGAAACGCCGCGCCGATCGCATTGTAGTTGGCCGCCTCGTTGGTGAAGCGCTGACCCGCGCGGTTGACCATGATTGAATGCGGCAGGCTGCGCTGTCCCGCAACGAGCGTCTTGCCGGTCGAGCAGTCGCTCTCCGGCACTTCGGCGACCGGCATCCACCACGCCTCGCGCATATTGCCGAGCATCGCGCCGACGCGCATCGCCATCTTGAGCCCGTCGCCAGTATTGGTCTTAGGACTCAGTGGATGCGTTAGCGGCCCGCGAATGAAGGCGCGGAGCAGGTCGGCATCCCATTCGAAACCGCCCGTCGCGAGGACCACCGCATCGGCGGCGACCCCGACTTCGCCTCCGGCGGTCTCGAACACCACGCCTGCCACGCGGTCGTTCTCCATCATCAACCGCACCGCACGATGCCCCGTCTGCGGTTCGATCCCGCGATCGAGGCATGCGCGCAGCAAGCGCCCGACCAGCGCCTGTCCGCTGCCTCGCAAATCGCAGTCGATCCGCCGCTGCAATTCCTCTGGCGCGAGTGGCCGCGGCTTCGCCTGTCCGAGCGGCGTGTCGTAGATCGAGAAATGCGGCGAGGGATAGTAGGGCGATCTGATCACCTTGCCGGCCCAGTCGCCGAGCTCGTGGAAGGAATACAGCGGGCAGTCGAGCGAGCGCCCGCCGTTCGGCATCCCGCCCGGAAATTCGGCGTGATAATCGGGAAATTCGGGGATCGGCCGGAACTGCACCGGCGTGTTCGCCTCAAGGAACGCGACCATCTCGGGCCCATGATCGAGGAACGCCTCGACCATATGCCTCTGCATCAGCCCATGCGACATCGACATAAGGTAAGTCAGCGCCTTGTCGCGGCTGTCCTCGACGCCGAGCCCGGCCTCATGATGATTGTTCGGGATCCAGATCATCCCGCCCGACCAGGCCGTGGTGCCGCCGACCTGATTGCCCTTTTCGAACAGCGAGACGCACGCGCCGGCTTCATGCGCCGAAATCGCGGCGGTCAGCCCCGCGCCGCCGGTGCCGAGGACGATGACGTGCGGCGCTTCGTTCATCTCTTATGCCTTCAATTGCTCGACCATGTGCGCGGTGTCGAAATAATGGATGCGCATTGACGCCATTTTTCCGGCGTCGTCGAACTCGGTGACCTCGGCGATGTGGGTCTCGAACCTTTTGCCGCTCGACTTCGCGGTGACGGTGAAGTGGAGCAAAGCGACGGCATATGTCTCGCCGCCGACCAGCTCCATCCATCGGACCACCGGCTCTTCCCAATAGCCCATGACGTGCGCGTAGAGTTTCTGCAGCGCATCGCGCCCGCGCCACTCGCCCCCGTAAGGAAGCGAAGTCGGCTCATGGATAACGAGATCGTCGGCCATGAAGTCGGCGACCGCATCCCACTCCCCGCGCGCGACCGCGGCATACATCGCCTTGCTGGCTTCGAGCGGCGTCATTCGATCGTGCCGACGAGCGCGCCGACCGGATAGACCTCGCCCTCGACGCCCGTCGGGCGGATCGTACCCGCGACCTGCGCCTCGATCTCGACCGTCGTCTTGTCGGTCTCGACCGTGTAGATGATGTCGCCGACCTCGACGCGCTCGCCGTCGCCGAACATCCATTCGTTGAGCGTCATTTCGGTCGCCGACATGCCGATTTTCGGGATGCGCAGTTCCTCAGCCATCGCCTCAGCCCTTCCAGTTTACGGCGGTCCGCACCGCATCGGCGATCGCATCCTTGTTCGGTATCCACGCCTGTTCGAGCGCGTTCGCCATCGGGACCGCAGAGAAGGCACCGCCGATGCGCGTCACCGGCGCCTTCAGTTTGCCAAACAGCATTTCATTAAGCCGCGACGCGATCTCCGCGCCTGTGCCATATTGCTTCACCGCCTCGTGCAGCACGATCGCGCGGCCGGTTTTTTCGACCGACGCCGTGACCGTTGCCTCGTCATAAGGGGCGATGGTCCTGAGATCGATGACCTCGACCGAAATGCCCTCCTCGGCGAGCTTGCCCGCAATTTCGAGCGCGTCGAGCACAGTGCGGCCATAGGTGACGATCGTACAGTCGCTGCCCTCGCGCGCAATCGCCGCCTTTCCGAGCGGGACGATATGCCCCGGACCCGGATCGTCGGATTTCAGGCCGTAGCAGAGGATATTCTCGATGAAGATCACCGGGTCGTTGCACGCGATCGCCGCGCGCATCAGCCCCTGCGCATCGGCGGCATTCGACGGCGTGACGACCTTAAGCCCCGCGACATGCGCGAACCAGGCTTCGAGCATGTCCGAATGCTGCCCGCCAAAGCCGACCCCGACGCCGGTCGTGGTGCGGATCACCAGCGGGACATTGGTCTGTCCCCCCGACATGAAGCGCAGCTTCGCGGCATGATTGACGATCTGGTCCATCGCGACCGTCACGAAGTTCATCAGCATGATCTCGGCGATCGGGCGGAAGCCCGCGAGCGCGGCGCCTACGCACGCGCCGACGATCGCCTGCTCCGAAATCGGCGTGGCGCGGATGCGGTTCTCGCCATATTTTTCGGTCAGACCCGACGAGATTTTGAACACTCCGCCGCCCTGCTTCGCGGCGACATCCTCGCCGAGCAGGATCACGCCTTCATCCTCGGCCATCGCTTCGTCGATCGCGCGGTTGATCGCCTGCGTCATCGTGATCTGCATGCTCATGCCGCAATCTCCTCTTCGAAGACATCCTTGCGGATTTCCTCGGGTCCCGGCAGCGGGCTGTTCGCCGCGAACTCAGCCGCCGCGTCCATCTGGGCGTCGAGGTCGGCAACGATCGCGTCGAGGTCGGCCTCGGTGAACTGATGATCGAGCATCAGCTGGCGCAGCCGGGGCAGGGGATCCTCCGCCGCCATCTCGGCAAGATGCTCGGGCGGCATGTAAGAGAAGTCGGCGCCGAAGAAATGGCCCATCATCCGGTAGCACATCGCCTCGATCAGCGTCGGCCCCTCGCCTGCGCGGGCGCGGTCGACCGCGGCCCTCGTCGTATTGTACATCGCGATCGCGTCGTTGCCGTCGACCTTTACGCCGTCCATTCCGTAAGCCCGGGCGCGGGTGACGATCGAATCGACCTTAGTATGGTCGGCAAAGGCGGTGTGTTCGCCGTAGCGGTTGTTCTGGCAGAGGAAGATCACGGGCAGCTTCCACAACTGCGCCATGTTCATCGCCTCGTGAAACGCGCCGATATTGGTCGCGCCATCACCAAAGCAAACCATCGTTACCTTGCCGTCGCCGCGGTTCTGCGACGCCAGCGCGAGGCCGTTGGCGATGGGCAGCCCCGACCCGACGACGCCCGTCGTCACCATCACGCCGGTTTCGGGATGGGTGATATGCATCGACCCGCCCTTGCCGCGGCAGGTGCCGCCGACCTTGCCCGCAATTTCGGCGAACAGCGGGTTCAGCGGCACACCCTTGGCGATCTGATCGTGCTGGCCGCGATAGGTGGTGACGAGATAATCGTCCTGATTGAGCGCCGCCATCGCCGCCGCGGACACCAACTCCTGTCCGCGCACCGTGTAATAAATCACCGCGAGCTTGCCGGTCATCAGCAGCGAGCGGAATTTTTCGTCGGCACGCGCGACGCGCATCGTGCGGGTGTAGATGTCGCGCAACTTGTCGCGATCGATCGTCATGTCGGTCATGCAGGCTCTCCGATGCCGTATTGGGGGTTGGCGCTGGCGACGGCGCTGGGACGGGCGGCAACGCGGTCGCGCCAGGCGGCGAGATGGGTCAGCGCGGGATCGGGCGCCTGGCCGACCATCGCGCCGAACTCGACGAAGCTATAGAGCAGGATGTCGGCGAGGCTGAAGCGCTCGCCCGCGATCCATGGTCCGGCGCCGACGATGTCGTTCACCGCTTCGAGCCCGCTCGCCGCAAGCCGCTTCAGGTCGGCGGCGGCATCAGGCAGGCACAGCACCCGGTCCCTGAACATCGGCAAGCCTTCGGCGCCGCGAAAGCCCGCGGTCATCGGCACGACGACAAGCTGGTCGACGATGCGCACGAACATCCGGGTCCGCGCCCGCTGTTCCGGCGTCGCGCCGAGAAGCTCGTTCGCGGCATGCGTTTCGGCCAGATATTCGCAGATCGCGATGCTTTCGACGATATGGCTGCCATCGTCGAATTCGAGCAAAGGCGTATGGCCGAGCGGGCTTTTCGCGTAGAAATCGGGTCGGCGGTTCTCGGCCGCCATGATGTCGACGAACTGCCGGTCGAGCGTCAGCCCCGTTTCGGCGAGGTACATCAACACCACGCGCGGATTGGGGCCAAGCGATTGATAAAGCTTCATCGCGCGGCGCCTAGAACTGGACGCGCTTGGTGAAACCGCCGTCGATGACGAGATGCGCGCCGGTCATATAGGGACAGGCGGGCGACGCCATGAAGACGATGCCCTTCGCAACCTCCTCGGGCTCGCCGAAACGCCCCATCGGCATCTGAGCGAGCGTGCCTTCGTAAAGCGCCGGCACCGCCGACTTGATCACCTCCCAATTGCCGCCTGGATAATAGATTGCGCCGGGCGACACGATGTTGACGCGGATATTCTGCGCCGCGAGCGCCTGGCTCAATTGCGAGCCATAGGTGATAAGCGCCGCCTTCAGCGCATTGAACGCTTGCGGCACGATGAAGGTCTCGACCGCGGCGGTCGATGACATGAAGATGATCGATCCCGACCCCGACGCGGCGAGCGCCTCGGTCAGCACCTCAACCCCGTGCACCGCACCCATGACATCCATGTCGAGCCCGCGCTGCCAGTCGCCGGTCGCGCCCTGCCCCGAAGAACTCGCGGTGTGTATGAAGATGTCGCAGCCGCCGAGCGCATCGCGCGCCTTCGCCAGCCACTCACGATAACCGTCGGGATTGCCGGTCATGTCGAACTGCTCGCCAAACACCTTGCCCGGCCCCTCGGCGTCGATCGCCGCGACTGCTGCCTTCACCTTGTCGGCGTCGCGCGAAAGGAAGGCGACATCGGCTCCTTCGGCAGCGAAAATCTTGAGCGACGCGAGCCCCAGCCCGTGCGCACCGCCGTTCATGATGACTTTCTTGCCCTTGAGACCCAGATCCATCGCATCCTCCTCATGTCATTTTGGTGAGGAGAGTATCGGGCTAGTCCGTATGGGGACATCAGCAAAAATGGGAGCCGCCCGCATCCCGCCGCCAAGACTCGAATTGAATGTCGTTCCATGGCCGTCCGCTATTTGAACGGCACGGGTTGGATCGTCAGCGATTTAGGCCAAATGTCCAACCCCGAGCTCGAAGCGGTCATGCCAACGTGCGCTAAGCGATGCCTCGTCCGCTGAGAAGGGCGTTGCAACCGTGCCAACTTATCGGATATTCCCGATAAGAATTGACCGACGCGCTTCCATCGGATAATCCCGATGCATGCAAACTGATTCCGCTTTGGCCATTCTCGCCGCGCTGGCGCATCCAACCCGCCTCGATGCGTTCCGCCTGCTCGTCAAACATGAACCGGAAGGCCTGTCGACGGGTCAGCTCGTCGAGGCATCGGAACTCACCCAAAGCACCTTCTCGACTCATCTCGCGGTACTCGCCAGGGCCGGCCTCGTGACATCCGAGAAGCGCGGGCGCCAGATTATCCAGCGCGCGGATATCGACGCCCTTCGCGGCCTGATGCTCTTCCTCGCCAAGGATTGCTGCCAGGGACGCGCCGAGCTTTGCGAGCCTCTGCTTGCCGAACTGGCGTGCTGCTGAAGGAACCGGCGTCATGACCGATATCATCATCTACCATAACCCGAAATGCGGGACGTCGCGCAACACGCTCGCGCTGATCCGCAACGCCGGGATCGAGCCGCATGTCGTGGAATATCTGAAAACGCCCCCATCGCGCGCTCTGCTGGAACAACTGATCGAGCGGGCGGGTATCGCGCCGCGCGAGCTCCTCCGCGAAAAGGGAACGCCTTATGCCGAGCTGGGTCTTGCCGATCCGTCCCTCGACGATGCGGCGCTGGTCGAGGCGATGATGGCGCACCCGATCCTGATTAACCGGCCGCTTGTCGTGTCGTCGCTCGGGGTAAGGCTCTGTCGGCCATCCGAAGCGGTGCTCGATATCCTTCCGGCCCGTCAGGTCGGCGCCTTTGCAAAGGAGGATGGCGAGCGCGTCGTCGACGCAGACGGAAATCGCATCCAGCCCTGAGGAAGAACATCCATGTCCAACGCTATCAAGCGGGAACGGCTGTCGTTCCTCGATCGCTACCTGACGCTCTGGATCTGCCTTGCGATGGCGCTCGGCGTCTGGCTCGGGTCGACCTTCGACGGCCTGCCTGCAGCGATCGACGCGCTGTCGGTCGGGTCGACCAATATCCCGATTGCAATCGGCCTCATCCTGATGATGTATCCGCCGCTGGCGCGCGTCCGCTATGAAGAGCTTCCGCGCGTTTTCGAGGACAAGAGGGTTCTCGCCATCTCGCTCATCCAGAACTGGATCATCGGTCCCGTCCTGATGTTCGCGCTCGCGGTGATCTTCCTGTCGGACAAGCCCGAATATATGACCGGACTGATCCTGATCGGCCTCGCGCGCTGCATCGCGATGGTCATCGTCTGGAACCAGCTCGCGAAAGGCGACAATCAATATGTCGCCGCGCTCGTCGCCTTCAACTCGATCTTCCAGATTCTGTTTTTCAGCGTCTATGCCTGGTTCTTCCTGACCATCTTGCCGCCGCTTTTCGGGCTCGAAGGGAGCGTGATCGACGTCAGCTTCCGGACCGTCGCCGAAGCGGTCCTCATCTACCTCGGCATTCCATTTGCGGCGGGATATCTCACCCGCAAATGGCTGGCCGGCGCCAAAGGCAATGACTGGTACGAGACGCGCTTCCTGCCCCGCATCGCGCCGATCACGCTTGTCGCGCTGCTCTTCACGATCGTCGCGATGTTCAGCCTCAAGGGCGGCGAGATCGTCGCCATTCCCGGCGACGTTGTGCGCATCGCCATTCCGCTCGCCATCTATTTCGTCGTCCAGTTCGTCATCAGCTTCTGGATGGGCAATCTTATCGAGGCCGATTATCCGCGCACGACCGCGGTCGCCTTCACAGCGGCGGGTAATAATTTCGAGCTCGCGATCGCGGTCGCCATCGCCGCCTTCGGCCTTGCGTCGCCGGTCGCCTTCGCCGCCGTCATCGGCCCGCTCGTCGAGGTTCCCGTGCTCATCCTGCTGGTGAGCGTCGCCTTCTGGTTCGGACGCCGCTGGTTTCCGGCGTCCACCCCCGCGAAAGACTGAACTCCATGACTGCCCCGACCTTCTCGCGCCTGCGCACACTCACCCACCCCACCCATCTTCCGGCGCTGAGCGCAGAATATATACGGTCGCAACCGGCGCTGGGCCTCGGCCCGCTCGATCCCGCGCCGCGCATCCTGCTGCTCTACGGGAGCTTGCGCGAACGCTCCTATTCGCGGCTCGTCATCGAAGAGACTGCGCGCCTTCTCCAGCTTTTCGGCTGCGAAACGCGCATCTTCGATCCCACGGACCTGCCGCTTCCCGACCTGATCGCCGACGACGATCATCCGGCGGTCGAGGACCTCCGGCAGCATTCGCTCTGGTCCGAAGGCCAGGTCTGGTGCAGCCCCGAACGTCACGGCCAGATCACCGGGATCATGAAGGCGCAGGTCGATCATCTCCCGCTCGCCTTTAAGGGCCTCCGCCCGACGCAGGGCCGTGCCCTCGCGGTCATGCAGGTCTCGGCGGGATCACAATCGTTCAACAGTGTGAACACGCTCCGCATTCTCGGCCGCTGGATGCGGATGATCACCATCCCCAACCAGTCGAGCGTCGCCAAGGCCTATCAGGAGTTCGACGAGGCGGGTCGTATGCTGCCCTCGAGCTATTATGACCGGATTGTCGATGTCGCCGAAGAACTGGTGCGCTTCACCGTGCTGACGCGCGGCCACGCCGCCCAGCTCGTCGACCGCTATTCGGAACGCAAGGATCGGAACGAACCCGTCGTTACGCCGGCCCGGTTAGCCGGCCTGCCGGGCGTCTGAGCGCCCTGCAAACAGCGTGCTTGGCTTCTGTCGACCGCAACCTGTATAGACGGGTTATGGATTTTATCACTCGCACGCCCGGACGCGGATCAAAGCTTTCGAATGGATCCGCGGCCGCCCGGCCCAGCGGCCCTGACAACGAAAATGACCGGTCTCCGCCTCGTTACGCCGCCATCAAGCAGAGCATTTGCGATGCCGTTCGCGACGGGCATCTGAAGCCGGGCGACCGGGTGCCGTCGGAAGCCGAGCTGGTCCAACAGTTCGACGTGTCGCGCATGACCGCCAATCGGGCACTACGCGAGCTACAAGCCGCGGGCGTTCTCGTACGCCGCGCGGGCAGCGGATCGTTCATCGCCGAGCCCAAGCCGATCGGCCAGATGATCGAAATCCGCAATATCGCCGAAGAAATCCGGGAGCGCGGGCATGTCTACCGGGCGCGCGTCGTGCAGAATGATGAGATACGCGCCAATGCCGACATGGCGGCGCTGCTCGAGGTTCCGATCGGGACCAGGCTGTTCCACTCGATCATCGTGCACCATGAAGCCGAATTCCCGATCCAGCTCGAAGAGCGTTTCGTGCTCGCGTCAGCCGCCCCCGACTATGGCAAGATCGACTTCACGCAGATGACGCCCAACGAGTATCTGACAAGGACGGCGCCGCTCGAACGGGTCGAACATCGGGTTCGCGCCGAGATGCCCGACGCGCACACCCACAGCATGCTGGGGCTGTCGGATGGCGAACCCGTGCTGCGGATGACGCGCCGGACATGGAGTCATTCGCGCCTCGTCAGCCACGCCTGGCTGACGCATCCCGGATCGCGCTTCGAGCTGTCGGCCGCCTTCTCGATCGACGACTGACCGCCGGCAGGTCAGGCCGCGCTGCGGGTGACGACGGGTTTGCGGCGTCGGCGCAGCCAGCGGAAGTCGGCGCGGCTGAAACTCTTGAACAGCAGGTAGAAGCCGGTGCCCGAGAGCCATAACGCGCCGAAGGCGACGAAGATAATGAGCGGGTGGTTGAAGCTCTTCCGGTTCACATAGTCCATATTGTGGAGCATCCAGAAGAAGTCCCACGTCCGCCAGCTATCGCCGCGCATGACAAGAAAGCGCGCGGTGTCGAGCGAGACATAAGCGCTGCTATTCTCGGCATCGGCAAAGTCGACCCGCCACATCGCGCCTTCATGATCGCGCGATTCCAGATTGGGCTTCGCGAGCACGCTCACCTTGCGGATCGGCGCCTCGTTCATCATCGATGCGATGTCGCGCGCCATCTGCTCGTCGACATGGACCGTCTCGCCGCTCGTCGCATCGACGAGGCGCGTGCCCTTGGTCGTGCGAAGTTCATAGATCGGGCGCGCACCAAGGTCGCGCAGGACGATGCCGGTGACGGGTTCGTGGCGCGGCAGCGCCGCAACGTCGAAATAATCGCCGGCCGGCAGCGGGTGAGCGTGCGACATGCCGCCGCCGTGCCCGCCGACCTTGTCCGTGTCGAGCAGCGCCATCACCGAGCCGCTCAGGGCCCAGAGCAGGAATTGCAGCCCGAGGATCAGGCCGACCCATTTGTGGATGCGCCGGAAAAATAGCGGCGTCAGGCGAATCTTCCTCATGCCTTCTTCCCTTTGCGGCGCTTGAAAGACCAGATCAGCAGCCAGGCCCCGGAAAGCGCCATCGCGAAGGCACTCCAGGTTGCGACGCGAAGCAGCGGATTGTTGACGTCGGTCCGCTCGTCATAATCCATGATGTGAAGCATCCAGGCGAAGTCGAAGACGCGCCAGAGTGCGTGGCGCCGCGAAATCAGCTCGCCCGTCTGCGGCGAGAGATAGAGCGTCGGGCGGTTCCAGCCCTCGAACTCGACCTGCCAATAGGGCGGCGCCCGTGACTGCATTTCTTGCGGCGCCTTGGTCAGCAGGCGTACCGACACGATCTTGCCGTCACTGGTGTAGATGCGCCGCGCCTGTTCGCGAACCTGGGACTCGGTCAACGCAGGCAGCGGCGCACCCGAGCGGGCATCGAACAGCCGCGCCCCCTCGGGCGTTTCTGCTCGCCAGACGGGGCGATCGAAGAACCGCTGCAAGCGAAGCTCGGATGCACCGGGCGCGGCCGCAACGATCCGCGACGGCGGCGCCATATCCGCCAGGTCGTATGATCGAATCGCCGGCGCGCGCACGAGATGGTCGCCATGAATGGTGTCGATGTGCACAACCACCATGTAGAAGCCGGTCAGCGTCCAGAGCAGAGCCTGGATGCCGACCACCAGGGCCAGCCATTTATGCGTTCGCCGGACGAGCAGCGGCCAACGGATCGCCATATCGATTACCCTCAGAAAGCCGTCCGGAAGCCGACGTAGAAACGCCGTCCGAGCAGGTCATAGGTCATCGTGTCGGTGTTCGCATCGGTGAAGCTCTGGATATAGGGCGCCTTGCGATCGAACAGATTGTCGACGCCGAGCTGGAAGCGGGTCTTCTCGTCGATTTCGAACGCGACCTGGAGATTGTGGTAGAAGACATTGGGCGTGCTGTAGCCGATCTCGCCGGGGGCCGCATTGAAGTCGGTCGCCTTGCCGACCCACTGGGTCGACCAGGTCGCGCTGACACCGTCCTTTTCAGCGGTCAGCACGCCATAGCCGCGCCACTTCGGATAACCGCCGTTGCCGCCACCAATGAAGCCGTCGAAATCGATCGGGGCGCCGCCCGGGAAGGGCAGGACGACATATTTGTTGAGGTAGGTCAGGTTGACGTCCAGCGAGACATTCACGCTGCCGATGCCGCCCGCGTAGACGAGACCGAGGTCGAGCCCGTTCATCTCCTCGCGGCCGGTATTGATCGGCTGGGCGGAGAGGAAGGTGACCTCGCCGGTGAGCGGGCTTCGCGTGAAATCGTCGCAGAAGGGATGCGACAGGTTCGTGCTCGCATAGCAGATTGCGAGCTTGGTCGAGCCCGGAATCGCGCGGATCGCGTCCTTGATCTTGATGTCGAACCAGTCGGCGGTGAGCGACAGGCCGGCAATCAACCCCTTGGGCGTGATGACCGTGCCGACCGTCCAGGTCGTCGAACTCTCGGGTTTCAGATCCTCGTTGCCGCCGACCGTGGTCAGGATCGTCGTACCGAGCTGGACATAATTTGCCGGCACGCCCGACGCCTGACAATTGGCGATCAGCCCGGCATTGCCGCTCGTCGAATAGCGCGAGCAGGGGTCGGTGGTCGTCAGATTGCCTTCGGACACGCCGCCGAACAGCTCGGGAACGTTCGGGATGCGAAAGCCGGTGCCGTAGGTGCCGCGCAGCCGGAAGCTGTCGCTGATCATCCAGTCGAGGCTCGCCTTATAGTTCCAGTCGCTGCCGAACAGGTCATAGTCGGAGTAGCGCACCGCGCCATCGAGCGTCAGCGCTTCGAAGAAGGGCTTATCGGCAAGGATCGGCACCGAGAGTTCGAGATAAGCTTCCTTGGCGACGCTCGTCCCCGAAATCGGGCTTTGCTGGTTGGTGTTGGCGATACCCAACACCGTCAGCGGATCAGGATCGCGCCAGCCCTTTTCCTTGCGATAGACGACGCCTGCCGCAAAGGAGACGGGCCCCGCGGGGAGCTTGAACAGGTCGCCGTTGATATCGGCGGTGACCGTCGCGAGCTCATTGCCGCCGCGATCGCGCGACGTGAAGAGAATATAATCGAGGACCTCCGGCGTCAGGTCGCCAAAGCCGAGATAGTCGGCGCACGGGATCGTCGCACCGGCGGCAAGGCTGCACTTGGTCGTGTCGAGCGTATTGGCCACTCGCTCGAGGTTGGCGATGTTGGTCGAACCATCGACTGCGGTGTTGCGGCCGAACGCGCCCGCGATTTCCCATCCCCAATTGTTCGAGAGCTTGCCGCGAAGGCCGAAGGTGCCCTGCCAGGTGTCGGTTTCCTGGAAGAATTCGCGCGGGCCGGGCTCGGCGAGGCGGCGTTGAATGAGGACGATATTCTGCCCCGTCGGGTTGGTTGGATTGCTCGCCGCGATCGAAAGATTTCGCAGCGTACCGGGCGTCGCGATCTGGTTCGATTTGCGGAAGGTATAAAGGAATTCGCCGAACGCCTCGATATTGTCGGTCAGATCATAGTCGGCGAAAAACGCCGTGCTGACGCGCTCGACCGGGCTCACCGCGTTCAGGAACGGGTTCGAGTTGAAATTATGCTTGGCCGCACTGTACGGCTCGAAGAAATTGCCGTTACCGCCCAGCACCTGATTGAAGTTGATCTGCTGCCCGTTCGGCAGCACCGCCCGCCCGCCGATCGTCGAGGCGCTGTTGACGCATCCGAGCGTTCCCGGCGTGGTTTCGGCCAGCGAGCAAGGCGCGCGCGACGCCATGTTGACCGCACTCGTCTTCTGATAGGTGACGGCCGCCATGAAGCCGCCGCGATCATTGCGGACGCCCCAGAGGAGGTCGGCGGTGAAGTCCGAACCGTCGCCCTTTTCGGTAAGCCCCTGACGCACGCTGAGGCCAAGACCTTCATAATCGGTGCGGGTCACAAGGTTGACGACGCCCGCCATTGCGTCGGCGCCATAGATCGCCGATGCGCCGTCCTTGAGCACATCAGTGCGTGCGAGTGCCGCGACGGGAATCATGTTGAGGTCGGGCGACGAGTTCGCCCCGGTGCCGCCCGCGACGAGACGGCGACCGTTGAGCAGCACGAGCGTGCGCTTGATGCCGAGGCCGCGGAGGTTCACCTGCGCCGTGCCATAGCCGTTGTTCGCCCAATAAGCCGAGGTCTGGTTGCCCGCGAAGCCAGCGTTGGCGGGCAAGCGCTGCAGCACCGTCTCGATATTGACGACACCGGTATTTTCGATCTGCTCGGCGGATACCACGGTCGCCGGACCGACACCGGCGAGATCCTGGCGGCGGATGCGCGACCCGGTCACGACGATGTCGCTGCCGCTGGTCGCGCCTTCAGCGCCCGTCTCGGGTGCCGACTCGGCTTGCGCGAATGCTGGGGCGGAAATGCCCGCACAAACCGCTGCGCCTGCGAGCAAAACTGTCCTGATCTTCATCGCGAAACCCCCTTCTGGTTGCGTTACCCACCTCAGAGAGCATCAAATGTATATACAGGTCAACATAAAATTGCGTTGAAGATCAATATCTTAGTTGCGTATCAGCAGTGCGCAGTCGGTCCATATAATACGCATCCGAAGCATCTACCCCTCACGCCCCATGACATTTTTTTGAATTCAGGCGGAGATGCGTGCCGGGCGCCTGCTAGGCCGCAAAAACCCGGGACTGACCCTCGCCGCCGAAGGCCGTCACGTCGAAGACGTTCTTGCTCCCATCGGGCATTTCTATTCCCGGCGAACCGCGCGGAATGCCGCCGCCCGCCGCAGCTCAAAACCAGGCGCGTATCCCCATTACGAAGCTGACCCCGCTCGCATCCTCGCCTGCCGCGCGGGCAAAGCGCGCGGTGTCGCCGACCTTGCGCGCCCATTCGACGCCAACATAGGGCGCGAACTCCCTGACGATTTCGTATCGCAGGCGAAGCCCCAGTTCGACGTCGGACAGGCCGGAGCCCGTTCCGGTTTCGGGCACATCCTGAGCCGAGAAATTGAGTTCGGCCATCGGCTGGAGGACGAGCTTCTGCGTGATGCGCTGGTCGTAATAACCCTCGAGGCGGCCGAGCAGGTCGCCCTTGTTCGAGAGGAAAAGCGCGCCCTCGACTTCAAACCAGTATGGCGCGAGCCCCTCGAAACCGATCGTCGCATAGGTACGGTCAGGGCCCGGCCCCAGATCCTGCCGGATGCCAGCCTGCGCATTAAAATAGGGTCCGATCGCGCGGCTGTAGAGCGCCTGCATTTCGGCACCCTCTACGCCCTCGCCGAAGACGCCCTCGCCTTCGCTCTTGATCGTCAGCCGGTTGATGTCGCCGCCGTACCAGGCCTCGCCATCCCACCGGAAGCCGTCGCGGCCCTTGCGCGCCTGATATTCGGCGAGATTGAAGCTGATGAAGGCGATGGTCTGTCCGCCATTCTCCTTCATCATCTCGTGGCGCGAATGTTCCATTTCGGCCCTGGAATAGATGCGGTCGGCATACCAGTCGGAGGGGGGCGCGGGCGCGGTGGCGTCGCCCGGGGGCGAGTCGGTGCCGCTGGCGCCGCTCTTCGCTTCCATCGTGCCCGCGGCCTTCGGGGTGCAATGGCCCATGCTCGCATGCTCGGGCGGGCAGTCGGGATCGGACGGCGACATCGCGCCATGGTCCATCGCGTCCATTGCGGGTCCGCTCTTGTCCATGGTCTCGGGCTTGGGCGTGCAATGGCCCATCGCCGCATGTTCGGGCGCGCAGCCCGGGGATTCGGCCGGCGCGTCGCCGGTGGGCGCGGGCCGGACGACAGGTGCTGGCGAAGGCGCGGGGGCGGGCGCAGGCTTGGGCGCCGGCGTCAGCGCGGGCGCCGCTCCGTGCATTGAATGATCCATCGACTGGGCCGCAGCGGGGACGGCGAAGGCGAGCGGCGCGATGCCCGCGAGCAGGAGCGCGATCCGGGTCATGCCGCGTCTCCTTTCGGGCGAACGCTCACCACCCGCATCATCCCGGCATGCATGTGGTAGAGCATATGGCAGTGGAACGCCCAGTCGCCGAGCGCGTCGGCGGTGAAATCGAAGCTCGCGGTGCCGCCCGGTTGGACCAGCACCGTATGCTTGCGCGGCGAGCGGTCGCCCTTCCCCGTGACCAGTTCGAAGAAATGGCCGTGAAGATGGATCGGGTGACTCATCATCGAATCGTTGATGAGGTTGATCCGGACCCGCTCGCCCTCGATGAAGGGGATCGGTTCGTGATGGTCCGACATCTTCACCCCGTCGAACGACCACATGAAGCGTTCCATGTTGCCGGTGAGGTGGATGTCGAGCGAGCGCGAGGCGGCGCGCACATCGGGATTGCGTTCGAG
Source organism: Sphingopyxis sp. Root154 (assembly GCF_001427105.1). Lineage (GTDB taxonomy): Bacteria > Pseudomonadota > Alphaproteobacteria > Sphingomonadales > Sphingomonadaceae > Sphingopyxis. The sequence goes on from NZ_LMGI01000002.1 coordinate 1,543,549, forward strand.
CGCGACAAGGTCGTGGTAAGTGAGCACTTTGTGCCCGACGTCCTCGAGCCCCTGCCCCGGTTCGCCCATGCGGTCGACCGGCATCGGCGAGATCGACTGGACGCTTGGATCGCGCTTGACCTGCGGCGCGACACTGAAGTCGCGCATGCTATGGTTCATGCCCCCGGCACCATGCCCCATCGCCGCGTGATCGACGGCCCCGCCCTCGGCGGGCGGCGGCGTGCAATGGCCCATCGCCGCATGTTCGGGCGTGCACGACGCATCGCCGCTCGCCATCGCGCCCATGCCCATGTCCTTCATGGTCGCGAGCGGCCGTTCGCGAAGCGGCGGCACCTCGGCGGCCATGCCGGCGCGCGGCGCGAGCGTCGCGCGGCCCATGCCCGAGCGGTCGTTGGCCTCGGCGACAAAGGTATAGGCGCGGTCCTCGGCCGGGGTCACGATCACATCATAGGTCTCGGCGACGGCGATCTGGAACTCGTCGATATCGGTCGGAACGACGTTGAGGCCGTCGGCCTGCACGACGGTCATCCTGAGACCGGGGATGCGCACATTGAAGATCGTCATCGCCGATGCGTTGATGATCCGCAGCCGCACGCGCTCGCCGGGATTGAAGAGCGCGGTCCAATTATCGCGCGGACCGTGGCCGTTGACGAGGAAGCTATAGGTCGACCCGTTGACGTCGGCGATATCGGTCGGGTCCATCCGCATCGCGCCCCATTCGACGCGCTCCTTCAGCGACTGGTCCTTGCCCGCGAGCAGCCCCGACAGGGTCTGGCGCTGCATGTTGAAATGGCCTGGATTGACCTTCAGCTTGCGGAAGATCGCCTCGGGCGACAGCTGGCTATGGTCGGAGAGGACGACGACATGCTCGCGGTCATAGCCGACCGGATCGGGACCTGTGGGATCGATGACGATCGGGCCGTAATGACCGAGCTGCTCCTGCAATCCCGAATGGCTGTGATACCAGTAGGTCCCCGACTGGACGACCGGAAATTCATAGACGAAGCGCGACCGGGGCTTGATGCCGGGGAAGCTGACGCCGGGCACGCCGTCCATATGGAAGGGCAGGATCAGCCCGTGCCAATGGATCGAGCTGTCCTCGTCGAGGTCGTTGACGACGGTGAGCCGGGCGGTCTGGCCTTCCTTCAGGCGGACGAGCGGCGCGGGCACGGTGCCGTTGATCCCGATCGCGCGGCTGAGCTTGCCGTCGATCCGCATCGTCTGGCGCGCGATGCGCAGGGTGATGTCATTGCCCGATACCGTCGGCAGCGGCGCGACGATGCCGGGCGACACCGACTGCGCCCAAGCCGGAAACCAGGGTGCAAGCGCGGCCACGGTCCCGCCGCCCAATGCTCCCGTCACGAAACGACGCCTGCCTATCTGCATAAAATTCCCGGATATTGCCTTGGTTCAATAGTCATACGCGGCACACGCACCCGTCCCTCACCCTTTCAAATGAAATTGCGGGGTGAGCCATGTTTCCGCCTTCAGCCTGTCCCGCGCGCGGCCGTCTCGCCGAGCAGTGCCTTCAATTTTGCACGGGCACGGTAGAGCCGCGTTTCGACCGTCTTCTCGCTTGTCTGGAGCAGTTCGGCGGTTTCCGCCTGGCTCAGCTCCTCGACGCCGCGAAGGACCAGAACCTCGCGCAAATTGGGTGCGAGGCGGGACATAGCGGCGCGGACACGGGCGAGTTCGGCCCGATCGGCCGCTTCGGCATCGGGCGCCGGACCGTCGCTCGCGACATCATGCGCGCTTTCGAGCGGCAAGGCCCGCGCGAAGAAGGACCTGACCGAGCGGCGCCGCGCCCAGTCGCGGCACTTGTTGAGCGCGATCCGGGCAATCCATATCCGGAAAGGCCGGTCCGCATCATAGCGGCCAAGCGCCCCAAAGCCGGCGACAAAGGTTTCCTGCGTCAAATCCATTGCCTCGTCCGGATCGCCGATATTGGCACGGATCAGGCGAAACACCGGTGCCTTGTACCGTCGCAACAATTCCCGATAGACCTGTTGTTGACCTGCACTTGCAAGCGCGGCGAGCTCGCGGTCGCTACATTGCGCAAGGTCGAGACTCACCGCGCATCGGCGGTCAGCGCCTGGACCACGCTCTTGTCGAACATCGCGGCCTGCTCGCGATCGAGAACGACGCGCATCGCAAACAGGTGCTGGAGCGTTTCCTTCTGCAGCTCGCCCATCACCCGGTGGGTCTCGTCGATCGCCTCGGTAACGCGCGGTCCATAGCCATGCTCGGCTTCGATCGCCTGCGCGAGCCGAATATTGGCGGCGCGCATGTCGAGTTCGAGCGCATCGCGCCGGGTCGCGAATTTCGCCTCGATCTTGTCGAGCTTTACCTGCTGCGCGGGTGAAAGCTTCAACTCGCGATGAAGAAGCGCGTGAAGTTCGGTTTCGCTGGCACGCGGCGTCTCGACGACGAGGCGTCCGGCCAATACGCCCGCGAGCGCGGCGACAAAGGCGATCAGACCGAAGAACAGCATCCGGCGCGACGAGGTCATCAGCGCGAATCCAGCAAGGTCGAGGGGGCAAGCGGGGTGGCCGGAATGAGCGGCGTCAGCGGGCTCGCCGCGATGGCTGGCGGAACGATCGCGCTACCGGCGACGAAACCGCCGCCAAGCGACACAAAAGCCGCAACCGCCATCATGCGCCGCACCGCCGACGCCTCGCGCTGCCGTCCGGCGAGCGCAGTAAGGATGCGGTCGTCAAGCGTATCGAGCTCGATCGGCACCCGCGCTTCATTCAAAATCCGGAGTTCGTCCATCGGTCTTCCCGCAGTCCACAACAGATAATACGCGCACGATCGCATCATCCCTCAGAAGTAATCCAACAAGAGGTTGCCGATTTTCCAAGGGCCGTGCCGCCGCTTTGCGTATTAGCAGGACAGACCCGAATTTGGAGGTTTTTATGATGAAGTCATTTCTCCCCGCCGCGGCGGCCGCCGTCGCCCTCCTTCTGATGCCGGCCGCGGCCAGTGCGCATGCCAAGCTCGTCGGTTCGACGCCGGCCGCGAATGCCACCGTCTCAAAGGTGACCTCGGTCACCCTTCGCTTCAACGAGAAGCTCGTCGCCTCGACGGTGAAGGCCGAACTGGTGATGACCGGCATGCCCGGCATGGCCAATCATGCGCCGATGAAGATTCCTGCGGCCTCGGCGATGGGCAAGGACGGCAAGTCGCTGACGCTTACCGCCAAGCGCGCGCTCGTCCCCGGCACCTACAAGGTCAAATGGTCGGCAGCGGGCGCCGATACGCACCGCATGGGAAGCGAATTCAGCTTCACGGTGAAATAAGGCCGTGGCCGATCTTCTGCTGATGAGTATCCGGTTCGCGCTGTTCGCGGTCCTGATGCTCATCGCGGGACTGGCCGCTTTCCCGCTCCATGCGCTGGAGCCTGGCGAGCGGCAGGATCCCGAACTGGGATCGATCATCTCCCGGCCGCTGCCGTGGCTCTGCGCCGCGGCCCTGTTCCTTTCGCTCATGGGCATGGCGGTCCTGACCGCCAGCATGCAGGGGGTCGGAATCTTCGCCATCGACCCGGCAATGGTCATCACGCTCGTGAGCGAGACCGATGTCGGTGTCGCCTGGCTCGTGCGCATGGCAGCCCTGCTTGTCGCTGCGGTCGTCGCTTTCCGTATCGCCCGCAACCCGGTCGCGCCGACAATGATCGTCGCCGCCGCCGGGGCCGTCGCGCTGGCGACGCTCGTCTGGTGGGGCCATGCCGGAGCGAGCGAAGGCACCGCCGGACGGATTCACCGGGCAAGCGACGCGCTCCATATGATTGCCGCCGCGATCTGGCTGGGCGCGATTGCCGGCTTCCTCCTGATGCTCCTTCCGGGCGAACCGGTCGCAAAAGCCCGTCTCGCGATGACGGCCCGAAGCCTCGACCGGTTCGCGCCGGTGGGGACATTGTGCGTGCTCGTGATCGCGGCGACCGGACTGGTGAACGGCCAGATGATCGTCGGGGCCGCAAATATCGGGCGGTCGATCGCGTCGCCCTATGGTCAGCTTCTCGCGATAAAGCTCGTCCTGTTCGCCGCGATGCTGGCGCTCGCCGCCGCCAACCGCTGGCGTCTCACCCCGGCGCTCAGGCGCGCATTCGATGAGCCCGATACCGATCCTGCGCGCGCCGCGCGCGCGATGCGCCGCAGCCTGGTCCTCGAAGCGTTGGCAGGTCTCGCGATCCTCGCGCTCGTCGCATGGTTCGGCATGCTGGAGCCCTTCCACCCCGTGTGACCGGCACCCGCCGGCGCTTCCGCATCGCGGTCGCGACAAGTCGGTAGCATGTCGCCGATCCGAAAATGCGTCCGGCGGTTTGGATCGATCGGCAGGCTTGACCCTGTAGTAGCTACAGGGTGCATAAGGGCAGCGAATCGAGCGAAGGGAGAGTCGCATGAGCATGTTGGACCGTCGGGCCGCGACCGCCCTGATCGCGGTCGAGATGACGCAATATAGTGCCGCTCGCCGCGACAGTGACCATCCCGCCGCCTGGAATGCCATCGGACGCACGCACATCTTCGCGCAGCCCTTCTTCGCGCTTCACCTGTCTGCGCGCTGGCACATGCTGGGTTTTGCGATTGCCCTTCGCGACTGGCGCGAGACGGCCGGCCAGCTGCTGCGGCTCGCCCTCGTCCCGCTGGGATCGCTAACCGGGCGGCTGCCCGTCGGCAATACGGGCCGCGCACGGATCAGCGCCTTCCGTCCAATGCCGGTGCTGCCCGATCTCGCCAAGATGATTTCGCCACACGACAAATCGGTTTCGCGCTGATAGGGGAACGGCCATGCCGAATGCGTTCATGCGACTGCTGATGATCATCGGGGTGCTGCTTTGCAGCATGCACGTCGCCGAACCGGCGTCGGCGCATTCCACGGCAAGCAAAACCGCCTTTCACCTGTCGGCCGGCGACGACGAACAGGACAGGCAGAATCCCGCATCGAAGCTCGTGCATGGCGGGCAGCATCATTGTCCGGTCGCGCCGGACCTCAAGGCCACGTCGACCGACACCCCAGCGCAACCAGCCCGCGTGCCGCTTTTTGCCTCGCCCGTGACCCAGCTCGCTTCGCGCGTCCTGCCCCCGCTACTCGATCCGCCGCTCCTCGCGATCTGAGCACGCTCGCCGCTTTTTGCGCGGCGATCTCTCCGATCAACCGAGGATGGATCTTTATGTTCAGGTACGTTGCTGCCCTGGTGGCAGCCGCATCGTGCGCCGCAATCGCGCACGCACGGGAGGCCGGCACGGAAAGCCGCCAGATGTCGGGCCCGCTTCTGACGCTCGACGAGGCCGTCGCGCTCGCGGGCGGCAGCGCGCCCGCAGCCGAAGCCGCGGCGGCGGACGTCGATGCCGCGCACGCCGCGCGCCGCGTGGCGGGGCTCCGGCCCAATCCCGCGCTTTCGGTCGAAGTCGAGAATTTCGCCGGCACCGGACCCTATAATGGCATCAATGGTGCCGATGTGACGGCAAGCGTTGCGATCCCGCTCGAACTCGGCGGCAAGCGGCAAGCGCGCGTCGCGGTTGCCGATGCAGCGACGCACCGCGCGCAAATCGCTCGAGCGGTCTCCGAGGCGGACATCAGACTGCAAGTGACCGAACTCTATATCCAGGCCTCCGCGGCCGAAGTGCGGGTCGCGATTGCCGAGGACCAGTATCGTATCGCGGGCGACACGGCGCGTGCCGCGACAATCCGGGTGCAGGCGGGGCGCGCATCGCCGCTCGAACAGGAGCGCGCCGAAGTCGCGCGCCTGACCGCGGAAGCCGGGGCCTACAAAGCGCGGCGCCTCGCCGATACCGCCCGGGCCAACCTCGCGCGGCGCGTAGGACGTCTGGTAGTCGGCCCGCTCGACATCGCGGTGCTCGGCGGACCCGGAAACGGAACGACGGGCCCACCCCGCCCTATTTCGGCGGCGGGCACGCTCGCGTTGGCGGCCGCCGACGCCGATCTCCGGGCGGCCGATGCCGGGGTTCAACTGGCACGCTCGCAGCGCGTTCCCGACGTCACGGTTGGGCCCGGGGTTCGCCGGCTCGAGGCCACCAACGATGTGGCGGCGGTGCTCAGCGTCTCGGTGCCGCTGCCGCTGTTCAACAACGGACGCGCGGCGGTCGACCAGGCGAATGCCGAGCGGCGGCGCGCCGACGCGCAGCGCCGCATCACGGCGCTCGACGTCGAGCAGGCGATCAGCGATGCCGAGGTAGAGGCCACCAATGCGGCAGCGGCGGCGCGGGTCGCGAGCGGCCCCGCCCTCTCGGCGGCGATGGAAGCGGCCCGGATCGCGCGTATCGGCTACAGCGAGGGCAAGTTCGGGCAGCTCGAACTTCTCGATGCCGAACGGACGCTGACCGAGATGCGCTCAGCGTCGATCGAAGCGCTCGCCTCCTATCGACTTGCCAAGGCCCGGTTGGAACGCCTCACGGCTCCCGCGCCCATCAAAGGAAATTGACGCCATGACCATCAACATCAGCCGAAAGCTGCTGCTCGCCGCGACACTGCCATTCCTCCTCGCGGCGTGCGGCGGCGGCGAGAGCGCCAACCCTGCCGGCGAGGACGGCGAGGAAGAGGCCGGCCATGCCGACGAAGGAAAAATCGCGCTCACGAACGAACAGGTCAAGATCGCCGGGATCGCCCTCGGTCGCCCGACTGTTGGCAGCGACGGCGCCCTGCAATTGCCGGCGACGATCGAAGGCGATCCGCAAGCGACCCAGGCCGTGTCGGCCGCGATCGGCGGGCGCGTCGTCGCCCTCAATCGCAATCTCGGGCAGACCATCGGCCGGGGACAGACGCTCGCGATCATCGAAAGCCGCGAGGCAACGCAGCTTCAGGGCGAGGTGCAGGCCACGCGCGCGCGCCTCGCGCTCGCCAACTCCAATCTCGCCCGCGAGGAACGGCTGTTCGCGCAGCGCGTGTCGCCCGAGCAGGATGTAATTGCGGCGCGCACCTCCGCGACCGAGGCGCGAATCGCTTATCAGCTCGCCCAGCAACAGGTATCGGCAGCGGGCGGCGATGGCGGCCGGCTCAACCGGATCGCGATTGCCGCACCGATCTCAGGGCAGGTGATCGCGCGCAGCGTCGTTCTCGGACAGACCGTCGCCGCCGACGCTGAGCTTTACCGCATCGCAAACCTGTCGAGCGTTTCGCTGTCGCTGAACCTTCAGCCCGCGGACGCAGGGCGCATCCGCCCGGGCGCCATCGTTTCGGTCAGCGCGCCCGGACGCCAGGCGGCCGGCAAGATCAGCTTCGTCTCGCCCGCGCTCGATCCCGCCACGAAGCTCGTGCCTGCGATCGCGATCCTCGATAATCGCGCCGGACAATGGCGCGTCGGCGAAGCGGTGACCGCCTCGGTCGCGCTCGCTGGCGCCCACGGCGATGCATCGATCAGCGTTCCCTCGACCGCGATCCAGACCGTCGAAGGCAAGAGCGTCGTGTTCGTTCGCACCAACGAGGGTTTCGAGGTCGTTCCGGTCGTGCTGGGCGACCGCGCCGGCGCCAATGTGATCATAGGCTCGGGACTCAAGGGCACCGAGCAGATCGCCATCACCAACAGTTTTGCGCTCAAGGCCGAGATCGGCAAGGGCGAAGCAGCTCATGAGGATTAAGCCATGATCGCCCGCACCGTCACCTGGGCGGTCGAGAAGCGCTGGCTTGTCGTCCTGCTCACCACCATTGCCGCCGTCATCGGAGCCTTCGCGCTGTCGCGCCTGCCGATCGACGCGGTTCCCGACATCACCAACAACCAGATCCAGATCAACGTCCGCGCGCCGGCGCTCTCACCCGAACTTGTCGAGAAGCAGGTCGCCTTCCCGATCGAGACCGCGCTCGCGGGGATTCCAGGGCTTGAATATACACGCTCGCTGAGCCGCAACGGTTTCGCACAGGTCACGGCCGTTTTCACCGATGGGGCCGATATCTATTTTGCGCGCCAGCAGGTCGCCGAGCGCCTCAATGAAGCGACCGAGACCATGCCCGACGGCGTCCGGCCCGAGATGGGGCCGATCGCGACGGGTCTCGGCGAAGTCTATATGTGGACGGTGCGTCTCGCGCACCGCAAGGACGATGTGCACAAGCCCGGCGAACCCGGCCTCCAACCCGACGGCAGCTACGTAACGCCCGAGGGCGAACGCCTCGTCACCGAGGCGGACAAGGCCACCTATCTTCGCACCGCGCAGGACTGGATCGTCACGCCGCTGCTCCGCACCGTCCCGGGCGTCGCCGGGATCGATGCGATCGGCGGTTATTCGAAGCAATATATGGTCGTGCCCGATGTGCAGAGGCTGGCGGCGCTCGACCTCAGCCTCACCGATCTTGCCGAAGCACTCGAACGCAACAACACGAGCGTCGGCGGCGGGGTCGTCGAACGCAACGGCGAAGGGCTTGCCGTCCGCTCCGATGCGCTGATTCGCGATACCGCCGAGCTGTCGCGGGTCGTGATCGCGACACGGTCGGGCGTGCCGATCACGCTCGACCAAGTAGCCAGCGTCCGCACCGGCCAAGCCGTGCGCATGGGCTCGGCATCGGAGAATGGCACCGAGGTCGTCGTCGGTACCGCGATCATGCGCATCGGCGAGAACAGCCGAGCCGTCGCGACCGCTGTTGCCGACCGGCTCGATGCGATCAACGCATCGCTCCCGCCCGACGTCGTCATCGAACCGGTTCTCGATCGCACCAAGCTCGTCAATTCGACGATCTGGACGGTCGGCAAGAACCTGACCGAGGGCGCGCTGCTTGTTATCGTCGTGCTCTTCCTGCTGCTCGGCAATTTCCGCGCGGCGCTGATCGCGGCGCTGGTCATTCCGATCACCATGCTCCTCACCAGCTTCGGTATGCTGCGCGCGGGCGTGTCGGCGAACCTGATGAGCCTCGGCGCGCTCGACTTCGGCCTCATCGTGGATGGCGCCGTCATCATCGTCGAAAATGCGCTGCGCCGCATGGCCGAGTTCCAGCACCGCGAGGGGCGGATCCTTACGCTTCAGGAGAGACTTGCTTCGGTCGCAGCCGCGGCGCGCGAGATGGTGCGCCCCTCGGTCTACGGCCAGGCGATCATCATCCTCGTCTACGTGCCTTTGCTCACCTTGAGCGGTGTCGAAGGCAAGACCTTCATTCCGATGGCGCTGACCGTGATCATTGCGCTCGCCTTCGCTTTCATCCTCTCGCTCACCTTCGTGCCGGCCGCGATAGCCATCTGGCTCTCCAAGCGCGTCGAGGAGAAGGAGGGCCGCATCATGGTGTGGCTGAAGCAGCGATACGAACCCGGTCTCGACCGGGCGATGAGCAAACCCAAGGTCACGCTCGGCGCCGGGATCGGCGGGTTCGTTGTCGCGATCCTTGCCTTCTTCTCGCTCGGCCAGGTGTTCCTGCCTCAGCTGGACGAGGGCGACCTGCTTATCCAGGCGTTCCGCGTTCCCTCGACATCGGTCCAGCAGAGCCAGGCGATGCAGGTGCCGATCGAGCGGATGCTCTCGAAGCAGCCTGAGATCGACATCGTCTTCTCGAAGACAGGCACCGCAGACCTCGCATCCGATCCGATGCCGCCCAATGCGACCGACAATTTCGTGATCCTGAAACCCCGAAAGGAGTGGCCCGACCCCAGCCTCAGCAAAGCGGAACTGATCGAACGGCTCGAGAAGGAACTGAACAAGATTCCCGGCAATGCCTATGAGATCACCCAGCCGATCCAGATGCGCTTCAACGAGCTGATCGCAGGCGTGCGCGGCGATGTCGCGATCAAGGTCTATGGCGACGATTTCGACGCCATGAACCGGACCGCGCAGGAAATCGCCGCGATCTTGCGGAAGACCGATGGCGCGACCGATGTGCGTGTCGAAGAAACCGAAGGTCTCTCGATGCTCGATATTCGGGCGAACCGCGAGGCGATGGCGCGGCTCGGCGTCACCGCACAGGATGTGCAGGACGTCGTAACCGCGACGATCGGCGGCCGCCAGGCCGGCACGATCTTCGAGGGCGACCGCCGCTTCCCCGTGGTCGTCCGGCTGTCGGACGCGCAGCGCTCGGACCTCTCGGTGCTCGAACAGGTGCAGGTCCGCGTTCCCGGCGGCTCCTTCGTGCCGCTCGCCAGCGTCGCCGACATCCGCGTCGTCGATGGACCCAACCAGATCAGTCGCGAAAATGGCAAGCGGCGCGTCGTCGTTCAGGCCAATGTTCGCGGCCGCGCGATTTCCGACGTCGTCGCCGATGCCAAGGCAGGTATCGCGAAGGATGTCCGCTTACCCGCGGGCAGCTACCTCGAATGGGGCGGCCAGTTCGAGAATCTGGCCTCCGCTCGCGATCGGCTCCTGCTCGTCATCCCGGCGTGTTTCATCCTGATCCTGCTGCTGCTCTACGGCGCGCTTCGTTCGCCGCGCGACGCGGCGATCGTGTTCACCGGGGTGCCGCTGGCGTTGATCGGCGGCGTGCTTGCCCTGTTCCTTCGCGGCATGGACTTCTCCATATCGACAGCAGTCGGGTTCATCGCGCTGTCGGGTATCGCGGTGCTCAACGGGCTCGTGATGGTGTCGTCGATCCAGGAGCTGATGCGCTCGGGCATGGCGCGGGCGGAAGCCGCGCGGCAAGGCGCTCTCATGCGCCTTCGCCCCGTGGTGATGACCGCGCTTGTCGCAAGTCTCGGATTCGTGCCGATGGCGCTAGCGACCGGCGCCGGCGCCGAGGTCCAGAAGCCGCTCGCAACGGTGGTGATCGGTGGGCTGATCTCGGCCACCTTGCTCACTCTCTTCGTACTTCCGACCCTCTACGCGCGTTATGGAGGCGGACGCGCTCTGAAGGACGAAAGGATCGACGATGGCGCATTCGCATAGTCAAGAAGAGGGCGGCCATTCGAGCAGTTGGTGCCGGGCGTTGGGTTCGATCAACAGGCAGGTGCCCGAAAATTCGCGGCCGTCGCTAACGATGGCTCGCACGGGCGAATCCGCGAAGGCCGCCTGGGCCGCAAAATGACGATGGGGAATCGCATCGCCGATCGTGCCCGATCACAGGCCGTCTCGCCCTCGATGCGCAAGGCGCCCTGCCAGAAATTCTTCGCCATCGACGGCAGGCTAACGCGGCGATCCGGCGCCATCGTTCATTAATTTTCTCGGCGGACGGGATAATTCGAAAAGGATCATGGCTGATCTCCGTGACACACCGCCGCTGGGCGCAGCCCCGTGTCGGCACCTATGCGAGATACCGCCCACCTATCCGGATCCTCGCTTGGAGCTGGTGACAATATGGAGACAAAGCCCCGTTCTCACCCGCTTGCCACCAGTGACGGCGCAATCAGCGGCTCACTAAATCACTGATTTCATGAAGAAAACTGGAGCGGGCGAAGGGATTCGAACCCTCGACCCCAACCTTGGCAACTTGAGATTGCACCTTTTCAATCACTTCCTAAACTATGCTATAGCACTATATTTGCTTGATTTCTTGATTTTACGGTCGACCTACGATACCCTCTATTTGTCTGCAGTTTCCGGAAAGTTGGAGACATTTTGGAGACACGGCGGCGTTTCGGCGCTGTGTCTCCACGAGGAGAGGTTTATGCCAACGGCAAAATTGACAAAGCGGGCGGTAGACGCCCTCCCTCCGCCAAAAACTAAGCATGTCATTCATTGGGATACGGAGGTGAAGCGCTTCGGTCTTCGGATCATGGCATCCGGGATCAAAACTTTTGTCGTCCAATATCGTACTGCCGAAGGTGTGAAGCGCCGCATGAACCTCGGGCGCTTCGGCGTGCTGACGGTCGAAAACGCCCGCGATCTTGCGAAGCTGAAACTTGCCGAAGTCATCGTGGGCGAAGATCCTGCGGACAAAGTGCGTCAAGTTCGCAAGGGCATGACCGTGTCCGAGATGTGCGATTGGTATCTTGGTGAGGCGCGGGCCGGGAATATTCTTGGCCGAAAGAACGTCCCAATCAAATCGTCCTCGCTCGACATGGATGAGAGCCGAATCCGTACTCATATCATTCCGCTACTCGGCAATCGGATCGCCAAGCATCTGACAATTGCGATCGTCGAACAGATGCAAACTGACGTAAAGAACGGCAGGACTGCGAAACCGCGAACTGGAGGTCGTGGCGGGAAGGCAACCGGCGGCCCCGGCGTCGCGGGCCGCTGTGTCGGCACGCTCCAGGCCATCCTCGGTCATGCGAAGCATAAGGGCCTGCTCGAAACGCATCCGACGCTCGGCGCCAAGAAACTTGCCGGAAAGAAACGGACCCGGCGACTAAGCAGCGCAGAAATAGAAATGCTTGGAAAAGCGATGGCCTACGCCGAGGCCAGTGGAGAGAACCCAGTCGCCCTTGGCGTGCTGCGAACGTTGCTCCTCACCGGCTATCGCCGTCAGGAAGCACAAGCAATGCACCGTAGCTGGCTACACGCAGATCGCGGCTATGTGGCCTTTCCCGATACAAAGGGCGGCGCGCAAATCCGCGCGATCGGACCCGCTGCGATACGCGTGCTTGAAGGGCACACGGAGATTGCAGATAACCTGCACCTGTTTCCATCAGCGGTTGGCAACGGCCCGTACACTGCAGTGAGCGACTGTCTCAAGCGCGCTTGCGCCTTGGCCGGCGTCAAAGGGGTGACGCCGCATACGCTTCGTCACACCTTCGGAAGCGTCGCTGGTGACCTTGGCTTTTCCGAGCTTACCATCCGGGCCATGCTGGGACACGCCTCACAGAATGTGACGCAGGATTATGTTCACATTGATGAGGCACTAAAGCTCGCCGTGGAACGGACTTCAAATCGTATCGAGGAGTTGCTCAAGCGGGGTGCGGCGATGGTCCACCAAATGGCGGCCTGACCTCTGCCTTCGGAGGGAAATTTCACCTTCGTTCGCAAAAGCTCGACGGCGAAGGCGTGCCCGTTGTGGCGTCGAGCAATTGGAAGGAGATCGAGAGGATCGCCTGGTCCATGTCCCTCGCGGATAACCTGACCGCCGGTCGGGTCGGCGCCGCCGAGATTATTCTCGAGGACGCAACGCTACACTCATCTTACCTCGAACGGCCGAACAGCTGTTTCGCTGCTGCCGGCAACGCTGTGCCGCGCGCAGTCGATCATGCGTCCGCGCGTCCGATTATCGCGATCGACGAAACATTCTGGTTCGGCATGCCGCCAAGATTGTGCGAAAGCGCGAAGACTGGGCTGTCCTGCCGCTGGCGTTCGCCGGCGCGGCCGAGGATCTGGAGGTAATTCTCATAGATCATCCGAAGCCCCGACGCCCCGATAGGATGGCCGAAGCATTTCAGCCCACCATCGATCTGGCATGGGAGCCTACCATCGGCGTCGAAGAAGCCATCGAGCACATCACGCCAACCTTGGCCTTCCTTCGAGATGTGCAGATCCTCCATTGTCACCAGTTCGGTGATCGAGAAACAGTCATGCACTTCGATCAGGCTGAGTTGCGCGCGCGGGTCGGTGATCCCGGCCTCTTCATAGGCTTTGGTCGCAGCGACGCGCGTCGTATGAAAATAGCTACCGTTCCAGCCCGACGCCTGCATCTCCCATCCGTTCGACGTCGCGAGCTGCAAAGCCTTGACGGTCACTATATCGGTCTTACCCATCGCACGCGCAATCTCTGGCGTGGTCACGATCGCGCAGGCGGCGCCATCGCTGACACCGCAGCAATCGAACAGCCCCAGCGGCTCGGCGATCATCGGTGCGTTCAGCACCTGTTCCATCGTCACCGCTTTCTGCAGATGCGCGTTGGGATTCTTTGCGCCATTGGCGTGGCTCTTCACCGACACATGCGCCATCGCGCGCTTGAGATCGTCGGCTCCGACACCATGTACGCCGCGATAGGCGCTCGCAAGCTGCGCGAAATTGCCCGGCGCCGACCCGGTGATGCCGATCATGTCGAACGTCGTGCCGCGGGTGCGGACAGGCAGGCCGCCATAGCCCGTGTCCTTCAATTTTTCGGCGCCCATCGCAAGGGCGATGTCGCACGCGCCCGATGCGACGGCATAGACCGCGCCGCGAAAGCTCTCGGTCCCGCTCGCGCAATAATTCTCAACCTTGGTGACGCCAATGTCGGGAAGACGCAGTGCCACCGCAAGCGGGATTCCGCTCGGCCCGATATTCTGCGCGTCGAATGCGGCGCCGAGCCATGCGGCGTCGATCTGGCTCGCCTCGATGCCGGCATCGGCCACCGCCTCGGCATAAGCCTCGAGCATCAGCTGGTCCTCATCCTTGTCCCAGCGCTCGCCGAATCTGGCGCAGCCCATGCCCAAAATGGCGACCTTGTCGCGGATACCCTTGGCCATTGTCTGTCTCCTCTCAGAACGCCGGCGCGGCTTTCCAGAAATAGCGGCGGAAACCGCGGTTCTCGTCGAACGCCTTGATGCGGAACATCATGCGCAAGTCGGCGCCGACCTGGAGCGCAGAATCCGGAAAATCGGTGAACTCGGCCATCATGCGCCCGCCGCCGACGAAGTCGATGTTGCCATAATAGCTGGGTGGGTCGGGTGAGTAGGTCAGCGCGTCGGCCGTCCAGGTCATCACCTTCGCGGGCATCTCGGCGAGCGGATAATCCTCCTGCGTGCCGATCGCATGATCGTTCGCATGGACGCTCACCTCGCTCTTTGGGAACTGCACCGTCCCCGTCTTGATGCAGCGTCCGCCGACGAGCCCGAGCACCGCCCTGCGGTTCCGCCATAAAGCGGTGAGGGCGGTTTTGCTGTCATGCTCGGCGCGCATGCCACGGTCGAGTTGGAGCAGCCCGCGGTGGGACAGATATTTGGCGTAGTTCGCCGACTCGCTCCGCCGCGCCAGCCAGCCCGAGAGGCCGAGCCGCGGCTTGACCGAACCGATCGCATCGGTGACCTCGAACAACATGAGGTCGCAGCCTTGACCGAAGCTCGCCAGCAGAATGCGGGCGCCGGGCTTCGCGACCTCCAGCGCCGCGCTCAGCATCACCAGCGCATGCGCAGCGCCGGCATGGCCAAGCGCCGCGGTCAGCGGGTCGGCGACCGCCGCGTCCGAGATGCCCGCCTTCTTCGCCAGCATCTCGGGCACGCCCTTGACGGCGACGGGGACGATGAACTGATCGACCGCATCGCCATTCACGCCTCCCTTGTCCAGGAGCGCCGCGATCGCCGGGGTCATGATCCGTGCAAACCCCTCGTCGCGCACCCAGCGCGCCTCCCAGTCATAATCATGCGCCGCGCCCGCTTCGCGGAAATGGTCGACGAAATCGACGGTCACGCTGTGGCTCGCGATCAGCGTGGCGATCGGCGCCCCAGCGCCGACCAGCAGCGCCGCCGCCGCATCGCCGGCGGCCATCTCGCGCTCGGACGCGGGTTTCGGCGTCGTCACCTCGGCGGCGCAAACGAGGGTCGTCGCGCGGCCCTCGAGCGCGCCGAGCAGTGCCGACGTCGCCGCGCGCTGCGACCCCGTTACGTCCATCGCTCCGACCCCATCGGGCAAATTCAGCGCTTCCTTGACGATCCCTGCATTCTGCCGGTCGGCAAACGGGAGGGTTGTCGACGCCATCACGACGCGCTCGACTCTTGCCCGATCGATATTATCGAGCGCATCCCGCGCGGCTTCGAGAGCCATCGTCACGCTATCCTCGTCCCAGTTCGCGATAGCCTTCTCACCCTTGGCGAGCCCGCCCAGGCCTTTGGCGAACCATTTGTTGGTCGCATGGATCGCGCTGCGCTGCAGCCGCGTGACCGGCACATAAGCGCCAAAGGCAAGGATTCCGAAATCGCTCATGCCGTCTCCGCATATCCGTTGGTAAAGACAATCTTGTCGCGCTCGACGACCCGGGCGCGAAAGGCGAGTTTGCCCTCGCCTTCGTCCCAGATCGATGTTTCGATCGTCTCGCCGGGATAGACCGGCGAGGAAAAACGCCCGTCGATACGGCGAAGCCTGGCCGGTTCATTGTCGCAGCGCGCGGCGAGCAGTGCCCTGCCGATCACGCCATAGGTCGCGAGCCCGTGCAGGATCGGTCGATCGAACCCCGCACCGGCCGCGACATCGGGAGCGATATGCAGCGGGTTGAGGTCGCCTGACAGGCGGTAGATCTGCGCCTGGTTGGCTGCGGTCGTCAGCGTCATGACCGCATCGGGCGCACGCTCGGGCAGCGGATGCGGCACGGGGGCGCCTTCGCCCGTCCCGCCGAACCCCCCGTCGCCGCGCAGGAAGGTCGTCGCACGCGCGGTCGCGAGATGCGTCCCTTCTCCATCGTGGATCTCGCGCGTCACCATCGCGAGCGCGCCCTTGGCGGCGCCCTTGTCGAAGAGCGCTTCGATCCGCGTCGAGCCGATGATCTCCCCCTCGACCGGCAGCGGCGCGTGGAGGATCGTCGACTGCTCGCCGTGCAGGATTTTCTGCCAGTTCGCGCCGAGGGGCGGGTCGCGCCAGAAGAAACCGGGATAGCCTAATATGGCCGCCATGGTCGGCAGCGCCGTCAAACTTTCCTCGAACAGAAAGTCGAGCTCGGTGGCGCCGACGCCCAGCGCGTAGAGAATCGTGTCTCGCCGCGCGAGGGTCTGCCGCGCGACAATCGGCGGCATTGCGAGCAGCCGGTCAGGATCAATCGCCATGATATGCCTCAGATCGGATCATAGCCGAACACGTCACCCGACCGCTCGGCGGGATCGGCGAAGCTGCCGCGGAATGCTGGCAGCATTTCGTCGGCGATCGCTCGCGTGGTCCAGCCTTCGCTTTTCTGCATCGAGCGGATCGGGCGCGGCTTCGAGAAAAGAAATATCTCGTTCTTGCGCACGCCGAAAATCTGGTTCGAGACCTCGCGCGACGCATCGCTCGCCAAAAATGCCACCAGTGGCGCGATCTTGTCGGCGGTCATCGTCTTCATCCGTTCGATACGCTGCGCCTCGGTGTCATTGGTCGCGGGAATCGTCGCGATCAGGCGGCTCCACGCGAAGGGCGCGATGCAGTTCGACCGCACCCCCGCGCGCGCCATGTCGAGCGCGATCGACTGCGACAGCCCGACGATGCCGAGCTTCGCCGCCGAATAATTGGCCTGGCCGAAATTGCCGATGAGCCCGCTGGTCGAGGTGAAGTGGATGAAGCTGCCCGACTGCTGCTCGCGGAAATAGGGCGTCGCGGCCTTCGAGACGTTGAAGCAACCATTGAGATGGACATCGATTACTGCGTTCCAATCCTCGTGGCTCATCTTGTGCCAGATGCGATCGCGCAGGATACCAGCGTTGTTTACAACGGCGTCGATGCGGCCGAATGCCTGCACGGCATCGTCGACGATGCTCGCCGCGCCCATGGGATCTGCAACGCTTGCGCCATTGACGATCGCCCTGCCGCCGGCCGCAATAATGTCGTTCACCGTTTCCCGCGCCGGCGACAGATCAGCGCCTTCGCCTTCGGCGTTGCCGCCGAGATCGTTCACGACAACCGCCGCACCTTCCTTGGCGCACAAGAGTGCAATCTCGCGCCCGACGCCTCGACCTGCTCCGGTTACCGCGACCACTTTGTCGTCCAACATCCCGCTCATTCTTCTGTCTCCTTTGATCGAAAAGCACCTACCGAGCGGCCTCGCGCTCGTGGCTGGCGCTGCCCTGACGAGTGTCCCGAATTGGACACGAACTTGGCAGTCGCTTCCCGAATAATATCTCTCTCGGCATCGGGTAGGGCCATGTCGGCTGCCTTTGTATTGCAGGCGGAATTCGTAGCGACAGGAAGCAGTAAAATGCACAACGCGCTTGCGAGAAACGACGGAATTGCAAGAATAAGTAGGAGGGAATAGGAACCAGTCAGGTCAAAGACCGCGCTGCCGAGAAAATTTCCGCTCGCGACTGCGAAGGTAATCGTGCCGCTGATCGTTCCAAATAGAAGCCCATAGAATTGGGCGGGAAAACGCCGCGATACCAGAAATGCCAAAATGTCGATTTCCGCTCCCACCGAAAAACCGATCAACAGCGCGCAAAGTGACGCCATCACAGCGGAGTCTCCGAACCAAATCAGGCCGAGAATGGGAAACGCCGGTAAGGAAAATGCGCTCGCGGCTACGAGAGTTGACTTGAAGCGATCGAGCATTTGTCCCATCATGAGGCGTCCGACGAGTGATCCGACGCCAATGAGCGAGGCAATTTGAACCGCTTGTAGCTTCGGAATATGAAGCGACACCAGGATCGGCACGTGGTGCATCAGCAGCGCGGCAATGGGAATGCCGATGAGGACGGATGACAGCAATAGCTGGAAATAGCTCCGGCTCTTCATATATTGCAGGCCGCCAAGCCTGCTAAGTCGCAGGTCGTGGACGGAAGCAGCCGGCGGCGTCGCTCTCGGCGGATCCTTGAAAAAGATCAGTACCATTGGCAGCGCCAAGCAGACTATGATTGCAGCGAGTCCCTGAAAAGCGGCCCGCCATCCATGTGCTTCCAGCAATTCATTAGCGATGAGCGGCGTCAAGGCCGTCGAGATGCTCAAGCCCGACAGCGTCGCGGCCAGTGCGAGCCCCCGGCTTCGCTCGAAGCGCGAAACGACTGCGGCCGTCCATACCGTTGGCTTTAGCAACACTGCTCCGAGGGCGATCAGGAGCCACGCCCCTATCCAGGCGGCAAAGGACGTCTCGGTCCATGAGAGTGATCCTAGACCCATCGCGTAAATTAGGAATCCCGTAAGGGCGATGGGCCGACACCCCCAGCGATCAATCATCGTCCCGACGAGCGGGCCGGCGATGACAGCGAGCACGCTACCGATGAGAAAGCCACTCGAAACGCGACTTCTTGACCACCCAAGATCTTCGGCGATCGGCGTTAAGAAAACACCTTGCGAATAGATGTGAATAGTACCGAAGGCGAGACCGAGGGCCGCCACTAGCGCGACGGAACCATGGCTTCGCCATTCCCCGATCGACGACAATTGCGGTCGATTGGGTTCCGTCGTGAAACTCATCGGATGTCCTTTGCGCAACTCAAGGGGCAATTCTGCCATCGGCCGGTTCGATGTTTCAGCCTGCGCTGGAGCCACCGTCGCAGGTGTAAACCGCTCCCGTGACATAACTCGAACGGTCGGACAGGAGAAACATAGCCACTTCGGCCTGCTCGCGTGGCTCCGACACCCGCTTGATCGGAATGAGTTGCGCGAGATCGTCGTAGCCATTCGGTAGACGCTCGGACCAGCGAGCCGACATTTCACTTCGGGTCGCACCGGGACAGAAACAATTTACGCGCACGCCCCGATCAGGAAATTCGAGTCCGGCCGCTCGCGTCATGCCGACGATCGCATGCTTGCTTGCGGAGTAGGCGGAAGCGCCGGGATATCCTTTCACCCCGGCCACCGAGGAGGTGTTGACGATCGCGCCCGAACCCTGTGCCCGCATGAAGCGCATCTCGTGTCGCATGCAGAGCCACGTTCCGCGAACGTTGACAGAAAACAGCCGATCGAAGTCCGCTACCGGCATATCGGGAACCGGTAAGGATTCCGACTCCGTTCCCGCGTTGTTCAGAGCGCCGTCAAGCCGGCCGAACTGCGTTTCGATATGGGCGAAAAGCGAGTCGATGCTCGTTTCATCGGAGACGTCGAGGGTGGAAAATGAGATGCTGCCCCGACAACCGGTAGCCTCGGCTTCCAACTGGACGCCGAGATCGCGACGGCGTCCTGCTGCAATAACTATGGCACCAGATTCGGCGAGAGCGACCGACGTTGCACGGCCAATGCCTGATGTCGCGCCCGTCACAAGAATGATCTTGCCTGCAAATTCGCTCATTCGTTCGATCCCTTGCAATTGCGACACCGGGCAGTTTTCGGCAGTCCGACGCCCGCCCTGTCTAGAAACGGTAAGTACCCCCGACGGCGAATTCGCGGCCGCGGTCCACCGTTGCAAATATGTCGCCCACGGCGCCGCCAGGCTTTGCCCCGCCGAAAAAGGAAATATACTTGTTCGTGATATTTCTTGCGGCGAGGGTGATTTCCCAACGATTCATATCGCCAAACACGCGAGCGGTCAGATCGACCTTCGCGAACTTTGGTTGGACGGCGTTCGGGTCATTGTCGTCGGAAAGAAAATATCTCGACGAATATCTAACATCTGCCCCAAGCTCCAAGTTCAGAGCGGAGGAGATGGGGCTGGTGTGAAGAACACCGGCATTGAACGTCACGCGTGGAGCGCGCGATAGACGCTGTCCACTCAGGTCCTGCGCGCGAACGGAGCTACCCGGCGGGGCAACACAACCCTCGCTGACCGCTTGCCCGTTGTAGCATGCCCCACCTGGAAAATTATCGTAGCGTGCATCATTGAAGTTTGCAGCTAGGCGCAGTCGGAAAGCATCAGTGAAGCGATAGCTGGTATCGACTTCAACTCCTTTGACGGTGGCCGAGGCAGCATTGCGAACGAGAAAAGACGTCGTCGCAAGATCAAGAGTGGTGCGCTGGAGCTCCGAATATTTATAGTAATAGGCATTGATATCGAACTTGAAGTTGCCTCCGACCATTTCGGTCTTGTAACCGATCTCACCCCCGCGCGCCTTTTCCGACTGAAAGGTCAGATTTGGAATCGTATCGCTGCGAAGAATTACGATTGTCGTTGAGATACCCCCTGTCTTGTATCCCGTCTTATAGGCGGCATATAAGGTCTGGTTCCTGCTCGGTTTGTAGCTGATCGTGAATTCAGGAGAAAGGTTGTTGTCGCTATACTCCCCCGACAAAGCATCGCTCTCCGGGCGAAACTGAGCAGATACGATGTTCTGAGCTCCGGGCAACCGATATTGATTGACGAAGAGATTCACCAGTTCGACGTGCTGATCGATCTGCGTGTAGCGTGCTCCCGCGGTCAGTTCGATTTCTGGAATTGGCTTCAGTATGGCTTGTAGGAAGCCTGACTTGGTGTCGGTCTTGGCCGTTGGCGAAGCCCAAACCTGGGGATCCCAATCGTTGCGCGGATCAGGGCCGAAGACACTCACGCTACGTGAAAGCGCAAAGGGATTCCGCCAACTATGTTCATAGAAGGCACCGCCAGCAAAATTGACGATGCCATCCAAATTTGTCAGGAACCGAAGTTCCTGCGAGAAAATTCGGTTCTTCTCTCCGTTAATTCCCCCAAAACGAGCGAAGCTATCGAACGATACGTTGGAAAATCCGACCGCGCTTAGATCGAAATAGCCGGTAAGTGAGGTCAGCTTGATCCAATCAGCATCATAGTTGAGCTGCAGTGACGGAAGCCAAATCCTGTTCTCAGTGAACGGGCCGGCGCGCTCAGTGAGATAAGGATATTTGTCCGTCGCGAGGGCGCTGTAGAAGCCAGAGGAGCGATAGCGGTCCGCCTTGCAGTCACCATATGGATCCTGGAACCCGAGCGTCGTGCCGCTGGTCCTACCGGGCGCGCAGCCGATAACTTGCTGCTGCGCCGTCAACTCGTTGTCGTGGAATTTCACATATAGAAGCTTGATGGTCGCGTCGAAGTCGCCTGCAGCCGTTTCATATGCGAGAGTAAGCCTTCCAGTAAGATTCGACGCCTCTGGGGTACGTGTGTTGCCCACCGCTCCCGGAAGCGGCATGGACGGGTCGAACGGGTTCGCCAAGGCCCTCGCACGATTGACGAAATAGCCGTCCATCTGCGAGTAGCGCACCGCGAGTCGCGCCCCGAATCCTCCTCCGATTGGTCCGCCGAACGCACCTTCTAGGATGCGTTCGCGAGCAATGAGCTCATACCCCCCGCGCGCATAGCCTTCCCACTGCGCGCCGGGGCCGACGCTGCGCATCGAGATGACGCCGGCAGGGCTGTTCTTTCCGAAGAACAAGGCTTGCGGTCCCTTGAGGACTTCGACCTGCTCGAGATCGAAAAACTCTGCCCGCGTGATGTAGCCGCGCGTGATCGTAATGCCGTCGAGGTTGATGCCTACCGAGGACTCGAAGGCCGAATTTGAGGGCGACGACGCAACGCCGCGCAGCGAAATCAAACCGCCGCTGCCGGACGAGTTTTTTGCGATAACAACGCTCGGGACCAGATTGCCGATACGGGTCAAATCATTGGCGCCCGAACGCAGAAGCTCCTCGCCGCCGATAGCGGTAATTGCTACCGGCACATCCAGTTGTCGGTCCGAACGGAGGCGCGCGGTGACGACGATTTCTGCCTCCGCTGCCGTGGAGGTGGCCGGCTCAATCTCGGCCGACTGCGGCGCGGCCGCTTTGCCGTCCGCCTGCATTGCAAATGCTGAATGCGAATGGCTCATAAAAGCAATGACGCTGGCTGCCCCGAGCCACGCATGAATGAATTTAGGTGTGACCGGCGGCGTACCGAATCGCATCATATCCTCCCCAGAATATTATCTTGTGCACTATTTTTGTAGTGGCGCAGAATTAGGGGCGCAAGCCATTTATAGCACGGATGCTATTTTCATGGTGGTGGGCGATGAGATTTGGCAAATTGCAGAAATGAACTGGTGGCAATTCGCGCGTGCAAGGGGGCCATGCAGCACGGTGCCGCTGGCGCGCTCCCTCCGCGGACATGTTTGTATTCGATACATGGCCGCACCGCGCCCGGAATGACAGCGGGCGGCGGGTGAATTGTGGCGAGCGACGGAATGATCGGCTCGGGAAGGCCATGTTCTCGTGACGTCGCAGCCCGGTGAGACGACTAGAATGTCATGCGCAAATTCGAGTACGTTCGGCTGGTGCTCGCGGCAAAGCCGCTACGCAACGCTTACCGCAGGGGCTCCACAATGAGAAGCGCGCACCGTGTGCCGGGCGTACTTTCGACTTCGAGCACCGCTTCGTTTGTCTGCTCGACAGTATAACGCTTGCCGATCAAGTCAGGCAGGTTGAACCGACCCCCGGCGATCCACGCCCCGAGTGTAGCAATCGCCTTATCTGTGGCCGCCACGGAGATGAGTTCCCGATCCGACAGGCTGACGATCCGGGTTCCCCCGAAAGCGATCGAAAGGTCGCCGAGATCCTCGACGCGCGTCCGGCAGTCGAACAGGAGATCGACGGTCTGCTCGGCGTCCAGCTCTTCGATCGTCACGATCTTGCCGACGTTGATCTCTTTCGCCGAGGCGGAACTTCCACGGGCGACGAAACGAATGATATCCTCGCTTCCCGCAGCCCGGCATGCAAGCGCCATCGCCGTGGCCTGCGGACCGCCCCCCAAAATGCCAATCCGCGTTTCGGCCGAGACCTGCGCAGCCACAACAGCCGCCGCAGCGCGCGCGCACGTCTCGCCCATGATCGCCAATTCGTTGCGATCCGCGACGAGGTCGGCCACCACTGGAGTCGCCAAGCGCTCGTCGACGACGACATCAGTTGCCCAGCTTCCGATCCCAGCATCGAGACCCAACGCGTCGCCGTCGAGACGGCGATCTGCAAACGGTTCCGCCGCGACCAATCGTCGCCCGATGACAACAACGTCTCCCACCCGAACACGCGACACCTTGCTGCCAATGGCGGTCACGATACCCGAAGCCTCGACGCCTGGGACCAAGGGATTCCAAGCAGGATCGTCGGCCTGTTGGACGAGGCCGACTTCGCGTGGTGAAATGACCGCAGCATAGAGCTGGACCGCGACCTCGCCCTGCTCGGGCGCCGGAAGCGAAAGCTCGCGAACCGCGAGATAGCCATATCGCTGTAGTGCTACGACAAGCCCCCGGGCCATCACTGGTCCACGACATAGCGCTCGAGCAACTGCTCGACGCGAAGGGTTCCGGGAATATTGTCGATCCCGATCAACTGGTCGAGAACCTCCGCCGAATTGTAGAGGCGGCGCTCGTTGTAACCGAGATGTAACCCGGGAAGACCGGGCGAGGACAGCGACATGAACATCGGCTCCATGTTGCGCACATCCTCTTCCATGATCTGCATCGGCGTCGTCAGCACAGCCTTGCGCATGGCCTCGATCGCCGGCGTATCCTCCCCCCAGTCGGGCACGAACGACGTCCATTCGAAGAATGTGTGGGATGGATCGACCGGCCAGGCGGCCAGCATCGGGAGGCCGCGCGCCGACGTCGGTGTCGTGGCATTGGGGAAAAGACTGTAGGTCAGCACCGCACCATTCACGATTGGCGCGACTGTTTCGATAATGGGCGTGCCCGTACCGATCAGCGAGTCGCGTGCTGCGTCTGCAGCCGATTCCCAATCGGTCGGTCCGCTCATTCCCATGACCGTCTGCTGCCGCTTGGCAAAGGGCGTGACCATGCGCGAATGACCATGGGGAAAGAGCGTATGCGTCACGCCGCGCTGGTCGAGCGAGACGACTCCCTCGTGATGATGGATGTGCTTGAAGTGGTAGACCTCCTGGAACGCCTCGACCGCGACTTTCCAATTGGTCCGCAGCAGAACGGTCGCGCGCGAGAACATGCGAAGATTCTCGCAGCGATATTGCTCCATCTGTTCCGCCACCGGGCCTAGCCATTCGATCAGCGGTGTCGCGGCCTTGTCGCGGTTCACGAAGATGAATCCGCCCCAGACCTCGCATCGATATTCGATCAGTTGGCGGTCGCGGTGTGGAATGCTATCGACTATCTGGCCATCGGGAACAGCGACGAGTCGCCCGTCGAGATCGTAGGTCCACCCCTTTCGCTGGCACTGCAACCTGCCGCCGGGAAGCTGGCGAGCCGGAAAATCGACCTGCATGAACATGCGACCGGGCGCATCGAACGGCATTTCATTCAGCAGTCCGCTATCGTCGGCATAAGGGACGAGCGGCGCGTCGTTGGGGCTTTGATTGAGAAACGCGCGCAAAGCACCCGCCGTATCGCGAACGAGCAGGATCGGCGGACCGCTATAATCCCATAGCTGAAAGTCGCCTGGTCGGGGCAGCTGTTCGGCACGGCCGGCGTAAAGCCAGACCTTCGGCCACATATGCTGCTGTTCGAGATCATAAAAAATCTGGCTGGTGTACCGGCCAGCGGGAATGTCTGGCAGTTGTGGAAACCCGTCCGGCAAGCCCTCGCGTTCGATTTCCCAAAGTATTTCCTGCTTTATTCGATCCATCAGTGCCGCTTGCATCCGATCCACTCCAGCCATTTTTTCGCTTAGATGGCGAGCATCGCTCGCCTCGGCTGGAAAGCCCATAGCCAAAAAGGGGAATGCGTGCTAGAGTTTTGAAGAATTATTCAGTCGGGGGCGTGACTCGTGCAGTCGAGCGCCCCCTTGTGCGGGAGTGGAACAGCTTGTCGGCCATGGCCATGTCAGAAGGCGGCGCATCGGACGCGCCAGCCCGGATCGATCCGTCGTCTTACTTCGAATCATCGATCTATATAGCGGAACTAAAAGGGATTTTCTCCAAGACATGGCTTCCAGTCGGCCGCGTAGAGGAATTGCCGGACCTAGGAAGCTATTTCACATGGGAGCGGACCCGTATCCCGACAGTGATCGTCCGCTCGGTCGATCGGCAGATTCGCGGATTCTATAACAGCTGCCGTCATCGCGGCGCGCCGGTCGTGCGAACCCCGACGGGCCGTGGCCGTGCCTTTCGGTGCCAGTATCACAGCTGGACTTATGACACGTTCGGCAAGCTGGTGGGACTTCCCGACGAACGTGACTTCGGGAATTTCAGCCGCTGCGCCTACTCACTCGTTCCGCTTCAGATTGCCGAATTTGGGGGGTGGGTCTGGATCGACCAGAGCGGCGCCGCCTCTCCCCTTGCCACGGTTCTCGATCGGGGCGACGCGTCAATGGCCGCGATGGAGCAGCATGGCTTCTCCGCCCGAAAAACATTCAAAGTTCGATCGAACTGGAAGGCTGTGATCGAACGGCTTGGAGCCGGCGACAGCGCGATGGAAGCCGTCGGCGGCATACATTGGTGCCTGCCTAATAGTCTTTTTGCGGTCGCCTCCACGCGCTCGGTCCTGCTCGCCGCATGGCCGCTCAACGAACGCGAGACCGAGATTGAGCTCGTGCTCGCGGCAGCGCCGGAGGATGCAGGCATCTCGCTGGACAGCCTTCACAGTGACCTTCTTCCGCTCCTTGACAATATTGCCGGAAGCGGAACGGAAATCAGCGGAGACAACCAACAAGCGGAACAATTGGCAGCGCTATGGTCACATCACATGGGGCCGGTTGCGCAGGCTGCGGATGCCATCTGAGAAAACCGGCCGGCAAACGGCCTCCTGTCTCGGGCTTCTGAAATTCTGGGACGGCGCCTCCGCAGGGGCGGCAGGCATTCCCGTGCCGCGTGATCTGCGCGCTGCCTTTGATACTGCCGTCGATCTTTCCGAATGCCACGGATATGATGCCGCCGCCGCCGTGCTGTGCATCGCGGCGCGGATGACGGATACGTCCTGGATCGGCCGCGGCATCGAATTGCGACCGGAGGATACCGATCGGGATGAGCCACCCTCCCTCGACCTTTTGCCGGATGGATGCGCGGTCTCGCTCTGGCGTTGCCACGACGGCTGGCTGGCGTTGCCCGCGACGGGGCGAACGAGCTGGCGCGACTTCTGCGCGACTTTTCTCAACATCACGGCCTATCGCGAAACAGGCTGGGAGACAGCATGGCGAACAGCTTCGGTGAATAGCCTCGCAACGACCGTCCTCGACACGCACAGGGTCGAAGATGCCGTCGGCACCTGTCTGACGTACCAGATACCGGCGACCGCAGTCACAGGATGGCTCGATGCCGAAGTGGAGTATCCGGCCGGAAATCTCGCAGAAAAACTCGCATGGGCCGCCATCGTTTCCCGGCGCCAGATGGATTGAAACAGGAGAAATCAAATGACGCAAGTGCGCGAAATTGCAGGACGGACGCTTCTCGTCACCGGAGCGAACCGCGGCCTTGGCGCCGCGCTTGTGGAGCATGCGCTCGAACTGGGGGCCGGGAAGGTCTATGCTGGCGTGCGCGATGTCTCGAGCCTTGCCGACCGATATGCCGCGCATGGCGACCGCGTGGTGCCGGTTACGCTCGACGTCACGAACGACGAACAGGTGGCCCGGGCGGCGGAAACGCTGACCGACGTCGACATTCTCCTGTCCAATGCCGGAGTGACCTATATGGTCCCGCTCCTCGAGGCCACGATCGAAGGCGCGCGCCAGACAATGGAGACGAACTATTTCGGGCCGCTCCGGCTGATCAAGGCCTTCGGTCCGGGGCTGGAGGCGCGGCAAGGCGCTTTGATCTCCATATTGTCGCTCGCCGCGCTCGTACCGGCCCAAGGGGCCGAACTGTACAGCGCCAGCAAGGCGGCCGGCGTGATGCTCGGCCACGCGGCATCGCTGGCCTTCCCGAGCGTCGCGGTCTCGCTTTGCTATCCCGGCCTCATGGACACCGAGATGATGCAAAGTTCCGAGCTTCCCAAAACCTCGCCGCAGGAGATCGCGCGGAACATATTATCCGGCTGGGTGGCAGGGGAAATCGCTATTTTCCCCGATGGCCATGCGCGCTTGCTTCGCGAGGAATATGTCGCGCGCCCGACCGCGATACTCGATCAGCCCTATTCGATCATGACCGGGGCGCTCATGAAATTCCTAGCCGCAGCAGAAGCCTAACCGAATAATCTGCCGGACCTGTCAGACGTCGATCCACTGCGAAGGATTTTCAACGATGTCCTTAAACGCCTGCAGCCACTGGGCGCCGGTCGCGCCGTCAACCGCGCGATGGTCGCAGGTCAGCGTCGCCGTCATTATCTGCCCGAGCCTCGGGTTGCCGTATTCATCAGGGCAATATTCGCGCTGCGGCGCACCGAGCGAAAGAATGCAGGATTGCGGCGGATTGAGGATCGAGGAGAATTCGGAAATACCGAACATTCCGAGATTGGAGATCGAAAAGGTTCCGCCGAAATATTCGGCCGGCTGGAGACGCTTGCGCCGCGCCGCGTCGGCAAGTCGCTTCATGTCGGCCGAAATCTCGGCGATGCTCCGGCTCTCGGCAGCCCGCACGATCGGTGTGATAAGCCCTCCCTCGATCGCCACGGCGACCGAAATATCGGCCTGGCGGTGAAGGATGATTCCGTGGCTGGTGTAGGTCACATTCACGCCGGGGAAGCGCGCGATCGCGAGAGCTGCCGCCTTGATGAAGAGATCGTTGAGCGAGACACGTTCGCCTTCGCCTGCATTGCGGCGCTCGCGTGCATCAAGTAGCGCGTCGGCCGCGATCCGCATCCGGAGCGGAAAATGGGGGATCTCGGAATAGGCGGCCATGAGGCGGCGGGCGACGGTCTTTCGCACAGCATCGAGTCGCTGAACGCGATAGCTTCCCTCGGCAATTCCCTGTTCCTCGAGCTCGCGCCGAAGTTCCTCGCTTGGTTGGAGTTCGGCGGTCGGTTCGGGATGCTGAATCATGTGGCACTCCACTTCGGATCGGGTCTATCAAATAGTATAGCACGCACTATTTTCAATCGAGGTGGCGCACAAGCTCAATTTTCGGTTGCGGATCGAACATTAGACGCGAATGGTAGCGGATGATGTAATATTGCACGGCAACCCCGTCCCGCGTGCGCGGGCGACGGGTTTGTCGGGAGGATGGCAGACGATGACAGACATGGTTTCGAGCAAGCCGACAAAATATAAAAGCAATCGCATATTGGAGCGCCGCGATCGCATCCTGCGGGTCGCGCGCAAGATGCTGGCCGAATCGGGCGCGGAGGAACTGAGTGTCCGCGAGCTTTGCAAACGAGCGGGGATTGCGCAAAAGACCCTTTACAATGCTTTTGGCAGCAAGGATCATGTGATCACGCTCGCCGTCCAGCAATATACCTCAAAATTTACCTCGTCGGTCGTCTATAAATTCCCTCAGGACACGCTCGATGGGCAAATCGAGCGCCTCATCAAGATTCATTCGCGCAATACGCAATTGCGCGCCTACACAACGGCAATCATGTCGGTGTATAATTCGCCGCATTCCGATCGGGAATTGCGCAACACCGTGCGCGAAATGTCGATCCGTTCCTACGGCCCCTTTATTGAATTTCTGGCTGCCGAGAAAGCGCTGCGCCCTGGCGTCGAGGTCGATCACATTCTGGCCAGCCTGACCACGTCGACCTATTCAAACCTCACAGACTGGTGCATCGGAGATATCGCGGACGACAAGCTCGTGGAGCGAGTCTGCGAAGGATTTCTTATGATCATCTCGTCATCGACCGACGGCGACCCCCAGAAAATGGCGGTTCGCTGGCTCTCGGACCTGCGCGAGGCCGAACCGAGCTGGCGGATGTTCAGGCGCATGGCGGAAGTCGAACCTGGCGAGTTGCAGGCCGCACTTCGTGAATCTCATTCCTCAGACGGGGCTGCCGCACCTGCTACGGACTCTCTGGCGAGCACCGTCGAATGATGGGCAAGGCCGGCGGGACACACGCATCCGGAACATGACGCTCTACCTGCGCAATCATTCAGACCTGCTCGAATTCTATCACGAACTATAGTATTGAAGTCGCCGTCGCTGTTCCTTATGGAATTTTGCGAGGCGCGCGAGTCCGAAGCGGCGAGCGCGCGATAAAAGACGGCGAGGATTTATGGCATTAGCGACCCGGGATAAGGCGCGGCTCTTTCCAAATGAAATGGGCCTTGCGGACGCGCGCGGAGCAATCAGCTGGAGCGCTCTTGACGCGCGGCTCAACCGACTCGCCAACGCGTTGATCGCCTTCGGATTCGGCGCGGAACGCCGCGTTGCGGTCTTTGCACCCAATGCGGCCGAGCCGGTGCTGGCTTATCTGGGGAGCCTGCACGCCGGCGTCTCGGCGGTTCCGGTCAACTCGAATCTCAAGGCAGAGGAACTCGCCTATGTCCTCCGCGAGTCCGAAGCCGAAATCCTGTTCGTCGGCCCTGAGACTCTCGCCCTCGGTCAGGCGGTGGCCGCCGAGCTCGGGACGGTCGAGGTGATCGCGTGGCGCTGCGCCCGGCAAGAGGGCGTTACCGACTGGGACGCCTGGCTCGACGGCCAATCATCCGAAGCCCCCGACGAACGGCTTGCACCGCGCCCCTATCTCCAGTTCACTTCGGGCACGACGGGGTTTCCGAAGGCGATCGACGCCGTCGACACCACCTTGCCCCGCGCCAGCGACACGGCCGAATTCTTCGAACTGCTTTGCCAATGGTCAGCCGATCGGCCGACCGGCGCGCATCTCGTGCTGGGACCGCTCTATTTCAATGCATCCCTGTCGTCGGTGCGCGCGCTGGCAGCCGGATTTCCCCTCGTCGTCGCCGAGCGGTTCGACCCGGAAGCGGCGCTGGCGCTGATTGAAACATATCGCGTGGTGGGGTCAGTCATGGTCCCCACGCATTTCAAGCGCCTTCTCGCTCTACCGGCCGAGGTGCGCGCAAAATATGATGTGAGTTCGATGCAGAGCCTGATTCACACCGGCGCCGCCTGCCCGCCCGATGTGAAACGCGCGATGATCGACTGGTTCGGCCCGATCCTCACCGAGGCTTATGGCGGGACAGAGAGCGGCACCACCAATGTCATCACCTCGGCCGAATGGCTCGAACGCCCCGGATCGGTCGGCAAGACGATCGATCCCTTCGAATTGCTGATTTACGCCGACGATGGCGCGTTGGTCGGCCCCAACGAGGCGGGGCAGATATTCTTCCGTGACAAGAGGGGGCGCGGTATCGTGTACCGCAACGATCCCGAGAAGACGAAAGCCGCCCACCGCGAACCCGGCGTCTTCACGCTCGGGGACGTGGGGTATCGGGACGGCGACGGCTATCTCTATATCACCGATCGGGTGACCGATATGATCGTCAGCGGCGGCGTTAACATCTATCCCGCCGAGATCGAGCACCTGCTCGTCGCCCACCCCGACATCCTCGACGCAGCGGTGATCGGCGTGCCCAATCCCGATCTTGGTGAGGAGGCGAAAGCGCTCGTCATTCCCGCGGATCCGTCGAATCCGCCGCTCGAGAGCGCGCTTCTCGACCATCTGCGGGCACGGATCTCGACGTACAAGATTCCGCGCTCGGTGGAGATCGTCGACGACATCGGGCGCAATGCAGCGGGCAAGATCAACAAGCGCGCCTTGCGGGCCCCCTACTGGCCCTCGGATCGGACAATCGGTTGATCGGAGGCGCGAGAAGGATGAGCGCTTGCAATTCGCCGGCCACTTTTTACAACGCATAGTAATTTATGAGCGCGCGCCGTACGGTGCGCCACGACGGGATTAGGAGAAGGCTGATGGCGACCAAAGAAGATCTCGATATCGAGACACTGCTCGAAATCTATCGGCGCTCGATGCGTGTCTACAAGACCGACGAGCGCTTCCGGCAGATGCTCACGAGCGGAAAATTGCGGCTCGTCTATTATCCGGTGCGCGGGCAGGAAGTGTTGTCGGCAGCGATGATGGCGGCGCTCAATCTCGACGATTATCTTGTTACAACCTATCGCGGCGTGCACGACCAGGTCGCCAAGGGAATCCCGCTCAGGGATCTCTGGGCCGAGTTCACGGGCAAGGTGACCGGGACCTGCAAGGGCAAGGGCGGGCCGATGCACATCACCGATCCTGCGACGGGCGTCATGGTAACGACCGGCATCGTCGGCGCAGGCCTGCCGATCGCCAACGGCCTGGCGCTGGCCTCGCAGCAGTCCGGCGATGGGCGGGTCACGGTCGTCTGTTTCGGCGACGGCGCGAGCAATATTGGAGCCTTTCACGAGGCGCTCAATCTCGCATCTCTCTGGAAGCTGCCCGTCATCTTCCTCTGCCAGAACAACCGTTACGCCGAACATACTGCCTATAGCGCGGGAACCGCCGCGAAGCAGATCATCGATCGCGCGCCCGGCTATGCGATGGAAGCCGTTCGCGTTGATGGCAATGATCCGATCGCAATGCACCTGGTCGCCTGCGAGGCGGTAGCGCGTGCCCGCGCCGGCGAGGGACCAACGCTGATCGAGGCGATGACCTATCGCATGCTTGGCCACACGTTTGGCGCCGATTTCTCGTACGTCCCTGCGGAAATGCAGGAGGAGGCCAAACAGGCTGACCCCATTCCGCTATTCCGCGCGCTTCTCGCGGAACGCGGAATCGACGCCGCGACGCTCGAGGCGATCGAGAACGCGATCGGGGCCGAACTCGACGAGGCCGTCGAGCACGCACTTTCAAGTCCCTATCCCGACGTCGACGAATTGCGCATCGATGTTCTGAAAGAGGAAATTGCAGCATGAGCAAGGATGGCGCGATCAGTTTCGCACAGTCGATCAACCAGGCGCTCGACGAGGCCATGGCAGCGAGCGACAAGGTCATGATTTTCGGCGAGGATATCGCGGACGCCCAGGGCGGC
This sequence comes from Sphingopyxis sp. Root154, assembly GCF_001427105.1. Classification (GTDB taxonomy): domain Bacteria; phylum Pseudomonadota; class Alphaproteobacteria; order Sphingomonadales; family Sphingomonadaceae; genus Sphingopyxis. The sequence continues at coordinate 1,575,654 of NZ_LMGI01000002.1, forward strand.
GGCGTGTTCAAGGCGACGTCGGGCCTGTCGACAAAATATGGGACAGGGCGGGTGCGCACGACACCCATCGCCGAGCAGGCGATCATGGGTGCCGCGATCGGCGCGGCGATTGCGGGCTACCGCCCGGTCGCCGAAATCATGTTCATGAACTTCCTCACCGTGTGCATGGATCAGCTGGTCAATCACGCCGCGAAGCTGCGTTTCATGTCTGGCGGAAAGACTTTCGTGCCGATCACGGTGCGCTGCACGACCGGTGCGGGCGTCGGCTTCGGCGGTCAACATTCGGACATGCTGGAGGCCTGGTTCGCCCATGTACCCGGCATGAAAGTCGTGACGGCGTCGAACCCCGCCGAGGCCAAGGGCCTTCTTTTGTCTGCGATCGAGGACGATGACCCGACACTCTTTATCGAAGATATCATGATGTATGCGCAGAAGGGCGAGCCCCTCGCGGCCGGCGAGAAGATTCCGCTAGGCAAGGCACGCGTGCGCCGCGAGGGGAGCGACGTCACGGTCATCACCTACGGCCGGCCAGTGGCGCAGATGGACAAGTTGGCCGAAGAGCTCGCTGGTGAGGGGATCAGCGCCGAGGTGATCGACCTACGGACGATCGCGCCGTTCGACGAAGATACGGTTCTCAATTCGGTCGCCAAGACCGGACGGGCCGTCATTGTTCATGAGGCGATCAAGTCGTTCGGCGTCGGCGCCGAGATCTCGTCGCGCATTCATGAAGAATTGTTCGCCGACCTCAAGGCGCCGGTGAAACGTGTGGGCTCGAAATATTGCCCCGTCCCGTTCAGCCCGCCGCTCGAGCAGGCCTTCCTCTACAGCCAGGACGAGGTCTACGCCTCCATCCGCCGCATGATGGGCTGAACAGCTGCACGTTGTCGCGCCCGCGCGGCGCGCCGACGCGCGCTAGGTTCGACCTTTCCGATCACACACAGGTGGCTGGTGACGATCTATTATCCTGACATTCTCGAAGAAGCGACCGAGTGGCGGCCCTTCGGCTATGAGCCTCGCGACGCGATCCTCTATGCGCTCGCGATCGGCATGGCCGACGAGGCCGACGGGCTGAACTATGTGTATGAGCGCGACCTCAAGGTGCTGCCGACGGCGGCAACCGTGCTGGGTGGCGTAATCATGCCGCGGATGAACGCGCCCACAGGTCTTCGCCCAAGCCGGCTCGACATGTCGCGCGTTGTCCACGGCGAGCAATGCGTCACGCTCCATCGTCCGCTGCGTGCCAGCGAAGCGTTGCGGACGCGGACGCGGACCATCGGCGCCTATGACAAGGGCGCCGGCCGCGGAGCCCTCCTGATCACTGAAACCGATTGGCAGGATGATAAGGGCGCGCCTGTCGCCACGCTCACCAACAGCTTCTTCGCCCGCGGCGATGGCGGATTCGGGGGGGCGGCAAGCGCGCCGCGCGAGGAAGATAATTTCCCTTCGCGCCGCGCCGATCTAGAAATCGTGATTCCCACACGCCCCGATCAGGCGCTGCTCTATCGCCTTAACGGCGACATGAACCCGCTGCATGCCGATCCGGCGGCAGCGCGCAAGGTCGGTTTTGACGCACCGATTCTGCACGGCCTCTGCACCTTTGGAATCACGTGCCGAGCCGTGCTGGCTGCGGTGCCCGATGCCGATCCCGACGCAATCCGCTCGCATGGCGCGCGCTTCTCTGCGCCGGTCTATCCGGGAGAGACGCTCGTGGTGAGTCTCTGGCACGAGACGAAAGAGCTGCGTTTCACCGCGCGCGCCGCGGACCGCGATATCGAAGTCATCAGCAAGGGCCGCACGACTTTTCGCACGGCTTCCATCCCGAAATTCAATTGAATCAAACCGCCGGAGACACTCATGAAAACTGAAATCTGCATTCCCGGCCTTGGCGCCGGCATGGCCGAGGGAACCATCACCGAATGGCATATCGCCGACGGCGGCGAGGTGAAGGAGGGCGACATCCTTTATACACTCGAAAGCGAAAAGACCGCGCTCGACGTCGAAGCTCCCGTTGCCGGCGTCCTGCGTCAGGTTGGCAAGGCCGGCGAGGTCTATGAAGTCGGAGCAGTCGTGGCCTTCGTCGAGAGCTGAAGCCGGGCGACGTAGCGAAATCATAGCCAAGCAGGAGCAGGACGCAGTGTTAGCCGAATTTGTCCGCGGAGAAGAGACGGGGACAGAGTTCCCGACCACGATCGAGGCTTTTCGCAAGACGGGCACGGCCTTTCTGACGCAGGCCTTCCGCGCGGTCGGAGCGATCCCGGCTGACGACGAAATCGTGGCGATCACCCGCGCCGACGAGTTCGTTGGCGGCGGGATGGGACGAAAGCTTCTCCTCGATGTCGAATATGCGCGGGGAGAGGGACTGGGCGAGCAGCTGTTCGTCAAATTCCCGCTCGACGAGGGCCACCCACAGCGCGAGCTGTTCACTTGGCCGATGCGGGCGGAAGTGCGCTTTTACCTAATGTCGATGGAAACCGAACTGCCGGTCGCCATTCCGCGCGCTTACTTCGCGGATTTCAACAGCGATGCGCCCAGCGGAATCCTCATCACCGAGCGGATTGCCTATGGCAGCGGAACGGTGGAGGATCCACTGGAGAAGTGCCAGGATTTCAAACTTGGCGATCAGTTCGAGCGCTACCGGATCGTGACCGAAGCCAATGCCGCACTGGCTGGCACTCACAAGGCCGGAGGCCTCGGCCCGACAGTCAATGCGAAATTCCCCTTCCCGGGCCCCCGCCAGGCGGGCGGCGAACGCTTTCCCTACAGCCAGGACGAAGTCAACGCGCGCGTCGACAAGCTGCGAAGCTATGCCGCTCGCGCGCCGCATCTGCTGCCGAAAGATTTCTCGACGCCGGCATTTCTCGACCGTTTCGAGCGCGAGACCCGGCTGGTCATCGAGAACCAGGCACTCATTTATGATTTTCTGAATTCGGCGCACGACTTCATCGCGCTCGCCCACTGGAACATCAATATCGATAACGCCTGGTTCTGGCGCGACGCGGGCGCACTCCACGTTGGTTTCCTGGACTGGGGTAGCGTCGCGCAAATGAACATCGCGCGCGCTTTCTGGGGCATGGTCTGCGCGGCCGAGCTCGACTTGCTCGACCGGCACCGGACCGACCTCATGCGCATATTCGTCGCACAATATCGCGCGGCCGGCGGTCCCGACGTGAGCGTCGAAGAGTTCGACTTCATGTACCGCCTCACCGCATGCGTCGACGCCTTCCACTGGATGATCGACGCGCCGACCATCGTCGAGACGCATCTACCGACATTTGCCGAAGTCGACGACCGTAAAGATCCACGCCTTCAGGAGGTCTTCCTCGCCCGCGCGCAACAGCATATCCTCACCGTGATGCTCAACGAGTTTTCCTATGCTCGCGCGACCGACGCGATCGCCGAACTGAAGAAGCGGTCGCACCGATAGCCTGCGACTGACACAACAGATGACCGCGCAGCGCCAGAGGCTCGCGCCCCTGGCGCAATGGTGGAAGGGCTCAAGGACAAGGATTGCGGCCGGCTGACGAGGGGCTCGGTTCAGCGGCCGCTACTGGGCTGCCGGGTGCATCTCCCGGCGGCCCATTTTTTTAGGGGCGAAGGGATAGCTTCTTCTCGTGCGTCGCCGCGGACATCGCGCACGCCGCCGCGCGAGGATGTGCGGATTCGTAGATTCTACCGAAGAGCTGTGCGGCTAATACTTAAAGGTCGGCCGCGGTTCAGAACAGAGGACAGGCCTTCACTGGGCTGCGGCGGGCGCGCAGGATTCTGGCATCGATGCTCGCCTGTCATGCATAAAAAAGGCGGGAGGTCCGCAAGAGGCGCGGACCTCCCAGAGGGGAGAGATCAGAAACGATAGACCGCCTGGAGCGTCACGAGCCGCGGCGGTTGCGCGTCGCCAACGATGTCCCCGGGAGTGCCGAGCGGCTTGTCGATGGTCGCCGGCGGAAACCAGTCGGAGTTAGTGAGATTGGTGAAGATCGCCGCGACCTCCCAGCCATTGTCCGGCTGATAGAAGCGAACCGAGGCGTTGAAATTCGAATGCGGTGCGCCGCCCGGCGAGGTCGGAATGTTCCATGCCGGGGTGCGGTTGTAGAAATAACCGTCGAAGGTGAGGCCGAAGTTCCAGCTGCCATCCCCGATCGGCGTGTCGTAGGTCATCCCCGCGATCGCCTGGAAAGGCGCGGGGCCATATCGTAGGCCTGTGAGGTAGCGGCCCTTGCCCGCTCCGATCGGATAGCAATTTCCGGGCACCTTGGACTGGCCTGGAGCGGGCGCCGGCGACAGCGGCTGACCGGCGTAGCATTGGCCGCCGTCATAGTCGGTAAATTTCGTATCGGCATAGGAAGCGGCGACCCGCAGCGTCAGTTCAGGTGCGACGCGATAGCGTAGCTGGCCCTCGATCCCCTGGTTTCGTGCGCCGCCGGCGTTTTGCGTAAAATAGGAGGTCGTCGTCGCGTCGAAGGTCTGGACCTGGAGACCCTTGTAATCGTATCGATACACCGTCAGATCGCCGGTCAGTTGTCCGCCGAACAGCGATGCCTTGATCCCGATCTCTCCACCCTCGACGGTTTCCTCGTCATAGCGGAACGGGCGGAGCGGATCGGCAAGCACCGAATAGTTCACGACCGTGGCGGGGTTTGACGATCCGCCGGAAAGATAGCCGGTCTTGTAGGCGCCATATATGGTCAGGTTGGGTGCCGGTTTCCAAGTGAGGGTGGCTTCCGGCGAGACATTGTCTCCCGAGAATTTCGGCTTGTAGCGGATGCCAGCCGGCGAAAAGGGAGCGAGCCGATTGAAGATATTGCCGATATCGGTCGATTTTTTCTCATGGGTCCAGCGAACCCCGCCGGCGAGCTCGAGGGTGTCCAATATCTTCCACCGCAGTTGTCCGAAGGCCGAATAGGCCGAACCACGGTTAGAAGCGGTCGTGATAAGAGAATCATAAATTCCGTTGAACTCGCCCGGTCCGGCAAACGGCCCGAGCGCGGCAATCTTCGTGCCCGACACATAGTCGCGACGATCCTTCTGATAGAATATTCCCGCCGAGAAGTTGATCGGACCATCGAAATCGGAAACTGCGCGCAGTTCCTGCGTGAACTGCCATCCGGTTTCGCGCTGCGTGTTTGTTGCCTGGCCATAGCTTGTGTAATCGAAATTATCGAATGCGCCGTTCGCGAAATCGAACAGGCCAGTGACTGACGTCACGGTCACGGGGCCCAGCGTCACGTCCATGTTGAGCGACGAAAGCCATACGCGCGTCCGGCTGAAGGGCTTCCCGTCCTCGGGGGCATTGTAGAGGTTGGCAACGACCAGTGCTGGTGGGAGACCATTTGAAATGACATTGTTTCCGGCGCAGTCGCCAGTCGGATCGGGGATGCCGTACGTTGTAGGGCGCGTCCCGCCGCACTGAAGTATTTCACGAACACCCGAGCCGCCGCGCGTCCGTTCGACCGAGTAGAGGCTCTTGAGGACCGCCTGGAAGTCGTCGCTAGGCTCCCAGACCGCGGTCACACGCGCCGCCGACACCTGCGTTCCCGGCAAGTCTTCATATGTCGCGCCGGGCAGAATCAGGCCGGCCTCCGCCGGAAAGGGATCGGCCAGGGGTTGCGCGACATTCCGGACATAGCCATCGTGCATTTTGCTCGCGCGCCCGGCGACACGAATGGCAAATGTATCGCTAATCGGCAGCGACACCGCACCTTCGAACGAAGGCGTGTTGGTCGTGAACTGATACTGGACCTTTGCATAGCCTTCAACCGGTCCACCAATTTTCGGATTCGTGCTGAGGATAGACACCACGCCGGCGGGACTGTTTTTCCCGAAGAACAGCGATTGTGGTCCCTTGAGGACTTCGATGCGTTCGACGTCGAACTGGGACACCGACACCACGCGGCCACGAGTCAACTGAACGCCGTCGATATTGATCGCGACAGGCTGTTCGTTTCCGAGGTCATTGGCCAGATTGCCCACGCCACGGATCGAGAAACTGCCGCCGCTCGTCGAAGAAATGCCCTTGGCGAGCTGAACGCCGACCACCTGTTCGGCGATATTCGACAGATCGCTCGTAGCATATCTGGTGAGAGCCTCAGCCGAAAGGGTGCTCGCCGCGACGGGGACGTCAAGCAAACGTTCTTGAGTCTTGCGTGCGGTCACGATGATCTCATCGTCATTTCCAGCCGCGCGTGTCTCGCTCGTGGTGGACGCATCGGTCCCCGACGTCTGAGCAGCCGCTGGAGCCGCAATAAATCCCAAACAGGTGCCGCCACACATGAGCGCGCGTGCCATCGGCCGCCCGAAGCGACCGGCCGACAGACCAACCTTTTTCATCCTGAAACCTCCCATTGTCCCGCCGATGCGAGTTTTGTCTTGCCAAAAGGCGTGCGCGTTATAAAAACTGTGTCCCATGAATGTCAAGGCTCGCAATCCACATCGGAATCGAAACGAGGGACCATGAATAATTGGCGGAGATCGGGTTCGAAGACGCAAGGCGATATTCGGCAAAATCCAAGAGCTTAGGTAAAAAATTTCCTGCTGCAACCGAGACCGGCGTACCATAACTATGAACTTTGTAGCACGTACTGCATATTTAACGGAGCTTCACGATGGCCCTTGCGCCGCCGCATCCCATTCGCCTCGAAAAAACGCACGTCTTGTCTCCGCGTCAGGTTGATGATGTCTGCGCCTCCACCGTGGTTGAACCTGGACAAAGCGGCAGGTGCCCGAGACAAGCCGTTAAAATCTCTGCAGCCCCCGTTGAGGACCCGACCATGAGCAATGTAAACCCCGGCATGGACGCCGATGTTTTCGAACAATTCATCGAACAGCTCGAACGCTATGTCCGCGATCGGCTGATCCCGGCCGAAAAGGACATCATCGAAAACGATGAGATTCCCGCCGATATCCTCGCCGAGATGCGCGACATGGGCCTGTTCGGCCTGACGATGCCCGAGGAATTTGGCGGCGCGGGGATGAACGTCAGCCAATATGTCCGCACCATCCACACGCTGTCCTATGCGATGCCGGCCTTCCGTTCGATCATCTCGATCAACATCGGCATGTTCGCCTCGGCGCTCAAAAATGGAGGGACCGACGCGCAGAGGGCCGAATGGCTGCCGCGCGTCGCGGCGGGCGAGATCGCGGCCTTTGGCCTCACCGAACCGGGGTCCGGGTCGGACTCGGCGGGGCTCCAGACCAGCGCGGTCCAGACCGACAATGGCTGGGTGCTCAATGGCACCAAGCGCTACATCACCAACGCTCCCTTCGCGAAGGTCGCGCTGATCATGGCGCGGACGAGCAAGGAGAATCTGCCGAAGAACGCCCATGTCTCGGCCTTCATCGTGCCGATGGATGCCCCCGGCGTCTCGACGGGCAAGTCGGACAAGAAGATGGGGCAGTCGGGCAGCCACATCTCCGATATCGTCCTTGAGGATGTTCGCGTCGGCGGCGAAGCCTTGCTCGGCGGCGAGATCGGCAAGGGCTTCGCCTTTGCGATGATGAGCCTCGACAATGGCCGCATGTCGGTCGGCGCCGCCGCCACTGCCTACGCCCGCCGCGCGCTCGACAGCGCGCTGCGCTATGCGACCGAGCGCAAGGCGTTCGGCGAACCGATCGCCAATTTCCAGCTGATCCAGCAGATGCTCGCGCAGAGCGAGATCGACATCTACGCGGCCGAATGCATGATGGCGGATGTGACACGCCGCGCCGATGCGGGCGAGAATGTCCTGCGCAAGGCGGCGGCGTTCAAGGTGTTCGCATCCGAAGCGTGCGGCCGCGTCGTCGATGCCTGCGTCCAGGTCTATGGCGGCGCGGGTTATCTCGCCGAATATGACGCCGAGCGCTTCTTCCGCGATGCGCGCATCTATCGCATCTACGAGGGTACGACGCAGATCCTGCAGCTCCAGATCGCCAAACACCTGCTGCGCGAATTTCGTGTGACTGGATGACGCTCCGCGGGTCAGACGGACTTTCGGCCAGCCTGGTCGCGCGCCCCTGACCGCCTCTGCCGCTGAGCGCGGGCCACCTCGCTCGCGCTGCATATCCCAAGGAGCTTTTCGTGAACCTCAGTCCCTTTGATAGCGACAATCTACCCGAGATTCGGGAAGGGGTGCGCCGCCTGTGCGCGGAGTTCCCGGGCGAATATTGGCGCGCCCTCGACGCGGCACGCGAATATCCCACGGCGTTTGTAAGAGCCTTGACCGATGCCGGCTATCTCTCGGTCCTGATCCCCGAGGAATATGGTGGATCCGGCTTGGGATTGTCGGCCGCCGCTGCCATCCTTGAGACGATTCAGGCAGAAGGCTGCAATGGAGGCGCATGTCACGCCCAAATGTACGTCATGGGCACGATATTGCGTCACGGCTCGGACCTTCAGAAGCGCACCTATCTGCCCCAGATCGCCGCCGGGGAACTTCGCCTTCAAGCGTTCGGGGTCACGGAGCCGAGCAGCGGCACAGACACGACGGCGCTGCGCACCACCGCCGTTCGGGATGGCGACGAATATATCATCAACGGCCAGAAAATCTGGACCAGCCGCGCCGAGCACAGCGACCTGATGCTCTTGCTCGCGCGCACCTCCCCGCGCGATCAGGGGATCAAAAAGACCGACGGCCTGTCGACCTTCATCGTCGACATGCGCGAGGTCGTAGGAAAATCGCTGACGATCCGTCCGATCCGGACGATGATGAACCATGCGACAACCGAGATCTTTTTCGACAACATGCGGATCCCCGCTGCAAATCTGCTCGGAGAGGAAGGCAAGGGCTTCCGTTACATTCTATCCGGGATGAATGCCGAGCGAGTCTTGATCGCCGCAGAATGCGTGGGCGATGCGAAATGGTTTACCCGCAAGTCGGTCGATTACGCCAATGAGAGGCAAGTGTTCGGACGCAAGATTGGCGAAAATCAGGGAATTTCTTTCCCGATCGCAAAAGCCTACGCCAATATGCGCGCAGCGGAGTTGATGGTCCACGAGGCGGCGCGGCTCTACGAAGCCGGCATGCCGAACGGCGCGGAAGCGAACATGGCGAAGATGCTCGCGGCGGATGCGTCGGTCGAAGCAGGAAATGTCTGCATCCAGACGCACGGCGGCTTCGGCTTTGCCGAGGAATATGACGTCGAGCGTAAGTTTCGCGAAACGCGGCTATATCAGGTGGCGCCCATCTCGACCAACCTCATCCTCTCCTTTCTATCAGAGCATGTCCTCGGCATGCCGAGGAGCTACTAGATGGGTTCTGCAATCCTGCCTTGCTTCGCGAACCCCGTGTTGCACGATTTCATGACCATCGGCTGATGTACGACCTCCTCTCTGGCCTGTCGGTGATCGAGGCGTCGTCGTTCGTCGCCTCGCCCACCGCCGGACTTTATTGCGCGCAAATGGGGGCGGAGGTGGTCCGCGTCGACCAGATCGGCGGCGGCCCCGATTTCCATCGCTGGCCGGTGACCGCGAACAACGACTCGCTCTATTGGGAAAATCTCAACCGCGCGAAAAAGTCGGTCGCGCTCGACCTTGGCCACCCCGAGGGGCGCGAGTTATTGCAGGAGTTGGTGCGCGCAACCGGACAGTTCATCACCAATTTCCCGGTCGGCGGATTTCTGTCGCACGAGACGCTCGCCGAGGGTCGCGGCGACCTGATCACCGTCCGCGTGATGGGCTGGGCCGACGGCTCACCCGCGCTCGATTACACCGTCAACAATATGGTCGGATATCCAATGCTCACCGGCGCGGGGCCCGAGCCGGTCAATCATGTCCTGCCCGCATGGGATTTGCTTTCGGGCGCCTATGCCGCCTTTGCGCTGCTCGCGGCGATCCAGCGGCGCAGCACGACCGGCGAAGGCGGCGAGGTGCGGATTCCGCTGTCCGATGTCGCGATCGGCACCGTCGCCAATTTGGGCGGGATCGCCGAAACCCTCTATTCGGGCGCAAACCGCCTTCGGCTCGGCAATGCGGTCTATGGCCTGTTCGGGCGCGATTTCGTGACCGGCGACGGACAGCGCACGATGATCGTCGTCGTCACCCCGCGCCAATGGGCGAACCTGATCGCCGCACTCAACCTTGGCGATGCCATCGCCGCGGTCGAGGCGGCACGCGGCGTGTCTTTTGCGAAGGACGATGGCCTGCGCTTCACCCATCGCGACGCGCTCTATCCACTGTTCGAGCAAGCCATCGCATCGCGCACCCATGCCGATCTTGCCGCCGCCTTCGATGCGGGCGGGATCGTCCATTCGGCGTATCGCACGATGCTCGACGCGGTGCACGACCCTGCGCTGGTGGCAGACAATCCGGTCTTCGGCGCCGCCGAAAACCCCAGCGGTTTCGCTTATCCCGCCGCAGGGTCTTTCGCGACCGTGCCGCAGATGGAGCGGCAGGCGCCCCGCCCCGCCCCGCGCAACGGCCAGCATAGCGAGGAAATCCTCGCCACCCGTCTTTCGCTTTCCTCGGGCGAGATCGCCCGCCTGATCGATGCCGGCATCGTCGGCACCACCCAAACCGGAGAATAGAATAATGACCCTGCGCCGCGCCGCGATCGTCGCCCCCATCCGCACCGCCGTCGGCAAATTCGGCGGCAGCCTCGCATCGCTGACCGCCGGCGACCTCGGCGCCGTGATCCTGAAGGCGCTGATCGAGCGCACCAAGGTCGATCCCGGCCGCGTCGACGATGTCGTCTTTTCGCAAGGCTATGGCAATGGCGAGGCGCCGTGCATCGGTCACTGGTCGTGGCTCGCCGCGGGCCTGCCGCTCGAGGTGCCGGGCTATCAGCTCGACCGCCGCTGCGGCTCGGGGCTGCAGGCGATCGCCAATGCCGCGATGATGGTCCAGACCGGCATGTCCGACGTCGTCGTCGCGGGCGGGGTCGAATCGATGTCGAACGTCGAACATTACAGCACCGATATCCGCAAGGGCGTCCGCGCCGGAAACCTGACCCTCCACGACCGGCTGACGCGCGGCCGCGTGATGTCGCAGCCGGTCGAGCGCTTCGGCGTCATCACCGGCATGATCGAAACCGCTGAAAATCTCGCAAAGGATTATGGCATCAGCCGCGAGGCCGCCGACGCCTATGCCGTGCGCAGCCACCAGCGCGCCGCCGCGGCGTGGGACAAGGGGCTGTTCGCCGATGAGCTGGTCCCGGTATCGGTGCCGCAGCGCAAAGGCGACCCGATCATCTTCGCGCAGGACGAAGGCTATCGCGCCGACGCGACCATGGAATCGCTCGGCAAGCTCCGCCCGCTCGAATGCGGCGTCGTCACCGCGGGCAATGCGAGCCAGCAGAATGACGCCGCGGCCGCATGCCTCGTCGTCGCCGAGGACAAGCTCGACGAACTCGGCCTCGAACCCATCGCCTGGTTCCACAGCTGGGCCGCGGCGGGCTGCGACCCCAGCCGCATGGGTATCGGCCCCGTACCCGCGGTCGAACGGCTGTTCGCACGCAATGGCCTCGGCTGGAACGACATCGACCTCGTGGAGCTGAACGAGGCCTTTGCGCCACAGGTGCTCGCGGTGCTCAAGGGCTGGGGCTGGTCCGACGACGACAGCCGCAACGAAATCCTCAACGTCAACGGATCGGGCATTTCGCTCGGCCACCCGATCGGCGCGACCGGCGGGCGCATCCTCGCCAACCTCACCCGCGAACTTGTCCGCCGCGACGGCCGTTACGGCCTCGAGACGATGTGCATCGGCGGCGGCCAGGGCATCGCGGCGATCTTCGAGCGCGCGGCCTGAGCATGGCCGATCTGCGCCCCGCCCTTGCTGCCACACAGGCCTATCGCGCCGCCGCGCAAAGCGCGCTCGCCGAGCGGCTGGCGTCGCGACCGATCGACAACGAGCAGCGCGCGGCCCATGGTTTTGCATGGGTCGCGACGACGGTCGCGGCACTGGAAGCTACGCTCGATTGGCTGGAAGCGGGCGGCGGCGTCAATCCGGTGGACGCCCAAGTCGCCACGCTCGCTTTCGCCGAGGGCATCGGCCAGCTCGTCGGCGGCCTGCCGATGGGGCAGAATGAAATCTTCCGCCCGGCCGATCTCAGCATCGGCCGAGAGGCGCGCACGCTCGCCGAAGCCTGCACCGGCCTGCTCGATACCGACCATGCAACCACCCGCGCCGAACTCGCCGCCGCGCTCGCGGCGGGTCACTGGCCCAGCGAAACGCTCCACGACGCCGAACTCGACACGATCCGCGACCAATATCGCCGCTTCACCGATGCCGAGATCATTCCGAACGCGCACCGCTGGCACCTCGCCAACGACCTGATCCCCGACACGACGGTCGCCGCAATGGCCGACCTCGGCACATTCGGCGTGTGCATTCCCGATGAATATGGCGGCCTCGGCCTCGGCAAGCTGGTGATGTGCATCGTCACCGAGGAATTGTCGCGCGGATGGATCGGCACCAGCTCGCTCGGCACCCGCTCCGAAATCGCCGGCGAGTTGATCGTTCTTGGCGGCACCGACGAGCAGAAAGCGCAATGGCTGCCCCGGATTGCCAGCGGCGAGGTGCTGCCAACCGCGGTGTTCACCGAACCCGATGTCGGATCGGACCTCGGATCGCTGCAAACGCGCGCGCGACAAGATCCAAACGGAGACTGGGTGATCGACGGCGCGAAGAACTGGATCACCCACGCCGCGCGGTCCGACCTGATGACCCTGCTCACTCGCACGCTGCCCGATGCCAAGGGCTATGCCGGCCTCTCGATGCTGCTCGTCCCCAAACCGCGCGGGACCGAGGACAATCCATTCCCCGCCGAGGGCATGACCGGCAGCGAGATCGAGGTGCTCGGCTATCGCGGGATGCGCGAATATGCACTGCAATTCGACGCGGTGCGCGCGCCCGCCGACGCGCTGCTCGGCGGCGAAGAGGGCCAAGGCTTCAAACAGCTGATGCGGACGTTCGAGGGCGCGCGGATTCAGACCGCCGCGCGCGCGGTCGGCGTCGCGCGCCGCGCGCTCGAACTCGGGCTCGACTACGCGCTGAACCGCAAACAGTTCGGCAGAGCGATCATTCATTTCCCGCGCGTTGCCGACAAACTCGCCATGAGCCTCGTCGATTTCATCACTGCACGCGAGCTGAGCTATGCCGCCGCGCGAGCGAAGGACAGCGGCAAGCGCTGCGATATCGAGGCGGGCATGGCGAAGCTGCTCGGCGCGCGCGCCGCCTGGTCGAATGCCGACGCCAGCCTGCAGATCCACGGCGGCAACGGCTATGCGCTCGAATACGAAATCAGCCGCATCCTGTGCGACGCGCGCATTCTCAACATCTTTGAGGGCGCGGCCGAAATTCAGGCGCAAGTGATCGCGCGCGGGCTGGTCGGAGGACGCAACTGATGAGTGAATGGGATGCGTGGATCGGCCGCGAGGACATCCGCCGCGACCGGGTGAGCAACGAACTGGCAACCCGATGGCTCGCCACGCTCGATCGCGAAGCAGCGGCGGACAGCACCGTTCCGCAGGGTCTCCATTGGTGCCTCTGCACGCCCGACGCGCCAACCGCGACGCTGGGCAGCGATGGGCATCCGCGGCGCGCGGACAGCCCGGAAAGTTGGATGCCGCCGATCCCGCTACCTCGCCGCATGTGGGCCGCCAGCAAGGTCGAGTTTCTCGCTCCCCTCGCACTTGGCGCGGATATCGAGCGCCGCTCGGCGATCCGTTCAATCACCGCCAAGCAGGGTGCGTCGGGACCGCTGGTTTTCGTTGAGATCGACCATGAGACCCGCGCCGAGGGCACCCTCACCGCGCGTGAGACGCAATCGATCGTCTTCCGCGACGCCGCACCGGCGGGCGCACCGCCGTCGCCGCCGCCCGACGAGGGCCATTTCGATCCCAGCGCGTGGGACGCTCACCGTCTGCTAATCCCGGATGAGGCGCTGCTGTTCCGCTATTCAGCACTGACCTTCAACAGCCACCGCATCCATTATGACCTGCCCTATGCAATGCAGGAAGAAGGCTATCGCGGTCTCGTCGTCCACGGCCCACTCACCGCGACGCTTCTGCTCGATTTGGCGCAGCGGCAGTTCGGTGACAATGCGCTGACCTCCTTCGCGTTTCGCGGCCTCTCCCCCGCAATCTGTGGCGAAGCGCTTCATCTGGCCCTGCGCGGTGACTGCGATTCGGTCGAGTTGCGCGCCTACTCAGCCGATGGCCGGTCGATCATGTCGGCGACCGCAACGGCTTGAGAGCCCTATACCGAACCAAGGTGGACTAGCGAAGCTTTAAGCTGGGAACCGGCTTGCACGAGGCACGGCGAGAAACGCCGATTCTCGTGTGCTCTGGCCCAACCATATCGCCAAGCAGAGTAGCCTATCGGGTAACGATCGCTACGGCGGACAGGCCCGGGGCGCCATAAACATGGCTATATCCGACCTTGGGATCGCCGGGAACCTGTCGGTCCCCCGCCCTGCCCCGCAACTGCTGGACATTTTCATAAACCTGCCGGAGTCCGGATGCGCCAACGGGCTCACCGCACGCCAGGCATCCGCCATCGGTGTTGATGGGCAGCCGCCCGCCAATTTCAGACCAGCCATTGGCCAGCCATTCTTCCTGATCGCCGTCGGCGCAAAAGCCGTTTTCGGCCATATGCATGATTTCCGCGCCGCTCTCGGTGTCCTGCAACTGCGCGACGTCCACGTCGCCGGGTGCGATCGCTGCCAATTCGAACGCGGCGCGGCTTGCGATCTCGGTAGGCTTCCCACCCGGCGGCGTCCTGATCGAGGGCGCGAAGACCTCGAACGAGCCTTCGGGTCGAGTCCGGAAGGCGATGCTGGCAATCTTCACGCCATCGCTGCCCAACTCACGCATCTTCTTTTCGTTCGCGAGCACGAGCGCTACACCGCCTTCGGCGGGGGAGCAGAACATATATTTTGTAAGCGGGTCGTTGACCATCGGCGCGTTCATGATGGTGTCGAGATCGACGGGCGAGCGACGCCATGCGTGGTCGCACAGCGCCCCGTTGCGGAATGCCTTTTCGGCCACCTTGCCCAAGGCCTCGCGGCTGATGCCATACAACTGCATATAGCGCTGGATTTTGAGCGCGAAGAACTGCGTGGTCAGCATCATTCCGGTTTCGCCGTACCAGGCGGGCAGCCCATAAGCCTTCGGGCTGGCGTTGAACGCCCCGCGCTCATGCTTGTCGAAACCCACCGCCACGGCGACATCGCACATTCCCGATGCAATGGCGTTGTAGGCCGAGGTCAGCGCGCTCCCGCCAGTCGCGCAGCCGTTGTGCACATTGATGAATGGCACACTGGTGAAGCCGAGATCATTGATCATGATGTCGGCCGCGCCGGACGCGACCGAACCGCCGCTCGCGAAACCGACGTCCGCCCATTCCAGTCCCGCGTCTGAGAGCGCTTCGCGTACTGCATGGACGCCCTGTGCTCGACCTGACCGGCCCTCAGTCCTGCCGAAGCGGTGAATTCCCGCGCCGATAATGTGGACATTCGCGTTCATGCTCGTTGCTCCGGGCGGAAGGCATAGGTGCACCGGTGATCGTCGAATGGGACGATGACCAGTTCCATCGGCATGCCGAGCCGGAGCTTATCGATCGTGGTGTCGACGATGCGGCTTTCGACGATCACTTCACCGGCCAATTCTATATAGCCAAGTAAAAATGGGACAAAAGGCTTCAGTCCGGCAAAAGGAGCCTTGGGCTCGAACTCCTGGCTCGTCCAAGACCAGAGCGTCCCCGAAGGTGAGAGGACGATGGCGTCGACATTTTCCGAAAATTCTTCGGGAAAAGGGAAGACGATCTCACCGTTCTCTTTCCGGCCGCCGATCAGGGACGCTGGGGGGCCGTCGCTCCACAATCCTTTCGCTATGGGCGCCATCGCCTGCGCTTTGTTCCTCATCTCAATACCCCGCTGCCTGAACCGCATACCCGATACTTGTCTGCGATTCATTTATATAACATGCAGTATATTTACAAGCGCTCTGTGGTTGGTCGAGATGAATGTCAACGCACCTCAGATAATCGGCCCACGAGGCGGCAAAGTCCTTTGTATTACGGTCTCACGCTTCCAGCATGTCGCTCCGAAAGGACCGCCGCCCTCTTGCTTGGTCGACAATTATATCTCATACACTAATTTCTTGGCGGGATGAAAAGGGAGTGGCGACATACGCCGCTTCTTCGGACGTCGCGCGGACGGAGAGTGAAGGCCCATGATCCATAGCGAATACCGTCCTTCCGTCACGGGCGCGTCGCGCAGGATCGGACGCGCCTTCGTGGATGCTTTCTCGAGGCCGGGCGTCCGCGTCTTGGCGGTCTACGCGGGCGGATACGAAACCGGGATGCATCTCGAGACGACTGATAAGGCGCTGCTGAATCCGCCCAGCATGTTGACCGGCGCGGTGCTCGAAGCACTTCACATGGGAAAGTGACGACATCTGCACCGATCCTGCGGCACGCTTGGCGAACGCCTCGGCCTCAATATCCAGCGCTGATTGGAAAGCGCCGTCCGGCGTGGAACCGGCCGGGACCGCGGACGCGCGCCGCCATGAAGGAGAATGATGATGGAAGAATTGCGCGATCAGGTTCTGCTCGTCACCGGCGGCGCCACAGGTTTGGGGGCGGCAACCGCGATCGAGGCGGCGCGCGCGGGCGCGCGCATCGCGATATTCGATGTCAACGAGGCGGACGGCTCCGCGATCGCACGGCGGACCGGCGGTCGCTTCTGGCGCGTCGATGTTGGCGCGGCTGAAGAGTGGGCACCGGCCGTGGCGGAAGTCGAAGCCGAGCTCGGCCCGATTCGTTTCGCTCATCTCAATGCCGGGATCATGACCCGCCCGCTCGATGTCGCGCTCAGCATTCCGCCGATCGAGGATTTTGCCCAGGGCCGCTATCATGATCTCGTGCGTGTCAATATCGATGGCGTGGTGCTTGGACTTCAGGCGCTGCTGCCGCGCATGATGCGTGGCTCCGGAGGCGCGATCACCCTGACCAGTTCGATGGGCGGACTGGCGCCGATCCCTTTCGACCCCGTCTATTCGCTGACCAAGCATGCGCTGGTCGGTCTCGTTCGCAGCATGGGCGCGGCCTATGCATCCGCTCCCGTTCGCATCAATGCCATCTGTCCCGGTGGATTCACGAGCGACCTTTTCCCGCCCGCGCTTCACGCGATCGACAGTCTGACGCCGCATGACGTGGCGCTCGAGACGATTGATCTTCTGTTGCGCGGGGCGACCGGCGAGATCCGGCTGATTCTGACGAAGGGCCAGCCTGCGGTGACGGTGGCCCCGCCAGCTCTCGCAGGATAGTATCCGGCGCGGCGCTTGACGCGGCGCGCGCTCGATTTTCACGTCGCAATGCCTTCGGTTTGCGCTGCGGCGCACCGGATTCGCGTCGCGACTAGGGCGTGTAAAAGTTGGAGCGGCAAACGGTACAGCGGAGAGGGCCGCTTCGGCGGCGCCCCTCTTCGCTGCACATGTCAGAAGCGGAACGTGGCTTGCAGCGTCACCAGCCGCGGGACCGGGGAATCGGACGTGATGTCGCCGGGGGTTCCCAGCGGCTTGTCGGTGTTGGCCGGCGCATACCAGCGATCGTCGAAGAGGTTGGTCGCGATGAGCGCGATCTGCCAGCTCTCGTCGAGACGGCTCAGGCGCAGCGATGCGTTGACAACTTCGTGAGGTTCGCCACCGGGCGAATAAGGAATCAGCCACGCTGGGGTCCGGTTGTAAAAATAGCCGTCCACCGTGACGCCAATGCCCCAATCGGCACTGATCGGCGTTTCATAGCTGACGCCAGCGATCGCCTGGAAGGGAGCGGGACCATAACGCAGGCCCGTCATATATCGTGCCCTTCCGGTCCCCGTCGCATAGCATGAGCCCGAGGCCTTCGGCGTTCCCGGCACGGGCGCAGGGAGCACAGTCTGACCGGCGTAGCATTGTGCTCCGTCGAAATCGGTAAACTTGAGGTCGGCATAGGACGCCGCCACGCGCAATGTGAGTTCCGGGGTCGCACGATAGCGGAGCTGGCCCTCGATCCCCCGGTTGCGGGCTCCCCCTGCGTTTTGCGTGAAGAAGGAAGTGGTCGTCGCGTCGAACGTCTGCACCTGAAGGCCGTCATATTGATAGTGATAGGCCGTGAGGTCGCCGGTCAGCCGCCCGCCAAGCAGCGAGGCCTTGATACCGAGCTCGCCCCCTTCGACCGTCTCTTCGTCGAACAGGAACGGACGATTGGGGTCGGGCAGCATCGAATAATTGGCTACGGTCGACGGGTTCGATGCCCCCCCCGAGAGATATCCGGTCTTGTAAGCGCCATAAAGAGTGACATCCGGCGTGACCTTCCAAGTCAGAGTCGCCTCCGGCGACACATTTTCGCCGTCCAGTTCGGGTCGGTAGCGAAAGCCGGCGGGCGAGAAGGACGGCAGGCGATTGAAGATGTTGCCAATGTCGGTCGACTTTTCTTCGCGCGTCCAGCGCGCGCCACCCGCCAGCTCAAGGTTGCCGAGGATCGACCAGCGCAGTTGAGCAAAGGCCGAGTAGGTCTTGCCTCGGCTCGTGCCGGTCGAGATGAGCGTATCGTAGAAACCGTTGAACGGCCCGGGTCCGGTGAACGGACCGAGCGGTGCGATCTTGGTGCCGGCGACATATTCGCGGCGCTCGGTCTGATAGAAGAGGCCTGCGGAAAAGTTCAGCGGTCCGTCATAGTTGGAGACGGCGCGGAATTCCTGCGAGAATTGCCAACCCTTGTCGCGCTGCGTGTTCGTCGCCTGACCGAAGCTCGTATAGTCGAAATTGTCGAACGCGCTGTTGCGATAATCATAATAGCCCGTCACCGAGGTCAGATCGATCGCGCCCACGGCGAGGTCGAGCGTCAGCGACGAGAGCGACACGCGCGTGCGGCTGAACGGCAGGCCGTCCTGCGGCGCATTGTAGAGATTGCGCGTGATTTCCAGCGGCGGCATGCCGTTGGACGACACGTTGTCGGCCGCGCAATCGCCGAAGGGATCGGAAATGCCGTAGGTGGTAGGTCGCGAGCCCGCGCAGTTAATCACCTCGCGCGTTCCCGAACCGCCATTGTTTCGCTCGGTCGAGTAGAGCGATCGAAGTGTGGCGGTGAAATTCTCGGACGGCTTCCACAGGGCGGTCGCGCGGACCGCGGTCGATTTCGTACCCGGGCCCCATTCATGCCCGGAGCCGGGCAGCAACTGCCCGGCCTCAGCGGGGAACGGATTTGCGCGAGGCTCTGCGACGTAGCGCAAATAGCCATCCTCCATCCGACTGACGCGGCCTGCAAGGCGGACCGCGAAATTGTCTCCCATCGGCAGGGTCACGGCACCTTCGATCGCGGGGGTATTTGTCTTGAATTGATATTGCGCGGTAACATAGCCCTCGACTGCGCTCCCAAGCTTGGGCGTCTGGCTGAGGATCGACACGACGCCTGCCGGACTGTTCCGACCAAAGAACAGCGCCTGCGGCCCCTTGAGCACCTCGATGCGCTGGAGATCGAACTGCGCCATCGTAACGACGCGTCCGCGCGTCAATTGCACGCCGTCAAAGTTCATTGCGACCGGCTGCTCGTTGCCGAGGTCGTTCGCAAGATTGCCGACGCCGCGGATCGAAAAGCTTCCACCGCTCGATGACGAGGGCGTGCGGGTCAGCTGGACGCCGACCACCTGGCTCGCGATCGTCGACAGATCGCTGGTCGCGTAGCGCTCCAGCGCCTCGCTCGACAGCGTTGCGGCGGCGACGGGGACGTCGATCAGCCGCTCCTGCGTACGGCGGGCCGTGACAATGATTTCGTCGTCGCCTGGTGCGGCGCGCTCAGCGCGTGCCGGGGCGCCTGCGGGTTGGTCAGGCGCGGCCTGCGCCTGCGCGATATCCGGGCTGAGGAACGCAAGAGCACTTAGCGAGGCGCCCCACAGATAAATTCCGAACCTGCCGGTGCGGCGCGTTGCTGTGGCGCCCCTGATCGTGATTGCGGCCGAATCCGCTCGAATCGTCATCATTCGATCTCCCTCTCCCTAGTGCATCTTGCGTGCAGCGCCTCCTTAAAATGGAGGACGTGTTATACAATGCTCTCGACACACTCAGAGTCAAGTACGGATTGGAGAGTATTCTCTGCTATCAAGCCTAGGAAATTGTGAATAAAGAGAATATTATCACAAGCTATATTCAGGGATTCGTATTTGCGTTCCCGCGCCAATGCACAGGGTCACGGTGAGATCACCTGCCGCAGACGAAATGGCACCCACGCGCGCACGCCATGAAAAGGCCGACCTATCGCTGGCTTTCGGGAATGGATACGATGAGACCGTCGAGGGCATCGGTAACCCGGACTTGGCAGGAGAGCCTGCTGCTGTCCCGAGGTTCATGGGCCAGATCAAGCATGGCTTCCTCGATGTCGGTGCGCGGCCCTGCCGCCTGCAGCCACTCCGCCGCTACATACACATGACAGGTGGCGCAGGCGCATACGCCGCCGCAATCGGCTTCAATGCCGTCGACGCCGTTGTTCACTGCGGCTTCCATCAAGGATGTACCCGCCTGCGCGTCGACAGCCCGCTCTGTGCCGTCGGGTTCGATAAAGATGATCTTCGCCATGTACCGTGTCGTCCTTGTCCGGCGCCATCTCAGAGAGACCCGTCCCGTCACCACCCTGCGGTCGCGCCGCGCGAAGCGGGGCTCCGAGCAAGTTTGCTTCAGCTTGCAAATTGCTCGTTGTTCACGGTCACCGCATCCCCGGAAAGACTGTCGTTCTCGATGATGCGCTGGACGTGCGCGGCGATCTCGTCCGGTTCCAACATGCGTATGGACTGCAAGATCGGTTTCAGCCACGGCGCATCCTTCGCGACGATGGCCGTGTCGGTCACTGCCGGACATAACGGTATAACGCGAATGCCGAACTCTTCGTGAAGCGGTTGGCACGACTCGGAGTAAGCCAGAATGCCGCGCTTCGAGGCCGCATAAGCGGGATCCTTCGGCAGAGGACCGAAGGCGGCAGTCGACGAGGTGTTAATGATGACGCCAGGGGCCGCGCGCGCGCGCAGGAAGCCTACACCCATCTTCGTACCGATCATCATGGCTAGCAGATTGATCTGAACGGCCTTGATCATGCGTGCGATATCGTCGTCGGGGAAATCGGGCGGACCGCCCATGATGCCGGCATTGTTATGAATGATGTCGAGTCCTCCGCTCCGGCGCTCGGCCCGGCCATACATGGCCATCGCCGCAGCCGTGTCAGAGAGGTCCACGGTTTCGATCAGAGCTTCGGTCCCGAAGCTCCGGATCTCGCTGGCGAGCTCCTCGAGCCCTGGCTCATCAATATCCGCGACAACGACAGTCGCGGCCCCTTGCCGGGCCAGCATGAGTGCGCACGCTCGGCCGATTCCGGCGCTGGCGCCGGTCACCAGGGCGCGCTTTCCTTTGATTTCCATCTGTCTCTCCCGACCTTCGACTCTTTGGGCGCGCCACGGGTCGCCGCATCCGCGCCCAGATCCGCCTTCGGGTCTGTTTCGGCGAACCTGTCCAGTGAGGCAATTTATACCTCTTGTGCTAATATCATTAGCACCGTCTTGGCAAGAAGGAAGATACCCAGTTTCAGGGCGGGGCCGCGACCTCTTCAGCCTGCCCCCAAGGCGGGATTGGCCATGGAGGATTTACCTCGTGCATCGTCGGGGTTTCCAGAATCTACATCTTGGTGCATTATTATTCTTGCGCCGGGCATATCGCGCCCGGTCCACGATGCCGCCACGCGGTGGGGGCCAGTCATGCGCAAGCGCTCACAGGATCGGGAACGGGAGAGTATATGACGACAGACAAGGCGGGCCGGGTCGCGGGCCAGACGGCGTTCGTAACCGGCGCTGCGTCGGGCATCGGCCGCGCGATCGCCGAACGATTAGCCGACGAGGGAGCGCGGGTGGTGCTGGCGGATGTCAGTGTCGAGGCGGGAGAAGCGCTCGCGGCGAAGCTGCGCGGTGAAAGCCGGACCGCGATGTTCGAGCGGCTCGACGTGACCCGCGAGGACGAGTGGCAGCGTGCGATAGCTTCGGTGGTCGCAACATTCGGCGGCCTCGACATTCTCGTCAATTGCGCCGGCGTCGCGGCGGGCGGGCAGGAACTGCTTCAGCATGATTTCGCAACATGGCGGCGGACGCTGGCGATCAACCTCGATGGCGTCTTTCTTGGCCTGCGCCATGGCGGCGCGGCTATTGTCGCAAAAGGCGGCGGATCGATAATCAATATCAGCTCGGTCGCGAGCAGGGCGGCCGTGGTGCGGGGCGCCGCCTATTGCGCGTCGAAAGCGGGCGTCGCGCAGCTCACGAAGGTGGCCGCGCTCGAATGGGCACCGCTCGGCGTGCGGGTCAATTCGGTTCACCCGGGTTATGTGGAGACACCGCTGGTTGCGGAACTGATGCGTCAGGCTCCCGACAGCGAGGCGATGCACGCCGCGGCAATCGCGCGCCATCCGCTGGGCCGGCTCGGGCTTCCGCACGAGATCGCCAACGCGGTTCTGTTTTTCGCGAGCGACGAGGCAAGCTTCGCGACCGGCGCCGAGCTGATTGTCGACGGAGGCTATGCGCTGCCTTGAATTCCCTTCGTGTCGCTGAGGCTTCGCGCCGTAAGTCGCGACATTCCGTTGCCATGGATCGAATCGACGACGAACCGACCAAGGCATGGACCACGCTATTTGCTTCGATGAAGGCGGCAGCGGGGCGACGAAATTCGAGGCGCTCGCGCCGCTGATGATGTATTGTCACTTAGTCTCGGGACGGCAAACTTGACGCCGAAAAGTTCCGGACGTCGCGCTGTGACCGCCGACTAATCCAGAACTGCGGCCTCGCCCGTGGCGATGTAGCGATCGAGCATCAGATGTAGCGAACGAATCTTCTGCTCCGAATAGCGGCCGAGATGGACCAGCCCATTTTCCGAAGCCTCGAGGCCCGCCTGCACTTGCGGCAGGTTCAGCATGTCCTGCTCGAAAACCGCCGCGAGTGCGGGCCCCAGAATATCGTTGGCAAGGGACATCGACTCGTCAAGGCCGATTTCGAAGGCGGCGGCCGGCCGCGGACGCTCGCCGCTCGCCGGCACCGGTTTCAGGATCATGATGTCCATGATCGCTTCGTCGGTCGCGAGTCCACTGGGCCGCCACCGATATACGATGTTTGAGACATAGCCCGCCCAGAATGACATGTTCGGGAACACGTCATAAAGGATCGAGTCGATCATTTCTCCGTCCGCGGCATCGTCGAATTTTCTGCCGGTATCGGAGGCAAGAGTTTGCCGCGCAAGTTCAGCCAAGGTCGCGCGCGCGGTAGCGCCTGCGGCAAGTTTCACGCCTCCGTCGACATCGATGCGCGTCCGCGCCCCCGTGAGATGATCGAATATCTCCTGCTCGCTCAGCGGCGCGATAAACGGGCTGGCAATTCCGGTGGCCGAAAACTGGCGAGACACATAGTCGTTGGGACAATCAAACTGGCTGTTTGCGTCGCCGATCCCGGGCAGAATTTGCGGATGGGTCGTGATGCTGTGAAAGGATTCGGCAAAGGCCTCCGACAACGCCTTCCAATTGCATCGGCACTTTTTCTGGACCCAAACGGCGCGGTAGCGGGAGGCAAAATCGAACCGGGCGAAGTCTTCGGCGAGAGGAGCGATCACGTCCAACAGCGGTTTCGCGTTGCGATCGAAATTGACGAACACGAAGCCGCCCCATGTGTCGACGAGCGCTTCTGGCAGGCCAAATTGTTCGGCCTCGATGTGCGGAAAATCCCACGGAACCGGATTGCTCTTATATGCACCGTCTATGGCCCAAGTGAAGGCATGATAAGGGCATTTGAACTCGCTCCGACAGCCCTTGCCCGTCACCAGCTTGCGGCCGCGATGGAGACAGACATTGTGCAATGCCTTGATCGACCCATCCTCCTGTCGGACGATAATCAGCGATTTTCCGGCGACTTCGTAAACGTGAAAGTCACCAGGCTTCGGAATATCTTCCTCGCGACAGGCAAATTGCCACGTCTTCAACCATACGTGTCGGACTTCCTTCTCGAAAAAGGCCCTGCTCGTGTAGCGCTCGGCCTCGATGGTCATCGCACCATCGCCTAGCTGGCGGCCTTCGCGCATATAGTCCGGCACCGGCCGCGTGTCGCGCGCAAGGACATCTTCGTATGAGTCGGCGGGGTGCCTGTCTTCGCGGAAATTCATCGCCTGATCGGTCATATTGGGCTCCCGGTTTGCCGGTGCGATTCCGCTCGCCGGCTATTCCTATGCGCTAAGGCTAAGTCCCCGGAGGGAGCGGAGTCAATCCATTTGTATAACGCGCTGTCAAAATGATCCTCCGGTTGGGGAAGGCGTCAACCCAGCGGCCGTCGGCTCGCGCGGCAAATCCAGTCGCAGGCGCGGGCCAGTTTTTGGCACTCGAATGTCTCCGGAGGCGCAGCTTCGGCGCTCATACTTTGGTGGCAGCATTTGCCCTGACCGGATGCGAGTGGGCCGCGGGGCATCGCGCCCGAGCTTGCCGCGAGCGGTATCAGTTTCCGATCATAAGCCCGCAGCGGTGCCGAATACCGCGGCAGGGCACGCCGCGACACGCGTAGACGCACGTGTAGCGGCGCTGCGATCGCCCGATCTCGTCCACCACTGGGATTTTAATGGCCGATTGACGATCAATCAAATGACACTTTACTCGAACAGCGCACCGGATGGAGGCGGCTTCGATACCTGCGGCCGCCGCGAAACCGAGAGCTCCGCCTGGCCCGTCTGCAGCGGATTATTCGGCGGCCACAGGAGCAGCGGACGGGCGATATTGGGCGGCATCGGATGTGAACTTGGCATGCCCATAGCTGGCGAGCTGAGCCTCGAGCTTTGCAACCAGTCGGCGGTCGGCAATGTCCCGTAAACCCGGGATGTGGGCAGCAAACGAATAGAGACGCATTCGCGTATAGATGAACAGGCCCGCGATCGCCGCCAGCGCAACATCGCGGGTGGTCAGTATCACGCCGATCGATGCCGCTTTCGTCTTGTCGCCACCCATGAAGCTTTTGACGAAGAACAGCTTTGCAAACGCCAGCTCGAAGGTTTCGTGGATCCGCGCGCTGCGCGAATTGTCCGCCCGCAGATCGGCCGCCATCGTCGCGCGCAGCAATTCGCCGCAGGTGCTATCGTCATATCCGCTTCGCAATGTGCCGCTGCGCGCATTCATCAAGTCGACAATGCCCTGCGGTGTATCGGCGAGCAAATCTTCGGGTAGGCCAAGAAGGAAGCAGCGATAGCGCGCGAGTTCGACCATTGCGCGTTCGCGGCGCGTGAACTGTTGACGCCCCGCCTTGATCATCTTGTAGGACAGAAGGAAGATCGAAATCAGGCCGGCGGGCATCTGATCCACCTGCGGGATGGGAATGCCATAGACCGCCATATCCCAATCCTTCGAACGCCGTAGTACATTCGCGCGAACCATCGAATGCATCAGCCGAACCATTGCCGCCGATCTAAAGCCTGGGCCAAAACGCTCCAGCGCGCCCGGCAGCACCGAAGTGGTGAAGAAGGTCGCAGTATCCTTGACCCTCCGGCCCGCGGTCTGGCTCGACAATGTGCCGGTTATCGCCATCGGCAGCGCGGCATATTTGTTCATGAAAGTCGCGATGAACCCGCCGCGGATGATGAACGGACCAAGGTTTGCGGCAGCATTGCGATCAATACGAGCGCCCTCCTCGACCAACATCATATCGAGCCAATCGGGAACGCGTTCCATATCCCGGATGAAGGCGACGAGTTCGGGCGGCGCGCCTGGCACATTCTCCACGCCACGGTCGCACGCGAGCGTCAACATGTCGACGAGTTTACGAAAACCATGTTCGCGCATCAGAGCGGCATAGGCGTCGGCAGGGACATCCCCCATCATTGTATAGGCGCGGATGAACTCGACGCGTTCGGGGTTCGCAAGCAGCGCGGCGCGGTCTTGTTCCGCCAAAGCGGTCGCATCGCCCGGGGCCGCGGCGAAGCGCTCGGGGACGGCACGGAAGTCGACCTCCCCAAACATCGCGGGTACGCGTTCACGTTGCGACTCCACCCTATTCCAAAGGCCGTCAAGCGCGACACGTGCCATAATTTTCCCTTCCTCTCGACCTTCGGAGGCTCAACATATATATCACCCGATAACAATTCAACAGATTCCTATCGTTTGATAATAATTCGACGGAAAAGAGGCTATCATCATGGCTGAGGTCCTGCCCACCGCCCGGCCGCTCCGCTCGGCAGCCGATGGATATCGCAAGGGCGAGGAAACGCGCACGCGCATCCTCGACGTAGCGCTTACCGCGTTCGGCAATAGCGGCTTTCCCGCAGTCACGACGCGGCAGATCGCTAAGGAGGCAGGGGTCACCCTTCCGTCGCTGACCTATTATTTCGGGAACAAGCGCGGCCTCTATCTCGCCTGCGCGCACGAGATTGTGTCGCGCTATCGCCAAGGCATCGGCGCAGTGGCCGAAATATCCTACGCCGCGTTACGCGCACCGCTGACTGCCGACGACGCCCGCGCGCTGCTCAAGCGGCTGTTCGCGGCTTTGGCGCGTTTCCTCCTTGGCCAGAGCGCACAAAATCAGCCGCTGTTCGTACAGCGCGAGATCGCGACGCGCGGCCCCGCTTTCGAAATCCTCTACGCTGAACTGTGGCGCCCAGGGATTGAAGTCGCCGCCGACCTGATCCTTCGGTCGACGAACGGACGGCTGACGGAGAGCGAGGCGCAGGTGCGGGCGATCCTCTTGATATCGAGTTTGACGGGTTTCCTCTCCGGACTCCCCGTGGTTGCGCGCACCGCGGGAAATGTCGATTATCCCACGCTCGTCATTGCCGCGCTGGACGCACAAATCGATTCGCTTTGAGCGCCGAATGGCGTTTTGCAGGCAGCGAGGGTGCGCGTTGTCAGATCTCTCCGCCTGCCGCGGCCCCGATCCTATCGGTAGTCGAGATGACGGACATCGCCGATTGCGGCATCAGAATTCGGCGGCTCCTTGATCGCGACACTGGCCAGACCCATTGGAGGTGTGAGCGCGTCCCGCTGTTTGCGCTTGGCCTTTGGCATCCGCAGCACCCGGCCCAAAATCTGTTCAATCGCCGTCTGTGAAACCTGTTCGGCCACGGAGCAAAGCACATAGGCAAAGGGGCAAAGCCGCCGGGATGATCGGTTCAAAAGGCTTCACAGGTCTTCTCCGAAAATGGCGAGCGTGCGTGACTGAAGCGAAGGCGGAAAAGCAATCCGACACAGGACTGAACATTATGCTTTATGACCAATTTTAGTCAATGAGAGAATTTGTGTCGGACGGTTGAGCGGAATCAGAGGTTTCCGAGAGTGCATGATTTAGGGTGCAGAGGTACTTTGAGCAGTGGGTCGCACCCACCACCACGGTGTGCAGCGCAGACCGAGGAGTAGCGCTGCACTCAGCGGAAACGGCTGAAACAGTTTGCGACCCCAATGCCGCACCAAAAGGCCAAAATGGTAGACCTAGATTCTACGTTACCTCACGCGCCTTGGCGCTCGAAGGGGCCTCCACGTGAGGCGATGACACGCAGCTGCAGTCCATTGCTCGGGTAGCGGTCGGAAGAACTGCCCACCCCTTTTGGGCG
Organism: Sphingopyxis sp. Root154; assembly: GCF_001427105.1. GTDB lineage: Bacteria > Pseudomonadota > Alphaproteobacteria > Sphingomonadales > Sphingomonadaceae > Sphingopyxis. The sequence continues at coordinate 1,603,191 of NZ_LMGI01000002.1, forward strand.
CGCCGATTCGGGCGCCATCGACGCTTGCAGATCGAGACGACCAAGTCACCCGATCGCGGCATTTCCAGCGTTGATGAGATCGCCCCGCACGGGCTCTGAACGCCGCGATAACATGGAATCCTTGCAAAATCCGGCGCCCCGCCACGCCGCCCGAACTTTGGACAGCATGTCTATATTAGTCACTTGACTAACTTTGCACCTACGATCAATATATACCAATTGGCCATCAGAGCCCATTGCGATCAATATAGGGGAGTGCCCGGATGAAGCGCGTTGCGAGAGCAGCAGCCTTCGCTGCATTGACGATGTCCGCCAGCATGACGGTTGCGGCAGATTTTCCGCAGCCGCTTGCCGAAGAGCCGGTGCCCTCGGTCGCAGAACTTCCGGCGTCCTACCCCGACAGCTGGATTTTCGTTCACGACTTTCACGGCAACAGCCTGATCGACGCGCGCGGCGTGATCGTCGACGTCGCGGCCGACAACAATAATGTGCGTGGGCAGATCCCGATCTCGCATTTCGGAAGCATCACGCCGTCACCGACGCGCAGCGAAATCTATGTCGGGGAGACCTTCTATTCGCGGCAGACGCGTGGCGAGCGCACCGACGTGATCACTGTCTGGGATACCAAGACTTTGACGCCGAAGGGAGAGATCGTGCTTCCCGGCGGCAAGCGCGGTCAGTTCGTGACTTTGGTCAACAGCCTGCAGCTCACGAACAACGACAAATGGGCAATGATCTTCAACTTCACGCCGGGCTCTTCGGTGACTGTCGTCGACCTCGACAGCCGCGCGGTCGTCTCCGAAGTCGATTTGCCCGGCTGTTCGTTGATCTATCCGACGGGTGCGCGCGGGTTCGCCTCGCTATGCGCCGACGGCACGATGACGAGCATCGCGCTCGATGCCCAAGGCAAGCCGGGCGCAACCGTCACCAGCGAAGCCTTCAATGACATCGACAGCGATCCGCTGTTCATGACGCCGGCAATGGTCGGCCGAACGGGCTGGTTCGTGAGCTTCAAAGGCAATTTGCGGGCCATCGATTTTAGCGGCGAAGCGGCAAAGGTCCTTGGAAGCTTCCCCATTCCAGCCCAGTCCGGCGGAACGCCCGAATGGCGTCCCGGCGGCTGGCAGGTCATTTCGGCCGACCGCGCCGGCCTTCTCTATGTCCTGATGAACCCCAAGGGCGGCGAAGGCTCGCACAAGGATGGCGGCACCGAGGCGTGGGTAATCGACCCGGTGGCCAAGACGCTTGTCCGCCGCATCACCCTCAAGAACCACAGCATCTCGGTCGAAGCGACGCAGCAGGCGAAACCGCTTCTCGTCGCGTCGCGCCCCGACGGATCGCTTGACGTTTATGACGCTGTAACGGGCGCGTTTGTGCGCACGGTCGCGAGCGTGGCGCATACGCCAATAACGATGACGGCGGTGCGGCGGTGACGACGGTCATCCAGGTCGCGGCTTTGTTCCTCGCTGCCGTGCTTGGCGTCTCGGCGGCGCATAAGCTTGTCGAGCGCGCGCGCCTCGCCGCGGCGACCGCTGGGCTTCTGCGCCTGCACCCGGCCGTCGCCATGCCGGTCACGATGGCCGCCGCAGCTCTCGAAGCGGCGGCCGCGCTCGCGCTTGTCCTTCCTGCGTCGCGGCCCGTCGGCGCGTTGCTCGCGGCCCTCCTTTGGTCAGCCTATGGCGCCGCGCTGTTTGCAGCGCGCCGTCGCGGCGACGGCGGAATCGACTGCGGCTGCGATTTCGGCAAGCGACGCGGTGGGATTGGCCGCTTTGCCATTGCCCGCGCCTTCATGCTCGGCGCTGCGGCGCTAGCGCTCTTTGTCTCTCCCATTGGCGGCGGCGTCGACATTCACTCGGCCTTCGCCGCCCTCGCGTTCCTCGCCTTGCTCTTTGCGGCGGGTGAGATCGCACAACTTCCCGCCCCCACCAGGAGTGTCGCCCGATGACCGGATTCTTCCTCACGTCGCAAATCCTGCTGTGGATCGCCATCCTGGTCCTGGGTGTGCTTGTCGCCGCCCTCGCGCGGCAGGTCGGCGTCCTTCACGAACGCATCGCGCCCGCCGGCGCGCTGACGCTCCACCAGAAGGTCAATGTCGGCGACAAGGCGCCCGCCATGACGCTCGACACGCTGGAGGGCAAAAAGGTCGCGATCGGCGGCAAGCGCGAGCGTCGCGGCCAGCTCATCTTCTTCCTGTCGCCCGACTGCCCGGTCTGCAAGACGCTGCTGCCCGTCGTCCGTTCGGCGAGCAGTGCCGAGCGGGGTTGGCTCGATGTGGTTCTGGCAAGCGACGGCGACGCGGCAGCGCATCGCCGTCTGGTGATGGCCGAAGGACTGAGCGGCTTCGATTATGTCCTCTCGGAAGACCTCGGTCGTTCCTTTGGCGTCTCCAAGCTCCCTTATGCGGTGCTGATCGATGAGGAAGGCAACATCGCCTCGCTCGGTCTCGTCAACAATCGCGAGCATCTTGAGAGCCTTTTCGAGGCCAAGGAGCGCCGCGTCGCTTCGATCCAGGAATATCTCGCGCGCGGCTGATCCCGCACGGCAAGACAGAAAGGGATTATCATGTCGGGTCTCGACAAATTCTCGGAAAAGATGACGCGCCGCGTCGCACGCGCGACGTCGCGGCGCAGCCTGCTGACGCTGATCGGCGGCGCGCTTACGGGAGCGGCGGTGATCCCTGTCCTCCCCGTATCGCGGGCGCAGGCGCAGGGGCATGGCGGCGGGGGCGGTGCCGATCCGATCGCGCCCCAAACGACCGGGAACCCGCAGGATCCCGGCGACCAGACCAAATGCGATTATTGGCGTTACTGCGCGATCGACGGCTTTCTGTGCAGCTGCTGCGGCGGCTCGGCGAGCACCTGTCCGCCGGGAACCGAGATGTCTCCGATCACCTGGATCGGCACCTGCATGAACCCTGCCGACAATCGCGCCTATATCATCAGCTACAACGACTGCTGCGGCCGCTCTGCGTGCGGCCGCTGCTCGTGCAATCGGAACGAAGGCGACCGGCCGATGGTCCGTCCGCAGGCGAACAACGACATCAACTGGTGCCTCGGCACCGCGAGCGCGATCTATAATTGCTCGACCGCGGTGATCCTTGGCGTCGCGCTGGAGCAGAAATGATGCGCCGCGCTGCAATTCTACTGGCCGTGGCCGGTGCCATTGCCGCCGGTTCTGTGTCTCATGCCCAGGACGGCGCGACGATTTTCAAGCGCTGCGCCGCGTGCCATCTTCCCACTGGAGCGGGCGTACCGGGGGCCTTCCCGCCGCTGAAAGCCGATGTCGCAGCGCTGGCAGGTTCGCCAACGGGACGCCGTTATCTCGCTTTGGTGGTGATCCGCGGTGTGTCGGGCCCGATCACGGTCGGCGGCAAGCCCTTCCGCGGTACGATGCCGGCCCAGAGCGGGCTCAACGACGAGCAGGTCGCTGCCGTTCTCAACCATGTGCTGCGGGGTTCGGCCGCCAAGCCCTTCTCGGCCAAGGAGGTCGCAGGGTTCCGCGCCGGGAGCGCATCGCTCAACAGCGCAGCGGTCGCCCGTTTGCGGACGAGCGCCGCCGGGAAATGAGATGGCTGGCCGCTCCCGCGCTGATTCTGGCGACTGGCGCGGCTGCCATGACTCCGGCGCTGGGCGACCCGGACACCAATCCCGCTCTTCAGAGCGCGGCGCGGGCACGCCAAAACTGGATCCTGACGTGCCAAGGATGTCACCGCGCCGACGCGACGGGAACGCCGCAGACGACGCCGACGATGGCCGGGTTCGTGGCAAAATTTCTCCAGGTGCCCGGCGGCAGAGAGTATCTCGCACGGGTCCCGGGCGTCGCGACTGCGGCGCTGCCCGACGCCGAGCTTGCCGAGGTTCTGAACTGGTCGCTCGTGCGGTTCGACCCCGCGAACATACCGGCCGGCTTTCAGCCTTACACAGCGGCGGAGGTCGGACGGCTGCGACAAACGCCATTGCGGACCGAAGCGGCCGTCCTGCGCGCCAGCCTGGTCGCCCGGTTCAACGCGGATCAACACAAATAGTAAAACAGGGAGAATTCCAATGATCAAGGTCACCACCAGGAGTACCGCTTGTTCGGCACTCGCGCTCCTTCTTGCGGGGGTGTCGGCGCCAGCGCTGGCGCAGGAAGCGACCGCGCAGGCTGCCCCGGAAGAAGCCGCGGCGGAGACGACCGATGGCACCGACATCGTCGTAACGGCCCAGAAGCGCTCCGAGCGCCTGCAGGATGTCCCGATCGCGGTCAGCGCGATCGGCGGCGATGCGCTGGCGAAGCAGCGGGTTACGAACGCCGACGAGCTTGCGGGCAAGATCGTCAACCTCCAGCTCACCTCGACCGTCGGGGATAATGCGCCGATCTTCGCGCTGCGCGGTGTCTCGATGTCGGACTTCAGCCTCAACCAGGCGAGCCCGGTCGCGACCTATTATGACGAGGTTTACAAGGGCAACTTCGCCTTCCTCGGCGTCGCGATGTACGACTTGGAGCGCGTCGAGGTGCTGCGTGGGCCGCAGGGTACGCTCTACGGGAAGAATACCACAGGCGGCGCGGTCAATCTGATCAGCCGGGCACCGGAGCTCGGCGAGACCGAGGGTTATCTCAATCTCGGCTATGGCAATTATCAGCGTCATGAAGCGAGCGGCGCGATCAATCTGCCGCTCGGAGAAACTCTCGCGGCGCGCGTCGCGTTCACCGCCGCACGTGCCGACGGCTGGTTCAAGAACCAGCTGCCCGGCAAGCCCGACCTTGCGAGCGTACGCGAATATGCGGTGCGCGGGAGCCTGTTGTTCGAACCGAGCGACAGCGCGCGCTTCATCCTGCGCGCCGCGACGAGCTTCCAGAACCCTCGCAACTATGGCATTTACTCCGAACCTGCGGCGATAAATCGGCCCGGGCTCGGCCGCCGCGAGATCGAAGCGAACAGGACCGACCGCCGCCATGCACGGACGTGGGCCGTGTCGCTGAACAGCACGATCGATCTGAGCGACACGCTTGCCATCACCAGCGTTACTTCGTGGGACAAGGGCCGGCTCAGCTTTTTCGAGGATACCGACGGCATCGGGACCGAACTGCTCGAAATCCCCTACACGGCCCGCGCGACGCAGTTCGCGCAGGATTTGCGCCTGACCAGCGATTTCGACGGCCCGTTCGACTTCATCCTGGGCGCCTATTTCAATCGCGAGAAAGTCTATAACGCGACAACCCTCGGCGTCGCCACCGACCTCGAACTCGACGGGTCGCCGGGCGTCACCGAGGGCGATTGCGCGATCGGTTTCCCCGCCGCCTGCCTTTCCAGCAACAGCTTCGACCAGCTCAAAAAGAGCTATGCGCTCTATTCGGACCTGAGCTTCGAACTCACCGACCAGTTGACGCTGCGCGGCGGCCTTCGCTTCACGCACGACAAGGGCACGCAAAGCAATTTCGTGTCGAACCTCTTTGGTCCCAATGGCGTGCTCGTCACGAACCTGATCCCCTCGTCGCGGCTCAGCTACAGCACCGAGAATCTGTCGGGCAAGATCGGAGCCGATTATAAGATCAATCCCGACGTGATGGTCTATGGCAACTACAGCCGCGGGTTCCGCGCGCCGAGCTTCAATGCGCAGGCCTTTTACGATGTGTCGGAATTGACCGTTGCCAAGGCGGAGAAGATCGAGGCTTTCGAACTGGGCCTGAAGAGCCAGTTCGCCGACCGGCGCGTGACGCTCAACATGGCGGCCTTCAACTACACCTATACAAACCAGCAATTCATCAACGTGAATTCGGTAACCGGCACCCAGACGCTTGTGAACATTCCGCGATCGCGCATTCTGGGCGGCGAGGCCGAATTGACCGTCCGCGCGACCGACATGCTGACGCTGCGCGCCGGACTCGGGCTGCTCGATTCCAAGATCAAGCGCGGGGTGGTCAGCGGCGTCGACGTCAGCGGCAATGAGCTTTCAACCGCGCCCGCGGTCACCTTCACCGGTGGTGTCGATGCAACGGTGATGGACAGCGCGAGCGGCAAGCTCAGCCTCCATGGCGACATGAACTATTCGTCGAGCCAATATTTCGAAGTGATGAACATTCCCCGGCTCCGCCAGAAAAGCTATGTGATCCTGTCGGGCCACATCGACTGGGAATCGGCCGACGGCCGCTGGAACGCATCGATTTGGGGCAAGAATCTTACCAACAAATTCTACTTCACCTCGCGCATCGATCTGCAGGCCGGCTTCGGTTATGACTATAATCATGTCGGTGCGCCGCGGACTTACGGCGTGACCGTGGGTGCCAAATTCTGACCGATCGGAAATTGAATTGCGCATGACCGCCGACGACATTGGGGTCGTCGGCGGTCATGCGTTGACCGTCGCCAGGACCGGCAAGAACGAGCACCGGAGGCAGGCCGTTTCAGAGGCGCAACCAGTGGGCGGAAGCTCGCCCTTCGCGGCCGCGCAAGGCGCCTCACGAGATAACAAAATATTCGGCTCACAAGCACGGTAGAGCGCGGCCATCCTCTGTAGCGACCGCGCAATCGACGCAAAGCGGCCGTGCACAGAGAGCTGACGATGTCAGCGCCGCACCAGCCTGCCAACAGGGGCGAGACGCCGGCACGGCCTTGCTCGCTCTGGTCATGGCGCCGCTTATCTGCCCCAGAAGGCATATTCCTCGGCGGGATCGGACGAGAAGCGCGAAACCTCGGCGAGCCGGCCCTCCGTGATGCGAAGCAGATCGACGCCGGGCTGCGGCAGTTTTGCGCCGGCGCGCTCCCCCGGAAAATTCGATTACCACCGAGATCAAATCTCGGCTCGCGAAGAAGCGCCTGGCTTCGGTTATCGGAAAGTTTCCTCGGACAACCCATGATCTGACCGAGCCGACCGCTGACGGCGGCCAGGCGACAGGGGTGCCGGAAAACGATTGTCGCCCGGCGGGGGCCAGACGATTGTCGGCGCCAACAGCGATCCAACGCATCATGGTCGCGTTGCTAGCCCGCCAGAATATAGGCCCTGGCAATGTCGATGTTCGTCATTTCGAGGCCGCTAATCGGTTGGCGTGTCGCACCCAGTGCGACACGCCGAGACCTCAACTGTGGACGGGCACGCGGTCGAGGTTCACTGCAGCCGCCTCGATCGCGGCGCGTTGATGCGGCAGCACGTCCTGGCCGGCGACGAGCTTGTGATAATCGAGATGAGGGTCGACGACTTCGGTCGAGATTCCCGACAGTTCCTCGATGACCGCCAGACCGAAATAAGGCACCGTCCAGCGAGAATATCCGCCCTCATGCAGAAAGGCCAGGCGCCCGCCGCAAATCTCGTCGGCAATGGCCATGAGCTTCTGGGTGAGCTGGCGATAGCCGTCCGAATGGACCATCATGCGGCCCATCGGATCCATGGCGCCCGCGTCGAAGCCGCTCGGTACGATGATGATGTCCGGGCGAAAAGCCCTGAGCGCCGGGATCACGATGCGATCATAAGCTTCGCAATAGGCCTCGGATCCCGAGCCGGCTGGCAGCGGGATGTTGAGATTGGTTCCGGCAGCAGCGCCGTCACCGATCTGTTCGATAAAGCCATCGTCGACCGGATAAAGCCGCTCCTGATGAAGCGATATAGTGAGCGCGCGCGGTTCGTCATAAAGCGCGGCCTGGGTGCCGTTTCCGTGATGAACGTCCCAATCGACGAAAGCGATTCGCCCGGCGCCTCGCACGTCGAGCAGATGCCGCCCCGCGATCGCCGCATTGGAGAATATGCAAAAGCCCATCGAGCGGTCGGGCCGGGCATGATGTCCTGCGGGCCGCAGCAACGCGTACACATTGTCGACCTCGCGTGCCATCACCGCGTCGACCGCGGCAATCGCGCCTCCTGCGGCAAGCGATGCGATCTCAAATGCCCCGAACGGGATCGGCGCATTGTCCTCGGAATCGCCACCGGTCGGATGGGCGGACAGCGCGACGACCGAGTCGATGTGGGCCGCCGTATGGACGCGGCCGATATCTTCCGTGGTTGCGGCAGCGAAGGGTAGATCGACAAGCTTGTCGAGCAGCCCGCTGACGTCGACGAGATTGCGGAACCGACGCACGACCTGGGGATCGTAAACATGCTGGTCTGGTTGCATGTGATATGCCTGCGCGGGGATAATTCCGCCATAATTGCGGAGTTCGAACCAGGCAAATTTTTCATTCCAGATAAAACCGGTCTTGCGCACGGGCATTCCCCTTCCAGATCGAGGCGCCGCCCCGCTAGACGCTAAGGGCGGCTGTTGAATCGACGTACCAGGCGGGCTCGCCCGGCCGTCTGTCTCAACCAATATCATATCTAGTGAACAAAATTAGTCGAGTGAATAATATCTGACTTGACCCCGGCGTACGCGTACGGCACGCTGCAACGCCGACGAGCGCATTATGTTCGCAAGGTCTGAGACAGGACCGCCGGTCGTGTCGCCCTTTCCGCCTTCGCCTTGGCGGACCTGATCAAGGGATGGCGCGGATCGGAGACCGAGCAGGATGCGGGTGCGAAGATCGGCAAGCGACGGGAGAATGTCATGCGACGCATCGAACATCGGCTCTGCCACGCCTCAAGGTCAGGCTTCGACCACCTCCGCCTGTCGGCAAAGTGCGGGCTTGCCCTCTTTGCCCTCGGCGTAGCGGCGGCGCTTCCGGCCATGGGCCAGGAAGCCGACAACGCTGCCGTCCAGCCTACACCGCTCGCCGACACGATTTTGATTAACGGCCGGATTTTTACCGCCGATGCCTTCTCGAGCACGGCGGAAGCTGTCGCGATCGCCGACGGCAAGTTCCTCGTCGTCGGCAGCAACGACGCGGTCCGTGCGACCGCAGGGCCCGGCACCAAAGTGATCGATCTCAAGGGCCGGATGGCGATGCCGGGGATCACCGACATGCACATCCATCCTGTCCGCGGCGGGCTCGCCGAGCGTACCTATTGCAAATTCTCCGAAAGCGCCCCGATCGGGGAACTGCTCGCAATGGTTGGAAAATGCGCGGCGGCCAAGAAACCCGGCGAGTGGATCGAAGGCGCGGAATGGAACTCTGTCCTCGCCCCCACGCTCGACAAGGCGATGCTCGATCGTGTGGCGCCCGACAACCCGGTCTATCTCCATGACAACACGAATCATGTGGTCTGGGTCAATTCGGCGGCGCTGACAGCCGCGCGCGTCGATCGCAGCACGGTTCCGCCGCCGGGCGGGACGATCGTGCGCGATCCCCAAACAGGCGAGCCGACCGGCATTTTCCGCGAGTCTGCGATGGGGCTGATCTTCAGCGCGAAACCCAAGCCCGACAAAGCAACGATCGAGGCGGCGGCGCAATCGGTGTTCGGCAAGCTGAACGCGTTCGGCGTAACAAGCATCCAGTCGGCGCAGGCGAGCGCAGAGGAAGTCGCGGCCTTTCGCAATCTCGAGACGGAAGGCAAGCTCACGGTCCGGGTTCGGACCCAGTGGGATTTCAACCCGAACCTAGCCCCCGCCCCTCCCGCTGCAATGCTCGGGCGGTTCGACAGCCGCGAGGAGCGCGGGCCACAAACCGAATTGATCGATCCGGACGGCGCCAAAATCTACGCCGACGGCATCGCGCTGGGCGCAGGGTCCCCCTATCTCGAACCTTATGCGATGGCGCCGACTTATGGACACGCCGCAATCGACCGGATGGCCCTGTTCGATGCCGTCCTTCAGATGGACCGGCTCGGCCTGGCGATCATGATCCATGCCATGGGCGATGCGGCAGTGCGCACGTCGCTCGACGCGATCGAGGCGGCGCGGCGTGCGAACGGCACCCGCGGACGACGACATGTCATTGCGCACACGTTCAGCGTCGACCGCGCGGACCGGGGACGGGCACGCGCTCTCGACGTCGTTTTCGAAAATTCGCCGCCCGTGGTGCTGTTTCCGAACGATCTCATGGCCAGCACCGAAGGAGTCCTCGGCCGAAAGCGTCTTCGCGAAACGTCCCCGATCCGTTCGCTGCTCGATGCCGGAGACGTCGTGGCCTATGGCAGCGACTGGGACAATATTCCCGAGCCTGACCCCTGGCTCGCGCTGCAGGCGCTCGTGACCCGCCAGAACCCGGCCGCACCGGACCGCGGATATATCGGCCGTGGCGAGGCGGTTGACCTGATTACCGGCCTGGAAATTCTAACGATCAACGGAGCCTTCGGACTTGGCCTCGAAAAGCGGACCGGCTCGATCGAAGTCGGGAAGGACGCGGACCTGATCGTCCTCGACCAGAATCTCTTCACGGTGCCGCCCGATCGCATCCGCCACACCAAGGTCTTGCACACGATCCTCCGCGGCAAATCGGTTTTCGTCAGACGATGAACTCGCCGGGCTCGCCCGAAGCGGGACGCGGAGCCCTCCGCTCCGGCGCTTCGGCGGACCGCGCCGCCGCGACCCGCCGCCGCCGCGCCAGACCCGCGCGACGCCGGACAGCGGGCGCCAAGCGCCGCTCCGCCTATCCGAACGCCGGGCGCGCCGAAGCCTCAACGACATACCCGGCGACCTGAAAGGAACAAAATGTCTTTCCAATATCTCAAGACCGAAGAGATTGACGCCGTCGGTGTCGTTACGCTGGACCGAGCCAGCAAGCGTAATGCGATCGACGAAGCGACGCTGGCCGAGATCGAGGAATATTTTTCGTCGGTTCCCGATCATATCAAGGCCATCCTGCTGAAGGCGGAAGGCGAACATTTCTGCGCCGGTCTCGATCTCAAGGAGCATTTTGACAAGAAAAGGACACCGGTCGAGTTCATGCGCGTTTGCCAAGGCTGGCACCGCGCCTTCGACAAGATCCAGTTCGGCGGGATCCCGGTCATTGCTTGCCTGCAGGGCGCGGTCGTCGGCGGAGGCCTGGAGCTCGCGAGCGCGGCGCATGTGCGCGTCGCCGATGTCAGCACCTATTTCGCCCTGCCAGAGGGCACGCGCGGAATTTTCACCGGCGGCGGCGCGACGGTCCGCACAGCCCGCATTGTTACGGCCCCGCGCATGGTCGAAATGATGCTGACAGGCCGGATCGTCGACGTCCATGAGGGGCATCGGCTGGGGCTCGCCCACCATGTCTGCGATCCTGCCCGGGGCGACATGCCAGCGGCTGAATTTGCCCTCGAGTTGGCGCAGAAGATCGCGGGCAATGCGCCGCTCTCCAACTATGCGATGGTCACCTCGATCAGCCGGATTGCCGACATGTCCACGACCGATGGCTTGTTCGCCGAGGGCTTGATGATTGCCGTCGTCCAGAGCGGCGACGAAGTCCAGCAGCGCGTCGGCGAATTCGTCGCAAAAAAGGCCGCGAACGTGAAGCCAGATTCGGGCGCCGGCCTCGCGCCGCAAACGCTGCCCGGGTAAGCGAAGATATGCCTTTAGGGCTAGCGCCAAACATGCGCCTCGCAGCCACCTGGTTCCAGCCGGCGGCCCGCCGCTCACGTTAAGGATGAAGATATGTCGACACATGTGGCATTGCTCGACTGGCGCCGCGCGGCGCATCCGATCGATACGTCCACCTACAGCCGCAACCACATCGTCACGCTCAATGGCGGTCAGGCGCTCGCCGTTTCAGCGCCGGCCGCGTTCGGGGGCGACCCGGTGTGCGCCGATCCCGAGCAACTGCTGGTGGGCGCCGTATCCAGCTGCCACATGCTGGTCTTTCTCGCGGTTGCCGAGCAGGAAGGGTTTACGATCGAGGCCTATGAAGATTGCGCCATTGGCCATCTTGAGAAAAACTCGGCCGGGAAATTGGTGGTAAGCCGCATCGAGTTGCATCCAGCCATCCGCTTCGGCGGCGACGAACGTCCAAGCGCCGCCGCGATCGACCGGATGCATGCCGCGGCCCACACGAATTGTTTCATCGGTAACTCGGTCACCGCCGACGTCGTCGTGCGCGCGAGGCCCGGCCGGTGACCGCTCCGACCCCCTGCGAGCCCCTGGTTATCGTCACGCGTACCGGCGGCAGGATCGACCTTTGCCTCAATCGGCCGCTGCAGTTCAACGCGCTCAGCGAGGACATGCTGAGCGCGCTTGAACAGGAACTGATGGCTATCCGGCACGACGACACGGCTCGCTGCGTAGTTATCTCCGGCGCTGGAAAGGCCTTTTGCGCGGGACATGACCTGCGGCAGATGCAGGCTTCTCCATCGCTCGACTATTATCGGCGGCTCTTCGCGCAGTGCACGGTCGTGATGGAAGCGATAACCGCGCTCCCCGTTCCGGTGATCGCCCGCGTCCACGGGATCGCGACGGCTGCGGGTTGCCAGCTCGTTGCAAGCTGCGACCTCGCGGTCGCGTCATGCGCGGCCCGGTTCGCTGTCTCGGGAATCAACGTCGGATTGTTCTGCTCGACCCCCGCCGTCGCCTTGTCGCGAACCATCGCGCCGAAGCGCGCGTTCGAAATGCTCGCGACAGGGCGCTTCATCGACGCAGAAACCGCCGCCGACTGGGGGCTTGTCAACGATGCCGTTCCCGAGCAGCAACTCGACGACCGAATCGCCGCGCTGGTCCGCGAGATCGAGGCGAAAAGCGCCGCGGCGCTCCGGCACGGAAAAGCCCTCTTCTATGCGCAGCAGGAGATCGCGCGCGGCGATGCCTATCGTCTCGCCGCCGAGGTCATGGCCCAAAATATGATGGAAGATGACGCGGCAGAGGGCATCGCGGCCTTCCTCGAAAAACGCCAGCCCCGATATGGCGCCCGACGGGACAAGCGAGGCGACCGCCCCTGACCCGAAGGGGTTGATGCGAAACGACGGTCTTCTTCGAGGGCGGTTAGGCCCGAAAGCGTTGCCGATACTCGTTCGGCGTCAAGCCAACAATCCGCACGAAGGCCCGTCGCAGAGCACTGGCGTCGGCATATCCCACATCCCATGCGATACGTTCCAGCGGCCGGGTGCTGAACTGGAGCATCTCCTGCGCTTTCCCGATCCTTATCCGTTGGCAATAATCGGTCGACGTCAAGCCGGTGGCTTTCTGGAAGCGGCGCAGGAATGTCCGCACCTCCAGACCCGCCTGGCTTGCCAGCGCGGGCAGGCTCATGTCGCTGGCTCCGGTTTTCTGAAGCCAATGCTGAACCCGGAGAACGGCCTCGTCGCCATGGTCCATGCGCGGCGCAAAGGGGCTGTAGTAGCGCTGCTCGCGCCCCGGCGAGTCAACGAGAAGTTGGCGCGCGGTATCGATCATGATCGTAGGACCAAGGAAGCGACTGACAAGAGTCAGTCCCAGGTCCGTCCAGGCCATCACCCCGCCCACCGTGATGATGTCACCATCATCGATGATCAGGCGGTCGGTTTCCACGCGCGCGATCTCGGGAAAGCGCGAATGCAAGAGGGCGCCATAGCCCCAGTGGGTGGTGACGGTCCGCCCCGCAAATGCGCCCGCCTCTCCAAGAACGAGCGCGCCCGCGCATATCGACGCGAGGATCACACCGGCCGCGTGCCGTTCCTTGAGCCAGCTCGCGTAGCGCACGGCCGCGGCGGGCTCGATCGGCGCGCCCAATGCCGGCGGCAAAATCAGAACGCGCGGCATGCCATCCCCCCGCTCGAGACTGTCATACACCCGGGATGGGACAAGGGCCCGCTCGTCGAGCTTCCAGTGGCTGATTCGAAGCCGTGGTCCGTCGGCACCCCTGGTTCGCGCCAGACCGTCCGCAACCATGAAGAGGTCGCTCAGTCCGAGTATCGCCGCCATCTGGGCGCCCGCATAATCGACGATGCCAATTTCAATCACTTCATTCGCGTGCATGTCGTTACCGGCCCCGATTTTGTCGCTTGTGGCCGTTCAAATATGCGCGCGCGACCGCCAGTTTGGAAGGGTCTCGAAACTCGAACCAAGGTAAAACCCATGAGCGATCCCGCAATTATCGTCATCGACATGCAGAATGAATATTGGCCTACGGGCAATGTGCCGCTCGAGGGCGTCGAAGCGGCTGCGGCCAACGCTGCGCGCGTGCTCGACAAGACGCGCGCCGATGGCGGCTTCATCGTGCACGTCCAGCATCTGTCCGGCGATCCAAGCATGCCCATCTTCCAGCCGGGCAGCGAAGGCGCCGAAATCAACGCCGCTGTGCGCCCGGCCGAGGGCGAGCCGCTTGTGCAGAAATATTATCCAAACGCATTCCGGGACACCGGACTGAAGCAGATCCTCGACGAGAAGGGCGTCAAGGATGTCGTGATCGTCGGCGCGATGAGCCACATGTGCGTCGCCGCAACCGCACGCGCCGCCGCCGATTTCGGCTATGGCGTGACGGTTCTGCACGATGCCTGCGCGACCCGCGAGGTCGATTTCGATGGCGTTACGGTGCCGGCAGCGCATGTCCATGCCGCCAATATGTCGGCGCTCGCTTATGCTTATGGCGCGGTCATTCCCACGAACGACTATCTCGCTCGATAGCAGAACCGATGACCGGCGAGCGGACGCACTGTCCCTCGCCGGTCATTGACCTCAGCGCATAGCTGATACGGCGGCCGCCGGGCGTATGCCGTGCAATACCGGCGGCGGTTCAGCCAGACGCCTTGTCAAGCGCCTGGGCGAGATCGGCGAGAATATCGTCGATATGTTCGAGGCCAATCGACAAGCGGACATAGCCCGGCGATACGCCGGTGGCAGCCTGCTCGCTTTCGGACAGTTGCGAATGGGTGGTCGATGCCGGATGAATCGCGAGGCTCCGGGCGTCGCCGATATTGGCGACATGATAAAAGAGCGCGAGCGCATCGATGAAGCGTCGCCCGGCCTCGCGTCCGCCGGCCAGCTCGAACCCTAGCAGACCGCCCAGACCGCCAGTCAGATAGAAGCGGGCGCGCTCGGCCTCGACGCCCGTCTGGACCGAGGGGTGGATGATGCGGACGACATCGGACCGCGTCTGGAGATAAGCCGCCACCTTGACGGCATTCTCGCAGTGACGCGGCATGCGCAGCGGCAGTGTCTCGAGCCCCTGAAGCAGTTGAAAGGCGTTGAAGGGCGACAGGGCCGCACCGAGGTCGCGCAGAAGCACGGTTCGCGCGCGAAGCGCGTAGGCAATCGGACCCAACGGTCTTGCCGCCTCAGTCCAGACGACGCCATGATAGCTGGGATCCGGCGTATTGAGCATCGGTTGCCGTTCCGGCAACGCGCTCCAGTCGAAATTCCCGCCGTCGACGATCATGCCGCCGATCGATGTGCCGTGACCCCCGATATATTTGGTCGTCGAATAGACGATGATCGCGGCGCCATGGTCGAACGGGCGCGCCAGCAAAGGTGCGGCCGTATTGTCGACAATGAGCGGGATGCCGAGCGGCCGACCGAGCGCCGCGATTTCGGCGATCGGGCAGACGACCAGTTTCGGGTTCGGCAAAGTCTCGGCATACCAGGCGCGGGTTCGATCGTCGCTGGCTCTGGCAAAGGCCTCCGGGTCGGCGGGGTCGACGAACCGGACCTCAAGGCCCTGGTTCTTCAAGGTGTTCGCGAAGAGATTATAGGTACCGCCGTAAAGGTCGGTGCCGCTGACGATATTATCGCCGGCGCACGCGAGATTCTGGACCGCATAAGCGGAAGCCGCCTGGCCCGATGCCACCGCGACGGCCGCCGCCCCGCCCTCGAGCGCGGCGATGCGCTTCTCAAGAATGTCGGTCGTGGGGTTGCCGATCCGGGTGTAGATATTTCCGAGCTCTTCCAGCGCGAACAGCCGCGCGGCATGGTCCGCGTCCTGAAACTGGTAGGAGGTGCTCTGGTAGATCGGCGGTGCGACGACGCCGGTAGCCGGGTCGGCGCGCCAGCCAGCATGCAGCGCGAGCGTTTCGGGGTGAAGTGTTCGATCAGTCAAATTCGGTCCCTCTTCATGACGGCGGAGCGAGCGAGTCGCTGCCGGTTTGCTTTGCCGTGCAGTGACCGCTCGGACGCTGGAGCCCCCGCGGCGACTGAGAAATGAAACCGGCATCACCGCGCAATAACGCGGGCCACCACCCCTGGAAAAATCCCAGACGATATGCCGATGCGTAGCCAAGCAAGGTCGGGTTCGAACGTGGGGACGCCGTGCCGAGCAGCGCTTGGGTGAGGCCCGATAACATAAAAACCGTGTGGGCTGACCAAAAATCGTCGAAGCCGACTTTACGCGAAGAATCTGGGGGCACATACGGCATGAACCGTCAATCAGGGGGACATGATGCGTACCACGATCTGCGATCAGCTCGGTATTGAGGTGCCGATCATTCAAGCGCCGATGGGCGGTGCGAGTTGCCCGGCGCTGGCAGCCGCGGTCAGCAACGCGGGAGGATTGGGGATGCTCGCCCTGTCATGGCACTCTCCCGACGGCGTACGCGAGGAAATCCGTCGCACAAAGATGCTTACATCGCGCCCCTTTGGCGTGAATCTCATTCTCGCATTCCCCCAGGATGAGCGACTAGCCGTGTGTCTTGAAGAGGGGGTGCCGCTGATTTCCTTCTTCTGGGGCGATCCGGCGCCGTTCGTCGAGCGCGTGCATGAGGCGGGAGCGCTCGTTGCTTCAACGGTCAGCTCTGCCGCCGAAGCGCGTCTGGCAGCTCGCGCCGGGGTCGATATTCTGGTGGCGCAAGGTTGGGAGGCCGGCGGGCATGTGCGCGGCGAGATCGCAACGCTTCCCCTGGTGCGATCGGTGGTCGAAGCCGTGGGTTCACGCCCTGTGCTGGCAGCAGGCGGCATCGTCGACGGCGCTGGCGTTGCGGCAATATTGGCAATGGGGGCCTCGGGCGCCTGGGTCGGGACGCGCTTTCTCGCTAGCGAGGAAGCGTCAGTGCATCCGCGCTACCAGGAACTGTTGCTGGCGGCGGATGAAACGGCGACCGTGCACACGAGCCTGTTCGACATCGGGTGGCCTGACGCCCCGCACCGCATATTGCGCAACTCGACCTATGAAATGTGGGAGGCAGCGGGACATCCGGTAACGGGGGCGCGGCCGGGCGAAAATGAAACGCTGGCGACAGGATCCTTCGGTCGGATGCTTAGATATAGCTCCACCACCCCTGGACCCGATGCCGAAGGCGACATCGAAGGGCTGTCGCTCTGGTCGGGTCAAGGCGTCGGACGCGTTGAGACGATCCTCCCTGCGGCCGCTATCGTCAGAGAATTGACCGAAGATTGCGACAGGATATTGCGGGATCTTGCGCGGTCGGCCGCAGCCTGACGGAGTTCCGGCGGGCAAGGCTTCGACAAAGCCGGATTATTGCGCATTGCCGCTGACGGCATATCACCCTTGGCGCCGCCCGATCTGTCGGCGACGCCTCCCCCTTCAACGCGACGTGGAGCGTTGGCCAGGTGACGCTAAGTCCCGCGCAGGAAGTGGGCCATGGATGACACCTGCCAAGATCAGGTCGACATAGCTGGCGGACGGTGCCCAAGGATATTCGCTGACGGTAATCCTCATGTGCGCGATGCCGGTGAGAGCGCAGTTCAACGCCTCGGCCGCGGCGGTGCAGTCGATATCCGGCGTTCCGCGCGCCGCGGCAATCAAGGGCGCCAGGCGCATGTAGGATGCCACGACATCGGTCTCGGAGATGTACCAATTGGGATCCCCGCGCTCGCGGCGATCTTCGACGAGAAACACGAGGCGATAGAGATCCGGATGCTCCAGCCAATAGTCGACGATGCTGTTGGCCACGAGGCTCAAGCGCTGGACCGGTTCCGCCGGGGCGCGCTCCGCCTTCCGCATAGCCGCGAACAAAGGGTCGAAGGCCATCGACCAGAGGGCACGAACGATGGCGATCTTGTTGGGAAAATAGCCATATAGCGTCATGGTGGGCAAGCCGACACGCTTCGCGATGAGGCGCATGCTCAGTCCTTGCACGCCTTTTTCCTCGTACAGCTCGCGCGCGACCGCGACGATCCGCTGCCGGGTGAGGTCGCGTACATCGACGCGCGCTTCTGCATTTTTCGACTCTGCCAAAACCGTTTCCTTGACGCTCTGTCATTCCTAGGCGTATGCATCGGTACGCGTACGGACATAAACCTCGGCGCACCGGAGTCTACAGGCTTTGGCGCCAATGCATGAGAGTGACAATGGACCGGGAGAAAAAGAAGATCTCACGTCGTCAAGCCATCGCAGTCACCGCCGGAGCCGCAACCGTGGCTGGTCTCGGGCCGACCGCGGCGTCGGCATCTGCTACAAAACAGACCATGGTCGATGTGGTCGTGGTGGGCGCTGGGTTCGCAGGCCTCACCGCCGCGCGGGCGCTGCGCAAAGCCGGACGCTCGGTCGTTGTGCTCGAAGCGGACAACCGCGTCGGGGGCCGCACGAAACCAGCGACGCTGGCCGGCGAAAGGATCGACATCGGTGGCCAATGGGTGGGCCCCACCCAAACGCATCTCCTCGCGCTGGCGGCGCATTATGGGGTCACGACCGAGCAGCAATATGATTTCGGCGACAATGTGATCGATATCTGCGGTCGCAAGGCGCGATACAAGGGGGAAACTCCGGGCCTCGCCCCGGCCGATCTTGAAGAATTCGGCGGTATTGTCGCGAAACTTGATAGCCTCGCCGGGGAAATCGAGATGCCGCGGCCCTGGCTGGCGCCTTCGGCAGCCGAATGGGATGCCCAGACGGTGGAAAGCTGGATCCGAGCGAACACGACTGGCGAACCCACTCGTGAAATGTTGCGCGGGGTCACGCGCGCCGTCTTTTCGTGCGAAGCGAACGAAATTTCCTTCCTCTTCTACCTCGCCTATATTGCATCCGCGGGCAGTCTTGAGGCGCTCATCGGGACACGGGGCGGCGCACAGGACAAGCTTTTCACTGGAAGCGTCTGGCAGATCGCGGCGAAGATGGCTGACGAGCTGGGCGACGCCGTCGTCCTCGGTTCCCCGGTGTCCCGCATCGAGCAGGACAAGGACGGCGTCACCGTCACGGCGCCGAACGGGACATGGCGAGCGAAGCGCATCATCGTTACTGCGCCGCCCGCGATGGCGGCGCGCATCGACTATTCGCCGCCCCTTTCGGCGCGCCGCGACGGCCTCTCGCAGCGGATGCCCATGGGCTGTGTGATCAAGGTCGCCGTCGCGTACAAGACTGCCTTCTGGCGCGAACAGGGATATTCCGGGCTTGTCGTCTCCGACCGGACGGAGTTCGGTCCGTGGTTCGATCGCGGCACCACGCTCACAAAGGGCGGCGCCCTTGTGGGATTCTTCGACGGCGGGCCGGCGCAGCGCTGGGCCGACAGGTCGGCCGAGGAGCGCCGCGCGCGCGTGCTTGACGATATCGCGCTCTACTTTGGGGATGCTGCCCGCTCGCCTGTCGATTATGTCGAAGAGGTCTGGACTCTCTCCGAGCATCATCGCGGCGGTTATGTGGCCGTGCCCGGACCTGGAGTGCTGACGGGCTTCGGGTCCGCGCTGATCGAGCCGGTGGGGCGCATCCATTGGGCCGGGACCGAGACCGCCGACGCCTGGGTCGGCTACATCGACGGCGCCATCCGGTCGGGCGAGCGCGTGGCCGCGGACGTATCGGCCTTGGTGTAGCGCTAACCCCGATCATATGAGCTGCCGGAGACGCCCAAAGGGGTCATCGTTGCGCCGCGGCCACACGCGATATTTACACCACGCAGTTCCGCCCTTCGGTGGGCGACAAGCCGAATGTGGCGCGATACTGGCGCGAGAAATGGGCCGCGTCAGCGAAACCTGCGTCAAGACCTGCGACGCCCAGGGCCTCCCCTTCGCCGATCAAACGCGCGGCATGCTTCAGCGCTGCCCAGTTTTTGTACGCGCGAAACGTCATTCCGGTTTTGTGCTTAAACCGCCGCAACATGGTCGTCCGCTCCAGTCGCGCAATCCTGCTTGCCTCGATCTCGCCCAGGCGCATCATGGGATCGAAGTCGATCCGGTGCCGGATCGCCGAAATGGCAGGATCGCTTAGGGGCTCGGCAAATCCAAGACAGTCGACAAGATCGGCCGCACTATTCACGGACCAGCGATCGATCTGATCTTCCAATATCCGCAGGGCCGGCTTGGGAAGGGCGCGGGCGCCGTGTCCGCGACCCTGATGAGGCGGGAGATAAATGACCTCGGCAATGCCGCCATGGAAATCGACAACATGCGCCCAGTTGGGATCGACAAGGATGGCATCGCCCCAAACTGCGCCGTTCGACGTTTCGATCGACAGCGAGCGCTCGCGGCCAAAGAGAATGCAGGCCGCGAGATTGGAATGCACCTGCGTTCGTGTTGCCCGCACGCGCACCCGGGCCGTCGCGCCAACCTCTTCAAGCATGTTCTTCTACCGCAACATCGCAAACGCACCGTCACGAAATGCACGTTTATTCAAGGATACCGACACCAAAGGCCCTAGGTCCCGATCAACAGGAGGACCAAAAATGACAAGTCTTGAAAGCGCAAAATTTCTCGCCCTGAGCGGGTCCATTTCGATCTTTTTCTCCGCCTGGATTGGCGTGATCATGTTGTTCCCCCGCCGTCCGAACCGCGATGCAGGCGAGGCGGGCGGCGTCAATTTCAAGCAGATCGGCGCGGCGCACATCGACTGGATCATGCTCGGTCTGATGCAGGGACTGGCGGGGCTGCTGATCCTGTTGTTCGCCATCACGCCAGCGCCCTATGTCTTGTGGCTGATGGCATTCGGTGCCTGGCTCAACCCTCTGCCCTATGTCTTTCGGGCATTTGGCATAAACGCCTTCGTGTTTGCCGGCGGTCCGGTTCAGCGCAGCGCCGCCACGCTGGGCGGCCTTTCGAGCACGGCCATCTTGGTGAGTTGGTCGCTGATTTTCTTGTCGATTGCGTCGCGTTAACGACAGGGGTTTTTGAAGATATTCGGCAAAGCGCCCGCCTGCCGAAACGGGTCGGCGTATGCCGGGAAGCAACAGCATCGAGCCCGGCCGATTTCGTGCCCATCGTGCGAAGGCGGGCGTAGGGCGCGACTGCCAATGATCGGTTCGCGAACCAATGGTCGCTTCCCGCCCCATAGCTATTTGCGCTCGACAATGAGCAGCACGCAATCGCCGTCTCCAGCATTTCTGACCTTGTGAATACTGCCTTTCGGATTGAATCCAGCCTCGCCCTGCTTGCGCTCGAACGCACCGCTTTGTCCGCTTGGAATCTGCCCTTCGAGCTTGCAGTCCGTGAGTGCGTAGTTGACCAGGTCGCCATGGTGCGTGTGCCACGCGTCGCTCTGCCCCGGTTTCCATCGTCCCAGGATGACCCGAAAATGATCGTCCTCGCCGATCAGCTGGTAAACATCCGGCGAGGCTTCATAAGCATGGCTGTTCGCCGACAATGGCAGGGCGATTTGGGCCTGGGCTGCGAGGCCCGCCCCGAAGATCGCTGCGGGCAGGGCGAATGCCCGCAAGACTGGCCGAATATGTGGCATTGCACATCTCCTTCAAGATCGAAGTGGGGGCGCTTCCGTTCCCTTGCGGATGGTGCCGGCGAAGCTGGCGACAATATGTCTGTCGTCTTCGCCCTGGACGACGAGCCCACGGAGAAAAATCAGGCGCTTGGTCTGGCGTATCATTTCAACAACGGCATCGAGTGGTTCGCCAAGGCGGCCGGCACCGACGAATTGCAGCGAGAGATCAAGCGTAACCGAACGCGCCGCGCTGAGCGATCCGAACTGGTGGCATGCGGTGAAGAGGGCGATATCGACGAGGCTCACGATAGCTGCGCCATGCACATTGTCGCCGAGATTGCTGTGTTTGCGTTCGGGAACCATCCGCACCCGTGCACGCGGGCGACCGTCTTCGGTCGGACGATCTACGCGCACCATCAGCGGCTCGATGGCGCTGTTGAAACGCGTCGACTCGTGGAGGTCCCAGCTCCGCCAGCCGCCGCCGAGTTCCTCGGCGGTAAAATGCTCGCGGTGGCCCATCTGTTCGGCGCCGTCATTCATGGCTTGGCAGCATCGCTCCCGATTTGTTGCGGATGGGCCGGCGGGGATAAGCCCACCGGCCCGAAACCGGGTCAGAATTTATAGGACAGTTCGACACCATAGGTCCGCGGCGCGCCGTCGATGAGATAGTCCATTCCATAAGCCGACTGGATGTTGATCCCGTAGGTCACGAAATTCTTGTCGAACAGATTCTTGCCCCAGAGGGCGACCTCCCATCCCGCATCGCTCGACAGGGCAAGACGCCCGTTCACCAGGGCATAGGCCTTCTGACCGATCCGGTCGTAGCCCGCCTTGTCGTTGTACGCCGAGAACCATTGGCGACTGCGGAACGAGCTGTCGGCATGAAAGCGCAATTCCATTGCTCCGCCCACCGGCACGGCATAATCGACGGCGACGCTACCCGAATATTTGGGCGCCGAGATCAACCGGTTCCCCGACAGGTCGTTGCCGCTGAGGACAATCTTCTTGTACTTGGCGTCGAGATAGGTGGCGTTGAGGGCGATCGTCAGCCTGTCGACGGGTGCGACGGTAGCCTCCATCTCGATCCCGCGCAGCCGCGACGCGCCGGCATTCAGCAACACCGTCGCGATGCCCTGGACATCCTCGAACTGCTGGTTCTTGTAATCATATTGGAACGCCGCGAGGTTCAAGCGCAGTCGCCGATCGAGCAAGTCGCTCTTCATCCCGATTTCATAGGCGTCGATCGTCTCGGGGCGGGCATAGGCCGTGTCGTTCGGCTGGCGGAAGAGATAGTGAATCCCCGCGTTGAAGTTGCCGCTTCGGTAGCCGCGGCTGTAGGTCCCATAGAGCATGACATCGTCGGACGCCTCATATTCGAGCGTGAGCTTCCCGGTAACGCGCTTGTTGGTGACGAAAAGTTGCGGCGCCGAGGCCGTGGTATAGGGTCCGTCGAGATAGGTGGTCAGACCGGCGTCGAACGCGGCGTCGATGGGGTTCGCCGTCCCGGCGGTAATATTGCCGGGAATATAGGAGCCGATCGGCGCTCCCCCGCGGCTGGCATAGCGCGAGATATTATAGAAGATCTGACCGTCGCGATCACGCGTGTACCGCAGGCCGGCAATGACCGCAAAGCGCGGGGTCGCCTGCCAGCGAGTCTCGGTATAGGCCGCATAGCTCTTATGGTTGAGCGTCTGACGGGCCTCAATCATGCCGTACTGACTGTAGAAATTGGAGATATAGGCGATCGTCGCCGGATCCGTCGTCCCGAGCAAGGGCAGCAGGCCTTCGAGACCCAGAAGCCGTGAACGGTAAAGCCAGGCGGTGTTTCGCTGGGCGTTTTTCTCATAGCCGTAGTAGAGGCCGCCAATGAACTTCACGTCGCCGCTGCCCGTGGTGACAAGACGCAGATCCTGCGAGAAAGCCTTTGTGTCATTGTCGAAATCATGGTCGGCGAGAGCGCCAGCTCCGCCATCGATATCGACGAACAAGCGCTTCTTCGAGCGGTGGTAGGACGACACCGAGACGATGTCGAAGCTGTCCAGGCCGAGGGTGTTCGTCAGCGTGAGCTTGTCGAAACTGACGCGCAGATATTGCCCGTCGTTGTCCGATTCGAAATCGCGCCTGCCGAGTGTGGCCGGCCGGGAATAGCCGCTGAGATCCACCCCGACCCCGCCAGGCCCGACAGGTATCGCGCCGATCGGTCGATTCATCGCAGGCGTCTGATCCGTTTCGGAATGCGTATAGCGCAGGATCGACTGGAAATTGTCCGACGGTTCGAACACCAGCGTGCCGCGAATGCCCCAACTATGCGTTTCGGCCGCGCGTTGCCCCAAATTGACGATGCGCTGATAACCCTCGTCATCTTCGAAATATGCAGCAACGCGCACGGCGAGCTTGCCGGGCACAAGGGTGCCCTCAATTCCGCCATCGAGCCGCACCGCCTTGTAATTGCCATATCCGGCCGTGAGATTTCCGGAAATATTGTCGTCGATCCGCGGCGTTCGCGAAACGAGATTGATGGCACCACCGGTGGTGTTCTTGCCGTAGATCGTGCCTTGCGGGCCCTTGAGAACTTCAACGCGTTCGAGATCGAACAGGTTTGCCCCGTGCAGGAATGCCTCACCGATGTAAGCTTCGTCCGCATAGACGCCGATTGGGCCCACCTGATTGGCCGTATAGCTGGCCTGGCTGATGCCACGGATGGCGAAGATGGGCTGGAACTTGCCCAGCACGCCCTGGACCTGCAGGCTCGGCACAAGTGCGGCCAGATCGGCGGCGGAATCGAGGCCGACATTCTCGATCGTGTCGCGTCCGAGCGCGGTAATGGAAACCGGTACATTCTGCAGATTCTCGGAGCGCCTTTGCGCGGTCACGACGATATCGCCTAGTCCGCCGCTCTCGGAAGTCTGGGCCTCGCCTTGGGCAGTACCCGCGTCCTGCTTTTCATTGGTCGCGGCGTGGACAACCTGGGGCGCAAGCGCCAGGAAAAGCGCGGTCGTTAAAAGCAGATTCTTTCTTGGCATTATTTCATACTCCCGAGAACATCAGCGGAAAGGCGAACGCTTGCTTCCGGGCGGGGGGAGTCGAAAGGGATGCCGTACGCCGTACCGCGCCATCTCTGCACGGCATCGCGGCCCGGTTCCTGTCTGCAGGCGCCAATTTTTTGGCCGAGAGTCTCAAAAGTGCTTGCGCGACGCCCATGGAGAAGATCGCCGGACACATATGTCCGGGAAGGACGGAACGGCCGCAGTGGCCGGTGGCAAATCCGCACGCGGGATGCGCACGGCCGCCGCGGAGCAAGCCGCTTGTGGCCCTGCGGGTCGGAGGCCGGGTCATCCGCCTCCGAGATCCCGCTCCTTATGAGATGTCAGGGTGCTGAAGGTGCCAGCGGGTGACCTGTTGGTAGGCCCAGCCGGCCCGCACGAGGAGATCTTCGCGAAACTGCCCTGCGACGAGTTGGAACCCGACGGGCGCCCCGTTTGGCGTCCTGCCGCCCGGCAGGGTGATGGTCGGATGGCCCGTCAGGTCGAAGGGGGTCGTGTATCGCATCATGTCGGAAAAGAGCTGGAGATCGTCGCCTAACTTGCTCATCTGATCAACGGTGACGCCTGCACGCGCGGCGACCGGGACAAGCAGGAGGTCGACGTCCCCAAACAACGCATCGACCCGGCCGCGAAGTTCGCTCCTGCGGGCAAGGAGCCGTTGATAATCGGTCGCGCGCATGCCTGAACCAAGTTCGATGAGCGCCGCGAGGCTCGGGCCATATTCCTCGCGACGGGACGGAAAGGTATCCGCATGCGCCAAAGCGGTTTCGACAGCGCACAGAGGCACCCAATCTTCGACGCCCTGCTCGGGTGCGGGGAATGAAACCGTCTCGATTTGGGCACCCAGCCGCTGGAGGCTATCGAGCGCGCCAATCAGGCATTCGCCAGTTGCCTCATCTGCAGCGTCGATGGTCCAACGCCTGTCGATACCGACACGAAGGCCGCGCACGCCGCGCGTCATCATGGCAAGATAATCGGGCACCGGTGCGAGACTGGCCGTCGGATCCCTGGAATCGGCTCCGGCCATGGCCTGCAGGACCACGGCCGCATCCGCGGTGCTGCGCGCGAGGGGCCCGATGTGGTCCATCGAACCGGCGAGCTCGAAGGCACCATAACGGCTGACCCGGCCCCAGCTCGGCTTGATCCCGGTGATGCCGTTCGCGGCTGCCGGGTACCGGATGGACCCGCCCGTATCTGTCCCGATCGAGGCGAAGCAGAGACCCGCCGCGGGAGCCACGCCCGAACCGCTGGACGAAACCCCGGACCAGAGGCTTTCGCCCCAAGGGTTTACCGGGGCCGCGATCGAGGGGTGATGCGCGCCATAGGCGCCTTCGGTTTGCTGCAGCTTGCCGAGCAGGACGGCGCCGCTGTCGAGCAAACGGTCCACGACCGTTGCGTTTTCCGCCGAGCGGAAGTCGCGGTGGATCGGCATTCCGTGGCTCGTCGGCGCGCCGACAGTCCACAGCAGATCCTTGACTGCGACCGGAACGCCGTGGAGGGCGCCGCGAATATGCCCGGCCGCAATCTCGGCATCCGCGTTGCGGGCTTGTTCGCGCGCAGCGTCTCCCGTCACCGTCACATAGCTCTTCAGCTTGGGGTCGAGGCTTTCGATCCGCGCGAGCATCAGCTCGGTTACCTCGGCCGAGCGGATCAGGCCGGACTGGATCCGCCTCCCGACTTCGAGAAGATCGAGAAAGACTATTTCGTCATTCGCTGCGTTCATGTTCGGCACCTTGACCTTTGCGTTTCGATTGAAGCCCCCTCCCGCGAGGAGCGGCGCCTCGAAGGTTGCGCCGGTCAACCGGCGCGAACGAGCGACATCTTGTCGGTAACGGCGCTGATGTTGAGGAAGCAGCCCAATGTGTCGCCGACATTTCGCCAACCCCTCGGGACGCCGCCCGGCAGCACCAGGGCATCCCACGGCTCCAGAAAGACCTTGTTCTTCTCCTCGGCATCAAAATAGACAACCCAGGAGCCACTCGCTGCGAACATCAGCTCTTCGCCTGTATGGTTGTGAAGCGGCGCGCCCTGCCCAGGCTGGCAAACGCCGGTAATCATCCGGACTTCCTCGCTCTGGACCGCAGGATGCCGCGAGACGGCGATACTCGGGTCGCCGCCATCACAATATTTGTAGGTTGGCCCATGAAACTCCGGATTGTCACTTCCGATAAAGAAATTCGGGCGCATCTGCCGGAACTTTATGAGGCCGCCCATCGCCTTCATCAACAGCGCCTCTGGCACAGTCGCCGCAGCGGTCGGAACGTCAACATTTTCATGCGTCATGGCGGATCTCCCAATTTGTCTCGACTGTAGCGACCGGAAGACTTGCCGGCTTGTCTGCAAATGGCGGGCCGCTTGCCTGAGTGTCGCAGACCCGATGTCTGCGGGCGCTGCGCCGTCCGCGCGCGCGTGACATTCTGAAGCAAGTAAACGCCATTTCCAGGCAAGACGCTCTTGCAGAAGACGCGTATCGCCTGGAGTATGAAACCTGTTCAAGCTTGGCCAAGTCAGCGACGCATAATCTTGGCGCAGGATCGCCGATCAACATAGCGAGGCCGAACGATGAAAGAGACTTCACACGACCTGCTGGCCAATACGCCCAGTGGTCGAGCCAATGCGCTGCTCAAGGTCATGACCGAGCGAGGATATGTGCCCGAAGGGTTCATCGATACCTTCACGCACACGATGGAGGTGGAATGGGATCCAGCGAACGGCGCCAGGGTCGTGGCGCGCGCCTGGACCGATCCCGAGTTTCGCGAACTCCTGTTGCGCGACGGGACCGCCGCCTGCCAGCAATTCGGATACACCGGGATGCAGGGCGAATATATCGTAGCCCTCGAGAACACGCCAACGCTGCAGAATGTGATCGTCTGCAGCCTGTGCTCGTGCACCGCGTGGCCGGTCCTTGGCCTGCCACCCGAATGGTACAAGAGTTTCGAATTTCGGGCTCGTCTCGTTCGCGAAGGCGCCGATGTCCTGCGCGAACTGGGGGAAGACCTGCCCGACGATGTCGTCGTCAAGGTCTGGGATACGACGGCAGAAAGTCGCTACATGGTTCTTCCCGTGCGGCCTGCGGGCACCGATGATTGGTCGGAGGAAGAACTCGCCGCGCTCATCACCAAGGATGTGCTGATCGGTGTCGCGCGGCCGCGCGCCGTCGATCTGCCGCGCGGTACAGAGGGAGTTTGACGATGGACGGGATCCACGACCTCGGCGGGGTTCAGGGGTTTGGCAAGGTGCCGCACCGGATCAACAGCAAGAGCTACAAGCCGGTGTTTCATGAAGACTGGGAACATCTTGGCTACAGTCTGACCGTCGTCGGGGGCGGACTTCTCGCCGCCTATGCGACCGACGAATTGCGCCATGCGATCGAGCGCATGAGCGCGCGGCAGTATTTCTCCGCCCCCTATTTCGACCGGATCATCGTCGGTACCGCCACGCTCCTCGTCGAAAAGGGTCTGATTACGCAAGAAGAGCTGGACGAAGCGCTTGGGTCGCACTTCGAGCTTGCTGCGCGCTCGAACAACCCGGGAAGGCCCGCGCCTGCCCGGGCGAACACCGCTCCGTTCGAGATCGGCGACGAGGTGCAGGTGCGCGACGAGCACATCGAAGGTCATATCCGCGTTCCCGGCTATTGCCGCGGCAAGCGTGGTACGGTCCTTCATCGCACAACCGTGTCATGGCCCTTTCCCGATGCAATCGGGCATGGCCAACAGGACGCCGCCCACCAGCCGACCTATCATGTCGAATTCAGCGCCAAGGCGCTGTGGGGGGAAGGCGCGCGCGAAGGATCGGTGGTCGTCGACCTCTTCGAAGGCTATCTCACGCGGGTCGAGGCGGCTCAGGATTCCCTCGCCGCGCAAACGGATGGCACATAGGCCTGATTCGATGGAGGCGCAGAGCGCGGTGCGCCTTCCCGTCACCATATTGTCCGGCTTTCTGGGGGCCGGAAAAACCACTTTGCTCAACCATGTGCTGCAAAACCGCGCCGGCATGCGCGTAGCGGTCATCGTCAACGACATGAGCGAGATCAATATCGACCATGACGATGTCGAACGCGAGGCCGCCCTCGAGCGGGGCCGCGACGAACTGGTGGAGATGAGCAACGGCTGCATCTGTTGCACGTTGCGCGCCGACCTGCTCGAGCGGGTCAGCGATCTCGCGCGGCAGGGGCGCTTCGATTATCTGCTGATTGAATCCACCGGCATTTCGGAACCGCTACCCGTCGCGGAGACCTTTGCCTTTCTCGACAGCAATGGCTTCTGCCTCAGCGAGTTGGCGAAGCTCGACACGATGGTCACGGTTGTCGACGGCAGCAACCTGGAGACGATGCTGCGTTCGGGCCCGGCAGCGGGGTCGCCGGCGCCGACGATCGACGGGCCGCGGCCGATCGCCGAACTGCTTGTCGACCAGATTGAATTCGCCAACGTCATCCTCGTCAGCCGCCTGGATGTGATTGGCAGGGCGGGGTTCGAGCGCGTCAGGACGATATTGCAAGCGCTCAATCCTGCCGCCGACATCCTGCCAATGGCCAACGGCGATATCGAGCCGGCAACGATTCTCAACACGGGTCGCTTCGACCTTGCGAAACTCGCCCAGTCCGCCGACTGGATGAAGCCATTGAACGGCGCTGCGGACGACCGGTCGGAAGCGGAGGAATATGGCATCGGTAGTTGGGTGTATAGGGAGCGGATTCCCTTTCACCCCGACCGCCTCGCCGCCTTCCTCAACGCCACCTGGGACAATGGCGAGCTGCTTCGCTGCAAGGGCAGCTTCTGGCTTGCCAGTCAGTTCCGCGAAGTCGGCCGGATCAGCCAGACCGGAGGATCTTTTCGGTGGGATTTCGCCGGGCGATGGTGGCGGTTCGTGCCCCAAGGGGAATGGCCGGGGGACGCATATCGGCGCAACGCGATCATGGAGACCTGGATCGAGCCGGCAGGGGACAGCCGGCAGGAAATTGTCTTCATCGGCAAACATATCGATTTTGATCGGCTCGAACGCGACCTCGACAATTGCCTGCTCACGCCCAGCGAAATTCTGGGCGGTCCCGACCTGTGGCGCACGCTCGATTCGGGGCAGTCCTTCGAACGGAGAGCCGGGGTATAGGTCGCGCGATGCGCCGCAGCTGCCGATGTCCGCATCGGGCGCCGGAAGCACAAATTTGAACATCTGAATGACTTTAGTCAGTTGACGAATTTTTGGGTCTGGTGTAGCTTTTTCAGCGAGTCTGGACGCCCTTAATCCAAGGCGTGCCGATGGAAAAAAGCGCACTGGGGCGGATCCGATCGCGATCAGCTTTCCGGTGCAATCAACAGGAAAGTGAGAGGACCAAGATGCGCGAGCACCTCAAATTCTATATCGATGGGCAGTGGGTCGATCCCGCCGAGCAATGGACGCTCAACGTCGAAAATCCGGCAACCGAAGAAACCGTCGGCCGCATCGCTCTTGGCTCGGCCACCGACGTGGACCGGGCGGTCAAGGCCGCGCGCAATGCCTTTGCCTCCTGGAGTCAGACGAGTCGCGAAGACCGGCTGGCTGTACTCGGTCGCATTGTCGAAGAGTATAAGGCGCGCTTTGACGACCTCGCAGCCGTCATCACCGAGGAAATGGGGGCACCGACCTTCCTCGCGCAGCGGGCGCAGGCGCCGATCGGTCTGGGCCATCTCGGCGCAGCTATCGAAGCTCTCAAGACGTTCCGGTTCGAGGACGACCGTGGTCCGACGCGTATTGTCAAGGAAGCGATCGGTGTGTGCGGGTTCATTACCCCCTGGAACTGGCCGATGAACCAGATCGTCTGCAAGGTGGCTCCGGCGATCGCGACCGGCTGCACGATGGTGCTGAAACCGTCGGAAGTGGCCCCGTTCAGCGCCCAGATATTTGCCGAAATCATGCACGCCGCCGGCGTGCCGGCCGGGGTCTTCAACATGGTGTATGGCGACGGCCCTGAAGTCGGCGCAGCGATCGCCGCCCATCCGGATATCGATCTGGTCTCCTTCACCGGTTCGACCCGCGCGGGCATTGAGGTCGCCAGAGCGGCGGCCCCGACGGTCAAGCGCGTCGCCCAGGAACTCGGCGGCAAGAGTCCCAACATCGTCCTCGACGACGAAGCGCTCGCCGAGGGCGTGGCTCGCGGAGTTGCGACGATCATGACCAATTCGGGCCAGTCGTGTAATGCGCCGACGCGCATGCTCGTCCCGCGCGCCCGAATGGATGAGGCCGTTGCTGCCGCTCGCAATGCGGTGGCCGAGATCACCGTCGGCGATCCGCAGGGCAAGGCGAAGCTTGGCCCCGTCGTGAACAAGACCCAGTTCGACAAGATCCAGGGGCTGATCCAGGCCGGAATCGATGAAGGCGCAACGCTGGTCAGCGGCGGGCTCGGAAGACCCGAGGGGCTCGACAAGGGCTATTATGTACAGCCGACCGTCTTTGCCGATGTCACCAACGACATGACCATCGCCAGAGAGGAAATCTTTGGCCCGGTGCTCGCGATCCTCGCCTATGACAGCGTCGAGCAAGCGATCGAGATCGGGAACGACAGCGAATATGGCCTTGCCGCGTTCGTGCAGGGCGCCGACCTTGAGAAGGCGCGCCAAGTTGCCTCGAAGCTGCGCGCCGGGCAGGTGTCGATCAATGGCGGCGGCGGCGATATGAACGCACCGTTCGGCGGCTATAAGATGAGCGGCAATGGGCGCGAGTGGGGCGAATATGGCTTCCACGAATTTCTCGAGACCAAGGCAATCCTTGGGTACGAGCCCAAGCCGGCCGGCTGAACAGGCGGGCGGGGTGACGGCGATCGCGCTGCCATCCCGCTCCCCTGAATTCTCTCGCGGTCGGGCTGAAGGCGGCAGAAGTGTCGGTCGCACGCGTCCGGCCGCGAAGGTTCAGGACATCTCGCCCGTCCCGAGACGGGCGCTGGCCTGCCTTCCCGGCCCGGGGATTCAGTGCGCATCGGTTCGGCAACCATTGCCGATCGGTCGGCCTGCGGCGTCACGATAACCAAAGACATCGCCTTCGAGCGATACTGCGGGGAGATCGGTCTGCTCCGCCCAATAGTCCCTGCCTTGCCATTCGGACCGAGGCCCGCGCTTCGGCATGAGATGGAGCCCGCGCAGGATGTATCCCGCATTGAACACCTCGCTGTCCATGCCCGGCTTGAACTCCCTGCCGACATCCTCCGGCGCAACCTCCACCTCGACGCTCGAAGCGCCGATCTCCCGCATGTGGTTGAGGAGGCGGCAGACGAAGTCACTGACCAGATGGACCCGGAGGGTCCAGCTCGACACCCGGAAATAGCCCAGCGTCCGCGCCATGTTCGGGATCCCGGTATGCAAGATTCCCCGGTAGCTCACGCTGTCGGCGAAGTTTCGAGGTTCGCCGTCGATCTTGAGGAGCATGCCGCCGAGCGCCGCCATTTCGAACCCCGTCGCCGTTACGATCACATCGGCCGCAAGTTCGCTCCCCGAGACGAGGCGCAGTCCCGTCGGCGTAAATGTCTCGATGCGATCGGTTACCATGCTTGCCTTGCCCGAGCGCACGGCCTTGAACAGGTCGCCATTCGGCACAAGGGCGACCCGCTGCTGCCATGGCCGGTACGTGGGGGTGAAGTGCGCCTTCACCTGCTCGGGCGGGAGATAGGCCTCGACCATCTCGAGCATGGCCGCCTTGACGGCCTCGGGATCCTCCAAGGCGCGCGTCAGCATGATCTGCTGGTCGCGAACGACCTTCCGGCGTATGATGTCATGCACGATCGCGGGCTCGACTCCCAAGTCGCGGAGCGTATCAGCGAGGGGATCGCGATTGGGTGCCGGCGAGAAATAGGTAGGCGAGCGCTGCAGCATCGTAACATGTTCGCAGACCGGCGCGAGCGAGGGGATAAGCGTGGCCGCGGTGGCGCCCGACCCGATCACGACGACTTTTTTGCCGGTCAGATCGATGTCCTCGGGCCAGGTCTGTGGGTGGACGAGGCGCCCTTCGAACTGGTCCATCCCCGGCCAGTCGGGCGTGTAGCCCTGCCCGTGACGATAATAGCCCTGGCACGTCCAGAGGAAACCGCAACGGATCTCGAACGGCGTTTGTTCGGGGCCAGACACGCCTTCAACGCGCCAGTTGCCTTCATCGCTCCGCCAGTCCGCCGACAGGATGTGGTGACCATAGTGAAAATGCGGCCCCAGCCCATTTTCCTCGATCGCCTCGCCCAGATACTGGAGGATCTCGTCTCGCGAAGCGATGGGACGGCCGGTCCACGGCTTGAAGCTGAACCCATAGGTGAAAAGGTCGCTGTCGGAGCGCACGCCGGGATAGCGGTGCGCGAGCCAGGTGCCGCCAAAGCTCTCGAACGCTTCGAGAACCGCGAAGGAGAGGTCCGGGCATTGACGGCGCAATTCATAAGCAGCGCCGATACCGGAAATGCCTGCCCCCAAGACGAGAACATCGACGTGCGCGGGCAGCTTGGTTTTTTCGGACGACATATTACCGCATCTCGCTCCATTGGGGCCGGGCAGCCGCGCCCTGACTTAGATCAATTCGTGTGAGGCTCACCGGCGTCCTCCCGCGAGCCGGATCGCGTCCGGGCTGGCGCGCAGCCGAGCCATGGCCACGCATCCCAGCGCCGGCCCGATGGCCAGCATGGAGAAGGCGGCGGGCCAGCCAAGCGCATGGGCTATTGGCGCCACCAACTGAATGCTGACCAAGGTGAGTAGAAATCCGGCGCAGGTTTGCAGCGTCAACATCGTGCCGACCGAATCCGGTTCGCTGAGCTCCGCGATGCTCGCTGAAAATTGCGCCGAGTCCGCGATAATCGTAATGCCCCAGATGACGGCGATGACACTGACCATCCATGGCTCTGCGCCGAGCAACCAGCCGATTGCGAGCGCGCACGCGCCGCTTGCCGCCATCGAAGCGATGGCGACCGTCGTCCTGCCCCAACGGTCGGCGAAGACGCCGCCGATCCAGGCGCCGAGCGCCCCGGCCGCGATCGCTGCAAAGGTGACGAGTTCGGCGAGGCTGTGACCGTCTGCCACGCCCGATATCCGAAAGCTCTCGGCGAGGAAGATCGCGAGCCACGTCCACATCGCGTAAAGTTCCCACATATGTCCGAGGTAACCGAGGTTGGTGAGACGGAGCGGACGGTTCCGCCACGCCTGCGCCACGCTCCCCGGCCGGATGCGCGCCGCTCTCGGGGCGTTGGGGCCAACGCCAGCGAGAAGGATTGCGACACCCCCGAAGATCGCGAACCCCGACGCCGCGATATAGATCAGGCGCCAATCGAACTGCGTGAAGGCGGCAAGGAGATGAGGGCTTGCAGACCCCAGGGTCAGCGCGCCGACCAGCAGACCGACGAGCAGGCCGAGGTCGCCCGATGCCCAGGTTGCAGCGAGCCGCATGCCGATCGGATAGACGCCTGCGAGCGCGACCCCGGTCAGGAACCGCAATCCAAGGATCGTCGCGCCGGTGGGCGGCAACGCAGCCAGCGCCCCCGAGGCGATACCGGCGGTTATCGCAGAGATCATGAAGAGCCGCCGCGGGTCGAAGCGGTCGGGAAGTCCGAGAAGCGCGCTTGCCAGCGTGCCGACGACAAAGCCTCCCTGTACGGCACTTGTCAGCAGCGCTGCCTCGAAACCCGACAGCGGCGCACTTCTGGCCAGCGCCGACGCCGCGGCGGCCGATGCGAACCAGACGGCCATGGCCGCAAACTGCGCCACGAGGATGACGCCGATAGAAGGCCATTTTCCCGCAAGTCCGCCGACCCATGCCGGCGGCAGGGCGGCGGGACCAGCGGGCGCCATGACAGAACCCTCGGCAGGTCGGTGAGTCAATCGAGCCTCCCGTTATCGCGTGCAGACAGGGCGTCGGGGCAGCCGTCGCCGCCCCGACCTATCGCTTCGCTCAATGCCGCAGGCGTGCTGCAGGATGATTGCTTTCAAGACGCGGCCCGCGCTTGAACAGCTTCTCGCGATATGTTCCCGGGGCATATTCCGTCTTGAAGGAACCGCGGCTCTGGAGCTCGGGAACAACCAGGTCGACGACGTCTTCGAAAGTTTCGGGCATCACCGCATAGGCGAGATTGAACCCGTCGAGATCGCATTCCTCGGCCCAGGACACGAGTTCGTCGGCAATATGCTTCGCGCTGCCGATCAGAACGGGACCGCCGCCGCCCAAGGCGACGCTTCGAGCGATGCTGTCGACATCCCGGTGCGCCGACGGGCCGCCTTGGGTGAACATGGCGGCAGCACTCTGGATGCTGTTGCTGCCCGCAGCGGCCGCGCCGACCCGGTCGGGCTTGGAGAAATCGATTCCAGTCCAGCCGGCCATCAGCGCCAGCGCCCCGGACGAGCTCAGATATTCCTTATACTCTTCCGCCTTCGCCTGCGCATCCTCATCGGTCGCGCCCGTGATCACGGTCGTCAGCGCGAAAATCTTGATGTCGTTCGGCGCCCGGCCGGCTTCCACCGCGAGTTTGCGCAGATTGGCAACGCTCTCCGCCAGCCGCGGCCTCGAATGCCCGACGACGAACACGCATTCGGCGTGCCGCGCCGCGAATGCGGTTCCTTTGGAGGACGCCCCGGCCTGGTAAAGGACGGGGGTGCGCTGGGGCGAAGGCTCGCAAAGATGAACCGCATTCACATGGAAATATTCTCCTTCGTGAACAACCCGGTGGACCTTCGCCGGATCGGTGAAGACGCCTTCCTCGCGATTCTTTCGGACCGCATCATCTTCCCAGCTGCCTTCCCAGAAATCATACTGGATCGTCACGAATTCCTCAGCGATGTCGTAACGGGTGTCGTGCGTGACCTGCTCGCTTTTGCCGGCCCCCTTGGCGCCGCTGTCGAGGTAGCCGGTGACGATATTCCAGCCAATGCGCCCATCGGTCATATGGTCGAGCGTCGACATACGGCGCGCGAACGGCAGCGGCGCCTCATGCGAAAGATTGACCGTGACGGCGAAGGCGAGATGCTCGGTCGCATCGGCCATCGGCGGGATGATGAGGAGCGGATCGTTGGTCGGCACCTGCACGGCCTCGCGCAGCGCCGTGTCCGGGCTCCCGCCATAAACGTCATAGACGCCCACGACATCGGCAAGAAACAGGCCATCGAATTTGCCGCGCTCAAGCGTGCGCGCGAGTTTGACCCAATGGTCGGTGTGCTTGTAGTTTTCGGATTTGTCGCGCGGATGGCGCCACATCCCCTGGGACTGATGCCCCGCGCAATTCATTGCAAAAGCATTGAGCAGAAGTTCGCGTGCCATTGAATCCTCCCTGAGTCGTTTTTTGAACTTTATGCATCCTGTTCAATATTTGTCAATTGATCAAAATGTGGCCGGTCGATAATACAAGGGCTTGTGCGGCGACCCGTCGCCGTGTCACCTTGCGAGCCAGTCTGGCCGGTAGGTCGAATGGGACGGCACAATCGAGAGGCCGTCTCGCAATATGAGGAAATGGAATGTTCGGCGCTAATCGCCTTCGCACGCGGACGGGTTCGGGGATTTACCAGACAGGCCGCGAACGCGTTGTCCAGATCCTCGAGACGGCGCTCGATATCATTGTCGAGAGTGGGTATCAGGCCTTGACGCTTCGCGAGGTCGCACGCCGGTGCGAAATCCAGATTGGCGCCGTAAGCTATTATTACAAGAGCCGGACCGACCTGCTGCAGGACGTGATCAACATGGTACTTGTCCCCTATGCGGACAAGATCGTTGCGATCCTGCGCGAACAGGGTCTTTCTGCGGAACAGAAGCTGGAGCGCCTCATCCGGTTCCTGCTCGACGACATCCAGACACGGCGGACGACGCGCCTTTTTCCCCATCTGTGGGCGCTGTCCAATCACGACCCGTTCGTCGCCAAGGCGGTGGACAGCATCTATCTGCTGGAGCGTCAGTCGCTGAAGAAGCTGATCGCGGAAATGAACCCCGGTCTTGCAGACCAGGAGCGCGACGCATTGGCGGTTTATATCTCGGCGAGTGTCGCAGGCTCGACGATGTTCATCGGTTGCGAGAAGCCTTGGGCCTCGGAGTTGCCGCTCTACAGCGCCATAACCTGCCATGCGCTCGTCACACTGGCCAAGACGGTGACGCCTGAGCAGCTGGCCGCGTTCGGATGGCAGCGAGAGGATATGAAGCAGCCGTGGAAGACGCCGACGCTGCTGACCGACGAGGAATATCGCCTGCTCTTCGAGCGCGACGCCGAAAGGGCCGAAGCCGACCCGCAGCAGGCGGATGGCAGCGGCCAGGCCGAAGCCGCCACTCCGCCCCGCAAGAACCGCCGCGCGCCCCCGCTCAAACGGCAGGCTTGATGCGTTTCTGAACCATCGGCCCGGGATCGATGGCACCCGTGTGCCCCTCCCGGTCGAGGGCCCGCGCTTCCACGGCCTTCGCGCGTCAGGCCTCTACCGCCACGAGGGATGGTGCGGGCCGGTTCCTTTGCTGCCGCGGCGTATGGCCGAAGCGCGACCGAAAAGACCGACTGAAGTGTGCGGTGTCATTGAACCCCCAGCTGAACGCCACCTCCGTGATATTGCGGTGTGATTTCATGGCGTCAGACAGATCGCGCCGCGCGCCGTCGAGGCGCATCGCCCAGATCCAGGACATGACCGAATAGGGCTCCTTGGAAAAGGCGCGGTGTATCGTGCTGACGGAGATATGGAGGCCTCGGGCTATGCGCTCGACGCAAAGATCGGGGTCTCTCAGGTGGGCCAGGATATAGGCCTTGACCTGCTCGACGCGACCATAGCTGGCGAGCGCCGGTTCGCGGCTGGCGCTAATCTGCATCGCCGTCGACAGAAGGAGACTCTCGATCCCCGAGACGATCGCCGTAGCGCTTGGCGAAGCGATATCGAGATGCCGGACCGCCTCTGGCAAGGTTCGCAGCATGCCGGAGAGCAAAAGTCCCGGGCCCTCCGCGCCGTTCATATAGGCCGGCAAAGGCGGCGACGGCGAGGACGCAGCCGGGCGGATTACGCCTGTCGGAAGTGTGACGATGAGACAGCTGCTGTCGGCCTGCAGCAGGAGTTCGAAACTCTTGCCCGCCTCGAAGAGGATCAGGTCGCCGACATGGGCGGGCGCCATATCGCCGTTCGATTTGAGGATCGCGGAACCGGTGACGAGGGCACAAACGCCGATGATATCGCGGCCTACGCCATGGTTGAGCTTCCGCTCTGTAACGAGAAAGGGCCGCGCGACATCGAACTGGCAGAGCGTCAACTCACCCACTTGGGTACAGGTTCGAACGGCTGATGAAGTCGTAAACGCCGTCGGCAACGGGGTCAGCCAACGCGTGGCTGCAAATTGCCCCGCGGGCGGGCGGCTCAGATGCGGCTGCCGCCGGCTTCCGACAGCTTGAACGGACCGGTCCGCGATCGACTCGATGTGCATATCCTGCTCCTCCCGAAGAGGGGACGGCCCGCACGATCTTTAGGCAGTCCCCGACCACACCTCCCGGGTTCGAAGCCGGCAGGCGCTCGTTCGCGCCGCGCTATCCAAAGTCGATCCGTCTCTGTTTTTGGGCGGTATCGACCGATGCCTCTGCATTTATCCAGATGAGCGAACGCGCTGGGCTCGGCTGTTCTGGAAGCGAAGACCCGAGGGCGGCAGCGGGAGCCGGGAAATGCCCGGCGCGATGTACCTCCCATGGTCGGTGGTCTGAAAGTGCCGGGACTCGGCTAGGCCACCGGGATAGGCTGGCGCGTTCCTGTTCCTCCTGTTTTCCTGCTGAGCTGCCTTCCGCTAGGACGCAGCGAACCGCATGAAGCTACGCAACAAGAAGGAGAGCGCACCATACGAAAGTATGGTAGATGATGTTTTGCGGACTATTCGCACACGCAATATTCGAAGAGGATGGGAGAGCGGGACAACCTGTGGCGCGAGCGAAAATCACGAAGAGCCAGGTCCCGATTGTCGGCAGCAAGCTCGCACCTCCTCGCTCGCCGGTTCAGACGATTCCGCGCGCTCGCTTAAGCCTCGGCGGCGCCGATGAACTCCCCAAGCTGACGCTTGTCAAAGGCCCAGCCGGGTCCGGAAAGACCATTCTTCTGGCGCAGTGGCATCGGGCGCTGCACAAGACCGGGGTTGATGTTGCGTGGCTCACGCTCGACGGCACGGACAATGCCGCTGACCGGCTCAGCGCCTATCTCGCCGCAGCGCTGCGCCGCGCGGCTGGGGCAACTGCGGCCACAACGTCGTCCGGCGAAAGAATCTTCGAGGACCTCGCGCGGCGACACGATCAGCGCCGGCCGCTGGTCCTGATTCTGGACGAGCTCGAATGCGTCGTCTCCGACGAGGCGGTCGGTCTGCTGCAAGGCCTCGTTCGGCAAACCGGGCCTTCCTTTTCTATCATCGCAGCGGGCCGGGCCATCCCGGCCATGGGGCAGGCACGGCTGCTCCTCGAAGGCGGCGTGAGAGAGGTGACCGGCACGAATTTGAAGTTCGACGACACCGAGGTCTGCGCGATGCTGGGGTCGCGCCTCGGTGCCCGAATTTCCACCGATGAGGCGATTCGGCTGGGCGAGCGTCTCGACGGCTGGGCGGCCGGCCTGCAGTTTGCTTGCCTTGCGCTTCAGAACAAGGCCGACATCGCTGGATTTGCCAATCACGCCGCCGCGCAAGGGGCTATGGCCGATTATCTTCGCGACGACGTGTTCAACCGGCTTCCGGAAGATTTGCGCGACTTCCTCCGCCATATCTCGATTTTTCCCGTGCTGACCGCCGATCTGTGCGACGCGATCACCAACAGGCAGGACAGTGCCGCCGTGCTCGCCCGCCTTGAGGACGCTGGCTTGTTCCTCAGCCGGGTGGAACTGGACCGCGATGTGGCGGGCTATCGCTTCCACGATGTTTTCGGCGAGTTTCTGCGCGGCCAGCTCGCCTTGCTGGGGGCAGGTCATGTCGCCACGGTGCATCGCGCGGCGAGCGCCTGGTACGCGGGGCAGGGCCGCTGGCTCGACGCGATCGAGTTCGCGATGCGGGGCGGCGACCGTGACAATGCGCTGCGCCTGCTGGAATCGGTGGCGATGGACTATGTCGGTTGGGGCGACCTTGAAACGCTGCTCGTCTGGAGCAACCGGATGACGATCGAGGAAGCCGTCCGCTACCCCCATGCCCTTGCATCCTGGCTATGGGCGAAGGTGTTTGCTGGCCATCACCGGCTCGTGACCGAGACGCTTGTCCAGTTCAACACCCGTCTCGCCGAGGGTCAAGGTCTGACACCATTGCTTCAGGACAATTTCGCCAGCATCGAAATTCTCAACGATGGCGCGGCGGATCGGTTCGATGACGTGCTCGCCAAGGGCGAAAAAGCCCTGCCCGCGATGCGTCGGCTCAACAGCTTCGAGACCACCGCAATGGCGCTTGTCGTCGCCTCTGCACAGATATCCTATGGCAGTCTGCAGGAGGCGCGCCGAACGCTGGATATATCGAGGCGATCGCTGCAGCTCTCCGACAGGTCGGTCAATCACGCCTATCTCCAGGTCGTCGATGGCATCATCGCGATGACCGAGCTTCGCCTGAACGATGCGATCGCGGGCCATCAACTGGCGTTGGGAAACGCCATCGCCGAACGCGGCCCCTATTCTCACGCAGCGGGGCTGTGCGCCAGCGGCCTTTGCGAGGCGCTGTACGAGGCGAACCGCATTGCCGACGCCGAGCAGGCGATCGAAGGGCGCATTCAGACGGTAACCAAAGTCGGCTGGTCCGAATGCGCGCTGAACATCAACCTTACAGCTGCCCGGATCGCGGCACTGCGTCAGGACCATGCGCTGGCAAACAAGATTCTTGCCGAGGCGCAAGCGATGTCGGCACAGCGCGATTTGCCCAGGATGATTGCAACCTTCCAGTGGGAACAAGCCCATCTGGCGCTCAGCGTTGGCGATGAGCAACTCTCGAACCATATTATTTCGCAGATCGCTCCGGCGCCTCCCACCGATTTCATGACTTATGTCGAGGCCGTGACCCGCGATATCCTGCCGATCAGGCTCGCGCTCGCCCGCGGCGAATGCGACGGTCTCTCGCCGCGCCTTGTCCGGCTGATGGCGCAAGCCAAGAATATGGGTTTCCGCCGCCGCTGGCTGAAGCTTTGCATCCTGCACGCGGTGTGCCTCGCCAACCTCGGACGGCCCGAAGCGGCGCTCAACGAGATGATCTCGGCATTGCGCGCGGGGCTGCCGGCTGGCTTCATCCGGTCCTTCCTGGACGAGGGCGAGGTCGCCATCGGCCTCGTCCGGCAGGCGGGCAATCGGCCCGATATCAGCATGCGCAGTTTTTCGTCACAGATGGAACGGCTGCAGGCGGCGATAGACAATCGGCCGGAGGGTTCGAGCGCCCAGCCACTCGCGTCGCAGGGGTCGATGCGCAAACTATTGACCGCAAGGGAAGTCGAGATCATCGACATCGCGGCGCGCGGCCTCACCAACGGGGAGATCGGGGAGTGTCTGGCGCTGTCAGAGCCGACGGTAAAATGGCATATGCAGAAGGCGTTTCGCAAACTCGGCGTCGGCAACCGGACCGAGGCGATATTTATCACCCGCGAATAAGCTCTCGATTGGCCGAAGAATGCGCAGCGGGAATTCGAACGGCGGCTCTCTCCTGTAGCCAGAGAGCGGGACCAAGCCCCGCCCTCTGACCAGCTCACGCGACCCGGAGCTATTCGGTAATTTGCCGCACCACGTCTGCATTGTCGAAATGCGCCCGCTTCTCGACAATCTTGCCGTCCTTGAACGTCAGGAGATGCATCAGCGAGATCCTGCAGTCACGGCCGTTCGCCGGAATGGCGGGATTGCTGCCATTATAGCCCTTGCCGATGAAGTACATATAGGCGGCGACCTGGTCGCCTTCGGCAACCATCGAGACGACCGGAAACTCGAAGCTGTCGAACGCCTCGAAGGCGGGCTTTTCGGAATCGATCAGACCCTGGACGCCCGGGCGCGGATTGTCGATCTGGGCGTAGAAGACGAAATCCTCGTGCACCATGTCTTGCAAAGCGTCGAAATCCATGCGCTCGATGGCTTCGTAAAAGCGCTTTACCAGCTTCTTATTCTCTTCAATCGACATGCTATTCTCCATCAGAAAAGGCGGATTTCGCGGGCACCCGCGAAACAACCGGCAGAGCGACCGCACGCGGCGTGCAGAACCCGGCGAACGCGCAAGGGTCGTCGCGCCGCGCCGGCCTCAGAACCGCAAGGTCTCGCCGTCCGCCGGGATGCGGACCTGTCCCGCAAGCCCGGTCTCGTCGAGGAAGGCCTTGAGCTCCGCGCGACCGAGGCACGCATGGTTCACAACGTCCATATGACTTGCGACGATCGTCGCCGACGGGGCTGCCTTGCAGACCTTGTAAACATCGTCCTTGCCCATGATGATCGAGGTTTCGCCCAGCGTGGGCTCGATCATGCGCGCATCGCAGCTGTTCAGGATGATCACGTCCGGCCGGTGCGTGTCGAGATTTTCCTGGACGCCTTCATACCAGATGGTGTCGCCAGCGAGGTAGAGCGTCTTCTCATCCGGGTGGGAGAAGACGACCCCGCACACATCGCCGATCGCTTCCGCGAACGGCCCGTCGAACAATTTCTCGTCGCCATGGCGGCCCTGGGTCTTCTTCAGCGTCACACCGTCGAACTCGGTAGCGTTGGTGAGTATCCGCAGATTTGTGAATCCGAAGCTTGCGAGGATCGCCGAGTCCCGCTCGCCCTGGGTGAAGATCAGCTTGTCTTTCGGGACAATCTCGGTCGCCGCATCGTCCCAGTGATCGGGATGAAAATGGGTGAGAATGATGGCATCGACGTCGAGCAGATCGGTCGCGGGCACCGGCAGGTCGACGCGTGGCCAGAACAAGTGACTGTTCACCGAAAAGGGAAAGCCCGGGTAGCTGTCCTTGGCGGCGAGCATGGGATCGATGAGGAAACGCTTGCCGCCGAATTCCACGATAACGGTCGCGCTGCGAATCTGGGTAAATTTCATAGTTCTTCTCCTGAGGCACAGGGTTAGCGTTCGCAGGCCCTTGTCGCGCCGCTGGGCGAGAGCCTTCGGCTCCACCCGGAACAGCGGCATTGCGGCCTGCAACGCCCTGACGTCTGGCGACGATATGCCATGGCGGCTCCCCGCTTGGCGCTATGGTAATTCGCATCCCCGCGTTGCATAAACGCAGCGGCATGGTGAAGCATCGAACCCGCGTAGATTGGAATGATCTCCCGCTCCTGCTCGCCATCGCCCGCGAGGGGCGGCTCCGTGCCGCCAGCAAGGCGCTTGGCGTCGACAGTTCGACCGTCAGTCGGCGCCTCGCGGCAGCCGAAGAGCGCCTCGAAGCCCAATTGTTCACGCGCGATCTCGACGGATATCAGCCGACCGACGCGGGTCTGGCAGTCGTCGAGGCGGCGGAGGAGATCGAGCGCAAGGTCCATGCGCTGTTCCAGGAGGCCCGCCAAACCGCGGGCGATGTGAGCGGCCCGGTGCGCATCACCTCGGTTGATGCGCTGCTCTCCGACTGGCTCGTGCCGCGGCTGCCGGGCTTGCTGGACCTATATCCGCAGCTTGAGATCAAGCTGATCCCGGAAAATCGCAGGCTATCCTTCTCGCGGGGCGAAGCTGATCTGGCGCTCCGGCTCTCACGCCCCGACGAAGATGCTGCGATCCGGATGCGTCGCGTCGGCAGCCTGGGCGCCGCGATCTATGGGCATCAAAAATTTGCCCACATCGGCCGCGAAGCCTGGGGGCAGCAGCCCTGGCTTCTCTATAATGACGACCTCGCGGACGCCTCGCCCATGCGCTGGATTGCAAAGGCGGCCCCCAATGCCCGGGTCCAGCTGCGCTCCAGCGCGATTCCGATCCTCGTCGAGGCGTGCAAGGCGGGGCTCGGCCTTGCCCTGCTCCCCTGCATTTCCGTGGCGAATGCTGGCCTGGCGCGACTAAGCGCCGAGGATTTGCCCGGGCTGGATATCTGGTTGCTATCGCACCGCGAAACCGCAGCCATCAAGCGCTTCCGCGTGGTGGCCGAATGGCTGGCTGCGCAGCTCATGGCCGACCAGGCCCTGCTCGCGGGAACAGCCGGCAGCTAGGCCGCGACGCGGGCCGACGCCGCGTGACGATCAGCTGGCGATACAACCGAGGCTCCCGGCGATGGACGGGTCGCCGCCCCTGGACGCAGTCGGCGCCGCGGGCACTGCGGGTCGGCGCACCCTGAAAATCATCCGCCTGCCGAAGCATCCCAACCCGAAAATCGCGCATCCGACGAGCCATACTGCGGCCGTTGGAAGCCGGTATCTCTCCGAGCCTGGGCCGCGGTGCCAGGCGCCGAAGACGGCCCGGTGCGCGCCGCCAAGTTTATTCATGTTGACTAACTTTGGTCAGATGATCATATTCTAGCGAAAGTACAAGGTCAGGAGAGGTGAGATGAGGGCTGTCGATTCGAGAGATATGCGACGTCGTCCGGTCATCGTGGGCATCGGCGGTACGGTCCGGGCGGGATCGAGCACCGAGCTCGCATTGGTCGAGGC
Source organism: Sphingopyxis sp. Root154 (assembly GCF_001427105.1). Classification (GTDB taxonomy): domain Bacteria; phylum Pseudomonadota; class Alphaproteobacteria; order Sphingomonadales; family Sphingomonadaceae; genus Sphingopyxis. The sequence continues at coordinate 1,646,960 of NZ_LMGI01000002.1, forward strand.
GCTGCGGGTCGCTGCAGAGGGCGGCGCGGACACGAGGCTCCTCGGGGGCGCCTTTCTGGCGACGCTTCCGGTGTTCGATCCCGGCCCCGCGGGTCCGACTCCCGGACAGCTCGAACTGGTGGCCGCGCTGGCTGACGCCGACGGCGTCATCGTCGCCAGTCCAGGTTATCACGGCGCGATTTCGGGGGTGATGAAGAACGCGCTCGACACGCTCGAACTTGCCCGCTCGGGCGAGCGGCCCTACCTCGCCGATCTGCCGGTGGGCATCATCATCACCGCCGGTGGCTGGCAGGCCGCCGGCACGGCCCTGGTAACGATGCGGACGATCGTCCATGCCTTGCGCGGCTGGCCGACGCCGTTCGGCGCCGCGCTCAACACCAGCGAGGGGCTTTTTGCCGAAGACGGCCGTTGCCGATCCGAGAAGGACGGCGCGCAATTGGCCACCGTCGCGGACCAGGTGCTGGGCTTCGCCCGCATGAAGCAGGCAGTCGCAGCATGACCGCCGCGGCACGGAACAGCGCCGCATCCCCGGCCCGGGAATCCGCCAAAGTGACGCCGCTGCGCTCGAGCTATCTCGCCTCGCCGGAGGACATCATCGAAGAGGCGAAGAATGGACGGATGTTCATCCTCGTCGATGACGAGAACCGCGAGAATGAGGGCGATCTCGTCATTCCGGCCCAGATGGCGACCCCCGAGAAGCTCAACTTCATGGCAAAATACGGCCGCGGCCTGATTTGCCTGGCTTTGACCAAGGCGCGCGTCGACGACCTCGGATTGGGCCTGATGAGCCGCAACAACGGCACGCGGCACGAAACGGCGTTCACCGTCTCGATCGAGGCACGCGAAGGCGTAACAACCGGCATATCCGTTGCCGATCGTGCGCGCACCGTGGCCGTCGCGATCGACGCCACGAAGACGCAGGATGACCTAGTGACGCCCGGTCACGTCTTCCCGCTCGTGGCGCGCGATGGCGGCGTCCTGGTTCGCGCCGGACATACGGAAGCGGCCGTCGACGTCGCGCGCCTTGCCGGCCTTAACCCTTCCGGGGTGATCTGCGAGATCATGAATGACGACGGCACCATGGCGCGTCTCGACGAACTCGTCGCTTTTGCCGCGCGCCATTCGCTCAAGATCGGAACGATACGCGACCTGATCGCCTATCGCTGCCGGCACGATCATCTGATCGAGGTCGCCAGCGAAGCGTCGTTCGCGAGCCGCTGGGGCGGCGACTGGAAGGTGCGCGCTTACCGTAACAAGGCAACCGGCACCGAGCAGATCGCACTGGTCAAGGGCCGGATTGATCCGTCTGCCCCGACGCTTGTCCGAATGCACGCGCTCAGCCCCTTCACCGACATGTTCGGCGAGGACACAAGCCGCGGACACATGTTGTCGCGCTCGATGGAGATGATCGCTGAACATGGCAGCGGTGCCGTGGTTGTCATCAACCGCGATCGCGCCGGCCCGTTCACGACCGCGGTGAAGATGAAGGCCGGCGAGCCTATCGAATTCGATATGGAAGAACTGCGCGACTATGGCGTGGGCGCGATGATCCTCGCCGATCTGGGCGTGCAGGACATGGTGCTCCTCACCAACACGCATCATTCGCTGGTCGGTCTGGAAGGACATGGCCTGCGGGTGATCGAGGAGCGGGCCGTCGAGATCGCGGAGCGACCATCCGGGCCGAACGACCATGCCCCCGCCGGGCAATCCGACACCGTCATGGAAAGGAAACAAGCAAGTGCAAGCCTTTGACTGGACAGACCCGCTGCTGATCGACGAGCTGTTGACCGAAGAGGAGCGCATGGTCCGCGACACGGCGCGGGCCTATGCACAGGATTGCCTCGCGCCGCGTATCGTGGACGCGTTCCAGAACGAGCACACCGATCCGGCGATCTTCCGCGAGATGGGCGAGCTGGGTCTGCTCGGCCCAACAATTCCGCAGGCCTATGGCGGCGTGGGGGCAAGCTATGTCGCCTATGGGCTGGTCGCCCGCGAGGTTGAGCGGGTCGATTCCGGCTATCGCTCGATGATGAGCGTCCAGTCGAGCCTCGTCATGTACCCCATATATGCCTATGGCTCGGACGAGCAGCGTCAAAAATATCTTCCCAAGCTTGCGAGTGGCGAATGGATCGGCTGCTTCGGCCTGACCGAACCCGATGCCGGCTCGGACCCGGGCGGGATGAAGACGAAGGCGGTCCGAACCGGCTCGGGCTATCTGTTGTCGGGCTCGAAGACCTGGATCAGCAATTCACCGATCGCCGACGTCTTCGTCGTCTGGGCGAAATCGCAGGAGCATGACGGCGCGATCCGGGGCTTCGTCATCGAAAAGGGGGCGAAAGGTCTGTCGGCTCCCAAGATCGAGGGCAAGCTGTCGCTCCGCGCCTCGGTCACGGGCATGATCGTTCTTGACGACGTCGAAGTGGGCGAGGACGCGCTGCTGCCCAATGTTCAGGGCTTGAAAGGGCCGTTCGGATGCTTGAACCGGGCGCGCTACGGCATCAGCTGGGGCAGCCTCGGAGCCGCCGAGTTCTGCATGCACGCAGCGCGGCAATATGGCCTCGACAGAGTGCAGTTCGACAAGCCGCTGGCCGCCAACCAGCTGTTCCAGAAGAAGCTCGCCGACATGGAGACCGAGATTGCACTTGGTCTGCAGGCATCGCTCCGTGTCGGTCGCCTGATGGACGAGGATCGCTTCGCACCCGAAATGATCTCGATCATCAAGCGCAACAATGTCGGCAAGGCGCTCGATATCGCGCGCGCCGCCCGCGACATGCATGGCGGCAACGGCATCTCGGGCGAATATCATGTGATGCGTCACCTGATGAACCTCGAAACGGTCAATACCTATGAGGGCGCTCACGATGTGCATGCGCTGATCATCGGCCGAGCGATGACCGGAATCGCCGCTTTCTGAATTTTCGCCGCGGCGCAGCCGCGCCACGCCCATTCGCGGCTGCGGGCAGAGCGCCGGCACCGCGCGAGACTGTTCGAGGAGTGACCAATGGATTTGCAGTTCAGCCGCGAGGACGAGACCTTCCGCGAGGAAGTTCGCGCCTTCCTTCAGGACAATCTTCCGCCCCGCCTCTCGGAGAAGGTGCGGACGGGCAAGCGCCTGACGAAGCAGGACATGGAGGAGTGGCATGCCATCCTGAACGGCCGGGGCTGGCTCGCCAACCATTGGCCGGCGGAATATGGCGGCACCGGCTGGAGCGTCACCCAGAAATATATCTTCGAGGTCGAAGTCGCGCTCGCCAACGCGCCGCGCATCGTGCCGTTCGGCGTGTCGATGCTTGGGCCGGTCCTCATCAAATATGGCAGCGAGGAGCAGAAGCGCTACTGGCTCCCGCGCATCCTCGACGGCAGCGACTGGTGGTGCCAGGGCTATTCCGAGCCGGGAGCGGGCTCGGATCTGGCCAGTGTCAAGACCACGGCCGTGCGCGATGGCGACCATTATATCGTCAATGGCCAGAAGACCTGGACGACGCTCGGCCAGTACGCGAACATGATCTTCTGCCTTGTCCGCACCAGCAGCAGTGGCAAACGGCAGGAAGGCATCTCCTTTCTTCTTGTCGACATGGCGACGCCGGGAATCGAAATCCGTCCGATCACCCTTCTCGATGGCGAGCAGGAGGTGAATGAGGTCTTCTTCACCGATGTCCGCGTCCCGGTCGCGAACCTCGTCGGCGAGGAGAATAAGGGCTGGACCTACGCCAAATTCCTGCTGACCTACGAGCGTACGAATATCGCAGGCGTCGGCGGGTCGATGGCGGCCTTCGAGCAGCTTCGCCAGATCGCGGAAACGCAGCGCAAGGGCGGCCTGCCGCTTGCCGAAGACCCGTTGTTCGCAGCACGCCTCGCGCGGCTCGAGATCGAACTGGAGAATATGAAGACCACCAACCTGCGCGTCGTCGCGGCGGCCGGCCACGGCGCCGCCCCGGTCGCCGAAAGCTCGATGCTGAAGATCCGCGGCACCGAAATCCGACAGGAGATCGATGCCCTCGCGCGGCGCGCGCTGGGACCCTATGCCCAGCCCTTCGTTGCGGAGGCGCTCGAAGAGGGGTTCAACGGCGAACCCGTCGGTCCCGGATATGCAGCCTCGGTGACCCCCCGTTACCTCAATGATCGCAAGCTCTCGATCTTCGGCGGCTCGAACGAGGTGCAGCGCGAAATCATTACCAAAGCAATCCTGGAGCTCTGACGATGGACTTTAATCACAGCGAAGAGCGGCAGATGCTTGCCGACACGCTCGCCCGATATCTGATGCAGCGTTATGGAATCGAAGATCGGCACCATATCAGCGCGTCCGACCGCGGCTGGTCGAAAGAGCATTGGGAAGCCCTGGCCGAACTCGGGGTCGTCGGGGCCTTGTTCGGCGAGGCCGAGGGCGGCTTCGGCGGGGGCGGTTTCGATATTGCCGTGGTCTTCGAGCAGATCGGACGCGGGCTCGTCGTCGAGCCTTTTCTTGGCGCGCTGATGGGCGGCCGGCTTCTGTCGCGCGCCGGGGCCTCGGTCGATCTGGTCGAACGACTGATCGGGGGCGACATGACGATCGCCTTCGCGCATCAGGAGCCGTTGGGGCGTTACGATCTCAAGGACGTCGGCACGGTCGCGCGCGCGCAAGGCGACATCTGGGAGCTGACGGGCGACAAGGCGGTCGTCCCCCAGCTCGGATCCGCGGATGCCATTCTCGTAACAGCGCGCATCGAAGGCGCCTCGGAGACCCAGGCAATCGGCCTCTTCCTCGTCGAACCCGGCACCCCGGGCGTCGACATCCGGGACTATCCGCTGATCGACGGCGGCCGCGCCGGCGAACTGGGATTGCACGCAGCCGCTGCGAGGCTTCTCGCGCGCGATGCTCTTCCCCTCGTGGAGGACGCCGTCGCGACGGGTCTCGTGGCGCTTTGCTGGGAGGCAGTTGGTGTCATGTCGGTCCTTCGCGACGCGACGCTCGATTATCTGCGGACACGCCAGCAGTTCGGCGCACCGATCGGCAAGTTCCAGGCACTCCAGCACCGGATGGCCACGGTGGCGCTCGAGATCGAGCAAGCCCGCTCCGCCGCGATCAACGCCGCCGCCGCGCTCGACGGTCCACGAGACGCGCGCGAACGCAGCGCCTCGGCCGCGAAATACACGATTGGCCGAGTCGGCACGCTCGTTGCCGAGGAGGCGATCCAGATGCACGGCGGGATTGGCATGACTTGGGAACTGCCGGTCTCGCACTATGCGAAGCGGCTCACCTTGATCGGTCACCAACTCGGCGACGAGGATCATCATCTCGAGCGCTTCATTACGCTCGGTCGCGCGGCGTAGCGATTATCATATCATCTGGTCGCTCGGCGCCGGGCGTCAGGCAAAGACATGATCGCGGCGAAACGCTGGTCGTCAGTTCATCCGCCGGTCGAGGTCGCCCTCGCCCGTCAATGCTCCCGCATGACCGCTGAGCCTCAACGCCTGCGCCGCTCGGTCGCAAAGCCCCGATCGGTCGCCATGAACCGTTCAATCATTGGAACGGCAATCTTCTCGGGCGGCAAGGGTTCGGGGAGGCCGTTGGCCTTCGCATGCACCTCGGCATAGGCGATCAGTTCGCGATGAAGCGCGCCGGGCAGTTCGATGGCGAGCTTCACGGGCTTGTCGTCGGCGACCGGGCCGAGCCTGAGTTTGGTCATGTCGCTCCTCCTTGGGGCTCGAGAATTAGGTCGCGGGTCACCAGCACCCGGAACGCGAAACCAGGGCGGATCGTGAGGGTCGGCGGGATGTTCATCTGGCGCTCAACGAGCCGCCGCCCCGACTGGTTGACCGTATCTTGCGACCCGTCGCGAAGCGCGCGCACGATCGCGTCATCGCCATCCGAGCCAAGTTCAGCGCCAACCCCGAGCAAGGTGGAGATCAGCGCCGCGCGTAGCATGGATCCCCAATGATGATCGGTGCGGTCGGCGAGGCCCGCCATGCCGCGCGCGTCGGCGCCAGGCTGACGCTCAAGCCGTATCGAGCGACCGCCAGGCAAGATCAGTCGGTCCCAAGCCAGCAGAAGCCGCTCCTGCCCCGCGGCGATCTCGCTGTCATAGTCGCCGACGAGGCGCGCACCCTGCGGGATCAGCAGGATGCGGCCGGTCGGACTGTCATAGACATTCTGCGTCACCTGCGCGGTGACCTGCCCGGGAAGGTCGGAGCGGATGCCGGTGATCAGCGCGGCGGGGATGACGCTCCCGCTCTGGAGGATATAGGGAGAGCTGGGTCCGACAATGCGTTCGGGACTTTCGTTCGGTTTGCCGGCGCCGCCTTCGAGAAAGGCTCGGCGCGCCGCGTCGGGACTCCGCTTACCGGCGACCGGCGCCGGCGCGGCCACGGCAGTCTCTGTTGATCCGCGCAGCGCCTCGGCCATGCCTGCACCCGCGGACCCTCCGCCAAGAAAGAGACGACTGGCCGTGGCGGCTTCGCGCTCCTGTCGCGCCCGGTCGCGCGCCTCGTCGGCGGGTGAGCGTGTGCCAGGCGACGGACTGCCCATTGCGGGCACAGGGACGCTTTCGCCATCGCGCTGCGCTGCGACGATCGGCCTGCCGAGATCGCCGGGAAGCGGCGGTCCCAGCTTCGGCACCTTACCATAATCGGCGGGCCCGCCTGTCACGACCTCGGCGCGGTTCGCGGTGTCGGCCGAATAGAGATTCTCGGCCGTCTTGGACGGCGAGGGTTGCAGGGCCCAGAGCAAGGCACCGCCGATCGCAATCCCCCCGGCTGCGCCGATGGTCGCCAGCGTCTTGCGCGACAGGCGCATCACCTGCGGCGCTTCACCGCGCAAACGGAAGGCGTCGGGTTCATGCGGTGCCGCGGCCCGATCGTCTCCGCCCGGCACCTCGGCGGACAGGACGGCCTGATCCTGCCGCTCGGTCATGGCCGGCTCCGGCGGCGCGGCGTCTCGCGCTCGACCCGGACGGTGCGCGCCTGTTTCCCGGCGCCCAAGCGAAGCTCGCCGCGCTCGAACAGGCGATCGACGATCATGTAGCGCCCCTGCACCCGGTAGTTGACGAGTTCGGCTTCGCCGCTGCTGCCGATGACGAATAGCGGCGGCAGGTCGACCGATGCGATATCCGCGCCAAACTCGATGAAGAGCTGGCGCGTGTCGTCGAATGCGCGCACCGGACGCCAAGCGACCTTGTCGCCCGCAATCCGGTAGCGGAAGTTCAGCGCCGCCAGATCGATCGCCCCGGCAACGGGCGCGGCGCGCGCCGCTTCGGCTTCGGCGACTTGCATGGCGATGAGCTCGTCGGCGGGATAGGTCCAGGAGACCGACGCCATATAGGATGCAGCGGTCGCGCGCAGTTCGACATGATAGGTACGCCGGTCGGTGTTGATGACGGGTTCGCTGTCCTTCACCTTGCGACCGTTCGGGACGATCGCGATCGGCGCGGTGACCATGAGGGTCGCGAGCGTACCTTCGAAGCTGCCGTCATCCTTGACGGTGAGATTTGCGATGCTTGCCATTTGAAGTCTCCTTAATTGCTCGGGGACCGTCCCCGATGGCGCCAGAAGAAGGGCCCGCGAGCCGCCGTCACCGAGCGCATGCGAGGGCGAACCCCCGCAGGGGGTTGACGGCACGAGGCGAGCTGAGGCCCGCAATCAGGCAGCCAATGAGGGAAAGGTTCAACGAGCCAGGAGACCCATGGCTATCAGTGGAAATCATGGCTCCGGATGCGTAGCAGCGCGTCGCGGGAGTCCGGTCCGCCTCCGTTCCGCGCCCCATCCCCGCGTCCAGGCGCAATGGAGACGTCGCCCTGCGCGATCGACCGCAACATTGGGTCATGATCGGTAATCCGGTCGCAGATGATGTGAATGACCTCGCCTTCCTTCTGAAGCCGGCCGCGCATCGCAATCATCGAGGCCGACATGACTTGGCGCCTGTAGATATCGAACCGGTCGGGCCAGAGGATACCATTGGCGATCCCCGTCTCGTCCTCGATCGTCACGAACAGGACGCCTTTCGCCGAGCCGGGCCGCTGCCGCACGAGGATGACGCCGGCGACCTCGATGTTGCGCCCGTCGCGAATCTGTCCGAGATCGGCGCAGCGCACCATCCCCATCGTATCAAGCTCATCCCGCAAGAAACTCAGCGGATGCGCGCGCAGCGATAGCTGCAGCGTGCGATAATCCTCCACCACCTCGCGCCCCTCGGTCATTGGCCGAAGCGAGGTCGCGGGTTCGAGCCCCTCGGGCGAGAAACTGGCCTCGCGAGCATCCGCCGCCGCGAACAGCGGCAGCGGATGCTCGCCGAGACCCCGCACCTTCCAGAGGCCCTGTCGCCGGTCTTCAGCGAGGCAGGCGAAGCCGTCGGCTTCGGCGATCCGTTCGATTGCGGCACGCGGGACCCCGGCGCGCCGCCACACATCTTCGACGCAATCGAAAGGCATATCGCCGCGCGCGCCGACGATTGCGGCGCCATGGACGTTGGCGAGGCCGCGCACCTGCCGGAAGCCGAGACGAACCGCGAGATAGGGCCCTCCGGTCTCTTCGAGCGTGCAATCCCAATGGCTGTCGTTGATCGAGACAGGGCGCACTTCGACGCCATGCTTGCGTGCATCGCTGACGATCTGCGCGGGCGCATAAAAGCCCATTGGCTGCGCGTTCAGCAACGCAGCGCAGAAGACGTCGGGATGATGATGCTTCATCCAGCATGAAGCGTAAGCGATCTTCGCAAAGCTCGCGGCATGGCTTTCAGGAAAGCCGTAGCTCCCGAAGCCCTCGATCTGCTTGAAGGTCCGCTCGGCAAAATCCTTCGGATAGCCGCGCTCGATCATTCCGCCGACGAGCTTGTCGTAGAAATGGCTGACACCGCCGGTGAGCTTGAAGGTCGCCATCGCGCGGCGAAGCTGGTCGGCTTCGGCGGGGGTGAAACCCGCGCCGACAATCGCGACCTTCATCGCCTGCTCCTGGAAGAGCGGCACGCCGAGCGTCTTCTCGAGCACGGCGCGAAGCTCGGGCTTGGGATATTCGGGCTGCTCCTTGCCCTCGCGGCGGCGAAGATAGGGATGGACCATGTCGCCCTGGATCGGGCCGGGGCGCACGATCGCGACCTCGATCACGAGATCGTAGAAGCACTTCGGCTTGATCCGCGGCAGCATCGACATCTGGGCGCGGCTTTCGATCTGGAAGACGCCCAAGGTGTCGGCCTTCTGGATCATGCCATAGACCGCCGGATCATCGTCCTGCAGGTCGGCCATGCCGACCGAAATCCCCTTATGCTCGGCAAGCAGATTGAAGGCGCGGTTCATGCAGCCGAGCATGCCGAGGCCGAGCACATCGACCTTCATGAACTTGAGGACGTCGATATCGTCCTTGTCCCACTCGATGATCTGTCGGTCTTCCATCCGGGCGGGCTCGATCGGCACAAGATCGTCGAGCCGCTCCTGCGTCAGCACGAAACCGCCGGGATGCTGCGACAGATGCCGCGGCGTCCCGATGAGCTGCTGCGCGAGATCGAGCGTCAGCCGCAGCCGATGATCGTCGGCGTTGAGGTTGAGGCTCGCGATCTGCTCGTCGGGGATGCCGTCGACCGACCAGCCCCAGACGAGGCCGGTCAGCATCTTGGTGAGGTCGCGCGGCAGGCCGAGCGCCTTCCCCACCTCGGCGACCGCCCCGCGGGTGCGATAACGCGTCACCACCGCGGTGAGTGCCGACCGATGCCGCCCATAGGTCTCGTAGATCCACTGGATGATTTCCTCGCGCCGCTCATGCTCGAAGTCGACGTCAATATCGGGCGGCTCTTTGCGCTCGCCCGACACGAAGCGCTCGAAGAGCAGCTCGTGCTTGATCGGGTCGATCGACGTCACGCCGAGCAGGAAGCAGACGCAGCTGTTCGCGGCGCTCCCGCGCCCTTGGCACAATATGCCGCGCCGCCGGCTCTCGGCGACAATCGAATTTACCGTCAGAAAATAGGGTGCGTAATTCAATTCTCCGATCAATCGCAGCTCATGGTCGATCTGTTTGCGATAGGCGGGCGGCACGCCGCCCGGAAACATGCGGGCGGCGCCTTCCTCGGTCAGCGCGGAGAGCGCCTCCTGCGCTGTGCGGCCGGCCATCACTTCCTCATAGGGATATTGGTAACGGATCTCGCCCAGGTCGAAGCGGCAAAGCGCCGCGATATCTGCCGTGGCCTGAATCGCGTCGGGAAACAGCGCGAAGCGGCGTTCCATTTCGGCGGGGGACTTCAGAGCCCGGTCCATGAAACGCTCGCGTTTGAAGCCGAGCGCATCGACCGTCGTTTTCTCACGGATCGCGGTCAGCACATCCTGCAGCGGGCGGCGCTCGGGGGCGTGATAGAGGATGTCGCCCATCGCCACGCAGCGCACGCCCACGCTGCGGCCCAGCGCGTCGAGCGCGCGCAGCCGCGCGAAATCACCGGGCCGGCGGCGGAGCGACAGTGCAAGATAGGCGTCGCGGCCGAACGTCTCCCGCAGTTCGCCAAGGTCGATACGGGTGCGGTCGTCGGCGCCGTCGGGCAGGAGGACGGCGACCAGCCCCTCCGACCATGACACGACATCGGGCCAGTCGAGCCAACAATTGCCCTTCCCGCCGCGCGCCTTGCCGAGCGACAAGAGCCGGGTCAGCCGCGACCAGGCCGCGCGGTCCTTGGGATACAGCAGCAGCGATCGGCCATCGCGAAGATCGACGCGCGAGCCGGGGATCAGCCGGACGCCGGTCGCCTCCTGCCCCGACAGCCCCCGCACCATTCCCGCGACGCTGCCCCGATCGCAGAGGCCGAGGGCCGAGTGGCCCATCAGCGCGGCGGATGCGAATAATTCCTCAGGCGCCGACGCTCCCCGCAGGAAGGAGAAATGGCTCGTCACCTGGAGTTCGACATAGGTCGTGACGGGGGCCGTCATCCAAAGACGCCGTGCATATACCAGCTCAAATCGCCGGTGCGGTCTTCGATTGCATCGCCGCGGCGGAACAACCAGAAACGCTCGCCGGTCTCGGCTTCCACCCGAAAATAATCGCGCACCGCCCACATTTCGCGGGTCGTTCGCCACCATTCGCCATGGATGCGCTCGGGTCCGTCGCCCGCGACGACGCGGTAGGACCGTCCGCGCCACGCGAAGCGGCGCGGCGGATGGTCGGGAAGCAGCGCGACGACGCCCGACAGGGCTTCGGGCCGCGCGAGCATGCGGATCGGCCGCGCCCATGCTGGCCAGCCGGAAGGCTGGGCGAGCGGGCCGGTACGGCCGATCGCGCGTTCGGGCACATCGCTTTCGCGGCCCTCGAGGCGGAACAGCGCGCCCTCTCCAGCGCGCCCCGCGAGCTGATCGACGAGCGGCGCAAGATCGGGCGAACGCGGTCCGCTATCGAACCCCGTGCCGATCACCTCGGCGCCGAGGGGTTCGACCTGCGGCGCGGCAAGCGCCATCGCCTCGATCCCGAGCCCAGGCTCGATCCGGTCGATGCGCAGCCTGAAGAGGCGCACGAGATGCTTCGCGTCGCGCGTCGCGCGCGCGGTGCCGACCGTGACGAGCTGCTCGCGCGCATCGACACGCTCGCAGCGGAGCACCGCCGCGCGAAGGCCGAGCCCGCGCTCCCGGAGGTCGGCAACGAGATCGGCGACGAGATCCGAAATGACCTGTTCGATCGCCTCGGCGGTGACGATCGGTTCGAGCAGCCGGCGCTCGGCGCACGGCATTTCGAAAGGGACGACGGGCACGATCGGCTCGGGCAGAAAGCCGCGCGCCTGGTCGAGCCGCTCGACCGCGTGGCGCCCCAGGCGCCGCGCCAGCGGCCCGCGCGGCATCGGGTAGAGGTCGGCGACCCGCTCGAGCCCGAAGCGCGCCGCCGCAGTAAGCGCCTCGGGCGAAAGCCGGAGTGCGCGAAGCGGCAGCTCGCCCAGCGCCTCCCCCTCCCTTCCTTCCGGCAGGACCATAGTCGCCGGACCGCCATAGCGCGCGAGCGCGTGCGCGGCGCCAGGCGTGCCGGCGATCGCGACGCGCGCGGTGAAACCGAGACGCCGGACGAAGGATATAAGCCGCGCGGCGAAGCGCACCTCGCCGCCGAAGAGGTGCGTCGTGCCGGTCAAGTCGAGCCACAACCCGTCGCTGCCCGACACGGCGGCGGTCGGCGTCCAGTGGCGCACCGCATGCAAGGCGAGCCGATCCAGCCACGCCCGATCGGCCTCGGGCGCAGCGTCATGCACGTCGAGATCGGTGACCAGCGCGCGCGCATGGGCCGCGGCCATGCCGGGCGCGAGCCCGAGATCGAGTGCGAGTGGACAGGCCGCGGTCACGACATCGCGCTGGCCCGTGCGAGCCATAAGGATGGTCGGGCGAGCGCCCCATAGCGGCAGCCGTGGCGGCGCGATGGACGTGCCGGGCGCCGGGCATCCATCATCCGCCCGCGATAACCGAAAGACAGGCGCGGCCGCCTCGCTGCGCCGCCCGAGCTCGCGCATGGTCGGTTGCTGGTGCGCCGGACGCGCATCGACCGCGTCATGGCTCGGCGCGGCCGACGCCGTGTCCCGCGCCCAACGAGCACCCGGACGCCAGCCGCCGCCGCGCGGCACCGAGCAGGTGCCCGGATTCTCGTCGACGGGTTCGGGAAGGCGCGGGCCGAGCCGCGCGGGTTCAGGCGGCGTGCCCGAGCGCGAGATCGGCGCCGCCTGTCGCAACCGCTCGATCGCGAGTTGCGGCAGGAAGAGCGAGGCGACCCTGGTCATCGCACGCCTCCAGTTCGAGGGAGAAAGGCGGCCCGCCGCGCTGGCGCACGAGTTCGACCGACCATCGCCCGCGCCCTACCCCGGGCGTCGATAGCGGGGTAGAAGCAAGGCTGCCGATCCGCCAGCGCGTGCACGCCAGCGACAAGTCGGTGAGCGGACATTGGCCGTAACGGCGATAGCGGCGGTAGAGCAGCATCGGCGTCCCGCCTTCGGAGGCGGCAAGCTGGAGCCGGCGTGTTGCGGTCTGGTCGGCCGCTTTTACCTCGGCGACAACGCAGGCAAGCGACCCGTCGCGCAGCGCGTCCTCGCAAAGGGCCAGCAGCTCGCGGTCGGTCTTGCCTTGCGCATAGAGGACGCGTTCAGGCCCGAGCCCGGCCTGCTCGAGTCCCGGGGCGTAAAGGTCGAACCGTGTCAGCGCCCATAAGGCAGACAAGCCCGGTGCCGCGAAGCGCGCGGCGATCCCCGCCGCGAAAAGCGTTGCCGCTGCATCGTCGCTCCAGCTTGCCGAGGCAGCGGCGACCTCGTGCAGGCCCCCACCGTCGAGCCCGCCGGTGCTCAGCAGATGATCGACCGGTCCGACGCCGAACGGCAGCACCGGTCCGCGCGCCACAGCGACGCGCGCCACGGTTTCGCGAAGCGCTTGAAGCTCCTCGGCGCTCGGCCGGGGCGGTGAAAAAGGCGGTGCGGTCATGATGGTCATCGACTCAGATGTTCCCTATATGTTCCACCCGGAACGAACGTGCGTCAAGCCGTCCGCGTTCCCTTGCTGTGGATCATTCACTGGCGCGTCACCTTCGCGCCTGTAAAAGCGCGCTAATAATATGCCGCTCACCACCGACCTGCCCTGGACCCAGCTTGCGATCTACGCCGTCGGCGCGGCGCTGATCCTGATGTTGCTGTTCAAGATTCCCTACGTCGGGCGGGTCTTTCGCGCGCTTTTCTCCTTCGCGCTGCTCGCCTTCGGCATCTTCCTCATCCTCCAGCAGGCGCCGTTCGATCCCAATCTTTCGCGAATCACCGCAAGCCTCGGTCTCGACCGGCAAGAGGTGGTGGGCGAGGAGGTCCGCATTCCGATGGCCCGCGACGGACATTTCTGGGCGACCGTCCGCCTCAATGGCACCGAGCGGCGCATGCTCGTCGACAGCGGTGCGACGGTCACCGCCCTTTCGGTCGCGACGGCACGGGCCGCAGGCGTCGAGGCTGACGCGACGCTCGTCCCCTTGCTCATGAAGACCGCGAACGGCACGGTTCGCGCCGACGCAGGCACGCTCGACCGGTTAGAAATTGGCGGCATTGAGGCGCGAATGCTCAAAGTCGTGATCTCGCCCGGGCTGGGAGACACCGACGTCCTGGGCATGAATTTCCTCTCGGAACTTCAGTCGTGGCGCGTCGAGGACCGCACTTTGATCCTGACGCCGAAAATCGCCAAATCCGGCGCCTGATGCCGGCCGACAATCGCGCCAACATCGATCGCTAATCTTGCTCAGCCTCATTGTCAGAGTCACCGCGCGGTTTGGCGGGATCAGCGATGGTAAGACCCAGAAGTTCAGCCGTCCGCTCGTCGCGCTGTCCGCCGAACCAGCGGTCGAGCGCCGCCCCGACGAGCGCGCCCGCGCCAACCGTTTCGAACAGCGTCAACGACGATCTGAGCTTTACGGCATCGACATCGCCGAACACCGCCACCGCGTCACTGCCGATCAAATCCTGGAGTGCCGACACGCATTCGACGTAGCGCGTGCCAAGAAGCGGATGCGCCAGATAGGCGCCTGCCTCGACTTCATCGGCAATCGCATAACGCTGCGCCATCGCACTGCGCCCGAGCCCCGCGAGCTGTGGGAAGATAAACCACATCCAATGCGAGCGCTTCTTGCCGCGGCGAATTTCATCGAGCGCGCGGGCGTAAATCTGCTCCTGTGCCACGACGAACCGCTCCAGTCCCTGTGTGTCGCTCATAGCGCCAGCGCGCCCTGCGCCGGCGGTTTGCCGTAGACCTGAGTGACCTCGAGGCTGCCCGCGGGCAGCCATTTGAGGACATCGGCGGCGGGCACGCGCGGGTCGAGCCAAGCGGCCCATTGATCGCGCGGCAGCGGAATGATCTGGCGATGATGATAAGGTGCAATATCGGGCCCTGCGTCCATGGTGAGCAGGCTGAAGGCCTCGCCGACATGGGCATCGCGCCAAATGCCCGCCATGCAGAACCAGCGATGATCCTTCATCGTAAACAGCCATTTATCGAGCCGCTTTTGCGCCCTGTCGGTCGGATCGGTGAATTCGTAAAATCCGTCGCACAGGACAAGGCAGCGATGGGTGCCAAGGTCGCGGCCCTCCGAGCGGACATTATAGACCGGCTTCCCGCCCTGCCCAGGCCAGCTCCATCGCCGGTTGACGAGCTCGCCCATTGCCGAGCCGTCGCTCGCCTTCACGATCGGCCCCATGTCGGTGATGCGAACATCCTCGCGCGCTGGCACGTTCGGCGCGCCCTCGGGCATCTCGATCTTGATCTTGAGGTCGTCGAAATCCTCGGCAATCGAGGCGATGTCGACTTCCAGCCTGTAGTCATTGCACATTCGCATCTGCCCCCTGGCTCTTGCGACTCATCTTCGTTCCTATTATGTTCCACATGTGACCATCGCGCCAACCCCTTTTGATCCCGATGCCCCGGGCGGCGGCGTGACGGCGCTCGTGCGCCGCGACCCCGACAATATGGGCGAAGTCGAAATGGTCAAAGCGGTATGGGGTTCCGATCCGCGGTTCTCTGACGGCATCAATTATCGTTTCGTCCGCTCGGAAGGCCGCGCGTTCCCCAAACGCCGCTGCCTGATCCCGGCGTCCGAGTTCCGCATGGGCACCGGCGACCATCGCTACCGTGTCACGCTGGACAGCGGCAATTTCTTCTATCTCGCCGCGGTCTGGGACCCGCCGCTCGCCGACTGGCCGCTGTCGTACCGCATCCTCACCATCCCCGCCGGCGCCGACGTCATTCCCTACCAGTCACGCCATGGCGTGATCATCGAACGGCGCAATGTCATGCACTGGCTCGACGGGACACTGCCGAACGAGGTGCTATTCGAGGAGCCGCCGCGCCACACGCTTTTCGTCGAACCGCTGCGGGCGCAAACTGCGCTCCCGCTATGACGCGCGGCGCAGCCGCGCGGGCACCGCGGCCCGCGCCCCAAGCCGACCTTTTTGGCATACCCTTGCTTCCCGGCCTCGCCTACGACAACGATGTCGTCACGCCCGCCGAAGAGGCTGAGCTGATTACCAACATTGCAGCCTCCAACCTGACGCCGTTCCAGTTCCAGCAATGGGAAGGAAAGAGGCTAACGCGCTCATTCGGCTGGACCTATGATTTCCAGACCGGTCGATTTGCCCCCGGCGACACGTTGCCGCGCTGGCTCGAACCGCTACGCGCTCGCGCCGCCGCCTTCGCCGGCCTCGATGCCAGCGCGCTCGAGCAGGCCTTGATCATCGAATATGGCATCGGCGCGGGCATCGGTTGGCACAAGGATCGCCCCGTCTTCGAACATGTGATTGGCATATCGCTCGGTTCGCCGGCAGTGATGCGGTTCCGCCGTCGCGCAGGGGAGAAATTCGAGCGCGCAACCGCCGACCTGGCACCGCGGTCGATTTATCACATGCACGGCGAGGCGCGGAACGACTGGGAACACAGCATTACGGCGATGGACGCCCCACGCTGTTCGGTGACCTTTCGCAGCCTGCGCTAGCCACAATGCGCGGCTGACCAAAATTGAACTGATCTCGCCAAAGTCGCTCGATGCTCTCCAGAAAAGACGCGCTCTTGGCGAGCCCGCAGCGAGGCGGCGTGCGATGCGCTCCAGTGCCTAGCCGCCGCCTCGCAAGGAAAGCGAGCCGAGTGCGCCGCGCGGCCCAAAATCAGCGCGACCCCTGGCCGAGCCTGCCGAGGCCAGAGTGCGCCCATCAGATACCGCGCTCACTTGGAAACCTAGCCGCTTGGTGACCGTCCGGTTTCTGGCCGAAAAAAGGGAACCGTGACGGCTGATCGCGCTCCGACACATCTTTTGGCGCTGCCGTACAATTTTCAGTCGGGCCGCGGCGCTATCCGCGCCGTGCGACCCAGGAGAGCTCTTCCTTTCAGGAAATCAGAGATCTTCATCTGACGCCCGCACGGTTTCGATCGAGCGGGCGTCTTTTTTTGCGATCCGCTCGATACCGGCTCGCACTATTAGCTCTACTGCAATTGGCCGGATCCGGACAGACCGCTTTTAGAGATCCCACTATGCAAAGCTGTCGTTGCTTGCCCCGCGCGGTTCAGACGAAGTATGTCTGTCTCGGCTGGAGGAACCATCGCCTCGGCGGCTTGAAGTCGGTGCGGATTGCGGCGTGGTCGGGATTGTATTGTGGGTTGTCGTTCTCAAACCTCAGCGCGTCGGTCTTCGGCAACGAGTCGGCCGGCCCCTTCACGGCGCCACGTCGAGCATCGAAGATGACCAGATAGCCAAGCACTGTCTGCTTCGCCGAGCTGGACTTCTTGAGATCGAGGTAGTTCGCCAGCTGGTCGGCGCCTTCCCTCGCCCGCCCGGCGAAATAATTCGTGTAAGGCGTCGTTGACCCCGGCGCGGTTGAAGCGCGGCCGAGCCACTTGATCTCGATCAGCGCCTCTGCAGGCGTTCCGGTCCAAGCGACGCGTATGTCGACGGGCTTCTCGGCATCCACGGTATGCTCACGCGTGACGTCCGCCCTCCGGAGCATCATGCTCAGCGCCTGGAAGAGCGATTCCCGCATGACGTGCTCGGGCTTGTTGACCAGAACCAGCCGGGGTCCATCTGCCCCACCCTCCCATACCGGCGCCAGTATTTCGCACGCGCTCTCCCGGGCGCGTCGGCCATACCTGTCCAGTGCATCGTCCAGATCCGAGAACGTCGGGTCGGCGAAGGCGCTAGCGGAGAATTGCGACAGCCGGAGCACCGTGACGTCGTTCTGGCCGGCCGCGATCCGCTCGATGCCGGCGCTGCGGTGGTAGACGACAGCATCACCTGCGATCGACAAGTGGTCCACGGCGACTGTGAGCCGCACGAAACGGAAGCTCCGGTCCGGGGCGACGGCAATGAGGCAGTCGCTATCCAGGCATTGCGAAAGTTGGTCGGCGACCGCTTCGGCATCGGCTAGCGAGATCACTTCACCATAGCCCGCAGCCTCGAGCGTCGCATCCTTGCCGCGGACTGGCACTAATAACGTAAGATCGCGCTGAATGAGATCCGGTGGTCGTTCGGCCAGCACGAGCCGCACGCTGTCGAGCAACAAGCGAAGCGCGCTGCCGCCCTCTGCGCCGAAGGCGTCGTTCACGTTCTTAATGTAAGCCGCGGTCATTAGGATCGTGGCGTGGTCGAGATTGACGCTCATGCGGCAAGCTGCTCCCGCGCCTCGAGGACGTAGATCGACAACCACGCAACAGCGGGGGCGAGCAGGTCCGCGCTCTCGCCACCCAGCGCGTCCTCGATCAAAGTGCGCTCGCTGTGGACCCGGTCCAGATAAGCTGGAGTTACTAGCTCACGCGGTTGACCGGATCCACCGGACCCAAGGAGATCGTTGCGCGACGTCAGTGCGTATCGGATCGAGCCCATCGGTAGCGCGAGCGAGCAGTCGGCCGCCGCGTTCAACCAGCGCGAACGGCTTGCGAGAAAGCTAAGCCCCATCAACTCCATCAGCTCGTCGCGGCCGCGCGCCGTGGCGACGAATGTCTCCGGCTCGCATTGCTCGATGTGCCCTTCGCCCGCCAGCTCGATGCGCGCGATCTCGAAGGCCGCGCTATGCGGGAAGCCGCGCGAGGTGAGGGCGAACGCGTATCCCCAATCGGCCAACGGCTCACCCTCGAACAGGGCTAGCAGGCGCGCCAGGTAGCCCAAGAGGTGGAGCTCGCGGGTCGACGCCGGAGCTACCGAACTCGGCACGCCAGCCGCGATCGAAAGGCAGTCGAAATAAGCCTCTATGCTGAGGATGGGAATGGCCATCAGCCCAACGCCTTCTCGATGTCGTCATAAGCCTCGTCGAGCCGCTCCTCCTCCTCCTCCTGAACCTGAGTCAGGCTGGTCCAGTCGGTCATGCGGACTAGCTGCATCCCAGCGCTGGTCCGCAACTCCGCCAAGTTCACCAATAGCGCCGAACTGCGCAGGTTCGCTGTCATGATGATGTAGTTTCCGCTCGCCACGAACGCATCGAACATTTGGCCGGCCTTCGCCTCGTAAGCGATATCGAGCGAGCCCTCCGGCGTATCGATGAGCAGGGTTGACGACCCTATCGTCATGATCTCGGCGATCGCCATCCTCAAGGCGATGTCGATAAAGAAGCGCTGGCTCTCGGAAAGACGCTGCGCGGACGACCGCAGCTGGTCGTCCATCGTCAGCTTGAGTCGGAATCCAGCGACCTCAACACCGGTTCGCTGCTCGAGCTCAACGTCGATCGGAAGACCGATGAATTGCTGCGCGAGCTCGCGGAAACGTGGCACAAAAATGCGCGCTGCCTCGTCGAAGCCAGCCTGCAAGCCTCGCTCGAGTGTGCGCAGCTCCTGGCGGATCGCGTCCCGGTTCTCCCGGTGCGCCTGGGCCTGACGCAGAAGCCGGCCGCGCTCCTCGATCTGCTTCTTAATCTCGCCCGTCGCCCAGTCGCGCCCCTTCAGACGCTCCATTTCCAGTCCATCCCCAGTTTTCTCGAAGAAGGCCTCTAACGCCTGATTGGCGGCAGACACGGCGTCCGCCACGGCCGACCGCGAAGTCTCCAGCCGCGTCCTCTCGGCCAACACTTGCTCCAACTGGCCTCGCAGATCTATCAGCTCGGCGTCGAGCTCCTTCAGCGTCGCTAGCACCTCGTCGGCGGCATCGGCCTCGCCGACCACAGAGCCGCAGAGCGGACACTCCCCCGCCGCAAGGTGAGCGGAGACGACATGGCCCACGGACGTCGTGTGACATATGGCGCACTCGTCCTCGTCGATCGTGGCGCGCACCGCCGGATGGAACGCCACCCCGCCGGCGCGCGAGGCGCGGCTGGCGAAGACCTGACGGTAGCGCGCCTGCCGGTCCGATATCCGTGAGCTTATTTCCGCCCATCGCAGGTCGGCCGACTGGCGATCACGGTCGATCGCGTCGAGCCGCGCTTCGGACGTCGCTTGGTCCTTTTCCAGCGCGTCGCGCTCCGCCATTAATTCGCGCTCGTCGCCCTCTGCCGCCGTCTGGTCGTCATCGAGCAGGCCCTGAAGGCTCTTGATACGGTCAGTGACCGCTTTTGCCATGAACCTCGTGTTACGCGCCCGCGACGACGCGCGCTCCATGTCCCGGGTCAGCTTCGCCGACTTCGTCGCGTCACCCTTGCCGCCGAACGCCAGATACAACGCGTCGGTGATGGCACGATCGTCCCAGCTGATTAGGTGACGTCCCTCGTCGAAGGTGAAGACGAAGTGATAGAGAAATACAAAGCGGTCGAAGCTGGGAACCTGGGAGGCCGCGAGCACCTCGCTCTCGTATCGCTCCTTGAGATCCTCCGACTGTTCCCTGTCGAGCACCTCCACGTCAGCACCCCGGCGAATCTCCAGACGTGACACGCCGCGGCGCTCGAAGATGTCGCGAGTGACGGTGATCGACACGTCGTCCCAAGCCAGCTCAACGACGACGTTCGCGAGCGGACGCCTCAACTCGCTGATCCTACCCGTGAAATATTGGTCGATGCGGTCGCCTCGCGACGAATCTTCTAAATATTCCTCGGGTGACTTGTAGTCTCGCAGCGGGTCCGGGATCGCACCGGTAATCCCATAGTTGAGCGTATTGAGAAAGGTGGACTTGCCAAGGCCGTTCGCGCCCACGAGGCACAGGACCGGACGGTCAATCACGACCGAGGGGTCTGGGTCGACGCGATAAAGGTCGAACGAGTTCAGGCGGACCGAAGCGATGCGCGGCAACCTGTAGGACGGCGTGTGGGTCAACCTACGAGCTCCTCTCCATCACAAGGCAGTGTTCGCGCAGGTCGAACGACCCGCCGTGCTGCGAACTCGTACGCATCGAGCGTATCGCTTCGCTTTTGACCAGCCTGAACCCCAGGCCGGGCAGCATCTCCTCTATGATCCGCGCGACGTCGACGTGCGTTCCGGCATACTGGCTATCGCCGATAGCGCACACCGCGTGCCGTCCGGCCGGCAGGATGCGCGCGAGCTGCGACAGGATGCGGCACATGTCATCGAAGTAGGACGCCACCATCTCGGGAATGCGCCGATTCCAAAGTTCAGCACGACTGGCATCGAGAGCCTCTAACGCCTCGCGCAGCGTCGCCGACCCGCCTGGCGCAGGGGTCGAGCGCCAAGCGATCTGGACATGCGAACGCAGCGTGCTGAGGCGCAGGCGGCGGTTGTCGTCAGCGTTCCGCAAGTAGCCGAGCATCCACAGCTCGATGTTGTATACGTCCGTGTAGTCGAATGAATTCGGATACGGCGGAGAGAAGATCGCCAGGTCCACCGTATCGACCTTTGGTAGCAGAACCCGGGCGTCGCCGCGACGGACATAATGCCGCGAGCCGGCTGGGACCGAGAATCGCGTGAGGTCGGAGACCGCGCTGTCAACCGCGACATCTAGGTCGTCGAGGAGATCGCGCGGGGTGCGCTCCCGCCCCTGCCAGCCACCGCGATATCGACGCCCTTTTCCGTTTATAACAACGTTGCTGTTGTTCACCAGCGTGCTGCCCAAGAGGACGCGGAGGAGCCTGCGCTCGGCCGACGGCACCTTGGCGAGCCCGCGCACCAGCGCCCTGACCGTATCGAACACGTCAGCGGCGAACAACCACCGACCGTCACGCCCCGGCTCACGCATCGTCGCGGGCATGCCCTTGGGCGGCACGCGGTCCTCTGGCAGGATCTCAAGCGACGCGCGGACACGCTCATACTGGCGCAACAGGTCAGATGGGCGGACTGCCGCAACTTTCGAGGCAATAAGGTCGGCGAGGAAAGGATTCACCTCGAGGCTGACGGAGTCGATACCGAGGAAGCCGCAGGTCAGCGCGGTCGTCCCGCTGCCGCCGAACGGGTCCAGCACTCGATCGACTGGGTGAGGCAGCGACGCGATCGTGTCAGCCACGAACTTCGGCGAATAAGCCTCCTTAAAACGGAACCAGCGCTGAAACGGCAGCTGGCCGGTACCCTGGTTCGACGAGGTCGGCCTGTCCTCATCGTAGAGGGAAAGCCAGTCGACGACGTCACGGGACGCCGGTCGACGGCGCGCGAGTGTTCCGGCCCGCCGCACTGTATCCTCTAACGACGCATCCCAGAAGTTCATCATCACCCCTCTATCAGGAAGCGTAGCGTCGCCATCGTTAACAGGCCACCCCTCCCCAGCAATCACATATCACATTTATTTTATGCGACAATGCGCGTAGAGCAGCGCCCCATGGAGAAAGCAACCGATCTGGCTCAATTGGCGGCGATGCTCCGGGCGCCCGGGCTGCCGCCCCAAGTGGTGCTCGCCGCAGAAGCGCGTGTAGACCAGAGTCTGGTGTCACGCGCTCGTGGCGGGAAACTCAAGCGCGCCACGCAGCGGGTTGCCCGCCTCGAGCGCGTCGTGCGGTCGCGGTTCGAGCAACTCGCGCTCGCTGAGCGACTTGCCAGTGAAGAAGGCAAGGGATGCATCAAGCCCCCGGGGCATGCCGAGGTGCTCGAGCAGGTCAGCAGCTACCTCGCCGATGGTCTCGACGGATCCCTGCTGGTCCAGCAACTCGCGGTGCTACGGCGCGCCCAGCGTTCCCGGGCCGGCCGGCCGCCCCTACCTTAATCCTCGAGTCGCGCGCCTTCCCTTTCGGCGCGCTCACGCGGAACAAGCCGCCTCGGTTCAGGCCCAACTAGCCGGTGCGGCTACATCGATGATCGTTCGCACCTGTAAGTCGAGCGTCTGAACGCCCTAGAACTCATTTTTGTCGTCTCACTTGGGATCGGGGGGTCCGTCCAAGTCAAAATCCTGGTCGTCGGTCCCGTACCAACTCGTCGTATCGACCTCGTGCACATCGACGTCTTCAGCGCTTCTTGTCGCGAGATCGAGCGTTGCGGAGAAAGTGAACGGAAAACTCTCGGAGCCAATCTCCTCGCCGCCTCCAGTCTGCAGCGTGACTCCAATAATTGCCTCGCCGGATACCTCAGCAATCGTGCCGCTGATCCGGACAGAGGTTAAGTCAACGGAATCTACGTCATCGATTAGGGTGTGACCGGCGATGTCCTCAACTTCCATCGGCGGATGTTGAACAAGCCACTCGAAGAGCATCCGCTCCACGCCCTCGATTTCAAGCTCCATTTGACGCGGCGGTCGAACCATCACCAGTCGAAATGCCGCATTGTGTCGACGAGCCAATTGCTGTTGTGCAATGAGGTGGTCAGCCCAGCCGGCGGGTGGTGCCGCACCGGCTACTTTAAACTCGTAGAATATTGCTTCGTCACCGCGGCGAGCTACTAAGTCCACGCGATTGTCGTCGATTTGGGCTTCGCGCTCGACGGCCCAGCCGCCGTTGGTGAGATTTACGGCAAGCTCTTCAGCTGCGGCAAGCTCAAGAAAGACACTGCTTATTCCGCGGTCTTCGACATTCATTTCTGTTCTCCAATGCCGAAAACCATCATGGCCGGACGTAGTGGGCCGACCTCGACATAGAGAAAATGGTCGGTGCCCTGCGCAATCGCTGTCGCGAGATGGGGCAGGGCGTGAGCCGGGACGTGCGTTAGGTCCAGTTGCTCGACGCGTAGCGGGCCGCTCGCGCTTACACCGTAGTCGATGACTCCCGAGGTCACCAATCGCACAACATGATCGTCATCATAGGCCACACCTTGCAGCCCATCCAAAACACGCTTGTTCACATTGCCCGCGTCTGCGTCGTTGCTGGGCCTATATCCGGGAACAAAGTAATATACGGTCGCATAGGAGAGTTCGTTCGAGAGTGCGCCTCCGGCCGCTTTGTACAGCCGACTATACTGCGCCATCGCCTGCCCGCCTTTCTTGCCCACTGATTTGTTGGACGTGGGCGGACGCCCAGATGCGACAAAGGCTACCGTGGCCCGCGGGCGCTGCGCTGCTACTGACGTTTGCTTAGTCATAGAATGCGCGTGTCGCGTCAGGCATCACTTGTCGAGAGAGAAGTGTGCGGCCTCTGTTTCGAGATCAAACACGCGATCGTGAGGGCGAGATGGACGGACGACAGCTTTCGGGATCGGCGGGTCAGCAGGCTAACCGCCGATACCAGGCGCGAAGCAGTCGCATGCTCCAACTACCCAGCGGCGCGTGCCGTCTCCTCGAGCTGCGTAATGCGCTCGCTGCAGATGCTCTCCACAATCGCGGCGAGAGCCTCGACGCGGGCGCCCAACCAAGTCAGTTCGTCTTCAGAAATCCGATAATGTTTCGAATATCGGGCCTTGATGTAGGCTTCTTTCAGCTTCTCGAAGCGCGACCGGTCAGCCTTCGTCTCGCGCGGCCAAGCGACGATCAGCCGCGTATCGAGCCGCTCTGCCTGCGTCCTCAAGAACGCCAGATTATGGACGTGCGGCGTGTAAAATGAACAGACTAGCAAAGCGCAGTGGTAATAGCTTTCAACCGACTGATGCAGAAGAAACGCGGCCTTTTTGGTCCATCCGCGCTGCCTTGCGAATGATGCTGTTTCGAAAAACTCCCCGCCGCTGGGATACCACCCGTCGAAATATTCCCGCGCCATTTCCAGCGCCGCATGCGGCATTTTCGGCTGCGGCTCGGGCAATTCATCGTCGACCGCCTGATAAATGGCGATCCCGTCGCACGCGACGTCCATGAAGAAATAGCGCCCCTGCGACAGCCCGGAATTCACCTCGCCGGTGCTATGCACGATGAAGTTTACCGGCGTGCGCAGCGTCTTCGTGACCGACAGCTCGCGGATCAGCCGGTCGTCGAGCTTCGACCAATATTCGACGCGATCGGTCAGGCGGTCGTCGTTGACGATAATCAACAGGTCATAGTCCGACTGATAGCCCTTGGCGGTATGCGGTTCATCGACCCATCCGCCCCGCGCATAGCTGCCGTAGAGGATGATTTTCGAAATCCGCCCCTTGCGCTTCCAGTCCTGCGTCGCGAGCGCCAAGACATCCTCGAATTCTTCGAAGACGATCTGGACGATGCGTTCGAGTTCGCGCTGTTTGTGCGGGGGGAGATGATCGAGATTGCTGCGCATTGCGGTCACCCTAACAAGGTGGCGACACCCTTGCACGCCAAGATTGAACCAGGCGCGAGGATGCCGCCGACGGCGATCAATCTGCGGGATTCCACAGCAGCGCATAGACATCGGGATTATCCTGACCTGCAGCGCGTCCGAGGTTGGCGTATATGCGCCTTGGCCCGAACTCAGGCGCTTCGAGGGTCAGCGAAACATAGAGTTTGCCCGACGCCTCGCTGCGACGCAGCCAGCCGGCGCCGCATTCGACGCCGTTCGACCAAACGCGATAGTCCGGCTGGACTTCGCCGCTCTTGCTCGGATTGGGGCGGATTTCGATGGGGACGCGGATCGAGATCGTCGCGAGCTGGCCCACAAAGCCCTTCTCGTTCGTTCCGCTGACAAGACCGATTGCGGCCATGATATTGCTCCTGCGAAGCCCGGGGCCATCCCCGGGGCACCGGCGGCCAGGGAATGGCGTCAGGCCCGCTCGCGCACCCGAAGGGCCGAAGCGGCAGCGAAGGACGGTGCCGCACCGGCTTTTTGCGCGCGAAGCGCTCGCGAGGAGGCCGTAAGCGGCCGGGGAAAAAGGCGATGCGGCGCCGTTGCGCGCGCGGCCGCGCCATTCATCTCGCCGGATTTGCACCGGCTGGCTCCGTGCGTGCCGGAATGGAGATGGACGGCAAGGATTTGCTCACCGGATGACGCTATGGGCAGCGCATGAGACTGACGATCACCGCCGCCTTCCTTCTTTTCGCCGTCCCTGCCTTGGCGCAGGATATCAGCGGCCCGGCCCGCGCGGCCGACGGGGATTCGCTCGATCTCAGCGGAATATCGGTGCGGCTCTTCGGCGTCGATGCGCCCGAGCTGGCGCAGAGCTGCGAACGCGGCGGCGCATCCTGGGCTTGCGGGAAACAGGCGGCGTCGAAGCTCGCGGGCCTCGTCGCTGGAACATCGGTCGTGTGCGAGCAGAAGGATATCGACGATTATGGCCGGATCGTCGCCACTTGCCGCGCGGGTTCGGTCGATCTCGGCGGCGCGATGGTAGACGCGGGCCTTGCGGTCGCCCTGCCGCATTTCAGCGACCGCTATGTCGCGTCCGAGGCCCGCGCCCGCGCCGCCGGTCTCGGTGTGTGGGCCGGCACATTCCAGAAACCGGCGGACTATCGCGCAGCGCATCCGAGGCCGGGGCGCCGAACGCCGGGCCTTTCGCGAGACGCGGCGCCAGTCCGTGTCCCAGCGCCGAGGCCGACCGGAGCCTATTTCCGCAATTGCAAGGAAGCCTGGGCGGCGGGTGCGGCCCCGCTTCGCCGAGGTCATCCCGGTTACCGGCCGGAAATGGACGGCGACGGCGACGGCATCGCTTGCGAGCCCTATCGCGGACGCTAGCGCGTCATCCTCATGCGTCCGCTATGCCCAAAAAAAGACCCGCCCAGTGTGCATGTCCTTACGAACAGAGGCCGGGCGGGTGCGATGATGCCCGCATAGGGTAATGATACGATCAAATCCATGACCCCGCTGCAGCGCAACACGGAATAAGATCCGTCGGGCAAAGACGAATTATAGCCTCATGCGACAAATCGAGGTCTCCAGCCAAAAAGACTCAATCTGGACCCAATTGCGTGGCGCGGTCTTGCCCTGACGTTACGTCCGGCTATGCTTACCAGGCACCGGGCCAGAAGGCGCGCGGTGCCGGAACGTAAGAATTCTGCTCGGGCCTTTATGATATTCCCATCCGTTGCCGGGTGGCCGACGCGTATGTCCAGGCTTTCGGGCTAAAGGCGGCGGCGCATATTTTTCCGAGTATGTTCTTACCGCCCGGCACACCGTCCTTCCGGTCCGACCGGAGGCGATGGACATGGATTTCGACGACGAACAGAAGCGCGCGCACGCCTTGAGCAGCGGCGACCCGGTGCCGCCGTCCGACTGGACGGGCTTTGGTCCATCGGCGAGCATGGAAGCGATCTACACTGCGCATCAGCCGGCGCTCGCACGCTATCTGCGCCGCCGCGCGCCGAAACAGGATCTCGGCGATCTCGTCCAGGAGTGCTTTCGCAGGCTTGCCATGGCGAAGGGCGGGAAGCTGGCACTGATCGAAAAGCCCGGAGCCTATCTCGTCAGCACCGCCCGCAACCTGCTCACCGATCGGGCGCGCGCAGACACTGCGCGCCTGACGTCGCAGCACCATAGTTTCGAGGATGAGGATATCGCCGGCCCTGACCCCCATGCAGCGCTCGAAGCGCGCGACACGATGCGGCGCGTCGGCGAGGCGATTGAGAAATTAAAGCCCCAAACTGGTTCTATATCGACCGAGAAGGCCATCAACTGATCGAGGGTCATGCCGTCTTCGGCATAGATGTCGTGCAGCTTCGGCGACACGGCGGCGAGCTTGAGCCGCTGCTTCACGACCGCCGGGGTGACCATGAAGGTCGCCGCCATGGTTTCGATGTCGCTGCCCTGCTCGACGAGCTTCTGCATCGCACGGAACTGGTCGAGCGGGTGCAAAGGCTCGCGATGGACATTTTCGGCCAGCGAATCTTCCTCGGCCGACACGGCGTCATCGTCGCGCACGATGCAGGGCACGGGTTCGGTCTTCGCCATGCGGCGCTGCTTCACGAGTTGCTGCAACGCCCGGAAGCGGCGCCCGCCAGCGGGAACTTCGAAACGCCCCGTCTCGTTGCCCTCTTCGTCGCGCTGCGCCCGAACCGTCAGGCTCTGCAGCAGACCGCGTCGTTCGATATCGGTCGCGAGGCTGTCGATCGACACACCTGCCTTGACGCGCCGCACATTGGCCTGGCTCAGCATGAGGGCGCTGAACGGGATGCCCCGCGCGCCGCTGAGCGTGATTTTCGCATGTTTCGTCATGACTCGTCTCCATGACGGGCCGCCGCGAGACTCTCTCCCGGCTTTCAAACCGCCATGGCTCCGGCGCAGCCCTCTTCCTCTGGGGAAGCGGGCCACGCCGGACGAAGACGCGACGCCGGATCAGCGCACCGACGCGAGCAGTTTGGCACCCTTTCCTTCCAGCTCCAGCCGCGCGTCCTGATGCGGCCGATCGCGCGCTACGGCATTGATGCCCTGCACGAAATCGAAGATCGACGATGGCGGATGTCCTTCTTCTTGAAGGACGGTGGCGATGATCTTGTCGGTCTCGCCTTTCGAGAATCCACGCTTGCGCAAGAAGCCCTGCCGTTCGTCGTCATCGCGCGCGACGATGGCAGCCCGAGACGCCTTGATTCCATCCAGGAATGAACCTGGCGATGACGACGCGAAGCGCTCAAGAGCTGGCGCAGCCTCCTGCGCGAATCGTCCCGCGGCGAACTTGCTGTGGCGGATGCTGATTTCCTCAAAGCCTTCCGCGCCCCAGATATTCCGGTTCATGCAAACAGCCCGAAGGTAGAAGGTCGCCATGCCGAGCGTTTTCGACCCAACTTCGCTGTTCCAGCAGTAGAAGCCGCGAAAGAAGAGATCGGGATCCCCGTTGGGCAGTCGCCCCGCCTCGATCGGGTTCATATCGTCGACGAGAAAGAGAAACACGTCGCGGTCGCTCGCATAGAGCGTCGTCGTGTCCTTTGTGACCTCGACCAATGGATTGTGCCGCATCGTCGACCAGTCGAGCATGCCCGGCACTTTCCAGCGCGCGTCGCCCGTTCCATTGCCCGCGATCT
Organism: Sphingopyxis sp. Root154; assembly: GCF_001427105.1. Taxonomy (GTDB): domain Bacteria; phylum Pseudomonadota; class Alphaproteobacteria; order Sphingomonadales; family Sphingomonadaceae; genus Sphingopyxis. The sequence continues at coordinate 1,675,484 of NZ_LMGI01000002.1, forward strand.
TCATAACCGCCGACACCAGCTCATGGTCCCAGATGCGCCCATAATCCGGGCCGGTGACGGCACGGAGTTCGGTGCGGCCGTCGCCCGTCTCGAGGGTTTTCACCAACTCGCCGCGATGCGCGAGCAACCCGTGCTGCATGTTGATCCCCGCCAGGGCCGCAGGCAGCTGGCGCAAATAACCCGAAGGTGCGCCCACAAGGCTGCAGAGCTGGCCGAAGGACCAATGGGTCGGCGCCACAGGCGCGTCGTGGTCAGGAAGCAGGAGAGTGAGCCGCTCCGGATTGTCGCCGGCAGCCTCTACGCGGATCGCGCGCGTCTCGACTGTCCGCGCAGTTGCGGCCTCGGCACGCGCGCGGACGACGTCAAAAAGCTCATTCAAGGAAAGGTAGCGCTCGTCCTCGGGGCGCGAGAACCATTCGGATGAAACGCGGCCAATGCGCTGACCGCGCGAGATATCGACCTTGTAGCCCGGCGCGTGATCGGCGGGCGCCGCTTGGATAGGGTGGGTCATGGCAATTCTCCGCGACGAGCGCCCGGAGCCTCTCTCCAAGCCCTTGCCCGTCACGGGTTTCCCCGTTCCCCTCTCACTCTATGGGTCAGCGGATGTAGCGCGCCGGGCCCGCGGACTGGCGCGGCGCATGCCGCGCGCGAGACGAGGTAGCCACGCGAAAGCTGCCGCGCCTATCCGTATCTGCGATATTTTTTGGAGACATTGTGGAGACAAGGCGGTGGATCACGGCCCGTGTCACCACAAAATGCGCTGACCGCGCGACACTAAGTGACTGATTTTTTTAGAAAAACTGGAGCGGGCGAAGGGATTCGAACCCTCGACCCCAACCTTGGCAAGGTTGTGCTCTACCCCTGAGCTACGCCCGCTCTGGCGGCTGGAAACCGGTCGGCTCCAGCGGGTGAGGCGGGCGATTAGCACCGGCTTTTTGACTCGGCAACCCCTGATTGTGCATTTTCTCCGAAGGGTTGGCATATCGCCCGCAAATCCCACATAAGCGGAGAAAGAGTCTTTCCGCCGGGGCAGAAGCGACGGCGAATCAAAACAGGAGCATGTTTGCGTGGCCACGCTCGGTCTGAATCCCACCGAAAAGGAAGCCGTCGAAGCCTTCCGCCGCGACGTCGTCGAACCATCGATGACCAGCCTCGTCATCCTCGATTTCTGGGCGGAATGGTGCGGACCGTGCAAACAGCTCGGCCCGGTGCTGGAAAAGGTCGCCGAGGATTATGCCGACAAGGGCGTCGTGCTGGTCAAGGTCGATGTCGATGCGAATCGCTTCATCGCCGGCCAGTTCCAGGTCCAGTCGATCCCGACCGTCTATGCGATCTTCCAGGGCCAGCCGGTCGCGAACCTGACCAACGCGCGCACCGAAAGCCAGCTGAAGGCGATTCTCGACCAGTTGCTCGCGCAGCTCCCGATCGAGAGCGAAGCGACCGCGCGAGCGGTCGAGATCGCGCCGCTGATCGAAATGGGCGAAAGCGTTCTGGCCGAAGGCGACGGTCCCCGCGCCGCCAGCATCTTTGCGCAGATTCTCGACATGGCACCTGACAACGCTCCTGCGCATGGCGGGTTGATTCGCGCGCTTGTGCTCGCGGGCGATATCGAAGGCGCGCAGGCCGCGCTCACCGCGGTGCCGGCCGACATCGGCGAAGATCCCGCAATCGCGCAGGCCAAAAGCGCGCTCGCGCTCGCCGCCGATGCCCCCGATGCGGGCGAGCTCGCCGCCTTCGAGGCGGCAGTTGCCGCGAATCCGGGCGATCATCAGGCACGTTACGACCTTGCGAGCGCACAGATCGGTGCGGGCCAGCGCGACGCCGCCGCCGACAACCTGCTCCACATCGTCGCCGCCGACCGCGAATGGAGCGAGGACGCCGCGCGCGCCAAGCTGTTGTCGCTGTTCGAAGCCGTCGGTCTCGAGGATGCATGGGTCGCTGCGCAGCGCCGCCGCTTGTCGCTGATCCTGTTCGGCTGATGGGCGAAACCGCGCCCCTGACTATCCAGCGGATCGCGATCTTTCCGCTCACCGGCGCGGTGCTGTTTCCCGGGCTGCACCTGCCGCTGCATATCTTCGAGCCGCGCTATTCGGCGATGGTGCAGGAAGTACTGGCGCGCGACCGGCAGATCGGGATGATCCAGCCGCGCCAGCTTCCCGGCGAAGAGGACCGCGAACCGCCCGCGCTCTATGACGTCGGCTGCGTCGGGCGCATCATCGACGTCGAAGCGCTCGACGAGGGCCGTTTCAACCTCGTCCTCGAAGGCGTCGCGCGCTTTCGCGTCCGCCGCGAGCTCGACGTCACGACGCCTTTCCGGCAGGTCGAAGCCGAGATCGAACTCGAAGCCGAGGACGAGGCGGTGCTCGCGAGCATCGAGCGCGCGAGCCTCGAACGCGAAGCCAAGCGCTTCGCGGCGCGGCAGGGTTATGTTGTCGACTGGGATTCGGTCGGCCAGCTCGACGATGCGACGCTCGTGAACGGCATCGCACAGGTCGCACCATTCGATGCCGCCGCGAAGCAGGCGCTGCTCGAGGCGACGCCGATCGACGCGCGCGCCGAACTGGTCGTCCAGCTAATGCAATTTTTCGGCCGTTTCGACGGCGACGACGGCCGCGCCACGCTGCAATAGGCGATCAGTGCGGCTGGCGGACCGGCGCGTGATGAACGATGTCGGCGAGCGCCCGGCGTACGACATGCCGGTCGCTTTCGCGCAGCCGCTCCGCCGCGTCGCTCACCAGAAGATGGCGCCGAACGAGCTTCTTTTCGGCGGCGAGTCGGGTTTCCAGCCGGCTTTCATCGCCGTGCGATACACCCAGTCTGGTGCGGCGGCGGCTCGCCCACTCCTCGACCAGCCGGTGAGCCAAAAGCGCGGCAAGATTGTCCGCCGCGCCCTTTTCGGTCGCATTTTCGGCCGCCGGATCGGTCAGCCACGCGTCGGCGCCCTCCTCCTGCAACGCGTCGAGCGATAGCGTCGCGGTGACATGCCGCCGCCCGGCGCAACGCTGGTCGCCATTAAGCCGGTGCCGCAGCGCCTGCAGTTCGGCACGGAATTGCCAGTTCACATAGGTGGTGAAGCGCGCGCGCGCCGGATCATAATGTTCGGCGGCGCGATGCAGCGCGATCGCGCATACCTGCGCCGCATCCTCGGCGACATCGGCCAACCCATAACTGCGCGTGAAATAGCGGATACGCGGCGCGGCGAGCGCCGCCAGCCGGGCGAAGCTCCGGTCGGCCAGAGCCCGCATCCGCGAGCCCGGCACCGCGTCGAGCGCGGCTCGCGCCTGAATATAGTCCGTCACCGCTGCTTCGAGCGCGTCGCTTTTTGCCGACATGGCCCCGTCCCCATCCTGCCGCGGCGTGGTTACCGCCCCCTCAGGGATAGGATGTCATACTTAGCGCCGCGCTGCCGGCACCCCAAGTAGTAATACCTAGACTTCGGCGCCCGCGAGCAGGCGCGGCAGGTCGCCCGCCTCGCCGCGCGCCTCGTCCATGAAAAAACGCTTGAGCATTGGCATCCGTTGCACCGCACCGAGCCCGGTGCGGCGCACCGCGGCGGCGGTGCGGCCCGGAATGCCGAACAGCCGCGTCAGCCCGTCGGTCGCGAGGCTGACCATCATATTGTCGAGCCCGCGCCAGCGCTGATAGCGCGCGAGCAGCGCCGCATCGCCGAGGTCGAGTCCGAGCCTCGCGCCTTCGACAAGCACTTCGGTCAACGCCGCGACGTCGCGGAGGCCAAGATTGAGCCCCTGCCCCGCGATCGGATGGATGCCGTGCGCGGCGTCGCCGACGAGTGCGATGCGGTCGGCAACGATCGAGGCGCTGTGGTGAAAGCCGAGCGGATAGGTCATCCGCGGCGCGACGAGCTCCATAGCGCCGAGCACGCCGCCGGCGCGCTTCTGCAGCTCGACGATGAAGCCGCGCTCACCCAGCTTGGCGAAACCGGGACCATCCTTTTCGGCGACTGTCCAGACGAAGGCCGAACGGTGGCGTCCCCGTTCGTCATCGACGAGCGGCAGCAGCGCGAAAGGCCCCGAAGGGTAGAAGATTTCGTGCGCGACATGGCCGTGCGGCTTTTCGTGCGCGACCGCGCCGATCATCGCATGATGATGGTACGACCAGTTCGCGATGCTGAACCCCGCGGCATCGCGGGTGGGCGAACGGCGACCTTCGGCAACAATCAGCAGAGGCGCCGCGAGCTTAGTGCCATCGGCCAGCGTCAGCGTGACGCCATGAGGGTCGATATCGCGCGACACGACTGCGGCAGGCATCAGCAGCCGCACGAGCGGTGCCTCGGCAAGCGCCGAGGCAAGCGCGAGGCGGAGCTGCCGATTCTCGACCATCGTGCCGAGCGGCGGATCGCCGTCGACGGTGACGAAGTCGAGTTCGCCGCCACGGCCGCTGTCGGGGGCACCGTCGCCCACTTTAATGGAGCGGATCGGGCAGCCGTGACCGGCAAGGCGCTCTGCAATCCCCAGTACCTCGAACATCTGCCATGTCGCGCTGGCAATCGCCGAGGCGCGGCCGTCGAAACCCGGCGCGATCGTCGTGACCGGGTCGGCGGGATCGACGACCTGAACCGACAGGCCGTGATGGGAAAGGGCAAGGGCGAGCGCCTGGCCGACAAGGCCGCCACCCGAAATCAGGACATCGCTGCGCAGCGTTTCGTTCATCGCTTCGCCCTAGCGTGCGGCAGGGCGGTTGGAAAGGCTGTGGGCGAGCGCGGGGCCGTGCTTGACGACGAGTCCGCCCCATGCGCATATCGCCGTGGTTAACTGACAGGGACCGGACAAGAGCATGGCTAGCCGCAAGGCCGCACCCGCAAAGGCGGATTGGCGCACCGTTTTCCGCCAAAGCATCGCACGATCGCTCGTGATCGCCGCGGCGGTGGCGCTGGGGCTTTTCACCCTGTTCCTGACCCTCGCGCTCGTCACCTATGACAGCACCGATGCGGCGCTCAACACCGCCGCCCACGGCACCGCCGCCAACTGGATGGGCAGCCCGGGGGCCTGGTTCGCCGACCTTGGCCTGTCGATCGGGGGCGCGCCGATTATCCTGCTGCTGCCGCTGCTTGGCATCATCGCGTGGCGGCTGTGGACGGGCGAGGCGCAGCCCTATTGGCCGCGCCAGCTTGCCTACAGTTTCATCGGCATCCTGCTCGTCGGGCTGGGCGCCGAACTCTGGTCGCCCGCGACGAATGCGCCCATGCCTGCAGGCTGGGGCGGGATCATCGCGCTGCTGATCGGCGGCGCGGTCGCACCATTGTTCGCGCAGGCAGGCGAGCCCGCCGCGGCGCTGATCCGCTTTGCGACGATCCTTCTGCTCGTCGGGCTCGGCTTGTGGCTTGCGTGGCGCGCACTTCGGCTCGAAAAGGGCTGGGCGTCGCGCTTCAAACTGCCCGCCGCCGAGGGCAGCAGCCGCGTCATCGAACCCGCACGCGTGCCAAGCGACGACGTGAAGGCGCCGGATCTTATGGACCGGGTCGTCCGGCCGCGTGCAGTTGCCGAGCCGAGCGACCGCGCCCCGCCCGAAATCGCCGACCCGGCGCAGCGCACCGCGCCCTCGAAACCCAAGCCGAAGCCGCAGACCGAGCTGTTTACCAATTACCAGCTGCCGTCGATCGACCTGCTCGCGCCGCCCCCGCCGGGGCCGACCGGGCAGATCGACAAGGCAGGGCTTGAGCGCAACGCGCGTCTGCTCGAATCGGTGCTCGACGATTTCCAGGTTAAGGGCGTCGTCACCGCGGTGCGCCCCGGCCCCGTCGTCACGATGTACGAGCTGGAGCCCGCGCCGGGCACGAAGGCCAGCCGCGTATCGAACCTCGCCGACGATATTGCGCGCAACATGTCGGCGCTGTCGGCGCGCATCGCACCGATCCCCGGGCGCACCGTGATCGGCATCGAACTGCCCAATGCGCACCGCGAATCGGTGGTGCTGCACGAGATCATCGGCAGCGCGCTGTTCCAGGACCAGACCGGCGCGCTGCCGATCATCCTGGGAAAGAATATTAGCGGCGACGCGATGATCGCCGACCTCGCCCCGATGCCGCACCTGCTGATCGCGGGTACGACGGGCTCGGGTAAATCGGTGGGCCTCAACGCGATGATCCTCTCGCTTCTCTATCGCCTGGGCCCTGACCAGGTGAAGATGATCATGATCGATCCCAAGATGCTGGAACTCAGCGTCTATGACGACATCCCGCATTTGCTCGCCCCCGTGGTCACCGAACCCAAGAAAGCGATCCGCGCCCTCAAATGGGCGGTCGAGCAGATGGAGGACCGCTACCGGATGATGTCCTCGCTGTCGGTGCGCAACCTCGCCTCCTACAACGACAAGGTCCGCGGCGCGCTCGCCAAGGGCAAGTCGCTCGGCCGCCGCGTCCAGACGGGCTACGATCCCGACACCGGCCAGCCGATATATGAAGAAGAGGCGCTCGATTATGCGCCGCTGCCGCAGATCGTCGTCGTCGTCGACGAACTCGCCGATTTGATGATGACCGCGGGCAAGGAGGTCGAATTCCTGATCCAGCGCCTCGCGCAAAAGGCGCGCGCGGCGGGCATCCACCTGATCCTCGCGACGCAGCGTCCGTCGGTCGACGTCATCACCGGCGTCATCAAGGCAAATTTGCCGACGCGCATCAGCTTCAACGTCACCTCGAAAATCGACAGCCGCACCATCCTTGGCGAAGCGGGCGCCGAACAACTCCTCGGCAAGGGCGACATGCTCTATGTGCCCGGCGGCAAGCAAATCACGCGCATCCACGGTCCGTTCGTGTCCGACGACGAAGTCCGCGCAGTCGCCGATCACTGGAAAGGTCAGGGCCGCCCCGATTATATCGAAAGCGTCACCGAGGACCCCGAGGACGGCGGGTTCGCGATGGAGGGCGCTCCCGCGGGCGGCGACAGCGCCGAAGACCGCATGTACGCCAAGGCATGCCAGATCGTCGTCGAAAGCCAGAAAGCCTCGACCAGCTGGCTGCAGCGCCAATTGCGCATCGGGTACAACAGCGCGGCGCGCCTGATCGAGCGGATGGAGGAGGAAGGACTGGTCAGCCCGCCGAACCATGTCGGCCGCCGCGACGTGCTCACCGACCAATATGGCCAGCAACGGTGAGCAACCTTTCCCCGTCTCGCGACTTGAACAGCGTCTAACGACGGGTTCAGCGCGCGTTCAATGCCCGGCTGCGATGGACCAGTCACCTATTTCAGAGATGAGAGTCCGATGATCTTCAAGACGAACATGACCCGCCTCGCCGTCTGGACGCTCGCGCCGATGGCCGCTACCGGCTTGGCGATCGGCGCGCCGGCGATCGCCCAGTCGTCGAGCACGCTGGCGTCGGTGCAGTCGCACCTGAAGTCGACGAGCTCGATGACCGCCGACTTCGTGCAGACCGACCGCAATGGCCAACGGCTAACCGGTAAGCTGACGCTGAAGCGGCCGGGCAAAATCCGGTTCCAGTATCAGAAGGACGTCCCGCTGCTGATCGTCGGCGACGGCAGCTCGTTAACGATGATCGACTATGAAGTGCGGCAGGTGCAGCGCTGGCCGGTGAAGAATTCGCCACTCGGCGCGCTGCTCGATCCCGACCGCGATCTGACGAAATATGCCAGGGTTCTGCCGACCGGCAGCGGCGACGTGCTGAGCGTCGAGGTCAAGGATCCCAAGCGCCCCGAATATGGTACGATCACCATGGTATTCGTGCGCGACGGCTCGGCGCCCGCGGGACTCCGCCTGCGCGGCTGGGTCGCACTCGATTCGCAGAACAACCGGACGCGGATCGACCTAACCAACCAGAAATTCAACGTCGCGGTCGCCGACTCGGCCTTCAAATGGACCGACCCGCGGCCGAAGCAGCGCGGCCGCGCGGGCTAACCCAACCCGCCCGCAGCGTTCAAAATCAAGGCGCCGAATCCGCGAAACGGATTCGGCGCCATTTTTCCGGACCAACGGACGTCACGCATCGACGAACTGCAAGAATGGCGCCGGAGCGTGCATTTTGTTCAGCTTGGCGACAGGGAAGACCGTCTATTTCATCTCTCGAAGGCGCCAACACGGCCCCCGGATTTGGGTTTCCCCCTGTTGCCCCACCCGGACTGCCAGGTGCCTTCATTCAAGAGCGTGACGAACGCTGACCTTGAACCCCCGTTCCACCGCCCCTGGGACGGGGGTTTAATTTATCCGGTGTTTGGGACGTTGCGCGCCTCCCCGCGCGCCGATAGAGCCACCGCATGACTCGCACCAGCATCGCTTCGTGGAATATCAACAGCGTCCGCGCCCGCATCGGCATCGTCGAAAAATTCCTTCGCGAAGAAGCGCCTGACGTCCTCTGCCTGCAGGAGACGAAGGTCGAATGCACCCTGTTCCCGCCCGACATGTTCAAGCGGCTGGGCTATGAGCATATTGTCACCCACGGCCAGCGCATGCACCACGGCGTCGCGATCGTCAGCAAGCTGCCGCTGGCCGACGTGCGCAAATATGACTGGCAGGCGAATGGCGAGGCGCGCCATGTCGGCGTCACGCTGCCGTCGGGCGTCCGGCTCGACAATGTCTATATTCCCGCGGGCGGCGACATTCCCGACCGCGAACTAAACCCCAAATTCGGGCAGAAACTCGATTTCTTCGGCCGCATGACCGAATGGGCGACGACGCTCGCGGGTACGCCGACGGTTCTCACCGGCGATTTCAACGTCGCGCCGCTCGAAAGCGACGTCTGGAACCACAAGGCGCTGCTCGACGTCGTCAGCCACACGCCGATCGAGGTCGAAACGCTCGCACGGCTGCAGGCGGCGTCGAACTGGGTCGATCTCGGGCGCCACTTCATCCCGGCGCCGGAGCGGCTCTATACATGGTGGAGCTACCGCGCGAAGGATTGGGAAGCGTCGAACCGCGGCCGCCGGCTTGATCATATGTGGGTCACCCCCGACCTGATGTCCAAGGCAGTGTCGCACCGCATCGTCCAGCCGGCGCGCAGTTGGGAACGGCCGTCGGACCATATCCCGCTGATCACCGAGTTCGATTTTTGAGCGACGTCGCCGACCATGAGGGCGCCCGGCGCGCGGCACGCGCCATCGACGCGCTGCGCCGCGGCTGGCCGCTCCGTGTGGTCGGCGCGGACGGGTCGCTCGACCTGCTCGCGGTCGAAAGCGCGCGCGATGAGGCGCTTGGCGAATTTGGAAGCCATGATGTGCTGCTCTCGGGCGAGCGCGCGGTTACGCTCAAGCTCACCAACCAGCGCATCGCCGCAACCCCGGGTCCGGTCCGGCTGGCGGGTGCCGGCGATAGCGTCACCGCGGCGCTCGCGCTCGCCGATCCGGCGCTCGATCTTGCGAACCCACTCAAGGGCCCATTCCGTACCGTCGCGACGGACGGCGAAGCGGCAGCGACCGCCGCGATGACGATGGCGCGGCACGCCGGACTGCTCCCCGCTTTCTTCGTGCGCGAGGCGGCGGGTACGGCCGAAACCGAATGCAGCGTCGACGATGTCGCCACGCTGCTCGACCCGGCGCGCCTCCAGATCGCCGCGCGCGCGCGCCTTCCCGTCGAAGCCAGCGAAAGCGCCGAAATCGTCGCCTTCCGTAGCCCTGAAGAAGCTTCGGATCATGTCGCGCTCGTCATTGGCAAGCGCGACGGCAATCCGCCCGTCGTCCGTCTCCACAGCGAATGCCTGACCGGAGATGTGCTCGGCAGCCTCAAATGCGATTGCGGGCCGCAGCTCCATGCCGCGCTCCATGCGATGGCGGACGCGCCGTGGGGCGTGCTGCTATATCTGCGGCAGGAAGGGCGCGGGATCGGTCTCGTCAACAAGCTGCGCGCCTATGCGCTGCAGGATCAGGGTTATGACACCGTCGATGCCAATCTGCGGCTTGGCTTTCCGGTCGAGGCGCGCGACTTCGCGATCGCCGGACGGATGCTCGAACTGCTGAACATCCCGCGCATCCGGCTGATGACGAACAATCCGGATAAGGTCGCGCGGCTCGAAAAAGAGGGCGTCGAGGTTATCGAACGCATCCCGCTCGCGCTGCCGACGAACAAATATAACGAACAATATCTCGCGACCAAGCGCGATCGGACGGGGCATCAACTCTAAACGAAAAAGGCGTCGGACAATGCCGACGCCTTCATCAAATCAATGCACGAAGCGCGCGACCACGTCGCGATAACTTCGACTGACCTTCACCTGCGCGCCCGAACCGAGCACGAGGAAGCATTCGCCATTGGTGTGCGGCTTGACCTGCTTCACCTGCGACAAATTCACGATCGTCGAGCGATGCACGCGCTGGAAATTGCGCGGGTCGAGCCGCTTTTCCAGATCCTTCATCGTTTCGCGCAGGATCAGGCTGTTGTCGGCGGTGTAGATGCACATATAGTCACCCGCGGCGTCGATGCGCTCGATGCTGTCGACGTCGACGCGGAAGATCTGGCCGCGATCCTTGATGTTGATCATCTTTTCATAGCGATCGGCGGCGTGCGTATCGGGGGCGACCTCGGCGTCATAATCCTCGACCGCTTCGGGCGCGACTTCGGCGAGCACGGTCTTGAGGCGCTCGACCTCGGCGACGCCGCGTTTTTCGGCGAGCCGCTGGCGGACGCGGTCGAGCGCATCGGCGAGCCGTTCGGGCTCAACCGGCTTGACCAGATAGTCGACCGCCTGCGCCTCGAACGCCCGGATGGCGTGATCCGAATAGGCGGTGACGAACACCACGAGTGGCGGTTCGACCTCCATCAATCCCTGGATCACCGAAAAGCCATCGAAACCCGGCATCTGGATGTCGAGGAACACCAGATCAGGTTTGTGAGTTTTTATCTTTCTGATGGCTTCGCGGCCATTTTGCGCGGTGTCGACGATTTCGACGTCCGCATGCGGTTCGAGCCGCAGTTGCAGGCCTTGGGTGGCCAATTTTTCATCATCCACCAGGATGGTTCTGATCGTCATGTTCTCTCGGTTCCAATCGTCATTTGCCCATCGGGCTGGAACGGAAACTCGATAACCACCGTGAAGCCGCCCTCAGCGCCCACATGGACGTCGAACCGGTGCTGGTCGCCAAAAGCCTGCGCCAGCCGGTCCCTGATATTGGCTAAACCCACGCCAGTCGATTCCGTTGCAACCCCAGTGGTGGGGTCCGTACGGTCGGCTGACAATCCCGCGCCGGTGTCGGACACGGTAATCCGAACATTTTGACCGGCCAACTGTGCGGACAGCGTGATATCGGCACCGTCCTCCTGCGGCGTCACCGCATATTTTATCGCATTTTCGATGAGCGGCTGGAGCAAGAGCGACGGCAATCGCGCCCGCGCAACCGCCGGGTCGATTGCAAAATGCGGGCGCAGCCGCTCCTCGAACCGCATCTTCTCGATTTCGAGGTAAAGCTTCAGCGTCTCGATTTCCTGCGCCAGCGTCACCTGCGCGGTCGGCTCGTTCGCGAGCGTGTAGCGGAGGAACGCCGACAGGCGCGACAGCATCGCATTGGCAGGCTCGGCCTGTTTCAGGAGTACGAGGGTCGAAATGCTGTTCAGCGTGTTGAACAGAAAATGCGGGTTGAGCTGGTAGCGCAGCATCGCCAGCTGCGCCGACGCTGCCTGCGCCTCGAGCCGGATGACGCGGTCATTCTGTTCCTCGAGCTGGAGGAAATAATTGATCGCGAAATAGAGCGCCGACCAGGCCGCGAGCGACGTCGCGTCGATATACATCGCGCCGAGCAGCAGGCTGGTGAAGCCCGCCTCGCTCGCGGGATTCTGGATCTGCGCAACCCACGCGTCGATGAAGGCCCACAGCGCCGTCGCTATCCCCGCAAGCCCGAAACTGACGCCCCACATCAGCAGCGGGCGGCGGCTGATCAGCGCGCGGTAACAGGCCGACAGGATGAGCGTCAGCGAAAAACCGGTGATCGCCGAAATCGTCTGGGGGATCAGGAAGGTGAAGGCCTGGCCATTGGCAAGCCCCGACACCCCGCGCAGGCCGAGCCATGCGGCCCAGCCCAATATCTGCAGGTTCCAGAAGGCCCGGACCTTGTTGTCGAAAAACGGGCCCGGCGAAGACAGTCGGAAAAGCGGCATGGGAGTCTGTACGATAGCGATGATCAGTCGCCGCGCGGGCGATATCGGAAACCGGCGCGGCCGATCATCCGGCGGCTACCGGCGCCAGTCCGCCGTCGCTGCGGATGCGCGCCTGACCAAGTGGCTGCAACTCCACACGATGCTTCCAAAGCAATTCCTTGTAACCGATCACCCGGCCATCATGCGCCGTCAATGTTACCGGCCCGATCGGCTGTTCGTCGCGTGCATCGACGAGGACAGGGGTCGAGGGCACGCCCGCGCCCCATTTCTCGCCCCATTGGCGGAGCGCAATCATCGCCGGGAGCAATTCAATGCCTTTTTCTGTCAGCTGATAGCGGACCTTGCGCCGGTCTTCAGCCATGACTTCGCGCGCCATGATGCCATGGTCGACCAACCGCGACAGCCGGTTCGACAATATGTTGCGCGCGATGTTCAGTTCCTGCTGAAATTCTTCGAAATGATGGACGCCGTTGAAGGCTGCGCGAAGGATCATGAACGACCATCGCTCGCCCATCGCTTCCAGCGCCAGCGGCAGGGCGCAATTGCCCCCGTCCATGTCGTTCAGCAGTTCGCGTAATTTTCCCATAACCCAAGCCCTAACGTAAAATCGGCATATGCGCCAAAAAAATATAGGGCCTCCGTTGCATTTCGCAACTCAAAGTCTAGGTAGCACCTCGCAACCTTTCGGTTGCGCAAAAACAGGAGGTCCAAATGCCCATATTCAAGCTTTCTCCCCGCACCCATTCCTTCGCGATCGCAGGCGCCTCGCTGATCGGCGGCCTCGCATTCGCATCGACGGCCGCAACCGCCGCAGGCGGCACTTATTATCGCGCCGAACTCGCCAGCCCGGCCACCCAGGCACGCTTCGTCGCGCGCGATGTGGTCTGGGCATGCAACGACGTCAGCTGTGTCGCCGGTCAGGGAACGAGCCGCCCACTGATCATATGCTCGGCGCTCGCGAAGGTCGTCGGCCCCGTGACGAGCTTCACCGCAGGCGGCAAGGCGCTCGAGGCCGAAGAGCTCACGCGCTGCAACGCCGCGAAATAATTTGGCCATAAGCCTTGGAAAGCCGCCGCGCTTCGCCCGCCTCGCGGGCGGGACAAGGCGGCTTTTCTACGCCCTTTTCCGCATGGCGAACGATGCTTCCAACCGGCTTTATCAAAGTTGCTGATCTCGGGCGGTTCCGCGCAAGCAAATTTCGCATTGCAATATTGCCTGCATGAACGACATTGGACGCGATGCTGAGGCAATATGAACTTGTCGAGCGCGTACGCGCTTATGATCCCGACGTCGATGAGGCACTGCTCAACCGCGCCTATGTGTTTACCGTCCAGAAGCACGGCAGCCAGAAACGCGCGTCGGGCGACCCCTATTTCAGCCATCCGGTCGAGGTCGCCGGCATTTTGACCGACCTCCACCTCGACGCCGAGACGATCGTCACCGCGCTGCTCCACGACACGCTCGAGGATACACTGACGACACCCGAGGAAATCGAACGCCTGTTCGGTGCCGATGTCGGCCGGCTGGTCGACGGCGTGACCAAGCTTTCGAAGATCGAGGCGCAGACGGAGAATGAACGCGCCGCAGAGAATCTGCGCAAATTCCTGCTCGCGATGTCGGACGATATCCGCGTGCTGCTGGTCAAGCTTGCCGACCGGCTGCACAATATGCGGACGCTGCATTTCATCAAGAATCCCGAGAAACGCCGCCGCATCGCCAAGGAGACGATGGATATCTATGCGCCGCTCGCCGAGCGGATCGGCATGTATGAATATATGCGCGAGATGCAGCTACTCGCGTTCAGCGAGCTCGAACCCGAAGCCTATGCGACGATCACCGGCCGCCTCGCCAAGCTGACCGCGGGCGGCAAGGACAAGGTCGCGGGGATCAGCCGCGAGTTCAAGGAATTGCTCGCCAGGAACGGGATCGAGGCAGATGTGTCGGGGCGCGAGAAGCACCCCTATTCGATCTGGCGCAAGATGCAGGAACGCCATGTCAGCTTCGAGCAGGTGACCGACATCATCGCCTTTCGCATCATCACGCCGACCGATGCCGATTGTTATGCGGCGCTAGGCATTCTTCACCGCAAGTGGAAAATGGTCCCCGGCCGCTTCAAGGATTATATCTCGACCCCGAAACGCAACGGCTACAAGTCGCTGCACACGACGATCATGCATCAGCAGAATATGCGGATCGAAATCCAAATCCGCAGCCTTGGCATGCACCAGCAGTCCGAATTCGGCTTCGCGGCGCATTGGGCATATAAACAGGGCGGCACAGCTCCCGACGGGCAGGCGGGGTGGATCCGCGACCTGATCGAAATCCTCGAGCAGACGCACGATCCCGAAGAGTTCCTCGAAAACACGCGCATCGCGATGTATCAGGACCGCATCTTCGCTTTCACGCCGAAGGGCAGTCTGCACCAGCTACCCAAGGGCGCGACCCCCGTCGACTTCGCCTATGCCGTCCACACCGGGCTCGGCGACCGCACCGTCGGCGCCAAGGTCAACGGCCGGCTCGTGCCGCTGCGTACCCAGCTCAACAATGGCGATACGGTCGAGATCCTGTCCTCCGACAAGCAGACGCCGCAGCCCGCATGGCTCGGCTTTGCCGTCACCGGCAAGGCGCGCGCCGCGATCCGCCGCCATGTGCGGTCGAAGGAAAAGGTCGAACTCGCGGCGCTCGGCCGCAAGATGTACGACGAGATCGCGCTCCGCCTGCCGAACAAGGTCGGCGACAAGGCGCGGATCGCGGCGCGCGAACGGCTGAAACTCGACGACGACACCGCGCTCTATGTCGCGATCGCCAAGCAGCGGATCACCGACAATGCGCTGCTCGAGGCGCTCGTCCCTGGCATCACCGCCGAGATGAAAACCAAGCCCGGCAAGCTCGTGCAGGGCGCGGCGGTGTCGATCGCGGGGCTGACCCCGGGCGTCGCCTATCAGCTTGCCGATTGCTGCCACCCCGTCCCCGGCGACCGCATAGTTGGTCTTTCGCGCCCCGGCGAAGGAATCGAGGTGCATGTCATCGACTGTCCGAAGCTCGCCGACGGCATCGACGCCGACTGGATCGACCTTCGGTGGCAGGAAGACAGCGAGGGTGGCAATGCGCGGCTGTGCATCGTCATCCTCAACGAACCCGGCACGCTCGCCGAAATGTCGGGCATCCTCGCCGCCAATATGGCGAACATCACCAATTTGCGTCTGTCGAACCGCGAGGGCGGTTTCCACACCTATGACGTCGTCGTCGAAGTCCGCGACGTCCAGCATGTGATGCGCATCCTGTCGGCACTGCGCGCGTCCGACACGGTGGTTCAGGCCGAGCGGCAGTAGCAACCTGCTGGCCGGCTTTAGGGTGGTGAGCTGCCATCGCCTTAGCTCGTCATCCCGGATTGAATCCGGTCGACGCAAGGGCCGCGTGACATTCCAAAGTTCAGGAAAGTTCAGCCCTATGCGGCGCCCGATTTGGACGTTGCGGCGTGCTGCGCGTGCCCTGCGCGCCCTGCCGTAGTCGCACCGGCAAGCCGGGCAACGACCGCTTAATCCACCAGATGAAAGAGCCGGACGAAGGCTGGCACAGCCGGATAATGTAGGAAAGGCATATTTGAACGTCGGCCTTGGGGTGGAAAGCGAACGTTCCAAACCTCGTCATGCTGAACTTGTTTCAGCATCCATGGCCAGAGCCAGTCCTAAGCAGACCAGCGCGCTCAATTCGCGTAAAGCAACGGCGGCCGCCAGGCATTCTGGTCGACCGCGTCGCTGACCTTATAGACTATGCCCTTGCTGTTCAGGAACAGCTTCTCCATTTCTGGCCGGGTAAACGGGCGCGAGCCGACGCGTCCGAACACCGCCATCTGGCCGCCCGTTTCGTCGACGGCACGGTCGCGGTCGAGCCCCTTCGACAGCGCGAGCGCGGGTGACGGCGTCTTCGCCCAGGCGATCAGTTCGGGGGTCGGTTTCGGCGAGAAGCCGTAGAGGCCGGGATTGTCGGGGCTGGTCAGCTGGAGGACCTTGATGCCGTTCCGCCCGTCGGCGACATAACCGAACAGCGACGCATTGGTCGACGCGACGATCACATCCTCGGCATCGTTGAGCATTCCGCCAAAGGTCAGCCCCGGCCAGACGATCGGCGCCGCGGGACGCGTCACATCGACGATGACAAGCCCGTCGGCCTTCGCCGCGACATACATATAGGTCCGCGCCAGATAGATTTTGCGCGCGTTGGCGAGCCGCACCGTGCCCGACGGCACCGCAACCGGCTGCGCGAGATTGGTGACGTCGAACAGCTTCACCCCCTCGGCATCAGTGACCCAGAGGTAACGGAACTGCACCGCGCTGGCGCGCGCGTCGGTCAGCGGCAGCTGCGCCGTGACCTTGGGCTGGAGCGGGGTCGAGAGGTCGAGCACGACCAGCCCGGCGTCGGTGGTGATATAGGCAATGCTGCCCGCGAGCGTCACATGCCGCGCGCCCGCCAGCACATTGCCCTCGTTCCACGTCAGCTC
Organism: Sphingopyxis sp. Root154; assembly: GCF_001427105.1. Taxonomy (GTDB): domain Bacteria; phylum Pseudomonadota; class Alphaproteobacteria; order Sphingomonadales; family Sphingomonadaceae; genus Sphingopyxis. Next base: position 1,692,036 of record NZ_LMGI01000002.1, read on the forward strand.
GCGCTTGAACTTGTTGTTGCGGAATTCGGCGTCGGCGAGCGTGTCGATGTCGACGAGGATCAGCCCTTCGACGCTGTCGGTGATCACCGCATAACGGTAGATATCGTGCATTACCTGTTCGTGGTTCTCGGGGAAATTCTTCACGATATTCTCGTTGCGCGACACGCTGATCGGCTGCGTCGTCGCGATCGCCATGCAGGTCGCGTTCTTCGTCTTCACATGCGTATCCTGCCCGAGCGCCGAGAAAGGCGCGCGGATGATGCGTTCGGAGAAGCCCTTGTTGCCGATCGACGCGATGTCATAGACGCGGAAACCGCCCTTGCCCTCTGCCACGAACATATATTCGCCGCGTTGTTGCAGGCAATTCACGCGCCCGCTCGTCCCCTGGACGATATTGGCGAACTCCTCGAGCGCGTGCGTTTCGCCCGAGCCATTCTTGTCGAAGGTCTTGCCGCGCACCCAATTTTTGAGCTCGCGGCCATTCTGGTCGACATGCAGTTTCCAATAGTCGGGATAGGCGTATTTCTGGAGGTAGCTGCCGATCACCGCCTGCGGCTCGTCCCATTCGGTGACGCGCGTCGCCTGGAAGCTGTTTTCCTGACCCGACCAGACGTTCAAACCGACGAAATTGACGAAGTTGGTGCCGAGCAGATTGAGCTGCGCCATGATCGCGTTGTTATCGTCGGCCACCGACAGGTGGCAGTCGCTGCACTGCTTGGTTTCGGAACGCCGCACCGTGTGCGGGAAATGCGGGGCGAACGCCTGGCTCGAATAGCCCGCCGACGAGATCGGCGGTTGCTGCACATAGATGCGTTCGCGGTTGATGTTCGTCGACGACAGCACGAGCGCCGAGGTCGAGCGCACCGGGGTGATGATGCCGCGCGCCTCGCCGTTCGGGCCGGGCTCGCCGGGCTTGGTGAGCTGGTGCCGGCCGAGCTGGAACATCTCGTCGCGCGCCACCTGCGGGTTGTAGGTCGCGAAGTTGCGCGTCTCCTCACCCTCGAAATGGTGCATCTTGGTCTTCCAGTTCGCCTCGATCGGCAAATGGCAACCGCCGCAACTCGTCGTCCACGACAGGTGACAGGTGAAGCAGGTCATCTTGTCGTCGCCGTGCGCGCGGTCTTCCTTGGCGACCCCCGGCCCCCATTCGAACTTGCCATCCTCCGAGCCTGCCCGCGCCATCAGCTTCGCGCGCGCCGCCTTGGCGTTGAAGTGCGGCCCCGGAGTCACCGCCTGCTTGACGAGGCTGACCTGCCATTCGAGCTTCGGATCGACGATCGAACGCTGGATCAGGCCGATCACCTCGGCGTCGTCATTATACTGAAATTCGAAACGGCGGCGGCCGTCGGGGTTGCGGAGCAGCGCCAGATTATTGCCCTGCGGCCGCGCCGCGACGTTCGAGGTCAGCAGGTTCGGGAAGGCGTCGGCGGTGCCGTGGCAATCCTTGCAGCTGATCTCGACCGCATTCGCGACCTCGCCCTGGATATAGCCATTGCCATGGCTGTCCTGCGCGAAGTGGCAATCGGCGCACTGCATGCCCTTTTCGGCATGGATGTCCATCATATGGACCGCCTTGCCGGGATTGATCCCGGGCGGCACGAACTTGCCCTCGATGCCCGGCCGGCCCGGATCGGCGCTCGACAGGCAAAGGTCGCGCTCTTTCGGATCGGTGTAATGGCTGCAGCTCTTGCGCCATTTTTCCGGGTCCTTCGGGTCGATGATGTTCGCGGTGTCGGTGCCATAGGTCGACATATTGCCGTCGGCGGTCAGCAGATTGCCGTTACGGTCGCGCTTGAAGATGCCGCGGAAGTTCCAGCCATGGCCATGATAGTCGGCGAACTGCGTATCCTTGTTGCTGTCGTTGACGTCATAGACGTCGCGCAGGAATTCGACGTCGGCCCACAGCCCGCGCGCCGCCGCCGCCTCGGGATTGCGTTCGAGCACCGCATGCACCTCGGCGGCGGTCGGATAGCGCTGTTGCTTGTATTTCTTCTGATACTCCTCGTCGGTCATCCCCGGCGGGCGCGGAGCTGTGTTGTCGGGGCCCGGCCACATCTGCGGCGCATCCGATTCATAATCCCACATCGTGTAACCGAGATAGGAGTTCAGGAAGATGTTCGGCTGGTGCATGTGGCACGACATGCACTGCGAGGTCGGGATCGCGCGCGTGAAGGCGTGGCTGATCGGGTGGCCCGATTCACCGCGCGCCGGTGATCCGGGGCGTGCCGGGACGTCGGGATCGGCGGGGTCGATCAGCGCGCCGTGACCGCCGCCGGCTTGATGGCCGTCGTCGGCGCCATGGGAATCGCCGCCGTGCCCGCCTTCGGGCTTCCATTTCTTCTCTGCGATTGTCGGATCGACCGTCGCCGTCTCGCCGTCGCGGCCGAATTTGGCGTAGGTCAGGCTGTGCCGCGGCTCACGGTCGTTGGCGTAGACGACGTGACAGCCCGAACAGCCCGAATGGCGATAGTCGCCGGGCTGGTCGTTCGTCCCCATGAACCACGACAGCGGGTCGTTGAGGCGCGTCTTGTGGATGTTGAGCACAGGGATCGACACACGCAGCCCGGTGCCGGGGCCGCGGTTCGACTGCTTGAGGTCGGGGCGCCCCGGTTCCTCGAGGCGCTGGATGCTGCCCGTCGGATTGGGCAGGCCGATTTCGGGGAACTGCGTGTTGATGTTGCGCCCGCCGCGCTCGAATACGCGGAACACGTCGCCCGGCGGCAGCACGCTCCAGCGCGGCAGCGGATACATTTTCGCGAGCGCGCCGCGCTTTTTCTCTTCGTCGGTCAGGATCTTGTCGAAGCCGAAGCTTGGCTTGCACGCTTCCTTATATTCCTCGGCAGTGAGCCGCGACGAGGGCGACAGGATGCAGGCGGGTTCGCCTTTGCGCGTATAGGCCTCGCCGAAGATGTAGTTTTTATAGGGGACGATCCCGTTGTTATACGCCGCGCCGCCCCACAGCATCGCGCCGGTCGACATCATCGACCGCTCGGTCGCCTCGATCACCTCGAGATGGCACGCACCACAGGCTTCGCGCGCGACGCGATAGTCGCTGGGGTTCACGAAGCGGATGAATTCGGGCGATTCCTTGTTGAGCAGCGTATAGCTGCGCTGCGGGTTCGCCGAGCTGTCGTGCCAGGCGCCGGGCAAGGTCGGCTGCGGATGCGCCAGCTTCATCACCGCCTTGTTCGTCGGATGCTGGTAGCCGAGGCCGGGCGTGCCGCGCTGGCTCGCGTCGCCGCCATGGCAGTCGGTGCAGCCGAGCCGCACCGCAGGGGTCGCGTGCATCGACGGCTGGTCGGTGCGGGTGTGGCAGCTGTAGCAACCTTCGGATTTCTGGACGACCTCGGCCTCGCTCTGCTCGCGCGGCGCGGGCGGGGTGAAGCGATATTCGATCTTGAGCGGCTTTTCCTCTTCGGCCGCGCGCGTGACGCTCACGCCCAGGCTGACGCTCATCAGCAGGAAGGCGAAGAGGGCGAAGAGTTTGCGCGTCACGATCAGAAACTCACGATCACATTAGCGAGGATCGACACATAGGCGTCGTTCTTTTGCTTGTTGTCGAACAGGTCCTTGAACCCCTTGCCGGGCAGCAGCACCGCGCCGCTGAGGCGCCCGACGATGTTCTGCGTCGCCTTCGGCCGCCAGATCGTCGCGACCGACAGGTCGAAACCGATATCCTTGGGGATAGACCCTTCGGTGCGCAGTGCCTGAAGCGTCGACGTATTTTCGAACCACAGATGGTTGAAATTGGTGCTGACGCGAAATTCGGGGGTCAGGTCGAAATCGGCGCCCGCGCCGACGAAGACGGTGCCCGGGTTGTTGTAGTTCGACTGCCCCTCTTCTTTCGACGAGCGGAGCGAATTCAGGATGCCGTTGCGCCCGCTGATCGCGATGACGCGCCCGCCGCCCGCAAAGGGGATCGTCTGGCGGATCCAGTAACTCGTATCGGCGCCGCCGAAGATCGGATTTTCGAAGATCGCGTCATAGCCGCCCTCGGTGTTGTTGTACGGGTCGCCGTCGCCGGTCGCATAAAGCCCCGACAGGCGGAAACGCATCCAGTCGTGATCGTAGCTGAGTTCGACCGCGCCGAAGCCCGCGCGGATCTCGGCAGGCTTGCTCGTGAAGAAACTGTTCCGGTCTTCGCCGAGCGCCGCATAAAAGCTCGCGGTGACGTTGATCCGCCCGATCCGCCCATCGGCGCTGTAGCCCAGATAGACGACGTCATATTCGCGCCCGCGCAAATCGCCGAGCAGCGCCGGTCGCACCGGAAAGCCGTTGTGGTCGATCTGCACGTCATTCTTTTCGCGATTCATATTGTAGGTGACGCTGACCTGGCTGGTCAGTCCGACGACGGGGAAATCCTGCCGATAGAGATTGCCGGTGAAGATGAAATCGCTGCGCGGGGTCTGGGTGATGTCGTTGAGGCCGCTGTTGGTGTCCTTTTCGAGCCGCCAGAAGGCCGCGAGATTATATTGGAAGCGGTTGTTGTCGCGGTTGCCGAACAGCCGGATGCCGAGCTGGCTGTCGTTGAACAGGAAGCCGCGGAAATCGCTCTGGAACGGCTGGATGCCAAGACGGATCGAATAGAAATCATAGCGGTCGGACGTGTTGCCGAGATGCTTGTCGACGAACAATTCCTGCACGCCGAGGAACGAGTCGTAGCGATGGCTCGCCTTCGACGGACGCACGTCGAGCACGCGCCGTTCGGGCACGTCGACATAATTGGCCTGATAGGCGAGCGTGACGCGATATTCGATGTCGGGGGGTTTGAACGCGGTCGACCCCTTGATCAGCGCCGCGCCGGCGATGAAGGTCTGCGCGAAAACGAAGCTGCGATCCTTGCCGAACACGTCAAGGCTGCCCGGCCGTTCGGTCGTCTGGACGCCGACGGGGATCGGAAAGGTGCGCGGTTCGAACACCGTGTCGGACACCGCATTGGCGACGAAGAACCAGTCGTCGCCCTTGATCGGCAGCCATTTGACCTTGCTGCGGTCGATCGCGCGGTCACCCTTGTACGTGTTCTGGTTGTAGGGATCGAACCAGCGTTCCTTGACCACGCCAAGCGTTTCGATGAGGCGCCAGCGGTCCGGAACGGGCAGCTGGTCCTCCATCCCCGGGAACGCCTGCGGCGGCGGCGGCCGCAACGCACCGACATTGTCCTGCGTCAGCGCATCGGGAAGGTCGGGACGATAGCCGGGACGACGGCGCCCCTCGATGATGTCGGTGATGAGGTCGTCCTTCACCATCTGCTGCCAGTCGACCGGCGGCGGCGGCGGGATCAGTTCGTCGGCAGGCTGTTCGGCGGGCGCGGCATCGCCGGCAACAGGCGGCCCCTCGGGCGCGGGCGACGGCGGCGTGACATCGGCCCCCGGCGCGCCCTGCGCCGCGAGTGTCGCGATGATCGGCCAAAGGCTGCCCCCCGTCATCATCACCTATAGCCCGTTGCAGACATTCTGGTTCGCCGTGTCGAGGAACGGGGCGAACGGGCAGCTGATATAGCGGAGGCGCACTCCGGCGCCGACATTCACGACAACCGTATCCGAGCGGATTGCGGCGGGCGCATTGCCAATGCCGCCGACGCGCGCGCCGCCATTATGCGCGCCCAAAAAGCTGATCATATCATCCTGATCGATACCGTCGCCCGACACGCCGATTGCGCCGACCAGCTGATTGCCGCGATATATGGGGACCGATCCGGGGAAGATCTGAATACCGTTCTGCAGCCGGTTCTGCCCCGCCGCGACGTCGGGCAAGGTCGTGCAGCGCGCCGGGGTGTCGGTCGGGCTGGCGCCCGAGACGAAGCCGAGGTGCGCCCCGAGATTGCCGATGATCAGCGCCGATTGCAGCCCGGTCGAGAAGGGATTGAACTGCGCGATCGGGCGCGAAAGCGGCCCGTTCGGCCGGCCGACCTCGCCATCGGGGAAATAGGGCCGCGACAGATTGCCGTTGGCGCGGTCGGAGAAGGCGATCGTGCCGGTGAGCGCGGCAGGATTGTTCAGGAAATTCCGCGTCGCGGTGACGAATTGGCGTACATCGGCGCTGGCGTTCGCGCTGAGTTCGGTTCCGGCCTGCGCGCCCGAGAAAAAGGCTGCGGTGCGCGCCTTCTGCAAGCTGACGTCGGTTCCGAAGATCGGTGCATCGGGCGAGCGGACGAGACCAAGCACCGAGCCATGCGTATCGACGATGCTGATCGACACCTGCGCGCGGCTGTCGAGCGGGCGGCGAATCTGCGCGCGCGCGCGGCTCATTACCGTGAAGGCTTCCTCTAGGACCGCGCGCACTTCGGCCTGCGTCAGCGGCGCGCTGTTCGTTGCGCCGTCGGTGCCGGCACGCAGCGGATAGCGGTTCGCACCGCTGCCGTCGGTGAGCACGAAGGCGTCGCGGTTCGAAAATTCGGCCGCAGTCGACGCGCGGATGCCCGACGCCTCGCTGCCATAAGCGGTGCCCGCAATGACCCCGGCATTGGCATAACCGACCACCGCGACGAGGTTGCCCGCGGCGCCATTGAGGCTGGCGAAACTCGCCCCGGTTGGGGGGCTCAAGTCCTCATATTTAGCGTCGGAAAAGCGCAAGCTTGTGCCATCGACGGTAATCTTGTCGGCGGTAATGCTGATTGGTGCTTCGAATCCGCGCGTGCCCGCGAGCGCGATGAACTCCTCGGGGTCGTTGTCGACGTCGAGGATGTTGGAGTCGCTGCCGTAGATGCCGTCGCCCATCACCCCAATGCCGCCGACGAGCACGCCATTCTTGTAGAGCGGCAGCCCGCCGGGGTCAGCGGCGAGGCCGAGCGGCGAACGTTTGGGGCCGATCAGCGCCGCCGCCCCGGCGGTACCGAAGCGCGCCGACAGGTCGCTGCAGGGAAGCTGGCTGAACTGCACGCCGAAAAGCGGCCCGCTTTCGAGCCCGACGGTGGTCGGCGCCGGCGGGAAATGTTCCTGGACGATCTGGCTCGCGGTGCGGGTCGAGAAGGCGTTGCCGCCGCTCGAGAGATACGCGCCGGTAACCGCCTTGGCGATCGCGCCGCCCTCAGCGGGAAAGGTGACATTCTGTGCGTCGATGTTCGCGCCATTAGGGGCAGGCGCGGTCGTCGCGGTCGCGCGCGCGCCGGACATACGGAACACGCCGAGCACATTGCCGACGCGGTCGGTCACCGCGATCACCGATGGCAGGCCGCGTGCCTGCGCTTCCGATATGGCCTGTGCGAGCACGCGCTCGACGTCCGCCGTGCTCAGCGCTTCGGCGGCGGGCGGCGTATATACCGTAGTCGGCGTTGGAGTGGGGGTCGGGGTAGGAGTCGGGGTCGGCGTACCGCCGCCACCCCCGCCACCGCCGCCGCACGAGGTAAGCAGCAGCGCGCCCATCGCGGCAAAGGCGGCCGAACGAAAAAGATGGGTCTTGCTCTGCATGATCTTACCGCAGCGCCCCGATCGCGCGCACTGCGCTGCCGAACGACGCCTGAAATTCGGAGGGCTTGTAGGCGTTGGGGTCTTTCACCGCAGCATAGGCGCGGTCGATGTCGCCGCGAATGCCCGCCGCCGCACCGATGGTCACGCGGCCCGACGACACCATCGCGTTGAGCAAGGTGTCGACCCCCATCACCGCCTGCTGCGACCCCGAATAGTCGGTGTAGCGATCGCTGATCGCCTTCGCCGAAATCGCGTCGACCATCGCAAAGGCGTCGGTGCCCGAGAAATTGCGCGACGCGAACGCACTCTTGAGCGCCGCGACGGTCTGCGACAGCTGCACTGCAGCGGCGACCGCGCTCGGCCGGTCGGTCGCCATCGCCTTGTGGAACGCCGCGGTGCGGAGAGCGAGCTGGTCGGCAAGCGCGGGCGCGGCCAAGCGCGCCGCGGCGGCGAGCATGATCAGATTCTCGTCATTATAGGGCGGCATGCCTTCGGGGATCGACCGGCCGGGATTGTCGAGCCCGGTGCGCACGGGCTTCGCCTGATCGAAGATACGGCGGTGACAGCTGTGGCAGTCGAGGAAATAGAATTCGGGGAACAGGCCCTCGGTCCCGCGCCGCGTCTGGAACAGAGCGAGGCTGCGCTCGATCGCGGTCGCCTGCCCGACCGCCCACATCTGGACATGATCGGTGCGCCGGTTCGCGGCGCCGAACTTGCGCCAGCCATAGTCGGCGTCTTCCTGATGATGCGCTTGCAGCGACGAGAAGAGATCGAGTTCGAACGAAATGCGGGGATGCCCTGCCGCCATGATGCGGTGGGTGACGAACTGGCCGTCGGCCGCCGAGCCGAAATGGCAGTCGACGCATACGCCCGCGCGGACGACGGGGTCCTCGAGCTTCTTCAGCCCCGCCGACAAGTTCGCGAGATGCTTGTCGCGCATTTCGCGGTCGGGGTCGGCGTTCGTGCCGACGCCGGCATAATGGCTCGCAAGCCAGCCGCCCGCGGGGCCGTGGCACGATTCGCAGCCGACGCCGTCCTCGGCCGGGGCGGCGCGCGCGGTGCCCGCAGTGCTGTGGCAGCCGAGGCACATCTGCGCCTTGGCGGGATCACCAATGCCGAGGTTGCGCGCGATGAATTGGCTGCGGTTGTTGCTGAGCACTGCCCACGCGCGGCTGTGCGCACCGCCGGGGGTCGAGGGTTCCTGCCATTTCATCAGCTCGTCCTGGCGGACGACGGTGCCGTCACCCTCCATCCGGCCGTGGCAGGTCGAACCCGCGCACGAAGCGACGCCGGTGTAACGCGCGCCGCTTTCGCCCTGCGAGCGGGCGGGGGGTGCAAAGACGAACGCCGCAATGGCGAACGCGAGCAGCATCAGCACCAGAGTGGCAAATGCCGCGCGCGTGGGAGCAAGGGCGGCTAACGCCGCCCAAGGCCGGTCGGCGCGCTCCTTTCCAGCGTGCGTCGTCATCCGCAGAACCCCTTTTTCCCCAACCCGGCGCCTTTACGCCTTGGGCCGATTTATACCACCCCGAATGCCAGCATCGCGTCGGCCACTTTCTTGAAGCCGGCGATGTTCGCGCCCTTCACATAGTCGATATAGCCGCCGCCGCGGTCACCATAGGTCAGGCAGCTCTTGTGGATGCCGTCCATGATGTCCTTGAGCATCTGCTGCAGCTCGGCTTCGCTCCAGCTGCGGCGCCCGCTGTTCTGGCTCATTTCGAGGCCCGACACTGCGACGCCGCCGGCATTCGCCGCCTTGCCCGGCGCGAACATGATCTTCGCATCCTTGAAGATATGCACACCTTCGAGGTTGGTCGGCATGTTGGCGCCCTCGCTGACCGCGATACAGCCGTTGGCGACGAGCGCCTTCGCATCGTCGCCGAGCAGCTCGTTCTGCGTCGCGCACGGCAAAGCAACGTCGCACTTCACGCCCCACGGCGTCTTGCCCGCCGTGAAGCTCGCGCTTTTGAACTCGTCGCAATATTCCTCGATCCGGCCGCGGCGATGCGTCTTGTGCGCCTTCACCCAATCAATCTTTTCCTGCGTGATGCCATCGGGATCATGGATGAAGCCGCCCGAATCGGAGAGCGTCAGCACCTTGCCGCCGAGCTGGACGATCTTTTCGGCCGCGTGCGTCGCGACATTGCCCGAGCCCGAAATGACCGCACTCTTGCCGACCAGATCCTGCCCCTTCGCGGCGAGCATATTGGCGAGGAAATAAACCGCGCCATAACCCGTCGCCTCGGTGCGAATCAGCGAGCCGCCCCATTCGAGACCCTTGCCGGTGAGCACGCCGGTAAACTCGTTGGTGATCCGCTTGTACTGGCCGAACATGAAGCCGATTTCGCGGCCACCCACCCCGATGTCGCCCGCGGGCACGTCGATGTCGGCGCCGATGTGACGATAGAGCTCGGTCATGAAGCTTTGGCAAAAGCGCATGATCTCACGCACGCTCTTGCCCTTGGGATTGAAGTTCGACCCGCCCTTGCCGCCGCCCATCGGCAGCCCGGTCAGCGCATTCTTGAACGTCTGTTCGAAGGCGAGGAATTTGAGCACGCTTTCGGTGACGCTCGGGTGAAAGCGGATGCCGCCCTTATACGGCCCGATGGCATTGTTGTTCTGGACGCGCCAGCCGCGCTGAACGCGGATATTGCCGTTGTCGTCTTCCCAGCAGACGCGAAAGGACACGACCCGGTCGGGTTCGGCGATGCGCCGCAAAATTTGCTGCGCGTGATATTCTTCCTTGTCGGCGATGAAATCGAAGATGTCCTCGGACACTTCCTGCACCGCCTGGACGAACTCGGGCTGACCCGGGTTGCGCTTTTTTACGCCTTCCATGAACGTCGAAAAGTCGACGTGATCCGAAATTGCCATGCACCCCTCCCCTGTATGACTGGGAAAGCCGGTGCGACCCCTGACGATTTTATCGTTGACCGACCTTGTATGCCAAAGGCTACACCATCGCCAAGCAAAGGCAATATGACTGCGCGCACAGGCGGCATTTTTTCGCGGCGCGTCCAAGAGGGGCAAAAATGAGCGAGAGCAACAAGATGGCGACGGGCACTACGGGGGGCATGACGGGCACCAACCGGGCGATATTGATCGCCGCCTTCCTGTTGCTGGCAGCCGCGATCGGTTATGCGATCTGGCGCGATTCCGGTCCCCCGGCGCCCGATCCCGCAACGCAAACCATGGGCGCGCAGTCCAATCAGCTCGCCGAGCTGGAGGCGCGCACAAAGCGCGAACCGAGCAGCGCGGACGCCTGGACCGCGCTCGGCGCCGCGAAATTCGACCTCAGCGATTTTGCCGGTGCCGCCACCGCTTATGAAAAGGCGGTCGCGCTTTCGCCCGATTCGGCGGGCCTTTGGTCTGCGCTCGGCGAGGCGCGGGTGATGGGAAGCGACAGCGATCCGATGCCCGCCGCCGGACTCGACGCGTTCAACCGGGCGATCGCGCTCGACGCCAAGGATCCGCGTGCGCGTTATTTCCTCGCGGTGAAAAAGGATATTGGCGGCGATCACAAGGGCGCGATCGAGGACTGGTTCGCGCTGCTCGCCGACACACCGCAGGGCGCGCCATGGGAGGCGGACCTCCGCCGCACGATCGAACAGGTTGGGCAGATCCACAAGATCGACGTTGCCGCGCGGCTCGCAAGCACGCAGCCGCGGCCGCTGACCGCCAACGAAATGCCGGTTGCGGCGCGCGCGATTCCGGGGCCGAGCCGCGCCGACATGGAAGCGGCATCGCAGCTCCCTAAGGGCCAGCAGGACCAGATGATCGAGGGCATGGTGAGCGGGCTCGAAGCGAAGCTCAAAGCCGATCCCGCCGACGTCGACCGCTGGATCATGTTGATGCGCAGCCGGATGACGCTGGGCGAAACGGCAAAGGCCGCACAGGCGCTGAAAGACGGGATTGCGGCGAACCCGGCTGCGGCGGGACGATTGAAGGCGCAGGCGCAGCTGCTGGGGGTGCCGGGTGCGTAAAAATCCCCGTTGGCGCGCGGCCCGGAACGCGGTACGCCGTCATCGCTGCGGGGGGCAACCATAACATAGGGTCGCCGCGGCACTATGCCGCGAGACGCTTTCGGACGTATTTGCCCGGGACAGTTGTCCACTCTGTATCGGGCCTCGTGGTTCCAGCCAGCCGATGCGCTGGCTGCCGAAGCCACCGCGCATCAGCCAGCGCAGAATTTAACCCGCCATCAACGCCGCATTCCCGCCCGCCGCGGTGATGTCGGTCGAGATCGACTTCTCTTCGGCGAAGCGGTGCAGATAATGCGGGCCGCCGGCCTTGGGGCCGGTGCCCGACAGACCGCGCCCACCGAACGGCTGCGAACCGACGATCGCGCCGATCTGGTTGCGGTTCACATAGACGTTGCCGACCTGCGCGCGCGCCGCGATATGCGCAGCGACCCCGTCGATGCGCGTGTGGACGCCGAGCGTCAGGCCGTAACCTGAGGCGTTGATCGCATCGATGAGCGCGTCGAGCTCGCCGCCCTTCCACGTCGCGACATGGAGCACGGGGCCGAAAATCTCACGCTTCAGGTCGGTGACATGGTCGAGCCGGATCGCCACCGGCGGCACGAAATGGCCGTCGGCGGGCAGGTTCGTGCGCCCCGCTTCGGCGATCACACGCCCCGCGGCGCGCGCTTCGGCGACATAGGCGACAATATTCGCCTGCGCTTCATCATCGATGATCGGGCCCACATCAGTGGAAAGGATCGACGGATCGCCGACATTGAGTTCGGCCATCGCGCCCGCGACCATTTCAATCATCGTGTCGGCGACATCTTCCTGCACGCAGAGCAGGCGGAGCGCCGAACAGCGCTGCCCCGCCGACTGGAAGGCCGACGCGACGGCGTCGCGTGCGACCTGTTCGGGGAGTGCGGTCGAATCGACGATCATCGCATTGGCGCCGCCGGTTTCGGCAATCAGCGTCGCGATCGGGCCGTCGCGTCCGGCGAGGCTGCGGTTGATCATACGCGCGACCTCGGTCGAGCCGGTGAAGGCGACGCCGATGATGTCGTCGTTGCTGGTGAGCGCCGCGCCAACGGTCTCGCCGCGGCCCGGGAGAAACGCAAGCACATCGCCCGGGATGCCAGCTTCGAGCAGCATTTCGACCGCGGCGTGCGCGATCAGCGGGGTCTGCTCAGCGGGCTTTGCGAGCACGGCGTTGCCCGCGGCGAGCGCCGCCGACACCTGGCCGAGGAAAATCGCGAGCGGGAAGTTCCACGGGCTGATGCACACGAACACGCCCTTGCCTTCGAGCATCAGCTCGTTGCGCTCGCCCGTCGGACCGGGCAACGCCACCGGGTAGGTGAAGTCGGAACGCGCCTGTGCCGCATAATATCGCAGGAAATCGACCGCTTCGCGCACCTCGGCGATCGCATCGACGAGCGTCTTGCCCGCCTCGTCGATCGCGAGGCCGAGGAAAAGCGCATCATGCTCTTCGAGCAGGTCGGCGGCGCGTTCGAGCCGCTCGGCGCGGAAGGCCCCGCCCGCGAGACTCCAGTCGCCGTGCGCCTTCTGCCCCGCGGCGACGGCATCGGCGACCATCGCCGCGTCGGCCTCGATCACCTGCCCGACGACCACGCCCGTCGCGGGATTGCGCACCGGATCCGTCTTGCCCTTACGCGCAACGCCGCCGACGATCGGCGCCGCAACAAGGTCGCTCCGCCGCGCCGCGCCGATCGCCGAAACCAGCGCCTCGGGCACGCCGGGATCGCCGAGATCATAGCCGCGCGAATTGCGGCGCACGGGATCGAAGAGACCAAGGCCGGTCGCGATGGCGGGCGACGCCTCGCTCGCGACGCTGCGCGGATCGACCGCAAGCTGCTCGGCGGTGACACCGGGGTCCGAAAACTGATGCACGAAGCTGGAGTTCGCGCCATTTTCGAGCAGGCGGCGGACAAGATAGGCGAGCAGGTCGCGATGCGTGCCGACCGGCGCATAGACGCGCACCGGTCGCGGCGGCGGGAACAGCGCGACGAGCGCGTCATGCGCGCCCTCGCCCATGCCGTGGAGCCGTTGCAACTCGTAGTCGGCGCCCGCGAACAGTTCCGAGACAAAAGCGAGCGTCATCGCATTGTGGCTTGCGAACGCCGGATAGATGCAATCCTGACAGTCGCGCAGCAACTGCGTGCAGCGCATATAATTGAGGTCGGTATGGAGTTTCGCGGTGAAGACGGGGAAGTCGCCGAGCCCCAGCGTCTGCGCGCGCTTGATCTCGGTGTCCCAATAGGCGCCCTTGACGAGGCGCATCGACAGCTTGACCCCGCGGGTCCGCGCGCGGTTCGCGAGCCAGTCGATCACCGCCGGCGCGCGCTTCTGATAGGCCTGAATCACGATGCCGAGCCCGGTCCAGTTATCCGCGATCCCGGCGTCGATCAGCGCGGCGAACACGTCCATATGCGGTTCCAGCCGGTCGCTTTCCTCGGCGTCGATCATCAGCGGGATGTTCACCGCGCGCGCTGCCTTCGCGAGTTCGACCACCTTCGGCACCAGTTCGCCGATCACACGCGCGTGCTGCAGATATTCGTAGCGCGGATGGAGCGCCGACAGCTTGATCGAAATGCCATGATTGGCGTGCGGGTCGCCCGGCTTCGCCGCCTTGCCGATGCGCGCGATGGCATTGGCGTAGCTCTCATAATAGCGCTGCGCATCCTCGGCGGTGCGTGCGGCTTCGCCGAGCATGTCGAAGCTCGCCAGCTCGGACTTTTCCTTGTCGGCGCGTTTGACCGCGGCGTCGATCGTCTCGCCCATCACGAACTGCTGGCCGAGCATCTTCATCGCCGCGAGCGCCGCCTGGCGAATCACCGGCTCGCCCGAGCGGCGCACCATCGATTTGATCAGGGTCAGCGGGTTCGCCTTGCTGCCCATCGCGTCGAGCATCAGCGTCGCCGAGCCGAGCGAGAGGCCGCGCGACGACAGCGCAACGATCAGCGGGCTGTCCTCATCCTCGCCGTCCTTCCAGTGGCGCCCCGCGATCTTGTCGCGGATCAGCGCATTGGCGGTCGCATTGTCGGGGACGCGGAGCAGCGCCTCGGCGAGGCACATCAGCACGACGCCTTCCTCGGTCGACAGGCGATAGCGGTTCATGAGTTGCGCGACGAGCGTCTCGCGTTCGCCCTCGGCCTTCGCTTTGCGGATCAGTTCGAGCCCGCGGCGGGTGACCGCCTCGACACTCGCCGACGAGGTTGCAAGATCGTTGCGCAGCTCGGCGACGATGTCGGATTCGCTGCGGCGGGCGAGGGCGCGGATAGGCGTGCGGTCGGGGCTTTGGGTCATGGCGCCCGATATCACATCGGCAGAAGTCGATCCGACTTGTTTGGGCCATTTTCATATATGAATTGACCAAGTTTCCCTGAATCATTAGCCAATATCTATGAAGAATGGCCAATCCACAGTCGAATTGGACGAGTTCGATCGCAAGATCCTTGCGATTCTGGGCCGCGACGGAAGGATCACTTTTACCGAACTGGCATTGCAGGTCGGCCTGTCGAAGACGCCGTGCCAGCAGCGCGTCAAACGTCTTGTCGACAGCGGGCTGATCACCGGCTTTCGCGCGATCGTCGATCCCGCCAAGGTCGGGCTGGACCATGTCGCCTTTGCCGAGGTCAAGCTGTCGGACACGCGCGAGGAGGCGCTCAAACAATTCAATGCCGCCGTGCGGCAGATTCCCGAAGTCGAGGAATGCCACATGATCGCGAGCAATTTCGATTATCTCCTGAAGGTCCGCACGCCCGACATCCGTCGCTATCGCATCGTGCTCGGCGAAAAGATCTCGAGCCTGCCGCACGTCGCGAGCACCTCGACCTTCGTCGCGATGGAGACCATCTGCGAATCGGCGCGCTGACTTCGGCGGCCGCCTAACGAGCCTCGAAAAAGGCCGGCGTACGGCCCGCGTTCGTTTCTTCATAAAAAGCGGCGAATCGGTCCGCTGGCAGCGCTTCCGAATATCGCCAGCCCTGGGCAAATTCCACGCCCGCGTCGCGCAGATACATTTCCTGCGCCTCCGTTTCGACGCCCTCCGCGACGATGTGGAAGTTCAGGCCGTGCGCCATTTCGATGATGTGCGGGACGATGACGCTGGTCGCCGCATCCTTGCCGATAGCATCGACGAAGGATTTGTCGATCTTGAGCGCATCGAGAGGCAAGGTCTCGAGAAGCGAGAGGCTGGAATAGCCGGTGCCGAAATCGTCGATCGCCACCAGGTGGCCCGCAGCGCGCGCCTGTTCGATCGTCGCGCGCGCGGCTGCGGCGTTCATGAAACCACGCTCGGTCGCCTCGAGCCATATTTGCGAAGGCTCGATGCCCGCCCCGGAAAGCGCGGCCGCCAGCACGGCAAGGAAACGGCCGCTCTGCATATCGGCGGCCGAAATGTTGATCGCGACGTGGATGGACCGTTCCTTGCGCAGCATTTCGGCAAGGTCGACGACGACGGTTTCGATGACGAGATCGGTCAGCGGCTCGACCAGCCCGGTCTGCTCGGCGAGCGGAAAAAACAGGTCGGGCGCGACCCATTCGCCATCGGGGCGGTGCCACCGCGCCAGCGCTTCGGCGCCGATGCACAGTCCTGTCGAAAGCTCGATGATGGGTTGATAGAAGGCGACGAATTCGCGGCGCCTGATGGCGATTTCGAGTTCCTTGCGCGGCGACAGCCGTTGCCGCGACAGCCACAGCACGAGGCCGACGAGCGCGGCGGAGATCGCGACGCCGATCGGCACGAGATACCATAGATCGCGGTCGATCCGCGCCTCCACCAACGCACGGTCGGTTATCGCAAACGCCCGGAGCCCCTTGCGCTCGGCCGACGCGAACATTTGGTTCCTCCAGCGCCCCGAGCCCCCATGGCGCGCGATGCGCGCGACGAGGTCCGCGTGCGCCGGTCCCGAGGTCGACAGGATCTTGCCGTCCAAGGTCGCGACGCCGAGCGTCATCTTGGTATCGGTCAAGACGTCGACCAGCCGCTCGGGCTTTATGAGGATATTGTGGTCGCCGCGGCTGAGCGCGTGAACCGTGCCGCCGCTGGTGACAATCGGCCTGACGTTCAGGTGGATGCCGATCCCGCCCGGCAGCTGCGTGTCGGGCGATTCGATCGCAACGGGGCGACCGACCTTGCCCCAGCTTGTGCAGGCCAGCTTTCCGTCCATAAAATAGCCGACTTCGTCGACTGGCTGCGCATCGATCGTGAGTTGCCGCATTCGCGCTATGTGCGCAGCATCGCAACCATGTCGGTTTTCGCGCTCCAGTCGCCCAAAAACGCCCTCGACCATTCGGATATTGCCGGTTGCGCGTTCGAGCGTCCAATCCGCATATTCGATAAGGTGCCGGTTTTCATCCTCGACGGCTTTGTGCCGCGCATAGACGGCGATCGCGATCAGGGGCAGGATCGCGGCGAGAATCGCCAGGCAGGATGCAATGATGATGATCGTCCTGCGCCGCATACTCGCCCCATCGAACATCATCCGCCGATGACGCTTCCCGCGTAACCAATCGAACGAAAATGCATGGAAAAAGAATAAATCTCAAGCACAGCAAGTTCCGGCCGTCAGGTGCAGCATCGCAAGTCGCGCCACCACCGTTCTTCCGTAAGCTTGACCCATGACTTCAAACGCGGCAAAGGCGGCGCTGTCAGCCAATGCCGCGAAAACCGTTTGTAAAAATGGTTGCCGACAGCATGATCGGTTGGAATGCGGGTGTAGCTCAATGGTAGAGCTTTTGCTTCCCAAGCAAGTGACGAGGGTTCGATTCCCTTCACCCGCTCCAGGCTTTCGCAGCGATTGGGCGGAGCTAAATCGCGATCTGCGAAAGCCCGGCCGATCTCGCGCAGCAGCGAGGATCGACGGCGTGGCTTTGCCACGACGAAACGCTAACCCTCGAGCCGCTCCACCTTCACCGACTGGCTGACGAACGCAATATCGCGATACGCCGTCAGGAAGGAAATATCGGCGGCGTCGCGCCCGACGCAGATGCGCGCCATTTCTGAGGCGCGCGCCATGCCCGTCGCGTCAACGAGGTGCCAGTCGCCATCGAGGAAGACTTCGGCGACGGCGTGGAAATCCTGCGGTGCGACGCGGAGCGCATATGCGCTCGCCATCCGCGCCGGGATATGCGCGGCGCGCGCGAGCGCGATCATCACATGCGCATAGTCGCGGCACACACCGCGACGTTCGACGAAGCTGTCGAGCGCGCCCGTCTCGGCATCGCTCGAACCCGAAACATAGGTGAAACGGCTTTCGATCCAGTCGCGCATCCGGCCGATCTTCGCTCCGCCCTCATGGTCGCCGAAGCGGCGCTCGACGAAGGCGTGAAACTTGTTCGACGGGCAATAGCGCGATTCGTTGAGATAGGGGATCGCCCCGGCCGGCAATCGGTGGAGCGGCACCGCGGCGAGCGAGCGGAAGTCGGTGTCGGGGCGGTCGATCTCGACCCGCGCGCGATATTCGGCGCGGAGGCTCCCTTCGGCACGCAGCCAGATCGGCTCGCAAATGCCGTCGGCGGCCGGAACGCGCGCGACAAATTCGGGGGTGCCGACGTCGAGCGACGCGCCGAGGACGCGCTGGCCGTGCCCGTTCGCGGCCTCGATCTGCAGCATCAGGTCGACGGGCTCGGACAGCCGATAATTTAGGGAGGCGGAAATTTCGAGTTTCATCTATCGGCAACGCATGAGGGAGGGTTCGGTGGCGCTAGGGACAGCAGAAAGAAAGAGCAAGTGACGCCGGCGCGGACCATCCCGTTCATCGTCGCGACGATCTTCATGGACGCGGTCGGTTTCGGCATCATCATGCCGGTGCTGCCGCAGCTCGTGATGGAGGTCGGCGAGGTCGATCTGCCTCACGCGATCGAGGTCGGCGCGTGGATCGGCCTCGTCATGGCGATCGCGACCTTCCTCGCCTCACCGGTGCTCGGCAATCTGTCCGATCATTTCGGGCGTCGGCGCGTGCTGCTGCTCGCGCTTGGCGGGCTTGCCATCGACTATGCGCTGCTGACGATCGTCGAGACCTTGCCATGGCTGTTCATCGCGCGCGCGCTGTCGGGCATTTTCGGCGGCAGCTATGCCGCGGCGCAGGCGGCGATCGCCGACATCACCAAGCCCGAGGAACGCGCGCGTAATTTCGGCTTCGTCGGCGCGGCGTTCGGCGTCGGCTTCGTCGCGGGTCCCGCCATCGGCGGCTTCCTCGGCGAGATCAGCCCGCGCGCACCGTTCGTGGCGGCCGCGATCCTTGCCGCCGCCAACATGTTCTATGGCTATTTCATCTTCCCCGAAACATTGCCGCCCGAACGCCGCCGCACCTTCGACTGGCGCCGCGCCAATCCGCTTGGTGCGTGGAAGACAATGCGCGCGCTGCCCGGCATGGACGGCGTCGCTGGGGTGCTCGTGCTGTGGCAGATCGCTAGTCTCGTCTATCCGATGACGTGGAGTTTCTATTGCATCGCGCAGCTCGGCTGGACGCCGGGCATGATCGGCGCGAGCCTTGCCGCGGTCGGGGTGATGATCGCGCTCGGGCAGGTCTTTGTCGTCGGCCCCGCAGTGGCGCGCTTCGGCGAGCGTGACGCGGCGACGCTCGGCATCCTCGTCGCGACCCTGGTCTATGTCGGCTACGCCTTAACCACCTCGACGGCCGGCGCCTTCCTGCTGTTGATCCCCGTTGCGTTGCAGGCGCCCGTGCAGCCCTCGCTGATGGCGATGATGTCGCGCCGCGCGACCGCCGAAACGCAAGGCGAGGTGCAGGGAATTTCGGCGATGGCGATGGGTCTTGGGCAGCTTTTTGCGCCGCTGCTGCTCACCGGAACGATGGCCTATTTCACCGCAGACGGCGCGCCGGTGCATTTCCCCGGCGCGGCCTTTGTCGTCGCGGCGATCTTTGGCCTGCTCGCGATCCTGATGCTCCGCCGCCTGCCACGCGCGACACGAACAAGCGACGATGATGCGGCCGATCAGATGCCGCCGTCGGTCACCGCATAGCCAAGGGCTTCGAAGCCGGCGGTCAACGCACCGACGCACGCCGCGACCTGTTCGCCGTCGGTCGAACGGATAACGAAATTGGCGCCGATCTTGCCCTCGCGAAAGAAGGGATAGCTGCCGATCGCAACGCCGGGATAATCCTTCTCGCCCTGACGCAGCAGGTCGGCGATCTCGCTTTCAGGCGCCCACGCGCCGATCGTGCGCGCGACGAGCGGCGCGCCGCCCTCAAGCTCGCCGGTCAGCGCGTCGAGCATCCCCGCGGTGATGTGCGGCACCCCCGCCATCACGAACAGATTGCCGATGCGGATCCCCGGCGCGCCCGACATGCGGTTTGGGATCAGGTCGGCACCGTCGGGTACGCGCGCCATACGCAGCCGTGCCTCGGTCAGCTCGCTGCCGCGCGCGGTGTAATAATTTTCAAGGATCGCGCGCGCAGTCGGATGGATGACGACGCCGACGCCGAGCGCCTTCGCCACCGCATCGACAGTGATGTCGTCGTGCGTCGGGCCGATACCGCCGGTGGTGAAGACATAGTCGTAGCGCGCGCGGATCGCGTTCAGCGCATCGACAATCTCCTGCTCGACATCGGGAACGATCCGCACTTCGCGCAGGCGGATGCCCTGCACCTCGAGCCAGGTCGCAATCTGCGCGACATTCTTGTCCTGCGTGCGGCCCGAGAGAATCTCGTCGCCGATCACCAGCACGGCGGCGGTCCAGATGCGTTCGTCGCTCATGCCCTTGCCTTAGCTGCGAATGGTGACAAAACAAGCCCGCTGGCAGTCGGATAATGTTCTTGATATGTTCGTATTCGAATCGAACCGCATGGGAGAAGCGCGATGGCCGAAGACCTTATTTTCTATACCAATCCGATGTCGCGCGGGCAGATCGCCCGCTGGATGCTCGAAGAGGTCGGCGCGCCCTATGAACCGCGCATCCTGGATTATGGCACGACGATGAAGAGCGCCGACTATCTCGCGATCAACCCGATGGGCAAGGTTCCGGCGGTGGTCCACAATGGCAAGGTCGTCACCGAATGCGCCGCGATCTGCGCGTATCTCGCCGACGCCTTCCCCGAAGCCGGCCTCGCGCCCGATGTGGCCGACCGGGCCGATTATTATCGCTGGCTGTTCTTCACTTCGGGCCCCGTCGAGCAAGCGATCACCGCCAAGCATTTCGGCGTCGAACCCGATGCCGACCAACAGCGCATGGCGGGCTTCGGCTCGCTGCCCGCCGCGCTTGACGCCCTCGAAAGTGCGGTCGCGGGTAAAACCTATGTCGCGGGCGACCGCTTCAGCGCCGCCGACGTCTATGTCGGCAGCCAGATCGACTGGGGGCTGCAGTTCGGCACCATCCCCTCGCGCCCGGCGTTCGAGGCCTATGTCGCACCGCTTCGCGAGCGCGCCGCGTACAAGCGCGCGAAGGAGATCGACAATGCGCTGATCGCCGAGATGCAGGCTGCGCAATGACGTTACCACTTCCGGACCTCGCGACCGAAACACTCCTGCTGCGACCGCTGGTGCTGGAAGATCATTCCGCCATTCAGGCCATTTTCCCGCAATGGCAGATCGTGCGCCATTTGAATCCATTCGTTCCATGGCCCTATCCCGACGACGGCGCACTGACCTTTGTCCGCGACGTCGCGCTTCCGGCGATGCGGGAGGGCAAGGCGTGGCACTGGTCGATCCGACCGCGGCAGGAGCCCGGCACCCTGATCGGGGTCATCAGCCTGATGCTCGATCCCGACGACAACCGCGGTTTCTGGCTCGATCCGGTCCATTGGGGCAAAGGCTTGATGCGCGAAGCGAGCGATGCCGTGACCGATTATTGGTTCGACGTGCTTGATCAGCCGGTCCTGCGCGTGCCCAAGGCGATCGACAATCGCGCATCGCGCGCCATCTCGACCGGCAGCGGCATGCGTGCCGTTTGGTGCGGCGAAAAGCGCTATGTCGAAGGCCCCTTACCCTCGGAATTATGGGAAATCACCGCCGATGAATGGCGGGCGAGGCGCATCCTCCGCCCTGACCAATAAAAAGAGCCCGGCGAATCGCTCCGCCGGGCTCCCTTGTTTCGTTCTGTCCGTCCCGCTTAGTCGCGGCTGCCCATCAGGTTGAGCAGGAAGGTGAACATGTTGACGAAGTCGAGGTAGAGCGTCAGCGCGCCCATTACCACCGACTTGCCGACAAAGTCGGTCCCGCGGACATAGAAATACATGCTCTTGATCTTCTGTGTGTCATAGGCGGTGAGGCCCGCGAACAGCAGCACGCCGATCACGCTGATCGCTAGGCTGAGCGCGCTCGACTGCAGGAACAGGTTGATCAGCATCGCAACGAGGATGCCGACCACGCCCATGATCAGGAAGGTGCCGAAACCCGACAGATCCTTTTTGGTCGTATAGCCGTAGAGGCTAAGACCAATGAACGCCGCGGCGGTCGCGAAGAAGGTGGTTGCGATCGACGTGCCCGTGAAGGCGATGAAGATCGTCGACATCGACAGCCCCATCACCGCGGCATAGACCCAGAACAATGCCTGCGCCGCCGGCGTCGACAGCTTGTTGATCCCGAAGCTCAGCACCAGCACGAAAGCCAGCGGCGCGAGAGCGACGACCCACATCAGCGGGCTGCCGATCAGCGAGGCGGTAAAGCCCGACTGAAACGCCAGCAACGCGACGATGCCGGTCAGCAGCACGCCCGAGCCCATATAATTGTAAACCGACAGCATGTACGACCGCAGGCCGGCATCGACGGCCTGGTCCATTGCGTTCGCGCCGGCACCAAAACCGGAAGCCGCCATATTGGGGTCGTTCCACTTCGCCATTGTCTTTACTCCATCACCGGCCAGCCCATACCGGCCGTAGGCAGCAATATCGGGACTTTCCCTTCTTGTTTCAAGCGAAACCGGACAAGAGCAATATTATTGCCTTCCCGGCGGTTAGGGGTCGCGATCCGGAATCCCGCCCTCTATGCTCGCCGCCATGTCCACGCACCGCCTGTTCGTCGCGCTGCGCCCGCCGCGCCCGGTCCGCGACATATTGCTCGCAGCGATGCACGGCATCGCGGGCGCGCGCTGGCAGAATGACGAGCAGCTCCACCTGACCCTGCGCTTCATCGGCGAGGTCGATCACCATATGGCCGAGGATATCGCCGCGGCGCTCGGCGCGCTTTATGCCCCGGCGGTGACCGCGCGGATCGCAGGCATCGGCCTGTTCGAACGGCAGGGCCGACCGCACATGATCTGGGCGGGGGTCGAGCCACACGAACCGCTCGCGGCGCTGCACCGCAAGGTCGACCAGCTCCTCGCGCGCGTCGGCGTCGCGCCCGAGACGCGCGCCTTTACCCCGCATGTGACGCTCGCGCGACTGAACCGTGGATCAGGTCCGGTCGCATCCTTCCTCGCGCTGAACAGCGACCTGGCCAGCCCGGCTTTCGAATTTGGCCATGTCACGCTGTATGAAAGCGAACTGGGGCATGGCGGTTCACGCTATCATCCGGTGGCGCGTTATCCGCTGGACGGCGAAAATTCGGCAACGAGCGCGGCGGCGACCGCATCGACATCGTCCCATGTCGCGGCAAAGCCGTCGTCTTCGCCATAATAGGGGTCGGTGACACCCTCCCCGCCGCGGCCGGGGAGCAGATCGAGCATCAGCCGGAGCTCAGCGGTCGCGTCGGGCGGCCGAATCGCGCGGGCGTCGCGCAAATTGCTCGCGTCGGCGGCGAGGATCAGGTTGAAATCGTAGAAGTCGGCGCGGCGGAGCTGGCGGCCGCGCAGCGCCGAAATGTCGATACCGCGGCGCCGCGCTTCGGCCTGCGCGCGGGCATCAGAGGCATGGCCGATATGCCAGTCGCCGGTTCCCGCCGAATCGAGCGTGGCGTCGATGCCGGCACGGGCGAAAGCGGCGCGGGCGGCGCCCTCGGCGAGTGGGGAGCGGCAGATGTTGCCGAGGCAGAGGAAAAGGATCGCGGGCCCGGCAACTGCTCTATCATCGCGCATATCGACCATGTTCTCCATAAAGTTGAACCGACTTTCAACTTGCGCCGTCGTCCGGCTCTGCTAGCCATGAGCCACAACAGATAACGGGTCAGGGAGAGGGTTGCCAGATGGCCGAGACCACCAGCGAGAATGTCATGTCGGGTGCGCCGGTTTCGGCCGAACCGAAGGCCACCGGATATAGCTGGTACGTCCTGTCGGTGCTCGTCGTCGTCTATATCCTCAATTTCATCGACCGGCAGATCATCAGCATCCTCGCGGTCGATATCAAGGCCGACCTCGGCCTGACCGACGGCGACATGGGGTTCCTCGGCGGCGCGGCCTTCGCCGTTTTCTATGCGCTGTTCGGCATCCCGCTCGGCCGCCTCGCTGACAACTGGAGCCGCGTGAAGTTGCTGTCGATCGGCCTGACCCTGTGGTCGGCGATGACGGCCGCATCGGGCTTCGCCTATAACCAGCTGACGCTGACCTTCGCGCGCATGGGCGTCGGCGTCGGCGAGGCGACCGCGAGCCCGACCGCCTATTCGCTGATCTCCGACTATTTCCCGAAGCGGCAAAAAGCGACCGCGCTCGCCATCTATTCGTCGGGGCTCTACCTCGGCGGCGGCGTGTCGCTGTTCATCGGCGCACTGATCGTCGAGGCATGGAACAGGAATTTCCCCGCCGGCGGGCCGATGGGGCTGGTCGGCTGGCAGGCGGCCTTCCTCGCGGTCGGCGTCCCCGGTCTGCTCCTCGCGCTCTGGGTCGCCAGCCTGCGCGAGCCGGTGCGCGGCGCGATGGACGGCGTCGCGAGCCCGAGTTCGCCGAGCCCCTTTCGCGAGTTCGGCAAAGACCTGTCGATGATCGTGCCGCCGCTCACGCTTTGGGGCGCCGCGAAGCGCGGCCCCGCCGCGCTGGCGATCAACATCGGCTTTGCCGCCGCGATTGCCGCCTTCGCCTGGTGGATGATCCGCCTGACGGGCAATTTCCCGCAATGGTCGGCGGTCGCACTCGGCTATTATGCGGTCTTTTCGTGGGCGAGCGCGCTGCGCGCGCACGACCCCGCGACCTTCCGGCTGATCTGGGGCACTCCGGCGTTCATCTGCACGACGCTCGGTTACGGTCTCGTCAGCCTCGCCGCCTATGCGCTCGCTTTCTGGTCGGCGCCCTATGCCGAAATCGTGCTGGGCCTGCCCAAGCAGGAACTCGCCTTCATCCTCGGCGCGAACGGTGCCCTCGCCGGTTTCGTCGGCGTGATCCTCGGCGGCCGCCTCGCCGACCATCTGCGGTCGAAAAATCCGGCGGGCCGCGTCCTGATGATCATCTTCGGCGTCGTCGCGCCGATCATCCCGATCTGGATCGGCTATACGACCGAGAATTCGACGCTCTTCTATGTCATGAACTTCCTCGCCGGCATGCTTGGCGCCGCCGCTCTCGGCGCCGCCGCGGCGACGACGCAGGATCTGGTGCTGCCGCGGATGCGCGGGACCGCGACGGCGGCCTTCTTCCTCGGCACGACGTTGGTGGGGCTGTCGTTCGGCCCCTATATGGTCGGGCAGATTTCGGACCTCGCGGGCACGATCGTCGACGGCAAGCCGGTCGGCGATTTGCGCACCGGCATCCTGTCGCTGATCGGCGTCGCGCCGATCGCGCTCGGCCTGCTGCTCTACGCCTATCGCGCGGTGCCCGAGGCCGAAGCGACGATCGCCGAACGCGCGGCGGGCGCCTGACCCTTCGGTCGAGACGCCCGCCTAAGTCTTTCAGTCGAGACTTGGGACCGCGCCGTCACCCCGCTGTGCCGGGAGGTACGGAGCGAAGACCGTTTTACTTCGTGCCGTCTTTGACGATAACGCCGCATGCGACGCGGCCGCCGCTGTTGCCGCTGGGATCGGTCTTGTAATCGTCGGGTCCGGCATGGATCACGAAAGCGGCGCCGTCGGCGTCGAGCAGCCCGCCATCGCCCTCGAAACGCGAGCCGACGAGGCGCAGCGTCGCGCGGCCGATCTGATCGGGCTCGATGACGAGGTTGGGCAGGTCGCCATGATGCGCGCCCATCGGATTGTCGCGGCCGTGCTGGACGCCGGTCGGGTTCCAGTGCGGACCCGCGCTGGCGAAATCGGGCGCATTGCACTGGCCAACGGCGTGGACATGCATGCCATAAGTCCCAGGCGCGAAGCCGCGCGCGACGAGCTCGATGCGCAGGCCGGTGGTATCGCGGTAGATATCGGCCCGCCCGCGGTCAGCGCCCTTATTGTCATAGAGCTGCGCATAGGCGTCGGCGGCGGGCAGCGTCGTGGTCGACTTCTTGCCCATCCCGGCGCAGCCGGCGAGCGCGAGCGCCCCGATCACGACGGCCCCTTGCGCCATGATATATTTCTGGTGCGAACCTATCGTCATCTTGCTGCTGCTCCCTATCGCAAAACTGTGAATCGGAACGTCGCGGTGGCGCATTTCGATCCCGGTTCGCCGACGATGCCCGCAATTGCCGCGAGTTCCAAGGGGATAAGTCCGCTCTGGGGTGGGGCGCGAATAGGCAGGTTTCGAACCAAGCTGCGGAAAATGGGACTTTTGTGCTGACTTGCCGCCGAACCAAAGCTAGCTCTCGCGGCGAGGGAGCAGCAAATGCGGATCATGTTGCTAGGTGCGGGTGGATTTATCGGCCGCTATGTCCTTTCGGAATTGTTGGCGGCAAAACATGAAGTCGTTGGTGTCGTTCGTTCGCCGGGCAATCTGCCGGCGGCTTTTCCTCAGGTTCACTTTTTGCCGCTCGATCTGGTCAGGGCCACGGATCAGGAAGCCTGGCGACCATATGTTGCCGGGATCGATTGTATCATCAACGCCGCGGGCATCTTGAAGGGCGCGGGGATGGAAGCAGTTCATGCGCGCATGCCCGAGGCCTTATATCGTGCGGCATTGCAAGCGGGCGTAACGCACGCCGTGCTGATCTCTGCTGTGAGTGCTCGCAAGGATGTCGCCACGGACTATTCGGTCACCAAACTGGCGGGAGAGGAGATCTTGCGCTCTTCCGGGCTTGGCTGGACAATTCTGCGCCCCTCGCTGGTTTATGGCGATGGCAGTTACGGGGGCACCTCGTTGCTGCGGGGCATGGCCGGGTTGCCTTTTTTCATTCCGCTTCCCGGGAAAGGTGAGTTTGCCTTCACCCCCATCCATGCGCAGGATTTGGCGCGAAGCGTGGGATTGATCTGCGGAAACAATGAATTTCACGGTCAGACGCTAGAGCCCATCGGTCCCGAAACTCTCGGTCTCAAGGACCTGTTAGCGCGATACCGAGCGTGGCTGGGCTTTGGTCGTGCGCGATTCTTGTCCGTCCCGATGCCGTTTATGCGTTTGCTTGGACGAGTGGGTGACATCGCTAGCGACGGCCCGGTTTCCACCAACAGCCTGATGCAGATGGTGGCCGGCAATGCGGGAAACAGCATCGCCTATGCTAGGTCGATCGGCTTTGCACCTCGCAGCTTGAATGACGCATTGCTGGCCCGTCCCGCACAGGTGCAGGATCGTTGGCAGGCAAAACTGTTTTTTATCGCCCCGGCGGTCAAGGCGATGCTGGTCTTCCTTTGGCTGGCCTCGGCATGGCTGGGCCTTTTTCATGGAAGCGAGGCAACGCGATCGGTGGTGGCGGGCCTCGGCTTGCCACAGATGTGGGCAGACCCATTGCGCATAAGCGGCAGTCTTCTGGATCTGGCTGTCGCACTGCTCGTCCTGTTCGACAAGAATGCGCGCTGGAGCAGCCTGGCGCAATTTTTTGTGGTGATCGGATACACGGTCGTGATCGGCACCGCCTTGCCGAGTGTCTGGCTCGATCCTCTCGGTCCGTTGCTGAAGAATTTTCCGATCTTGCTGTTGGTCGCCGTTCATGGCGTGATCGGAGACAAGCGCTGATGGACAGCTATTTGATCGCCAAGACCCTGCACATTATCAGTAGCACGGTGTTGTTCGGCTTTGGGGCGGGCACCGCCTGGTATTTCTGGAATGCCCATCTCACACGCGATCCAGCGACGATTGCCAGCGTGGGCCAGATGGTCGTCCGTGCAGACTGGATATTTACGGGCACGAGCGGTCTCGTACAGCCGGCAAGCGGCCTGTGGCTCGTTCATCTGGCGGGCTATTCGCCTACGGCCCCTTGGCTCATCGCTACATATTGCCTCTATGTGCTGGCCTTCGCCTGTTGGGTGCCGGTGGTCTGGTTACAAATCAAGGCGCAACGCCTTGCCAGGACAGCGCTGGAGAGAAACGAAAGGCTGGGGCCTGACTACGAGCGAACAATGCGCCTTTGGTTCGCACTCGGCTGGCCGGCCTTTCTCGGGCTGACGGGTGTGTTCTGGCTGATGGTCGCCAAGCCCTCATTGTGGTGAAGCGCTTGCGCGACTCTTCCGGTCAGGTCGAAGCCGCGAGTCTCGCTCAATGGCAGCATTGGGGCAAATGGCAGGAGCGCAAACGCCCGCGACCGGTCGGTTGCGGTCATCCGGCTCCCCATCGGAAAGGACCAAAAAAAGGGCCGCGAATTGCTTCGCGGCCCCATATTTTGCCTGACGGCCCTGATCGAAGATCAGAAGACGCGGGCGTATTGCTCGTTGCCGACGAAGCCCAGCTTGCCGACGCCGCTGCGCTTGATCACCGCCATGACATTGTCGACGACGATATAGCGCGCATAGGGGTCGGGCTGGACCTGCAGTTCGGGTTCGACCGGCAACGCCTTGGTCTGTTCCAGATAATTCGCCAGCTGAGCGAGATCGACCGGCGAACCGTTCCAGGTGATCGTTCCCGCGGGATCGATCATCACCTTGTTCTTTTCGGGGTCGACATTGCTCTGGCTGTCGGTCGGGACCGGCAGGTCGATCTTCACCGCGTGGGTCTGGACCGGGATGGTGATGATGAACATGATGAGGAGCACGAGCATGACGTCGATCAACGGCGTCGTGTTCATGTCCATCATCGGTTCGTTTTCGTCCCGATCTCCAACTGCCATGGACATGCGATTATTCCTTCGTTCCTAAACGGAGCGCGCCCTTACAGGCGGCCCACGGTGCCCGAGCCAGGAGCCGGTTCCGAAATGAACCCGATCTTCTGGAAGCCGGCATATTGCATCGTGTAGATCACGCCACCGATGCACTGGTACGGGGTGTTGACGTCGCCGCGGATATGCACTTCGGGGAAATTTTCCTCGGTGATATTCTGCGGACCGCCGATATCCTCGAGCAGCTGCTCGAGCTTCTTTTGTCCGCGTTCCAGCAGCTGCTTGGAATCCACCGGGGTCTGACCCCAATATACTTCACACGCCGTGCTCTCGGGGTTGGGCTCGCCATCGCCGTCGGTATCAGCCGAACGGATCGAAAGCAGCACATTCTCAGGCTTCGTCGTCGTCACCTCAAACGCCACGTCGGGCAGTTTCAGGTTCACCGTCTCCAACACCACGGGAACCGTGATGAGGAAGATGATGAGCAACACAAGCATGATGTCCACGAGCGGAGTCGTGTTGATTTCGGACATCGGGGCGTCTTCGCCACCCTTGTCGCCTACACTCATCGCCATAGGATTAGCATCCTGTCACAAAATTTCTGTCACGGACATCGGGTCGACACGCCACTCGGTGTGGCAACCCTGTCCAACGGACCCCGCCTTTCGCCACGCGGCGAACGGCGGGGGTCCAGGAGACCAATCAGGCCTTCTTCGGTGCCGCGGCCGGAGCAGCGACCTTCGCCGGGGTCAGCGACGCCGGCTTCACCTGGCCATTCGACATGATCGAGCCGAGCACGTCGTTCGAGAAGGTCGACAGACGGCGGGCAATCGCCTTGTTGCGGCTCTGCAGCCAGTTGAACGCGAGCACCGCGGGAACCGCCACGATCAGACCGATGGCGGTCATGATCAGAGCTTCACCGACCGGACCGGCGACGGTATCGATCGAAGCCTGGCCCGACGCACCGATCTTCACGAGGGCGCGAAGAATACCGATAACCGTACCGAACAGACCGACGAACGGAGCGGTCGAACCCACGGTCGCGAGGAAGGCGAGGCCCGAGTTCAGCTTCGAGTTGATGTGGTTCTGCGAACGCTCGAGCGTGCCGTGCATCCAGTCGTGGGCTTCGACGGGGTTGGCGAGCTTGTTATGCTCTTCGTTGGCGCGCAGACCGTCTTCGACGACCTGGCGATAGGCGCTGTTTTTTTCGAGCTTCGAGGCGCCGTCGGCGAGCGTCGGGGCGCGCCAGAAGTTGGCGTCGACGGCCTTGCCCTGGTTCATCACCTTATTCTGTTCGAACAGCTTGGTGAACAGGATGTAGAGCGTGCCGACGAACATGATCAGCAGGACGAGGAAGGTGACCTGCGAGACGATGCCGCCTTCGCACAGTGCGGGGACGAGACCATAGGGGCTCGCGCCTTCTTCCTTCACGCACATCGCGGCGGGCATCAGGCTGAGCCCCGCTTCGTGGGCCGGTGCTGCCGCAGCGGCGGCATTTGCGATCAGATTAAACATACTGGAAAATCCCTCTCAAAATATTCGATAAGTTCGAAACACAGATCCGGTCGCGCGATCAGCGCGGAATCTGCCAACGGATACGATTGCTGTAGCTGCCGCCCACGGGGTTACCCGCGCGATCCTTGCCCGGATTGAACCGGCCGCGGCGCTGGATAAGTTTGCAGGTTTCGGCATCGAGATCGGCATGGCCGCTCGACGCGGTCACATCACAGGACGTGATACGGCCATCGGCGCCATAGGTGACGCGGAACCCGGTCGTACCTTCGCGCTCTTCGCGCATTGCACGGGCCGGATAATCGTCGTTCGTCGCCCAGCGACCCGGGTTGCCCTTTGGCGTACCGGCGGCGCTGAGATCAGGCGTCGGCGGCGGCGCCGGCGGGGCCGGCGGCGTATAGACGGGCGGGGGCGGCGTCGGCGGCGCCTTCGGCACCGACTGGACCGTGTTGGTCGTCACCGGCGGCGGAATGGGCGACGGCGGCGTCACAACCGGCGGCGGCGGCGGCAATTTATTGTCCGGCGGCGGCGGCGGCGGGGGTTCCTCCGGCGGCGGCGGCTCTTCTACGTCCACCACATCCAATTTTTCGGCGAGTTTCTTGACGATACTGATATTCAAGCCGTTGACCAGGCCGTAGCCCAGAACCGCTGTAAGCAGACCAACCAAGACAATCGCCACTACCCTGTTTTTAGGGTCGACATTATCACCATAAGCCATTCAGGGACGACGCTCCTTGCTAGATCATCCTGACACCAATTCCCTGCCGACGGGTTCGGTTGCCAAATGCCCGGATGATTTCCGATGCGTTGTGCGAGACCCGGCGGCGCTACGTTCGGCTTATTATGTTTTTGCCGGACGCTTCGCGGCCCGTCCTATCGCGGTGGCGGCACATTCGCAAACCCTTTATCAGCGGTTAATGTGCCTTGTCCCATGATGGGGATTTCAACGCCGATACCGGTGTCATAAACGACGGAAAGTGGAACGATCATGCGCCTCCCCCACCCGGCCGCTATCGCCGGCATACTCGCCTTAACTCTTGGAATCCCCGGCGTTTCCGCGATGCAGGCGCCCCCGGCGGCGGCCGCGGCCAGTCCGTACAGCTATGCCGACATCGCCGATCTGGCGAGCGCCGCGCCGATCGCGCTGCACGCGCGTATATATAAGGCCACGGCGCTCAAACCGGCTCAGGCACCCGGAGTCGCGGCGGGCTACGCGCGATTCTATGTCGAGTCCGACGTTGTCAGCCTGATTCGCGGCGCGGGACCGCTCGCCGCGCGAATCTCCTACCTCGTCGACCTGCCGCTCGACGCGAAGGGAAAGCCGGCGAAGCTGAAGAAGAAACAGCCCGTCCTGCTCTTTGCCCGGCCCGTCGCCGGAACGACGGCGGGAAGCAGCAACACCGGCAGCGTCCAGCTGATCGCGCCCGATGCGCAGCTGCCGTGGGATCCGGCGACCGAGGCGCGATTGCGCGCCGTGCTGACCGAACTGGTCAAGCCCGGCGCGCCGCCGGCGATCACCGGCGTCGCGAACGGTTTCCACGTTCCGGGCACCCTGCCCGGCGAGGGCGAGACGCAGCTGTTCCTCAACACCAGCACGGGCGAACCCGTGTCGCTGACCATCATGACCGCCGCCGACGGGTCGCGGCGCTGGGCGGCGGCGTTCGGTGAGATCGTCGACGCGTCGGCGGCGGTGCCGGCGCGGGGTACGCTCGCCTGGTATCGGCTCGCCTGCGGATTGCCACGCCAGCTGCCGCTGAGCAAGCTGGCGGGAACCGCTCCCGAGGATCGACGCAAGGCGGCGTCGGACTATAGTGTCGTCCTCGGCGCGCTCGGCGAATGCACGCGCACGCGCAAGGCGCCGATTGGGTGATTTTCCTTGCCTGACGGCGAGGGCTGCACCGGCCCGCTCCCCCTCCCGGCCTCCCATAGGCTACGATCGTCAGGGACGCCGGGAGGGGGGAGCGGGCCGGTGCAGCATTCCATAACGGGCTAAAGCTCAGCTTCGATGCGCCCTAGGCGCGCCGGGCTTGTTTCCATTGCAAAAGCCGATAGGGCGCTCCCAACGGCGGGGCGCGGCTCCGCGTCTATACGGAGCTCCTCGCATGTCGCCCTATTCCGCCCCGACCGCCCCTCGTCCGCCGCTGCGTGTCGCGCTCGCGGGGATCGGCGTCGTCGGCGGCGGGGTCGTCCGGCTGCTCGAGGCGAACCGCGACCTGATCGCGCGCCGCGCCGGGCGTGCGATCGAGATCGTCGCGCTGTCGGCGCGCGACCGGCACAAGGACCGCGGGGTCGACCTGTCGCCCTATCGCTGGGAAGACGATATGGATGCGCTCGTCGCGGCCGCAGATGTCGATGTGATCGTCGAGATGATCGGCGGCGCCGACGGCCCGGCGCTGACGCTGGCGCGCCATGCGCTCGGTGCGGGCAAGGCGCTGGTCACCGCGAACAAGGCGATGATCGCGCATCACGGGCTCGACCTTGCGCGGCTGGCCGAGGAAAAGGACACGCCGCTGAAATATGAGGCGGCGGTCGCGGGCGGGATCCCGGTCATCAAGGCGATCCGCGAGGGCGCGTCGGCGAACGAGATCGCGCGCGTCTATGGCATCCTCAACGGCACCTGCAATTATATCCTGACGCA
The DNA here is from genome assembly GCF_001427105.1 of Sphingopyxis sp. Root154. Lineage (GTDB taxonomy): Bacteria > Pseudomonadota > Alphaproteobacteria > Sphingomonadales > Sphingomonadaceae > Sphingopyxis. The sequence continues at coordinate 1,724,500 of NZ_LMGI01000002.1, forward strand.
AATGGAGCGGAACGGTGCCAGCTTCGCCGACGCGCTCGCCGCGGCGCAGGCCGAGGGCTATGCCGAAGCCGATCCGACCTTCGACGTCGACGGGATCGACGCCGCGCATAAATTGTCGATCCTCGCCGCGCTGTGTTTCGGGACGAAGCTCGACATCGGCGCAGTGACCGCCGACGGGATCCGCGGGCTGATCGCCGCCGACATCCGCGAGGCCGAGGCATTGGGCCACCGCGTCCGCCTGATCGGAATGGCCGAGCGCGACGCGAATGGTTTGTACCAGCATGTCCAGCCGTGCCTCGTCCCCGCCGACCATCCGCTCGCTTATGTTCCGGGCGCATTGAACGCCGTCGTCGCCGAGGGCAATTTCGTCGGCCGCCTCTTCTTCGAGGGCGCAGGCGCGGGCGCGGGCCCGACCGCGTCGGCGATCGTCGCCGACATCATCGACATCGCGCGCGACGAATATGGCCCCGCCTTCGCGATGCCGGTCGACTCGCTCGATCAGGCACCCGTCGCCGACGCCGGCGCGCGGGTCGGCAAGCATTATGTCCGCCTGATCGTCGAGGACCGGATCGGCGTGCTCGCCGAGATCGCAACGGCGATGCGCGACGCCGGAGTGTCGATCGAAAGCCTGATCCAGCGCGGCAGCGAAGACGAAGGCGGCGTCGTGATCGTGCTCGTCACCCACGAAGGTCCGGCCAGCACGATCCATGCGGCGCTCAATATCCTCGGCGCATCGGACCATGTCGTCGGGGCGCCGATGCATATGCCCATTTTGGCGCTTTAGCCCGCTTGAAATCGCTGCCCCGCCGGTTACCCCTGATCCAGGGAAACCAAGGGGGCGGACATGGATATCGAAATCAGGCAGGGGCTGGCCGAGGCGCGCGCGCTGGCGGCCGAACATTGGCGGGCGCTGATCGCCTATATCGGGCTGGGCGTGCTGGTGCCGTTCCTCCTGCTATCGAGCGAGCCGATCTTCAATCTTCGCACCATCATCGCGCTGATGGTCAACACCTATGGCACCTATATCAGCGGCTCGATCACCGGACCGCTTTATTTGCTCGGCATCGTGTCGGCGATCGTCGCGGGCGCGATGTTCGCGGCGTGGAACGCGATCCTCGCCGAGTTTCGCGAAGGCTATATTTCGGAGATCATGTACGGAATGGTCGCAGGCGCGGCGTATCTGATCGTCATTATCCTGCTCTATTTCAGCATCGGCGTAATCGCGACGCTGCCGATCCTGCTCACGATCGGTATCGCCGAGTGGAACGCACTGGCCGGGAGTTTCGTCGACGGGGCCTACCGGCTGGCGCTCGTCGTCCTTGGCACATGGATCGAGGCCCGGCTCTGCCTGACCGGTGCGATCATGGGCGCGGGCGGGCGGCTCAATCCCTTTTCGGCTATCGCCGAATCGTGGCGGGCGACCGGGCAGGCGCAATGGCGTCTCTTCGGCTTTTATCTGGCTTTCGGTACAGTCTTCGGCCTCATGCTCGGAGGACTCATCCTCGTCCACAGCGCGGTCATCTGGAAGAACGCGCAAGCGCCCGGAAGCGCGCTCGAAATCGCCATGAGCTTCGCGTGGATCCTGCTTCTCGCTGCCTATTTTCTGGGGAAGATCCTTGTTGCGGCGGGGTTCCTCCGCGCCGCCGGCCCGCGCCGCGCAGCGGCGGAAGTCTTCGCCTAGGGCTCTTCTTCGGGCGTCGGCGGCGTACCCGTTTCGGGATCGGTCGCGCGTTTCACCGCTTCATAGAGCGGATTATATTCGGGGCCGCGCTTCATCCGGCCGCCGAGCGACATCCAATTGTACGGCAGCTTGTCGAGCGTCATCGCCTGCGCCTCGGCGCGCGGCAGCTTCGGCGGCGCCTCGCGGCCCTCATTCGCGATCGCGCGCAGTTCGGGCGACAGGCGGTGCAGATCGGTGTCGGAGCCGCACACATTGATCGAACCGTCGTCGGCGGGTTTGCAGCGCTTGATCGGGTCGACCATTTCCTTTGCCTTCGCGGCGGCGCTTTCGGCATCGCGCGGCGGCGGCGGCGCGGGCGGCCCCTGCGTCTGCGCGGCGGCGGTCCCTGCCGCCGTCATCGCGATGACACAGCTCATGGCGAAAGCGGCACCGAATCGGGCGAAGCGTTCTCGACAAGTGGCGCGGGCGACCATATGGCGCCCACCATGCCCACGGGGCGGAACAAGTAAAGACGGAGAGTGGCGAACATGACGAATAGCAGCAACCTCGACCGGGTGCTCGTGCTCGAAATGGTGCGCGTCACCGAAGCGGCGGCGATCGCCGCCGCGAAGCTGATCGGCCGCGGCGACGAGAAAGCCGCCGATGCCGCCGCGGTCGAGGCGATGCGCACCGCATTCAACACCCTCTATATGGACGGCACCATCGTCATCGGCGAAGGCGAGCGCGACGAGGCGCCGATGCTCTATATCGGCGAGAAGGTCGGCAGCGCGCCGGGCAAGGGCCCGAAGATCGACATCGCGGTCGATCCGCTGGAAGGCACGACGATCACCGCCAAGGCCGGTCCCAACGCGCTCGCGGTGCTGGCGATCGCCGAGGAAGGCCACCTTCTCAACGCCCCCGACGTCTATATGGACAAGCTCGCGGTCGGCCCCGGCTATTCGCCGGGCGTGGTCAATTTCGACAATAGCGTGCGCGAGAATGTCGAGGCGGTCGCGCGCGAAAAGGGCTGCCCGCCCGAACAGATCATCGTCTGCGTGCTCGACCGCCCGCGTCACGAAGCGATCATCGCCGAGCTGCGCGCGATCGGCTGCGGCGTTGCGCTGATCCCCGACGGCGACGTCGCCGGGGTGATCGCGACCACCAATCCCGACACCAATGTCGACATCTATATGGGATCGGGCGGCGCCCCCGAAGGCGTGCTCGCCGCGGCGGCGCTGCGCTGCGTCGGCGGCCAGTTCAAGGGCCGCCTGCTGTTCCGCAATGACGACGAGCGGCTGCGCGCGAAGAAATGGGGGATCGAGGATCTCGACCGCGTTTACGACCTCGAAGACCTCGCCAAGGGCGACGTGATCTTCGCCGCGACCGGGGTCACCGACGGATCGCTGCTGCGCGGCGTCAAGCGCCGCCGCGATGGCGTGATGACCACCGAGACGGTGGTGATGCGCGCCTCGTCGGGCACGGTGCGCTGGGTGAAGGGCGAGCATCGGTCGCACTGAGCGCTTTGCTTCCTCACGCCCCCGGTGGCGATCCAGCCGCCGCGTTATTGGCTTTTTTTCAACTATTTCCCGCCAGTGTCGTGAGACTGACAGGGGGAAACAACATGAAGAAGACAGCCATTTTTCTGGGGTGCGTGTTGATGTCGAGCGCCGCATCGGCAGGTATTATCGTGGACATCAAAGTCAGCCGCGAGGTGCCCGAAATGGTCGCCGAAGCGGCGTGGGGCGAACCGGTCGTCGACAAGGGCACCGCCCAGGCGCCCTCCGCGACGCCCAAGGCCATTTTGTGGCAATCCTCGGTCACGGTGACGCAGCAAGCCCAAAAGGCGGCGTCCGCGTTCGACATCGGAGGTGCCCTGCCCGCGCATGTGCCGGCGGGAACGCTGTTCACCGTATGGCGCCTTGCGGACGGATCGCAGGTCCTCTGCACCCAAGCCGCCGAGGCAAGCGGGGCGCCCGGCAAGGCGGCGTTCGCGGCGTGCATATCGCCAGACCGACGCGTAACGGTGCGCAAGAACGGCAAGCGCTATGCCGAGGCGACGCCGGGCACCCTGGCAGACAAGCCGGCGCTGACGCCGGGCTTTGCCGAAGCCGACAATATTCGCACGAGCCCCTGGCCCGGCCCCTCGCTGTTCTTCAGCTATGAGCAGGCGGGCGAGAGATTGGGGATACTGCGCCAGCCGACCAATCGCGGCGCGATCATGGCCGTCGGGCAGCTCTCGCTGGGGACGCGCGTCGTGCTGGGCGCAGTCAAAGGCAATCTGGTGACGCTGGAACATCGTGTTTTCGACCTCAGCGACTATACCGTCGCCCTTTCCGCGCGAAAGGATTCGGGAAACAAGCAGGCCGAGGCGACCGTCGATCTTTCGGCGGGATCGCAGACGGTGGCGCTCGGCGACGGCAGCTTCCGCGTTTCGCGCACTCCCGAAAATCTGATCGCGGTCGAGGCGCTGACCCCGAGCGCGGTGAACTGGTCGATCGACCGTGCCACCGGGCGTCTGCTGATCGACGGTCGGCCGTATGTGCTGGGTGCGCAGGAGACCTGATCGCCCCCTTCCTGGTGGAGCTTGCGCGCGCTTTTCCGTTCCAGTGGTTCGGGCCGCTGGCGGCCGATTGCTGTCCCATCCAAAAGAAAATTTGGCAACGTCCGCTTCCCATCGCGTTCCGGCCATTCGCAGCGGCCCCCGGGTCAAGCCGGGGGCGATACGGTGAACGCAAAGGCATCCGGCGGTTGACCCATCCAGGCCATGCTGTATTATTCATGCAGTACAGCTTGGATGGTGAATGGCATTTTCCTCAGAAAATCCCCGCCGCGAGCCCCTCCGCCAACGCGGCGCCGAGGTCGCCGGCTTCGGCGAGCCGGTCGGGTGCGATGCTCTTGGCCGCCAATATCGCTTCGGGTGTCTGCGCCGAGGTGTTCACGATCACATGATCGGCGACGCGTTTCAGTCGCCAGCCTTTCGCGATGCGGTCCAGCTGGCGCTGGGCGTTTTCGCCGTCGGACCCCGCGCAGACGATCGTCGCATAGGGGCGGCCCTCGAGATTCCCGAGGCACGGGTAATAGCAGCGGTCGAACATCTCCTTCATCGCGCCCGAGAGCGCGGCGAGATTTTCGGGGCCGACGAAGAGATAGCCGCCCGCTGCGATCAACGCTTCGGGCGTCACATCGTCGGCGGCGACGAGCCGCGCCGCCGTACCGGCGCCTTCCGCCGCAGCCTCGGCGAGCGCCTGGCTGCCGCCGGTGCGGCTGTGCCAGGCGATGAGGAGGTGCGGAGCGTCGGTCATGGGCCGATGCTTGCCAAGCGCCGGACCGCAGCGCAAGCTGCCCCGAAATATGGGGGAGACACAAGATGCGCCGACTGACCGCCCTGCTGCTTGCCGGCACCCTGCCCTTCGCCGCCGCCGCGCAGGACGCCGCGAGCGAGGCGACGCGCACCGCGCAGGCCGAAATCGCGAAACGCCTGCCGCTCGATGACCCGCGCGACGAGACCAATGTGCTGCGCGGCAAGCTTGCCGAAATTCCGGGCGGGGTGATTTTGGGCAAGGACGGCAAGACGGTGTGGGACCGGCGCCCTTACGCCTTCCTCGACGCCAAGGCGGCGCCCGATACGGTCAATCCGTCGCTGTGGCGGCAGGCGCGGCTGAACGCGGTGCACGGATTGTTCGAGGTGGTGCCGGGCAAGATCTGGCAGCTGCGCGGTTACGATATTTCGGTGATGACGATCATTCGCGGCAAGTCGGGCTGGATCGTCGTCGATCCCCTGCTGTCCGAAGAGGCGGCCGCAGCGAGCTGGAAATTGTTCGCCGATACCGTCGAGGCGAAATCGGGCAAGTTGCCGGTCAAGGCGGTGATTTTCAGCCACAGCCACAGCGACCATTTCGGCGGGGTGGGCGGCATCGTCACCCCCGAACAGGTGAAGAAGGAAAAGATCCGCATCATCGCGCCACACGGCTTTTCGGAGGAAGCGACGTCGGAGAATGTCCTTGCCGGCACCGCGATGGGACGCCGCGCGCTCTATATGTTCGGGTCGATCCTCGCGCCCGGGCCTGCGGGACAGGTCGACACCGGGCTGGGGCCGAAGCTGTCGTCGGGGACGATCGGTTATATGGAGCCGACCGAGAGTGTGGCGGCGACGGGCGGCACGCTGACGATCGACGGGCTGGCGTTCGAATTCCTCGATGCGGGCGGGACCGAGGCGCCGTCGGAGTTCGTCTTCTATATTCCCGCGTACAAGGCTTTGCACACGACCGAGGTGGTCACGCACACGCTGCACAATGTGCTCACCCTTCGCGGGGCGCAGGTGCGCGATGCGCTGCACTGGTCGAAGGTGATCGACGCCGCGCTCGTCCGCTGGGGCGGCAAGGCCGAGGTCGCGCTGGCGTCGCATCACTGGCCGACATGGGGCGCGGGCGAGGTGAGCAGCCTGCTCGCCAACCAGCGCGACATCTATCGTTATGTCCACGACCGGACTTTGTTCCTCGCCAACCGCGGCGCGACGCTCCACGAGCTCGCCGATGTCACCCCCGAGGCGCCGGGGCAGGCGGCGGACTTCGGCGCGCGCGGCTATTATGGGACGGTCAACCACGACATGAAGGCGACCTATCAGCGCTATTTCGGATGGTGGGATGGCAATCCCGCCAACTTCAACCCGCTGCCGCCCGAAGCCAGCGCGCCCAAATATGTCGCGCTTGCGGGCGGCGCCGACAAGCTGCTCGCCGCAGGCAAGGCGGCGATCGCGGCGGGCGACTATCGCTGGGCGGCCGAGCTTTTGAACAAGCTGGTCTTTGCGCAGCCGGACAACAAGGACGCGCGCGCGGCGCTCGCCTCGGCCTATGACCAGATGGGCTATCAGGCCGAGTCCGGCGCCTGGCGGAACTATTATCTCGCCGCCGCCGCAAGTCTGCGCGGCAATGCGGTCGAAAGCCTGTCGGGCAACGGGCAGAGCCGCAGCTTCGTCAGCGCGATCCCGACAGCGGTATTTTTCGACGCGCTCGCGACGCGTTTCGACGCCGCGAAAGGCCGCGCGGCCAAAGGGACATTCCAGTTCATGCTGCCCGACAGCAAGGAGACGGTCGCGATCGTCGTCGGCGGCGGGGTCGAGGTGCCGCGTTACGGCATGACCGACCCCGCGCCGACCGCGACGATCACGATAAACCGGGCGACGCTCGACGATGTGATGCTGGGGCAGGCGCAGTTCCCGGCGCTGCTCCAGTCGGGCACGATCAAGATCGATGGCGACCGCGCGGCGTTCCTCTCGTGGTTCGCGCTCCACCCGCCCGCCGATCCGCGCTTCAATGTGGTTGTGCCATAGGGCCGCCACCGACTATCGGAGGAATATGACCGACACCCCCGCGCACCCGACCGATCCTTTCGACGCAGAAGCGCTCAACGCCACCGAGGGGCTCGATCCGGTCGACCCCGCCTATACGCAGGTGCTGCGCATCGCGACCGCGCTCAACCTGATCCCGCTCGCGATTGGCGCGAGTGTGTTCGACGCGCTGCTCATCCGGCATCTCGAAGGGCCTTACGGGCTGATCACCGCGGCCGCGTGGGTGATCGCGGCGATCGTGATCGTCAGCTTCCCGTCGCGGCGCGTGTCGCGCTGGGGGTACAAGATCGGCGAAGGACAGCTGCGCGTCGCGCGCGGCTGGCTGTTCCGCACCGACACGATCGTGCCCTTTGTGCGCGTCCAGCATATCGACGTCGGGCAGGGGCCGATCGAGCGCTGGTTCGGGCTGTCGCACCTGATCGTCCACACGTCGGGCACGCACAACAGCACGGTGACGCTGCCGGGGCTGCACGCCGACCTCGCCGCCGCGATGCGCGAGACGATCCGCCGGCATATCCAGACCGATTTCGCATGAGCGACGACGCCGCAGTGATCCCCGCCATCCCCTCGACCGATTTTGGGGACGAACCGAACTGGCAGCGGCTGCATCCCGCGACGCTGGCGCTCGCGGTCGTCAAGCTCGGGCCGCGCTCGCTCAATTTCCTGCCCGCGGTCGCCGCGCTGGGGTTCACCGGCAACTGGATCTGGATCGTGCCCGCCGTCGGTGCCTTTCTGCTCTTCTCGCTGCTCGCCGCCTGGTTCCAGTGGCTGCGCTTCCGCTTTCTTGTCGGCGACGACGAGGTGGTGATCGAAAGCGGCGTCTTTTCGCGCCAGCATCGCACCATCCCGCTCGACCGCATCCAGGACGTCAGCATCGAGCAGGGGCTGGTGTCGCGCGCGCTCGGCATCGCCAAGGTCGGGTTCGAGACGGGGGCGGGCGGCAAGGAGAATGACGCGAGCCTCGACGCCATCGCGCTCGATTCGGCGCAGGCGCTGCGCACGACGATCCGCGCGCACAGGAGCGGCGAAGCGGCGGTGGCGCCTGTTGCAGCCGATGCGCCCGAGGCCGCGCCGGCCCAAGAGGACCGGCTGCTCTTTGCGATGACACCGCGCCAGTTGCTCGTCGCGGGGCTATTCAACTTCTCGCTCGCCGCGCTCGCGGTGGTCGGCGCGGGCATGCAGTTTTTCGACGGGCTGCTGCCGTTCGATTTCAACGTCTTCAACCCCAGGGACTGGATTGATATTGCCGAGGATTACGGCCTCGACCAGTGGCTGCTCGCGCATCGCTGGATCGCCGGCGTCGGCGCGGTCCTGTCGCTGCTGCTGATCGGTTTCGCGAGCGGGATCGCCACCATGCTGTTCGCCAACTGGGATTTCCGCCTGACGCGTGAGCCGCGCGCGCTGCGCCGCACCCGCGGCCTGACGACGCGCACCGACGTCGCGGTGCCGGTGCGCCGCGTGCAGGCGGCGATCCTTGTCACTGGCTGGTTCCGCCGGCGCTTCGGCTGGCACGAACTCCGCCTGCAGAGTCTCGCCAGCGACGGCGGAAAGGAGCGCGACCATCAGGTCGTCCCCTTTGCCAAGCTGGGAGATATCGACCCGGTGCTCGCCGAGGTTGCCATAAAGCGCCCCGATGCCGGCCAGTCGTGGCAGCGCAGTCACCGCGTCGTCGCGCTCGGGCCGGTGATCGGCGCGGTGTGCGCGACGATCGGCGGCGGCATTGCCCTGCTGCTCGGCAATGCGGTCGGCTGGCTGGCGCTCGTCGCAGCGCCGCTGATCGCGCTGATCGCCTTCTGGGCCGCGCGCTATCACCGCTGGACCGACCTTGGCGAGCAGGTCGCGATCCGGCGCGGATGGTGGAAACCCAAGATGACATTGCTCCCGCACGCTTCGGTGCAGAGCGTCGACCTGAAGAGCGATTTCATCCTCCGCCCGCTCGGCCTCGCGACTTTGGTGTTCGGCGTCCCCGGCGGCAGTTCGCTCGCGACGCACGAGATTCCGGCGATCCCGCTCGCCGCCGCGCAGGACCTGCGCACCCGCATCCTCGCCGCGAGGGCACGGTCATGAGCGAAGCCGCGCTGGGCATCACGCGCTCGATCAAGGGCCAGCCGTGGCACTGGCGGCGCGCGAGCGCCGACATGGCGTCCGAAAATCTCGCCCCCGACGATCTCGTGACGCAGCTGCTCCTCGCGCGCGGGGTGACGCGCGACGACCTCGATCGTCAGCGCACGCCGACCTTGCGCGGTTTCATGCCCGATCCGTCGCTGTTCCGCGACATGGACGCCGCCGCCGCACGGCTCGCCGATGCGGTCGAGCGCAAGGAGGCGGTGACGATCTTCGGCGATTATGACGTCGACGGCGCGACCTCGGCCGCGTTGCTCGTGCGGCTGTTGCGCGGGCTCGGGCTACCCGCAGGCGCCTATATCCCCGACCGTCTGATGGAAGGTTATGGCCCGTCGGGCGCCGCGCTGGTCAAGATCGGCGAAGCCGGGTCGAAGCTCGTCGTCACGGTCGATTGCGGTGCGCAGGCGTTTGACGCCATCAACGAGGCCAATGCGGCGGGGGTCGAGGTGATCGTCGTCGACCATCACCAGTGCGCGACGACTTTACCCGCAGCCTTTGCGCTGGTGAATCCGAACCGGCTCGACGAAGAGCCCGACGCCGCGATCCACGGCAATCTCGCCGCGGTCGGGGTCGCCTTCCTGCTCGGCGCCGCGTTGCTCCGTACGCTGCGCGCGCGCAGCTTCTTCGCCACGCGCGACGAGCCGGCGCTGATCGACCTGCTCGATCTTGTGGCCTTGGGCACCGTCGCCGACGTCGCGCGGCTCACCGGCTTCAACCGCGCGCTGGTGACGCAGGGGCTGAAGGTGATGGCGCGGCGCGGCAACACCGGCCTCGCCGCCCTGATGGATGCCGCGCGCCTCATTAAGCCGCCGAGCGCGAGCGATATGGGCTTTGCGCTCGGTCCCCGGATCAACGCCGGCGGGCGCGTCGGCAAGTCGGACCTTGGCGTACGTTTGCTCACGACATCGGACCCACAGGAAGCCGCCGACATCGCCGTCGAACTCAACCGGCTGAACGAGGAGCGGCGCGCGATCGAGGCCGCGGTGCTCGACCAGGCCATCGAGGCGAGCGCGGCGTGCGGCAACGCCCCGGTCGCGATCGTCGCCGGACAGGGCTGGCACCCCGGGGTGATCGGTATCGTCGCCGGGCGCCTGAAAGAAAGACTGCACCGCCCCGCGATCGTCATCGCTCTCGACGAGGATGGCGTCGGCAAGGGGTCGGGGCGCTCGATCAGCGGCGTCGACCTCGGCGCCGCGATCCTCGCCGCGAAAGAGACGGGGCTGCTCGTCGCCGGCGGCGGCCATGCGATGGCGGCGGGGCTGACCGTGGCGGCGGACAAGGTCGACGCACTCGGCGCTTATCTGAACGACCGGCTCGCCGCCGATGTCGAGCGCGCGAGCGGCGACAAGTCGCTATTGATCGACGCGGTGCTTGCGCCGCGCGGGATCAATCCTTTGTGGTGCGACGCGATCGAGAGCGCGGGGCCGTATGGCGCCGGCTGGCCCGCGCCGCGCGTCGCGACCGGGCCGGTGCGGATCGTCGAAGCAGGAATCGTCGGCACCGACCATGTCCGCCTGATCGTGTCGGGCGACGACGGCGCACGCTTCAAGGCGGTCGCGTTCCGCAGCGCCGAAACCGAATTGGGTCAGGCGTTGCTCCACGCACGCGGCAACCGCAAACTATGGCTCGCGGGGCGCGCGAAACGCGACGATTGGGGCAGCCGGCCGGCGGCCGAACTCCATCTCGAGGATGCAGCCTGGGCCGACTGAAGGGACGAAGGGAAGAGCGACGATGTACAGCCACACCACAATCGGCATCGACGATTTCGCCCGCGCCGAAGCCTTTTACGACGCGATCATGGCGGTGCTCGGGCATCCCGGATTCGTGCGGCAGAGCGAAGGGAAGGGCTATGGCACGCCGACCGGCCCCAAGGTCTTCGTCGGCCCGGCCTTTAATGGCGAGCCGATGTCGGTCGGCAATGGCACCCACATCGCCTTCATCGCGCCCGACCGGGCAACGGTCGATGCCTTTCATGCCGCGGCGCTTGCCAACGGCGGCAGCGACGAGGGCGCGCCGGGGCTCCGCCCGCATTATCACGCCAACTATTACGGCGCCTATGTCCGCGATCCGGAAGGCAACAAGCTGCAGGCGGTATGCCATTCGCGGCACGGTTAAATTAGCGCCGATTGAGTCCTTGACCGGGGGAACACGCACGGCTAATGCGCCGCTTCACCGATCAGACGGCCCCTTCGTCTAGCGGTCTAGGACGTCGCCCTTTCACGGCGAAAACACGGGTTCGAGTCCCGTAGGGGTCACCAACTCTCTTTCCCAGAGAGTTCCAGTATGTGCCAAGAGCGGCTGATTTCTGCGGTTTTTTGTGGTATAGGTATCCCATATGGAGCGACTTCGCACCACCGGATACCACCATCTCGATGGTATATTCGATGGTAGCGCGGTTCTCCCCTTGTCGGAGATACCATCATGGCACTTACTGCTGTTGCTATCAAAAACGCCAAAGGCCGCGAAAAACCCTACAAACTCGCCGATTCTGACGGGCTGTTTCTGTATGTGACCCCCAACGGCGGACGCTATTGGCGCATGAACTACCGCCACTTGGGCAAGCAGAAGACGCTGGCGTTCGGCGTCTATCCAGACACAGGCCTTGCCGAAGCCCGCCAGCGGCGCGACGCAGCGCGGAAGGTCCTCGCACATGGCGATGATCCCGCAGAGCAGATCAAGCTCGATAAGGTCGCGGCCACCGTCGCGGCATCCAACAGCTTCAAGGCGGTTGCCGACGAATGGCTTGGGAAGGTCGAGCGCGAAGGCCGCTCCGCCGTCACCATGAAGAAATCGCGCTGGCTGCTGGACTTCATCAACGAGTCAATCGGCAAGCGCCCCATCGCCTCCATCTCGGCGCAGGAGCTTTTAGTCATGCTCCGCAAGATGGAGAGCAGAGGCCGCTACGAGACCGCGAAGCGGCTTCGCAGCACTTGCAGCCAGATATTCCGCTATGCCATCGCCACGGCCCGCGCAGAGCGCGATGTGGCCACCGATTTGCGTGGCGCGCTCATCGCCCCCCAGCCAGTCCACCGCGCGGCGATCACCGGCGCCAATGAAGCGGGCGGCCTGCTGCGTGCCATCGATGCGTTTGAGGGCCATCCCAACACAAAGGCAGCGCTGCGGCTCCTGCCTCATGTGTTCGTGCGCCCGGGCGAGCTGCGCTATGCCGAATGGGCCGACTTCGATTTCGACAAGGCGCTCTGGGTCATCCCGAAGCACAAGACCAAGATGCGCCSCATCCACAGCATCCCTCTGTCCCGGCAAGCGCTCGCCATCCTCGAAACGATCGAGCACGACGCTGACTACAGCAGCTACCTGTTCCCATCGCTCCGTTCGATCGATCGTCCCATGTCGGAGAACACCATCAACGCGGCGCTGCGGCGCATGGGCTTCGCCCAAGATGAAATGACCGGCCACGGCTTTCGGGCGATGGCGGCCACGCTGCTCAATGAAATGGGCTTATGGCATCCCGACGCGATCGAGCGGCAGCTTGCCCACCAGGACAACAACGCCGTGCGGCGCGCATATACGCGCGGTGAATATTGGGATGAGCGCGTCCGCATGATGCAGCACTGGTCCGATCATCTTGATTTTCTCCGTGGTGGCGCCAAGGTGCTCAAGGGCGAGTTCCGCAAGGCGAAGGCCGGGGAGTAACCCGGCCTTCGCGTCATTCGGCGCGATCTTCGCGGTAGTGCCTTGGATCGGCGATCCATCGGTTGATGGCGGACTCATACCAGCCGGCGCCATGGAGGCTGATCGGCACCTGACCTGGAAAGGTGCCTTCTGCGATCTTTCGATACATGGTCGAACGCGAAAGCCCGGTACGGTCAAGGACGGTTTTTAGACGAATTATCCGTTCGGAATTGGACATCGGGATCCTTTCATATCTAGCGTTTGACGATGCCCCACGTGCAGAATTGGCGATCTTTTTGCGCCGTACAACTGTCTCTTCACTGCGGCTTCGCAACCACGGCGGGCTCTGTCGGGTCCTGTCGTCCCCTGTCGTTTGCTGGCGTCCCGCAGCGTCGCTAATCTTTTTTCCCATGCCGTCCCATTGGAGGCGAACGACCTCCAACGAAGAGGTTCATGATCGTTCGAAACCCTCGGATCCGATGCCTGAAGTGATTCGGGGAGCGTCCCGCCTAAGCCGGCCGCGCTCTATTCCGCTGCTCCGCGCCGTCTCGTCGGCTGACGCCGGCGCGAAAGCCCAGGGCATTCTGTCCTTGCCAAAGCGCAGGAACTTCCCGAAGATTCTTGGGCACATGCGCACCGACATCGATCATCTTCCTGCCGCTAAGCAGCGCGAGCTCGAACGCATCGTCGAGATATTGTTCGACGAGTTCGGTCAGGCTACCGAAAATGCGACCGGGCGCCGCAAGGGCGCCCGCATCCTCAAGATCATCCTGTTCGGCAGTCATGCCCGCGGCGATTGGGTCGATGCGCCGCTGTCGGCGAACCAGTATAAATCCGACTACGATATCCTCGTTATCGTCAGCCAGAAGGAGCTGACTGACCGCGCCGCCTATTGGGCGAAGGCCGAGGAACGGCTGATCCGCTCCTACACGATCGCGAAGACGCTGCGGACCCCGGTCAATTTCATCGTCCATTCGCTGCACGAAGTGAATGACGGACTGGCGCATGGCCGTGTTTTCTTCATGGAAGTCGCGAAGGATGGTGTCGCGCTGTACGAAGCCGACGACCGAGAGCTTCACAGCCCCAAGCCCAAGACACCGCAGCAAGCGCTGGGTGTGGCGAGGGAATATTTCGACGAGTGGATGCCCCTCGCCACAAGTTCTCAGAAGATTTTTTTGTTCTGCAGATCGCAGGGCGAATATCGTGACGCGGCGTTCAATCTACATCAGGCGACCGAGCGTCTGTATGCCTGTCTTCTCCTCACGCTGACCTATTACTCGCCCTACAATCATAACATCGCATTCCTGCGCTCGCTCGCCGAGGGGCTGGACCGGCGCCTCTACGGCGTCTGGCCTGACGACAATCGCCGCGACCGCGCAATGTTTCAGAAATTGAAAGAGGCCTACACCAAGGCGCGTTATTCGAAGCATTACAAGATCAGCGAAGATGAACTGGACTGGCTGAGCGCGCGCGTCGAAGAACTTGGCCGCATCGTCCATCAGGTCTGCACCGACAAGATCGCCAAGCTTGAAGATGCCGCGCGCGGATAAGCGTTCAGGCCACGCGTATCATTCCAGCGCCCGGTTCAGGGCGCTAGTTGAAGTCGGAACGGCAAAAGTGGGGTGGGAAGCGGACGCTCAATTTTCGCCGAAGCGATCATTCCTTATCGCCGATGTTTTGTCGTTCAAACGTTGATAACGGCGTTCGACGTCAATCATGTGCGCCACTTCCAAGGGGCGCTCGCAATCGAACTCTTTGAGGATCGCAACCATAGTAGCAAAGTCTCCGTCGCGACGCGCTTGCGACCATTCGTCAATCCGATCTGAATCCAGAATACGGCCCCAAACACCTTCGTCATCTTGAGCGTCGGAATCCCAGTTCGCGTGGATGAGGGGACGCTCCCAATCAGCATCGCGGCGCCACGTGTTTGAGATTCGCCCATCTTTCGTCCAAAACTCAAGCACGCGAATTTCGAGAGATGTCATGCAATAACCCCCGCTGCAGCGTGCGCCCATTTCGGCGCACGCAAATGGCGGGTCACCCACATTAAGGCGGTTTTCGAAAGAGATTACATCCCGAAGCGAAGCGAAGGATGGAGGTTGCGGGCCAATCGCAACGTCATAGCGAGTTCGACATTCCCGGCATTCAGTATGAACCAACGCAATTTCGAACGATCCGATCATAGCTGGATCGAACGCGCTATAGCGAGGCACACCGTTAAACCACCAAGTGGGGCGGCCCGAAATCTGTGCGATTATGTCATCGTATCGAAAGTGCATTCATAACTGATGCTCTTTCGGGGTTAGTATCCCGTGAATGCTAAACGTCCGCAAATGGTCGATTCCGGAACGGCAACTATTGCCCCAACCCCTTCCGCTACGCGACTTGTCCGGACTCGCGGATTCTGGCATAATCCTGCCCGCGGGATGAAGTGACTGGCGGTCATCCTGAGGATAACCCTGCCAGGCATCATGTAGGTTCGGCCATTTCGGTCGGGCAGTTGCTGAACGCCGCACCAGCGGCCCAGCGGACACCGCTTGCACATCCGCGCACCAACGCGCGGACCGCCGCTGTGCGAGCTTACCATGACCACCCCAACAAACGACGTTTACGCGCGCGAAGTCGTAATGGCGCGCGTCGGCCATCTCATCCGGCGCAAGCAGCGTGAAATCGAACGGATCACGCGCGTCTTGCGATGCTTCTTCGATACTTCGCACGCTCAGGCGCCCGAGCCGGGACAGATCAAACGCATCATCCTGATCGGTCCCTACGCCCGGCGATCCTGGTACGAAGACACACGGACGATCGACTTTTCCGATTACGAGTTCTGGATCGTCGTCAACCATCCGCTGTTCACCGACGAACGCTGCTGGCAGCGCGCCCGCGACGTCATCCGCAGCGAGCTTGGGGACCGCTGCGCGGTCGATCTCGAAATCTATGCCAAGTCCGACATCCGCATCGCGAAGGCCGAGCGCGACACCTTCATTCTCGACCGGATCGAAGCGGGCATCACCCTCTATCGCGCCTCGCGCGATGCTCCGCTTGGCGAGCAAGAACGCGGGAGGGCGCGGCCATGACGCTCCATACTCCTATGGCGGCGTTCCAAGCCGCGCTCCCCGCCGAACATGCACGGCTGCTTCGCTATTTTCGTCGGCGAGTCGGCCGCGATGCAGCGCCCGAGTTGGTGCAGGAGGCGTTCGCGCGCTTGTTCGGCAGCGGGGCGTTGAAACGGATCGACAATCCGCCCGCCTATCTCAGTCGTATAGCGCGCAATCTGCTGATCGACCGCGCACGCCAGAAGAAGCGGGATTGTTCCATCGTCTTCCCACTGGACGAAAATCGCGACGCGGCGTCGCGCGCCGAGCAGACATGGCGGATCGAAGCCGCTGACCTGCTGTTCGTCTACCGGCAGGCGGTCCGCGCCATGCCGCCCAAAACCCGGCGCGTGTTCCTGCTGCACCGGTTGCGCCGCATGACTTACAAGCAGATCGCCGAGCACGTGGGGATCAGCATCGCAACGGTCGAATATCACATGATGCGTGCGCTGGCGTCGTGCCGCGCTGCCTCGCGGGACACTCGTGATGCTCGGGCGTATCTGGCGGTGGCGGGCGTCGCCGCTTCGATGTTCGGCTGCGCCGGAAGACCCGCGCTTGGCGCGCGCAGAAGAAGCTATCGCCGAGCTGCCGAAACTGACGCGCGAAGTGTTCTACATGCACCGCTTCGAGGATTTGAGTTATGAGCGCATTGCGCGGCGGCTCGATATCGACGTCAAGGAGGTCGAGCGGCATATCGCAGCGACGCTGATCGCGCTGCGCCGCGCGCTGAAAGAGTTCGACTAGCGGCGCCGCGTTCGATGTCCTTGAAGCGCTCGCAACATGCGTGCATGGCACACGCCAACAACTTAGTTAGCGAACGATGCCACTTCGATGGAGATGAAAATGGAAGACCAGGAAACGCTTGTCACGCTGACGGCTGATATTGTCGCGGCGCATGTGAGCAACAACAGCGTCGCCATATCGGATATTTCGCTCATCATCCGCTCGGTGCATGACGCGCTTGCGGGACTGGGCACGACGGAAGAGCCTGAGGTCAAACAGGAGCCCGCGGTATCGATCCGCGCGTCGGTGAAGCCCGATTACATCGTCTGCCTCGAAGACGGGAAGAAGCTCAAGATGCTGCGCCGTCACTTGATGACGCATTACGGCATGACGCCTGACGATTATCGAGCCAAGTGGAACCTGCCGAAGGATTATCCGATGGTGTCGCCGAACTACGCCGAGAAGCGCCGCGCGCTTGCATTAGAAATCGGCCTTGGCACCAAGGGGCGCGGCGGCGGGCGCAAGAAGGCCGCTACACGCCGCCCGAACGCGAAGTAGCTCTCAGGTCTCGCCGTCGCCCTGCTGGTCGAGCGCATCGGCGATCATCGCCGCAAGCGTTTCCTCGGCGCGGACGCGCGCGACCGGATCTTTTGCATCAAGGTCGCGCCGTATCCATTGCGGCGCGCGCTCCACCACGCGAAGAATGGCGTCGGTCAGTTCTTGTGTCATCGCGCGCGTATGGCAGGACGGTCTTCGTCGGGCAACGCGTCTGCGGCGAACGCTCGTCGACCTTTGCGCTTCCAGATAGTCGATGCATGCGCGCCATCCTCGCTTCGCAATTTTTCGGCCATCCATAGGAACGCGCCGTAGAGCATCGCGCGGTCATCGTCGGCCAGATCGACAAGCCCCGCCTTCACGACGAGCCCGCCGAGTTCGATCAGTTGGCGCGTGCGTTCGCGGCGTTTGATCTGCCACTCGCGCATGCCAGTTCGCGCCTCTGCCAGCTCAAGCCGATGCCGCATGGCTGTCAGGCGACGTTTCATTCGCTGCGCCGCGATCAGTTCCCGTCGCAGCTTTGCGTGCGCCGCGTTGAAAGAAGGCCGCGCCCGCCTTGCGCCAGCCCTCCTTCGCGATTGTGTCCTTCGTCGCGACTACACCCAGCAATGCTCCGGTCAGCAAGTCTGTGTCGAGTGCATCGGCGCCGGTGGCAATGACGAGTTCGCCGAGTTGGCGAACACGGCGGTCCTTGAGGGTTTTCGCCTTGGCTTCGAGCACCTTCAGTTCCGAATCGATATCGCGGGGTTTGCGCATGTCGCATCTCCATGATGGGGTGATGCGCCCATCATAGGGATGCGCCTGTCGATGCGCAGCAAGGTCGTCGGGACAGCTTGGCACAGCCTAGTCCCTCCGCGGATTTTTCCGTGTGAGGGCGCGCTTATACGTCGTGCCGACGTGGCTTTTGAAGTGTAGATGGATCGCCGACATGGCAATCTTCCATCTCTCGGTTAAAGTCATCAGCCGCGCCGCCGGCCGCAGCGCTGTCGCGGCGGCCGCCTATCGGACGGCCGACCGGCTGCACGATGAGCGGCTCGACCGCGCGCATGACTTCACCAACAAATCAGGCGTCGTGCACAGCGAAGTCCTGCTCCCCGAGAGTGCCCCCGACGAATGGCGCGACCGGGAACGGCTGTGGAATGACGTCGAGGCGTTCGAGAAACGCAAAGACGCTCAGCTATCGCGCGAGGTCGAGTTCGCGATCCCGCGCGAGATGAACCAGGCGCAGGGTATCGAGCTCGCGCGAGATTTTGTGCAGCGCGAGTTTGTTGACCACGGCATGGTCGCCGACCTCAATGTCCATTGGGATATCGGCGCGGACGGACAGGCCAAGCCCCACGCCCATGTCATGCTGACGATGCGCCAGATCGTCGTCGGCGAGGATGGCGAAGCAGGCTTCGGTGCGAAAGTCCGCGACTGGAACCGCACCGAGCTTGTCGAGCAATGGCGCGAGCGCTGGGCCGATCATGTCAATGAACGGCTGGCGGAACTCGATATCGACGCGCGCGTCGATCATCGCAGCCTTGAAGCACAGGGCATCGACCTTGAGCCGCAGGATAAGATCGGTCCAGCGGCATCGCGCATGGAGGGGCGCGGGTTAGAGGCCGAGCGTATCGAGCAGCACCGCGAGATCGCGCAGCGTAACGGCGAGCGGATCATCGCCAACCCGCGCCTGGCATTGGACGCAATCACCCACGTCCAAGCGACTTTTACCGACCGCGATCTTGCCATGTTTGCGCATCGGCACAGCGACGGGCGCGAGCAGTATGATGCTGTGACAAGCGCGGTGCGGTCATCGCCCGACCTGATCGTGCTCGGCACGGACGGACGCGGCGAGGATCGGTTCACATCGCGCGACATGATCGAGACCGAAGAGCGCCTCCAACTCGCGGCCGATCGGCTCGCCGGGCAGTTGCGTCATGGTCTCCCGGCCGCGTCTTTGCAGCGAACCACTGACGCAGCCGGGAGTGTTGGCCTGGTGCTCGGTCGTGAGCAGCAGGCCGCACTCAAACATATAACAAGCGGGCACGATCTCGCAATCGTCATCGGCTATGCCGGAACGGGCAAGAGTGCCATGCTGGGACAGGCACGCGGGGCATGGGAGCACGCTGGGTTGGAAGTGCGCGGCGCCGCATTGTCGGGCATCGCTGCGGAGGCCCTTGAGAATGGTTCGGGCATTGCCTCGCGGACAATTGCCAGTCTCGAGCACGGCTGGTCGCAGGGCCGCGATCTGCTCGGCCCGCGCGATGTGCTTGTCATCGACGAGGCCGGGATGGTCGGCACGCGCCAGATGGAGCGCGTGCTGTCGCACGCCGCCGATGCCGGCGCCAAGGTCGTGCTGGTCGGTGACCCGCAACAGCTGCAATCGATCGAGGCGGGCGCGGCGTTCCGATCGCTCCACGAGCGGCACGGCGGCGTCGAGATCGGCGAGGTTCGGCGTCAGCATGAAGGCTGGCAGCGCGAGGCGACGCGCGAGCTTGCCACGGGCCGTACCGGCTATGCGATCCGCGCCTATGACGAGGCGGGCATGGTGCGCGCCGCCGAGACGCGGGAGGTGGCGCGCACGGAACTTGTAGAGAGTTGGGATCGCGACCGGAAGCGCGATCCGAATGGCAGCCGGATCATCCTGACTCACACTAACGACGAGGTGCGCGCGCTCAACGAAGCCGCGCGTGACCGCATGCGTGCAAGCGGCGATCTGGGCGACGAGGTCATCCTCAAGGTCGAGCGCGGCGACCGGGTGTTCGCATCGGGCGATCGTATCATGTTCCTGCGCAATGAACGCAGCCTTGGCGTGAAGAACGGCACGCTCGGTACGGTCGAGCGCGTCAGCGAACAGCATATGGCCGTTAGCACCGACGATGGGCGCCGTGTCGCGTTCGACACCAAGGATTATCGCGACCTTGATCATGGCTATGCGGCGACGATCCACAAGGCGCAGGGCATGACCGTCGATCGCACCCATGTGCTCGCGACGCCCGGCATGGACAGCCACGGCGCCTATGTCGCGATGTCGCGTCACCGCGACGGCCTGGCTCTGCATTATGGCCGTGATGACTTTGCCGATCAGGGCAAGCTGGTACGCACGCTGTCGCGCGAGCGCACCAAGGATATGGCCGGCGATTATGCCCGCAACGATCCGGCGCGCGCGTTCGCCGAGCGGCGCGGACTTACGTTGCGCGAGCGTGCCGCCGAGATCGTGCGCAAAGCTCCGGAAAAGGCGCGCAGCATCTTCGCTGGTTTCCAGCCGACCGTGAAGCGGGCCAGCATCGAACCACCGGGCACGTCCAGAACGAACGACACCCAGCGCGCGGTCGAGCGTTATGCTCGCGCCCACGCCGACATCGATCGCATGCGGGCCAAACAGTTGCCAGTGCTCCGGCATCAACGCGAGGCACTCGACAAGGCGGGGACCGCCCTCGATGCGTGTCGGCCGCATGCGCGGGCTGATCTGGCGGCGGCGTTCGAGCGTCAGCCCGAGTTGGTTCGTCCAGCGGCACAAGGAAACACGCAGGCCGCGGTTCGCGCGATGCAACTTGAAGCCGAAATCCGCATCGATCCCGCCAAACGCGCCGATCGGTTCACCGAGAACTGGCAGCGACTGCATCAGCAACGCGCATCGCTTTCTCGGAACGGCGAGCATGACGCCGCGCGCAAAGTCGGCGGCCAGATGGGCACGATGGTGAAAAGCCTCGAACGCGATGCGCAAGTGGAATCGATCCTTGGCTCCCGCAAGGCCGCGCTCGGCATCGATGTGCGCTCGGTGCGCCCGATCGGACGGGAGCTTGCCGAGATCGCAGGGATCGGCCGCAGCCGCTCCCTCGGCATCGGAATAGGCATGTAGGAGAAGGATGATGACGAATGACGTTCAGCTAATCGACACAATTGACCCCGCCGCAGCGGCGTTCTCGCGGCTCGAAGGTGAGATTGCGCTCATGCGCCGCGCGGTCGAGAACCTCGCGACAGAAAAGGCTAACATCGACATCCCGGATTATAATTCAACGCTCGGCGAGATGGCGCAGCACCTCAACACGGCGACGAAGACGCTGGCCGACATCGCCGCAAAACCTGCCATGGAAATGACCCCCGAAACCATGGCGCAACGGATGGACCAGGCCGCACGGAAGGCGCGCCAGTCCGACCGGGAGCAGATCGGCGCGGCGGAGAATCGGTATGATCATGCGGTGCGAGAACTTGGGCGAATAGTGGCATCGGCGAAGTCCGCGCATGAGCAGCGGGAGTGGCTAAAGTTGGCCGGCGGCGGAGGCGTTCTGGCGGGTTGCCTGCTGTGGGCGATCGTACCCGGTCCGATCACCCGTGCCCTTCCGGAGAGCTGGCATATGCCGGAGAAGGTCGCGGCGCGCGTGCTCGGTGAACCGTCAATATGGGAAGCTGGGGTACGCCTGCTACGCGTTGGGAGCCCCGAGGCGTGGCGGGCGATTTCCGATGCCGCCGAGATGCGACATCAGAACCGCGAGACGATTGCCAATTGCGAGAAGGCGGCGAACAAGACGAAACGAACCGTAAGATGCCTGGTGAAGGTTGCGGCGCCTCAGCAGAGCGAGAAGTGACTTATCCTCGCGCTGCCCGACCATGGTGGGTGCGCCCATACGCGGCATATACGCGGCGTCCCGCTCCCGAGAGAAAGAAGGCGTTAGCGCTCCCGCGCCGCCGTCGTGCGCATCTTGTCGATCGGGCTCAGCAAATAGGAGGCTAGCGACCGGCGGCCGGTGCGGACGTCGGCGGTGACCGCCATGCCGGGCGTAAGCGGGATCGTTGTACCATCCCGCCGGATCGTCGCCCGGTCAAGCGTCACCCGCGCGGTGTAGATGAGGCCGCGCTTCTCGTCCTGCACCGCATCCGAGCTGATATGCTCAAGCCTGCTCGGTACAGTGCCGTAACGCGTAAATGGAAAGGCCTCGATCTTGAGCGCGACTGGCTGGCCGGCGCCGACGAAGCCGACATCCTTATTTGCGATCGCCACTTCCGC
The DNA here is from genome assembly GCF_001427105.1 of Sphingopyxis sp. Root154. Lineage (GTDB taxonomy): Bacteria > Pseudomonadota > Alphaproteobacteria > Sphingomonadales > Sphingomonadaceae > Sphingopyxis. The sequence goes on from NZ_LMGI01000002.1 coordinate 1,746,627, forward strand.
GACCAGCTTCCCACGCGCTGGCACGATAACCATGATCGGCTTGGCCGCCTCAACCACGCCGCCGACGGTATGGACGGCAAGTTGCGTGACCGTGCCGTCGACGGGGCTGACGAGGCGCTGGAGGCTGCCGCGCTTGGTCGCCTTGGTCAGCTCTTCCGCGCGCAGCCTCGCGTCGCTCTCGGCTTTAGCGAGATCGGCGAGCACGCGTGCGCGAGCTTCGGCGGTGGACCGGCTGGAATTACCGCCGGCCACCGCTATTTGTGCCTCGGCCTTGCGCGCAGTGGCGAGCGCTGCGTCGCGATCCCGCCCGGCGACGAGGCGCTGGCGGCGCATCTCGATGACGCGGAGCTTCGAGACATAGCCCTTTTCGAGCAGCGTTTCGTTGGCGGCAATCTGCTCATCGAGCAGGGGCAGGGTCTCGTTGAGCTTGGCCGCCTGAATTTCTGCCTCGGCCCGGGCAGCGCGGGCGGATTCGGTGTCTGCGGCTCGCGTCTGGCTACCCGCCCGGATCTCGGCTAGCTGGGCGCGGGCAAGCGCGATCTGGGTGGCGGCGACGTCGGCCGTGGTTCCGGCAGGCGGAGTGAAGCCCAGACCATGGCCGTCGAGCGCGGAAAGTATGGCGCGCAGCCGCGCGGCGTCGAGCATCGCAGTCTCAAGCGCCTTGCTCGCTTGCGCCGTGTCGGCGTCGGAGACGGTGGGATCGAGTTCGACCAGCGGCTGACCTGCGCGGACCCGCTGACCGTTGCGGACCAAAATCGTGTGGACAATCCCACCGGAGCCGGGCTGGATCAGTTGGACATCATCGGCAGGGACCAGCTTGCCCGTCGCCGATACTACAACGTCGACGCGTCCTAGGAACAGCCAGAGCAGTGCGACCGTGAGCAGGCCGAGCATTGTCCAGGCGGTAACCCGTGCGGTCGGCGACACCGGGCGTTCGATCACTTCGAGCGCAGCGGGAAGAAAGTCGTGCTCAGTCGTGCGCAGCACAGTGCGCTGGCGCTCCCGGTCGTCTCGCAAGGCCTTACGAATGACACCCCAATGATGGGCCAAGCTCATGCCGTCGCTCCCGCAGTCCCGCTTTGGCGACGATGAAGGTCGGCATAGCGCCCGTTTGCACGTAGAAGTTCCGCGTGGCTGCCACGCTCAACGATGTGACCTGCCTCCAACGCGATGATCGTATCGCATTGGCGAATGGCCGAGAGACGGTGGGCGATGATAAGGACCGTGCGCCCTGCGGCCATAGCTTTCAGGTTCTTCTGGATGATCTCCTCGCTTTCGGCATCGAGCGCGGACGTTGCCTCGTCCAGTATCAATATCCGTGGGTTGGTGATTAGCGCACGCGCGATTGCCAGCCGTTGGCGTTGGCCCCCCGAGAGATTGGTGCCACGTTCCTCGATCAATGTGTCGTAACCTTGCGGCAGGCCCACCACAAAGTCATGTGCGCCGGCCAAGCGGGCGGCGGCAATCACGGTATCGAGCGGCATGGCAGGATTTGCCAGAGCAATGTTCTCACGGATCGAACGGTTGAACAGAAGGTTTTCCTGCAAGACCACCCCGATCTGCCGGCGCAGCCAAGCTGGATCGATTTGAGCTATATCCACCCCGTCGATCAGGATGCGCCCCGTTGCCGGCACATAAAGGCGCTGCAACAGCTTAGTGAGGGTCGATTTCCCCGAACCCGACGATCCGACAATACCGAGCGTTCTACCCGGCGGAATATCGAGATCGATATCTTCAACGGTCCAGGTGCCCTCCAGACCATAGCGGAATTTAACACCTGAGAAGGTTATGTGTCCCTTGATAGCGGGCAAAGCAGTGCGACTGCCAGAGCCAGGTTCGATCGGCTGGTTGAGTACGTCACCCAAGCGCTCGATGGCGATGCGGACCTGCTGGAAGTCTTGCCAGAGCTTGGCCATGCGAATGACCGGGCCCGACACACGCTGCGCGAACATATTAAAGGCAACGAGGCCTCCAACGGTGAGCGATCCTTCAATCACGGCTTCAGCACCGAAGTAGAGTATCGCCCCCATGTTCAGTTTCGAAATCAGCTGGATAAGCTGCGATCCAGTGTTGCCGAGATTAATGACCTTCTGACTGGCCATCGAATAACCGGCAAGTTGGCGCTCCCATCGCTGCTGCCACTGCGGCTCGACCGCTGCGGCCTTGATCGTCTGCATTCCGCCGATGCCCTCGACGAGCATCGCGTTGTTGGCGGCGCTGCGCTCGAACTTCTCCTCGATCCGCGCTCGCAACGGGCGGGTGATGAAAATCGCAACGGCCAAATACGCCGGGATCATTAGGATCGAGATCAGGAAAAGCTTTACTGAATACATCCACATCACAGCGAGGAAGATCACGGTGAAGAGCGGATCGACCAATATAGTCAGGGAGGCATTCGTCAAAAATTCGCGGATTGTCTCTAGCTGGCGGACTCGCATAGCGATGTCGCCGACGCGCCGCGCCTCAAAATAGCCCATCGGGAGCCCGAGCAGGTGGCGAAACAGCTTGGCGCCTAGCTCGACATCGATCTTCTGACTCGTTTCAGAGTATAGCCTCGTGCGCAGCCAGCCGAACATCGTCTCCCAAATCGAGACGGCGAGGAAACCGATCACGAGGATCCGCAAGGTATCCAGAGTGTTGTGAACCAGCACCTTGTCAACGACATTTTGGAAGAATAGGGGCGCAGCAAGCCCGAGGAGGTTAATCGCGAGCGTGATGAGGAGGACCTCGCCAATCAAGCGGCGGTATTTGACTAATTGGGGGATAAACCAGCTAACGTCGAACCGGCTGGTGGCAGTAGAAACGCTCTCGCGAGTGGTGATCAGCACAACCTCGCCTGACCAGATTTCATCAAGCTGGGACCTCTTGAGTTTGCTGATCTGGCCCGGCGGGGCGCTGGCCAACTGCACCAAGGCTTCGTCACCAAGCACTCGGCCAATGATGAACCAGCCGGCTGGGCCATTTGCGAGGGCGGGCAACGGTTGCCGTGCCAGCTTGTCGAAAGTCGAATGGATCGCTTTAGCGCGAACGTCCTCCTGTCTTTTTGCCAGACGAAGGAGATCGCCTGCCGTGATCGCCTCATGGTGGCCCAGACTATGCCGGAGCTGGGCCGGCTCGACCGCAATCCGTTGCATGGCGAGCAAGGCCGCAAAGGCCACCAAGCCGCTGTCATCGACCTCGTGACCGATATTCGCCATTGGCTCAGTATTGTGACGAGGAATATCGGAATCGGTCATTCTGGGGCCTTGCGGTTCGCCAGCCGGTCGGCGTTTACGCCGACCAGACAGGGTTTAAGTTCCATTTTGCGAGTCTCATTTTCAGCCGCTAGGCTTGCGTTCCGGCGGCTTCATAGAACGGGGATCACAGCTTTTTTGGAGCAGATGGGTCAATGTTTCTGTATCCGTCACCGTCTGCATCGCCGATATGTCCGGTTGAGGAATTGGGGCGCCGGAGAGCGACTTGATCATCGCGAAGAGATCATCCGCAGCGATCCGCCTGTCGGTGATCAGCCCAGCGTTCGCGTTCTCGATCCCGCGTCCAACCAACAGCTTCTCCATGTCGGTGGGGAATATTAGCTGCGGCACGCGATTGATGAGGCACCAGTTCGCCATGCCGAGCCCGCCATGATGAACGGCAAGGCGCGCCGAAGGTAGAAGCTCGGAAAGGTTTAGCGGTTCGGATGCAAACAACAGGCGCTCCGTGGACACCCGGTTTGTGTCTCCCACGTAGGCACGAAATTTCCAAGGTAGCTGTTCGGCGACTGTTTGGACGAGCGACAGTGCTGGATGTTCTTCGGGCAAATATACCGCGATCAAGTCTCTCGTACCCACAGGAACAGGACCCGGCTTCGAAATTTCTACGGGCCAGTAATGTTCGCCTGCCCTTTGGAGACGATAAGGATCGAGTTGCGGAAGCGTGCAAACGAAGTTTGCGTCACCGCGCAACAGATCGGAAAATGTCGACAGCCTCGAGCGCCCGTCGGAGGCGATTTCCAGTGCTTCGACGATATGATCACTGACCTCCGACGTAGAGGCATCATTCAGGATGTTCTCAAAAGTGGGCAGGACACCCTCAGGAGGAACGGTCCAGCCGTTTCCAATCACGAACAATCGGCAATGACCGGTGGCCACGACATTCAAACTCGGCGCAAAATCAGAAAGGACGACGTCAGGGACGGCCTCATCCAGAAGTCTACGCCAGGCGCGGATCACAGGTCGCCATATTTGTCCGTCCGCAAAGCCAATCTGCGCAAAGACATCCGCAAGGGAAACGGGCTGTTTTTCAAAGACCTTGGCTCGGTGGAGGAATATGGGGGCCTGAACGACAGCAAGCCGTTTCTTCCCAATCTTCTGGAGAGCAGCAAGAACCTCCTTCGCCCGGGGCAAGTGGCGCGCAGCTACGGTCACTTTCCAACCGCGGTCCAAATAGGCGCTCACAATGGGAACCATCCGATGCAGATGGCCGATTCCGGCGCCTAATTCCCATCCGATGAGTAGATGTCGAACGATGATGCCCTCGGTAGCGCCGGCTTGTGGCGGAGGAAGGCGGGCTCTGGACGGAATCAGCCCGTCGCAGAGCCCGATGCCCTAGTGAAGGTTGCGGATCAGACCGTCACACCGAAGCCGAGCCGAAAAATCGGACATTCAAGCTCGTGAACGCAGAGATCGAAACGTCGGTCAAAGTGACGCTGTCGCCTCCGCCAAGATCGATCAGGAGGTCGCTACCTTGCTGGGTCGTGGCACCAAGGAGATGCGCCCAAGAGTCGAACTGAGAACGATCGAACTGGAGATAATCGTGGTTGGCTCCGGCCACCTCGAAATCATCAATCGTCCCTGCGCCGAGACCGCTTTCCATCACAAACGCTTCGGATACGGACGACCCCGTCTCGCTTGGATCGGAAATATCGAGGATGATTTCAGGCGCGTTCGCCCGGTTCCTGATTTCGTCCCGATCCCATGTAACCGAATCGGAAAATTGGACATGCTCAAATCCTTGATTAACTCCACCAGGATTGTCACCGGAGAATTGGTTCCCACCCCAAAAATCATTGCTATCGTCGACGAAGAATATGGCGCTGTCCTCATAGCGGTAAAGAGACAATTCATCGGAACTGATGTCCGTGAAAATAAGCTTATCCGCGCGAACGCCCTCATCCAATGAATACAGTCCGTCCCACCCATCTCCTCTCGAATAGTAGAAGACACCCTCCCCATTACCGACGACGCCATACCGATCCCGCCCTTGCCCACCGGTCACATCAAACAAGGTGCTCAACTCGAATTCATCATCTCCGGACGTTCCAGTAACTATCCGACGCCCGATCGTTATGGAAAATTGAGCACCACCCTCATCTTCTCCGTCCGTCGCGGTGATTTTTATAGCGTACGTGTTGCCAAATGCGGTGACAGGCGGCGTTCCTATCAGCCGTCCGTTCTCGAGCGAAAGCCAAGTCGGAAGCGGGGAATCGTCGGCAAGCGCTGCGGAAACCGCGACGAGATCGCCGTCCGGATCAATGAAGGAACTAACGGAAATATCGAGAGAATCATCGACCCCACCCATAATGTCAGGAAGCGGCGCTGAGACGGCAGGAGCCTCGTTGTCTGGTCCGAAGTGCAGGCGAAACGCGGAAGAGGTTTCCAATACGCCGTTCGCCGCAGTAACCACCACGTTCAAGACGCCCGAGGTGCCGATCGGCGCCGTGCCCTCGAACTGTCCGTCTTCGAAGGTCAGCCAAGTAGGCAGCTCAGAACCGTTAGCGAGCTGCGCGGTAAAAACGAGTGGATCGCCCTCGGGATCGGAAAAGCTGCCGGTCACATCGTAGGCAAACGCGGCATTGTCCGCCAATCTCTGGTTGATCAATTCCTGCTCGACTAGCGGCATGGTGCTCGTGCCGGTCAACGTCAGCGTCAAGGTGGACGCGGATGTCAAGCCGGCTGCATCTGTCACATGGTAATTGACCGTGAGGATTAATTCCTCACCCTGAGAAAGATGCTGATAGGCGGCATTGGTCGCGTCGAAGCTCCAGTTCCCGTTTGCCGCGAGGGCCAAGCCGGCGATCTGGTTATCGAGCGAGAAAGTCAGGACATCGCCGTCATCTGCATCGCTCGCCACAAGAGTTCCGCGAATGATCGCACCGTCTTCCACGACCGCGGCAGTCGCTGCCTCGGCTATCGGCGACGTTCCGCTTTCCGTGCCAAGGGCAGCATCACGGATTTGAAGCCGCGTCCAAGTGGTGTTGTCGGCAAATTTCAGCGTGTTGATGCCGTGGATATCGCCGTCATCGTCCGTGAACTGCGATGTGATATCCACCGTCGCACCGGTCGAGTTGATGGTCAGCAACAGCGAATCGCCGGACCGGCTGAGCGTGATATCGGCGGCGTTCGCATCAGTAAGCACAAGAGTGTCGTTTCGACTGTAGCCGAAACCGTAGTCACTGATCTGATCGTGGCCATCAGCAGAGGAAAAAAGGAACGTGCCTGCTCCAGCACCCTCAACGCTGATAAAGTCATCACCTTCACCGGCATCGATGACAAAATTGCCGGCGGGCGCATAAATGAAATCCGACGACGACGTTCCATTCTCAAATGTCTGGGCCGCGGCAATCTCCGAACTGGCCGCGGCGATAAGATCTGCACGAGACAAGATGGTGTTATCGGCAAAGCGGATTTGGTCCACGCCGAAGCCATCTCCGACCAATGCGCCGCTGAGCGTTACCGAACCGGTTTTGCCAGCAAATGTGATGGTCAAACCTGCTCCGTAATCACTGACTGCGAACTGCAGATCGGTCGGCAGAATCCCGGCGCCCAGTTCCAGGGTGTTGAAACCGTCGAGCGCACCCGCCCCCCAAATGATGTCGTCGCCGTCGCCGACATTCCACTTGTATGTATCATCCCCCCGGCTTTCACGAACGCGGTCGTTACCGGCACTCCCTTCGACCGTATCATTTCCACGCCCCGGCTTGAGGTCGTCGTCACCTGATGTGCCGGGATGGTTTTGATCCGGCGGCGGCGGTGGGGCGCCGATCGGATCTGCTTGCAGATAGGTAGTATTGACATAGTCTACGTAGCTATCGGGCGTGTGGTAGAGCGGCCTATCAACGCCAGGATATTCGTGCTTATAACCCCAGAAATCTTGCGTGACCCAAGATCCAAGTGAGAAATACACATCGTCGCCTTCCCGCGTCCAAACGGTGCCGTCGGCGAACGATATGGAATCGAGCTTTCGTGAATCAACGCCGTACGATATTGAAGAACCGTTTCCATTCGGTCCGATATTTTTCCCGTTTTCCAGGAAGGTAATCGTGTCGCCAGTCGATATGATCCGAACCGCGATAAATTGGACGTGGAACCCGTTACCGTCCTCTCCTCCAGAGAAATTGGCATACACATTCCGCCCGCCAGCGATAAGCTCAACATCGTCAGGGTTAAGCCCTTGGAGTGCGAGATCATATGCCCCGTCGACGTCATCAAAATTGACGACATCATGTCCACCTCCACCACCGAACTTGATCGTTGCGGAGGCGGATTTCAGAAGGATCACATCGTTGCCCGCGCCGCCGTCGACCGTCGCCCCTGAGCCACCTACCGTAATATTATCGTCGCCGTCGCCAGCATCGATGGTATGATCGCCCGAACTTTCGTCGCTTATGATGTCGGAATAATCTGACCCCACAATATCGGTATGGAAATTCTTCACATATATGACGCCGTCCGCGCCATTTCTATTCATAATATACCCGTCTCCAGATCCCTTATCTGTAATGACGAGCTTCATTCCGCCAGCATTAACTGCCTCCTCTAAGGAAATTTTGTCATGCAATCCACCACCGCCATCGATTGTCAAATTGGAGTTTGTCGGAATCAAGCCCTCGAAGGAAAAGATATCGTTTCCGCTACTGCCGATGATCTTTTCGATTTCTGACAGTTGGTCAGTTCCTCCAAGACCATCTGCAACAGAGATCAAGGCATCATCACCGAAGCTCGAGTAAGAAATAGTTATGGGTACAGTTCCGTCGCCATAATTTACCGTGTCTGTCCCGCCGCCGCCCTTGATCTCGTTATCCTTTTCATTTCCTTTTATGATGTCGTCGCCAGATCCGCCCCAAACTCGTTCTGCGCCAAGAATAGTGAGTGACTTATCTCCAGAGCTATCATCTCGAGCCTTAACATTGCTCGACGTCGCAGCAAGGTCGATCGAAAGGTTCGTAGAGTTGAGAGAGGCATCTATGAGATCGCCTTTCCCGAACCCTGTCGCGTTGCCTTCCATTTTAATCTCGGCGACGCCGCCTTTTCCATCTGAGCCAGCGAACTGAGCACCCTCGATTACATCAAGGCGGACTACGTCATCCACGTCAGTCAGTTTGATATGCTCGATCGAGATCAACGTATCGTTCCCGAATGATATCTCTGCGCTTGGGCTAATCTGATCGAGGACAAAGATAGCAGCGCTTTTGTCGCCGGCATCAATCGTTCCAAACGTCCACGCCGGTGCGCCCACAGAGCTAGCCGGGCCGATAAGAACGGTTAAGCCGACTCCGTGAAGATTTCGAGACCCAGCCGTCTCATATTGGACGGTATCGTCCCCATCATTCTCTAGACTAGTCCGTCCACTTCCGGTGTAGTCACGAAAATCGCCGCCGTGTAGAAGGTCATCGCCGTTTCCTGCGGTCAAACCGTCGTCGCCGTCGCCGCCAAAAAGCCGATCGGATGCCCACCAAAATGACATGTCCCCATCAGAAAGTTCGTCATTGCCTCCGCGCCCGAGCACAATATCTGGACGATATGTTCCTTTTGCCGCGCCTGATCCAGTATCCGCAGTTGCTCGACCAACAATGAGGTTGGTTGGCTCCGATCCGCTGACATCACCAGTCGCCTGCCTATACGCAAGCATGTCATTCAAAGTATAAAATTCGGCAGAAGATATATAACTAGAATGGCTCTCAGTTGTCTGATTTGAGCTAACGTTATTTCCAACTATAAATTCTTTTCCTTCGAAATCGATCCAGTTGCCTCCTCCACTGTCCCCTGGCAGAGTGATTGCACCGGTATCAGTAATCAACAATCCCACGCTATCTACCGCAAGGTACCCGGAACTAACTTCTTTAGTTCCAGTAGTCATGCCCCAACGTTTAAATTTGGTGCCAGAAGTTAATCCAAAATCGGCCGAGGCAATGTCAGATGAATCGAGGTATACTGCCATGCCTGCGTCATTTTTTCCTACATTTCCGCCATAATCTACAAATACCATATCACTAGTTCTAAGATGAATTTCAATGAATTGCCCACTAAAGCTAGAAGGTATAGATGGATTTGGAGTTGGAAGAGGGTTACTTAAGGCAGCCACTCGAGATGCATACTGACTATAATAGTTACGAGGATCGTAAAAAGATGAAGCCCCGCTCAAATGACGAATTTGACGATTTGTATTATTCTCGTTGAATTCGTACATCACGTGACCTGCCGTCAGCATAATGCCGTCGCCAATCATGACACCCGAGCCGCCTCCCGTGCCTGAACTTCCATCAGGGGGTGCGAGGCTCTTGTTATCGGGCATTGGGGGCTCTCCTGCGGCAGTAAATTCCATTGATGGCCCGGGATTCCGGATTGAAGAGAACCGGGATTATTTCCTCGCCGGCGGACGATTGGCCTACCTGACGACCATAGCCTAATCCCTCCGGCCAAGCGCACCAATCGGGCACCCTTCGGTCGGCGCAGTAGAAGCCATATCGAGATGACTTAGCGCCAAATTTTTGTCTTGATAATACTGGCGTCCATTTTGCACACCACGGGTGGCTTCGCTCTTTGAGCACTAGTCCACTGAATGGCCTTGAAAGGTCTCGGCTGCAGTTTTCACCGTTGGAGCTGTGTCCCGTTGTCGTGCGCTTGCAGTAGCGACTATGCGACAATCGTTCAGCTTGTGAGGCGCTTGTATCACTGTCGTCGTACGGCTGATCCGTTCTGGCAACGCAGAATGGAGCCGAAGGGCGGACAGGCGCTGATGAAGAAACGCAGTGAGTCTCGCCATTGGGGCCTGTCCGCGAGCACATCTTTTGCCAATTGGTCCAGAGCTGACAGTCTGGATTTTTGCTGTCAAAACTCGCCAAGGCTGCGTTCGCAGCGACACCGGAGCGATAATAGATCTGGGGATTTTCTGCAGCTCCCGGCAAGAAGCAGAGAATAACACCAGACAATATGGCAGCCGACTTGATCCTCATCCGATCCCCCGATCCACGAAATCATGATAACAAAGAAACACCACGACAACATTGGAAGCATAGCGCGCTCTCAATCACATACGCACAGTGACAATCCTGCCAAGGATAACTCGGCAGTAAGCCAGTGGAATCAGCCAAGATTCCCTACCCTCGGACATCTTAGAATGACATAGTTCCGCGATCATGCAACTGACATTTTGACAAAAAAGCGCATTGAGCTTTCTGAGGAGCAAAAGTAATTTAAAAATTAACCTCTCTTTTGACGCATTTTATACCATTTTCACTTGCTGCCTGCAAAAATCGCAAAGAAATTGACGATAATACATTCAAAATGGCGCCAATTTCTATGATCGCAATGGCTGGGAGGCATGTGTACTTCGTTGGTGAAGGCGGCTACAAACAATGAAAGCGCGGCATTCCCGACGGAAGCACAAAAACTGATGTAGCAAATGAAAGGCGGCTATCAGGACGCAATCGACTAATATCGCCGCGGAGCTCAGGCATCGACGACTGACGATAAACGGATGTACAAACGATAGCTTTCATGCGAATTTAACCGGCCATTTCGGTCCTCTTTAATTAATAGAACGTCCGCCTTTGAGGGCTGATCGGCGGGCTCTCGAACGGGGGAGTTGAGACGCGAAGCAGCTAACTCGCCGGTTGCAAGAAGGCTCAAATAGCTATTTCCAGCGAATTATAACATCGGTGTTCCCGTGAACCCCGGGGCAGCGTTGGTTGTCATTGTACAACCGGCAGTCTCGGGTTCGCGGGAATGACGTATATCGGAAACCGAGCGCTTCCAATTCCGACCCATCCGATTGCGGGTGTCATGTCTACGAGGCATGGCAGAACTGGCCGGTTGGAGACTGTCAGCTTTTGGAGATCAAATAGAGAGAGCGGACGTTCTAAGACGCGCCAGAGCGCTCGCTCTCTAGGATATCGAGATTTGATCGTTAGACTTCGACGCCTTCCGCCAGTGTCAACGCGTCTTCAACGTCGACGCCGAGGTATCGCACGGTATTTTCAATCTTGGTGTGACCGAGCAGAATTTGGACAGCGCGTAGGTTGCCGGTTGCCTTGTAAATGATCGACGCCTTTGTCCTCCGCAACGAATGCGTCCCGTAATCTTCACTTCGGAGGCCAACCGCGGTGACCCATTCGTCGACGAGACGTGCATATTGGCGCGTGCTCATATGAGCGGAGTGGTCGACCCGGCTGGGGAACGCAAAATCCTCGATCGATCCACCGCGTCGCTCAAGCCATGCCAAGAGGCTCCCGCGAGCATCCGACATGATTTCGAATTGAACTGGTCGACCGGTCTTCTGCTGGATCACCATCGCCCGCGTTCTCAACTCACCACCTGCGACAAGGTCGCCGATCTTTATCTTCACTAGATCGCAGCCTCTCAGTTTGCTGTCGATCGCAAGATCGAAAAGCGCCCTGTCTCGAAGCCGATGCTCGCGATCCAGATGAAAACGAATCGCCCATATCTGCCGCGGCTTTAACGGCCGCTTTGCACCAACCTTTCGACCGGCATTCCACGCCGGTCGCGGAGGTAAATAGTCGAATTCTGACCTACCCATGATCGTTCTCCTGCAGCCAAAATGGCCAAAAAAGGAAACGCATGGATCAGGCCGATTGGCCGTTTGGAGACGGTCCGCTTCTGGCCCTTAAAAGGTGAAGAGCGGACGCTCCGAAAGATCTGGAGCTCCGCTCTCTCATTAACCCCACTACCGCATCCTAGAACCGCATGCGGAGCCCTGCGGTCCCCTTGAGGCTGTAGCCCGCGCCAAAGTCGGCAAGCCCAGTGTCGCCCGTAACCTCGGTGTAGAGGGTGAACCGGCCGCCGCCCCAGCTATAGCTGCCACCGAAGCCCAGCTCGCCCGTCAGACGCTGGCCGCGGTTCTCGATCGGGGTATCCGACACATCGACGCGGGCGCCGTCCAGCCATTCATAGGCGAGGTTGATCGTGGCATAGACATGCGTCCGCCTTCCCTCTCCCGTTGCGCCCCAGCTCTGCTGGTGGTCGAGTGACAAGCCCCAGCGCGTCTTCAGGCTGTCGCCCCGGTCCGGCGACACGACGGCTTCGACCGGATCGATGAAACGGTCGAACCCGACATGGGCGTAGGTCATCTGAATCTGCGGCGTGACGGTCAGATTGCTACCGATGGACGAGCGCTTGCCGAGTTCGACACTGAAGGCGCGGCCCTTGCCCTTATTGCCCTCGACCAGCGCGCCGAGAATATTCGATTCCAGGTCGCTGTCGAACCAGCTGAGCTTCGCCTGACCGTCGACGTAAAAGCCCTGCGGCCCGTACCAGGTCAGCGATGCCCCAACGCCATAGCCTTTGGTATCGATCGACCCGTTGCCGAAGATCGAGGCGACCGCAGTATCGGCGGTGCCATAATGGGCATTGATCCCGCCAACGAGCGTCGCGCCATCGCTGCGCTGGGCGAGCATCGCGTCGGCGCCCATCTGCGCCTGCCAGCCATCGGCCTTGCGATCGGCGCCGCTGGTCGAGAAGGCGGCTTCAGGGCGCAGCCGCTGCGATTCGAAGCGGCCCCAGATGCCCGTGCCGTCGGCACCCGACGTTCCTGCCCATGAGCGGTTGCCGACGCGTTGCTGCAGCGTCGGCAGGCCGTTCAGCGCCTGCAAGGCGCCGACATAGGCTTCATAGACCGGAACCCCCGGCTGATAGAGCGGCACCTCGGGATCGATCGGGCTGAGCAATGCCGAACGCAGATACCAGTCGCCGTCCTGCGGCGTGGCGACGCCATTCTTGTACAGGCGATAGCCATAGGCACCGACCACCACAGCCTGCTGGCCCTCGAACAGATAATCGCCGTCGAGCGCGAAGCTGCCGTTTGACGCACCCGCGACATCGACGATCTTGATGCCTTCCACCGTCGGCGCGCCCAGCCCGCCGCGGTTGGTCACGCGGACCGTCGTGCTGCCCGCGGTCGCGCCACCGACAACGAGCCGGTCGGATACCGACGTATCGCCGCCAAGCTCGGCTTCGATCTCGAGCACCCCGCCGCGGCCTTCATAGTCGCCCGCGATGGTCAGCGTCCCGATGCTGTTGCCCGGCGCGACGACGCCCGCGTTGACGAGGCTGCCGATCTGGCCGCCGCCCTCGAGCCGTGCGCCCGAAGCCACCGTCACAGCGCCGCCGAGACGGCCTTGCACCGCCAGCGTTCCCGCGGCCACCGTCGTCGAACCGCCAAAGCCGTCACTGTTGCCGGTAACGCGCAGCGTGCCCGATCCGGCCTTGGTGAGCGTCCCCGGTCCCGTGAACAGACCGCCATAGGTGAAGGTCGTGTTGGCCGCGGTCGCGATCGTTCCGGGGCCGGCGACCGCAATCTCGCGGTTGCTCACCAAATCGGCGCTGGTCGCCAGCGTACCGCCGTCGAGTGTCACCTTGCCCGCCGCGGCGCCAAGATTGGCATCGCTGGCGATCTGGACCGTGCCGCCGCTGATCCGCGTGCCGCCGGTATAGCTGTTGGCCCCGCCCAGCACGAGCGTTCCCGCATCGGTCTTCACCAGCTCGGCCGCCCCGGCCAGCACCGAATTGATCGTCGCCTTGAAACCGGCGGCGCCGGAGCTGCCATCGCCGACCCGGATCACCGTTTGCGGCGCGTCGAGCGTGATGCCGCCGCCCGCGATGACATAGCCATCCGCCGCGAACTGCATCCCCGCGACCAACACCGCGCCCAACGCATTATCGACCGTCACAGTCCCCGCCGTGCCGCCGAACACCGCAAAGGCGCCGTCCGAATAGGCGGCGTTCACCGCACCTGAGGCGTTTGTCCAATGGTCGTTGCCTCTGCTCGCCTGCCAGATGCCGTTACCGCCGTTGATTATGCTGTTGTTCTTAGGTCCAGCCGCGCCGTCCCAGAAATTGAGCGTCAGGCCCGCTGAATTGACGAGGTTGACCTGACCCGCGATCGAGGTCTGGATACCGACATTGGCGCCCGCCGGGAGCGTGCCAAGCGAAAGACCGTTGTCGGTCAGCGCGCCGCCATAATTGAACAATCGGTATACGCCGACGTCGAAGGCCCCACCCGCGGGAGCGGCAACGTCGATGGTGCCGTCGAGGGTCAAATTGCCGCCGACGTTGACCAGATCATTGAGCGCGCCGCCCGCGACCCCGGCTTCACCCAGCTCGAACGCGAGCCGGGTGCCGGAGGCGAGTGAGAGATTGCCGCCGATCGTCAGCGTCCCCACGCCGCCCGCGCCCGGCGCGAGCGTCGCACCATCGGCAAGGGTCATGTCGCCGCCGATCGTACCGGTGCCGCCCAGCGTCGCGCCAGATGCGACACTCGTCCTCCCCGTCACGCCCGCATAGTCGCCGTTGACGAAGAGCGTCCCCGCCCCGACCGTCGTGCCGCCGCGATGGCTTCCTGTGCCGCCGAGGACAAGCGTCCCTGCTCCGGTCTTGGTCAAGCCGCCGACGCCGCCGAGCGATCCAGTCAGGGTCAGCGTCGTGCCCGCGTCGGTGAGGAAGCTGCCAGCGCCGGTCAGATCGAACTGACGTGCCGAGGCGAAGCTCGCCGTCGTGTGGAGCGTGCCGCCGTTCAAGCCGAGTCCGCTCGTAACCGCGCCGAGATTGGCGTCGCCGGAGATGCGAAGCGTGCCGCCGTTGATGGCTGTGCCGCCGGTATAGCTGTTGGTATTTGTCAACACGAGCGTGCCGAGATCGGTCTTGACGAGGCGCGCCGAACCGGCGAGCTCGGCCCCGATCGTAGCGATATAGCCCGCGCCCGCGGCGCTGCTGTCGCCGACCTGGACGATCGCGCTGGCGCCAGTCAGCGTCAGCCTGTCACCAGCGATAACATAGCCGTTGCTGGCGAATTGCATGCCCGATGCCAGGACGTTGCCACCGCTGTTGTCGACCGTCACCGTCCCCGGCGCCGCCGAGAAGATCGCGAAGCTGTCCTGCACATAATCGGCGTTGACGGTGCCGTTCGCGTCGGTCCAGTTGTTCGACCCGCCGGCGACCTGCCACACGCCGTCGCCGCCGTTGACTGCGCTGTTGTTTTTGGGGCCGACCGCGCCGTCCCAGAAGCTGAGCGCAAGGCCCTGCGCATTCACGAGGTTCACCTGTCCCGCGATCGCCGTCTGGACCGAAACGCCGGCAGTGCCGCCGGGTATCGCGCCCAGCGTCAACCCGTTGTCGACCAGCGCCCCGCCATAGTTGAGCACGCGGTAGATACCGGGACCGAAGCTGCCGCCCGTCGGAACCGTCACATTGATCGTTCCGTCGAGCGTGAGGTCGCCGCCGACATTGACGAGGTCGTTGAGCGCGCCGCCGGCGACATCGGCCTGCCCGAACTCGTAATTCAGGATTGAACCGCCGGCGAGCGACAGATTGCCGTTAATCGTCAGCGTGCCGGCGCTGGTGCCCGGCGCCAGAATGCCGCCGTCGAGCAGGTCGACATTGCCGCCGATGGTCCCGTTACCGCCGAGCGCCGCGCCGGAGAAGACCGTCATCAGACCTGTCGCCGCCGACTGGTCGCCGTTGACCAGCAAGGTCCCCGCGTTCACCAGCGTCGCACCGGCATAGCTGCTCGCACCGCTCAGCGTCAGCGTACCCGCGCCGTCCTTGGTCAGTCCGCCCGCCCCGACGAAGCGCGGCGAGATGCCGATATCATGGACGTCGGTGTCGATCACGCCGCCGTTCACGCCAAGTGTGATGTCGTGCGTATCGAAGTCGGCAAAGAAGCTGTCGTTGCCGGCAGTCGCGCGCAGCACGCCGCCGTCGAGCGAGAAATTGACGGTCCCGAGACCAGCGCCGATCTCGCCGGTTTCAAGAGCGCCACGATTGCCGGGCGTGCCGAGCAAGGTCACCGTCGATGTGACGCCGTCCGCGACGCCGAGCGAGACGCCGCCCTCAGCCCGGACACGGCCGCCATCTTCGATCGTCAGAGAGCCGTCGCCGTCATTGCCGACGGTCATGCCGAAGTCGGTTACCAGCCAGTTCGAACCCGCGCCGGTCACGACGACGCTGCCGGCATCATTCGCGCCGATATAGCCCTGATTGCTGATGACGCTCGCGCCATTTTCGATGCGCAAGGTGCCGGTGCCAAAGCTGCCGATATTCAATTGCTCGGTGTTGACCCATGACGTGCCCGCACCCGATATGACGGCGTCGCCACGCGCCGACGCGCCGACGACCCCGTCGTTGCTGGTGACCGTCGCGCCATTTTCGATACGCAGCGTTCCGGCGCCGAAAAGGCCGACGTTGATCCGTCCGCTGTTTTCCCACGACGAGCCCGCGCCAGTGACGAGAACCCGACCGATGCCGTCGCTGTCGACACCGATCTGTCCGCCCACGCTGACGACCTTGCCGCCGTCCGCAATGTTCAACGTCCCGTTGCCGTTATAACCGACGAGCACATCGGCATTGTTCGTCCAGGCCGAGGCGACGCCGTTGGCGCCGATGCCCGAGACGTTCACGATGCCCTGACTGCCGGCGTTGGATCCGATCCAGCCCGACTGATTGCTGACCTGACCGCCGGCGGTAATGTTCAGCGTGCCGGTGCCGAACTCGCCGATCACGATGTCATTGGCGCCGGTCCAGGTCGAGGCATTGCCGCTGCCGTCGGCGCCCGAGACGGTGACCGTCCCCCGGCTGCCGAAGTCGTAACCGATATAGGCGATATCCGCGACGCTCACCGCCCCGCCATCGAGGATGTTCAGCGTGCCGGCGCCCTTGTCGCCGATCCGCAGCCCCGCCGTGTTGGTCCAGGTCGAGGCGTTACCGCTGCCGTCGGTGCCGATGACCGTGACGACGGCCTGCTCGCCGCTTTCACGGCCGATCCTGCCCTCCGTATTGCTGAGGGCACCACCGTCCGCGAGCCGCAGTTCGCCTGCCTTCACATAGGTTTCGCCGGCAAAGCTGTTTGTTCCGGTCAGCACCAGCGTGCCGAGGTCGGATTTGATGACGTCGCCGACACCGGTCAGGTTCGACGCAATCGTCGCAGTATAGCCCGCACCCCCGACCGTGCCATCGCCGACGCGAATGATCGCCTCCGGGCCAACGAGCGTTATATCGTCGCCCGCGACAATATAGCCGTCGCTCGCAAACTGCATCCCCGAAGCCGTGACGGCGCCGAGCGAGCCATCGACGGTTACCGTACCACCAACGCCCGAGAAGACCGCAAAGGCATCGTCGGTGAAGGGCGCGTTGGCCGATCCGTCGAACTCGGTCCAATTGTCGTTGCCGCCGCTGGCCTGCCACAGGCCGTCGCCGCCGGTGATCGCGCCGTCATTCTTCGCCCCGTTGACGCCGTCCCAGAAGCGCATGGTGAGGCCGGTGGTGTTCACCAGATTGACCTGGTTCGCGACCGAGGTCTGCACGAAGTAGCCCGAATTGACCGTGAGCCCGTTATCGCTCAGCGTCCCGCCATAGTTGATGATGCGATAGACGCCCGGATCGAAGCTGCCGCCGGGAGGGACCGCGACATTGAGCGTGCCGTCGAGCGTCAGATCACCGCCCACATCGATCAAATCGTTGAGCGCGCCGCCCACAACATTTGCCTCGCCGAAATCGACGTTCAGCGTTGCGGCGGGTGCGAGGCTGAGATTGCCGGCGATGGTCAGCCGGCCCGGAATCCCGCCGACATCGCCCGGATTGAGATTGCCATCAAAGATCTCGACATTGCCGCCGATGGTGCCGGTGCCGCCCAGCGTACCGCCTGTCGCCACGCTGACGAGGCTCGCCGCACCGCCAAGGATGCCGTCGACGAGTAGCGTGCCGCCCGCAACCGAGGTGGTGCCGGTAAAGCCCGAGCTGTCGCCGGTTAGGCGTGTCGTGCCCGCGGCATGGTTGACCACGCCCGCGCCCGACATGGCGTTGGCGAAGAGATAATCGGTCTCGATATGGTTGAAGTTAAGCCGCCCGGTGCCGGGACCGAAAGTAATCGCGCCATCGAGGAAGCCCGCGGCGGCGGCCGGGCCGCCCTCGACACCGCCGATATTGACGACGCCGGTTACCCCGACGGCATCATCGGCAATCGTGAGGCTGCCGGCGGTCACCCGCGCGCCATCGGCGATCGTCAGGACGCCGCTGCCGGCAGTCGACCCCACCACCAGTTCGCCCGTCGTCGTGAAGGTCGATCCGGCGCCCGAAACCAGCGCGCTCGCACCCTGCGCGGCAATCGTCCCGATCTGCGCCGAATCGAAACGCGCGGCGCCGCCAGCGAGCACCGAGAACTGGCCGTTGCGCTGGAGCAGCACCCCGGTGCTCGTCCAGTTGGATCCGGCGCCGGTGATCGTGACGGTGGACGGAGTCGTGTTACCGTTAAGGCTGCCGATCACGTTCAAACCACTCGATCGCACCGTCCCGCCGCCGCTGATCGTAACAGTCGCGGTCGTGCCCGCGAGCGCGCCATTCGCCGCCGTCAGCGCTCCGGCGATGTCGACGAGCGAACCGGTGCCCGACACATTGAGCGTCGCTGGTCCGGCAGCTCCGGTAGGCGCAAGTGACACCGGTCCAGCCGTCGTCCGGATCGTGCCGCCATTCGTCACGTTGACCGTCGTCGCCCCTGTAGAAGTGAGAGCGTTGAGGCGTTGCGCCGCGAAGGCCGATCCAGACCCCGAAACGCTGATCGTACCGCCACCGACAGTTGCGACCGCACCCGTCGAAACCGTATTCCCCGCGTTGATGATGAGCGTGGCATTCTGTTGAACGTTGATAGTGCCGCCGACGCTGCTGTTTCCGGTGAGCGTCAATTGCCCTTCATCGACAAAAATCACGCCGGCCCCGGTGATCGATCCGCCATAGCTGGAACTGTCCGAGCGATTGAAGGAGACGCCGGTTCCGGCATTGACGACAATATCCCCCGCGATCGAACCGGTGGTTCCGCCATCGCCGATCTGGAGCGCGCCCGCTGCGATGGTCGTCCCGCCGCTGTGCATAGCGTCGCCGGTGAGCAGCAGCGTTCCGGCTCCGCTCTTGGTAAGCCTGCCGCCGCCTGCCACGGAGCCGGCCAGCGTCAGGACCGTGCCGGCATTGGTGAGCACGGAGCCCGCGCCGGTCAGCGTTACCGCCCTGCTCGTCGTGATATTCGCTGTCGTGTTGAGCGTGCCGCCGTTGAAATCGAGGCCACCCGCGCCCGCGCCGAGATTGGCATCGCTCGCGATACGCAGCGTACCGCCGTTGATGGCAGTACCGCCCGAATAGCTGTTCGCGCCGGTCAGAACCAGCGTGCCGAGGTCGGTCTTGACGAGCTTGGTCGCGCCGGTGAGAGCCGTGGCGATCGTCGCGGTGAAGCCCGCACCGGCGGCCGTTCCGTCGCCCACGCGGATCATCGATTCCGGCCCGCTCAGCGTCAGCGGGGCACCGTTGATCAGATAGCCGTTGCTCGCGAACTGCAGTCCGGACGCCGTTACTGCGCCGCCCGTATTGTCCAAGGTCACCGTGCCGGCCGTGCCGGCGAAGATCGCGAGCGTATTGTCGGCATAGGCGGCATTCACGCTGCCGTCGGCATTCGTCCAATTGTTGTCGACGCCGCCAAGGTACCAGGTGCCATTGCCGCCGTTGATCACATTGTTGAACTTCGGCCCGGCAGTGCCGTCCCAGAAGCTAAGCGAAAGGCCGAGCGAATTGATCAGATTAACCTGGCCGGCGACCGATGTCTGGACGGTGACGCTGCTCCCGACCGGCAGCACGCCGAGCGTGAGCCCATTATCGGTCAGCGCGCCGCCGTAGTTGAACATACGGTAGATGCCGCCGCCGAAGGTCCCGCCCGCCGATTCACTGACGTTGATTGTGCCGTCGAGCACGAGATTGCCGCCGACATTGACGAGATCGTTGAGCGGGCCACCCGCGACGTCTGCTTGGCCGAACTCGAAATTAAGAATCGAACCGCTCGCCAGCGACAAATCGCCGTTGATCGTCAATGTGCCCGGACTGTTGCCCGGTGCCAGAATGCCGCCATTGGCCACGTTGACATTGCCGCCAATGATCCCGCTGCCGCCGAGCGCGGCACCTGCCGCGACACTTGTGAGGCCGGTCGCGCCCGATTGGTTGCCGTTGATCAGTAGGGTGCCGGCCGTGACGTTAGTCGCGCCGGTATAGCTGTTGTTCGCCGTCAGCGTGACGATGCCGCTGCCCCGTTGCGTGAGCGATCCGGTGCCTGAAACGAAGCCACCAAAACCATTGTTATCCGAGCGATCGAAGACCAGAGAGCCGTTGTTCGTCACATTGCCCAGGATCGAACCAGTGGTGCCGCCATTGCCTAGGGATAGCGTTCCGCCCGAGATTGTCGTGCCGCCGGCATAACCATTGGTCCCGGTCAGGATCAGCGTGCCCGTACCCGATTTGGTGAGACCGCCCGCGCCGGAAACCACGCCGCCAAGGGTGAAGCTGGTTCCGGCATCGGTCAGCATCGTGCCCGCACCGGCCAAGGTCGCGGCGCGCGCGCTGGTGATGTTCGCGGTCGTCCGCAAAATGCCGTTGTTGAAGCTGAGCGGACCTGCGGCGGCGCCGAGATTGGCGTCGCTGGAGATCTGCAGCGTCCCGGCATTGATCGCTGTCCCGCCGGTGTAGCTGTTGCTACCGGTCAGGATCGTCGTGCCTGCACCGCTCTGTTTCACCGAACCGCTGCCGGAAATTACGCCATCAAAGGTGGCAATATTCGACCGGTTGAAGTCCAGGACACCGTCATTGGTGACGTTGCCGGTGATGCTACCCGTCGTGCCGCCATTGCCGAGTTGAAGCGTGCCAGCGCTGATCGTGGTACCGCCCGTGTAGGTGTTCGCGCCGGTCAGGATCGTGATGCCCGCGCCGAGCTGCCGGACCGAACCACTCTGCGCGATCACGCCGCCATAGGTCAGCGTGTCGGCCCGATTGAAACCGAGGACGCCGAGATTGTTGACCGTCGCGCTCGCAATTGATCCCGCTGTGCCGCCATTACCGAGGATCAGCGTACCTGCATTGATATTGGTAAGACCGGTATAAGTATTGGTGCCGGTCAGAACCCAGGTGCCAGCATCGTTCTTCGCCAGCACGGTGACGCCGGTGCCGGCATTGCCGATCGATCCGGCGAGCGTGTTGTTGCCAGTGTTGGTACCACCGAGCGCGATGGTGCGCGCCTGGTCGGCGCCCGCCAGCGTCACGAGGCCCGTGTCGGTGAAGACGATCGCCCCGGTGCCCGAGGATTCGAGGAAGGTGGTGCCCGCCGAGAGCGTGAACAGCCGGTTTGTCGTGTCGCCGGTGCCGGTGTAGCGCAGCGTCGATCCGTTACCGATCACGAGGTTTGCCGCGGCGGCCGATGACGCGCCGATGCTGCTGGCGAGCCCGCCGTTGCTCAGCTTGTCGACGCCGAGCACACCGCCGTTGATCGTGGTGATGCCAGTGTAGTTGCTGTTCGGGTTGTTGAGGATCCAGGTGCCAAGACCGTCCTTGGTCAGCGACGTCACGCCCGCGCCATTGTCGGTGATCTGCGCGGCGAGGCTGTTGTTGCCGCTATTGGTGCCGCCGAGCGCAATCGTCTGGTTGGTACCGGGAGCCGAGAAAGCGATCGCGCCGGTGTTGGTGAAAGCGATCGCGCCGCTGCCCGACGCTTCGAGCCGGCTTCCGGCCGAGCCGCCGAGCGTGAACAGGCGATCGGTGCTGCCGGCCGCGCCGACGTAGCTGAGCGTGCCGCCATTGAGGACGAGGTTGCCCGCGGCGTTGCTCGCCGCACCGATCGCGCTGTTGGTGCCGCCATCAGCCAGGCACCCGACCTGGAGTAGGCCGCCATTGATCACGGTACTGCCGGTAAAGCTGCTAGCGCAGCCGCTGAGCGTCTGGGTAAAAGTTCCGCCCTTGACGAGCCCGCCACTGCCGCTGATCGCGCCGGCATAGTTGCCCGCTCCGGCATTCCCCGCGATCGTCAGCGTCGCCGTGCCGAGCGTGATGTGGCCACCGGCGGCACCACCGCCGTTCAAAAAAGCGATGGAGGTGTTGAAATTATCGAGATCAAGTACGACACCGGCGGTGTTGTTCAGGCCAAATCCGCCTCGCCCGATGGCTGTGTTCGAACCGGCACGCAGGATGCCCCCGGTGACCGTCGTGACGCCGGTGTAGTTGTTGTTGCCCGACAGGATCAGCGTGCCTGCGCCATCCTTGCGGAATGCTCCGCTTCCCGTGACCACGCCGCCGATCCCGAGCACGGTGGCGGCATTGGCGACGTTGATGGCACCGGTAACGATTGCCGTGAGGCCGCGATCGATGCTCGTGCTGCCGCCGGTGTAAATGAGGGAGCTATTGTTCAAGACAAGGTTGCCGGACGCATTGCTCGATGCACCGATACCGCTCGCAAGCCCGCCATTGGCTAGGCAATCCACGGACAGGGCGCCGCCGACGACCGAAGTGACTCCGGTGTAGCTGTTGCTGCAGCCGAGCATCGTCTGGGTGCCACCCGCCGCACGGGTGAAGCCGCCGCTGCCGCTGATCGTGCCGGTGAAGGTGCCGTTGGCACCGCCGGTGGTGAGCGTCGCAGAACCCAGGACGACATTGCCGCCGCCGGCGAGCGCGCCGACCTTGTTCGCGAAACCCGCTAGATCCAGCGTCGCGCCTGTGGCGACGCCCATCAGTGCGTTCTGGTTGCCAAAGGCCTGGACGGAGCCGGCGCGCACCGTGCCCGCGTTGATGGCCGTTCCGCCTTGGTAAAGATTGGTTCCGGTCAGCTCCAGCGTGCCGGTGCCTTCCTTGACCAGCCCACCAACGCCCGTCGCCACGCCGCTCACTGTCAGCACGGCGGCAGGATCGCTGACATCGATCCGGCCATTGCCCGTTCCCAGGGTGAAGCCCCGGTTGGTACTGGTGGTCGCCCCGGTAAATTGCAGCCCGCCGGCATTCTGCAGCACGAGGTTCGCCGAATCCGCCGTCGAAGCACCGATGCCGCTCGCTGCGCCGCCGTTCGCGAGCGTGTTCACCGACAGCGTACCGGCGGACACCGTCGTGGCGCCGCCATAGCTGTTGGCGGCGTTCGCCAGCGTCAACGTGCCCGCGCCGGTCTTGGTCAGTCCGGCATCGTCCGGGCCGACGACGACGCCGCCGAAGGTCAGGTTAGCGCCGCCGTTGGTGACCTGGATTGTCCGCGACGGACCGCCGTTCACGAGCGTGAAGCCGCGATCGGTCGTCCCCGCGCCGGCGCCCGCATATTCCAGCGTCCCGCTTTCGATTACCAGATTGGCGGAATCCGCGGTCGAGGCACCGATGCTGCTCGCGGCGCCGGCGTTGGCGACGCTCGAGATGGCGAGCGTGCCGCCGCTGAGCGTGGTCCCGCCGGTGTAGCTGTTGGTGCCAGTCAGCGAGACCTTACCGCTGCCGCCCTTGATGAAGCCAGTGGCTCCGCCATTGTCGACGATCGTCGCAGCGATGGTGAAGGCACCGGTACCGGTGCCGTTGTGGAGAACGCCGACTGTCCCGCCGCCCGCGCTGCCCGTGAGCGAACCGCCCGTGATTGTCTGGCTGGTATTGCCGACACTGGAAGCGACGATGATGGTTCCATCCACGCCGAGCGTGTTGGCGCCGCCGACGGTCACCGTGGAGTTGGTCGCCGCAGTATATTTAAGGCCGGCGAGCTGCACATCGCTGGTGAGGGTGTTGAAAAAGGCTGTGTTGGCCGCGCCGCCCGCGTCACTGACCACATCGCCGGTCAGCCAGGTGCCGGCATCGTCCTTGTTCGCATAGGCGGTGAAGGCTGCGATGGTGCCGCCCAGCACCTGCGCATAGTCGGTGCCGTTGACCGTCGCCCAGCCAAGAGCGCCATCCCCATTGCTGGTGGTGATCGCGCCGCTGACAGGCAAGGTGAAATCCAGGAGGCCGCCCGTGCGCGTGAGCGTGCCGAGGTTCAGCACCATGCTGCCGCCCGCACCGGACGTCGCGACGATCCGGTTGTTGCCCGCGGTCACGTTCAGCCCGTCGAAGGTCTGGCTGTTCACACCCCCCGCCGCGCCGGTGAGGGCAAGCGTGCCGCCAGCCATGTTCAGCGCCGATTGGGCGGAAATGATGTCGCTGGCAGGTGCTCCCGCCGCCGTGAAATTCAGCGCCAGCGTGCCGCCATTGATCGTGGTATCGCCGGTGTAGGTGCTTTGCCCGGAGAGCGCGAGCGTGCCAGTGCCGTGCTTCACGAGGCTTCCGTTGCCGGTGATGCCGCCAGAATAGCTGGTGCTGGCAGCGCCGTTGACAGTCAGATCGGCGCCGTTGAGCGCCACGCTGCCGCCCGTTCCCGCGAGCGAAGTGGCTTGAAGATCATGGGTATTGAGGTCCAGCGTACCCCCATTGACGACCAACGCATTCGGCGCGCCAAGAGCTTGGTCGCTGCCGAGCTGCAGGGTTCCGCTGTTGACGGTGGTCGACCCGACGAAGATGTTGGCGCCGCTGAGCAGCCAGACATTGCCTGCGCCGCCGCTCATAACGAGGTTGCCGGTGCCCGAAATCACGCCCGACAGGGTGTTGGTGCCCGCGAAGCCGCCGCCGAGGATCAGGGCATCGGCCGGAGCGGCGGCATTGAACGCGACCGCGCCGCTGAGGGCGAGCGCGCCGGTGCCGTCGTTGAGCACGCTGTTGACGCCGTTGAGGAGCAGCGCGCGATTGGTACCGCCACCGGTACCGGTATAGGACAACGCGCCGCTGGTGAAGGCGATCGTCCCGTCACCGGTCATGCCCGTGCCTAGCGAACTGACGGTGCCCCGGTTCGCCAATGAGCTGGCCTTGACGGTCACTCCCTGGATCGCCGTGGGAGCGGTAAAACTGTTGGTACCGCCCAGCGTAATCGTGCGGGCGGTGCCACTGCCCTGGAAGAAGATCGGCCGGAACCCCGAAATGTCGCCCAGCAATTCCATGTCGGCCGTTTGGGCGCTGAAGGCCACGAAGACCGTGGTCAAGCCGCTCTGAGAGAAGTTGCCGGTCAGCGACAGCGTCCCGGTCCCCTGATTGATCAGGCTGATGCCGCCGCCGCCGTTTCGCATCGACCAGCCGCGGTTGGAAACGTCTCCGTCGCCGGTATAGACCGCGCTGGTGCTGCCGGCACCGATCTCCGAGCCGATGAAGATCGTGTTGCCGGCACCGAGCGAGCTTGCCTGGCCGATATTGCCGACCGAGGTGAAAGAGAGGTTGACGCCATTGGCATTGATGTCGCCGGTGAAATCGTTGGCGTCGTTGTTCAGCGTAGTCGACTGGACCAGTTGAAGACTGCCGGCGCCGGTGATGCGCGCCGAGCCCACTCCTCCGCCGATGCTCGCCGCTCCGGCGAGCGTGACGACGCGGGTGCTGGCCAACGCGCCCGTGCTCCGGAGGCTCGCACCGGCGGACAGAGTGATGTTGTTGTCGACACCAAGCGCCGCATCGCCGTTGACTGTCAGAATGCCCTGCGTGACATTGACCCCGCCGCTGAAGACATTGGCGCCAGTGAGCGTCAGCGCGCCGGAGCCCGCCTTGGTCAGCCCTGCGTTCCCGGCAAGGATCGAGTTAATGGTGGCGGTGCCATTGGTGGTAATGGTAGGCGCGGTGCCGGCGAGCGTCAGCGTGCTACTCGTGAGACTATAGGTAGTGTTGGCGTCGAAGGTGAGGTTGCCCACCCTGATCGGCGTGATCAGCGTTACTGTCGCGTTCGTTCCGTTGGGACCGCCGAAGATGGCGTTGTCGACGCCGCCATTGTTCCATGGGGTATAGGGACCGCTGACGCCGTCGCCATTGGGGCTCCAGGTCGAGGAGGCCGTATCCCAGGTGCCTGTTCCACCGCGGTTGGCTGCGGTACCGTTCGGGTCCCAATATCTGTCCTGCTGCGCGTTGGCTGGCGAAGGCAGGCTGAACAATGCGAGGGCGGCAAGGGAAGCGCTACCGAGCAAGCGCGCACCACTCAACGGGCCTGGGTCAGACGAACGAATGCGGGTTGGCCGAACGTGACCGGCCGAATGCGGTCGAGCCATCGTCTTCGTCATGTGCAACCCTTTTTTAGCAGGATCGGGACAACCCGCCCGCTCGGTGATCATTTTTTGGTCCGGCGACGCCCGCACGCTAGTGAAGCTAAATGACAGTAAAAGGTAACATAAGGTAAATTGCAGCTCATCGTTGCGGTGAACTAGCCACAAAATTTCAATAACTTACATTGGTGTCAGCCGGAATGGGCGGCAGTATCGAACTCGCGGCGCCAGTACCACGGAGGCGGCAACGACAGCCCGAACTGGCCGATTACAGCCACTCCTCCCTAGAGATCGAAATACGGAAAGCGGACATCGCTCTTCCACACGCCGCAAGTGGCGAATATGTCCCGGCGCTGCGGTCAGAATTGCGTCTGCGCGTTCCTTATCGCGGCCGGACCCGAAGGTGGGACTGCCGGCGGGGCGGCCGACGTACCTCCGCCAAAATAACGGATTGCATGGAGATCGTTCAAGCATTCGGCAACTTGCGACCAGAATTCGGCTTCCCGATGCTCTCCGGACGCGCGAAGTGCCTGAATCCTATCCGTAATGACTGCAGGCCCGCGATCGCGATATCGTGTTTCGAGGGCGAGCACCTGACCCCAAAGGTCATGGTCGGCATTGCTTCCCATCGCTGCGACTCCGATGTGTTTGCCCGATCCTAGCACATGCGCGTTTGCGCATAAAATAGCAGATGGGGCCCGGCAACTCTCAGCCAAGTTCCTGGGCAAGCCCGATGAGAAGCCCTCCGGGTCCACGAATGTAGCAGAGCCGGTATACGTCCTGATAATCGACCACCTCGCCGACGAGCTCGGCACCCCGCGCGCGGACCCGTTCCAGGGTGTCATCGAGGTCGTCTACGGCGAACATGGTGCGGAGATAGCCGAGGGCGTTGACCGGGGCGCCTCGGTGGTCCGCGACGACGGACGGCCTCAGGAAGCGGGAGAGCTCGAGCCTGCTATGGCCGTCGGGGGTGCGCATCATCGCAACTTCGACATGCTGGTCGCCGAGACCCGTGACACGGCCCGCCCATTCACCTTCGATAGTCGCCCGCCCTTCGAGCTCGAGGCCCAGTTCGAGAAAGAAATCGACCGTAGCGTCGAGATCCTCGACGACGATTCCCATATTATCCATCCGCTTGATCGCCATGATTTCGGTCTCCTCGGCGTCCCACGCTATTTCAGCGAGCCCCTATCCCTAACCGCCCTTCTTCTGCGCCCGCGCCGCCCTGACACCCGCGAGGAACTGTTTTTCTTCGACCTTCATCGCAAGCCCTTTCGACGAGAGGAAAAATGCGGCGCGCGGCATGGTAATATTCCCCTCGCTGGTCGTCAGCACCGCGCCCTGAGGTGCCATTGCCGTGACCTTTCCGAGAACCGTGGCACCGTCGGCGCTGCGCACCTCGGCACCCGGCTTCAATGCACCGTCGATCGCCGCCGCATCGGCCTCGGCCTGCCTCAGGACGGCGACAATCTTCGCCTTCGGGGCTTTCAGCGCCGGGCCCTTCCCGCTCTTCACAAAAGCATTCTTCGGGACCACCAGCCCATTGCCGTCGATCGACACCGCAACCCTGTCTCCGGATATCTTGGCAATCTGGCCGACTTCTTCGCCGTTCTGATCATAGACCTTGGCTCCAACAACAAGCGAAGTGGCAGGCGCTGCCTCTTGCGCCTGCGCGGCGGGGCCAGTGAGCGGTATTGCGCCAGCAAGGCACAGCGCGGCGATCAAGGCGAATGGTCTGGGCATGAAAACTCCTAGCGAACCAGAATGCTTGCCCGTGCCGCGCTGCACGGCAGCACGCCAAATGCGATGTTGACCGGCCGTGCAACGGACGCGGCGAGGTGATATCCATCAGTCGAAAACGTCGACTGCCGGGACGAGAGGCGGGTTGCGCCAGTTGCTACAAGAAGGGTGCCTTCGGTCGCAAATGGCCGCTAGCTGACCGTCGGCCTTCCGACAAAAATCGAGGAAAGCAGACTTCCGATCCACCACGCCTCCCTGGCTGACCTCAGAAGCGCCAACTAAACGATGCACGCCCTCCGTGATCGGTAGTGCGATCGCCATAGTTGCCAATGTAGCCAATACTCAGGCCAATATTGCGTCCAAGATCGGTTTCGAGCCCGACATCAACAAAGATGCTGTTTCGGTCGATCCCAGTGCCGACGATCCTGAACGCCTGCCCGGTGGAGAAACCCAGATCAACAGTCGGCACGCGATTTCCGAAGGCGTGGCGCAACGCGGCCGATCCGGCAAAGCGAAGGGCAAAATCACCCGCCGCGAGATTTGCCCGCGTGCGTATTCCCAGCGAGCCGTAGGTCATCCGCTCCTTGCCATTGCCCCCCTGGAGCGCGGCGCTGCCGCCCTGCTCATCGACCTCGGCATCGAACAACGTGACATGTGCCAACCCCGCGAAGGGTTGAAGCATCATGCCGCCAACCTCGCCCTTGAGTGCGACTTCGCCAAACGCCTGAAGGGTTCGCGCGGCATAGTCGCTGGAGAGCGCCTGATCGAGGGTGCCGAAGGTCACCCGCCGCGACGCGTGGACATCGTTCCAGGCATAGGCACCGCCGACCTGGAATGAGGCCATGCCGTAGCTGCCGAGAATATAGCCGCCGGTATGGAAGGTGTCGATGTCATGCTCGGCGCGCGCGGTCCTGAGGGTGGTGGAATCATAGCCAAACGCCGCGCCGACCCGGATATTCGGCCCCAGCGACCCGTCGAACCCAGTGAGCAGGCCTTTCAGATCACGATCATAACCAACGGCATTTGCGTCACCGTCTCTGTTGCCCCAGCTTCCGAGCGCGCGGCCCCAGAGCGCCATCCCCGTGCTGCCGGCTGTCTCGCCGCGCGCCAGTATCGCGTCGCGCACGAAGCGACTGTCCTCGATCAATTGTCCGCGCACGCTGGCAAAATCCGAACCCGCGAGCTGGTCGAAAGCGCTGCGCGCCTCCGGCGCAGTGAGCGCAACCACGGCGTCATAGATGTCATTGCCCATATCCAGCGCCTGGACCGCCGGGGCGACCGCATGTTGATTGACCGTTTGGGCCACCGAGCCGAAATCCACCGTGTTGCGGCGAAGGTTCAGCGTTACGGCGTTGGCTGCATAGCTGAGCGTCGGAGTCAGAAATGAAAGGTTCGAGGTCACGGCGCCGAAAGTGCCGGTGACGCCGCCCGCCGCGGTCAGGATCGTGTAGCTGGTGTTGGCGGCATAGTTGCCGTCCGCCGCCAGCACGGCGACGCCGACATTGGTGTCGATCGTGACGGTGCCGACGACGACGATCCTGTCGCTCGTGCCTGCCGCGTCTGCCTCGACCTCGTAGATGCTTCCCGAGGCGAAGGCGAGGTTGCCGGCAAGGTTGAGCCGACCGATCGAGTTACCCGGTGCGATCGTCCCGGCAATGTTGGCCGACCCGGCGGTGCCCGTGCCTTGAACGCGGCCGCCCGCTGCGACGTTTAACGTGCCACCCAGCGTGCCGTTCACGGCCAGCATCTGACCCTGACCCACGTTGGTGGTGCCCTGAAAAGCCGACCCATCTCCGTCGAAGCGAATTGCGCCGCCACCCTGCACGATCATGGTGCCGCTGCCGGTGATCGAACCGGAATAATCCCCCTCGCCCGCCTGGTCGAAGACGAAGTTCGCGCCCAGCGCCAGATCAACATTGCCGGTGAACAGCGTGGAGGTCGATATCAGGCTGCCAGCCCTGACTTGCCAATCGGTCGCGTTGGCACCGGTAAGCGTCAGACCACCAATTCCCGCCTTGATCGTGGTCCCCGTGCCGGTGACGATTCCCGCGTAGGTGCCGCTGCTCGCCAGATCGAAGACGAGTGTGCCGCTGTTGGCGATGTTGCCGCGCAACGCGTCGGTGTCACCGACCAGCGTGCCAGCCTCGACGACGGTACCGCCTGTGTAGTCGTTGGCTCCACTAAGGACGAGCGTGCCGAGGTCGGATTTGACCAAGGTCGCCGATCCGGTCAGCGACGCGCCGATGTTGGCGGTGAACGCCGCGCCCGCTGCGGTACCGTCGCCCACGCGCACCACTGCGCGGTCACCCGCGAGCGCGAGGGCGCCACCACCGACGGTATAGCCGTCAACCGCGAACTGCATGCCGGTCGCCGAGACCTGTCCCGCTCGATTGTCGATCGCGACCGTGCCGCCAAAGCCCTGGAACACGGCAAAGCCTGGCTGCGGCGTCATGGCGCTGTTCACGCCGCCGTTCGCCGTGGTCCACGCCGTGCCGCCGGCGGTCCAGCTTCCGCTGCCGCCGTCGACTGCGCCATTGTTGTGAAGCCCGGCATCACCGCCGTCCCAGAAGACCAGCTCGGCGCCGCTGGTATCGACCAGATTGACCAGGCCCCCACCGGTCTGGATCGACAGGCTGTCTCGTGAGGCGCCGGTGACCGTTCCGAGGTCGAGACCCTTGTCGGTAAGCGTGCCGCCGTAATCGAACAGGCGATAGACGCCCGCACCGAACGCCGGGGTCGCGTTGACGTTGAGTGTGCCGTCGAGCGTGAGGTCCCCGGCAACATCGAACAGCGCGACGCTCGACGATGCGCCCAGCGTCACGTCGACCTGCGATCCCGAACCCAGCACCAGCGAGCCTAGCGAAAGGGTGCTGCCCTGCACGCCAATCAGCCGCGCACCGTCCGCGACGGTCATAGCGGCATCGATCGTGCCTCTGCCCTGGAAACTGCCGGCCGCAATCGTCACGGCACCGCCACCGCCGATTGTACCGTCGAAGGTCGAGCTGCCCCCCGAGCTGCCGACCGACAGCGTGCCGCCGCCGAGCGCAATGCTGCCCGCGCCTTCGAGCGTGCCAATTGCCAGATTGAAGCCGGCGAGATCGAGGCTGGCCTCAGCTGTCTGTGTCAAGCGCGTAACCCCGGATAGTGCACCCGTGAGCGCGACCGTGCCGCTGTTATTTGCCAACGCGCCGTTGAGAGCGCCGGACAGGCTGGCGGTGCCGCGGTTGACGAGCCCGCCATTCAGCGTGCCGGTCGAGGCCAATGTGCCGGCGTTCGTCACCAGTCCGCTCACTATCCCCGCATTGACGAAGCCGGCATCGTTCCGCACCGCACCCGCAATCGAGCCGCCGGTTGCCAGCGACAGATTGCCCGCGCTGACGGTGGTGAGGCCAGCATAGCCGTTGACGCCGCCCAACGTCAGCGTGCCCGTGCCGGTCTTGGTGAGCCCGGCGCTGCCGGTGATCAAAGAGTCGATTCTCGCCGTCGCCGCATTCACCTCGACGATCGAGAAGCCGCCGGTGGTGGCCAGCGAGCCCCCCTGCAACGCGTATCCGGCAGTATCGAAGCGCAAATGCTGGAAACTCTGCATACCGTCGACCGCCACTGCGCCGCCGGCACTGCCCGCGAACACGCCGACCTGCCCGGCCCAGCCATCGTTGACGCCGAAACCGCTGGCCGCGGTCCAGTTGGTGCTGCCCGTGCCCCACACACCCGCACCGCCGTCGCCGGTCGCGGCGTCCGACCCGCCGGTCGCATCGCTGCCGTCCCAATATTGCACCCGCTGCGCACCGTCATTGAACAGGATATTGACCTGCCCGGCGATGCCGGTCTGCAGCGAGCCGGTGAAGTCTGTCGGCGTCGTGCCGAGCTCCACGCCGTTGTCCGTGAGGGTGCCAGCATAGTCGATCAGCCGATAATAGCCGGCTCCGAAGCCGGCTAACGCGGTCACATTCAGCGTGCCGTCGAGCGTGAGGTCGCCGCCAACGACGACCAGATCGTTGATCCCGCCGCCGACGACGCCGCTCTGGGCAAGTTCGTAATTCAGGATCGACCCGCCGCTGAGCGCGAAATTGCCGGCAAGGGTCAGCGTACCCGCGCTGGCGCCGGGTCGCACGATGCCGCCATCGGCCACGCTGACATTGCCCAAGAAGGTGCCGTTGCCGCCCAGCTCCGCGCCATTGCCGACATGAAGGTTCGCGGCGTTGTTCGCGGCGTCGCCGAATACACCGTTCAGCACCAGCGCCCCGCCCCGGACCTCGACATCGCCGGTGAAATTCTGACCGACGTCGCTGACGCCAGTGAGCGTCATCGCGCCCGAGCCAAGCTTCGTCACCAAGCCGTTGCCTACGATTATGCCGCCATATGAGCCGTCGAAGGCTTGATCGAAGACGACACCGCGCGCACCGGCCCCGCCGGAGAATATCAGACTCCCTGCAATACTGTTGGTGTCGCCCTTCAGCGATCCGCCGGTGATCGACCAATTCTGATTGCCGGCCCCCGTCAGCGTCCATGTGCCTGAACCGGTCTTCTCGAAAACATCGAACCCGCGATACTGCTGCGTCCCGCCGATCGACGACACGTCGAAAACGGCATCAATCGACCCGCCGAGTACGAGCGCGTTGTTGGAACCTCCCGAGACCAGGGCGTCGCCGTTGATCGTCGAGCCGCTGCGCAATTCGAGGCGATTGTCGTTTCCGAACAGTGCAATCGCCGCTGAGCGCACGGCGTTTCGGCTATTCAAGCCGCCGGTGACCGTCCCTGAATTGACGATGGAGATATTGCCCGTCGCCGCGCCGCGAATGCCGACGCCGCCAGCGCCAACCACGTTGTCCCCGAAGGGCGTCGCGCCGGCAGCGCCGCCTTCGATCGTGCCTTCATTGGTCAGGGTCGCCGCCTGCCCGTCCAGAAACAGCACAGCCGCGCCGCCGTCGCCGGCCCGCATGAAGGCGCCCGCATTCCGCAATGTCCCGCCCGCACCGCCGAGGATGGTGCCCGCCGCGCTGTTGTCGACGCTGCCGCCCCACGCGGCGATTCCGATGCCCCCCCGGCCGCCCAGCGAGGTTCCATTGCCTCCGGCGCCGCCGGCAATCAGGGACTGATTGCCGATCGTGCCGAGATTGCTGAGGACACCGGCCCCGGCATCGCCGCCAACGCTCGCCGTGAGGAGACCGCCGCCGCCGTCGCCGCCCCGAATGGTGCCGGCCTGATTGGCCAGCGCCCCGCCTGCGTAAAGGAACAGTCCGGCCCCGCCGCCGCCGCCGTCGGACCCTTGGTTGCCGCCGGCTCCGCCGGCGATCGCGGAGCCACCGGAAATCGTCACCGCGCCGCCATCGAGCAACACCAGTCCCGCACCGCCGCCGCCGCCGGCGCCGAGAATGCCGCCGCCAGTGTTGCTGATGCCGCCGGTTCCGCCGGTCACCGCATAGCCGCCCGTCGTCAGATTGACCGCTGATCCGGTCAGGACGAGGCCGCCGCTGCCACCGCCGCCGCCGCCGCTGCCGCCTCCACCGCCCACACCGTTGCCGCCGGTCGATCCCAGATAATCGTTACCCAGCAAAAAGGAGCCGGTCGTAGCATCGACATTGCCCCCGCCGCCGCCCGTGCCGCCGGCACCCGCCCTGGTGAAAGGACCGCTGGTGCGCTCGCCGCCACCACCGCCACCGCCGCCGCCCGCGGCGATGTCGTTCGGGACTCCAGCCTGACCGCCAGCTGCGCCGTTCGCGGGATGGGTCCCCCTGCCGCCGTTTTGTGCCGACCCGTCCGGTGTGCTTGCGCCAGAGCCGCCGACGCCGCCGCTGCCCGTCCCGTCACCGCCGCTGCCTCCGCGGCCGCCGCCGCCGCCCGCAATGCCGCCGGTGGGGCCGCCGCCTCCCTGCATGAGCTGCTGCGCCTGCGCGAGGGGGCCGGCGATCATTCCTAGCGCGATCGCCAAGGCGGCGATCGACGTCGAAGCGCGCACTGCCCGCGCATAATTCCGCTCAAGGCGTTGATGTTGATCGCGCATATGGATTCCCCTTGCCGGCATTTTGCTGCGTCAAGGTGCGCGGTTCATGGCAAGCGCCGCCGCGATGCCCGGAGACCGCCGTCTCGATCATCCAGATCGTTCGACCTCAGGGTGTTTCACCTTCGGCGGTCCGATAAGGCGAGAGCATATTATGCGGCTATGCGATTCCGGCATGGAACAACTGCGATCGGGCCAAGCCGTGTCAGCTGCTGCGTCGCAACGTCTCCGACGGACGCTCGCCGAAGCGCAGACGATAAGCGCCGGCAAAGCGGCCAAGTTCCCAGAAACCATATTGCATCGCGACCGAGGTCACTTGCGTTGTCGAAGGATCGGAGCTCAGCAGCGTCAGCCGCACGAGATCGAGCCGGCGCCCGCGCGCGTAGCTGACAGCGCTCTGCCCCAGAAATTCCTGACAGGCGAGGTTCAGCGTCCGCTCGGCGACCCCCATTGCGGTGCAGATCGCGGTCAGCGACAACATGTCCTCCGGCTGCTCATGCAATAATTGCTCGAAACGTGCAACGATGCGGCGATGCCGTTCGGGCGCACCGCGGTCGGGGCGAAGCTCGCCGCGCGAAAGACCCAGCAGCAACGCGTCGATGACGGTTCCCGCCAACGCCCGCGCCGGCTCGGTCGCCTCGATGATCCACGGCTTGTCGCGCGCGATCCGCGCGGCATCATTCATTAACGCCACCAGTCGCGCCATCGCGTCCTCCGGAACTTGAAACATCCGGTCATTCTGTAGCGGCCGCACCAGATCGAAGCCCGCGAGCGCCGGAGCGTGGGTGGCGAGCACGTCTGCCGGTATGACGAGAATTCCGAATGCCCACGCCATTCCCCGCGGAGACGTCGTGACGGTCTCGGCCTGTGGCCGAAAATGGATGAGGTGGTTTCCGCTGAGCATTCGGCCCGACACTCGCCGGACAAGCCCGGGTTCGGTAGGGAACATGAAGGTGTGGGCGTTGCTCAGTTCGGCGCGCTGCGGCTGGCCTTGCGCGAATTTCCCGACCCCAACGTCCACTTCCCCGAGCATCGCGCGTGCGAACATGGCACGAAAATCATTGGCCGCCCCCTTTACAGGGCGAGGGCCCGAAGCACCTCGATCCAGCCCGCCCAGAGCGCTGGCCATGGCGTCGGGATCGGAGAAAACGCCGAAAGAGGATCGTCGTAAACGATGATCTGGCTGCGGGTGCAGGGACATCAGAAAGAAATTCCAGTCGCTTATAAACCTCGCCTGATATCATGAAGCCTGAATGTGGGTAGTCGTCTTTCCGTGCGAATTTGCCGATCTTACCAGAAGAGTGATCTAATGGCTGATGTCAGCCGCTGGCCCATAACAGCGGACTGGCAGCTTTGCGGTACTAAGCGGGAAAAGCAGATGATCAGATCGTTTGCGGTTCCCGAACCGCAAACATTCCTGCCCAGCCGGCCACCAATAGAGCGACGAGGGCTGCAAACCCCGCCTGCTGGCTTCCCAACAGGCTTGTGGCAATCCCGATGAAGGCCGATCCCAGCCAGATCGTAACGGTGCCAGAAAGTGCATAAAGACCAAACCAGCTGCCTATGGTGCCCGGCGTAGCCAAAGACGTCAG
Organism: Sphingopyxis sp. Root154; assembly: GCF_001427105.1. GTDB lineage: Bacteria > Pseudomonadota > Alphaproteobacteria > Sphingomonadales > Sphingomonadaceae > Sphingopyxis. The sequence goes on from NZ_LMGI01000002.1 coordinate 1,782,091, forward strand.
CATTGAACGGCTCGAAGCGTAACAGCCGCAGATACCGACCGCGTTGATGCAGGCGAAAAAAATAAATGCGAGCTCGGGCAACTGCGTGAACATCGGGCCGTCCCAGACCGGAGACCCGGAATAATGGGAATAGAAAAGCCGATCTGGCGAGATCCCGATCAGCGCCATCTGGCCGATAATGACGACGGCGAGTTCGATTTGGATCGCGCGGCGCGGTCCGAAACGCCGATCAAGCCGCGCACCAACGAGCCCCCCGATTGCGAGAAAGCAACTGACGATGATTGCGAGCGCAGTCAGCTCGATCGCGCTCCAGCGCATCACGCCGGCAGCATATATGCCGGTGAAGAGCAGGATAGCGGTTAGCCCGTCGGTGTAGATCATACGCGAGACAAGAAAAGTCGCCATCGGCCGGTTCGACGACAGGCTCTTCAATGTGAGTTTCAGCTGTGCAAGACTGTCACTGATCCCACCGCCCGCGCCGCGCGGCGCATCGCGACCACGAAGAAACAGGGGAAGCGAGCCCAATGCGAACACGACCGCGACCAACGGCCCCACGATCCGATCGGTTTCGTGCGCCGTAGCCGACAGGCCGAAGAGCGGCGCAGCGGGAAGCCAAGGGGCCGACATCTTGGCCGGAAGCGCAAAAGCCCAGAGAACGAAAGCCAGGAGCGCCACCGAAATCGCGCTCCCGAGAGCAAGGCCCAGCCCCGACGTCGCCGACGTCTGATCCTGCGGCGCGGCGAAGGGCAACAGCGAATTATGCAACACTTCGCTGTAGGCAAACAAGATACCTGCCATAAAAATGATCGCGCAGGTCACACCCAGCCCGAGACCGCTGGGCGTCGCCCACCAGAGGCTGGCGCAGCAAAGAATGATCGCAATCGTGATTGCCGCCAGCACGGGCATGCGCCGCCCCGCCCTGTCCATCGCGGCGCCTAGCAGCGGCGCGGTCAGCGCGGCGAAAAGCCCGTAAGCCATGGCAAGCTTCGCCACGAGCGCCTGCCCGCTGACCGGGTCTCCGACGAGCACGGTCGCGAGATATGGGATAAAGATATAAACCTTGATCAGGATGACATAGGGCGTCCGCACGCCCTCATAGAGCGCCCATGCGCGCGCACCGTCAGGCAGCCGCCCGGCGGCCTGATCGTCAATTGTCGGCGCATATCCTGCCATCGCCTGCGCTCAATGTGTCGGAGCGTCTTCGGCAATCAATCGCGCATTCTCGGCGATGATTTCCTCAGCGCTCATCATGAGATCGATCGGCTTACCGAAAGGCTGCGGCACGTCGATGCCGGTCTGCCAGTAGATTTCGTTCGGATTGCCTTCGGGGTCCGAGAAATAGACGCCGATGGCGTTACCATGGGTAATCACCATCCGGATCGGCGAGCCATAGTCGAGAATGGCGCGGTAGAGCGATTGCAACGAAGGCAGGTCGGCAACGCGCCAGCTGATCTGGTTGATCAGCTTGACGTCGCGCGGCGCTGTCCGTCCCTTCGCGAGGACGATCTCATGATGCTCGACCTCGGGCCGGGACGACAGAAAGGTCGCTCCCAGTTCGGGCGCCTCGTCGGTCACGGTCAGGCCGAGGACGCGCGCGTAGAAATCGCGCATGGTGTCGATATCCTCGACATGAAGGCCGGCATGGCCCAGTTCCGCAATACCCATCTGCTTTCTCCTCAGGCCCGCGTCATGTTCGGCGCGATCAGCACCTTCAGCTGTTCGCCCACTGGATCAAGCAGCGCGTCGAACATGGCGTCTGCTTCCTCGAGCGGAACGACCGCGGTCACGATATCCTCGGCGCGCACGCGTCCGGCGGCGAGATGGCCGATCGCCTCCTCCATCTCCTCCTGCGTGCAGCTCGCCGAGCCGACGATCTCGACTTCCTTTTGCACGACCGAATATTGCGAGATCAGCACCGGCGCCTTGGGCACCCCCTGCAGCACGAGCCGTCCATTGTAAGCGACAAGTTCGACCGCCAGCCCCGCAGCCTCTACGTGGCCCGTGCATTCGAAAATCGCCGTCGGCCGGCGCTCGCCAAGCGCAGCCGCGCCCTCCTCTTTCACGACGGCGAGGTCGACGGCGCGGTGGCCGGACTTTTCGACGAGCGCGCGGCGCGCCGGGTTGGGATCGACGAAAACGATGTCGAGGATGCCGCGGGCCTTCAAGGCCGCAGCCGTCATCGCGCCGATCGGCCCGGCACCCAATATGCAGATGGCATCGCCAGCCTTCGCGACCGACTTGTTCACGCCGTGAAAGGCTATCGCGAGCGGCTCGGCAATTCCGGCCTGATCGAAGCTCAGGCTGTCAGGGATGCGATGGAGCAGGTTCGGTCCGACAACGATATGCTCGGCGTAACCGCCCTGCGCAACGCCATGGCCGAGCGCGGCATCGAGGTGGTCGAGGCAAAGATAGTCGCGCCCGGTGGAACACATCTCGCACTGTCCGCACGGGCTTCCATGATATAGCGCGACCCGGTCACCCGCCGTCCAGCCGGAAACCGCCGCACCCACTTCGGCGACGGTGCCGACAATTTCATGCCCGAGCACGCTGCCCACGGCCCAGCGGGGATTGGAACTGGTCCTGGCAACGAGGTCGGTTCCGCAGATTCCGCAGCGTTCGACACGCACCTTGACCGTGTCGCGAGTGAGTTCGGGTTCGTCGATCTCGGCAACCTCAATCGTACGTTCGCGGGAAATGCGGGCGACCTTCATGCGGCTTGCTCCTCGGTGATGGGGTTGACGAGCGTGCCGATGCCCTCGACCCAAGTGGTCAGGATATCGCCAGGCTTCAGAAAGATTGGGGGTTTTCGCGTTGCGCCGACGCCTTCTGGCGTCCCGGTGAAGATCAGATCGCCGGGGTAAATCGGTACGAGATGCGAGATATATTCGACCAGTTCGCTGATTGAAAAGATGAAGTCGCTGGTTCGCGAACTCTGCATCGTGACGCCATTGACAGCGCAGCCGAGTTCGAGATCGTCAGGGTCTGCAAATTCGTCGGGTGTCACGATCAGCGGGCCGATGGGCCCGAATCCGGGCAGAGACTTCGCCATAGAAAATTGCGGCATGGGACCGAGACGCTGGATGCTCCGTTCGGAAATGTCCTGTCCCACCGCGAGCCCGGCGACATGATCCCAAGCCGCCGTGGACGGCACATTCTGCGCCTTCCGGCCCATAACCACGACAAGCTCCACTTCCCAATCGACGCGTTCGTGACGGATCGAGACCGCATCGTTCGGACCAGTCAGACAGCTCGGGAATTTGGTGAAGATGACGGGCTGCTCGGGCGGCGCGACCCCCGCTTCGGCGGCGTGCGCCCGGTAGTTCGCGCCGATCGCGAAAACCTGGCGTGGCCGCGGAACTGGAAGGTCGAAACGCGCTGGGTCCACATGGACCAGGCGATCCACCGGAAATTCGGCGGACCAGATGCGCAATTCGTCCCATATGTCATAGACCGCCTGCGGGTCCGGCGCGAACCGCCCATCGGATGCTTCTGCAATGTCGACACCCTGCCCGTCGGCCGTCACAAGCCAGGCGCGGCCGCCGATTGAACCGATCCGCATTTCACCTCTCCTATTTATGATACACTTTGTATCGTATCTATTTTTGGGCGTCAACTCACCAGGGCATTGTCATCCCACCGTTGGCGCGTAGAATCTGCCCGGTTACAAAGGCGCTCGCGTCGGACGCGAGGTAGAGGCACTGGTGCGCGATGTCTTCGGGGGTTCCCACCCTCCCGAGAGGCGCGCTCTTGCTCCAACGTTCGAGATAGGCCGCGCGATCTGCCACAGCTGGTCCCGCGGCTTCCATCGAGAGTCCAGTCGGCACGAAACCGGGCGCGACGGCATTCACACGAATGCCGTCGGCGCCCACCTCGTTGGCCAGAACCTTGGTGAGCATGGCGACTGCGGCTTTCGAAATCGAATAGCTCGCGTTGGTCGGGATCGCGAGATCGATTGCGGACGACACCATGTTGATGATGGCGCCGCGCCGCGCCGCGGTCATGGACGGCAGCACCGCCTGAATGCAATTGAGCGTGCCTTTGAAATTGATCGCAAAGATCGCCTCGAAGCGCGCGGGGTCCATGTCTTCGACGCGTTCGCCCGAGCTCGCCACGCCCGCAATATTCGCAAGGATATCGACACCGCCGGTGGCAAAGGATGCCAGCGCCTTCTGCACGGACATGCGATCGGCGACATCGACCGCAGCGAAGCAGCCCCCGATGGCCGAAGCGGTTTCGCCTGCGGCCCCGGCGTCCCGGTCGACGCAGAGTACATGGGCCCCAGCTTCGGCGAAAAGCGTCGCCGTCGCGCGGCCGAGACCGGCGCCAGCGCCGGTCACGATGGCACGTCGGCCGGAGAGGGATAAACGGTCGATCATAGAAGCTCCGGATTGGGGGCGAGCAACCGCTTGCCGCGATTAGTGCCGCTGAAGAGACCGGCGAGCGCGCCGGCAAAATTTTCGAGACCGGGCTCCACATCCACAACGCCGACGAGACGACCCTCATGATGCCAGCGCGCAAGGCGCCGGACTGCCTCGGTAAATTCGGCGGCGTAATCGTGCACGAGAAAGCCGTGCATCGACGCCCGGCGGACGACGAGGTTCAGATAGTTGGACGGCCCATGGCGCGTGTCGTTGTTATATTGTGAAATCCCGCCGCACACGGCGATCCGCGCACCTTTGGCAAGATTTTCGAGTGCCGCCTGGAGAAAAGCGCCTCCGACATTGTCGAATATGAGGTCGGCGCCTTCGGGCATCATCTGCTTGATCGACGCGGCAAGATCGCCGGAGCGGTAGTCGAGGACCGGCGCGCCGAAGCATTCCGCTGCCCACGCACATTTGTCGGTTCCGCCCGCAACGCCGACCGCTTCCGCTCCGGCAATGCGGGCGAGTTGCACCGCGGCCGATCCGACGGCCCCCGCTGCACCGCTGACAAGAACCCGGTCTCCTGCCTTGATGCCGCCCTGGGCGGTCAACCCGAACCAGGCGCTGAGCCCGCTGATGCCGAGGACGCCCAGATGGTGCGGCAAAGCTTCCGGCGATCCGGCGGGCAGCACCGCGACCTGCTCGCCGCCGCTCGCAGCATGGCTGGCGATGCCGAAGGGGCCCCGAACAAAAGCACCCAACGGAAAGCGATCGGCGCGGCTCGCCACGATCCTGCCGATTGCAATGGCCGGCATTGGCTCGCCGATCGCGACCGGCGCGCGGTACGTATCCTCGCCACTGATCCAGGTTCGCATCGCCGGATCGACCGACGCGTAGAGAATTTCTGCGATGAACCCATGGGGCGGACAATCGAGAATCCGGCCTTCGATCGAAAAATCCGCTGCCGTCGGCATCCCTTCCGGGCGGCGAGCCAGCGTAAGGACATGCGCGCTCACCATGGCATCGAAATTCCGCCGTTGGTACGCAGTGTCTGGCCGGTAACATATGAGGCCGCATCGCTGGCGAGATAGAGAATCTGCGCCGCGACATCGTTGACCGAGCAGAGCGCGCCGAGCGGCGACTTCGCGCGCCACCAGTCGAGATAGCGCTCGCGTCCTTCGGGATCGTTCGCATAGCGGACAAGGCTGAGTTCGCTCGGAATGAAGCTTGGCGCGACGGCGTTCACCCGGATGCCGTCACCCGCCACCTCGGCCGCCAATATCTTGGTGAGCGCCGAAATCGATGCCTTGGCGACTGCGTAGCTCGCGATCGTCGCCGGCGCGATATCGATTGCCTCGGAGCTCATATTGATGATCGCGCCGCCGCCTGCGGCGCGGAGATGCGGCACCGCGGCCTGACATCCGCTCAGGACACCGCCGAAGTGCGCCGCGAACATCGCGTCGAACGCCTCTTCGTCGAGATCGATAACACGCTGCGAACGACCGGCGATGCCGGCGAGATTACAAACAATCCGGAGGTTGCCGGGCGCCGCCGCGGCATCGATCGCCGCCCGCACCGCCCGGGCATCCGATACGTCGAGCGCGACCGCCGTGCCCCCGACGCGCTCCGCCACGGCGCGCGCGGCCTCTTCGCGGATATCCGCGCAATGGACATAGGCACCGGCATCCGCGAGTGCCCCGGCCACCGCCTCGCCGATCGCTCCGCCCGCGCCGGTCACAAAGGCTGTGCGGCCGTCGAGCCGCCAGACATCAAAAGGCCTCGTCATTCAGCAGGCTCCCGCTATATTGCAATACGAAACACGGAGTATCGTATGTTGAGAGATGATTTTATCGGAAGCTGGCAGCTGATCGATTATGTGACGCTGCTGGAAGACGGGACGCGCATCGAGCCACTCGGCGCTTCGCCCTACGGCATCGGCACCTACACCGATGCGGGATGGATGTCGGCGCATCTGATGCGCCATGACCGCCGCCCCCTCGGCAGTCCGCGACCGGCGCTCGACAGACTTCCATCGGATCTGCTCGCCGAAACCGCAGCAGGGTATATAGGCTATGCAGGGAAATTCACTGTCGACAGTGAATCGCGCCGCGTCATCCATCATGTCGAGGCCGCCTTCATTCCCGACTGGGTCGGCACCGACATGATTCGCGAATATCAATTCGCTGGCGGCATATTGGCGCTCCGTCCGCCTGCCGCTGGCGGCGCATCTTCGGTTTTGCGCTGGCGCCGCGCGTCCTGATCCCATGAACCCTCTCCCGTCGAAACCATCTTGACATTACGATACGTCTTGTATCGTATATAGGCATGGATCGGCGGAAGCGGTCAAGGGGAGAGTTTCCCCAGCGCGCAAATCGCCGGCAAGCTAGAGGGAGTGGACCATGACGGCGCATCGCAGGATTCGGATATTCGGTTTGTTGCTCGGGAGCTCGATGCTGCCCGGCATCGCCATGGCGCAGGACGCGGGCGCCAACGACGCAGCGGCCGACGGCTTCGCCAGCGAGATCATCGTCACCGCACAGAAACGCGAGCAATCGCTGCAGGACGTGCCGATCGTCGTGACCGTCGCCGGCGCACAGCTCCTCCAGGATGCCGGGGTCAAGGACATCAAGGATCTCACCGTCCTCACTCCTGGCCTCATGGTGGTCTCAACGGCAAACGAGACCCAGTCGACGGCGCTCATCCGCGGCGTGGGCACCGCGGGCGGCAACGTCGGGCTCGAAAGTTCGGTGGGCGTGGTGATCGACGGGGTCTACCGCCCGCGCACCGGCGTCGCGCTCGGCGATCTCGGCGAAGCCGAACGGGTCGAGGTTTTGAAAGGTCCGCAAGGAACGCTGTTCGGCAAGAACACCTCGGCGGGCGTGATCAACATCGTCACCAAGAAGCCGAGCTTCGAACCCTTCGCCCGCGGCGAATTCACCATCGGCAATTATGACGAGTTCGGCGGCTCGGTCTCGGTCGGCGGCCCGATCGTCGCCGACCGGCTCGCCTTCAGCCTGTTCGGTGTCCACCGCAAGCGCGACGGTTATTATGACGTAGTCGCCGGCAAGGGGCCGCGCACGCTCGACAACGACTCGGACCGCCATTTCTGGTCGCTGCGCGGCCAGCTTTACTTTACCAACGACGCCGGCTTCGACGCGCGCCTCATCGGCGACATCACACGACGGAACGAAAATTGCTGCGTCGCCGTGCAGCTCGCCAACGGTCCGACAACGGCGATCGTTGACGCTCTCGCCGGTGCCGGAAACGGCGTGCTTTCGCCGGCCGATCCGGAGCAGCGCCTCGCCTTCTCGAACCGCGACACGACGCAGAAGATCCGCGACGGCGGCCTCAGCCTCGAGATGAACTATGACATCGGCGATACGAAGCTGACCTCGATCACCGCCTGGCGCGACTGGCGCTGGGTGACGGGATCGGATTCGGACTATAGCGGCGCCGATATCCTCTACCGCGAAGCCGACGGCGGCACGATGAACCGCTTCCGCCAGTTCAGCCAGGAACTGCGTGCGAGCGGGTCGTCCGGCATGCTCGATTATACCGTTGGCGCCTTCTATGCCCACGAAATCCTCGATAGCCGCGTCGCCCAGCTTTACGGCAGCGACTTCCAGCCCTTCCTCAGCCTGCTCTTTTCGGGCGGCGCCAACCCGGCCTTTCTGAAGCCCATCCTCGATCTCGCGGTACCGGGCACCGGCTCGCGCGACGCCTACAAGCAGAGGGGCGACACCTTCGCTCTCTTCACGAACAACAGCCTCAAATTGACCGACGCGCTCGAACTGACAGTCGGCCTCCGCTACACGATCGACCGCAAGAAAGCCGTCGCGGACTTCGATTCGACCGACGGCGGCGCGCTCTGCAATGCCGGACAAGCGACGGGCTCGGCGGCGATTATCGGGGCGCTCTGCAACCCCTTCTTCAACTCCAACTTTATCGGGCTGACCAACGCGCAGAAGCGCACAGAAAAGGCGCTCAGCGGCACCGCGAAGCTCGCCTATCGCTTCTCGCCCGAGCTCATGACCTATGCGAGCTATTCGCGCGGCTACAAGGCGGGCGGGTTCAACCTCGACCGCGTCGCCTTCCCTTATGCCGCCGGCAATCCGACCTCGCTGCAGCCTGTGCTCGACACGAGCTTCCCGGGCGAGTTCGTCGACAGCTTCGAGCTCGGCTTCAAATCGACGCTCGCCGACCGCCGCCTCTATCTGAACGCCGCTGCCTTCTACCAGGATTATACCGACTATCAGCTCAACGCCTTCAACGGTTTCTTCTTCTCGGTCTTTCCGGTTCCCGAAGTCACCTCCAAGGGTGTCGACGCCGATATTCTCTGGCGACCGAGCAGCGCCTTCACGCTGCAGGGCGGCATCACTTATGCCGACACGCGCTATTCGGAAAAGAACCGCGCGCTACTGTCGCTCACGCCGTCGACGGCGCGCCTGCCTGGCGAGCGCCTCAACCTCGCACCGCTATGGTCGGGTTCCTTGTCGGCAACATACGAGCTGCCGCTTGGCGGCGGCCTGTTGCTGAGATCCAACGCCAATGTCCGTTACAGCTCGTCCTATAATGCAGGCACCGATCTCAACCCGCTGAAAGTCCAGAAAAGCTATGCGGTCATCAATGCCCGTATCGGGATCGGCGACGAGGACAAGAGCTGGGGCGTCGAGCTCTGGGCAAACAATCTCACCAACAAGCTCTATATGCAAAACAGCTTTGACGCACCGTTCCAGTCGGGCAGCATCAACGCTTTCCTGGGATCTCCGCGCACGTATGGCGTCACTGTGAGGGCCGGGTTCTGACCTGCACCTCCTCTCTGAAACTGGCCTCGGTCGCACAAGCGATCGAGGCCGATTTTGTAGAGACCGGCCGCTTTCCCGGCGGTCACCTCCGCATCCTGAAGAGTGGAGACGTCCTTCACGATAGCTGCGTTGGCTGCATGGATATCGAGCGCGGCCGGCGGTGGCAGCCGGACGCGATCATGCGTATTTATTCGATGACCAAGCCGATCGTCTCGACGGCGCTCATGATGCAGATCGAACGTGGCCTCGCGCGTTTCGACCAGCCGGTTTCCGATTTTCTGCCGGGCTGGCTCGATCAGCGCGTCTGGACCGGCGGCAAAGGCGCGGAACTGGCGACGGAACCCGCAGCGCGGCCGGTCACGCTCCATCATCTGCTCACGCACACCGCCGGCCTAACCTATGGCACGAGACTCGCCGCCGTCGGCGGTGCAAAGGTCGAAGATCCCGTAGCCCTACTGTACCCGGTGGGAGATGCTGCGATGGCGCGCGGCCTTCAGGCCTATGCGCAGGCGATCGGGCCGCTCCCTCTTCGCTACCAACCGGGAACGCGCTGGATGTACTCGGTCGCCACCGATATCGTTGGCGCTATTGTGGAGACGCTAGCTGGAAAGCCTCTGGGCGAGCATCTGGCCGAGGCGATATTCTCACCGGTCGGGATGAAAGATACGGGTTTCCATGTCCCGCAGGACAAGGCGCACCGCCTCGCCGCTTGCTATATTGCGGCGCCCGACGAATCGATGCGGCTTGCAGACGATCCGGCGAGCAGCAGCTTGCTCATGCCGCCAATGTTCGAGTCCGGCGGCGGCGGCCTCGTTTCGACCATGGATGACTATTGCCGTTTTGCGGAGTTGCTGCGCAAAGGCGGAGCCCCCCTTCTCGAGGCCGCTACGCTGGCAGCGATGACCGCCAACCAGCTTCCCGGCGACTGCGAACTCAAGACCATCGCGCTTGTCAGCGATCCGAGGCTTCTTCCCGAAGCAACCGGCTTCGGCCTGGGTTTTGCGACGACGCTCGATGCGGAGCGTGCCAGCGTCCCGGCGACGGGGGATTTCTATTGGAGCGGCGCCGCGACGACGATCTGGTGGGTCGACCGGACCCGGGACCTTACTATTCTCTTCATGACCCAGCTTTTGCCGGCGACGGCCTATGGTTTCCAGGAATGGCTCAAGCGGCAGGTTTATGCCGCGCTCGACTGACCCTTCCCTTGCGCGCCGGCTTGCGCCACAAGGCCCCATGCCACGTTCCGCAGCCGCCAAAAGCCAGCCCACCGAAAATCTCGAGAAACCCCAGATGGGTCGTCCGCGATCGGCCGACGTCGACCGGCGCATCGAGAAGGAAACGCTCGACGTCGTTTCCGAGAAGGGCTTTTCGGGGGTCACCGTCAACGAGATCTGCGAACGCGCGGGCATCAGCCGCGCGACCTTCTACCGGCGTTATCCCAGTCCGGCAGAAGCGCTGGCCGCAGCGATCAATTCGGCCTTTGAGTTCCACACGCCGCCGCACTCGGACGATCCGGTCGAATATCTGCTGGAGTTCGCACGCGCGCTCGAACGCTCATACTCGGATCCGCGCATTGCGCCGGCGATCGGCTTCCTGATCGGAGAATATAACGCCAAGCCAGACGTCTACGAGCGGTTGCAGCAGGGGCTGCGCGAGCGCCGCGCCTATGTCCGTGGCGCGCTGGAGGCCGTCGGCACGCTGCCGAAACAGAATAATCTCCCGCTCGATGTTGACGAGGTCCTTGTGATTCTCTCCTCGCTGGCCTGGAACGCCGCCGTCACGAAACGAAGGCTGGAACCAGCCGTCCTGCGAACGGTGATCGCGCGGCTCATAAGCTAGTCGCAAGTGGCCGTTTGCAGACTGACCGTTATTGGACATCCTGTTCAGTAAAGCGGCCGTTGGCACCCGCGCGCCTCACTGATGCATTACGCGGGTGGAGCCTTGCTCGTCTGGTCGCCCTGTGGGGATCCAATCCTCACCGACGTAGGCGCCCCAAAGTCGGAGCAGATGCCTCGCGGCGCGAGAAACTTCCTGCAAATTCTTGTCGCTGCTAAGTACTCCGTTGAAAAAGGTCCCAACGGTCGCCACCTGCAAGTCGATCACGTCATTGACCCGTTTTTTCACCGGCCGGTCTCGCTGGCTACCAGTGCGCACCCATCCCAACGTGTAAAGCAGCACGCAGAGTGAGTAGCGGAAGCTGAACATGCCCATCGCATGGATGACCCTCATCGGCTCCGAGCCACCTTTTTGCTGATTACGGATCATGAAGTCGCGGGTGGTGTGCAGCAAAAGGCCGAATACCTTTTCCATAGTAGAGCCCGGAATTGTCGCGTTCTTCCGCCCTCGCAGTAGTGAAACCTCAGCGCGATCAAAGACCGACACCGCCTCTAGCATCTGCTCTTCCCAATCTTCCACCTCGGCATGAAGCCTCGCAACCACCTGAACAGCATCATTCTCTAACCGTTGCATGATGGCCGCCAGACCGACCGGTTGAGGCACTTGCCGAAGCGATTGAGCGAGACGACGAAGCACAATGGTCTCTTCGTAGTCGATCAGGGCGCCCGTATCATCGGCGCCATGGACCTGATAATCTAGCAGCAGATCGGTCCGTTTCAGCATGAAGCACTGCTCGGGATACAGAAAAACCAGTCGGAGCGAGTCCCGTGACGTGCCGAGGGCGTCTTTCTTTCGCATCTCAGTCAGTGTCCAATCCGACAAGCAAATACTGTGGCTACGAGATGCCCGGAGGAACTGTTCGAGGCCGGGGTGACGCAGCGCGTTCGAGTCAGCGAGCAGTGTGATCATGCTGCGCGATCATCGTCCTTCGCGTCCGCAGCCTCGCGATCTGCGATCATCTCCCGAGCCACTAGGAAAGCTCCGTCCGGATCGACAACAAAGCGATGCGCCTGGAATGCTTGGAGGGAATTGTAGCATCGCACCTGTTCGGGCCCAATATTTACGGGCTCTCCAGCACGGATTGCGTCGATCAGAGGACTCACCACGTCGTGTGCTTTGGCCCCTTCGACAAACTCCTTCATCTGCGCAGGTGTGATCTTTCCCTTCATCAGTGCATCGAGCGCCATGCCCTGGCCCTTGGCGATTTCTTCGTCGCGGCATTTCATGAGCTGCCCGAGGACCGCCGGGCAGTAAGCGCAAAGCATCACCTCGGAGGAAAGCGGTAGGTAAATCTGAATGTAGGGCACGCCGATGCCCAGGCCCCGCATGAAGTGCCGCTCTTCATCGCTATGGAGAACAACGGGGTGATCGCCGAGATAGAAGGTTGATCCTTCGGGCGCGACCATCAGGAAGAACTCCTTGTCGGCGAAGTGCTTTGCATACTCGTCGAGATTGCGCACCTGATGCCGCACGTGTGCCAGCTTCAGCTTTTCTTCGTCCCACTCTTCGATTCCCTGAACCTTTCGGGGATCTAGACCCATCCGCGCGACATGGCCGATAATCTGCTGATTTAGCCGTTCCGGCAATTGCCGCATTTTCTTAGTTCGAATGAATTGAAACGCCATCAGCAGGCAAAGATCGGATAGCTCTTCGGGCGTTCGCAGTAGACGTTTTTCTTTTCTAATACGCTCCACCAGTGGTGCGACATGACTTTCGATTCGGCAGGCAGCCGGTTCAACCGTGCCTAGATATTCTTCGTCGAGCCAAAAGTCGTTGAAGCGACGTTCGCCCATGATGTTGTCAACGGAAGTGGCAAAGTCTTTGTTCTCTATGAGATCGAGGACGCGGACGCGCTCATTTGCCGCCTCTTTCGGATCGCGGCTCAGGAAGCCTCTGAGTATTAACTTCGGCACGTAATGTTGGTGCTGCGCTGCCATGCGTGAAGAATATGAAAGTAGAGTCCAAAAATCCAGACACGCCGCCGCTCCTCAAGGGTCGATCCGCCAATGCGCCTCGATTGGCCGGTTGTGGACTGACGGCTTCACGACGTCGAACAGCAAGATCGGCCTTTTGCTCCTTGGAGACGCGGGCAGGTTCGCGGCATCACCCCAAATCGAACCATATGATTTCGTGCATTTCGAGGTGTATGTTCCAATCAACCGCGCGGCCGCGGCGTTTTGGCAACGCCGAGCTGCGTTCGCAGTGCATCGATCTCCTTCGACATGCCGTCGACCTTTGCGTCGGCGTCGAGCTGCTCAGCCAGAGCCGCGCGTGTCGGCGCCGGCGCCTTCGCGATGACCGGGGCGAGGAAGGCCGAACGTGTGACAAGCCAAGCCCGACCCTCGGCTGATGGAAGAAGGCGCATGACGACATATCGCACAAGCCGGTCCGCTTCCTCGCCAAATGCTCCAAGGTCGAGCATGGCCTGACCACCCGCACTGAGAATGCCGAGCAACCCATCGGCTTCATCGACCGAAAGCAACCGATCGCGAAGGCGGCGGAGCAACATGCTGCGCTGCGCCGGGGTCAGGAATTCACCGAGCGCAAACCATTCGGCGTCGATCCCTGCGAGCGCGACGACCGGCTCGGCCAGAGCTTCGTGCAGCGGCTCGCCGATCTCGATCGCTTCGCCGAAGCTCGATCGGAAGAGGACGGCGAGGCGAGCGGCGGGCCCCCGATCGCGCACTGCGGCTGTCCAACCATGCGCATCGACAGCCATCAGCTGCGCTTCCAACGCCGCCTTCAGCCGGACACGGTCGACCGCATCGGAGCGCGCCAGGATCGACACCACAAGCAGATAGGTGGAGCCGAGATCGAGCTTGCCAAATTCCTGCCAGAATCCCGGTCGTCCTGCGGCATCGCCAATGCTGCGGGCGAGCATCTCCGTACCGACCAGCGCCTCCAGCGCGTCGGCGCGGAGCAGAAGCCAGTCGGTATCGAAACCCTGGCTAGCTCTCTGTTCGATATCGAAGCGCACGGCGGCATCGACCAGTCTCTCGAGCGAGGGAAAGCTTTCGCGAGCATCGAGCAGCCATCCGAGCGGTGACGCGGGAAGATAGCGTGCAAGCGGCTCGCCGAGTTCTTGGGGAAGGCCCGGATGACGCGCGATAATATCGTCCCAGGCTTCGCCGTCGGGGGCACCGAAGTCCTGCTCGCGCAGCAACATGAGCGCTAGGAGCTGGCCCATAGCCGGGACAGCCGCTTGCGCCTTCGCTTCGGCCAGCAGGCGCGCTAGGTTTCCGCCATCGAAAGCGCGCTGGATGAAGCCGGCCCCTCCCGGCGCCACGGCAAAGAGCGAGCCTAGGATTTCAATGGCCGCCATAGAGGAAAAATGCTCGAGCGAGTTTTGCTCGACGATCCCGCAGGCGAAGTCCGCGACGCCGTCCCAGTCGATCTTGCCATTGGCGTTCATCCGGATCGTCTCGGGCGCAGAGAGCGCCTTTACGACAAGAGGGACATCGTCGGCCAGATGTTCGGATTGCAGCGCTTTGGTGATCCATTCCGCGATGGACGCCGCACCGAAATCGCTTCGGATATGCGGCCGTAGCGCGGCCGGGAGGGCCATGATCAACTGGAAGAACTCATTGCCCTCGGTGGGCAGTGCCACCTCGGGCATCGGGCGGCCTTGTGCCTCCGCCGCCCTGGCCAGCGCCTGCATGGCTTCCGAGAATTCGCGCGCGCGTTCGGAATGGACCGGGCTCGCGCCTATCGCATCGTAGAGCTGCGCCGCAGCGCTGGCCAGAAAAGCGTTGCCGCTTGCCGCCTGCGGTGTGAGAGCCGCAAAGACATCCGGAAAATCCGAGCGCCACTGTGCAACAGGCCGCGCCTCCGGCCACATCATTTGCAACTGCCCGAGCGTATCCGCCGCCCAATATTGGTCAGCGACCGGGCTGCGCGACAAAAGCAGCGCCGCATTGGCAATATAGGCACCGTCGAGCGCCTCGCCGCCGACATCGCGCGGCGGAGCGAGCATGAGTTCCTCGGCGACAGCGGGGGCGCCGGGGCTCGTCACGAGCCTGTCGAATTCTTCCTGGTCGAGCGCATGGATTGCGGCCACCAGCGGTTCGCCGAGCGCCGCCTGAAACGCCTTGCCTGGCTCGACGCCATAGTGGATCGCGAGCAATTGGCGTTGCCAGTCGACACCGTGCGCATCAAGATCGGGAAACTCCAGCTTGATGAAGGCGACTGGATCGTGCGCAATGTCGTCGCGATGCGCCGCGAACAGGCTCATCGACAGAAGATGAATTTCGCCGCCCGGCCACTGTACCGCGATCGCGGCGACCATATTCACATATTTCACGAGCTTGCGCGGCGTCATACGGCGCCATGCCCATCCACGCGCGGCGACGTCATCTCCGTCTGGCTTAGCTGCATTCGCCCGCTCGAGGATCTTGGTGGTCCAGTAGATATTCGGATCGCTGGCGAGCGTATCGAGCGCCTCGCGCATCCTTGCGGCCAGAAACTCGCGCCAGTCCGACCGAACCGGCTCGCTCACCTGGAAGGTGATATCGAACGTCTTGTCGATAAACGCATCCGCAAGCTCGCCGGCCTCTTTCTCGTGCGACTTGGCGATCATGCGCTCGATCGCAGCACTGTCGATCGGAACGACGACCGTCGGCGCGCGCAGCCCGTCGGCCTTGAATGCCGCATTGTTGCCGAGGAAGAGGCTTCGGATGGTCCCCCAGAGCAAAATCGCATCATCCTCGCCGAGACGATCGAGATTGTCGACCACGACGACGAGGCGACGTTCCGCCGACTTGCAGGCTGCCAGCAATTCGTTGAATGCCTCGCGGAACTCGATCGCGGTCGGGTCCGGGCTGATCTTGGTCACATTAACGGCATTTTCCACCGAATGATTGGTAAAGAGCGATAGTATCGATTCTTTCCGATGCGGGCTTCGATGGCGGGTCCAGAAAAGCTTGTGCCGGAGGAACCGGCGCCCGTCGCGGACCTTCAAGCTATAGCGCCAGGGGCGCCAGCAGATATAGAAGGCAATCGCCACGAACATGGGAGCCGCGACGCACAATATTGCGAGCAGCAGCACCTTCCAAGCCATGGCTTCGGGTTTTGTGCCAAAGACCTTGTCCACGAGGTCGAAATCGAGCAGCGCAAGGCCGACGGGCACCAAGGCGAGCGACGAAAACAGCCATTTCCCGGTCGGAGAGAGGTGCCGCGTCGTGTCGGTCACCGTCTCCTCCGAACGCCCGGCGAGCTCCGCCAACCGGACATTCCAATGGTCGCGATCGATCACTCCGGGGATTGTCTCGAGATCGGCAATCAGCTCTTCGAGGAAGGCACGGCGCGGCGGATCGTTCTGGTGAAGCCAGGCATCATAGGTAAAGACATGGATGGGGCCTTCGCCGGCCGACGGCTCGAGCTCTTCCCGAATGGCGTGGACGACGGTACTCTTCCCCGTACCCCATCCTCCAAGCAGGCCAACCACATTGATGTTGTCGGCCTCGCGGATCACGCGCGAAACAGCGCCAGCGACACGCGAATGCGATCCGAAGGCGTCCGCCTCGGCCGGTTGATCGGCAAGAAATGAAATCCTGGGCCGCGCGCCCTCACTGTTGTCGGTCATGCCCCTCCCCCTTATGTGCCCACAATCTTCGCTGCGCGGCGATCGACATATAGGGTCAGACTGGCGATTGATAAAGGCGATGTCGCGCGCAGCGCCTTTCAGCCCTCAAAAAAACGCTTCCGAAACGGAGCAATCAGGAACTGGTACAGAATTTCGGATGCCAGCCAGTGGGTTTTTGCAGTCCTAGTGCACCCCAGCCTTGGCCGATGTCGGACTGGCAGCTTTTGGGTAGTACCAGTGAAATCCGACCTTTGTTCAGATTCCTTTGGGGCGTTAATCCGACCGGACCTTTATCTTTTGTTGTGATACCGTCTCCCCTCTGTGATGCTGTCGCCGCCTACGCGGTAGGCGATTGTGTCGCGCGGCCTGCTCGCCGGGCCAAAGGGGGGCACGTGGAAAATGCGGAATTGGGCGCAGGAGACGGCTTAGACGTCGACCGCGTCGCGGAAGAAGACGACGACGACCTGATCGAGCTTCTCTCCGAAGGAGATGAGGTAGATTCGGACGACTTCGCGAAGATCGTTCGACCGGATTTCGTCGCGAAGGCGTTCAAGGCCCTTTCTGCCGACGCGCAGAGAGGGGGAGGATCGCTTGCGCGTAGCGATGTGAACCGCACCTACCTACGCCGGAAGCTGTCGATCGCCGAGTGTGTCGAGATCGAGACCCTTTTGGCCTCGGCTGGCCATCCCATCGTCGAAGAGGAAGAGGAAGCATTAGATCAGGGAAGCGAAGGTCCCGAAAAAGGCCGGCGAAAGTATCGCTATCTGAATGAGGTCGAAGAGCGGGAGCTCGGTCGTCGGATACAACTGTCGCTTCAACTGCCAGAAGATACGGCCGGCCTTGACGCGGCCTATGTTACGCGCGTGCGCGCGGATGCTGATAAGGCGAGAGCAACGTTCGTCGCTGGGAACCTTCGGTATGTCGAAATGCTCGCGCGCCGTCGGGGCCGCAAGAAGCACCTTTCGCTCGAGGATCTCGTCCAAGAGGGCGTCATCGGTCTGATGCGAGCAACAGACTTGTATGATCCAGAACGCGGGTTCCGTTTCAAGACTTATGCGACGTGGTGGATCGAGCAGCGAATCCGCCGGGCGATAGCGGATGGTGACCGATTGGTGCGGCTTCCCGTTCATCTTCAGGAGAAGATGACCTGGATCAGGCGCGCCGAGGCCAGATTGACTCTGGCCAACGGAAAATCTCCGACATCAGATGAGCTTGCGACAGCGCTAGGGATAGACTCCGAACGCTTGATGAAGCTGCTTTGGCGAGTGCAGGCGACGGACTGCATCGAAGGGGACGCACCGATCGGCGAAGACACAACCCTGCTCGCTCTCGCGGCCGACCCCGCAGAATCGGCTTTCGACATTGTCTCCTATCGGGAACTGCAAGAACGCTTCAGTGACATCCTGACGACGCTGACCCCCCGCGAGGAGCGGGTGTTGCGGATGCGCTTCGGCATAGGCTTGGACCGAGACCATACCCTTGAGAGCGTCGGACAAGAGTATAGCGTCACACGGGAACGGATTCGTCAGATCGAAGCGAAAGCGCTTGGCAAACTACGCCATTTCGTTCGGAGCACGCGCCTCCGCGGGTTCTTGGACAGCTGAATGGCGCGGTATATCGGCCTCGGCTCTGACCAACCCATCGAGGATTCCGAACGCAGGGTCGCGGAGGCTTTGCGCCGGCTCCCCGACGGGTGGGTCGTATTGCATCACGTCAGCTGGCAATCGAAGCGCGGCGGCCGCCAAGGCGACGGCGAGGCGGATTTCATCGTCCTCCACCCCCGCAAAGGCGTGATCGTTCTTGAAGTGAAGGGAGGTGGCATCGACGTCGATCGCGGCCGTTGGATCACCACAGATCGCTTCGGGAAACGCCATGACATCAAGAATCCTTATGAACAGGCGACAGCTTCGAAGCATGCGCTGGTCGGATGGCTCCGCGACCATGGTCTGGGTGCACGCGTGCGCGTCGGCCATGCGGTGGTCTTCCCACACATGGACGCTGTTCCATCGGTCGGCCCGGTTGCACCCTCACAGATCACCATCTCCAAGACGGACCTTTTGGACATCGGCGGCGCCATAGCGCGCTGCTTGGCTCACTGGTCGCTCGAAGCGAACCTTCCTCCGAAAGACGTAGAGAAGGTGATTTCCTTGCTTGCGCCAACCGTGTCCGCGTCACCTACTTTGGCCAGCGCAAGTGGTGACGCTGAGGCTAACCTGATCGTTTTCACAGCGGAGCAGATCGAAGCGTTTTCCCGGTTGCGGGCCCATCGCGGTGGATTAATCCTCGGAGGAGCCGGGACAGGAAAGACCGTTCTCGCAATAGCGCGCGCGCAACAGCTGGCTAAAGACGGGTTCAGGACGCTGCTCGTCTGCTTCAACGAGTTGCTCGGGGCCGAGCTAGCCGAACGCGTCGGAAATGGACCGGATCTCACCGCTGGCACGTTCCATTCGATATGCCTCCGGGAAGCTCATCGGGCCGGCATCCCTGTCTCAAACAAGCGCGATCAGGCGTGGTGGGAAGATGAGGCACCGTCAGTCCTGATCGACGCGTGCTCTAGCAATGAGACGATCTACGATGCGATCGTGGTCGATGAGGGTCAGGACTTCTCTCCGATTTGGCTCGACGCGCTCCGTTGCGTGACCCGGGGCGTTGAGGCAGCGCCGTTCTTCGTGTTCGCAGACCCTCGCCAGGACCTGTGGAGGCGCGGTTGGGATCTTGACGCGGCATATCCGTTTGTCTGGGAACTCACACGGAACATGCGTAACACCCTGCCGATCGCGAAGCGTGTCGCCGCGATCGTAGGTGGTGACGCACAGGGGCGTGGTATCCCGGGCCCCGATCCAATCTGGCGGACATCCGAAGGCCCGGCCAAGGAGCGGGATATCGTCAGCGCGGTCGAAGACCTTCTGGACGAAGGGTTCGGCCCGACTAATTTGGTCGTCCTATGCGGCTCTTCCCGGATGGCTGAGAGGCTACGGGAGCGCTCGATTGGGCCATTCTCTTTCGGACTCTGGGGGAGCCGCGGACTACCGGTGGAGACCATTGCCCGGTTCAAAGGCCTTGAGTCCCAGGCGATCATCCTCGCGCTGGATGGCCCGTTCGCGGCGGACGGACACGTCTCCGCATATGTCGGGATAAGCCGCGCCCGTAGTGTACTTGTCGTCGTCGGCGACACAGCGGACATGTCCGAGCTCAGCTGGCAGACGTCGTGACGTCGAAATAACCGAGGCCGCCGGCTAGAGCCTTGCGGGAGAGCCGGGTATTGAACATGCGGCAGGACGGTTCGCCGAGATGCAGGCAGACAGCACAGGCCCCGCCGGTGTCCTCACAACCTGGGTCGAGGGCGCATCGATGTTCATCATCGACCATCCCGTCCAGCAGGAGATGAAGATCGGACTCGAAAAGCGCTTGGAGTCCCCCGAGCACGAAGTCGCCACGTGCGGCGGCATAGACGAAGAACGAAAACGCCGTCGGTAATACGACTTCTGAGAGGGCGCTCCGCTCGATCCCGGCGTAGACCGCCGCTCTCTTGATGAACGCATGCGAGATTGAATGCACGAGTTCGATCACAGCTTCCGTTAGGTCGTTAGGCCTGTCTGCAGGGCCCATGGCCGCCAGGATCGTCTCCGCCGCTTCCCGGTTTCCGGAGGCGTTTGGTAGCGCGAAACCCTTTCGGAGCAACCAACTCAGGACCATGACCGGGTCTAGTTTTACCAACAGCGCTTCCGTCTGCGCTAAATCCCCATAGACGATGTACTCACCTGTCTTCTCCCTATAGGTGCGCAGCCTGCTGTCGCCAGGGTTCGGTTTGCCACGGGTGTAACCGAACTGAGCGGTGAGTACCGGAAACTTGTCGATCAGTTCGATCCGCTCGATCCCAGCGCGTCGTAAGGCGCGTGGATATTCAGCCCGGTATTGGTCGCGGAGCATCTCGGAGGTCGACCGTGCGAGAAGGTCTGCGATCGTGATCCGACTCTCGAACGTAGCCAGCGCTACCTGTTTAGCTTGGCGTTCTGCATCTGCGCGCAACTCGGGGTCGAGTGCCAGCGTGCTCTTCCCGGACTCGGATGTGTCGGGCATCGCGGATATCATCGCGGATATCGTCGCGTCGTCGAACCCGCGATCCTCAAGCAGCTTTCGGATCGAAGCAGGGTTCTGTGCGGCAGCCGACTCCGTCAGCCTCCTTCCAACCATGCCTTCAAGCATCCATTCAAGCGCGCGCTCTCCCCCGCCTGCTTGCTCGATGCGGATGAGGATTTCCCGGCGAGGAGGATTGATCATGCTGATCCCGCGCGGCTTGAACACGTTGCCGGAACGATGGACCGTGAACGATAGAGCCCCGCCGAGCGCACAGTCGCAAGATGCTCCAAACCCTCGGTTGATGAATGTCCCTGGCGGGCATTCCGGACAATAGAACACAAGTTCGGCGGCTGATGCTGTGCCAGGGAAACGGACCGCCCGTTGCTTGTGCTGCGGACACTTGGCGACGTACGGCGTTTTGATCGCTCCGCAGGCCTCGTGGTAACCCACAAAAGGCAACTGACCACGGCGCGCGGTCGCGCCGCACTTGCATCTGCCCATCGCGTCATCGTGCAGGCGTTTACAGCGCTGGCACATGAAGAGCCGGGGAAAAGGTTCGCAGTAAACGCCTTCTTCGCGGTTCAGCGCGTGTACGCGGACGGGCCGATGAGCCAACAGATCATCGACGAAGCCACCATCCTGACTTGGGCTCGCTTCCTTCCATGGATAGGCTGCGCGGATCAGCTCCTCGCGAAGCGCGCCCGTGTCGATTGCATTCACCGTCTTCGGATCGTTCCATCGCTTGACTTTCCATACGCCGCCGCCGGCGTCGACCGTCTGCTCGGGAAGGTGACCGAACAGTATCTGCGATCCGCTCCTATACTCCTTCATAGGGTGCTGTTCCCTTTCAAGGGTGCCTGTTCCTCCACGTCGCGCAGCGAGGTCATCGGTGAACCGGTCGGTGACGCGTCCGAAGGAAACCGGGCATCAGCTGGGGGTTCGCGCAGATTGCGCGCGAAGCCATCAAACCAGTCATGTAATTGCGCGCGCATGAACTCGTCATGTTCATCGATCCCGATGTCCTCGGCGATCGACCGCTCGTCGTCGGCGAGCATGTCGGGGTTGGCCTGGGAATACCGGTTCAGATCCCTGATCATAGTGATGCGGGCCTTGGAGGCGGGTTCGTGGATAAGATTGATCCGCGCCATCTCGAGACCGGAGACTGTCCTTTCCAGCACCCTCCGGCTCTTACGAGTGATCGGGATCGGCTCGACGAAACGATCACCATGCGACACGAATTCTGGAAAAGCCCGATAGACGCTCGCATCGCGCTCCCGCGTCATCTTCGGAACGACCACAACGAGCGCCGGCCATTTACGACCCACACGGGCAGTAGCTTGGATGAATTCCGCTACGCCGAGCGGGAAGGCCAGCATGATCATCACATTGAGGCGATCGATATCGACGCCATGCGACATCATCGATGACGCTGCGATCAGATGCAGCCGATCTTCGTAGCGCGGTTCGGCGGTCTCCAGGCGATCAAGTGTCCGTTTGACCTCGTCGAAACCGACCCTTCCGGTCAACGTCGCTACGTTCGGCGGCGGCTCGAGTTCGGCGTATTGTGTCTCGGATGACCGGAGAACGGCATCGATATCTTGCAGTGTATTCCCGTAGATGACGTTGGTGCCGTAGAGATCGACGAGGAATGGCGCAAAGCCGACATTGATCGAAAGCTCTTCGCACAGCTGCTCAGGATCAGTGAAAAGCCGACGGATGGAGCGCTGGAGCGTGACGATCAGACGATCCACCACGAATTCCACCGTCAAGCGACGGGGCGCGAAGGCGACGTAGCGCCGCATTACCTGGCCGGAGTCTGCGGCCCAAAATCCTTGCCCGTCAATCGGCGGCGGCTGCGGGAACACCCTCGCCTTGCGTCGATAGAGCACGTCCACCTGTTTGGTGTAACCGGAGAGCGTGGCAGACGAAGCGAGTATCTTCGGTTTGTGCCCGGTGAGCTGCTCCTGGATGCCGTCGAGCGCGCATTCGTAATGCGCGTCGACCGCCCCGAGGCTGTCACGCAACAAATGCAATTCGTCCTGGAGGCGGAAACTCACCGGATAGAGGGTGGCCGCCATTGGGAGCGGACCAGGCGCTCCGCCCGGACAATCAGGGACGAAGCAGCCGTTCGGGAAGGTGCTCCGTGTCGCGTAGGTATAACCGTGGCCCTCGATCCTGCACCGCCCGTGAGGGCTGGCGACCAATCCTCGCATCCCGGTCTGGCGGGAGATGTTGGCAGCCTTGTCCAAGGTCCCGATGACGATCGTCGGAAGGAAACGCCAAATCTCGTCATCGATCACATGGATCGGCAACGGCTGTCCCGCCGTCGGACACGAAGCGTTCGAGCAGATGTGATCGAGGCGCCACAACAGGCGGTCAAACTCAGTGCCCACCGTCCGCTGGCGGCAGAACGGACAGCGATCGAGCAGCAGGTATGGGTCCTGTTTCTCCTCGACCGTATCAGCGTCGATACCGCGAGGCGAAGCTTCCTTCAGAATCCGGTTGGGCGTCGCGGCCCCACCGACGAGAAATCCGAGCGAGAAGGGATCGCCCTTGAGACCGATATCGCGGCGAACAATCTCGGCGGCTGCGAGCGCGTTGGCGAAACGTTGGGTCTGCTGAAGGGACAACAACCGCAACGGAAACCGCGACCAAGCGGTGATGCCAGAGATTTTGCCACGTTTCCTGTCCAAGAACGCGGCGGTCAGAAGGAGTCCGAGATAGGTCTCGGTCTTCCCGCCACCTGTCGCGAACCAGACGATGTCCACGATCTCGGCCTCTGGGCGCGGATTGACCAGGCATTGAAGGTTCGCGAGCAGGAACGCGATCTGGAAGGGCCGCCACTCATCATATTTTCCCGCAGCCGATATGCGCATCGCCCGATTCATGAGCTGGAATGACGACCGCAGAATCTCGTCGGTCTCCAGCGAATGGACTCCTGATCTGATACGATCCAGTTCCGACTGGAAATCCTCTTGGGCCTCGCTGGCCTCCTGACGCATGCCCTCGGACCAGCTTTCGGAGCGCGCACGTTGGGCGAGCGCCTCGTCAGACCAGACTTCAGAGGACCAGGTCTCGAAGGATCGAAGCAGGGCCCGGGAGCTCTTGACCGGGTCTTCCGCCAAACCAGCGAAGGTCAGATCAGGCTTCTGCTCGGGTGACGGCCAGAACGTCGGACGCTCCCGGGTGTGCGCAGGGCCGTCGCTGGTCCGGATCGTGCCGTCGTTCTCGATCGTGAAGCCGCAATTGATCCCATACGCCTGGACCATCCGATCGTAGCGGAATGAGTCCGGCAGGCTCTCCAGTTCGAAGGGCAGGCGTTGAAGTCCCACCACCTCGAGCTTGGCCTCGAAGAAGCGGCCCTCCGCGTAATCGGCGACCTCCTGGCTCGTGTTCACGAACGTGACCTCGAGTGCCCGGGATGAAGGTGTGCGCCCGGTTATGCGGACGCGCACATCCCCGCTGAGGCCCGATGTCCCGATCGTGGAAAGCGCGTCGGTGATCACGTCAGCACCGAAAATCTGATCGCCTTGCCGGTCCTCGACTACGATAGGCAGGCTGACGCCCACGGCCTCCACCTTGTCCCAAGCCCAGCGAAGGCCTGCCCCATCGTCTGACCGCCGCCGCTTCCACAGACGACAGCGGATCCGCACCTGGAAGGAGAGTGGGAACGCTGTCGCGGGCCTGATCCGGAGACCGATGGCACAGGGCTCCAATCGGTCCTGACGTTCGTCCGGCCGAGTGACGAAATCCTTTGGCCCCAGGCGACCGAGCCAGAACCGGCCGGAAGGATCGACTTGCGATACTTCCTCTTCGTCGCCACGCGCTTCGATCTTCACGCGCCGTTCGAGCCACGCCACGAAGCGCTCGGCCGCAAGGTAGCGAGCTGTCTCGTCGTTCGGGTCTTCAAGCCAAATCATCATCCGCACCCCCTCCCGACGACGTGTGCGGGAGCAATGGATACCTATCAGACGTTTTCTCTCATTGGACCAAGGAAATCGACCAACTCGTCGATCAGATCAGCTTTGTCATTCAGCCCGCATTCCCAAAGGGTAACCGCGCTGCGCTGTCGAGGCGTAAGACGATCAACCGTCTACTCGATATGGGGATGGAGAGTGTAGAAAGCTCGTTCATAGCGAGGTCCGGCGTTTCCGGGCGTGCCCGCTATGCGTGCGGGCGAAAAGCAACGGATTGACCGTCGAGCCGATAAGTAGGCCCGCCAATATCCTCGCTGAATTCCTGGCGAGCTTGGCTAGGCCCGGCAACGCCGCCGCCGATGCGCCATGATGATGTTGGATGATTGCCTCGATCAACCGCCATGCCTCCCCGGAATGGGGCGCGATCGCATGCGCCGTCGCGGAACCGATCTCGTCCAGCTTATCTAGCAGCATGAACGCGCGCGTCCCTCCCGGTCTCCGGTGCGTCCAGACGGCCTGCATGTTAGCGATGTCGGCATTCTCGACGAACCGCCTGATCCGCTCGAGACAGGGGGCGACGGCCGATTTCATCGCCGGCGAGGCAGCTAGGTCGAGATAGCCCGCTGTCTCCTCGCTCAACGGGATGGAATGAATCGCCTTGGAGGTTCCGAAATAGAAAGCCATCTTCCATGTGACGATGTCGCTGGTGCAGTCATTGGCGAGTTCGAACCGGACACCGCTCTTCAGCTGCAGACTGGGCACGGCGAATTTGAATGTCCTGTTCGCGGGATAGCGTGCGCCAGCTCGATCCGGCGGCGTCTCACGCGGGATCGGCTTCGGGCGCTTGAGATTTCTGGCCGCACGACAAAGCGAAGGTGCATCTTTGACTTGTCGCCCTTGGAGCACATAGCCCATCAGATATGAGAAGGCAGGAGGGACCGCATTGCCGATCATCCGCAACTTTTGGCCATAGTTGGCGCCATAGAATTGGAAGGTGACCGGGAATCCCTGCAAGCACGCTCGCTCGCGCAGCGTGAGCCGCCTGTAGGCTTCGCTTCGCCCTGGGACGGCGATGACGATACTCTCGCGTGATACCCGCGTGCATGTGGCAGTGATCGTCCGAACGGTGCGATCCATAGGATCAGGGAACGGCATTGAATTGTAGACAGTATGCGTCATTTTGTTCGCCCGGTTGATCCGGACCTCTTCCGCGCTCAGCAAATCCTCTTCGACGTGATCGATCAAGTCCGACCGCGGAATCGATAGGCCGTAGAGCGGATCGACGACAGGACTTTCGGCTAGCGCGGTGACCACCGCGCCAAGTGTCGGAGCATGCGCTGTGGGCTTGAACGATTTCAGCAATTCGACGTCGAAGTTTCCCGCGATACACCGGTGCCGGCGCTGCGGAATACCATATTCGGCCATGTCCACGACGTGCGTGGCGCAACCGAGATGTGCGAAATCGGCCAAGACGCCGCCTGGCTCAAGTTCCTTCTGGATAATCTTAGCGACCCGAGGGACGTTCTCCATCGCCCACATCCGCGGCTTCAGATGATCGACGATCGTCAGGAAGCGGATGATGTCCTTTAACCCATCCGCGAGATCGCCGCCACCGCCCCGATTGCTGTAAGAGAATTGCGTACAGGGAGGGCTGCCGACGACGATGTCGATGTCGCTCGGAAGGTCTTCGACCGCCAATCGGCGGATATCAACGGTCTGGGCTTGATGGGAATTGTTCTTGAAATTGGTCTCGTTCGCGGGCCCCCACAGCTCATAGGAAGCGACGACTTCGACGCCGGCCAGTCGTAGACCGAGGGACCAGCCGCCGACGCCCGAGTAGAGGTCGATTGCTCTTACAGCCTTTGCTTTTTTCGCCATACCGTCTCCCGGTCCGATGCCCGGCGACCCTTGAATAGATCCTCAACGCATTTGGCAAGATCCTTTAGCGACTGTCGGTCAATTTCGGGATCGCGGCCAAGATTACTCGCTTCGCTACGATCGGCATAACCGGCAGCATCTGCTCGTTTCGGCCCGCCGTCTCAAGTGGCTCAGGCACCGCTTACTATTTGTCGGCAAGAAGTGCCTTTTCCGCCGATCTACCGCCCTGAAACTTCATTCCCAGTTCCGCCAGTGTAACCCGAGACCCGACGTAATCGAACGTCGGCTTTCAATAACAGCGATCGCCGTGCTGAACGGCCGACCTCAGGCGCAAAGCTGACGCCTTTCTAACTCACGCCCTATGTCATTTAAGCCCGAACCATCCCGGTGGACGAATGGCATTTCTGATGGTACATCATTCCAGCTCGGTAGAAATACCAAGCTATAATCAATACCTTGCTACAGGAGCCGGGTGCCCGTAGGGGTCACCAATAAAATCAAGCCAGCTATGATTTTCTCAAATCCATCGATGTTACGCCATCAGCTGGCCTTTGCAGGAAGCACGGAGTGCCTTCTTGTCGGTTCTCCTGCCGCCGTGAGCGGGAGGTCGGCGAAAATGATCTGGTCGGGGAGCCGCGATTTCGACGCCCGGGCAAGCAACGGCGACATTTTCGATATCGATCGAACTGATCCACTCGCTGCCAGATCAGAAGCGATGCACCTTTCCATTCTCCCCAGCCGAGCGATCATTTTGAACGCTTCGGCTAGCGTGACGCTGATGCAACGGAACGATCGTTGCGAACAGCCGTTGTCAAAATATTGAAACTCAAATGGAGGGTGGCCCGCCCTCACCGCCGGAGAGAGAAAATGAAAAAGCTTCTGAAAATTTTCGCAATTAGCGGATCGATATTGATTTTGTCTGCTTGCAACACAGTTGAAGGTGCTGGAAAAGACGTTGAATCCGCTTCAGACTGTGCTGACGGAGTTAAAGGCAACTGCTAGGCAGCATGGATAAATTGGCGTGAACCGACCAGATCACAATTAAATTTCCTGCATCGCGATCCCGGACACTGTTCGTCCGCTCCCATTGCGCGTGAACTGGGGAATGAGGTCAACTGCCATCCGCACGTAAGCGAGAATATCCTCTCGCTGCGGCGTGGAGCCGCCTTCGAGAACAGAAGAGCGAGCCGCTCGAACGCAAGCTCGACGCTGTCGGCGTCGATCGCGGGCGCGAACGATAGTGCCGTCGATCATCAGAGATCGATTATCGCGGACCATGGTGAGCACATCAAATCCGCTCCCCTCCCGTAGGGGGCACTGTCGGTCAGGCGCGTGCCCCTGCGCGCCATCAAAACTTCTTTCGCACCGTCAATCGCACCACCCGGCCGAGGGGCTCGATTTCGTTGCGGCTATATCCCGCGGGCACGGTGCCGTCTTCGCGCGTCACCCGGCGATACCCGTTGAGGAGGTCGTTGATATCGACGGACAGTTTGAGGCCGCTCATCAAACCCTTCTTGCCCGTGATCGCGAATGTGCGGTCGGGTTCGATGAAGGCCGAAAGATTGAGCTTCAGCGGCGGCTTGAAGACAAAGACTCCATCGCCTCCCCGCAATCGTCCCGGGCTGCTCCAGCTGCCGCTCAGATTGCCGCCGATCCCGCGCCTGCCGATCGACACCTGAAACGACAGGCTGTGGCGCGATTGCCCGCCGGCGCGAAGCTGGTCGATCACCGGGACGCCGGGGCGGGTCAGCAGCTCACTTTTCAGCCGCATGCCGTGATTGAGCGACAGGTTGAGCTGCAGCGGGTCACCGGCCGTTTCGCCTCGCCTTTCCCCCGCCCCAAGCGCCATCCGGAGCGCGACGCTGGTGGACAGATCGGCATTGGTGTCGCGCGCCAGATTGATCGCACGCGCATCGACCGCGACCAGCCGCCCTGCCGCATCGCGCGTGACCCGCTCGGGAAACGCAGCCTCGATTGCGGGGGTCAGTTCGGGGAAGACCGCCAGGCCGCCTTTGGCGACCGACTGGCGATAACCGAGGTTGACGGTCAGTATCTGGTTACCCAGCGGCCGCACCGTCGCCGTCAATGTCAGGCTTTGCCGGCGGCCGCGCTTCAGATCGGGATTTCCGCCCGTGATCCAGGCGGGTTCGGCGATCTCCTGACGCGCATAGTCGAAGATGCGATTGATGGTGGTGACGATCGGCGCATCGAGCTGGTCGAACGAGGGTGCGGCATCGGCATATTCGATTCCTCCCTGAAGCTGGAGGGCGGGCCATGGCGACCAGCTGACATTGCCGCCGAACCCCTTTTGCACCCGGCTGTTGGTCATCGCCTGCGCGCTGGCGGACAGGTCAACGGTCAGGTCGCCCAGCCAGCCCGGTTCCGTCGCGTCATCGCGCGAGATCGGGACGCTGAGCGACATCAGTCCGCTCGACTGGCTGCGCGTCACGCTGTTCGACGCGATCAAATTCCCCGCGGCATCGCTTTCCCGCCTTTGCGTGCGATTGCGGCCGGTGTTGGCGGTGAGGTTCCAGGTGAGCGGCCCCGCCGGTAGATCGATGACCGTCTTTCGTGCGTTGAACCTGGCGCTGAGATTTTCGCCTTTCGTCCGGCTGCGCGTCGCGATCATCAAGCCTTCGTCCCACAGACCGTAGGGATTGAAGGCGGGATCGCGGCTATCGATCAATTGCTGGACGCGCGCGACGTCGATGCCGCTTTCAAGGAAATTGTCCGTCTGGCTGTGCGCATAGCGCGCCGCCAGACTCGTCTGCCAGCCGCGAATATTGCCGGTCAGCGTCAGCGAGGCGCCGAGCGAGGTGGCCTCATTGTCGGCGCGAAGCGCGCGCGCGCCCGCAAAGGGCCGCGTCAGCGCGACATCGTCCGCAAAGGGCGACCAGGGATGGCCCGCGGGGAGGACGACCGACGCCATCGGCAGGCCGCGCAACCCGTCGCTGCTGCTCCGGCTCGCATCGAGGTTCAGCGCGACGGAAAAATCGCCGAGCGGGCGCACGACGCCGAGGCCGAACGTGGCGTTGCGCCGCGACGATTGCAGCGTTTCGAAGCGGTTCGGATCGACCGGATGGAGGTCGCCGGCGGTCGCGGCAAAATCGTCGAGGCCGGGGGTCCCCGTCAGCGCCCCCGGCGGGATGGCGGCCGCCGTCACCCGCCGTCCCGCGGCAAGGCTGAGCGCGGGATCGATTTCTCCGCCGCCGGGCGCGGAAACGAAGCCGACGCTGTCGAACACCCCGCCCTGCCGCGGGAGATCGCGCGCGGTCTTGCGAAACGCGCTGTCCGCACCGACCCGCGCCTGGGCGTTCCAGCGCGTGTCGCCGCTGATCGCCGTTCGCCTGACCGACAGCGTCCCGCCATATTGGCCGCCGGCGGTCGCGTAATCGGCGGCCGCATCGGCATTGAGCATCGCGAAATTCTTCTTGAGCACCAGATTGACGACGCGCCGGCCCGCCGTTTCGCCATAAAGCGTCCCCGCGTCCGGTTTCAGCACCGCGAGCCGGTCGAGCGCTTCGGCGGGATAGGAGAGGATCGAGCGATCGAAGCCCGCGGGCTTGCCGTTGATCAGGATGACCGGTTCTTCGCCTCCGCCGTCGATAAAGGGCGCAAGGCGCGTTAGCAGGTCCTGGATGCTGTCGGCACCGCGGCTGGCGATCTCTTCCTCGCCGAACTCGGTTTCGGCCGCGACCTTCGCCTCGCCGCGGCGGTTGGCGGTGACGACGATCTCGTCGGGATCGTCGCGCGAAGCGATAACGCCCGGCAGGACGGCCCCCTGCGGAGACCCCCCTGCCGCGACGTCCCCCTTATCCCCTTCGGCACGGGCGAATGCCGTGTGGGCCATCATGCCCAGCAAGAGCAGGGTGGAGACTCTTTTCAGCGCAAACACATTGCGGGGGCCGCCTGACCATCTTATCAAAACCACGCCAGAAGCGGATTACCGCCGCTGGCCCGGAAAGGGCCGCACCGTTGCACCGGTGCGGCCAGTCATGTCCGGTAGAGGAGTGGATGTTCCGGTCATCGCTGATCGGAACATCCTTCTGCTACGAAAAAGGCGCAGCAGGTTTCGCCGACACGATTACGGCACGATATTGATCGACCCCGAGATCGCGATGTCAGTATCGAGGGTACAGGCACCCACCGAAATGGGTGCGGCCAGCGCGGCGTTCGTCACAGGGGTGGTGCCGGTGTAGACCACAGCACCCGTATAAGTTCCGGTGCTGGCACAGACAACCGTAGCCAAGGGCAGATATGTAACGGTTACGTTGCTTACATCGCCGTTCGGATAAACCCGCGCCTGCACCTTGTAATCGTTACACGGCGCGCCGGTATTGCTGAACACCACATCCGCATATTCGGCGAGACCGGCGGTGGGGTGGTTGTCGGGTCCGATCGTGATCACAGCCGTGGCGTCACAGATATTTCCGTTGATGTTGCCATAGCCAGCCGCGGTAGCCGTACCACCGGCCGGCGAGAAATGAGGCCCTGCGCTCGCATGTGCAGGCGCAACCGATGCGGAGGCTACAAAAGTTGCCAAAAGTGCAATTGACATTTTTTTCATTTTTACTCTCCCAAATTATCTATCAATAATGATAGATTTTCAGACGATCGTGTAGATAATCCGCACGACCTTATCACCTTGATTAAAGGCGATCACGAAACATAAAAGGAGATATGTTTATACAACCCCCTTCTATGTAAATCGCTACTTGGTCCCAATTGTAATTTTCAAATCGATGAATAAAATGCTTGAAACCAATATCAAAACTTCTTCGTTACTGCAAATCCAAAAATTCTTGGATCAAGAGTAAATACGTTTGCCGTCAGGCCGCTGTCATCACTATTAAGAAATATGTCAGTTATTGGAGTATTATTAAATATGTTCTTTACATAAGCATGCAAAGAAAACCCGCTTTCTGGCCTTTCTAGCGTGATGGATATATTTGTATTGTCCCACGCCTTTAATCGATCTATCGCCGTGTTATAAACACGCGCCCAGCTCTCGCCCTGACGATAATAATCGCCGCGCAGCGTCAATTCCCAATCGTCCATCGGCACCGTGTATTGAGCACCCAGATTGAAGGTCCAATGCGGGGAGTTGGGAAGCTCGTTTCCGCCAAGATCGGCGTCGAACCCGCGCCCCTGGTTGGGCGCATCCGTTTGCGGATCATAAGCGATCCCGAACATGTTCGAATAGAAGCTGCCGGGCGCGAAATTCTTGTTGCCCTGCCCGCCGCAGAAGGCGGCGAAATCCCCTGCGACACCGCCCGAACTCGGATGATTGAAATATTTTTCGACGAGGGCGCGCGGCGCGATGCAATTGGATGCCAGCTGGATCCACGGCTTCATGACAATCCAGTCAGAATTGCCCTGCGTGCGGTTCATCACGTCGATGGACTTCATGCCATCGGCAATGCGCGTATCGAGATAGCCCAGATTGGTATTGATCTGCCATCTCGGCGTCGGGCGCCAAACAGCTTCGAGTTCCGCACCCCATATCTGCGCATCATAGGTTTCGTTGAGCGCGATGCGATCGACGATCTGCGATACCTGATAGTCCTTATAGTCATAGAAGAAGGCGTTGGCGTTGAGCGACAGGCGCCCGCTCGCGAAATCATTCTTCGTGCCGATTTCAACGGCATTCACCGATTCGGGCTTGAAGACCTTGGGCAGCGGAAAGAACTTCAACTGCACCGGGTTCGCGCCGATTCCGGGGGGATTGGTTCCGCCGCCCTTATAGCCGCGCGAAAAGGATGCGTAGAGCAACGTATCGTCGGTAAAACCCAGATCGGGTTTCCAGTCGACCACGGCGCGGCCGGTCACCCGCTTCCATTGCTGGACGATGTCCGGCGACACAATATAGCCTTCGTTGATCAGGCCGAAACCGAACAGGCCCGTCCCCAGGAGCAATTGCGAGTCGATGGGCGTCGCCACCTTCTTGTCGTCGGTGTAGCGCAGGCCCAGCGTGATCTTCAGATCGTCCGCAGGCTTCCAGTATAATTCCCCGAACGCCGCATAGGATCGTGTCGATCCGATATTCTGGCTTCGGAAATAATTATGCCCGTTTCCGTTCAGCGACGAGATGGGATTGGGGTCGATGTAGGTGCAGTCCGAACCGCCCGTCCATCCGGTACAGTCGCGGACCGGATTGCCATTGCCCCCGGTTCCCAGCGGCGTTTTTGCAAGGGCTGTGAACAGGTTGCTGAAGACATAATAATCTTCATGGATCTTGAATTTCAGATAATTGACGCCGAAACTGAAATTGAGCTTTCCGCTGAAATCGGACTGAAGCCGGAATTCCTGATACCATTGATCGCTTTTCGACTTCACCTGGTCGGCCGCGAGAATCTTGGACGACTTGCCAAGCTGCGGGTCATCGAGAATCCCGCCCGGCGATATGCCGGTCGTGGGGAGGGGTCTGCCTCTGAAATCGGTTGCCTTGCTGGAATCATTGAAGGCGTCGCCGCTGTTGACCCGGTTATAATCCTGGAACGAGTAATAATTGTCTTCGGAATAGCTTGTATTCGAATAGAATCGCAGACTGTTGGTCATGTCGAATTCGACATTTAATTGAAGCACGTCGTTTTTGGCGCGGAATACCGGGTCGATCGCCGTGGAGATCTCCCTCAAATCGCGCGACTGGACGACACCCGCATAGGGATCACGGCTGCCATCGATCAGCCGCATCACCGGTCCCCGGGCACCGGCATTCCCCAAGGAGGAGATGATTGCAGCGGCGGCGACATGCGGCAGCGCGAAGGCGTTCGGAACGCTATAAGCTGCATCGTCGTAGATGGAGCCGGGCAGGCAGCCCTGGCTCAGGATCCCGCGAAACCGCAGGTCCGCACTGATGTCCCTCCCGCCGAACGACGTCGGCCCCGGATCCTTGGTGCAAAGCTGCTTGCCGGTGCGTGACCGATTGTCGTCTTCCTCGAAATGTTCCCAGATGGCATTCGCCCGGAACCGGTCGCTCGGCTCCCATGCGGCACTGACGCGCGTGGACCAGAGATCGCGGCCGTTCACCCTCCTGCTGGTGACGGTATTGAAATCATATCCGGTGCGCTTCGTCATGGCGCCGGCGGCGCGCAGCGAAAGAAAGTCACCCAGCGGCACGTTGATCATGCCGCTGAGGCGCTTGCTTTCGTAATTGCCGACCTCGCCCTTGGCCCACGCCTCGAATTCGCCGAGCTTCGGCTTGTTGGTGATCATGTTGACCACGCCGCCCGTCGCGTTGCGGCCGTAGAGTGTGCCTTGCGGTCCGCGCAGCACCTCGACGCGTTCGACGTCGAAATATTCCTGCTCGAACAAGCGATTCCTGATGAGCGGCGTGTTGTTGAAACTGATCGCCACCGCGGGATCGGACGCGACGGAAATAGCCTTCGTCCCGATCCCGCGGATCGAGAAATTATAACTGGCGAAATTCGTCTTCGAAAAGGTCACGTTCGGCACCGCGCGCAGCAGTTCCGAGCCGCTTTCGATCTTATACTCGTCCAGTGCCGCCGCCGAAAAGGCCGACACCGACAGCGGCACATCCTGGATCGATTCCGCCTTCTTCTGCGCCGTCACGATGATTTCGGCCGGATCGCTGATCGCTTGCGCCGGTGCCTCCGCCGTCGCGGCGGCCGGGACCGCGCTCGCCATCAAGGCCGGATCCGCCTGCGCGATCTTTCGTGCCGGGCTGACGATGAAAATCTTGCCGTTGCGGCGATAGGTCAGCCCCGTCCCGCGAAGCAGTTCGCGGAGCGCCTCCTCGGCGTCCGACCGGTGCCGCAAGGTTTCGCTACGCTTGCCGCGCACCGCCTTGCCGTCGAAAATCACCTGCGCGCCCGATGCGCGCGCGAACGCGCGCAATGCGCCGCCCAGATCCTGGGCCGGAATATCAAACTGCTGAACCTGGCGCGCTTCGGCATAGGCAGGTGCCGACATGGCAACCAGCGCGCCGAGCGCAAGACTCGACAACAAATAACGACGTTTGGACATACCCTCTCCCTCTATGCGAGGGATCGATATTGCTGCCCCTCTGTCATAAAGACGAACCACCCACCCGGTTGCGCCCCAGATTTTTATCTTTGGTCCATTTTTTCTTTGTCGTTACTCGGATTTACAGTTTCGATAATGATTTTGCCGCCCTCTTCGTGGGCGGCCAGCGGATAGAGCGAGGTCACGCCCTTGACGAAACTGTCGGCATCGCCCGCATCGAATACCCCATTGACGAGATGACGGCCGGCCGCCGCATCGCGGAGGACGATCGGCGATGCCGCGTAGCGATTGATCCGCTCGACCGCGTCGGTCAGCGGCATATCGACGAAATCGACCTGCCCGCCTTCCCATCCCAGCGAGCGCCCCGCGTCGACGGGAAGGATTTCTGTCGCGCCCGACGAAAGGCTGGCGACCAGTTCCTGCCCTGGCAAAAGCTGAGTCGTCGCCCGGGTTACCGGTCGTTGTTTCTTGAGATGGCCCGCTGCCGCGGCGCGCGGAACGACGGCCACCTGTCCTTCGAACAGCTGGACACGGAGCTGGTCGCGCAGCAGCTCGACGCTGAAACTCGTGCCGATCGCCACCACCGCCTGCGAACCCGCGGTCACGGTAAACGGCCGGAGCGGATCCTTTGCGACGTCGAACTTGGCCCGGCCACGATCGAGTATGATCGCGCGGCGATGGTCGGTGAAGGATACCGACATCTGGCTGGCAGCATCGAGCGAAACGCTCGACCCGTCGTCGAGCCGGACGATCCGCCGCTCACCAACATCAGTGGAATAGACGTCGGGCGCCTCGCTCCAATACCAGGCGCCCATGCCCGCGACCATCACGAGCGCGGCCATCGTCGCGACGGCACGGCGGCGCGTCGGAGCGGGCTCTGCCGCGCGGCGCGCCTTTTCCATCGCGGTCAAGGCCTCGGCCCGGAGCGACAGGAAGCCGGGCATTTCGGCGATCGCGTCGGTTCCCTGCCACACCGTCACCATCTGTTCGAAATGGTAAGCGTGGCGCTCGTCCGCCGCCAGCCATGCATCGAAATCAGTTTGTTCGCTGACGGTCAGCGCCCGGTCGGCGATGAGCAGGCACCAGGCGGCCGCCTGCTCCTCCCGCTCGGCGACGCGATCATTGTCATTCTGCGGGACCATCATGTCCGCCGCTCCATGCGGCGCGCGAGGAAGACCAGCGCGCGCGAAATATGCTTGTCGACGGTGCGGAGGTGAAATCCGAAATTGTCGGCGATCGTCTGCTTCGGAATATTCTCCACGCGGTATAATATGAAAATCTGCTGCGTCGGCTCGGGAAGCGCCTGGATCGCCGCCCACAGGATCGAAATGGATTCGCGCGCGGAAACAATCCGGAACGGATCGAAGCCATCGACGCCGGCGCTGGCATCGCTTCGCACCGCGTCCGCGAAGTTCCGGCGTACACGGTCGTGGCGCGCCCGATCCGTCACCAGGTTGGCGGCGATCCGGAAGATATAGGCGGCACTCGTCTCTTCGTCGCCTCTTTGCGCGTTCGATAACCGCAAAAAAACCTCCTGAGTCATGTCTTCGGCTTCCGCGAGGCTGGCAACGCGCCGGGAAAAAAAGGCGATCAGCGGCGGCCGGAACTTCCGGGTCAACCGCTCGAGTTCGGAGGCAGGTTCCGCCGTCACGTCTCTCCCTTTTTCCTTCTCCTAGACAAGACGGTTATCGGAGCGAAATGCGCCCTGTTTTTTCAAGCACCCGAAAGATCCATAGAGATGCGAGCTTCAGAGTGCCCCACACACTATTCTCCAGCAAGTCTTCGCACGCCCAAATGTAGGTGGCGAGTATCATTTGATTTTCTCAACTAGTTCGGGAAAATACCCGCCGACGATATAGCTGTCTGTCTTTCGGGGGGAGGATGTGTTGGGGCTTGAGCGCAAGCATAAGCGGGACATGGCATGGGTGTCATTCGGCGCGTATCTCCTCGCCGCGACGGCGCTTCTTTTCTCTCCCGGCACGTTCGCCGCGGCCGATTCCAAAACGCCGCCTGTAACGCCGGGCTTTACCCCGCTACCGACCAGCGCCTTCGCCGAGCTTCCGTTCGTCGAAGATGTCGCCCTGTCGCCCGACGGCACGCATATCGCGGGGCTGTTCGGGATCGCGGGCGAACAGCGCATCATGATGATGTCCCTGCTGGGCGACCGGTCGAAAGGGGTGCGCATCACCGTTCCAGACCAGACCCAGGTCGCGTGGATCCGCTGGGTCGGAAACGACAATATCATCGTGGGCCTCTATGCATTGATGCCGGTCGAGGCCGACCGCTGGTATATTTCGCGGGTGATCGGCATCAATCGCGGGACGGGAAAGATTACAAAGCTGCTCTGGGACAGCGGCGGGCAGAATGCATCCGATGTCCTGTGGATTCCGTCCGACGGCAGCACCGAAATCCTCGTCGCGGCGCAAAACTCGATTTACGGCAGCAACCCCGACTTCTGGCCGGCGGTCTATCGCGTCGACGTGACGACGGCGCGCAAGCGGATCGTCGAAAGACCGCGCACCAATATCGTCGACTGGGGGGCCGACCATCTGGGCCAGGTCCGTTTCGGCATCGGCTATCGCGACG
The DNA here is from genome assembly GCF_001427105.1 of Sphingopyxis sp. Root154. GTDB lineage: Bacteria > Pseudomonadota > Alphaproteobacteria > Sphingomonadales > Sphingomonadaceae > Sphingopyxis. The sequence continues at coordinate 1,819,181 of NZ_LMGI01000002.1, forward strand.
CGAGCACCCAATCGACGCTGCTGTTTCGATCGCATGGCGAAGGGTCGTTGCGCGTGATCGACAGCGCAAAGCTCGGCGCCGAAGAAGAATTGACTGTTCCTTTCCACTTCGTGCCCGGGAGCAACAACGGGTTCGTCATCAAGGAAGTCGAGGGCGGCCGGTCGGCGGTCGTCGAAGTCGACGTTCCGACCGGCAAGGCGGTGCGGACGGTCTACGCCGCCGACGATGCCGATGTCGAAAGCGTGTTGCTGCCATCGAACGGCTCGAAAATACTCGGCGTCCGGACCAGCGACCGCAGCACGCCCTTGCGCTGGATCGATCCGGCGATGGCGGCGCATCAAAAGACTCTTGAAGCGGCGTCACCGCAATCGAAGGTCCGGATCGAGAGCCTGAGCGCCGATCAGAGCAAGATGCTGGTGCGCTTCAGCACGCCCGACAATCCCGGCCTGCTTTTCTATTTCGACGCGGCGACGGGCGACCTGCTCAAGCTGGCGGCGATGAACGACACGATCGGCGGCAAGCGCCTCTCGCGCGGCCGGATGGTCCAGTACAAGGCGCGCGACGGGCTCGAGATCGAGGGCGTGCTGACAATGCCGCGCGGCCGGCGCGACAAGAATTTGCCCTTCATCGTCATGCCGCACGGGGGACCGTGGGGACATGACGAACTGAGCTATGACTATTGGGCGCAATTCCTCGCCGAACGCGGCTACGCCGTGCTCCAGCCCAATTTTCGCGGATCGACGGGCTATGGCGCCGCATTCGAAAAGGCCGGTCAGGGTCAGCTGGGCTTCGCGATGCAGGACGATGTCACCGACGGCGTCCACTGGGCCGTGAAGGAAGGCATCGCCGACCCGAAGCGGGTCTGCATCGTCGGCGGCTCCTATGGCGGCTATGCCGCGATGTGGGGGACCGTCAAGGATCCCGACCTGTATCGCTGCGCGATCTCGATCAACGGCGTCGCCAACCTGCGCCGCGAGGTCAATGATTTCGGGGGGATGATGCGCGAACGCCTTTATCGCGGCCAATGGCAGAAGATGACCCCCGATTTCGCCGCCGTCTCCCCGATCAACGCTATCGCCCGGATCAAGGCGCCGCTGCTGCTCGTCCACGGCAAGAAAGACGTCACGGTCGATCACGGCCAGTCGGCGCGCATGTATTCGGCGATGACGAAAGCCGGCAAGACGGTCGAGTTCGTGTCGGTTCCGCTCGCCGACCATTATTTCACGCGTCAGGCCGATCGCATGACCTTGCTGACGTCGATCGAAACCTTTCTCGCCAAGCATAATCCGGCCGACTGACCCGCGGGGCCAATCGCCGCCCGCCGGCCCGCGGTCCGCCGGCATGCTCCAGAATGGCGCCATCGCCGACCCTTCGCCGCTGTTCGCGCGGTGCGCTTGCAGGCATCGCAATTTTCGTGATCGAAAGCGGGGGCCATATCCATCTGATCCTGCCCGACGCCACCGAGCGGGCGGCCTGTTTCCGTGTGCTCGCGGCGGGGTCCGAACGGATCGTGCGCAGCTTTGCGAGCGCCGATGCATGGATCGAAGCCGAGGGGCCGGATTCGTGCGGGATCCTGCTCTTTCATTGGTGCCAGCCCGGCCGGACCGGCGGCGCGGCGCTGCTCGACCGCGTTGCGGCGCGCGCCGCAATCGTCGCCTTTGTCGCCGCCGAGCAACTGAGTATCGCCGAATCGCGTGCGATCCTGCGCGGCGGGGCACAGGATCTGCTGCCCGCGCCGCTCGACCCGCGCCTCGTCCGCCGCACGGTTGACGCGGCGCTCGCCGACTGGCGCGCACGGCAGGGCGCGCTCGACCGGCACCGCGAGGCCGAGGCGCGGCTGGCGGCGCTGACCCCGCGCGAGCGCGATATATTGGATGCGATCGCGGCGGGGCTCGGCAATAAGGCGATCGCGCGTCAGCTGGAATTGAGCCCCCGCACCGTCGAGGTGCACCGCGCGAACATCATGCGCCGCGCCGGAGCGGGCAATGTCGCCGAACTGCTGCGGCTGCAGTTCATCGCCGAGTTCGCGTGCGCCGCGCCGCGCAATCCGCTCCGTTTTGGCGCTTGATTGTGCGGGAACCCCGGCCGGATGCGGCGCAATGCGCCTATAAGGGACATGAACGGCGTACCGCCCTTGAGTTGGTCCCCATTGGCGCTGCCGTTCATCCGCATGGGGTCAACCCCACCTGATTCCATGCGAACGGGCCGGCAGGGGATGTTCCTCCCCTGCCGGCCCTATCTTATCCCGTGACGAGCGCGCGCTGTTCGGCACGGCCCATCGAGAGCAGGATCGGGTCGGCCGCCTGCCGCGCCGCGAAATCGGCTTTGCTCCGGATTCCCTGCCAGCCGATGCCGATCAGCGATTGCGCGATCGCACCGCCCAGCGTGTCGCCCGGGCCCGGCAGGATTATGACGTCGGGGGCATATTCCCTGACCGCGACCTGCACCGAGAGCGCGAAATCATAAGGCGCGAGGATCTGGTGCCCGAAAGTGTAGTCCCAGATCGCGGCCGGGTCGCTCGCGTGGCGGCGCCAGATATGTCCGCGCCCGTCGACCAGCGGCAGCGCGGGGCGGTGGAAGAGTGCATGCGGCAGTTCGGCCATCGCCTTGTCCGAGCTGCCGAACATCAGCGGGGTGTGGAACGGACCGTGGCCCGCGAGACGCAGCGGATCGCGCCCCGGCGTCGGCGGCGCTTCGGCGAGGAGGGCGGCGAGCCCTTCCTCATTGCCCGCGAGCACGAGCATCCCGGCAAGGTCGATCGAGAGCGCGATTGCGTGGCCGGGACGCGCACCGATATCGGCGACAAGACCGAGCAGCGTCTCGCGCAGCCCCGAGACCGGCCGCCAATCTTCGTCGACGACCTGCAACAGGATTTGCCCGCCCGGCCCGTGCGCCTGGCTGTTGAGCCCCATCGCGTTGCTGATACGGAAACCGTCCTCGACCGACACCGCGCCGCCCAAGGCGAGCGCGCTGTACCAGCCCATCGAATTGCCGGCGACGGCAACGACGTCATATGCGTCGCGGTCGATGCTGAGATAGTCGAGCGCGGTCGCGGTGTAGATCAGCGGCGCCGCGACATCGCCGCGCATGTGCGTCGCGACGCTGAAACGGTCGACGCCGTCGAGTTCGGTTACGGTTGGCTGGCCGCGTGTCCGGCGCTGCGCGTCGAAATTCGCGATCAGCTCGCCGAAACGTGCGCCGTGCAGCCGCGAGATGCTGCCTAGCTCGCCCTTGCCATAGGTGCCGCGGCCGGGGGCGACGACGAGCGCGGTCTGGCGCGCGCTCATGCGAGAAGCTCCTTCGCGGCGGCATAGATTGAATCGCGGCTCGGTAGCGTGAGTGTCGCCGCGCGGCCGAGCGGGATGAAGCTGTCGTCGGCGGCAATGCGTGCGAGCTTCTTGCCCGGCGTGCGCTCAACGAAGGTCGCCATCAGCGCCTCGCTCTGCGATCCGGTGATGCGGCATTCGTCGACGATCAGGATGCGGCTGGCATCGCCGACCGCGGCGACGAGCTTCTCCTCGTCGACCGGGCCGAGCCAGCGCAGATCGATTACGCGGGCGTTGACGCCGTCGGCAGCGAGTAGCTTTTCGGCCTGCCGCGAATAATAAGTGCCGTTGCCATAGGTCACGATCGCGAGGTCGGTGCCCTGCCCATGCACCCCGACATCGCCGAAGCGGATCGGCGTCTCCGCGCCCGGCGCCTCATAGGCGCTGGTCCACAGGCCATCGCCCTCTTCGTGCAGGTCGCGCGTCATATAGAGCGCGATCGGTTCGACGAAGACGACGACGCGCTGTTCCTCGCGCGCGAGCCGCACGCATTCACGAAGCATGGCGACGGCATCGCGGCCGTTCGACGGCACCGCGAGGATCACCCCCGGAATGTCGCGGAAGACCGCGAGGCTGTTGTCGTTGTGGAAATGGCCGCCGAAACCCTTCTGGTAACCGAGTCCCGCGATGCGCAGCACCATCGGGTTGGTATATTGACCGTCGGAGAAGAAACTGAGCGTCGCAGCCTCGCCGCGGATCTGGTCCTCGGCATTATGGACATAGGCGAGGAACTGGATTTCGGGCATCGGCAGGAAATCATTGTGCGCCATGCCGATCGCGAGTCCGAGAATCGCCTGTTCGTCGAGCAAGGTATTGACGACGCGCGCCGATCCAAAGCGCTGGTGGAGCTTCGCGGTGACGTTATAGACACCGCCCTTCGGCCCGACATCCTCGCCCGCGACGACGATCTCCTTGTGCGCGAGCATCAGGTCGGCGAGCGCCCAGCTCAAAAGCCGCGCCATATGCTGCGGCTTGTCCATCGCGCCGGCATCGCTGCCGAACATCGCCTTGCGATCCTCGTCCGACGGCGTGTTGGCGCGCGCCACCTCGCGCTTCGGCGGAATCAGGCTTTCCATCACATGCTTCGGGGTGGTGATCTTGGGGCGAAGGATTGCCGCTTCGGCCTGCCGCGCGAGCGTCGCGCCGATATCCTCATAGGCCTCTGCGATTTCGGCGGGCGACATCCAGCCATGTTCGGCCATCAGCGCCGCACCGGTGAGCAGCGGGTCGCGCGCTTCGTCGGCCTCGATCAGCGCCTTGGGAAGATAGGCGCCCTGCACGTCGGAGCCGGCGTGGCCATAGAGGCGCACCGTCGCCATGTGGAGGAAAACGGGCTTGCGGGTGCGGCGCGCATAATCGGCGGCTTCGGCGGCGCCGGCATAGGCCGAGACGAGGTCGGTGCCGTCGCATTTGATATAGTGCAGCCCCGCGCGGTGGCGGAACTGCGCCTCGATCCAGCCCGTCGGGGTGCGCGTCGAAATCCCGATGCCATTATCTTCGCAGAGGAAGATCAGCGGCATCGGCGAACCCTGGAACGCCGCCCAGCCCGCGGTGTTGAACGCGCCCTGCGCGGTCGAATGGTTCGCCGACGCATCGCCGAAGCTCGTCAGCACGACGGCATCATCGGGAAGCGGCAGCCCGGTCATGCCGAGGCGGCGCGCGATGCCGATCGAGAAAGCGGCGCCGACCGCCTTCGGCAAGTGCGAGGCGATCGTCGAGGTTTGCGGCGGGATATTGAGCGGTTTTGAGCCGATGACCTTGTGGCGTCCGCCCGAGATCGGGTCTTCGGACGACGCGGCGAAGCTCAGCAGCATGTCCCACGTCGGCGTGCCGCCGGGAAGCTGGCGCGAGCGGTGGAGCTGAAAGGCGTTCGAACGATAATGGAGAAACGCCATGTCGGTGACGCGCAGCGCCGCGGCGACCGCGGCATTGCCCTCGTGCCCCGACGATCCGATCGTGTAGAAACCCTCGCCCCGCGCCTGCAGATGGCGCGATAGCCGGTCCATCTGGCGGCTGGTCAGCTGCGACAGGAAGACATCGGTCGCGTCAGCGCGCGACAGGCCAACCACCGCAGGGTCGGGCGCGTCGGCGCGATCGGGCAGCCTTCCTTCGGCCAGCGCCGCCAGGAATTTTTCATGCACCGCCTGCGCTGCGTCCACCTTGGTCCTCCGTTTAAACTCTTCGCGCGCTAGAACGGGGCAGTTTCGCGCGCAAGCATGTCTTGCCTTCCCGATCAGGCTCGCGCTACCACTTACCGCGATGATCGACCGGGGCGGAACCACAATTTCAACATGATATCGATGTGGATCGCCCAGGCGTCGGCTGCGCCCGACACGCCCAGCCAGGGCTGGCTGCTCGATCCCGAACTCGTCGATCCGGGCTATAGCCAGACGGTCGCAGGCGGCGAGATCCAGACCGCCTTTCCGCCACCCCCGCCGCCTCCGCCGCCGACACCCGAGTGGCTGAAGTCGCTGTTCGATGCGATCGGCAATTTTTTCGAGTGGAGCGCCCCCGCCGCCAAGCCGCTGATGTGGATCGCGGTCGCGCTGGTGCTGCTCTTCCTCCTCTATCATTTCGTTCCCGCCTTCGCGCGCTGGGTCGACAATCTGCCCTTTCGCCGCAAGGCAGGCGATGCAGATGCGGAGGACGCCGCCGGTCAGGCCGAGGCCGGCGCAGCGCGCGCGCTGCTCGCCGAAGCCGACGCGCTCGCCGCTGAGGGGCGCTTTGCCGAAGCGGTGCATCTTCTGCTCTATCGCAGCGTCGAGGATATCGAGGGCCGCCGCCCCGGCCTCGTCAAACCCGCGATGACCTCACGCGACCTCGCCGAAGCGCGCGACCTGCCCGCGGCCGCGCAGGGCGCGTTCAGCCGCATCGCGCGCGCGGTCGAGATCAGCCTGTTCGGCGGACGGTCGATCGATGCCGGCGCGTGGGAGCAGTGCCGCAGCGCCTATGCCGAACTGACGGTGCCGAAGAATTGGGCGCGCGCATGAGCGATACGGCCGCGACCAGCGACGGCTTCAACCCGCGCCTGATCGCCGCGGTGGTCGCGATCGGCATCGTCGCTTTTGTCGCGCTGTGGGCGCTGATCGCGCTCGGCCCACAGGTCAGCAGCGGCAACGACGGCGGTGGTCATGCGCTGTCGAAGGCCGCGCCGGGCTATGCCGGCATCGTCGACCTCGTCGAGCGCGCCGGTGCCGACGTCGACCTGCGGCGCCGCGTCGAGACGGCGCGCTATGAAGACCATCAACCCTTGCTGGTGCTGACCCCGACGCACCGCACGCGCGCGCCCGAGATCGCCGAACTGATCGATGCCGAAGGCAGCACGCCGGTCGTGATCGTCCTGCCCAAATGGCAGACGATCGCGATTCCGGGACAGACGCCGAAGCCCGGCTGGGTCAGTGCTGGCCTGCCCGTCAGGCCGCCCGTCAAGATACTGCCGCCTGCCCATTTCGGAAAGGTCGAGATCAAGGCGGCGCCGAGCAAGGCGCAGCCGCTGCCGGCCGATATCGCAGGGCATCGCTTCACCACCTGGTTGCCGGGCAATGTCCAGACGATCGAAGGCGACAATCTGGAGACGCTGATCGCGGGGCCGAGCGGCGGGGCGGTGCTGGCGCAAGTCCGCGATCGCGACCTGTATATCCTCGCCGACCCCGACCTCATCAACAATCTCGCCTTCGCCTCGCGCGAAAAGGCGGTCGGCAGCGCTATGCTGGTCGACGCAATCGCCGATTACGCCGACGCCGACGGCCTCGCCTTCGATCTGACGCTGAACGGCTTTGGCGGCCAGCGCTCGCTGCTGCGCTTCGCCTTCGTCCCGCCTTTCATCGGTATCACGCTCTGCCTGATCGCGGCGGGGCTGCTCGCGCTGTGGCAGGCGTGGACGCGGTTCGGCCCGGCGCTCAATCCCCGTCGCGCGATCCCGGTGTCGAAGGCCGCGCTGATCGCGAACAGCGCCGACCTGATCCGGCAGGCGCGGCGCGAACTCGACGGCGCCGACGCCTTTGTGAAGAGCCAGCGCATCGCGATCGCGCGGCGGCTGCATGCCCCGGGCGGGCTCGACGACGAAGCAACCGACCGCTGGATCGACAAGCATCTGGGTGCGGGAAGCGAATCTTTCTCCAGCCTCGCGCGGCGCCTGCCGCTCGCGCGCAATACCCACGAGTTTCTAGAGGGCGCGCAAGCGCTGCACGACATCAGGAAGGATCTACTCCGTGACAGCTAATATCGAGAGCGTTCAGGCCCTCGGCGCCGCGATCGAGGGGGAGGTCGCCAAGGTCGTGTTCGGGCAGGGGCCGCTCACCCGCATGGTGACGATCGCGCTGCTCGCGGGCGGCCATGTGCTGCTCGAAGGCCCGCCGGGAACCGCGAAGACCCTGCTCGCGCAGGCTTTTGCCCGCGCGACGGGGCTCGCTTTCGGGCGCATCCAGTTCACCCCCGACCTGATGCCCGGCGATATTTTGGGGTCGAACCTGTTCAACTTCCAGACGTCGAGCTTCACCCTCACCAAAGGGCCGATCTTCACCGAGCTGCTGCTCGCCGACGAAATCAACCGCACCCCGCCGAAGACGCAGGCCGCGCTGCTCGAAGCGATGCAGGAACGGCGCGTGACGATCAACGGCGAGGCGCATGTGATGAGCCCCCGCTTCACCGTGCTCGCGACGCAGAACCCGATCGAGCAGCAGGGCGTCTATCCGCTGCCCGAGGCGCAGCTCGACCGCTTCCTGTTCAAGCTCGTCGTCGACTATCCCGCCGCCGACGAGGAACGGCGGATCGTCGCCGACCATGGCGGGCGTTTCAAAAGCCCCGCGGTCGCCGATTTCGGCGTCGCCGAGGTTGCGAACGCCAAGACCATCGAAGCCGCGATCGACACGATCGCGACGGTGCGGCTGGCCGACGAGATCGTCGACTATATCGTCCGCATCGTCCGCGCGACGCGCGAGAGCGCCGACCTTGAATGCGGCGCCAGCCCGCGCGCCGCGACCTTGCTCGCGCGCGCCGCCTGCGCCGCAGCGGCGCTCGACGGGCGCGATTATGTGATCCCCGACGACGTCCAGCGCCTCGCCGCCGGTGTGCTGCGCCACCGCGTCATCCTGTCGGCGGCGTCCGAGATCGAGGGCCGCAATGTCGAGCAGGTCGTCGCGGCCTTGCTCGAACGCGAGGACGTCCCGCGGTGATCTATCCGACCCGGCGCGCGATCTACTTGCTGCTGCTGGGCGCCCCGATGGCGCTCGCGCTCGGGCTGATCCGGCCCGAACTGTGGCTGGTCGCGCCCGGCTGGATCGGCGTCATCCTTGCCTGCCTGATCCTCGACACCATCGCCGGAGCAAACCCCCGCCACCTCGCCCTCGATCCGCGTTTTCCGCATCAGGTCGGGGTCGGCGATCCGTTCGAATTGTCGCTTGCCGCAACCGGGAGACTAGTGCCGCCCCGCGCCGAACTCGCGCTCGCGCTCGACGAACGGCTTGCCGAAGGCGGGCGGCTCGCGGACGATATGCGCCGGACGGCCACGGGCGAAGCGCTCGTCCGCACATTGACGCTCACCGCATCGCGGCGCGGGCAGGCGTTGATCGAGGCGCTGTGGATCCGCTGGGCGGGGCCGCTCGGGCTCGTCTGGAAACAGCGCAAATTTGCCATCGACGGCGCGATCCACGTCGTCCCCAGCCTGCGCGCGGTGACCGACGAGGGCAGCCGACTGTTCCAGCGCAACAGCTGGTTCGGCCTCCGCCAGCAACGCTTTCGCGGCGAAGGCACCGAGTTTGAGGCGCTCGCCGAATATCAGCCGGGAATGGACCGGCGCGCGATCGACTGGAACGCCTCGGCGCGCCACGTCAAATTGCTCGCCAAGGAATATCGCGTCGAGCGCGACAACCGCGTCGTGCTCGCGATCGACAGCGGACGGACGATGGCCGAGCCCGTCGGCGGCATGCCGCGCGTCGACCGCGCGGTGTCGGCGGCGCTGCTGCTCGCCTATGTCGGGCTGAAACTGAACGACCGGATCAGCTTTTTCTCCTTTGCCGCCAAGCCGCAGACGCTGACCCCCGCCTATATGCACACGCAGGATTTCCCGGCGTTGCAGCGCGCCGCGAGCCTGATCGACTATGCGCATGTCGAAAGCAATTTCACCCTCGCGCTGGCGACGCTGGCGACACAGCTCAACCGCCGCTCGCTGATCATCCTGTTCACCGAATTCACCGACGCGACGAGCGCCGACCTGATGATCCGCGCCGCGGGCCGGCTGGTGAAGAAGCACCGCCTGCTGTTCGTCGTGATCAAGGACGAAGAGGTCGAGGCCGAGGAACGCCGCCGCCCCGAAAGCGGCGCCGACGTCACGCGCGCGAACGTCGCCGCGGCGATGCTGCGCGACCGCCAGCTGGTGATCGCGCGGCTCCAGCGGCTCGGCGCCGACGTCATCGAAGTGCCCGCCGACGCGATGGGGGCGAGCGCGGTCGAAGCCTATCTCGGCATCAAACAGAAGGGCAGCCTGTGATTCCCCCTGCGGCGCCTGCCCGCGCGCTCGACGCCCCGAGCTTTTCGACGGGCCGTTTTCGCGCCGAGCGCGAGGCCGACTGGGTCGCGTTCGACCTGCTGCTCACCAGGCTCGAAAAGAAAGGCGCCGCCGCGCTGACCAGCGACGAGCTGTTGCAATTGCCCCTGCTCTATCGCGCAACGCTGTCGTCGCTGTCGATCGCGCGCGCGACCAGCCTCGACAAGGCGCTGCTCGACCATCTCGAGGCCTTGTCGATCCGAGGCTATTTCCTCGTTTACGGCGTGCGCGAAAGCCGCTGGAACCGCGTCCGCCGCTTCTTCCTCTACGACTGGCCCGCCGCGGTGCGCTCGGTGTGGAAGGAGACATTGATCATTTCGCTGATCATCCTGCTCGGCGCGCTGACCAGCTATTCGCTCGTCTCGAGCAACCCCGAATGGTATTTCAACTTCGTCGACGAAGAGATGGCGGGCGGCCGCGACCCGCGCGCGACGGCCGAATTCCTCCAGTCGACGCTGGGCCACGGCAAGGCAGCGGCGGCGAGCAAGGGCGAGAGCGGGCTGCACGTCTTTGCGACCTATTTGTTCACGCACAACAGCCAGGTGTCGATCCTGTCCTTTGCGCTGGGTTTCGCCTTTGGCGTGCCGACGATGATGCTCGAATATTATCAGGGCATCGGGCTCGGCGCGATGATGGCGGTCTTTTCGGCCAAGGGGCTGGGCTATGATTTCGGCGGCTGGCTGTTCATCCACGGCACCACCGAACTGTTCGCCGCCGCACTGTCGGGCGCCGCGGGCCTCAGGATCGGCACCGCGGTCGTCTTTCCCGGCGCGCGCGGACGGTTGCAGGCCGCAGCCGACGCCGGACGCACCGCGGGCAAGGTGATGGTCGGGGTCATATTGATGCTGTTCACCGCGGGCCTCCTCGAAGGCTTTGGCCGCCAGCTGATCACCGACACGACGCTGCGCTATGCGATCGGTTCGCTGATGCTGCTGTTCTGGCTCGCTTATTATTACATCCCGCGGCGCGAGGATGTGACATGACCGCCGCCGCCAATGCGAAGATGCGCGCCGCGAGCGCCAAAAAGATCCGCCAGTTCATCACGCCCGAAGGCGTCGACCTCGAATTGAAGATCGCCGGCTCGGGGCTGCGGTTCGGGGCGCTGCTGGTCGACCTGATCCTGATCCAGCTCGCGCTCTTGCTCTTCTGGCTGGCCGTGCTGTGGATCGGCGTCGCCTCGCGGTCCGACGTCACCGAGGCCATCTGGATGCTCGGCGCCTTCCTGCTGCGCACCTTCTGGTTCATCGGGTTCGAGCTGGGTTCGCGCGCGGCGACGCCGGGCAAAAGGCTGATGGGGATCCGCGTTGTCGCGCGCGACGGCGGTCGCCTCACCGCCGATGCGGTCGTCGCACGGAACCTGATCCGCGAGCTCGAAATCTTTCTGCCGCTGATGATGCTGGGGGTGGGCGTGGCCGAGGATGCGGTGTCGGGCTGGCTCATGCTTGCGGGTGTGCTCTGGTCGCTGACCCTCAGCCTGTTCCTGCTGTTCAATCGCGACCGGATGCGGATGGGCGACCTGATCGCGGGAACCTGGGTCGTGATGGCGCAGCGCGTGAAGCTCGACGCCGATATTGCGACCGATGCCGCGGGCGAGGCGATCGCGTTCACCGAGACCGAGCTCGCCGTCTATGGCATTTTCGAGCTGCAGGAGCTCGAACGCGTTCTGCGCGGCCGCGATCCGCGCGCGATGCGCGAGGTCGCCGATGCGATCCGCGCCAAGATCGGGCGGGCGATCGCCGAAGAGGATGACGTCTTCCTGCTTTCCTACTACCGCCAGCTCAAGGCCCGGCTCGAACGCAAATTGCTGTTCGGCAAGCGGCGGGAGGATAAATATGCCAGCGACTGACACCCCCGCAACCGAGAATGGCGTAACCCGGGCCCTGCACGCGCGCCGTTCGGTGCGCGCCTTCACCGACAAGCCCGTCGATCCGGCGCTGCTGAGAGAGATTTTCGCTGCCGCGCAGCGTGCGCCTTCGGGCGGCAACCTCCAGCCGTGGCAGGCAACGCTGGTCACGGGCGAGCGATGGCAGGCGGTGAAGGATGCTGTCGCCGCGCGGACCGCGATGGGGCGCGAGGGCTATGAGCCCGAATATGACATCTACCCCAAGGGGCTGACCGAACCGTGGGAAGCGCGCCGTTTCGGCGTCGGCGAGGCGCTTTACGCTTCACTCGGCATCCCGCGCGACGACAAGCGCGGCCGGATCGCTCAGTTCATGGACAATTACCGGGGTTTCGGCGCACCGGTGATGCTTTTCCTCCATTGTTCGCGCATCATGGGGCCGCCGCAATGGTCGGACATGGGCATGTGGCTGCAATCGGTGATGCTGCTGCTCGTCGAACACGGCCTCGCCAGTTGCCCGCAGGAATGCTGGGCGATGTACGGCGCGACGATCCGCCGCACGCTGGCGCTGGATGACGGGCAGATTTTGTTCACCGGGCTGGCGATCGGCTATGCCGATACCGAAGCGGCGGTGAACCAGTGGCCGGTGCCGCGCGCGCCGCTCGAAGACGTGATTGATTGGCAGGGATTTTAAAGATGATCAGCAAGCACCCGAATTTTCGCTTTGGCGTCGCGGGCGCGCTGATGCTCGTCGTCGCGGGCTGCACCGCGATCCCGCAGCCCGAAGCGCCGCCGCCCTCGCCGCGCCCGGTCGCGCCGACGCCGACACCCGCGCCGCTGCCGACGCCGACGGCAGGATGGGAAGATCGCACGGTCGACGCCGGCGCGTGGCGCTATGATGCGGGCAGCCGCACCGCGGCGTTCGTTCCGACGGGCAGCGCGAACCCGCTGCTCAGCCTGACGTGCAGCGGCGGCGGTATCCGGATGAGTTCGGCGCTCGCGGGCAATGTCAGCCTGCGGACGAGCGCGGGGGCCGATCAGATCCGCTTCGATAACGGCAGCGCGAACCTCGCGAACCGCGACCCGCGGCTCGACCGCATCGCGTTCAGCCGCGGCCGTTTCGCGCTCGAAACGCCCGGTGGCGGGGCGATGACGCTGCCCGTGCAGTCCGAAATCGGGCGTGTGATCGAGGATTGCCGGTAGCCGGCGAGGCTTAGCCGCCCAGCTGGACCGTTCCGCCCTTGATCCAGCCCCAGCGGCACGGACCCTGATATTCGCGCGCATTCGGCACCGACTTGCCGACACCGCACATGTCGGGATCGGTGCCGGGCGCGGCGAAGACAACGCCGAACCAGGCGTCATTCTCGGCCGCCTCGCACAGCGACACATTCGCGCCGCCCGCAAGCTTCGCCTTGACCGCGCGCGTCTCGTCCGGCGCCCAATAGACGTCGGTTCCGCCCGCCTTGACGCGGCTGATGCTCGAACAGGCGGGCAGGCTCGGCCCTTCGGTGCCGATCATCACCGCGCGCGTGGCGAGCGGTTCGCCGGCCACCGCGGGCGCATTTTCGGCGGGCGGCGCGGGCTGGCTGCATGCGGCGAGCGAGGCAATCAGAAGGGCGGCGGCGGGGAAGACGAGACGATGTTTCATGCCTCTGAAACTAGCCGCCGCGAGCCCCCCGCGCAACGCTCGTCGCGACACGACCAAGAGCCGCATTTTCGCTTGGGTTTTGCCGCCTTCGACCCTATATAATCGATATGACGGACACCCCAGAAAATACGGCGCCGGTCGCGCCCGCCAACCAGCCCAACACCAACGCCTACGGCGCCGATTCGATCAAGGTTCTCAAAGGCCTCGACGCGGTGCGCAAACGCCCGGGCATGTATATCGGCGACACCGACGACGGGTCGGGTCTGCATCACATGGTGTTCGAGGTTTCGGACAATGCGATCGACGAGGCGCTCGCGGGGCATTGCGACCTTGTCCTGATCACGCTCAACAGCGACGGATCGGTCAGCGTCGAGGATAATGGCCGCGGCATCCCGACCGGTATCCATGCCGAGGAAGGCATTTCGGCAGCCGAGGTCATCATGACCCAGCTCCACGCCGGCGGGAAGTTCGAGAACACCAGCGACGACAATGCGTACAAGGTGTCGGGCGGCCTGCACGGCGTCGGCGTCTCGGTGGTCAACGCACTCAGCGAATGGCTCGAACTCACGATCTGGCGCGACGGCGAAGAGCATTGGATGCGCTTCGAACATGGCGATTCGGTCGGCCCGCTCAAGGTCAACGGCCCTGCCCCCGCAGGCAAGAAGGGCACGCGCGTGACCTTCCAGGCGTCGACCGAGACGTTCAAGAATGTTCTCGAATTCGATTTCGAGAAGCTCGAGCATCGTTACCGCGAACTCGCCTTCCTCAATTCGGGCGTCCGCATCAAGCTCGTCGACGCGCGCCATGCCGAGCATGTGAGCCACGACCTGTTCTACGAAGGCGGCATCGGCGCATTCGTCCGCTATCTCGACCGCAACAAGACCGCGCTGCTTCCCGATCCGATCGCGATCAGCAGCGAGCGCGACGGCATCGGCATCGATGTCGCGCTCGAATGGAACGACAGCTATTATGAAAATGTCCTCTGCTTCACGAACAACATCCCGCAGCGCGACGGCGGCACGCACCTCGCGGCGTTCCGCGCCGCGCTGACGCGCACGCTGAACGGCTATGGCGACAAGTCGGGCATCCTCAAGAAAGAGAAGGTCTCGCTGACCGGCGAGGATATGCGCGAAGGACTGACCGCGATCGTCTCGGTCAAGCTGCCCGATCCCAAGTTCAGCTCGCAGACCAAGGACAAGCTCGTCTCGTCCGAAGTGCGCCAGCCGCTCGAAAGCCTGATGGCCGACCGGATGACCGAATGGCTCGAGGAAAATCCCGCCTACGCCAAAGCGGTGATCCAGAAGGTCATCGACGCCGCCGCGGCGCGCGAGGCCGCGAAAAAGGCACGCGAACTGACCCGGCGCAAGGGTGCGATGGACATCGCCTCGCTCCCCGGCAAGCTCGCCGACTGCCAGGAACGCGACCCCACCAAATGCGAACTCTTCCTTGTCGAGGGCGATTCGGCAGGCGGATCGGCGAAACAGGGTCGTGACCGCAAGGTTCAGGCGATCCTGCCGCTCAAGGGCAAGATCCTGAACGTCGAGCGCGCGCGCTTCGACCGCATCATCTCGTCGAAGGAAGTCGGCACGTTGATCCAGGCGCTCGGGACGGGCATCCGCGACGAGTTCACCCTCGAAAAGCTGCGCTATCACAAGATCGTGATCATGACCGACGCCGACGTCGACGGCGCGCATATCCGCACCTTGCTGCTCACCTTCTTCTATCGCCAGATGCCCGAGATCATCGAGGGCGGCCATCTCTACATCGCCCAGCCGCCGCTCTACAAAGTCGCGAAGGGGCGCAGCGAGGTCTATCTCAAGGACGATACCGCGCTCGAAAATTACCTTGTCGACGGCGGCATCGACGCGCTGATGCTCGAGACCACGGGCGGCGCGCGGTCGGGCGCCGACCTCCGCGACCTGATCGAGCATGGCCGCCGTCTGCGCGCGCTGATGCGCTATGTCCCGCGCGGCCATAATTATGAGCTCGTCGAAGCCTTGGCGCTGAACGGCGCGCTCGATCCGGAGCTCGACAGCGGCGGACGCACCGCGGCGGGCGTTCGCGCCGCCGAATGGCTCAACGCTGCCGAACGCGCGCTCACCGGGGGCGCCGAAGCGAAATGGACGATCGTCGCGGTTGACGGCGGCTATACGCTCGAAAAAAGGTGGCGCGGGGTCAGCGACCATCACGCGATCGACGCCGCTTTCCTCGCGAGCCAGGAGGCACGCCGTCTGCACAAGCTCGCGAGCGAACAGGCCGACACCTACGCCCATCCGGGCCGTTTGGTGAAGGGCAGCAGCGCCGCGGCAATGGCCGCCGACGCCGCCGCGCTGGCGGCCGCCGACGCGGCCGAAGACGATGCCGACGCGAGCGACAGCGACCTGCCCGCCGCCACCGCCGGCAAGGTCACGCCGATCACGCGTCCGTCCGAACTGCTCGAGGCGATCTTCGCACACAGCCGCAAGGGTCTGGCGATCAGCCGCTACAAGGGGCTGGGCGAGATGAATGCCGAACAGCTTTGGGAAACGACGCTCGACCCCTCAAACCGCTCGCTGCTGCGCGTCGAAGCCGATCAGGCCGATGTCGCGCACGAAATCTTCGAACGGTTGATGGGCGACGAGGTCGAACCGCGGCGCGATTTCATTCAGACCAATGCGCTGTCGGTGGCGAATCTGGACGTATAATTACAGTTATTGTTCCGTTAAAACGGAACAAATCGCACATCCGGACGCAAATAATGTTCCGTTTAACGCGCGGCGGCTTGCCTTGGCAGGCCGCCACTGCTTTTGGCGCCTCCTCTGACAAGGGGATGATGTCATGCGGGTCTTTTCTGCCATGATGATGCCGCTTCTGCTCACGGTCTCGGCCGCGGCGCAAGAAGTCGAAGTTACCGACAATCCGATCGCCGACATTGTCGACGAGACAGAAACCGAAATCGGTGGCGGCGTGGCGAGCTATTACGGCAACGAGCTTGCCGGCAACCGCACCGCGAGCGGCGAACGCTTCGACCCCGGCCAGCTCACCGCAGCGCATCGCTCGCTTCCCTTCGGCAGCCTCGTGCGCGTCACCAACACGTCGAACGGCGACAGCGTCGTGGTACGCATCAACGACCGCGGCCCCTTTGCGCATGGCCGCGTGATCGACGTCAGCACCGCCGCGGCACGCGAAATCGGCATGCACCGCAGCGGCACCGCGCGCGTGAAGCTGGCTTTGCTGAGCGACGATTAAGTCAGTCGAACACCGACCAACCCGCCGCATAAGCAAAATGTTCGAGCGCGACCGCGCCGGCGAGTGACGTTCCCGCCTCATTGAGCGCGGGCGACCAGACCGCGATCGATCCCTGCCCCGGCGCGATGCACAGGATGCCGCCGCCGACGCCGCTCTTCCCCGGCAGGCCGACGCGAAAGGCGAACTCGCCCGAATTGTCATAGTGACCGCACAGCATCATGATCGCGTTGATGCGCCGCGCGCGGTGCGGCTCGATCAGCTGCTCGCCGGTCAGCGGATCGCAGCCTTCCATTGCGAGAAACAGCCCGGCGCGTGCAAGCTGGCGGCACGACATGGCGATCGCGCACTGTCGGAAATAGACGCCGACCACCGTTTCGACCGGATGCTTCAGGTTTCCGAACGCGTCCATGAAATGCGACAGGCTGCGGTTGCGCGCGCCGGTTTCGGATTCGGAAAAGGCGACGTCGAAATCGATTCCGACATGGTCGTCGCCCGCCCGCGCGCGCATGAAATCGACGATCTCGTCGGCGACCGCGTCGCCGCTGCGCCCGTCGATCAGCCGGTCGGTGGTTGCCAGCGCGCCGGCGTTGATCAGCGGATTGCGCGGAATGCCATGCTCGCTTTCGAGCTGAACGATCGAGTTGAACGCCGACCCCGACGGTTCGCGCCCGACGCTGTCCCACAGCGAACTGCCGACGCGGCGCAGCGCGAGCGCCAGCGTGAACACCTTTGACACCGACTGGATCGAAAAAGGCTCGTCGGCGTCGCCCGAGGTGTGGACGGTGCCGTCGGGAAGCGCGAGCGCGAAGCCGAGCTTGTTCGGATCGACCTTGGCGAGCGCCGGAATATAGTCGGCGACGCGCCCTTGCCCGAGATGTGCCGCAGCGAGCTTCATCGCCTCTTCGATATGATTGCGCAGGTCGTCGGTCATGGCGCTTCGCCTAGCATAATCGCCGCGCAAAGCATGTATTTTCATTTTTATGAAAATATTCTATGAAGTGGAAATCAATCAGGCGACTCGGGAGAAGCAACATGGTCGATCATCCGCGCGGCAAGGGGCTTTCGAGCGCCGTCAGTTATCAGGACAGCAAGGCGGCGTTCCGCTGGCTGGAGGAGGCGTTCGGGTTCGAACCCTTGTTCGTGCTGCTCGACGAAGCGGGCAATCTCGCGCATTCGGAAATGGGGTATGGCAATTCGGTGGTGATGGTCGGCAATGAATGGTCGGACGATCACAAGAGCCCGAAATCGATCGGCGGCAAGAACACGCAATCGGTGCATGTCCAGCTGAACGCTGGCGACAATATCGACGCGCATTGTGACCGCGCGCGCGCCGCGGGGGCCGACATCATCGCCGAACCCGAAACGCAATTCTACGGCGACCGCAGCTACCGCGCCAAGGACCCCGAGGGGCATATCTGGACCTTTGGCGTGACGGTCGAGGCGAAGACCGCCGAACAATGGGATGCCGAGGGCGGCTTCACCACGAAGACGCGGCTCGACGATTGAGCGCCGCGCTCGACCGGATGCTGGGCGCGCTCGCCGATCCGAAACGGCGGCGCGCGATCGAACTGCTGGGCGAGCGCCCGCGCAGCGCGGGCGAACTCGCGAGCGAACTCGGCCTCGCGCCGCCGGCGATGAGCCGCCATTTGCGCACGCTGAAGGAAGGCGGGCTCGTCGAGGACGGCCATCCGACCTTCGACGCGCGCGTGCGCATCTATTCGCTCAGGGACGGCGCGACCGCCGAACTCAAGCAGTGGCTGGCCGAGACCGAAGCGCTGTGGTCGCACCAGCTCGCGGCATTCAAACGCCATGTCGAGGGCGGCGCATGACCGCTGCGGTGATCGTCGCCCTGCGCATCGGCGTGCCGCCCGACGTCGCCTTTACCGCTTTCACACGCGATATCGGCACCTGGTGGAAGAGCCATCCACTGTTCCAGCTCTCGCGACGCGGCGACGGCGCATTGCGCTTCGACCCTGCGGGGCCAGACGGCAGGCTGGTCACGCGCTTCGACGACGGCAAGGAGTGGGAGATCGGCCCAGTGCATCACTGGCTGCCCGGCGAGCGGCTGGCGTTCGGCTGGCGGCTGCCGAGTTTCGAGGCCGATCAGGCGACCGAAGTCGACGTGCGGTTCGAAGCTGTTGGGAACGAGACGCGCGTGACGGTCGAGCATCGCGGGTGGGACGGCATCCCGCAGAAGCATGTCGCGCGGCACGGGTTCGAGCTGATGCTGTTCCAGCGGCGGCTGGGCGAGCATTGGCGGGGGCTGCTGAAGGGGATGAGCGAGGGTCTCTAGTCCCCCTCCCGCAAGCGAGAGGGGAGAAAAGCTTGCCCCGTACGGTTCGCCGCCCCACGTTCCGCATATGGACCTCCCCGCCCCTTTCACCGACTGGTTCGCCGCGCGCGGGTGGCGGCTCAGGCGGCATCAGGCCGATATGCTCGCCGCGGGTGACCGGGGCGAGAGCGCATTGCTCGTCGCCGCGACCGGCGCGGGCAAAACCTTGTCGGGGTTCCTGCCCACGCTCGTCGATCTGGCGCAGCACCCGACCGACCGGTTGCACACGCTGTATGTTTCGCCGTTGAAAGCCCTCGCCGCCGACGTCGAGCGCAACCTCCTTGGCCCGATCGCCGAGATGGAACTCGACATCAGCGTCGAGAGCCGCAGCGGCGACACATCGTCCGACAAGAAGGCGCGCCAGCGCAGCCGCCCGCCGAACATCTTGCTGACGACCCCCGAATCGCTGTCGCTGCTGCTGTCCTGGCCCGACAGCTTCACGATGTTCGCCGATTTGAAGACCGTGGTGATCGACGAGATCCACGCCTTTGCCCCCGGCAAGCGCGGCGATCTGCTGAG
Organism: Sphingopyxis sp. Root154; assembly: GCF_001427105.1. Lineage (GTDB taxonomy): Bacteria > Pseudomonadota > Alphaproteobacteria > Sphingomonadales > Sphingomonadaceae > Sphingopyxis. Next base: position 1,838,618 of record NZ_LMGI01000002.1, read on the forward strand.
CCTTGCGCTGTCGCGGCTGCAGAGGATCGCGCCGGGGCTGCGCCGCGTCGGCCTGTCGGCGACGATCGCCGATACGACCGCCTATCGCGGCTGGCTCGCACCCGATGGCGATCCCGATGTGGTGACTTTGGTCGAGGGCGAAGCCGGCGCCGATCCCGAGATCGGCATCTTGCTGCCCGAGGGCGCGGTGCCGTGGGCAGGCCATTCGGGCCGCTGGGCGGTGCATCAGGTGATGGACGAGATCGCGAAGAACCGCACGACGATCATCTTCTGCAACACGCGCGGGCTTGCCGAGCTGACCTTTCAGGAGCTGTGGAAGGTCAACGACCTCAGCCTGCCGATCGCGATCCATCACGGCAGCCTCGACCGCGAGGCGCGGCTGCGCGCCGAGGCGGCGATGGCCGAAGGGCGGCTGCGCGCGCTCGTCGCGACGTCGAGCCTCGATCTCGGGCTCGACTGGGGCGACGTCGATTGCGTGATCCAGATGGGCGCCCCGAAGGGCTCGTCGCGCCTGCTCCAGCGCATCGGGCGCGCGAACCACCGGCTCGATGAACCGAGCAAGGCGCTGATCGTGCCGGGCAACCGCTTCGAATATCTCGAGGCGCGCGCGGCATTGGATGCGGTCGAAGCAGGCGAACGCGACGCCGATCGCTTTCGCCCCGGCGCGCTCGACGTGCTCGCGCAACATGTGATGGCGCTCGCGTGCGCGGCGCCGTTCCGGGAGGAGGCGCTGCTCGCCGAAATCCGCTCGGCGGCGCCGTACCAATGGATCGATGCGCCGATCTTCGCGCGGCTGCTCGGCTTCGTGCGCGACGGGGGCTATGCGCTCAAAAGCTATGACCGCTTCCGCCGCCTCGCCCCCGACGGGCAGGGCGGCTGGCGGATCGCGCATCCGCGGCTGGCGGCGCAGCACCGGCTCAACGCGGGAATCATCGTCGAGGCGCCGATGGCCGATGTGCGGTTCAAAAACGGCCGGCGGCTCGGCAAGGTCGAGGAATATTTCGCGAGCACGCTGTCGCCCGGCGACACCTTCGCCTTCGCCGGCCTCAGCCTCGAGGTCGAGTCGATCCGTGACACCGACCTGATCGTGCGCGCGACGACGCGGCCCGCGCGTATCCCGAGCTATATGGGCGCGCGTATGGCGCTGACGACGCGGCTCGCCGACCGGGTGCGCGGTTTCCTTGCCGATCCCGCGAGCTGGCAGCGTTTTCCCGAGGATGTGCGTTTCTGGCTGGAGATGCAGGCGCTGCGATCGGCGCTGCCGCGCCCCGGCGAGCTGCTCGTCGAGACCTTCCCGCACGAGGGCAATCATTATCTCGTTTGCTACCCGTTCGAGGGGTGGAACGCGCACCAGTCGCTGGGCATGCTGATCACCAAGCGGATGGAGCGCGCGGGGTTGCAGCCGCTGGGCTTCGTCGCGTCGGACTATGCGATCGCGATCTGGTCGCTGCGGCCGGTCGCGCATCCGCAAAATCTGTTCGATTCGGAGATCCTGTCCGAGGAGTTCGTCGAATGGGTCGAACGGTCGCATTTGCTCAAACGCGCGTTTCGCGAGGTCGCGGTGATCGGCGGGCTGATCGAGCGCCAGCATCCGGGCAAACGCAAGACGGGCAAGCAGGTGACCTTTTCGACCGACCTGATCTTCGACGTGCTGCGCAAATATGAGCCGGACCATCTGCTGCTCGAAGCCGCGTGGGCCGATGCGCGCGAACGTCTCACCGACGTGGCGCGGCTCGGCGACCTGCTCGACCGCGCGGCAGGGACGATGCTGCACCAGAAACTCGACCGGATCAGCCCGCTCGCGATCCCGGTGCTCGTGCTGATCGGGCGTGAGAATGTCGCGGCGGCGGACATCGACGACGCGCTGCTGGGTGAGCTGGCGGACCGCCTGGCGGAAGAAGCCATGCGCCCCGGATAAGGCGGCGCGGCGCATCCGGCGTTTCGCTTGCTGCGACGCCCGATGAGGCGTAGATTACGCCCAAACATAATGAGGATGCCAGCGATGACCCAAGCTATCCAGCGGTCCGTCCTGTTCGCGCTGCTGATCGCCGCCCCCGCGCTGATTGGCGCGACCCCGGCTTCCACCGATCCTGCGCCTGTTCCGGCCCCGGCCGGCGACGTCGTCGCACCGCCGGTGACGGTCGTGCCCTTTATCCAGCCGTTCGACCTCGACGCGAGCCGGCGCATGTCGGTGAAGGTCATGGTCGGCGGCAAGGGCCCTTTCTCCTTCCTCGTCGACACCGGCGCCGAGCGGACGGTGATCGCCCGCGAATTGGCCCAAAGGCTGGGACTGGCCGAGGGCGCGAAGTTGCGGCTCGCCACGATCGGCGGCGCGGCGACGGTGCCAAGCTACCGCGTGGCCGCGCTGCAGATGTCCAACCTGCACCTTGCCGCGGTCGACGCGCCCGCCTTTTTCGGGCGGCATATCGGCGCCGCGGGGCTGATCGGGGTCGACATGCTCGAAGAGCGGCGCGTGCTGATCGATTTCCGCAAGGAAAGCATGCAGATATTAGAAACGCGGCGCCGCGCGCCGTCGCTCATCAAGGACAATGACGCGATCGTCGTCACCGCGCGCAATTCGGCGGGACGCCTGATCCTGTCCGATGCGCGGCTGAACGGCAAACGCATCGACGTGATCGTCGACACCGGGGCGCAGACGAGCGTCGGCAATATGGCGTTGCAAAGGCTGGTAGCAAGCAAGCGCGCCAACCGTTTTCCCTTTGTCGCTACGATCCTTGACGCGGTCACGGGCGAGGAAGTGACCGCAACGCGCACCGCGATCAAGCGCATCGTGATCAACGGCATGGACGTCAACGACCTGCCGGTGAGTTTCGCCGACGGCCAGGCGTTCCGCGCGCTGGGCCTGCACGAACGGCCCGCCCTGCTGCTGGGGATGGACAGCCTGTCGATGTTCGACCGCGTCGAGATCGATTTCCCGAACAAGCGCGTCGTATTCGACCTGCCCGACGGAGCGCATCGCGAGTCGGGTCAACGCTTCGCCGCAAATGGGATCGCCGCTGGCGGCTAGTCCGCTTGCGGCGGGGCCCCGTCGCAGCCATAGCGGGCATATGTCCACCGCCGCGACCTTCGATTTTGCAGGCCAGCAGTTTCAGATGCTGGCCGACCGGGCGCTGTTCTGGCCGCGCCACGGCGCGCTGATCGTCGCCGACCTGCATCTGGAAAAAGCGAGCTGGTACGCCGCGCTCGGCCAGCCGCTGCCGCCCTATGACAGCCACGACACGCTCGACCGGCTCGCCGCGCTCGCGGCCGAAACCGATGCGCGCGCGATCTGGTGCCTCGGCGACAGTTTTCATGATCGGGGCGCAGCGGAACGCATCGTCCCCGCGGTCGCCGAACGCCTGTTCGGGCAAGCGGCGTCGGCGAAGCTGCTGTGGATCGCGGGCAATCACGACGGGCTGACCGGCGGCGCGTGGGGCGGCGAGGTCGCCGACGAGCTGGTCATCGACGGCATCGTTTTTCGCCACCAAAGCCTTGCCCGCGAGACGCGGCCGGAAATTTCGGGGCATTTCCATCCCAAATTGCGGCTCAACATCCGCGGCCATGCGGTATCGCGCCCCTGTTTCGCGGGCGATGCGCAGCGGCTGATTCTTCCCGCCTTCGGTGCCCTGACGGGCGGGCTCGCGGTCGACGACGCGGTCATCGCGGCGAATTTTGCCGGTGCGTATGAAGCGATGCTGGTCGCGCGCGGTCGCTGGCTCTGCTTTCCTTGCCCCGGCCGGGCCGCCGATGACGCTACGGCAAGCCGCGCGCTTGCCGCGCGCTAGCGCCTAAGCCCCGCCGAACAGGCGCTTTTCCGCCTGTGACCAAAAAGCATCACCCCACCAAAAACGACGCAAATACGTGCCCCCCGCTGGATCGGCCGCGCAATTGAGTTATGCTCCGTCCGCAACAAAAATAAATAAATGTTGAGAGGAGTGCCCGATATGAAATCATCTTCCCTTCGTGCTGCCCGATTTATGCGCACCAGCGCGCTCGGCGTATCGCTTGCTATCGCTGCCGTATCCGCACCGGCCTTCGCCCAGAATACCGCGGCCGATGCGCCGGCCGACACCGCGACCGACGACAGCGACAACACCCCGATCATCGTCACCGCGCAGGGCCGCTCGCAGCTGCTCTCCGACGTGCCGGTCGCAATCTCGGCGGTCAACGCCGAAACGCTGCAGAACAGCGGCGCGAACGACATTCGCCAGCTGAACCAGCTCGCCCCGTCGCTGCTCGTGTCGTCGACCGGCTCGGAAGCCAACGGCTCGGCGCGTATCCGCGGCATCGGCACCGTCGGCGACAACCCCGGCCTCGAAAGCTCGGTCCCGGTGTTCATCGATGGCGTCTATCGCTCGCGTTCGGGCATCGGGCTCAACGAGCTCGGCGAACTCGACCGAATCGAGGTGCAGCGCGGCCCGCAGGGCACGCTTGGCGGACGCAACTCGTCGGCGGGCCTGATCAGCATCTATTCGAAAAAGCCCGATTTCAACTTCGGCGCCACGGGTGAGGTCACCTATGGCAATTATGATTATTGGCGTCTTGGCGGCAGCGTCACCGGCCCGCTCGGCGAAACGCTCGCGGCGCGCCTCGACGGCGTGTGGGTCAAGCGCGACGGTTTCTATAACGACACCGCAAACAATCGCGACGTCAACAACCGCGACCGCTATTTCCTGCGCGGCCAGTTGCTGTTCGAACCGACGGATGCGCTGTCGGTCCGCCTCATCGCCGATTATACCTCGCGCGACGAGGAATGCTGTGCGGCGACCTATGTCGGCCCGAGCGTCAACCAATATATCGGCAATCTCAACACCCCCAGCGCAGTCGGCGCGGGCGCGACCCCGACGTCGAACAATATCATCAACGTGCTGCGCGACCTCGGCCAGTCGGTCGGCGCGTTCAACCAGGGTTACAGCCGCGACATTTCGGTCACCCCGGGCCGCAGCTTTGCCGGCAAGACGAAGGATTACGGCTTCTCGGGCCAGATCGACTATGATTTCGGCGGCGCGACGCTGACCTCGATCACCGCGTATCGCGAGTACCGGTCGAGCCAGGCCGGCGACGTCGACTATGGCACGGTCGATATCCTCTATCGCGCGCCCGATGCCGACGCGTACCGCCAGTTCCACACCTTCACCCAGGAACTGCGCCTGCAGGGCGAAGCGTTCGACGGCAAGCTCGACTGGCTCGTCGGCGGCTTCTATGCCGATGAAAAGCTGCGCGTGCGCGACAATCTGCGCTTCGGCGAAGACTATGGCCGGTTCGCGGCGTGCCGCCTGATCACGGGCACGGCGCTTTCGGGCCTCTATTCGCCGGCCAGCCCGTCGTGCATCATCCCGGGCGTCGGGCAAGCAACGCTGCTGGGCGCCTTCGGTCCCGCTGCCGGCCCCGATATCGTCGCAAGCCTCGCAGCGCTCGACGGAATCAGCGACAAGGGCAGCATCAACGACGTCTATCGCCAGAACGGCAAGAACTGGGCGTTGTTCACGCACAATATCTTCCACATCACCGACAAGCTCGATTTCACCTTCGGCGTCCGTTACACCAACGACAAGAAGAAGTTCTCGGCGACCTTCACCAACGACAACACGGCCTGTCAGGTGATCCAGGGCCGGTTGCTCGACGATCTGTCGAGCCCGAACGCCACCATCCGCGCCGTCGCGGGCGGCCTGATCGGCCTCGGCTGCCAGGGCAATTCGACCGCCGAACTCAACGGCGTGTCGATCAACGACAAACGGAGCGAGGACGAATGGACCGGCACCGCGATCCTGTCGTACAAGCCGGTCGACGACCTGATGGTGTATGCGAGCTATTCGCGCGGCTACAAGGCGGGCGGCTTCAACCTCGACCGCTCGGCGCTGAAATCGCCGATCCTGCCGTTCGCGGCGACCCCCGGCGGCGCGCAGGGGCTGGTTGGCGCGTTGCAGTTCGACCCCGAAAAGGTCGACAGCTATGAACTGGGCGCCAAATATGCGACCGGTCCGTTCGGCCTCGGCCTGACCTTCTTCCGGTCGGACTTCTCGAGCTTCCAGCTCAACACGTTCAACGGCACCGTTTTCCTCGTCCAGAACGTCAATGGCTGCGACAGCGACCTGAACGGCGGCGACCGCGACCAGAGCAAGTTCACCGGCGCGCCGAACTTCAATGCCGCGGCGGCAACGACGGGCGCCTGCCCCAGCGACGACGTCAGCCATGGTGTCCGGTCGGAAGGCTTCGAACTCGAAGCCTCGCTCGTTCCGGCGCGCAGCTTCCGCATGACCGCCGGCCTGACCTATGCGAAGACCAAATATCGCAATCAGCTGGTGGGCAATAATTCGGGCGCCCCGCTCGACCAGGCGCTGCGCCTGCTGCCGGGCAACAATCTGTCGAACGCGCCCGAACTGGTCGCGACCGGCAGCGTCGCCTGGACGCCGGATATCGGCAGCAGCGGGCTGACCGGCCTCGTCTATGTCGATGGCCGCATGACCGGCGATTACAACACCGGTTCCGACCTGTTCCCGCAGAAGGAGCAGAATGGCTATGCGCTGTTCAACGCGCGCATCGGCATTCGCGGCCCCGACGAGAAATGGGGGATCGAATTCTGGGGCCAAAATATCTTCAACAAGCAATATGCCCAGGTCGCGTTCAACTCGCCCTTCCAGGAAGGTGCGACCTCGGCGACCGCCGCCTTTGCCGACCCGCAATATCCGGGCGGCCGCCAGATCTTCTCGCAGTTCCTCGCCGAACCCAGGACCTATGGCGTGACGCTGCGCGGCAAATTCTAAGCAGTAGCGAATTACGGACTATCGGGGGCGGGACACATGCTGTTCCGCCCCCTTTTCTATTGGCCGCCCGGAATGCCGGACCCCGTCAACCCGTCAGATCTGACAGCTGTGACATAAATGACGCGGCACAACGGACAATGAGGTTACCGAACGGGCTGGCACTGGCTTGGCGCGGCCCGGTCATGATAGGCTGCTGCACAAATAGAATATCGTGACGCTCTCCCGCATAAAAACACCTGTGGAGGAGGGCCCATGACCATGACAGACCGTTCCCGCCGTATCCGCCTGCTGCGTAGCTGCGTCGCGGGCCTGCCGCTTTCGTTCGCCCTGTGGGCCGCGCCTGCCACGGCGCAGGATGCCGGCGCTGAAACCAATGACGAAACGATCATCGTCACCGCGACGCGGCGCAGCGAGGCGCTGTCCGATGTACCGATCGCGGTTTCGGCGGTCACCGGCGAGACGCTGGAAAAGACCGGCGCGACCGACGTGCGCGCGCTGGGACAGGTCGCGCCGTCGCTGCTCGTGTCGGGCGCGACGAGCGAGGTCAATTTTTCGGCGCGCATCCGCGGCATCGGCACGGTCGGCGAAAATCCCGGCCTTGAATCGTCGGTCGGCCTGTTCATCGACGGCGTTTATCGCAGCCGGACGGGCGTGGGCCTGTCCGAACTCGGCGACATCGAACGCGTCGAAGTGCTGCGCGGACCGCAGGGTACCTTGTTCGGGCGCAACTCGACCGCGGGCCTGATCAACATTGTCACCAAAGGCCCCGAGCTCGGCCGTTTCGGCGCCAAAGGTTCGATATCCTATGGCAATTACGACTATTGGCGCGTCGACGGGATGATCAATGCGCCGCTGGGCGACAAGGTGGCGGCGCGGCTCGACGGCGTCTGGCAAAAGCGCGACGGTTTCATCCACAATGCGACGGCGGGCGAGCCCGACATAAACGACCGCGACCGCTGGCTGGCGCGCGGGCAACTGCTGTTCGAACCGAGCGAGACGCTGAAATTCCGCCTGATCGCCGATTACAGCAAGCGAAACGAAAATTGTTGCGGCGGCGTCCTGCTGAACCCCGTGCGCAACCTGGCGCGCGGACCCGACGGCTTTCCCGTCGCATCGGCGAACACATTGCTGCCGATCCTGCAGGCATTGGGCACGAACCATCAGGTCCCGCCGACGGGTACGCCCTTCGTCCGGCGGCAGGCGACGACGCCCGGGGTCACCTATCGATCGGACACCAAGGATTGGGGTGTTTCGGGCGAGCTCAATTGGGAGCTTGGCGCGGCGACATTGACCTCTATCACCGCCTATCGCGACTACAAGAATGGGCAGGGCCAGGACGCCGACTTCAGCGCGCTCGACATCCTGCGCCGCACCGACCTCGATCGCCGGTTCCGCCTGTTCACACAGGAAGTCCGGTTGCAGGGCGAGGCGTTCGACGGGCGGCTCGACTGGCTCGTCGGCGGCTATTATGCGAACGAGAAACTCGATGTCGACGACGACATTGTTTACGGCAACAATTACGAACAGTTCGCCAACTGCCTGCTCTTCGCGAGCGCGCTGCCCTCGGCGGTGCTGCCCTCCAACCCCGCGTGCGTGAACGTGCCGGTGGTACAGGGGACGATCGCGGTCCTGCCCCCGGGTGCGACGCGATCACTGCTGCAGGCGCTGATCGCCAATCCGGCGCGTCCGGGCTTCGGCTCGCTCGCCGCAGCGCTCGGCCAGCCGGCGCTCGCGATCAACGGCACCGGCAATCAGGGATCGACCTTTGCGCAGCGCAGCCGCAACTTCGCGGTCTTTACGCACAACAGCTTCGACATCGTCCCCGACGTGCTGACCTTCACGATCGGGGCGCGCTATACGAGCGAGCGCAAGACCCTCGATGCCGACGCGAATTTCAACAATGCGATCTGCCCGCTGATCGTCAATTCGCCCTTCCAGTCGCTCGCGACCTTGCCCTGCGTCATCAACAGCACCGCGCCCGACCTGCCGCGCGGCAGCGCAGGGACGAAGTTCAAGGATAATGAATGGACCGGAACCGCGGTGCTGAGCTGGAAACCCGCCCCCGAATGGCTGGTCTATGGTTCGGCGTCGAAGGGATATAAAGCGGGCGGCTTCAACCTCGATTTCTCGGCGCTCGACCGGACGTGCAACACGACCTTCGACCCGGCCTGCGCGGCGCGGCTGGCGCTGCCCGCGAACACGAGCGGCAACGGCCGTCCCGAGGCGAGCGACCTGCAATTCGCGAGCGAAAAGGTCGATGCCTATGAACTCGGCGTCAAATGGGACGGCCCCGGGATCGACGTCAATGTCGCAGCTTTCTATCAGGAATATAGCAATTATCAGCTCAACACCTTCAACGGCGTCAATTTCGAGGTCACCAACATTCAGGCGTGCAAGGACGATCTGAACGGCGCCGACGCCGACGGGTTCGCGGCGACCGGCGCCTGCCCATCCGATCGTCTGAAACCCGGCGTGCGATCGAAGGGGGTCGAGATCGAAGCCTTCCTGCGCCCCGCGCGTTACGTGTCGGTCAATATGGGGCTGACCTGGGTCGACACCCTCTATCGCCGCAATCTGGTGGGCACGGGCGGGCGGCCGCTGTCGCCGGTGCTGTTCCAGCTTCCGGGCCGCGGTGTGTCGAACGCGCCGCGATATGTCGCGACGGCGGGGATCAGCTGGACGCCGCCGATCGGCAGTTCGGGAATGAGCGCGCTCGTCTATCTCGACACGCGCCTGCAAAGCGACACCAACACCGGGTCCGACCTCGACGTCGAAAAGGTTCAGGATGGTTTCGCGATCTTCAACGGCCGCATCGGCCTCTATGGGCCCGAGCGGCGTTGGGGTGTCGAAATCTGGGGCCAGAATCTGCTCAACAAGACATATTATCAGATCGGCGCCGACATGCCGCTGCAGGGCGGCGGCACCTTCCGCGCCGTCGCGGCGCCCGCGTCGTCGGGGCTGGCCGGCACCGCGAACCAGCTATTCGTCGGCTTCCCCGGAGAACCGCGCACTTACGGGGTGACATTGCGCGGCCAGTTCTGACCGGTCTCTCCCCCTCCCCGCTTTGGGGAGGGCGTAGGGAGGGCCTGCCGCGGCCGGGCACTGTCGCGTCAGGCCCTTTCCTTTGGCGATGTCCGCTTTGGGGTGGATTCCACCCATAACCCCTCCCTTTTAGGGAGGGGTTATGGGTGGGTACGAGCGAAGCGAGCAGCAGTAGAACACCGCCTTCGGCGGCTATCCACCCCCGGCCCCTCCCTAAAGGGGAGGGGAGAAGTATGTGCGCAACCGGTCGTTAGCTGCCTGACCCTAGCGCGCCCGCGCGGCCTGGTGCGCGATGTCGGTCATCAGCTTGCGGAACAGCACGGCGCCCGCGGTGCCCGACGCCTTGAGCGCGCGTTCGCAGTCGAGCAACCGGCTCATCAGCCGCGCGATGCGCACCGAATCCCAGATGTGGAGCTGCGCGGTCACCGCGTCGCGCTCTTTCCAGAAGATCCCGCTGGTGCGCGCCGAGACCACGGTAGCCGGGTGCGCGCCGCCGTCAACCTCGGCGCGGAGGCGCGCGAGCGCCATCGCGCGGATCGCGAGCGCGCGGATGATGCGGATTTCGGCGACGCCGACCGCGGTCGCCTTGGCCAGCATCTCGGGCATTTCGCGTACCTTGCCGCCGAGCGCGACGTTGATGCACTCGCTGACATCCTCCTCGTGCGTCGCGGCGCCGAGCGCGGCGATGTCGGCCGCGGTCACCTGCCGCTGGCGGTCCGGGCCCGCGTCGAGGTAGAGCGCGATTTTCTCGATCTCGCGCCGCATCAGCGCCTGGTCGCCCGAGACGAGGTCGACGAGCAATTGCGCCTCGGCATTGGCGAGGCGCAGGCCCTGTTCCTGCCCCGCGCCCATCGCGATCCCGACGAGCGCGCGGCGATCGGGCTGGTAGCAGATCGCGGCAACGGCATGATCGGAGCTTTCGACCAGCTTGACGAGTTTCGACTTGGCGGTAACCGATGCGCCGGTCGCGATCACCGGGTTGATCGCGGTTTCAGCGGCGAGCAGTGCCTCGACCGCGGCGAGGCCATCGTCGCCGCTGCCCGACAGTTCGACCCTGATCACGCGCGCGGACGAGAAGAGCGACATCGATGCCGCTTCGGCGGCAAGCAGCGACGGGTCCTGCGAGAGCTGCGATCCCGAAAGGTCGAGCCGCTCGGCATCCTTGCCCGCAAGCCCGATCAAATGGCTCGCGACGGCTTCCATCGTCGCTTCGTCGGGGCCGGTGAGGAGGGTGAAACGAACCGCGGGGTCGAGGCGCGAGAGGCGTTCGAGTTCGTTCGGCTTGACCGTCTTCATTGCCCTGCGGGCGTCGGGGCGGGCGCAGCGGCCGGTTGTCCGCCGCCGCGGTTCGCAAAGACGGCGAGGCGCGCGACGATCTGGTCGGCGACCGCCGACGCGAGGCGTTCGAGCGCCGAGGATTCGGCGGCGATCGTCGCATATTCGCTGCCGACGACGTCGATCCCCGCGTCGGAGAACGCCGTCGCGTCGAGCAGCACTTCGCCGGTCGCGGCATTCACGAGCTGGTAGCGTGCGCGCAGCGTCCGCCGCTCGCGCGTCACCGCATCGTCGGCGCGGACGCCGAAGCCGGTGATCGAATCTTCGAGCCGCACGTCGAGGCGGAGGCGCTTGCCCGCGCCCTCGCCGCCCTGCGTCGCCTGCAGCCGGTCGCGGAGCGCGTTGCGGACGAGCCAGCCGCTATGCCCCTCGATCGCCGCGACGTCGACGTCGGCGAGCACCTGCGCCACCGCCCCCTTGCTGCCATTTGCGTACAAGGGACGCAGGCCGCAGCCGCCGATGGTCAGCGAGACGGCCGCGAGGCAGGAGATGAGAAGCAAACGCATCAGGGAACGATATTCACCAAACGGTCGGGGACCACAATGACCTTCTTCGGCGCGGCGCCGGCGAGCAGCTCGACGATGCGCGGGCGCGCGAGCGCCGCGGCTTCCACGGCATCCTTGTCGAGACCTTTGGCGAGCGTCATCGTATCGCGCAGCTTGCCCCCCATCTGGATCGCGATTGTCACCTCGTCATCGACGAGCAGTGCCGGATCGGCGGCGGGCCAGGCAGCGTCGGCGATCATCGCGGTCGTGCGCTGGCCGGCGGGAAGCGCGGCCCATGCCTCTTCGGCGAGATGCGGCAGCATCGGCGCGACGAGCAGAATGAGAGTGCGGCACGCCTCGGCGCGCGTCGCCGAGGGTTTCGCCTTCTCGATCTCGTTCGCAAGCGCGTGGATTTTCGCCACCGCCTTGTTGAAGCCGAGCGCCTCGATGTCGGCGGCGACGCCGGCGATCGCCTGATGCAGCTTGCGCGCAAGGCCGAGGTCTTCGGCGCCGTCACCGACATTTTCGGTGTCGCCGAAGATCCGCCACAGGCGCTGGACGAAGCGCCAGGCGCCCTCGATGCCGGCCTCGCTCCACGGCAGGTCGCGCTCGGGCGGGCTGTCGGAGAGCATGAACCAGCGCGCGGCGTCGGCGCCATACTGGTCGAGGATGGCATCGGGATCGACGACATTCTTCTTCGACTTCGACATCTTGATCACGCGGCCGACGTCGACCGAATAGCCGTCGGCGGTGAGCGTCGCGCCGTCGGGGCGACGCTCGATCTCCTCGGGGGTGAAGTAGAGCGGGGCCTGCCCCTCGCCCTGTTCGCGGCTGTAGGTCTCGTGCGTTACCATGCCCTGCGTGAACAGGCTCGCGAAGGGCTCGGCGATGTCGATCATGCCCATATGCTTGAGCGCACGCGTCCAGAAGCGCGCGTAGAGCAGGTGGAGGATCGCATGCTCGATGCCGCCGATATACTGGTCGACGGGCAGCCAGCGGCGGATGACTTCGGGATCGAAGGGTTTGTCCGCCGGCGAGCTGGCGAAGCGCAGGAAATACCAGGACGAATCGACAAAGGTGTCGAGCGTGTCGGTTTCGCGCACCGCGTCGCCGTCGCAGCCGGGGCAATGGACATGCTTCCATGTCGGATGGCGATCCAATGGATTGCCCGGGACCGAGAAATCGACATCCTCGGGCAGGATGACGGGAAGCTGGTCCTTGGGCACCGGCACGGTGCCGCACGCATGGCAGTGGATGAAGGGGATCGGCGTGCCCCAGTAGCGCTGGCGCGAGACGCCCCAGTCGCGGAGGCGCCACACGGTGGTGCCCTTGCCCCAGCCCTCATGCTCGGCGCGCGTTATGACGGCCGCTTTGGCCTCATCGATCGTCATCCCGTCGAGGAAGTGGCTGTTCACCAGCTTGCCGGGGCCGGTGTAAGCCTCGGTGCCGGTAAAATGCTGCGCCGTATCCTCACCGTCGGCGATGACGCGGTGGACCTGCAACCCGTATTTATGCGCGAAGTCGAGGTCGCGCTGGTCGTGCGCGGGGCAGCCGAAGATCGCGCCGGTGCCATAGTCCATCAGCACATAGTTCACGACCCAGACGGGCAGATGCCAGTTCGGGTCGAGCGGGTGCTCGACCGCGATGCCGGTGTCGAAGCCCATCTTCTCGGCGGTGTCGATCTGTTCGGCGGCGGTGCCCTGACGGCGACAGTCCTCGATGAACGCCGCGAGCTCGGGCGAATCCTTCGCCAGCCGCTCGGCGAGCGGATGGTCGGGTGAGATCGCCGCGAAACTCGCACCATAGAGCGTGTCGGGGCGGGTGGTGAAGACGTCGAAACCGGCCGCGCCGCCGGCGAGCTTGAAGCTGAATTCCAGCCCCTGCGACTTGCCGATCCAGTTTTCCTGCATCAGCCGCACCTTGTCGGGCCAGCTGTCGAGGCTGCCGAGCCCTTCGAGCAGTTCGTCGGCGAAGTCGGTGATCTTCAAAAACCACTGCGACAGCTTTTTCTTCTCGACGAGCGCGCCCGAGCGCCAGCCGCGGCCGTCGATCACCTGCTCGTTCGCGAGCACCGTCATGTCGACGGGGTCCCAGTTCACATAACTGTGCTTGCGCGTGACGAGCCCCGCGGCGAACAGGTCGAGAAACAAGGCCTGTTCCTGGCCATAATAATCGGGTTCGCACGTCGCGAGCTCGCGGCTCCAGTCGATCGCGAGGCCGAGGCGTTTCAGCTGCGCGCGCATCGACGCGATATTGTCGCGCGTCCAGCCGCCGGGGTGGACGCCCTTTTCCATCGCGGCATTTTCCGCCGGCATGCCGAACGCGTCCCAGCCCATCGGATGGAGCACGTCGTGCCCCGTCATCCGCTTGAAGCGCGCGAGGACGTCGCCCATCGCATAGTTGCGGACGTGGCCCATATGAATGCGCCCGGAGGGATAGGGGAACATCTCAAGGATATAGGCCTTCGGCCGCTCGACTCCGTTGGCGGCCGTATCGGTCGTGGCAAAGCTGTTCGCCGCCTCCCACGCCTTTTGCCAGCGGGCGTCGGCGGCGAGGGCGCCAAAGCGCGGTTCGCGGGTCATTCGTCGGTTACCCCGTTAGTTCTGTGTGGGCAGGCGCGCGAGGCGCGCCGCCGGATTAGTCCCTGATGGCCGAGCGACGCAGGTCGCGGGCGCGGGTGAGGATGATTTCCTCGAGCTTCTGTACCGTCGCTGCCTGCACCGGCGCGTCGACCCAGGAGCCGCCCTGCGCCACCTGCCGCGATGCGGCGATGCGAAGCGCGTCGGCGCGCAGATCCTGGTCGAGGATCGAGACGGTCACCTTCATCCGCTCGCCAGGGTTCGCCGGGTTCGCATACCAGTCGGTGATCACGACGCCGCCGGCCGAATCGGCCTGGAGCAGCGGCATGAACGACAGCGCATCGAGCGAGGCGCGCCACAAATAGCTGTTCACCCCGATCGTCGTCACCTGGCTGGCGGCGAGATCGGCGCGCGGCCGTTCCTTGTTCGCGCAGGCCGAAAGACCGAGCGCCGCGAGCCCGAGCAGCGCGAGCGCGGCCGGACGGCGACCGAGCGTGGCAAGGACGGAAAGCTGGGACATGCGGGTACACCTTATCTCTTGAGCCCGTCCGACGTGGAAAATCGGCCGCGCGGAACGATATTGCCAGCGTCTCTATCGCCCTTGCCGCCATCGGGCAAGCGCGGCAATTTCAGCTTTGCCGCGGTTCAGATTCTGGTCAGATTCGAAACGCACTGTGACGATCGCGCAACAATTTTGGCAAAAATCGGAATCGTTGCAACAATTTGGCGGGATTCACTGGCAATGTTGTGCCGGGAGTCCTATTTGAAGAATCCGATTGGGGTTGGAGTCGCAGAGCAATGGCGCGGACGTCGCGACATTTTTGGAAGGGAAGCCTCACCGCTTTGGCGGTGGTTTCGCTTGCGCTTCCGCCAGCGCTCGCCGCGATGTCCAGCAGCGACCGAATCCGCGATACCACGCTTTCGGAAACCTTGCTTGGCCAGTTCACCCCGGCATCGGGCGATGAGCGGCTGATCGCACGCTATAACAAGATGTCGGCCGAACAGCGGGGCAGCTTCAGCTTCACCCCCGCGCTCCCCGACGACGGCCGCAAGAACCGCGCGATCACCGTCGTGATTCGTGCCCGCGACGACGCGTCGAGCGCCACGCGCACCTCTGCGCTGGCTGCGGGCCGGACCGCGCCGATCGCGATCACCCCGGTCGCCTATAATCTGGGCGCCTCGGTCGGATTCGAGAAATTCGTCACGCCGACGCTGCCGCGCGGCACCGACCTTCGCAACCTGCCGGTCGCGAAGGCTCCGGAACAGGACGAGAAGAAGTCGCGCTTCGCCACGCGTATGGTCAACCGCCCAAGCGACCCAAGCGGGGCAACCGATCGCGTCACCGCTCCTGGCGAAGCGTCGGCCGTCGATGTCGTCAGCAGCTATCGCCTGACCAAGAACATCGACGTCACCGCGGGCGTTCGGTACAAGAGCGACGACCGCATCGAGCCGCTGACCGATACGCGCCGCGACAGCCAGGCGGTCTATGTCGGAACCGCGTTCCGCTTCTGACGCTTCCGGCGCTTCGTCTCCATTTTTTCCCACGCATCGATCGCCGCCCAACCGGACCTAAGTCCGCTTGCGCGACTTAGCGCGCGCGCGCGCGCCGCCGTCATCCCGCCGAGCGCGATCGGCTGTGCGCCCGATAGCCGCGCGAGCCGCAGCCACGCCGCGCGCCCGAGCACCGGGGCGCCGGGGTGCGACCGCGTCGGATGGAGCGGCGAGATGAAGACGCCGCCGGCTCCGGCCCTGCACGCGCGGTGCGCTTCCTGCACATCATGGACGGGCATCGTCAGCAGCAGGCCGAGCCGATGCGCCTGCCCCGCCTGCGTTGCGTCGCGCTGTCGAAGGTGGACGCCGTCGGCGCCCCAGCGCCGCGCCGTGGCAGGCGGTCCCGCGAGCAGCACGGTCAGCGCACGAGTGCGCGCGATGCGCATCAGCCGCCGCAGCAGGCGCCAGCGCGCAGCCGGTGCCAGGCTGTCGTGGCGGAGGACGATACCGCTGCCGGGGGGAAGCAGCGCCGCGAGTTCGGCGATACCAACCAGGGTCCGCTCGTCGCTGAACAGCCATGCGTTCGGCAGGAGGGGGTGGCGCCCGGTCATCGCCCTTTCTATAGGCGCGTCGCGAGCGCGCGCAACGCGCGGGATGGAAACGAGACGATGAGCGAAGCAGCAGACCGGCTGGCCGAGATAAATGCGAATATCGCGGGAGCGGCAAAGCGCGCGCAGCGGCGGGCCGACGAGGTCTGCCTGATCGCGGTGTCGAAGACGCACCACACGCAGGCAATCCGCCCGCTGATCGCCGCGGGCCAGCGCCACTTCGGCGA
This sequence comes from Sphingopyxis sp. Root154, assembly GCF_001427105.1. Classification (GTDB taxonomy): domain Bacteria; phylum Pseudomonadota; class Alphaproteobacteria; order Sphingomonadales; family Sphingomonadaceae; genus Sphingopyxis. The sequence goes on from NZ_LMGI01000002.1 coordinate 1,855,149, forward strand.
GAACCGCGTGCAGGAAGCCGCGGCGAAATGGCCCGAACTGCGTGCCGAAACCCCCGACATCATGCTCCACCTGATTGGCCAGCTGCAATCGAACAAGGCCGAGGAAGCTGTGGCATTGTTCGACGCGATCCATTCGCTCGACCGCAGCTCGCTGGTGCAGGCGATCGCGAAAGCTTGTAAAAAGGCGGGCAAGCAGCCGCAGCTGTTCGTCCAGGTCAATATCGGCGATGAGGAGCAAAAGGGCGGCTGCGCGGTCGCCGACCTGCCCGCGCTGCTGGCCGAAGCGAAGGACGCCGGGCTGACGATCGACGGACTGATGGCGATCCCTCCGGCCGAGATCGAGCCGGCGCCCTTTTTCGCGCTGCTCGACGAACTCGCCGAACGCCACTGCCTGCCCTTGCGTTCGATGGGGATGAGCGCCGATTATGAGACTGCGGTCATGCTGGGCGCGACGCATGTGCGCGTCGGGACGGCGCTGTTCGGGTCGCGCGCGTAGCGGGAGGATAGCGGATGGCGATGGAAAAGCTGGACCTGAAAAAGGCCCGCAAGGCACTCTTCACCGCTCCCCCCGGGCGCTTCGTTCCGGTTACGGTGCCGCGCGTTTCCTACCTGATGGTCGACGGGCATGGCGACCCGAACAGGAATCCCGAATATGGGCGCGCCGTCGAAAGCCTCTATTCGACCGCCTATGCCGCGAAGTTCGCGTGCAAGGCCAAGGGCGCCGATTTCGTCGTGGCGCCGCTGGAGGGGCTTTGGTCGGCCCCCGACCCGGAAAGCTTCACCGCGCGCCGCAAGGACGAGTGGGACTGGACCATGATGATCATGCTACCCGACGAGGTGGACGAAGAGATGGTGCGCGCGGCCCAGGCCAAAGTGCGGGAAAAACTCGGCGCGCTGCCCGAAAGCCTGCGGCTCGGGACGCTTGACGAAGGTCTCTGTCTGCAGGCGCTGCACATCGGCAGCTATGACGACGAAGGCCCGCTGCTCGCGTCGCTGCACCACGACGTCATGCCTGCGGGCGGATATGATTTCGCCGGCCGGCATCACGAGGTCTATCTGAGCGATCCGCGCAAGACCGCACCCGAAAAACTCAAGACGCTTCTTCGCCAGCCGGTGCGGCCGATCGGTTCCGCATAGAGCGCGCTATTGATACTCGACCGTCACCGAGACCCGCCCGCGATAGTCGCCGTCGTCGAGTCCGGCGATCTGCAACCGGCCACCGAAGCGGAACTGAAGCCGGCCGTCCGCGCCGAGACGCGGCGCGGCCGACAGGTCGGTGACGAGGCCGGTGACGCGCGCGGTGCGGCCGTGGCCGCTTTCGAGATCGATGCTTGCGGGAAGGATGACACGCACCTCGGCTCCGGGCTCGCCGCGCACGGTGACGGTGCCGGTCAGCGCGAAACCGCCGAGGTCGACGACATCGCCGCGCACGCGGCGGACGCCCGACGCGGGGTCGAGTTCGACCTCGCCGCCCATCGCGCCGACCGCGACGCGGCCCATGTCGAGCCGGGTTTCGACATCGACGCGCAGCGGCACCTCGGCCTTGCGCGCCGCGATGCCCGCCGCCTTGTCCTGCGCGCAGAGCATGCATTGCGCGGCCGCAAAGGGCGTAGGGCCGAAAGCCAGCGCAAAGCCAAGAAAAAGACGCAGTTTCACATCTTCCCCTTGGCACAGCATGGTTAATCCGAGGTAAAATGGCGCAGCACCTTATCCACTGGCCAGCGCCGCGCTTTTGGGTCAAACCCGCGCCATGAGCAGCCCTCCGCCCGTCCGGCTCAACGCCCTCGCCACCGCGGTACCGGGGCACGATATCCATGCCGCTTTCATCGACTGGGCGACGCCGCGCCTCGCCGACCCGCGCATGCGGGCGCTCTTTGCGCGGATGGCGGCACGATCAGGGATCGACCACCGCTGGTCTGTGCTGCCACCGACCGCCGGCGGTGGATCGCCCGTCGGCGCGGGCGGATTTTACGACGTCCCCGGCCTGCCGCCGACCTCGGCGCGGATGGCGGCCTATGCAGAATATGCGCCCGATCTTGCGATGGAGGCGATCGCGGCGCTCGGCGACGCGCTCGAGCCGGCGCGCATCACCCATATCGTCGTCGCAAGCTGCACCGGCTTCGTCGCGCCCGGGATCGATCAGATCATCGCGCAGCGGCTGGGGCTGCCCGCGACGGTCGAGCGCGTGCTGATCGGCTTCATGGGCTGTTATGCCGGGGTCACCGCGCTGCGCACCGCGCGGCATATCGTGCGGTCAGAGCCCGGCGCCGTCGTGCTGGTGGTCAGCGTCGAACTGTCGAGCCTGCACCTCTCGCCCGCCGTCGAAGCCGAACCCCTGCTGATGATGCTGCAATTCAGCGACGGCGCGGCGGCGGGCATCGTGTCGGCGGCGCCGGGCGGGCTCGAACTGGGCGAAGGTCGCAGCTTTGCGCTCGAGGACAGCGCGGACCTGATCCGCTGGGACATCGGCGACAAGGGGTTCGAAATGCAGCTGTCGGGCGAAGTGCCCGGGCGGCTGCGCGAAACATTAGCCAAGCCCGATGTGCAATGCGCACTGTTCGGCGACGCCGGCCCGCCGCCCCTCCTCGCGGTCCACGCCGGAGGGCGCTCGGTACTCGACGCGGTCGAGCATGCGCTCGGCGTCGATCCGGACACCCTCGCCGACAGCCGCGGAGTGCTCGCGCGGTTTGGCAATATGTCGTCGGCGACGATCTTGTTCGTGCTCGCCGACATGATGGCGCGCGGCGCGACGGGGGAGGGCGTCGCCATCGCCTTCGGCCCCGGGCTCGCCGCCGAAGCGATCCGCTTCACCGCGTCATGAACCCCTTCGCCAGCCTCCGTGTCCCGATCGTCCGCGAGGAGGAGATGGACGCCGCCGAGCTGCCGCCCGAACGCTATGCCCGCGTGCTTGCCGACCTGTCGCGGATCAACGGCCTAACGATGGCGCCGCGTCCGACGCTAGGCTTTCTGGAACGGGTTCGCGCGCGCGGCGTTGGCGACCGGCCTTGGCGGATCCTCGACGTCGGGTTCGGCGCGGGCGACATGCTGACGCGGATCGCGCGCTGGGGCGAGAAGCGCGGGGTCGCGCTCGACCTGGCCGGCGTCGACCTCAATCGCAAGAGCGAGGCGGTGGCGGCGATGCGACTCGGTGCGCGGGCGCGGCTGATCACCGGCGATTACCGCGCGCTCGCGGGGCAGGGGTGGGACATCATCCTCTCCAGCCTCGTCACGCATCATATGACGCCCGCGCAGCGCACCGAATTTCTGCGCTTTATGGAAGGCGAGGCGGCGCGCGGCTGGCTGGTCAACGACCTGCATCGCCAGCGCCTGCCGTTCGCGGGCTTCCCTTTGCTGGCCACGCTGGCGCGGGTCGACCCGATCGTGCGCCGCGACGGGCAGCTGTCGGTCGGGCGCGCGTTTCGCCGCGCCGAATGGCGGGCGATGCTGGCCGAGGCGCTGCCCGATACGGCGAACAAATGCCGCATCTTCCGTAGCTTTCCCTATCGCCTCTGCGTCGAGCATATCCGGTGACCGATGCTATCGTCGTCGGGGCCGGACCTGCCGGGTCCGCGGCGGCGATCGGGCTGGCTCGCACGGGCGCAAAGACGCTGCTGATCGAACGCGCGAGAGAGACGGGCGATGCGCTGTGCGGCGGCTTCCTGAGTTGGCAGACATTGCAGCGGCTCGACACGCTCGGGATCGAGCGCGCGGCGCTCGACGGGCAGGCGGTCCGCTGCGTGCGGCTGTTCGCGGGCCAACGGCAGAGCGAAACGGCGCTGCCCGGCGAAGCGATGGGGGTATCGCGCCGCCGGTTCGATAGCGCGCTGCAAGCCGCAGCCGTGGCGGCGGGCGCCGGGCTCGAACGTGGTGTGCACGCAACGGCGCTCGAAGGCGGCGCGGTGCAGACGCGCGATGGCCGTGTCCTGACGGCGCAAGCCATCTTCCTCGCCGCGGGCAAGCACGGCTTTCGCGGCTTTCCACGCGAGCCCGCCGCATGGCAACGCGCCGACCCCGCGATGGGGTTGCGCTTGCGGCTTCCGGCACATCCTTCGCTCGACCGGCTGGTCGGCGATGCGGTCGAGCTGCACCTGTTCGATCGCGGCTATGCCGGGCTGGTGCGGCAGGAGGATGGCAGCGGCAACCTGTGCCTTGCGGTCCACAAGTCGCGGCTCGATGAAGCGGGGGGCGATCCGGTGGCGCTGCTGCGCGCGCTGGCGGACCGGCTTCCGCACCTCGGCGAACGGCTGGCGCATGCCGACTGGTCGCGCGCCGTCGATGCGATCGGGCACGTCCCTTATGGCTGGCGCGCGGCGGAGACGGCGCCGGGCCTGTTCCGGCTCGGCGACCAGGCGGGGGTGATCCCGAGCCTGGCGGGCGAAGGCATGGGACTCGCGCTCGCGAGCGCCGAGGCGGCGGTGGCAGCGTGGCATTACGCAGGCAGCGGCGCGGCGCCCGGATTTCAGAAACGCCTCGCGGCGAAGATGACGCGGCCCTTCGCGCTTGCCAATCTCGTCTGGCGGATGGGCGAAAATCGGCACACGGCAGGAACCATGACGGGCATGGCGTCACTTTTTCCGGCGTTGGTGCGAATGATGTCGCAGGCGACGCGAATCGAGCCACGCTGACACCCCCTTGCGATAGCGAGGCGCCGCGCCGATATTGAAGCCAACAGCGATGGTGCCCCAAACGGCTCATCCGAAGGAGATCCTCCATGACCGATCCGAAAACCGAAAAGACGCTCGACCCGATGGCGCATCATGTGCTGCGCGAAGGCGGCACCGAGCGGGCGTTCACCGGCAAATATACCGATCACAAGGGCGACGGCATGTACCGCTGCGCCGGCTGCGGCGAACCCCTGTTCGACAGCCGTACCAAGTTCGACAGCGGGTCGGGCTGGCCAAGCTATACCGCGCCCGCCGAAGGTGGCGCGGTGACCGAACTGACCGATACCAGCCACGGCATGGTCCGCACCGAAGTGCGCTGCGCCAAATGCGAAGGCCATCTCGGCCATGTCTTCCCCGACGGCCCCGGGCCGACCGGGCTGCGCTATTGCATCAACAGCGCGGCGCTTGACTTCGCGGACCGCTCGCCGGATGAGGCGCAGACCGGCGAAGGCTGAAACCTCCTTCCCGGACTGACGCATCAGGGGCGCAGTGAGGGAAGGAACACCGGCTTTGCGCCGTGAAAGACAGCAGGCTTCGTCGAATAAATCGTCATCGTCCAGCAAGCGCAGCGGCACGCCCGGCGGCGAGCCGCCGCGCTGGCGCGTGTGGCTGCGCCGCGCCTTTCGTTGGGGCCTCGGCCTCGCGGTTGTCGGCCTCGTCGCGCTGGCGGTTGCGGTCGGGATTGCGGTGCAGCGCATGCCGAGCTTCGAGGAGCTCAAGAAATCGCCCGCGGGGCAGACGATCCGCGTCCGCGCCGCCGACGGCACCGTCTTCCTGTCGCTCGGCCCCAATTATGGTCGCTGGCTGACGCTGCGCGAAACGCCGCAGGTGATGCAGGACGCGATGGTCGCGGTCGAGGACCGGCGCTTTCGCTATCATCCGGGGCTCGACCCCGTTGGGATGGCGCGCGCGGCGGCGGTCGCGCTGCAAAATCGCGGCAGCGGCCGGCGCCTGCAGGGCGCATCGACGATCACGCAGCAGCTCGCGCGCAATATCTTCCTGTCGAACAGCTATGATTTCAAGCGCAAGGCGCGCGAAATGATCCTCGCGATGGCGCTCGAATGGAAATTCTCGAAGGACCAGATCCTCGAGCTTTACCTGAACAAGGTCTATTTCGGCGGCGGCAGCTATGGCATCGATGCCGCATCGAACAGTTTCTTCGGCCATAGCGCGACCGAAATGTCCCTGTCCGAGGCCGCCGTCGTCGCGGGCCTGGTCAAGGCGCCGTCGCGCTATTCGCCGACCGCCGATGCGCAAGCGGCGCTGGGCCGTGCCGGGGTCGTGCTCGACGTCATGGTCGATGCGGGCGTCATCACGCGCGCGCAAGCCGACAGCGCCGAGCCCGCCAATGTCCAGCTCGCCAAGGAAACCGGACAGAATAGCGCGCGCTATTTCAGCGACTGGGCCTTGCCGCAGCTCGACATGCTGATCGACGAGGGCAGCGAGGCGCTCGACGTTTATACGACCATCGATCTGGGCATGCAGCGCGCGGCGACCGCGTCGATCCAGGCGAACACGCCGAAGAATGTGCAGGGCGCGCTGGTGTCTCTCGACCGCGACGGCGCGGTGCGCGCGATGGTCGGCGGCAAGGATTATGTGTCGTCGAACTACAACCGCGCGACGCAGGCGCTGCGCCAGCCCGGGTCGGCGTGGAAGCTATTCGTCTATATGGCGGCGCTCGAGGCGGGCTATAAGGTCAGCGATCCGGTCGTCGACGAGCCCGTGACGATCAACGGCTGGTCGCCGCGCAACTCGTCGGGACGTTTTTCGGGCACGATGGACCTGCGCTCGGCCTTCGCCTATTCGGTCAACACCGTCGCGGCGAAGCTGGGCGACGAGGTCGGTTTTTCGGCGGTCGCCAACATGGCGCGCCGTTTCGGCATCACGACGCCGGTCAATACGCATCCCTCGATGGTGCTCGGCAGCGCCGAGGTGCGCGTGATCGACATGACCGCCGCCTTTGCCGCGGTGTCGCGCGGCGGCGTGTCGGTGCAGCCCTATGGCATCACCAAGGTGACGACCGCGAGCGGCGAGCTGCTCTATCAGCGCCCCGCCGAGCGCGGGACGACGCTGGTCGACCATTGGGTTGCGGCGGGCATCACCGACCTGCTGCAAACCGCGGTTAACACCGGGACGGGCAAGGCGGCGCAGATCGGCCGCCCCGTCGCGGGCAAGACCGGGACGACGTCGAGCAACAAGGACGGCTGGTTCCTCGGCTTCTCGAGCGGGATCACGACCGGCGTGTGGATGGGCCGCGACGATGCGAAGGCCGTCGGCGGACTGCAGGGTGGCCGCGCACCCGCGAAAGCCTTTGCCGATTATATGCGCGTCGCGGTCGCGCGGCGGCCGGTCGAGCAGTTCGACACCGAAGTCGTGCTGCCCGAATGGCAGCTCGAGGACGAAGGCGAGGCCTATATGGGCGAGCCGGGCCAGGAGGGCTTCGTCGACGAGAATGGCATGCCGATCGAGCTGCCCTATGACAGCCGCCCGCCCGAGGCCGTGGACCCGGCACCGCCGCCGACCGACGACGGCCCGGTGCTCGACCAGCAATGGATCGAGGAGCAGACAGGGCGGCGGCCGCCAGCCGACAATGGCGCGGCGCCCAAGAATAGCGGCCAGCCCAAGATCGTGACGGTGCCGAAGACTGCACCGCCGCCGGCGAAGGCGCCCGTGCCGCGATCACAGCCGCAGACGGACGATTTCGACTAGCGCTCAGGCCGTGAAGCGGTAGCGGTGGAGCGCGCGCCCTTCGCGGCGCAGCCAACCGCGCGCCGCGGCGACATCGCCATCGTGCAGCGCGTCGACGAGCGCGTGGAAGGCCGGACCATGGTCCATATGCCGAAGGTGCGCGACCTCGTGCGCGACCGTCGCACGCCGGACATGATCGGGCGCCATGACGAGCCGCCAGCTATAGCGAAGGTCGCCGTCGTGCGTGCAGCTGCCCCAGCGGCTACGCGGATCGCCGACGCCCACGCGGCCGACCGACAGGCCCGCGATGGCCGCGATTTCGCGGCTTTCGCGCTCCATCAGGCCCAGCGCCTGTCCCTTCAGCCAGCGCTCGATGCGTCGACCGACGGTTTCGAGCGGGCCACCGACGTGCAGGCTATCGCCGCCGAGACGGATCGCGCGCGGCGCGGTCGCGGTCCAGTCGATATGGCGCTCGACACCAAAAACGGGCACCGAGGCGCCGGGACCGACGATGACCGGCAGCGCGGCCTTGCCCGCCTGTTCGACGAGCCACGCCTGCTGTTCGCCGGCCCATTTCAATGCCGCGCGTTCGTTGGTGCGGCGCGGAACGGTCAACCGCAACTCGCCGCGCGCGCCGTCGAAGACGAGCCGGTAGCGGCGCGACTGGGCGTGCCGCACGACGCGCACGGGCCAGGCTTCGTCGCCGACCCAGATATGGGGCCCGTCGGGCGCGAAGTCAGACGACGCGTTCGACAAGATGATTCTCGAGCGGCCCGGCCATGTCCTCGCCGACCGTCCAGCCGACGATCGACTCGCGTGCGCGGTGCACCGCATCGCGGTCCCCGCAGACGAGATAGTGCCAGTCGGGCAGCGGCTCGCCTTCGGCGCGCAGGCGATAGGCGCAGGTTTGAGGCAACCATTCGATGTCGGCGACCTTGGCCTTGGTCAGCGTCAGGCAATCGGGAACGTGGCGGCGGCGATGCTTGTAATCGGTGCAACGCGCGGTTTTGAGATCGAGCAGGCGGCACGCGACATTGGTCGGATAGATGCGGCCCGTGTCCTCATCCTCCAGCTTGTGGAGGCAGCATTTGCCGCACCCGTCGCACAGCGCTTCCCATTGCCCCGCGTCGAGAGTGGCAAGCGGCGCTTCCCAGAAGGGGCGCCCGCCGGCCGTCACTTGACCCACTTCGCCAGCTCGGCGGCGACCGCATCGGGTGCCCCTTCGTCGACGTCGGACGATGGATCGTCGAGCGGCAGCAGCGCGACCGGCTTGCCCGCGGGATCCATCAGGAAAGCAAGCTGGCTGTGCGCCATCAGATAGCGGTCGGGCGCCGAACCTTCGACCTTGTTGTACGTCACGACATAGGCTTTCGCGACTGCCGCAATCTGTTCAGGGGTGCCGGTGAGACCAAGCAGGCGCGGATGATAGCGCGCGACGAAGGGCTTCAGCGCTGCGGGCGTGTCGCGCGCCGGATCGACGGTGATGAAGAGCGGGGCGACCCTCGCCCCACGCGCCGCGTCGGCCTTTTCGAACTGCGACAGGCCGCGCATCAGCTTTTGCAGGTCGACCGGGCAGATGTCGGGGCAGAAGCTGTAGCCGAAATAGATCAGGCGATACTTGCCCGCAAAATCGCTGTCGCGGACGGTCTTGCCATTCTGGTCGGTGAGGGTGAAGGTGCCGCCGATGCGCGCGCCTTCGAGCGGCGGTTTCGCCGGTGGTGCATCGCCGCCGCCGCTGCAACCCGCGAGCGAGGCGCCAAAAGCGATCATCAGGCTTGCGCGGACGAACCTTTGTCCCATATTTGCGATATTCATCATCTGGCCAGCCTTGATCGGCTAGCTGCCGAAAATCAACCATTGTCGTCGCGTAAGCGGCGGACAAATTGCCCCAGGGGTCGCCCAGACATGTTCCGACGCGCGGAATTCCGCCTCGCCTCTTTCCTCGTTGCACTGATTGCGGCGACGGGCCTTTTGTTCAGCCCGGCGCAGGCGCAGTTCCGCGGCGGCTATGCCTTTTTGCAGGCGGTCGAAAGCCGCGACGGGACGAAGGCGACCGAGGCGCTGAAGGACGATCCGTCTTTCATCAACACGCGCAATCCCGACACGGGCCAAACGGCGCTGATCATCGTCACCAAACGCCGCGACAGCAGCTGGCTGCGCTTCCTGCTCGCCAAGGACGCCGATCCCTCGATCGGCGATCGCCAGGGCGTAACCCCGCTGATGCACGCCGCGCTGATCAATTTCACCGACGGCGCCGAAGAATTGCTCAAGGAAAAGGCGCCCGTCGACCAGGCCAACCGGCGCGGCGAAACCGCACTGATCCTGGCGGTGCAGTCGAAGAATGTCGCCATGGTCCGCCTGCTCGTCAAGCACGGTGCCAACCCCGACAAGGCTGACCATGTCGCTGGCATGTCGGCGCGCGCCTATGCCAAGCGCGACGACCGCACCGGACAGATTGTCGCGCTGCTCGACGCCAAGCCCGACGGCCCGATCCGCGACCTCGGCCCGAAGATCGGGCCTAATTGATCAGTGTAATGTGATATCTGGATTGACAATCACATTATGATGTGAGACATGGCGATCATGTCTACACAGCTCATCGACCGCATCCGCGCCATCGTCGACGACGGGACCATGTCCCGTTCGGGTCTCGCCCGTGCCGCGGGTCTCCACGCCAACAGCCTGCGCGACCTCGATTCGCCCGGCTGGAACCCCACTGCCGAAACGCTGCGCAAGCTCGAAAACTGGCTCGCGAACGGCAGCGACCTGTCGCCGATGGCCACCCCCGAGGACATCATCGCCGAGGCGCGCAACGGCCGCATGTTCATCCTCGTCGACGACGAGGACCGCGAAAATGAGGGCGACCTTGTCATCCCCGCGCAGATGGCGACCCCCGATGCGATCAATTTCATGGTCACCCATGGCCGCGGCCTCGTCTGCCTGACGCTGACCCGCGAGCGTGTCGACCAGCTCGGGCTCGAACTGATGAGCCGCAACAACGGCACGCGGCACGAAACCGCCTTCACCACCTCAATCGAGGCGCGCGAAGGCGTGACCACCGGCATTTCGGCGGGCGACCGCGCGCGCACCGTTTCGGTCGCGATCGACGCCGGCAAGACGCGCGACGACATCGTCACGCCGGGTCATATCTTTCCGCTGATCGCGCGCGACGGCGGCGTGCTCGTGCGCGCCGGCCACACCGAGGCGGCGGTCGACATCAGCCGGCTGGCGGGGCTTAACCCCTCGGGCGTGATCTGCGAAATCATGAACGACGACGGGACGATGGCGCGGCTGGACGACCTCATCCCCTTTGCGCGCCGCCATGGGCTGAAGATCGGCACGATCGCCGACCTGATCGCCTATCGCCACCGCAACGACCGGCTGGTCGAATGCGTGTCCGACGATCCGTTCGAATCGGATTATGGCGGCGAATGGCGCCTCAAATCCTATCGCAACAAGATCGACGGTACGGTCAATCTCGTGCTCCAGAAGGGCGCGATCGATCCCGAGGGCGTGACGTTGGTGCGTATGCATCCGGTGTCGATCTTCGACGATATCATGGGCCGCCCCGGACCGAAGAAGCGCCGCCTGCAACGTTCGATGGATGCGATCGGCGAAGCCGGCGCAGGCGTCATCGTGATGCTGATGCGGCCGCTGCCCGGGTCGGCCGAGGCCGATGCTCTCCCGGCCCCGACCGGCGGCATGGACCTGCGCACTTACGGAATCGGCGCGCAGATTCTCGCCGACCTCGGCGTCCATGCGATGGAACTGCTCACCCCCACCCACAGCAATATCGTCGGGCTCGAAGGCTATGGCCTGTCGGTCGTCGGCGAACGCCCCATCCCCGGAGAAGCCTGATGGCGCACGTCCTGATCGTCGAAGCCCGCTTTTATTCGCACCTCAACGACATGCTGCTCGACGGCGTACGCAGCGCGCTCGACACCGCGGGCCATAGCCATGACACGGTGACCGTGCCGGGCGCACTCGAAGTGCCCGCGGCGATTTCGCTCGCCGCCGACAGCGGCCGCTACGACGCCTATGTCGCGCTCGGCGTCGTGATCCGCGGCGAGACCTATCATTTCGAAGTCGTGTCGAACGAAAGCGCGCGCGGCATCATGGCGTTGACGCTCGACGGGCTCGCGATCGGCAACGGCATCCTCACCGTCGAGAATGAAGAACAGGCGCTTGCGCGCGCCGACAAGACGCGCAAGGATAAGGGCGGCGAAGCGGCAAAGGCCGCGCTCGCCATGCTGGCCCTGAAGGAACAATTCGGCATTGGTTGATCGCCCGCCTCCCAGCCGTTTTTCCGTCGTCGAACGCGGCGGACGGCTGGTGGTGATTGACAAGGAAACCGGACAGACGCCGCTGAGCGCGGCCGAGCGCATGGATCTTCACGACCGCAAGATGGGGATCGAACCGATCCGGCCCGCGAAGACAGCGGCGAAGACAGGCGCCGCCCCCGATATGTCTGCCGCGGCGCGCACCGAATCGGGGCTGAGCGCGCGGCCCGCGCCCACACAACAGCTTGCCACGCCCAGCACTGCGGCGAATAGCGGCAAAGATCGCGTGGCGGCGGCTATTGCCGAGCGTAACAAACGGCCATGGAAGAATCAGCAGCCGAATGACCGGCCCGCGCTGAAATCCAACCCCGAGCCCGCGCAGATCGCGAGCCGTCCGGCGCCGCAAGCCGGAAGCACCAGCAAGACGATTGTTACGGGCAAATGGTGGGACGCCAAAGGACCGCGCACGATCGAGCTGGGGCCCAAGGGTCAGCAGGCATTGAGTAACGGCTTCGTCACGCTGTTCGTCGCGCTCGTTATCGCGGCAATCGTCGTGGGCTTCATCGAGCCATTGCTACTCTTTGTCGGCGCGTTCGTGCTGTTCCGCTTCGGCGGCAATTTTCTCGGGCCGATCGGCGCCGGGATCATCGACAAGGCGCTCGCCGAAAAGGGATGATCCGGACGGCACGAGCCGCCCGGACCTTGGACGTCTTACGCCGTTTGCAGCGCAGGATAGTCGGTGTAGCCCACCGGCCCCGGCGAATACCAGGTCTGCGGATTGTCGGCCGCCCATTCAGCGCCGTTCCGGATGCGCTCGACCAGATCGGGGTTGCCGATGAAGGGGCGGCCGAACGCGACCGCGTCGGCGATTCCGCTCGCCAGCGCGCCCTCGGCCAGCGCGACGTCATAGTCGCTGTTGAGGATCAGCGGTCCCTTGAACGCGGCGCGGATCGACGGCGACTGCTTCGGAACGTCAGTGCGCCCGAAGGTGCCGTCGGGACCGGGTTCGCGCAGTTCGAGGAAGGCAATACCGAGCGCGTCGAGCGCCGCCGCTGCGATCGGGAACAGCCGTTCGGGGGCGCTGTCGTCGACGCCCTGCGTGTCGCCATTGGGCGACAGGCGCACGCCCACGCGGTCGGCACCCCAGACCGAGATCAGCGCTTCGGTGACTTCGCGGAGCAAACGGATGCGATTCTCGATCGGACCGCCATAATCATCGTCGCGCAGGTTGCTGCCGTCGCGCAGAAACTGGTCGATCAGATAGCCATTCGCCCCGTGGAGCTGTATGCCGTCGAAGCCCGCTTTTTTCGCATTTTCGGCCGCCTTGACATAATCGGCGATCACGCGCGGGATTTCAGCGAGTTCGAGCGGGCGCGCGACCTCATATTCGAAGCGGCCGGCCGGTGTGTGCGCCTTGCCCGGCGCTTGCGTCGCCGAAGCCGAAACGGGCGGCTTGCCGTCGTTGAACACCGAATGGACGACGCGGCCCATATGCCAGAGCTGCGCGACGATGCGCCCGCCCGCCGCATGTACCGCGTCGGTCACCGGTTTCCAGCCTTCGATCTGCGCGTCGGTCCACAGGCCCGGCGCGCTCGGCCAGCCGAGGCCTTCCTGCGAAATGCCGGTGGCTTCGGAAATGATCAGCCCCGCCGACGCGCGCTGACGATAATAGTCGCGCGCAAGTTCGTTCGGCACGAAACCCGGCCCGGCGCGGCCGCGCGTCAGCGGCGCCATGACGATGCGGTTCGGCGCTTCGATGGCACCCAATTTGATAGGATCGAACAGGGATAAAGTCATCTTTCCTCCACGTCGCACTTTCTTCGCGACGACCCCACCGGTCGCCGCTATGGCCCGCGAAGCTATGGACGCCGCGGCGCCGGCACAATGGTAAGTATCAAAAGAAAATCTAAATGACAGCGAAGATGGACAGCATCGACAGCGAATCGGTCGCGGGCGCCGGACGCTGGGCGTTCGCGGCGCTGCTCTGCGGCAATATCGCGCTTTCGCTCGGCGCGATGCTCGTGCGGATGGCCGAAGCGGACGGCGTGGGGCCTACCGCCTCGGCCTTCTGGCGGATAACGCTCGCGCTGCCGTTGCTGCTGATCTTCGCGTGGCGCGAGACCGGCGGGCGGATGCCGCCGCGCCGCGCGCTGCTGATCGCCGCGGCGGCGGGCATCTTCTTCGCGCTCGACCTCGCCGCCTGGCACCTCGGCATCCTGCAGACGAAGGTCGCTAACGCGACCCTGTTCGGCAATTGCGCGAGCCTGCTGCTCGTCCTCTGGACGATCTTCCTGACCCGCGAAATGCCGCGCGGCTGGCAGGCGGCGGCGATCCTGCTCGCCTTTGCCGGATCGGCGCTGTTGATGGGGCAGAGCTACGAGCTGTCACCCGACTATCTCGCCGGCGACCTGCTCAGCCTGCTCGCGGGGGTGCTCTACACCGTCTATGTCATCCTGATGCAGCGCGTGCGCGATACGCTCGCGCCTTGGACCGCGCTCGCCATCGCGTCGGCGGTATGCGTCCCGATCCTGCTCGGCACCGCGCTCGCGCTCGGCGAAACGGTGATGCCGCAAAACTGGACGCCGCTTATCCTGCTCGCATTGGTCAGCCAGGTTATCGGGCAGGGGCTGATGATCTGGTCGCTGCCGCGTTTCTCGCCGCTGGTGATCGGGCTGACCCTGCTGATCCAGCCCGCCTTCGCCGCGCTCACCGGCTGGGTCGGGTTTGGCGAGACGCTGTCGGCGATCGACATTTTCGGCGGGATGATGGTCGGCGCGGCGCTGGTGCTGATCCGGTTGCCGAACCGCGCGGCGCGGCCTATCTGAAGCTATGGCTTCGATCCTTCCCGCCGACCCGACCCTCGACGAGATTCGCGCCGCGCTGGCGCCGCTGATTGCGGCATCGGCGGCGTTCGACGGCTTTGGCGACGCCGCGCTCGCCGATGCGGCGGCGCGGGTCGGGGTCGACCCCGATGTCGCGCGCCTCGCCTTTCCCGGCGGCGGGCGCGATATGGTCGACGCCTGGTTCGCCGATATCGACGCGGCGATGGAAGCGCGCTGGCCCGCTGAAAAACTCGCGACGCTGAAGATTCGCGAGCGCATCACGACGCTGGTCGAAACGCGCATCGAGTTGCTGGCCGGAACCCGCGAATCGCTGCGCCGGGCATTGGCGTTGCTCGCGCTGCCGACCAATGCGCCGCACGCGGCGAGGCTCGGCTGGCGCGCCGCCGACCATATGTGGCGGCTCGCGGGCGACACCGCGACCGACTATAATCACTATAGCAAGCGCGCGATCCTCGGCGCGGTCTATGGTTCGACGATGGCGGTGTTCCTGAACGACGAAAGCGAGAATCTGGCCGATACGCGCGCCTTCCTCGCGCGCCGGATCGATCAGGTGATGCGTTTCGAAAGCTGGAAGCACCGTCGCGCCGCGCGCAGCATCGAACGGCCGAGCCTCGCGCGCTTCGTCGGGCGGCTGCGTTACCCGGGGCGGTGACGCGTTTCGATAAAGGGCTGGCGCGAAGCGATTGTTATTGATAATCGCTCGCAAATGACTGCTTTGCTCGAAAATGTGCTGGATCGGGCGCCACTGGGCGTGATGGTGCGGATTGCCCGCATCGACTGGACCGCGATGTCCGAGGACGAGGGGCGCCGCCTGCGCGAATTCGGCCTGATGGAAGGATGCGAAGTCACCCCGCTCCACCGCGGCAGCATCTTCTCGCGCGATCCGCTCGCGCTCACCGTCGGACGCATGAAGGTGATCATCCGCGCGCGGCAGGCCGCGGCAATCGAAATCGAGCCCCTCGCATGACCGGCGCGATTCCCTCGATCGCGCTCGTCGGCAATCCCAACGCCGGCAAATCGAGCCTGTTCAACGCGCTGACCGGCGCGCGGCAAAAGATCGCCAACTACCCCGGCGTCACCGTCGAGCGGAAGGCGGGGCATGCGAGCTTTGCCGACGGCCGCCCGATCTCGCTGATCGACCTGCCCGGCACGTACAGCCTGACCCCCGCGAGCCTCGACGAAGCGGTGACGCGCGACGTCGTGCTCGGCCGGCAGGACGGCGAAAAGCGCCCCGATGCGCTGATCGTCGTGCTCGACGCCGCGAACCTCGACAATCATCTCAGCTTCGCGCTCGAATTGCTCGCGCTGAACCTGCCCACCGTCGTCGCGCTCAACATGGTCGATCTCGCGACACGCGACGGGCTGACGCTCGACGCCGAACGCCTGTCGAAGGAACTTGGCGTCCCGGTCGTCCCCACCGTCGCGGTGCGCAAACGCGGGATGGCCGAGCTGCTCGCCGCCGTCGACGGCGCGATCCGGTCGCACGCCGCGGGCGAGGTCGCCGTGCCCGCCAAGGCCAACGACGCATCGCTGCACCAGCGCGCGCGGACGATCGCGCGCACCGCGATTCTCAGCGAAACGCCGGTGCGCCGCTGGACGCAGCGCGTCGACAATATCGTGCTGCATCCGATCGCCGGGATGATCATCCTGCTCGCGCTGATGTTCGTAATGTTCCAGGCGGTCTATGCCGCCGCCGAGGCACCTGCGGACTTCCTCGAAGGCGGGATCGGCGTGGTCCAGCAATGGGTGGTCGCGACCTTCCCTGACAATTTCCTGCGCGGGCTGGTCGTCGAAGGCCTGCTCGCCGGCGTCGGCGCGGTCGTCGTCTTCCTGCCGCAGATCCTGATCCTCTTCCTCTTCATCCTGCTCCTCGAAGCATCGGGCTATATGACGCGCGCCGCCTTCCTGATGGACGGGCTGATGGGCAAGGTCGGATTGTCGGGGCGCGGTTTCATCCCGCTGCTGTCGAGCTTCGCCTGCGCGGTCCCCGGTATCATGGCGACGCGCGCGATTCCCGACGAAAAGGACCGGCTGACGACGATCCTGATCGCGCCGCTGATGACCTGTTCGGCGCGGCTTCCCGTCTATGCGCTGATCATCGCCGCCTTCATCCCCAACACCACGATCGGCGGATCGCCGGTGGGACTGCAGGGGCTGGTGCTCTTCGGTCTCTATCTGTCGGGGATCGTCGGCGCGCTCGTCGTCGCCTATATCCTGCGCCGCACGGTGGCAAAGGGTGCCGGCGCCGGCTTCATGATGGAAATGCCGCGCTACCAGATGCCGCGGCTGCGCGACATCGCGATCGGCCTGTGGCAGCGCGCGTGGATCTTCCTCCGCCGCGCGGGCACGATCATTGCGATGACCACCGTCATCCTCTGGCTGTTGCTCACCTTCCCGCAGGCACCCGAGGGCGAAAGCCAGGTCGAATATAGCGTCGCCGGGCGCATCGCGAGCGGGCTGGAGGTGGTCGTCAAACCGATCGGTTTCAACCATGACATCGCACTCGCGCTGATCCCCGCGATGGCGGCGCGCGAGGTCGCGGTGTCGGCGATGGCGACCGCCAACGCGATCGACGCGGGCGACGACGAAGAGGCGATGGCGCAGTCGCTGGGCGAACGATTGCAGGGCAAGTGGAGCCTTGCCACCGCGCTCGCTTTCCTCGCCTGGTTCGTCTTTGCGCCGCAGTGTATTTCTACGATCGCGATCACCCGGCGCGAGACCAATGGATGGAAATGGCCGATGTTCATGGTTGGCTATTTGTTCCTGCTCGCCTATGCCGCTGCCGGAATCACTTACTGGACAGCCGTCGCCTTTGGACTAGGCTGATCCTCCACATTTTCTAGCGGAGCGGAGCGGCAATGGCTGGCAGCGTCAACAAGGTAATTTTGATCGGCAACCTCGGTGCCGACCCGGAAATCAAGTCGTTCCAGAACGGCGGCAAGGTCGCGAATCTCCGCATCGCCACGTCCGAGCAGTGGAAGGACCGGATGACCGGCGAGCGCAAGGAGCGCACCGAGTGGCACCAGGTCGTGATCAACGGCGAAGGGCTGATCGGCGTCGTCGAACGCTTCCTGAAAAAGGGCTCGAAGGTTTACATCGAGGGCTCGCTGCGCACCCGCAAATGGCAGGACCGCGACGGCAACGACAAATATACGACCGAGATCGTGATCGCGGGCATGGGCGGCACGCTGACCATGCTCGACGGCGCGTCGGGCGGTGGTGGCTCGCGCGGCAGCGGCGGCGGTGACGAATGGAGCGGCGGCTCGTCGGGCGGTGGCTCGGGCGGCGGCTGGAACCAGGGCGGCGGCGGTTCGTCGGGTGGATCGTCCGGCGGCGGCTTTGGCGGCGGTTCGAGCGGCGGCGGCGGACGTCCACCGTTCGACGACGATCTGGACGACGACGTTCCGTTCTGAGGACGGACTTTAAGCGATGACGGATATGATCACCGCCGCGGATGTCGCGCGCGGCGTATGCCGGCTGTTCGCGCAGGCGGGGCTGGTCGCGATCCCCGAGGTACCGCTGCCCAACGGGCGGCGCACCGACCTGACGGCGATCGACGCCAAGGGCCAGATCACCATCGTCGAGATCAAGGTCAGCCGCGCCGACCTGCACGGCGACGGCAAATGGCCCGACTATTGTGACTGGTGCGACCGCTTCTACTGGGCGCTCGCGTCGGGGCTCGACCCCGCGATCCTCGAGACCGAGGGCTATCGCCGCGAAACATCGGGGCTGATCGTTGCCGACCGTTATGGCGCGGCGGTGGTGCGCGAAGCCGCGAGCTGCAATCTCGCGCCCGCGCGGCGTAAGGCCGAACTGCTGCGCATCGGGCGGCTCGCGATGCGGCGGTCGATGGTGGCGGCCGACCCCGAGCTGGCGGCGGGCTGGGTCGAGGGTTAGCTGCGGTCGACTCGTGCCGAATCAAAGCCCGCTTCATATTGCGGCGCGGAATCGCTGATGCAGACCCAAGGCGCTTTGGATCCAACGAAGATATGGGCCGCATAGCCGCGGAATCCCGGATCGTCGTCGAGCAAACCCGCCGGGACGAAGAAAAACTTCCCATCCTTTCCGCTCAATGGTGCCGGACTGCCGCATTGCCGGCAAAAATGCGACGCCCAGCCCTCGCCATCGGGGAGGGCGAAGCGCTCGATCAAATCCTCACCCGCCAGCCAGCGGAAACCGGCGGCCGACGCATAGAAGACGGCGTTGCCGTCCGTGCCCGACACCTTGCGGCACTTGGAGCAATGACACTGGCCGACGGGTCCGATGTTCCCGCTGATTTCAAAACGGATTTCGCCGCACAAGCAGGACCCCCGTATCGCCGTTACCATCGCGGACCTTCCTTCCCCGTTTTGCGGCGCCCCTTATCCCCGCGCCTGCATCCGCGCGAGATAACGCGCGAGAATATCAATCTCGAGATTGACCGGGCGGCCCGCCACAGCCTCGTTCAGCGTCGTCATCTCCTGCGTGTGCGGGATGATGTTGAGGCTGAAATGCGCCTCACCGTTCGGCTGGTCGGTTACCTCGTTCACCGTGAGCGACACGCCGTCGACGGTGATTGAGCCCTTGGGCGCGATATGCGGCGCGAGCGATGCGGGCGCGGCGACGGTGACGGTGACGCTGTCGCCGACGGGTTCGACCGACACGATGCGGCCGATGTCGTCGACATGGCCGGTGACGATATGCCCGCCAAGCTCGTCGCCGATCTTGAGCGCGCGTTCGAGGTTGAGGCGGCGCCCCTGGTCCCACATGCCGGGCGCGGTGCGCGCGAGCGTTTCGCCGCTCGCGTCGATCGCGAACCAGCCGCCGGGTCCGTTGCTGCCCTCGTCGACGCCCTTCTCGACGACCGTGAGGCACGCGCCCGAGCAGGCAATCGAGGCGCCGATGTCGATGCCGCCCACATCATAGGCGGTGTCGATGACGAGCCGCGTGTCGCCGCGATCCTCGCGGCTGCGGATGGTGCCGATGTCGGTGATGATGCCGGTGAACATGCAGGTTCCTCAAATAGTGCTGACGCGCTCGTAGACGTCGAGCCGGTCGCTGCCAAGCAGGCGGCTGTCGGTAAGGCGCCAGCGGCCGTGCGCGTCGGCGAGATCGGTCAGCCCGATGTCGCCGAGCGCGGGCTTGCCGCCGCCGATCAGGATCGGCGCGCGATAGAGCAGAAGCCGGTCGACGCGGTCAGCGGCGAGGAAGGCCGATGCCGCGCCCGCGCCGCCCTCGACCAGGATCGAATCGACATCGTCGATCGCTTCGGGCGAGGCGACAGCGGTCCAGCCTGCGGGCGCTTCGCCGCGGGTGAGCAGGAATTTACGGGGGCTGCGGCCTTCGAGCCCCAGCAGGCGCACGTCAAGCTTCGGAACGTCGGTTTCGAGCGTCCCGCGCCCGACGAGGATCGCCTGATGGCTTGCGCGTTCCAGATGCCCGTGCGTGCGGGCGCGTGTCCCGGTGATCCAGCGGCTCGATCCGTCGGCGCGGGCGATGCAGCCGTCGAGCGACGTCGCGAGCTTGAGCGTGACGAACGGACGCCCCTCGCTGTGCCGCGTCCACCAGGGCGCCATCGCGGTGCGCGCTGCGGCGGGCAGGACATTGAAGACGACTTCGATCCCCGCCGCCTGCAACCGCGCGATGCCCTTGCCGTCGGTGCGCGGATCCGGGTCCTGCGCGGCGATCACGATGCGCGCGATGCCTGCGGCGACCAGCAAATCGCTGCACGCCGGCCCGCGCGGGCTCGCATGAGCGCAGGGTTCGAGCGTGACGTAAGCGGTTGCGCCGCGCGCCGTGTCGCCCGCCGCGGCCAGCGCCATCGCCTCCGCATGCGGTCGCCCGCCCGCCTGCGTCCAGCCGCGCGCAACGACGCGACCGTCCTTGACGAGGATGCAGCCAACGTTGGGATTGGGCGCCGACGCCGGCCGGCCGCGCCGCGAGAGCGCGATGGCGACCGCCATCCAGTCGGCATCGGCGGGGCCGCGCTGCATCCGGTCAGTCGGCGGTTTTGGGCTGCGCGCCGCGCGCCGCGCGCTCGGCGAGCGTCGAGCGCGTCGTCACGGGCGCGGGCTTTTTCTTCGCCGCGGCGGCTGCCTCTGCGCCCAGCGTCTCGCGCGTCACCTTGTCCGCCTCGGCCGAATCATATTCGATGCCGAGGCTGTCGGCGAAGCGCTGATACTCGGCGCGCTTCTGGGCGTTGTGCAGCGTCGTTTCCTTGGCGCGCGCAACCCAGTCGGCGCGGATCTCGGCGGCGCTGCGGTTCGCGGTCCAATTCTCGAAATAGATGATCTGCTCTTTCGGCTTTTCATAAGGGATCAGATATTTTTCGACCCCGGTGAAAATAAGCCAGGTCAGCGCCAGCGCGACGCCCCAGATCGCCCAGCGATGCGGGCGGGGTTCGCGGACATAAGCCCAGAAATCGGACAGGCCGCCGCCGACATCCACTTTGTTGAACATTCCCATCGGCCCAATTTAGGCGATGTCGCGGCAATTTGCGAGGGGAAGCGACGCGCACGAGGATTGCGCCAGATGAAGGATGTGATCGTTCTTGATTGCAAAAAATGCAATAGCAGATGTCTATTTCGCAGTTGCAACATTTTTGGTGCAGTGCAATATGAGCATGCCTTTTAGGCATCCTCTCCCAAAACTTTCACGGGCCACCCTCGGGTGGCCCTTTTTTTTGCGCATTTTTGGGCTCAAAACCTGACTTTTTTAGTCGAGAAATGCGATCCGGTTCGAATCAGGCGGTAGCGAATCAGTCCTGTGTGGGTGTCCGCGCTTCGAATCGCCTGACTTCTGCAATAAAGCTGCCCGGCAGCGGCGTCGGCGTCCCGCTGTCGGTGTCGAGATGGGCGTAGCTGATCTCGATATCGGTGAGCCGTTCATTTGCGCGGAAAATCCCGCAATGGACCGTAAAGCTTGTCCGCTCGAAGCGGCTGATTCGCGCCGCGATCGTGATCAGCTCGTCGAGTCGCGCAGCGGCGTGATAGTCGATCTCGCAATGCGTCTCGTGAATATCTGTACCATATTGGTGAAAATAGGGTCCGGGCTGCCCCTCGCCGAGCGCCCGGAAATATTCGGTCACGCCGATATCGGCGTAGACGAGATAATTGGCGTTGAAGACGATATTCTGGCCGTCGATCTCGTTGAAACGGACGCGGACGCGCTCCTGCACACGGAAATCGGCGAGCGGGACGTCGCTGCGAAGCTCGGTCATGCCGACCTCAAGCCGCGAGCGCGGCGGGGGCGCGGTCGAGCGGCGCGCACGCCGCTTCGAGCCAGGCCAGATCGTCGCCGGTCATTCCATGCGCGAGCTTTTCGAATACTTCGGCATGATAGGCGTCGAGCCAGTCGGCTTCGGCACCCGACAGCAGCGCGGCATCGACGAGGTTCTGCGCGATCGGGGCGAAGGTGATCGTTTCGAACCCCAGCATATCCTCCTCGGCGCCGTCGATGCTTTGCGGCACCACGATCACCAGATTCTCGATGCGGATGCCGAAGGCGCCCGCCTTGTAATAGCCAGGCTCGTTCGAGAGGATCATACCCGCGTGGAGCGCCTCCTCGGTCCCCGCTTGCCCGCCCGACGGCTTGGCGATGCGCTGCGGCCCTTCGTGGACCGCCAGATAAGCGCCGACGCCGTGGCCGGTGCCATGCGCATAGTCGACCCCGTCGGCCCACAGATATTGACGCGCGAGGATGTCGAGCTGGCTGCCGCGCGTGCCCTTGGGGAAGCGCGCGGTCGCGAGCGCGATATGCCCCTTGAGCACCTGCGTGAAACGACGGCGCATTTCGGCGGTGGGCGCGCCGATCGCGATCGTGCGCGTGATGTCGGTCGTGCCGTCGGCGTACTGCCCGCCCGAATCGACGAGATAGAGCGTGCCGGTCTCGATCGCGCGGTTCGTCGTCTCATCGACCTTGTAATGCGGCAGCGCGCCGTTCGGGCCAGCGGCCGAGATGGTGTCGAAACTCAGATCGACCAGCGCGCCATTTGCATCGCGAAATTCGCGCAGCTTCGCCGCGGCGCCGAGTTCGTCGAGCCCGCCCTGCGGCGCGACATCCTCCATCCACTGCAGGAAGCGCGACACCGCAACGCCGTCGCGGACGTGCGCGGCGCGCGTGCCACCCAGTTCGGTGTCGTTCTTGATCGCCTTGGGCAGCACCGCGGGGTCGCGGTGGCGTTCGATCTTCGCGCCCGCGGCTTCGAGCGCGGTGAAGATCGCCGCGACTGCGCGGTCGGGGTCAACCGCGACCTTCTTGTCCTTGAGATCGGCGAGTGCAGTCTCGAACGCATCGCGATCATGGATCCGCACGCTGTTGCCGAGATGCGCGCGCACCGCGTCGGTGACCTTCTCCGGCGCGATGAACAGGTCGGCGGTCGCGTCGGCATGGAGCAACGCGAAGGCGAGCCCGACCGGCGTGTGGCTGACGTCCGATCCGCGGATGTTGAAAGTCCACGCGACTGAATCGAGCGCGGTCATCACCGTCGTGTCGAGGTCCTTGGCCTTCAGCCAGTCGGCGATCACGGCGCGCTTGTCGGTCGCCGCCTGCCCGGCGAGTTTGGTGTCATAGACCGAGACCGCAGCGGCGCTCGGCGCCGGCTGATCGTCCCACGCGGCGTCGAGCGGGTTGACGTCGACCGCGACGAGCTGCGCGCCCTTGTCGGCGAGCGCCTTGCCCAGACCACGCGCCCAGTCGATGCCGTGGAGCCAGGGGTCGAAGCCGATTTTCTGCCCCGCGCTGACGTTCGCGCCCAGCCATTCGGCGACACTCGACTGCGGCACGCCGACATAGTCGAACAGCGATCCATCGACCTGATCGCGGACCTGCACCGTATAGCGCCCGTCGACGAACACCGCCGCCTTTGCGGGCAGCACCGCCGCGGTGCCGGCCGAACCGCCGAAGCCCGTCAGCCACGCCATGCGCTGCGCATAGTCGCCGACATATTCGCTCATATGCTCGTCGCTGATCGGCACGACGAAGCCGTCGAGGCCGCGCGCGGAAAGTTGGGCGCGGACGCGGGCGAGGCGCTCGGCATATACCGATTGGGGGACGGGGCTGGACATCAGACGTTCCTTATTCCTACATCGCAGCGATCCCGCCCAATCGGGCGACACCGCGGGGGATTTTTCGATGCGCGCTATTTGGATGTTTCTGGCAGCAATTGCCACCCCGCTTGTCGCATCGCCTGCCCTGTTCGCCAAAGAGAAAGATGCCGCATTGACCAGCCCGACCCCTGCCCTGCCCGCCGCCCCGGTCGCGGAAAAGCGCCCGCACGAAGTGACGCTGCACGGCAAAGAACTCTCCGACCCGTATCACTGGCTGAAGGACGAGAGCTATCCGACGATCGATGACAAGGATGTGCTCGACTATGTGAAGGCCGAGAATGCCTATTTCGACGCCGCGATGAAACCGCACGCCGCGCTCGTCGAAACGCTGTTCCAGGAAATGAAGGGCCGGATCAAGGAAGCCGATTCGAGCGTGCCGCAGAAGGACGGCGACTGGGTCTATTGGGTCGAATATGAAGAGGGCGCCGAATATAAGAAATGGTATCGTAAACCCGTCACAGGCGGCGACGCGATCCTGATCCTCGACGAGGTCGCGATGGCCGCGGGCAAGGAATATTTCCGCCTGTCGGACGTGTCGGTGTCGCCCGACGGCAAGCTGATGGCCTATGCCGTCGACGACAATGGCTCCGAACGCTTCGAGGTGCGCTTCAAGAATCTGATGACGGGCGAGGCGCTGCCCGACGTCATCCCCGGCACGCTGTCGTCGCTGGTGTGGACCGCGAAGAATGACGCGCTGCTCTATGGCCTCGCGAACGAGAATTGGCGCACCGACAATGTCCGGCTGCACAAGCTAGGCACGCCGGTGAGCGCGGATAAATTGCTCTATAAGGAGGCCGACATCGGTTTCGGCGTCGGCATCGGCAAGACCGCCGCCGACAATTATATCGTGATCGCGACGGGCGACAACGAAACGAGCGAGGTTTACCTGCTCCCCGCCGACAATCCCGAAGCGAAGATGCAGCTCGTGTCGGCGCGCAAGAAGGGCCGCGAGTATAGCGTCGATGAGCGCAACGGGACGCTCTACGTCTACACCAACGATGAGCATCCGAATTTCCGCGTCGCGACAGCGAGCGTCAAAAAGCCCGATGCGTGGAAAACGCTGATCCCCGGATCGGATGCGAGCTACATCACCGGCCTCTCCGTCTTCCGCGACTATTTCGTGCTCGAAACGCGCGAGAAGGGCGTCGATCAGGTCGATGTCCGCCAATATGACGCCCCGCTGACCCCCGGCCGGATCCAGTTTCCCGAGGCCACTTATGTCGCGGGGCTCGGCGACAATCCCGAATATCATCAGGACAAGCTGCGCCTCGATTATGAGTCGATGGTCACCCCCGACACGGTGTTCGATTATGATCTGACGAACGGCAAGCTCGAGACGCTGAAGGTGCAGGAAATCCCGTCCGGTTATAAACATGATGACTATGTAACCGAATTGGTAAATATGCCCTCGCGCGACGGCACCCCGGTTCCGGTGTCGCTCGTCTATAAGAAGGGCACGCCGCGCGACGGCAGCGCACCGATGCACCTTTATGTCTATGGCTCTTACGGCTACCGCGTCCCGCCGGGTTTCTCGACGACGCGTTTGAGCCTCGTCGATCGCGGGATGATCTATGCGATCGCGCATGTGCGCGGCGGCGACGACCTTGGCCGCGCATGGTATCTCGCGGGCAAGACGACCGAGCGCAAGAATACGTTCAATGACTTTATCGACGTCGCAAAGGGCCTGATCGCCGCCAAATATACGAGCGCGGGCAAGATTTCGATCGAGGGCCGCTCGGCGGGCGGACAGGTGATGGGCGCGGTCTATAATCAGGCGCCCGAGCTGTGGGGCGCGGTGCTCGCGGGCGTGCCCTTTGTCGACGTGATCAACACGATGGTCGACGAAACGCTGCCACTGACGCCGGGCGAATGGCCCGAATGGGGCAATCCGATCACCGACAAGGCGGCGTTCGACTATATGCTGTCGTACAGCCCGTACGACAATGTGACCCCGAAAGCCTATCCGCCGATGCTGGTGTCGGCGGGGCTCAACGACCCGCGCGTGACCTATTGGGAACCCGCCAAATGGGTGGCGAAGCTCCGTGCAACGCGGACCAACGACGCGACCTTGCTCCTGCGCACTAACATGGGCGCGGGTCATGCCGGCAAGTCGGGACGCTGGGGCGCGCTGCGCGAGGATGCCGAGGAGTTCGCGTTCGTGCTGACGCAGCTGGGGGTGGAGAAGTAATCCGCACAAACTTCGTCATTCCCGCGAAAACGGGAACCAAGCGGCAACGGTTGCTCGCTGGGTTCCCGTTTTCGCGGGGAATGACGATATTTTGGATGGCGTAAACGCCTAGGCGTCCTTGCCCAATCGCTCCAGCCATGCCTTGGCCTGCTTGGGTTCTCCCGGAGCGGTCGGCGCGACCGGTCCACGAGACGCTTCGAATTCTTCGTGCAGGGCGAAAGGCTCCAATCCGAGCGACGTGCGCAACTGGTCTATTTCTTCGCCCCTGTCGCAGAGGTCGGTGACGACCGGTTCCCATTTGGCGCCGGCCGCGCGATCCTTAGTATGACCGAACAAACCCCATGACCCGGCAGCAGCCCTGCGCAATGCGTCTAGCAGCACGGCCTCATATTCGGCTTCCAGCTCGACCCGACGGGCGTCGAGGCGTTCAAGGCGATCCGCCCTGCTCATCAAGCGGGCAAATATCCGCGCGCGATCAGTTCGGCCTCCAGCGTCGCCGCATCCTCGAACCGATGGGCCGCGATACCAACCGATTCGGCGCCTGCGACATTCGCCGCATTGTCGTCGATGAACAGCGCCCCCGCGGGTTCGATACCGAATCGATCGATCGCGAGGCGGTAGATCGCGGGGTCTGGCTTCATCAGCTTCTCGGTGCCCGAAACGACGATATCGCGGAAGCGGTCGAACACCGGCTGCGTCGGGCGGAAGCCTTCCCAGAATTCATGGCCGAAATTGGTAATCGCGAACAGCGGCACGCCCGCGACGTCGAGCCGCTCGACGAGTTCGAGACTGCCCGGCATCGGGCCGGGAATCGTCTCGTTGAAACGCGTCGCATAGGCGTCGATCAGTGGCGCATGACCCGGAAACTCGGCTTTCCGCTCGGGCACCATCTCGGCGAGCGGGCGGCCCGCGTCGTGCTGGAAATGCCACTGCGGCGTGACGATATTCGTCACAAACCATTCGAGCTCGTCCTTGTCGGCGATCAGCCTGGCGAAAAGATAGCGCAGGTCCCAATCGAAGAGGACGCGGCCGACGTCGAAGATCACACTCTGGCGAATCATACGCTCTCCAGACACGCGAAAGCGCCGCCGGAAGCATCCGACGGCGTAACGCTGTTCATCAAAAACAAACGGGGCGAAACACCCCGCGCAGGGGCATCAGCCCTGGCGCGCCTTGAAGCGGCGGTTGGTCTTGTTGATCACATAGGTGCGGCCACGGCGGCGAATAACGCGGTTATCCCGGTGGCGGTCCTTCAGCGACTTCAGGCTGTTGCGAATCTTCATGATCTCTGTCCGTAAATCTTGGCGTGGTGACGCGAAGCGGCGCAACTATGGGGAAGCGGGCAAAAAGTCAACCGGCTGCCGTCCATATTTCGTCATCCAGGACTCGATCCGGTATCCACGGCAACCTCGACGTCATGGACCCCGGATCGAGTCCGGGGTGACGATGTAAGATTACCCCGCCAAAGCTTTCTGCCGCCGCCGCTGCACCGACGAGCCATAGCCCATCGCCTCGCGATATTTGACGACGGTGCGCCGCGCGATGTCGTGGCCCTCTCCCGACAGTCTCTGCGCGATCGTCTCGTCGGAGAGAATCGCCTTGCCATCCTCGGCCTCGATCATCGCCTTGATGCGGCTCTTGACCGCCTCGGCCGACACCGCGCCGTCGCCTTGCGTATCGGAAATGCCGCTCGAGAAGAAATATTTGAGTTCGAACAGCCCGCGCGCGCAGCTCAGATATTTGTTGCTGGTGACGCGGCTGACGGTCGATTCGTGCATGCCGATTTCCTCGGCGACCTGACGCAAGGTCAGCGGGCGCATATGCGCGACGCCGTGGAGGAAAAAGCCCTCCTGCTGCTTCACGATCGCGCTCGCGACCTTGACGATCGTGCGCTGGCGCTGGTCGAGCGCGCGCACGAGCCAGTTCGCGCCCGCGAGCTGTTCGGATAGCCATGCCTTGCTTTTCGCCGCGGCGCCCTGTGCGAGCTCGGTATAATAGCGGCGGTTGACGAGCAGGCGCGGCAGGGTGCCGCTGTTGATCTCGACCGCCCAGCCTTGGGCGGTCTGGCGAATATAGAGGTCGGGGACGACCGCCGGCGCGCCGTCACCGCCGAATTTGAGGCCGGGTTTGGGGTCGTAACCGCGCAGCTCGCGAATCATGTCGGCGAGATCCTCATCGTCGACGCCGCAGATGCGCTTCAGTTGCGGAAAGGCGCCCTTGGCGACGAGATCAAGGTGCGCGATCATCGTCGCCATCGCGGGATCGTAGCGGTCTGCCTCGCGCGCCTGGATCGCGATGCATTCGGCGAGGTCGCGCCCGCCGACGCCCGAGGGGTCGAAGCATTGGATGCCCGCAAGCACCTCCTCGAGCAGAGCGAGCGGGACACCGAGCTGTGCGGCGAGTTCGGCAAGATCGGCGCGCAGATAGCCCGCCTCGTCGATCAGCGCGACGAGCTGGCCCGCGACGATCGCCTCGATCCCGCTGAAATGTTCGCCGACCTGCGCGAGCAGATAGTCGTGGAGCGTACCCTCATGCTCGGCAAAGCTGTCGAAATCGATATCCTCGCCGCTCCCCGACAGCCCGACATTGTCGCTCGCGCTGTCGTGGTGGAAGCTTTCGGCGGCGAGATCGACGTCGAGGTCGTTCGCGGTGCCGCCGTCCGCCGCCAGCGCCTGATCGGCGTCGAGCGACGCGGCCTCGGCCGCCGATGCGTCGCCGCCGGGCACGCCATCCGGATCGCCCGCGCTGCCGTCATTATCGGCCGACGCCGTATCGAGCAGCGGATTGCCTTCGAGCGCCTCGGCCAGATAGGCTTCGAGTTCGAGATTCGACAGTGCCAGCAGCTTGATCGCTTGCTGCAGCTGCGGCGTCATCACCAGCGATTGTGACTGGCGGAGATCGAGGCGCGGACCCAACGCCATCAGCGTATCATCACATTACAAAGAGAAGCCCTCGCCGAGATAGAGGCGACGCACCTCGGGGTCGGCGACGAGCTCTTCCGGGGAGCCGGCAAGCAGTACCTTGCCGTCGTAGATGATGCAGGCGCGGTCGACGAGGTCGAGCGTCTCGCGCACATTATGGTCGGTGATCAGCACGCCGATGCCACGCGTCTTGAGGTCCACGACCAGATCGCGAATGTCGCTTATCGACAAGGGATCGATGCCCGCAAAAGGCTCGTCGAGCAGCATGATCGACGGGTTCGCCGCGAGCGCGCGCGCGATTTCGGCGCGGCGCCGTTCGCCACCCGACAGCGCCATCGCCGCCGAATCGCGAAGGCGCGTGAGGCCGAATTCGTCGAGTAATTCTTCCATGCGCCGCTCGCGGGCGATCTTGTCGGGCTCGCTGAGTTCGAGCACCGCGCCGATATTCTGTTCGACCGTCATGCCGCGAAAGATCGAGGTTTCCTGGGGGAGATAGCCGAGCCCGAGGATCGCGCGGCGATACATCGGCAGCGCGGTGATGTCGGCGCCGTCGAGCATGATGCGCCCGGCGTCGGGTTTCACCAGCCCCATGATCGAATAGAAGCAGGTCGTCTTGCCCGCGCCATTGGGACCGAGCAGGCCGACGACTTCGCCCTTGCCGACCGACAGCGACACGTCGGAGAGGACGGTGCGCTTGTCATAGCTTTTGGCGATCGAAATGACCGCCAGGCCATTGCCGGCCGCTGCTTCCTCGCGGACATGCGCCTTATGCTCGGTGACGCCATGATCGCTTTCGGTCAGCGTGCCCGCATTGGATTCGTCGTCGGTCATAGGTCGGTCGGTTCCAGTTCTAGCCCCATGAGCGCGTTACCCCAGCGACGCGGCGAACGTCAATCTGGCAAGATTTTTGCAGGGCTGCCCCTCCCCGGAAGGAAGGGGGGCTAAAGACTAGTGTGCGGCCTGCGGCCCGCGCACGATCCCCGACAAAGCGAGCTGTTCGTCGATCGCGGCGAGCAGGCGCGTCAGCGCCGCCTCGTCCTTCGCCTCAGCGCGGGCGACGAGCACATCCTGCGTGTTCGAGGCGCGGAGCAGCCACCAGCCGTCGTCGGTGAGGACACGCGCGCCGTCGGTGCGGTCGACCTGCGCGCCCGACGCGCCGAGCCGATCGAGGACTTCATCCACAATGGCGAATTTGCGGCTCTCGTCGACCTGGAAGCGCATTTCGGGGGTGTTGACCATCGGCGCCATGTCACCGCGCAGCTGCGTGACGCTCCGCCCAAGCTTCGTCGCCGCCTCGATCAGCCGGATCGCGGCGTAGGGCGCGTCGTCATAGCCATAATAGCGATCGGCGAAGAAGATATGCCCGCTCATCTCGCCCGCCAGCGGACTGCCGGTTTCCTTCATCTTCGCCTTGATCAGACTGTGTCCTGTCTTCCACATCAGCGGCTTGCCGCCGAGTTCGGCGACGCGGTCGAACAAGGCCTGGCTCGCCTTCACATCGGCGATGATCGTCGCGCCCGGCAGGTCTTCAAGCAGCGCCGCGGCATAGATTTGCAGCAGCTGGTCGCCCCAGATCACGCGGCCTTCGCCGTCGATCGCGCCGATGCGGTCGCCGTCTCCATCGAAAGCGACGCCGAAATCGAGGCTCTTCTCCGCGACGAGTTTGCGCAGATCGGCGAGATTCTTCTCTTCGGTCGGATCGGGATGGTGGTTCGGAAAATGGCCGTCGATGTCGGTAAACAGCAAGTGATGCTCACCCGGAAGGCGCGCGGTGAGTTTCTCGATGACGGTGCCCGCGGCACCGTTTCCGGCGTCCCAGCCGATGCGGAAGGCGCCGCCCGCGAAACCCTCGACCAGCCGGTCGACATAGGCGTCGATGATATCGATGCTCTGCGACGTGCCTTCGCCCGCCTCCCAGTCGCCCGCGGCGGCCATTTCGCCGATGCCCAGGATATCGGCGCCATAGAAGGGACGCCCCTGCATCACAAATTTGAAGCCATTATAGTCGGGGGGGTTGTGGCTGCCGGTTATCTGTATGCCGCCCTCCACATCCTCGGTTGACGCCGCATAATAGAGCATTGGTGTCGGACCGAGCCCGACGTTGAGCGCGTCAACGCCCGCATCGTTGATCCCGGCGATCAGCGCGTCGGCAAGCATCGGCGACGACAGGCGACCGTCATAGCCGACGGCAACGCGCTTGCCGCCGGCGCGACGAACGAGCGTCGCGAAGCTGCGGCCGATGGCATAGGCGTCCTTGTCGGACAGCGTGTCGCCGACGACCCCGCGGATGTCATATTCGCGGAGCATCGTCGGATGGAAATTATGCGTCATCTTTGATCCTCTTGGGGGAGAGAAGGGTCAGGCGGCGGCGAACAAATCCCCGTCCGGATGCAGTCGTTCGCGCACCGGCAGGTTCAGTCCGCCCATCGCCTCGCGGAGTTCCTGCCGCGCGACGACGTGGCCAATCCCCATGCCGCCAAGGTGCGCCTTGTCGAGCAGGGTGAGGCCAGCCGGGAAAAGCTCGCGATAGATGACGCGCTCGCCGAGCCCCGGGATGACGCGGAACCCGACGCGCCGCGACAACTGCGTCAATGCCTCGCCGACGCGGCGCATATTGTGCGCATCGACGTGCTGGAGGCGGTTGCGCAGGATGATCCAGTCCATCGTCCGCCCGTCGGTCTTCGCGCGCGTCTTCCGCGCGTCCCAGATCAGTTCGGAATAGAAGCTCGGCCGGGTGACCTGAAAGGTTTCGGGATCGACCTGTCCGATCAGGTCGAAGTCGATAAAGCTGTCGTTGATCGGCGTGACGAGCGTATCGGCGCTCGTCGCAAGGTGACGCGCAAAGACGTCGTCGCGGCCCGGCGTGTCGGCAATCAGATAATCGACGTCTTCGCTCAGCGCTGCGACCTGCTCGTCGAGTTCCTCGATCGTCGAACCGGTGAACACCTCGAAGCGCGGGGTCGGCAGCGCGATCTCGCGGCGCTTCGCGGTATTCTGGCGATTTTCGAGATAGCGGTGGAAGGTGCGCTGGCGCGGGTCTAGATCGATCCCCGCGACGCGCCAGCCCTGGCTCGCCAGCGCGACGGCGAAATGCACGGCACAGGTCGATTTGCCGGTCCCGCCCTTTTCATTGGCAAAGATGATGCGATGCGGTGCGGGCTTCGTCGCTGAGGTCGTCATGGGGCGTTGCGATTTTCCTGTTTGCGCGGCATGGGCGGCCGGCGCGCGAAGTGATATAGTCGCGCCAATATCGGAGGGCGACCGGGCGTGCAAATCATCCGTGACATCGCGATGCTGCACCGTGCCGTTACGGCACTGAAGCAGGGTGGGAAGAGCGTCGCGCTGGTTCCGACGATGGGGTCGCTGCACGACGGCCACCTGTCGCTCGTCCGCATGGCGAAACGCGTCGCCGACCACGCCGTCGTGTCGATTTTCGTCAATCCGACGCAGTTCGGCCCGAACGAGGATTTCGCCGCCTATCCGCGCGACGAGGCGCGCGATGCCGCGATGCTGGTCGAGGAAGGCACGGGGCTGCTCTGGGCGCCCGATGTCAGCGTCATGTACCCCGGCGGGCACAGCACGCATATCGAGGTCGCCGAGCTCGGCGCCGATTATTGCGGCGCGGCGC
This sequence comes from Sphingopyxis sp. Root154, assembly GCF_001427105.1. Lineage (GTDB taxonomy): Bacteria > Pseudomonadota > Alphaproteobacteria > Sphingomonadales > Sphingomonadaceae > Sphingopyxis. Next base: position 1,887,447 of record NZ_LMGI01000002.1, read on the forward strand.
GCCCCGGCCATTTCGACGGCGTCGCGACCGTCGTCGCCAAATTGTTCAACCAGGTGCGGCCCGATGTGGCGATCTTCGGCGAAAAGGACTGGCAGCAGCTCGCGATCATCCGCCGCATGGCGCGCGACCTCGACTTCGGGATCGACATTTTGGGGGCGCCGATCGCGCGCGATGACGACGGCCTCGCGCTGTCGTCGCGCAATGCCTATCTGTCATCCGAACAGCGCACGGCGGCAACCATCTTTCCGCGTGCGCTGAACACCGCTGCGAAAGCGATCGCGGGCGGCGCCGATGTCGGCGAAGCGCTCGCCAGGGCCGAGACGGTGATCGTTGGGGGGGGCTTCGACAGCGTCGACTATGTCGCGCTCGCCGATGCCGACAGTCTCAAGCGCTTGAACGCTTTTCGGAAGCCCGCGCGGATCCTGGCGGCTGCACGGATCGGAAAAACGCGGTTGATCGACAATCTTCCGGTTGGCGATTAACGCCAAAATCTTCCGATTTCCGCGGCTTTCGAACGATATCCACAAAAAAGTCGGATCGTCGTTAACGCTTTGTTGACCATAAGCCGCAACTTTGGGCCCCGAGGTCTCCATGTGGGGTGGAGCCAAAGGGGGTTATCATGGCGAACAGTCTGAAGTCTGCCCAATATCTGATCGAGAGCCGTTTGCTCGACGCCGCCCGCGGCGACGCCAATGCCTATTTCGATCTGGGCATTGCCTTTTCTACCGGCACCGGCGGGGTCGATGTCGACCTGATCCAGGCGCATAAATGGTTCAATCTCGCCGCGCTTGGCGGCAATATCGAAGGCCAGCAGTGCCGCGCCGACCTGTCCGACGAAATGTCCCCGGGCGAAATTGCCGAGGCTCAGCGCCAGGCACGCGCCTGGCTCGACGAGACGGCGCGCCGTCCCGCCGCGCGGCGCTTTGCAGCCTAATCCTTTCGCTTGAAGGGCGTCTGCCCTTCCAGCCACTTCATTTCGACTTCTTCCGCCTGCCGTTCCTGTTCGAGGTAATCGGCAACCGCGCGGCGAAAGCCCGGATCAGCGATGAAATGCGCCGACCATGTCGCGACGGGGCCATAGCCGCGCGCGAGCTTGTGCCCGCCCTGCGCGCCCGCCTCGACGCGGGCAAGGCCGCGTTCGATCGCGATGTCGATCGCGCGATAATAGCATAACTCGAAATGCAGATAGGGGATCTCGACGAGACAGCCCCAGTAGCGGCCGTAGAGCGTGTCGGCGCCGACGAAGTGCAGCGCGCCCGCGACCGGCCTTTCCTCGCCGTCATAAGCGATCAGCAGGATGATCTGCTCCGCCATTGTCGCGCCCATCAGGTCGAACGCTTCGCGCGTGAGGTACGGATGCCCCCATTTGCGCGCGCCGGTGTCCTGATAGAAAAGCCACATCGCGTCCCAATGCTCGGGACGGATCGCATCGCCCGTCAGTTCCTCGATCCGCAGGCCGTCGACCGCACGTTGCCGCTCCTTGCGGAGTTGCTTGCGCTTCGCTGAATTCAGCGTCGCGAGGAAATCGTCGAAGCCCGCATAACCGGCGTTCGCGAAATGGAACTGGATATCGCGGCGGACGAGCCAGCCCGCTTCCTCGAACAGCGGCATCTGGTCGGGCGCGACAAAGGTCGCGTGCGCCGACGAGAGCTGGTTCTGCCGCACCACTGTCTCGGCGGCACGGAGCAGCAGCAGCGCGTCCCCCCGATCCTTGGCCAGCAGGCGCGGCCCCGACACGGGGGTGAAGGGCGCCGCGATCTGGAGCTTCGGATAATAGTCGCCACCTGCGCGCGCCCAGGCATCGGCCCAGGCATGGTCGAACACATATTCGCCCTGGCTGTGCGATTTGAGGTACGCGGGCGCGGCGGCGACGAGCGCCCCGCCGGCATCCTCGACCAGCAAGGGCGCCGCCTGCCAGCCCGTACCCGGCCCGACACTGCCCGATTGTTCGAGCAACGACAGGAAGGCGTGGCCGACGAACGGATTGCCGCCATCGTGCAGGGCGTCCCATGCCGCGACGGCGATGGCGGCGACGCCGGTTCCGAGCGATATCGTGCGTACGGGCGGGTCGGCCTCTGCCACCGGAATGCTTAGGCGGGCTTCACCGCGACGATCGCGTCCGCCTCGACCGCGGCGCCGAGCGGCAGCACCGCGACGCCGACCGCGGCGCGCGCATGGCGGCCCGCTTCGCCGAACAGGGTTTCGAACAATTCCGACGCGCCATTGGCGACCTTCGCCTGATCGGTGAAACCGGGGGTGCTGTTGACGAACACGCCGAGCTTGACGACGCGCTCGACGCGCGACCAGTCGCCGCCGAGCGCCTGCCCGATCTGGGCGACGAGCATCAGCGCGACGCGCTGTGCCGCATCCTGCCCGCCCGCAACGTCGACGTTCTCGCCAAGGCGGCCGGTGACGACCTGCCCGTCGCGAAACGGCAGCTGGCCGCTGACGTAGAGCAGGCCGCCATGCTCGACGACGGGCACATAAGCGGCGACCGGCGCGGCGGGCCTGGGGAGTTCGAGGCCAAGTTCGGCGATTTTGGCGGCGATATCCATGATCTGTCCTTGTTCTTAAACCGGTTCGGGGGCCGGGGCGGGGATGTTTTCGGCGAGGCGCGCCAGGATCCAGTCGCGCGCCGTCGTCCAGTCGTCGATTCGCGCATGCGCGTGCTTCGCTGGCGCGATCTTGCCGGCGATCGCGGGCTCGCCGACGAGGTGGAGCCGCCACACGTCGGGTGCCTCGTGCGCGACCGATTGATGGTGGCCCGCGAGGTCGTCGATGAAGACCGCGACCGAGGGCTGATATTCTTCGATCAGGCGGCGCACCGGTTCGCCCTTGCCGCCGCGGCTGCCGATCACGGGTGCGTGGAAATCGTGCAGCGCGAGCTGTTCGATACGCGCCTGCTGATGTTCGGGGCCGACGTTGGTGAGGACGACGATATCGGCCTCGGCGCCGATCGCCGCCATCGCCGCGAGCGCGCCGGCTATCGGATATTGCCGCGTCATTTCCTTACGGAAAAAGCCGTCGAGCAAGGGCCACACTTCGGCCGCTTCCAAGGGCGTGCCGCATTCCTTGCGCTTCAAGGCGTTCGCGAAGCTCGCGTCCTCGATGCGGAAGATCACGCCATGTTCGGCATCGACCCATTCGGCGAAGGGGACGACCATGTGCATCAGCACCTCGTCGCAATCGGTGATGACGAGCGGGCGGTTCATGCGGTGGTTCCTTCGAGTCTCTGTGCCGCGGCGGCGATGCTGGCAGGCGGCACCTGCAGCGCATCGGCGCAGGCGACAAGGTCGTTTTCGTGAGCGGTGAGAAAAGACAGGATCGCCGCGAGCGTCGCCTGCTCGCCCAGCGAGGTGCGCAGTTCGTCGGGCGCAAGCCCGGTCAGGCCGAGCAGCCGCTCGGCGCGCGGTTCGTCGCTCAAGATCCAGCCGAGCGCCTGAAGCGCCAGCGCGGCATCGCCATCGTGCAAGTCGTGTGTCCCTAATTGTGTCATGCCGCCGATTCGCCTAAACGGGCCGCGTACGCAAGGTGGGGAACATAAGTAACATGGGCAAGACCATCCTGGTCGTCGAAGATAATGAGCTCAACCTTCGCCTCTTCTGCGACCTTCTCAACGCCCATGGCTATAGCGCGCACCCGGTGCGCGACGGACGCGACGCGCTGGCGAAAGCGCGCGAAGTGTCGCCCGACCTGATCATCATGGACATCCAGTTGCCGCATGTCAGCGGGCTCGACCTGATCGGTCAGATGAAGGCCGATCTGACCTTGCGCGCGGTTCCGATCATGGCGGTGACCGCTTATGCCGGAAAAGGCGATGAGGAGCAGATTAAGGCGGCGGGCGCCGAAGCCTATGTGTCCAAACCGATTTCGGTGATCAAGTTCATCGAAAGCGTCGGGGCCTTCGCATAATTTTTTTGCGATCGCGCGGGGTCGATTGCGACGGGCCGCCCAAAATCATCGGCGAGTCGCTGGCCCGCGCGGCGACAGCACCGCCGGGTTCAGCCATTGGCCAGCTTTCCTTTCCTAATTCTGATCGCGGGGGTTCAGGATGGAAGGACATAAGATGTTTTTGATGAAGAGGCTGGCGCTGACCGCCTTGATCGGCGCGACGACGCTGGCCGCAATGCCGACCGAAGCCGATGCGCGCAGCCGCCACCATCGGCACGGACATTATAGCGACCGCGGCCATGATCGCTGGAACGATCGCCGCGACTATCGGCACCACCGCGACAAACGATATTATCGGAACTGCCGCACCAGCGGCACCACCGGACTGATCGTCGGCGGCGCTGCTGGCGCGTTGCTGGGCCGCGAAGTCGATCGCCGGGGCGACCGCGCCACGGGCACGATCCTCGGTGCGGCCGGCGGCGCGCTGCTCGGCCGCGAGATCGACCGCAAGCGTCGCTGCTGACCGCTGCGGGGGAAGGAAGGGACCGTCAGGCGGCGCAAGCGTCGCGGGCGGTCCGTTCCGAAAGCCGCGGCGCGGCGATGCGCTGCCACGGCGCCGAATAATGGATGGCGACGGCGGCCTCCGAGGCCGTGACGGTGGCGGTCCAGATGCGGCTGATCCAACGCGTTTCGGGGGTGTTACGGGTCATCTCATGTCTCCTTCATCCGAAACCGCGAAAGATGGGGAGGGGCGGCCCGGACGAATCCCATTTACCCCGGCAAGTGCGGCGATCGGCGCCGAAATTGATCGTGCTTGCGACCAATTTTCGCGCTATTGAAAAATTTATGCGAAAAATGATCGACCTCGACGATTTCGACCGCCGGCTGCTCGCGCTGGTACGGCACGACAATCTCCAGCCCGCGCGAATCCTCGCCGACAAGGTCGGCCTGTCGCTGTCGGCGGTGCTCCGCCGCCTGCGCCGGATGCGCGAAGAAAAGGTGATCGTCGCCGATATCGCGGTGGTCAATCCGGCGCTGACCGGATCGGCGCTCACCATGCACATCCTCGTCCGGATGCAACAGGCGGGGCCGCAGACTATGGACGCGTTCGCACGCGAGATCGCCCGCCACTCCGAAATCACGGGGGCGTGGGACGTGACCGGCGACGATGATTTCCTGCTGAAAGTGCAGATCGGCTCGATGGAGGAATATGACGCCTTCACCCGCCGCGCGCTGGGTGAGGACAAGGGCGTGCATTCGTTCAAGACGATGATCACGATCCGGCACATCATCGAAAATGATGTCGCGCGCCGGCCCCTGCGCGATTTCTGACGCGCACGAAAAAGGGCGGCGCGCGGCCGCCCTTCTGATCCCGGATCTTATCCGGAATAACGCATTTCCGCCCCACGCGCTTTCAGCGCATGGGGAAATGCATCACTTGATCTTGGCTTCCTTGAACTCGACGTGCTTGCGGACACGCGGGTCATACTTACGCACCGACATTTTTTCGGTCATCGTGCGCGGGTTCTTTTTGGTCACATAGAAAAAGCCCGTGTCGGCGGTGCTCACCAGCTTGATCTTGACGGTCGTCGGCTTGGCCATGGCCCTGTTCCTCGAAATGACTGCACATCCACCGGAGGTCCGAGGGATGCGGCGGGACTAGGGCCCCGACGTTGGTGTGAAAAACATGAAAGGGCCGCGCGACGCCGCGCCGCCCCTCAATATCCGGGCGCCTTTGGCGGGATTCGGCCTTTCTGTCAAGCGAAAGGAAGGTCGGGCGGCACATCGACCGCCCGTCCGGGAGGGGTAGGATTGCGACCCTAGGCGTTCTTGATCTCGAAACGGACGCGCATTTCCTTCCAGCTTTCCTCAGGCACTCCGCCGCGCGTCGCAGCCTTGAAGCGCCATTTGGTGAGCGCACGCCGCTTCGTCGCTTCGAAAAACGCCGGATCGTCGGTGCTGACCAGCTCGACCGCCTTCACCCGTCCGTCGATGCCGATCAGCACGCGGACGACCGCGACGCCCTCGATCCCCTCACGCTGCGCGCGTGCCGGATAGTCGGGCTGAAAAAGACCCGCATAGCGCTGGTCGAGCTGCGCGAGCACCAGCTTGGGAGGCTGCACGGGCGGATCGATAATTTGGGGCATCACCGTTCCCGTGCCGGAGCCAGCCGGCGGAACATAGGGTTCGTCGGTCCGACCGACGGGCGGATCCTGACTCAGCGGCGGCAGCGGCGAATCGGTCGCAGCGATAACGGTTTTGGTCGGCTGGTCCTGCGGCTTGGCATCGGGTTGCGGTTCGGGGGGCTTCGGTTTCTCGAGCGTGATCGGGTCCCAGATCTGTCGTTCGGATTCAGGCGGCGTCTGGACGATCATCGGCGACAGCGCCACCGCGACGACCAGCGCGGCGGGCAGCCCGACGGCGAACAGTGCAGCAACCGGGTGGTGGCGGGCATCGCTTCCATAGCTGTTGCGCGTCAGCGGCGCCGCCGCTCCGGCGGGCGCGGTGGTCGCTTTGGGCGCGGCCACAATAGCTGAAATCAAGGGTATCAGGGTCATGGCATCTCTCCTTGCCTATATGACCCGGCCCCGCCGCGTTCCGACCGCTGTTATCGGCCAGGTCAGATTGACGTGATATTATAACATAACGTCGCATGTCAAGTGGATCGGTAAGCAAGCCCGCGGAGCGATCGAACGGCTTGTCAGATGGCGGAAAGCCGCGCCACCGCCTGATCCTTGTCGATCAGCGGCAACAGTTCGGCCATGTCGGGGCCATGGTCGCGGGCAGTGAGCGCGCGGCGCAGCGGCAGGAAGAGTGCGCGGCCCTTTGCACCCGTCGCCTCCTTCACCGCGCCGGTGAGCGCATGCCAGGGATCGGCGCCCCAATCGATCGCGGGTGCCGCTTGCGCCGCCGCGTCGAGCACCGGCCGGTCGGCGGCTTCGGCGGGCGGCGGGGCGAAGGGGCCATCGAACACGCGCACCCACTCGGCCGCCTCGGCCACCGTCATCACATTGGGCCGAATCGCATTCCAGCGCGCTTCGGTGATGGCAGCGGGCAGGCGGTCCGCGATCGCCGCATGGTCGGTGTGATGCAATATCTTCTGATTGAGCAGCGCCAGTTCGGCCTCGTCGAAGCGCGCAGGCGCGCGGCCGAAGCGCGCGAAATCGATGCTTTCGATCAGCGGCGCACCGTCCGTCACCGGTTCGACCGGATCGCTCGTTCCCAACCGCGCGAGCAACGCGACGAGCGCGATCGGTTCGATCCCCGCCTCGCGCACGCTCGCCATACCGAGCGAGCCGAGCCGCTTCGACAATTTGCCCTCGGTCCCGACGAGCAGCGCCTCATGCGCAAAGGCGGGGGGCGTCGCGCCTAGCGCCGCGAACATCTGGACCTGCGACGCGGTGTTCGACACATGATCCTCGCCGCGCACGACATGCGTGATCCCCATCGCGATATCGTCGATCACGCTGGGCAACAGGTAGAGCCAGCTGCCGTCGGCGCGACGCACCACCGGGTCGGACATCGTCTTGGGTTCGAAATGCTGCGATCCGCGGACCATGTCTGTCCACTCGATCGCCTGGCCATGGTCGAGCCGGAAGCGCCAGTGCGGTGCGATGCCCTCGGGGATCGGCGCATCGGCGGGCTTGCGCTCGTAAACCGGCGGCAACCCCCGCGAGAGCAATATCTTGCGGCGGATATCGAGCTCTTCGGGCGTCTCATAACAGGCATAGACACGCCCCGCCGCCTTCAGCTTTTCGAACTCGGCTTCATAGAGCGCAAAGCGCGCCGACTGCCGTTCCTCGCCGTCGATATCGAAGCCAAGCCACGCGAGGTCGGCGCGAATCGCATCGACATACTCCTCTTTCGACCGTTCGAGGTCGGTGTCGTCGATGCGCAGCAGGAAGCGACCGCCATGCTTGCGCGCCCACAGCCAATTGTGGAGCGCGGTGCGGACATTGCCGACATGCAGGGTGCCGGTCGGCGAAGGGGCGAAACGGGTCACGACAGTCATAGCGCGCGCCTATAACCGCATATTCGGCCGCCGTCAGTCGTCTTCCTCGATCTTGCGGTTCTGGACGATGTGCGCGGCCCAGCGCAGAGCCATGCCGACCACCGAAAGCACCGACCCCATGATGATCGCCCCGATCAGGCCGCGATCTTCGCCGGGCGCGGCCACGCAACCCGCGCGAGCAAGATGACGCTGACGATCGACAGCGCGTAACCGATCCCGGTCAGCCAGTTCGCCACGGCGGGCTACGCGGTCCGGAAGCCGTGGGTGATCGGATAGCGCCGGTCGCGCCCGAAATTGCGCGTCGACAGCTTCACCCCCGGCGGCGCCTGCCGGCGCTTATATTCGGCAAGCATCAGCAGCCTTTCGATCCGCACCACCGCATCACGATCGAAGCCATATTTCGCCACGACATCGTCGACGCTCGCCTCCTCTTCGACGAGCATATGCAACATGCGGTCGAGATCGGCATAGGGCGGCAGGCTGTCCTCGTCCTTCTGGTCGGGGCGCAGTTCGGCGCTTGGCGGCTTGGTGATGATGGTGTCGGGCATCACCGGGGTCACCGGGTTGCGCGAGAGCCGCGGGACATGTTCGTTGCGCCATTTCGCCACGGCGAACACCGTCATCTTATACGCGTCCTTCAACGGATTATAGCCGCCCGCCATGTCGCCATAGATCGTCGCATAGCCGACGCTCATCTCGCTCTTGTTGCCCGTCGTGAGCAGCATCGGGCCGAATTTGTTGCTGAGTGCCATCAGGGTGACACCGCGGATGCGCGACTGGACATTTTCCTCGGTGATATCGACGTCCTTGTCGGCGAAGGTTCCGCTGAGCATCGCATCGAACGCCTCGACCGCCGGAACGATCGAAATCGTATCGAGCCTGCACCCGATCATCGCCGCGCAGCCTGCGGCATCATCGAGGCTCGCCTCGCTCGTGAAGCGGCTCGGCATCATCACGCACCACACCTTGTCGGGGCCCAGCGCGTCGGCGGCGATCGCGGCGCAGATTGCCGAATCGATCCCGCCCGACAGGCCAAGCACTACGCCGGGGAAGCGGTTGCGCTCGACATAGTCGCGCAAGGATAAGATCATCGCGCTGTAGATGTCGGCCGGATGCGCCTCCCATTCGGCGATCGCGCCGGCTTCGCAGCGCCAGCCGTTCGCGCCCTTCGTCCATTGTGTTACCCGCTCCTCGGGCTCCCAGTCGGTCAGTCGGTGCGCCGTCGTCCCGTCGCTGTTCAGCACGAACGAGCAGCCGTCGAACACGATCTCGTCCTGCCCGCCGATGCGGTTAAGGAAAATGACCGGCAGCCTGGTTTCGGCGACGCGGCTGGCGAACACCTGCGTCAAACGCCGCTCGTCCTTGTCGATCTCATAGGGGCTGCCGTTGACCGAGATCAGCAGTTCGGCCCCCTGCCCCACCAGATGCTGGCAAACTTTGGGCAACCAGCCATCCTCGCAGATCGGCAGGCCCAGCTTCACGCCGCGCCATTCGACAACGTCGGGGAGCGGCCCCGGAACGAACACGCGCTTTTCGTCGAAGGTCCCGTAATTGGGGAGTTCATGCTTCCTTCGCGTCGCGACGATCCGGCCGCCGTCGAGCAGCGCGACGATATTATAGAGCGCATCGCCTTCCCGCTCGACCGAACCGACAAGCATCGCCGGGCCGCCGTCGGCGGTATCGGCGGCGAGTTCGGCGAGCAGCGTCGCGGCGCGTTCGGCCAGCGCAGGCTTCAGCACCAGATCCTCGGGCGGATAACCGATCAGCTGCAGTTCGGGGTAGAGGATCAGGTCGGCCCCGCTGTGCCGCGCGCGGACCTCGCGCATCGCGGCGGCGTTGGCGGCGAGGTCGCCCACGACCTGCGTCATTTGTGAAAGAACGATGGTGAGCTTTTGTGTCATGTCGGTGGTTTAGGCCGACGCGCGCCGATTTCAACTGCGGCGCGCGCTGCCGATCGGGCTTTAACCCCTTCCCCTATCGGCCCGCGCTGGCTAAGGGGGCGCGCAATCCCACTCCGCGCGAAAGGGCTTCGCAGCGCATGAAACTCATCTCCGGCAACAGCAACCTCCCCCTCGCCCGCGCGATCGCGGACTATCTGGAACTGCCGCTGACCGACACCAGCGTACGCCGCTTCGCCGACGAAGAGGTCTTCGTCGAAATTCATGAGAATGTCCGCGGCCAGGATGTCTTCGTCGTCCAGCCGACGAACTTCCCCGCGAACGACAATCTGATGGAGCTGCTGATCATCAACGACGCGCTGCGCCGCGCTTCGGCGAAACGCATCACCGCGGTCGTCCCCTATTTCGGCTATGCCCGCCAGGACCGCAAACCCGGCCCGCGCACCCCGATCTCGGCAAAGCTCGTCGCGAACCTCATCACCACTTCGGGCGCCGACCGCGTGCTCGCGATCGACCTGCACGCCGGGCAGATCCAGGGCTTCTTCGATATCCCGACCGACAATCTCTACGCCGCGCCAGTGATGAGCGCCGACATCCAGGCGCGCTTCGCGGGCAAGAATCTGATGGTCGTGTCGCCCGACGTCGGCGGCGTGGTCCGCGCCCGGGCGCTCGCCAAGCGGCTCGACAACGCCCCGCTCGCGATCGTCGACAAGCGCCGCGAACGCGCCGGCGAATCGGAAGTGATGAACATCATCGGCGACGTGAAGGGCCGCTTCTGCATCCTGATCGACGATATCGTCGATTCGGCGGGCACGCTGTGCAACGCCGCCGCGGCGCTGAAGGCCGCAGGCGCCGAGGGCGTCGTCGCTTATTGTACGCACGGCGTATTGTCGGGCGGCGCGGTCGCGCGCGTCGATGCGAGCGAGCTCACCGAACTCGTCATCACCGATTCGATCCAGCCGACCGATGCCGTCAACGACAGCAGCAAGGTCCGCGCGCTCACCGTCGCACCTTTGCTCGGCGAAGCGATCAAGCGCATCGCCGACGAATCGAGCGTCTCCTCGCTTTTCGACTGATCGCGTCAGCGCGCCACGAGCGCGCCGACGATGTGATCGAGCTGCCGCCGGAAGGTCGTATGATCGGGCACGGCATGCACCAGCCCGCGCGCGGTCCAGCATAGAGCCTGCGCCATACTGCCCGCGCGCGACACCGCCGAGCCCGGCCCGCTGAACCGGATCGCTTCGGCCATCGCGGCGACCAGCCTGCGCTCGGCCACGCGGACCGCCTCGGGCGGATCGCGCCGGAGCGTCGCCACGATCTCGGCGCCGTGCGGCGACGCATGCAGCGCCTCCATATGCCGGCCCACCCATGCGTCGAGCGCATCGGTCAAACGTTCGACGAGCGTCTTTGCGGGCTGGTCGATGCTGGCAAGCGCGGCAGCCAGCGAAGTGTCGATCAGGCATTTGGTCGCCCAGCCGATCAACGCTCCCTTCGATCCGTGCCGGTTATAGAGCGCTTGCCGCGACACACAGAGCACGCGCGCCACATCCTCCATCGACGTCTTGCGCAGACCATAACGCGCGAAGGTCGCGACAATCGGATCGAGAGGAAAATCGCCCGGCATGGACGTGATTTTACAGTTTATACTGAAATTGTAAAATTGATAAAACGTGAGCCAATGATGCCGGACGGATGCGCTTGGGCTGGCGGTGGGGGGCCGGCTAGGCTAGCGGATAGCCATGTCGCTCACCTCCGATCTCAACCTCGCCAATCGCCTCGCCGACGCCGCCGGCGAAGCGATCCGTCCGCTCTTCCGCGCCGCCTTTGCGCATGAGGCCAAGGCCGACGCCTCGCCCGTGACAGAGGCCGACCGCGCCGCCGAAGCCGCGATGCGCCGCCTGCTCGATGCCGAGGCGCCGCGCGACGGGATCATCGGCGAGGAATATGGCGCCGAGCGCCCCGACGCGTCGCGCCAATGGGTGCTCGACCCGATCGACGGCACCGTCAGCTTCATGGCAGGGCGCCCGATTTTCGGTACCCTGATCGCGCTGCTCCAGGACGGATGGCCGATCCTCGGGATCATCGACCAGCCGATCGCGGGCGAACGCTGGGTCGGCGCGCTCGGTCAGCCGACCCTGTTCAACGGCACGCCCGCGCGCACGCGTCCCTGCCGCACCCTTGCCGATACGGTACTCGCGACGACCGGCCCGCAATATTTCGCCGACCATGACGGCGAGCATTTCATGGCGCTCGCAGCAAAGACGTCGCACAAGCGCATGGTCTTCGGCGGCGACTGCTATAATTATGGCTTGCTCGCGAGCGGGCATATCGACCTCGTCGTCGAGGCGGGATTGAAGCTCCACGACTTCGCTGCCCTCGCGCCGATCGTCGAAGGCGCAGGCGGCACGATGTGCGACTGGAACGGCGATCCGCTGAGCGCCGACAGTTCGGGGCACGTCATCGCGCTCGGCGACCCCGCGCGTCTCGAGGATGTGATCGAAGGACTCGCCTGCCACCACTGACAAGGAGAGGAACGGACATGGCTTTTCAAGGAAGCTGCCACTGCGGCACGGTAAGTTTTACGGTCGAGGGGGATATTCCGGGTACGGCGATGAGCTGCAACTGCTCGCACTGCCGGCGCAAGGGCTTCTTGCTCGCTTTCGTGCCCATCGACCAGTTCAGGCTGGAGAGCGGCGCCGACAAGCTCGGGAGCTACAAGTTTAACAAGCATAATATCGACCATCAATTCTGCACCGATTGCGGTTGCCAGGGCTTCTCGGTCGGCACCGGTCCTGATGGATCCAAGATGGCGGCGGTGAACCTGCGCTGTGTTCCCGACGCCGACCTCGATACCCTCACGATCCAGAAGGTCGACGGCGCCAGTTTTTGATCCCCGAATCGCTTGCATTTCCGGGCGAATCCCCCTAAGCGCCCCGCTTCCGATTGTGTCGGCTGGCTGAAAGGGCTGCCAGGCCGATACGCAAACGGACTTCCAAAGGAGACCAAAATGCCCAAAATGAAGACCAAGAGCGGTGTGAAGAAACGCTTCAAATTCACCGCCTCGGGCAAGGTGAAGCACGGCGTTGTCGGCAAGCGTCACCGCCTGAGCAGCCACAATGCAAAATATATCCGCACCAACCGCGGCACCAGCGTGCTGAGCGATTCGGATGTGGCCCATGTGCGCCTCTGGGCGCCCTACGGCCTGAAGTAAGGAGCGCTAAGGCATGTCACGCATCAAACGCGGCGTCACCACGCGCGCCAAGCATAAACGCGTATTGGAACAGGCGAAGGGCTATTACGGCCGTCGCAAGAACACCATCCGCGTCGCCAAGCAGGCGGTCGAAAAGGCCGGCCAGTACGCTTATCGCGACCGCAAGGTTAAGAAGCGGAATTTCCGCGGTCTGTGGATTCAGCGTATCAACGCCGCGGTCCGCGCCGAGGGCCTCACCTATTCGCAGTTCATGCACGGCGTGAAGCTGGCCGGGATCGAACTCGACCGCAAGGTCATGGCCGACCTCGCGATGAACGAAGGCAATGTCTTCGGGGCGATCATCGCCCAGGCCAAGGCGGCGCTGCCCAAGGCAGCCTGACGCTTTCAGCCAGGTGAAACGAAACAAGGGCGGTCCCGCTGGGGCCGCCCTTTTTCTTTGGGTTCGAAGACCAAATGAAGAGGCGGCGCGGAGCTCGCGCTCCGCACCGCCTCGACAATGGTTCCAGTGGAAACCATCGCCCCCCCGCCCGTTCCGAAAAGCCGTGGGTCGCAGAAAGCTGCCGGCCGGGACGAAGCTCGGAAAATCAGTCGTCTGTTTCAGGTCCCCGCCAAACCCCATCCCTTGGCGCCACGCTACGATTCTCCTCGCACGCCCCGTTTCGAAGCGGACAATGCAACTATGACGCAGCCCGCGAGCAGAAAATTGTAAGAACCCGACACGAACCGGCAACGGGACATTGTTATTCATGCGTTTTGCGCTCAAAACGGGACAGCATGCCGCAACGCGACGCATCTCCTCAACCCCCGGCCGGCGCGCGGGTTACCACGCGCTTCTTTCCCCTGTCGCCCGCTCTGCGCCCCTATGTCAGCACCATCTATCTGAGCGAGGTCGGCGTAGCCGACGGCTGCCGGGTCGAGGATTATCTGCACCCCGAATGGGCGAACCTGCGCTTCATCGAAGGCGACCGGCCGCTCGCGGCGATCGGTGACAGTCCGGTGGTCGAGACGCCACGCTTTATCGCCACCGGTCCGACGAGTACGGCGACCTATTTCGCGGCGGGCAATATGCGCGCCTGGGGCATCGGTATCCTGCCGATGGGCTGGGCCAAATTCATTCCCTTGTCCGCCGAAGATCTCGCCGACCGGATGACCGACGGCGGCGCGCACCCGGCCTTTGCCCGCTTTGCACCTCTGCTCGACGCCGTGCGGCAAGTGAATGACGTCGACGCCGCGGCGGCGCTGATCGACGCGCATGTCTGCGCCCTCCTCGCCGATGCGCCCCCCGACGATCCGGCGATCCTCGCCGCGCATCGGGCGCTGGTCGACGACGAGGTGACAAGCGTCGCCGATCTGTCGGCGAAACTGTCGCTCTCCGAACGCTCGATCGAGCGCCTGAGCCACCGCGCCTTCGGTTTTTCGCCTAAATTGCTGTTGCTGCGCCAGCGCTTCCTGCGCAGCCTCGCGCGCTTCATGCTCGACCCGTCGATGGCGTGGATCGATACGATGGATCATCATTATTACGACCAGGCGCAATTCACGCGCGACTTTCAGCGCTTCATGGGGATGAGCCCGCGCGACTATGCCGCGCGGCCCAAGCCGATATTGGGCGCCGCGGCGTTTGCCCGGGCTGCTGCTGCCGGCGCTGCGGTGCAGGGTCTGCATAAGCCCGCCGGATAGCCCCGTTTTCCGCCAAGTGACTTGACCCGCGCCGCGCGTTCGGTGCAAGCGGCAGGCGACGGACGCGCGGCTAGCCGCCCTATCCTAAGAACCAGAGAAATGCAGGCCGGCAGCGCCAGCGCCGCCGGAACAGGACGAACGACAATGAGCGACATTCAGGCCATTCAGACCCGGCTGGTGGACGAAATAGCAGCAGCGACCGACCTCGACGCAGTCGAGGCGCTGCGCGTGTCGGCGCTCGGCAAGGCGGGGACGATCACCGCGCTGCTTAAGACGCTGGGCGGCATGACCCCCGACGAGCGGCAGGCGAAAGGCCCCGAAATCCACGCACTGCGCGAAACGGTCACCGCCGCGCTCAGCGCACGCAAGGCGGCGCTCGATGCCGCGGCGCTCGATATCAAGCTCGCCGCCGAGGCGATCGACATGTCGCTGCCCGCCGACGCGGCCCCGCGCGGCAGCGTCCATCCGGTCAGCCAGGTGATGGACGAACTCGCCGAAATCTTCGCCGACATGGGTTTCGCCGTCGCGACGGGTCCCGAGATCGAGGACGACTGGCGCAATTTCACCGCGCTCAACATTCCGGAGACGCACCCCGCGCGCGCGATGCACGACACCTTCTATTTCCCCGACCAGATGCGCGGGAGCGCCGATGCCGGTCCGGGTGAAGGCGGCCGCATGCTGCTGCGCACGCACACCTCGCCGGTGCAGATCCGCACGATGATGTCGCAGGAACCGCCGATCCGGATCATCGCGCCTGGCCGCGTCTATCGCAGCGACAGCGACGCGACGCACACCCCGATGTTCCATCAGGTCGAGGGCCTCGTCATCGACCGCGGCATCCATATGGGGCATCTGAAATGGACGCTCGAAACCTTCCTCAAGGCCTATTTCGAACGCGACGACATCGTGCTGCGCCTGCGCCCCTCCTATTTCCCCTTCACCGAACCCTCGGCCGAGGTCGATGTCGGCTATAGACAGGAAAAGGGCCGCCGTATCGTCGGCGGCAATGGCGACGACGATGGCCATGCGTGGATGGAGCTGCTCGGCAGCGGCATGGTCAACCGCCGCGTCATCGCGAACTGCGGGCTCGACCCCGATGAGTGGCAGGGCTTCGCCTTCGGGGTCGGCGTCGACCGGCTCGCTATGCTGAAGTACGGCATGGATGACCTCCGCGCCTTCTTCGACGGCGACCTTCGCTGGCTGTCGCATTACGGGTTCGGCGCGCTGTCGGTCCCGACGCTGAGCGGGGGGATTTCGGCATGAAGATCACCCTCGACTGGCTGAAAGAGCATCTCGACACGAGCGCGAACGTTGATGACGTCGTCGCCACGCTCAACCGCATCGGCCATGAGGTCGAAGGCGTCGAAAACCCCGCCGAGAAGCTCGCGGGCTTTCGCGTCGCCAAGGTGCTCACCGCCGAACGCCATCCGCAGGCGGACAAGCTGCAGGTGCTGTCCGTCGACACCGGCGACGGCGGGGCTCCGCTCACCGTCGTGTGCGGCGCGCCCAATGCGCGCGCGGGCCTGATTGGCGTGCTCGGCCTGCCCGGCGCGGTCGTGCCCGCGAACGGCATGGAGCTGAAGGTCGCTGCGGTGCGCGGCGTCGAATCGAACGGCATGATGTGCTCGACGCGCGAGCTTGAGCTTGGCGACGACCATGACGGGATCATAGAACTGCCCGAGGACGCCCCGATCGGTATGCCCTTCGCCGACTACAGCGGCGCGGGCGATCCGGTGATCGACATTTCGATCACCCCGAACCGGCAGGACTGCATGGGCGTGCGCGGCATCGCGCGCGACCTCGCCGCCGCGGGGCTCGGCACGCTGAAGCCGCTCGATATCCCGACGATCGTCGGGGAGGGTGCGCCCGCGACCGAAATTCGGACCAACGATCCCGAGGGTTGCCCCGCCTTCTACGGCCGCACGATCAGCGGCGTCACCAACGGCACCGCCCCCGAATGGATGCGCCGCCGGCTGGAAGCCGTCGGCCAGCGCTCGATCTCGGCGCTCGTCGACATCAGCAATTATGTGATGTTCGACCTCGGCCGCCCGAGCCACATTTATGACCGCGCCCAGCTGACCGGCGCACTCGCCGCGCGCCGCGCGAAAGACGGCGAGACGGTCACCGCATTGAACGGCAAGGACTATATCCTCACCGGCACGATGACGGTGATCGCCGACGACAGAGGCGTCCACGATATCGCCGGCATCATGGGCGGCGAGCATAGCGGGTGCAGCGAGACGACGACCGACGTGCTGATCGAGGTCGCTTATTTCACCCCCGAACGCATCGCGCTGACCGGCCAGGCGCTCGCGCTGACCAGCGATGCGCGCAGCCGCTTCGAGCGCGGGGTCGATCCGGCGTTCCTCGACGACGCAACCGCGATCGTCACCGCGCATGTGCTCGCGATCTGCGGCGGCACGCCGTCGACTGTCACGCGCGCGGGCGCCCCGCCCGCCGAGGTGAAGACGGTCGATTACGACCCGGCGCTGTCGGCGACGCTCGGCGGCATCGCGATCGCTCCCGAGCGGCAGAAGGAAATTCTTGCCGCGCTCGGTTTTTCGGTGATCGAACAGGGCGGCCGCTGGCAGGTCGCGGTGCCGAGCTGGCGCCGCGACGTCGACGGCGCCCCCGACATCGTCGAGGAAGTCACGCGCATCACCGGCTTCGACGCCGTGGCATCGGTGCCGCTGCCACGCATCGACGGGGTCGCGAAGCCGACCGCGACCGCCGAACAGCTCACCGAACGTCGCGTCCGCCGCGCCGCGGCGGCCGCCGGGTTCGACGAGGCGGTGACCTGGTCGTTCATCAGCGAAAGCGACGCCGCACCGTTCGGCAGCGGCGGCGCGTGGAACCTCGCCAATCCGATCAGCGAAGACCTGAAAGTGATGCGCCCGTCGCTGCTCCCCGGCCTGCTCGCCGCGGCGCAGCGCAACCAGAAGCGCGGCGCGAACAGCATCCGCCTGTTCGAGATCGGCCGGCGCTATCTGTCCGACGCCGAACATCCGACACTCGCCGTGCTGATGGCGGGCGACAAAAACGCGCGCGGCTGGAAGGCGGGCAAGGCCGTGCCATTCGACGCGTTCGACGCCAAGGCGGCTGCGCTGGCATTGCTTGAAGCCGCGGGCGCGCCCGCCGACCGGCTGCAGGTGATGGAGGCGGTCACGGCCGGCAGCATCTGGCACCCCGGCCAGTCGGCGACGCTGCGGCTCGGCCCCAAGGCGGTGCTCGCCGAATTCGGCGCGCTCCATCCGCTGCTGACGCGGCATTTCGACGTCGACGGGCCGGTGATGGCGGTGCAGATCTTCCTTGACGCGATCCCCGCGAAGCGCGCGAGCGGTCCGGCGCGCGCGGCGTTCACCCCGCCCGCGCTGCAATCGGTGCGCCGCGACTTCGCCTTCCTTGCGCCGACCAGCCTGACCGCCGCCGACCTGGTGCGCGCGGTCCGCGGCGCCGACAAGACGGCGATCGTCGATGCGCGCCTCTTCGACCGTTTCGCCGGCCAGGGCGTACCCGAGGGTCAGGTGAGCCTCGCGGTCGAGGTCGAGCTGCAGCCGCTGGAGAAGAGCTTCAACGACGCCGAACTGAAGGCGATCGCCGACAAGGTGGTCGCCGCGGCGGCGAAGGTGGGGGCGGTGCTGCGCGGCTGAGCTTCGCGTCGGCGAGGGATGAAAGGGAGAGTTTGATATGGACACCCGCCACCTCGTCGACCGCGAGATCGCGCCGATCATCGACCTGTTTCCCCGGGTTGATCTCGACTCGGCACCGATCGCCCAGATTCGTGCCAAGGCGGCGGAGACCTATTCAATCCTGCCGCCACCGGTCATCGCGCCCGAGAAGCTGCTCGTGCCCTCGATCCATGGCGGGTCCGACATAACGGTTTTTCTCTACCGTCCTGCCGCAACCCGTCCGGGTTACGGCGCCATCCTGCACATCCATGGCGGCGGCATGGTGATGGGATCGGTCGAACAGATGCAGGCCGGGCCCGCCGCGCTGGCGGCCGCAGCGGGCGTTCCCGTCGCGTCGGTCGAATATCGCCTCGCCCCCGAACATCCTTTCCCGGCGCCGCAGGAAGATTGCCATTCGGCGCTGGCGTGGCTCGCAGGGCAAGCCGATGCGTTCGGATTCGACGCGAGCCGGATTATCGTCGCGGGCGAAAGCGCGGGCGGCGGGCTTGCCGCGGCGCTCGCGATCATGGCGCGCGATCTTGGCGGCCCGGCGATCGCGGGCCAGCTCCTGACCTATCCGATGCTCGATCACCGCACCGGCAGCGACGCCTGTCCGTACAAGAATCCGACGACCGGCGAATTCATCTGGACGCGCGCGAGCAACCGCTTCGGCTGGGCGGCGCTGCAGGGCGATTACACGGCCGACGACGCCCGGCGCGGCTGGTTTTCGCCGAGCCTCGCCGAGGATTTGTCCGGCCTGCCCCCGGTCTATATCGCCACCGGAAGTCTCGACCTCTTCTTCGACGAAAATCTCGACTATGCGCGCCGGCTCGTCGCGGCGGGGGTGCCCGTCGACCTGCACAGCTATGCCGGCGCGATCCATGCCTTTAATGCGATCCCCGACGCCGCGCTGTCGCAGCGTTTCAACAGCGGACTGCTCGCGGCGGCGGCGATCATGGCGGGGCCCTCGGGCGGCTGAAGGCAAGTATCTTGCGATATGGTTTTGGCGAAATATTGCCCTATATCGGACCGCAGATGAGCGACAGACATGCCCGGCCATAGCCATTATCAGCTTTTCGAAACCGGGGCCGGGGTCGCGGCCATCGGCTGGACGAGCACCGGCATTATGAGCTTTCGCCTGCCTGCGCCGAGCGCGGGCGAAGCCGAGCGCGCCATTTTGCGCCGTCTGCCCGACGCGGTGCGTACCGAGCCCCCGGCAGGAATAGCGACGGTGATCGGCGCGGCGATCCGTTATTTCGAAGGGGAACGGATCGAGTTTTTCGACGTACCGATCGATCTGGGACCGCAGCCGCCCTTCTTCGCACAAGTCTATGGCTTGGTACGCAAGCTCGGCTGGGGCGAAACGACCACCTATGGCGCCGTTGCGCGCGCGCTGGACGCGGGTCCCGAACATGCCCGCGCGGTCGGGCAGGCGATGGCGACGAATCCCGTCCCGCTGATCGTCCCCTGCCATCGCGTCTTGGCGGCGGGCGGTAAGATCGGAGGTTTCTCTGCGCCAGGCGGTTCCACGTCCAAGGCCCGGATGCTCGAGCTCGAAGGTGTGCCCGTCGCCGTCGCCCCCGCGCAGCAAGGGTTCGACTTCTAGGCCGCGACGGCGTCCTCGCTGTGGCTCGTCGCCGCTTCGAGCAGGCGTTTCTCGAGGCTCTTCACCCGCGCCGCGCTGTCGATCTTGTCGCCGATCAGGTCGGTGACATAGAAGGTATCGACCGCGCGCTCGCCATAGGTCGCGACATGCGCGCTGTGCACCGTCACCTTCGACTGGAACAGCGCATAGGCGAGCTGGTTGAGCAGCGCGGGACGGTCCTGCGCATTGACCTCGATCACGGTAAACCGATTTGAAGCCTTATTGTCGACAAAAACGTTCGGCGCGACGCGGAAGGCTTCCGCGCGCGTGCGCGGCAGCGCTCGCGCTTCGAGTTTGGGCAGCAATTTGTGGCGGTTGGCGAGCGCATCCTCGATCGCGCGCGTCAACCGGTCGATTTGTCCCGCCTCGGCAAACGGCCGGCCGAGCGGGTCCTGAACAAGGAAATTGTCGAGCGCGAGCCCGTCGCGCGTCGTGTGGATGCGCGCATCGATGATGTTCCCACCGGCGAGGTGGATGCCGCCCGCGATGCGATAGAAAAGCCCCGGATGGTCCGCCGCGAGCACCATCACCAGCGTCGCGCCGCGATCGTCGTCGGGAACCGCGGCGATATGCAGCGGTGCGTCGCCCGCCTGCCGGATATGGACCAGATTGGCGGCGATGACCTCGACCGGTTCGGCGATCCAATAGCTTTCGGGAAGGCGCTTTGCGACCTTGTCGAAGGTTCTGCGGTCGAAGCCGAACTGCGCTGCAACCGCTTCCTTCTTGCTTTCGATCCGCGCTTCGCGGCCGCGCTGCTTGTGGCCGAGGCGCAGCACTTCTTCGGCGGCATCGTAAAGCTCGGTGAGCAACTGGCGTTTCCAGCCGTTCCACACCCCCGGACCGACGGCGCGGATGTCGACGACGGTAAGCACTAACAGCAGGCGCAGGCGCTCGGGCGATTGCACGATCTGCGCGAAGTCGAGGATCGTCTTGAAATCGGCGAGGTCGCGCTTGAACGCGGTCGCCGACATCAGCAGATGATAGCGCACGAGCCACGAGACGGTTTCGGTCTCGGCCTCGTTCAGCCCGAGCCGCGGGCAGACGCGCAGTGCGAGTTCGGCGCCGAGCACGCTATGATCGCCGCCGCGCCCCTTGGCGATGTCGTGCAGCAACACCGCGACATAGACGACGCGCCGCGAATGGATCTGGTCCATGATCGCGGTCGACAGCGGATGATCATCCTTGAGCCGATTCTGCTCGATGTCAGCGAGCAGGCCGATCGCGCGGATGGTATGCTCATCGACGGTATAATGATGATACATGTCGAACTGCATCTGCGCGACGACGCGGCCGAAATCCGGCACAAATCGGCCGAACACCCCCGCCTCGTTCATCCAGCGCAGCACTGTCTCGGGATCGCGTGGGCTGGTCAGCACGTCGAGGAACAGTTCGTTCGCGCGCGCGATGCGGCGGACGCCGCGCGCATCGATCAGCTTCGCATCGTGGCGCGCCTGGCGCATCGCCTGCGGATGGATTTCGAGGCCATGCTTGTCGGCGAGCGCGAAAATTTCGACCAGCCGCACCGGGTCCTGCTGGAAGAAGTCATCACCGGGCAATGCGAGCCGGCCGCGGTCGAGCACGAAACCGTGGAGCTTGCCCGGGCGCCGCCGGATCGTAGGCAGGAAGCGCCGCCCGCGCGCCGCCATCTGATCGTCGAGATGCGCGAGGAAGGTGCCGGTGACGTCGCCGACGCTTTTGGCGTGGAGGAAATAGAGCTGCATGAAACGCTCGACCGCGCTCTTCCCCGGGCGGTCCGCGAATTTCATCCGCGCCGCGATCTCGCGCTGGAAATCGAAGGTCAGCCGGTCCTCGGCGCGCCCCGCGAGGATATGGAGGTGACAGCGCACCGCGAGGAGGAAATTTTCGGCGCGTTCGAACTGGCGAAGCTCACGCCCCGACATCAGCCCCGCATCGACCAGCTCGGGTACGGTGCGGACGCGATGGATGAACTTGCCGATCCAGAAGAGCGTGTGGAGGTCGCGCAGCCCGCCCTTCCCTTCCTTCACATTGGGTTCGACGACATAGCGCGAATCGCCCATACGCTTGTGGCGTTCGTCGCGCTCGGCAAGTTTTTCGGCGACAAATGCCCGCGCATTGCCCGCGACGACCTCGGCATCGAAGCGCGCCGACGCCTGGTCGTAAAGGGTGCGATCGCCCCAGATGAAGCGCCCTTCGAGCAGCGCGGTGCGGATCGTGAGATCCTCCTTCGCGGCGCGCACCATCTCATCGAGCGAGCGGCTCGAATGGCCGACCTTCAGCCCGAGATCCCACAAAGTATAGAGCTGCGCCTCGATCACCTGTTCGGTCCAGCTCGTCTGCTTGAACGGGGTCAAAAAGCCGATGTCGATGTCGCTGTGCGGCGCCATTTCGCCGCGGCCATAGCCGCCAACCGCGATCAGCGTGATCCGCTCGCCCGCCGAGCGATTCGCCGACGGATACAGATAGCCGGTGGTGAAATCATGGCTGAGGCGGATGATCTGGTCGATCAGGAATGCCGTTGCATTGGCGGCGACGCGCCCCGACGACGGCCGTTCGAGCAGCCGGCGCTCGATCTCGGCGCGGCCATCCTCGAGCGCGCCCTTGAGCAGGTCGACCATCACGCGGCGGCGTTTGCCGGTGTCGCTCGTTTCACCGGCGATCTCGTCGAGCCGCCCCGACAGCGCCCGGCGATCGATGATCGCGCGGCGCTGGTCGAGATTGTCGAACAGGTCGCTCATCGCTCCTCCGCCATCAGCCGCTTGAGCGTGTAGAGCGCGTCTAGCGCCTCGCGCGGGGCGAGCGCATCGGGGTCGATACCTGCCAGCGCCTCGCGCAGCGCGTCCTTCACCGCCGCCGGCGCCTCGGCAAGCGTCGCGGCGAACAGCGGCAGATCGTCGAGCCCCGCGGCAAGCCCGCCGGTCTTCTCGCGCCCCGCCTCAAGCTTGGCGAGCACCGCCTCGGCACGCTTCACCACTCCCGCGGGCACGCCCGCGAGGCGCGCGACCGCAAGGCCGTAGCTGCGGTCGGCGGGCCCCTCGGCGAGTTCGTGGAGCAGCACCAGATCGCCCTGCCACTCGCGCGCGCGGACGTGGTGGAGCGACAGCGCGTTCAGCGTTTCGGCGAGCCGGGTCAGTTCGTGATAATGCGTCGCGAAGAGGCAGCGGCACTTGTTCACCTCGTGCACGGCCTCGACCACCGACCAGGCGAGCGCGAGCCCGTCGTAAGTCGAGGTGCCGCGCCCGACCTCGTCGAGGATGACGAAGCTTTGCGGGGTCGCCTGCGCGAGAATCGCGGCGGTCTCGACCATCTCGACCATGAAGGTCGAGCGCCCGCGCGCGAGATTGTCGCTCGCGCCGACGCGGCTGAACAGCCGGTCGACGAGCCCGAGCTTTGCCGATGCCGCGGGGACGAAGCCGCCCGCCTGCGCGAGCACGACGATCAGCGCATTCTGGCGCAGGAAGGTCGATTTACCGCCCATGTTCGGGCCGGTGACGAGCCAGAGGCGGTCGCTTGTCGAGAGCGAGACATCGTTGGGGACGAAGCGTTCGCCCGACTTCGCGAGCGCCGCTTCGACTACCGGATGGCGGCCGCCGGCGACGTCGAGGCACGGGGTGTCGGCGAGGTCGGGGCGGCACCAATTGTGGCTCATCGCATGGTCGGCGAGCGCCGCGGCGACGTCGATGCGCGCGAGCACATCGCAGCTCGCGGCGATCGCCTCGCGCCGCGCGATCGCGGCGTCGGTCAGCGATTCGAGATGCGCGGCCTCGGCGGCGATCGCGTGGACGCCCGCCTGCGTCACGCGGCTCGCGGCTTCATGGAGATCGGACGAGTTGAAGCGCACCACGCCTGCGAGTGTCTGGCGATGCGTGAAGCCCGACTCGGGGGCCATCAGCGCATCGGCATGCTTCGCCGGCACCTCGACATGATAGCCAAGCACGCCATTGTGGCGGATCTTGAGCGAGGCGATGCCGGTGCGGTCGCGATAGCCCGCCTCGAGCAGCGCGATCGCCTTGCGCCCGTCGCGCGCGGTTTCGCGCAGCGCGTCGAGCGCATGGTCATAGCCTTCGGCGACATAACCGCCCTGCGCGGCGTCGACCGGCGGGGTTTCGATCAGCGCGCGGCTGAGTTCGTCGACGAGCGTGCCGTGGCCGTCGAGCCCTGGAAGCAGCCGCGCGAGCAAAGGCGGCAGGTCGGGCCGGCGCGCGAGCCGTTCGCGCAAGAGCCGCGCGCCGCCGAGCGCATCGCGCAGCTGCGCCAGATCGCGCGGCCCGCCGCGCCCCGCGACGAGGCGACCGAGCGCGCGCCCGGCGTCGGGGAGCGCGCGCAGCGCCGCACGAAGCTCGCCGCGCCATAGTGAATCGCGCGCCAAGCCATCGACGAGATCGAGCCGGTCGAGGATCGCATCCTTGTCGGTCAGCGGACTCGCGAGATCGTCGGCGAGCAGGCGCGCGCCCGCCGCGGTAACGGTGCGGTCGATGGTGCCGAGCAGGCTGCCCTCGCGTGCGCCCGCCATCGTGCGAACGAGTTCGAGGCTCTCGCGCGTCGCGGCGTCGATCGCCATCCGTCCCGACGCGAGGTGCCGTACCGGCGGCTGGAGGAAGGTCGGTCCGCCGGTGCCGACATGGTCGAGATAGGCGACGAGCGCGCCCATAGCGGCGATTTCGCCGCGCCCGAACTGGCCGAAGCCGTCGAGCGTCTGGACACCGAAGAAGGTTTCGAGGCGCTTCTGTGCGCTCGCGCTCGAAAAGTCCGCGGACGGGCGCCGAACGATCTGCCGCGCCGACGAGATCGGCAGTTCCCCGGCGCTCTCGCTGAGCAACAATTCCGACGGCGCGAGCCGCGCGAGTTCGGCGTCGACCGCTTGCGCGGGGACTGCGACGACCTCGAAGCGCCCCGTCGAAATATCGGCGGCGGCGATCGCCATCTCGCCGTCGCTGCCGATCTGCGCGAGCGCGGCAAGGCGGTTCGCGCTACGCCCTTCGAGCAGGCTTTCCTCGGTCAGCGTACCCGCGGTGACGAAACGCACGATGTCGCGCGCGACGAGCGCCTTCGACCCGCCGCGCGCCTTCGCCTCGGCGGGCGTTTCGATCTGTTCGGCGATCGCGACGCGGTGGCCGGCGCGAATCAGCCGCGCGAGATAGGATTCGGCGGCGTGCACGGGAACGCCGCACATCGCCACCGGCTGCCCGTCATGTTCGCCGCGCGAGGTCAGCGCGATGTCGAGCGTCGATGCCGCTGCCTTCGCATCGTCGAAGAACAGCTCGAAAAAATCGCCCATGCGATAGAAGAGCAGGCAGTCGCCCGCCTTGTCCTTCAGCGACCAATATTGTGCCATCATCGGCGTCGCGGCGGGCGCGGGGTTGTTCATATTAGCAGCGGAGCGGGCGGTGACAGGCATGCGACATGCTTAGGGACGGATATGGGGCAGTGGCAAGACGCGCGCGCGATTCGCGGGTTCCATTTCCGCTTGGCGACGCTAGGGAATGGGCTCGGGCGCGCATCTTGTGAATTCATTTGAGAGGATAAACGATGGATAGTGGCAGCAAGGTGCAATTTTCGGACCGCGAGGCGCTGCTGTATCACGCCTATGGCCGGCCCGGGAAAATCGAGATCGTCGCGTCGAAACCAATGGCGACGCAGCGCGACCTCAGCCTTGCCTATTCGCCCGGCGTTGCGGTTCCGGTGCTCGCGATCGCCGAGGATCCGGCGAAAGCCTATGATTATACGATCAAGGGCAATCTGGTTGCGGTGATTTCGAACGGCACCGCGATCCTCGGGCTCGGCAATTTGGGCGCGCTCGCATCGAAGCCCGTGATGGAAGGCAAGGCGGTGCTGTTCAAGCGCTTCGCCGACGTCGATTCGATCGACCTCGAAGTCGATACCGAAGACCCCCAGCGCTTCATCGAGGCGGTCGAGCTGCTAGCGCCGAGCTTCGGCGGCATCAATCTCGAAGACATTGCCGCGCCCAACTGTTTCATCATCGAAGCGGCGCTCAAAGAACGCATGAACATTCCGGTGTTCCATGACGACCAGCACGGCACCGCGATCATCACCGCCGCGGGCCTGATCAACGCCTGTTATCTCACGGGACGCGACCTTGCGACGGTGAAGGTGGTCGTCAACGGCGCCGGCGCCGCGGCAATCGCGTGCACCGCGCTGATCAAGGCGATGGGCGTGCGGCACGAAAATGTGATCATGTGCGACCGCAAGGGCACGATCTATCAGGGCCGCACCGAAAGCATGGACCAGTGGAAGTCGGCGCATGCGGTGCCGACCGAAGCGCGGAACCTGACCGAAGCGCTCGTCGGCGCCGACGTGTTCCTCGGCCTGTCGGCCGCGGGGGCGCTGAAGCCCGAGATGGTGAAGGACATGGCGCCCGCGCCGATCATCTTTGCGATGGCGAACCCCGATCCCGAAATCTCGCCGCCGGACGCCCGTGCAGCAAGACCTGACGCGATCATCGCGACGGGACGGTCGGACTATCCGAACCAGGTCAACAATGTGCTCTGCTTCCCCTTCATCTTCCGCGGCGCGCTCGACGTCCATGCGACCGCGATAAACGAGGAGATGAAGATCGCGGCTGCGTACGCGATTGCCGACCTTGCGCGCCAGCAGGTGCCCGAGGAGGTCGCCGCGGCCTATGGCGGGCGCGCATCGAGCTTCGGCCCCGAATATATCATCCCCTCGCCCTTCGATCCGCGGCTGATGGAAATCGTGCCGGCGGCGGTCGCCGAAGCGGCGATGAAGAGCGGCGTCGCGCAGCGGCCGATCGCTAATCTCGACGAATATCGCACCCAGCTGCGCGCCCGGCTCAATCCGACCACCTCGGTGCTGACGCTCGCCTATGAAGCCGCGCGCAACAATCCGAAGCGCGTCGTCTTTGCCGAAGGCGAAGAGGAAGTCGTGCTGCGCGCCGCCATCCAGTTCCGCGATGGCGGCTACGGGATCCCGGTGCTCGTCGGACGCGAGGGGCTGCACGACAAGCTGCGCGCGATGGGTGTCGCCGACGCCGAAAGCTTCGAGGTCCACAACAGCGTCAATTCACCGCACGTCCCGCAGATGGTCGACATGCTCTACGAACGGCTGCAGCGCCGCGGATATCTCCGCCGCGATGTCGAGCGCATGGTCAATCGCGATCGCAACATCTTCGGATCGCTGCTGCTCAAGATGGGTCTCGGCGATGCGATGATCACGGGAACGACGCGCACCTACTCGCAGTCGATGCGCGAAATCCGGCGCGTGATCGATCATGCCGAGGGAAAGACGCCGTTCGGCATCCACATCCTGGTCGACCAGCATCATACCATCTTCATGTCCGATACGACGGTGAACGAGCGGCCGACCGCCGAGATGCTCGCCGATATCGCCGAACGCACGGCGCAGGTCGCGCGGCGTATGGGTCACGAACCGCGCGTCGCTTTCCTGTCCTACTCGACCTTCGGCAATCCCGAGGGAAGCTGGCTCGAAAGCATCCGCGAGGCGGTGTCGATCCTCGACCAGCGGAAGCCCGGCTTTGAATATGAAGGCGAAATGGCGCCCGACGTCGCGCTGAACGAGAAGGTGATGAAGAATTATCCCTTCTGCCGCCTGTCGGGTCCCGCGAATGTGCTGATCATGCCCGGGCTGCAATCGGCGAACCTGTCGGCAAAGCTGCTACGCGAACTCGGCGGCGGGGCGGTGATCGGTCCGATGCTCGTCGGCATGGAGAAACCGGTGCAGGTCGCAACGATGGCGTCGACCGCGTCGGACCTCGTCACCCTCGCGGTGCTCGCGGCAGGCGGGATCGCGCAATAAGGAAAAAGCGGCGGTGCCCTGGGGCGCCGCCGCGTTCCTGTCCGTTGCCGGTGTCTGTGGGTTTATTGCCCCGGAGCACCCGCGCCCGGCGCGCCGACGGCGCCGATATTGCCAAAGATATCTTCGAAGAAGCTGCGATGACGGCCGAGGGTCGGCGTCTTGTCGCCTTCGGGGCTGATCTTGCTCACCAGTTCGAGGCCGGTACGATCGACCGCGGCGACGTTGCCGGCGGGGTCGAAGCGGACGCGAAGCACCTGCTGGTCGACCGGGCGCGGCTTGGCGAAGGCGAGCTGACGCGTTTCGCGCGAGACATAATAATATTCATTGTCGCTAAACTGGCCGACGAAGGTCGGGCGGCCGAGCGTCTTTTCGACCGATTCGCGGTTGTCCACGCCCGGCGTGATCGCCTCGGTCAGCAGCGGGTCGACGACATAACCCTGCCGGCCCTTCAGCTGCGCGCAGCCGCTGGTGGCGAGTGCGACGGTGAGGCCGAGCACGACGAGGCGCGCGCGCGGGGCTGGAAACGAAAGGATCGAATTCGGCATCAAATATCTCCGTTGCGCCTGTCCGCCGCTTGTCCGGGCGGTCGGCGCTGGCTCTCGCGCCTCTTAACCGCAAGCGGACAGCGCACACAAGCCGCTTGTGCCGCGGCAAAGCTTGCCACAAGCTGACCGGCGGCTCTTTTCGGGCGGCCCGAATGCGCCTAAGCAGCTGCCATGTTCTCACTTCGCAAACTCTTCAAATCCGATCCCGACCCGCGCGAGGCCCGCCGCCCGCTATGGAACGCCGTCGTCGCCGCCGCTCGCGCGCCGCACTGGTACGCCGAAGGCAGCGTTCCCGACACGCTCGACGGCCGCTTCGACATGATCAGCCTGGTGATGGCGCTCGTGCTGCACCGGATCGACGACGAACCGGCACACGGGCTCGCGGGCGTCCAGCTCACCGAATTGTTCGTGAACGACATGGACGGGCAGATGCGCCAGATCGGCTTTGGCGACATGGTCGTCGGTAAGCAGGTCGGGCGGATGATGAGCGCGCTCGGCGGACGGCTCGGCGCCTATCGTGCCGCCGATGGATCCGACGAATTGCGCGGCGCGCTCGTCCGCAACCTGTGGCGCGGCAACGAACCCGGCGAAGCGGGGCTCGCACACGTGATGACCGAGGTCGCTGTTCTACGGGCCGCGCTTGCGGCCACCCCGGTCGCCGACCTTATTGTCGCGGACCATCTCGGCGGAGCGGCGCGTTGAGCACGCCGCCCGAATTCTCGCTCGTCGTGACGCTGGCCGACGCCGCGCATGGCCGCACGCTTTCTGTCGAGGCCGATGCCGAGACGCGCGCGCGGATCGCCAAGCGGCTGGCGTTAGTTACGCTCGACCGCTTCGCCGTCACCGGCGAAGTCCGCGCGATCGCCGGCGGCATTGGCGCAAAGGGCGAGGTGCAAGCCAAGGTGGTGCAGGCTTGCGCCGCGACCGACCTCGCCGTTCCCGCGACGATCGTCGAACCGTTCGACCTCCGATTCCTGCGCGATGTCGACGCGCCCGTTGGCGAGGATGAAGAGATCGAGATCGGCAGCGAGGATCTGGACCTGTTGCCGCTCGAAGGCGACCGGGCAGACCTCGGCGAAGCCGCGGTGCAGACGCTCTCGCTCGCGCTCGATCCTTTCCCGCGCCACCCCGACGCCGACCGCATCCTCGCCGAAAAAGGTGTGCTCAGCGAGGAGGCGGCCGGACCTTTTGCAGCGCTCGCGAAGCTGCGCGGAAAGCCCGACGCCTAGCGGCTTTCGTCGGGGGCGGGCTTCGGTTCCACCTCGACCAGATCGGCGACCGCGGCGTCGAGTCCCGGCTCTTCCTTCGCAGGCAGTGTTTCGGCCTTCGGCTTCTCCGCCTCTTGGCTCGCGGCCTTTTCATCACGCGTTGGGGGGAGCGCGCCGCCCAGCGCATTGGCGAGGCCGAGCAGTTGCTCGCCGATCACCTTGTCGACCGCAGGCGCGATATCGGCGATCTTGAAGCGCATATAGCCGCCGACGACATAGTCGAAACGCAGCGCGCTGCCCGTCGGGGTTTGCTTGATCTGGATCGTCAGCGTGCCGGTCAGCGCCTCGCCCTGCAGCGGCCCGAACGCGCCCGAGAGGCGCAGCATCTGGTTCGGTTTCGAAAAAAGGATGCGCGCGTGCTGGACGCTGCCGACGCCCGCCCCGGTGTCGGGCAATTTTTCGCAGAAACAGCCGCCCGCCTGCTGATCGAGCCAGAAGTTCGCGGCGTCGCCGGACCAGCTATGATCCTTCGACCACCAGCTTTGCGGCATACGGAGCATTTTCCACACATCGGCGGGGGTCGCGGCGACCTGCGCCGTATGCGCGATGGTAAAGCCGGCCTCGCTCTGGTCAACGACCTTGGCATTTGCAGACGGCACAAAAACGAGCGCCGCCATCATCGCCGCACCTACGAAATATCTGGAAATTGCCATCAGCCTGTCCCCCTTGGCGCCTCAATAACCGGCGCCGGGTGGACTGACTGGCCGGCAGTCGCGAGGATCGTTTCGATCGCGTCGTTGACCTCGTCGATCGGCGCCATGCCATCGACGTGGGTGACGATGCCGCGCGCTTCGTAGATCGGCAGGATCGGCGCGGTCTTGGCGCGATATTCGGCCATGCGCGTGCGCACCGTTTCCTCATTATCGTCGGGACGGCGCTTGAACTCATGGCTGCCGCAAACGTCGCAGGTGTCTTCGACCTTCGGCAGCTTGTAGCGATCGTGGTAGCCCGCACCGCACTTGGCGCAGCTGAAGCGGCCGGTGATGCGGTCGACGAGCGCGTCTTCCTCGACCTGCAGCTCGATCACATGGTCGAGCTTGCGGCCGCGCGCCGACAGGATGCCGTCGAGCGCCTGGGCCTGCGCCGCAGTGCGCGGATAGCCGTCGAAGATTACCGAGACGTCGCTGCCGAGCTGGTCGAGCCGTTCGCCGATCAGGCCCGAGACGATTTCGTCCGAGACGAGTTCGCCCGCATCCATCACGGCTTTCGCCTGCACGCCGATCGGCGTTCCCGCCTTGACCGCGGCACGGAGCATGTCGCCGGTCGAGAGCTGGACCATGCCATGCTCGTCTTCCAGGCGCACCGCCTGCGTTCCCTTGCCCGCCCCCGGCGGACCCAGCAAAATGATATTCAGCGTCATGGGGACCCCTGTTTGCCCTACCGTGTCGCAGTTGGCGTAGCGGGCGCTTTAGCGCCGCGCAACGCCCCCCTTCAATTTGGCCTTCTTGATGAGGTCGCCATATTGATGCGCGAGCATGTGGCTCTGGATCTGGCTGATCGTGTCGATCGTCACGTTCACGATGATCAGCAGGCTGGTGCCGCCGAGCTGGAACGGCAGACCCGACCCGGCGATGAAATATTCGGGGATCAGACAGATCGCCGCCAGATAGGCCGCACCGAGCACGGTGATGCGCGTCAGCACATGGTCGAGATAGGCGGCGGTGTTCTTGCCTGGGCGGATGCCGGGGATGAAGCCGTTCTGGCGCTTCAGATTGTCGGCGGTTTCTTCGGGATTGAAGACGACCGCGACGTAGAAGAAGCAGAAGAAGATGATGCCCGCGGCATAGAGCGCCATGTAGAGCGGCTGGCCATGCGCGAGATACTGGTTGAGCGTGATCAGGAAATCGCCGGTCGCGGTGTCGCCCTGAACGTTCTGGCCCATCATCTGGGTGACCGTCAGCGGCATCAGCAGCAGCGACGAGGCGAAGATGGGCGGGATCACGCCCGCGGTGTTGACCTTGAGCGGCAGGTGGCTGCGGTCGGCCTGCATCCCGCCGCGCTGCGTGGCGCGCTTCGGGTACTGAACGAGGACGCGGCGCTGCGCGCGCTCCATGAAGCTGATGAAGGCAATGATGACGATCGCGCCGCCGACGACCGCGAGGATCGTGCCGCCGCCCATCGAGCCTTCGCGCACCTGCGTGAACATCTGCGCAAAGCTGCGCGGCAGCTGAGCAAGGATGCCCGCCATGATGATCAGCGAGACGCCGTTGCCGATACCACGGCTGGTGATCTGTTCGCCGAGCCACATCAGGAAGAGCGTACCGCCGACGATGCTGATGACCGCGCCGATGCGGAACATCATGCCGGGGTCGACGACCGCGGCGATTCCTTGGCTCGCGCCGAGCGATTCAAGCCCGACGGCGATGAAATAGCCCTGGATCGCGGTCAGCCCGACGGTGCCGTAGCGGGTATATTGGTTGAGCTTCTTGCGCCCGCTTTCGCCCTCTTTCTTGAGCGCGGCGAGGCTAGGCGACAGCGCGGACGCCAGCTGCACGACGATCGACGCCGTGATATAAGGCATGACGCCGAGCGCGATGATGCTCATGCGCTCCAGGCTGCCGCCCGAGAAGGTGTTGAAGATGTCGAGGACGCCGCCCGAAGCGGCCTGGCTGTAGAGCGACGCCAGCGCAACGGGGTCGACCCCCGGCAGCGGCACGAACGACAGGAAACGGAAAACGATCAGCGCGCCGATCGTGAACCAGATACGGTTCTTGAGTTCGGTCGCCTGACCAAACTTCGAAAAGTTCAGGTTGGATGCAAGCTGGTCGGCGCGAGAGGCCATGGTGATCTTTCCTCGAGTGGCGGACCGCGCCCCCGCGACCCGGCGCCTATGTGCGTTCGCCAGTCACGAAGCGCAAGGGCAAAGGCCCGAATTCAGATGCGTCGGGGGCGGATCGACCTATCGCCGCCCCGCCCCCGTATGCATTTAGTTCTTTGCGGCCGCTTCGGCCTTGCGCTTGGCCTTCTTGCCTTCGCCTTCGGCCTTGGGCTCGGGCAGTTCGACCTTGCCGCCAGCCTTTTCGACCGCTTCGATCGCGCCCTTCGACGCGCCGGCAACGGCGAAGTTCAGCTTCGCGGTGATTTCACCCTTGGCGAGGAGGCGGACGCCGTCCTTGCCGCCGCGGGCAACGCCGGCAGCCTTGAGCGCGGCGTGATCGATGACAGCCTTGGCGTCGAGCTTCTTCTCGTCGACCAGCTTCTGGATCATGCCCAGATTCACGATCGCGAAATCCTTGCCGAAGATGTTGTTGAAGCCGCGCTTCGGAATACGCATGTGGAGCGGCATCTGGCCGCCTTCGAAGCCGTTGATCGCGACGCCGCTGCGGGCCTTCTGGCCCTTCTGGCCGCGGCCGGCGGTCTTGCCCTTGCCCGAACCGATGCCGCGTCCGACGCGCATACGGCCCTTGCGGGCGCCATCATTGTCACGAAGTTCATTAAGCTTGATCGTCATTGCACTCGCTTTCGCTTTTATCGCGCTGATAGGTAGGGGTCCGGGTCGCGAGGGGCTCAGCCCTCGACGACTTCGACCATGTGCGGAAGTTTGCGGATCATGCCGCGCACTTCGGGGGTGTCGACCAGTTCGACCTCGCGACGCATCTTGCCCAGGCCGAGGCCGGTCAGGATCGCACGCTGGCTCTTGGGACGACGGATCGGCGAACCGATCTGGCGGATCTTGATCTTCTTGTCAGCCATCGTCTTACTCCGTCACCGCCGCGGCTTCCGCCTCGGCTGCGCGGTCGGATGCACCGCCACGCTTGATCAGATCCGAAACCTTCTTGCCGCGGCGCTGCGCGACCGACTTCGGGCTGGTCTGCTCGCCGAGCGCTTCGAAGGTCGCACGGATCATGTTGTAGGGGTTCGAGGTGCCGACCGACTTGGTCACCACATCGGCCACGCCCAGCGATTCGAACACGGCGCGCATCGGACCACCGGCGATGATGCCGGTACCCGCGGGCGCCGAGCGCAGCGTGACGTTGCCGGCACCGAAGTGGCCGCGGCCATCATGGTGCAGCGTGCGGCCATCGCGCAGCGGAACGCGAATCATCGCCTTCTTCGCGGCAGCGGTTGCCTTCGAAATGGCTTCGGGCACTTCGCGCGCCTTGCCATGACCGAAACCGGCGCGGCCCTTGCCATCGCCGACGACGACGAGCGCGGCGAAACCGAAGCGCTTGCCGCCCTTCACGGTCTTCGAAACGCGGTTGATGTGAACAAGCTTTTCAATGAGCTCTTCGCCACCGTCTTCGTCGCGCGGGCGACGATCGTCGCGGCGGCCACGGCCACCGTCACGACCGCCACGACCACCGTCGCGGCCACCGCCACGGCCGCGGCGCGGAGCCTGGCCATCGGTGGGGGCTGCTTCGGGAGCGCCTTCGACGTTCTGTACTTCGTCTGCCATGATTAGAACTCCAATCCGCCTTCGCGAGCCGCGTCGGCCAGCGCCTTGATGCGCCCGTGGAACAGGAAACCGCCGCGGTCGAACACTACCTGCGTCACGCCCGCCTTTTTCGCGGCAGCGGCGAGGCGCTTGCCAACGTCGGCAGCCGCCGCAGTGGTCGCGCCGGTCTTGCCGCGGACATCCTTGTCCAGCGTCGAGGCCGAAGCGAGCGTCTGCCCGGCAGCGTCATCGATGAGCTGTGCATAGATGTGGCGGCCCGAACGGTGCACCGACAGGCGAGCGCGGCCACCCGCGCGCTGACGGAGAGCGGTACGGACGCGCTGACGGCGTTTTTGGAAAGGGGTAAGATGTGCCATGGCTTACTTCTTCTTGCCTTCTTTGCGGAAGATGTACTCGCCGCGATATTTGATGCCCTTGCCCTTATAGGGTTCGGGCTTACGCCAACGGCGGATTTCCGCCGCGACCTGGCCGACCTGCTGCTTGTCGATGCCGCTGATCTCGATCGTCGTGTTGTCCGGCGTCTTGATCTCGATGCCTTCGGGCACCGCGAAATCGACATCGTGGCTGTAGCCGAGCTGCAGCTTCAGATTCTTGCCCTGCGAGTTGGCGCGATAGCCGACACCGGTGATTTCGAGGACCTTGGTGAAGCCTTCGGTCACACCCGTGATCAGGTTTTGCACCAGTGTACGCTGCATGCCCCAGAAAGCGCGAGCTTCGCGGGTGCCGTTCGCGGGCTGGACCGAGATGCTGCCTTCGGCGACTTCATAGTTGATGAGGTCGGAAAGCGGCATCGCGAGCGTGCCCTTGGGACCCTTGACCGACAGCTGACCGCCATCGATCGCAGCGGTGACGCCGCCGGGGATTGCCACTGCCTTTTTACCAATGCGCGACATCAGAACACCTCCGCCAGCACTTCGCCGCCGACATTATGTTCGCGTGCTTCGGCGTCCGAGAGAACGCCGCGCGGGGTCGACACGATGGTGATACCAAGGCCGTTGCGAATGATCGGAAGTTCTTTCGAACCCGAATAGACGCGACGGCCCGGCTTCGAAACGCGCGCCACATGGCGGATCGCCGGCTGCCCTTCGAAATATTTCAGTTCGATGCGGATGCCCTTGTGCTGACCCTTGGCACCCAGCGCTTCTTCGCTGTAGCCGCGGATATAGCCTTCGCGCTGGAGAACATCGAGAACGCGGACACGCAGGGTCGAAGCCGGCGTCAGGACGCTGTCCTTCTTCGCCGTCTGGCCGTTGCGGATGCGGGTGAGCATATCACCCAGGGGATCGGTCATTGCCATCTTGTCAGTCCCTTACCAGCTCGACTTCACAACACCGGGGATCAGGCCCTTGTTGGCCAGATCGCGGAGCTGGATACGGCACAGCCGGAATTTGCGATAATAAGCGCGCGGGCGCCCCGTCAGCTCGCACCGGTTACGGATGCGGGTCGGGTTACCATTGCGCGGGATTTCCGCCATCTTGAGGCGTGCGATCAGACGCTCGCCATCATCGAGCGACGTGTCCGCTGCAACCGCCTTCAGCTTCGCATAACGGCCGGCATACTTCTTCACCAGCTGCTTGCGACGCTCGTTCTTGTTTACCGAACTCAGTTTCGCCATGACTTAAGTTCTCTTTCCTTCTTGAAAGAGCCTGCCTGGTCCCAAGGGGATCAGGCGGCTTCCTTTTCCTGCGCTTCGATCGGGAAGGGGAAGCCGAACAGCTTGAGCAGTTCGCGGGCTTCATCGTCCGTACGGGCGGTGGTGGTGACGATCACGTCCATGCCGCGCACCTGGTCGATGCGGTCATAGTTGATCTCGGGGAAGATGATCTGCTCTTTCAGGCCCATGGCATAGTTGCCACGGCCGTCGAAGCTCGTCGCCGACACGCCGCGAAAATCGCGGATGCGCGGCATTGCGATCGTGATCAGGCGATCGAGGAATTCGTACATGCGTTCGCGGCGCAGGGTCACCTTGCAGCCGATCGGCATGCCTTCGCGCAGCTTGAACTGTGCGATCGACTTCTTCGCCTTGGTCACGACAGGCTTCTGGCCGGCGATGAGTTCCATCTCGGCAGCCGCCGATTCGACCTTCTTCTTGTCCTGCGTGGCTTCGCCGACGCCCATATTGAGCACGATCTTTTCGATCTTCGGCACTTCCATCGCATTCTTGTAACCGAACTTTTCGGTCATCGCCTTGACGATCACATCGTCGTAGCGCTTGCGCATGCGCGGGGTGTAATTGTCAGCCATTGAGCGTCTCCCCGGACTTCACGGCCACGCGGACCTTCTTGCCGTCCTTGGTTTCAAAACGAACGCGGGTCGGCTTGCCGGTCTTGGGATCGGCAATCGCGACCTTGCTCGCGTACAGCGGCGCTTCCTTGCGTTCCAGGCCACCCTGCGGGTTGGTCTGGCTCGGCTTGCGGTGGCGCGTGATGACATTGACGCCAGCGACGACGACCTTGCCGTCTTTCGGCAGGCTCTGCGTCACTTCACCGGTCTTGCCCTTGTCCTTGCCAGACAGGATGACAACCGTGTCGCCCTTCTTGATCTTTGCCATGCTCATGGTCAGAGAACCTCCGGTGCCAGGCTGATGATCTTCATATAGCCGCGGCCGCGCAGTTCGCGGACGACGGGGCCGAAGATACGGGTGCCGATCGGCTCCTCGTTCTTGTTGACGAGCACGGCGGCGTTGCTGTCGAAACGGATGACCGAGCCATCGGCGCGGCGCACGTCCTTGGCGGTGCGAACGATAACGGCGCGATGCACGTCACCCTTCTTCACCTTGCCGCGGGGCTGAGCTTCCTTGATCGACACGACGATCACGTCGCCCACGCCGGCGGTGCGACGCTTCGAGCCACCCAGCACCTTGATGC
Organism: Sphingopyxis sp. Root154; assembly: GCF_001427105.1. Lineage (GTDB taxonomy): Bacteria > Pseudomonadota > Alphaproteobacteria > Sphingomonadales > Sphingomonadaceae > Sphingopyxis. The sequence continues at coordinate 1,924,298 of NZ_LMGI01000002.1, forward strand.
ACTGGACGCGCTTGGCACCGCTGTTGTCAGCGACTTCCAATTGTGACTGCATCTGGATCATCGATGCATTTCCTTCTTTTTTGGCCTACCGGGATGCCCCGGCGGTTCCGTGAAACTCAGCTTCAGGCGTCAGCAGCCGTTTTGGGCTTGCTGTGGGTGTCGACCTTGTCGAGCACCTTCCACGTCTTCAGCTTCGAAATCGGCTTCGTTTCCTCGATGCGGACGGTTTCGCCGGCCTTGATGGCGTTGTCCTCATCGTGGGCGTGATATTTTTTCGAGCGGCGGATGATCTTGCCGTACAGAGGGTGCTTCACCTTCCGTTCGACCTTCACCACGACGGTCTTGTCGCCCTTGTCGGACACCACCGTACCGGTCAGAATGCGCTTCGGCATCGATAGTCTCCTTACTTCGCGGCCGAGCGCGTGCGCTCGGTCTGCTGCGTCTTGATGCGGGCGATCGAGCGCCGCACTTCCTTGACGCGCGATGCTTTTTCAAGCTGGCCGGTGGCCGCCTGGAAGCGGAGGTTAAAGGCCTCGCGCTTCAGTTCGCCAAGCTGTTCGGCGAGCTGGTCGTCGGTCTTGGCCTTGAAATCTTCGGTCTTGGACATGGCCCTTAACCCTCCAGATGCGAGGTGTCGCCGAGACGGGCAATCACCTTCGTCTTGATCGGCAGCTTCATCGCAGCGCGTTCGAACGCTAGCGCGGCCACGGGGCCGGGGACGCCGTCGAGTTCGAACAGGATGCGACCCGGCTTCACGCGAGCGGCCCAGAATTCCGGCGAACCCTTGCCCTTACCCATACGGACTTCGGCAGGCTTCGACGACACGGGGACGTCGGGGAAGATACGGATCCACAAACGGCCCTGACGCTTGATCGCGCGGCTGATCGCACGGCGAGCCGCTTCGATCTGGCGTGCGGTGATGCGCTCGGGTTCCATCGCCTTCAGCCCGTAGGAGCCGAAGTTCAGGCTGGTTCCGCCCTTGGCATTGCCATGGATGCGGCCCTTGAAAGCCTTGCGGAACTTGGTTTTTTTCGGTTGCAGCATGTCAGCAGTCCTTAGCGGCGATCTTCACGAGCCGGACGGACGCCGGTCGTCTGTGCATCGAGCATCAGACGGTCGGTCGCCATCGGGTCGTGGCCGAGAATCTCGCCCTTGAAGATCCACACCTTGATCCCGCACACGCCATAGGCGGTGTGAGCGGTCGATTCGGCGTAGTCGACGTTGGCGCGCAGCGTGTGAAGCGGCACCCGGCCCTCGCGATACCATTCGGTACGTGCGATTTCCGCGCCGCCGAGACGGCCGGCGCAGTTGATGCGGATGCCTTCGGCGCCCAGACGCATCGCCGACTGAACCGCGCGCTTCATCGCGCGACGGAACGCGACGCGGCGTTCGAGCTGGTCGGCAATGCCCTGGCCGACGAGCTTGGCGTCGACTTCGGGCTTGCGGATTTCGACGATGTTCAGCGACACGTCGCTGCCCGTCAGTTCACCGAGCTTCTTGCGCAGCTTTTCGATGTCCGCGCCCTTCTTGCCGATGATGACGCCCGGACGGGCGGCATAGATCGAAACGCGGCACAGCTTGGCCGGACGTTCGATCACGACCTTCGAGATCGCGGCCTGCGGCAGGTTCTTGAACACATACTGGCGGATCTTCAGATCCTCGACCAGCATGCGGCCATAGTCCTGGCCTTCGGCGAACCAGCGGCTGTCCCAGGTGCGGTTGACCTGCAGGCGCAGGCCGATCGGATTGCTCTTCTGGCCCATCTTACGCCTCTTCTTCCTGTTCGCGCACGACAATGCGGATGCGGCTGAACGGCTTGACGATCCGGGTCGACTTGCCGCGGCCACGTGCGTGCCAGCGCTTCATCGAGATCGACTTGCCCACGCTCGCTTCCTTGATGACGAGCGCATCAACGTCGAGGTTGTGGTTGTTTTCCGCGTTGGCGACGGCGCTGGCGAGAACCTTGCGCACGTCGACAGCCATCGCCTTCTTCGAGAAGGTGAGGATGTTCATCGCGTCTTCGACCTTGCGGCCGCGGATCAGCGCGGCAACGAGGTTCAGCTTCTGAGCCGAACCGCGAATCTGCGTGCCGACCGAGAGTGCCTCGTTATCCGCAACGCGGCGGGGGGACTTTTCCTTGCCCATTAGCGTTTGCCCTTCTTGTCGGCAGCGTGACCGGGGAAGAAGCGCGTCGGCGCAAATTCACCCAGCTTCATGCCGACCATATCTTCGTTGACCGACACCGGCACGAACTTGCGGCCGTTGTAGACGTTGAAGGTCAGCCCCACGAACTGCGGCAGGATGGTGGACCGACGCGACCAGGTCTTGATCGGGGCATTGCTGCCGCCGTCCTGGGCCGTTTCGGCTTTCTTGAGCAGATGGAGGTCCACGAAAGGACCCTTCCAGACCGAGCGAGCCATGGCTTACCTCTTCTTCTTCGCGTGACGCGACCGGATGATCATCTTGTCGGTCGACTTGTTGTGGCGCGTACGCGCACCCTTCGTCGGCTTGCCCCACGGGGTAACCGGGTGACGGCCGCCCGAGGTACGGCCTTCGCCGCCGCCATGCGGGTGATCGACCGGGTTCTTTGCAACACCGCGCGTCAGCGGGCGCTTGCCGAGCCAGCGATTGCGGCCGGCCTTGCCCAGGTTGGTGTTCTGGTTGTCGGGGTTCGACACCGCACCGACCGTGCCCATGCACTCGCCGCGAATGTAACGCTGCTCGCCCGAACCGAGACGCACGATGACGAGACCGCGGTCACGACCGACGACCTGTGCATAGGTGCCCGCCGAACGGGCGATCTGGCCACCCTTGCCCGGCTTCATCTCGATATTATGGACGATCGTGCCGACCGGCATCTGCGACAATTCCATCGCATTGCCCGGCTTCACGTCGGTCTTCTTGCCGGCGACGACGGTGTCGCCAACGGCCAGACGCTGCGGCGCGAGGATATAGGTCTGCTCACCGTCTTCATACTTGACGAGTGCGATGAACGCCGTGCGGTTGGGGTCATATTCCAGACGCTCGACAGTAGCCGGCATGTCCCACTTGCGACGCTTGAAGTCGATGAAGCGGTACTTCTGCTTGTGGCCACCGGCGATACCGCGCGAGGTCACATGACCCTTGTTGTTGCGGCCACCGGTCTTGTTCTTGCCTTCGGTCAGCGCCTTGACGGGCTTGCCCTTCCACAGCGACGACTTGTCGACGAGGATCAGGCCGCGCTGCGCGGGGCTGGTCGGATTATAGGATTTAAGTGCCATTTTCTCTGCCTTTTCCTACAATCAGACGCCGGTCGTGACGTCGATCGTCTGGCCTTCGGCCAGGCGAACGATCGCCTTCTTCACGTCGCTGCGGGTGTAGGGCTTGCCCTTCCAGCGCTTGGTCTTGCCCTTGGTGATCAGCGTGTTGACGCTGAGAACCTTGACATCGAACAGCGCCTCGACGGCGGCCTTGATCGCGGGCTTGGTTGCGTCGTTCGCAACCTTGAACACCACGGCGTCATTTTCGCTGAGCAGCGTCGACTTTTCGGTGATCACCGGAGCGAGGATCACGTCATAGTGACGCGCGTCGACTGTTTTTGCCTTAGCCATTGAAGCGTGCCTCCAGCTTTTCGAGGCCGGCGCGGGTCAGGACCAGCGTATCGGCGCGCAAAATGTCATAGACGTTGGCACCCGCGGCCGGCATCGCGTTGATGCCGATGAGGTTGGCCGACGCCATGGCGAAGCTTTCGTGCACTGCATCACCATCGATGAAGAGTGCGCGATTGCCGAGTTCGAGCTTGCCGAGCTGGCCGGCGAGCGCTTTGGTCTTGGCGTCCTTGAGCTCGAGCGTGTCGAGAACGAGGATCTTGCCGCCCTTCGCCTTGTCGCTCAGCGCCATTTTCAGGCCGAGCGTGCGGATCTTCTTGTTCAGCGAGTGGCCGAAGGTGCGGGCACGCGGGCCATGCGCCTTGCCGCCGCCGATGAAGATCGGAGCTGCGCGATCGCCGTGACGAGCCGTACCGCCGCCCTTCTGGCGACCGAACTTCTTGCCGGTGCGCGACACATCGCTGCGTTCGCGGGCGGCGCGAGCCGGACCACGGCGCTTTTCGAGCTGCCAGCTGACGACACGGTGAAGGATGTCGGCACGCGGGTCGACGCCGAACACATCGTCGTTAAGATCGATGTCCGCGCCGGCCTTGCCGTCGATGGTGTGAACCTTGACCTTCATGATCAGGACTCCTGTGCGCCGTCGGTGGTGGCAGTGTCGACCACGGTTTCTTCAACCGGGGTTTCCACAGGCGCATCAGCCGGGGCTTCTTGATTGGCGTTAGCTGCGCTCTTGATGCCCGCCGGATAGGGAGCTTCAGGGTGGCGCGGCAGCTTGACCGCATCGCGGACCATCAGCCAGCCGCCCTTCGAGCCAGGGACCGAGCCCTTGACGAAGAGAAGGCCGCGCTCGACGTCGGTGCGGACGATTTCGAGATTCTGCTGGGTGCGGTTGCGGGCGCCCATGTGGCCGGCCATCTTCTTGTTCTTGAAGACGCGGCCTGGATCCTGGCGGTTACCGGTCGAACCATGCGCACGGTGGCTGATCGAAACACCGTGGGTAGCGCGCATACCGCCGAAACCCCAGCGCTTCATCGCACCGGCAAAGCCCTTGCCCTGGGTCACGCCCTGGATGTCGACGATCTGGCCGGCGACGAAATGGTCGGCCGACAGTTCGGCGCCGACGTCGAGCGTCGCGTCGTCGGCGACGCGGAATTCGACGATCTTCGCCTTGGGCTCGACTTCGGCCTTGCCGAAAGCGCCACGCTGCGGCTTCGCAACATTCTTCGCCTTCGCCGAGCCGGCGCCGAGTTGAACGGCCACATAGCCGTCACGTTCTTGTTCGCGCACAGAAATGACCTGACAGCCTTCGAGGCTCAGGACGGTGACGGGCACGTGGCGGCCGTCGTCCTGAAACAGGCGGGTCATCCCCATTTTCTTCGCGATCACGCCAGTCCGCATGATCATACTCCTCAACAGAGGCCGGGCGGACCATTCCGCACGGCGTGTGGGACCCCATCAAGGCGAACCCCGACGAGAACCCTCCCAGCCCAAAATTTCGATGCATCGCCCCGTCCGGGCTGAGGTGCCGCCCTCCCTCTGGAGAGCGGCGAGACGGGGGACGCAGCCCGGACCATATTTCTTCCGAGGAAGAGATCCGGCGGTATCCACCCTATCGTCGGTCCGGATCGCGCCGGACAATGCAGTCACCGAAGTGTCCTGCCGATAGAGACCCCGGTTTTCACCGGGGCTTCGCTGACCTTAAGCCAGCTTGATTTCTACGTTCACGCCCGCGGCGAGGTCGAGCTTCATCAGCGCGTCGACCGTCTGCGGGGTGGGCTGCACGATGTCGAGCAGCCGCTTGTGGGTACGCACCTCGAACTGCTCGCGCGACTTTTTGTCGACATGCGGGCCGCGGTTCACGGTGAATTTTTCAATACGCGTCGGAAGCGGGATCGGGCCGCGAATAAGCGCTCCGGTACGACGTGCCGTATCGGCAATGTCGGTGGTGGCCTGATCGAGCACGCGGTGATCAAAGGCCTTCAGGCGAATGCGAATATTCTGCGTTTCCATGACTGTTCCAGTCGAATCCCGTCTAACGATGCGAAAGAGCCGAAATGGCCTGCTCCGATTTCCGCAGGGAAACCGGATCGGCCATCAAAATTCTTTAAGCTACGAGCCGCGCGAATCACTTCCGAATCGCGCGGCTCGCGGCCCTATATTACTTTGTGACCGTGGCCACAACCCCTGCGCCGACCGTGCGGCCACCTTCGCGAATTGCGAAGCGCAGACCCGGGTCCATGGCGATCGGAGCGATCAGCTTGACCGACAGCTGGACGTTGTCGCCCGGCATGACCATTTCGGTGCCGGCGGGCAGAATGACTTCGCCGGTGACGTCGGTGGTGCGGAAGTAGAACTGCGGACGATAGTTCGCAAAGAACGGCGTGTGACGGCCGCCTTCGTCCTTCGACAGGACGTACACTTCCGAGGTGAACTCGGTGTGCGGCGTGATCGAGCCGGGCTTCGCCAGAACCTGGCCACGCTCGACTTCTTCACGGCCGACGCCGCGGATCAGCGCACCGACGTTATCGCCAGCCTGGCCCTGGTCGAGCAGCTTGCGGAACATTTCGACGCCGGTGACGACGGTCTTCTTGGTGTCCTTGATGCCGACGATTTCGACTTCTTCACCAACCTTGACGATGCCGGTTTCGATACGGCCGGTAACGACGGTACCGCGACCCGAGATCGAGAACACGTCTTCGATCGGCATCAGGAAGGGCTTGTCGAGCGGACGTTCCGGCTGCGGGATCCACGCGTCGACGGCAGCCATCAGCTTCAGGATAGCTTCCTTGCCGATGGCGTCGTCGCGACCTTCGAGGGCGGCGAGAGCCGAACCCGGGATGATCGGGATATTGTCGCCGTCGAAGTCGCGCTTCGAAAGTTCTTCGCGGATTTCGAGCTCGACGAGTTCGAGCAGCTCGGGATCGTCCAGCTGGTCGACCTTGTTGAGGAAGACGACCATGGTCGGAACGCCAACCTGCTTCGCGAGCAGGATGTGCTCCTTCGTCTGCGGCATCGGGCCGTCAGCGGCCGACACAACGAGGATCGCGCCGTCCATCTGGGCGGCACCGGTGATCATGTTCTTCACATAGTCGGCGTGGCCCGGGCAATCGACGTGGGCATAGTGGCGGTCGGCGGTTTCATATTCGACGTGTGCGGTCGAAATGGTGATGCCGCGCTCGCGCTCTTCGGGCGCCTTGTCGATGTTCGCGAAGTCAACGGCGGTGCCGCCGGTCGTTTCGGCGAGCACCTTGGTGATCGCTGCGGTCAGCGAGGTCTTGCCATGGTCGACGTGACCGATGGTGCCGATGTTGCAGTGCGGCTTCGTCCGCTCAAATTTAGCCTTGGCCATGATGGTATAACCTTCTTGTTCAATGTTTGCGTTGATCAGTCCTGGACGAGCCTGCTGAATCAGGCGCCGCCCTTAGAGGGTCTTGCCGCGCGGTGCAAGCCCGCGCGGCTTTGACCCATCAGGCCATCTTGGCCTTCACTTCTTCTGCGACGTTGGTCGGCACTTCTTCGTAATGCGAGAATTGCATCGAATAGCTGGCGCGACCCTGGCTGAAGCTGCGCAGCTGATTGACGTAGCCGAACATGTTCGCCAGCGGAACGATCGCCTCGACAACCTGGGCGATGCCCCGGCTGTCGGTGCCCTGGATCTGCCCGCGGCGGCTGTTGAGATCGCCGATCACGTCGCCCATGAATTCCTCAGGGGTAACGACTTCGACCTTCATCACCGGCTCAAGCAGCTTGATGCCGGCCTTCGCCGCCACTTCGCGCATGGCCGCACGGCCTGCGATTTCGAACGCCAGCGCCGACGAGTCGACGTCGTGGTACGCGCCGTCGGTGAGCTTGATTTCGAAGTCGATGATCGGGAAGCCGATCATGTGACCATTCTCGGCCGACTCGCGCATGCCCTTTTCGACCGACGGGATATATTCGCGCGGAATGTTACCGCCCTTGATCTCGTCGAGGAAGGTGATGCCCGCGCCGCGTTCGCCGGGAGCGACGGTAACCTTGACGCGGCCGAACTGGCCCGAGCCGCCCGACTGCTTCTTGTGGGTATAGTCGACGTCGACGGCCTTCGCGAGCGATTCGCGGTACGCCACCTGCGGCGCGCCGACGTTCGCTTCGACCTTGAACTCGCGCTTCATGCGATCGACGAGGATGTCGAGGTGAAGCTCGCCCATACCCTTGATGATCGTCTGGCCCGATTCATGGTCGGTCGACACGCGGAACGAGGGATCCTCGGCAGCCAGGCGGTTGAGCGCGATGCCCATACGTTCCTGGTCGGCCTTGGTCTTCGGTTCCACCGACAGCTCGATGACCGGCTCGGGGAATTCCATCCGCTCGAGGATGATCGGCGCGCTGGTGGCGCAGAGCGTGTCCCCGGTGGTGGTTTCCTTGAGGCCGGCGAGTGCAACGATGTCGCCTGCATAGGCTTCTTCGATGTCTTCGCGGCTGTTCGCATGCATCAACAACATGCGGCCAACCTTTTCCTTCTTGTCCTTCACCGAGTTCAGGTACGTGCCCTTGTTGAGCGTACCCGAATAGATGCGGGCGAAGGTGAGCGAGCCGACGAACGGGTCGTTCATGATCTTGAACGCCAGCAGCGACAGCGGCGCTTCGTCGGCCGGCGGACGCGAATCGGGGGTCACGCCGTCGAGCTTCAGGCCCTGAACGTCGGGAATGTCGAGCGGCGAAGGCAGATAGTCGACGACCGCGTCGAGCAGCGTCTGGACGCCCTTGTTCTTGAACGCCGAGCCGCAGAGGACCGGAACGAACGCCTGTGCCAGCGTGCCCTTGCGGATCAGCTTCTTGAGCGTGGCGACGTCGGGGACGGTGCCTTCGAGATAGGCTTCCATCGCGTCGTCGTCCTGTTCTACGGCGAGCTCGACGAGCTTTTCGCGATATTCGGCAGCCTTGTCGGCGAGGTCGGCGGGAATTTCCTCATAGAAGAATTCGGCGCCGAGGCTTTCGTCCTTCCAGATGATCGCACGCTCGTTGACGAGGTCGACGAGACCCTTGAAGTCGCCTTCGGCGCCGATGGGCAGATAGAGGACGGCCGGGGTCGCACCGAGGCGATCGATGATCGTCTGGACGCAATAATAGAAGTCGGCGCCGGTGCGGTCGAGCTTGTTGACGAAGCACATGCGCGGGACTTTATACTTGTCAGCCTGGCGCCACACGGTTTCCGACTGCGGCTCAACGCCGGCAACGCCGTCAAACGCGGTGATCGCGCCGTCGAGCACGCGCAGCGAACGTTCGACTTCGATCGTGAAGTCGACGTGTCCGGGGGTGTCGATGATATTCAGGCGATGCTCGGGGCCCTGACCTTCGTCGGCCTTCCACAAGCAAGTGGTCGCCGCGGACGTGATCGTGATGCCGCGTTCCTGCTCCTGCTCCATCCAGTCCATCGTGGCGGCGCCGTCATGGACTTCGCCGATCTTGTAGGACTTGCCGGTGTAGTAAAGGATACGCTCGGTCGTCGTGGTCTTGCCGGCGTCGATGTGCGCCATGATCCCAAAGTTGCGATAATTTTCGAGCGGATGGCTGCGTGCCATGGTCTTTTCCTTGGATGTGGGGGACGGCCTTTGGGGCCGCCCCCGATATAGGAATGATTGTTACGATTGCGAGACGCCGGATCGCGAGACCCGGGGCATCCCGCGCGCGCTTACCAGCGGTAGTGGCTGAAGGCGCGGTTGGCTTCGGCCATGCGATGCGTGTCTTCACGCTTCTTCACGGCGTTGCCACGGTTGTTCGACGCGTCGAGCAGTTCGCCCGACAGGCGTGCGGCCATCGTGGTTTCGCTGCGGTTGCGCGCAGCGGTGATCAGCCAGCGGATCGCGAGCGCCTGCGCGCGTTCGGGACGGACTTCGACCGGAACCTGATAGGTCGCACCACCGACGCGGCGGCTGCGGACTTCGATGTTCGGGCGGATGTTCGCCAGCGCTTCGTGGAACACGCCAATGGGTTCCTTCTTGGCACGGGCTTCGACCGACTCGAGCGCACCGTAAACGATGCTTTCGGCGACGGACTTTTTCCCGTCCAGCATGACGCTGTTCATGAATTTCGACAGCACCGTATCACCGAAACGGGGATCGGGCAGGATTTCGCGGCGTTCAGGACGACGACGACGAGCCATAGGTAATTCCTTTTACAACAGCATCCCGGCGCCAGGGCAGCCTGGGATGATCAAATAGCCGAAAAAGCGGTCCTTACTTCGGACGCTTCGCGCCGTACTTCGAACGGCTCTGCTTGCGGTCCTTCACGCCCTGCGTATCGAGCACGCCGCGCAGGACGTGGTAACGCACACCGGGAAGATCGCGGACACGACCGCCGCGGATCAGCACAACGCTGTGTTCCTGGAGGTTGTGGCCTTCGCCGGGGATGTAGGTGATGACTTCGCGCTGGTTGGTCAGGCGGACCTTCGCAACCTTACGGAGCGCCGAGTTCGGCTTTTTCGGGGTCGTCGTGTAGACACGGGTGCAAACGCCGCGCTTTTGCGGGTTTGCGTCCATCGCCGGGACCTTGGACTTCACCTTCTGGGGAGTCCGGCCCTTGCGGACCAGCTGGTTGATCGTGGGCATGAATGCTTCACCTTTAAATGTCCGCCCATCAAAGCGAACGGTTACTGTACTGCGGTGGACGAAGCTCCGGCCGCTAACCCGCCAAAAATGGCGAAAAACGGCCGACCTGTTAACAGCAAAAGACCCCGGCGGATCACGACGATCTTCCGGAGGCTCCATCCGCGCCAGCAATGTTCAAGCGCTGTTGTAACTGAAAGAGGCAGCAAACTGCCCTTTTCGGTCGAGCGGGCCCCTAGACCAGATTCCCTCGTTGGTCAAGGGGCGGGCAATATTGTTGCGCCGGTCGGAGGCGGCTAGGGTTGCCCATGCCCGCCATTCGCCACGCCAGCTTCGCGCCTCACGTCGCGCCCGACACGCGCTTGCTAATTCTCGGGAGTCTGCCGGGCGTCCGTTCGCTTGCCGAACAGCAATATTATGCGCATCCGACGAACCAGTTCTGGCGCCTGCTTGCCGACGTGGTCGACCGGCCGCTCGCGAACATGCCCTACAACGACAGGCTGGCCGCGCTCCGCGAGGCAAAGGTCGGGCTGTGGGACGTGATCCGCAGCGCCGAACGGCACATGAGCAGCGACAGCCAAATCCGCGAAGCCGAGGCACACGATCTCGCGGCGCTGATCGCCGGTGTGCCCGACCTACGCATGATCGCGTTCAACGGCGGCAAGGCCGCGGCGATCGGGCGGAAGCAGCTTCCGTCGCTCGATCGAATCACCGTCGTCGATTTGCCGTCGAGCAGCGCCGCCAACACGATCGGCTTCGCAGCGAAGCTCGATCGCTGGCTGGCGCTGCGCGGCGCGCTCTGATCAGTCGACGACCGTTCCGCGCGCCATCACGAAATCGACCTTCTTGAGCACGCGCACGTCGGCGAGCGGATCGCTGGCCACCGCGATGATGTCGGCGCTCTTGCCCGGAGCGATCGTGCCAATCTGATCGGACAGGCCGAGCAGGTCGGCGGCGTTGACCGTCGCGGCCTTCAGCGCTTCGACCGGCTTCATGCCATGCTGGACCATCAGTTCGAACTCGTCGCCGTTACGGCCGTGCTTCGACACGCCGGCGTCGGTGCCGAACGCGATGCGTACGCCACGCGGGACAAGCTGCTCGAGGCTCTTGCCGGTGATCGAAATGCGCCACTGGATCTTGGCCAGCACGTCGGGTTCATAGGCGTTGGCGTTCGCGGCGATGCGTTCCTTGTATCCGTTCACGGTCGACAGCGTCGGGACATAATAGGCCTTCGACTTCGCCCATGTCGCGATTGTCGCCTCGTCGAGGATCGTGCCATGCTCGATCGAATCGGCGCCGGCATCGAGGGCGAGGCGAATGCCGTCGGCGCCATGCGCGTGGACCGCGACCTTCTTGCCGAACAGATGCGCGGTGTCGACGATCGCCTTCGCCTCGTCATCGAACATCTGTTTGCCGAGCCCCGCGCCGATGCGGCTGTTCACTCCGCCGGTCGAAGCGAATTTGATCACATCGGCGCCGCGCCCGATCTGCAGCCGCACCGCGCGGCGGCAGTCGTCGGCGCCGTTGCACGTGTTACCCGCGCCGGCAAAGAAGGGGCGGAGCTCGTCGCGATAGCCGAGCGATCCGTCCATATGCCCCGCGCTGCCCGAAATGCTGTTGCCCGCATCGACGATGCGCGGTCCCTGCACCTTGCCCGCCGCAATCGCGTCGCGGAGGGCCAATGTCGCGCCGTCGCCGTCGCCGAGGTTGCGGACGGTGGTGAAACCCGCGCGCAGCGTCTTCATTCCGTTCGCCTCGGCATTGAACGCCTGCGCGGCGGGGCTCAGCGTCACCTCTTCGAGCTGCCCCGCGATACCGCCCGCGTCGCTCGTCAGATGGACATGACTGTCGATCAGGCCGGGGAGGACATATTTGTCCTTGAGGTCGATCAGCATCGCGCCGGGGTCGGCGGGCTGATAACCGTCCGTGATGCTCAGTATCTTGCCACCCTCGACGATGATCGTCGATGCGCCGCGCGCGGGCTTGCCGGGTTCGGCGAGCAGTTGCCCCGCGTGGATGACGGTGCGCGCGGGCGTCTGCGCGGCGAGCGGCGTGGCGAGCGCCGCGCCGATGAGCGCGAGCGGAAGAATTTGAATCGGCTTCATTTTAGCATCCCCTGTTTTGATCTTTGGGGAACATTAAAGCCGATCAGAAGCCCATCGTAAAGCGAAGCGCCGCGCCCTGGTCGTTGCGCATCGCGGCGATATGGCCGGGGTCCTGCCGCCACCAGCTGTTCGCGATCAGTTCGCCGCCGAAGAGCGACAGCGCATAGCTTGCCTCGACCACCAGCTCGCGGCCGGTGGGCGCGAGGTTATAGGTGCGGCGGCCGAAGTCGGTGCGGCCAGTCGTATAGTCGTGCGCAACAGGGAGCATCAGGTCGATGCCGCCGCGCGCGACGCGCAAAGGCTGGGCGAAACGGAGCGCCGCGCGGTCCCCGGGCTGCACCAGATTCACCTTGGCGACGTCGAACGAAAAGGCCGTCGACCAGAGCGCGCCGCCCGCGATCAGGCCATGCTGGTCGGGGCGCGTCCACATCTGGCGCCAGGCGGCCGCAACTTTCCAATCATCGCGCATATCGAGGATAAAGCTGGCGTCGCCGACGAGGCTGGTGGCGCCGCCGGCACCGAACATCGGGCCGAGGCGGGCGCCGAGCAGACTGTCCGATTCGCGGAGCCAGCTTGCGCCGAGCGCGGTGCGGACAGAACCGAATCGCGAGTCCCATGCGGCGCCGATGCGCTGGTAGCGGCCGTCATGGCCCGAGCGGTAGCGGAGCAGGGGGTCGTCCTGCCAGCGCGAGCCCGAAACCCGGCCATTCTCCAATATGATACTAACATATTGATTACTCATGATATTATGACGGATTATCGTGCCAATACCAGAGCTTGCGGCGAAACCAAGGCCCTCGTGCGCGGCGTCGCCGATCAGCATCGCATGGCTGCTCTCGCCGCGCTCGCCGGCGAGCAGGCCGCCGGTGCCGCGCCCGGCGGCAAAGCCGATGCGTGTGCGCGCGTCGAGGCGCGTCATCACCGAAGCGGCGAGGGTGCGCGCGCGCTGGGCGTCGTGGAAGGAGAGGCCCGCAAGCGCGTCGGTACCGCCCGTGCCCGGGGCGGTGACGAGCGAAAGCGCGAGCGACTGGCTTGCGGCGCTTTGCTGGCGGACGAGCCCGCCGATCGCGCCCGACAGCTTGAAATCGGGACGCCGCTGGCCGAGCGAGCCGCCGAAGTCGACGTTGAAGGCGCGGCCGAAGCCGTCGGTGACGAGACCTGTCGTGCCAGCGCCACCCGCATCGCCCATCGGGCCTCCGAGCACGCCGAGCGGCGCGCCGAGCGCGACGGCGGTCGAGGTGCCCGCGAGCGATGTGGCGCCCATCGGCTGGAAGGCGCGCGCAATGTCGAGGACGCCCTGTCCGTACACAGCATCGTCGCCCGTCGCACCCGCGTCGCGCGCCGATTGATAGAGCAATTGCACGATCTGCTGGCTCGACAGGTTCGGAAAGGCTTGCGCGATCAGCGCAACCGCGCCCGCAACCTGCGGCGCCGCGAAGCTGGTGCCGTTCAAAACGAAAACGAAATTGCCCTCGGTCTTGAGCGCGCCATTTTCATAGGCGCAGCACACACCCTCGCCGAGCGCGCTCAGGTAGGAGCCGGCATAGCCGCCGGCGCGGTTGCTGAAACCCGAGATAGCGCCATTTTCATTGACCGATCCGGCGATGATGACGAGCCCCCCGCCGGCATCGCGAAGCCCCTGCGCGAAGCGTTCGGGGTTGTTCGGATCGTTGCCGTTCGCGGTCGTATCGCCTTCATTCCCCGCCGAGACGATGACGATGATTCCCGCCGCGGTCGCGCGCGAGACCGCGGCGCGCAAGGTCGCACCGGGCGGGTCTTCGCCGCCGAGCGAGATGTTGACGACGCGCGCGCCCGCGCCGACCGCACGGTCGAGCCCCGCCGCGATCGCAGTTTCGGGGAAGCGGCAGCCGCTTTCGTCGTTGGCGGGATCCTCGGTCGCGCAACTACCCGGCCGGTCGGCGCGCAGCACGAGCAGGTTGGCATTGAAGGCGATGCCGAAGGTGCCGGCGTCATTCTTGCCGCCGAGCAACAGCTGCGCGACGTTCGTGCCGTGCGTCCCCTCGCCATTGATGCCGCGCGATCCGGCGAGGTCGATCGATTGCGACGAAATGCGCCCGGCGAATTCGGGGCTGTCCTGATCGATCCCGTCGTCGATGACGCCCGCGAGGATATTCTGCCCCGTCGCGCCCGCCTGATAGGCGGTGATCGCGCCGTGGAAATTGACCCCGTCGGACATGCGCGTCTCGGCGGTGTTGAAATTGCCTGTCGGCGGCGGTGTGGGCGTGGGAGTCGGGGTTGGCGTCGGTGCGGGGGCAGGTGGCGGCGCAGGAGTCGGCGAGGGGCGTGCGCCACCACCACCACATGCCGCAAGCGAGAGCGCCACGATACCGAGCACAAGAGGCAAAGGCCGCCCAGCCACCCGTCGGATGCTGTTGCGTCGGTCCGCATCGGCCATCGCCGTTCCCCTTTGCCCTGATATCCGCCTTTTAGCGCAGCGGAGGGGGTGGGGGTAGCATCATGCGGTTAATTGAGGGTTCCGGTCCTCCCTGTCGCGAAGCGATGAGAAGGAACTTTTGCCGGCCTTGCCCCCGCGCACCCCAGCCATTATGCGGCCGGGCATCATGCCCGCCCCGCTCGACCATATCGACAGCTGGATCTTCGATCTCGACAACACGCTCTATGCGCCGTCGGCGAAGCTGTTCGACCTGATCGACGAACGCATGGGCGCCTTCATCATGCGGCTGCTGGACGTCGATGCAGCCGAGGCGCGGCGGGTGCAAAAGCAATATTTCCACGACCATGGCACGACGATGGCCGGGCTGATGCGCCACCACGGCGTCGATCCTGAGGATTTTCTGGTCGACGTCCACGACATCGCGCTCGACCGGCTGACGGTCGATGCGCGGCTGCGCGCCGGGCTGGAGCGTCTGCCGGGGCGCAAGCTGATCTTCACCAACGCCGATGCCGATTATGCGGCGCGCGTGCTGCACGCGCGCGGGATCGCCGACCTGTTCGACGGCATCTGCGATATCCGCGTCACGCGCTATACGCCGAAGCCCGACGCAGCGGCCTATGCGATGATGATTTCGCATCTGAAAGTCGACCCGGCGAAGAGCGTCTTCGTCGAAGATATGGCGCGCAATCTGACGCCCGCCAAAGCGCTCGGCATGACGACCGTCTGGCTGGACAATGGCAGCGAAAGCGGTCATCGGGGCCACCTGCCGGATCAGGTCGATTTCCACGTCAACGACATCGCCGACTGGCTCGACAATCTGCCTTTACCATGGGGAATTTCATGACCACCGACCTGCAATCGACGATCGAAGCCGCATGGGATGACCGTGACACGCTGGGGCTGACGACGACGGGCGCGGTGCGCGAGGCGGTCGAGACCGCGCTCGCCGGGCTCGACGACGGCAGCTATCGCGTCGCCGAGCGGGATGCCGGCGGGGCCTGGCAGGTCAACCAGTGGCTGAAGAAGGCGGTGCTGCTGTCATTCCGCCTCAACGATATGGAGCTGATCGAAGGCGGCCCCGGCGGCGCGCGCTGGTGGGACAAGGTGCCGTCGAAATTCGCCGGCTGGGGCGAGAATCGCTTTCGCGACGCGGGTTTCCGCGCCGTCCCCGGTTCGATCGTCCGCCGCGGCGCCTATATCAGCAAGGGCGCGGTGCTGATGCCGAGCTTCGTCAACATCGGCGCCTATGTCGGCGAGGGATCGATGGTCGACGCCTGGGCCACCGTCGGCAGCTGCGCACAGATCGGCGCGAACGTCCATCTGTCGGGCGGCGCGGGGATCGGCGGCGTGCTCGAGCCGTTGCAGGCGGGACCGGTGGTGATCGAGGACGGTGCCTTCATCGGCGCGCGCGCCGAGGTCGCCGAGGGTGTGATCGTGCGCGAGGGCGCGGTGCTGTCGATGGGCGTCTATCTGGGCGCATCGACCAAGATCGTCGACCGCGCGACGGGCGAAGTCTTCATCGGCGAAGTCCCCGCCTATTCGGTCGTCGTGCCAGGCGCGATGCCGGGCAAGCCGCTGCCCGACGGGTCGCCGGGGCCGTCGCTCTATTGCGCGGTGATCGTCAAGCGCGTCGACGCGAAAACGCGTGCGAAGACCGGAATCAACGAGCTGCTGCGCGATTGAATCGTAAGGCCGAAGGCACAGAATCGGGCGCCGTAACCGACGCTCGTCGAGCGCTGCTGCCCGTTGGTAGACATCATATAACAAGATAATTATTGCGAATTATTCGCGATTGGGGAGGCCTTCTGTTTCGATAGCGGCCGCGAGGGGGAATTATGTCGGCCGTTTTTCACGGGTCATCGCTGGTCCTATTGGCTTTGCTGTCGGGCGCGCCCGCCGCGGCGCAGGAACCCACCGGCGACGCACCGCCCGCAATCCCCGTTCCGGTGAATGGCGCCGAACGCTATACGCCCGCAGACTTCACGCGCTTTGCGCCGCGCACCGCGCTCGATATGGTCGAGAAGGTGCCGGGCTTCCTGATCGTCACCGGCACCAACGGCGGCGAACGCGGGCTGGGCGCGGCGACCGAGAATGTGCTGATCAATGGCGAGCGCATCGCGAACAAATCGACCGATGCGCGCACCGCGCTCGCGCGCATCACCGCCGCCGAGGTCGCCTATATCGACATCGTCGACGGCGCCGGACTGAACGTCCCGGGGCTGACCGGGCAGGTCGCCAATGTCGTGCTCGTCGCGGGCGCGGGGAGCGACGGGTATAAGACGACGATCCGCTGGCAACCCGAATGGCGCCCGCGGCTCGACAAGAACTGGCTGAACGGCGAAATTTCGACGACGGGCAAGCTCGGCGGCACAAATGTGACGCTGAGCCTGAAGAACGAGGCGCGGCGTCAGGGGCATTGGGGCCCCGAACAGCGGTTCGACGGCAATGGCGAGCTGTTGTTCGTGCGCGACGAGTTCGGCCGCTATAATGCCGACCAGCCGCGCCTGTCGGTGGCGCTCGCGCGGACCACTGCGAACGGAAACAAATGGAATTTCAATCTGGGCGGTCAGCTGGTCAACCTCGACGAGCGGGTGGACGGGACGTCGGTTCAGCCCGGCGCCGGCACGGTGCGCGAGGCGTTCCGCTTCACCGAAGACGAGCATAATTTCGACATCGGCGGCGATTATGAGCTGGGGCTGGGCAAGGGGCGGCTGAAGCTGATCACCCTCTACCGCTTCGAGCACAGCCCGTTCGTCGACAGTTTCATCGTCGATCGCGAAATCGGCGGGCGGACGGGCGAGCGGTTCAAGCAGACCGCCGACGAGGGCGAGTCGATCCTGCGCGGCGAATATAGCTGGCGCACCGGCGGCGGCACCGACTGGCAGGTCGCGCTCGAGGGCGCGTACAACACGCTCGACGTCGATTCCGAATTTGCGGTGCTGCAGGCCGACGGCAGCTTCCGGCCCGTCGTCTTTGGCGGCGAACGGACGAAGGTCGAGGAAAAGCGCGGCGAGGCGTCGCTGACCTGGGGGCGCTCGCTCGCATCGAACCTGACCGCACAGGTCAACCTGGGCGCCGAATATAGCGAGCTGACCTCGTCGGGTCCGGGCGGGCTGACGCGCCGCTTCGTCCGGCCCAAGGGCAAGGTCGCGCTGGCGTGGAAGGTTGGCGGCAAGACGACGATCAACTGGTTCCTCCAGCGGCGCGTCGACCAGCTCGACTTTTTCGATTTCGCGAGCTCGGTCGATGTGGCGAACGGGCAGGGCAATGGTGGCAACGGGCTGCTCGTGCCGCCGATCGTCAATCGCAGCGAGCTGGAATTCGTGCAGGATATGGGGGCGTGGGGCAATGCGTCGGTCGCCTTTGCCTATGCCTATGCCGAGGATCTGGTCGACCAGGTGCCGCTGTCGCCGACCACCGAAGGACGCGGCAATTTGCCGCCCGCGCATCTCTATCGCATCAGTTCGAAGGCGACCTTGCTGCTCGACCGGCTGGGGTGGAAGGGCGCGCGGATCAACAGCGACGTCACCTGGCGCCGCAACCGCGTGCGCGATCCGCTCACGGGGCTGTGGCGCGACCAGAGCGAGGGGCAGGAATATGTCGTCGATCTGAGCCTGCGCCATGACGTGCCGGGGACGAACCTCGCGTGGGGCGCAGGCTATTTCGACGAGCGCTACAGTCCGAATTTGCGGCTCGGGGCGATCGAGCATGAATCGACCGACGGGCCGTTCGTCACCGCCTTCATCGAGCATAAGGATGTCGCGGGCTTCACGGTGAAGCTGTCGTACCGCAACCTCGCGGGGATGAAGGACGGCTTCAACCGGACGGTGTTCGCCGACCGGCGCGATGGACCGGTGGCGTTCAGCGAGCAAAGGCTGCGCAAGTTCGGGCGGTTTTTCCAGCTGACGGTGACGGGGACGCTGTAGGCATCCGATCGCAGCACCGTGTGCCCCGACGAAAGTCGGGGTCCGTAGCCACCGTATGGGCCCCGGCTTTCGCCGGGGTACACGGTCTTACCGCTCGCTGAGGTAATAGCGCTCGCTTGCGCTCAGATCATCATTGAGTTCATAGACAATCGGCTGGCCGGTCGGGATTTCGAGGCCGGTGATGTCGGCGTCCGAAATGCCCGAGAGATGCTTGACGAGTGCCCGCAGGCTGTTGCCGTGCGCCGAGATCAGCACCGTCTTGCCCGCGGCGAGTTGGGGGACGATCGCCGCTTCATAATAGGGCAGCACGCGCTCGATCGTGTCCTTGAGGCTTTCGGCCGACGGGATGGCGATGCCGGCGTAGCGCGGGTCGGTCGACAGGTCCCACGGCGAGCCGGCTTCGAGCGGCGGCGGCGGAATGTCGAAGCTGCGGCGCCAGATCTTGACCTGGTCGTCGCCATGCTTCGCCGCGGTCTCGGCCTTGTCGAGCCCGGTGAGGCCGCCATAATGGCGTTCGTTGAGGCGCCAGTCCTTGGTGACGGGAAGCCAGAGCCGGCCCATCGCCTCGAGCGCGAGGTTCAGCGTCTTGATCGCGCGCGACTGGACCGAGGTAAAGCAGGTATCGGGCGCGATGCCCTTCGCCTTCATCAATTCGCCCGCGGCGACCGCTTCGGCGACGCCCTTTTCGGTGACATCGACATCCCACCAGCCGGTGAAGCGGTTTTCGAGATTCCACTGCGACTGGCCGTGACGGATGAGGATGAGCTGGGGCATTTCGGATCCTTCGGATGGAGAGAGACGCCGCCCTTTAGCGCGGGTTTTCAAGGAACGCCAACCGCCCTCTTGAAATGGTTTCGCTGGCTACCAGATTGGCGTCATCCGGCCGCCGACACGGGGCCGGGTGGCGATCGCGGCGGCCGCCGCGG
Source organism: Sphingopyxis sp. Root154 (assembly GCF_001427105.1). Classification (GTDB taxonomy): domain Bacteria; phylum Pseudomonadota; class Alphaproteobacteria; order Sphingomonadales; family Sphingomonadaceae; genus Sphingopyxis. The sequence goes on from NZ_LMGI01000002.1 coordinate 1,943,845, forward strand.
TCCCTGACTTCGCTTTGTAAAAGGAAGAAAGATCCATGCGTAACAGCTTCGACTGGACCCCCTATCGCCGTTCGACCGTCGGTTTCGACCGCCTGTTCGATTTCCTCGAAACGGGCGGTTCGGGCGCCGAAAATTATCCGCCCTTCGACATCGAAAAGGTCGCCGACGACCATTTCCGCATCACCGTCGCGGTCGCCGGTTTCAAGTCCGACGAGATCGACATCACCGCGCAGCAGAATATGCTGACCGTCAGCGGCCGCAAGGCGCCGGTGGCCGACGGCGAGGCGCGGCAATTGCTCTATAGCGGCATCGCGACGCGCGCGTTCGAGCGCCGCTTCCAGCTCGCTGACTTCGTGCGGGTCGAACGCGCCGACCTGTCGGACGGCCTGCTCGCGATCGACCTGGTCCGCGAAGTGCCCGAGGCGATGAAGCCGCACAAGATCGCGATCGGCGGCACGCAGCCGACGCTGTTCGATGCGGACAAGAAGGCCGCGTAAGGCGCGCCGACTGGCTTGATCGAATTTTGCGGGGTCCGGAGTCCCTTCCGGGCCCCGTTTTCGTGTCTAGAGCACGCGCGTCATGAAACGGCTGAACGGGTCGGGCTGGTAATCGGCGAAGGGCGCGCACTCGGTAAAACCATAGCGCTGATACAGCGCGATCGCGGGTTCGAAGGCGCCGCTCGATCCGGTTTCGAGGCTGAGGCGCTTGAGGCCGCGGGCCCGCGCCGCGTCGATGATATGATCGAGCATGTGCGCGGCGACGCCCTGCCGCAGAAAGGATTCGGCGGTGCGCATCGACTTGATCTCGCCATGCTTGGCATCGAGCATCTTCAATGCGCCGCAGCCCGCGAGTTCGTCGTCTCGGTGGATCGACCAGAAGGTCACGCCGTCGGCGCGCAGCCCGTCGAAATCGAGGAAGTGACAGCTTCCGGCCGGCGAATTCGCGAGCATGCCCGCGAAATGTTGCTCGAGCAGCGCGCGGATGGCGGCGCCCGACAAATCGTCCTCGACGATCCGCCAGGCGCCCGCCCTGGACATCAGAGAAGCTGGTCCAGCGTCGCGAGGCACGCGCGCGCGAGCAGCTTCGAGCGTTCGGGCGACCAGCCGGCGACGGGGTCGGGGAGGTCGCGATTGTCCTTGAACGGCATTTCGAGCGTCATCGACACCGCGCCGAAACGTTCGGCGAGCTGCGTCGTCGACATCGACAGATTTGCCTGCCCCGGCGCGGTTTCGGCATAACCGAGGTCGACCTGGAAATCGGGCGTGTTCGCGGCGAGGGCGGTTTCGAACGCCTTATATTTTTCGGTCTGTTCGGGCTTGAGCGACGGGATGCCCTCGAAGCCCGCGAGGAAGACCGCGGGGATCGCTTCGTCGCCATGGACGTCCATCGCCCAGTCGACACCCGTCGCGTCCATCGCATTGCGGACGGCGAGCACTTCGGGGCTGCGTTCGGCGGTCGGATTGTCCCATTCGCGGTTGAGGTTCACGCCCGCGAAATTGGTGCGCAGGTGGCCGCGGCACGAGCCGTCGGGATTCATGTTCGGGACGATGTGGAAGCGGCATTTGTTCCGCAGCGAGCGCGCGTGCGGATCGGCAGGATCGATGAGCTTTTCGAGCGCGCCTTCCATCCACCATTCGGCCATGCTCTCCCCCGGATGCTGGCGGGCATAGAGCCAGACCTGCGTGTCGCCGGTGCCCATTTCGAGGCAGTCGATCGGCTGGCCTTCGAGGCTGGTGCCGAGACAGCGGTAGGTGACGCCTTCACATTCGGCGATCTGGGCGACGAGGTCGTGGTGCCGTTCCATCGAATAGGGCGCGAAATAGGCGATATAGAGGATCGGGCTTTCGGCGGTGTGCTGGATCGTCAGCGTGCCGGCATCATAATTTGTATCGAGGCGGAACCAGGTTTCGCGATCGGTGCTCGCGCACGCCGCATAGCCCGGCCAGCCGTCGGGGTAGGCCGATTCGCCGAGCCCCGTGATCGCGAGGTCGAGCGCGTCGCCGACCGCGCATGCCACGCGGAAATGGAACCACTGGAAAAAGTCCGATTCGCGATCCTTGCGAATCGAAAGGCGCGCCGACGTGCCGTCGACATTTTCCACGACGATATTGCCGCTGTCGAAAGCGGCGTTGATGCTGATTGTCATTTGACGCTGATAGTGCGTCCCGATTCCCCGGGGAAGTCCTTGAATAGGGCTTCGGCCAATTTCGCCGCGGCGAGGCTGGGCTGGCTGGCGGGCGCCTTTAAAGGGACTGCGGTCACTGCGCGGCCTTCCCACACGGCCTGACCGCTCGCGGCATCGTCAACGCGCACCGCGAGCTGGAGATCGGCCATCCGTTTCGGACCGCCGCCGAGGTTGAGACCGATACCGAGTCCGACGCCCGACCCGTAGCTGCCCGTCGAACCGCCGACACCGACCGAGACCGGTGAACGCCTGCCGACGCCTTCGCGGTTCATGCGTTCGAAACCGATCCGCACCTTCAAGGGGGCGCGGGCGCCGTCCGGCGCCGCGACGAGTCCCTGCCGCTGCAATTGCTGTTCGACCGCGGTGCGGTAGCTGTTCCATTCGAGCGAGGGCGCGTCGATCATCGCCCCGGCGTTGCCAAGCGGCGCGGTGTCGACGGTATAGCGCGTACCTGGTACCCAGTTCCCAGGCGCGCTGGCGTGGAAGCGCGTGACTTCGACCGGGGGAACCGCGGTGGCGCAGCCACCGAGAGCGAGCGCCGCTGCAGCGAGCAGGGCTACGGAAATTTGACGCGTCATCGCTGCACCATGCGCCAGCAAATATGGCTTGGCAATGAACGGTCTATCGCTTCGTCATGCCGGGCTTGACCCCGCATCCATCGAAGTGGCGCAGCTGGACCCCGGATCAAGTCCGGGGTGACGATAAAAGGGAGGGCGCGATCTACACCGCGCCCATCCGATCAACGATAGAAGATGTGGTTGTCGATCTGCGCGATGCGCGTCTTGCGCCAGCCCGGCGAGACATAGCGCGCGTGAAAGAAGAGCGCGCCCGGGGCGTGGTTCTTCCAGCTGCCGTCGCGGGCGATCTGCGCGATCGCCACGGCGTTGCTCCACTGCGCCGCATTGCGCACCGCGGGCATCCGGCCGCCGCGCACGAAGCTGAACTGGCTCTTCTGGTGGACGACGCCGCAGAGGCTCTTGGGGAAGCGGCCCGATTGGGCGCGGTTGATCACGACGTGCGCGACCGCGAGCTGGCCCGGAAGCGATTCGCCGCGCGATTCGAAATAGACCGCACCGGCGAGGCAGCGCAGTTCGGGATCGATGTTGGCAGGTTTGGGCGTCGCGGCGACGAGTTCGGCGAGCGAATCGGCGGTCACCTGGGCCGGCTTCGGCTCGGTGGCGGGTTCTTCATCGGTCTTGGTGTTGTCTTCGACCGGCGCTTCGGCCGCGGTCGACAGATCCGCCTTCTCAGCCACGACCGGCGCGTCGGCGCCCGGCAGGATGATCGTGGGGATATTGGCGTCGGCCGCAAGATCGCTTGCAAAGCCCGGTTCCGCCAAAAGCAGCATGGAGGCGGCAGTCATGCCGACGGCAGCCATGCCGGCTACGTTCAGAATGCGACTCATATTGTCCGTCAAAAGTGCGGCCGATGAACCGAACCTCTCAAAACAGGCGGGGGACTATAGGTCCAATATCGCCGCCTGCGGTCATCGTCCGACTGCGTGTCCAAACCGTTTTATCGGGGCATCACCAAGGCGACGTATCCCACGGAACGACCTACGCGTTATCGAATGGGCGGCACTTATTGTGCACCGCAACAGAGTCAAGTTAACGCAGCCCACTCCGCGACGAGTTGTGGCGCATCTGCGATATCCAGTTCAATTAACCACAAGTCGGGATCGGCCTTTCGCCGCCGCTCCTGATAATTTGCGCGCGATTCACTATCTTTTGGGTCGTTTGAACCGACCGCCTCCCAGATATAGTGGCCTTGCGCCGAAAAACGCCGCTCGAGCAGCGGTCCTGGTCGCCCCCGTTCGGTACATTGAACGAGAATGATTCCCGATGTGTCGTCGCCTTTGGCAAGTACGGTCGCAAAGCCGCCCGCCGCTTCGGTCCGGCGCAGCAGCAGATCGACGAGAAAGCGGCTTTTCAGCCGCGTCACAGGATGACTCGCGGCGCGGCGTTACGCCGCGTCACGCGTTTCGGTGTCGGCGAGCATCGCATAGAGCGCTTCGTCATTTTTCGCACCGCGCAGCCGTTCGGCGATCGCCTCGTTGCGCAGCATACGCGACACGCCCGCGAGCGCCTTCAGATGATCGGCGCCGGCATCGAGCGGCGAGAGCAGGATGAACAGCAGGTCGACGGGCAGGCCGTCGACCGCGGTAAAGTCGATCGGACGCGCCAGCTGCAGGAACAGGCCGCGCACACCGCCAAGGTCGGCCATCTTCGCATGCGGAAGCGCGATCCCGCGCCCGAAACCGGTCGAGCCGAGGCGCTCGCGTTCGAGCAAAGCTTCGCTGACTTCGCCGGCATCGAGGCCGAGCGAACGGCTCGCGAGATCGCCCACGAAGGGGAAGAGCGCCTTTTTCGAATCGAGCTGCACATGCGCGCGCACGGTCGCCGGATAGAGAAGGGAAGAAAGATTCATTGCTCTGGTCAAATCTTGTAAAACGCCGGCCGCCGCCAGAAACTTGAAGCTGGCAAGCGATCGCGGATCTGTCGTGGCAGGCCCCCCGCCATCCCGGCTTCGGGCATCGTTGGGCGCGGCCCTTAAGCCGGATGGCGGAGAAAATCCAGCCCTATCGTGGCTCGACCCAGCCGATCGTCCCGTCATCACGACGATAGACCATATTATGCGAGCCGGTCTTGCTATTGACGAAGAGCAGCGCGTTGGTGTTGCGAAGGTCGAGCATCATCACCGCGTCGGACACGCTGCTGCTCGGAATATCGACGCGCGTTTCGGCGATGATCGCGGGCGCATCGCCCGCATCTTCGTCATTGCCGGCGTCGAACACGGTGTAGCCCGCGTTGTCCTCGATCTCGTCGACCGTCGGCGACGGCGCGGCCACGCCGTTGTTGTGGTCCTTCAATCGCCGCATATAGCGCCTGAGCTGTTTTTCGATACGCTCGGCGGCGCCCTCGAATGCGACATGCGCATCCTGCGCCTGGCCGTGCCCTTTCAGCACCAGCCCCTGCATCACATGCGCGACGATGTCGCACTGGAAACTATCGTGCGGCCCCTTCCCGAAGGTCGCGTGCGCCCCGATTGCGCGCGAGAAATATTTGTCGGCAATCGCGTTCATCCGGTCCGACACATGCGCCTGAAGCGCTTCGCCGGTTTCGATCTGGTGGCCAGAGACGCGGATTTCCATTTTTCTTCTCCTTCTTGGCCGGCGCGATGATTTAGGGAAAGGTCATCACACCGTATCGAGCCACAGCGGCTGGTTCAGCCCTGCGACAAATTCGGCATGGCGCGCGAGTTCGGCGGCCGATGCCATATGGGGACGGGGTTCGCGAAAGGGGCGGTCGGGGCCGCGCGATGCGGCGGGGGTCGAAATCTCGATCCTGGCCGACGAGCCGGCCGAAGCCGCGAGGCCAAGGCCGATCTGCCGACCACCGGTCATTTCGATATAGAGATGCGCGAGCAGTTCGGCGTCGAGCAGCGCGCCATGCTTGACGCGGTGGCTGCGGTCGATGCCGTAGCGCGTGCAGAGCGCGTCGAGGCTGTGCTTCGCGCCCGGGTGGAGCTTGCGCGCCATCTGCACGGTGCAGCACATCCGCGCCATGTCGAGGGCGGGGCGGCCGGCCCGCGCGAGCTCGGCGTTGACGAAACCGAAGTCGAAGGCGGCGTTATGCGCGACGAGCGGCGCGTCGCCCAGAAACTCGATCAGCTCGTCGACACGAGTCGCGAACAAGGGCTTGTCCGACAGGAACTGGATCGACAGGCCGTGGACCGCTTCCGCAGCGGCGGGCATGTCGCGTTCGGGATTGAAATAGGCGTGAAAGGTAACGCCGGTTTCGCGGCGGTCGACCAGCTCGACGCACCCGATTTCGACCAGCCTGTCCCCGCTCCTGGGATCGAAACCCGTGGTTTCGGTATCGAAAATAATCTCGCGCATCGAGGTTTTAATCTGGACCCTATCGGGCGTGGAAACAAGAGGCGATGAATCTTATCTGGCGGTGCGTCTCGCTTTTCGGGCGGCCCGTTTCGATGATGAAATCGGCGCGCGCCCGCTTGACGCGGTCGGGGACCTGCAGCCGGCGGATCGCCTTGAGCTTCGCCGCGGTCATGCCCGGGCGGCGCATTACGCGCTTGCGCTGCATCCATGCCGGCGCCGAGACGACGGCGATCGCCCCGACCTTTCGCCAGCCGCCCTTTTCGAAGAGCAAGGGAATGTCGAGAACGACAACGTCGCGCGCGCGGTTTCTGGCGAGAAAGCGTTTCTGCGCCCTGCCGACCGCGGGGTGAACGATCGCCTCGAGCGCGGCAAGTTCGTGGGTGTCGCCGAGCACAAGCGCGCCGAGTTTCTGCCGGTCGACCCCGTTCGGGCCGGTGGTGCCGGGAAAGCGCGCCTCGATCGCGGCGACGAGCGCGCCGCCGGGGCCTTGCAGCCGGTGGACCTCGGCGTCGGCGTCGAACACGGGCACGCCTTCGCGTTCGAACATCATCGCCGCGGTCGACTTGCCCATCCCGATCGATCCGGTGAGGCCGAGGATGAAGGGACGGCGGAGCCGCGAGCCGAGGCGCTTGTGATGCGTCATGCCGTGAGCAGCGCGCGCAGCTCCTCATCGCGGCCTTCGGGCGGGGTCGCGCCGAAGAACAGCTCGAAGGCGAGCGCGGCCTGGCCGATCAGCATGTCGAGCCCGTCGACGGTATCGAGCCCGCGCGCCTCGGCGGCCTTGAGCAGCCCGGTCTGAAGCGGCGAATAGACGAGGTCATAGACGATCGCGTCGTCGGCGAGCGGCGACAGGTCGAGATCGAGCGGCGGCTGGCCCTTCATGCCGAGGCTGCTCGAATTGACGAGCAGCGAGACCGGCGGCAGCTGGGCGTCGAGCGCGACGACATCGCCCTTAAGGCCGAAGGTCGCGAGCAGGCCCATCGCTTTCAGCGGGCTGCGGTTGAGGATCGTCACGGGGCCGACATGGGCGCGGGCGAGCGCGAACAGCACCGCGCGCGCCGCGCCGCCGGCGCCGACAACGGCGACCGGTGCGCCTTCGAGATCGAGTTCGGCTAGCGGCGAATAGAAGCCTGCGGCATCGGTGTTGGTGCCGATAACAGATCCGTCGGGCTGGCGGACGATCGTGTTCATCGCGCCGATGGTGCCACGGATATCGCCGGGGTCATCGACGAGATCCATGATCGCTTGCTTGTGTGGCATAGTCACGTTGCAACCGCGCCAATCGGCGTCGGCGCAAGCACCGGCGATATAGTCCGGAAGCTCATCAGCCGGTACATGGAACCGCCGGTAATCGCCGGGAATGCCAAGCGCCTTGAGCCAGAAATTATGAATCAGCGGCGATTTCGACTGGGCGATCGGATCGCCGATCACTTCGGCATAGGGTTTGCTCATGATGCGGCCAATCCGGTGGTGCGCAGCCACGCCATCAGGGGGAGCATCGGCATGCCGATGATCGTCCAGGGATCGCCCTCGACCTTTTCGAACAATTGCACGCCTGCTCCTTCGATTTCGTAACAGCCGACGGTCCAGCGAATGCTGTCCCATTCGCGCGCGACATAGTCGGCGATGAAGGCTTCGGACAAGGGGCGCATCCACAGTTTCGCCTCGCCGATCGCGCGCCATATGGGCACGCCGTCGCGCGCGGCGACCGCGGCGCTGAACAGGCGGTGACGCGTACCCGCCATGCGGCGGAGATGATCGGCGGCATCCTCGGGGCTTTCGGGTTTCGCGAGCATCGATCCGTCGTCGAGTGCCAGCGTCGAGTCAGCGCCGAGCACCGTCACTCCCGGAAGCCGCGACGAGATTTTGACCGCCTTTGCCTCGGCGAGCGCATCGGCGATGTTGCGCGGGGTCTGGCCAGCGTCGAGCAGCGAGGCAGTGAGCGCTTCCTCGTCGATATGCGCCGCGCTCGTTTCGAAGGTGAGCCCGGCGGCGCGAAGCATCGCGGCGCGGCCGCTGCTTTGCGAGGCGAGGAGGAGGGTCATGCGCTGCGGTCTTCGACGAGCTTGATCACCGCGGCGGCGGTTTCCTCGATCGAGCGGCGCGTGACGTCGATCACCGGCCAGCCATTGTCGGCGAACATGCGCCGCGCGTAGGCGAGTTCGGCCTTGACGCGCTCGTCATCGACATAACTCGTCTCGGGCGGCTGGTTCAACGAAAGGAGGCGGTTGCGGCGGACCTGCACGAGTCGGTCGAGCCCCGTGGTGAGCCCGACGATCATCGGGCGCTTCAAGGTGAACAGCGCGTTCGGCGGCGGCGATTCGGGGACGATCGGGATGTTCGCGGTCTTGAAACCGCGGTTCGCGAGATAGATGCTCGTCGGGGTTTTCGACGTGCGCGACACGCCCGCAAGCACGATGTCGGCCTGTTCCCAATTTTCCCAGCCGATGCCGTCGTCGTGCGCGACGGTAAATTGAATGGCTTCGACGCGCGCAAAATAGGCGGCGTCGAGGACATGCTGGCGGCCGGGTCGCGCTTTCGCTTCCTGTCCCAGCATCCGCGACAGCGCGTCGGTCACCGCATCGAGCGCCGCGACGGTCGGCAGGTTAAGCGCGCCCGCGCGGCGTTCGAGACTGACGCGCAGCTCGCCATTGACCAGCGTGAAGAGGATCATCCCCGGGCTTGCCTGCACCTCGGCCATGATCCGGTCGAGATGCGATTCCGACCGCACCATCGGCCAGAAATGGCGCACGACCTCGACATCATCGAACTGCGCGATCGCCGCCTTGGCGATATTTTCGAGTGTCTCGCCCGTGGAGTCGGATATGAGATGTAAGTGGAGCCGGCCCATCGCGGCACCATGGCGGGAAACTGCCGAAAAAGGCAAGCCGCGAAGCAATCTGGTGCCCTGTGGATAAGTTTTGGCATAAGCGCAGGGATGAATTCGGGACGCGCGATTCATCCCCGGCCGTGTCGATTCCGCTCCACCGCTTATCCACAATGGATGAATCTTATCCACAGGCTGTGAATAGCGGGAGAAGCGAGAGGCGACTCTGCGGCAGGCGGTGGTGGTGGTGGAGTCAAGTTGTTGGCAAAAAGGACGCCCCGGCCTAAAGCCGCGCTTGTCCGCCGACCAACAAACCACCACAATTTCATTTAAGATTATATTGAGAAGAGAAAGAGGGCCCGCGTGAAGGCGTCACCGAAGAAGCTGCTCGCAACGCTGCGCGGGGTGCGGCAAGAGCGCCCGTCGCTCTGGCTGATGCGCCAGGCCGGACGCTATTTGCCCGAATATCGCGCCCTCAGGGAAACCAAGGGGGGGTTCCTCGAGCTTTGCTATGATCCCGAGGCCGCGGCCGAAGTGACGTTGCAGCCGATCCGCCGCTTCGGTTTCGACGGCTCGATCCTCTTCTCCGACATCCTCGTCATTCCGCATGCGCTCGGCCAGCATCTGTGGTTCGAGGCGGGCGAGGGACCGCGGCTTGCCCCGCCGCTCGTCGATAGCGCGCTGGCGTCGCTCGAGACCGCCCACCAGCGCCTCGATCCCGTTTACGCTACCGTCGCGCGCGTCGCGGCCTCGCTCCCGCCCGAAACGACCTTCCTTGGCTTTGCAGGAAGCCCGTGGACGGTCGCCACCTATATGGTGGCGGGGCAGGGGTCGAAGGATCAGTCGGCTGCCCGGCGCCTCGCGTTCGGCGATCCAGAGATATTCCAGACAATCATCGATGCGATCGTCGATCTGACCGTCACCTATCTTTCGGGCCAGATCGAAAATGGCGTCGACGCGGTGCAATTGTTCGACAGCTGGGCAGGAAGCCTGTCGCCGGCGCAGTTCGAACGCTGGGTGGTCGCGCCCAACGCCGAAATCGTGCGCCGGCTGAAAGCGCTGCATCCCGATACACCGGTCATCGGCTTTCCAAAGGGAGCGGGCGGCAAGCTTCGCGCCTATGCCGACGAGACGGGGGTCGATGCGATCGGGCTCGACGAGACGGTCGATCCGCTTTGGGCCGACGCCATCTTGCCGGCGCATCTGCCGGTGCAGGGCAATCTCGATCCGCTCGCGCTCGTTGCGGGCGGCGAGGCGCTCGATACCGCAATCGACCGCATCCTTGCGGCCTTCCCGTCGCGTCCCCATATCTTCAATCTCGGTCATGGGATTGTGCCCGACACGCCGATCACCCATGTCGAACATCTGATCAGACGCGTTCGCGGCGGATAAAATATGGAACTGACAGGTTTTCTGGGGGCGACGATGCTTTGGGTCAAAGCGGCGCATATCATTTTCGTGATTTTCCTGATGGCCGGCCTGTTCATGATGCCGCGCTTTTTCGTGTATCACCATCAATGTCCGGTCGGGTCCGACGAGGACAGAAAGTGGATCGAGCGCGAAGACCGGCTGCGGCGGATCATCTTGAACCCCGCGTTGATCATCGTCTGGATCTTCGGGCTGATGCTCGCGTTCAACGGCGATTATTGGCACGAGGGCTGGTTCATCGCCAAATTCCTGCTCGTGCTGGCGCTGTCGGGCTATCATGGCTGGATGATCGGCTATGCGAAGAAACTCGCGCGCGGCGAGCGTCCGCTCTCCGAAAAGCGGCTGCGGATGATCAACGAAGTTCCTGGCGTTGCCGCGGCGATCATCGTCATCCTCGTCGTCGTTCGCCCTTGAACGCCCCTCTCCGGACCCCGGATCAAGTCCGCAATGACGATGGAAATTTGATCGGGATCGGCCGAAAGCAAGGCCCGATCACCGCTGCCCGATTGACTTGAACCCGGCCCGGTTATAGGGGCCGGTCAACCCCGCTCCGTGCGGGCGGCGCTTCCTCGCGCCGAAGCTATCTTTAACGGTCGTCCCACGGCCGGATAGGCACCCCAGCGGTGCATCGAAATCGACTGTATTTTTCTCCCAAAACCTATCCTGGAATCCATCCATGCATCTTAAAGAACTTAAAACCAAAGCCCCCGCCCAGCTTGTCGAAATGGCTGAGGAACTGGGGGTCGAGGGTGCCTCGACACTGCGCAAGCAGGACCTGATGTTCTCGATCCTGAAAGAACTCGCCGAAGAGGGCGAGGAAATCATCGGATCGGGCACGATCGAGGTCCTCCCGGACTCGTTCGGTTTCCTGCGCTCGTCCGAAGCCAATTATCTCGCCGGTCCCGACGACATCTATGTCTCGCCGAACCAGGTCCGCAAATATGGCCTGCGCACCGGCGACACCGTCGAGGGCGAGATTCGCGCTCCGCGCGACGGCGAGCGCTATTTCGCGCTGACCAAGCTGATCAGCGTCAATTTCGACGATCCCGATGTCGTGCGCCACCGCGTTAATTTCGACAATCTCACGCCGCTCTATCCGAACCAGAAGCTGTCGCTCGACACGATCGACCCGACGGTCAAGGACAAGTCGGCACGTGTGATCGACCTCGTCAGCCCGCAGGGCAAGGGCCAGCGCGCGCTGATCGTCGCGCCGCCGCGCACGGGTAAGACGGTGCTGCTGCAGAATATCGCCAAGGCGATCACCGACAATCACCCCGAGGTCTATCTCATCGTCCTCCTCGTCGACGAACGTCCCGAGGAAGTCACCGACATGCAGCGCAGCGTGAACGGCGAGGTCGTCTCCTCGACCTTCGACGAACCCGCGACGCGCCACGTCCAGGTCGCCGAAATGGTGATCGAAAAGGCGAAGCGCCTCGTCGAGCACAAGAAGGATGTCGTCATCCTGCTCGACTCGATCACGCGCCTCGGCCGCGCCTACAACACCGTCGTCCCGAGCTCGGGCAAGGTGCTGACCGGCGGTGTCGACGCCAACGCGCTGCAGCGCCCCAAGCGCTTCTTCGGCGCCGCGCGCAACATCGAGGAAGGCGGTTCGCTGTCGATCATCGCGACCGCGCTGATCGATACCGGCAGCCGCATGGACGAAGTCATCTTCGAAGAATTCAAGGGCACGGGTAACTCGGAAATCGTGCTCGACCGCAAGGTCGCCGACAAGCGTATCTTCCCGTCGCTCGACGTCGGCAAGTCGGGCACCCGCAAGGAAGAATTGCTCGTCGAAAAGGACAAGCTGTCGAAAATGTGGGTACTGCGCCGTATCCTCATGCAGATGGGCACGATCGACGCGATGGAATTCCTGCTCGACAAGATCAAGGATTCGAAGACCAACGAAGATTTCTTCGACAGCATGAACCAGTAAGCCGCCGCGATGGCCGTGATCGAACATGCGTTGCTGCACGTCCGTGCGGGCAGCGAAGCCGATTTCGAGGCGGCCGTCGTCGAAGCGCGACCGCTGATCACCGCGTCTCCGGGTTTCCTTTCGCTCGAAATTCGTCGCCCGACAGCAACCGGACAGGCTTATCTGCTTTTAGTGAAGTGGAGGTCGGTCGAGGATCATCGTGACGGCTTCCGGCAATCGGACCGCTACCAGCAATGGCGGGCGTTGCTGCATCACTTTTATGACCCTATGCCAGAGGTCAGCTATTTCGGAGAGCCGCTGTGATTTTGGAAATTTTGACCCAGGCCGGCGCGCATGCCGCCGGATTTGGTGGACCCGCGGGTATGTGGGAAGCGATCGTCAAGGATTTCTCCAACATCACCGAGCCGGCAGCTTTGGCCGCGTTCCTGCAGGTGCTGATGATCGACCTCGTCCTCGCGGGCGACAATGCGATCGTCGTTGGCGCGCTGGCAGCCGGGCTTCCCGCCGATCAGCGCAAGAAGGTCATCCTGATCGGCGTGCTCGCCGCGCTGGTGCTGCGGATCGCTTTCGCGCTCGTCGTTCAGCAATTGATGGGGATCGTCGGGCTGATCTTCATCGGCGGTCTGCTGCTCGCGTGGGTGGCATGGAAAATGTGGCGCGAGCTGCGTCACACCGGCCAGTCGCATGGTTCGCCCGAAATTGAGGGCGACGAACATTCGGGGCTGAAGCCAGCAAAGAGCTTTGCCGGCGCCGCCTGGGCGGTCGCTGTTGCCGACGTGTCGATGAGCCTCGACAATGTGCTCGCGGTCGCCGGTGCGGCGCGCGAACATCCGGGTATCATGATCGTCGGTTTGATTTTTGCCGTCGCCCTGATGGGCCTCGCGGCGAACATCATCGCCAAATATATCGAGCGCTACCGCTGGATCGCCTATTTCGGCCTCGCGGTGATCGTCTATGTCGCGGTCAAGATGATCTACGAAGGCTGGGTCGACCCCAGCGTCGGGATCGGGACCTTGTTCGGCTAAAAAAAGGAAAAGCCAGCCCTTCGCGGGCTGGCTTTTTTTCTTGTTCGTTCCCATCTCTAGGTCATGTCCCCGCTTCACATGACCCGCGTTGCCGTCGGCTGCGCCGACTATCCGGCGCTGGAGGCGCGGATCGCAAACTATGCCGCAGGCGGTGAGATCCGTTTCGCGACGCGGTTCCGGCCCAAGCGCGCCGACGAGCTGGTCGGCGGCAAGCTCCATTTCATCGTGAAACATACGCTCGTTGCGCGCGTTGAAATCCTGCGCTTCGACGATCGCAGCGACGGGCGCGTCGACATCGTGTGCGTCGCCGATCTCGAGCGCGTGCATCCGCAGCCAAAGCGTGCGCATCAGGGCTGGCGTTACCTGGCCGACGACGATGCGCCAAAGGGCGTCGACGATCAAAGCGGGGTCGGCGCGCTACCGCCCGAACTCTATCGCGAGCTCGCCGAACTGATGCTGATCTAGCTTGGGGCCTGCGCCGCGAGCATCTCGCCCATTTTCTCCCAGACCTTGTTAATCGCTTTGAGCGGGCGAACCATCACTTTGAAATCGCTTATCTTTCCGTCATCATTCCAGCAGATGATGTCGACGCCGTTGATCTGGATGCCGTCGAGACTGCTCTGGAATTCGAGCACCGCCTGATCGCCGTCGACGATCTCGCGCAGATAGCGGAAATCGTCGCCGCCGAGGACGTGGCTCGCGGCGTGGAGATAGGCGAAGACCTTGTCGCGGCCGGCCTGTGGTGTGTGGACGACGGGCGAATGGAACACCGCATCCTCGGCGAGCAGGTCACGAAGCGCCTGCGGGTCGCCGCCGCCCGCCATATAGGCATGCCATGCGGCGAGACCGGGATGCGCGGTCATGCGAGATGCTCGGCGAAGAAGGCGCGCGTGCGGCCGTCGGCGAGCTGCGCACCGTCTTCGTTACGGCGGTTGCCCATCGCCGCGGCAAAGCCGTGGTCGAGCCCCGGATAATCGTGGAGCGTGACCTTGGGATGGGACCCCAGCCCTTCGTGGATCTTCTTTTGCGCGTCATGGTCGACGAGATGATCCTCGGTCGGGATGTGGAGCATCAGCGGATGGGCGATCGCATGGCTTTCGTTCAGCATCTGGTCGATCATGACGCCATAATAGCCGACCGACGCGTCGATATCGGTGCGCGCCGCGGTCATATAGGCGAGGCGGCCGCCGAGGCAGAATCCGACCGCGCCGACCTTGCTCGCGCCCTGGGCGTGGAGCCAGCGGATCGCCGCCTCGATATCCTTCACCCCGTCGTCAGCATCATATTGGCCGAAATAGCCGAAGGCTTCCTGCAGTTCGGCCTCGACATCGGGGTTGAGTTCGACGCCCGGCGCGAAACGCCAGAAGATGTCGGGAGCGATCGCGAGATAGCCTTCGGCCGCCCAGTCGTCGCACTTCTGCCGGATGCCTTCGTTGACGCCGAAAATTTCGGGGATGACGATGATCGCGCGCGAACTGTCGGCGTCGGGGCGCGCGACATAGGCGGGGATCTCGCCCTCGCTGTCGAGCGCGGGGATGGTGGTGTTCGTCGCGGACATTGGGGAGCTCTCCTGACTCTTGCTTCTTTGCGGTGAAAGCGCGAAGCTAGCGGTGCTGCGGGCGTGGCTCAAGCGGCTTACCGGTATTTCGGGGCGGAGACAGGCAATGAAGTTCAATATCGAGATCGATTGCACCCCCGAAGAGGCGCGGCGCCTGTTCGGCCTTCCCGACCTCGAGCCGTTGCACGACATCTACCTCGACCGCGTCAAGGAGCTGATGGCGAAGGGCATCACCCCCGATATGGTCCAGTCGATGGTGAAAACATGGGTGCCGATGGGCGGCAGCGGGCTTGAGCTCGTCCAGTCGCTGCTGGGCCAGTTCGGCGGCGGATTGATGGGCGGGGCACCGAAATCGACCGACAAGGACGATGACGACAAGTCCGCCAAGGGGCGCAAGAGCTGATCCAAGCCCTTGTAAGCGATACGATTTTTGCGTTGTCGAGCGGGATGCCGCCGGCGGCGATCGGCGTCGTGCGCATCAGCGGGCCGGCGGCTGGGGCGGCGCTGAAAGCGCTCGCGGGGCGGTTGCCGGCGCCGCGGCAAGCCTCGCTGGCGGAGTTGAAGAGCGCTGATGGAGCACCGCTCGACCGCGCGTTGATCCTATGGTTTCCGGGTCCTGCGACGGCGACCGGCGAAGATCTCGCCGAACTGCACCTGCACGGCGGGCGCGCGGTGGTCGCGGCGGTCGCCGCGGCGCTGGGTGCGATGCCGGGTCTGCGGCCCGCGGTCGCCGGGGAGTTTACACGGCGCGCGTTCGACAATGGACGGATCGACCTCGCGGAGGCCGAAGGGCTCGCCGACCTGCTTGCGGCGGAAACCGAGAGCCAGCGGGTGCAAGCGCTCGGCATGGCGAGCGGGCATGTGTCGCGTGCCGTGGCGGCTTGGCAGGATCGGTTGCTTACGCTGATGGCGGGGGCCGAGGCCGAGCTGAATTTTGCCGATGAAGATGATGTCGAAGTTGGCGACGCCGTCGCGCGGCGTCTGATTTCTGGGATGGGCGCACTTTCGGGCGAGCTGGACGAATGGCTGGCGCGGCCGGCGGCGGAGGTGATCGCCGAGGGGCTTTCGGTGGTGATCGCGGGGCCGCCGAACGCCGGAAAATCTACCTTGATCAATGCCTTGGCGCGGCGCGAGCTGGCGATCGTGTCGCCGGTGGCGGGGACGACGCGCGATGTTATCGAGACGTCACTCGCGCTCGACGGGATCGCGATGCGCTTTTCGGATACCGCGGGGATTCGCGGCGAGGGTGCCGACGAAATCGAGGCGATCGGGATCGATCGCGCGCGGACGGCGGTCGAGGGCGCGGACATCCTGTTGTGGCTCGGCCCGCCGAAGGAGGCGCCAGCGCATCCTCGCTGCATCACAATCGCCGCGCAGGCCGATCGCTGGTCGGGCGATGCGGCGGCGGAGGCCGCGGCGGCGCATTGCGATCTGATCTTGTCGGCGGCGACGGGCGAGGGGATGGACAAGCTTCACCGCTATATCGTCGACATGGCGCACACCTTATTACCGCGCGAAGGCGAAGCCGCGCTGCGCCAGCGCCAGCGCGCAGCGCTCGCCGAAGCGCGCGACTGGCTGACGATCGAGGCAGGATCGCGCGAGGCGAGTGATTTAATCTTGCTCGCCGAGCGACTCAGGCTCGCCGCGACGGCGCTCGACCGGATCACCGGGCGCGCAGGTGTCGAGGAGATGCTCGACACACTGTTCGGGCGTTTCTGCATCGGGAAATGATGTTCCACGTGAAACATCGAAAGGCAAGCAGCGCGGTGGATTCGACGCGCGCTTTGCGGTAAAGGCCGCACCAATCATGCAGAATAGAGAAATTTTCGATGTCATCGTCGTCGGCGGTGGCCACGCCGGAACCGAAGCCGCGGCCGCCTCGTCGCGGCTCGGCGCGCGCGTCGCGCTCGTCAGTTTCGACCCCGCGCTGATCGGGACGATGTCGTGCAATCCGGCGATCGGCGGACTCGGCAAGGGCCATTTGATGCGCGAGGTCGATGCGCTCGACGGCTGGATGGCGCGCGCCGCCGACAGCGCGGCGATCCATTATCGCATGCTCAACGCGTCGAAGGGTGCGGCGGTGCAGGGGCCACGCATCCAGGCCGATCGCAAACTCTATCGCGCGGCGATCCAGCACTTGCTCGCGGCAGAGGACGGCATCACCGTCGTGGCGGGCGAGGCGGCCGCGCTGCGGCTGTCGGAGGATGGATGCGTCGAAGGGCTCGATCTGGCCGACGGTTTGGTTCTGAGTGCGCGTGCGATCGTGCTTGCAACGGGGACATTCCTCGGCGGCCGGCTCTTCCGCGGTGAAGAGCGGATGGAGGGTGGGCGCATCGGCGAGGCTGGCGCACACCGGCTCGCCGAACAGTTACGCGCGGCCGACCTGCCGATGGCGCGGCTCAAGACAGGCACGCCGCCGCGGCTCGACGGGCGGACGATCGACTGGGCGCGGCTTGAGGAGCAGCCCTCGGACAGCGCGGAAGGCGCGCGCTGGACCTGTTCCACGTGGAACAGCGAACGGACGGTGCCGCAGATTTTTTGCGCGATCACGCGCACCAACGCCGAAAGCCACGCGATCATTGCGGCGAATCTCGATCGCTCGCCGCTGTTCACCGGCGCGATCGGCGCGGCGGGACCGCGCTATTGCCCGTCGATCGAGGACAAGATTCACCGCTTCGCCGACCGCGACGGGCATCAGGTGTTTCTCGAACCCGAGGGGCTCGATTCGTTTCTTGTTTATCCGAACGGGATTTCGACCTCGCTGCCCGCCGACGTACAGCTCGCGATGCTGCGCACGATGGAGGGACTTGAGGCCGTCGAGATGGTCGTGCCGGGCTATGCGGTCGAATATGATCATATCGATCCGCGCGCGCTCGACCGGAAATTGCAAGTGCGCGTGATGCCGGGGCTCTACTGTGCGGGGCAGATCAACGGCACGACCGGCTACGAAGAGGCAGCGGCGCAGGGGCTCGTCGCCGGCGCGAATGCCGCGCTGGCCGTGCAGGGTCGCGATCCGCTGATCCTCGATCGGTCCGAATCCTATATCGGCGTCATGGTCGACGACCTCGTGCTGCAGGGGGTGACCGAGCCCTATCGCATGCTCACCGCGCGCGCCGAATATCGGTTGCGGCTGCGCGCCGATAATGCCGCGACGCGGCTGACGCCGAAGGGAATCGCGCTGGGGTTGGTGCGGCCCGCGACCGCCGCTCTGTTCGCCGCGCGGCAGGCCGAACGCGCGCGCGCCGACGCCTTGCTCGATGCGCCGGTCGCGACCGCCGATTATGCCGCGGTCGGGCTGGCGCTTCCGGGCGACGGTATCGGGCGCAAGCGGATCGACCTCCTGCGCTATCCCGATATGAGGATGGCCCGGCTTGTCATACTCGCGCCCGAACTCGATGCGATCGATCCGACAATCCTGTCGGAGATCGCCGAGGACGCGCATTATGCGCCCTATATCGCGCGGCAGGATGCCGAGCTGCGTTCGTTGGCAGCGAATGAGGCGATCATGCTCGACCCCGCGCTCGATTATGGCGCGATCGGCGGGCTGTCGCGCGAGATGGTCGAGCGGCTGACGAAGGCGCATCCCGAGACGCTGGGGCAGGCGGCGCGGATCGTGGGGGTGACACCCGCGGCGCTGACCGCGATCATGGTGCATAGCCGCCGGCGGCGCGCGGCATGAGCCGATCGGTGTTTGAAAACAGAGGGCGCACACATGTCGGTTGAACTGCTTGATAGCGAAGACGCCGCACGGGCCTGGATCGGCGAGTCCTTTGCGCCGACCGCCGTGCAATGGAAACAGCTCGAGCGCTTCGCAGATCTATTGATCGCCGAAAGCACGCAGCAGAATCTGATCGCGTCATCGACGATCCCAACGATATGGGTCCGGCATATCGCAGACAGTGCGCAACTGTTGTCATTCGACACGCGCGGCGGTGACGGTCTCTGGATCGATCTTGGAAGCGGCGCGGGGTTGCCGGGGCTCATTATCGCCATATTGAGCGCGCGCCCCATCTTACTCATCGAATCGCGGAAGCGTCGCTGCGACTTCTTGCGGAACGCCGCTGCGGAGCTGGGGCTAGCAAATGTCGAGGTTGTCGAAGCGCCTTTGGAGCGGATCGAAACGCGGCCTACATCAACGATCAGCGCGCGTGCGTTTGCGCCGCTCGACAAGCTGCTCGACTTATCCGCGCGTTTTTCCACCGAATCGACGCGCTGGCTGCTGCCAAAGGGCCGAAACGCGGTTAAGGAACTGGCTTTGCTGCCCCAGCCATGGCAGAGAATGTTCCACGTGGAACAGAGCCGTACGGACGTCGAGAGCCAGATTTTGGTTGGCTCCGGAAAAATCGCGGCAAAACAGCGAGGAAAGCGATGATCCGCATTGCCGTGGCGAACCAGAAAGGCGGGGTCGGCAAGACGACGACGGCGATCAATCTGGCCACCGCGCTCGCGGCAACGGGCTGGCGCACGCTGATCATCGACCTTGATCCGCAGGGCAATGCGTCAACGGGCCTCGGAATCAAGCAGTCGCAACGCGAATTTTCGAGCTATGAGCTGCTGCGCGGCGACGCGACGCTCGCGGAGTGCGCGATTCCGACTGCAGTGCCACGGCTCGACATCGTCACCGCGACGGTCGACCTGTCGGGGGCCGAGATCGAGCTGATCGAATTTCAGGACCGCCTGCATCGCCTGCAACAGGCACTGTCGGGAGCCGAGGCAGGGCAATGGGATATCTGCCTGATCGACTGTCCGCCGTCGCTCGGCATGCTGACGCTCAACGCGCTGATCGCGGCTGAATCGCTGATCGTGCCGCTGCAATGCGAATTTTTTGCGCTCGAGGGGCTGAGCCAGCTGCTCACTACGGTCGAGCGCGTGCGCGAGCGCTTCAACCAGAAATTGTCGATCCTGGGGGTCGCGCTGACGATGTTCGACCGCCGCAACCGGCTGACCGATCAGGTGTCAGACGATGTGCGCGAGGTGCTCGGCCCGGTCGTGTTCGAAACGGTGATTCCGCGCAACGTTCGCTTGTCCGAAGCGCCGAGCCATGGGCTGCCCGCGCTGATCTACGATCATCGCTGCGCCGGATCGGCGGCCTATATCGCGCTCGCGCGCGAATTGATCGACCGGCTTCCCAACGTCCGCAAGGCTGCATAAATGTCTGATAACAAAGACGAAACTGGATCGGAATCAACGCCAGCGCGCAAGCGCCCATCGGGCTTGGGCCGCGGGCTCAATGCCCTGTTCGGCGATGTCGCGGTCGAGGCACCGGTACTCGCGACCCCGGGCAGCGCCGCGAAGACCACGCCGGTAACGGGCGATGCGGTGCAGCATGTCCCCGTCGGGGCGATTCGCCCGCTGCCGGGGCAGCCGCGTCGCCATTTCGACGAAAATGCGATTGCCGAGCTTGCCGATTCGATCGGGCTGCGCGGATTGCTGCAGCCGATCATCGTCCGCCGCGCGCCCGATGGCGAGGGGTTTCAGCTCGTTGCGGGCGAACGGCGATGGCGCGCGGCGCAGCGTGCGGGGCTGCACCAGATTCCCGCACTCGTGCGCGAGCTCGACGATGCCGCGACCTATGAGATTGCGCTGGTCGAGAATATCCAACGCCAGGACCTCAATGCGATCGAAGAGGCGAGCGCCTATCGCCGCCTGATCGAGGATTTCGGGCATAATCAGGAAGCGCTGGCGAAGCTGGTCGGCAAGTCGCGCAGCCACGTCGCGAATCTGATGCGCCTGCTCGACCTGCCCGCGAGCGTGCAAACGCTGGTCGGCGACGGGTCGCTCGCGATGGGCCATGCGCGCGCGCTGATCGGCGCCGCCGACGCCGAGGCGATCGCGCGCCGCGTCGCAAAGGAAGGGCTGTCGGTCCGCACCGTGGAGGCGCTGGTGCGCGCGGGCAAGGGCGGCGATGCGCCGCGCAAGGCGACGCTCGAATATAAGAGCGCCGACGGCGGGCGCGATCCCGATATCGTTGCGGTTGAGCGGCACCTGTCCGAACTGCTCGGAATCGGTGTCGCGATACAATATGCCGGCGAGGGCAAGGGCGCGTTGACGCTGAAATTCGCATCGCTCGACCAGCTCGATATGATCTGCCAACGGTTGTCGGGCGAATCGATCTGATTTGCGCCGTTTCGGGGCGCGCGCGATTCCTGCCCGGTGCCGCCTGATTTGTGCCAGTCCGGGCCGTTACGAAGGAAGCGCGGTCCCCGCGACCCGATTTTTAAGGCGCTAAAGCCCTGATTTAGCTCGGTTATGTTGCGTAACGCGGGTCAATCCTTGTTGCGCTGTTAACCAAGCTTGCTGGGAAAGCCTGAACAGGTCGCCTCGTAAAGAGGTCGGCGAATGGGGTGGGATATCCATTCGAATTTCGACTTCCAATTTCGAGAATCAAGGGACCAAATCATATGCGCTACTTTGGAATGAAGCGCGCCCTCGCGGGCGCCGCGATTGCTGCCCTCGCCATGAACGCCTCGGCGGCGCATGCAGCGTCGGCCACGGGTACGGCGACGGCCAAGATCTTGCGCCAGATCACGCTCACCAAGACCAGCGACCTGCAATATGCGACGATCATCAGCGGCGCGACCGCCTCGACCGTCGCGGTGTCGACCGCTGGTGCTGCGACCTGCGGCGCGGGTCTGACC
The DNA here is from genome assembly GCF_001427105.1 of Sphingopyxis sp. Root154. Classification (GTDB taxonomy): domain Bacteria; phylum Pseudomonadota; class Alphaproteobacteria; order Sphingomonadales; family Sphingomonadaceae; genus Sphingopyxis. The sequence goes on from NZ_LMGI01000002.1 coordinate 1,965,337, forward strand.
TGCACGGGAACGACAACCGCTGGCAGCTATAACGTCCAGGGCACCAACGGCGCCGTGGTGCTGGTCGGCGGCGATTCGAGCGTCACTCTCAACGGTTCGCTTGGCGGCACGATGTCGTCGACGCTGACCTATTCGTCGCCGAACATCACGCTGGGCACCACCGGCGGCAGCTTCCAAGTTGGCGGCACGCTGAGTGTCGGGGCTAATCAGGCTTCGGGCGACTATTCGGGTACGTTCAATGTGACCGCAAACTACCAATAAGGTTTGGGGGGCCTGGCGGGCCGAGATCCGCCAGCGGTTAAAATGGGGTCGCCGGGCATGGATCTGGCGACCCCTTTTTTGTGCAGGGCGCTACGGTGGTTAGCAAAATATCAACCATGTAGGCGCAGGCAGGACGCGACCATCGGGACGGTGTGGGGCCGACTCCCGGACGATTGTGGGGATCGTATCCAATGCTTCGCTTTTTGAAGGCCTTTGGCCTGTTCACCGCGGCTGCGCTTGGCACCGCGGCATTGCCCGCGCTGGCGGCGGGCGACCTGCTCGTCGCGCCGACGCGCGTGATCCTCGACGGATCGCGCGGGACCGAAGTGGTACTAAACAACATCGGCAGCGAACCCGCGACCTATCGCATCAGCCTCGAGATCAAACGGATGACCGCCGAGGGCGGGCTCGACGAGATCGCCGAAGAGGATGTGACGGCCGCCGAGCGCGCCGCGCTCGACATGATCGCTTTCAGCCCGCGCCGCGTCACCTTGCCGCCGAACCAGCCGCAGGTTGTGCGCGTCGGGGTGCGTTTGCCCGAAGGCACGCCGCCGGGCGAATATCGCGCGCACATGCTGTTTCGCGCGGTTCCCGACGCGGCGCCGGCGACCGCTGAGCTCAAGCCCGCGAGCGAGGGCGTGTCGATTGCGCTCACGCCGATTTACGGGATCACGATCCCGGTGATTGTGCGCGTCGGCGAGCTCGGCGCCGAAGCGTCAATCGGCGACGCGTGGGTGAGCGAGACGCGCGATGGCCCCGCATTCAATTTCGACCTCGCGCGCATAGGAAACCGCTCGGTCTATGGCGATATCGAGGTCTCGCGGCCCGGCGTCGCCGAGCCTCTGCTCGTCGCGCGCGGCATCGCGGTCTATCCCGAGGTCGGCGCGCGCAGGGTGTCGCTGCGCGTTCCGGGCGAGCTGGCGGCGAAGCTGAAGGGCCCGGTGCGCATTCGCTATAGCGAAGACCGTGAAATCGGCGGCGGTACGATCGACGAGGCCGAGCGGGTGGTGAAATGACGACGTAGGCGCGCCGGCGAAGCGGGCGGGACGATGATCCGCGCGGCGCTCTCGCGATGGAAGCCGGCGATACTGGCCGGGCTGGCGCTGGTGGTGCTTGCTCCCGCCGGCGCCGATGCCGCTGAGAAAAAGCCTGTTTCCGTGGCGAGCGATAGCTGGGCGCCGAACGAGGACGACAGCTGGCTGTTCGATGTGCGCTCGGGGCAATACCGGCTTGGCAACGGGGTGCGCGGTTATCAGACGCCGCAGGGAATTTGCGTCGACCTGGGCGATGTTGTGCTCGCGCTCGACCTCGCGGTGCGCGTCGACAAGAAGTTGCGCCGCGCAACCGGCTGGGTGTTCGACGAGCGGCGGGGCCTGACGATCGACCGCGACGCGGGCGAAGCGCGCGCGGGGAGCCAGAGCTTTCGCCTGACCGCGACGACGATTCGCGACACGCCCGCGGGCTGGTGCGTCGACCTCGATAGCCTGAACAACTGGCTCGGCGTGCCGCTTGCCGCCGATCTGTCGAACGCGGTGCTGCGGATCGATTCGAAGGACAAACTGCCATTCCAGCTTGCCGCCGAACGCCGCGCGCGCGCGGCTTCGATCCGCCCGCAGGCGCAATTCGATCTCGCGACCCTGCCGCTGGCGGCGCGGCCGTATCAGGCGTGGGCGACGCCCTCGGTCGATGTCGTCGCCTCGGCGGGCGTCGTATCGGACAAGCGCGGCGGTTCCTATGTGCAGGGCCGTTATGAGATATTCGCGGCGGGCGAGGTGGTCGGCCAAAGTTTCGACGCGCGACTGTCGTCGGATAATGAGGGGGTGCCAGACAGCCTGCGGATGCGGCTCTATCGCACCGATCCGCAGGGGCAGCTGCTGGGGCCGCTGAAGGCGACACATTATGGGCTGGGCGATGTGAGCCTGCTGTCGACGGGGATCGTCGCGGCGTCGGCCCCGGGACGCGGCGCGGTGCTCACCAATCGGCCGATCGAGCGGCCCGACGCCTTCGACAAGACGACCTTTCGCGGCGATCTGCCCGCGGGCTGGGATGCCGAGCTGTATCGCAACGGGCAATTGCTCGCCTTCACGAGCCCGAACGGTGACGGGCGATACGAGTTTATCGACGTGCCGCTGCAATATGGCGCGAACCGCTTCGAGATCGTGCTCTATGGACCGCAGGGACAGGTCCGGCGCGAAATCCGGCAGGTTCAGGTGGGGATGGATTCGATCCCGCCGCAGCAGACCTGGTATTGGGCGGGCTTCGCGCAGGAAAATGCCGACCTGATCGAGTTCGGCGGCCGGCGGCGCGGGGCGTTCCGGCGCGGCTGGCGCGGGACGATGGGGATCGAGCGCGGACTCGACACGCGGACGTCGGCCGCGGCCTATGTCCACAGCCTGCTGATCGAAAATGCCCGTTACAATTATGGCGAGGTCGCGTTGCGTCGCTCGATCGGGCCGACCTTGCTCGAGGTTGGCGGATCATATGCTGATAATGGCGGTGTCGCGGCGCGTGCGAGCTGGCTGGCGGCGTTCGGCGAAACCTATGTGCGCGCCGATGCGATGCGCGGGTGGGGCGGATTCGTCTCGGACCGTTTGATCAATAATATCAATGGTATCACCTCGGTATCGGTCGACCAGTCGGTCCAGCTGGGGCGCACGGTGCTACCGCTGCATTTCGACGTTCGGCAGGTCGAACGATGGTCGGGGGTCGACAGTCTGGAAGCAAGCGCGCGCGCGTCGGCGAGCTTTCGCGCGCTGACCTTCACTGGCCAGCTCGACTGGAGCCGGACGAAGGTGCCGGTCGGCCCCGATCCGCCGGATAATCTCACCGCCAGCCTGCTCGCCAACGCCCGGATCGGCCGGGTTCGCGTCCGCGGTGAGGCGCGTTTTGCGCTCTCGGGCACCAATGCCGATTCGCGCCTGACCCTGATCGGCGAATGGGCCGGGAAGGGCGCCGCCGAATGGCGCACTGAGCTCGGATATGACCGCGGGCTCAATCGCGTGCGGGCGGGAATAGGATATACGCGCCGTTTCAATAAGCTGCAGCTGACGGGATTCGGCGAGATCGCGAGCGACGGCTCGGTCGCGGCGTCGCTGGCGCTTGCTTTCAGCTTTGGGCCCAGGTCGGCGGGCGGCTGGCGCGTGTCGAGCGAGAAGCTCGCAAGCCGCGGCCAGGTGGTCGCCGAAGTGTGGATGGACGAGAATGGCGACGGCATCCGCCAGCCGGGCGAAGCCGCGCTGCCCGATGTGCCGCTGACCGCGGGCAACGCCTTTGTCGATGTCGCGACCGACGAGACGGGGCGCGGTGCGATCGACGGGCTCGAACCCTTCCGCCCGGTGATGATCGGCATCGATGCGGGCAGTCTGCCCGATCCCTATGTCCAGCCCGCGCTGCCGGGGGTCGTGGCGACGCCGCGGCCCGGCGTCGCGACGCGCGTGCTGCTGCCGATGGCGGCGGCGGGCGAGATCGAGGGCAGCTTTCGGCGCGACGGCGGCAACCCGATCGAGGGGTTGGGGGTCGAACTCGTCGACGCCGAAGGGCACGTGCGCGCGACGACGATCACCGAATTCGACGGTTATTTCCTGTTCGAGAGTGTGGCTTATGGGCGCTATACGGTCCGGCTGGGCAAGGCGTCGGCAGCCATATTGCGGCTCGATGGAGCGTTTGCGATCGGCGCGGCGCCGGGGAAGGCGACGCCGCGCGTGCGGTTGGGCACGCTAGCGTTGAAGCCGCCGATGCGCGACGTTGCGATACGGGGCGAAGCACTGACCGGCGGCAACAACGCTCGCGGGCCGCCGGGCGAGGGGGATAGTGAATTGTAATCGCCAGGCGACTTTGGGGTGAGCGGGCGTTATGCACCCATCGCCATCCCGGACCTGATCCGGAATCCACCGCAGCGCCGAAGTCATGGAACCCAATCAAGCCCGGGGTGACGAGGAGAGATAGGACGGTTTTCGGTCGAACGCGGACGTTCGACCGCTCTCAACTCAGCAACGGCTCCAGCGCGTCCCATTCGCGATCGACCGCGCGGCGGCCGGCGTCGATCGCGGCGCGGATTTTCGCCGGGTTGAATTCGAGCGTTTCGGCGACTTCTTCCTCGGGCTCGATAATGCGGATCGGCGCGAAGCGGTAGCGCGCAATCTGGACGTCGAGCGGGCGGAGGATGCGCGCCGCCTGCGCGCCGCCGATGCCTTCGTTCTGGAGCGCGCGAAGCTGGCCCTCGCGCGCCGCGATCAGGTCGTTGATCAGCGCGGCGCCGGCAAGGTCGTTCGCCGACACTTCGGATTGCAATATATCGACCGCGCGCAGTCCGATCTTGATCAGATTGGGGAAGGTGCGCACGGGGCCGGGACGCGGCGCGGGCGAGGCGCGCACCGCGATCACCCCGCGCGGGTTCATTTCGAGCGCCGAACTCAGGGGGGTCACGTCGCGCACACCGCCGTCGACCCATTGTTCCTCGGTCCCGTCGCTCGCGCGCGTCTTCAGCGGATCGAAGAAGAGCGGCATCGCGCAGCTGGCATAGACCCAATTGTGGATGCCGGGCACGCTTTCGTCGATCGCGCGATAGGTGCCGGTACCGAGATTGACGACACCGAGAAGCAGCTTGCGTCCGCTTGCGCGCAGCTTCGCGTCGTTCGCGAAACCCTTGAGCAGGCGTTTGAGCGGTGCGGTGTCGTAGAGCGCATCTTCGCCGAGCAGCCCGCCGACGACGCCGAGCGGGCGTGACTTATAGATCGAGCTGTTGCCGCGGATTCCAAGCCAGGCATCGAGCAGGCCCGGCACATCGTCCTGCGCGACGCCGAGCGCCTGGATCGCGCCGGTCGATACGCCCGCGACGATGTCGAGGCGAACGCCCCGATTGACGACGAGTTCGTGGACGACGCCGACCTGAAAGGCGCCTTTCGCGCCGCCGCCGCTCAATACGATTGCCAGACCGCCTGCCATGCCTGCGTCTCCTTGATCGGCGCCAGTTTACCGCAAGCCGGGCCGCGCCCCAAGTGGCGAAGCGGCGCTTTGCGCAGAAATCAGGGGTGCCGATAACCGATTCTTAGCCATGATCGGCAGGGGAGGAGCCACCGCGCACGTCCATCGCTACCACGATATTAACCAGTCTTTAGCGCGCAATAGCTATGGAAATCAGCGGGGCTGGATGTGGCCATAGGAGAGACGGATGGCCGCGACGGTGGCAAAAACGCGCAATGATGCGGGTTCGGCCGCCGCGCTTTCGCCCGATCGGCTGGCGCTGATCCTGTGGCTGGGCTTCGCCGTGGCCAGCCTGTTTCTGCATCGCGACGCGATCGCGAACCTGGCCTTTTCCGATCCCGATAATGCGATGCGGCTGGCGCAGGTTCGCGACCTGATTGGCGGACAAAATTGGTTCGACACGGCGCAATATCGCACAAATCCGGGCGGTGGGGGCGGGCCGACGCATTGGTCGCGTTTCATCGATGCGCCGATCTTTGGACTGATCGAGTTGTTCAGCCTGTTCGTCGATCCGCAAACGGCCGAGCGCTGGGTGCTGGCGATCTATCCCCCGCTTCTGGCGCTGCCGTTGCTGCTCGTGTTTTCCCGGATACTGCAGATTTTGGGCGACCGGCCGTTCGTCTTCATCGGCCTCGCGATCGCGGCGACGACGATCAGCTATCTCCATCATTTCGCCCCTCTCAATATCGATCATCACAATTGGCAGGTGTTGCTCTCGGTCATTCTTCTGTGGCTCGCGCTGCGGCCGGCGAGCTTCGCGAACGGATTATTGTCGGCGCTCGCCGCGAGCATCTATGTCGAGATTTCGCTGGAAGGGTTTCCCTTCCTGGGCCTTTTCTGGGCGCTCTTTGTCTTCGACTGGCTGCGCGATCCGGCCAAGTCGAGCCGACTCCGCGGTTTTTCGGCCGGGATGATCCTGTTCCCCGCGCTCTGGTCGCTGCCGTTCCGGGGGACGACCTATCTCTCGACCGTTTTTTGCGACAGCTTCTCCTTGCCCTATCTCCTTGCCACCGCCTCGGCCGGGGCGGTCTTCCTGATGGCTTTGACCGCGCCGCCCCGCCGGACCGCCTCGCTTGGGCAGCGTGTGTCGATCGTCGGGGCGGCGGGGGTCTTTTTTGCGGCGGGCTTTATCCTGACGGGGACCGCTTGCCTGGCGGGGCCGTTTGGCGAACTCGAACCGCTCGTCCGCACCTATTGGTATGAACCGATTCTCGAAGGACGGCCTTTGTGGGAGCAGGTGCCCGCGCGGAGAGCGGCGTATATCCTTCCCACCATCGTCGGATTGGGAGCGGTCTTGTGGGCTTGGTGCCGGGCGCGGGGTCGTCCCGAGGCCGAAAATTGGAGGCGCCTCGGCTTGATGATCCTGTTCGCCGCGATCATGGCAATTCTGGTGATCCGCTCGCTCGCCGTGGCCCATGCCTATATGGTCCCGGCGTTTGCCGCCCTCGCGCTGGCCTTTTGGCGCTGGGGCGACGCGGGAACGAGCATTTGGCGCCGCCTGACCGGAACGCTGCTTCTTTTGCTGTCAATTCCGACGATTGCCATGGCTTTGGGTTTCAACCTTTCGCTGCTGACGGCGAAGTCGGCGGCGGGGAGGGCGAGCGGTAGCGACCCGGTCTGCCTGTCTGAAGGCTATCCGGCGCTCGCGGACGAGCGCCCGGCGCTACTCTTCGCGTCGATCAATATCGCGCCGACTCTCCTGGTCAGCACGCCGCACAGCGTGGTGACGACGGGTCATCACCGCAACCATGCGGCGATCAACCGCGTCCTGTCGGCCTTTCTCGCCCCGCCCGCCGCGGCGCGGCCCCTGGTGAGTGTCGGAGGCGCGCAATATCTGGTGTTCTGCGAGAATGACATCGCGCCGCTGGCCGCGGCCCGCCCTCATGGATTGGCTGCGCATTTGCTGCGGAGTCAGCCGGTCGATTGGCTGGAACCGCAACCCAGGCTCTCCTCGGGCACGTTCCATGTGTATCGCATCGTCGCGTCCGCCAAGGAAAGCCCGCGGTTAGAGCGAAATCCTTCCTTCCGTTAACCACTTTTTATCCATGTTCCCTCCATTGCGACGGACAGCAATTTGCCTGTGTGGGGGAATATCGAAGTGACCAACGCCCAAGTGTCGAAAAGCCGTCCGACGAGCGCCGACGTCGCCATTATTGGTGCCGGTCCCGCTGGGCTGACCGCCGCCTATCAGCTGACCCAGCAGGGATATAGCGTGACGGTGATCGAAAAGGATCCGACCTATGTCGGCGGGATCAGCCGCACGGTCGAACATGAGGGTTTTCGCTTCGACATCGGCGGCCACCGCTTCTTTTCGAAGAGCCGCGAAGTCGTCGACCTGTGGAACGAGATCTTGCCCGACGATTTCATCGAGCGCCCGCGGATGAGCCGCATCTATTACGAGGGCAAATTCTATTCCTATCCTTTGCGTGCGTTCGAGGCGCTGTGGAACCTCGGCGTCGTGCGTTCGACGCTCTGCATGGTGAGCTATGCGCAGGCGAAGCTGCTGCCGAACAAGAATGTCCGCAGTTTCGAGGACTGGACGATCAACCAGTTCGGGCGGAAGCTCTATTCGATCTTTTTCAAGACCTATACCGAGAAGGTGTGGGGCATGCCGTGCGACGAAATGTCGGCGGACTGGGCGGCGCAGCGCATCAAGGGGCTTTCGCTCGGCGCCGCGGTGCTCGACGGGCTGAAGCGCAGCCTCGGGCTCAACAAGCGGCCCAACGATGGCATGGCGACCAAGACCCTGCTCGAAACCTTCCGCTATCCGCGGCTCGGCCCCGGCATGATGTGGGATGCGGCGCGCGACAAGGTTGTCGCGGGCGGCAACCATGTGCTGATGGGCCACAGCTTCAAGCAGCTGACGCAGGATCAGAAGACGGGCCGCTGGCGGATGACCGCGACCGGTCCCGACGGCGATGTCGTGATCGATGCCGCGCATGTCATCAGCTCGGCGCCGATGCGCGAACTCGCGGCGCGTATCCATCCGCTGCCGGCGTGCGCGCTCAGCGCCGCGCCGAACCTAAAATATCGCGACTTTCTGACGGTCGCGCTCAAGATTCGCTCCGAGGATCTGTTTCCCGACAACTGGATTTATATCCACGACAGCAAGGTGCAGGTCGGCCGGGTGCAGAATTTCCGTAGCTGGTCGCCTGAAATGGTGCCCGACCCCGAACTCGCGTGCGTCGGTCTCGAATATTTCTGTTTCGAGGGCGACGGGCTCTGGGCGTCGAGCGACGAAAAACTGATCGCGCTGGCGACGAAGGAAATGGAAATCCTGGGCCTTTGCGATCCGGAAGATGTCGTCGGCGGCGCGGTGGTGCGGCAGGAAAAAGCCTATCCTGTCTATGACGATGATTATGCCAAGCATGTCGAGGCGATGCGCAGCGAGCTTGAGGCGCGTTATCCGACGCTGCACATGGTCGGGCGCAACGGCATGCATCGCTATAACAACCAGGATCATGCGATGATGACCGCGATGCTGACGGTGCGCAACATCGTCGCGGGCGAAAAACTCTATGATATCTGGGGTGTCAACGAAGATGCCGAATATCATGAAAGCGGCACGGAGGGCGAACAAGCGGCGCTTGCTTCGGTCCGCGAGGTGCCGGCGCGCGTGGCGAAGGCCGCGTAAGCGCTTGGCCGGGGGATCGGCATCATGTTGCCCGTGACCAAATTGATCGCGGTGGTGCGGCGCGGCGAGATTCGCTGGCTGAACTATCTGCTCGCGAGCGTGCTCGCGCTTGGCAGCGATGCGGGGCTTTTCCTGCTGCTGCTCGACGCCGGGCTATCGCCGGTGACGGCGTCGGCGACGGGCTATTGCGCCGGGATTCTCGTGCACTGGATCGTGTCGAGCCGGCTCGTCTTTGCCGACGGCGCCGCCGCACGCGGCACCGGTGAACGCCATCGTCAGAAACTGCTCTTTGTCGGGTCGGCGCTCGTCGGTCTTGCTGTCACGACGGCGATCGTCGGCGGCGGCAGCGCGCTCGGCCTCGATCCGCGCCTCGCAAAGCTCGCGGCGATCGTCGTCAGCTTCCAGACGACCTATTTGCTGCGCCGCCATATCGTGTTCCGGACTGCGGCGGCATGAACGACGCGTCCGCGCTTCCCGCGGGCGCAGAGCCGTCGGTTCGCGCGCCGGAATCCGGCGGCATCGTGCTGGGCCCATGGTTCACGCCGGTGCGGATCTCGCTGATCATCTGGGGGCTGATGAGCCTGGTCGCTATCGTCGCGAAATGGCAGGCGATCGGTGCGCTCGATCTATCGGATACCGACGATGCGATGCGCATGGCGCAGGTCCGCGACCTCCTCGCCGGGCAAGGCTGGTGGGACCTTTCGCAATATCGCGTCAATCCGGCGGGTGGCGGGGTGCTGATGCACTGGTCACGCATCGTCGATGCGCCACTCGCCGCGGGTATCTTGTTGCTGAAACCGCTGTTCGGGCAGACGATGGCCGAACGGATCGTGATGACCTTGTGGCCGCCGATGCTCGGCGCGGCGCTCAGTGTCGCCTGCGTGCTCGGCTATCGGGGTTTGTCCGACCGGCGGATCGCCTATGCCGTGCCGCTCTTCCTGATCATGTCGGGCTATATATTGGTGCAGTTCCGCCCGCTTCGGGTCGATCATCACGGCTGGCAGATTTTCCTCGCAATGCTGATCATGGCGCAGGCGCTTCGGCCCGCGAGCTGGCAGGCGGGCCTGCTCGGCGGATTGTTCGCCGCGGCGCTGCTCGCAATATCGATCGAAGGGCTGCCGATCGTCGCGCTGTTCGCCGGCCTTGCCGCGCTGCGCTGGGCGCTGCACGGACGCGCCGAGGATCGCGCCCGGCTGTGCGGTTATATGGGCGCGCTCGCGGGCGGCGCGCTGCTGCTCCAGTTTGCGACGCGCGGCCCCGAGGGGCTGCTCGGCAACTGGTGCGATTCGCTTTCGGCGCCCTATATGGCGGCGTTCATCGCCGCTGCTGCGGTGACTTTCGCGGCCGCGCGGGCCAACCCGGACCAGCCGTGGGCTCGCCTCCTGCTGCTGGGGCTGGCTGGTCTGTCGGCGGCGGGGGCGCTGGTGTGGACCGAACCGCAATGCGCGAACGGCCCCTTTGCCGCGCTCGATCCGATCGTCGTGCAATATTGGTATCTTAATGTGCTCGAGGGCCAGCCCCTGTGGATGTCGCCGCCGTCCAGTGCGATCCATGTGCTCGTGCCATCGCTGATCGGTCTCGCCGGGTCATTGCTCGCGTGGCGGGGTTGCTCGGCGGCCACCGATCGCCGGAATTGGGCGACGATCATCGTGGCGCTGATCGGGGCGGCGGCGCTGTCGCTGCTCGTCCTGCGCAGCGTTTCGACCGCGCACGTCTTCGCCTTGCCCGGCTGTGCGTGGCTCGGCCTGCGCGCCTGGGCGTGGGCGCGGACGATTCCTTCGACCTTGCTGCGTATCCTCGCGTCGGCTGCCGCCGCGCTGACGCTGCCGCTGTTCGGCAGCATGGCGGCGGCGGCCGTGCTCGGCCTGGTGGTCCCGTCGCTGAACGCCGAAGAGGACAAGGCCATCGAAGAGGTCGCCGCGGCAAATCCCTATCAGGAGGACTGCCTCGATCCTGCGGCGATCGCCGACCTGAACCGTCTGCCGACGATGACGATCCTGACCCCGATCGATCTGGGCGCGCCGGTGATTTTCTGGACGCGCCACAGCCTGGTCGCGACGCCCCATCATCGCAACAAGGAGGCGATGGCGGACTCGATTCGCGTCTTTTCCGGCGACCCCGGACATGCTGAGGCGCTGGTCCGCAAGCAGGCGACCACCCTGATCATGTTTTGCCGCACCGCCAATGATTTCTCCCAATATCGCCGCGCGCGTAAAGATGCGCTCGCGGCGCAGCTTTACGCCGGAACGCCGCCGGCGTGGCTCGAAGCAGTGCCGATCGGGTCTCGCGCCGGGCTGTCGGTGTGGCGGGTGAAGCCCGAATAAAAGGCGTCAGGCGGGGCGGAAGGTCAGCGCCGCGCCATTCATGCAATAGCGTTTGCCCGTCGGCCGCGGCCCGTCGTTGAAGACATGGCCGAGATGCCCGCCGCAGCGTTTGCAATGTACTTCGGTGCGCGCATAGCCGAGCTCATGGTCGGTCGCGGTGGCGATGCCGCCCTTCAGCGGGGCCCAGAAGCTGGGCCAGCCGGTGCCGCTGTCGAACTTGGTCCTGCTCGAATAAAGCGGCAAGGCGCAGCCGGCGCAGGCGAAGGTGCCGAAGCGCTTTTCCTTGTCGAGCGGGCTGGTGAAGGGGCGTTCGGTCGCCGCTTCGCGCAGCACGCGATATTGCAGCGGTGACAGGCGCTTTTTCCATTCTGTGTCGGACAGCTGCCAGCCGGGCAGCGCTTTGGGGCGTGCCGATTTGGCGAAGAGCATCGGCGCGCCGATGATGGCGCCGCCGAGCGCGAGTCCGCCGAGAATGAAACGACGTTCGATCATGTCTTCGATACGTACGCTTTGAACAAAGGGTTACACGCCTACGTCAATATTTTTCGATCTGGGCCGGGATCGACCGGAAACCGTGGACGAAGCAGGCGTGGACGCGCTCGGGGGTGCCCGTCACGGTGACGCGCATGCGCCGCGCCGCCATTTCCTCGAGCAGGATGCGCAATTGCAGTTCGGCGAGGCGTGCGCCGACGCAGCGGTGGACACCGTAACCGAAGGACAGGTGACGCCGCGCATTTTCGCGCGTCAGGTCGATATCGTCGGCGTCGCTGAACACGCTTTCGTCGCGGTTCGCCGACAGATACCAGAGGATCAGCTTGTCGCCCTTGGCGATCTTGTGCCCAAACAGCTCGGCATCGGCGAGCGCGGTGCGGCGCATATGCGCGAGCGGTGTCTGCCAGCGGATGATCTCGCTCACCGCATTGGGAATGAGCGCCGGATCGGCCTCGAGCTTCGCGCGCTGCTCGGGAAACTGGTCGAGGCCGTAGGCGAGCCCCGACATCGTGTTGCGCGTCGTGTCGTTGCCGCCGACGATCAGCAGCACGAGGTTCCCGATGAACTCATATTTGTCCATGTGGCTCATCGCTTCGCTGCGCAGCATCATCGAGAGCAGGTCGGGGGTGGGTGGCTGGTCGAGCTTTTCCATCCACAGCCGCTGGAAATAGACGAAGGCCTCCTCGAGCACCGCGCGGCGCTGTTCCTTGAGCTCAGGTTTCTGCGCGAGTTCGACGTCGCCCATCCAGTCAGACCATTCGCTCAATTTGCGCCGGTCTTCCCACGGGAAATCGAACAGGATCGCGAGCATCTGCGTCGTCAGTTCCATCGAGACGCGGTCGACCCAGTCGAACGTCTCGCCCCACGGCAGGCCGTCGAGCACTTCGCCGGTGCGGTTCCGGATGTCTTCCGACAGGCGCGTCATTTCGGCGGGGGTGAAGGCGGGGGCGACGGTGCGGCGCTGGTCGGTGTGCTGCGGCCGGTCCATCGCAATGAACATCGGCAGCTTAAAATCCTCGTCCTCGTCGCGTTCGAGGATCGTGATCCCCCCATATTCCCATGACGAGGAATAGATGTCGGGCAGCGCCTCGACATGCTGGATCGCCTGATGACTCGCGATGTTCCAGTAGGGCCCGTGGACGCTGTCCTCGCACTTCACGATGCCGCCCAATTTGCGCAGTTCGGCGAAGGGCTCTTGCCAGCGATCTTCCGAATAGATCACGGCTGGGCTCATGTCATAGGCGTGGGTGACAGGCTGGGGGGTGACAGGCTGGGGCTTCGCTGCAGTCGCCATCGGGGGGCATCCTCTCTTTGCAAGGGACTCGCCGCGACGCTTGCCGCCGTCAGCAAAATCAGTTGCAGAATGCCACTGCTAACAGCTTTGTCAATGAGACAGGGGCGAACCGCTCTCCGTCAGCGTCGCGGCGGCGCCCGCACCCCTTGTCCGTTGCCAGAATTTCCAGCCGCTGCCGCCGCTGAGCACGCCCGACCGGAACAAGCGCACCGACAGGAAGATGACGAGTGCGACCCAGATCGCCTGCCAGCCGAGCGCGAGCAAATGGATCGCTTTCGCATCGTCGGTCGCCGCGCGCGCCGCCATCGCGAGTGGCGAGGAGAAGGGGAAGATCTGGGCGAAATGCGCGAGGCCGCTGCCGGGTGCGCTCGCTGCGCCGGCCGACAGGCTGAACATGCCGACCTGGAAGATGGTGATCGGCAGGCTGAGCATCTGGATTTCGCGGACCGATCCCGCCTGCGCGCCGACGCCGAGGAAGACCGCGCCGAGCAGGAGGAAGGACAGGATGAAATAGGCAAAGCCGATACCGAGAAAGAAGGCCCAGCCCGTCGCGGGCATCGAGGCGAGCGCGGCGGTCGCCTTGCCGGCCTTGCCTGCGGCCGCGATCGCGGCGGGGTCGACCTGCGTCGCGGCGATCAGCCCGCCCCCCATCGCGACGATCATCCAGAAGGCGATAAAGAGCACGGCAACGCCGAGCATGCCGAGCAGCTTGCCGAGAAAGACGCTTTCGAGCGGCACCGCGGCGGCGAGGATCTCGATGACCTTGTTGCCCTTTTCCTCGGCGAGCGAGCTTACCGTCTGGCCCGCCAGCAGCAAGGTCAGGAGGAAGATGATGAAGACCGCGCCGAATCCGAGCGACTGTTGCACCGCGATGCTGGTGCCGCCGCTCGATAGCGCTTCGAATTCGGGTGTGATGGATGACATCGGCCCGGCGGCGCGCGCGCGCAGCACATCGCCCGCAAGCAGCGCAAGATAGCGGCCCGCGCTGCTCTCCTTTTCGCGCTCGACGATGCGGGGGGCGGCCAGGGGACCGCTCATGACGGCATAGGTGTCGCTGCCCTTTTCGCGTGCGATCGCAACGGGATCGCCGTTGGCAGGGCCGGCGATCCGGATATCGAGCGGTGCGGGTTCGCGGATCATTCCAGCCCGGAGTCGCTGATCGGAGGCCCGAAGCGCCTCGATATCTGCCGGATCGGCGACGACGACGATGCGGCCGGCGCCGCGCGCGCTGTCGGCAAGCTGCGACGCCCCGACGCCGCCGGCGAGCCCCATCGCGACCATGAATAAAGGCGCGAGCAGGAAGAGAAGAAAGGTCGGGGTCGCGACGATCGCGAGAAAGTCGCGCCGCGCAACGACGAACATGCTGCGAATGAAGGGAGTCATGCGCTGGCCTCCTCTACGGCATCCTCGGTCGCGTCGGCGTCGAACCCCGCGTCGACCTGGCGGACGATATGGACAAAGGCGTCGTGGAGCGCAGGTCGGCTGATCGACAGGCCGGTGACGCCATGACCGCTCGCGGTAATGCGCGCGAGCAACGGTTCGACATCGGCGTCCTGAATCGCGAAATGCCACGCGTCGCCGCGGAGTTCAGCGCCCGCCGGGAGATTTGCGGCAACCGCGGCGGAATCGCCTGCGGTTCGCGGCGTGTAGCGAACCTGCATCGGGAGAAGTGCGCGCGCTTCGTCGACGGTGCCCTCGAACCGGCGCGCCGAGCGCGCGATGATGGCGATGCGGTCGCAGAGACGTTCGGCATGCGCCATGACATGCGTCGAAAAAAGAATCGTCGCGCCACGGTCGCGCTCGCGGCGCACGAGCATTTCGAGCCGTTCCTGGTTGACCGGATCGAGCCCCGAGAAAGGTTCGTCGAGCACGATGAGGTCGGGGGCGTGGACGATCGAGCCGATCAGCTGGATCATCTGCGCCATGCCTTTCGACATTTTGCGGATCTTTTCGTCGATCACGCGTTCGAGCCCGAGTTCGGTCATGAAGCCCGCGGCGCGGCGACGCCCCTCGGACCAGTCGAGCCCGCGCAGCGCGCCCATGAAGGCGATCGCCTCGCGCGCTTTCATCCCCGGGTACAGCCCGCGTTCCTCGGGAAGATAGCCGATTCGGTGGCGCACCGACTGCGGCCGCTGCCCGCCAAAGAGGCGGCTCGACCCCTCATCGGGGTCGATGATGCCGAGCGTCATGCGCAGGCTCGTCGTCTTGCCCGCGCCATTGGGACCAAGCACGCCATAGATGCTGCCCGTCGGCACGGCGAGGGACACATGATCGACCGCTTTGTAATTGCCGAAATATTTGGTGAGGCCATTCGCCTCGACGCTGAAATCGCTCAAACCCGGGTCCCCAATCTTGGCTCACCAAGCTATGGCACGGCGAGGCCGCTCGCGTATAGAGCGGCAATGGTTGCCGAAGCCTTGCCTCTTGGAACGCCTCCCCTCGAAGACCGGCTCGAAGCCGTCGCGCGCGCGCATGGTTTCGCGGCGTTCGGGATCGCGCATGCCGAGGCGGCACCGCAGACCGCGGCGCGGCTCGACCAATGGCTCGCCGAGGGGCGCCACGGCGATATGATCTGGATGGAAAGCCGCGCCGCGCAACGCGGATCGCCCAAGGGGCTGTGGCCCGAGGTCAAATCGGTGATTGCGCTTGGTATGAGCTATGCCCCGGCGCTCGATCCGCTCGCGCTCGCCGATCAGCCGGATCGCGGGCGCATCTCGGTCTATGCGCAGGGCGGCGACTATCATGACGTCGTCAAAAAGGCGCTCAAGGCGGTCGCGCGCTGGCTGGTGGCGGAGGTGAAGGACGCCGAGGTCAAGGTGTTCGTCGACACCGCGCCGGTGATGGAAAAGCCGCTTTCGGCGGCAGCGGGGCTTGGCTGGCAGGGCAAGCACACCAATCTCGTCAGCCGCGATCATGGCAGCTGGCTGTTCCTTGGCGCGATTTACACGACACTAGAGTTGGACCCGTCGAAGCCCGGCCGCGATACGTGCGGCAGCTGCTCGGCGTGTCAGGATGCGTGCCCGACACAGGCATTTCCGGCGCCGTACCGGCTCGATGCGCGGCGTTGCATCTCGTATCTGACGATCGAGCATAATGGGCCGATTCCGGTCGCGCTGCGGCGCGGGATCGGCAACCGCATCTATGGCTGCGACGATTGCCTGGCGGCGTGCCCGTGGAACAAATTTGCCGAAACCGCACACGCGCATCGCGCCTTCCTGCCGCGCGCCGAACTGGCCGCGCCGTCGCTTTCCGACCTGCTTGCGCTCGACGATGCCGATTTCCGGCAGGTCTTCGCGGGGTCGCCGATCAAGCGGATCGGGCGCGGGCGCATGGTTCGCAATGCGGCGATCGCGGCGGGGAACAGCGGCGATGTCCGTTTTGTGCCGGTGCTCGAACGACTGGCGAAGGATGAATCGCCGATGGTCGCCGACGCCGCCCTATGGGCGCTGGCCGAGCTGGCGTCATGACGCCCGGTCAGCGCTGAAACGACTGCGCGCAGCTGTTCACTTCGGCATTGCGGCCATCGGGCGTGCGGGCGTCGACATGCGTCGCGACCGGATTTGCGCCCGCGCGCGGGGCGTAGAAATAGACATCGAGGATGCAGTTCGACCCGGCAAACTGCAGCTTGCGGCCGGCACCCTCGGTGACGTCGAGGTGGGGCTTGCCGAACATCCGGCCGATCGCATCGGCGCTGTTGCCGATCAGGGCGTTGTTTTGCACCGGCTTAACGACCGTAGTCGGCGGCGCGGCCGGAAGCGGTGTCGATGGGCGAGGGATCGCGGGGCCGGCGCACGCGCCGAGCGTCAGGGCTAGGCCAGAAATGGCGGCCAGGCGGCGGTTTTCGATCATTTTTTCTGGTCCCCATTGCGCAGATGCAGCATGTGCACGGCCATAGCCGCGCTCAGAATCGGCGCCAACAGATTGGCGACAGGCACCACGAAGCTTGCGGCAGACAGCAGCCCGAGCGACCAGCGTGCGGGCCGGTCGAGCCGTGGCTGGTCCGAGTGGCGCGCGAGTACCATTGCCTCGAGATCGCGGCCTAGCAGCAATGCGTTGACTAGCAGGGCGAAGATCGGCGTGCCAATGCCGGTGACGAGTAGCAGGATGTAGATCGGTAGCGCGAGCAGGTTGCCGCCGATGAGCCGCACCAGCGAAGCGAGCGCGAGGCCGATATTCTGACGCCAGCCGACATCGACGGCCTGGCTTGCGGCGGCAGGATAGTGGCGCCCCTCGACATCGGCGACGATGCCGTCGGCGAAAAGGCCGACGACGACGATCGCAACGGCGCGGAAGAGCAGCCAGCTTCCGGCGATGATGGCAAGGATGACCAGGATACCGGCCATGTCGAGCTGCGCTTCGTCGAGCCATTTCCAGTGCGCGAGCGCCCAGCGCGTCGCGAAAAAGATCGCTGCGCCCGCGACGGCGAGGAGCATGAGCGTGAGCGCGAGGCTTTGCGCCAGCACGCGCATCACGCGGGGCTGCGGCAAGTCCCTTAACGCGAGCAGGAAGGCGTGAACGGCGCGGGCCATGGTCCGGGGATGGTGGGCGCGCGCGCGCGGGTCAAGCGTTATGCTTGCCTTGGCCGGCCTCGCCGCCTAAGGCGCGCGGCAGCTTTTTCCACGCATCACAGGATTTTTCATGGCCTCCACCGCCCGTTTCGACGTTGTCGCCATCGGCAACGCCATTGTCGACGTCATCGCCCGCGCCGACGATGCGCTGATCACTGCCGAAGGTCTGACCAAGGGGTCGATGCGGCTGATCGACGCCGAAGAGGCCGAACGCCTTTACGCGGCGATGGGACCCGCAATCGAAATGTCGGGCGGTTCGGCGGCCAATACATTGGCGGGAATGGCCGCGCTCGGCCAGCGTTGCAGCTTTATCGGCCAGGTCGCCGACGACCAGCTCGGCCATGTTTTCACGCACGACCTGCGCGCGCTCGGCGTCGCTTATGAAACCCCGCCGCTCAGCGAAGGCGCGCCGACCGCGCGCTGCCTGATCCTCGTCACCCCCGACGGCCAGCGCACGATGAACACCTTCCTCGGCGCGAGCCACCTGCTCGAGCAGTCGATGATCGACGAAGCGTGGATCGCCGATTCGGAAATCCTCTATCTCGAAGGCTATCTGTGGGATCCGGAGCTGTCGCGCGCGGCGATGCGGCGCGCGATCGACGTGTCGCGCGCGGCGGGACGCAAGGTCGCGTTCACGCTGTCCGACGCGTTCATCATCGACCGTCACGGCGCCGATTTCCGCAAGCTGATCGCCGAGGGGCTGTTCGACATCCTCTTCGCGAACGAGGTCGAGATTTGCGCGCTCGCCGAAACCGATGATTTCGAAGCCGCCGTCGCGAGCGTCGCGGCGCAGGTGCCGCTGCTCGTCGTCACGCGTGGCTCGCATGGCGCGCTCGCGATCACCGGCGGCGAGCGCACCGAGGTCGGCGCCGAGCCGATCGAAACGGTCGTCGACACCACCGGGGCGGGCGACCTGTTCGCCGCGGGTTTCCTGTCGGGGCAGGCGCAGGGCCGTCCGATCGCCGATTGCCTGACGATGGGCGCCGTGTGCGCACGCGAGATCATCGCGCAGGTCGGCCCGCGCGCGCAGACCGACCTCAAGGCCAGGATCGCCGAACGGCTGGGCTAGGAACCTTCGTCGGCCGTGAAGCGTCCTATGCGCCAGACAGCATGGGAGAGATTCTTATGGCCGACGAAATTCACGAGACGCGCGATCCCGACGGGACAACCCACACGACCACGGTCATCGACCGCGAACCGCGCCGCGGCGGCGGGTTCGGGATGGGGCTGATTTTGCTCGTCGCGATTCTGGTTGCGGCCTTTTTCGCCTTCCAGTTCCTTGCCAACGACAAGGCGCAGAGCGGCGCGGTCACTGAAGCGGCGCAAAAGGTCGGCGATGCCGCCGAGAATGTCGGCGACGCGGCGCAGAAAGCGGTCGAGTAAGGATCAGCCGGCGGATACCGCGGCGGGTTCGGGGTGTTTCCTGAACAGTTCGCGGTCCGCCGGGCCGAAGCCGCGCGTCCAGATCAGCCAGCCATAGACGCCGAGGATGAAGGGCACGCCGATCAAGAGCTCAGCCCATTCGGGAAGCTGCGTCGCGCCATAGCCGAGGATGGTCGCGCCCGCGGTCGCCCAGACGAGCGCCCAGCGCAGGCTGTTCACCGGCGCGCCGAGGATGCGCGCGAGCAGCCGGGCCTTCACCAGCGACGCGAATCCGAGTGCGAGCATCAGCGCGAGCGCCACGGCGCCGGCGTAATAGATCGGCGGCAAGCCCATCGATTTCGCGATCAGGATCAGCGCGACGCTGAGCCCCGCCTGCAGCGCGAGCGTCGCGATGCTGATGAGCAAATTGCGGTGGCGCGCGACGTAGACGAGCGCCGCCTCGCTGACGACCGCGGTTGCGGCGACCACCTCGGCGGCCAGCAGGAAGGCGAGCGCGGCGGTGCCGCTGACGAATTCGGGGCCGACGAGCCCCATCACCGCTTCGCCCGGAATGCCGAGCGCGAGCGCGACGCCGGCCTGCGCGGCGATGATCCAGAAACCGACTTGGCTGACCTGTGCCGCCACGGCGGCAAGCCGCTTTTCGGCGAGATTTCGCGTGATGACGGGGCCAAGGATCGGCTCGAAGCTGGTCTTGAGCTTTTGCGGCAGCGAGGCGACCTGCTGCGCCATATAATAGATGCCGTAGATCGTCGGCGAAGTGAACTGGCCGAGAATAAAGAGGTCGAGGCGGCGCGTGCCCCATTCGATCGCGTCGGCGGCGGCGAGCGGCGCGTTGCGCCGCGCAACTGCGATCAGGTGCGCGGGATGCGGTTGCCACCCGCGCGGCCCGCCATAATGACGCAGCATCGGGATCAGTGCGGTGAGAAAGGCGCCGAGCATCGCGGCGGCGTAGGAGAGCATCAGCCCGTCGCGCTTCGATACGAAGAAGAATCCGGCGGCGGCGATGCTGATCACCCACGGCTCGACCACCGCGCGGGCGCGAACGGTGGCGCCGACGTCGAATTTATACGCGCAGGCGGCGAGCGCGATATCGGTGCCCGCGATCGCGAAAACGAGCAGCGCCATCCAGCGATCGGTGCTGTCGATACTGCCCGACGGGAACATCAGTTGCGGCAGCAGCACCAGCAGCACCGACCCGGCCGCCGACGCGACAAAGGCGACGAACATGCCGTCCCATACGACGGTGCGCTGATCGGCCCCGGGGGCGCTGAGCTGTTCGGCGAGGCCGCGCTTGAGGCCGAGCGTCGCGAGCTGTGCGACCAGCTCGATGACGAGCACTGCAAAGGCGAAACGCCCGACCGCCTCGGGCCCGTACCAGCGGCCCGCGACATAGAGGAAGGGCAGGCGCGCGACGAGGCGCAGGATGAAGCCGAAGAAATTTGTGCGTCCGCCCTTGGCGAGCGCGGCCGTGTCCGCGTCCCCCGAAGGAACGTCCGGCGATCGGGGCGCAGCTGCGCTGTCCGTGTGGCTCAAGCCTGGCGCCCCTTCTGCTTTGCCCTGACGTGCAGTTTAGCGCGACGAAGGGAGGCAGGCAATTGTGAGAAGCAATTCATCACCCTTCGGGTCGCAGCGGGCGGCTGAGCAACGCCTGAATGGCGTCACCGACGCGCGTTTCGCCGGCAACCAGACGCGCGACGGTTTCGGTGATCGGCATATCGATACCGTCGGCGCGCGCCGCGGCGGCGACCACCGGCGCGCTGAACGCACCCTCGGCTACGGTGCGGCGATCGGCCATCAGCACTTCGGCCGGCTCGCCGCGTCCGAGCCCCTGGCCAAGCGCGAAATTGCGCGAGTTCGACGAGGTGCAGGTGAGGACGAGGTCGCCGAGCCCCGCAAGCCCCGCGAGCGTTTCGGCCTGCGCGCCGCGCGCCAGGCCGAAACGCGTCATTTCGGCAAAGCCACGACTGATCAGTGCCGCGCGCGCGTTGAGCCCGAGCCCGGCGCCGTCGACGATGCCGCAGGCGATCGCGAGGATATTCTTCACCGCGCCGCCGATCTCGGCGCCGATGACGTCGGTCGACACATAGGGCCGGAAATGCGGGCGCGCGAGTGTCTGCGCGATCTCGGCCGCGAGATCGGCGTCGGCCGCGGCGAGGGTGATCGCGGTAGGGAGGCCCGCAGCGACTTCGTGCGCAAACGTTGGCCCGGAGAGCACGGCATGCGGCCGCGACGGCGCCAGGTCGCGCGCCATGTCGATCGGAAAGGCGAAGCTGCCCGCTTCCATGCCCTTGCTACAAAAGATCAGCGGTGCGCCGCCCGGCGGAAGCTCGGCGAGCACCGTGCGCAGGAAAGGCACGGGGACGACGACGAGCAGCGCGTCGAGATCGGCCATGTCGGCAAGGTTGCGGGTCGCGGTCAGCGAGGTTGAGAGCGCGGCGCCGGGCAGGAAAACCGGATTGCGGTGCTCGGCGTTGATCGCCGTAACGACGTCGTCCTCGCGCGCCCACAGACGAACGGACGCGCCATCGGCGGCGAGAAGCTGCGCGAGCGCGGTGCCCCACGCGCCGCCGCCGATCACGCCGAACCTGGCATATGACGTCATGCTTTCACTCCTGCGCCGCGCACGGCTTCGGCTTCGGGATCGAGCGGCCAGCGCGGGCGTGCGGCGGTATCGAGCGGGTCGGTGAGGCCGACCGCGAAACGCTCGGCGCCCGCCCAGGCGATCATCGCGCCATTGTCGGTGCAGAGCCAGAGCGGCGGCGCAACGAAAGGCTTGTTGAAGCGCGCCGCGAGATCGGTCAGCGCATCGCGAATCGCGCCATTGGCGGCAACCCCGCCCGCGACGACGAAAGCGGTCGCATCGGGGCAGGCGGCGAGCGCGATGCGGCTGCGGTCGACGAGGCAGTCGACGACCGCCTGCTGGAACGAGGCAGCGAGGTCGGGGACGCTGTGGGCGCCCGACGCGGCGGCGCGTGCGACCGCGCTCTTAAGGCCGGCGAAGGAGAAATGCGGCTCGGCGCTGCCGACGAGCGGGCGCGGCAGCGGCACGGCTTGGCGGTTGCCGTCTTTCGCGATGCGCTCGACCGCGGGGCCGCCGGGATAGCCGAGACCGAGCAGCTTCGCGGTCTTGTCGAAGGCTTCGCCCGCGGCATCGTCGATCGTCGTCGCGAGGCGGCGGTAATCGCCGACGCCCTTGACGAGCAGCAACTGGCAATGACCGCCCGAGACGAGCAGCAGCAGATAGGGAAAGGCGAGGCCGGGTTCGACGAGGCGCGGGCTGAGCGCATGGCCTTCGAGATGGTTGACCGCGATCAGCGGCTTGTTCGCCGCGTGCGCGAGCGCCTTGCCGGTGACGAGCCCGACCATCACGCCGCCGATCAGCCCCGGTCCGGCGGTCGCGGCGATTGCATCGACTTGGCCAAGCGACACGCCCGCGTCGGCAAGCACGCCCTCGACAATCGGAGCCAGCCGGTCGACGTGCGCGCGCGCCGCGATCTCGGGAACGACGCCGCCATAGGGGCTGTGTTCGGCCTCTTGTCCCGCGACGCGGTGCGCCAAAATGCGCCGTTCGCTGTCGACGAGCGCTGCCGCGGTTTCGTCGCAGCTCGATTCAAGGCCGAGGATGAGAGGCATATTGTTGCGCGTTCCTTTACCCGCCCCTTTATCGGCAGGGCAAGCCGCGCTAGCAGCGGGGACGATGAATGTACTTCCGACCCCCGAAAACCCGCTGCGTATCGGCACCCGGGCCTCGCCGCTCGCGATGGCTCAGGCCCATATGGCGGCTGCGGCGCTGATTGCCAGCCATGGCATCGATATGGCGGCGCTCGAAATCGTGCCGATGACCGCGACCGGCGACAAGATCCAGGACCGCGCGCTCGCCGAGGTCGGCGGCAAGGCGCTGTGGACGCGCGAGCTGGATGCCGCGCTCGATACCGGGGCGATCGATATAGCGGTCCATTCGTTGAAGGATGTCGAAACGATCCGCGACGCGCGCTTTTTCCTCGGCGCGATGCTCGAACGCGCCGACCCGCGCGACCGGCTGGTCGTGCGCGAAGGAATCGCGGCAGCGACGATCGCCGACCTGCCGCGGGCGGCGCGTCTCGGGACGAGCAGCCCGCGCCGGGCGGCGCAGGTGAAGCGAATCCGCCCCGACCTCGAAACGGTGCTGCTGCGCGGCAACGTCGCGACGCGGCTCGCGAAGATTGCGGCGGGCGATGCCGATGCGACCTTGCTCGCGGCGGCGGGACTCGAGCGGCTGGGGATGCACGACGTCGGGTTGGTACAGGAAGCGAGGCTGCTGCTTCCAGCGGCGTCGCAGGGCGCGATCGGGATCGAATGCCGCGCCGACGATGCGGCGACGCGTGCGCTGCTGTCGGCGATCGATCATGCTCCGACGCATCTTGCCGTCGCCGCCGAGCGCGCGTTTCTGGCGGCGCTCGGCGGCGACTGCCGCTCGCCCGTCGCGGCGCATGCGCACTGGCAGGAGGACGGCGCGCTGCGCCTCGATGCCGAGATTTTCTCCGACGATGGCGCCGACCATGCGGCAGGGCATGCCATCGTTACCGATGATGCGGCCGCGGCGGCGTTGGCACGCCGATTGCTCGACGAAGCGCCCGACAGCGTCCGGCGGCTGTTCGCGGCATGACCGATGGCCCGCCGCTGATCGTTACGCGGCCAGAGCCGGGCAACGCAGCGACGGTGGAGCGGGCGAGGGCGATGGGGTTCGACGCTCGTGCGATGCCGCTTTTCGCCGCGCGCGCGGTCGATTGGCGACCCCCGGCTCCCGGCGATTTCGACGCGCTGCTGCTGACCAGCGCCTTTGCCGCCAGACTGGCGGGGCGGGGGCTGGCCGACCTGGCGGCGCTGCCCGTCTATGCCGTTGGCGGAGCGACCGCGCGGGCGGCGGAGGCCGCAGGCCTTGCGGTGGCGATGACCGGATCGTCGGGCGCGCAGCGGCTTCTTGACGATATGACGTCAGAAAATATCCGGACCATTCTTTGGCTTTGCGGCCGCGACCGGTCGGAATTCGACGCACGCGGGGCGCCGATCATGGCGCTCCCCTGTTACGCCGTCGATCCCGCTCCGGTGCCGGCGGGATGGGACGCGCTGATCGCCGCCCCCGCGACGCTGCTCGCGCATTCGGCGCGCGCCGCCGAGCGCATTTCGGAGCTGGCCGGCGATGCACGCGCGCACCTGTCGCTCGTCGCGATCAGCCCGGCGGCGGCGGCGGCGGCGGGCGGCGGGTGGCGTGATCTGGCCGTTGCGGGACATCCCGACGATGTCGCAATATTGGCACAAGCGCGTGCTTTGTGGCACAAGGGTGCAAAATAGGGTCGTTCGAAAGAGAAACATGGCAATCGACAGCATCGACACGTCCTCGTCGGCGGACGAGGTGGTATCCGAAAGGGGACCATCGTTTCGCGCTCTCGCCATCGGTGCCTTCCTGCTGCTCCTGATCGGTATCGCCGGCGGCGGATGGGCAGTGAATCGGTGGCTGACGGGCAGTAATTTACCACCCACGGCGAAAATGATCGCGGCGCCCGCCGGGGCCGCCAATCCGCTCGCCGCAAAAAGCGGGGCCAATGCGCCGCCGCTGATGATCGCGCCGATCGACGGCGCCAACGCGCTCGCGGCGCGCGTCGCCGAACTCGAACAGCGCCTGTCGCGGATCACGCTTGAGGCCGAATCGGCGTCGGGCAACGCATCGCGCGCCGAAGGGCTGCTCGTCGCCTTTGCGGTTCGCCGCGCGCTCGATCGCGGGCTGTCGCTTGGCTATCTCGACGCGCAGCTGCGGCTGCGCTTCGGCGACGACCAGCCGAATGCCGTCAAGACGATCATCGATACGTCGCGCGAACCGGTGACGCTCGAACAACTGCGCGCCGAACTCGATGCGATGGCGCCGCAGCTTGTCGGGCGCGGCGGCGACGGAGGCGGCAGCTTGTGGACCGGGCTTCGCCGCGAGCTCGGCGAATTGTTCGTGGTGCGCGCTGCGGGAACCCAGTCGCCGCGCGCGTCCGAACGGCTCGATCGCGCCCGGCGCTATCTCGCAGCCGGGCAAGCCGACCTTGCGATCGCGGAGGTCGAGGCGATGCCCGGGTCGGAGGTCGCGAGCGAGTGGCTGATCGACGCGCGGCGGTATCATGAGGCACGGCGCGCGCTTGACCTGATCGAGACGGCCGCGATATTGGAGCCGCGCGACAGCCCCGCTGCCGTGATGGCCCGCAAAACGGCCGAACCGACCCCGTAGCGCGCAATCCGATAAGGGCTGCCCGCCCTTTTGAGAGAAAGCCCGTTCCATGGCCCTCGCCGATCCGCAGCGCATCGAAGCGCTCGACCCGCTCGATCCCCTTCAGCTCGACGCCGAGCTTAGCGAAGAGGAGCGGATGGTACGCGATACGGCGCGGTCTTACGCGACCGATGCGCTGTTGCCGCGTGTGACCTCGGCATTTCTCGATGAACGGTTCGACCGCGAGATCATGTCCGAAATGGGCGCGCTCGGGCTGCTCGGCGCGACGATCGACCCCGAATATGGCGGCGCGGGCCTGAATTACGTCAGCTACGGGCTGATCGCACGCGAAGTCGAGCGGATCGATTCGGGCTATCGTTCGGCCTGTTCGGTGCAGAGCTCGCTCGTGATTCACCCGATTAACGCCTATGGCAGCGAGGAACAGAAGCGGAAGTTTCTTCCCGGGCTGACCTCGGGCGAACTCGTCGGCTGCTTTGGCCTCACCGAACCCGATGCCGGCAGCGACCCCGGCGGAATGCGCACCCGCGCCGAAAAGATCGAGGGCGGCTATCGCCTCAAGGGCGCGAAGATGTGGATCACCAATTCGCCGATCGCCGACGTCTTCGTCGTGTGGGCGAAGTCGGAGGCGCACGACGGCGCGATTCGCGGCTTCGTGCTCGAAAAGGGGATGAAGGGCCTGTCGGCGCCGAAGATCGAGGGCAAGGTGAGCCTTCGCGCCTCGGTTACGGGCGAAATCGTCATGGATTCGGTCGAGGTCGGCGAGGATGCGCTGTTGCCGCATGTGTCGGGGCTCAAGGGGCCCTTCGGCTGCCTCAACCGCGCGCGTTACGGCATCGGTTGGGGTGCGATGGGCGCGGCTGAATTCTGCTACGAAGCGGCGCGCAATTACACCGGCGAGCGCAAGCAGTTCGGGCGGCCGCTCGCGGCGAACCAGATCGTGCAATTGAAACTGGCGAACATGCTCACCGAGATCGCGCTGGGGCTCCAGACCGCATTGCGCGTCGGCCGGCTGATCGACGAAGGGCGCCTGATTCCCGATGCGATCAGCCTGCTCAAGCGCAACAATTGCGGCAAAGCGCTCGATATCGCCCGCGTCGCGCGCGATATGCACGGCGGCAACGGTATTTCGGCCGACTATCATGTGATCCGCCACGCGGTGAACCTCGAGACGGTGAACACCTATGAGGGTACGCACGATGTCCATGCGCTGATCCTCGGCCGCGCGATCACCGGAATTTCGGCGTTTGCGTAAACCGCTGGAGGGCATCCGCGTCGTCGAACTGGCGCGGGTGCTCGCGGGGCCGTGGTGCGGGCAATTGCTCGCCGACCTCGGCGCCGAGGTGGTGAAGGTCGAACGGCCGGGCGCCGGCGACGACACGCGCGAATGGGGGCCGCCCTTCATCATGGATGAGAGCGGCGCAAATCTCGGCGCCGCTTATTATCACAGCACCAACCGCGGCAAGACGGGCGTGGCGATCGATATCGCGACTGCTGACGGACAAGCGGAGGCGCGCGCGCTGATCGCCGACGCTGATGTCGTGATCGAGAATTACAAGGTCGGCGGGCTTACCAAATATGGCCTCGATCCTGCGACGCTCTGCGCCGATTTTCCGCGGCTGATCGTCTGTTCGATCACCGGCTTCGGGCAGACCGGACCTTATGCGCATCGCGCCGGCTATGATTTCATCATCCAGGCGATGGGCGGCGCGATGTCGCTGACCGGCGAGCCCGATGGCGCGCCGCAAAAGGCTGGAATCGCCTATGCGGACATTTTCACCGGAATGTATTCGACGGTCGCGATTCTCGCGGCGCTGCGGCGGCGTGACGCCACAGAGCGCGGCGCGCATATCGACATGGCTTTGCTCGATTGTCAGGTCGGGGTGCTCGCCAATCAGGCGGCGAATTATCTCGCGAGCGGCGTGTCGCCGCGGCGGATGGGAAATGGCCACGCCAATGTCGTGCCCTATCAGGCGTTCGCGACCGCCGATGGGCAGCTGGTGATCGCGGTCGGCAACGACGGCCAGTTTCGTAAATTATGTATGATCCTGGGCGAACTGGGTTGGGCCGACGATATGCGCTTTGCAAGCAACGCGGCGCGGCTTGCGAATCGCGGCGAACTGATCCCGCTGCTCGCGTCGAAGATCGCGACGTGGGAGGCGCAGCGCCTGTCGCTGGCGCTCGAGGCCGAAGGCGTTCCTGCGGGGCCGATCAACGATATCGCGGGTGTTTTTGCCGATCCGCAGATTCAGGCGCGCGGGATGCGTTTCCGCCCCGACGGCGCCAGCGTCGACGGGCTCGCGAGCCCGATCGTGATCGATGGCGAGCGGATGGTCGCGCGTACCGGGGCGCCGCCGCTCGGCGCATAGAAAAAGGGGCGCCGCAGCGGGCGCCCCTTCTCCCCCTTTTTTCGTCAGATCAGAATTTTACGGTGCCGGTCACAAACACTTGGCGCGGATTGCCGTAGAATGCCGTCAGAGTGCCTTCGCGGCCGAGCGCTGACGTCGGCAGCCCGCCCGGACCCGGGATGATCGCGCCGGAGACCGGATTGACGTTCACGAACGTATAGCCCGAGGTCTTATATTCCTTGTTCGTCAGATTCTTGCCGAACACGCCGAGGCTCCAGCGATCGTCGGGCGCGGTGTAGACGAGGCTGGCATCCCAAAGCGCGAAACCCTTCTGGTCGATATAGGGGTTCGGGATTTCGAACTGATAGGTCTTGCTGCGATACGACAGCGTCGTGCCGAAGCTGAGATCGCCGTTGCCGATCGGGGTCGAGTAAGCAAGCGTGCCGCTGGCAGTCCATTTCGGCGTATTCTGCACCTCGCGGAAATCCGAAACGTCGGTCGGCGTGTTGACCCCGCCGACGAGGATGTTCGAGATATATTCCTTATAGTCGGCCTGGATAAAGCCGAGCGCGGTCGATAGCGTCAGCCGGTCGCCGGCACTCGCCAGATCCTCGCCGAGCCGTGCGCGGCCTTCGAATTCGACGCCTTTGAAGGTCGCCTTGCCCGCGTTCGACACGACGCCGCAGAAGCTCGGCAGGCCGCTGACGGTGCAGGCGACCGAGCCCGGGATCTGGACGTCGGTGTAATCGGCATAGAAGGCGGCGAGCGCGACATTGACCGCGCCGTCCATCAGGCTGCCCTTGTAGCCGACTTCGTAGCTTTCGACCTTTTCGGGGCGGAAGCTCAGGAAGGAGGCGACTTCGGCGTCGGTCGGTGCGCCCGGAATCGCGGCCGGCGCATTGACGCCGACACCGCGCGGGTCGAAGCCGCCGCCCTTGAAGCCCTGCGAATAGCTGGCGTAGAAATTATGGTCGGGCGTCGGCTTGAACGACAGCGACGCCCGCGGGGTGAATTTGTTGAAGCTGCGCTTGCCGTCGAAATTCGTCCCCGGTGCGCCAAAGGCAACGCCCGCGCCGCCGAACACCGGCGAACCGCCGCCGAGATAGCTCTGCCGCAGGATCGACGCTTCGCGCTCGTCCCACGTGTAGCGACCGCCGACCGACAGGCTGAGCTGGTCGCTGAAGTCATAAGTGAAATCGCCGAACACCGCGAAGGTCTGGGTATCGACATCGGCCTCGGTGAAGGCGGTCAGCCCCGCGAGATTGTTGAAGATGCGGACGTCGAACAACGTGTCGCCGCTCGCGTCGAGGTAATAGAAGCCGAGCAGGCCCTTCAGCTTGTCGCCTTCGTACAGCAGCTGGAATTCCTGGCTGATCTGCTCGTTGAAGTAGAAGCCGGGGACATCGATGTCGACGCCGGGCAACGCGTCGAAGTCGATCGGAGTTGCCGACGTGTCCTTGCGCCACGCGCTGATCGAGCGCAGCGTGACTGTGTCACTGAGTTCGGCGGTGACGTTCATTGCAAGGCCGTAGGCTTCGATTTCCTGCTTCGGATCGTTGAGGCCGCCGCGGCTGTCGAACACGTCGTCGAGCACGGGGGCGTTGGTCAACAGCGACGGAATCAGGCGGTGGCCGCCGCGCGGATCGCTCTTGTCCTTCGAATAATCGCCCGAGATGCGGATCAGCACCGGCGCACCATAGCCGCCGAGTTCGACGGTCCCGCGGCCCGC
The DNA here is from genome assembly GCF_001427105.1 of Sphingopyxis sp. Root154. Lineage (GTDB taxonomy): Bacteria > Pseudomonadota > Alphaproteobacteria > Sphingomonadales > Sphingomonadaceae > Sphingopyxis. Next base: position 1,994,597 of record NZ_LMGI01000002.1, read on the forward strand.
CCAGACATCCTTGTTGTAATTCTCGCGCCCGGTGGTGAGATTGTCGCCGAAACCGCCGCGCGACAGGCGCGCGACCGATCCGCCGACACGCAGCAGGTCGCCGATCGGCGCGCTCGCGGTCACGACGAGGTCGGCCTGGTCATAGGTGCCGAGCGTGCCCTTGATCTTGAGCGAGAATTCCTCCGGCAGCTGCTTGGTCACATATTTGACCGCGCCGCCGATCGTGTTGCGGCCATAGAGCGTGCCCTGCGGCCCGCGCAGGATTTCGATGCGCTCGACGTCGTAGATATCGAGCACCGCGGCCTGCGGCCGGTTAAGATAGACGTCGTCGAGATAGATCCCGACGCCCTGTTCGAAGCCCGAGACCGGATCCTGCTGGCCGACGCCGCGAATGAAGGCGCTGAGCGTCGAGTTCGAGCCGCGCGAGACTTCGAGCGTGGTGTTAGGCGTCGTCTGGCCGATATCGGTGATATCGATCGCGCCGGCCTTTTCGAGCGCTTCGCCCGAATAGGCGGTGATCGCGATCGGCACGTCGACCAGCCGCTCGTCGCGGCGGCGTGCCGTCACGATGATCTCGTTATCGCCGGCATCGGTCGCGCCCGCTTCCTGCGCGAAAGTGGCGGGGACGAAGGCGATCATGGAAAGCGCGCTGGTGGCAAGAATGGCACGGCGCAGCGGGCGGGCGAAAGGACGCATGAAGACTCTCCCATGTGGCGGGTGACCCCTCGCCACCCTTTTTTGGTTTTCCTGGGCCGGTGCTTGCCAAGCCGCGCCGCATCCAATAATGAAACATGAACCAAGTTTCAACTTGGAATATGGCTCTGTCGCTTTTTGCTTGCCAGTGGTGCGGAAATGCCACGATGCAGGGGAGGCCGGACGGAGGGGGAGACGGAAAGGCAGTCATGGATCAGCCGCAGAGCGAAACGGGACGGGCCGAAACGGGACGGGCCGAAACGGAGCAGGCCGAAAACGGGCAGGGCGCGGGCGATGTGCGCGACAAGACGCCGCGCACCGAGCGCGGGCGGCGGACGCTGCGCAAGTTGCTCGACGCGGCGGCGGTCGAATTCGGCGAGCGCGGCTTTCACGAGGCGTCGATCAGCGCGATCACGCGCCGCGCCGGAACCGCGCTCGGCAGTTTCTACACCTATTTCGATTCGAAAGAGGAAATCTTCCAGGCGCTTGTCCGCTATATGAGCGAGCAGCTACGCGATCATGTGACGCCGCTGGTGCAGGCGGCGCCCGACGAGATCAGCGCCGAACGCATCGGGCTCGAATCCTATCTCGGCTTCGTACGCGAGCATAAGGAGATTTACCGCATCATCGATGAGGCCGAGTTCGTCGATTATGCGAGTTATCGCCGCCATTATGAAACGACCGTCGCGCGCGTGCGTCAGCGGCTGGAAAATGGCGCGGCGCGGGGCGAAATCCGCGACGACGTCAGCGAGATCCACGCGTGGGCGATCGGCGGGATGAACGTGTTTCTGGGGATGCGCTATGGATTGTGGGACACCGAGAGCGACATTTCGGAGATCGCGCGGATCGCCAACGACCTGCTCGCGAACGGGCTGAAGAAGCGGGATTGATTTAACGCGAAATCAGGAAGATCGCATGTTCGGCGCGCCAGCTGGCGGCGGCGTCGCTTGCCGGCTTGTCACCCGACAGGTGCCAGACACGCTCTACGTTGATGCCCTTTGCGCGGACGAGGTCGCGAAAATCGCTGACCGTGACATGGTGGATGTTCGGCGTTTCGTACCACGCGACGGGCAGCAGCCGCGTCACCGGCATCCGCCCGCCCCACAGCAGCGCGAGCCGGATGCGCCAATGCGCGAAATTGGGAAAGCTGACGAACGCGCGCGGCGCGATACGCAGCAGTTCGTCGACGACGCGGTCGGGGCGCTCGGTCGTCTGCAATGTCTGCGACAGGATCGCATAATCGAACGCGTCGTCGGGATAATCGGCAAGGTCGCGGTTCGCGTCGCCCTGCACGACCGACTGGCCGCGCGCGATCGCCGCGGTGACATTGTCGGCGTCGATCTCCAGCCCGCGCGCGTCGACGCCCTTGCCCTGGAGCGCCGCCATCAATTCGCCGTCGCCGCAGCCGACGTCGAGCACGCGCGCCGCCCGGGGAACGGCATCGGCGATGATGGCCAGATCGGGGCGCAGCTTCATCGTCAGACCTGCCTGTAGACGTCGGGGAAATGCCGCTGCATGAACGGCGTTCCGTCCTCGACAGGGGTCCAGCCGAGCGCGGCATAAAGCCCGTGCGCGTCGCTGGTCGCGAGCATCCACCGCCGCAGTCCCTGCAGGTCGGGATGATCGTGAAGTGCCTTCACCATGCGCGCGGCGAGGCCGTGCCCGCGATGCGCCTCGAGAACATAGACGTCGGCGAGATAGGCAAAGGTCGCGCGATCGGTGACGACGCGGGCAAACCCGATCTGCTCGCCGTCTGGCGCGAAGGTTCCGACGCACAGTGAGCCGGCAATCGCGCGCTCGACAACGGCGCGCGCGATATTTTCGGCCCAATAGCTCTGCGTCAGAAAGGCGTGGATCGCATCGACCTGCATGTCGGACGCATCGAAGGACAGGCGGTAGGCGCCGGTCATGCCAGACCCGATCTCAGGGATCCGGCGACGAGGCGATCGAGCGCCGGGACGTCGAGGAGGAAGCTGTCGTGGCCGAAGGGTGCCGACAGTTCGACGAAGCTCGCCGCGGCGCCGACGCTTTGCAGCGCCTGCACGACGCGGCGCGATTCGGAGGTCGGATAGAGCCAGTCGGTGTCGAAGCTGACGAGCGTGAAGCGCACATCCTTCGCGTTCGCGAACGCGCCCGCGAGGCGGCCGTCGTGCGGGTCGGCGAGGTCGAAATAGTCCATCGCGCGCGTGATATAGAGATAGGCGTTGGCGTCGAAACGATCGGTGAAGGCGAGCCCCTGATGCCTGAGGTATGATTCGACCTGGAAATCGGCGTCGAAGCCGAAGCTCTTGATGTCGCGCGCCTGCAGGCGGCGGCCGAACTTCTCGGTCAGCCCTTCCTCGGAGAGATAGGTGATGTGCGCGGCCATGCGCGCGACCGCGAGCCCCTTGGTGGGCGCGCGCGCGCTGCCGTAATATTGGCCGTCCTGCCAGTCGGGATCGGCCATGATCGCTTGCCGGCCAACCTCATGAAACGCGATATTCTGCGCCGAATGCCGCGCCGCGCTCGCGATGACGAGCGCCGAGGCGAGGCGGTCGGGATAGGCCGCGGCCCAGGCGAGCGTCTGCATCCCGCCCATCGACCCGCCGACGATGGCATGAAGTCGCGAAATGCCGAGATGATCGAGCAGCATAGCCTGCGCGCGCACCATGTCGGTAATGGTGATGACGGGAAAGGCCATGCCGAGCGGCGCGCCGGTCGCGGCGTCGGGTGAGGCCGGCCCGCTCGTCCCCATGCAGCTGCCGAGGACATTGGCGCAGATGACGTGGAAACGGTCGGTGTCGATCGGCTTGCCGGGCCCGACCATGCGCGCCCACCAGCCGGGCTTGCCCGTCGCCGGATGGTCGCTCGCGACATATTGGTCGCCGGTCAGCGCGTGGCAGATCAGCACCGCGTTCGATTTGTCGGCATTCAAGGCGCCATAGCTTTGATAGGCGATCGTCACCGACGGCAACACCTGCCCGCTGTCGAGCGGCAGCGGCGCGGCGATCGTCACGCTGTGATGCCGGATATCGTGGAGCAGGCTCGCCATGGTTCGCGCGGGGCTAAGCGGGCGGACGCACCCTGTCAACGCACTGGACTCGCGCAGCATAGCCGTTAAACGGCGCGGCATGACCGATCATAGCGCCGCACTTACTCCGAAGCCGTGGATCAGCGGCATCGCTCCCTATATTCCCGGCAAGTCGGCGGGTGCCGACGGCCGTCCGCTGATCAAGCTCAGCGCAAACGAAAATCCGCTCGGAACGGGCGAAAAGGCGCGCGCAGCATTCGCTGCGGCGCAGGGCGCACCCGATGCGCTGTCGCGCTATCCCGATCCAGGTTCAGTGGAGCTGCGTGAAACGATCGCGGCGAAGTTCGGGCTCGATCCGGCGCGGATTATCTGCGGGAACGGGTCCGACGAATTGCTCCACCTCGCGGCGGGCACCTATGCCGGCGTGGGCGACGAGATTCTATACGTGCGCTACGGCTTCGCGGTCTATGAAATCGCGGCGCGCCGCGTTGGCGCGGTGCCGGTCGAGGCCGACGACAAGGATTATGCGACCGATGTCGACGCGCTGCTCGCGGCGGTGACCGACAAGACGCGCGTCGTCTATCTCGCCAATCCAAACAATCCGACCGGGACGCTTGCAACGCGTGAGGAAGTCGCGCGCCTCTATGCCGGGCTGCCCAAGAATGTGTTGTTCGTGATCGACCAGGCCTATTCGGAATATCTCTCCGAGGCCGAGGATGATGGCGGGCTCGAACTGGCGAAGACGCAGCCAAATGTCTTTGTAACGCGCACCTTCTCGAAGATCCACGGACTCGCCGCCGAACGCATCGGTTGGGGCTATGCCGCCGCCGAGGTGATTTCGGCGCTGCACCGCATTCGCCTGCCGTTCAACGTCACGCGCGCCGGACAGGCGGCGGCGGTCGCGGCGCTCGGCGACGAGGAATTCTTGGCGCATAGCCGCGAGCATAACGCCGAATGGCGCGCCTGGCTGGCTGGCGAACTCGAAAGCCTCGGCAATCATGGCATTCGCGTTGTGCCGTCGGCGTGCAACTTCCTGCTCGTGCTCTTCGAGGGCGATGTGAGCGCCGAGACTGTTTATAACCGGCTGATGGAGGCGGGCTATATCGTCCGCTGGCTGCCGGGGCAGGGACTGCCCAACGCGCTGCGCATGACGATCGGCACCGAAGACGAGACGCGCGGATTGGCGGCGGCGATCCGCGCCGCGCTGAACGGCTGATGCCCATCGCACGCGTCGCAATTGTCGGGCTGGGGCTGATCGGTTCCTCTATCGCGCGTGCGATCAGGGAGCGGCTGCCGCAGGTGGCGGTCGTTGGCCATGACGCGAGCGCCGAAGTGCGCAAGATTGCGAGTGAACTCGACCTTTGCGATACGATCAGCGACGACGCGGTCGCTGCGGTGGCCGACGCCGACCTCGTGATACTGGCGGTGCCCGTCGGCCGGATGGCCGACGCGGCGGTGGCAATCGCGCCGGGCCTCAAGCCCAATGCGATTGTTTCGGACGTCGGCTCGTCGAAGGCGGGCGTTGCCGAAGCGCTGGCGAAGGCGCTGCCCGATCATGCCGTCATCCCGGCGCATCCGGTCGCGGGGACCGAGAATAGCGGCCCGGCGGCGGGTTTTTCGTCCTTGTTCGAAGGCCGCTGGTGCATCGTAACGCCGGGCGCGGATGCGTCCGAAGACGCCGTGACAGCGGTGACGTCCTTTTGGCAGGCATTGGGCGCGAAGGTCGATATCATGGATGCCGCGCACCACGACATGGTGCTCGCGGTGACGAGCCATTTGCCGCACCTCATAGCTTACACGATCGTCGGCACCGCGAGCGAGCTCGAAGAGGTCACCGAGAGCGAAGTGATCAAATATTCGGCGGGCGGTTTCCGCGATTTCACGCGTATCGCGGCGAGCGACCCGGTGATGTGGCGCGACGTCTTTCTCGCGAACAAGGATGCCGTGCTCGCGACCTTGCAGCGGTTCAACGAGGATCTGACCGTGCTCCAGCAGGCGATCCGCCGCGGCGATGCCGACAAGCTCGAGGACTGGTTCACGCGCACGCGCGCGATCCGGCGCTCGATCATCGAACAGGGGCAGGATGATGCAGCGCCCGATTTCGGACGCAAACACTAGGATCTAGGCGACGGTTTCGCCCGCCAGCAAGGCTTGGGGCGGGTTCAGCGCATTGATCGCGACGCGCACGCGTGCTTCGGCCTCTTCGCGCGGCAGCCCGGCGGGGATCGTCTCGCCAATCTTGTAGGTGATCGTCCCCGGCCATTTGACCCAGCGGCGCGGCGGAAAGGCGAGGCCGCTGTTCACCGCGACCGGGATCACCGGAATATTGAGCAGACGGTACATGCCTGCAAAACCGGGGCGTAGGGGCGGCGCTTCGCCGTGCGGGACGCGCGTGCCCTCGGCGAACAGCACCAGCGGACGGCCCGCCGCGAGTGCGGCCTTCGCGGCACCGAGCATCGCGCGCATCGCCTTGCCTCCGCCGTCGCGGTCGACCGGTATCAGGCCGTAAAAGCGTGCCGCCTGGCCCCACACGGGGATCGAGAACAGTTCTTCCTTCGCGAACACCGCCGGATGCCTGAACAGCATCGGCTGCTCGACCGTTTCGAACGCCGATTCATGCTTGAAGACATAGAGTACCGGGATGTCGGGCATCTCGCCCTCGACGACGATCGTCTGGCCGAGCAGGAAACGGCAGAAGATCCGGTGCGCCTGCGCCCAGATGCGGACGAAGAAAATCGTGCCGCGGTGTGAGATCGGCAGCGCGACCACCCCGCCGATCGACGAGATGGCGCTCATCACGAAAAAGGCGATCCAGAACAGGATGGAACGGAACAGGGCGATGGCGTATCTCACAGGCCGAGCAGCCCGCCCGCCAGTCCGGCCAGATATTTGTGATATTCGCGAAACAGCGTCGCGAAATTGGGCTGGCTGCGCACCGCGTCGGGCAGGATCGTCACCTTGTCGCCGACCGCGCGGCCGATTTCATATTCCGCGCGGCGCATATGCCAGTCGGTGGTGATCAGCCGGATGCTCTTATATTTGCGGCGCTGCGCCCAGGTCGCGACCTCGGTCGCATTCGAGCGCGTATCCTCGGCCTCGAACCCCAGCGCGATACAGCAGTCAAACAGCGAAACCGGGCGTTTATACTCGGCGGCGAGTTCGCGCGGCTTCACCTCGCGCGCGACGCCGCTGATGAGGAGGCGCTTGGCATCGCCCGCCTCGAGCCGTTCGAGCGCGCGGTCGATACGTCCCGGGCCGCCGGTGAGCACGACGATCGCGTCGGTCTTTTGCGCATCGGCGGGTAGCGGCAGCAGCAGCGCGAACCATGCAAAGCCGAGCACCCAAGCCAGAAACAACAGGGAAATCAGGCGCTTGATCATAGAATCTTCTTGAGCGCCGCGAGCAAGGTCTGGCGCGCGGTGAGGGCTGCGAGCGCGATAGCCAATAGCGGCAGCGCCAGCAAGAGCGCCCAGCCCGCGGGACCGAACGAGGCGGTCGCCGCGAGTCCCGATGTGACGCCCGACCATTGCCAGCCGATCAAGAGCAGGATCGCGGCGGCGACGACGGTGCCGAGCGCGATGCCGTAAGCGGTGTCGATCGCGATGCGGCGCTGGAACAGCCGGGTGATCTGGCGATCGGTCGCGCCGATCATGTGGAGCATCTCGATCGTCGGGAAATGCGTCGCGAGCGCGGCACGCGCGGTCATGATCACCACCGCGGCACTGGCGAGCGTCATCAGCAGCACCATGCCGCCGGCGATCCACGCGAGCGAGCGGATCAGCCGTGCGACCGGCCCCAGCCATTCGGCGTGGGGAATGATCCGCGCGCCGGGCGCCTCGCGCGCGACCAGCGCCTGTAACTGGCGCATAGGACTGGTGCGGTCCTCGCCGACAAAGTCGATGTCGACCAATGCCGGAAGGGGGAGCGATTTCAGTACCGGGTCGTCGCCCTCAGCGGCGCCGAACCATTGGCCGAGCGTCGCCTGCAGCTCTTCCGGCTCGACCGCGCGCGCCGAGAGGACGAAGGGCTGCGCGGCGGCGGCGCGGCGGAGCGCCGCGGCCTGCTCGGCGCGCGTCACCGGGTTTGCGGTGACGATCTGGACGGTCACGCGTCCGGCGATCGCGGCGCCGATCGCATTCGCCGAGCGGGCGAGCCCGACCCCGGCGGCGGCGGCGAGCAAGGTGAGCATCATCAGGATCGCGATGACCCACGGCGTCGGACCCGACAGGCGGCGGTCGGGAAGCAGGCGGCGATGCTGGACGGGAACGCGCGGGATGATCATGGGCGGCCCACCATCACGCCCTGTTCGCCGGCGGGTAGCGCAGCGCGCCGGTGGGATCGGAAAGCCGGCCTCTTTCGAGCCGCATCATCTGCGCATTTTCGATGCGGCTGATCAGGTGGATATCGTGGGTCGCGACGACGACGGTGGTGCCGAGGCGGTTGAGCGCCTCGAACAATCCCAGCAAGCGCATCGCCATTTCGGGGTCGACGTTACCCGTCGGTTCGTCGGCAACGAGCAGCTGGGGGCGTGCGATGACGGCGCGCGCGATCGCGACGCGCTGTTGCTCGCCGCCCGACAGCGTCGCGGGGCGCGCCTCGGCGCGATCGCCGAGCCCGATCCAGCTCAGCATTTCGCCGACCGGACCTGACAGATCCTCTTCGCTGACCCCTGCGATACGCAGCGGCAGCGCGATATTGTCGCGCGCCGAAAGATGCGGGATCAGCCGGAAATCCTGGAACACGACGCCGATGCGGCGGCGAAAGCCCGGAAGGCGGTGGCGCGGCATCGCGACCAGATCCTCGCCGAACAGGCGGACGATCCCGCGGCTCGGCCGCTGCGCGAGATAGAGCATCTTAAGCAGCGACGTTTTGCCCGCGCCCGATGCGCCGGTGAGGAAATAGAAGCTGCCGGGCTGAAGGTTGAAGCTGATGTCGCTCAAAACCTCGGCATCGGGGCCATAGCGGAGGCCGACGCCGTCGAATTCGACCATCGCGCCGCCGGGCCGCGCCGGAGAGACGTCCGTCATGACGTCGCCCGCGCGCGATGGCGCGCCAGCGTCGGATCAAAGAACAGGGGCGCTGGTCCGCTCATCTGCCAGCATCTCGCACGGCTATCCACAGAGGACAAGACGGGAGTGGGCACGCGGCGCTTGCAACGCGCGAATCGGCGTGTTTAGAGGGAGCCTATGATCCTTGCCTGCCCGTCCTGTCACACGCGCTATGTCGTTCCCGATACCGCGATCGGACCAACGGGCCGCACCGTGCGCTGCGCCAATTGCCGCCATAGCTGGTTTCAGGAACCCGCCGCGACACCGGTCGAGGCTGTAGCGGCGCCCGTTCCGAACGCGCCCGAACCCGCACCGGCTGCGGCTCCCGAAGCGGCGCCAAAGCCGGCCGCGACCTATTCCGATTTTCCCGAACCCGATCCCTCAACCGCACGGGCTCCGCCGAGCTTTGCGACAGAATCGGCTCCGCGTCCCGCACCCGTGATCGACGATGCGCCGTTGCCGTTCCGCCGTCCGCGGCGCAATCCCGCGAAGCGCTGGACGATCATCGCTGTAAGCGCGGCTGCGCTGATGCTCACGGCGACGGCGGGACTCATGTATTTCGGCCTGCCGGGCTGGGCGCAGGGTCTGGGCCTGCCGGGCGGGGTCGACGAGCCCGACCTGGTGATCGAACTGCCGCCGAACCAGGATCACCGCGAACTCGCCGACGGCACGATCTATTTCGCCGCGTCGGGCGTGATCATCAATCCGACCGACCGCGAACAGCGTGTGCCACCGATCCTTGCCGAATTGCGCGATGCGCAGGGGACGATCGTCTACAGCTGGACGATCAAGCCGCCGGTGCGGATGCTGCCGCCCAATGAAAAGGTCAATTTCAGCGAGGCGAAGCTCGACATCCCGCGGCGTGCGACGCAGCTGACCGTCAGCTGGGCGCTACCAAAGAACTGAATCCCAACGGTTCTCGTGACGTCGCGGCGTCACAGGCTGAGCGCGGCGGCGAGCGAGAGCAGGAAACTCGTCACCGTCGCGACGATGATCGGCGCGAAACTGCGCCACCCCTGATCGAGCAACAGGTGGAGCCGCGCTTTCATCGCCGTGGCGACGATCGCGAGCAGCAGCAGCGCCTGTGCGCCCGTAGCAGCTGCGTCTTGCGCGATCTTGGGGATCGCGATCAGTGAATTGAGCGCCGCGACGCCAAGGAAACCGAGGATGAACCAAGGCAGACGCAGCGGAATGCGCTTCTTGCCGTCGCCTTCGCCGCTGCGGCCGAGCCAGAGCGCGACGAGCATCAGCATCGGCGCGAGCAGCGCGACGCGCGTCAGCTTGACGATCGTCGCGACCTCGCCCGCCGGCTGCGAGAAGGAAAAGCCGCCGCCGATCGCCTGCGCGACGTCATGGATCGACGCGCCGATCAGGAAGCCCGCCTGCGCATCGATCAGGCCCAGCTCGGCGGCAAGCACCGGGTAGAGTGTCATCGCGAGTGCGCTCGCGACGGTGATCCCGACAAGCGTCAGCGTGAAGCGTGCCTGGTCGACGCGCCGGTCGCCGATCAGCGAATAAAGCGCGAGCGCCGCCGATGCGCCGCAGATCGCGGTCGCGCCGCCCGCGAGCAACGCGGCGTGGCGATCCTGCGCGAACAGCCGCGCGCTCGCTACGGTGATGACGATGACCGCCAGCATGATCAACACAAGCAAGGCGAAAGGCAACGGTCCGAGTTCGACGAGCTGTTCGGCGGTGATCCGCGCGCCGACGAGCACGATCCCGACGCGCAGCGCGGTCTGCGACATCAGATCGAGCCCGGCGTGAGTGCGCTTGTCCTGCGACAGAAAGCTCATCGCGAGCCCGATCAGCAGCCCCATCAGCACCAGCGGCGCGGCATAATGGTCGGCGAGCCACGCCGCGGCGAGCGCGGCGATGGCGGTGACGAGGATGCCGGGCAGATAGTCGCGCCAGCGGCGCCGCGCGGGCGGATGCGCCTCGAGCTGCATCTCGCCATAAAGGTCGGCGGCCATCGGCCAGCTTTGTTCGGATGGCGTCACGCTATCTCCCCGATGTCCATGGCGCCGCTTTGCACATCGCTGCGCCGCGGTCGATAGGCCATTGCTGGCAAGGCACGGGCTTGCTAGAGGCCGCGCTCTATCAGCACCCGTAGCTCAGCTGGATAGAGCGCTGCCCTCCGAAGGCAGAGGCCAGGGGTTCGAATCCCTTCGGGTGCGCCAGATAGCTTCAACCGGCGGATTCAGCCGGGGGACTTCGAGGGAGACAGGCGCCGGATGTACGACCTGCTGGCCGGCCTGTCGGTGATCGAAGCTTCGTCCTTTGTCGCTTCTCCGACCGCCGGGCTTTACTGCGCACAAATGGGCGCCGAGGTGATCCGCGTCGACCAGATCGGCGGTGGTCCCGACTTTCGTCGCTGGCCGGTGACCGACGCCAATGATTCGCTCTATTGGGAAAATCTGAACCGCGCCAAAAAGTCGGTCGCGCTCGATCTCGGCCGGCCCGAGGGGCGCGAGTTGCTCCAGGCGCTGGTGCGCGCGACGGGGCAGTTCGTCACCAACTTTCCGGTGGGCGGCTTCCTGTCGCATGAAAAGCTGGCCGAGGGTCGGTCCGACCTGATCACCATCCGCGTGATGGGCTGGGCCGACGGATCGCCCGCGCTCGATTATACGGTGAACAACAGCGTCGGTTATCCGATGTTGACCGGCGCGGGCCCCGAGCCGGTCAACCATGTGCTGCCGGCGTGGGATTTGCTGACGGGCGCCTATGCCGCCTTTGCGCTGCTCGCGGCAATGCAGCGCCGCACCGCAACGGGCGAGGGCGGCGAGGTGCGCCTGCCGCTGTCCGATGTCGCGATCGGCACCGTCGCCAATCTCGGCGGGGTCGCCGAAATGCTCTATTCGGGTGCGAACCGCCCGCGCCTCGGCAACGCCGTTTACGGCCTGTTCGGGCGCGATTTTGTCACGGCGGACGGCCAGCGAACGATGATCGTCGTCGTCACCCCGCGCCAATGGGCCAATCTGATCGCCGCGCTGGGTCTCGCCGAAGCGATCGCGGCGATCGAGGCGGCGCGCGGCGTGTCCTTCGCGACCGACGACGGGCTGCGTTTCACGCATCGCGATGCGCTCTATCCGCTGTTCGAGGCGGCCATAGCAAGCCGCGATCATGCCGACCTGGCATCCGCCTTCGACGCGGGCGGCATCGTTCATTCGCCCTATCGCACGATGCACGACGCGGTGCAGGATCCGGCGCTGGTCGGCGACAATCCGATCTTCGGGCACGCCGACAATCCTAGCGGTTTCGCCTATCCCGCGGCGGGCGCCTTTGCGACATTGCCGCAGCAGGAACGCCAGCCGCCGCGTGCCGCGCCGCGCAACGGGCAGCACAGCGAGGAAATCCTGAGCGAGCGCCTGTCGCTTTCATCGGGTGAGCTTGCCCGGCTGATCGATGCCGGTATCGTCGGTATCGCCTGACCATGGAGAAATGAAGACATGACCCTGCGCCGCGCCGCCATCGTCGCCCCGATCCGCACCGCCGTCGGCAAGTTCGGCGGCAGCTTGTCCTCGATGACCGCGGGCGAACTCGGCGCGGTGATCCTGAAGGCGCTGGTTGAACGGACGAAGATCGACCCGGCGCATGTCGACGATGTCGTTTTCAGCCAAGGCTATGGCAATGGCGAGGCGCCGAGCATCGGCCACTGGTCGTGGCTCGCCGCCGGACTGCCGCTCGAAGTGCCGGGGTACCAGCTCGATCGCCGCTGCGGGTCGGGGCTGCAGGCGGTCGTCAACGCCGCGATGATGGTCCAGACGGGCATGTCCGACGTCGTCGTCGCGGGCGGCGTCGAATCGATGTCGAACGTCGAGCATTACAGCACCGACATTCGCAAGGGCGTGCGCGCTGGCAATCTGACGCTCCACGATCGGCTGACGCGCGGGCGCGTGATGTCGCAGCCGGTCGAGCGCTTCGGCGTCATCACCGGCATGATCGAGACCGCGGAAAACCTGGCGAAGGATTATGATATCAGCCGCGAGGCGTGCGACGCCTATGCGGTTCGCAGCCACCAGCGGGCGGCGGCGGCCTGGGCGAACGGCCTGTTCGACGACGAGCTGGTGCCGGTGTCGGTGCCGCAGAAAAAGGGCGATCCGGTGATCTTCGCGCACGACGAGGGCTATCGCGCCGACGCGACATTGGAAACGCTCGGCAAGCTGCGGCCGCTCGAGGGCGGCGTCGTCACCGCGGGCAATGCGAGCCAGCAGAATGACGCCGCGGCGGCATGCCTTGTCGTCGCCGAGGACAAGCTCGACGAACTCGGGCTTGAACCGATCGCCTGGTATCACAGCTCGGCCGCGGCGGGCTGCGACCCGAGCCGGATGGGGATCGGCCCGGTGCCCGCGGTCGAGCGGCTGTTCGCGCGCAATGGCCTTGGCTGGGACGACATCGACCTCGTCGAACTCAACGAAGCTTTCGCGCCGCAAGTGCTCGCGGTGCTCAAGGGCTGGGGCTGGTCCGATGATGACAGCCGCAACGAAATCCTCAACGTCAACGGCTCGGGCATCTCGCTCGGCCATCCGATCGGCGCCACCGGCGGGCGCATCCTCGCCAATTTGACGCGCGAGCTGGTGCGGCGCGACGGCCGCTACGGGCTGGAGACGATGTGCATCGGCGGCGGGCAGGGCATCGCCGCGATCTTCGAGCGCGCCGCCTGAACATGGCCGATCTGCGCGAGGCGCTGACGGCGGCGCAGGCCTATCGCGCCGCCGCTGAGACGGCGCTTGCCGAACGGCTGGCGCAGGCGCCGATCGACCGCGAACAGCGTGCGGCGCACGGCTTTGCGTGGGTCGCGACCACGGTGGCAGCGCTGGAGGCTGTGCTGAACTGGTACGAGTCCGGCCGGGAGACGAACCCGCTCGATGCGAAGATCGCGATGCTCGCCTTTGCCGAGGGGATCGGGCAGCTCGTCGGCGGGTTGCCGATGGGGCAGAATGAAATGTTCCGCCCGGCTGATCTCGGATTGAGCGGCGCCGCGCGAACGCTCGCCGATGCCTGCGCCGACCTGCTTGACGCCGATCATGCGGCGACGCGCGCCGAGGTCGCCGCCGCGCTCGTTGGCGGACATTGGCCGAGCGAGACGCTGCACGACGCCGATCTCGATTCGATCCGCGACCAGTTTCGTCGCTTCACCGATGCCGAGATCGTCCCGCACGCGCATCGCTGGCACCTCGCGAACGCACTGATCCCCGATGCGACGGTGCAGGCGATGGCCGACCTTGGCACCTTCGGCGTCTGCATTCCGGAGGAGTTTGGCGGGCTGGGCCTGTCGAAGCTGGTAATGTGCATCGTCACCGAGGAATTGTCGCGCGGCTGGATCGGCGCGGGCTCGCTCGGCACGCGGTCCGAGATCGCCGGCGAGCTGATCGCGACGGGCGGCACCGAGGCGCAAAAGGCCGAATGGCTGCCGCGGATCGCGAGCGGCGAAGTGCTGCCCACTGCGGTGTTCACCGAACCCGATGTCGGATCGGACCTCGGCTCGCTCCAGACGCGCGCGCGCCGCGAAGGCGCGACTTGGGTGATCGACGGTGCGAAGACCTGGATCACCCATGCCGCGCGCTCGGACCTGATGACCCTGCTCGCGCGCACCGTGCCCGACGCCAAGGGCTATGCCGGCCTGTCGATGCTGCTCGTCCCCAAGCCGCGCGGGACCGACGCGGAGGCCTTTCCCGCCGCCGGCATGAGCGGCAGCGAGATCGAGGTGCTCGGCTATCGCGGGATGCGCGAATATGCGCTGCAATTCGATGCGATGCCGGCGCCCGCCGACGCGCTGCTCGGCGGCGTCGAGGGGCAGGGGTTCAAGCAGCTCATGCGCACCTTCGAAGGCGCGCGTATCCAGACCGCCGCGCGCGCGGTCGGGATCGCGCGGCGCGCGCTCGAACTCGGGCTGGGCTATGCGCTGAACCGCAAGCAGTTCGGCAAGGCGATCGTCCACTTCCCGCGCGTCGCCGACAAGCTCGCGATGAGCCTCGTCGATTTCGTTACCGCGCGCGAGCTCAGCTATGCCGCGGCGCGTGCGAAGGACAGCGGCAAGCGCTGCGATATCGAGGCGGGCATGGCGAAGCTGCTCGCGGCGCGCGCCGCCTGGTCGAACGCCGACGCGAGCCTGCAAATCCACGGCGGCAATGGCTATGCGCTCGAATATGAGATCAGCCGCGTGCTCTGCGACGCGCGCATCCTCAACATTTTCGAGGGTGCCGCCGAAATTCAGGCGCAGGTGATCGCGCGCGGGCTGGTCGGCGGGCGCAACTAGAGCCAGAGCAGGGGCTGGCGGACAGGGAAGTTGCGTACGACCTCGCCGATAGTCGGGTCGGGGTTGAGGCGCTGCCAGAGGTCCAGCCAGTCGCGGCGTTTCCGCGCGAGGCCGCCGAAGAACAGGCTCGGCTGGCGCACCGGGAAGCCGTCCCAATATTCGATATCGGGCGGCAGCGGCCATTTCGCCTTGTTGGCGATGAAGGGTGCCATCCACGCGATCGCGCTGCCGATCGAGCGGCCGTCGTGCGTCTTCCAGCCGATCAGTTCGCTGCCGCCAAGCAGCCACGCCGAAGCGGCTAGGACGTCGAGGTTGAAGAGCGAATAGGCATAAGGTTTGGTGCGCGCGAGTTCGAGCGGCTGGCGGCCATCGGGCTCGATCTGCGTCGGGATGATTACGGTTTGAAGCCGGTTGCGGGCATCGGCTAGGATGTCCTCCCGGTCGAGCAGCGCAGCGAAGGACACCGCCTGCAGCAGCCAGCAGGTGCCGTGGTTGTTCTTTTCGTCGCGTTCGGTGGTGCCGAAGCGCGAGGTGGTGAGCCAGTTCAGATAGGCGGCAAACCAGCGCTCGACGCCCGCGCGGATCGCCGCATAGCCTGGTGCGTCTTTGCGCGCGAACAGCGCGGCGGCGCGCGCGACTTCGACGATCTGCAGCGTGTCGATCACCCCGATCGCGCGGCCGCTGTTCACGCCGATGATTGCCTGCGCGTGGTTGAGGTTCGGGTTCATCCGCGTTTTCGGATCGACGAACCACGCGTGAAGGTGGCGCACCGCGGCGCGCGCAAAGTGGGGCTCGCGCGTGAGATTCCACAAGGCTGCTAGCGCCGGCACGGTGCGACCGAAGGCGATCAATGCGTCGCGGTGGCCGTCGAACTTGTCGGGGTTCGAGCGGCCGTCGCGGCGCACATAGGGGCCGCCGGGGTTCGCCGGGTCGGGCCACCAATAATCGCCCTCGGAATAATAATCCTGCGGACCCGCGGGGCTGCGCGGCGCGGGGATCGCGGCGATGGTGCGCGGTTTGGCGCCGAGCAGGGCTGCGGCTTGCGGCAGCAGGCGGCGGCGCTCGATCGCGCGGATATCGAGTGCGCCGGGCCGCGGCCGCGCCCATGCTGCCGGCGCCATCAGCAGCGCGGTAAGGAGCAGGGAACGGCGCGCGATCATCCTCCGTCCTTACCGGGTGCGATAGCGCAGCAACAGGTCGCTGCCGACGATGCGCGGATAGGCGCCGGGGCCCCATGCATCGTCGGCGCGCACGAGCAGCGCGTCGAGCGTGTCGGCGGGCCAGCCTTGCTCCTTGTACGGCCAATCGGCGCCGTGGCCGCGATAGGCGGCGACATAGTCGGTCGCCTTGCGCAGCGAGCGGCCCTCCTCCTCGGTGCGGTAGAGGTCGATGCCGAGGCACGCCGCGCTATCGGCGACCGTATAGGCGGCACCCAGCGCGTAGAGCGAATAATGGAAGCTGCGCGTGCGGGTCAATTCCTCGGGCAGCGCACCCGATGCGTCGACCTGCCGCGCGAGTCGGGCCTTGGGAAAGGTTGAGACGATCTTTTGCGCGATGTCGGGCCTCCGCGCGAACAGCGCAAAACGCGCGACCTGCGCATCGTACCACAGGCCGTGGTTGTTCGACGCCTTGCCCTCGGCCTTGCCGTTCGGACTGCTCAGCATCCAGTCGAGATAGCGCGAAAACCAGCTTTCGAGCGCGGTCGTCTCGGCCGCCGTCAGCCCCCCCGACGGCGCGATCAGCCCCGCGGCGTCGATCGCGCCGATAAAGCTCCCGCCATCGAGCACGCCTTCGGGCCGGCCGTTCGAGACGCCGGGAACCGCCTGCGCAAAGTTCATGTTCGGGTTCATGGCGGTCGCGGGGTCGAGGAACCATGTGCGGATGACCCGCGCCGCGCCTTCGGCATATTTGCGGTCGCCGCTGTAATAATAGGCGAGCGCGAGCGTGTCGGCCTCGCGCGCCATGCGGCTGAGTGCCAGGCGGTCGAAGCGATTGCTTTCGATATCGGGATTGGTGTCGCCGTCGCGGCGCACATAAGCGCCCTTCGAATCGGCGGGGTTCGGCCACCAATAGCGCGCGAGGCTGACATAATCGTGGCGGTCGCCCGATACGGGGATGCTGCGCTTGTCCATCACCGACGCGGGCTTTGCCGCGAGCGCCTTGTCGGCGCGCGCGATCAACTCGCGGTAGGCGGCACCGATCGCCGCATCATTAGGCAGCGCCGCCTTGATCGCTTCGAGATCGGCGGGGCGCAGCGTGAAGGTACGGCGCCCGTCGAACGATGCCGAATAGCCCTCGCTCGCGTTGCAGGTGGAATCCGGGGAAAAAGCCGCCGCCGCGGACGGAAAATACGCGGCGGCGGCCAGGATAGCCCAAGGGAGTCGGGCTAAAGTCGCTGGCTTCACAGGCGGACCCGGAAGCCGAAGAAATATTGCGGGCCGCTGCGCGACACCTCGGCGATGCTGTCGTACCCGCCCTTGTACATGATATCCTGCGTGTTCGTGACGTTGAGCGCCTGCAGCTTGATCTGCACATTCTTGGTGAGATCATATTGCGCCGACAGGTTGAGATAGGTGCCGCCGCGGATCTCGCGGTTGGTGCCGCCGTTGGGCTTGTAATAGCCCGAGCGGTAACGAAGGTTGGCGCGGAGCGAGAGGCCCCATTTTTCGAACCACACCGATCCGCTTGCGGTCCATTTCGACAGCCCGATCAAATTTGCGGGGTCGACATAATCGGCGATCGGCGAGGTGTCGGGATATTCGAAATTGGCGAACGCGCGGTTGACCGATCCCTGGATGCCGAACCCGTCGAGCGGGTCGGGAAGCCAGGTGAAGGCATGGCTCGCGGTCGCCTCGACCCCATAGAGATGCCGCGTCTCGGCGTCGTTCGTCGGGGCCACCGGGGCGATGGTGACGGTTTCGGTCACCGGTGCGCCGCCGTCGCGGATCGTCGTGATCGTGACATCGGTGGGGATCGGCTCCTCGGCGCTGATCACCGTGCCTTTCGCCCATTTATAATAGCCCGCGACCGAGATCAGCGTGTCCTGTGAGGCGTAAAGCTCGAGGCTGGCGTCGAGGTTCCACGCGCGCAGCGGCTTGAGGTTCGGGTTGCCCGTCGTCGCGTTGAAGATGATATTGTTGACCCCCGTCGCCGACGTCGTCGGGTTGAGATTGACGCCTGCGCCGAAGCTTTCGATCCCCGAGCGCGCGATGGCGCGATAGGCGGCGAGGCGCAATTTGACCTCCTGCGACAGGTCGAAGGCGATGTTCGCCGACGGCAGGAAATAATTGTAGCTGCCTTTCACGCGGTTCGTTTCGAGTGGGCGGGTCGGGTCGACGCCGATCGAATAGGTATCGCCGACGCTGTCGATGACGATACGATAGGGCTGGCGGAACCCGATCGAGGTGATGTCGGTCTTGACCCAGCGCAGGCCGATATTGCCGCTGAACGGCACGTTGCCCGCATCGGATTCGAAATTCGCCATCGCATAGGCGGCGTAGATGCGTTCGGTGACGTCGATGTCGCTGGGGTCGCGGCCGTCGGCGGGGTAGGGCAGCGCATCGTCGCTGCCGGCAAAGGTGCGGAACAGGCAGTCGTTGTCGAAGGTCGCCCAGCGTGTGACGTTTGTCCCCATGCCCTTCATATAGGAGGAGGTGGTGAAGGGGACGCGGCACTGCTGGTTCGCCTGCGTGATCAGCTGCGCCGGCGTCTGGCCGTTGATGGCGGCCAGCGTGTTGAGGTCGTTGTTGCGCGCATTGTCGTTGGTGCGATTGTGGTCGGAGACCCGGCCACCGAATTTCACGCTGGTGACGAAGCCGTCGAGCTCGCGGTCGAGGTCGAGCCGCGCGGCCCAGATCCGGTCGGTGCGGTCGGTGACGAAGCGGCGCCGGGCATAGACCGCGTTGGCAGCGTTCGCGAGGAACAGATTGGGGTCGGTGATGTCGAAATTGTCGAATGCGACGACCGGCACGACATCGTCGCCCTCATAGGTCAGCGTATAGCCGACACGGCGCGTCGAGCGCATGCGCGTCTGCTTCTGCGTCTCGGTGCGGTGGCTGTTCGAATAGGAGGCGTCGAAGGCGACGTTCCAGCGGTCGGGCGACCAGATCAGGCTTAAACCGCCGCCCAGATATTCCTCGACGCGGCGGCGCGTTTCGAGCTGGTTTTCGAGGTTCGAATTGCCGCGATAGCTCATCAGCGCGCCGCGCGAATAGCCGTTGTCGCCGTTGCCGATGACCAGCGGCTGGACCCCGCGCAGCCCCTCGGTGATGCCGAGGACGTTGCGGTCCTCGAGGCTGTTGCGCTTTGAATATTGGCCGTCGATCGCGATTTCGAAATCGGGCGACGGGCGCCACTGGATCGCACCGATCAGCCCGTCGCGAACCTCGGAGGTCTGCTGGGTGCGGAAGCTGCGCGACGTATTGGCGAAATAGGCGGGGCCTCGCGTTTCGCCGACGACCACGGGCGGCGCGCCGGCGCTCGACGCAACCGAGCGTGGACCGGTCGCGAACGTACAATTCTGGCTGGCGCCCGCCGCGATCTGCGCGGCGGCGCTGCCGGTCAGCTGGAAGGGATTGTTCGCCGAGGTGTTGCAGAGCTGGAAGGTCGAATTGGCGTTGTAATAATCCTCGGGCGCGGTCGTGTCCTGCCGCTGGTAACCGATCGACACGCCGATATCGCCGAGCCCGGTTTCGAACTGGTCGGTGTAGGAGAAGTTCGCGCGATAGCCGAGGCCGTCGTGCTGATAGACGTCATTGTCCTGCGGCTGGAAATCGCCGCGCACCTCGAACTGGATGCGGCGCTTGCCATAGTCGAGCGGCTTCATCGACTTGAGTTCGATGATCCCGCCGACGCCGCCCTCGAGGAAGTCGGCGCGCTGGGTTTTATAGACGAGCACGCCGTTGACGAGTTCGGACGGGAATTGCTGGAAGGCAACCGAACGGTCGGGGCCGGCGGTCGACACCTCGCGCCCGTTGAAGGTCGAGAAGCTCAAGGTTGGGCCAAGGCCGCGCACCGACAGCTCGTTGGCGTTGCCCTTGAAGCGGTCGGCCGAGACGCCGACGATGCGTTCGAGTGTGTCGCCGACCGAATTATCAGGGGTCGCGCCGATCTCGTCGCTGACGAGGCCGTCGACGACGACGTCGGCGGCGCGCTTGAATTCGATCGAGCTGCGCTGTGTCGCGCGGGTGCCGGTGACGAGGATTTCGTCGCCGCCATCGACCGCCGCCGCCTGTTCGCCCTCGATTTCGGCGGGGGCTTCCTGTGCCTGGGCCGGCATCGCAGTAAATAGCGCAGCGGACGCCAGCAGGGCGGCGCGGGTCGGCAAGGCCGATAGTGACTTCATTTCCCTCTCCTTTTTGACGCCGCCTCTGGCGGCGGCACCGACCCGGTTGATACCGGTGTCAATTTTAGATGTAATACAACTTCTAAGATGTATGACAACTTTGAAAGAGTAAGTCAATCGCCCGCGTTATAGGGCGGCCACGGGCCGGTCACGGCGGACCGGCCCGTTTTATCAACGCTTTACGCGTTTTTTCGACAGGTCGTAGATCGCGGTGCCGGCGAGCAGATAGGCGCCGCTTCCGTAAAATTGCGTCTCTTTCGCCGACACGCTGTCGGGCCGGTCGCCGACCTGCTGGACCCAGCCGAGCATCCCGTCGGGCTGCACCGCGCGCTGCAGCGCATCCCATCCGCGCACCGCGGCGGGCTCGTATGTCGCGCGGTCGAGCAGGCCGTTGTCGACGCCCCACGCAAAGGCATAGGTGAAAAAGGCGGTGCCGCTCGATTCGGGCAGGGTGCCCGGATCCTGGTCGAGCAGCGAGGCGGGCCAATAGCCGTCGGCCTTTTGCAGCGTCACGAGTTTCGCCGACATGTCCTTGAACAATTTCTCGTAAATCGGCCGCTTCGGATCTGTCTTGTCCATCACCTGCAGCATCCGCACGATGCCGCCCATGACCCAGCCGTTGCCGCGGCTCCAGAACAGTTTGCGTCCTTTGGCGTCGCGCATGTCGAAAAAGCGGCTGTCGCGGAAATAGAGCTGCTCCGACGGATCGAAGAGATAGTCGGTCGTCGCCTTGAACTCCTCGTGCGCGAAATCGGCGTAGCGTTTGTCACCGGTCGCTTTCGACAGCCGTAGCAAGGTCGGCGGCGCCATGAACAGCGCGTCGCACCAGCACCAGCGGTCGGTGCATGTCGACGTGCCCTTGCCCGGTGCGACGGGAATGAATTCGAGGCCGATCGTCGGGCGATTGGCGAGGACATTGTCGAAATAAGCTTTCGTTGGCGCGATCACGCCCTTGCCCGCACCATTGCGCGCCGCCCACAACCACGCCTGCCCGATCAGCTGGTCGTCGGCGTGATAGGCGAGGTCGCCAAGCTGCCATTTCTCGGCGCGGCCGAGGTCGAGCAACGGTTGGGCATATCTTTTGTCGCGGCTCGCCAACTCGGTCAGCGCGACCCAGAAGGTCGCCTGTTGCCAGTCGCGCACTTCCTGCACGCTCTTGCGCGCGGCAGGCATCGTCGCCCAGTTGGTGCGGTTCGCGAGCTGCCAGTCGGCGACGCGCCGGGTCTGCGCGAGGATCGCAGCGGGCTGGGGCATCGCGGGTTCGGCCGACGCCACCGCGGCGACCGGGGCGGTCATCATCAGGGCAAAAAAGCTCAGCGGCATGTCATATCCTTTGCGGCAAAAGCGGGTGACCAGCGAAAGGAGGCACGTTCCGGCCTGATCTTGCCAGAGGTCGCGTGCACCGCCCGCATGGTGCTGGGCGACGGCGTCCGCTGCGGCAGGCATGTGATGACCGAACGGCGCGCGCCTGCGGCAGGCGGGGTGCATCTGGCGCTGCGCATCGCGTTTCCTCTCCATGGAGGTGCCGGCCTTTTACCTTGACACCGGTGACATATGTCTTTCCTTTTGGGCCGAGTGTCAATAAGGTTGTCACACAACTAGCCATGTGGCGACGAGGGGATGGAATGCCGAAGATCGTGTCAGCCCGGGTGATTTTGACTTCGCCGGGCCGCAATTTCACGACGTTGAAGATCGAGTGCGACGACGGGACGACCGGCGTCGGCGATGCGACGCTCAACGGCCGCGAACTCGCGGTCGCGGCCTATCTGTCGGAGCATGTCGTCCCCTGCCTGATCGGGCGCGATGCGCACCGCATCGAGGATATCTGGCAATATCTCTACAAGGGCGCCTATTGGCGGCGCGGCCCGGTGACGATGGCGGCGATCGCCGCGGTCGACATGGCGCTGTGGGATATCAAGGGCAAGGTCGCGGGACTGCCGGTCTATCAGTTGCTCGGCGGCGCCGCGCGCGAGGGCTGCATGGTCTATGGCCACGCCAACGGCAAGACGATCGACGACACGATCGAAGCGGCGCTCGATTATCAGCGGCAGGGATATAAGGCGATCCGCCTGCAATGCGGCGTTCCCGGGATGGCGTCGACCTATGGCGTCAGCAAGGACCGCTATTTCTACGAGCCCGCCGACAATGACCTGCCGACCGAGAATGTCTGGTCGACGGCGAAATATATGCGAGTCGTCCCCGAATTGTTCGCGGCGGCGCGCGAGGCGCTCGGCTGGGATGTCCACCTGCTCCACGACGTGCATCACCGGCTAACCCCGATCGAGGCGGCGCGGCTCGGCAAGGATCTCGAGCCCTATCGTCCTTTCTGGATCGAAGATGCGACCCCGGCCGAGGATCAGGAGGCGTTCCGCCTGATCCGCCAGCATACGACGACGCCGCTCGCGGTCGGCGAGATCTTCAGCTCGATCTGGGACTGCAAGGCGCTGATCGAAAACCGGCTGATCGACTATATTCGCGCGACCGTGCTCCACGCGGGCGGCATCACCCATATGCGGCAAATCGCGTCGCTCGCCGATCTCCACCAGATCCGCACCGGCTGCCACGGTGCGACCGACCTGTCGCCGGTGACGATGGCGGCGGCGCTGCACCTTGGGCTTTCGATCCCCAATTTCGGAATCCAGGAATATATGCGCCACACCGTCGAGACCGATGCGGTCTTCCCGCACGCCTATCGTTTCGCGGACGGCATGCTGCATCCGGGCGACGCGCCGGGGCTCGGCGTCGATATCGACGAGGCGCTCGCCGAAACATTCCCCTATGCCCGCGCCTATCTGCCGGTGAACCGGCTCGAAGACGGGACGATTTGGAGTTGGTGATGCGTTTGACCTTCCTCGCACTTGCTTTGCTCGCCGCGCCGGTGGGCGCGCAGGAGCACAAACCGTTCCAGCCCGCCAAGGCGGACGAGAAAAAAGCGCGCGCGGCGATCGTGATCGCCGATTATCGCTTCGACGACCTGCTCTGGGAAAACGACCGGATCGCGCATCGCATCTATGGCCGCGCGCTCGAGAAGGCCGAGCCGCCCTCGTCGTCGGGAATCGACGCGTGGGGGAAACGCGTGCGCTGGCCCTTCATGGACCGCCAGCTGCGCACCGGCGACCAGCATGCCGACCATGGCGAGGGGATCGACTTTTATAATGTCGGGACGGGGCGCGGCACCGGCGGGCTTGGCATCTGGTACGACAACAAGCTGTGGACCTCGCGCAACTATGTGCGGCCGCGCATCCTGCAATCGGGCCCCGACGTCGCCGACTTCATCGTCGATTACGAGCCTTGGCCGGTCGATACGCTGCGCACGGTGCGCGAGACGCGGCGCTTCACGCTGCCTGCGGGCACGAATTTCACGCGGATGACCTCGACCATCGCGTCGAGCAGCGATGCCGAAATGATCGTCGGGATCGGCATTTCGAAACGGCCGATCAACGGGAACAAGCTGGGCGAGGTCCGCAAGGACGCCGCCGCCGCGCGGCTGAGCTGGTGGGGACCCGTCGACGGCGAAAAGGGGCGGATGGCGGCGGCGGTGATCGTCGATCCGGCCGCCTTCGCGGGCTTTGCTGAGGACACCGACAATTATCTGATTCTGCTTCGCGTCCGGCCGGGGCAGCCCTTTGTCTATTACAGCGGCGCGGCGTGGGATCGCGGGAGCGATTTTGCGGGGCAGGGTGACTGGAATAGCTATGTCGACGCGCAGCGACCCGATTTCCGGCCCTAGCCAGCTTCGCGGCGCGATGATAACGCAGCATCCATGGCGGTAACCAAGGCGGCGTCGCTGGCGGATGATCTGGTCCAGCGCTTCGAGGAACAGATCGAAACGGGCGAAATGCCCGTTGGATCGCGTTTCCCGACCGAAAAAGAGATCACAGAGACGTTCGGCGTCAGCCGCACCGTCGTGCGCGAAGCCTATTCGCGCCTCGCCGCGCGTGGCCTGCTCGTCTCGCGGCGCGGGTCGGGCGCCTATGTCCCCGATGGCGCGCAATATCGCGCTTTCCAGGTCACTGCCGAGGAAATCGGCGAGATCGACGATGTGCTCAAGCTGCTCGAAATGCGCATGGGGTTCGAGGCCGAAATGGCCGATCTCGCCGCGCGGCGGCGCACCGACGCCGATCTGGCGGCGCTGCACAGCGCGCTCGACGCGATGGAGGAAGGCAGCGACGTCGACGCATCGGTCGCCGCCGACGCCGCCTTTCACGCTGCGATCGCCAGCGCGACGGGCAACCCCTATTTCCTGCGCTTCACCCAGTTTCTTGGCGTGCGGCTCGTCCCGTCGCGGCGGCTGTACCTGCAAGGCGAC
Source organism: Sphingopyxis sp. Root154 (assembly GCF_001427105.1). GTDB lineage: Bacteria > Pseudomonadota > Alphaproteobacteria > Sphingomonadales > Sphingomonadaceae > Sphingopyxis. The sequence goes on from NZ_LMGI01000002.1 coordinate 2,019,257, forward strand.
GATCCGGTCCTGCACCAACGCTATGCGCATACGATCAACCGCGACCATGAGGCGATCGTCGTCGCGATCGAGGCGGGCGATCCGGTCGCCGCGCGCCGCGCCGCGCGCCGGCATATCGAAAAATCGATTCTGCGCTATCGCACGCTCAAGGAGAGCCGATAGCCGCCTGTCCGATATTGCGCGCTAATGAGCGATTTGGGCGCCGAGCTCGTGCCCCAGAACGGGCCGCGCAGGAAATTAGCTATCTACTGACCTTGATTTCGACTCGTGATGCTCTATTCCAACCCCGTGCAAGGCGACCCCGACAATTACATAAGCCTGCTGTCTGCCGCGCAGATTGAAACGCTGCGGCACGTTTATGAGCACAAAAATTCCAAGCAGATCGCACGGCTGATGAACGTCTCGCCGCACACCGTCGACGAACGTGTGCGCCGCGTGTTAAAGAAACTTAATGTTTCTAACAGGATAGAGGCTGCGCGTATCCTTGCTGTTAACGGTGTCTTCGATCATGTTACCCCCTATCAGCCTTTGACATATCAATTGATCGACCTTGGCGACGTATCTCCGCCCCCCGATGCGGATGTGGGGCGCAGTTCGTTTCGGCGATTATTCGACATTGGTTCGCCATTTCCTACCGCGTCCCAGCCGGCCAACCGGCATGGGTTGATGGAAAGGATAATCTGGCCGATTTTGATCGCATTTGCGACAATATTGGCTTTCTCCGCCCTCTATTCGATCCTTGTCGGACTCGGTCGTGTTCTGACCTGATGTTCGAACGAATGCTGCGGGGGGGAACCGGTAGCATTCTTTTTCAAGGAAAAAGATGATGCTGAATCAACGAGTTTCTGCGGCGAAGAAGATCGCTTCCGACCTGCATCTGGCCGAAGACGCCATCGACGAAGCGATGATCCGTATCGCCCAGCTCGCCGCGACGCTGCCCACCGCACGCCGCGAAACCAATATGTCGGCGATCGTCGGCCAGGAAGCGATGGCAAAGGTCGCGCATGCGCTCGCCGCCGCGGGCGAAGTCCGCCAGCTTCTGACCGACGCGCATCTGGCGCTGACCGTGACGCAGAAGGAAGTCGGCCTCGGCACGCGGATGTTCGGCGCGGGCGTCAAGCCGGCGGCCGCAAAGCTGGTCGACGAAGGCAGCAACGATCGCTCGGGCGATGGTGCTGCTACGTTCGCGAAGGCCGGTTGATCCGCAAGAAAGGTTGACAGCCACAATGTGGTCCGTGGCGATTTATTATGTTGTCTTGCTCATCACGGTGGCCGTCGCGATCCGACGCGGCGGGCCACTGGAACGTTGGGCGGCCTATACAGCATTGATCGCCTCGGTCCTCACCAGTGCCCTGACGCCTTTTCCGACCTGGACCGATATCGAACTGAATATCTTCATCATAGACATGCTGGTTCTGCTGAGCTTCTGGTTCATTGCCATGCGCACGCAGAGTTTCTGGCCCTACTGGATTACCGGATGGCAGCTGATCGCCATTTTCGGCCATATCCAGAAATATATGTTTTCGGAGATATTGGCGCGACCCTATTCGCTCCTCTCAGTCTATATATCGTACCCGATCCTGTTGCTGATCATCTATGCATCGGGTTCGTCCAGCCGGCGGGAAAACGTCTCGGCCTGATATGTGGCTCCCCAGGGGCATCGTCACATGCAGCAATTTTCGAACCAAGAAATTGCCGAGCTGAAATCGCGGGTCGACCAGATCCATGAACTGCTGGCGAGCCGCGGCGAGGAATCGCCGGGCGCGTCCGTACGCGCCATCGACAGCGCGCGCGTCGACACGTCGTCGAACGCGGCGCTGCTCGATCAGCTGTCGTTCAGCATTCAGATCCGGCGTATCCGCCGCAGCCATTTCGGCACCGCCGAAATGTCGGGTCCGACGTGGGACATGATGCTCGACCTGATGCTCGCGGGCGCGCACGGCCGCGTGCTCAGTGCCAGCGATCTTGCGACCGGCGCGGGCGTTCCGCTGTCGTCGGGGCTTCGCATGATCGCCGCGCTCGAACGACGCGGGCTGTTGCACCGCTCGATCGACGAGCGCGACCGGCGCCGGACGATCGTCCGGCTCACCGACGTCGGGACCGAACGCATGGCCACCTATTTCGAGAAAATCGGCGCCGCCTGGCAGAACGGGCAGACGCTGGCAGCCTAGCCCCCGGACCGGGTGCGGGCCGACTGGTCGCGCGCACCGCACCCGGTACTCCTATTCGGTCATTTCCTTCATCATGCGATCGACCTTGATCATCGCCTCGCGCTTGATCTGGCAGATGCGCGCGGCGCTGACGTCGAGGGTCAGGCCGATTTCGTGCAGGTTGAGCTCTTCGAAGAAATAGAGCTGGAGCACCATCTGTTCACGGTGCGACAGGCGACCGACGCATTGGCGCAGGGCGCCCATCAGATCCTCTTGTTCGCACCGTTCGTCGGCGCCCGCATCCTCGTCGGTCGCGAGGAAGGCGCCGATGTCGGTAAGCTCGTCGAGCGAGGTCGACCGGCCGTGCGTCGCATTGCGTTCGAGCGCGAAATAATCTTCGGCCGACATGTCGAACGCGACCGCCATTTCGGCCGTGGTCGGCGCGCGCATCAGCTGCTGTTCGAGCGCAGCGCGCATCGCGTGGATCCGCTTTGCTGCGACCATCGCCGAGCGGCCGACGTCGGCCTCGCGGCGCAGCTGGTCGATCATCGCGCCGCGGATGCGCGTTGTCGCATAGGTGGCAAAGGCAAAACCGCGCTCTTCATAATTGCGGCTCGCCTCGATCAGCGCGATCAGCCCGGTCTGGATCAGGTCGTCGAGCTCGCTCGTCCGCGATACGCGTGAAAACACCTGCCACGCGATCTTGCGGACCAGCGGCGAATATTCCTCGACCAGCGCCTCGACGCTTTCGCCGTAGCCGCGCGCGCGCGGCGCGCGACCGGCGGTCCCGGCAAATTGCTCGGCGGCCTCAATTCTCATGCGATTGGTCCTCCATGTGGGCCTCGGGCCCGGACGCGAGGCGGGGCACTTCGGCGCCGATCGTCGCGACGATTTCGGTCTGTTTGGTCGCCGGAATCTCGAGGTAGGAGATGACGGCGACGTCGGGGAAAGTGGCGCGCACGAGGCGCGAGAGGGCGGAGCGGCAAATCGGTGAGGCGACGAGCGCAAAGCTGCGCGTCTGGAGCAGCAACGGTTCAACCGCTTGGCCGACCTGTTCGATGATCGTCATCGCCATGCCATGTTCGAACGGCCATTCGGCGGCGGGGTTGGCGCGCACCGCCTGGTTGAGCAGGACCTCGACCTCGGGGCTGAAGGTGACGACGGGCAGCGGCATCCGGCTCGGCACGATCGTCTGGACGATCAGCGCGCCGATGCGCTGGCGCACCGCTTCGATCAGGTCGATTTCGCCGAGCTGCTGCGGCGACAGCGCCACCATCGCCTCGGCAATCTTGCGGAAATCGCGCAGCGGCACGCGCTCGATGAGCAGGGATTTGCACAGGCTGGCGACGCGCGGCAGCGAGTAACCCTGCGGGCTCAGATTCTGCGCGAGCTGCGGATAATGGGTCTTGAGATTGTCGATCAGCGCCTGCGCATCGTCGATACCGAACAGCTCGGCGGCGGCGCCGACGATGCTGTTGTTGAGGTGCGTCGCGACGACCGTCGCCGGATCGACGACGGTATAGCCCGCGGCGATCGCGTCATTTTGCATCGCCTTCGGGATCCACAATGCGTCGAGGCCGAAGGTCGGGTCCTTGCACGGGCGGCCGATGACCTTGGTCACGAGGTCGCCCGAATCGAGCGCGAGCATTTCGTTGGGGAAGACCTCGTCCTCGCCGACGATCACCCCGGCGACCGAGATGCGATAGACGTTGCCGGGCAGCGACAGGTCGTCGGTGACCTTCACCGGCGGCACGACGAAGCCGAGTTCCTTCGACAATTGGCGGCGGATGCCCGTGATGCGGGTCATCAGCGGCGAGCCCTTGCGTTCGTCGACGAGGGTGACGAGCGCATAGCCGATCTCGAGCTGGCACGCGCTCGCGTCGCTGACGTCGGCCCATTCGATAAGCGACGGGTCGGGTGCGGGGGCGGCGGGTTCGGGGAGGTCGGCGACCGCGGCGGCGTTGCGGCGCAGCTGCCAGCCGATACCGAAGGACAGAGCCGCGGCGGGCAGGATCAGCATCTGCGGCATCGCCGGAACGATACCGAGGATGAAGAGGATGCCGCCGACCGCCATCCAGATATTCGGCGAGGCGAACTGGCTGCCGATCTGGCCGCTGAGGTCGAAGGGCGAGGCGACGCGGGTGACGATCGCCGCGGCGGCGATCGACAGCAGCAGCGCCGGGATCTGGGCAACGAGTGCGTCGCCGATCGCGAGCGTGACATAGGTGCTTCCGGCTTCGGAGAAGGAAAGCCCGTGGCTGAAGATGCCGAGGATCAACCCGCCGACGATATTGACGAACAGGATCAAGAGGCCGGCGACCGCGTCGCCCTTCACGAATTTCGAGGCACCGTCCATCGAGCCGTAGAAATCGGCCTCGGTCGCGACTTCGACGCGGCGGGCCTTTGCTTCCTCGGGGCTGAGCAGTCCGGCGTTAAGATCGGCGTCGATCGCCATCTGCTTGCCCGGCAAGGCGTCGAGCGTGAAGCGCGCCGACACTTCGGAGACGCGGCCCGCGCCCTTGGTGATCACGATCAGGTTGATGATCATCAGGACGAAAAAGACGAAAAGCCCGACGACATAGTCGCCGCCGATCAACACCTGGCCGAACGCCTCGATCACATGGCCCGCCGACGCCGTGCCTTCGTGGCCGTGGACGAGCACGACGCGCGTCGAGGCGACGTTGAGCGCGAGCCGGAACAGCGTCGCGAGCAGCAGTACGGTCGGGAAGGCCGAGAAATCGAGCGGTTTCGACGCCTGCAGCGCGACCATCAGAATCAACAGGCTGATCATGATGTTCGCGACGAAACTGATGTCGAGGATCAGCGGCGAGACCGGGATCACCATCAGCCCGACGACGATCAGCATCCCCGCGGGCAGCGCCGATATGCCGGCGATGCGGCCGATGTTGGCGAGGTTGAAACCGCCGGTCACGCCGCGCCTCCCGAAAGCGAAGCGAGCCGCCGATAGGCATCGGCGGCAAAGCCCATCGAGAGCTTTTTGGGCATAGGTTGAATATCCATCATCTGGAGGGGTGGGCGTCCGCCACCGGTGCCCGCGAGGCCGCTCGAACTGCTCGCCTCAGCGTGCCAGCCGGCGGGGGCGAAGGGCTTCATATTTTCGATCTTGCCGCCGTCCTCGAGCTTCACGCGAAAGCGTTCGCGGATCTCGGCGAGGCTGCGCATGCTGCCGTCGGGGGCGTAAAAGACCGACCGGTTCGCGGCCGCGGCCTCGGGCATCATCGATGCGCCGGGCTGGTCGGGATTGGTTTCGAGTGCCGTCAGGAATTTGGCGGCGCCGCCGCTCCCGAGGAAATGCGCGAGATAAAGGTCGACGGGCTCGGCGCTGCGGCCGATCCGGCTTTCGATATAGTCGCGATTGTCGCCGGTCAGCGCGGCGGCCATGTTCGACGACGCCGTCGGGTCGTCGCGCAGGTCGAGGATCTGCTGGCGGAGCGCGGGATCGGCCACCGTCAACCGGCCCGACGCGTCGCGGCCGATCGCATCGGCGGCCCAGGCGAGGCCATGGTTTGCGCCATGGCGGTCGAGCGTCGCGAGCCAGGTCTGCTTGGTGAACTGATACAGCCCGCGCGCCGATGAGGTCGGCGCCTTCGCGGTCGGATTATAGCCGCTTTCGACGCGCGCGACGTCGAACAGATAATCGAAATCGATCCCCGAGCGCGCCGACGCATTCTGCACCGCATCCATCACGGGGGCGGCGATGCGGGTCGAACCCTGGGGATTGTTGATTGCGTTCATGGCTGTTGGTTCCGCTTGTTCAGCAGACCAAAAGCAATCATCGTGCCATTTTGCAGAAACGGCTGGAAATTATGTGGTTATCAGTAGCTTAAAGCCGCTCCGCGCGGACGGGTGCCACGGATCTCGTGGTTCTTGTCAATCCTCTGACGCGTCCAGTTCTTCAAGATATTGACGCGCATCGCGGCGGCTTCGAGCTGGCCGAGCGTCTTTCCGATTAGCGCGCGGGCGCGATGTTCGCTGCCCGCGGGGATATTCGCGCCACGAAACAGGATGACCGCGGTCGCGAGATCCTCGGTCGCCGCGATTATCGCGCCGGCGTCATGCCCGTCGAGCGCGCCGACCAGTGTTTCAAGCCGCGATTCAATTTCTTCCATCTGCGCCAGCATCATTCGGCCCCGCCGTGGAAATCGAGCATCGCGCTCGCGATGATCGCGGGATGCACGCCATAGCTGCCGTTGGCGATCGCCGTACGCAGCGACGCGACGCGCGCGATATCGACCGGCGGCGCCTGGTCGGCGAGGCTGCCCGCGAGGCGGGTCAGGCGAGCGGTCGGCAGATTGTCCTGCGCCGGCTGGAGCTGCGCCGGCGCGCGCATCGCGGTCGCCGCTTCGCTGGCGACCCTGCGCAGCGGGCCGGCACGGCCGATGCCGCCGACTGGTCCGATCTTGCTGTCACCTGACATAAAAGCCTCCATCCGGTGCCGTCAGAAAAGTGACGACGCGGTTCACGAAGGCTTTAACGGACGCGGTTCCGGTCGATTAAGGCCGCTCGCCGCAAAAAAGACAAAAGAAAGGCCCGGCGCCGTCGGAAAGCCGACAGGCCAGGCCCAGCGGGTGGGTAGTGAAGCCATTTTCAGTCGTGCAGGGTCGCCCGGCCGGCTCCGGTGACGGTGGCGCTGAGCGTCGATTTGGCGTCGGCGCCACGCAGGGCAATCGTCTCGCCGACGCGGCCGTCCTGCGTCGCGACGGCGGCATAGCTGATCGAATAGGTTTCGGTCTCGATCGTCACGCGGACATTGTCGCCGCGGCGGATGACGGGCGCGCTTGCCGCGGGGCGCGCGAAGCTCGCCGCGACCGGCGATGCACCGGCAGGGGCGGTCATCGGTACGCGCAGGCGCCAGCCGAGCGAGGCGCAGCGGACCGCGAGCGTCTGGGCGTCGAGTGCGGTGACCGATGCCTGTTCGGGGCAGCGCGCGAGTTTGATGCGGCGGTCGACCGGGGCCGCATTCCGGCCCATGGCATTGGCGACCATGTCGGTCAGCACGTCGATCGTCTGCCAATCCTCATTGCCCTGCTGCGCCTGCGCCGTGATCGGGGGGGCGAGCGAAATGGCGGCGGCGCACGCGGCAAGGCGCGCGAGAATGTTACGGGACAAGGTCCATCTCCTTTGGTCCAAAATGGTCGCCGGATAAATTGCAGGAAGCGTGCCAGTCGCGGTTTGATGCGCGATTTCGCGGGGGTGCACGCGGCGTCGTCAGTTTTTTGACGAGCGGTGCGCAACGCTTTCATACAGGCATGTTAAACTACTGAAAAATATAAATAATTATGATTTGGCACGACCATTGCAACCTGCCTTGATGATTTTCCGCGCATCCGTGCCCAATCCGGTCCGGACCCCGGCGAAAGGAAGTTGATGATGGCATCCGAGAAACTCTTTGGCCTGCACGCCACCGCGTTGCAGCTGCGCAGCCAGCGCATGATGATGCTCGCTTCGAACATCGCGAACTCCGCGACGCCGGGTTACAAGGCGCGCGATCTCGATTTCGCCAAGGCGCTCGACCTTGCGCAGCAGGGCGGCTCGACCGAGGGGGCGATCAGCTATCGCGTCCCGGTTCAGGCATCGCTCGACGGCAACACCGTGGAGATGGCAACCGAGCAGACGGCGTACGCCGAAAACGCGCTCGCCTATCGCTCGAGCCTCTCGTTCCTCAGCGGGCGCATCAACACGCTGTCGCGCGCGCTGAAGGGCGAATGACGATGAACGGTAATTTCTCCGTCTTCGACATCAGCGGCCGCGCGATGTCGGCGCAGCTCGTCCGATTGAACACCACCGCGTCGAACCTCGCCAATGCGGGAACGGTCGCGGGCAGCGAAGCGGGTGCGTTTCGCTCGCTGAAGCCCGTATTTCGCACGGTGATGGACGATCATGGCCGCGCGACGGTCCAGATCGACCAGGTCACGACCTCGAAAATGGCGCCGTCGAAACGCCACGATCCGTCGAACCCGCTCGCCGATGCCGACGGCAACGTCTGGGAAGCCGCGGTCGATAGCGCCGCCGAGCTGGTCGAGATGGTCGAGACCGCACGCCAGTATCAGAACAATGTCCAGGTCCTCGAAACCGCGAAAGGCCTGATCAACGAAACCCTCAGGATGGGACAGTAAGATGAGCGTCAACAGCATCACCAACAACAACCCCGTGATCCACCCCAAAGGCACCAGCCAGCAGATGGATCAGAGCGATTTCCTTCGCCTGATGACCGCGCAGCTGTCGCAGCAGGATCCGTTCAACCCGGTCGATAACCAGCAGATGGTCGCGCAGATGGCGCAATTCTCAAGCCTCGCCGGGATCAGCGAGACGAACACGGTGCTCTCGAAGATTTCGGAGCAGCTCACGGCGCAGACCCAGCTGCTCAAGGACATCAAGGCGGCCACGCCGGCGCCCACGCCGACGCCGCCCACCACTTAAGCTCCCCACCTTTCAGGAAGGATAAGTCCATGTCATTCTTTACGTCGCTTTCGGGCCTCAAGGCTTCGCAGACCGATATGTCGGTCATCTCGAACAATATCGCCAACGCTGGCTCGGTCGGCTTCAAGCGCAGCAAGGCGCAATTCGGCGATATCTTCGCCTCGTCGCCGACGCAGTCGACGAAAACGATCGCGGGTCAGGGCACGCGCCTCAACGGCATCACCCAGCAGTTCACGCAGGGCTCGTACGAAGCGAGCGAGAAGACGCTTGACATGGCGATCGTGGGCGAGGGCATGTTCATCGTGAAGGGCAATCCGCCGACTGAAGCGATCACCTATACGCGCAATGGCTCGTTCGAACCCACGCCCGACGGCTATGTCATCGACACGACGGGTGCGAAACTCCAACTCCTGCCCGTCGACGCCAACGGCAATGTCACCAACAACACGCTCGCCGGCGCCTTCGATCTCCAGTTGCCCGCAGGGGCGCCGACCGACCCGACGTCGAAGCTGGTCAACGTCACGATCGGGCTCGACGGCCTCGTCACCGCGACCTTCGCGAACGGCGAAGACCAGAAGCTCGGCAAGGTCGCGATGGCGACCTTCCCGACGATGTCGGGCCTGCGCCCGACGGGCGACGCACACTGGCAGTCGACGGGCGAAAGCGGTCCGCCGACGATCGACGGCCCGACCAACGGGGCGATGGGAGCGGTCCGCTCGGGCGCGCTCGAGCGCTCGAACGTCGATATCACCGAGGAACTGGTGATGTTGATGTCGGCGCAGCGCAACTTCCAGGCGAATGCCAAGGCGATCGAGGGCGCGTCGCAGCTGACCCAGACGATCATCGGCATGCGCTGACGCGCCGCTGACCGCCGCCTGCCGGGAGACTATCGATGGACCGCCTTATCTACACCAGCCTTGCCGCGATGCGGGGCAGCATGTCCCGGCAGACGGCGATCGCCAACAATCTGGCGAACGCCCAGACGCCGGGCTTCCGCGCCGACATGGCGAGCGCGCAGTCGCTGTGGCTCGACGGCGACGGGCTCGATGCGCGCGCCATGTCGTCCGAGGAAGTGCTCGGCGCCGACATGAAGGCGGGCACCGTCACCCAGACGGGGCGCGACCTTGACATCGCGATGCAGGGCGATGCGCTGCTCGTGGTGCAGGCGAAGAATGGCGAAGAAGCCTATACGCGCCGCGGCGATCTTCAGATTTCGCCAAGCGGGCTGCTCACCACCGGTGACGGCAATCCCGTACAGGGCGGCCAGGGTCCGGTGACGATTCCGCCCGCCGACGCGATCACGATCGACCAGGAAGGCCGTGTGTGGATCGTGCCGCAGGGCGGCGATCCCGAAAATCCGCAGGAGGTCGACCGGCTTCGGCTTGCGACCCCGACGGGATCGGACATCGCCAAGGGGCTCGACGGCCTGTTCCGCGTGAAGGGCGGGGGCATCCTGCCCGACGATCCCGAAGCGCGGCTTCTGACCCGCTCGATCGAAGGATCGAACGTCACCGCAACCGCTGCGCTCGTCGAGATGATCGAGGCGAGCCGCAGCTGGGACACCCAATTGAAGATGATCGGCGACGTGCGCGACATGGACAGCGCGACCGCCAATCTGATGCAGCTTCCCCGTTAAGGAGATTATGAAATGAGTATCGGTGCCTTGCACGTCGCGCGGACCGGTCTGGATGCCCAGGGCTTCCGGATGCAGGTGATCGCCAACAACCTCGCCAACGTGAACACCACGGGCTTCAAGCGCGACCGCGCGAGCTTCGAGACGCTGAGCTATCAGTTGATGACCGCGCCCGGCGCGCCGTCGACAGCGGAAAACCGCTATGCGACGGGCCTCAACCTGGGCACCGGCGTCGCGCTCAACGGCACCGCCCGCATGGACACGCAGGGTACGTTCCAGACGACGGGCAACGGCCTCGACGTCGCGATCGACGGCGCCGGCTATTTCCAGATCGAAATGCCCGACGGGCGCACCGGCTATACTCGCGCGGGCAATTTCGGTCGCTCGCCCGACGGGACGATCGTGACCTCGGACGGCAAGCCGATGACCCCCGCGATCCAGATTCCCGAAGACGCCAGCAATGTGACGATCGGGCAGGACGGCACCGTTTCGGCGACCGGCGCCGACGGCACCGCGCTCGAACTCGGGCGCATCGAGATTGCGCGCTTTGCCAATCCGGCGGGGCTGCAGGCAATCGGCGGCAATATGCTCGTCGAAACGCAGGCGTCGGGCGCGCCGCTGGTCGGCGGAGCGGGCGAGGAAGGCCGCGGTACGCTGCGCGGCGGGATGCTCGAAGGGTCCAACGTCAATGTCGTCGAGGAACTCGTCGACATGATCGAGACGCAGCGCGCCTATGAGGTCAATTCGAAGATGATCTCGGCCACCGACGAGATGATGAAAAATGCCTCGCAGACTCTCTAAGCTGGCGATGCTGACCCTTGCGCTGGCGCCCGTCACGGCGCAGGCGAAGGACAAGCTGCCGCCCGACGCCTTTTCGGTTTCGATTCCGCCGCCGCCGGCACCGCCGCCGGCGAACGGTTCGATCTTTCAGGGCAGCTATGTCGCGCTCACTTCGGGCGGCCGCGCAGGCGCCGTCGGTGACATCGTCACGATCCAGCTCGTCGAGCGCACCGCAGCGACGAAAAGCAATGCCGCGGGCACGCAGCGCGACGGCGATATCGGCCTGACACCGCCGACCACCGGCCCGCTGTCGCTGTTCAATCCCAGCGACATCGCGATGGGGGGTAGCCAGGCGTTCAAGGGCAAGGGCGACGCGTCGCAGTCGAACGCGCTGTCGGGCGAAGTCAGCGTGACGATCGCCGCCGTCTATCCGAACGGGACGATGTTCGTGCGCGGCGAAAAGCTGCTTACGCTCAATCGCGGCGACGAACGTGTCCAGATCTCCGGAATCATCCGCGCGATCGATATCAGCCCCGATAACCGCATCCTGTCGACGCGCGTCGCCGATGCCAAAATCCGTTACGTCGGCAAGGGCGAGATCGCCCGCGCCAGCCAGCAAGGCTGGCTGCAGCGCTTCTTCTCGATCATCAGCCCGTTCTAACAGAGGAATTCGAAGTGACCCAGCGTCCGACCCTGTTCACCCTTTTTGCGCTCCTGCTCGCCAGCTTCGCCTTTGCGGCGCCGGCGTACGCCGAGCGCATCAAGGACATGGGCCAGTTCCAGGGCCTGCGCGCCAACCAGCTCACCGGCTACGGCATCGTCGTCGGCCTTGCGGGGACGGGCGACGACAGCCTCGACTATTCGACGCTGGGCATGAAGGGTGCGGTGTCGCGCTTCGGCCTGACGCTGCCGCCCGGGGTCAATCCGGCGCTGAAGAATGCCGCGGCGGTGATGATCACCGCCGAACTGCCGCCCTTCGCCAAGCCCGGTCAGCGTCTTGATGTCACCGTGTCGGCGATCGGCAAGTCGAAAAGCCTGCGCGGCGGCACGCTCGTGCTCGCGCCGCTTTATGGCGCCGACGGACAAATTTATGCGATGGTGCAGGGCAATCTCGTCATCGGCGGGCTCGGCGTCGACGCCGCCGATGGATCGAAGCTGACGGTCAATGTGCCGTCAAGCGGACGGATCGCGAGTGGTGCGACGGTCGAGCGCGCGGTCGACACCGGCTTTACGACGTCAAGCTACCTGACCTTCAACCTCCACCAGTTCGATGCGACCAATGCCAAGCGGGTGACCGATGCGATCAACGCCGCGCTTCCCGGCTCGGCGTCGATGATCGACGGCGCCAGCATCGCGATCCGCACCGGCGGCAACGGCGACGAGCGCATGCGGCTGATCTCGCAGATCGAAAATCTGGGCGTCCAGCGCGCCGAGCCGCCCGCCAGGGTCATCGTCAACGCCCGTACCGGCACCGTCGTCATCAACGGCGCGGTCCGCGTCGGCACCGCCGCGGTGACGCAGGGCAAGCTCACCGTCTCGATCAAGGAATCGCCGATGGTCGTGCAGCCCGCGCCGTTCAGCCGCGGCCAGACCGCGGTCGAGGAGTCGAGCGAGATCAGCGTCGAGCAGGACTATCGTCCGGTGATGCTGGTCAAGCCGACGGCGTCGCTTTCCGAACTCGTCGATGCGATCAATCGCATGGGCGTCCCCCCGGGCGACCTCGTCGCCATCCTCGAGGCGCTGAGCCAGGCCGGCGCGCTCACTGCGGAACTGGTGATCATATGACGAGCCCTATTTCTTCTGTCCGCGCCACTCCGACGCCCGCTGCGGCTGGCGGCGGCGATGGCGGCCTGCGCAAGGCGGCCGAGGCATTCGAAGCCGTGATCCTGCGCCAGCTGATGGCGTCGATGCGGCAGGCCAAGCTCGGCGACGATATATTGGGGTCGAGCGCGACCGACAATTTCCGCGAAATGGCCGACGCGCGCACCGCCGACAGCCTCGCCGCGATGCGCCAGTTCGGCATCGCCGACATGGTCGAGCGGCAGTTCCGCGGTCAGCTCGCGGGCGCTAAAGGAGGCGTGCAATGAGCGACCTGCTCGGCATCGGCTATAGCGGACTCAAAGCCTATTCGCGGGCGCTCTCGACGATCGGCGACAATATCGCCAACGCCCAGACCCCCGGATATGCGCGGCGCCGGCTCGAAATGATGGAGGCCGTCGGCGGCGGCAATTCGATCTTCTACCGCGGCAATACCAACCCCGGCGGCGTCGATATTCGCGGCATCGACCGTTCGGTCGATGGGTGGCTGATCGAGGATTCGCGCATCACTTCGGGCGACGCCGAACGATCGGCGACGAAGCTCGGCTGGCTCGGCAAGACCGAGGATGCGCTGAGCGACGAGACCAACGGCATCAAGACCGGGCTTACCAAGCTTTACACGACCGCCGACCAGCTGACCGCCGATCCGTCGAACCGGACGTTGCGCGCGCAGTTCCTGCAGTCGGTCGACGATATCGCGTCGGGCTTCCGTACCGCCGCGGGCCAGCTCGACAAGATGGGCGAAGGGATCGAGGGCGCTGCGGCGAGCACGGTCGACCAGTTCAACAGCAATCTGAATGCGCTCGAACAGATCAACATCGGCCTTCGCAAGGCGCGGCCGGGATCGACCAACGAGGCGAGCCTGCTCGACGAGCGTGACCGGCTGCTCGACAAATTGTCGTCGCAGGCCGGCGTCAGCCCGACCTTCGACAATAATGGCGCGGTGACGCTGCGTGCGGCCGGATCGGGCGACCTGCTCGTCGGTGGCGGTGTGGTGAACCCGATTTCGGTCACCGCGGCCCCCGACGGGCGCCTGTCGTACAGCGTCGGCGGTTCGCCGCTCGCGATCTCGACCGGCTCGCTCGCAGGTCTTGCAGAAGGCGCGAACCATGTCGCCGACCAGCGCGCGTCGCTCGACACAATGGCGACGCAGTTCGCGAGCCAGCTCAATGCCGCGCACCAGGCGGGCACCGACGCCAATGGCAATCCGGGGCAGCCTTTGTTCACCGGCACCAGCGCGGCAACGCTGACCGCCGCGCCCCTGACCCCCGATCAGGTGGCGGCGGCGAATGCTTCGGGGAGCAACGGCAATATGCTGGCGCTCGGTGCGATGCGCGGGGCGAACGATCCCGAAGCGCGCTGGTCGGGCCATCTCGCGACGCAGGCACAGGCCGTGTCCTCGGCGCGGGCGCAGGACGCCGCCGCGGCGACGCGCGCCGATGCCTCGGCTGCGGCGCGCGATGGCGTCAGCCAAGTCGATCTCGACACCGAAGCCGCCGAATTGCTGCGCTTCCAGCAGGCCTATTCGGCCGCCGCGCGCACGATCCAGGTCGCGCGCGAAACCATGCAAACATTGCTCAGCTCGCTCTAAGGAAGGGTCAGGATCATGATCAACGCCGTGGGCAACCGCATGACGCGTGAAATCGCGCGCCAACAGAAACTCGCCGACGCGCTCGAGCGCACGCAGATCCAGATTTCGGGCGGCAAGAAATTGCTCCGGATGTCCGACGATCCCGTCGCGGCAAGACGGATCGCGACGATCGGCACGACGCAGGCGAGCATGACCGCCTGGTCGGCCAACGTGAATTCGGCCGAGGCGCTGGTGTCGCAGGCCGATGGCGTCATGAAGTCGGTGAGCAGCCTGATGACGCGCGCGCGCGAGCTGACGCTCGCGGCGTCGAGCGACACGACGAACCCGGCTGATCGGGCCACGATCGCCGCCGAGCTCGGCACGATCGCCGACGAACTCGATGCGCTGGTTGCAACGCGCGATTCGAACGGTGAGCCCGTGTTCGCGACCGGCACCGCGCGCGTGATGCGTTTCGATTCGGATCTCAGCTTCGCGCCCGTTCCGTCGGCGGCCGATGTTTTTGTCATCGGCGGCAATAGCCTGTCGACGGGCATTCGCGACGCGGCCGCCGCGGTTGCGGCGGGCGACAAGACGGCGATGGGCGCATCGATCACGACGCTTGCCGCCGCGATCAGCCATGTCGCCGACAAACATGCCGAGATCGGCTTGTCGGGCGGACGACTGGAACGCATTGGCGACGGGCTCGCATTGCGCGGGATCACGCTCAAGGACGAGCGGTCGTCGGTCGAGGATACCGACCTCGACATCGCGATCGCTGAACTGAATGCCCAGGATCTGACGCTGCAGGCCGCGCAGGCGGCCTTTGCGAAGATCAACCGGCAGAGCTTGTTCGATATTTTGAACTGACGCCCCTCAATTTTTCGGCGCCGCTGCCGTTACTCATCAAGACGTCCCTGAATTTCCGGGGGCCGGCTTTGACAGCCGGGTCCCGAATGGAGTTGCTCGCACATGTTTCCCGTTGTCGGCATTGTCGTACTGATCCTGCTGGTTTTCGGGGGCTTTGCGCTGACCGGGGGCAATCTGGGTCCCGTCATGCACGCGCTGCCACACGAGATGCTGATCATCGGCGGCGCCGCGATCGGCTCGCTGATCATCGGCAATTCGGGCGCCGACCTGAAGGCGCTCGGCGGCGGGCTCGCCAAGGTGTTCAAGGGCCCGAAGTACAAGAAGCAGGATTATCTCGACTGCATCCTGCTCGTCTCGACGCTGATGAAGATGATGCGCACCGAAGGACCGGTCGCCGTCGAGCCGCATATCGAGGATCCGAAAAATTCGACGATCTTCCAGCAATATCCCAAGCTTCTGAAGGACGACACGCTCGTTCACCTGATCTGCGACACGCTGCGCCTTGTCGTCGTATCGTCGGGCACGCTCGATCCGCACGCGGTCGAAGAGGTGATGGATAATGCGCTGAAGAGCCACCATCATCATTCGATGAAGCCCGCTGAAGGTCTGCAGAGCCTCGCCGACGCGCTGCCGGCGCTCGGCATCGTCGCCGCGGTTCTCGGCGTCGTGAAGACGATGGGCTCGATCGACAAGCCGCCGGCGATCCTCGGCGCGATGATCGGTTCGGCGCTCGTCGGCACCTTCCTCGGCGTGCTCCTCGCCTACGGCCTCGTCGGCCCGTTCGCGACGCGCGCCAAAGCGGTGATCGAAAGCGACGCCGCCATCTATCACACGGTCAAGCAGCTGATCATCGCGTCGCTCCACGGCCACCCGCAGCCGCTGGTGATCGAGGCGGCGCGCTCGGGCGTCGACCACATCAACCAGCCGAGCTTTGCCGAAGTGTTCGACGGGATGCGGGGCCGCTGATGGCCGCGCGTCCCAACATGCCGCGGCCGATCATCGTCAAGAAGGTGATCCAGCAGGCGCACGGCGGCCATCACGGCGGCGCGTGGAAGGTCGCCTATGCCGACTTCGTCACCGCGATGATGGCCTTCTTCCTTTTGATGTGGCTTCTCGGTGCGACGAACGAGGCACAGCGCAAGGCGCTCGCCGACTATTTCGCGCCCACGATCGTCCAGACAAAGACCGAGACCGCCGGGTCGACGGGCCTGTTCGGCGGCGACTCGCTGGTCGCGGCGGACAAATACCCGCACGGCGCGGCGCAGACGGGCACGCGCGCAATGACGATTCCGCGCGATGCCGCGGGCGGTCCGCGCGAAGCCTCGGGGCGCGAGCGCGCGAGCGACAAGCAGGAGTTCAGGAAGCTCGCCCAGACGCTGATGGATCAATTGCGGAGCAAGGGCGACCTCAAGCGTCTTGCGCCAAACCTGCGCTTTACCGAAACGCTGGAGGGGCTGCGCATCGACGTTATCGACGATGCGAATCTGTCGATGTTCGTGATCGGCACCAGCCAGCTGACCCCCGATGGCGCGCGGCTGTTTCGCGAGATCGCGAAACCCGTAGCGGCGGTATCGAACCAGGTGATGGTCCGCGGCCACACCGATTCCGCGCCGTGGTCGGCAAAGGCGGGTACGAACAACTGGCGCCTGTCGGTCGACCGGGCCGAGGTCACGCGCCACTATCTGGAGTTTCGTGGCATCGCTTCCGAGCGCTTTTCGCGAATCGAAGGGGTCGCCGATCGCGAGCCCTATGTCCCCTCCGACCGATTCGATCCGCGCAACCGCCGCATCTCGATCACGCTCGGCTGGCGCTAGACGCAAGACAATTAGTGCCAGTTTGGCAGCATATCGGAGATAGTTAACGCAATTGCGCGTGAATTACTTCCAATATGGCAATATCTCTTTGTTTTGAATGAGTTAGCTAACGCCCGATAAGCTTTCGTTTACCAATTTCATCAATGTCTGAATCCATCGAAGGGGGCACCGAGCGGGCGGTGCGGTGGAGACTGAAATGACTGTGGGGCAGAATAACAATACGGCGCTTGAAGCGCTGATCATCGGCACGAGCCCGGCAACCTGCCGGCTGCGCGAGATGATCCGCCGCGTGGCGCGCTCGAACGCTTCGGTCATGCTCTGCGGCCCGTCGGGCTCGGGCAAGGAACTCGTTGCCCGTGCGATCCACGACGAAGGCGCCCGTGCCGGCAAGGCTTTCTCTGCGATCAACTGCGGTGCGATCCCCGGCGAACTCATCGAATCCGAACTTTTCGGGCATGAAAAGGGCAGCTTCACCGGCGCCCATGCCCGCCGCATCGGCCATTTCGAAGCGACCGAGGGCGGCACGCTCTTCCTCGACGAAATCGGCGACATGCGTTTCGACATGCAGGTGAAACTGCTCCGCGTGCTCGAAGACCGGACGATCGTCCGCGTCGGTAGCAGCGACGTGAAGGCCGTCGATGTCCGCGTCATTTCGGCCACCCATCAGGATCTCGGCGCCGCGATCGCCGATGGCAAATTCCGCGAAGACCTGTTCTTCCGGCTCGGCGTGGTTGTGCTCCAGGTCCCCAGCCTTGCCAACCGCGTCGAGGATATTCCGGCACTCATCCGCCATTTCCAGCGCCAGATGCCCGCCGACGCCAAATGCCGTTTCGACGATGCGGCGATGACACTGCTGATGCAGCATGCATGGCCGGGCAATGTTCGCGAGCTGCGCAATTTCGTGGAGCGCGCCAGCGTTCTCCATGGCGGCGAGACGCTCGGCCTCGACGAGGTCGCCATGCTTTTGAACCCCACCGCAGCGCTGGCACCGCGACGGGCTGTCCCCAGCAGCCCCGTCGCGGTACCAGCCAGCGGGGAAGAGCTCGCGGCCCCGGCCGCGGCGTCCGCCAAGACGCCGGCGCCGGGCCGCCCGATCGACCTCAAGCGTGAGATCGAAACGATCGAACTCGAACAGATTTACGTCGCGCTCGACCTCGCCGACGGCATCATCTCCGAAGCGGCGCGCCTGCTGACACTCAAGCGCACGACGCTGATCGAAAAGATGCGCAAATATGGGGTTCACCAGCAGGCCGCCTGACCGGCCGCGACACAAGTTTCAGCACCCGCTGAAAAAGGGAGCTCTGGTCCGCTCCCGCACCACCCGGCCGCCCGTCCCCACCATGGGCGGCCGGGTAACCAGCGGGCTCATTTCAAACGGCAACGGCCCGCTCCCCATTTCGAGGGGCGGGCCGTCGCAGTTTCTCAGGTTGGAGGATGGTCAGCGAAGCTGGCGCCAGGCGGCGCTGATCGTCAAAATACCTTCGAGCAATTCGGCGAGTCCTTCGGCGCTGTTCGCCGACACCGCATCGTCGAGCTTGCGGCGCATGCTGCGATAGACGCGCGACAGCGCCGTAGCGACATCGCCGCCCTTGTCGCGGTCGAGTCCCGCGTCGAGCCCGATCAGGATCGCGCGCGCGCGGTGCGCGGGTTCGGTCGCCGACACGCGCTGCCCCTGCCGGATCATCGCACCCAGCACGCCCACCGCAGTCTCCAGCTCGTCATAGAGCATGGTCACCAGCTCGACCGGGTCGGCTGCCGCAGCGCGGCTTTCATGTTGCAATCGGCGATAAAGCCCGGTCGCCCGGACGGTCGAGGCGGTAGCGTTCACGGCGGTGGTCCCCAAGTCCTAGCTATTTAGTCGTTGCCCTGGTTCGTCCAGAGTTTGATTTGCTGTTCGAGATAGGTCTGCGTCGCCTTAAACGCCGCCAGCTTGGCTTCGAGCGTGCCATATTGCTTCTCGAGCCGCGCCTTATAAGCACTCTCGCGCTCCTCGATCTTCTCGAGCTGGTCGGTGAGATTTTCCTTTTTGGCGTCGAGCGTTTTCGAGACGCGATCGATCGCGCCGTTGACGCCGATCGCCTTGTCGCGGATCGCGTCGAGCGCAAAGGCGATTCCGGGATCGCTCGTCTCGGTGTGCGTCGCATCGCGCCGCGGATTGAACAGTGCCTCGACCGCGCCCGCATCGCTGGCGAGCACCTTGTCGAGCTTGGCATTGTCGACCGAAAGCAAGCCGTCCTTCGTCGACGAAACGCCGATGTCGGACAGCTTGTTGATGCTGCCGTGGCTCGAAAGCACCTTGTTGACCAGGTTGGAAAGTTCGCGCTCGATCTCGCGGAGCGAGGTTGTTGGGCCCGACAAGCTGGAGGCCGCGACAAGGCTTTTCTTGAGCTGGTTATAGACCGAGACAAAATCGCCGACGGTCTGCTTGATCATGTCGAGCGGGCGGCTCGCGCCGATGTCGACGCCTTGTCCGGGCGCCGCCTTTTTTAGCGTGAGCGACATACCCGGGATCACATCGTCGATGATGTTGTTCGCGCGGCTGAATGCCACGCCATCGATCGTGAATTCGGCGTTGGCTGCGGTCTGGCCCACAGTCATGCCGCTGGTGGAAAAGGCGGAGAGGCCCGGATCCGCACCGGCGTTGGCGGCCAGCGTGAAGGCGCCCGTTTCGCCCGTCGGGCCTTTCAGGATCAGCCGGTGGCCGCCTTCATCGGCGATGATCGACGCGGTCACGCCGGCGCCGCTCGCGTTGATCGCGTTGGCCAGCCCGTCGAGGCTGTTATTGGTGGCACCGATGGTGATCGTCTTGGCGACGCCGCCGACGGTCAGCGTCATCGTACCCGCGCCGATCGCGGCGGTGCGGTCGGCGACGAGGCCCGAATAATTGGTCTGCGCGCGCGCGAGCTGGTTCACGACGACGGTCGCGGCGAAGCTGTCGGCCGACAGGCCGGCACGGCTCGTGGCGCCGAGCACGCTTTCGTCGGAAACAGTCGGCGTGCTGCGCAAGGTGCCATCGCTGACCATCTGGCCCAGCGAATCGGCGAAGCCGTCGAGATTCGATCGCGCCTGCGCCAGCGCGCTGATCCGCGTCTGGTTCGCCTGGGTGAGCGAGTTCATGCGCGCAATTTTCGGGTCGCGCGATGCATTCGACAGGTCGGTGACGAGCTGTTTGACGTCGAGGCCCGATCCGAAGCCGAGGCTGTTGGCGATTGAACTGACCATGGCAAAATATCCTTCGAACCCCTTAACGGCGGCGCGCGGACAAGTTTAAGCCTGACGGCGGCCTTCGGGATCGAAACGATGCGTTGGCGGCACGTCGACCGCGGGAGGCGCCGTGCCCTCAGCGGCCGCGCGTTCGAGCTGGAACACGAACGCGAGCACCGTCGCGACCGCGACGAACAATTCCTCGGGGATCACGCGCCCTGCGCGCGCGGTGAAGTAGATCGCGCGCGTGAGCGCCGGATATTCGAGCAGGGGAACGCCCGCGCCGCGCGCAAGCTCGCGGATCGACAGCGCGACATCGCCGCGCCCGCGCGCGACGACGACCGGCGCCGCATCGACCCCCGGACGATAACGCAGCGCAACCGAGAAATGGGTCGGGTTGGTCAGGACGACGGTCGCGTCGGACACCGCCTTGCGCGCCGACCCGCTCAATATGTCGTGCGCACGCTGGCGCTGCGCCTGCTTGAGTTCGGGGGCGCCGTCGGACTGGCGCATTTCCTCTTTCACTTCCTGCTTGCTCATCATCAGCCGTTGGTTGCGCTGGAACCATTGCACCGGCACGTCGATCAGCGCGATGACGACAAGCCCGCCGGCGAGCGTCAGCATCGCATGGCCGATTTCCTTTCCGGCCAATCCGATCGCGGCCATCAGATCGGTCGATGCCATCGTCATGATCGCGGGCAGGCTCTTCAGGACGAGCCAGTAACCGATGCTGCCGAGCAGCAGAACCTTGGCGAGCGCCTTGCCGAGCTCGGTGACACCCTGCATCCCGAACATGCGTTTGAGCCCGGCCATCGGGCTCATGCGATTGCCCTTGAAGTGCAGCGCCTTGCCGCGCCAGCCCATCGAACCGAGCATCGCCGGACCCGCGACCGCGGCGCCCAGCGCGAGCGCAAACAGGCTTGCGAGCGGCAGCAGGATTTCGGCGCCGTTGCGCATCAGCGCCTCGGCGGGCGCAAAATCGGCGACGTCGGCGGCGGTCAATGTCAGGCCGCGGCGGAGGAGGTCGCCCGCCGACTGGACGAACCAGCCGCCCGCGGCGACCATCCACCCCGCGGCGGCGAGCATCATCAGCGCCGTCGCGAGTTCGCGCGACATCAGCACGTCACCCTCGCGCGCCGAGTCCGACAGCTTCTTCGCGGTCGGCTGTTCGGTTTTCTGGTCCTTCTCGGTCGTGCCCGCCATCGCTCAGATGCCCGCGACCATACGCGCGGTGTCGAGCGCGTCGGACAGGATGCGCGCGATCGCCTCGGCCATCGCGGGCGTCGCGACGCCGAGCAGGACGATTCCGGCGAGCAAGGTTGCGGGGATACCGACCGCGAACAGGTTGAGCGCCGGCGCCGAACGGCCGATCACACCCATGATGATCTGGACGAGGATCAGCACGAAGCCGACCGGCATCGCGATGGTGAGTCCTGCCGCGAACATCAGGCTGCCGAAACGGATCAGCCCGCCGATCGCATCCCACGACGGAAACGCGTTGCCGGGAGGCAGTGCGGTGTAGCTGTCGACGATGATGTCGATCAGCACGAGATGGCCGTCGGCGGCAAGGAACAGCGCGGTCGCCATCATCGACAGGAACTGGCCGATCGCCGAACTCGATGCGCCGCTGAGCGGATCGACCATCGATGCGAAGCCGAGGCCCATCGCGTTACTGATCGCCTCGCCCGCGATCAGCGCTGCGGCGAGGCCCATCTGGAGCACGAAGCCCATCGCGAGGCCGATTACGACCTCGCCGATGATGAGAAAAAAGCCCGGGACT
The DNA here is from genome assembly GCF_001427105.1 of Sphingopyxis sp. Root154. Taxonomy (GTDB): domain Bacteria; phylum Pseudomonadota; class Alphaproteobacteria; order Sphingomonadales; family Sphingomonadaceae; genus Sphingopyxis. Next base: position 2,041,314 of record NZ_LMGI01000002.1, read on the forward strand.
GACACGATCCCTTCGGGCGGCAGCGCCATGCCCGATGCCGCGACCGCGGGCACCCCGACCGCGAGTGCGATCACCAGCCGCAACTGCACCGGAACGCTCGACGAGCCGAACACCGGCGCGGCGATGAACGCGGCGCCGGGACGGATCATACCCAGCATCCACAGCTGGAGCATCGCCTCGATATTCGGGATGTCGGTGGGATTCATCCCCGGATTATTTCACCAGGCTGGGGATTTGGGCGAAGATTTCGCGGGTGAAATCGGTGAGCAGCACAAGGATGCTGCCGCCGAAAATCGCGAGACAGATCGCCGCGACGATCAGCTTGGGCACAAAGGTCAGCGTCTGTTCGTTGATCGACGTCGCCGCCTGGACCATGCCGAGCAGCACGCCGATGACGAGCACCGGCAAAAGCAGCGGCGCCGACGCGAGCGCGAGGATCCACAGCGATTGCTGCGCCACCCCGATGAAATAGTCCGCTTCCACGTCGCTAACTCACAAAGGAGGAGGCGAGCGAGCCCATCGTCAATGCCCAGCCATCGACGAGGACGAACAGCAAAAGCTTGAAGGGCATCGATATGATCGTCGGCGACAACATCATCATACCCAAGGACATCAGCGCCGAGGCGACGATCAGGTCGATGACGAGGAAGGGCAGGAAGATCAGGAAGCCGATCTGGAACGCCGTCTTCAGCTCGCTGGTGACGAACGCCGGCAGCAGGATCGAGAAAGGCACGTCCTTCGGGCTCGCATAGGTCGGCGCCTTGGCGATCTTCGCGAACATCATCAGGTCGGTCTTGCGCGTCTGCTTCATCATGAAGCCGTGGAGCGCGGTGCCCGAGCGCGATACCGCTTCGCCGATTTCGATCTGTTCCTGGCCATAAGGTTCGATCGCAACGCGGTTCACTTCGCTGATCACCGGCGCCATCACGAACAGCGAGAGGAACAGGCTCAGGCCGACCAGCACCTGGTTCGGCGGCGTCTGTTGCAATCCCAGCGCATGGCGCAGGATCGACAGCACGATGATGATGCGCGTGAAGCTGGTCATCATCAGGAGCAGCGACGGCAGCACCGTCAGCAGGCTCATCAGGACGAGGATCTGGAGCGACAGGCTCAAAGGGCGGCCATCGCCGCCGATTTCGCCGACCGCGCGGCTCAGTCCGTCGGCGGCCTGCGCATAGGCGGCAGGCGCGGCGCAGAGCAGCGCGGCGCCGCCGGCAAGCGCCGCGGCGCGCAGCCAGAAGCGGCGATCAGTCCGCATGGAAATCGCCCTGGCTGTCGTCGGCGATCCGCGTGATGCCGTTGCGCGACACCGCGATCAGCACGCGCTGCCCGGCAAATTCGACGACTGCGAGTTTCGATCCGGGACCGAGCGGCAGCACATCGATCATCTCGACGGCGCGCGTCTTGGTGCCGCCGCCAACGAGCGGCACGCCCATCTGGACGCGTTTCCACAGCCACAGGCTGCCCCACGCCATGCCGCCGACGAGCGGCAGCAGGATGAGCAGGCGAAGGATATATTCGAACATCAGGCTCTCCGTTCGAAACCTTCGAGCCCGCGCGCCGGGGCGACGACTTCGGCGACCTGAATGCCATAGCGGCCGTCGATGCTGACGATCTCGCCCTTCGCGATGAGGGTGCCGTTTGCATAGATGTCGAGCAGGTCGGTCGCGGCGCGGTCGAGTTCGATCACGCTGCCCTCGTCGATCGCGAGCAGTTCGGAGAGCGTCATCGAGGTCGACCCGACCTCGACCGACACGCGCAGCGAGACGCCCGCGAGCAGGTCGAAATTGGGTGCGGTGGCGATGCTCTTGTCGCGCCGGTCGGCGCGCGCCTTCGGGGCGTCGCTGATATCAGTCATTGTCCGGTCCTTTTTCGATATGTTCGATCATGATCGCGGCGTTGCCATTGGCTTCGCCGATGCTGCCGAGCGCGAAGCTGCGTCCGGCGACGGTCACCGGCACATGGCGCGGCATGGTGAGCGGGATGATGTCGCCGACTTCGAGCGCGAGCAACTTGACGAGGCTGATCTCGGGGCGCGCGAGCACCGAGCGAACGGGCATGCGCACGTCGCGCAGCGCCTTGTCGAGCGCGCCCGACCAGGCCGGGTCGGCGCCGCCATTGCCCGGCATGTCGGGGAGCAGCTCGTCGCCCGCGATCCCGCGCAGCGCGGCGACCGGATAGGCGCACATGATCGTCCGCCCCTCGAACGGAGCGCCGCGCAGCGTGAAGCGCTGGACGAACAATTCATCGTCGGCGCGCACCGCGGCGAGCTTGGCGGGGTCGGCGGTGACGCAATCGAGTTCGGGTTCGATCGCAAGCTTGCCGCGCCAGGCGGCGGCAAGCTGCATGCCGATGTCGCGGCCGAGGCGCGCGGCGAAACGATCCTCGGCGTCGGTCAATTCCTCGCGCTCGGCGGCGAGCTGGCCGCGGCCGCCATAGAAGATGTCGACGAGCTGGAGCAGCAGCGAGCGCGAACCCGCGAGCAGCACCGGACCCTTGAGCGGCGGCGCATGGTAACGCCAGAAGATCGCCGGGGCGGCCGATGCGCTCCACTCGGCAAAACTGATCTGCTCGGCGCCCGACCGTTCGATCTGGATCGCCGGCGCGCCGAGCGCGCGGACGAGGTCGCGCAGGCTGCGCGCAAACTGGTTCGCCACGCCCTCGAGCGCGGGAAAGGCATAGCCGTCCGCTGCCCTGCGCAGCAGCAGGGACTCCTTCGTCTCCGCGGGCGCGGCCGCAGCTGCGGGTGCAGGTGCGGCCGGTGCCTTCACGGCTTTGACGGTTTTCGTGCTGGTGGTCACTGAATCACCAGGCTCGTGAAATAAACATTGTCGATGCCCCCGAAACCTTCCTTGTCGCGCAGCACATCATTGATCGCGGCCGTCAACTGACGTTGCAGCCGCTGTTTCCCCTGCGATGTGGAGAGCAATGCCGGATCCTGTTCGGCGAGCACCATAAGCACGACCGAACGGATCGGAACAGCCTGCCGTTTGATATTATTGATAACCTTGCCGTCGTAGAAGGTCGAAAGGCTGATACCGACTTGCAGGAACCCCGATCCGTCGGCGAGGTTCGTCGTGAAGCTGTCGGCGATCGGATAATAGGTGATCTCATATTTCTTGGGATCGACCTTGAACTTGTCGTTCGGGACCGACACCGTGCCGACCTTTGGCGGAGCTTCCTTGTCTTCGCCTTCGGCGGCGGGTTCGGGCTCGCCTTCGCTGCGTTCGACCAGCTTGGGGAAATGATCCTCGGGCTTCGCCTCGTGCGCCTGCAGCGCGCCGAAATAGATGCCCGCACCCGCGCCCGCGCCGATCAGTGCGATCGCGGCGACGCCGATAAACAGCAGCTTCTTGAACGAGCCCTTCTTCTTGGGGACGCCTTCGATATTATCCTTGGCCATGATGGGACCCTTTCTGATCAGGCGAAGCGGCCGCGGCGATCGGCGGCGCGGTCTTCGTCACGCGGCTCGGCGCGTTCGGTGGCGGTTTCGATAAGATGCGCGGGGTCGGTCGCGGCGGCGCGGCCGTGACCCTGGCCCTGGCTTTGCGGCTGGCGTCCGGTCTCGCCCGGCGTGCAGGTCACTTCGGCGCCGGCGACGCGCACGCCTTGCTGGCGCAATTCTTCGACAAGGCGGCCCTGCGCGGCGGTGACGATCGTCGCGGTCGCTTCGTGACGCGTGTCCATCTTCAGCGACACGCCTTCGTCGCCCATCTGCATCGCGACATCGAGGCGGCCGAGATGCTTGGGCATCAGGCGAAAGCTGATGTCGCCGCTTTCGGATTTGGTCGCGGCGATGTCGCGCGCGAGCTGGTCGATCCACGCGCCGTCGCTGTCGGTGTCGAGCACGCGTTCGGCGATTACCGCGGGCGCGGCCGCTTCGATGAGCGTCGCGGCACCCTGCGTCGCGGGCTGCGCGAAGAGGATCGTCATCGATGGCGCCACCTCGACGGGCTTGGCGACGGAGGCCTCGGCGCCGGCGAGGATCGGCATCGCGGCGTCGCGTGTGCGCGCGGTAACGGGAAGGGTGGGGGCGCTGGTGTCGGCCGGAGCCGCCGCGGCTTCTGCCGGCTTCGCGGGCTTTGCGGCGGGGCTTGCGGCTGCAGGTATTGCGGCCGCCACGATCGCGGCCCAATTCGTGGCCGGCGCAGCCGCCATGGTCTCACCGGTCTCCGCCGCGTCCGACGATGCGACATCCGCTTCGGGCGTGGTCGCAACCGGCTTGCCCGAGGCGGGCGCGGCGCCGGGGATGCCGCCGTTCAGCGCGATCAGCAGGTTCGCGGCGAGCGCGGCGGGATCGGCTTTGGCCGGCTCGGCCTTCACCACGGGGGTTTCGGCGGTGACGTCCGTTTCGACCGTGGCCTCGATCTGCGGGGCGGCGGCGGTGCCAACCAGCGCCGGATCGATCTTGATCGTCGCCGCGGCGGCATTCGCGATCGGAGCGACGGTGACCGGTGCGGCGGCGAGCAGCTGGTCAAAACCGCCTTCGCCGCCACCCTCGGGAAGCTGCCCGATATTGGCGAGGAATGTCGCGAAGCCCGCGGGCATCGTGCCCTGGATGGTGGGGAGAGAGGGCGCGCTCATCATGACGCGCCGCCTTCGATCAGGCGCAGGCGCATGCCCGTGCGCGGGCGGTGCGGGCGATTGGCGTCGTCGCGGCGTTCCTGTTCGACCTGCGCCGCCTTGCGGCTGCGTTCGTACAGGCGGACCGCCGATTCTTCCTTGACCATCGCGCTCTGCGCCAGCGCTCCGGCCTGATCACGGCGCTCGCTGGCATTGCTCAGCGGCGCGGTCAGGCTTTCCTGCGCGATGTCGAGCCGCATCGCGAGTTCGCCGATCGTGTTGAGCGCGCGGCCGGCGACCGCGCCCTTCGCCATCGCGAGGTCGACACGCAGCGTTTCGAGCCGCTTCGCGAGTTCGACGAGGTTCGCCAGTTCGCCATTGGCGCGCGCCAGATTGGCCTCCGCCAGCTGATGTTCGACGGAGCGCACGCGGATGATACGTTTGCGGCGTGCGGTACGGGCGTTCATGCGGAATATCCTTCAATCAGGGCTTGGCGGGAAATATCGAAATCGACCTGCGCCTTGGCAGGCTGCGAGACATAGGCGAGCTGATCGGCGTGGCGCGCGATGGCGATGTCGAGCACGGGATCGGCGCCGGCGACGTAAGCGCCCATCAGCATCAGATCGCGATTCTCTTCATAGAGCGACCAGAGCTGGCGGAAGCGCGCGGCTGCCGAGGCATGCTCGGGATCGACCGAATCGACCATCGTGCGCGACAGCGAACGCGCGACGTCGATCGCCGGGTAGACGCCTTGTTCGGCGAGCTGGCGCGACAGGATGATATGGCCGTCGACGATCGCGCGCGCGCTGTCGACGACGGGGTCGTCGATGTCGCCGCCATCGGCGAGCACGGTATAGAGCGCGGTGACCGAGCCGCCGGTTTCGCGGTCGATGCCGGCGCGTTCGCACAGCGAAGGAATGAGTGCGAAGACCGACGGCGGATACCCCTTCATCGTCGGGGGTTCGCCCAGCGTCAGCCCGATCTCGCGCTGCGCATGCGCGACGCGGGTCAGGCTGTCGATCAAGAGCAGCACCTTCTTGCCCTCGGCGCGGAACGCTTCGGCGATCGCGGTCGCGCGCATCGCGGCGCGCAGGCGGAGCAGCGGCGGATGGTCGGCGGGAACCGCGACGACGACCGATTTCTTGCGCACCTCGGGGGGCAGCTTGGTTTCGACGAAGTCGCTGACCTCGCGGCTGCGCTCGCCGATCAGCCCGACGACGATGACGTCGCATTCGGTGCCTGCGATCATCTGGCCCATCAGCACCGACTTGCCGACGCCCGAGCCCGCGATGATCGCGACGCGCTGGCCTTCGCCGACGGTGAGCAGACCGTTGATCGCGCGCACGCCCATGTTGAGCGGGCGGGTGACGCGTCCGCGGCGTAGCGGGTTGACCTTGCGGCCGGCGAGCGGCCACTGGAACTGCGACTGGATCGCGGGACGTCCGTCGAGCGGGTTGCCCTGTGCATCCATGATGCGGCCGAGTAACGTCTTGCCGACGGCAACCATCGAGCTGGCACCATGCGGTTCGACCGGCGCGCCGGTAACGAGCGGCATATTGGTGTCGAAGGGCAGCACGAGGCTGCGGTGGCCGCGAAAGCCGACGACCTCGCCATAGACATAATCATTGTTCGCCGAGCGGATGCGGACATTGCTGCCGAGCGGCTGGGGGAAACCCGACACTTCGAGCATGATGCCCTCGTGCGACACCAAGGTGCCGATACGGCGCGGGCTGGCGTTCGTCAGGTCGACGGGGTCGAGCAGCTGCTGCGCGCTCATGGCGAGGCGGCGCGTCATGCGGCGTCTCCGGTGCCCAGCGCAGTGCGCAGTTCGTCGAGATAGACCGCGCGGCCATGTTCGATCCAGCCGGTCGAGGTTTCGAGGCGGACGGTGCCGCGCACCATCGCGGGATCGCTCTCGATCGCCAGCGTCAGCGGGCAGTCGGCGAGCAGTGCGGCATCCTCGGGATGAACCCACAGGGTGCGCGCCTTGTCGGCGTCGGCAACCAGAGACGCGGCGGTCTCGGCCTGCGCCTGCAGCCATTCGGCGTCGATCGGCGCGGCGGCGACGATCTGGCGGACCAGCCGTTCGACGGTTTCGGCGATCAGCTGCGCGAGTTCTTCGCTCGGCTCGTCCTGCAGCGCTTCGGCGCCGGCGAGCAATGCGAGCAGCTGGTGGCGCTCGGCAACAAACGCCGCTTCGGCAAGGCGCTGGCCTTCGGCAAGGCCGAGCGCGAAGGGGTCTTCGAGGTCGAGCTCGTCGATGCTTTCCTGTTCGGTCGCTTGGGCCGTGTAGGCCGCGGGCGCGAAGGACATCGGACGAAAACCGCTGCCGCGTGCCATCGCCTCGGTGAGCGAGACGGGAGCGAAGCCCGTTTCGGCGGCGCGATCAGACATAGTCGTCGCCTCCGCCCGCGATCATGATTTCGCCGGCTGCCGCCATCTGGCGCACGATCTGCATCACGCTCTTTTGCGCGTCGTCGACGTCGGCGCGCTTGACCATCGTCATTTCGGCCATCTCGTCGCGGATCGTTTCGGCGGCACGCTGCGACATGGTGGCGAGGCACATGTCGACCATCTCTTCGTCGGCGCCCTTGAGCGCGATCGCGAGCTGGGCGGCGTCGACCGAGCGCAGCACGGCGCTGAGGCTCTTCTTGTCGAGATCGCGCAGGTTTTCGAAGATGAACATCTCTTCCTCGATCGTCTGGGCGAGCACGCGGTCGTGCTTCTTCAGCGAGCGGAGCGTGCGCTCGCTCAGCTGCTTCGGCATTTTCTTCATGATCTTTGCGACGTCGCTCGGGCCGCCGATCGCCTGCTTGGCCACGCGCTGGCCATCGACATTGGCGCTCGCGAGCACCGCTTCGAGATCTTCGATCGCCGCGGCGGGAACCGAGGTCAGCATCGCGGCGCGCAGCACGAGATCGGCCTGCAGCACTTCGTCGAGCGTCTCGATCGCACGCGCGGCGACATCGGGGACGAGCACCGAGAGGATCAGCGCGCCGACCTGCGGATGCTCGCTGGCGAGCAGTCCGCTGATCGCATCGACGTCCATCCAGCGTAGCATTTCGAGCGAAGCGGCGCTCCGCTGCGGTGCGACGGCGGCGAGGATATTGTCGGCGCGGACGTTACCGACGGCTTCGTTGATCACGGTGCGGATGCGCGTGTCGGCGCCGATCGCGAGCGCGCTGACGTCGCGGCTGCGCGTCACGAAGCGGTCGAGTGCCTGCCCGATCTGCTGCTCGCTGGCGTTGGCGGTGTCGAACATCGCCTTCGCCAGCTGGCGGACTTCTTCGGGACCGAGCTGTTTCAGGATCGTTGCGGCTTCGCTTTCGTCGAGCAGCATCAGCAGGATTGCGGCAGCCGCCGATCCTTCGATCGCGGGCATGGCGGGGGCGTTATCGAGTTCGGCGACTTCAGGCACGGGCGCCCTCCTGCATCAGGTGGCGGACGACGAGTGCCGCGCGCGCCGAATCCTGGCGGACGAAGGCGCGGACGAGGTTGGCGCGCGCTTCATAGCTTGGCGCCTGTTCGATCATCTCGAGCGTGATTTCGCGGCCGCCCTGACCATTGGCAAGCGCCGGACGGTCGGTGGCGGCGAGCAGCGACGCTTCGAGCTCCTGATTCTGTGCAATGCGCTTCGCGGCGCGCTCCTTGGCGGCGCGGATCATCGGGCGGCCGATGAACAGGAAAGCGAGCAGCGCGGCAAGGATCGCGCCGACCTGCTGAACCAGCGGCAGGAACCACCCCTGGTCGTAAAAGGCGGGCGCAGTGTCTTCGACCTGCACAAACGGGCGCTGGTTGATCGCGACCAGATCGCCGCGCGTGGCGTCATAACCGATCGCGCCCTTCACCAGATTGTCGATCTTGGTCAGGTCGGCCTGCGTCAGTGCCTTCTTGCCCTGATTGAGTGCGACGGCGACCGAGACGCGGCGCAGCTTGCCCTGCGGCGAGTGCGTCACCGAAATCTCGCGGCCGACTTCATAGGCGCGCGCGGCATTTTCATTGCTCTCGGTTCCGGGCGCGGGGGCCGCGCCGGGCGGGACCGGCTGCGGACCGGTCGCGGTGATTGTCGTCGCCTGCGGCGGCTGGTTCGACAGCGCGCCGGGGATGCCGACCGCGGGGGCGCTCGTGCCGCTGGTCGAGCGCGTGATCTGCTCGCTGGTGAGCGCACGGTCGTTCTCGGGGAAGCTTTCGCGCGTTGCCTGGCTTTCGGACATGTCGACATCGGCATGGACTTCGACGGTGTAATTGCCGGCGCCGAGCATCGGGCCGAGCAACGTGTCGAGCGCGCGGCGGAAACGGTCTTCGACCTGCAGCTGGAGCTGGAACGCCTTCATGTCGCTGCCCGATGCAGTGTCCGACAGCAAAGCGCCGCGCTGGTCGATCACCGACACCTGATCGGCGTTCATTCCGGGTATCGACGAAGCGACGAGGAAACGGATCGCCTGCACCTGACCGTCCGACAGCGAGCGGCCGTTCTGCAAGGTCAGCATCACCGATGCGGTGGCGGGCTTGTCTTCGCGGACGAACAGGCTGGGTTCGGCGGCGGCGACATGGACGCGCGCGCTCTTGACCGCGTCGATCGTCTCGATCGTGCGCGACAGGTCAGCCTCGCGTGCCGAACGCAGCGCTTCGCCTTCGATCGCGCGGCTCGACCCCATCGGGAGCGCGGCGATCAGGCTGTCGCCGCTCGGCGCCGCCTTGGGCAGGCCCTGTCCGGCGAGCGCGATGCGCGCCTGATGGAGTTTGTCGGCGTCGACGGTCAGCGCGCCCGTGGTCGGGTCGATGCTGTGGCCGATGCCCTGCGTCTGCAGCGCGTCGGCGACGGCAGCCTTGTCGGTATCGTCGAGCCCGGCGAACAGCTGTGCCTGCGGTGCCGCCTGCATCGTGAAATAGGCGAGCGCGGCGATGCCGATCGCCGACGTCATCGCGATCGCGGGCAGTGCGCGCTGCACCGCCGGCTGACGGAGGAAACCGGTGAGCGGGGCGAGCCGGCCGCCCAGGACGGGGGCGGGGAGGCGGTTCGTGACGCCGTTGTCGACGGGGGTAAGGATCTGGGTCTCGGCCATGGATTACACCGGCATGTTCATGATGTCGCGATACGCGGACAGCAGCTTGTTGCGGACTTGCAGGGTGGTTTCGAAGCCGAGCGAGGCTTTCTGACGCTCGATCATCACGCTGACGATGTCGTGCGTGTCGCCGCGTTCATAGGCTTCGCTGATCTGGCTCGCCTTCGACTGCTGCGCGTTGACCTGTTGCAGCGCATTGTTAATCGCGGCGCCGAAATCGGGAGTTCCCCCCGCACCGCCGACGCCGCCTTCGGCCCCGCCGATGCCACCGCGGCCCGCGGCGCGCTGCAACGCCTGGTTCTGATTGAGGATCGAACTGCGCATCTGCAGCAGCCGGCTCGGGTCAATCGTGCTCATTGCTTTCCATCCGTCCTGACGGCGGCGATGTGCCGCACGCAAAGAACAATGCAAAGCGCGTGCCAAAAAAATTAATGGCTTATTCTCAATATATTGAGTGGTAGTGCCGTGGCCTATTTCGCGGTTTCGGCGTTTTTTTGACGGGGTACGCTTAATCGCCCCTGCGGTCCGCCGTTACTGCTTTCCGTGACCGCTCCTCGAGCCCTCACATCACGGGAATGGCCATCGAGGCCGGAAAGGAACAAAGATGACTGTCATCAACACCAATGTGAGCGCGCTTCGCGCCCAGAATAGCTCGCGCGTTGCCAACCAAATGCAGTCGCAGGCGATGGAACGCCTGTCGAGCGGCAAGCGCATCAACAGCGCCAAGGACGACGCCGCCGGCCTCGCCATCGCAACCCGCATGGAGGCCGCTTCGCGCGGTTTCACCCAGGCGATCCGCAACGCCAACGACGGCATTTCGCTCGCCCAGACCGCCGACAGCGCGGCCGGCAGCATCTCGGACATCCTCGTCCGTATGCGCGACCTGTCGATGCAGGCATCGACCGGCACGCTCAGCGATCCCGACCGCGTGCTGGTGCAGAAGGAAGTTGCCGCGCTGATCTCGCAGATCGGCGATGTTGTCGGTCAGACCACGTTTAACGGCAACAAGCTGCTCGACGGCAGCGTCGCTGCCGGTTTCGATATCCAGACCGGCATCAATGCGACCGAAGTCGTGAACATCCAGATCGCGAACCTCGGCGCTCTTCCCGGCGTGGCTGGCATCACCGTCGCTACGCAGGGCGGGGCCACGGCTGCGCTGGCAGTGCTTGACACGGCGATCGATGCTGTCGCGTCGGAACGCGCCAATCTCGGTGCGCAGCAGAACCGCCTGACCTCGGCTGTCGATAATTTGACGTCGCGTGTCACTAATTTGGATGAATCGAAGTCGCGCATCGAAGACGCCGATTTCTCGGTGGAATCGACGAACCTCGCCGCCGCCGGCATCTTGGCACAGGCATCGACCGCGATGCTCGCCCAGGCGAACCAGAGCTCGCAGGGCGTGATGAACCTGCTCCGTGGCTAAACTTCGCGAACAAATTTCAGGCTATATTAGGTTGGTCCCTTAGATAGCCTGATCCGATGCCCCGGCCCCCACAGCCGGGGCATCATCTTTTCTCGCTTCCGGCGTCAGCCGGAAAACGATCCATCAATGAAAATCCCGCGACTTCGGCAGGATGCGGACGTCGCGTGGGTGGCCATGCTTCGCCGCATAGCCGCGCGGGTGCTGCGGATGCCTGACCTCGTCGGCCCAGCAGACGTCGGGGTCGAAGCGGCGGTCGCTGCCCAGCGTGTCGAGCATCGCGGTCCGATCGACGATGCGCGTCGCCATCAGGTGGACCACCCCTTCCTTGCTCCGCTGCACCTCGCCCTCGGCGAGCATCAGCCGCGACGCCATGACGGCGCGGCGATAGCGTTCGAAATGGCGCGCCCAGAGCAGGATATTGACGATCCCGCCCTCATCCTCGAGCGTGATAAAGATCGCATTGCCCTTGCCGGGGCGCTGGCGGATCAGCACGACGCCCGCGGTGCGGATGATCGAGCCGTTCTTCGACGCCGCGACCTCGGCCGCGCTCAACACCCCTTCGCGCGCGAAATCGCGGCGCAGGAACGCCATCGGATGGCCTTTCAGCGACAGCCGCGTCGTCTGGTAATCGGTAAGCACATGCTCGACCATCGGCGTCGGCGGCAGCCCGGCATCCTCCTCGGCGCCGAGCTCGTCGGTTTCGGCCGCACCGAACAGCGGCAGCACGCCCTGGCGAACGCGCCGCGCGTCCCACAGCGCGGGCCGCCGTTTGAGCCCCATCGACCGGCACGCATCGGCCTCGGCGAGCAGGCGAAGCGCGCGCGACGGCAGGCCCGCGCGGCGCGCGAGCTCCTCGACCGAAGCGAAGGGCGTGGTGCTGCGGGCTTTAACGATCTCATTCGCCCACTCTTCGCGAAATCCGTCAACTTGACGAAAGCCGAGCCGAAGCGCGAGGCTGCCATCTCCGCACCGCTCAAGACTATTGTCCCAACAGCTCTTATTCACATCGACCCCGCGCACTTCGACACCATGCTCCTGCGCATCGCGGACAAGCTGCGCGGGTGCGTAGAAACCCATGGGTTGCGAGTTGAGGATGCCGCACGCGAAGACCGCGGGGTGATGGCATTTCAGCCACGACGACACATAGACGAGCTTGGCGAATGACTGGGCGTGACTTTCGGGAAAGCCATAGCTGCCGAAACCCTCGATCTGTTTGAAGCATCGGGCCGCGAAATCGGCTTCGTAGCCGCGACGGATCATGCCGCCGATCATCTTCTCCTTATATTGATGAATCGTTCCGGCATTTCTGAAGGTCGCCATCGCACGGCGCAGACCATTGGCTTCATCGGGGGTAAATTCAGCGGCAACAATGGCGAGCTTCATCGCCTGTTCCTGAAACAGCGGAACGCCGCATGTCCTGCGAAGCAGATTGAATAGTTCCTCGGGATCGTGTGGCGCCGCCGGCGAAGGATAGTCGACCGCTTCTTCCCCGCTGCGCCGCTTCAGATAGGGATGGACCATATCCCCCTCAATCGGACCGGGGCGAACGATCGCCACCTGGATGACCAAATCGTAGAGTTCCCTTGGACGCAGGCGTGGTAGCATGTTGATTTGGGCACGGCTTTCGACCTGAAAGACGCCGACACTGTCTCCCTTGCACAGCATGTCGTAAACGTCCGAATCTTCCTCCGGAACCTTCCGGAGGTCATGATCGCCCAGATCGTGCAGCCGCATCAGGTCGAAACATTTGCGGATGCAGGTCAGCATCCCTAGTGCGAGCACATCGACCTTCATCAGTCGCAGTTCATCGATGTCGTCCTTATCCCATTCGATGAAGGTGCGATCCTCCATCGCGGCATTGTGAATGGGCACCGTCTCGTCGAGCCGGTCCTCGGTCAGCACATAGCCGCCGACATGCTGCGACAGGTGGCGCGGGAAGGTGAGCAACTGCGCGACCACCCATTGCAGCCGTGCAATATCATCGAGCTCGGGGTCCAGGCCCGCTTCGACGAAGCGCTCGATGGGCATCTCGCTGCCCCAGCTGCCCCAGGTCGTGTCGGCGAGCCGCTGCGTGACATCCTCGCTGAGCCCCAGCGCCTTCCCGACCTCGCGTACCGCGCTGCGCGGCCGGTAATGGATCACCGTCGCGGCAATGCCCGCACGCCGCCGCGTGTAACGGCGATAGACATATTGCATCACCTCCTCGCGCCGTTCGTGCTCGAAATCGACGTCGATGTCGGGTGGCTCACGCCGTTCCTCGGACAGGAAGCGCGTGAAGAGCAGGTTGTTATAGATCGGATCGATCGAGGTGATTTCGAGCAGATAGCAGACGAGCGAATTCGCCGCCGACCCGCGTCCCTGGCAGAGAATTGGCGGGTCGCGCGTGCGGGCATGATTCACGATGTCGTGGACGGTCAGGAAGTAGCAGGCGAAATTGCATTTGCGGATGAGGGATAGTTCCTCGTCGAGAACTTCCTGCCAGCGTTTCGGCAATCCGTCGGGATGAAGCTTATTCGCAGCTTCCATCACCATATGTTCGAGCCAGCTTTGGGGCTCCCAGCCTTCGGGAACTGGCTCGTGCGGATATTCATACTCCAGATCTCGCAGCGAAAAACCGATGCGATCGAGGATGTTTGCGCTTTCGTCGACCGCTTCGGGGCAGGTACGGAACAAGCGCCGTATTTCCTGCGGTGACTTCAGATGGCGCTCGCCATTGGCGCGCAGCAGGCGGCCGACCTCGTTGAGGTTGGTGCCTTCGCGAATGCAGGTGATGACATCGTGGAGCGGTCGCTGCTCGCGTGTGGCGTAAAGTGCGTCGTTGGTCGCGAGCATCGGGATGCCGACGCGGTCGGCCAAGGCGCCTAGCCGCGAGAGACGGCGGCGATCGCTGCCTCCTCTTGGCATCGTCGCACCCAGCCATAGCGAGCCCGGTGCGACCTCGGCCAAGCGGCGCAGGACAGGTTCATCCTTCTCGGACGCCATCGCGATCAGGATCATATCCTCGCAGTGGATCAGAAGATTCTTGAGCTTCATCACGCAATTGCCCTTTGTGGTGCGGCGATTGCCGATGGTGAGCATCCGCGTCAGCCGCCCCCAGCCATGGCGCGTGGTCGGATAGACGACGATGTCCGGCGTTCCGTCGTCGAAGACCAGTCGGGAACCAACGACGAGCTTTATGTCGGGGAGCTCTATCCCGTCTTCTGCGGCATCTTCGCGCAGTTTGCGCAGCCCGGTGAGCGCCCGCACTACCCCCGCGACGCTGTTACGGTCGGCGATGCCGATTCCCGACATGCCGAGTTGGATGGCTTGCGCTACCATCTCATGCGGATGCGAGGCGCCGCGGAGGAAGCTGTAGTTGGTCGCAGCGACCAGTTCGGCGAAGCCGGTTTCGGGCGCTTCGCTCATGCGAAAACCCCGTGGATATACCAGCGCGGGTCGGGCTTTTCGTCGTAGAGCCCGTGGCGGAAGAGCCAGAAGCGGCGGCCTTGCGCGTCCTCGACGCGGTAATAGTCGCGCGTCAGGCCGCCATTGTCGCGGCGGCGCCACCATTCGGCGGCGATGCGTTCGGGGCCTTCGTAGCGACGGATCGCGTGCGTCGCGCGGCGCCAGCGGAAATGATGTGGAGGGCCGTCGGGCACCTCGGCGATCACCTCGATCGGCTGCGGCGGGTCGAACAGGTGGAAAGGACGCGTCGGCGGCTCGCCCGGTTCGGGCGCCTGCCAGGGCAAAGGCACCGGCGCATCGATCGCGGGCAGTTCGAGCTGCGCCTGTTCGGGGATATGCGTGTCGGCGGGGCGGAGCCGCCGCACCCGCCCGCGGCCGAGCCGCGTCGTCAGCCGGTCGGCGAGCTCGTCCATTGCTGCGCCTTCGTTCGCCGCGCGGACCGCGCCGCCCTCGAGCTTCAATTGCGTCGCGCCGAGCGCTTCGAGCCGCGGCACGGCGAGGCGGATCATGTCGAAGCCGAAACCGGGGTCGAGCGGGTCGGCGAGGCTGTCCATGCGCTCGGCGAACAGGCGCATGGCGAGGCCGGTGTCGCGGCTCGGGTGGCCGGTTTCGATCGCGATGCTGCGCGCAAGGCCGTCGCTGCGAAAGAAGGTCGCGCGGAAATGGCGCCCGCCCTTGCCGCGTTCGCCAAGCTCCTCCATCGCTTCGCCGACGAGTTCAGCCAGCACTTTGGTTGCATGTGCCGTGCTGCCGAGCGGCTCGGCAAAGCGGCGCTCGGCAACCACGGGCGGCAGGGCGATGCGCGGGTCGAGCGGGCTGGGCGCATCGCCGAGCAGGCGGCGCAGCGCCATCGCGGCGTCGGCGCCGAAGCGCGCGGCGATATTCGCCATCGGGCGGCTCGCGAGGTCGCCGATCGTCTTCAATCCCGCGCGGACGAGCGCGGTGGTCGCCTCGCTTTCGAGTTCGAGCGCGGCGACGGGCAGGCGGCGGATCGCCTGCGCCTCGTCGGGGGCGGGGCGCGTCTGGTAGCGTGCAAGCGCGCGCGCGGCGTCGGCGGTGGGGCCGAGCGCGTGGCGCAAGGTCATGCCGAGCCGGGCAAGGCGCATTTCGACATCGCGCACGAGGTCCGCCTCGCCGCCGTACAGATGTTCGGCGCCCGCGATGTCGAGGATCAGCCCGTCGGGCGCGTCGAGCGCGACAAGCGGGGAATAGCGCGCGCAGCCCTGCGCGAGCCGGTCGAGCCAGTCCTGGTCGAGCACGGGGTCGTGCGGAACGACGGCGAGCGCGCCGATCTGCGCGCGCGCATCGGCGAGCGGCATGCCGACGCGCAGCCCGACGGCCTCCGCCTCTGCATCGACGCTTGCGATGCGCATCGCGCCGCGCTGCTTCTCGGCGAAGACGAGCGGGGCGTCAGGCGGCTGCGGCGCCGTGCGAAGCCATCGCTCGGTGGGCAGGAAGGGGAAGAAGAGGGCCAGATAGCGCCGCTTCGTCGGCATTTGGCCCGAAAGCTTTTTCGTCATGGTTCCAGTCCAGTCGCCAGCGCGCGGGCGCCGCGCCGCCGCGCCAGCGCAGCAATTCGAGGTCGAAGGCAGGCGCGCCGGGGGCGTTGGCTTCGAGGGCGTGCGAGGCGGCGGCGGCGACACTCCAGCGCGTTTCGGCGACGCTCGGCGCCGGCACGGCATTGAGCCGGAGCATCAGCAGCGTGGTGCCTGCATTGCGCGCGCCGAGCGTGAGGCGACGGCCGGCGGTCAGATCGAGCAAAGGGAATTTGCCCCAGCTTTCGACGATCACCGCGGCCGAGCCTGCACAGCGGATCGCATCATTGGCGCAGGCGAGCAGCATTTTGGGATCGGCGGTCTCGACGAGCAGAAGCCGGTCGGGATCGCCGCCGAGTTCGGCGATTCCGGGCGCATAGATATGGCCGGTGCGCTTGCCGGCGTCGCTCGTGCGCAGCCAGATCAGCGGTGCCTTGCCCGGAGTGCGCAGTGCGATCAGCGCGGCAAAGGCGGCGGCGCTGGTCGCGTCGAGCGCGTCGGCAGCGAAAAATTCATGGGTGCGCCCGATCATCAGCCCACCGCCGATCGCTGCGTCGAAGCGCGCGTGTCCGCTTGCCAGCCAGCCGTCGGCCCGGCGGCTTTCGAAACCGCCATTGACGGTCAGCCGGGCGATGCGTTTCCGCAGCCCGGCGAGTATGGGAGACGACTCGCACATCATTTTGTTCCTGTTATGTTCTATTAGCGCGCGAGCGGGGGCGATTGTCAAGATGAGTCGGGAGAGGCGGTATTTACCGCCAGTTCGTCATCTCTGAGGGACCCAGTGGCACGCTCACGCTCTCCCGCTTTCGCGGGAATGACAATGTGGGGGGTTAAGGCGTCGTCGAACCCGCGCTGCTGTCACCGCCGAGCGTTCGGAACAGCGCGATTCGCGTCTGGGCGAGCAACAATTGCGTCCCGACCTCGCTCCGCCGCGCCGAATAGAGGCTGCGCTGGGCATCGAGGCTGGACAGGAAGCTGTCGACGCCGCCCTTGTAGCGCGCGTCGGCAAGCGTCGCGGTGTCGGCGGCGGCTTCGGTATTCGCCGTCGCGGCGCGCACCCGCTCGGAAATCGTGCCCTGCACCGCGAGCGCGTCGGCGACCTCGCGGAACGCGGTCTGGATCGCGCCCTCATAGCCCGCGAGCGCCGCGTCACGCTGCGCCTCGCTGACCGCGACCCCCGCGCGGCGGCCGCCGGCGTCGAAGATCGTCGCGGTGGCATCGCCGCCCGCCGACCAGTTGAAAGACCCGCTATCGAACAGGCTACCCAGCGCATTGCTCGCAAAACCGAGCAGCCCGGTCAGCGAAATCGACGGGAAGAGCTGCGCGCGCGCGACCCCGATATCGGCATTGGCGGCGCGCAGGCCATATTCGGCCTCGATCACGTCGGGGCGGCGGAGCAATATTTCGGAACTGACCCCGGCGGGCAGCGACACGATCGCGGGCGTCACTTCGGTCAGGCTGGCGGGGAGCAGCGTCCGGTCGACATCGCCGCCGACGAGCAGGCGGATCAGATTCTCGTCCTGCGCGAGCGCGGTCCGTTGCTGCGCGATCGAATCCTCGGCGGTCGCGAGGATCTGTTCGGCCTGGCGCAGATCGGTGCGCGGCGCGACGCCGCCGTCGAGCCGTGCCTTGGTCAGCCGCACGCTTTCGCGCGCATTGGCAGCGGTGTCCTCGGCGATTTTGAGCAGGTCGCGGTCGGCGCCATAGGTCGCCCACGCGTCGGCGAGACTGGCGATCAGCGCGAGGCGCACGGTGCGCGACGCCGCCTCGGTGCCGAGGGCGCGGTTGCGGTCGGCCTCGGTCGCGTTGGCGAGCTTGCCGAACAGGTCGAGTTCGAAGGCGGTGATCCCGCCGCGCAGCGAGAAATCGCCACTGCCTCCCCCACTGCCAGTGCCGCCGCTGCCGTTGTCCGAATAACCCGCCCCGGCGCTGATCCCGAGCTCGGGGAATTGCCCCGACCGCGTGACGCGCACCTGCGCGCGCGCCGCGGCGACATTGGCGTAGGCGACGCGCAGATCGCGATTGTTCGCGAGCGCTCGATCAGTCAGCGATTGCAGCCGCGAATCGGTGAAGACGCTTTTGTACGAGAGGATCGGCAGCGCCGCCTCGCTCTGGAGCAGATAGGCGTCGCCGGCGGGCCAGCTTTGCGGCACGGGCGGCGCGGGCAGCACCGTCTTTGGCGCGAGCGAGCAGCCGGCGAGCGCGAGCGTGCTCGCCATCAGGAGGGAACGAGCGCCGATCATGCCGGCACCTCCGCCGCGCCTTCACCCTTGTTCTTGCCGAACCGCGCGCGCGCTGCCGCAAGGCCATCGCGCACGCCGCGGCGGACGAGGACGAAGAAGAGCGGGATGAAGAAGATTGCGAGGAAGGCGGCGGTGAGCATGCCGCCGATCACCGAGGTGCCGATCGCGACGCGGCTGTTCGCGCCGGCGCCGGTCGCGATCGCGAGCGGCAGAACGCCGAAGATGAAGGCGAAGCTGGTCATCAGGATCGGGCGCAGACGGATGCGCGCCGCGGCAATCGCGGCCTCGATCACGCGTTTGCCCTTGCGTTCCTCCTGCTCGGCGAACTCGATCATCAGGATCGCGTTCTTCGCAGCTAATCCCATCGTCGTGAGCAGCCCGATCTGGAGATAGACGTCGTTTTCGAGCCCGCGCAGATTGACGGCAAAGATCGCGCCGATCAGCCCGAGCGGAATGACGAGCAGCACCGCGAGCGGGATCGACCAGCTTTCGTAAAGCGCCGCGAGGCAGAGGAAGACGACGAGCAAGGACAGGCCATAGAGCAAAGGCGCCTGCCCCGACGAGAGGCGCTCCTGATAGGAGGAGCCAGACCAGGCGACGCTGGTGCCGGGAATCTCGTTCGCCATCCGCTCCATTTCGTCCATCGCCTCGCCCGAACTGGTGCCGGGCGAAGGCTGGCCCGAGATTTCGAACGCGGGCACGCCCTGGAAGCGCGAGCTGCTGCTCGGCGTCGTCGACCAGCCGGTCTTGGCGAAGGCGGAGAAGGGCGACATCTCGCCGTCGGCCGAACGCACATACCATTGGCCCAGATCTTCGGGGCGCGCGCGATAGGGGGCGTCGCCCTGGACATAGACGCGCTTGACCCGGCCCTTGTCGATGAAGTCGTTGACATAGCGCCCGCCCCACGCGGTCGCGAGGGTCGAATTCACATCGGCATTGTCGATGCCATATGCCGTCAGCCGCTGCGTATCGACGTCGATCTTCAGCGTCGCGACATCGGGCAAGTCGGACAGGCGCACCGAGGTCAGCTTGGGATTCGCATTCGCCGCCGCGAGCAATTTTTCGCGCGCTTCGGCGAATTCGGCGCGGCTCATCCCGCTGCGATTCTGAAACTGCATCGTGAAGCCCGACGAATCGCCGAGGCCGCGCACCGCGCCGGGCACGAGCGCAAAAATCTGGGCATCGCGGAGGCCGCTCAGCGCCTTGCGCGCGCGTTCGGCGATCGCATCGGCGGTATTTTCCTGGCCCGGCCGGTCGTCCCAATGGGTGAGGTTGACGAAGCCCTGCCCGGTGTTCTGGCCCGCCGCCGCACCGCCGCCGCCGCCCGCGATCAGAAACAGCGCCTGCGTGTTCGCCTTTTCCGCGGTCAGCATATATTTTTCGATTTCATCGCGCACTTCGAGCGTGCGCGCCTGCGTCGCGCCCGCGGGCAGGCGGAACTGGACCGAAACGCGTCCCTGGTCCTCATTGGGCAGGAAGCCACTGGGCAGGCGCAGGAACAGGAGGACGAGCAGGACGAGCAGGACGGCGTAGATGCCGAGGAAGAGCCATTTGCGGTCGACGACCTTGGTAACACTGCCGACATAACGGTCGACCGTGCGGTCGAACCGCGTGTTGAAGCCGGTCTTGGCGCGTTCGAGGAAGGCGTGGACGCGCGGGAAGTGCCCGCCCTCGGCGGGGGCGCCATCGTGGTTCTTCGGCTTGAGCAGCGTCGACGTCAGCGCGGGGCTCAGGATCAGCGCGACGAGCACCGACAGCGCCATCGCCGACACGATGGTGACCGAGAACTGGCGATAGATGACGCCCGTCGATCCGCCGAAGAAAGCCATCGGCAGGAACACCGCCGACAGCACGAGCGCGATCGCGATCAGCGCGACCTGCAGCTCCTTCATCGACTGGATCGTCGCGTCGCGCGCCGACATGCCGGGATTTTCTTCCATCAATCGCTCGACATTCTCGACCACGACGATCGCGTCGTCGACGAGCAGCCCGATCGCGAGCGTCAGCCCGAACAGCGTCAGCGTATTGATGCTGAACCCCAGCATATAGAAGATCGCGAAGGTGCCGAGCAGCACGACGGGAACCGCGATCGCGGGGATCAGCACCGCGCGCCAGCTCTGCAGGAAGACGAACATCACGAGGATGACGAGCAAAATTGCTTCGAACAGCGATTTCTGCACTTCGCTGACCGACAGCTTGATAAAGGCGGTCGCGTCGTTGGCGTAGCTGTAGGTGAGGCCGTCGGGGAAGTCCGCGGCGAGTTCCTCCATTCGCGCCTTGACCCGGTCGGCGGTTTCAAGCGCGTCGGACCCCGGCGACAGCGAGATCGACATGCCCGCACCCGGATGACCGTTGATCCGGCTGACGACGGCATAGCTTTCGGCGCCGATCTCGACGCGCGCGACATCCTTGATGCGCACCGTCGATCCGTCGGGCAGCGTCTTCAATACGATATTCTCGAACTCGGGGACCGTTTGCATCCGCGACTGTGCGGTGACGGTCGCGTTGAGCATCTGTCCCTGCGGCGCGGGGAGGCCGCCGACGTCGCCCGCCGCAACCTCGCTGTTTTGCGCGGTGATCGCCGAAATCACGTCGCTCGGCATCAGCGATACCGCCGCGAGCCGCTGCGGATTGAGCCAGATGCGCATCGCGTGCGGCGCGCCGAAGATATTGACCTCGCCGACCCCCTCGACGCGCGACAGCGGATCCTGGATGTTCGACGCCATATAGTCGGACACGTCCTGGTTCACGCGCGTGTTCGTCGAATCATAAACGCCGACGAGCAGCAGCGTATCCGAGTTCGACTTGGTGACGCGCACGCCCTGTTGCTGGACCTGTTGCGGCAGGCGCGAGACGGCCGATGCGATCTTGTTCTGGACCTGCACCTGCGCGATGTCGGGGTCGGTGCCCTTTTCGAAGATCGCTGTGATATTCGCCTGCCCGCGCGAGCTCGATTGCGAGCTGAAATAGAGCAGGCCGTCGATGCCGGTCAGCTGCTGTTCGAGCACCTGCGTGACGCTGTTCTCGATCGTTTCGGCCGACGCACCCGGGTAGGAGGCGCGGATATTCACCTGCGCCGGGGCGATGTCGGGATATTGCTCGATCGGCAGCGAAAAAAGCGCGCCCGCGCCGCCGAGCATGACGATGATCGCCAGCACCCAAGCAAAGATCGGCCGGTCGATAAAAAGGCGCGACATAAGGCGCTACTTGCTCTTCGCTTGGGCGTCGTTGCCCTTGGGCGCGCCAATGCGCTGCGCGCTGCTCGCAGGCACGGGGCGGATCGGCGCCCCTTGCCGCAGATTGCCGATGCCCTGAGTGATCACGCGGTCACCGGGTTTCAGCCCGTCGGTGACGACCCAGTTGGCGCCCGAGGTGCGGTCGGCGACGATCTTGCGCCGCGCCGCCTTGTTATCCTTGCCGACGAGGTAGACGAAGGCCGACCCGTCGAAATCGCGCTGCACCGCGGCCTGTGGCAGCAGGATCGCGGTCGGGTTCACCGCCTGGTCGAACAGCGCGGTCACGAACATGCCGGGCAGCAGGATACCCTTGGGATTGGGGAAGCGCGCGCGCAGCGTGATGGTGCCCGTCGCCTCGTTGACCGTGATGTCGGAAAACTGGACGATGCCGGCGAAAGCATAGGCGCTGCCGTCTTCCAAGCGCAGGCGCACCGAGGTGCTGCCCGCGGTGACGCCGCCGCTTTCGATCGCCTGACGCAGCGTGGTCAGCTCGGCGCTCGATTGCTGCATGTCGACATACATCGGGTCGGTCTGCTGAATCACCGCGAGCGGGCTCGCCTGGCTCGCGCTGACGAGCGCGCCGGGGGTCGCGAGGCTGCGCCCGATACGGCCGCTGATCGGCGCGGTGATCGTCGCATAGCGCAGGTTGATGCGCGCGGTTTCGAGCGCGGCGTTATTCTGCGCGATCGCGGCGCGCGCCATCCGCGCCTGCGCCAGCGCGTCGGTGTAATCCTGCTCGGCGACCGCCTGCATCTTGGCGAGCGGTTCGAGCCGCCGCGCGCGCTCCTCGGCGGCCTGCGCGCTCGCGCGGGCGCTCGCCAGGTTCGCGGCGGCCTGGTCGACACCCGCCTGATAAAGGCTCGCGTCGATCTGGTAGAGCGGCTGGCCGGCACGCACAAAGCCGCCTTCGGTGAACAGGCGGCGGCGGATCAGGCCGTTTACCTGCGGGCGCACTTCGCTCGTCTCGAACGCGACGGTGCGTCCGCCGAGCGACGAGGTCACCGGCACCGGCTCGACCTTGACGGCGACATAGCCGACCTCGGGCGCGCCGCGGCCGTTTTTGCTTTCATCCTGACCCGAGCAGGCGCCGAGCGACAGAGCCGCGGCACACAGCACTCCGGTCAGCGACAGCGACCTTTTGTCCAGCATAGTTGGTTATTCTCGTATCGGTTCGCCGGGAGGCGGGGGAGGTTGCGCCCTTTCAACCCATTGGATTGCCCCATGCAAGCGCAATGCGGGCGATGCGACAAATTACGACAATTTTTATGCCGCGGCCCATTCTCCATCGAGTTGTCATACAAGGAAGGTAGTTGTCATACAATTATTGCTTGACAGACGCCCGGTCGTTCCCGCATCATTCGTGACACCGGTTACCAGAGCCGGCCAACGAAATAGAAACGGGAAGGCGGCTGACGCGGCCACGAGGGCTGGCCATCAGGCGCAATCTCCATGGGAAATCATTGGCGAGCGGGCGACAGGCCGCCGCTGACGTGGGAGGATGAAGATGGCTATTCAGGCAAGGCGGGGCGTCCGGACATTGACGAAACTGGCAGGCGGGGCATCGCTCGCGGCGCTGGCGCTGGCGCTGTCGCCGGCCTATGCGCAGGATGCGGCGGCTCCGGCCGCCGATGACGCGATCGTAGTGACCGGTATCCGGGCGTCGCTCGAACGCGCGGCCGACATCAAGCGTGAAGCCGACCAGGTCATGGACGTCATCACCGCCGAAGATGTCGGAAAGCTGCCCGACGCCAACGTCGCCGAGGCGCTTCAGCGCGTCACCGGCGTCCAGATCACCCGGGTCTTCGGCGAAGGCCAGTCGGTGTCGGTGCGCGGGCTGCAACAGGTTCGCGTCGAGGTCGACGGCCGCACGCTGCTCGGCTGGTCGGCGCGCCTTTCGCCGCCCGAGAATGACCAGCTCGGCCGCTCGTCGGGGCTCGATTCGGTGCCCTCGAGCCTGTTCGGCCGTCTCGAGGTGCGCAAGTCGCCGCTCGCGAGCAATGCCGAGGGCGGACTTGGCGGCACGGTCAATCTTGTCACGCCGAAGCCGCTGTCATTCAAGGAACCGACGATCTCGGTCCGCGCGCAGGGCGTCTATTCGGAAAATTCGAAAAAGTTCGAACCCGCGATCACTGGCTTCGCGACGACCAAATTCGCCGATGACCGCATCGGCGTCATGATCGCGGGCGAATATCAGAAACGCACGTCGATGACGCAGACGTTCGAGCGCAACAACTTCCTCAACCGGACCTATACCGGCACGGGCGGCGGCGTGGTCCCGACCCCGGTGCTGCTGCAATATGAGCAGTTCACCGTCGACCGTTCGCGGCTCGGTCTCAACGGGGCGATCCAGTTCGAAGTGACGCCCGAATTCACCGTCACCGCCGACGCGCTCTATTCGAAGCTCAAGACCGGGCGGCGGCAGGACTTTTTCGCCTTCCGCCTGCCGACCGGGAACAATCCCGTCACCAACCGCGTCGTCGAGGAGGGCATGGCCGTTGCGGGCAATGCCAACGGCACCGTCACCACCGCGGGGCAGATCCGAAACGAGCCGACCGAAAGCTTCCTCTATGGCCTCAACGGCAAATATGAAGGCGACAACGGGCTGACGATCGAAGCCGACGGCTATTACAGCAAGGGCACGATCGACCAGACGATCCAGATCATCACCTTGCAGGGCACCGCGCTCGTCCCCGGCGCGTTCGATTTCCGCGACACGACGATCCCGTCGCTGACGCTGACCGGTCCGTTCAACCCCACCAATTACGCATCCTATAATCCCGCGACCAACGGCGTGCGCAGCAACCGCCTGATCGGCCTGCTCGACGAATATACGGGCAAGCTCGACGTCAGCTATGAAACCGGCGGCGTCACGATCGCGGCGGGGGTTCGTTACACCGACCTGCATGCGCGCTCGAACGCGTTCCGCAGCCAGGTCACCCCGACGCGCGCCGAGATCGAGCCTTACCTCAAGCTCATCGATGCGGGCGATTTCCTGTCGGACATTCCGGGGACATTTCCGCGCGGCTTTTTGAGCACCGCGCCGACCTTCGACTATGTCTTTACCCGCGCGCAGGCGGCAGAGCCGAACCCGAATGCGAACGGGCGCTCGACTTTGCTGCCCAATTTGCAGCGCGACTATGACTTCAGCGAAAAGACGCTCGCGGGTTATCTGATGGTGTCTGGCGAGGGCGAGATTGCCGGCATCCCGTACAAGGCCAATGCCGGCGTGCGCATCGCGTCGACACGGCTGTCGGTCGACTCCTATGTCAACGTCGGCACGGTCAGCACGCTGCGCACGGACAGGAACCGCTATACGAATATACTGCCCAGCGCGAACGTCGCGTTCAATATCACCGACGACTTCCTGATCCGCGTGTCGGGGTCGCAGACGATGCAGCGCGCATCGATCGCGGATCTTTCGCCGTCGACTTTCTTCAACGCGACGAACCTGTCGGTCACCGGCGGCAATGTGAATCTCGAACCGCCGGTCTCGACGCAGGCCGATGTCAGCTTCGAATATTATACCGGCAAGAGCTCGCTGATCTCGGGCGCCGTCTTCTACAAGGACGTCAAGAATTTCATCGCGAGCTTTGTCACTACCGGCGTCGATACAACCCTCGACCCGCAGGGCCGCGAGCTGACTTTCTCGCGTCCCGAGAACCTCTCGAGCGCGAAGATCAAGGGTTTCGAAATCGGCATCCAGCAGTTCATGGATTTCCTGCCGTCACCGCTCGACGGTTTCGGGGTGATCGCGAACTACACTTACTCGGATTCGGAAGACAGCGCGGGCTTCCCGCTCGTGGCGGTGTCGAAGAACAGCTATAATCTCGTCGGCCTTTACGAGAAGGGGCCCTTCTCGGCGCGTATCGCGTATAATTACCGCGACGAGGCGGTGTTCGAATTCTCCGAGGGGCGGCCGAGCTTTGTCGGCTCGCGCTCGCAGCTCGACGCGCAGGTCGGGCTCGACATCACGAAGAATATCGCGCTGTCGCTCCAGGCGCAGAATCTGATGCCGAAGAAATCGGCGACGACCGAGTATAGCAATTTCAACACGACCGCGCTCAACAGCTATGCCCTGTCCGAGCGGCGTTTCTCGGTCGGCGTGCGCGCGAAGTTTTAAAGAGGTCCCCGGCATGGCGGTGTGGGTCGCTCGCCGCCATGCCAAAGGGGTAATGCCAAACGGGGCCGCAGGGAGTGTATCGGGTTATGATTTCGGGTGATCGGCGTGCGCGCCTCGTTTCGGTTTTGACGCTCGGCGCGGCGCTGACTTTTCCCTTGCAGGCGCAACCGGCGCAACTGCCCAAAATCCTCTCCGATCCCGCGACCGCGGCGGCGAACCCGCTGCCCGATTTCAGCTATGCGGGCTATGGCTTCGGCCTCGCGCCGATCCCAGCCGACGCCGGAACGATCGTTGACGTGACCACGCATGGCGCGATCCCCGACGACGGGCTCGACGATACAAAAGCGGTGCTGCGCGCGCTCGCCGCGGCGAATGCGGTCAAGGGCAAGGTCACGCTGCGCTTCCCCAGGGGGCGCACGCAGATCACCGAGGTGCTGCGGATCACGCGCAGCGACATCACGCTCGACGGTGCGGGCAACGGGCCGGGCGGCAGCGAGCTGTGGTTCCCGCGCCCGCTGAAGCTCATCGACAAAAGCCACGATTTTGACGAGCTGCGCGAATATATGGTGCGCGAGAAGAAGCAGCAGGTCGAGCCCGAGCATAATATCGACTATCTCTTCACCGAATATACCTGGTCCGGCGGGATGATCTATGTCGCGCCCGAGGGCAGCCGCCCGGTTTCCTATGACGCTAGCAAAGATGTTCGTGACCCGGTGCTCGCGAACGGCGTTACGGGCAAGCAGTTCGGCCGCACGCTGAGCGTCGACGATGCCGCAAAGCTCAAGGTTGGCGACGTCGTGCAACTGCAATGGTTTTCGGTCGACGGGCCGAAGAGCCAGATCCTGAAATCGCTTTACGGCGACACCGACCTCTCGATCGGGTCGCACCACTGGACCTCGCCGAACCGGCCGGTGGTGGTGCAGGCCACGCGTGTAACGGCGGTTCGCGGCAAGACGGTGACGCTCGGCGATCCTTTGCTCCACGAAGTGCGTGCCGACCAGCCTGCTGTGCTCGCCGACTGGAAGCATCTGACGAACGTCGGCATCCAGAATCTGCGGCTGCAATTTCCCGAAGCGCCGGCGTTCGGCCATCATCTCGAACAGGGTTACAACGGTATCTATATGACCGGCGTGTTCGATGGCTGGGTCAAAAAGCTCACGATCGATCGTTCGGACAGCGGCATCCTCACCGACAATGCCGCGAGCCTGACGATCGCCGACATCACCACGACGGGCGACCGCCGCGCGCATTATTCGGTGCACGTCGGCGCGGTGCACAATGTGCTCGTCAAGGATCTGAAGGTCGAGAACCCCGTCGTCCATCCGGTGAGCATCAACACGCGCTCGACGCGGTCGGTGTTCCTGCGCTCGATCGTGGGCACAGAGGCGATCATCGACCAGCACAGCGGGTCGAACCACCAGAATCTGTTCGATGCGATCGAGATGGATATCGATCCGAAGCTGGTGAAGGGCGCGTGGCAATATCAGCTGTGGGTCGGCGGCGGCGCGCCATATTGGAAGCCGGGGCACGGCCTTTACAACACGCTGTGGAACGCGAAGCTGGTGATGCCCGAAAGCGTTCCCGCCGATGTGACGGTCGCGATTACCAGCGGGCTCGAAGGCCCCGGCGAGCGGATCGTCGGGTTGCATGCGAACCGCCGGATCAGCGTCAGCTACAACCCCGTCCCCTACATCGAGGGCACGGGGCATGCCGTGGACGCGGCGCCGTCGCTCTACGAATATCAGCTCGCCCGTCGGCGCCGCTGACCCTCTAATTCGCCGAAGGCGGGGCGACCGACTGGCGTTCGACAAAGGTCGACGCAAGAACCGCCCCCTCGGCGACCTTGGCGCCCGGGGCGAGAAAATCGGGCACGAGCGTTTGCGCGGCGCGGACACCCATCTCGTGGATCGGCCAGCGCACCGTGCTGAGCGCGGGCCAGATATGCGTCGCGGTCGGGCTGTCGTCGAAGCCGATGATCGAAAGCTGCTCCGGCACCTTCACGCCCTTGCTGTGCGCGACGCTCATCACGCCGGCCGCCATCTCGTCGTTCGAGCAGAAGATCGCTGTCGGCGGGGTAGCGAGCGACAGCAGGGCTTCGCCGGCCTCGATGCCAGCGGTATAGCGGTAATTGCCGGGCGCGTTGAATGCGGGAGGAAGGTCGAGTCCCGCCTCCGCCAGCGCTTCGAGAAAGCCCGTTTCGCGCTCGGCGGCCGAACGGAAGCCGACGGGACCGCGCACGAAACCGATGCGGCGGTGGCCGAGCGCGATCAATCGGCGCACCGCTTCGGCCACAACCTCGCGATCGTTCGACGAAATACAATGTTTCGCATCGTCGAGCGGCGCCGACCCGATGCGGACATAGCGCACGCCCAGATTCTCGCAGAGCGCGGCAAGGTCGTCATTCTCGGAGATCGGCGGCAGCAGCAGCGCGCCGATCGGCCGCTGTTTCTCGAGGAAGGTGCGCACGTCGTCGAGCATCTTGTCCGACCCGCGATCGACGGGGCGGACGAGCAGCGCAAGGTCGCTGTCCTTGATCGCGTCGAGCACGCCGCGCTGGAAATTGAGCACCGTCTGCGCGTTCGGATTGTCGTGAAGCAGCGCGATCAGGAAGTTGCGCCGAAAGGCGAGTGCGCGCGCCTGCGGATTGGGCACGAAACCCAATTGTTCGATCGCCCTTTCGACAGCCGCGCGCGTCTTGTCGGTCAGGAATTCGGAGCGGTTGATCACCCGGCTCACGGTCTTTTTCGAAACCCCCGCAAGCGCCGCGACGTCGTTGATCGTCGGCTGCTTGCCCCCCGGCCCCTTATTCTGTGCCGCCATATTCTGTCTTTCCCCTGCAAGCTCTGGCCCGGCTCGCGCTTTGCAATGCTGATGGGCGCTCGAAAGCGTAAAATCAACCGCCCGGCGGGGGTGCCAACACCTCTTGACACCGGTTACCATCAAAACTAGCAAGGCGGCAAGCCAGAAATCTCGAGCGAGGATGCGATCCCATGTTTTCCAAGACCTATTACGCCACCCATCCCGTGATGATGGAGGAAGTGTCGAACGCGGAGCTTCGCGATCGCTATCTGATCCAGAACCTGTTCAGTGAAGGCGAGTGCGTCCTCAACTACACCCATGCCGACCGCTTCGTGATCGGCGGGGTTGCCGTTGGTTCGGCGCCGGTGAAGCTGCCCGCGCAGAGTGAGCCGCCGTCGGCCGCGGGCCACCCGTTCCTCGAACGCCGCGAGCTCGCGATCGTCAACGTCTCTTCGGTGGAAGGCACCGTCACTGTCGACGGCGAGAGCTTCACGCTCGGCAACAAGGATTGCCTCTATGTGACGATGGGCGCGAAGGACGTCGAATTCGCGGGCGAAGGCGCGCGCTATTATCTTGCGTCGTGCCCGGCGCACAAGGCGTTCACGACGCGCAAGCTCGGGATCGCCGACGCCAATGCGCTCGATCGCGGGAGCCTCGCCGAATCGAACGAACGCACGATCTTCCAGCTCGTCATCCCCGGCGTGTGCGACAGCGCGCAGCTCGTCATGGGGCTGACCGTGCTCAAGGAAGGCAGCGTCTGGAACACGATGCCGCCGCACATCCACGAACGCCGCAGCGAGATTTATTTCTATTTCGAACTCGACAATGTCGATACCGACCGCGTCATGCATTTCATGGGCGAGGGCGAGGCGACGCGCCACATCGTCATGCAGAATGAGGAAGCGGTGATCTCGCCGCCCTGGTCGATCCACATGGGTGCGGGCACCAAAGCCTATGCCTTCATCTGGGCGATGGCGGGCGAGAATCAGGACTATACCGA
Organism: Sphingopyxis sp. Root154; assembly: GCF_001427105.1. Lineage (GTDB taxonomy): Bacteria > Pseudomonadota > Alphaproteobacteria > Sphingomonadales > Sphingomonadaceae > Sphingopyxis. The sequence continues at coordinate 2,070,743 of NZ_LMGI01000002.1, forward strand.
CATGAACGTCCTCGACATCTGTCAGTTGTCGTAATCCATTCATCGTCACCCCGAACTTGATCCGGGGTCCAGACAACGCCGCTGAAATGGATGCCGGATCAAGTCCGGCATGACGAAGGGTAGGAAGATGCAAATGTTCGACCTCACAGGAAAAGTCGCGCTCGTCACCGGCGCCAACACGGGCATCGGGCAGGGGATCGCGCTTGCGCTCGCCGAAGCGGGCGCCGACGTCGCCGCCGCGGGCCGCTCGCCCGCCGATGAGACCGTCGGCAAGGTGCGCGGGCTGGGCCGCCGCGGCGAGAATTTCGCCGCCGACCTGTCGAGCGTCGGTGCGGTGCAGCCGCTCGTCGATGCGGTGCTCGCCGAGTTCGGACGGATCGACATCCTCGTCAACAATGCCGGCATCATCCGCCGCGCCGACGCGGTCGACTTCACCGAGGCCGACTGGGACGCGGTGATGGACACCAATCTCAAGACGCTCTTCTTCCTGTGCCAGAGCGTGGGGCGCCACATGATCGCGCGCGGGTCGGGCAAGATCATCAACATCGCCTCGATGCTGACCTTTCAGGGCGGCATCCGCGTGCCGAGCTATACTGCCTCCAAATCGGGGGTCGGCGGGCTCACCAAGCTGCTCGCGAACGAATGGGCGGCAAAGGGCGTGCAGGTCAACGCGATCGCACCCGGCTATATTGCGACGAACAACACCGCCGCGCTGCAGGGCGACGAGACGCGCAACCGCCAGATCATCGAGCGTATCCCCGCGGGGCGCTGGGGCGACCCCGCCGACATCGGCGGCGCCGCGATCTTCCTCGCGTCATCGGCGTCGGACTATGTGCAGGGCCATATCCTCGCCGTCGACGGCGGCTGGCTCGCGCGCTAGCATCGGGCCATGTCCTCCGGCCGCCTTGTCTTTTTCGGCGAACTGCTGATCCGCCTCACCGCGCCGGGCAACGAGCTTCTGATGCAGTCGCCGTCGCTCGCGCTCCATGTCGGCGGGGCGGAGGCGAATGTCGCGATCGGCCTCGCGCACCTTGGCCACGATTGCGCGATGGTCAGCCGCGTTCCTTCGAATGCACTGGGTCGCGGAGCCGTGGCTACGGTACGCGGCGCGGGCGTCGATTGTGCCGCCGTCACCAGCGGGACGGGGCGCATGGGGCTCTATTTCCTCAGCGTCGGCGCAGGGCTGCGCGCGTCGGAGATCGTCTACGATCGTGCGGGGTCGAGCTTTGCCGCAACGGGGCCCGACGATTATGATTTCGACCGCTTGCTGGCGGGCGCGGGCCTGCTCCACCTCTCGGGCATCACCCCCGCGCTCGGGCCGCGCTCGGCCGAAGCAACGCTCGCGGCGGCGCGTGCGGCAAAACGGCTTGGCGTCCCCGTCAGCTTTGACGGCAATTACCGCGCGATGTTGTGGGAGGCGTGGGACAGCGATCCGCGCACGATCCTCTCCGAACTGATCGGCACCACAGACATCCTCTTCGGCAACCACCGCGATCTCTCGCTCGTGCTCGGCAAGGAATTCAGCGGCGAGGGCGAGGACCGGCGGCGCGAAGCTGCCGAAGCGGGTTTCGCGGCGTTCCCCGGCCTCCAGCTGATTGCATCGACCGCGCGCCATACGGCCACCGCAGATCATCACCGCATCGCGGCGCGCGTCGACCTGCGCGGCGGCGGCTATCAGACCCCCGAGATCGACGTCACCGGCATCGTCGACCGCATCGGCGCGGGCGATGCCTTTGCCGCGGGCGTACTCCATGCGCATCTGTCGGGCGGCGATGCGCGTGCGATGGCGGAATCGGGCCTTGCGCTCACCTGCCTCAAACATTCGCTGCCGGGCGACGCGAGCCGTTTCGGGCAGGCCGATATCGACGCCTTCCACGGCGGCGGGCTCGATGTCCGGCGCTGAGCCGATCGGCCGCCGTGCGCTTCTGGCAACGGCCGGCAGCTCGCTCCTCCTTTCAGCCGTTGGGCGGGCCGAGGTCTTCACGCCGGTTCATCATATCGGAGCGGTGAGCGCGTCCGACGGCGACTATCGTTCGGGCGCATTCCGCAGCTTTGGCGACAGCCAGTCCTGGGCTTTCACGGGCATCCGCTATGGCCGCGCCGAGCGTTTTCGGGCTCCGGTCGCCATGACGAAGGCCGAGCAATTGCGGGGCGACATTTTTGGTCCCGCCTGTCCCCAAACGGGTGGCCGCTATCAGCCGCAGGGCGAGGACTGCCTGTTCCTCAATGTCTGGACGCCCGATATTGAAAAGCCCGCAAAGCGCCCCGTGATGGTCTATTTCCACGGCGGTGCCTATTCGACCGGCAGCGTCACCGACCCGGTCAACGACGGCGCGAACCTGGCGGCGCGTGGCGATGTCGTCGTTGTGACCGTCAACCACCGCCTCAACGCGCTGGGCTATCTCTACCTCGCCGGGCTCGACCCGCGCTTTCCCGACAGCGGCAATGCGGGACAGCTCGACCTGATCGTGGCGCTGCAATGGGTCCAGCGCAATATTGCGGCGTTCGGCGGCGACCCCGCGAACGTCACCGTCTTCGGCCAGTCGGGCGGCGGTGCGAAGATCGCGACACTGATGGCGATGCCCGAAGCCAAGGGCCTGTTCCACAAGGCGATCACGATGAGCGGGCAACAGGTCACCGCCTCGGGGCCGCTCAACGCGACCAAACGTGCGCAGGCGTTTCTGGGCAAGCTGGGGGAGGGCGTCGACCCCGCGACCGCGCCGGTCGAGCAGCTCGTCGCAGCGCTATCGGCGACCGACCCGGTGCTCGGCGGCGGCGTCTATATGGGCCCGGTGCTCGACATGACGCATCTGACGCGCCACCCCTTCTGGCCCGACGCCGCGCCGCAGTCGCTTGGCATCCCGATGATGCTCGGCAATACGGTGATGGAAACGCGCGCCTTCTATGCGCCCGATAGCAAGCAACTCGCGGGGCTCGATTTCGGCAATCTTGCCGCGCGCATCGCGCCCGAGATGCGCATCGACATCGAACCCTCATGGGTCGTTGGCCAGTTCCGCGCGCGCTATCCGACGGCCGTGCCGCTCGACCTCTTCCACCGCATCGTCACCGCGGCGCGCAGCTGGCGCGGGCAGGTCGAGGAGGCCGAGGCGCGCGCGCGCGCCGGCCATCCGGGCTTCGTCTATCAGCTCGATTTCGAAAGCGCGAAACATGCCGACGATATCGCGCTCAGCTTCGGCACGACCCCCGATCCCGCCCCTGCGCAGCAGGCGATGAGCGACCGCGTGATGGATGCCTTCGTCCGTTTTGCCCGCACGGGGAATCCGGGCTGGCCGGCCTATGATCGGGCGAAGCGTCAGACGATGGTCTTCGATACGGAGAGCCGCGTCGAAAAGGATCCGCGCAAGTGGGAACGCGAGCTGTTCGCGCGGGTGCCTTATATCCAGCCGGGCAGCTAGACGATCTTGTGCGATCCGAGCCAGTTCCACAGCAGCTCGGGCCAGATCGCAACAGGCAGCCCCGCCGCCTTCATCAGCCCGAAGCCGTGTTCGCCGCGCTCGAAGAAATGCGCCTCGCACGGCGCGCCGATGCCGCGCGTCGCTTCGCGCAGCCGCACGCTGTTCGCGACCTTCACCACGCTGTCGTCCTCGGCGTGGAGCAACCACAGCGGGGGCTGGTCGGAGCGGACATTGCGCTCGGGCGAGTAGAGTTTCTCGCGCGCCGCGTCGGGGTTGGCGCCGATCAGCTTCTCGCGGCTCACCGCATGCGCGATCGCCGGGTCCATCGACACGACGGGATAGATGGCCGCGAGCGCATCAGGCCGCGCCGGCTGGGCGTCGGCCGCGTCGACCGGATCATAAACCCTGGCGTCGAAGCGCGTGAGCAGGCTCGTCGCGACCTGACCGCCCGCCGAGAAGCCGCCGAAGACGACACGCGCCGGATCGATTCCGTCAGCACCCGCACGGCTGCGAACCAGCCGCACCGCGCGCTGCGCATCGGCGAGCGGCACATCGGCGCCGTTCGTCCAGCCGTCACCGGGCAGGCGATAGAAGAGGACATAGGCGGTAACGCCGCGCTCGCGCAGCCAGCGCGCGAGCTCATACCCCTCCTTGTCGACCACGACATAGCGATAACCGCCGCCAGGCGCGAGGATCACCGCCGCGCCGTTGGGCTTTGCGGGACGGAAGATGTCGAGCCGCGGGCGCGTGATGCCTTGCAGCATCCGGTCACTCGCATTCGGATCTTCGCTGCGCTGGACGATCGCTTCGACGAGCCCCGCGGGCGGTCGCACATGGCCCGCGGGCCAGAGCGCGAAACTCGCGTCCGGCCGGACGCCGACGGGGCGGCTGACGTCGGGCGGAGGGATCGCGGACACTCTCGCGGCGAGCGGCAGCGAGATCCCGGAGGTGAGCAGCGCGCGGCGGTCGAACGTCATTCGCTCCCCGCCTTGTTCGGATAGGCGATAATTAGCACCAGCGGCTCGCGCCCTGTCTGGCGGATACCGACCTTCGCGCCCTTGTAGAGCCACGCGGCGGTACCCGTTTTCAGCTCCTTCTCCTCGCCGTCCGAATGGACCACGCCGGTGCCCGAGAGGACATAATAGATTTCGTCATGGTCGATCGGATGCACGCCGATCTCCGCGCCGACATGCAGCGCGCGCTTGCGGAATTCGAAGCTGCGCGGGGCGGGAACCGCATCGCTGATCCGGTATGCGGTCGACATGCCGATCGAGCCGTGCGGCGGCGCTTCCTCGCGCACCGTCGCCGCTTCGTCGATCAAGACCATCGCGGGGGCGGCGGCGCCGGCAAGCAACAGGGCAAGAAGCGCGCTCATCGTCAATTCGCCGTCCGCGACGCACGGTCGCGCGCCGACAGATTTTCCTGCGGCAGCGGGGCGGTCTGGCCCGGATAGCGGCCCGACTTCGGCGCCATTGTCGCAAGGTCCCACTCGGACGCGACAAAAGGCGCGCGTACTTCCTTGACCTTGGGGTAGCCGCTCACTTCCTTCTCATCGTCGATCACTTCACCGCGCCCCTCGGCGACGAAAAAGAGCACGCGGATCTCTTCGGCATCGCGCGCCCAGGGCCGCGCGCCGGCGGTGGACAACACCGAGGTTTCGACGTCGCGCACCGGCAGGATGGTGTAACCGCCGACCGGCGCGAGCGGTGCTTTCGCCCGGATCAGCTTGGCCTGCGTCTCGCCATAGCGCCCGAATTCGGGAAGCGGCTGGCCGTGGCGATCGACTGCCAGATTGTCCTTGCCATAATATTCGAGGTCGCCGTCGCCACCGAGCATCAGAAAGGGCAGGCGTTCGTCGGTGTCGTTGCCGCCGCGCATCACATTGCCGACCGCGGTTATCTGACCCGTTACATAGTCGTGCCCGACCCATTCAAGGTTCATCAGGTTGTAATGCACCGCGCGGTGCTGCGGGTTATAGATCAGATTGTTGATCATCAGCGCCTGTCCGCCGCCCTTGATCAGCGGGTTGCGCTCGACATTATGCGCCCAGACATTGCGGTAAAAGACGATGCCCGTCGCATTGTCGTGGATCAGCGATCCCTTGCTGTGCTCGCCTTTCGGATGGCTCGCATCGGCGAGTCCCTCGGCGGCAAGGTTGTTCGAGAAGGTGATGTTGTGGCTCGTGCCCCGCCGCCACTCATCGACGCTCTTGCCGGTGAAGCGCGGCCCCGACGCCGACATATTTTCGTCGATCCCCCACATCAAAGTACAGTGGTCGACGATGACATTATGCGCCGCGACGGTCGAGAAGGTGTCGGCTTCCCACCCGCTGCGCTTCGGCTGGCCGTCGACGCCCGTGTAGACACGCAAGTGGCGCATCACGACGTCGTGCGTCTTCACATCGATCCCGGTGCGGATGAGGGTGATGCCGGGTCCGGGCGCGGTTTGACCGGCGATCGTCAGGAACGGATATTTGATCTCGATCGGCGTGCGCGCCATGTCGATCACGCCGCCGACCTCGAATACGATGATGCGCGGCCCCGGCGTCTCGATCGCCGCCTTCAGCGACCCGGGACCGTCGGGCGCGAGCGTGGTCACGCGCAATATCTGCCCGCCGCGTCCGCCCGGGGTCTGCGCCGCCGGGCCGACCGCGCCGGGGAAGGCGAGCGGCGTCGTCTCGGCTGCCATTGCTGAACCCGATGACAGGCTAAGGGCCAGAAAAAGCGCAGTTATCCATGGCTTTTTGGGCATCCTGTCTCTCCTCTTCATTGGGGTATTGACATGTTCGTCGCAATCCGCAATCTTTCTGACACCGGTTACCCCAATCGGTCAACGAGAAAATATTTCCAAGGGAGAGGGTCTGATCCGGTTCGCCGCATGTGACGGCGGCCGCCATCAACCTCTGAATAATCGACGGATGAAGCGGTTTGCCAAATCGTTTTGTCCAGCAAAGTAACCGGTGTCATTCCTTGCGCAAGCGGAGGCAACGGGGCGATAAGGGAGGATGATAATGGCAATTCATGCAATGCGGAGCATTCGCACTCTGACCCGGCTGGCGTGCGGTGCATCGCTTGCCGTGCTGGCGGCCTCGCCGGCGTGGGCGCAGGACGCCGCTGCGGCGGCCGACGAAACCGTCGCGAGCGAGGACGAGATCGTCGTCACCGGCTTCCGCGCATCGCTGGGTGCCGCGCTCAACGTAAAACGCGAGTCGGTCGCCGCGGTCGACGCGATCGTCGCCGAAGACATCGCCAAATTCCCCGACCAGAATCTTGCCGAATCGCTGCAGCGCATTCCCGGCATCACGATCCAGCGCGATGGCGGCGAAGGCCGCGGCATCACCGTGCGCGGGCTCGGCTCGCAATTCACCCGCGTCCGCGTCAACGGGCTCGAAACAGTCGCGACCTCGACTGACGGCGCCTCGGCGAACCGCGACCGCGCGTTCGACTTCAACGTCTTCGCCTCCGAGCTGTTCAGCTCGATCGTCGTCCACAAGACCGCGTCGGCCGAACTCGACGAAGGCTCGCTCGGCGCGGTGGTCGACCTCAACACGGGCAATCCGCTCGCGGGCAAGGGTGGCTTCACCGCGGCGCTGTCGGCGCAGGGCAGCTACAACGACCTCTCCGAAAAGGTCGGTCCGCGCGCTGCCGGACTGCTCAGCTGGGTGAATGACGCTGGTACGCTCGGCTTTGCGGTGTCGGCCGCCTATTCCGACCAGAAGACGCTCGAACTCGGCAACAATTCGGTTCGCTGGGCGCAGGCGCGTTTCGACTCGGTCGATGGCACGCCGTGCTGGACCGCCGCCAATTCGGGCGGCACCTATATCCCGAGCGCTGCATGCAACGAGGTCTCGCTCGCCTTCCATCCGCGCATCCCGCGCTACGGCGAAATCGCGCACGACAAGAAGCGCCTCGGCATCACCGGGTCGATCCAGTTCGCGCCGAGCGATGCGACCAAAATCTCGCTCGACGGACTTTATTCGAGCTTCAAGCACCAGCGCCGCGAGCGTTGGGCCGAGGTGCTGCTGCGCAGCAACGAACGCTCGATCAACGTCAGCGACTATGAAATCGACGGCGATAATAACATGATCTCGGCGACGCTCGACGACGCGTGGGTGCGCACCGAACATTATCTGCGCAAGGCGAAGACCGAATTTTGGCAGGTCGGCGCGACGTGGGACCAGGATGTCAGCGATACGTTCCGCTTCACCCTGCTAGGCGGCATGTCGAAATCGACCGCGTCGATCCCGCTCGAAACGACGATCGTCTTCGACGACCGCGATGCGCAGGATTATCGCTACGATTATAGCGACATGAAAAATCCGCTGCTGACCTTTGGCACCAGCGTCACCAATCCGGCGAATTTCCAGCTCGCCGAAATCCGCGACCGTCCGTCGGAAGTCGCGAACAAGTTCCGCACCGCGCAGCTGCGTACCGAATGGGACATCAGCGACGATTTCACGGTCAAGGCAGGCGGCGTCTATCGCCGCTTCGACTTCTCCAGCATCGCGTTCACGCGCGACACCGTTGTGTGCGGCAACGGCGGCGTCGACCGCGTGCTCGGCACGCTCGCCTGCTCGCCGTCGTCGGCCTTCGGGCCGGCCGCGGTGTACGGTTTCCCGGTCAACTCGGGGCTCGCCGAGCTGTTCACGCTCGGCAAGGCGGGCCAGCCGTCGGGCACGACGACCGAGTGGCTGGTTGCCAATCTCGACGCGACGACGGCTTTCACCAAGCTTTACGACCGCGTCGCCGCGGTCGACGCCGGTAACAACCGCGCCGTGCGCGAAGAGGTCACCGGCGGCTATCTGCAGTTCGATGCCAAGGGCGAGCTTGGCGGCCTTCGCTATGCGCTGAACGCCGGGGTGCGCTATGTCCACACCGACCAGAGGTCGAGCGGGCTGAGCAGCGGGGCGGCGGTGACTGTCGAGCGCAGCTATGAAGACTGGCTGCCGTCGATGAACCTCGCGCTGTTCCCGCACGACGACATCATCATTCGCGCCGCGGTTGCCGATGTGATGACGCGCCCGACGCTCGGCAATCTGACCCCCGGCGGAACCGTCGACGGGTTCAACTATCGCATCAACTACGGCAACCCGTTCCTCGATCCGTTCCGCGCGACCGCCTATGACATTGCGTTCGAATGGTATTTCGCACCGCAGTCGATCTTCTCGGTCGCGCTGTTCAAGAAGGACATCGCCAGCTTCCCGGTCGCGACGACCACCAGCGGCACCTTTGCCTCGACCGGCCTGCCGACGTCGATCATTCCGCCGAGCAGCCCGGCGTCGATCAATCCCGAGGGCCAGATCTGGACGATCAACTCGATCGGCAACGGCGAAGGCGCAAAGCTGAAAGGCATCGAAGTTTCGCTGCAGGCCCCGTTCAAATTCCTGCCGGGCTTCCTGTCGAACTTCGGCGGCATTGTGAACGCCACCTATGTCGACTCGGACGCCGATTATTCGGTCGCCGGTCCGTCGATCGTCCCGGGCGGCGCCAACGTTGGCGCGATCCGCAACGGCACGCTCTTCAACCTGTCGAAGCGCGCCTATAACGGCACGCTCTATTATGACGACGGCAAGTTCAGCGCCCGCGCCTCGGTCAGCTATCGCAGCCGCTATGCCGACGCGAACAGCGGCACCGGCAACGTGTTCGAAGGCTATGGCTCGACGATCAACGTCGATGCGTCGGTCCGCTATGCGATCACCGACAATATCGAAATCTCGGTCGAGGGCATCAACCTGACCGACGAATATCGCTATCGCTTCACCGATATCGACGCCGATCGCAATTACGAGAATAACCATTTCGGCCGCACCTTCCTGTTCGGCGCGCGCGTCAAGATCTGACGCCGACGGATTCGTCCCGGTGAGGCCCGGTTTCCGATTTCAGGGGGCCGGGCCTTTCTTTTTTTGAGGAGATACGCGTGACCGATCGCCGCGACATGCTCAAGCTCGCCGGGAGCGGTCTGATCGCGACCGGGCTGTCGGGCTTCGCCGCGCCCGCCGCATGGGCGACGGCGGCGCCCGCGTCTTCGGGTTCCGTTCCGGCGTGGGCCAAGGGCTTCGACGGCCAGCGCAAGGCCGATCTCGGCGACGGGCGCTTCCTCAATCCGGTCATGGCCGGCGACCATCCCGATCCGTCGATCCTGAAGGACGGCGGCGATTATTATATGACCTTCTCGACCTTCGATAGCTATCCGGGACTGGTCATCTGGCACTCGCGCGACCTGGTGAACTGGCGCCCGATTGGCCCCGCACTTCACAAGAATATCGGCGCGGTCTGGGCGCCCGAGTTGTGCAAGCACAAGGGCCGCTATTATCTCTACATCCCCACGAAAGGTCCGAACACCAGCTGGGTGATCTGGGCGGACAAGATCGGAGGGCCGTGGAGCGATCCGGTCGACCTGAACCTGCCCAACCATATCGACCCCGGCCACGCGGTCGGTGAAGACGGGTCGCGCTGGCTGTTCCTGTCGGGCGGCGACCGCGTGCGCCTGTCCGACGACGGCCTGTCGCGCGTCGGCGAACCCGAGCATGTCTATGATCCGTGGCGCTATCCCGCCGACTGGGTCGTCGAGGGCTTCGCGCCCGAGGGGCCGAAGATCACGCGCCGCGGCGACTATTATTACATGATCACCGCGGTCGGCGGCACCGCGGGTCCACCGACCGGCCATATGGTCATCGCGGCGCGCTCGAAATCGATCCACGGGCCGTGGGAGAACTGCCCCGCGAACCCGCTCGTCCGCACCACATCGGCGGCCGAAAAATGGTGGTCGCGCGGCCATGCTACGCTGGTCGAGGGACCCGCGGGCGACTGGTGGAGCGTTTATCACGGCTTCGAAAACGGCTATTGGACGCTCGGCCGCCAGGCGCTGCTCGACCCGATCGAATGGACCCACGACGGCTGGTTCCGCATGAAGGGTGGCGACCTGTCGCAGCCGATCGCCAAGCCCAAGGGCGGCGCGGTGGCGGGACCGCACGGCATGGCGCTGTCGGACGATTTTACCGCGCTCGCGCTCGGCGCGAAATGGAATTTCTTCAAGCCCGCCGCCGACGAGCGCAGCCGCGCGCGCGTCGAGGATGGTGCGCTTATCCTCACGGCACGCGGCAAGGCGCCGGTCGATTCCTCGCCCTTGCTGCTGATCGCGGGCGATCAGGCGTACCGCTTCGAATGCGATATCGAGATCGCGCCCGGCGGCACCGCTGGCCTGATCCTCTTCTACGACGAGAAGCTCTATTGCGGGCTCGGCTTCGACGGCGAGCGCTTCGTCACACACCAATATGGCATCGAGCGCGCCCGCCCCGCCAACCCGCACGGGGCACGCATGCGGATGCGCGTCACCAACGATCGCCATATCGTCACCTATGACACCAGCGGCGACGGCGGGAAGACGTGGGTCCGATTCGATCGCGGCATGGAGGTGTCGGGCTATCACCATAATGTGCGCGGCGGCTTCCTGATGCTGCGCCCCGGCCTCTATTCGGCGGGCGAGGGCGAAGCGCGCTTCCGCAACTTCACCTTCCGCGCGCTCGATTAAAGCGTAACGCCCGATTTCCAGATCGCAATATCGCGCTCTTCATTGGCCTCGGCTCGCGTCACGGCGCCCGATGCGGTGGCGGCGATCAGGTCGAGCAGGGCGTCCGCTGCGCTGTCGAATCCGGCATCGAGCACCGTCCCTGCGTCGAAGTCGATCCAGCCCGCCTTGCGTTCGGCCAGCGCGCTGTTCGATGCGATCTTCAGCGTCGGCGCCGGAAAGCCGAGCGGGGTACCGCGGCCGGTGGTGAACAGGATGATCGTCGCCCCGGCCGCAGTCAGCGCGGTCGACGACACCGCGTCATTGCCCGGCGCCTCGAGCAGGGTCAGCCCAGGCAGCGTTGCTTCGCCGCCGTAACGCCGGACATCGACGACGGGCACCTTGCCGCCCTTCTGCACCGCGCCGAGCGATTTTTCCTCGAGCGTGGTGATCCCGCCCGCAATATTGCCGGGCGATGGGTTCTCGCTCATCGGTTCGCCGTTACGGATGAAATAGTCCTTGAAATCCCGCACGAGCGCGACCGTCTCGTCGAAAACTGTGCGCGATACCGCGCGGTCCATCAGCACCTGTTCGGCGCCGAAAATTTCGGGGATCTCGGTCAGCACCACCTTCCCGCCCGCCGCCGCGACGGTATCCGCCATGCGCCCGACGAGCGGGTTGGCGGTCAGCCCCGACAGCCCGTCGGAGCCGCCGCACTTTACCCCAAGCACCAGCTGCGACAGCGGCACGTCGCTGCGCAGGGTGTCGGCACAGCCCGCGACCAATTCGTCGACCAGCGCAAGGCACGCCGCCTCGTCATCCTCGACCGCCTGCGCCGACAGCGTGCGAATGTGCGCGCAGCGGTCGGCCGGGATCCGGTCGAGCAGCGCGCCGAGCTGATTGCTCTCGCACCCCAGCCCGACGATCAGCACCCCGCCGGCATTGGGATGCTGCGCAAGCGCCGCGAGCAAGGCCCGCGTATGGCCAAGATCGTCGCCAAGCTGCGAACAACCAAACGGATGCTTGAACGCGTGAACCCCGTCGACGGACCCCGCATGGCGCGCGCCCGCGATCCTCGCGACGCGCGCGGCGAGATTGCCGACGCAGCCGACGGTCGGAAGGATCCAGATCTCGTTGCGCGTGCCGACGCGCCCGTCGGGGCGGACATAGCCGCGAAAAGTCGGCGCCGGGTTGGCGTCTGTTGTCGCGTCGCTCGCGCCCGACACATAATGATAGTCGCCATCACTGCTCAGCGCGGTCGCCAGATTATGGCTGTGGACATGGTCGCCCGGCGCGATGTCGGCGGTCGCGATTCCGATCGGGAAGCCATATTTGATCGCCGCTTCGCCGCGCGCGATCGGCGCGAGCGCAATCTTGTGCCCGCGCCCCACGGCGACGGCCGCCCGAAGATCGCCGTCGGCGAACATGGGGTCGCCAGCCGCGATGTCGGCGATCGCGGTCGCGACATTGTCCGCGTCATGGACGCGGATCGCACGGATTATGCTGTCGCCGGTCATCACCATTCAGTACCCGGCACGGCGGAGCAATTTGTCATACATCTGATATTCGCTTGCCTTTGACACCGGTGTCTCTTACACCGCTTCGCGGAAGAGGGAAATGAGAAAGATGCTGGCGACAAGCGATCAACAGAATTTGGCGCGTGCCCTAATCGACGCCCGCGTGGGAAAGACACCGCTTACCGTTTATCCCGGCGCGATGCCGCAGACGATGGCTGAGGCCTATGCGATCCAGGACAGCGCGATCGCGCTCGACGGCCGCCGCATCGGCGGATGGAAAGTCGGGCGAATCGCCGCTGAGCTCGTCGCCCGCTACGGCGTCAACCGTCTGACCGGTCCGATCTTCGCCGACGAAATCTTCGATGGTGCCGCTCAGCCGGTGATGCCCGTCTATGCCGACGGCTTCGCCGCCGCCGAAGCTGAAGTGCTGCTCTGCTTTGGCGAGGTCGGCGGTCGCGCCTATGACATCGACAGCGTGCGCGAGTGCATTGCCGACGTCCGCACGGGCATCGAGATCGCGAGCTCGCCTTTTCCCGAGATCAATCGTCACGGCCCGGCGGTCACCGCGTCGGACTATGGCAATAACAAGGGGCTGATCCTCGGCCCGTCGATCGCGGACTGGCAGGGCGCCGACCTGATCCGAATGCCGGTCGAAATGGCGATCGACGGCGAAACGGTCGGCACTGCGACGATGGAGGCCATGCTCGACGGCCCCTTCGGCTCGGCGCTGTTCCTCATCGAGATCCTGCGCGCGCGCGGCATAGCTATTCCACCCGGGACCTGGGTGTCCGCGGGCGCGATCACCGGTATTCATGAAATCAGGCCCGGCCAGCGCGCCGAAGCACTGTTCGACGGAAAAATCCGCGTCGGCTGCTCGATCAAAAGCTATTAAAGCAACATAACGGGAGAGGTTTATGGCACAGGCATTCGCGGACGGAGGTACGGCGGCGCCGGTGCCAAGGTCCGGCCGCTACCGCTGGCTGATTGTCGCGGTGCTGTTCGCCGCGACCACGGTCAATTATATCGATCGCACGATGCTCGGCCTGCTCGCGCCGACGCTCGGCACCGAGCTCGGGTGGAGCGAGAATGACTATGGTAACATCGTCACAGCCTTCCAGGCCGCCTACGCGCTCGGCTTCCTGCTCATGGGCTGGCTGATCGACCGCTTCGGTCCCAAGATCGGATACAGCATCGCCATTTCGATCTGGACGATCGGCCATATCGCCCATGGTTTCGCAGGGTCGATCGCCTCCTTCATGGCGGCGCGCGTCATCCTCGGCGTCGGCGAGGCGGGGCATTTCCCTGCGGTCGTTCGCGCGTCGAGCGAATGGTTTCCGCAAAAGGAGCGCTCCTACGCGATCGGCTGGGTCAACAGCGCGACGACGATCGGCGTGATCCTGACCGCGCCGACGGTTGCGCTGTTCATGCGCGTGCTCGGTTTCGACTGGCGCGAAACCTTCATCTACACCGGCGCTTTCGGCGTCCTTCTCCTGATCCTCTGGCTCTGGCTCTACAGCAATCCGCGCGAAAGCGGGAAGGTCAGCGAGGCCGAACTCGCGTGGATCGAACATGACCCGCCCGAACAGGTCGAACGCATCGGCTGGGGCCGGATCGTCACCAAGCGCGAGGCCTGGGCGTTCGCGGTCGCCAAATTCCTCATCGATCCCGTCTGGTTCCTGATGCTCTTCTGGCTGCCCAAATATTTCAGCTCGACCTATGACGTCGATCTCAAGGTCGTGCTGCTGCCGATGATCATCATGTATCTGCTCTCCGACGTCGGCAGCATCTTTGGCGGCTGGACCTCGTCGAAACTGATCCAGCAGGGTCACAGCGTCAATTTCGCACGCAAGGTGACGATGGCGATCGCCGGTTGTTTCGTCCTGCCGTTGCTGTTCGTCACCGGGCTCGACAATATGTGGCTCGCGGTCGTGTTGATCGGTCTGGCGCTCGCGGGGCACCAGGCCTTTTCGTCGACGCTCCTGTCGATCCCGCCCGACATGTTCCCCAAACGCGCGGTCGGGTCGGTGATCGGGCTCGGCGGCTTTATGGGCGGCGTCGGCGGGATGATCATGGCCAAGTCGACCGGGCTCGTGCTCGACGCGACGGGGGGCAATTACACCCTCATCTTTGCCGCCTGCACGACGGTCTATTTCCTTGCCGTGCTGGCGATCCACCTTTTGAGCCCGCGTCTCGCGCCGGTTAGCGTAGAAAGCAAAACCTGATCCGATGCCGCGCCCGCTGGCCCTCTCCCCCGACCGCCTCTTTCCGTCCGATCCGGCGCAGCGCGAGATCGCGCGCCGGCTCTATAAAGAGGTGGCGGGCCTGCCGATCGTCAGCCCGCACGGGCACACCGATCCGGCGTGGTTCGCGGGCAACGCATCGTTCGGCAATGCTGCCGAATTCCTGTTGCATCCCGACCATTATGCGTTCCGGATGCTCTATTCGCAGGGCATTTCGCTCGATGCGCTGGGGATCCGCAACCGCGACGCCAACCCGCGCGAGAGCTGGCGGCTCTTCGCGCAAAACTATCATCTGTTTCGCGGCACGCCGACACGGATGTGGATGGACTGGGTGTTCGCCGAGGCATTCGGCTTCGAGGTGCAATTTTCGGGCGAGACGTCCGACCTCTATTACGATCTGATAACCGAGAAGCTCGCGACCGATGCCTTCCGCCCGCGCGCGCTGTATGATCGGTACGGGATCGAGGTGATCGCAACGACCGAAAGCCCGCTCGATACGCTCGAGCATCATGCCGTGATCCGCGACGCTAATGGCCGCCCGACAGGCTGTCGGCGCGCCGCGCGAGATGGGTTTCGTCTAACCCGGCGACCGATGCCTTCCGCCCGCGCGCGCTGTATGATCGGTACGGGATCGAGGTGATCGCAACGACCGAAAGCCCGCTCGATACGCTCGAGCATCATGCCGTGATCCGCGACGCTAATGCGAGCGGCGAGTGGGCGGGACGGGTGGTCACCGCCTATCGCCCTGATCCCGTGATCGATCCCGAGTATGAGGGCTTTCGCGATAACCTCAAACGCTTCTCCGACCTCTCGGGCGAGGATGCCTTCAGCTATGCGGGCTATCTCGCCGCGCACCGCAATCGCCGTGCCTTCTTCGCGGAGATGGGCGCAACCTCGACCGATCATGGCCATCCGACGGCGGCGACCGCCGACCTGTCTGACGCCGAGGCTGAAGCCTTGTTCGCGCGCGTTACCGGGGACAGCGTGACTGCCGCCGATGCCGAACTGTTCCGCGGGCATATGCTGACSGTGATGGCGGGGATGAGCCTCGACGACGGTCTCGTCATGCAGATTCACCCGGGCAGTTTCCGCAACCACAACCCGTGGCTGTTCACCCATTATGGCCGCGACAAGGGCGCCGATATTCCGATGGCGACCGACTATGTCCATGCGCTGCGCCCGCTACTGGGGCGTTATGGCAACGAAGCCGCACTGACGATCATCCTCTTCACGCTCGACGAGACGAGCTACGCGAGAGAATTGGCACCGCTCGCAGGCCATTATCCGGCGCTGAAGCTCGGCCCCGCCTGGTGGTTTCACGACAGTCCCGAAGGGATGCGGCGCTTTCGCAGCCACACGACCGAGACCGCGGGCTTCTACAATAGCGTCGGTTTCAACGACGACACGCGCGCCTTCCTGTCGATCCCCGCGCGCCACGACGTCGCGCGGCGTATCGACTGCGGCTTCCTCGCGCAGCTCGTCGCCGAACACCGGCTGGAGGAATGGGAAGCCGCCGAACTCGCGGTCGACCTCAGCTATAATCTCGCCAAGGCGGCGTACAAGCTGTGAGGCTTTCGGCCCAAACGCCGATCCCGGCGTCGGTGCAGACGCCGGACTACGAACGCGCCGCTCAAGCCGCGGGAATCGTCCATATCGGCATCGGCGCGTTCCACCGCGCGCATCAGGCGGTCTATACCGACGATGCGATGCGTTCGGGCGACCGCGACTGGGCCATTATCGGCGTGTCGCTTCGTTCAAGCGACGTCGCGGCGCAGCTCAACCCGCAGGACGGCCTGTACACCGTCAGCACGCGTAGCGCGGCAGGAACCGGGTTGCGGCTGATCGGCGCGGTCCGGCAGGTGTTCGTCGCCTCCGACAATCCGCACGCCGTGGTCGATGCGATTGCGGCCCCGACGACACACATCGTCAGCTTCACCGTCACCGAAAAGGGCTATCTGCGGCGTCCCGACGGATCGCTGGACCTTGCTGAAGCGGCCGGCAGTCGCAGCCTCTATCGCTTTGTCGCGGCGGGGCTCGCGGCGCGCAAGGCGGCGGGCTTGCCGGGGCTGACATTGCTCAGCTGCGACAATCTGGCGGGCAATGGCGCGGTGCTGCGCGGCTTGATGCGCGCGTATCTCGCGGCATATCATCCCGACCTGTCGGCGTGGTTCGACGGCGAATGCCGCTGCCCGGCGACGATGATTGACCGGATCGTCCCCGCGACCACCGAGGCCGATCGTGCCGACGTCGAAGCCGTGCTCGGCGTCCGCGACGAGGGCGCTGTGGTCACCGAGGCGTTCAGCCAATGGGTTATCGAGGATGATTT
>NZ_LMGI01000003.1 GCF_001427105.1 Sphingopyxis sp. Root154
CCGCCACCACCGCCGCTATCGCATCACCGAAGGCGCCGAAGAAATACAGATGCGTAAGGTCGCTGCCTACCTGTTCGGATACATGGGGCCGCGGAGCGAGACGATCGGGAAACTGTGAACCGGCCCCGCACGCTTTACGACAAGATATGGGATGCGCACGCCGTCGCCGAGGATGACGGCGAGACTTTGCTCTATATCGACCTGCACCTGCTTCACGAGGTGACCTCGCCGCAAGCCTTCGCCGGGCTGGCGGCGGCGGGGCGGGCGGTGCGGCGTCCCGAGCGCGCGCTGGCCTTGTCCGATCATAATGTGCCGACGGCGGGGCAGGCGGCGGGCCCCGCCGGGGTTGCCGATGCCGAAGCGCGCGCGCAGCTCGAAGCGCTGGTCAGCAACACGCGTGATTTCGGGATCGAGAATTTCCCGATGGGCGATCCGCGCGGCGGGATCGTCCATGTCGTCGGGCCCGAACAGGGACGATCGCAGCCGGGGATGACGATCGTCTGCGGCGACAGCCACACGTCGACGCATGGCGCATTCGGAGCGCTGGCGTTCGGGATCGGCACGTCGGAGGTCGAGCATGTGCTGGCGACGCAGACGATCCGCCAGCGCCGGTCGCGCAACATGCGCGTGACGGTCGATGGCGTGCTCGCGCCGCACGTCCATGCCAAGGATCTCGCGCTCCACCTGCTCGGCGTAATCGGGGTCGATGGCGCGACAGGGCATGTCGTCGAATATGCCGGCGAAGCCGTCCGGGCGCTGTCGATGGAGGCGCGGATGACGCTGTGCAATCTCAGCATCGAAATGGGCGCGCGCGCGGGACTGGTCGCGCCCGATGCGACGACCTTCGCCTATCTGGCGGGTCGGCCCGCGGCGCCGACGGGGAAGGCGTGGGATGCCGCGCGCGCGCGCTGGGCGGCCCTCGCAAGCGATGATGCGGCGCTATTCGACCGAGAAATGCGGGTCGATGCGCGCGATGTCCGGCCGATGGTGAGCTGGGGCACAAACCCGTCGCAGGTTGCCGCGATCGACGGACGCGTTCCCGATCCGGCCGCGCTGACGAACGCCGAAGCGCGCGGCGCAGCGACACGCGCGCTTGCCTATATGGACCTGACGCCGGGCGTGCCGATCGCCGGATTGCGGCTCGACCGCGTGTTTATCGGCAGTTGCACTAACAGCCGGATCGAGGATCTGCGCATCGTGGCGGAAGTCGTGCGCGGCCGCCGCGTCGCGCCGCATGTTCGCGCGATGGTCGTGCCGGGGTCGGGGCTGGTCAAAAGACAGGCCGAGGAAGAGGGGATCGACCGCGTCCTGCGCGACGCGGGGTTCGACTGGCGCGAGCCCGGCTGTTCGATGTGCGTCGGCATGAACGCCGACCGGCTGCAGTCCGGCGAGCGCTGCGCCGCGACGTCGAACCGCAATTTCGAGAACCGGCAGGTGCGCGGCGGGCGCACCCATTTGATGAGCCCGGCTCTCGCGGCGGCGAGTGCGATTGCGGGCTGCATCGCGGCGCCCGAAGTGCCGGGCTAGGGTCAGACTCTAGAGCGCCGCTTCGAACCGCGCGATCGCATCGGCGTGGCGCAGCGTGCGGGCGATGTCGTCGAGCCCCTCCATCAGGATCCGGCGATCATCGGGATCGATCGCGAAATCGATCGCCTCGCCCGACGCGAGCCGGATTCGCTGCGCTTCTAGGTCGACCTCGACCGGGGCATATTGGGCGAGCGCGATTTCGTCGCGCAGCCGCGCGCATGTTGCGTCGGGCAGGCGGATCAGCAGCAGGCCATTCTTGCGGGCGTTCCCGGCAAAGATATCGCCGAAGCTTGGCGCGATGACGCAGCGAATGCCGAAATCGGTGAGCGCCCATACCGCATGTTCGCGCGACGATCCGCAGCCGAAATTGCGGTCGGCGACAAGAATCCCGGCTTCGCGGCAGGCGGGCCGGTTGAGGATGAAGTCGCCGCGTTCGTTGCCATCGTCCACGAAGCGCAGCTCGCGGAACAGATGTTTGCCAAGGCCCGTGCGGGTCAGCGACTTCATATATTGCGCAGGGATGATCATGTCGGTGTCGACATTGGCGAGCGGCAGCGGGGCCGCGACCGCTTTCATCCGGGTAAATTTTTGCACATCGCCTCCATTAACTTAGTATTCTAAGTAAATGGGTCGACCGATCTTGTCCAACATTATCGCGGGGTTGGAAGGGCGATACGGCGCAGGATGGCGATGAAGACAGTTGCCGCGCGAATCTTCGTGTCCTAAGGTTCGCAATCGCGCGGGCCAGCGCCCGGCGCCGGGGACCGCGACAGGGGAGCAGGATTTTGGCAAAGAAACCACAGGATTACCGACATCCCGCCGAATATTATACCGATCCTGAAAACAGCATCGGTTATCTGGCGCGCGTCGTCTTCCGCTCCTTTTCGCGGCTGCTCGAACGCCGCACGCTGACGCACGACGTCTCCGCGGGGCAGTGGCGGTTCCTCCGCCAGCTGTGGCGCGAGGACGGCATCACCCAGCGCGAACTCAGCGAACGCGTCGGGATGCGCGAACCGACAACGGTCGTCGCGCTCAAGGGGCTGGAAAAGGCCGGGCTGATCACGCGCAGGAAGACCGCCGACGATCGCCGCAAGACTTTCATCCACCTGACGCCGCATGCGAAAAAGCTCGAACTGATCCTCGCGCCGATGAACGCCGAGATTCACGAGATCGCGACCAAGGGGATGACCGACGAGGAGGTCGAGGTGCTGCAGGGGCTGATGCGCCGCGTCATCGACAATCTCGGCGATGAAACGCGCAAGCTCGCGGTGCTATCCGACATCAAGGCCTGATCGCTTGCATTTGCTGTGCGTCCGGACAATAAGTTAGTATTCTAACTATATTGTCCGGGAGGGAAAATGACCAGCATCGCCGTCATCGTGGGTAGCACCCGCGAGGGATCTTTTAACCGCGCATTGGGCGAAGTCGCCGCCGCAAGCCTCGAATCTCAAGGTGCAAGCGTGACGCGGGTCGATCTCGCAGCGTTCGACCTGCCGCTCTATTCGGCGGCGCTGGAAGCAAGCGCCTTTCCGCCCGACGCGGTGAAGCTCAAGGCGCTTTTCGTCGCGCAGGACGGCCTGCTCTTCGTCTCGCCAGAATATAATGGATCGCTGCCGCCGCTGCTCAAGAATGCGATCGACTGGGCGTCGCGCCCGACCGGCGACGAGGGCCTCGTTGCGCTGACCGCCTATCGCGGCAAGGCGGCGGCGATCATGTCGGCGTCGATCAGCCCGTTCGGCGGGCTGCGTGGGCTGATGCACTTGCGCCAGATATTGTCGACGATCCAGATGCTGGTGATTCCCGAACAGGTGCTGGTGCCGAACGCTCACGCCGCTTTCGCCGAAGATGGCAGCTTGAAGGAGCCTCTGCCGGCGTCGCTCGTCGAAATGACCGCCGGACGGTTGATCGCGGTCGCGAAGGCCCTCGCGGTTTAGACGCGCCGAAAGGGGACGGCGGGTTCGATATTGTCGCCCCAGTCGGCCTCGAGCGCGGCGAGCAGCGCGTCGAACTTGTCTTGTCCCAGCCTGGCGGCGATCTGCGCGGTGAGCGCGTCCATCGAGCGCTGTGCATCCTTGCGCATGCGCGCGCCGAGGTCGGTCAGCGACACGGTCATGTGGCGACGGTCGACGGGATCGACGTCCATCTGCACGATGCCGAGCTTCACCATCTGGTTGATCGTGCTGTGGATCGCCTGCCGCGATATGCCCAGATTGCGCGCGATGTCCGACGGGCGCACGATACCGCTGACGATATTCGTCATCACCATCGATTGCGGGCGGTTGACGTCGGGCCAGCCATGGTCGTGGAGCCGCGCCTGAAGCCCTTCGTCGAGCCAGCAGAAGCGCTGGAAAAGCGCGATGATAAGCTGGTTGGTGCGCATGGACGCTATGATATGCCCCTGTTGCCGACGGGGTGCCGACGTCAGCAAGCTAGAAGAGCAGGGCGGGCGAAGCAAGGCAGAGCGGCGTTGCAAAGGCAAAATACTTAGCATACTATCTATTGTAGCGAGAATGGAGAGAGAGTCGCATGGACGGGTTGATGCAGAATGTGCCGCTGACGGTCGACCGGATCATCGATCATGCGGCGAACTGGCACGGCGCGCGCGAGATCGTGTCGCGCGATGCCGAGGGGCGCGTCACCCGCTCGACCTGGGCCGACGTTCATGCCGACGCGAAGCGCGTCTCGAACGCGCTCGCCGCCGAAGGGATCAAACCCGGCGACCGCGTCGCGACAATGGCGTGGAACGGCGCGCGCCACCTTGCCGCCTGGTACGGCGCGGCGGGGATGGGGGCGGTGCTCCATACGCTCAATCCGCGGCTCTTTCCCGAACAGATCGCCTATATCGCGAACCATGCGGGTGACCGGTTGCTGATCGCCGACCCGGCGACCGCGGAGCTGGTCGAGCAATTGCTTTCGCAGGTGCCGTCGATCGAGAAGGTGATCTTTTTCTGTGACCGCGCTTCGTTGCCGCAAACCAGCTTTGCCGCGACCGCCTTCGATGACTGGATCGCCGGCCAGCCTGCCGAATATATCTGGGGCGGGTTCGACGAGAATGCGGCGTGCGGGCTCTGCTACACCAGCGGTACGACGGGCAATCCGAAAGGCGTGCTCTATTCGCACCGCTCCAATTATATCCACGCGCTGATGACCTTGCAGCGCGACGCGCTCGGCCTGTCGGCGCGCGACACGGTGCTGCTGGTCGTGCCCATGTATCATGCCAATGCGTGGGGCGTTGTCTATTCGGCGCCCGCGGTTGGCGCGAAACTGGTGCTCCCGGGGCAGCGGATGGACGGCGAATCGATCTATAATCTGATCGAGCAGGAGGGCGTCACTTACTCGGCCGCCGTACCAACAGTGTGGCAGATGTTGCTGCAATATATGCAGGAAAATGGAAAGCGCTTCACGACGCTGGAGCGCGTGACGATCGGTGGTTCGGCGTGCCCCGAATCGATCATTCGTACCTTCCGCGACGATTATGGCGTCGATGTCATCCAGGGCTGGGGCATGACCGAAACCTCGCCGCTCGGGACGGTGTCGGTGTCCAATGCCGCGGTCGCGGCGAAATCCGATGTCGAGCAGATGGCGTATAAGCTCAAGCAGGGCCGGTTGCTTTGCGGGCTCGACATGAAGCTCGTCGACGATGCGGGCAACCGTCTGCCGCATGACGGCAAGACGCCGGGGCGGCTGATGGTGAAGGGGCCGACGATCGCGGGAGGCTATTATGGCGGCGAGGGCGGCGACGTGCTCGACGAAGAAGGTTTTTTCGACACCGGCGACGTCAGCACGATCGATGGCGAAGGCTATATGCAGATTACCGACCGCGCGAAGGATGTCGTGAAGTCGGGCGGCGAGTGGATCAGTTCGATCGAGATCGAGAATATCGCGATGGGACATGACGCGGTCGCCAACGCCGCCGTCGTCGGGGTCGCGCATCCGAAGTGGGACGAGCGACCGATCCTGCTGTGCGAACTGAAGCCGGGCGCCGACGCCTCCGCCGATGATCTCAAATCCTTCCTCGACGGCAAGATCGCCAAATGGTGGATGCCCGACGACGTGCTGTTCGTAGCGGCAATCCCGCTTGGGCCGACGGGCAAGATCGACAAGAAGGCGATCCGCGCGGGGCTTGAGGGGTACGAGCTGCCCTTTGAAGTCACCCGCTGACAATATCAAAACAGGAGAGAGAATATGATGGACCCGAACGGGATCGAAGGACTGGACGCGCAATTTGTCGGGCTGGTGTCGCCAACGGCGCCGCGCATTCAGGCGGGCGGGCACCCGTGCCAGGGCATCTATTGGACCGAGGCGGGCAAGCGGCCGAAGGTCGCGATCATCGCCACCCATTATAATGTCGATTTCAAGGAACATTATATCGCGCCCTATTTCGCGCGGCAGGGTTTCGGCTTCCTCGGCTGGAACACGCGCTATCGCGGGTTCGAGGATCAGTTCCTGCTCGAACATGCGGTGCTCGACATCGGCGTGGGCATGAAATGGCTGAAGGAAGTGGCGGGCGTCGAGCAGATCGTCATCCTCGGCAACTCGGGCGGCGGCTCGCTGATGGGCGCCTATCAGGCCGAAGCGATCGCGCCGACATTGACCGATCGCTTGCCGTCGGCGGGACAGGACGCGCTGGCGTCGCTGATCAAGGGCGACCTGTATATCAGCTTCAATGCGCATCAGGGGCGCCCCGAAGTGCTGACCGACTGGATGGACGCATCGGTGGTCGACGAGAATGACCCGACGCTCACCGACCCCGAACTCGACCCGTTCAACCCCGACAACGGCCCGCCCTATTCGGAGGAGTTCATCGCGAAATATCGCGCCGGTCAGCGCGCGCGCAATCAGCGGATCACCGACTGGGCAAAGGCCGAGCTGAAACGGCTCAACGATGCCGGCATTCCCGACCGCATCTTCCCGATGTTCCGGTGCTGGGGCGATATCCGCTGCGTCGATCCGGCGATCGATCCGTCGGACCGCAAGCCCAATTGGTGTTATCGCGGCGACCCCGCGACCGCGAACCGCTCGCCCAGCATCGGCCGCGCCAACACGATCAAGACCTGGCTCAATATGTGGAGCCTCGAAACCTCGCCGTGCCAGGGCCAGCCGCACCTCGTCAAGCACGATACGCCCGCACTGGTCGTGCAGGGGACGGCCGACACGGGCGTCTTCCCGAGCGACGCGCGCAAGATTTTCGATTTCCTCGGCTCGACCGACAAGAAGCTCGAATTGATCCCCGGGGCGCATTATTTCGAGGACTCGATCGAAGAACGGCAGAACGCCGCCGACCTCGTCGGCGCGTGGATACGGGAGAAGCTGTGACGTGACGGCCGACGCCGACATCATCGACGGATTGCGCGACGCCGGGCTGGTGGGTGAGGGCGATGTCGTGCTCGAACCGCTGACCGGCGGCGTGTCGTGCGACGTTTGGAAGGTCGAGACGCCGACGGGGCCGATCGTCGTCAAACGCCCGCTCGAACAGCTTCGCGTCGCCGCCGAATGGCACGCGCCGATCGAACGCGGCCAGAGCGAGGTGCGCTGGCTGCGGCGCGCGCGCGGGGTCGATGCGCATATGGCGCCCGAGGTGCTCGCCGAACTGCCCGGCTACGGTTTTGCGATGCGCTTCCTGCCCGGCTCTCCGGTGTGGAAGGACGAACTGATGACCGGGCGGGTCGATGTTGATTTCGCCGCCGCTGTGGGCCGGGGGGTTGCGGCTGTCCACGCCGCGACAGCGATCAATTCGGCCGACCGCGATGCCTTTCCGAACGACGCGATGTTCCGCGCGCTGCGCGTCGATCCCTTCCTGATCTACGTCGCCGAGCATGACGCCGAGTTGGCGCCGGTCTTGCGCGCGCTTGCCGACGACGTATCGTCGCGCAAGATCGCGCTCGTCCACGGCGACGTCAGCCCCAAGAATATCCTCGTCAGCGCCGACGGTCCGGTGTTTCTCGATGCCGAATGCGCCGTTTATGGCGACCCGGCGTTCGACGTCGCCTTCTGCACGACGCATCTGCTGCTGAAGGCGGTGTGGTCGGGCGATGCCCGGCTGAACGAAGCCGCTGCGGCGCTCGTTGCGGCGTATCGCTCGGCGATCGATTGGGAGAATGTTGACGGCCTGCTGCTCCGCGCGGGCAAGCTCACCGCGGCGCTGCTTCTCGCGCGCGTCGAGGGCAAGTCGCCCGCACCGTATCTCACCGACCCTGAACACAAGCGCATCGTGCGCGATCAGGCACGGACACTCATTGTCGCGCCGTCGCCGATCGACGTGCTCGTCGCCAACTGGAAAAGGAACCTTGTATGACTTCGCGTATCGCCTCTGTCACTGGCCGCCAGATCTGGGATTCGCGTGGTCGGCCCACCGTTGAGGCCGAGGTCATGCTGGAATCGGGTGCGGTCGGCCGGGCTATCGCGCCCGCGGGCGCCTCGCGCGGCGCGCATGAAGCGATCGACCTGCGCGACGGCGGCGCGGCGTTCGGGGGCTTCGGCGTCGACCGCGCGGTCGCAGGGATCGGATCGGAGATCGCGAATGCGATCATCGGGATGGATGCGCGTGAACAGGCGGCGGTCGACGCGGCGCTTTGCGACCTCGACGGCACGCTGAACAAGGCGCGGCTCGGCGCGAATGCCGTCGTCGCGGTGTCGATGGCGGTGCTTCACGCCGCCGCAGCGGACGCGCACGCGCCGCTGTGGCGTTATCTCGCGGGCGGGCAAAAGGTCCGCGTGCCGCTCCCCGAAATTCAGATTTTCGGCGGCGGCGCGCACGCCGGTCGGCGCACCGACGTGCAGGATTTCATGGTGATGTGCCCGAAGGCCGGCAGCTTCCGCCGCGCGCTCGAGATCACCGACGATGTCTATCGCGCCGCGGGCAAACTGATGGAGGCGAAGGGACCGCTGTCGGGGGTCGCCGACGAAGGCGGCTGGTGGCCGAATTTCGTGTCGAACGAGGATGCGCTCGACACGCTGACGAAAGCAATCGAGGCGAGCGGGCACCGCGCGGGCGAGGAGGTATTTATCTCGCTCGACATCGCCGCGAACGAACTCGGTGACGCCGACGGCTATGATCTCGCGCTCGACGACGGGCGCCTGTCGGGCGAAGCGATGGCGGCGCGCATTGTCGACTGGGCGGGGCGCTATCCGATCCTGTCGATCGAGGATCCGGCGGGACAGGACGACTGGACGACGATGGCGGCGATGACCGCGGCGATTGGCGAGCGCGTCCAGATCATCGGGGACGATGTGCTCGTCACCAATGCGGCGCGCGTCGAGCGCGCCGGCGATGCGGCGGTGTGCAACGCGGCGCTGATCAAGGTCAATCAGGTCGGCACGGTGACCGAAGCCAAGGCGGCGCTCGACGCCGCGGTGACGCGCGGGTGGGGCGCGATCGTCTCGGCGCGCTCGGGCGAGAGCGAGGATGTCACCATCGCGCATCTCGCGACGGGGTGGGATGCCGGGCAATTGAAGGTCGGCAGCTTCACGCGCTCGGAACGGATGGCGAAGTGGAACGAGATGTTGCGGATCGAGGAAGCGATGGGCGGCGACGCGGTGTTTGCGGGCTTTTCGGCTTTTGCGGGGGCGATCGGCCGGGTGGCGGCATGATCGTCCTCCACGCCCGGCCGAGCCCGGGATTCCGTGAGGCCGTCGATGCGATCTTCGGCCCCGGCGTCGTCGTGCATGTCGACGAGGCCGCGCCGCTCGACGCGGTGGCGCCGGAAATCACCGCGCTGCTCCACGTCCTGAGCCCCGTGACACCCGAATTCATCGCTTCCGCACCGAAGTTGAAGCTGATTCAGAAACTGGGCGTCGGCGTGAATACGATCGCGCTCGACGCGGCGCGCGATCATGGTGTCGCCGTCTGCAACATGCCCGGCACGAACAGCCAAGCGGTCGCGGAAATGGCGTTGTCGCTCATGATGGCGGTGCTCCGTCGTACCTGCTTTTTCGACGCACGGACCCGCGCGGGCGAGGGGTGGACGGCCGATCCGTCCGAACTCGATAGCGTGGGCGAGGTTGCAGGCCGGACGGTCGGGCTGGTCGGTTTCGGCCATTCGGCGCAGCTGCTCGCGCCGGTGCTGGCGGCGCTCGGGGCGAACGTCGTCTATACCGCGCGCCATCGCCGTGACTGCGCGTATGAATATCGCCCTTTCAATGACTTGATCGCCGAAGCCGATATCGTTTCGCTGCACATGCCGCTCACCGAGGAGACCCGCGCGAGCGTCGATCCGTTCGCGATGAAGAAGGGCGCGGTGCTCGTAAACACCGCGCGCGGCGAACTCGTCGATCAGGCGCGGCTGGTCGAGGCGCTGACCGCGGGCCATCTGCGCGGCGCGGGACTGGATGTGTTCGGCGAGGAGCCGCTGCCGCGGACCAATCCCCTGCTCAACCTGCCCAATGTCGTGCTCGCGCCGCATATCGCATGGCTGACGCCCGAAACGCTTGTGCGCAGCCTGACCGTGGCGCACGAAAATTGCCGCCGTCTCGCGGCGGGTGAAACTCTTCTTCATCAGGTGGTCTAATGTCTCTCCCTATTGTTTTGATAACCGGTCAGCTTTTAACCAGCGCTGTGTGGCAGCCGTTGCTCGATGCGTGGAGCGATCGCGAGGTGATCGTTGCCGATAACCGCAGCGACGACACGATCGAGGGTTTCGCGCAGCGCCTGCTCGACAATGCGCCGCCGCGGTTCGCGCTGATCGCGCACGCGATGGGCGGCTTCGTCGCTTTCGAGGTGATGCGGCGCGCGCCCGAACGTGTAGCTAAGCTTGCGCTGATCTCGACACTGGCGTCGGCCGACGGTCCCGCGCAGACCGCGCGGCGGCAGGGTTATATCGACCTCGTCGAAAGCGGCAATTTCGACCAGGTCGTCGAGGAACGCATCCCCATCCTCTTTCCCGAAGAAAAGCGCAGCGACGCAGGCCTGCTCGGCATCGCGCGGAAGATGGCGGCCGATACCGGCGCCGACACCTTCCTTGCGCAGCAACGCGCGATCATGGCACGCATCGACAGCCGGCCGCGACTCGGCGAGATTGCGGTGCCGACCTTGCTGGTCTGGGGCGAGAAGGACGGCATCACCAGCCGCGCGCATCATGACGAGATTCTGGACGCCATCCCGGGGGCGCGGCTGGAAGTCGTGGCAGGGGCAGGGCATCTGCCGACGGTGGAGGCGCCCGAAGTGGTGGTGGCGCTGCTGGCCGGGTTCGTGGATCAATAACTTCGTCATTCCCGCGAAAGCGGGAACCCAGCGAGCAAACGTTGCAACTGGTTACCGCTTTCGCGGGAATGACGAGGTTTGGTGTTACTTCAGCTCCGCCCGTACCAGCGCGGTCCCGTCGACCATCGCCTTCAGCTTGGCCTGTGAATGTTCGCGGCTGTGGTATTTCATCCCGCAGTCGGGCGCGATCCACAGCCGTTCGGCGTCGACGTAGCGCAGCGCCTCGCGGATGCGCCCCGCGACGACCTCGGGGGTCTCGACCTCCGGAATCGACAGGTCGAGCACGCCGTACATGATCGTCTTGGTGGGCAGTTCGGCGAGGATTGCGGGGTCGAGCCCCGGCTGCGCCGCCTCGATCGAGATCACGTCGATCGCCGACGCTTCGAGTTCGGCGAGGAAGTCGTACGCCTTGGGCTTCGGCCCCGTCGCGCCCGCGCCATGATGCACCATCGCATAGCCGAAGCAGATGTGGAGCGCGGTCGTGCCGTCAACGCCGTCGAGCGCGCGGTTGATCGCCTCGATCGCATAGCTGTTCGCCTCGGCGGCACGCGCCTGCAGATAGGGCTCGTCGAGCTGGACCACGTCGACCCCCGCCGCGAACAAATCCCTCACTTCGGCATTGACCGCGTCGGCATAGTCCATCGCGAGTGCGCGCAGGTCGGGATAATAGCCATTCTCGGCCTGCTGCGTCATCGTGAAAGGGCCGGGCAGGGTGAGCTTCACCGGCCTCGTCGAATGGCGGCGGAGGAAGGCCGCATCCTGCGCCTCGATCGGCGCGACGCGGCGGATAGGGCCCGAAACGAGCGGCACCGGATTGGCGTTGCCCGTGCGGTCGACCGCCGTGCCATGCTTTTCGCGGTCGATCCCCGACAGCGCGGTCGCGAGGCGGTTCGAATAGCTTTCACGGCGCATTTCGCCGTCGCCGACGATGTCGATTCCCAGTTCCTCCTGGTCGCGGATCGCCATCAAGGTGGCGGCTTCCTGCGCGTCGGCGAGCCAGGGTTCGGGGACGCGCCACAGCGTCTCGGCGCGGACGCGCGGGGGCAGGCTGGCCTTCAGCCGCTCGCGGTCGATCAGCCAGTCAGGCTGGGGGTAGCTTCCGACGATCGTTGTCGGCAGGATGGGGTGGTCGAACAAGGCCGCTCCTCTCATTTTTGGGCTGGTCAAACATTTGCTTAGTATTCTATCTAATTCAAGTCGAAACGACGATTGGGAGAGCAAAATGATCGATCTGGAGGCCATCCGGACGCTGGCGGATATTCCGGCGGCGCAGGCGCGCGTGCGGGGGCAGGCGACCGCGGTGAAATTCGGGACGCGCGAGACGAGTTTTGCGGCGCTCGACGCGCGGTCGAATCGCGTCGCGCATGCGCTGCTCGCGTCAGGTATCGCGCCCGGCGATCGCATCTCGGCGCTGACCAAGAACCACGACAGCTGGTATCCG
This sequence comes from Sphingopyxis sp. Root154, assembly GCF_001427105.1. GTDB lineage: Bacteria > Pseudomonadota > Alphaproteobacteria > Sphingomonadales > Sphingomonadaceae > Sphingopyxis. Next base: position 12,168 of record NZ_LMGI01000003.1, read on the forward strand.
CTCTTCTTCGGAGCAGCGCGCGCGCGCGCCTGTTTCGCTCCGATCAACTGCCGCCTCGCACCCGCCGAGATCGGCTTTATTCTTAGCGATGCCTGGCCGAAACTGCTGTTCGTCGGCGAAGATTTCTTCGATTGCGCGCTCGCGGCGATTGCCGACCTGGCGACACCCCCAAGGCTGATCGCGCTCTATGGTGAACATCCCGCGTTCGAGCCGTTCGATGCGTGGCTTGGCGAGGCGTCCGATGCGGTGCTCGCCGATCCGCCGCAACTCGGCGACGATGTGCTCCAGCTTTATACCAGCGGCACCACGGGCCTGCCCAAAGGCGTGGTGCTCACCAACGCAAACTACCGCACTTTCCTCGAGGCCGCGACCGAGGTCGACGGCTTTGCGTATGGCGAGGACGAGACGGTGATGATCGTCATGCCGCTGTTCCACGTCGCGGGCACGAACGTCAGTTTCTCCGGTCTCGCGCAGGGTGGGCGGCTCGTGCTCGTCAAGGATTTCACCGCGGCCGACGCGGTGCGCATGATGCGCGAGGAAAATGTCGCGCACGCCTTCCTCGCGCCCGCGATGATCCAGATGATGCTGCTCCAGCCCGACGCGAATAATGGCGCCTATCCCGCGCTCAAGTCGATCGCTTATGGCGCGTCGCCGATCGCCGAGGATGTGTTGCGCCGCGCGCGCGCGACCTTCGGCTGCGATTTCGTGCAATTCTACGGCATGACCGAGTCGGCGGGCGGCGGCTCCTATCTCTCGCCAAGCGCGCATGATCTGCCGGGCAAGCTCACCTCGTGCGGCAAACCCTGGCCGGGCGCCGCAATGGCGATCCTGGGCGGCGATGGGCGTGAGTTGGGCGAAGGCGAGATCGGCGAGATCGCGATCCGCGGCGGTATCGTGATGAAGGAATATTGGAACCGCGCCGCAGCGACCGAAGAGACGCTGGCGGGCGGATGGCTTCATACCGGCGACGTCGGCTATCGCGACGCCGACGGATTCTACTACGTCCACGACCGGATCAAGGACATGATCGTGTCGGGCGGCGAGAATGTCTATCCGGCCGAGGTCGAGAGCGCGATCATGGGCTGTCCGGGGGTCGCCGACGTCGCGGTGATCGGCGTGCCCGACGACAAATGGGGCGAGAGCGTCAAAGCCCTGATCGTACCGGCCGCGGGCGCGACACTCGACCCTGCCGATGTCGTTGCCTGGGCGCGTGAACGGATCGCGGCGTACAAGATCCCCAAGAGTGTCGAATTTATCGAGGCGTTGCCGCGCAACCCGTCGGGCAAGGTGCTCCGCCGCGAATTGCGCGCGCCTTATTGGGAAGGGCGCGACCGCGCCGTGGGATAGCCTGAAACGACTGCTTTGGGGTGGTGAACTGTCATCGTGATCCCCGACGAAAGCCGGAGCGCCGAGCGGAAACACGCTAGGTTTGCGCTGTAATTCTGGACCCCGGCTTTCGCCGGGCACATATATCTATCGGCAACTAACGGTCTTTTTCGGTCACTTGAGGCGCCCCAAAAAAGAACCCGGCCAAAAGGCCGGGTCCAGGAGGAGTTCCCAGTGTACTTTTGGGAATGTCTATTCGGCGGGCACCGGGTTGCGGCCGGTGATGAAGCCTTCGCGCTTCGTGCCGTCGGCCTGCACCGGGTCGTGCGCGACGTCGCTTTCGTCGAAGGTCTTCGTCCACGCTGCGAATTCCAGGCAGACGCCGTCGGGATCGAAGAAGTAGACCGAGCGGACATAGACATCGTCGTTCATTTCGGGCGACGACTGGGTCGGCGAATTGTCGTGGTTGAGGATCGGGGTGACCTCGACGCCCTTGTCGACCAGCCGCCGGTAATATTCGTCGAACTTGTCGGCACGGACGTTGATCGCGAGATGGTTCATCGATCCGTGCGCCGACATGAAATTGCCCCGTGTCGGCAGCGCCTCGGGCGCCGAAATGCCGGGAACCGCTTCGGGTGCGTTCGGAAACCAGAAGAAGGCGAGGCTGTCGCCATTGCCGATGTCGAAGAAGAAATGCTGGCCGCGTCCGCCGGGCAGGTCGAGCGTCTTGACCAGCGGCATGCCGAGCGTGTCGCGGTAGAATTCGACCGTTCTTGCCATATCCTTGCACACGAGCGCGAGGTGATTGACCCCGCAGAATTCGAATTCGCTATTTGATGCAGCCATGATCCGTCTCCTTGTGGTTCAGTTTGCGTTGACGCTGGGGCGATTTTTCATCCGCTCGTACCAGCGCACGATATTGGTGAAGGCGGGATCGATCGGCTGGCCGACCGTCGCGCCGAAATCGAGAAATGCAAACAGCATGATGTCCGCGAGGCTTAATGCTTCACCCGCGATGAATTCGCGCCCCGCTATCTGTCCGTCGAGCCATTTGACCCCGTCCTGTGCGGTCGCTTTCAGCCCCGGCGCGGCCTCGGGCAGGCAGCGTAGCCGCGACTCAAACAAGGGCAGACCCTCTGCAAAGCGGAAGCCGTTGGTGAGCGGCTCGCAGATCTTGAGGTCGACGCGGCGTGTCCACATGCGCGTCGCTGCGCGCTCTTCGGGCGTCGATCCGATCAGCGTCGGCTCGGGAAAGCGCTCGTCGAGATATTCGCAGATCGCGGTGACTTCGCAGACGAAACTGCCGTCGTCGAGTTCGAGCGCGGGCGTCTGCCCAGCGGGGTTCACATCGACATTATACGGCGCGCGCCGGTTCTCGCCGCCGCGCAGGTCGACGCTGACCTCGGGGATCTCGATACCCTTTTCGGCCATGAACAGCTTCACGACGCGCGGGTTGGGGCCGACGCTATTATAGAATTTCATCCTGTCCTCTCCCGTCTCTTTTATCATCGGCGGGGCTAACCGTCAACTTGGTTGACGGTTAGCCCCGGACGCGGCCAGCGGACGCGATACAGCGTTCCCGTCGTCGACGCCGTAATATAGGCATCGCGCCGGTCGGCGCCGCCAAAGGCGATGTTGGTGATCCCGACATCGGGCAGCGGCACGAACTCCGAAGCGCTGCAATCGGGATCGAAAATCGTGATCCCGCCCTCGACCATCGTGCCGACGCAGATGCGCCCGCTCTCCTCGACTGCCATGCTGTCTAGCAGGCGAAAGGCGGGCGGGGTGCCCACGAACTGGCCGGGCGCCCACGGCGGTGGTGGTGCGAGTTCGCCGGGCGCGACGATGTCCATCGCCCAGACACGCGCGGTCATCGTTTCGCTGACGTACAGTGTCATGCCGTCGGGGGAGAGGCCGATGCCGTTCGGCCCCATCATGTCGGCGCGCTGGCGGCTGATCTTCGACCCGTCGGCGGCGGCATGGTAGAGCGCGCCATGGTCGCGGCCGGCATCGCGCACCTGGCCATGATCGGTGAACCAGAAACCCCCGTCGGTATCGAACACAATATCGTTCGGCCCCTTTAGCCGCTCGCCTTCGAAGCTGTCATAGAGCGTGGTCACGGCGCCGGAAGACAAGTCGACGCGCTGGATCGACCCGCACGCCTCGGCATGCGCGGCGTGTCCGGGGAACAGCAGGCTGGCCGCCTCGATCCATTCGAAGCCGCCATTGTTGCACACATAGGCCGCGCCGTCGGGCCCGATCGCGAGGCCATTGGGTCCGCCGCCGAGTTCGGCGACGACCGACAGGCTGCCGTCCGGCAGGACGCGCGTCAGCGTCCCGCGCGCGATCTCGACGAGCAGCACCGAGCCGTCCGCCATCGGCACGGGGCCTTCGGGAAAGCGCAGCCCCGTCGCGACGACTTGAGGCGGGCCGTAACCACTCATCCGTTGGCTGGGCGCGGGGCGCTGAGGAAGTCGGCGGCGTTGAAGCCTTCGGGCGCCGCGACCTCGACGATCGGGTCTTCGCGCGCATCATATTCCATCCGCAGCGCGCGGGTGATCACCGCGTGCATGTCGTAAAGACAGGTGATGTATGTGAATTCGAAAATCTGCTCGTCGTTCCAGAATGTCTTGAGCTTATCGAAGACCTCAAGCGGAACGCGTCCGCCGGCCTGCGCGAGGCAGTCGGCATAGGCGAGCACGGTGCGCTCCTGCTCATTATAGCAGTCGGCGACCTGCCAGTGCGCGATGGCGGCGATCTTCTCCTCGCTGACGCCAAGACCGCGGAGCGACTTGCAATGCTGCGAGAAGACGAACTGGCTGCCCTTGACCCAGCCCGCACGCGTCTGGCCGAGCTCACGCAGCACCGGGTCGATCGTACGTGCAGGATTGCGATACACCGCGAAGCCTTTGACCGCATGTTCGAAGATGTCGGGCGACAGCGCAAACACCGTCCACCAGTCGCCGGGCGTGCCCGTCGCGGTGCCGGGTTCGGCGACGGGATCGCGCTCGCCGAACAGACGATTGTAATAGGCGAGGACGGTCTCGTCGGTGACTTCGGACCGGGGAACCTGGCGCAGAACTGGCATGGCTAACTCCTCAGGCGTTCGCGAATTTGCGGAATTCGGCAACATGCGCGCTGTCAAAATATTCGTCGAGCCGCGTGATCTTGCCGTCCACGACCTTGCAGATGATCGCGCAGGGCAGACGGACCGCGCCGTCGTCGTGGACGCGCTTGCCCTTCAGCACATGTTGCTGGACGAAGCCGCCGGGAAAGGTGGTGAGCTGGCGCTCGGCATATTCGCGATCCTTGATCCGGGCGACCATGCCGGTCAGCGTCTGTGCGGTCTGCGCCGGGGTGACGATCAGCTCGTCGGTGTTGTGCCAGATCTCGGCATCGGGGGTGAAGCTGCCCTGCATCGTCTCGATGTCGCCCGCCTCGATCGCGTCGAAAAAGCGCTGCGCCATTGCGCGGATATCGTCCTGCTCTGCCATCATAGTCTCCTTATGCTTTGGCGCCGAACATGCGGCCGCCGTTCGCGGCGATCAGCCCGTCGATGTCGTCGCCCTTGTACGCGGGATCGGCCGACGGGCCGAAAGACGACAGCATGTCCTGCGTCACCAGCTCGGCCATCGCCTTCCATTCGGGATGGGTGAAAATCCAATATTCGCCGGCCTCGATCGCCTCGACAACGCGCGCGCCGATCTTGCCCGGTGACATCCCGCCCGCGAGCACGCCCTGCATCGCCTGGCTCGTCGCGGCCGCTTGGCCGGCCTCGACCTCTACCGGGCGCAGGTCGCGCGTCGTCTCGACGATCCGCGTCGCCGACATGCCGGGCATCAGCACCGAGATGTCGACGCAGGTCCCGGCAAGTTCGTTGCGCAGCGCCATCGCGATGCCGAGCGTCGCATATTTGGAGCTGATGTACGCGACCGAGATCGGCGGCGGCACGATCGCGACCATCGACGCGGTGAAAATGAGATGGCTGGCTTCGCCCGACGCCTTCATGTCGCCGAGGAAGGTGCGGCAGGCGTAGAGATGCGCATGCGCGTTGACCGCATAGTTCCAGCGCCACACGTCGGTGTCATATTGCTCGAACGGGCCCGACCCGCCGCCGACCCCCGCGTTGCTGAACAGGATGCGCACGGGTCCGAAGGCTCGCGCCTGTTCTCCCGCAGCTGCCCAGCTGTCCTCGCTGGTCACGTCGAGCTGGAGACCGAGGGCGTTGGCGCCTTCGTCGCGCAGGGCTTCGGCCGCGCCATCGGCACCTGCGCCATCGATATCGGCGAGGATTACCGACGCACCTTTGGCGGTGAGTGCCCTCGCGGTAGCGAACCCGAGCCCGCTCGCGCCGCCGGTGATGAAGGCGGTCTTGCCCGCGATCTTGGTCATTCGGCGAAATCCTTTTCGAGATAGCGCGTCATACGGAACTGCGCGATGCCCGCCGCAGCAGCGAACGGCATCAGCGCCATCAGCGCCCACCTGAGACTATCGACGCCGTGCGCGTCCTTCAACGCATCGCTGACGATCCCGGCGAACAACGGGCCCAGGCCCAGGCCGACGATGTTGAACATCAGCATCAGCACCGCCGCGGCAGTCGCGCGGCTGCGCGGCGGGGTGAGGTTCTGCACCAGCGCGAGCGCCGGGGCGACATAGGCGGTGCACGCCGCCATCGGGACCAGCATCAACGCGAGCGAGAGCTGCCATGTGTCGACGAGCAGCGCCGCGATGAAGGTCGGGATCAGCACCGCGGTCGCAAGCGCGGGTATGGTGCCGTATGCGCGCGCCGAAGTTCTGGCGCGGTGGCTGACGAGCCAGCCGCCGCCGAGGATGCCGATGCCGAAGGTGATGCCCGCGGCGGGGGCGAACCAGGTCGCCATCGCTTCCAGCGGCATCTTCTGCGTGCGCATCAGGAAGGCGGGAATCCAGTTGAGCATGCCATAGCTGACGAAGGCGGCAAGCCCGCTGCCGATCATCACCATGCGCAGCGACGGGCGGCGGATGAACATCGCGAGGCTCTGGCTGAACGGCAGCGCTTCATCGGCGGGCTTGTGGGTATCCATCGCCCCGCGCGCGGGTTCGCGGACGAGCCAGATCAGCAACGGTGCGACCAAAATGCCGACGAGGCCGATCACGACGAAGGCATTGCGCCAGCCGATATTCGCCGCGGCCCACGCGCCGAACGCCGCGCCGACGAAGACGCCGAACGGGCCGTTGAGCGTGAAGATACCGATCGCGAGCGGGCGCTGCGCGGGCGGGTAATAGTCGGCGATGACCGATAGCGACGGCGCGGTGCCGCCCGCTTCGCCCGCGCCGACGCCGAAGCGCATCAGCGCGAGTTGCCAGAAATTCGATGCGAAGCCGCACGCGGCGGTGAAGCCGCTCCATACGACACACGCGATACCGATCAGCTTCACGCGGTTCCAGCGGTCGGCGATCATCGCGACGGGAACCCCCATCGCGGCATAGAAAAGTGCGAAGGCGAGGCCGGTGAGCAGGCCGAACTGCGTGTCGCTGAAATCCATCTCTGCGCGGATCGGTTCGACGAGCACCGACAGAAGCTGGCGGTCGACGAAATTGATCGTGCCGACCACGAACAGCATCGCGAGCGCCACGTTGCGGCGCACCGCAAGGCCGCGGTCGGACGCTATGACGCCTCCATCGAGGGCAGTCGCCTCTGTCATCACACTCTCCAAAAACGCACGAGTCTTCCCGTTCCAAAAAATACTTAGGTATTTAAGTTTATCTGTCAATGTGCTTTACGGTAACGACAAGATCGACGGGAGAGAAGAGATGGATATCAACGGCAAAACCGCCATCGTGACGGGCTCGGCGGGCGGCATCGGCCGCGCGACTGCGGTGATGCTCGCCACCCGCGGCGCGGCAGAGATCGCGCTCGTCGACGTCAACAAAGCGGGGCTCGCCGAGACCTCGCGGCTGGTCGAGGCCGAGGGGGCGCGGGCGAACATCCACACCCTCGACCTGTCAGATATTCCCGCGACCGAAGCGTGGTTCCGCGCGCATGGCGACGTCGACATCCTGCACAACAATGCCGGGGTCGTGTCGGGCCTGCCGCAATTTCCCGACGTCGATGCTGCGCGCATCCGCTGGATCATCGACGTCAACATCACCTCGCTCGTCGCGGCGACGCAGATTGCGGTGCAGGCGATGAAGAAGCGCGGCGGCGGGGTGATTGTCAACACCGTGTCGACGGTGGCGCTCGGCACGGGTTTCTATGACGCCATGTATGCGACGACCAAGGCGGCGGTGATGATGTTCACGCGCTGCTGCGCGCCGTTGAAGGACGAATGCAACGTTCGCGTTGCGGGCATGTTGCCGGGACTGGTCGATACGCCGATCCTCGATACGACAGGGGCGGGTGGCAAGTCCGAATGGATGGAGGCGGTGCTTGCGAACAATGAGGCGTGCAGACCCGAGGATATCGCCGGCGGCGTCGCCGCGCTGATCGAGGACGACAGCCTCGCGGGCGGCGACTGGGTTGCAGTGCGGCGGCTGGATGGCAAGGTCGAATACCAGTGGGGTCATGCTGACACCGTATGACCCCCTCCCGCTTGCGGGGAGGGGAGAAATGGTCACCGCGCCGGCGCTTCCAGCATATTCTTCCCAAACAAATTCGACCATTGCTCCTCGGTCAGCACCGGGCGCGCGCTCGACAGGTTCGCGGCGTTCTTGACGTCGGTCCCTGCGATCACGGCGGGACGCTCGCCGATGCGCGCGAACCAGTCGGCGACCGCGGGATAATCATCGAGCGTCAGCCCGATCGCGCGGATCGCGCGCGTCCACGGCCAGACCGCGATGTCGGCAATCGAATATTCCTCGGCCAGATAATCGGCTTCGCCGAGGCGGCCGTTGAGGACGTGGAGCAGCCGCAACGTCTCGTTGCGATAGCGCTCGACCGGATAGCTCTGGCCCTCGGGCGCATAGCGGATGAAATGATGCGCCTGTCCCTGCATCGGGCCGAAACTCGCCATCTGCCACATCAGCCATTGCTGCGCCTGGCTGCGGCGGCGCGGGCTCTGGGGAAGCAGCTGGCCGCTCTTCTCGGCCAGATAGAGCAGGATTGCACCGGACTCGAACACCGGCAACGGCGCTCCGCCGCCGACCGGATCGTGATCGACGATCGCGGGCAGGCGGCCGTTGGGGTTGATACGGCGATATTCGGGGGTCAGATGGTCGCCCTCGAGCATGTTCATCGCGAGCAGCTCATGCGGCAGCCCGACTTCTTCGAGCATGATCGAGACTTTGTGGCCGTTCGGCGTGGGCGTGAAATAGACGTCGATCATCGCGGTTCACCCCTTCAAACAGGTCACGACCGCGATCGCCGCTTCCCTGTCGAGGAAAGCTTCGATCGCGGCCGATCCCTGGGACATCGAATTCGAACCTAGAACTTGATCCCGGCCTCGACCGAAATATTGCGCGTGGGTTCGAGATAGAGGATCGCGCGCGGCGCCGCGGTGATCGGTGACGGCAGGTTGAATGCGCTGCCGATCGTTTTCTCGTTGGTCAGATTCTTGCCGACGAGTGCGACGTGCCAGCGGTCGTCCTGGTCGGCGAGTTGGACGCGAAGGTCGAGCTTCGCATAGCCGCCCTGGACACCGAAGATCGGGCTCTGATTGTCCGAGTTGAAATATTTCGACCGCGCCGACGCGACGCCGGTGATGTCGAATTTCAGATCGCTCGACAGGTCGAACCGCGCGTGTGCCGTCACGCTTCCCGTATATTTCGACGAATAGGCAACAGGGTAACCGGCCAGGTTATTGTTCGCGACGTGGTTCGGTTGCGTCCGATCGGTCTGTGCGGGATTGCAAACCGACAACGGCTGGCTGGCGAGGCAAGCCGCGCCGGGATAGTTGTCATATTTGATATCGGAATAGGCGGCCGACGCGCTGATGTCGAAATTGGGGGTCGGAAAGATGCTGAGCGATCCTTCGAGGCCCTTCGACGTTGCCGCGGCGGCATTGCCGGTCAGATAGCTCGAGATTGCGGGCTGATACACCGAAACCTGAAGGTCCTTGAACTTGGTGTGATAGGCCGAGAGGTTAGCGACGACCTTGCCGTCGAACAGCGTCGATTTGATGCCGGCCTCGAAATTCTCCGACTGTTCGGGTTCGAAGCTGAAGGTCGCGCTGGTCGTGCCGAGCGTGTTCGAGACGAAGCCGCCCGATTTCGAGCCGCGGCCCCACGTCGCATAGACCATGATGCGCGGCGCGATGTCATATTGCAGCGTCACCGACGGATCGACATTGCCTTCGCTGATCGAACCCGTGGCGCTCGAGATCGGACGCAGCGCGAAGGGGCCATAGACGAGCCGCGAGGCGAAATCGCCGTCCTTCTTGGTGTGGCTGTAACGCAGGCTGCCGATCGCGCGGAACGCATCGCTGACGTTAAATGTCGCCTGGCCAAAGACCGACCAGGATTCGGCTTTCTGCCGGAAGAGGCTGTCGATGCGGCCGAAATAGTTGAGCGCCGCGATGTTGAAGCCCTGAAATTGCTCCAGCGTGTAATCGGACTTGTCGTAATAGGCGCCCGCGATGAATTCGAAGGTCTTGCCCGTCGGCGACAGGATACGGATTTCCTGCGAAATCTGGTCGAAGCGTTCGGGGAAGGCATTGTACACCGAATTGGGAACAACGGCGCCGCCGCTGTTCGGGATCGTCTGGTCGAACCCGTTGACGATCTTCGACTTGAACCAGCTGTAGCCGGTGACCGAAGTCAGCGTGAAGTCGCCGAGCGCGAGGTTGCCGACGCCCGAGATCATCACCGACTTGTTGTTGTTCCCCTCGTCGCCGAGTGCCGAGCGATCGAGGTAACGCGTGGTCTGCGGATCCTGGCCGCTGGTCAGCGGGCTCGACACGGTGATGCCGCCGATGACTTCGCGGTTTCCGTACTCGACCTTCGCTGTGTAATCGAAATTGGCCGACGGCTCCCACTTCACGGTCAGGCGCAGCAGCTGCGACTTGATTTCGGGATCGTCGTGATCGGTCGCGCGGTTGTATATATAGCCGTCCTGATTGACGATCTTGTACGCAAAGCGCGCGCCGAGCGTGTCGCTGATCGGACCCGACAGATAGCCCGAGAAATCGGTGCCCTTGTGATCGAAGTTATAGATGCCCGTGATCGCGCCTTCGAAATCCTTCGTCGGACCCGCCGACACGACGCTGACGGCGCCCGCCGCGGTGTTCTTGCCGAACAGCGCGCCCTGCGGACCGCGCAGCACTTCGACGCGTGCGAGGTCGAAGAAGGGCGCCTGTGCCTGTCGGTTGCGGCCGGCGTAGATGCCGTCGACATAGAGCGACACCGACTGGTCGAAAGCGAAGTTCGCAGGCGGCGAGCCGAAGCCGCGGATATAGATGACGTCGTTGCCCGCGGTCGACTGGACGAACACGTTCGGCGTGTAGTTCATCACCGCCTTGATATCGCTCGTGTTGAACTCGGCGAGCTTGGCACCGCTGACGACTTCCATCGAAATCGGCACGTTTTGCAGATTCTGCTCGCGCTTTTGGGCGGTGACGATGATTTCGTTTGCGTTGCTGTCGTCGACGTCCGCCGTGTCGGCGGGGGCTGCCTGCGCCATCGCCGGTGCGGCATTGGCAAGCATCGCGATCGCCGCAACGCCGGACAGCAGGAACTGGTTATGCGCCTTCATCTTCACCCTCCCATAGAGCTTGTGTCGCGGTCCCGGAAAGCCTTCCGATCCGTCAATCTGATTGACCCTTAGTATACTAATGGTTTTATGCTTGTCCATAGGCAGGAAGAGGATTCGCATCATGAACGAAGAAAATACGCAGACCGCCCCGGTCGCACTCGCGACGCGCCATCTGTGCACCGTCGAGTTTGAGGTGGGGGGCGGGATCATCGCCATCGGCGCGTCGCCCTTCGGCGATCAGCGGCTCGGTTACATCAGCGGCGGCCGTTTTTTTGGTCACCGTATCAACGGTATAGTCCTTTCGGGCGGCGGGAACTGGTCGCGCAGCGGCCGGCTCGGCGACGCGGCTTCGGTCGGTACGTTCGATGCCCGTGCGGTGTGGCAGACCGACGACGGCGAGCTCATCTATCTGAGCTACACCGGCCGCAACATCATTCCCGACGATGTGCGCGCAACCTTTATCGATCCCGCCGTCCCCGACGCCGACCCGTCGCGATACTATCTGCGAATCGCGCCGGTGTTCGAAACCGCGAGCGCCAAATATGGCTGGCTCAACGGCGTGCTCGCCGTCGGCGTCGGCGAACGCACCGATTTCGGGGTGCGCCATATCATCCACGAGGTGCTGTGAGATGATCGACCTCCACTATTCGGCGACCCCGAACGGGCAGAAGATAGCGATCATGCTTGAGGAGATCGGCGCACCCCACCGTATCATCCCCTATGAGATTTTCGACGGCGACCAGTTGACCGCCGCATTCGGGCGCATCAACCCGAACCACAAATTGCCCGCGATCGTCGATCAGAATCCGGCAGACGGAAGCGACCCGATCACCGTATTCGAGTCGGGCGCGATCCTGCAATATCTTGCGGAGAAGAGCGGGCGCTTCCTACCTGCATCGGGCGCGCCACGCGCGGCGACCTTGTCGTGGCTGACGTGGCAGGTGGCGGGACTCGGACCGATGGGCGGACAGGCGAGCCATTTCCTGCGCTATGCTCCGGCGGGACAGGATTATGCGGTCGAACGCTACACGAAGGAAGTCGCGCGCCTGCTGACCGTGCTCGAAAAGCGGCTGGAGAAGAGCGCCTATGTCGCGGGTGACGAGTATACGATTGCCGACATGGCGATCTGGCCGGGCCGCGCGTCGGCGTTCGTGATGGGGATGGGGCTGGACGATTGGCCCGCGATGCATGGCTGGTTCGAACGGATCCGCGAACGCCCGGCGGTGGCGCGTGCGATGGCGCGCAAGGATCTGAAGGCCCCGGCCAAATATGTCGGGCGACACCAAAAGCTCGACGACAAGCAATGGTCGAACATGTTCGGCGACGCCAACCACGCCGCGGTCGCGAAGGACTGAACGTCAGCGCTTCGCGTGCTGGCGGTCGCCCCACAGGATTGCGCGATGCTCGTCGGTGAAACCGGTGAGCCCGCCCTCGATCGTCTCAGCGCGGGCGACGCCGACGGTCATCCCTTCGGCGACCGCCGGACGTTCGAGCATCGCCGCGCCCCAGCGATCGACATTCGGGAAGCGCCCGGCCTTTTCGATCAGCTGGCGGCGCAGATAGGGCAGGGTTGCCATGTCGGCGATCGTATATTCGTCTCCCGCGAACCACTCGGCTTCGCCGAGGCGCTTTTCGATCACCATCATCAGCCGGTCGACCTCGCGGCTGTAGCGCTCGATCGCATATTCGTGCCGGTCCTTGGCGTAGTGCGTGAAATGCACTTCTTGTCCGAACATCGGGCCAACCCCCGACACCTGGAACATCAGCCATTGCCAGCAGATCGCCCGCCTCACCGGATCGGCGGGCAGGAAGCGCCCGCTCTTCTCGGCAAGATAGAGAAGAATTGCGCCGGTTTCCCACAATATGAAGTCCGGACCGTCGGGCCCTTCGTCATCGACGATCACCGGGGTCTTGTTGTTCGGGTTGAGCGCGAGGAATTCGGGCGTCAGCTGATCGCCCGCGAGGATGTCGATATATTCGAGCTGCCATTCGAGTCCCATTTCGAGGAGCGCGATCGCGATTTTGCGCGCGTTGGGGGTGGGACCGCCATAGAGCGTGATCATCGCGTCACACTTCCCGTCCGAGCCAGCGTTTCAGCACGTCGGCGCTATCCTGCCCAACCGCCAGCGGGGCCGGGCGGCGGACGCTGCCCGGTGTCGCCGACAGTTTCGGAAACACGCCCTGCATCGTGACCTCGCCGAATTCCTTATCGGTCACCGTCACCAGCGCATCGCGCGCGGCGAAATGCGGGTCGCTCATCATATCCTCGGCATCGAAGACGCGGCCGGCGGGAACCCCCGCTTCGACCATCTTCGCTTCGAGTTCGGCGATCGTCAGCGTGCTCGTCCATTCGCCGATCAGCGCATCGAGCTCCTCCTGCCGCATCCCCCGCGCGCGGTGCGTCGCATAGCGCTCGTCGCTTGCGAGTTCGGGCTGCCCCATTGCGGTGGCGAGGCGCGCGAAGACGCCGTCCTGATTGGCGCCGATCAGATATTCGCCGTCGCGGCACGGATAGACGTTCGAGGGCGCGATCGCGGGCAGCGTCGATCCGGTGCGGCGGCGCTTCGTGCCGCTCGCCGAATAGTCGGACACGGTCGATTCCATCACCTGCAGCACCGCTTCATAAAGCGCGGAGTCGACGATCTGACCTTCGCCTGTCTTGCTGCGATGGTGAAGCGCCGCAAGCGCGCCCATGCAGCCGTAGGTCGCGGCGAGCGTATCGCCGATCGACACCCCCATGCGCGCTGGCGGCAGGTCGGGATAGCCGACGATGCCGCGCCACCCGCCCATCGCCTCGCCGATGCCGCCGAAACCCGCGCGTGCGGAGTAGGGGCCGGTCTGGCCGTAACCCGACACGCGCACGACGATCAGCCCGGGGTTAGTCTTTCGCAGCTCGGCGGGATCGAGATTCCATTTCTCGAGCGTGCCGGGACGGAAATTCTCGATGAGGATGTCGGCCTTGGCGATCAGCTCGCGCGCGAGTGCTTGACCTTCTTCCGAGCGCAGGTCGACCGCGACCGAATATTTGTTGCGCGCGATCACGCGCCACCAGCTCGGTTTGTCGCCCTGACCCCAGTTGCGCATCTGGTCGCCGGTCACCGGCGGTTCGAGCTTGACGATCTCGGCGCCCATGTCGCCGAGGAGCTGGCCGCAGAAGGGGCCGGCGATCAGCTGCCCCATCTCGACCACCCTGATGCCATCCAGCGCGCCCCCGCTGCCCGTCTCGCTCATATCGTTCCTTTCGCGGCCGACTCTGGTAAGACGACCTGCCTCGCCCATGGCCTTTTTATACTTAGAATGCTATGTAATTTTCAACCTGCTAAATGACTCGGGATAATCGGGACGCAAGATGTTGAAAAATCATGCTGTGGAACTGGTCGAGGTCGGCCCGCGCGACGGGCTTCAGAATGAAGCGGCGATCGTTTCGACCGCCGACAAGCTGGAGCTGATCCGCCGTGCGATCGATTATGGTGTCCGCCGTATCGAGGTGACGAGCTTCGTCAATCCGAAGAAGGTGCCGCAGCTCGCCGACGCCGAGGAGCTGGTGGCGATGCTGCCCGACCGCGACGACGTGACCTGGATCGGGCTCGTCCTCAATCGCCGCGGCGCCGAGCGCGCGCTCGCTACCGGTCGGATCGACGAATTGGGTGCGGTGTGCGTGACGAGCGATAGTTTCGGCATCCGCAATCAAGGGCAAAGCTCGGACGAATCGCTCGCCGCCGCGATGGAGATCGTCGCGCTCGCCAAAGCCGCCGGGCGGAGTGGGCAGATCACGATCGCGACCGCCTTTGGCTGTCCGTTCGAGGGCGGCGTCGCGATCGGCCGCGTCGTCGACATGGCGAAGCGCGCCGCCGACGCGAACCCGCGCGAAATCGCGCTCGCCGATACGATCGGCGTTGGTGTGCCCGCGCAGGTTTCCGAGGTGGTGGGACGCGTGCGCGAGGCGGTCGGCGGCCTGCCCGTGCGCGTTCATTTCCACAATACGCGCGGCACGGGCATTGCGAATGTCTGGGCGGCGGTGACCGAAGGCGCGGCGACGGTCGACGCCTCGCTCGGCGGGATCGGCGGCTGCCCCTTCGCGCCCGGGGCGGCGGGCAATGTCGCGACCGAGGATGTGATCTACATGCTCGAAAAGAGCGGCGTCGAAACGGGTATCACGCTGCCGCAGGTCGTGGAATCGGCCGGTTGGCTTACGGGCGTGATGGGCCGTCCGCTCCCGGCGATGGTCAGCAAGGCGCCCGCCTTTCCCTAGAAGGTCGCGAGCAGCGCCATCATCACGCCGGCGACGACGAGGAGCAGCCCGACGATCTCGTGCCAGCGCACCGGCTCGCGCAGATAGAAATGCGCGAAGCCGATCGTGAACACGACCTCGACCTGTCCGACGATCCTCACCAACGCCGCCGGCGCCGCCGCGAAGCCGATATACCAGCAGGCCGAACCGAGCGCCGAAAGCAGCCCGACCTGGCTCGAGTTCCGCCATGTGCGGCAAACTGCGCGCGCAGTATTGCGGTCGCGCAGCAAAACCCACGCGAGGTGCAGTCCGGTCTGGATCGCCATCACGACGACGAGCGTGACGAGTGCCGAACCGATCAGGTCGACGCCATCAAGTTCGGCGGTCGCGAGTTTCACCGCGATCGCGGCGAGCGCGAACATCGACCCCGCGCCGAGCCCGCAAAGCGCCGCGGGCTGGCCGAGTGCGCGCCATATCTCGCGCCCTGAAACCCCGCGTCCGGCCAGCGCGAGTACCAGCACGCCCGCGACACCCGCAACGATCCCTATCCATGCGAGCGCCGGCAGCCGCTCGCCGAGGAACAGCGCAGTGACGAGCGCCGCCTGCACCGCTTCGGTCTTCGAAAAGGCGGTGCCGACAACGAACCCGCGATGCCCGAACGCCATGATGAGCAGGATCGTCCCCGCCATCTGCGTGATCGCGCCGGCGACCGCGAACCCGGCGAAGGCGGCTCCGAATGCCGGGATCGCCTCGCCCCGGATCGTCAGCCAGATCGCGGCGAAGCAAAGCGCGAAGGGAAGGCCATAAAGATAGCGGACCAGCCCCGCGCCGCTTATGCTGAGCTCGGCGCGCAGACGTTGTTGCAGCGCGGTTCGCCACGCCTGGAACAGGCCGCCGAACAGCGAGGCGGGAAGCCAGATCGGATTCATGCCGCCCGCCGCCCGTGCATTTGATCTTCGACTCGTATCGCGCTGTGCATGCGGCCCCATGCAATAGTTTTATTACTAAGTATATGACGTGTGCCGATGGCTGCCCCGACCTGTTACGCCAATCAGCTAGACCTGCTGCGCAGCAAGTTGCAGGACAGGTGCGGGAGAGCAAATGACGCACATATATATAGCCGGGCCGGCGATCTGACATGGCCGAACTCGACCTGCCGCTTTCGGACGAGCAACAGGTGCTGCGCGATAGCGTCCAGCGCTTCCTCGCTGACAATGCGCGCCCCGGCTGGCGCGAGCTTTCGGAGTCGCTCGGGCTAGCCGGCCTCGCGCTGCCCGAAAGCGCCGGCGGTTTCGGCGGCGGTCCGATCGACATTGCCATCGTCATGGCCGAGCTGGGGCCGGCACTAGCGGGCGCCGACTGGCTTTCGCACGCCGCGGCGACGGCGCTGCTGGCGCGGGTCTTACCTGATCATCCGGCGCTGGCTGATCTCGCGATGGGCAGCCGCCGGATCGCCATCGTCTGCACGGCTTCGACCGCAGTGATGCCCGTCGTCGACGGCGGCTTGGCTCGCGGCAGCGCGGCACTGGTTGCTGGGGCAGCCGAAGCCGATTTGCTCCTCCTCGCGAGCGACGAGGCGTTGCTGCTTATCCCCGCCGATGGCGACAAGGTCGAACAGCGGCATCGCATCATGCACGACGGCAGCGTCTCGGCAGACCTTGCCTTCACGCTCAAGCCCGGCGACACCACTTCGCTCGCGAGCGGTGACGCCGCGCGCCTGTGGGCCGACTATGCGAACGACCTGATCCTTGCGGCGCGCTGCGCCGAAGCGGCTGGCCTGATGCAGCGAATGATTGCCGACAGCATCGATTATCTCGGCCAGCGCAAGCAGTTCGGTACGGCGATCGGCCGCTTCCAGTCGCTGCGTCACCGCGCCGCTGACATGCAACTCGCGGCGATGAAGGCGACGGCGCTGACGGAGGAAGCGATCCTCGCGGTCGATCGGGATCGCGCCGACCGCGCACAGGCGGTCAGCGCCGCCTGCATCGAGGTCGGCGACGCGGTGCGCCTCGTCGGCGAGAGCGCGGTGCAGATTCACGGCGCGATGGGGCTGACCGAAGAGCTCAGCCTTGGCGGCCATTTCAAGCGCGCGCTCGCGATTGCGGCAGCATTCGGTCCGCGCGCAGGTCATCTTGCGCGCTTTGCCGAGGCGGCTGCCTAACCCAGCATCGTCCTTGCGATCAGGTCGCGCTGGATCTCGTTCGATCCCGCGTAAATGGTCGCCGCGCGGTCGTTGAGATAGCGTGGTACCGCGACCGCCAGCTCGGCGGGTGTCTGCCCGTCGGCGTCGGCCCACGCGGCGTGTCCCGCGATTTCGCACGCATGCGTGTCGATACGCTGCGCGGTTTCGGTGCCCAGTATCTTGAGCGCCGAGGCATAGAGCGCCGGGCTGCCGCCAACGCCGCGCATGGCCTTCATCTCGAGCGCCTGCAGCGCCTTTAGCGTCACCGCCTCGCGGTCGAGCTGTGCGCGCAGCACCGGTTCGATGTCATCGCGGGCGCGCAGCCGTTCGAGCCGTCCGATCAGTCCCGGCGCATATTTGCCGCCGCGCTCGAATGTCAGCAGATGTTTCGCGACCGACCAGCCCTCATTCTCGCCGCCCAGCCGGTTCGCCTGCGGGACGCGGACGTCGTCGAAGAACACCTGGTTGAACTCATGATCGCCCGCGAGCGTGCGGATCGGCTCGACCGTGATCCCCGGAGTCGCCATGTCGAGCAGCAGAAAGCTGATCCCCGTCTGCGGCTTGCCTTCGTTCGACGTACGCACGAGCGCGAACATGCGATTGGCGAAATGCGCGTGCGTCGTCCAGATCTTCGACCCGTTGAGAATATAGTCGCTACCGTCCGCGGTCGCGCGCAGTTGCAGCGCAGCCAGGTCGGAACCGGCTCCAGGCTCCGAAAAGCCCTGACACCAATAATCCTCGCCCGACAGGATGCGCGGCAGATAATGGGCGCGCTGTTCGGGGCTGCCATAATGCATGATCACCGGGGCGACCATCTTCAGCCCCATCGGCGCGAGGTTCGGCGCGCCCGCGCGCGCGCATTCGGCGGCGAAGATATAGCGCTCGATCTCGCTCCAGCCGGGGCCGCCAAATTCGGCGGGCCAATCGGGCGCTGCCCAGCCTTTTTCATGAAGGATGCGCTGCCAGGGCAACGACACGTCGGGGTCGATGAAGACGCTCGTCGCGCGTGCGGCGCCCCGTCGGACGTCGTCGGGCAAATTCGCGGTCAGGAAGGCGCGAACCTCTTCGCGAAAGGCGGTGAGCGCCGGGTCGTTCAGCATGTCCATGCCCCGGACTTGTAGGTCGCGGTAAGGCGAGGCCAAGCTGGCACCTGCATCAGGCCGCGCGCGCGCCGACGAAGCCGAGTCCCGCGGCGATCTGGATCGACTGTGCGCGTCCGGTCGCGCCGAGCTTTGCCGCCGCGTTGCGCAGGTGGAACCGCACGGTCGACACCGACAGCGACAGGATGATGCCGATCTCGCCATCGGTTTTGCCCGCCGCTGCCCAGCGCAGGCACTGGACCTCGCGGCGAGTCAGCGTCTGCGGCACGGTGGCGTTGCGCGGGCGATCGCGTGCTTCATTGTGCGTCGCGACGAGTTTGAGCGCGAGATTGTGCAAGTCGCCGGCGTGTTTTGCGAACAGCGCCTCGACGCCGACGGGTTCGCGTGAGCACCAGAAGACCGCGCCGACCAGTCCGCGCGGCAGGTGGACCGGCGCGATGATCGCCTCGCCGAAATTGGGCGTGTTCTTCGCCTGCGAGCAGTCCACCTCATCGAGCAGATGCGTCGGCCGCCATGTGCCGAGGCGGCCGTCGCTGTAATAAAAGGGTTCGGCGACGAGCCGCGCGGCGGTCAGGAAAGCCAGTTGCAACGCCAGCTTGCGATCGCGCCAATAGGCGTAGTTCGGGTCGACCCAGCGAAAGCTGGTTTCGGCATAGGGACGGCCTTCGGCGTCGCTCATCGGTTCGGGGTCGCCGAGGTCGGCCTGCGCCGCGACGAAGGGCAGGCCGATCGCGTCGCCCGCCGCCTGCACCGCCGCGATCAGCGCGGGCATTTCGGCCCAGGATTCGCGCTGATGATCCATGTTCCGCTTTTCCCTCCGCTATCCTGACACAGGTGTCAGCTTGTCCGGCCCGCCGCAATTCTATGTTCTGGCACGGTCCGGCTTCGCGCGACGCTCGCACAAAGACGAGCCCGGCGACAAGCTGTTTGAGGGAGGATGAGTGATGAAGGCAATGCGTATTTTCTTGGGCGCGGGTTCCGCGATGGGTCTCGCCCTGGCTGTGCCGGCGTTCGCCGCCGAGGAAGCGCCCGCCGATGCAGTCGCGGCCGAAGGCGACATCA
Source organism: Sphingopyxis sp. Root154 (assembly GCF_001427105.1). GTDB lineage: Bacteria > Pseudomonadota > Alphaproteobacteria > Sphingomonadales > Sphingomonadaceae > Sphingopyxis. The sequence goes on from NZ_LMGI01000003.1 coordinate 31,736, forward strand.
TCGTCACCGCGCAGCGCCGCGCCGAATCGATGAACGACGTCGGCATGGCGATCCAGGCGGTCGACGGCGCGACGCTCGAAAACCTGCGCGTCACCGACATGCGCGACCTGACCACGGTGGCGCCGAGCTTCACCGTCTCGCAAAGCTATCAGGGCGTGCCGACCTATACGCTGCGCGGGATCGGCTTCAACACGATCAACCTCTCGGCCACCTCCACCGTCGGCACCTATGTCGACGAGGTCGCCTACGCCTATCCGATCATGAACACGGGGCCGGTGTACGATCTCGAACGCGTCGAAGTGCTCAAGGGGCCGCAGGGCACGCTCTATGGCCGCAACACCACCGCCGGCCTGATCAACTTCATCACAGCGAAGCCCACCGACACGTTCGAAGGCGGCGTCAAGGCGGAGCTCGGCAATTACCAGACCTATAATTTCGAGGGTCATATCTCGGGTCCGCTCGGCGAGGGCGTCGCGGCGCGCATCGCGGTGCGCAGCGAAAACAGCGACAAGGGCTGGCAGATCAGCAACGCGCGCCCCGACGAACGGCTTGGCAAGGTCGACAAGCTGGGAATCCGCGGTTCGCTGGCGATCGATCCGGGTCCGGGGACCAGCATCGACCTGTCGGTGACCTGGTGGCAGAACAAGTCGGACACCGTTGCCGGCCAGGGCATCGGTTTCACGCCGGCGACCAACCCGGTGTCGGGCACCAGCAATTCACGCCTGTTCAATGCTCCGGGGCTTGCGACCTATCTGGCGAACAACTTTCCGACCAAGGCGAGCCAGGCCGATTGGGCGCCAGAGGCAGGACGCTCTGCCAATATCGGACGCGGCGAGGGTCTGCCGGGCGATCTCGCTGAAAACAACCGTTTTTGGGGCCTGAAGGCGCGCATCGACCAGGAAATCGGTGACACCGCGAAGTTCGTCAGCCTGACCAGTTACAATGACTTCCAGCGCAAGGCATTGTCCGACTGGAGCGGCGCGCCATTCGAAGTCCTGCTGCAAAAGGCCGACGGCCGGATCAAGAGCTTTGCCCAGGAAGTGCATTTTGAGGGCGAGGCCGGCCGGGTCAACTGGCTGGTCGGGGGCTATTATGGTCACGACAAGATCGTCGACAGCAACCGCACATTGCTCGGCGAAAATGCGAATGCGCGTTTCATCCGTGCGGTGCCCTTCATCATCGTGCCCGGCGTCAACCTGCTCAACACGCCGTTCAATTCGGGCGGCTACACCGCCGCCGACATGGCGACCGCCTTCCGCACCTATGAAGACATCGGCACGATGAATACGAAGACGTGGAGCGTTTTCGGCAACGCCGATGCCGAGCTGACCGACCAGCTCAAGCTGACGGTCGGGCTGCGCTACACCGAAGACAAGCAGGACTATGTCGGCTGTTCGCGCGACTTTAAGGGCAGCATGTTGCCGAACGTCAACGTCGTGAACCGTTTCCTCTTCTCGGCCGGCGGAACGCTGCCGATCCCGGCGCCGATTTCCGAAGGCCAGTGCAACACCTTCAACGACGTTACGAATAGCTTCGGCCCGGTGATTTCGACGCTCGACGAGAATAACCTTGCCTGGCGGGTCGCGCTCGACTGGTCGCCGAACGACGATACGCTCGTCTATGCGTCGGTGTCGCGCGGCTACAAGTCGGGGACCTCGCCGGTCAACGCGGCGAGCAAGGCGCGCCAGAATGCACCGGTGACGCAGGAAAAGCTGACCGCTTACGAACTGGGCGTGAAGGCAACGCTGGCGGACCGGCTGCTCCAGGCCAATTTCGCGGCCTTTTATTACGACTATAAGGACAAGCAGATCAGCACCTATTTCGCCGATCCGATCTACACGGCGCTGTCACGTCTCGACAATGTGCCCAAGTCGAAGGCCTATGGCCTCGAAGGCGAGCTGACCCTGCGACCGGCGGAGGGCGTGACCATCGCGGCCAACGGCCTGTGGCTGAAAACGAAGGTGATCGACTATCTCGGCACCAATGCCGCCGGCCAGCCGGAGAATTTCGACGGTGCCGAGTTCATCTACAGCCCGCGTTTCCAGGGTAGCATCGTCGCGGCCTATGACGCGCCGATCACCGATACGCTTAACCTCAATGGTGCGGTCAGCCTGCGTTACCAGGGCAAGGCGAACACGATTTTCGAGGATGATCCGCTCTATGAGGTGGCTTCCTATGCCGTCGTCAACGCGAGCCTTGGTCTCAAGGACGAAAGCGGCTGGTCGCTGTCGCTGTGGTCGAAAAACCTGTTCAACAAATATTATTGGTCGGCGGTCGCCAGTAACGCCAACGTCGTGGTCCGGTTCGCCAACCAGCCGCGAACCTTTGGCCTGACGCTGGGTTACGATTTCTAGAAGGAGACGGACAGCGTGGCACGTTTGCCGATGCAGGATGAATATCTGGGGACGGCGATCGACTTCGCCGCCCCCGTCGGCGAACCCGCGCTGCTCGCGCCCGACAGCGTCCAGTGGCGCATCTACAAGAACCCGATCGCGCTCGGCATCGGCGGCATCGCCGCGGTGCTGCTCGAATTTGCCGAGCCGCGCATCCGGTCGGGGGTGTGGGACCATTCGACCTACAAGGCCGATCCGATCGGGCGTTCGCGCCGCACCGGCCTCGTTGCGATGCTCGCCTGCTATGGACCGGCGAGCAGCGCAAAAGCCGTCATCGGGCAGGTCAACCGGATGCACGGCAAAGTGAAGGGGGAGACCCCCGACGGCACGAAATATCGGGCGCTCGATCCGCTGCTGCTCGATTGGGTCGCGGCGACCGCTTCCTATGGCTTCCTGATCGCTTATGACCGCTTCGTCCGTCCGCTCAGCGACGCCGACAAGGATCGCTTCATGGCCGACGGCGATGCGATCGGGCGCGAGTTCGGGGCACGGCATACGCCGCCGACGGTGGACGCTTTCATGGCAATGATGGACGAACTCGAACCGCGCTTCGAGCCGCATTCGATCATTTTCGAATTCCTCGATATTATCCAGTCGGGCAAGGCGGCACCCGGAGTGCCGCGCTTCCTCCACCGTGCGATCGCGCGCGCTTCGGTGTCGCTGCTTCCGCCGCATATCCGCCGCAAGCTGGAGCTCGGCCCGCGTTACGACCTGACGCGGCTCGACCGCACCGCGCTGCGCATCGCCGGCAGGCTCGCCGACCGCCACATCGACCGCTCCGCGCCGCATTGTCAGGCGAGCGTCCGGCTCGGCCTGCCGCATGATTTCCTGTTCAAATCACCCGCCGAACAGCGGCGCTTGCTCGCCGCCGCTTAGGAGCAGCGGTTCCAGCCCGCGCCGCGTACCGCGCGCCCCGGCGTCGCGCCGCTATGCTCGCCGTTCCGGAGCACGCCCACGCCGTTGACGAAGACATCGCGCATCCCGACCGAATATTGGTGCGGTTTCTCGAAGGTCGAGCGGTCGCCGATCGTCGCCGGATCGAATACCACGACATCGGCATAATAGCCGGGCCTGAGCGCCCCGCGATCCTTGATGCCCAGATTGGTCGCGGGCAGGGTGGTAAGGCGGTACACCGCCTGCTCGAGCGAAATCAGCTTCTCGTCGCGGACATAGCGGCCAAGCAGACGCGAAAAATTGCCATAGGTGCGCGGGTGCGCGCCCGATTTCAGGAAGACGCCCTCGGTCGCCTGCGACGCGGCATCCGACCCAAAGCTCATCCATGGCAACTGGACCTGCCTCCGCACATTGTCCTCGGACATCAGGAAGTAGACGGTGCCGACGCGCGAGCCATCCTCGACGACGAGGTCCATCGCGACCTCCTCGGGACTTTTTCCGCGCATCGCCGCAACCTCGGCGAGCGTCTTGCCGGTCAGCGGCTTGAGCGCGTCATTCTTGAACCCCGACAGGATCATCTTGTCGGCGCCCGCGCCGAAATAGAGATTTTCCCAGTCGGTGCCGGGCTTCTTCATTTCGGCGGCGACGCGCGCGCGGATCGCGGGGTCTTTCAGCCGCTTGATCCATTCCTCCAGCCCGCCCGCCTGCACCCACGTCGGCATCGCGGCGTCGAGCCCGGTCGCGCCCGCGGTATAGGTGTACATGTCGGTCGTGATCTTCAGCCCCGCGGCACGCGCATCCTCAATCTTCTTCACGATCGTGTCGAGCTTGCCCCAGTTGCTGCGTCCCGCCATCTTGAGGTGATAGATTTCGGCGGGCGCGCCCGAGCGGCGCGAGATGTCGATCAGCTCGTCGACGGCTTCCTCGATCCGGTCGCCTTCGGAACGCATGTGGCTGATATACATACCGCCACATTTCGCGGCTTCGCTCGTCAGCGCGACAAGCTCGTCGGTCTCGGCATAGGAGCCGGGGGCATAGATGATCGAGCTGCCGACCCCCATCGCACCCTCGTTCATCGCCTGCTTCACCAGCGCGCGCATGCGGGCAAGCTGTTCGGGCGTGGGATCGACATCGCCTTCGCCCAGTTCGTGGACGCGCACCGTGGCGGCACCGACGAAGCTCGCGACATTGGTCGAAACCCCGCGTTTTTCGAGCCAGGACAGATAGTCGCCGAGGCTCGTCCACTCGATCGGATATTTGATGTCGCCCTGCCGCTCGGTTTCCAGGGCCTTCATCGTGGCGTTCATCGGTCCCATCGACCAGCCTTCGCCCATCACCTCCAGCGTGACGCCCTGACGGATGTCACTCTGGCTCTTGGGGTTGGCGATCAGCGATTCGGTCGCCCAGCTCAGCATGTTGATAAAGCCCGGCGCGACCGCCATGCCCTTGGCTACAACCTCGGTCTTTGCGGTGCCGTCGACCTTGCCCACCGCGACGATGCGGTCGTCCTTGATCGCGACGTCGCCGATCACCGGCGCCTTTCCCGACCCGTCGTAGATCGTCCCGCCGCGGATAATGAGGTCGTAAGCGGGCGCCTGCGCCGCAGCCGATGCCGAAAGCAGCGCCGAACTGCAAAGCAGCAGCAGGGAAGGGGCGAACGACCGACGCAATGCCATCTGTTTCTCCGCGGATAAGGGGATTTAGCCGTGCAGGCTCATCAGGCTGTCCATCAGCCCGTCGTCGGCGCTCGAACAGACGCCGAGTACCAGCGCCTCCTCATATCCCTCGGCGACGACATAGGCGTGGCCCATCGACGAATCGAGATAGATGCCCTGACCGGTCTTCAGCGCGACGGGGTCGTAGAATTCGGTGTGAATCTCGACCTCGCCTTCGAGGACGAAGATGAATTCCTCACCCTGATGCCGGACAAGGTCGCCAAATTCGCGCGCGCTGTGCGCGCGGATTCGCGTGATGATCGGGATCATCCGCTTTTGCCGCAGGTCGGTACACAGATAGTGATAGTCGTAATTGTCGGTGGTGACGCGCACCGCCTGGTCGATCGTGCCGATGCTGCGGCGGCCGGTGACGCGCGGGGTCGTATCTCCGTCATCCTCGGCGAACAGGTCCGACATGCGAATGTTGAGTCGCTGGCTGAGCTGCTGGAGCTTGTCATAGCTCAGCGTCAGCCGGTCGTGCTCGACCTTCGATAATGTCGACACCGGGATACCCGATTTCGCGCTCATCTCCTTGAGCGTCCAGCCGTTTCGCGAGCGAATGCTCTTCATCACCGTGCCGAGCGTCGGCGGGGCTCCGCGATCAGCCATTAATTTTTCCATTCCATATTTGACAATTTTCCAATCAGGATCATTATGTCCCTATCGGGCCAATAGATGTTGGTCCCTTGGTAAGGGGTCGCGCGGCTTGCTGCAAGATGTGACAGGCCGCGATAATGAAAAGGGGAAAGCGATGCGTTTCATCCGCAAGGCGATGATCGGGCTGGCGGCTTTTGCCGCGCTGCCGCTGGCGGCGCAGGGGCCAGTGCCCGCGCCCGCCGTGAAAAAAGTCGAAACTGCGGCCGTTCCGGTTGTAAAAACCGCCGCGGCGCCCGTCGCGCTCGACGCCAAGGATCTCGAAGCCTGGCTCGACGGCTATCTGCCCTACGCGCTCGAACGCGCGCGCATTCCCGGCGCGGTCGTCGTCGTCGTGCGCGGCAATCAGGTCGTGCTTGAAAAGGGCTATGGCCTCTCCGACGTCGCCAAGCGCGCGCCGGTCCTGCCCGGGACCACGCTGTTTCGCCCGGGATCGGTGTCGAAGCTCCTCACCTGGACCGCGGTGATGCAGCAGGTCGAGGCGGGCAAGATCGACCTCGACAAGGACGTCAACGCCTATCTCGATTTCAAGATTCCGCCCTTTGAGGGCAAGCCGGTGACGATGCGCAACATCATGACGCACACCGCTGGTTTCCAGGAATCGATCCGCCATCTGATCAGCAGCGATCCCAAGGCGGTGATGACACTTAAGCAGCAGATGCCGCTCGCGCTTCCCGACCGCGTCTTCGCGCCGGGCACGACGCCCGCTTATTCGAATTATGCCACCGCACTCGCGGGCTATATCGTCGAGCGCGTCAGCGGCGAGCCGTTCGACAATTATATCGAGAACCACATCTTCACGCCGCTCGGCATGACGCATTCGTCGTTCCGCCAGCCGCTTCCGGCGGGTCTCGCGCCGCATATGGCGAAGGGCTATCCCGACATCACGCAAAAGGCCAAGCCGTTCGAAATCGTTATTCCGGCGCCGGCAGGCAGCCTGTCGGCCAGCGGCGCCGACATGGGCAAGTTCATGATCGCGCATCTGAATGACGGCGCGGGCCTCATGAAGCCCGAAACCGCGAAACAGATGCACGATTTCAAGGCGCCCGGCGTCGGCCCGCTCAACAGCATGGCGCTCGGTTTCTACGAACAATGGGTCAACGGCCACCGCGCGATCGCGCATGGCGGCGATACCGTCTGGTTCCATAGCTATCTGTGGCTGTTCCCCGACGCCGACATCGGCGTCTACATCTCGATGAACAGCGCGGGGACGCAGGGCGATGCGGGCGCGATCCGCAGCGCGCTGTTCCACAAATTCGCCGATCGCTACCTTCCCGGCAGCGAGAAGCCCGGCACCGTCGACGCAAAGACCGCCAAAGAACATGCGCAAATGATGGTCGGCCATTATGTCAGCAGCCGCGGCAGCTTCACCAATTTTGCGAGCCTGTTCGGCTTGCTCGGCCAGATGACGATCTCGCTGACCGAGGACGGCAAGATCACGCTGCCTGCGCTCGACGGCCTTGGTGCGGGGGCACGCGACTGGGTCGAGGTCGAGCCCTTCGTATGGCGCGACACCGGCACCGGAGAGCGCGTCGCCGCCGAGGTCAAGGACGGCCGCGTCGTGCGCTGGAGCGTCGATGGCGGTTCGCCCTTCATGGTGTTCGAACCCGCCCCGGCAAGCGCCAATGCGGCGTGGCTCAACCCCGCGCTGATCTTCGCCTTCGGCATCATCCTGCTCGCCGCGCTGGCGTGGCCGGTACGCGCGCTGGTGCGCCGCAACTTCAAGGCGGAGTTCCCGCTCGAGGGCAAGGCGCGACGCGCGTATCGCCTGTCGCGTATCTTTGCGTGGCTCGCGATCGGCGCACTCGCCGGCTGGATCGGGCTGATCGCGGCCTTCTCGGCCGATATCGGCAGCCTCGGCGGCCCGCTCGACTGGCTGATCCACCTGCTGCGCATCGTGACGCCGCTCGCCGCCTTCGGCCTGCTCATCACGGCGGGCTGGCACCTGTGGCTCGGTATCAAGGACAAGCGCCGCTGGACGATGAAGCTCGGCGCGGTGCTGCTGATCCTCGCCGCGCTGGTCCTCGTCTGGGTGACCCTCGCCTTCCATCTCTATGGCTTCGGGATGGTCTATTGATGGCGACGCAAAGCACGCGGGAACTGACGCTCGACCTTCGGGTCGAGCGTTTTCCCTACCATCAACCTTTCCGCATTTCGGGGCATGTCTTCACCGAAACCGCATTGCTCGTCGCCGAGCTTTCGGACGGGACGCATGTCGGGCGCGGCGAGGGCGCCGGGGTCTATTATCTCGGCGACGACATCGACCATATGCTGGCCGGGGCGACGCGGGTCCGCGATGCGCTCGAGAATGGCGCGACGCGCGACGATCTGCAACAGCTGCTCCCGCCGGGTGGCGCGCGCAACGCGCTCGACTGCGCTTTCTGGGATCTTGAGGCGAAGCAGGCCGGGCTTCCGGTCTGGGAACTCGCCGGGTTGAGTCCGCCAAAGGCGCTGCGCTCGACGCTCACGCTCGGTGCCGATCGTGCGGAGACGATGGCGAAAGCCGCGCTGGCGATCGATCCGGAGGCGCCGATCAAGGTAAAGCTGACCGGCGACCTCGCCGACGATATCGCGCGGGTCGTTGCGATTCGCACGGCGCGACCGCACGCGTGGATCGGCGTCGATGCCAACCAGGGCTATGACGTGGCGACGCTTGCCGAACTACTGCCCGTGCTGGTTTCGACGCGCGTCGCGCAACTCGAACAGCCGTTAAAACGCGGGCGCGAGGCCGATCTCGACGGGCTCAAGCGCCCTTTGCCGTTCGTCGCCGACGAAAGCGCGCTGTCGTTCGCCGACACCGCCTCGCTCGTCGGCCGTTTCGATGTCGTGAACATCAAGCTCGATAAATGCGGTGGGCTCACCGAAGGGCTGGCGATCGCGCGGCAGGCGAAGAAGCTCGGCCTCGACGTCATGGTCGGCAACATGATGGGCACCAGCCTGTCGATGGCGCCGTCCTATCTCGTCGGTCAGCTTTGTGACATCGTCGACCTCGACGGGCCGACCTTTCTCGCGCGCGATCGCGATCCGGGCGTGAGCTATCGCGACGGCATGATCCATTGTCCGGCAGAAATTTGGGGATGATGACAGATTTATGTCCTAAACCGGTTGACAATTTTCTGATTAGGACAATAGTCTAAATTGAAACTATAAAGGGAGGATGGGATGACGGCGTCATTCCCGATGACGCGCCGCGCGGCACTCGCGGGCGCGATCGGTACCGCATTGTCCGCGCCGATGATCGCAAGGGGCAGCTATGCCTTTGCCGCGGCTCCGGGGAAAAATTATTCGCGCCGCGCGGTGGACCTGGTCGCTTCGTCGCTCGTCATCGACATGCTCGCGCCGCTCAAGATCACGCTGGCCGAGGATTATGTCGCGCACCGACTGACCGACGCCGAAGCGGCCGAGTTCCGGGCGAGCGGCATCACCGGCTTTCATAACGCTTATGGTCTGGGCGGCCCGGACGCGAGAGCGCAGGCGATGGAGTTTCTCGCCGGCTGGCAGGGCTTTGCCGGGCGCAATAGCCATGTCTTCACGCTCGTCGATACTGTCGCCGATCTCGATCGCGCCAAGGCCGACAAGAAATGCGCCGTCATCATGGGTATCCAGAATGCCGAGCATTTCGAACGGATCGCGGACGTCGCGCTGTTCCGCCGGCTTGGCCTGCGCTGCGCGCAGCTGACCTATAACAGCCAGAATCGCATCGGATCGGGCAGCACCGAACGCGTCGACGGCGGCGTCAGCGATTATGGCGCCGCGATCATCGCCGAGATGGAAAAGCAGCGCATGCTCGTCGACGTCTCGCACTGCGGCGACAAGACGACATTGGACGCCATCGAAATCGCCAAGGGGCCGATCGCGATCACCCACAGCAACGCGCGCGCGCTCGTCGATCATCCGCGCGTCAAGACCGACGCGGCGATTAAGGCGCTCGCGGCGAAGGGGGGCGTGATGGGGATCACCGGTGTTCGCATGTTCGTTCGCACGAGCGATCCGACCAATGTCGGGCATATGGCCGACCATATCGATCATGTCGCGAGGCTCGTCGGGGTCGACCATGTCGGTATCGGCTCGGACGCCGATCTGCACGGCTATGACGATATGAAGCCCGACGAATATGCCGCGCTCAAAGGCAGTTACAAGGGCAGCTACGCTTTCCGCGACAAGATCGACATCGACGGCTTCGACCATCCGCTCAAGACCTTCGATCTCACCGAAGAATTGATCCGCCGCAATTATTCCAACGAAAACATCCGGGCCGTGCTTGGTGGCAATTTCCGCCGCCTGCTGGCCCAAGTCTGGGGGTAAGACGATGAAACAGGGACTCTTTATTGCAGCAAGCATCGCCGCGATCGCCGCCGCGATGCCGGCACAGGCGCAGGAAGCCGGCGCGGTGGAAACCGCGGGCGAAATCGTCGTGACCGCGCAGAAACGCACGCAGAATGTACAGGATGTGCCGATCTCGATCGCCGTGGTCAGCGGCGAGGCGCTGCAGGAGCAGGGCTCGGCTTCGCTCGTCGATTATGCGGGCTATGTTCCGGGCATGAACGTCAGCAATGGCGGCACGCCGGGGCAGACGACGATTACGCTGCGCGGCGTCGCGCCGCTCAACTCGGCCCAGACGGTCGGCATCTATCTCGACGATGCGCCGGTGGGGTCGAGCGCTATCTACAATCGCGCCGGGCAGTTCACGATCGACCTGATGCCCTATGACCTCGAACGGATCGAGGTGCTCAAGGGGCCGCAGGGCACGCTGTATGGCGCAAGCTCGATCGGCGGCCTCGTCAAATATGTGACCGTTCAGCCCGACACGCGCGAGTTCAAGGTCCGCGCGGGCGTCGAAGGCTTCACAATCAAGGATGCGGGCGGCATCGGCTGGGGCGGGCAGGTATATGTCAACGCGCCGATCGCGACCGACACGCTCGCGATTTCGGGCAGCTTCGCGTGGCGCAAGACGCCGGGCTGGGTCGACAGCATCAACAATGCGGGGATCAAGGACCAGAATGATTATGAACAGCGCGGCGGCCGCGCCGCACTGTTGTGGCAGCCGACCCCCGAACTCAGCGTGAAGCTTGCGGGCATCTGGCAGTCGCTCGATTCCGATGGCAACGGCATTTACGCCGCCGATCTCACGGGCAAGCGGCTCGGCAACGGTCATTCGTATAATAATTATGTGCCCGAATCCTACGACATCGATCTCGACTATTATTCGGCGACGATCGACTATGATTTCGGCGCCGCGACGCTGACCTCGGCGACGACGTACAGCAAGACGCAAAGCGCACAGGTGCAGGACGCGAGCTATGCGTTCGGCGTGCTCTTCCCATTGCTCACCAATGGCGCGATTCCGCCGGGTATCACGCCTTTCTCGCTCGATCTCGGGCTCAAGAAATGGACGCAGGAAGTGCGGCTCGCTTCGCCGAGCGGCGGGCGTTTCGAATGGCTGGTCGGCGGCTTCTTTACCGACGAGGAGACGAGCAACGCGCAGCTTGTCCGCTCGTTCGACATGGCCGGAAACCCGATCGCGCCGCTCGATCCGCTGGCAATCGTCGGTCTGCCCGCAACCTACAAGGAATATGCGGTCTTCGCCAACGCGACCTTCAAATTGAGCGAGCAGTTCGAGGTCACCGGTGGCCTCCGCTGGGCGCGCAACGAGCAGACCTTCACCCAGATAAGCGAGGGGGCGATCGTTCCGACCGCCAACGATCCGGGCGAGTCCGCCGAGAGCGTCTGGACCTTCTCGGTCAGCCCGCAATTCCACATCAACGAGGATGCGATGCTCTATGCCCGCGTCGCGACGGGCTATCGCCCCGGCGGCCCGAACGTCATCGTCCCCAACGTGCCGCCGAGCGTCGATGCGGACCGCATGACCAATTACGAGGTCGGGTTGAAGGCCGATTTCGCGGGCCGGATGGTCACCGTCGATGCCGCCTTCTTCTGGATGGACTGGACCGACATCCAGGTCACGCGCGCCTTTGGCGGCGTGTCGGGCGGCGCGAATGGCGGCAAGGCGACGAGCAAGGGTTTCGAAGGAAGCCTGGCACTGCGCCCCGCGCCCGGCCTGACGATCAGCGCGACGGGAAGCTATACCGACGCGACGCTCAGCGAGGATGTGCCCGACATCAGCGGTGCCAAGGGCGACCGGCTGCCCGCGGTGCCGAAGTTCAGCGGCGCGCTGCGCGCCGATTATGAGTTCGAACTCGGCGGCGGCAACAAAGGCAGCTTCGGAGCCGGCATTCGCCACGCGGGCAACCGCCTGTCGCTGGTCGAGAGCGATCCGCTCGTCGCGCGCGCCAAAGCCTATACGTCGGTCGACCTCAATGCCTCGGTGACCCTGGGCGATCACTGGACAGTGCGCGCCTATGCGCGCAACCTGTTCGACAACAAGGGTGAGATGGCGCGCTCGACGCTCGCCGACGGGCTCAACCGGCCGAGCTTCCTTGCGATCTCGCCGCTGCAGCCGCGGACGATCGGCGTTGCGCTCGACATGGCCTTCTGAGCGAATTGGAGTTGGACAAGATGAATGCGCCCATCGGCAGGCTGGCCGACAGCCTGACCCTGCCGCAGCCCTATCTGCTGTTCCTCGGCGACACGACCAACGCGGCCTATGCCAAGACGGCTTTCGGGCTGGCCGACTGGGCGGGCGATCGCTGCACGGGCGAATGGGCGATCGACGGGTGCACCGTTTCGACCGGCCTGCCGCGCCTGTCGCCCGCCGACGCGCGGGCAGCAGGCGCGCGCTCGCTGGTGATCGGCGTCGCCAATCAGGGCGGCATCATCGGCGCGGCATGGGTCGCGGTGCTCGTCGAGGCGATGGAGGCAGGGCTCGATATCATCAGCGGCCTCCACACCAAGCTGACGAGCGTTCCCGTGCTTGTCGAGGCGGCTGCGCGCACGGGGCAGCGGCTCATCGACATCCGCACGCCGCCGCCCGCAATCCCCGTCGGGACGGGACGCAAGCGGACCGGCAAGCGGCTGCTGACCGTCGGCACCGACTGCGCGCTCGGCAAGAAATATACCGCGCTCGCGCTGCACCGCGCTTTTGTAGCGCGCGGCCTCGATGCCGATTTTCGCGCGACCGGCCAGACGGGCATCATGATCGCGGGCGGCGGCATGCCGATGGATGCCGTGATCTCGGACTTCGAGGCGGGGGCGGCCGAAATGCTCAGCCCCGACGCGCCCGCGGACCATTGGGACGTGATCGAGGGTCAGGGGTCGATCTTCAACCCCGCCTACGCCCCGGTGTCGCTTGGCCTGCTCCACGGCAGTCAGCCCGATGTGTTCGTCGTCTGTCACGACCCGACGCGCAAGGTGATCCTCGGCATGGAAAGCTTTGCCTTGCCCTCGGTCGAGGAGGTCATCGACATGACGATCCGCCTCGGCAGCCGGACCAATCCCGCGATCCGCTGCGGCGGCGTGAGCTTCAATACGTCGAGCTATGACGCCGACGCGGCCGAGGCGTTGATGGCGGCCGAACGGCAGCGGTTGGGGCTTCCCGTCGCCGATCCGATCCGCGGCGGTGCAGCATTCGATGCGCTCGTCGAAAGCATTCTCGCGTGAGTGTGGGCGAGACGGGCAGCGGGTCGAGCTGGTTCCAGCGCTACCTGCTGCCCGGATTTGCGCTGAAGGCGGTCATCATCGGCGGCGGCTATGCGACTGGGCGCGAGCTGGCCGAATATTTCGTGCCCTCGGGGCCGTGGGGCGGGCTGTCCGCGATGCTGCTCGCGACGCTGATCTGGAGCGTCGTCGCGGCGCTGACCTTCGCGCTCGCGCTCAAACTCGGCGCTTATGATTATCGCAGCTTTTTCAAGGGACTTCTTGGCCCCGCCTGGGTCGCGTTCGAGGTCGCCTACATCATCTTCGTCGTCCTGATCCTCGCGGTGTTCGGCGCCGCGGCAGGCGCGATCGGCGCCGCGACCTTCGGCTGGCCCGAACTCGCGGGTGTGGTGTTGCTCGCCGTATCGATCGTGGCGGTCACCGCCTGGGGCACCGGCGCGGTCGAGCAGATGTTCAAATATGTCTCGATCCTTCTCTACGCGGTCTACGGGCTGTTCCTGATCCTTGCGCTCGCCAGCTTCGGCGGGCTGATCGGACAGGGCTTCGCGAACGCGCCGCCGCCGTCGGGCAACTGGATGGCGGGCGGGCTCACCTATGCCAGCTATAATATTGTCGGCGCGGTGGTGATACTGCCGGTGCTGCGCCACCTCAGGAACCAGCGTGATGCCGTCGTCGCCGGGCTGATCGCGGGGCCGCTATCGATGCTGCCCGCGATCCTCTTCTTTGTCGCGATGATGGCTTTCTATCCCGCGATTGGTGACGAGAAGTTGCCGTCGGACTTCCTGCTCCGCCAGATGACGGTGCCAGGTTTCCATGTCCTGTTTCAGGTGATGATCTTTGCCGCGCTGCTCGAAAGCGGTGCGGGGTCGGTCCATGCGATCAACGAGCGTATCTCGGGCGCGGTCGAAAGCCGCGGGCGGCCGCCGCTCACCCCCGCCGCGCGCGCGGTCATCGGCGCGGTGATCCTCACCGGCTGCATGTTCGTCGCGGGCGAGATCGGCCTCGTCGACCTGATCGCGAGCGGATACCGCTTCCTCGCCTGGCTGTTCCTTGGCGTGTTCGTCCTGCCGCTTATCACCATCGGGACGTGGCGCCTGCTGCGTCCGTCCACCGCTCCCCATATGGAGGCTTTGCCATGAAACGCCTGCTTGTCCTGTCGCTGATGCTGTCGGTCGCCGTGCCCGCTTGGGCCGAACCGCCCGCTGACATTGGCGAAAGCGTCGAGGCGTTGCGCAAGAAAGTTGGCGCCGCGGGCGTCTCGATCGCGATCGTCGAAGACGGCAAGACCACCCTCTCGCGCGGCTGGGGCGTGCGCAAGATCGGCGAACGCGCGCCGGTCGATGAGCAGACGATCTTCCAGACCGGTTCTACCGGCAAGGCGATGACCGCCGCCGCGCTCGCGATCCTCGTCGACGAGGGCAAGATCGCGTGGGACGATCCCGTGATCAAGCATATGCCCTGGTTCCGCATGTATGACGCGTGGGTCACGCGCGAGATCACGATCCGCGACCTGCTCGTCCACCGCAGCGGGCTCGGGCTCGGGCAGGGCGACCTGATGTTCGTGCCGCGCACGCACCTCACGCGCAAGCAGACCGTCGAGCGCGTCGCTTATCTCAAGCCGCAGACGAGTTTCCGCTCGGCCTATGCCTATGACAATATCCTCTACGCGGTCGCCGGCCAGCTGATCGAGGAAGTCACCGGGCAGACGTGGGAGGACTTCATCCGCGCGCGCGTGCTGCGTGCGGGCGGCATGAAGAATGCGACGAGCGACAGCGAAGACCGCTTCCGCATCCCGAACCGAAGCTGGCCGCACGCGCGCCTCTCGGGCGCATTGCGCGGTCTCGGCCCGCAGGCGGCGCTCAACGAGCGCGACGAACTCGGCCGTAACGGCGCCCCCGCGGGCGGCCTCGCGCTCAGCGCCGACGATATGGCGGCGTGGCTCAAGATTCAGCTCGCACATGGCGCGCTGCCGAATGGCAAACGCCTGTTCAGCGAAAAGCAGGCGGCCGAAATGTGGGCACCCGTCACCCCGATGCCGATCTCGCGGCTCCCCGACCAGCTCAAACCCGCACAGCCGAATCAGCAGGCCTATGCCCTCGGCTGGCAGGTGCAGGATTATCGCGGCCACCGCATCATCCAGCACGGCGGCGGCGTCTTCGGTTCGATTACGCGCGTCGTGATGATCCCCGACAAGAATGTCGGCTTTGCGATCATGATGAACAGCGAGGACAGCGGCATGCTGCTCGGCCTCACCTACGACCTCCTCGACCATTATCTCGACCAGCCCGACTATGGCTGGATCGCGAAATGGGAGGATTGGTATCAGGAGCGCCTTGCGGGCGGCGTCGAGTATCTGAAACAGTCAAAGGCGTCGCCCGCGCAGAGCGGTCCGTCGCTCGCGTTGGCGGGCTATGCGGGCCGCTACCGCGATCCCTGGTATGGCGACATCGTCATCGGGCGGGCATCGACCGGCCTGACGATCGATTTCACCTCGACCCCGCGGATGGCGGGGCGGCTCAAACATTGGCAGTACGATAGCTTCGTCACCGATTTCGACGATCCGGCGATCGAGCCCGCCTATGTGACCTTCGCGCTCGACGCCGAAGGCAAGATCACCGGCGTGACGTTGAAGGCGGTGAGCAAGATTGCCGACTTCAGCTGGGACTATCACGATCTCGACCTGAAGCCCGTGGAGGACAAGAAGTGAAGCGTTTGGCCATTCTTTTGACCGCAACCGCGCTCACGGCATGTTCGCCGGGCGGCGACAAGCCGGAGGCGTCCGAAGCGCCATTGCACAGCCGCATGCTCGTCCTCGACACCCACCTCGACACCCCGCTCCATTTCGAGCGCGCGGGCTGGAGCTTCGCCGATCGCCACGCGCTCGCCGACGACATGGCACAGCTCGACATTCCCCGGATGAAGGACGGCAATCTCGATGGCGGCTTCTTCGCCATCTACACCGACCAGGCGCCGCTGACGCCGAAAGGCTATGCCGATGCACTCGCCTTCGCGCGCAAACGGTCGGACCTGATCGACAAGACCATCGCCGCGAACTCGGGCACGATCGCGCCTGCGCTGACCGCGGCCGACGCGGTGCGGCTGAACAAGGAAGGCAAGCTGATCGCCTTCAAGTCGATGGAGAACAGCTATCCGCTCGGCGAGGATCTGTCGCTGCTGCAGGAATTCTACAACAAGGGACTACGTCTCGCCGGGCCTGTCCATTCGAAGGATAACCAGTTCGCCGACAGCGCGACGGGCGAGGGCCGCTGGAAGGGGCTGAGCCCGCTCGGCAAGCAATGGGTGGCGGAGATGAACCGCCTCGGCATCGTGATCGATGCGAGCCATTCGTCCGATGCTGCGTTCGATCAGATACTGGCGCTGTCCAAATATCCGATCCTGCTCTCGCACTCGAGCCTGCGCTCGGCGTTCGACCATCCGCGCAATCTCGATGAAGGGCGGCTGAAGGCGCTCGCCGCGAAGGGCGGGGCGATGTGCATCTCGACGATCTTCATGTCGGAAATGAACATGTCGCCTGCGCGCGCCGAGCTGTTCGGCAAATATGAGCATATCGGCCAGATCACGCCCGCCGAGCAGGCCGATCTCAACCGCAAATGGCGCGAACTCGACAAGACCGAAAAGCTCTGGGCCGCCGATTTCGACGGCTATATGAAGATGGTATTGCGCGCGATCGAGGTCGGCGGGGTCGACCATATCTGCTTCGGCGCCGACTGGGACGGCGGCGGCGGCCTGCCGGGTATCGAGGATATTTCGGCGCTGCCCAAGGTCACCGAACGGCTGAAGGCCGCGGGCTATTCGGACGCCGACATCGAGAAGATGTGGAGCGGCAATATCCTCCGGGTCCTCGCGGCGCAGGGAAAGCCTGCGGCGAGTTAGGCGCGGAAACTTTTGGGGTCGATCCCGAGCTTCTGCATCTTGTCGTAGAGCGTCTTTCGCGGGAGCCCGAGCCGCGCCATCGTTTCGGCGATATTGCCGCGCGTTTGCGCCATCGTGTCGTGGATGATCGTCGCCTCGAACCGGCGCACGCGCTCGGCGAGCGGGGCGTCGGCGGGCATCGCCGACAGGCCAGGATCGGACGGCAGGTCGAGCACGACGCTATAGGCGAAATTCTTGAGCTCGCGAACATTGCCCGGCCAGTCATGCTCGACGAGATGGCGGCGGATGCCGTCGTCGATCTGGAACCCGGCCATTCCCATCTTCGCCGCGGCTTCGTCGAGGAAGAAGGCGAAGGTCTGCGGAATGTCGGAGCGGCGCTCGCGCAAGGGCGGAATGCGCAGCTTCACGACATGCAGCCGGTAATAAAGGTCCTCGCGGAAATCGCCGGTACGCACCGCGTCCATCAGGTCGGTCTTGGTCGCTGCGACGACGCGCAGGTCGACAGGCTCGGGCGCGCTGGCGCCGATCGGCTGCACCTCGCGCTCCTCTATCACGCGCAGCAATTTGGCCTGCACCGACGGGTGCATCGTGTCGATCTCGTCGAGGAACAAGGTGCCGCGATGCGCGCTGCGGATCCGTCCGGCCTGACCGAGCTTGCCACTGCTCCTGTCGATCAGGTCGCTACCGAACAGCTCGGCCTCCGCCAGTTCCTGCGGCAGCGCCGCGCAGTTCACCGCGACCAATGAGGCCGGGCTCCGCCGGCTCTGGCGGTGGAGCATATGCGCGACCAGTTCCTTGCCGGTCCCCGTTTCGCCCTCGATCAGCACGTCGATGTCGGCCTGCGCCAGCTGCGCGATCGTCTCGCGCAGCCGAAGCATCGCGGCGCTTTCGCCGATCAGCGGGCTGTCGATCGCCGCCGCTGCGGCGGTCAGCCGCCGGTTGTCGAGGATCAGCGCGCGGTGCGCGAGCGCACGGCGCGCGATGCCAACGAGGTGATCGGCGGCGAAGGGCTTGGCGAGGAAGTCGAAGGCGCCGTCGTGAAGCGCGCGCACCGCCATCGCGACATCGGCGTGGCCAGTGATCAGGATGACGGGGATGTCGGGATCGATCGCATGGATCGCGGCGCGCAGTTCCAGCCCGTCCATCCCCGGCATGCGGATGTCGGTGACGACGATGCCCGAGAAGCCCGCTTCAACACGCGGCAACACGCTCTGTGCGTCGGGAAATGCCTCGACTGCCAACCCCGCGAGGTCGAGCGTCTGGACATTCGCTTCGCGCAACGCCGCATCGTCGTCGACGAAGAAGATCGTCTGCTCGCCGGTGAAAAAGCTCATGCCGGCCTCAACGTCAGGCGGAACCCCGCGCCGCCAAGCGGGGAGGGGATCAGGGTCAGCGTGCCGCCGAATTCGGCCATGATATCGCTCGCGATCGCGAGGCCCAGGCCGAGCCCATCGGGACGCCCGGTGACGAAAGGGGTGAAGAGTTGCGGCAGCAGCTCGGCGGCAACGCCGGGGCCGTTGTCACAGACGTCGATATGAACCGGGTCGCTGCCGTGCGTGCGAAGCGCGATGCGCGCATCTTTTACGCCATGCACCGCCTCGACCGCATTTTGCAGCAGGTTGACGAGCACCTGTTCGAGCCGGACGCGGTCGGCGTGTACCGACGCAGCGGGATTTTCGATTTCGACGTCGAGCGCGATTCCCGGCACGCGTAGCCGATCGCCGATCAGGAGCAGCGTCCCGTCGACCGCCGATTGCACCGCGATGGGGCCCAACGGGGTGGGCTTTCGGCGCGCGAAATTGCGCAGTTCGTTGGTGATCGCGCCGACGCGTGCGGTCAGTTCGACGATCGTGCCCAAGTTGTCGCGCGCCTTGTCGGGCTGCGCGCGCTCGAGGTATCGCAGGCTGTTCTCGGCAAAGGTACGGATCGCGGCGATCGGCTGGTTGATCTCGTGCGCGACGCCCGCGGTGATCTGACCGATCGACCCCAGCCGGCTCGCCTGCGCCAGCTCCTCGCGCGCGGCGCGATAGCGGCGGTCGGTTTCGGTCTGCCGTTCGGACGCGAGGCGCAGTTCGTCGTTCGCGGTACGCAGATCGCGCGTGCGTGCGGCAACTTCGCGTTCGAGCGCTTGGTGCGCCGCCTGGCGCAGCGTTTGCCGCTCGACGACGCGGAGCAGCGTGATAATCGCCGCGCCGACAAGGATCAGCAGGACGAGGAACGCGACGCGCGCGGTCGCATTGGCGCTGGCGCGCGCAGGCTCGGCAGGCTGGAGCAGGCGGAGCGTCCCGCCGGGGAAGGAGACGCGCTCGTCGGCTTCGCGGAACAGGTCCGCGCCGACGCGGATGCCGTCCCCGACGCGGTTGACGGGCAAGGGATCGAGCCGCGCCTCGCCATAACTGCGCGTCGCGCGAAGTCGCTGCTGTGTCTCGGCCGTGATCGGGGCGAAGGAGCGGAACCGCCAGCGCGGTTCGCTGCTCATCACGACAATCCCCGCCGCGTCGGTAACGAGCGTCGCCGCAGCGGAATCGGCCCAGCGGGTTTCGAGCTTGTCGAACTCGACCTTGAGCACGATCACGCCGAGCTGGCGCCCGCCGACATCGACGCGGCGGGCAAGGTAGAGGCCGGGACGTCCGCTGACCGTGCCCAGCGCGAACAGCTCAGCCTCGCTGCTGCGCATCGCGCCCTGAAAATAGGGGCGGAAGCGGTAATTCTCGCCGACGAAGCTCGTCGGCGCGCGCCAGTTGCTTGCCGCAATCGTCATTCCGTCGGCGTCGATCACATAGATCACCGTGGCGTCGGTGCGCGCCGCGAGCTGCTCGAGCTCGCGATCGAGTCGGCGCGATGCGGCATCGCTCTTGTCGGCCAGCGCGGCGCGGACGTCGGGGAATTCGGTGAGCACGCGCGGCAGCAGCCGAAATTTCTGGAGCTCGCTTTCGAGCAGGCTTGCATGCGCGCGTGCGTTCTGTCGCGCCTCGACGTCGGCCTGTGCACCGGCACGACCCGCGGCCCATTGCGCAAGGCCAAACCCCGCGACGAGCAGGATCGCCAGCCCCGCCACTACCGCGACGAACAGGCGCCGGCGGTTGGCGTGGGGACCGATCGGGGACGAATCGCTCTGCAAGGGCATGTGTGGATTATTGCACAAATGTTTGGAAGCGTATGCGGTATTTCGCACAAACCTGACGTCGCCGGGCACAATTTGAACGCTATAATATAATAATAACAATAGTTTGTATGAGTTTTTAGCGTCGTTTGACGACGATTCCATCCTGCCCCTATTTTGAGACAACGGCCGGGAAACACCCCGGTCCGCGTCGAGCCGGACGCAAAATATGGGGAGAGGCTGGTGGCAGCCACTATCGACATGAATGCGGCGCACGTGCCGGCCAAGACCGGGCCGTGGTGGTCGCATCTCTATGTGCAGGTGCTCGCGGCGATCGCCGGCGGCATCCTGCTCGGCCATTTCTGGCCGGAAGTCGGCATCCAGCTCCAGCCGCTCGGCAAGGGCTTCATCGACCTCGTCAAGATGATCATCGCGCCAGTGATCTTCCTGACCGTTTCGACCGGCATCGCATCGGTCGGCAGCGGCAGGACGCTCGGCCGCCTCACGGCAAAGACCTTCGCCTATTTCCTCTTCTTCTCGACCCTCGCGCTGATCATCGGGCTCATCGTTGCCAATGTGGTCCAGCCGGGCGCGGGGATGAACATCGACCCGAGCACCCTTGATCCGAACGCCGTTGCCAAGATCGCCGAATATGATGCGAAGGCGCACGACACCTCGCTCGTCGGCTTCCTGCTCGCGATCATTCCGACGACCTTCGTTTCGGCGCTGACCTCGGGTTCGATCCTGCAGGCGCTGTTCGCGGCGATCCTGTTCGGCATCGCGTTGTCGCACACTGGTGCCGCCGGCGCGCAGGTGCTCGGCATGCTCGAAAAGCTTTCGAGTGTCTTTTTCTATCTGGTCGGTATGCTGATGCGCTTCGCACCGATCGGCGCGTTCGGCGCGATGGCGTTCACCATCGGCGAATATGGCGTTGAATCGCTCGTCAATCTCGGCGCGCTGATCGCGACTTTCTATCTGACCTCGATCCTGTTCGTGGTGGTCGTCCTCGGCGGAATGGCGCGGCTCTGCGGCTTTTCGATCTTCCGCCTGATCGCCTACCTCAAGGCCGAACTGCTGCTCGTGCTCGGCACTTCGTCGTCCGAAGCCGCGCTGCCCAGCCTGATGGAAAAGCTCGAGAAGGCGGGTTGTGCCAAATCCGTCGTCGGCATGGTCGTGCCAACCGGTTACAGCTTCAACCTCGACGGCACCAACATCTATATGACGCTCGCGGCGCTGTTCGTCGCGCAGGCAACGGGTATCGACCTCAGCCTCGGCGACCAGGTCGCGCTGCTGCTCGTCGCGATGGTCAGCTCGAAGGGCGCGGCGGGGGTCACCGGCGCGGGCTTCATCACGCTCGCCGCGACGCTGACCGCGGTCCCGACCGTTCCCGTCGCAGGGCTCGCGCTGATCCTCGGCATCGACCGCTTCATGAGCGAGTGTCGCGCGCTCACCAACTTCATCGGCAACGCACTCGCCGCGATCGTCGTCGCGATGTGGGAAAATGCGCTCGACCGCGATGCGCTCAATCGCGCGCTCAGCGGTGAGTCTGCACCACTCGCGGCGGCACCGGTCGAAACCGACAGCGACTGAGATCAACAAGACACGGAAATTCAAACAATAAAATTGGGGAGAATGATGATGAGGCGCAGTTTTGGAACAATGCTGCTGGCGAGCACGGCGATCTGCCTTCTCGCGAGCGCACCCGCACAGGCCCAGACGGCCGAAGCCGATCCGGCAGCCCAGGCCTCCGATGCCGACGAGCCGCAGCCGGATGGTGAAACCGCCGCCGATATCGTCGTCGTCGGTACGCGCATCGAAGGCGCGCGCGTTACCGAGGCGCTCCCCGTCGTTGTCGTCAATCAGGACAAGCTCGACGCGATCGGCGCGGTCAGCGGCGACGAATTGATCCGCAATATCCCTCAAATGGGCGATGTCAGCTTCAACCCCGGCAACAATGCGCAGACCAGCAACGCCGCGCGCGGCGACGTCGGTTCGGTCAATCTCCGCTCGCTAGGGGTTGGCAACACGCTGGTGCTGCTCAACGGCCGCCGCATCGTCACCCACCCTGCGAGCCAGGGGCTGTCTGACACCGGCACGGTGCCCGTGCTCAGCTATAACTCGAACGCGATCCCGACGACGGGGCTGCAGCGGCTCGAAGTGCTCCTCGACGGCGCGGCGGCGCTCTATGGCTCGGACGCCGTCGCGGGCGTCGTCAACACGGTGCTCAAGGACAATTACGACGGCCTCCGGATGCAGGCGCAATACGGCGGCGCCGAAGGCACGCACCTGCGCGAATTCCAGGGGAATATCCTCGCGGGCAAGAGCTTCGACCGCGGCAATATCACGCTGTCGTTCGAATATACCGACCGCTCGGCGCTGCGCGCAGAGGATCAGGACTTCACGGCGTCGGCCAACCTTCGTCCGCTGTTCGCTGACTATCCCGAGTTTGCCGGCTCTCAGACCCCCGACGCGCGCGCGACGCGCGGCGCATGGCCTGCGCTGCAGGTTCCCGTCACCGGTGGCCGCCCGCGCCGCGGCACGACGAACCTGACCACCGCAGCCGGCGCATTCACGGTTCGCCCGACACGCCTCGGCGGATGTTCGCAGGCGCTGACCGCCGACCTCTGCCTCGTGAACACCGCGCTCGCGACCAACAATGCCTTTCGCGACCTACGCTACGACACAGCGGTCGGAACGACCGTGATGCCGAGCGTTAAGCGCTACAACGCCTTCATCAACGGTCATTACGACCTGACCGACGACCTCACCCTGTTTGGCGAGTTCGGTTATTACCGCTCGAACACGACGCGTATCCAGCCGCCGGTGATCAACCTCAACCAGATCTGGATTCCGGCGTCGAACTATTACAATCCGTTCGGCGCGACGACGATCAATGGCCAGCCCAATCCCAATCGCATTGCGAACCTGACCAACGTGCCCGCCGCGGGCCTGCCTGTGCTGCTCACCACCTATCGCTTCGTCGATACCGGGCCGCAGGCGGTGAAAGTCTCCGGCGAACAACTGCGCGGCCTGATCGGCGTCCGCGGCGAGGTCGCCGGCTTCAAATGGGACAGCGCCTTCGTCTATTCCGAAGCGTCGGCGGTCGACAGCAGTCTTGCGGTGCGCAGCTCGGCGCTCCAGCAGAGCCTCGCGCTTGCGACTCCCGACGCCTACAACCCGTTCAATGGCGGCTGCATCGACAGCCTGAGCTCGGGCGATTGCACCCCCAGCTCACAGGCGGCGATCGACGCGATCACCTTCCAGCTTCGGCGCCGGTCGAAAACCACGCTGACGATGGGCGATTTCCGCGCCTCGCGCTCCGACCTGTTCGCCTTGCCCGGCGGCGATGTCGGCATGGCGTTCGGCGTCGAAGTGCGGCGCGAGACGCAGCGCGACGATCGCGATTCGGCGGTCGACGGGTCGAGCCCCTTTGTCGATGCGGTCAGCGGCGCGGTGACGATCAGCGATGCCGCCGCGGTCAGCGACAATCCCGACACCTACGGCAAAAGGACGGTTTCCGCCGCCTATGCTGAACTGGCAGTGCCCTTGGTGTCGGAGGAGATGAACATCCCGCTCGTTCGGCGCTTCGACGTGCAGCTTGCGGGCCGCTATGAACATTATAGCGATTTCGGCAGCGTTGCCCGCCCGAAGATCGCGGCAGCGTGGGACGTCGTTGATGGCATCCGTTTCCGCGGTTCCTTTTCGCAGGGTTTCCGCGCCCCGAACCTCGAGCAGGTCAACGCCGTCGAATATGCACGCCTTGCGACCAGCCAGGATTTCCTCCGCTGCGAGGTTGACCTGCGCGCTGGCCGAATCCCCAACTTCACCGCGTGCGGCAACAATGTCGGCTATTCGCGCCGCGTTTCGGGCAATCCCGATCTCAAGCCAGAGAAGAGCACCAACTATAACCTCGGCGCGGTGTTCGAGCCGACCTTCATTCCGGCCGATCTCGGCCGCGTGACCTTCACCGTCGACTATTGGTCGATCAAGCAAAAGGGCATTGTCGGCATCCTTGGCAATGATACCGCCGTCGCGCTCGACTATCTGCTGCGCCTCCAGGGATCGTCGAACCCCAACGTCATCCGCGCTGCACCGGACGCCGACGATATCGCCGAGTTCGCGGGGACCGGCATCGCGCCGGTGGGCGCGATCACGACGGTGCGCGACCAGTTCATCAACCTGCAGCCGCAAACCGTCCGCGGGCTCGATTTCGCCTTTTACTGGCAGTCGCCGAAGACCGATGTCGGCAAGTTCGATTTCTCGGTCAACGCGACGCGGCTGCTCAAATTCTCGCGCGCGCCGGGCGATGCCGTCGACCAGCTCGTCGCCGCGCGCGCCGATGGCGACATCAACGCCGCGACGCCGCTGCCCGAGACCCAGAATCTGATCGAGGCGAACGGCCGCCCGAAATGGCGCGGCACCGCATCGCTCACATGGTCGCTCGGGCAGTTCCAGGTCGGCGCCTTCGCGCGTTACACCGGCGCGGTCGATGAAACCGCGTTCGTCGACGCCGATGGCAACCCGTGGCGCGTCAAATCGCAGGTCACCGGCAATCTCTATGCACAGGTGCGCGTCAAGGACGCCGGCGGCCTCGGCGGCGACATGCGCTGGCGCGTCGGGGTGCGCAACATCACGAACGAAAAGCCGCCGCTTTCGTCCGAGGGCTATCTGGGGTCGCTCTACAGCCCCTATGGCCGCTACTGGTACACCTCGGTCACCACGGAGTTCTGATATGAAATACGGGCACGGCATCTGGTTTGTGATCGGCGCTGCCGCGCTCGCCGTCGCGCCGGCGGCAATGGCAAAGGAGAGCGCGCCCGCGCCGACCGCCGCCGGCGCGACTCCCTCGGCTCCGGTAAAGGCGGCACCGAAGACGATCCTGTTCATCGGCAACAGCTTTACGCAAGGCGCGCATTCGGCCGCCCGCAACTGGCGCGCGGGGTCGGTCACCGATCTCAACAATGCGGGCTATGGCGGCGTGCCCGCGCTGTTCAAGCTGTTCGCCGAGCAGGCGGGGCTCGACTACCGCGTCAGCCTCGAAACGCAGGGCGGCAAGTCGCTGGGCTTCCACTATGACGAGCGGCGTCAGCTTTTCGACCGGTCGTGGGACATCGTCGTGCTGCAGGAATTCAGCACGCTCGACCGCGCCAAGCCCGGCGATCCCGCGGACTATATGCGCAACGTCGACCGGCTTGCCGCGCTGTTCAAGGCGCGCAATCCTGCCGTCGACATCCGTCTTTCCGCAAACTGGTCGCGCGCCGACCAGATCTACAAATCCGGGGGGCATTGGTATGGAAAGCCCGTAACGGCGATGGCCAATGACCTCCGCGCCGCGGCCGACCGCGCACGATCCGCCACCCCGTCCGTGGCGGGTATCGTGCCGGTCGGCCAGGCCTGGAACCGAGCGATGACGGAAGGGGTCGCCGATCCCAATCCCTATGACGGGGTCGGCTATGGCCAGCTCGATCTCTGGGCGTACGATCATTATCACGCCAGCGTCGCGGGCTATTATCTCTCGGCGCTCGTGACCTTCGGCGCGATCACGGGCATCGATCCGACAACGCTCGGTGCCAAGGAAAAGGGGGCCGACGAACTGGGGCTCTCGGACGCACAGGCGGCGGCGCTGCAACGCGTCGCGCGCGATACGCTCGCGAGCGGATAATTGGCCTGCGGGAAAAAAGTGAGCCGGACAGAGATGCTCGGCTGACTGCCACGCTACGCATCTCTTGCCTCTTGGCATTTTATGCTACGCAGGGCCGAGCATGCCAGAAGCGACCGGAGACCCCGATGCCGACGCGCCCTTTCGACTTTCCCAACGCCGCCGGCGACCGCCTGTCGGGCCGGCTCGAACTGCCCGTCGGATCGACCAGGGCGTGGGCATTGATCGCCCACTGCTTCACCTGCGGGAAGGACAACAAGGCCGCGGTGCGGATTTCGCGGCGTCTGGCCGGGGCGGGCATCGGCGTGCTGCGGTTCGATTTCACCGGGCTTGGCGCCAGCGAAGGCGATTTCGGATCGTCGGGTTTCAGCCATAATGTCAAGGATCTGGTCGCCGCTGCCGAAGCGATGACCGCCGCGGGAATGCCTCCGATGCTGCTCGTCGGGCATAGCCTCGGCGGTGCGGCCGCGCTGGCCGCGGCGGGATCGCTGCCCGGAATCCACGCCGTCGCGACGATTGCGGCGCCGTTCGACGTCGAACATGCGCTCCACCAGTTCGACCCCGAAGGATTGGAGAAGATCGAGCACGAAGGAAGCGGCGTCGTGGCGATTGGCAACCGGCCCTTCACCGTCCGCAAGGAGTTCGTTAAAAATCTGCGCGAGCAGGATCAGGGCGCGCGCGTTGCCGCGCTGAAACGGCCCTTGCTGCTCCTCCATTCGCCGATCGATCAGGTGGTCGGGATCGAGAATGTCACCAGCCTCTATCTCGCGGCCAAGCATCCCAAGAGCTTCGTCTCGCTCGACGGCGCCGATCATCTGCTCAGCAATGCGCGCGACGCCGATTTCGCCGCCGACATGATCGCGGCCTGGGCCGGACGCTACCTGCCCGCGATGCCGCCGACCGCCGCCAGCCCGTTCGATGCCGAGGCTGAGGAAACGCGGCTAGGCAAATTCCAGCTCGCGATGCGGGCGGGGAAGGCGGCCTTCATCGCCGATGAGCCCGAGAGCGCCGGCGGTCTGGGGTCGGGCCCGACGCCCTTCAACCTGCTCTCCGCCGCGCTCGCCGCTTGTACGACGATGACGCTGCGCCTCTATGCCGAGCGCAAGGGATGGCCGGTCGAGCGGATCCGTACCGGCGTGACGCACCGGAAGGACAAGGGCGCCGAGAAACCCGATGTCTTCAGTCGCCGCGTCGAGATCGAGGGCGCGATTGACGAAGCGCAGCATGCCGAACTCCTTGGCGTGGCCGATCGCTGCCCCGTGCACCGTACGCTGGAGACCGGATCGCGCTTCGAGGCGACCGAAGCGGGATGGGCCGATGCCGGCCCGGCCGGAGGGCAAGCGCCCGCTTAGTACAGGGCGACGGCGGAACGAACTGCCGCGCCAAGCGTCCAATAGGCGCGCGTTTCTGATGGAGGCGGGCGTCCTCGACTATTGCGGTCGCAGGACATTTGCGATCAGGCCGGAGGATTGGATGCAGGCGCTGGAAGGACTTGATGCCAAGCCATCGCAACGCCTGTGGGACCGGCACGCCAGCCCGATATCGATCCTTCTCCTCAGTGGCCTCTTACTGGCAGCAGCCTTCGGCTTCACCGGCGGCCAGCCAAGCCCGCCGCGCACGGCCGATCTGGGCGACGTGCGCCTGACGGTGAAGACGCCGACGATCATTCGCAACGGCGAGTTTTTTGAAACCGACATCACTTTGACCGCCGACGTTCCGCTGGGCGACGCGGTGGTCGCCGTATCGCCCGCGCTCTGGCAAGACATGACCGTCAACACGATGATCCCGGCGCCCGCCGAAGAGAGCTTCGAGGACGGCCATTTTCATTTTTCCTACGGGCCGCTGGACGCCGGCGACAGCCTCCACATCAAGATCGATGGCCAGATCAACCCGCCGCTGTTCGCGGGAACTGCGGGCGAAATCGCGGTCTTTGACGGCGGCCGGCGTATCGGCGCGATGCCGCTTCGCATCAAGGTGCTGCCCTGATGGATATCGTGCTTCGCGCCACGGTGATGTTCTTCATCCTCTTCGGACTGATCCGGCTGCTCGGCAAGCGCGAACTCGGCCAGATGACGCCGTTCGAATTCGTCGTGCTCGTCGTGCTCGGCGATCTGATCCAGCAGGGCGTGACGCACAACGACTTCAGCCTGACCGGCGCGACGCTCGCCATCTGTACATTCGCCTTCTGGGCGCTGGTGCTCAGTTGGACCGCCTATCTGTTCCCGCGTGCCAAGGACCTGCTCGAAGGCACCCCGCGCGTGGTCGTGCGCGACGGCGAAATCGTGACCGAAAATCTGCGGCGCGACCGGCTGACGCGCGACGAGATTCTGTCCGAAATGCGGCTCGCCGGTATCGCGCGGATGTCCGAGGTCGCGTGGGCGATCCTCGAGCCGCAGGGTAAGATGAGCTTCATCAAGAAGGACGACCAACCCTCGCCGCAGCAGGACCGCGACGATCCCGCCAGTTAATAGATCGGCGTGATCTGCATCTGGGGGAGCGGCCGCGGCGTCCCGTCGCTGAGGTCGGGGCCGAGGTCGTCCCACTCCTCGCCACGCGCCACCAGGTCGGCGAACAGCGTCTGCGCGGCGGTTTGGGCCTCGGTCGACCGGAATTTATACGACACCGGCGGCGGCGTTCCGGTGCGCACCGTCGCAAAGGCCGCCTCATAGGCGGGGATCGGCGGAACGACCTTCGCGCTGGCGGCGATCCGGATCGTGTAGCGCTGGAGGCCCGAGGCAACGTTCCGCCACCGCACCCAATAATGATTGTCGAAAGAGAATTGGTACAGCCGCTCTCCCGCGACCGTGCCTTTCAATGAAATGCTGTCCAATATCTCCTGTGACATGTCGAGGTTCATCCCGCCCTCGACCTTGTCGAGCGCGACATGGACGATCCGGTCGCGCTGTCCGGGCGCGCGCGACTGCAACAGGTCGCGCCAGTTCTGCATCGTGCTGATGATACCAAACACGAAGCCGGACACCTCGGCCAATGCGAGCGGCCGGGCGATCGAGCTATAGCTGCGCTGCCAGCCGCGGTTGTTGTGCAGCGGAAGCCACACCGCGGCCTCGGCCTCGTCCCGCGGATTCCGGGGTTCGGGATTCTCGACCTGCGGATCGTCGCTGCTTTGCGGATAGACGAGGTTGATCGCGAACGTTGGCCAGCGCGGCAGTGGGGCGTCGAACAGGTGGAGCGGAAAATTGCTCGAAACGCCGCCGTCGGAAAACCAGCAGATGCGGAAACCCTCGATCAAGGAGAGCGGCGCCTCGCCGCCGGTGGCCAGGCTGTCGGTGCTCTGGCTCAGCGTCGTCTCCTTGGCGTCCTCGCCGTCGTCGAGTGTATCTCCCTCGGTCTCGCTGCGGAGCGTGCGCCTCCCGACGGGTTCGTGGAGCGGCACCGCACTGATCAGCAGCGGAAAGCTGAGGCTCATCCGCATCGCCACCAGAACGGGCATCCGGCCCTCGCCGGGCAGACGATAATAATCCTTCTCCCCGACCCTATCGGGCGAACCCGCCATCGCGACCATCGCGTCAACGAGCGTTTTTGGAAAGAGCAGGTCGAACTCCTCGCGCAGGAACCAGAACGTCGCGTCGGTGAAGGGCAGCGTCCGCGGCTCGTGATGCGAGACGCCCGTCGTGATCATCTGGAGTGAGATTGCCGTTTCGGTCCTCGGCTCGCCGGGATAACGCGGCGCCGCCCACAGATCGTCGAACAGCAGCGGCTCCGTGATGTCCTTGCCTGACAATAATTGCAGGACCTCGTGCAGCCATTCGGTCAGCGCCGGCTTGCCATCCTTCCGCACACTCAGGCCCGAACAAAGCCCGAGCAGATTGCGCCGCGTGACGCGCGCAACACGCAAAACGGCGGCAATCGCAGCGCCGAGATAAGCGCAGATCGCCGACGGCAACAGCACGGCGGCGACGCCGGCCGTACCCGCGAGCCAGTACCCGCCCGCAACGAACAGGCCGAGCAGAAGCAGCGCTTCGAGCGGCGCGATCGCCACAACCGCCACCGCAGCCACCAAGGCCTTGCGCAGCACCCCCGCGTTCCCGGCGAGAGTAACGATCAATCGATAGGCATTGCGCCCGCCGCGCGCGGGCTGGAACAGGCCGAAAATGAATCCCTGCGACGACAACTGCGCCGCAACGCGTTCGAGCCCCGCAAAGCCGAGAGTCGGGGGGGAGGGCGCCGCCGATCCCGATGCCACATGCCTGCGGTCGCCCAAGGCTGCCGCCGCAGTGGCGGCCGCGGCGATCGCGCCCGCCGATGTCCCGCCGATATTCTTGAATCGGAAATCGCGCGCGAGCGCCAGTACCGCGTTGGGATAGACGATGCCGCTCGTGATGCCGCCCTTCATCACCAGGTCGCAATAGCGGGTGGCTGCATGGCTCATGTCATCGCTCTCCGGACGGGCTGGGCTTTTCCTTTCTTACCCCGGCCCGCCGGTCAAGTCGCTGTCCTTCTTGAGGAATAGGACCGATCGGTCGCGGCATATAACGCAATTGCTTATGCTGTGTTGGGGTTGTAATACGGGCGCTGCGCATGAAATGGTTCCGTAAACCCGAAGGCCCCGATCCAACCCTCGCCGCGACGCCGGGTGGTCCGTTCGCCGATATGGCCGCGCCTCCCCCGCCCATTGTGCCCGAGACGCGCGGCCGCAAATGGATGCGCCGCATCTCGCGCGGCTTTGCGATCTTCTCCGTGATTTTCATCCTGCTCGTCGGCTGGCTCGCGCTCACCGCGCCGCTCTCGAAATCGCTCGAACCGATCGCGCCACCGCAAATCACCTTGCTTGCCTCCGACGGCACCCCGATCGCGCGCATCGGGGCGATCGTCGACACGCCCGTGAAGGCGGCGGATCTGCCCAAGCATGTGACCGGCGCCTTTCTCGCGATCGAGGACCGGCGCTTCTACACACACTGGGGTGTCGACCCGCGCAGCATCGCGCGCGCGGTGTGGAGCAACGTCACCGGCGGACGCACGCAGGGCGGCAGCACGATCACGCAGCAGCTCGCGAAATTCACCTTCCTGACACCTAAACGCACGCTCGGCCGCAAGGCGCGCGAGGCGTTGATCGCCTTCTGGCTGGAGGCGTGGCTGAGCAAGGACGAGATACTCGAACGCTATCTGTCGAACGCCTATTTCGGCGACAACACCTATGGCCTGCGTGCTGCCTCGCTCCACTATTTCTATCGCCAGCCCGAGAAACTGACCCCGGCGCAGGCCGCGATGCTCGCGGGACTGGTGCAGGCGCCGTCGCGCCTCGCGCCGACCAAAAATCCCGACCTCGCCGAAAAGCGCATGAAGCTGGTGCTCAACGCTATGGTTGCGACAGGCTATCTCACCGAGCAGGAGCGGGGGGCGCTGCGCACCCCGCGCATCGACGTGCGCAGCCGCAACACGCTGCCGACGGGCACCTATTTCGCCGACTGGGCGCTGCCCGAGGCGCGCAAATTGAGCGACGTCGGCTATTCGCGCCAGACGATCGCGACGACGCTCGACGCGCGGTTGCAGGGGGTTGCGCGCCGCGTGACCGGGCGTGCGGGGCTGGGCAAGGCGCAGGTCGCGCTCGTCGCGATGCGCCCGAATGGCGAGGTCGTCGCGATGATCGGCGGCAAGGATTATGCCGCATCGCCCTTCAACCGCGCGACGCAGGCGCGTCGCCAGCCGGGTTCGACCTTCAAGCTGTTCGTCTATCTCGCGGCGCTCCGCGCCGGCTGGGACCCCGACGACATGATCGACAACAGCGCGATCGAGACCGGCTCCTATCGTCCCAAAAATTCGGGCGGCGCCTATTCGAAGGAAATCAGCCTCGAAGACGCCTTCGCCTCGTCGAGCAATGTCGCCGCGGTGCGGCTGCTCCGCGAGATCGGCGACGACAAGGTCATCGATATGGCGCGCGACCTCGGCGTCACCGCACCGATGGCGAAGGGCGATCCCAGCCTCGCGCTCGGCACGTCGAGCATGACGTTGCTCGAACTCACCGCCGCCTATGCCGCGGTCGCGGCGAACAGCTATCCGGTCGAGCCGCACGCGTTCGAGGCCGACGAAAAAGGCTGGTTCGAGAATCTGATCTCGGGCCCGTCGAGCTTCGGGTCGAGCGAGCATGAGGACATCGAACAGATGCTTCGTGCCGCGGTCAATCGCGGCACCGGCCGCGCCGCGCGCCTGCCGCAAGCCAATTTCGGCAAGACCGGCACCAGCCAGGACAATCGCGATGCGCTGTTCGTCGGCTACGCCAACGGACTCGTTGTCGGCGTGTGGATCGGCAACGACGACAATACGCCGCTGCAGGGCATATCGGGTGGCGGCTTGCCGGCGCGCATCTGGCGCGACTTCATGACCGAGGCATCGGGCAAGAAGGCCGCGCCGCGGCCCAAGAGGGTCGTCGATCCGACCGGCCCCGTCGAGCCGCTCGATATTCCCGACATCGGCGACATCCCGATCGGCGACCGGACGCGCATCGGTATCGAGGGAGACAATGCGGTCATCACGACCGAAATCAACGGCAGCCGGATCGACCTGCGCCTGCCGATGCCGGAGGGGCGTCCAACGATTCAGGAAGGGCGCCCGCCGCCCGACGCGGCCACCGCGCCGCCACCGGGATAAGCAAAGCCGCCCGCCGGGATCAGGCCGTCGGCAGGATCTCGAACGCTGCGGTTGCCATCACCTGCCCGTTGACGATCAACTCGACTTCGTGCCGCCCCGGATGATGGCGGCGGGTGCTGAAGTCGCGGATTGTCTGGCTGATAACGAGCGACGCGGTCTCCCCCGCCGCGAGTTCGAACGTTTTCAGCTTGAACACCTTGGCGGCGCTCTTGCCGCCCGCGCGGGCATAATGAATGCGATAATCGACCACCAGCCGCTGATTGTCGGGTGAAGCCGATGCGATGTTGGCCGTGATGGCAATCCGGTCGCCGAGATGGACAGCCGCCGGGGTGATCGCGAAATTCCGCACGCTTACCGCCGCACCATGGCCGACTCCGATCAACGCCAGCGCGCGGGGATCGCCCTTCTTGATCAGCGTCCGCAGCGCATGGCGGATGATCCATACCGTGCGAGCATCGTCCTGCGACCATTCCGCGAGGCGCTCCAGCAGCCAATCGGGCCGGTCCTTGGCAATGTCGTTCAGATGGTTTGCGACCGATTTGCGGACGTACAGGCTCGGATCGGCCTTCAACTCCTCGAGGATCGGCGCCGCCAGCGTTGGATCGGCCTTCAGCGCCGGAACGCGCGCCGCCCAGGGCAAGCGCGGCCGCGCGCCTTCGCTCGCGAGCCGGCGTACATGCTCGTCCTCGTTGCCCGTCCACCCCATCATCGTCGCGAGCGCGCGGGGCATATCCGCCGCCAGAAACGGGCGGATCGCAAATTCCGCCGAGCCGAAGCGTGTCAAGTCGGCGAGTGCTTCCATCGACCGGTCGAAATCATCGAGGCCATAGCGCGCGACATATTCGGTGACCGCCATTGCCTGAAACCCATGGGTGAGCCGCGGCGCCATCGCGCGGACGATATCGAGCGCCGCTACATAATCACCGGGCAGCGCCGCACGGAGCGCGTCGGCGATATGGCGCACGCGTTCCATGATCGACAGCGTATCGAGCCCGGCCGACGCAGCGGACAAAAAGGCGGCACGATCGAAGCATGACGACGCCGCCATCCCCGCATCGCCGATCGTCTGCAGTGCTTGCGGGCCCAGAATATCCTTGAGCAAGGCGGGGGTTTCTTGGGTCATTGCGGCTTTCCGGGTTGCAGGCGCGCGCGTTGCCGCACGTTTCGGCGCGGACATAGCAACGCCCGCGCCCGGACCGGAATGATTTTCGGCGCCGGGCTCGCATATCTTCTGCATCCTAACACATCTTCTGACCCTGCATATTTCATTCACACTCGTGAGAGTGAATGTTGACTCGCCGCCGAACCGCTGTCATGAATGCGCCATGCCGGCGATCGAGCGGCGACTTTTGGGAGAGGGCAAGATGAGGGTTCAGCTGTTGGCGTCCGTATGCGCGGGCGCGCTTTTCGCAATCCCGGCGGGCGCTGCCGCGCAGGATGCTGCCGGAACGCCGCAGGCCGATGAGGCGCCGGGCGGCAACGACATCATCGTCACCGCGACGCGCCGCGCCGAACGCATTCAGGATGTACCGATCAGCATCTCGGCCTTTTCGCAGGAAGAGCTGACCGAAAAGGGCATCGTCGGCTATGAAGGCATCGGGCGCGAGACGCCGGGCGTCGTGCTCAATAAGCCGACCGCCAACTTCAACAATTTCACCGCACGCGGCATCGCGACCAACGGCTATAATGCCAATCTGCAAAGCTCGGTCGCGATCTATATCGACGAACTGCCCGTATCAACGATCGGCAACACCACCGTCGTCGACCCCAATTTGTTCGACGTCGAGCGTGTCGAATTCCTGCGCGGGCCGCAGGGCACGCTCTTCGGCTCGGGCTCGCTGTCGGGCGCGATGCGCATTCTTCAGAAGACCCCCGACCTCAATGATTTCGATGTGTCGGCGCTCGTCGATCTCGGGCTCACCGGATCGGATTCGATCCGCCAGCGCTATAACGCGATGGTCAATGTGCCGTTGGTCGAGGACAAGCTCGCGCTGCGCGTCGTCGGCTTCTACCGCGACGAGGAAGGCTATCTCGACAATGTCGGGACGGGCGTGAAGAATTCGAACACGCTGATCGATTACGGCGGCCGCGCGACCTTGCTGTGGCGCCCGACCGATCGCCTCTCGATCAAGCTGCTCGGCTCCTACGAATATAGTAATCCCAAGGATAGCTCGCTGACCAGCCCGTCGCTTGGGCGCAACAAGCGCGTCTCGGACCAGCCCGACCGCTTCACCGGTAAGCAGCTGATTGCCAACGCGACGATCGACTATGAATTCGACTTCGCGAAGCTCACCAGTTCGTCGACCTATTCGGATTTCGACCAGCGCTTCTACGTCGATCTCGCCGGTACGTTCCAGCCCGGCTCCTTCGCCGGTGCGCCGATCGCCTTCGGTCTGGACGCCGATGGCTATGACAAGGTCTTCGTCCAGGAAACGCGCCTCGCGTCGACGCTCGACGGGCCATTCCAGTTCGTCGTCGGCGGCTTCTATCTCGATCGCCGCCGCGACGTCGATTATTTCTACCGGTCGAACCCCGCGTTTCTCGAGTCGCGCAATATGACGGGGCTGCCCGACCAATATTATCAGAAGCAATATACCCATTCGCTCAGCAAGGAACTCGCAGGCTTTGGCGAGCTGACCTATCGCTTCTCGGACAATTTCTGGCTGACCGGCGGCTTGCGTTATGGCGAGACGTCGGCGCAGGGCTTTACCGAGGCGGGCGGCTATCTCGCGACGGCGCCGGGCTTCTTCAATCTCAACTATCTTCAGGCGGCGCTTGCCGGTCTGAAGGGGCCCACGGGAGCGTATCTCCCGGTCAATTTCACGACGTTCACACCTTATGCCGCGGTCACCGGCTTGAAAGCGAAGGGGTCGAAACCGTCGTGGAAGGCGAGCGCGACCTTCAAGCCGAGCGAGACCCTGACCACCTATGCGACCTTCTCGACGGGTTTCCGCGCGCCGATCGTCAACGCCTTTGCCGGCCGGGCGAGCGTCGTCGATGCCAACGACATCATCATCCCCTTCGGCGCAACCTCGGACAGTCTCGAAAGCTATGAGGTCGGTGCGAAGGGACGCTGGCTGGGCGGGCGCGTCAGCATCAACGCCGCCTTCTACCTGATCGACTGGAGCAACATTCAGGCGCAGGCGAACCGCGTGTCGGACTCGGTTCAGTTCGCGACCAACATCGGCGCGGCGCGCAGCAAGGGGTTCGAGTTCGAGGTCAATGTGGTTCCGGCGACGGGGGTCTCGATCGGCTTCAACGGCGCCTACAACGACTCCAAGATCACCAAGCTGTCGCCCGCCGAGGCGGCGATTTCGGGCGCGGTGCTCGGGCACCGCCTGTCGGCGCCGCGGATCCAGGGGTCGGCCTATATGTCGTATAATTTCAAGCTCGCTACCGACGTCGACGCGATGCTGGCGGTGAACGCGCAGCATATCGGCGCGTATAACAGCAGCTTTCCGAACACCCCGGGCGCGCCGAACGTCCCGCTGGCGACGTTCGGAAAGACCGACGCCTACAGCAACGTCAACCTCAGCTTTGGTTTGAAGAAGGGCGATATCTCGGCGCAGCTCTATGTCGAAAATCTCTTCGACGATCATTCGATCACCTACATCCACCCCGAGGCCTTTCTGAACAGCCGCTTCGGGACGATGCGTCCGCGCACCTTCGGTATTCGCCTCGGCTACGGGCTCTAAGTCGATGGCGAATGCAGAAGCCTCCCTCTCCCCGGCCGCAGCGTCCACGCGGCCGGGGGGTAACCCCACCTTCGTGCTCGGGATGCTCTGCTTCGTCTATGTGCTGAACTTCCTCGACCGGCAGTTGCTCTCGATCCTCGCCAAGCCGATTCAGGATGCGTTGCAGATCAGCGACGGCCAGCTCGGGCTGATCAGCGGGCTCTATTTCGCGATGTTCTATTGCTTCATTGCGATCCCCGTCGGCTGGTTCGCCGACCGCACCAGCCGCGTCGGCGTCCTGTCGGCGGCCTGCGCGATCTGGAGCGGCGCGACCGTCGCGTGCGGCATGGCTGCTAATTACACGCAGTTGGTCGTTGCGCGCATGGTCGTCGGCTTTGGGGAGGCGGGGGGCGTGCCGCCCTCCTATGCGATCATCACCGATACCTATCCGCCGGGCAAGCGCGCTGCGGCGCTCGGCATCTTCAACCTCGGCCCGGCGATCGGTGCGGCTGCGGGGGTGGCGTTCGGCGCAGCGATCGCCGAGCGTTTCGGCTGGCGCATTCCCTTCATCGCAGTGGGCGCGATCGGGATCGTCACAGCGCTGGTGGTCTGGTTGACGGTGCGCGAGCCCAAGCGCGGCGCGACCGATGTCGCGGCTCCGCCCGTAAGCGCCGACGCAAAGGCGGCCTTTTGGCCAACGGTCCGCATGTTCCTCTCACATCCGATCCTGATGCTCGCGGCGCTGGGCAGCGGTGCGACGCAGTTCGTTACCTATGGCCTCGGCAATTTCGCGGTTCTGTTTCTGATGCGCGAAAAGGGCATGGAACTGGGTGACGTCGCGATCTGGTATGCGCTGGTGCTGCTGATCGGCATGGGCGGCGGGATGATCGTCTCGGGCCGCGTGATCGACCGGATGGTCCGCAAATCGCGCGCCGGCTATGCGATTGCGCCTGCGTTGTCACTGGTGGTGGCGATGCCCTTTTACGTCGCATTCGTCTGGGCGCCAGGCTGGCCGCTCGCGCTGGCGCTGCTCACCGTCGTGATGATCTTCAACTATTTCTACCTCTCGGCCTCGGTCGCGCTGGTCCAGGAAGAAGTGAAGCCGAACCAGCGCGTGCTCGCGGGCGCCTTGCTGCTGCTCATCATGAACTTCATCGGATTGGGGCTGGGGCCGACATGGGTCGGCTTCGCCAGCGACTGGTTCAAGGCGCAGGGCGACCTCCACGGGCTGCAAACGGCGCTCTACACGCTGACGCCCTTTTATCTGATCGCGATCGGTCTCTTCCTCTGGCTCGCGCGGCGGCTGCGCCGAGAGGACGGCCCGCAGGAGTTAGCGGCATGAAGAAATTGAGCACTGCATTATCGGCGGCCGGGCTTCTGATGGCGGCACCCGCCATCGCCGCGAGCCCGGTGGTCGAAGCGCCCGCCGGCACGCTCGAGGGCAAGAGCGTCGGCAAGGTCCGCGAGTTCAAGGGCATTCCCTTTGCACAGCCGCCCGTCAGGCCACTGCGCTGGAAAGCGCCGCAGCCGCTGCCCACATGGCAAGGTGTCCGCAAGGCGCAGAGCTTCGGCGCCGCCTGCATCCAGCCGCGCCCGACCGCGGTGCACATCTATGCCAATCCGCCCGCGAAGATTTCGGAGGATTGCCTGACGCTCAACATATGGGCGCCCGAAAACATGAAAGATGCGCCGGTGATCGTTTGGATCCACGGCGGCGCGCTCGCCACCGGCTACAGCCACGAAGGCATGTACGACGGCGCCAAGCTCGCGGCGCGGGGGGCGATCGTCGTGTCGATCAACTACCGCCTCGGTGTCCTCGGCTATATGGCGCATCCGGGCCTCAGCGCGGAATCGCCTGATGGCGTGTCGGGCAACTAT
Organism: Sphingopyxis sp. Root154; assembly: GCF_001427105.1. Classification (GTDB taxonomy): domain Bacteria; phylum Pseudomonadota; class Alphaproteobacteria; order Sphingomonadales; family Sphingomonadaceae; genus Sphingopyxis. The sequence goes on from NZ_LMGI01000003.1 coordinate 69,760, forward strand.
GGTCTGCTCGACCAGATTGCGGCACTCGAATGGGTGCAGGCGAATATCCGCGCGTTCGGCGGTGACGCGAACAACATCACGATCGCGGGCGAGTCCGCGGGCGCTCTTAGCGTGATGTATCTGATGGCTTCGCCAAGGGCGCGCGGCCTGTTCCACAAGGCGATCGCGCAGAGCGCCTATATGATCTCGACACCGTCGCTCAAGGAAGTGCGCCACGGCGAACCTGCCGCCGAAGCAACGGGCGAGAGGGTCGCCGCCACGCTTGGCGCCGCCGATATCGCGGCGCTGCGCCGGATCGACCCGGTCGCGCTGACCGAAGGCGCAGCGAAGGCGGGTTACTTCCCGTGGGGCACCGTCGACGGAAAGATCCTGCCCGGCCAGCTCGTGGACATCTTCGACCGCGGCGAGCAGGCGCCGGTGCCGATGATCGCGGGCTTCAACATCGGTGAGATCCGTTCGCTGCGCATTCTCGCGCCGCCGGTGCCCGCCAATGCCGCTGCGTATGAGGCCGCGATCCGCGAACGATACGGCGACCTCGCCGACGCGTGGCTCAAACTCTATCCCGCAAAGGATCTCGCCGAAACGATCCTCGCGACGCCGCGCGATGCGCTTTACGGCTGGACGTCCGAACGGCTCGCGATCAAGCAGACCGCGCTCGGTCAGCCGAGCTATCTTTACCTCTTCGACCATGGCTATCCCGCCGCGAGCGAATATGGCCTGCATGGCTTCCACGCCGCCGAAATCCCGTTCGTATTCGGCACCGCCGGCGACACTCCGCCCTATTGGCCCAAAATCCCCGATACCGTCGCCGAGCGCAAATTCGCCAGCGCGATGGGCGATTATTGGGTCTCCTTCGCCAAGACGGGGAAGCCTGAGGCGGCGGGGCAGGCGGCTTGGCGCCCTTATGGCAAGGACGCCGCGTTCATGGCCTTCGCCGATGTGCCGCGTCCCGGCGCGCGGCTGATGCCCGGCATGTATGCGCTGCACGAAGCCGCGGTTTGCCGCCGCCGCGCCGCGGGCAATCAGCCGTGGAACTGGAATACGGGGATCGTCTCGCCCGTCCTCGCGAAGGACGCGAACTGTCCATGATCCACGGTATGATGCAGGATTACCCGCTGACCCTCGACAAATTCCTCGATCACGCCGCGCGCTGGCACGGCGAGGCCGAGGTCGTCACCGCACGCGAGGACGGGAGCGTCGCCCGCGTCGGCTATGCGATGCTGCGCGACCGCAGTCTTGCCATCTCGTCGCTGCTTGCCGGCTTCGGGGTAGGCGAGGGCGATCGCGTCGCGACGCTCGCCTGGAACAGCCAGGCGCATGTCGAGGCCTGGTATGCAACGATGGGGATCGGCGCCGTCTGCCACACGCTCAATCCGCGCCTCACCGCGCCGCAACTCGCGGCGATGGCGGTGCAATCGGGCGCGAAGCTGCTGATCGCCAGCGCCGACCTGTTGCCGCTTGCGCGGTCGATCGTCGAGCGTGCTCCCGCGATCGCGCAGGTGCTGGTGATCGACGGACCCGCCGTCGGTTGGCCCGCCGCCGCGCCGCTGCTCCACGAGCTCGAGGCGCTGATTGCCGATGCACCGGGCGGGGCAGCATGGGGCGGTTTTGACGAATGTTCGCCTGCCGGCCTTTGCTTCACCTCGGGAACGACGGGTGCGCCAAAGGGCGTAACCTACACGCACCGCGCAAGTTTTCTGCACACGCTGCGTGCGTTGCAGGCCGACGTGATGGCCTTCACGCATCGCGATGCCGTGCTCGCCGTCGTGCCGATGTTCCACGCCAATGCCTGGGGCCTGCCCTTCGCGTTGCCCGCGGTCGGCGGCAAGCTCGTGCTTCCCGGCCGGCAGGCCGACGGCGCGAGCCTCGCGCGGCTGATCTCGACCGAGGACGTGACGGTCGGCGTCGGTGTTCCCACGGTATGGCTCGGCGTTGTCGAACATATCGAGGCGACGGGCGGTGACCTGCCCTCGCTCAAACGCGTCATCGTCGGCGGCGCGCCGATGGCGCCCGCGCTGATGGAGCGCATCGAGCGATGCCTTTGCGTCACTGTCCAGACGAGCTGGGGCATGACCGAATTGTCGCCGCTCGGTACGATTGCGCCGCCGGATGACCCGCTGCGCACCGCATCGGTGTCTGGACGTCCGGCGATCGGCGTCGACCTGCTGCTCACCGACGCGGCCGGCATCGCCCTGCCGGAACAGCGCGGGGCCGAGGGGCATTTGTGTGTTCGCGGGGCGGCGGTGGTCGAACGCTATCTCGGGCAAGCGGAGTCCGCGACCGACGCCGACGGCTGGTTCGCGACCGGCGACCTCGCGCGGATCGATGCGCGCGGGAACCTGTCGATCACGGGCCGGGCCAAGGATCTGATCAAGTCGGGGGGCGAGTGGATCAACCCCGCCGAGATCGAGGCGGTCGTCGGCGCGCTGCCGCAGGTGTCGCTCGCCGCGGTGATCGGCCGCGAGGATCCCAAATGGGGTGAGCGGCCGGTGCTGCTCGTCGAACTCGGCTCGGGCGTCGACATCAGCGACGCCGACCTGCTCGCGCCGCTTGCGGGCCGGGTGGCGCCCTGGTGGATTCCCGATGCCGTCGTACGCCTTTCCGCCATGCCGCTGGCGCCGACCGGAAAAATCGATAAGATTCGCTTGCGGAACGACCATGGCGCGGGTTGATCGGCATGGGGACGTTGCGGCAGGGGCGGCAACGAAACAGGAACTGAGAGTCGGACGAGTGACAGAAGAGGCGAAAACGCGTCGGCGATCGACCAAGGCCGAACAGCGCGCCGAGACGATGGAGCAGATCCTCGACGAGGCCGAACTGCTGTTTTCGCGGCACGGCCTGCACGGCGTGACGCTGAAGGATGTCGCAAAGCGCGTCGGCGTCCACCACACGCTGCTCAACTATTATTTCGAGGACAAGAAAAAGCTGTTCGACGCCGTCTTCGCGCGGCGCGCGGTGGTGACGAGTACCAAGCGGATGCAGGCGCTCGACGAATATGATCGCGCAAGCGGCGGCAAGCCGACGATCGAGGGCGCGCTGCACGCCTTCCTCGACACCGACCTCGATCTGTATATCCACGGCGGTGAGGGGTGGAAGAATTACGGCGCGCTCGGTGCGCAGGTCGCCAACACCCCCGAATGGGGCGCCGAGCTGATGGACAGCCATTTCGACCCTGTCGTGCTCCGCCTGATCGAGCTTCTGAAAAAGGCGATGCCCGATTGCGCCGAAGAGGACATCTTCTGGGGCTATCATTTCGTCACCGGCGCGCTGATGGTCACGCTCGCGCGCACCGGGCGCATCGACAAGCTGTCGGGCGGCGTCTGCAAGTCCGAAGATTTTGAAGCCATCAAGGCGCGTATGGCGTCGTTCATGGCGGCGGGCTTCCGGCAAATCTGCAAAAAGGCTTAGTCGGACGGACCGGATCATCCGTGCACCTTTCGCTTGCTCAATATATTAACTCACTAGAGAGTGAAATGGAGATCGATATGGGACATGAAACTTTGCCGCTGCGGGGCCGCGTAGCGATCGTCACCGGCGCCGGCGGCGGATTGGGCCGCGCCCATGCGCTCTACCTCGCAAAACAGGGCGCCCGCGTCGTGGTGAACGACCTCGCGCTGCCTGCTGCCGAGCAGGTTGCATCGGAGATTGTTGCGAATGGCGGCGAGGCGCTGGCGATCGCGGCTTCGGTGACCGCAGAGACCGCAGTCGATGCGATGGTCCGCGATACGATCGATGCGTGGGGCCGCATCGACATCCTCATCAACAACGCGGGCATCCTGCGCGACAAGAGCTTCGCCAAGATGAGCATCGACGATTTCCGTCTGGTCGTCGACGTCCACCTGATGGGCGCCGCAATCTGTTGCAAGGCGGTGTGGGACGTGATGCGCGCGCAGCAATATGGGCGCATCGTGATGACCACCTCGTCATCGGGCCTGTGGGGCAATTTCGGGCAGGCCAATTATGGCGCCGCCAAGATGGCGCTCGTCGGCCTGATGCAGACGCTGGCGATCGAGGGCGAGAAATACGGTATCCGCGTCAACAGCCTTGCGCCGACTGCCGCGACGCAAATGACGCACGGTGTGCTCGCCGACGCCAGCCTCGAGCTGCTCGACCCTGCGCTCGTCAGCCCCGGCTTACTGGCGCTGGTCGGCGAGAATGCGCCGACGCGTGCAATCCTTTGCGCCGGAGCGGGACATTTCGCCACGGCCGATGTGACCTTGTCGGAAGGACACTACGTCGGCGCGGTGGCGGATGCGGGCGAGCAGCTCGTCGCACGCTGGTCCGATGTGTCTGGCCGTGCCGACGCGATCGTTCCGGCTTATGGTTTCACGCAGGCCGAACGCGAACTGGCAAGCGCGGGATCGAGCCTGCCCGCATTGGCGGTCGCCCGGTAAAGGGCCGAGCGTCGCGGTTCAGCGGCGCTCGACCAGCCCGCCGCCCAGCGCGACATAGAGCGTCACGAGATTGTCGACCTGCGCTCGCCGCAGCTCGATCAGCGCCTGTTCGGCGGCGAACAGATTGCGTTCGGCGTCGAGCACTTCGAGATAGGTCGAAACGCCTTCGCGATACCGCTTGCGCGCGAGGTCGGCGATCTGCCGCGTCGCGAGCGTGCCGCGTTCCTGCGCCTCGACCTGTTCGGCGAGGTAGCGGCGTCCCGCAAGCGCGTCGGCGACTTCGCGGAAGGCGCCCTGCACGGTGCGTTCATAGGTCGCGACGGCGATATTCTCGCGCGCCTCGGCGACGGTCAGATTGCCCTTGTTCCGCCCGAAATCGAAGATCGGCAGGCTGATCGACGGGCCGAAGCTCCAGCCGAAACCATCGTTGCTGAACAGATTGTCGAGCGAACCCGAGGCGAATCCAAGGTTGCCGGTGAGTGAGATCGACGGGAAGAAGGCGGCGCGGGCAGCGCCGACATTGGCGCGCGCGGCGCGCAGCCGCTCTTCGGCGGCGACGACGTCGGGCCGCGCGACGAGCAGGTCCGACGGCAGCCCCGCGGTCAGCGTTGGCGACTGACCCTGCTGGACGAGCGGCAGCGGCGCGGGCAGGGGACCGGTCACCGGTCCGCCGGTCAGCACGGCGAGGAAATTGTCGGCCTGCGCCTTGCCTAGCTTCAGGCTCGCAAGCTGCGTCTCGGCCTGCGTCAGCAGCGTTTCGGACTGGCGATAGTCGAGCGCCGAGGTGACCCCTGCGTCGAGGCGGCGCTTGGCGATCCGCAGCCCTTCCTTGCGGCTCGTTACCGTGGCTTCGGCGAGCGTGATCTGTTCGTCGGCGCCGCGCGACGCGAAATAGGACGAGGCAACGTCGCGGACCAGCGCAAGCCGGAACGCACGCTCGGCCGCCTCGGTCGCGAGATACTGGCTGCGCGCGGCTTCGGACAGATTCTTGACGCGCCCCCAGAAATCGAGCTCGAACGAGGTCACGCCGACGCCGACCGAATAGCGGTTGGTCGTGGCGGTACCGGGGCCCGTCAGCGACGGGCCGCGCGTGCGTGCCGCGTCTGCGCTCGCACCGACGGTCGGCAGGCGGTCGGCGTCCTGAATACGGTACAGCCCGCGGGCTTCCTCGATCTGCGCGACCGCGACGGCGAGGTCGCGGTTGCGTTCGATCGCCTGCGCGATCAGCACTTCAAGCTGCGGATCGGCAAAGAAGTCCCGCCAGGTGACCTCGGTCGCCCGCTGCCCGAGCGTCACGTCGCCCGCGAATTCGGCCGGGTAGGCGGGTGCGGTGGGCAGCGCCGGGCGCTCGTGTCTGGGCGCCATGTTGACGCATCCGGCGAGCGTCGTCGCTGCGAGCAGCGCAATCAGGTTACGCATGACCGGGTTCCTCATGATGTCCTTTTTCGGCAGGGGCGGGCGGCCGCTTGCGGCTGATCCACTTGCGTACCGATAGATAGAAGAGCGGGATGAAGAAGATGCCCAGCAAGGTTGCCGCGATCATTCCGCCCATCACGCCCGATCCGACCGCGATGCGGCTGGCGGCGCCGGCACCGCTTGCGATGACGAGCGGCACCATGCCCAGGATGAAGGCCAGGCTGGTCATGATGATCGGCCGCAGACGCAGCTTCACCGCTTCCATCACCGCGTCGAGCGTCGACTTGCCCTCGGCTTCCTGCTCGATGGCGAACTCCACGATAAGGATCGCATTCTTCGCCGCGAGCCCAATGATCGTGATCAGGCCGACGTTGAAATAAATGTCGGCCGACAGTCCGCGTAGCATCGAAAAGAGCACCGCGCCGAGCACGCCGAGCGGCACGACTAGCAGCACCGCGACGGGCACTGACCAGCTTTCGTAAAGCGCCGCGAGCAGCAGGAAGACGACGACGAGCGACAGGCCGAGCAGCATGCCGATCTGGCCCGCCGATTGCTTCTCTTCATAGGAGATACCCGTCCATTCGAAGGAGAAGCCGGCGGGCAGCGTCTGCGCCAGCCGCTCCATCTCGGCCATCGCCTCGCCGGTCGACTGGCCGGGCGCGGGCTCGCCCGAAATCGTCATCGCGGGATAGCCGTTATAGCGCTGGAGCTGCGGGGCTTCGGCCGACCATTCAGCGGTGCTGAACGATCCGAAAGGTACCATGTTCCCCGCCGCGCTGCGCACGCGCAGGTCGAGTACGTCCTGCGGGGTCATGCGGCTCGCGGCGTCGGCCTGCAGCAGAACGCGCAGCACGCGGCCTTCGCGGGTGAAGTCGTTGGCGTAGGCGCTACCAAAGCTGATCGCGAGCGTCGCATTGACGTCGCCGATCGACAGCCCAAGCGCGCGCGCCTGGATGCGGTCGATGTCGACCTTCAGCACCGGCGCATCTTCCTGACCCTCCGGGCGGACGTTGGCAAGAAGCTTGCTCTGCATCGCGCCACCCAGCATCTGGTTGCGCGCGCCGATCAGCGCGTCGCGCCCGTTGCCGCCGCGGTCCTGCAGCTTGAAGGTGAAGCCGCTCGACGTGCCGAGTTCGGGGATCGACGGCGGGCTTAGCGAGAAGGCGAAGGCCTCCTTGATGTTCGCATAGGCACCCATCGCCTTGCCCGCGATCGCGTCGGCGCTGTCGCCGTCGCCCTTGCGCTCGTCCCACGGCTTCAGCGGGGTGAACATGATCGCGTTCGCCTGGCCCTGCCCAAAGAAGCTGAAGCCGTTGACCGACACGATATTGGCGACCTGCGGCTGTTCGGCGAAGAAGGCCTTCACCTGTTTGGTCGCCTCGTTGGTGCGCTGCGTCGTGGCGCCCGGGGGTGCCTGGATCACGGTGACCAGATAGCCTTGGTCTTCCTGCGGCAGAAAAGAGCCCGGCAGGCGGGTGAAGAGCAATGCGGTGATCGCGACCATCGCCACGAACACGCCAAGCCAGCGCAGCGGCGTCGCGAGCATCTTGCCGACGCCGCCCTGATAGCGGTCGGTCGTGCTTCCGAACCAGCGGTTGAACCCGCCGAAGAACCGGTCGAAGAACGCGCCGATGCGGCCCTTGCGCTCGGTCTGGTCGTGCGGCTTCAGCAGCGTCGCGCAGAGCGCAGGCGTCAGCGTGAGCGCGAGCAGCGCCGAGAAGGCGATCGAGATCGCGAGCGTCATAGAGAATTGGCGATAAATGCCGCCGGTCGACCCGGGGAAGAACGCCATCGGGATGAACACCGCGATCAGCACCAGCGTGATGCCGACGATCGCCGAGGTGATCTGGCTCATCGCCTTCACCGTCGCATCATAGGGCGACAGATGCTCCTCGTTCATGATGCGCTCGACATTCTCGATCACGACGATCGCGTCGTCGACAAGGATGCCGATCGCCAGCACCATGCCGAACAGCGTCAGCACGTTGATCGAAAAGCCGAACATCCACAGGCCAAGGCATGCGCCCGCGAGCGCGATTGGAACGACGACGGTGGGGATGACGGTCGCGCGCCAGTTCTGGAGGAACAGGAACATGACGAGGAAGACGAGCAGCATCGCCTCGCCCAGCGTCTTCACCACCTCTTCGATCGACAGGCTGATGAAGGGCGTGGTGTCGTACGGGATCGACCAGGTCACGTCGGGCGGGAAGCCCTTCGACAGCGCGTCCATTCGCTCGCGGATGCCTGTCGCCGTCGACAGCGCATTGGCACCGGGGGTCAGCTGGACCGCCAGACCCGCCATCGGCTTGCCGTTGAGTTCGGACGAGAAGAGATAGCTCGCCGCGCCCAGCTCGACGCGACCGACGTCGCCCAGCGTGACCGCCGACCCGTCGGGGTTCGCGCGTAGGATGATGCTCTCGAACTGCTCGGGCTTGGTAAAGCGGCCCTGCGTCGTGATGACGGCGTTGAGCTGCGCGCCCTTGGCGAGCGGCTGGTCGCCGAGCTGGCCACCCGGCGTCTGGCTGTTCTGTTCCTGCACCGCGCCGAGCGCCTCCGCCGGCGACAGATTGTGCGACGCCAGCTTTTGCGGGTCGAGCCAGATGCGCATCGCATATTCGGGCGCGAAGGCCTGGACGTTGCCGACGCCGTTCACGCGGCGCAGCTCGTCGAGCACGCGCGTGTTGGCGAAGTTGTTGATCTCCATCGGGTCGGTGTTGCCGCTCTTTGACGTGATCGCGACGATCAGCAGGAAGCCCGAATTGGCCTCGGTGACCGAAATGCCCTGACGGCGCACATCCTCGGGCAGGCGCTGCTCGACGCGGCGCAGGCGGTTCTGCACCTCCATCTGCGCATTATCGATGTCGGTCCCCGCCTCGAAGGTCAGGTTGATCGATGCGGTGCCGTTCGATTCGCTGGTCGAGGCCATGTAGAGGAAGCCCTCGACCCCGTTCAGTTCCTGCTCGATGACCTGCGTGACATTCTGCTCGAGCGTCTTAGCGTCGGCTCCCGGATAGGTGACGCCGATCGTCAGCGATGGTGGCGCGACCGTCGGATATTGCTCTACGGGAAGCCCGCGCAGGGCGATGATGCCCGACAGCAGGATACCGATGGCGATGACCCAGGAAAAGATGGGCCGGTCGATGAAAAAGCGGGGGGTCATGTCAGATCAACGCTTTGCCGCGGGGGTCGAGGCCGTTCCCTTGGGCTGCGCAACGCGCACCGGCTGCCCTGGCTGCACCTTCTGCAGCCCGTCGACGATCACCCGGTCGCCGGGTTTCAGCCCGTCGAGGATCGCCCACTGGCCCGCGACCATCGTGCCGAGCTTCACCGGGCGCGGTGTCGCGATATTCTTGGCGTCGAGCACCATCACGCTCGCGGTATCGGCCGCCAGCTTGACCGCGCGCTGCGGGATCAGCATGCCGTCGGCGCGGTTGCCCGCAAAGATGCGCGCGCGCACGAACTGGCCGGGCAGTAACGCCGAATTTGGGTTCGGGAACTCGGCGCGCAGCGCGGCCGTGCCCGTCGCCTCGTCGATCGACAGGTCGAGGAAGTCGAGGTGGCCGACGACCGGAAAGGCGGTGCCGTCCTCGAGGATCAGCTGGACTTCGACGCGCTCGAGTTGCGGCACGCTGACCTTGCCCGATCCCATCTCGCGGCGCGTCGCGAGCAGATCCGAACTCGACTGCCCGAAATTGACATAGACACGGTCGATCTGTTCGATCGTCGTCAGGAGCGTGCCCTGGCCGGCGCTGACGAGCGCGCCCTCGGTCACTTCGGCGCGCCGCGCGCGGCCCGAAATCGGGGCGGTGACCATCGAATAGCCAAGATTGAGGCGTGCCGATTCCAGATTGGCCTGCGCCTGCTGTACATCGGCCTCGGCAGTGCGCTGCGCGGCGACGGCGGCGTCATATTCCTGCTTGCCGATCGCCTGGTCGGCGAGCAGCGGTTGGTAGCGGCCCACGACCTGCCGCGCATTGGCGGCGGTCGCCTGCGCACGGGCGAGCTGCGCGCGCGCCGCGTTGGCTGTGGCGGTCAGCTGGCGCGGATCGATGCGGAACAGGGCCGCCCCGGCGCGCACGAAGCTGCCTTCGTTGAACAGGCGCCGTTCGACGATGCCGTCGACGCGCGCGCGCACTTCGGACGTGCGGTACGCCTGGACACGGCCGGGCAACTCGATGACGTTCGGCACCGCTTGGGTACGGATCGTCACGATATTGACTTCGGGCGGCGGCGGTGCCGGCGGCGCTTCGGAGGAGCAGGAGGCCAGCAAAAGCGCCAGCGCAGCGCCGGCGGCGCTTGCAAGAGGACGTACGCGACTCATATGGACCCCTGAAAAAATCGCAGTTGTGCGGGATTTGTTTATACGCGAAAGCTTGCGTTGAGGCGCCCTGTAATATAAATTACAAAAAAGCGCAAGGGAGGGGGATAAAAATTGAGCATCTCGGAATCGGCCTTATGTCAAATGGATAGGCTATCACCACGCGAACGGCGGCAGGGCGCGATCCTCGATGCCGCCGAGGCGCTGTTCCTCGAACAGGGGTACGAGCGCACGAGCCTCGCGGAAATCGTCAGGCGTTCGGGCGGCTCGCTTGCGACGCTCTATGAATTGTTCGGCAACAAGCAGGGGCTGCTTCGCGCGATCGCGACGCGCTGGTGCGACGAAGCGATGCTGCGGTCGCTCGACGACGACGCGACGCGGGGGCTGTCGACCGTCGAAATCCTGAAGAGCTATGCGCATCGCCAAAGCGAGCTGATGGAATCGCCGCACGCCGTTGCCCTGATGCGCATGTTGATATCCGAGAGCCTGCGCGACCACGAATTCGCGATGCAGATTTACCGCGACCTGCATGTGCCCGCGCTGGAGGAGCTGATCGAGCTGTTCGCGGAATGGGCGGCGACCGGCAAGGCCGACATCGATCGTCCGGAGGCGGCCGCGCGGCTGTTTTTCGATATCGTCGTCGGCGATTCCATGCTCAGTACGCTGATGGGGATCGAGGACGAATGGCTCGACCCGGAAGAAATCGACTGGCGGCTCCAGCCTTTCCTCTCCCATTTCAATATCCGCTAGCGCGGCTCTGCCGGCTGCCGCGACCTGTTGACATGATTGTCAATAACTGAAAGCTTGGCATCTCCTGTTTCGGGAGCATCGCGCCTTGGCCAGTACTGCCTTGCCTTCGGCCGTCCACGCCGACGAAACCCCGGCATTGCGGCCGCGGACGGTCGTCGCCTATGCTGCGACGGCAGGACCGACGGTGATCCTCGGTCTGCCGTTCAGCGTTTACCTGCCGCCCTATATCGCCGAGGGCGGCATCATTTCGGTGGCGCTGGTCGGGCTGCTCTTCTCGCTCACGACGATATGGGACGGCGTCGTCGATCCGCTGATCGGTACGATGGTCGACCGCGTGCGCACCGGGCTCGGCGCGCACCGGCGCTGGATGATGCTCGCGATCATACCCCTGGCGCTGCTGCTGCTCGCCCTGGTGACCGTCGGCGACCGGCTGCCCTTCGCGGCGCTCTTCGTGATGATGATCTTCTTTTATTCGAGCTACAGCCTCTATGAGGTTGCGCAGCTATCGTGGGGGTCTGCACTCGTGCGCTCGCCGGCCGACAGCGCGCTTCTCTATGGGATGCGCGACTGGTTCGCGAAGATCGCGCTGATCCTCGCTTTTGCCGCCCCCGCGGCGGCGCAGCTCCTGATTCCGGGGATCAGCCTGCAGGGGCGGATCATGGCCTATGCCAGCCTTTTCCTGCTGATGGTCCCGATCGCACTCTTCGCAATCCGCCGCGTCCCGCCGCGCGCGGTCGTGGCCGAACCCGGCATCGGCTGGCGGCACGAGATCCGCGCCTCGCTGTCTTTCCCGCCGCTGATGCTGCTGCTGGGCGTGCAGTTCCTCAACAGCTTCGCCTTCGGATCGCTGACCTCGCTCTTCGTCTTCTTCGCCGCCGCGGTGCTCGATCTCGACGCGCAGAGCGCGGTGCTGCTCTTCGCCAGCTTCATTGGCGGGGCTTTCGCGTCGCCCGTCTGGACCTTCCTCGCACGCCGTTTCGGCAAGCCGCCGATGATGATCGCAATGGGACTCCTGATTTCCAGCCTGCTCGTTGCGACCTTGTTCCGGCAGCCGCAGGGTCTGGGGCAGGCGGTGGGTTTCTCGCTGATGCTCGGGACGGGGTTCGTGGGATTGCTCTTCACTTATTCGATGCTCGCCGACCTGATCCCGCAGGACGCCCGCCGCTGCGGCCGCAATCGGTCGGCCTTTCTCTTCGCGCTATTGAACCTGATGCAGAAGTTCGGCGTCGCCGCCGCGATCGCGGTCAGCTATCTTCTGCTCGACCTTGTCGGTTTCGACCCGCGGAACGGCGGGGCGGCCGCCCGCGAACTGCACCTGCTGTTCGCACTCCAGCCGACGGTCAGCTGGATTGTCATGGCCGGGCTGCTGCTCTGGATGCAGCGCGCGCTTGCCCGCCTTTGACTTGCAATCGCCGCATCGCGCAAGTAAAGGCCGCTTTCATTCGGACAGATGCGCCGTTTTCCTTCCGCCTTTCGCCGATTTGCTCGGGGAGGGTGGGCGGACTATTGCCCCAAGCGCGCTTGACGCGTGGGGGGCGGCAACCCATCTGGCCCGGATCATTGACGCAAAAAGACAGGACGATCGACATGGCGAAGACCAGCCCGGCTGAGTTCATCAATCAGGTACGCGCCGAAGCCCGCAAGATCGTGTGGCCCACCAGCCGCGAAACGGTACAGACGACGATCATGGTGATCATCATGACGACGATCCTTTCGCTGTTCTTTTTCGGCGTCGACACGGTTTTCAACGCGATCGTCAGCTGGCTGACGTCGCTCGCGCGCTAACGCCCGCGGTTACAGGGACAGGATACGGATACACATGGCGCGCTGGTACATCATTCACGCCTATTCGGGTTTCGAGAACAAGGTTCGCGATTCGGTGCTTTCGGAAGCCGAACGCATGGGCCTGACCGATTTCGTCGAAGCGGTCGAAGTGCCGGTCGAAACCGTCACCGAGGTGAAGCGCGGCAAGAAGGTTCAGGCCGAACGCAAGTTCTTCCCGGGCTACGTCCTCGCCAAGCTGACGATGACCGACGATGTCTATCACCTCGTCAAGAACACGCCGAAGGTCACCGGCTTCCTCGGCTCGATGGGCAAGCCGCAGGCGATCAGCGAAGCCGAAGCCGCGCGCATCCTGAACAGCAAGGAAGAGGCCGCGGCCCGTCCGAAGCAGGAAATCCGCGTCGACTACGAAATCGGCGATCAGGTCAAGGTGCTCGACGGTCCCTTCGCCAGCTTCAACGGGCTGGTCGAGGAACTCGATTTCGAAAAGGCGCGCGTCAAGGTGTCGGTCTCGATCTTCGGTCGCGCCACCCCGGTCGAACTCGACTTCGAACAGGTCGAACGCTTCAAATAACATCGCGGCGCGCCTTTGACGGCGCGCGCGAAATCCGCTGAATGGAACGCGCCATGAGCCTCACTCCCGAAGAGATGCAGGCTCGCGCCGACCATGCGCGCGAAATCTACGCCAGCGTCGATCGCGAACGGCTCGTCCGGCATATCGTCCACCTCTTCGATCTCGAAGCGGCGGACGAGCCCGACGAATTCACTTACCCCGCCTTCACCAAGCCGCGCCGCCAGCGCATTTTCGGCGGACAGGTGATCGCGCAGGCGATGGTCGCCGCGGCGCGCACCGTCGATCCGGGCAAATCCGTCCATTCGCTCCACGCCTATTTCCTGCGCGGCGGCGATGAAGCGAAACCGCTCCATTTCCGCGTCCACCGCGACTTCGACGGGCGCAGCTTTGCCAACCGCCGCGTCGTCGTGCGCCAGGACGGCAAGGTGATCTTCAACCTCACCGCATCGTTCCAGGCGCCTGAGAAGGGGCTTTCGCACCAGATCCCGATGACGGGCATATTGCCGCCCGAGGAATGCTGGGACTTCGCCGATTTTATCGCGGTCGATCCCAAGATCAGCGACCGGCGCATCGAGCATATGGCGCGCATGCACCCGTTCGAGGTCCGCGCCTTCCGCCCGCCGCCGTCCGAAAAGGCGACGATGCAATATGAATGGTTCCGCATTTCGTCGCCCGTCGGCGACGATCCGCTGATCCACCGCGCGCTGCTCGCCTATGCCTCCGACATGGGGCTGCTTTCGACGACGTTGATGCCGCACGCGATGACGTGGGACACGCCCGGCCTGTTTTCGACCAGCCTCGACCATGCGATGTGGTTCCATGACGAGATTCGCGTCGACGAATGGTTCGTCTATGTCATGGACAGCGACTGGAGCGGCGGCGGGCGCGGGATCAACCGCGGGCGCATCTATCGCCGCGACGGCACACTGATCGCCTCGGCGGTGCAGGAAGGACTGATCCGCTACGATCCCTCGGCATAAGGCTTGTTTTCTGCGGCGTTTGCGCTTATGCGCGCCGCTTCGCGTCAGATAAGGGCGTGATTCCGCGCGGGAGGAAGGGGTGATGCCCTTCTGTTCGACCGCTAATTTTGAGGTTTGCCCTTAGTGGCGGACCGACAGAAAGACAGGAGGCCATCATGGCTAAGAAGATTAGCGGCTACATCAAGCTGCAGGTGCCCGCCGGCACCGCCAACCCGTCGCCGCCGCTTGGGCCGGCGCTCGGTCAGCGCGGCGTCAACATCATGGAATTCTGCAAGGCGTTCAACGCCGCAACCGATTCCCTGGAAAAAGGCACCCCGACCCCGACGATCATCACCGTCTTTGCCGACAAGAGCTTTTCGTTCGTGACGAAGACGCCGCCGGCAACCTATCTGATCAAGAAGGCCGCGAACCTGAAGGCGGGTTCGAAGGAGCCGGGCAAGATCAGCGGTGGCAAGATCGCGCGCTCGAAGCTCGCCGAAATTGCTGAGATCAAGATGAAGGATCTCAACGCGAACGACATCGAACAAGCGACGAAGATCATCGAGGGCAGCGCGCGCTCGATGGGCCTCGAAGTGACGGAGGGCTGAACCGATGGCAAAGCTGACCAAGAAGCAGAAAGCCCTCGAGGGCAAGGTTGATGCGCTGAAGCTGCACACCGTCGACGAAGCGCTGAAGACCGTTCGCGAGCTGGCCTCGGCCAAGTTCGACGAAACGCTCGAAATCGCGATGAATCTGGGTGTCGATCCGCGCCACGCCGACCAGATGGTCCGCGGCGTCGTGACGCTGCCCGCCGGAACCGGCAAGGACGTCAAGGTTGCCGTGTTCGCGCGCGGCGACAATGCCGACAAGGCGCTGGCCGCCGGCGCCGACAAGGTCGGTGCCGAAGACCTGATGGAAGACATGCTCGCGGGTAACCTCGACTATGGCCGCGTCATCGCGACGCCGGACATGATGGGCATCGTCGGCCGCCTCGGCAAGACGCTGGGTCCGAAGGGCCTGATGCCGAACCCGAAGCTGGGTACCGTGACCCCGAACGTCGCCGAAGCCGTGAAGGCCGCCAAGGGCGGTCAGATCGAATTCCGCGTCGAAAAGGTCGGCATCATCCACGCCGGTCTGGGCAAGCTGTCGTTCGGCGAGGAAAAGCTCCGCCAGAACTTCGACGCTTTCGTCGACGCGATCGTCAAGGCCAAGCCGGCCGGCGCGAAGGGCAAGTACGTCCGCAAGATCGCGCTGTCGTCGTCGATGGGCCCCGGCGTGAAGGTCGATACGGCCGACGTGACCGGCGCCTGATCGAAGCGCACATGATTTAGGGAAGGGCCGGAGGAAACTCCGGCCCTTTTCTTATGGGCGGGTCGCCGGGGCGAACTGGATCAGATCCCACTTGTTGCCATAGAGGTCGAGGAACACCGCGACGGTACCATAGTCGGCCTCCAGCGGCTCGCGCTCGATCCGCACGCCCTTGTCGAGCAAGCGCTGATAGTCGCGCCAGAAATCATCGGTCTGCAGGAACAGGAAGACGCGCCCGCCCGCCTGATCGCCGATGAACTTCGCCTGTTCTTCATTGGCGGCGCGCGCCAGAAGGATCGTTGCTCCACCCGGCGGATTGCCAGGCGGCGCGACAAGCACCCAGCGTTTTTCCTGCGCCGGTTGGTAGTCGTCGGCGATGAGCGTGAAGCCCAAGGTCCCGACGTAAAAGTCGATCGCCTCATCATAATCGCGCACCACCAGCGCAATATGCGCAAGCGATTGCCGCGTCACTCGCGCAGCCCTCGGAGCGCGGCACCCGCCGCGAACGGCCCGATCACGGTCAGCAACAAGCTTGTCGCCGCCAGCAGCTTGATCGCCCCGCGCCCCGACGGGTCGAGCATGCCTGCGCCGAAGATCAGCATCGGCACCGCAAGCGGCAGAACGAGCAGCCCGCCGATCGCGCTGCCGCCCTTGTGATTCGCGGTCAACGCGGCGCTTAATACCGCCAGCGAGGCAAGCGCCGGAATGGCGATGGCAATCCCGGTCGCGAGCAGTTCGACCCGCGGCGCGTCCTGCGCCAGCAGCGCCGACGCGGGCAAGAGGGCGATCATCAGCGGCAGCCCGAAACCGATCGCATGCGCCGTGATCTTCACCGCGGCGACCACTTCGTCTGCGAAGCCGCGCACCGCCAGCTGATCGAGCACACCCGCATCCTTGTCGGGGCGCACCAACCGGTCGATCGGCAGCAGCGCCGCGAGCAGCGCCGCAACCCACACCATCCCGCCGCCAGCGCGGCGCAGCAACGGCGCATCGGGGCCAACGGCAAAGGGGAAGGCGGTCGCGACGAGCAGGAAGAACAGCACCGGCAACCACAGCGCTCCGCTGCCCCATGCGCGGCGCAGGTCGCGCCAGAAGAGGGCGATGAGCGCGGTCATGCGAGCGCGCCCATGTCGAGCTCGGCCAGATCGGGGATGCCGAGCGCAAAGTGCGACGCGAGCAGCACCGCGCCGCCGTTGCTCCGATGCTTTGCGATGGCAGCGACCAGCCGTGTCTGCGCCGCATCGTCCATGCCGTTCGCTGGCTCGTCGAGCAGCCAGATCGGCGCACCGCTCGCGATTACACGCACCATCGCGGCGCGCTTGCGCTGCCCGGTCGAGAGCATCGATACCGGAACCTCGGCGAGCGGCGCCAGCGCCATCTCGTCCATCGCGCGGTCGACCGCATGCCCGTCGACAGTGTCGACCCGCGCCCAGAAATCGAGTGCGCGGCGCAGCGGCAGTTCGGCATCGAGCGCCGATGCTTCGTCGATCAGTGCGATCCGCTGGCGGCGCTCGACGGTCCCCGCGGCGGCGCGCAGCAACCCCGCGGCCAGCCGGATCAGGCTCGACTTGCCCGCGCCATTGGGACCGCGCAGCCACAGCGCGTCGCCGCGGCTCAGCACCAATGACAAATTCTCGAACAGCAGCCGGTCGCCGCGGATGCACGCGACGGCGTCGAGCCGCAGCAATTCGGTCACGCCATATCCTCGAGCGCGTGCATATCGTCGTCCGAAAAGCCGAAATGATGGCCGATCTCGTGGATCAGCACATGCCGCACCAGCGTGTCGAGCCGCTCGCCGGTCTCGATCCATTCGACGAGGATCGGGATGCGATAGAGCGTGACGCGGTCGGGCATGCCGCCGCTTTCGCCGATGCTCCGCTCGGTCAGCGGGCGGCCTTCGTAGAGGCCAGTGAGTTCATGAGGATGCTCGATGTCAAGCGAGGCGAGCGTCTCGTCGTCGGCGAATTCCTCGATCGAGACGACCACCCCCTCGATATGCGGGGCAAACATCGCGGGCATCGTCGCCAGCGCCGCTTCGGCCATCGTAAACAACGCATCGGCGTCGGGCGCGCCGCCGGTCCATCCAACAGGCAAATCGGGAAGGGCAGGCTTGTCGCTCATCGTACCCTTCCTTATGGCGAGCGCGACACATTGACCAGCGGGAGAAAGAAGATGGTGCAGAAACTCGACGATGCAGCGCGCAGCGCGCTCCTCGCCCGCTTTCCCGAATGGACGCACGAGCCCGGGCGCGACGCGATCACGCGGCAATTCAAATTCGCCGATTTCGCGCAGGCGTTCGGTTTCATGACGAGCGTCGCGATCATCGCCGAGAAGATGGACCATCACCCTGAATGGTCGAACGTCTATAGTCGCGTCGATATTTTGCTCACGACGCACGACGCCGACGGGCTGTCGGAGCGCGACGCGAAACTCGCCGAGGCGATCGAGGCGCTGCTGTAGTTCTGCGCCATGGACGAGGGTTGCGCTGTTACCCAGCGACCTTACAAGCAGCGCAAAGCACACCATAACACTCCAAGGGGAGCCTACCGCATGACCGACAGCCTGTTCCGCCGTAAACCGATCGTTCCGGAACGGCGGGAGGGCGAGCAGGCACTGGCGCGGACGCTGGGCTGGCCGCACCTGATCGCGCTCGGCGTCGGGGCGATCGTCGGCACCGGCATCCTGACCCTCATCGGCGTCGGCGCCGACAAGGCGGGCCCCGCGGTGATCCTGTCTTTCGGTATCGCGGGGCTGATCTGCGCCTGCGCGGCGCTCGCCTACGCCGAAATGGCGACGATGATCCCGGCTTCGGGCAGCGCTTACACCTACTCCTACGTCGTGATCGGCGAATTGCTCGCCTGGATTGTCGGGTGGAGCCTGATCCTCGAATATTCGCTTGTCGTAAGCGCGGTCGCGGTCGGCTGGTCGGGCTATGCCGCGCCCTTGCTACAGGCGTGGGCGGGCTTCCCGATGACGCTGATGCAGGGGCCTGAACTCGGCGGTATCGTCAACCTGCCGGCGATCGCAATCATCGCGGTGGTCGCGGGGTTGCTCCTCGTCGGCACACGCGAAAGCGCAACGCTCAACGCGATCCTCGTGCTGGTGAAGATCGTCGCGCTGATCGTGTTCGTCGCGGTTGCACTGCCTGCCTTCAACGCCGCCAATCTCGAACCCTTCAGCCCCTATGGTTTTGCCAAACATATGGGCCCCGATGGCGTCGAACGCGGCGTGATGGCCGCGGCGGCGATCATCTTTTTCGCCTTCTACGGCTTCGATGCGATCGCGACCGCCGCCGAGGAAACGCGCAATCCCGACCGCGATCTCAAGATCGGGATCGTCGGGTCGATGTTCGCCTGCGTGATCATCTACATCGCCGTCGCGGTCGCCGCGGTGGGCGCGATCACTTACACGCGTTTCGCGAACAGCCCCGAACCGCTGGCCTTGATCCTGCGCGAACTTGGCAGCCCGCTCGCGGCGCAATATCTCGCCGTGTCGGCGATCATCGCGCTACCCACGGTAATTCTCGCCTTTTTCTACGGGCAGAGCCGCATCTTCTTCACGATGGCGCGCGATGGGTTGCTGCCCGCGAGCCTCGCCAAGCTGTCGTCGCGCGGCACTCCGGTGCGCATTACGATCTTCACCGCGCTCGTCGTCGCGGTGCTCGCGGGCTTCATCCCGCTCGGCGAACTCGCCGCGCTCGCCAATGCCGGTACGCTTGCCGCGTTCACGGCGGTCTCGATCTGCATGCTCATCATGCGCCGCCGCGCCCCCGACGCGCCGCGCACTTTCCGCACGCCGCTGCCGTGGGTGGTCGGCGGCATCGCGGTGCTCGGCTGTATCTATCTCTTCTTCAGCCTGCCGGCGCAGACCCAGCTCTGGTTCCTCGTGTGGAATGTCGGCGGGCTGGTCGTCTATTTCCTTTACGCCCGCCGACACGCCGTCGTCGGTTAATCCTAGTCGAAGAGCTCGCTCAGGAAGCTCTTCTTGTAATTCTTCTTATACGGCTTGCCATAATGGCGGTCGTCATAGCCGCGCTCGCGATATTCGGGCTGCTGCTGTGGCGGCGGGGGAGGGGCGGATGCGCGCGGCGCGGGCGCGGGCGCGGGGGTGCTGGCGGCTTCGCTGCGCTCGATGATCTTGTCGAGTTCGCCGCGATCGAGCCAGACGCCGCGGCATTGAGGGCAATAGTCGATCTCGATTCCCTGCCGTTCCGACATGGTCAGGTTCACGCGGCAGGTCGGGCAAAGCAGCCCCTGGGCATCGGACACGAAGTTTCCTTTCAAAGCAAAGGCAGCCGGAGGGGCCGCCACCTCTCTAACGTGTCATGCCTCTCGTGCGTTCCGCAACAGAAAAGGCCCCGCTCCAACCGGGGAGGTGGAGCGGGGCCGAGTTTTGCCGTGCTCTGTTCAGCTGTCGGCTTCAAAGGCCAGCAGGTCGCCGGGCTGGCATTCCAGTTCGGTGCAGATCGCCTCGAGCGTCGAGAAGCGCATCGCCTTCGCCTTGCCGGTCTTGAGGATCGACAGGTTGGCGAGCGTGATGCCGATGCGGTCGGACAGGTCGGTCAGCGTCATCCGCTTGGCGTGGAGCAGGTCGTCCAGTTTCACGACGATCGCCATCACACAGTCCCTTCCAGTTCGTCGCGCATCGCTGTGCCCTGTTCGAAGACCGCGGCGAGGACGAAGGCGAGGAGGATCGCGAGCAGGCTACCGAGCGAAATGCCCCCCATGTCGGCCAAGTCGCTGCCCGCTTTCGCGATGTTGCCGGCAGTCCACTGAAGCGGGATCGCGAGCAACTGCGCGGCGACCAGCGCCCATCCGACACGGCGCAATCGCGCCGCGTTCGCCGGGGTGAAGGGGTCGCGCGCCGCGCTTGCCACGAGCGCCTGAAGCTGGCGGACCATATAGGCTCCGGCACCGAGGATCGCGAAGAGCAGCAGCATCAGTACGCCGACAGGGAAGCGCAGCGCGGTGACGTCGATGAATTCGGGGCTGCCGCGGAAGCCCTCCATGACCTCGGGCCAGGCGACGATCAGCGCGATTGCGACGCCGACGACGAGCAGCGCGGACGCCACGATCAATCCGAGGATCAGCCAGAGCAGCCCGCGCGTCGCGCCGAGAAGAGTGTTGTTGGGAACAGGCATATCGTTCTCCGATGGTTTGCTTATCGAAGAACGATATATTAGGATTTCCTTATCGTCAATCGATAATATCGAAAAACGATATGTACGGGACCGGTGCGTGGAAGCGGCATTTCCCTCATCGCCACCCCGGACTTGATCCGGGGTCCATGACGGCATGCGCCGTGCTTCCGGCCGAGTGCACTATGGATCCCCGAAGTTCGGGATGGACGAAGGGAAGGGGGTCAAACCGTCTGCCAGTCGAACGCCAGCGGCGCCTCGCGAAAGGCAAAGCGGTCGAGGTGGCGCGCCACCACCCCCTTCATCGCCTCCACATGCTCGTCGCTGCTGGCGTCGATGCGGGCCGACAGTGCGTCGGCTCCGGCATCGAACGTCACCAGCGCATCGCCGGTCCATGTCGCGCCGCGCGCGTCCTTGGGGAAGGTCACGGTGCCGCGGTCGGGGGTGAAGTCGACCGCGAGATTATGTTGCCAGTGCTTGCACAGCTGTTGCAGATATTTGCTCGCGTGGCTCGTGGGCACGCTGGCGATCGCGCTGCGCATCACAGCCGCTCGATCTTTTGCGCCGCCTCGTCGATCAGCGCGACGATGTCGTGCAGCGCGGCATTGCTCAAGTCGCGGTCGCCGAGCCGGTTCATCAGCACCTGGCGCAGATTGCCCATAGCGCGGCGTACCGACGCCGAGTCCGTGCGCTGCGTTTCTTCGCCGACCGCGGTCAGGCGGGCGAGGGCGGCTTCGACGATCTCGCTATTGGCGTCAAGTTCGGCGCGTCCCGCATCGGTGATCGCGAACAGCTTTTTCGCGCCGTCGCTCTCTTGCGCTTCGATCAGGCCCATGTCGTCGAGCATCGTCAGCGTCGGATAGATGACGCCGGGGCTCGGCGCATAGCTGCCGCCGGTGAGTTCCTCGATGTGGCGGATCAGGTCGTAGCCGTGGCGCGGTTCGTCGGCGATCAGCTTCAGGAGCACGAGCCGCAGCTCGCCGCCGTCGAACATGCGCCGACGCTCGCCGCGCTCGCCCCGGCCGCCGCCACGACGGCCACCGCCGCCGAAGCCATGCCCGAAGCCATGGCCAAAGCCGCGTCCGCCGCGATGCATTGCATGCCGCCCGCCGCAACCGCGGCCATCCATTTTCGCATAGAATATCATTTTTCATTCCTTAGAGTGATTCTAGATGCGTCTAAGATATATCTTAAGATAGAATGTGCAAGGGTCTATAGGAAAAATTCTCGACGGAAATGCGGGGCGGTCAGCTTTGCGGCGCCAAGCGCAAGTGAATCAGCGGATAGGGGCGGCCTTGGCCATCGCGCTCCGATCGGCCGGTCGGCACGAAACCCAGGCGCTCATAGAAACCGACGGCCTGCTTGTTCTGCTCGTTCACTTCGGTCGTGAGTATCGGATAGCTTTCCAGCGCATGCGCGACCAGCGCGCGCCCGGCGCCGGCTGCGCGATATACGGGGTCGATGAACAACGCCTCCATGCTCGACCCATCGAGCAGCATGAAACCGATCGGTCGGTTATCGGCATCGACCGCCAGCCAGAGCGGCGCCGCGGGCAGGAAGGATTGGACTTCGGCCTCGATTGCGGCGCGATCTTCGGCCGTCAGGAAGTCGTGCGTCGCATCGACGGCGTCGCGCCATATCTCGACGGCGCGTTCACCTTCGGCGGGTGTCGATTGTCGGATCCGTATCATGCCCGGGGTTTTAGTCGATCGCGACAAGGCTCGCCAAGCCGGAACGCGACCGAAATCCCGCGATCGGCCTTGACTCTGCGCCCATCAACGCTATTAGCGCCCCCGTGTTGCCACGGGTCCGCCTGCGGCAATTCCGTCCGAGACAGTTGGTGAAGGGGATTTGCCCTTCTTAATTTCCAGCCGAGACGGGGAACAGTCTTTTTCGGTCGCCCGCCTGTATTCAGGCGACGCGTCTTGACCGACCCCATCGGACATCGTTGCGCAAATGCAGGCGAGCCTTGGCTCGCGTCTGTCTTTGCGTGTGTTAGCCGCCCGGCGGTGCGTGCGTTTCGGCGTATGCGCATCCGGGCAGATGAGTGGAGTATAGGCATGGATCGTACGGAAAAGGCCGAAGCCGTATCCTCGCTGAACGCTACGCTGGCATCAGCTGCCTCGGTTGTGGTCGTCCGCAACCTCGGCATGACCGTCGCTCAGTCGACGGTGCTGCGCCAGCAAATGCGCGACGCAGGGGCCGACTTTCGCGTCACGAAGAACCGTCTTGCCAAAATCGCGCTCGATGGCACGTCCTACACCGGTATCGGCGAACTGCTGACCGGTCCCACGGCCCTCGCAACCTCGACCGATCCGGTCTCGGCTGCGAAGATCGCCGTGGAATTTGCCAAGACCAACGACAAACTTGAAATCGTTGGTGGCGGCATGGGCGACGTGGTCCTCGACGTGAATGGCGTCAAAGCGCTTGCTTCGCTTCCCTCGCTCGACGAGCTCCGCGCCAAGATCATCGGTCTGGTGCAGGCTCCGGCCACCAAGGTTGCGCAGATTGCCGCAGCTCCGGCGGGCCAGTTGGCGCGGGTTTTTGGCGCATATGCCGCCAAAGAAGCAGCGTGATTTCGAACTAACCCTTTAAACTTACTACCGGGACATCCCGGTTCTGATGGAGAATGAACATGGCTGATCTTGCAAAGATCGTTGAAGAACTGTCGGCTCTGACCGTCCTCGAAGCGGCTGACCTGTCGAAGCTGCTCGAAGAAAAGTGGGGCGTTTCGGCTGCTGCTGCTGTTGCTGCCGCTCCGGCTGCTGCCGCTGCTGGCCCGGCTGCTGAAGAGCAGACCGAATTCGACGTCATCCTGACGGGTGACGGCGGCAACAAGATCAACGTGATTAAGGAAGTCCGTGCGATCACCGGTCTGGGCCTGGGCGAAGCCAAGGCGCTCGTCGAAGGCGCGCCGAAGGCCGTCAAGGAAGGCGTCAACAAGGCAGAAGCTGAAGAGCTGAAGGCCAAGCTGCTCGCCGCCGGCGCGACCGTCGAACTGAAGTAATTCGGTTCGGTGAATCCGGCTGGTTCGTCCGGCCGGTTTCCAGCAAAAATGAGAAAGGGCGGTGCCGCGAGGCACCGCCCTTTTTCTATGCGGTGAGGGGACCACCGCGGATTACCGGGCGCTTAGCTCTTGGAACCGGGCGCTTAGCTCTTGGAATAGCCCGGACGGAAGCTGGTCGAGGTGCGGACACGCGCGGGTTCGGGGCGGCGTACCTCCTGTTCCTGCATTGCCGGGGCCGGGCGCTGGGCGATTTCCCATGCACTCACCGGCTTGCGGGCCATGTCCTTCTGCGCGCCAAGCGTCTCGTCATACGCGGTGCGTTCCTGCTGGTCGAGGAAACGAGCCCGCTTCAAACGCTTGCTCAGCGTTGCAAAGGGATTATCGTCGGTGGGGCCAGCCATCGCCATCGCCTCGTGACGACCGATGCTGCCGCTCGGCGCGGCGACGAAGGCCGGAACCGTGCGCGGAGCCACTTCTTCGGGCGGGGCATAGGCAGGCGTGATCCACGGCTGTGTTTCACGGGCTACCGGTTCGGGTGCGGCGGCGAGCGCCGGCTCATATTCATAAGCCGTGGTTTCCGCATCGACCACACGGCGGCGGCGGGCGAAGGCCAATCCGGCGCCGCCGATGATCAGCAGCGCGGCTGCGCCACCCGCGATCTCCCACGGGAACGCATCGCCGGTCGTGCTCGCCGTTTCGGCGGGCAGCGGCGTGGGCTCGGCGATCGGTTCGGCTGGCGCTGCCATCGGGGCGGCGATCGGCGTGGCTTCCTCGATCAAGGGAGCCTCGGCGGCGGGTGCCGCGGCGGGGGTGGCAGCCGCTGCGAAGGGCGCCGCGGGACGTGCACGCGGCGCCGCGCGTTCGGCGCGCGCCGGAGCGGGCGCTGTGGCGCGTTCTGCTGCCTTGGGTGCGGGAGCAGTCTTTTCGGCGGGGATGTCCAGCGGGACACGGATAACCGGGGCGGGCTGTGCGGTCTGCGGGGTTGCGACCGGTGCAGTGGTGCTCGGTTCGGGCACCGTGGGCGGGGTCTGCGGGGTCGGCGCCGCGACGGGCGGGGTCATCGTAACGGTCGGGGCTTCCTGCGCAAAAGCGCCGGGGGTGGAAAGAACCAGGAACGCGGCAATCGCGCTCATGGCGGGGCGGGAGAGGGCGATATTTCTTGTCATAGTGAAGGACGAACGAGCCACCCGCCGAAAATGCTGCTCCGGCAGTCCGGTTTCCGCGATGAGCCGTGGCTGCCGAACGGCGCGGCGAGGATTCAGCGGCGGCTGGTCGTGCCGTCACACCATTTTTGCGATCGGGCGGACCGATGCGATCGATCGCCCGAGCCGCTTCCGGGAGCACGCATTTCCGGTGATATGCGCTCCAATATGACAGGGATTTTGCGTTTCGGTGTCGGGCGGGTCACCAATTCGTCATTCCGGCGAAACCTGGGCGTGATCAAAGCCGCGCATGAAAACCACCGACCTTGCCCCGACCCGGCTGCCGAGCCAGCTGCGCGAAACGCAGCGGCTGCTGTTCATCGCCAAGCATGCGCGCTGGACCGGCGGGCTGCATGCCGATGACGGCAATCACGCGCTCTACCACCGCGAAATGCGCGAGACGCTGGAAGCGATCGGCATCGAACTGCTGATCGCCGACAGCTATGCGGCGCTGTTTGACCGGCCCGCTGCCGACTTTGTCTTCCCGCTGCTCAATCGCGGCGGCTTCTTCAATTCCGAAATGCTGCTGCCTCTTCTCTGCAACCAGCATGGTCTGCCGTACCTTGGCGCCTCGCCGATCGTGCGCGGCCTGTCCGACGACAAGCATCTGACCAAGCTCGAGGCCGCGGCGCGCGGCGTGCCCACCGCGCCCTGGGCGCTGTTCCGCCGCGGGGCGCCGGTCGACGTGTCGCGCTGCCCGCCGGCGCGGCGCTGGGTGATCAAGCCGAACAACAGCTCGGCCTCGTGGGGCGTGCGCGACGCGCACGACCGGGTGCAACTTGCGCAGGCGGTCGCCGAAATCCACGCGCTCGACCATGATGCACTCGTCGAGCCCTTCATCGACGGCAGCGATATCGAAGTGCCCGTGATCACGCTCGATGGCGAGCCCGCGATGCTGCCTATGATGATTTTCGAGCAGGATGATCCGGCGCAGCTGCGCACTTATCAGGAAAAGCGCGATCTGGTCGGCAACGTCGGTTACAGTATCAAGCGGTTCGACGGTCCTGCGGTCAGTGAGCAGATCATCGACTACACGAACCGCATGGCGGACATATTCCGCCCGTTCGACTACGGCCGGTTCGAGTTTCGCGTCGATCACACGACCGGCGACGTCCGGCTGCTCGAGGTCAATCTCAACTGCAATCTGTGGTCCGAAAAGCTGTTCTCGCGCTCGGCCGTCGCGGCGGGTTTCACCCACGCCGCGCTGATCGAAACGATCGTCGCCGAAAGCATGCTTCGCCAGATCGCGCCGGCCGCGGCGCGGCGGAGCGCCGCATGAGCGGTTCGATCCTGATCCTTGCCGGTCGCCGCCCCGGGGCGGTCGATGCGCTTGCCGAGGCGTTTGGCGTCGGCGACAAATGCCTTGTGCCGGTCGCCGGACGACCGATGATCGCGCATGTTCTGGAAAGCGCAGCCGATAGCAGCGCCCGGCAGGTGTTCGTTTCGACGCATCAGGCCGCTTTGCTCGCCAATCTGAACGATCCGGTCGTCGATCTGCTCGGCGACCGGCTGATCGTCGTTGCCGCAGCCGATAATCTGGCGGATTCGGTCCTTGCGGTCGCGGGCATGGCCAGCTTCCCGCTGCTCGTCACGACCGCGGACAATTGCCTGCTGACCTCCGCGACGATCGCCGAGATCGAAGCCGAAGCGGTACGGCTCGGCGCCGACGCCGGGGTCGCGCTGGCGCGGCGCGATGATGTGCTGGCGGTTCATCCCGGAGGCCAGCGGCGTTTCTATGAATTTTCGGACGTCGCGGTGTCGAACTGCAACGCCTATTGGCTCGGGCATCCAAACGCGCTCCGCGCGGCCGAGGCGTTTCGCGGCGGCGGCCAGTTCGTCAAGAAACCGTTTCGCGTCATGCAGGCGTTCGGCCTCATCAACCTGCTGCGTTTCCGCTTCGGGCTTGGTCCGATCCACCACATCTTCCAGCGCATTTCGCGTCATCTCGACGTCGAAATCGCCCCGCTGCTGGTGCGCAACGGGGCGACGGCGATCGATGTCGACAATGACAGGTCGCTGCGGGTGACCGAGGCGCTGATGAAGCGCCCCGATATCGTCAATCCGCGACCCAGTTCCCGTGAAAGCCGGGAGGAACCCGGTGCGGCAGATGCACGACAGCTTGCGGTGACCCGGTAAAGTCGTCGGCGTTGAGGATGACGAGCGCGGTCGTCTCGTCGTTCATGTTCACGACCAGCCCGATCAGCCAGCCGTCATCCTCGGCGCCGCTTTCGCTGCGCGGAATAAAGACGAACTCGCCGGGATGGCGGCCGGGACCGAAGTCGTGGATGGCGGTCGTGCCCTTGCCCAGGTCGTGCTTGAACAGGCGCGTGTCGGCGAGCGCCCATTCGGCCGAGGCGCCGTCGGGGATCGCGATCGTATAGGCATAACGATAGGGTTTCGTGGTCAACCGTTCATCATAGCGCGGGAATTCCTGCGCATGATCGTGGATGACGGTGCGGGTCGTCGTCCCGGCCACCGGATCGATCGTCCAGCGTTCCATCCGCGACTTTTCGCTGTCGGGGCCACGTTTCGAACTCGCGAACATCGTCTCGTGCGCGACGACGTCGACGATGACCTTGCCGTCCGCGGTTTCATAGGCGTTGGCGGGGTGGAAGACATAGCAGGGCTCGACCGGCACCCAGAGGATGCTGTCGCCGCTGCCTTTCCTGGGGAGGAGGCCGACGCGCGCCGGATGCGCGTCGTTCCACGCATAAGGGAAGCGATAGCCGCCGAGCAGCATCTTCATCGAGAAAGTGACGGGCAGGTCGAAGACGAGCACATAATTCTCGGTGATCGCGCAGTCATGGATCGACGGGCCGTCGCTGACCGCGATCGCTTCCTCGCGAATGACATGCGCGTCCCTGTCGAGGACGACGTGCCAGACCTTGTTCGGCTCGTCGCCGCGATAGGTGATTGCGTGCATCTCGTCGGTCACCGGATCGCGATGCGGATGCGCGGTGTAGGAGCCGGCGAGCGTGCCGTCGAACGGGTTGTGCGCGATCGTGTTCAGTTCATAACCGAGTTCGACGGGCTTGCCGCCGGCTTCGACGATGGCGAAGGTGCGGCCGGCGAGGCCGACGACATTAGTGTTCGGCGCGTCATTGCCATCGGCGCGCGGCCCCGGGGGCAGTTCCTCGCCGAGCACTTCGCAGGCTTCCGAGCCGCGGACCCAGCGATTGCGATACCAGTCAGCCTTGCCGCCTTCGATACGGATGCCGTGGACCATGCCGGCGCCGCTGAACCAGTGATAGCTGGCGGGATCGGGCGCCGCAGCGGGGTTCGGCCCGTTGCGCAGGTAACGGCCGGTGAGCGCGGCGGGAATCTCGCCCTCGACGCGCAATTGCTCCAGCGTGACCTCCTCGGCCATCGGCTTGTGGATGCCCGTCAGGAAGGGGTGCGCGTCGGTGGGGCGGGGGAGGCGCTTGCGGTTGAAGTCGGCGACCTTGCCGATGCCTTTCACGACCGCACCGCGGATCAGGGTTTCGACGTTGCTTGCCATGATATTGCTCCTTACGGATATTGGAGAAAGTGCCGCGTGGCGGGGGGCTTGTGCGGGCGACTCGATATGTTTACAGTGACAACATGATGGCGAACAAAGATAACAGTGTCAACATAAAAAGCGGCGCCGCAAAGGCGGCGGGCGCTTATCATCATGGCGATCTGCGCGCGGCGGTGATCGCTGCGGGGCTGAGGCGGCTGGAACAGGGCGACGGCGCCGAGCTCGGGCTGCGCGCGCTGGCGCGCGACGTCGGGGTGAGTGCGACCGCGCTGTACCGGCATTTCCCCGACAAAGAGGCGCTGCTCGACGCGCTCGCCGACGAAGGGCTGCGGCGCCTCGGCGCGCTGCAGGCGCAGGCGTGGCTGAAGGCGGGCGGCGCGGTCGCGGGCTTCAAGGCGACAGGCATCGCCTATGTCCGCTTCGCGCATGACGAGCCCGCCCTGTTCCGGCTGAGCTTCACGCGGCAGATGTCGGAACGCAGTCCCGACGGCGCCAGCGATGGCGGCGAGGTCGCATATAATCTGCTCCGCGCCGGGGTCGGCGAGGCACTTCCCGGCGTTGAAGACCCCGATACTGCGGCGCTTCACGCCTGGGCACTGGTGCATGGCCTCGCGATGCTGATCCTCGACCGGCGCATCGAATGGGACGAGGTGAAGGTCGCCGAAGTTGTCGGGCTGACCTTTGGGGGGGTCGGCTGACGCCCGCACGAAAGGGACGCGAGTGGGTATTATTATTAGCGGTTTCTTTTCCCCTTTTCGGTAAACTGATCGCATGACCCAATCGCTGTCCCCCAGAGTCGAAGCGGTCTTTTGGTTCCTGCTGACCGCAACGGGATATTTCCTGCTGGCGAGCGTGTCGCTGCACGCCACCAAGGGCGCCGACAATATCGCCGCAGTGTGGCCGGCCAGCGGATATTTCCTCGCGCTCCTGATCCTGATGCCCGCATCCGCGCGTATCGTGGCGTTCGCCGGGATGGTGGCGGCCAGCCTGACGGCTAACATTCACGGCGGCGCGCCGCTCTGGTCGTGCCTTGCCTTCACTTTTTCGAACGGCTGCGAAGCGGCGTTCGCGCTGTGGATTCTGCGTCGCCGCGAACCCGACGAACTTTCGTTCATGGTGCCGCGTTCGGTTGTCAGCTTTTGCATCGCGGCCTTCACGGCCAGCACGGTCAGTGCAGTCCTGGCGTGCGGGCTCGCAGGAAAGGGGCTGGATTTCCTCCTTTCGTGGCTGACGACGGTCTTGCTCGGCATGCTGATCGTGACCCCGCCGATCGTGATGCTTGCGCGGATGGTCGGCACGAACGCCCTGACCAACGCGTCGATGCGGATGAAAGCTGAAGCAACCGCGATCCTGACCGTCACCGGGCTGGTCACCATATTATCCTTTTCGCAATCGCAGTTTCCCGTGACCTTCCTGCCGTGCATCGCGGTTGTCGCGGCGGCGTATCGCCTCGGCCCCTTTGGTGCGGCGACCGGGATGCTGATCGTGACGATCATCGCCTCGCTGCTGACGGGGCAGGGTTATGGACCGATCGCGGCGATCGAGGGTTCGCAAAAGATACGGGTACTGTTCCTGCAATTCTATCTGCTGGTGCTGCTGTTCACCACCTTGCCGCTCGCGGCGTTGCTGATCGGGCGCCAGCGGCTGGCGAAGCGGCTGGAGCAAAGCAACCGCTGGCTGCTGCAGGCCGAAGCGGCGGCGCTGGTCGGCCATTGGCGCGTCGACCTGCTCGGCTGGACGATCACATGGTCCGACCAGAGCTATCGCATCCATGGACTGGAACCCGGGATGCCGGTCGACGTCGATTATAGCGTCAAACAATATGTGGCCGAGGACCGGCTGGCGGTGCGAAGGATTTTGGCCGAAGCGGTTCGCACGGGCCAGCCTTTCGAATTTCAGGGACGGATATTGCGCGCCGACGGCGAGATCCGGCATGTCAAATCGCACGGCTCGATCGAGCCCGGGCGTGGCGGCAAGGCCGCCGCCATTTTCGGCACTGTCCAGGACGTGACCGAGACGGTCGAGAACGCCCGGATCCTCGAGGCGGCGCGCAGCGCGGCGGAACGCGTCGCCAACACCGACATGCTCACCGGCCTGCCGAACCGCCGCCATACGCTGGCGTCGCTCGAAAAGGCGCTTGCCGGCGCGCGCGACCATGGCGCGCCGCTCGCGGTCGCGATTTTCGACATCGACCATTTCAAGCGGATCAACGACACGCACGGCCATGCGGTGGGCGATGAGGTGATCCGCCGGGTCGCGCAGCGCGCCAAGGCGGCGCTGCGCGACGAGGATATGCTCGGCCGCATCGGCGGCGAGGAGTTCGTCTGCATCCTCCAGCGATCGAGCGCGCAAGCCGCCGAAATCGTCGCCGAACGCGTCCGCAAGGCGGTCGAGGCCGGCACCGCCGCCGAAGACGACCTCCCGAATGCGACGATCAGTGTCGGCCTGGCGGTCTATGACGGTGAAGCCGATGTCGAGGAACTGCTGCACCGTGCCGACAAGGCGCTCTATGTCGCCAAGCGCGAAGGGCGGAACCGGCTGCGCAGCGCGGCGTGACGTGATCGAGTGTCGGCCAACGACCGATTGCGGACCTCTTCTCATCGTCATCCCGGACTTGATCCGGGATCTACGACGACGGCGCGGCTATGGATCCCGGATCAAGTCCGGGATGACGAAGTTGGAATAGCAAATGTCCGCCCCAAAGCCGTGGTTGCGCTTTGGCGGCAACGATTTTGCTGATAGGATCCGTATCGGTCACGGGCTGGGAAGGTAGCGTCATGGAATCGGATGAAACAATGGTCGCCCGGCGGATGCTGCTGGCTGGGGCTGCCGGGATGTTCGTTTGGATCCACGCCCCGCTGGCGATAGCGAAGCTGCCGAAGACCGGCGTGAAGGGGCTGATCGCGGGCGCGTCCGACGGAGCGCTCGACAAGCTTGCGGAACCGGGCGCCTTTTATCGCGATACCGCGGTACGCATCCTGTTGCCGGGTGCGGGCGGCAAGCTCGCGTCGAAACTCTTCGGCATGGGCGACAAGCTGGGGCTCACAACCAGTCTGACCAAAAGCCTGAACGATGCCGGCGGCAAGGCCGCGGGTGAGGCGAAGCCGGTGTTTCGCGCCGCGATCGACAATCTGCGCTGGACCGACGCGCCGGGGCTGGTGACGCAGAACGACGGAGCGACGCGCTATCTGCAGACGAGCGCGGGCAGCGTGCTGTTCACTAAGGTGTCGCCGCTGATCGGATCGGCGCTGGAGAATGTCGGCGCCTATCGCCAGCTCGACCAGTTGTCGAAGGGCAATCAGTTGATGGCCTCGGCCGGGCTGACGCGCGACGGGCTGACGCGGTCGGTGACCGAGCAGGCGCTGAAAGGCATTTTTCATTATATGGCGGGCGAAGAGGCAGCGCTGCGGCGGAACCCGGCGAACCTCCTGAAAGGTATTTTCTAGGATTTCGATCGAGCGCTCCCGTTGACACCGCACCCCCACAATCCTATATCGCGTCCTCACCCCATCGTCCGAGATAGAGCCTGACTTTGCGCAGCGGGCTGTACGGATAGGTCGCTGGGGATTTCGACAGGCGTTAGAAAGCTGCGGTAAACCGGCAACGGTTGCCTGCGGCTTTTTTCGCGTCGAAGCGCTCGCGATTTTGATTTTTGACAGGCGAGACAATCACTTATGGCGACCAAGGCGAAGTCGGTGGGCAAGGCCCTCGAAGCAACCGCAAGCAAGCGAATCCGTAAGCTGTTCGGCAACATCCACGAAGCGGTGGAGATGCCCAACCTCATCGAGGTGCAGCGCGAATCCTATGAGCAATTCCTGCGGTCCGACCCCTCAGTCGGCTATGTTTCGGGCCTCGAAAAGACGCTGCGCAGCGTTTTTCCGATCCGCGATTTCGCCGGCACCGCCGAGCTCGACTTCGTTCACTATGAACTTGAAGCGCCGAAGTATGACGTCGAGGAATGCCGTCAGCGCGGCATCACCTATGCGGCGCCGATGAAGGTCACGCTGCGCCTGATCGTCTTTGAAGTCGACAGCGAAACCGACACCCGTTCGGTCCTCGATATCAAGGAGCAGGACGTTTACATGGGCGACATGCCGCTCATGACCGAGAACGGCACCTTCTTCGTCAATGGCACCGAGCGCGTTATCGTGTCGCAGATGCACCGTTCGCCGGGTGTGCTCTTCGACCATGACCGCGGCAAGACCCACTCGTCGGGCAAGTTCCTGTTCGCCGCGCGCGTGATCCCGTATCGCGGTTCGTGGCTCGACTTCGAATTCGACGCCAAGGACATCGTCAACGTCCGCATCGACCGCAAGCGCAAGCTGCCGGTCACCAGCCTGCTGTATGCGCTGGGCATGTCGGGCGAGGAAATCCTCAACCACTTCTATGACCGCCTCGTCTTCGAGCGCGCCGAGAATGGCTGGCGCGTGCCCTTCATGGTTGAAAACTGGCGCGGTGCGAAGCCCGCGTTCGATGTCGTCGACGCCAAGACCGGCGAAGTCGTCTTCGCCSCCGGCCACAAGATCAGCCCGCGCCTTGCCAACAAGGCCGCGAAGGACGGTCTCGACACGCTGCTGATCCCGACCGAGGAAATCTTCGGCCGTTACAGCGCCTATGACCTGATCAACGAGTCGACCGGCGAGATCTACATCGAAGCCGGCGACGAAGTGAGCGCCGACAATCTCGAAAAGATCGACGCCGCAGGCATCGACAAGCTCGTCCTGCTCGACATTGACCACAACAACACCGGTCCCTGGATCCGCAACACGCTGAAGGCCGACAAGGCCGAGGACCGCGACCAGGCGCTTTCGGACATCTATCGCGTCATGCGCCCCGGCGAACCGCCGACGCGCGAAACCGCGGAAGCTTTGTTCGGCGGCCTGTTCTTTGACCCCGAGCGTTACGACCTGTCGGCCGTGGGCCGCGTCAAGCTCAACATGCGCCTTGGCCTCGAGGCCGAGGACACGGTGACCACGCTGCGCAGCGACGACATCCTCGCCGTCGTCAAGGAACTGGTGAACCTGAAGGACGGCAAGGGCGAAATCGACGATATCGACAACCTCGGTAACCGTCGTGTCCGTTCGGTCGGCGAACTGCTCGAAAACCAGTATCGCGTCGGCCTGCTCCGCATGGAGCGCGCCGTGAAGGAGCGCATGAGCTCGGTCGACGTGTCGACCGTGATGCCGAACGACCTGATCAACGCGAAGCCGGCCGTGGCCGCGGTTCGTGAATTCTTCGGTTCGTCGCAGCTCTCGCAGTTCATGGACCAGACCAACCCGCTGTCCGAAGTGACGCACAAGCGTCGCGTGTCGGCGCTCGGGCCGGGCGGTCTGACGCGCGAACGCGCGGGCTTCGAAGTGCGCGACGTTCACCCGACGCACTATGGCCGTATCTGCCCGATCGAAACGCCGGAAGGCCCGAACATCGGTCTGATCAACTCGCTCGCAACCTTCGCGCGCGTGAACAAGTATGGCTTCATCGAAACCCCGTATCGCAAGATCGTCGACGGCAAGGTCACGACTGACGTCGTCTACCTCTCGGCGATGGAAGAGCAAAAGCACACGGTTGCGCAGGCGAACGCCGATCTCAACGACGACGGCAGCTTCATCGACGAGCTGATCTCGGCACGTGAAGCGGGCGAATTCCTGATGGCCCCGCGCGATCAGATTACGCTGATGGACGTGTCGCCGAAGCAGCTCGTTTCGGTCGCGGCATCGCTCATTCCGTTTCTCGAAAACGATGACGCCAACCGCGCGCTCATGGGTTCGAACATGCAGCGTCAGGCTGTGCCGCTGATCCGGGCCGAGGCTCCGGTTGTCGGCACCGGCATGGAAGAAACCGTTGCGCGCGACTCCGGCGCGGCTATCGCGGCGCGCCGCGGCGGCGTGATCGACCAGGTCGACGCGACGCGTATCGTTATCCGTGCGACCGATATGGTCGAACCCGGCAAGTCGGGCGTCGACATTTATCGCCTCCAGAAGTTCCAGCGTTCGAACCAGAACACCTGCATCAACCAGCGTCCGCTGGTGAAGGTGGGCGAGATCGTCCGCGCGGGCGACATCATCGCCGACGGTCCGTCGACCGAACTGGGCGAACTGGCGCTCGGCAAGAATGTGCTCGTCGCGTTCATGCCGTGGAACGGCTACAACTATGAGGATTCGATCCTCATCAGCGAGCGCATCGTGAAGGACGACGTCTTCACCTCGATCCACATCGAGGAATTCGAAGTCACCGCACGCGACACGCGCCTCGGGCCGGAAGACATCACGCGCGACATCCCGAACGTCGGCGAGGAAGCGCTTCGCAACCTCGACGAAGCGGGCATCGTCTATATCGGCGCCGAAGTCGGCCCGGGCGACATTCTGGCCGGCAAGATCACCCCCAAGGGTGAATCGCCGATGACGCCGGAAGAAAAGCTGCTGCGCGCGATCTTCGGTGAAAAGGCCAGCGACGTGCGCGACACCTCGCTTCGCCTGCCGCCGGGCGTGTCGGGCACGGTCGTCGAAGTCCGCGTCTTCAACCGTCACGGTATCGACAAGGACGAGCGCGCGATCGCGATCGAACGCGAAGAGATCGAGCGTCTGAAGCAGGATGCCGACGACGAACGCGCGATTCTCAACCGTGCGACCTTCTCGAGCCTCAAGGAACTGCTCATCGGTCAGGCGACCAGCGCAGTGCCCAAGGGCCTGAAGAAGGGCGATGTTGTCACCGAAGAGATGCTGGTCGACCTCGACCGCGCCGACTGGTGGAAGCTGGCCGTTGTCGAAGACAATGCCCAGGCCGCCCTCGAAGCGATCAAGGCGCAGTATGACGACGCGATCAAGCGGATCAGCGCGAAGTATGAAGATCGCGTCGAAAAGCTGCAGCGTGGCGACGAACTCGCCCCGGGCGTGCTCAAGATGGTCAAGGTCTTTGTCGCGGTGAAGCGCAAGCTGCAGTCGGGCGACAAGATGGCCGGCCGTCACGGCAACAAGGGCATCATCAGCCGCATCCTGCCGATCGAGGACATGCCGTTCCTCGAAGACGGGACGCACGTCGACTTCGTTCTGAACCCGCTGGGCGTGCCGTCGCGCATGAACGTCGGGCAGATCCTCGAAACGCACCTCGGCTGGGCATCGCGCGGCTTCGGTCGCCAGATCACCGCGGCGCTCGAGGATTGGCGCATGGCGAATCCCGACCCCGAGGCGGGCGCCCCGCCCGAGGCGGTGCGCGAAGCGCTGCTTCATGCCTATGGCGATGAATATGCGGACGAGATCAAGGCGCGTACCTCGGAGGAGGTCGTCGATCTTGCCTCGAATCTTTCGGTGGGCGTGCCCTTCGCGACCCCGGTTTTCGACGGTGCGCGCGAAGGCGACGTGTCGGCGATGCTGGAACGCGCCGGTCTCGACCGGTCGGGTCAGGTCGATCTGTACGATGGCCGCACCGGCGATCGTTTCGATCGCAAGGTGACGGTGGGGTATATGTATATCCTGAAGCTGCATCACCTCGTCGACGACAAGATCCACGCGCGTTCGATCGGGCCGTACTCGCTTGTCACCCAGCAGCCGCTGGGCGGTAAGGCGCAGTTCGGTGGCCAGCGCTTCGGTGAAATGGAAGTGTGGGCGCTGCAGGCTTATGGCGCCGCGTACACGCTTCAGGAAATGCTGACGGTGAAGTCCGATGACGTGATCGGCCGCACCAAGGTTTACGAAGCGATCGTCAAGGGCGACGACACCTTCGAGGCCGGCATTCCCGAAAGCTTCAACGTGCTCGTCAAGGAAATGCGCTCGCTGGGCCTCAATGTCGAACTGTCTTCCTATGCGGAAGAAGATCCCGACAATCTCCCGGATGCCCTTCCCGAAGCCGCCGAATAATGATTTTCCTCACTCCCTTCGCCCACGGCGAAGGGGGAAGAGTGGAGCTTAGAATATGAACCAGCTTACCAACTTCATGAACCCGGTCGCGAAGCCCGAAACCTTCGACATGATCAAGATCGGCATCGCGAGCCCGGAACGTATCCGCTCGTGGTCGTTCGGCGAAATCAAGAAGCCCGAAACCATCAACTATCGCACGTTCAAGCCCGAGCGTGACGGCCTGTTCTGCGCGCGTATCTTTGGCCCGATCAAGGATTATGAATGCCTGTGCGGCAAGTATAAGCGCATGAAATACAAGGGCATCGTCTGCGAAAAATGCGGTGTCGAAGTCACGGTGACCAAGGTCCGCCGCGAGCGTATGGGCCATATCGAGCTCGCCGCGCCGGTCGCGCACATCTGGTTCCTGAAGTCGCTGCCGTCGCGCATCGGCCTGCTGCTCGACATGCAGCTGAAGCAGCTCGAGCGCGTCCTCTATTTCGAAGCCTATATCGTTCTTGAGCCCGGCCTGACCCCGCTCGAGAAGTTCCAGCTTCTGACCGAAGACGAACTGCTCGACGCGCAGGACGAATATGGCGAAGACGCTTTCTCGGCCGGCATCGGCGCCGAGGCGATCCGCGTGCTTCTCGAAAATCTCGATCTGGAGCAGGAACGCACCGATCTGATGGAAGATCTCGCGACGACCAAGTCGGAGCTGAAGCCCAAGAAGATCATCAAGCGCCTCAAGGTCGTGGAATCGTTCATCGATTCGGGCAACCGCCCCGAATGGATGATCCTCGAAGTCGTCCCCGTGATCCCGCCCGAACTGCGCCCGCTGGTGCCGCTCGACGGCGGCCGCTTCGCGACGTCGGATCTCAACGACCTGTATCGCCGCGTGATCAACCGCAACAACCGCCTGAAGCGCCTGATGGAGCTGCGCGCGCCGGACATCATCGTTCGCAACGAAAAGCGCATGCTGCAGGAAGCCGTCGACGCGCTGTTCGATAACGGCCGCCGCGGCCGCACGATCACGGGCGCGAACAAACGTCCCCTGAAGTCGCTGTCCGACATGCTCAAGGGCAAGCAGGGCCGCTTCCGTCAGAACCTGCTCGGCAAGCGCGTCGACTATTCGGGCCGTTCGGTCATCGTGACCGGTCCCGAACTCAAGCTGCACCAGTGCGGCCTGCCGAAGAAGATGGCGCTCGAACTGTTCAAGCCTTTCATCTACGCGCGCCTCGACGCCAAGGGTCTGTCGATGACCCTGAAGCAGGCGAAGAAGTGGGTCGAAAAGGAACGCAAGGAAGTCTGGGACATCCTCGACGAAGTCATTCGCGAGCACCCGGTCCTCCTGAACCGCGCGCCGACGCTTCACCGCCTTGGCATCCAGGCGTTCGAGCCCGTGCTGATCGAAGGCAAGGCGATCCAGCTTCACCCGCTGGTCTGTGCTGCTTTCAATGCCGACTTCGACGGTGACCAGATGGCCGTTCACGTTCCGCTGAGCCTCGAGGCGCAGCTGGAAGCGCGCGTGCTGATGATGTCGACGAACAACATCCTCAGCCCCGCGAACGGCAAGCCGATCATCGTTCCGTCGCAGGACATGGTGCTGGGTCTCTATTATCTGTCGATGGAGCGCCCGGGCGAGCCGGGCGAGGGCATGCTGCTCGCCGACATGGCCGAAGTGCATCAGGCGCTTCACATCGGTGCGGTCACGCTGCACACGAAGGTCATCAGCCGCGTCCCGCAGACCGACGAACAGGGCAATGAGTATCAGAAGCGTTTCGAAACCACCCCGGGACGCATGCTGATCGGCGAATGCCTGCCGAAGTCGCACACCGTGCCCTTCGACGTCGTCAACCGCCTTCTCACCAAGAAGGAAATCGGCGACGTGATCGATCAGGTCTATCGTCACACCGGCCAGAAAGAGACCGTGCTGTTCGCCGACGCCATCATGGCGCTGGGCTTCCGCAACGCGTTCAAGGCGGGCATTTCCTTCGGCAAGGATGACATGATCATCCCCGAGTCGAAGGAAGGCATGGTCAACGAAACCCGTGCGCTGGTGAAGGATTTCGAGCAGCAGTATCAGGACGGCCTGATCACGCAGCAGGAAAAGTACAACAAGGCGATCGACGCCTGGTCGCAGTGCGGCGACAAGGTCGCGAACGCGATGATGGACGAAATCCGCGCCGAGCCGAAGGACCCGAAGACGGGGCGTCTGGCCCCGATCAACTCCATCTATATGATGGCGCACTCGGGTGCCCGTGGTTCGCAGGCGCAGATGAAGCAGCTTGCCGGTATGCGCGGCCTGATGGCCAAGCCGTCGGGCGAGATCATCGAAACGCCGATCATCTCGAACTTTAAGGAAGGCCTGACCGTTCTCGAGTATTTCAACTCGACCCACGGTGCGCGTAAGGGTCTGGCCGATACGGCGCTCAAGACGGCGAACTCGGGTTACCTGACCCGCCGTCTGGTCGACGTGTCGCAGGACTGCGTCGTGATCGAGGAAGATTGCGGCACCGAACGCGGCATGGAAATGCGTGCGATCATCCAGGGCGGTTCGACGATTGCCTCGCTGGGCGAACGCATCCTCGGCCGTACCACGCTCGAAGACGTCGTCGACAAGGACGGCAATGTCATCGCGCCTGTGGGCACGTTGCTCGACGAACCGACGACGCAGCGGATCGAAGATGCCGAAGTCCAGTCGGTCAAGATCCGTTCGCCGCTGGTCTGCGAAGCGGTGCTGGGTGTTTGCGGCAAATGTTACGGCCGCGACCTTGCGCGCGGAACGCCCGTCAACATCGGTGAAGCTGTCGGCGTTATCGCCGCGCAGTCGATCGGTGAGCCGGGCACGCAGCTGACGATGCGTACGTTCCACATCGGTGGTGCGGCGCAGGTCAACGAGCAGTCGAACGCCGAAGCGATTTCGGACGGTACGATCGAATATCGCGACATGGCGACGATCGTCGACCAGCGTGGCCGCCGCCTGGCGCTGTCGCGTTCGGGCGAAATTGCGATCATCGACAGCGAAGGTCGCGAGCGCGCGTCGCACAAGCTGCCTTATGGTGCGCAGATCCTGCACAAGGATGGCGAGAAGGTGAAGAAGGGCGACCGGATTGCCGAATGGGATCCGTTCACCATGCCGCTGATCACCGAAAAGCAGGGCGTCGTGAAGTATCAGGATCTGGAAGATACCAAGACCCTGATCGAACAGGTCGACGAAGCGACGGGCATCGCCCAGCGCGTCGTGATCGAATATCGCTCGGCGGGCCGCGCCAAGAAGGAAGACCTTCAGCCGCGCCTGACCTTGCTCGACGATCAGTCGGGTGAAGCGGCACGCTACCTGCTCGCGGTCGGCACGATGCTGTCGGTCGAGGACGGTCAGGAAGTGCAGGCGGGCGACGTTCTGGCGCGTGTCAGCCGCGAAGCGTCGAAGACGCGCGACATCACCGGCGGTCTGCCGCGTGTTGCCGAGCTGTTCGAAGCGCGCATTCCGAAGGACAACAGCGTTATCGCGAAGATCAGCGGCCGCATTGAATTCGTCAAGGATTACAAGGCGAAGCGCAAGATCGCGATCGTTCCGGAAGAAGGCGATCCGATCGAGTACCTCATTCCCAAGTCGAAGGTGCTGGAAGTGCAGGAAGGCGACCAGGTCAAGCGCGGCGACGCGCTGATCAGCGGTTCGCCGAACCCGCACGACATCCTCGACGTCATGGGCGTGGAAGCACTCGCCGAATATCTCGTCGCGGAAATCCAGGAAGTCTATCGACTGCAGGGCGTGAAGATCAACGACAAGCACATCGAGGTGATCGTTCGCCAGATGCTGCAGAAGGTCGAAATCACCGCGGGCGGCGACACCACGTTGCTGCCGGGCGAACAGCTCGATTATCTGGAGATGATGGAATATAACGCCAAGCTGCCGAAGAATGGCGTGCCTGCGGAGGGCCGTCCGGTCCTCCTCGGCATCACCAAGGCGAGCCTGCAGACGCGCAGCTTCGTTTCGGCGGCGTCGTTCCAGGAGACGACCCGCGTTCTCACCGAGGCTTCGGTGCAGGGCAAGATCGACTCGCTGCAGGGCCTGAAGGAAAACGTCATCGTCGGCCGCCTCATCCCGGCGGGTACCGGCGCTGCCATGAACCGCGTCCGCGTCACCGCGTCGAGCAAGGATGCCGCGCTGCGCGCCTCCATGCGCGCCGCGAACCAGGAGCATCTGATTGCGCCTGCGACCGCTGCCGAAGAGCATGCCGCCGAACTGGCGCAGGGCCCTGAAGCCGCGATCGGCGACGATCCGCTGGGTGTCGTCGAAGGCGAAACCCACGGAAGCGATGCCGACGCCGGCGATTACCTGATCAAGGGCGACGAGGCGTAAGCCTGACCCTCGTTCCCGGGTGACAGCCTGAAAAGAACAGCCCCGCCGGAGCGATCCGGCGGGGCTTTTTTTTGGGGTTTGGGTGGTGCGCGGACGGTGGCGCCTTACCTTTCGTCATCCCGGACTTGATCCGGGATCCCGCTTTTAGAAGGCGTCGACAGACTGCGACATCAAGCGGGACCCCGGATCAAGTCCGGGGTGACGCGAGTGTTGGAGTCTGTAACAGGTCGCTAACGGACAAATAGAAAAGGGCCCACCGGGGTGCCGGTGAGCCCTTGGTCCTGGGAATATGCGGGCCGGTGCGACTGCGCTTTGAAAGCGTCCGGCCCTTTGCTCTGTCCTAGGGCGCGAGGATCGCGACGGCGAGGTACAGCAGCAGAGGCAGGCCGAAGCCCAACAGCGTCAGGGCGACAAAGCCGACGCGCGTCCACAAGACGTCGATGCCGAACTGGTCTGACATTCCGGCGCACACGCCGAAGATCATCCCGTCGCGACGATTCTTGCGAAAACCCTGTTTCATTTCTTTCCTTTCGATCCCGGCCATCGGGCCGGCGTTATTGGCGGGCTGGGGGACTGGTCAGGCGACCAGTCCACCGAAGTGTGCAGCGTTCGGGCCAACAGCA
The DNA here is from genome assembly GCF_001427105.1 of Sphingopyxis sp. Root154. Lineage (GTDB taxonomy): Bacteria > Pseudomonadota > Alphaproteobacteria > Sphingomonadales > Sphingomonadaceae > Sphingopyxis. The sequence continues at coordinate 110,921 of NZ_LMGI01000003.1, forward strand.
GCCAGGAACATCATCGAGCAATAAAGCGAGGCAACAGCGGCGATCGCGTAGCTCTTGAACGAGTCGACATTGAAATGGGCCATGATATTTTCCTTCCTTGAACCTTCCATTCCGGGCCATCCGGTGGATGCCGACACTATTGCAGGGACCGTGCCAATTTCATTCATTGGCGGTTAAGTGGGGTTTTTGGGTTTGCGACAGATTATTTCGTCGCGAAAAATGCGCCAAGGTGGTGAAAATTCCTGCTCGTCGGAAAATATTCAACGGAACTATGCGCGGCGTCGGACTGGAATCGCGCGGGGGGCTGGGGTAGGCGGACAGGCAGATGACGCTGACCCGCCTTTCGCTAACCGATTTTCGCAATCATGCCGGAGCGGACATGGCGGCCGCGCCGGGGCTCGTTGCGCTGCACGGCGACAATGGCGCGGGCAAGACCAATATATTAGAGGCAATCTCGCTGCTCGCGCCCGGCCGCGGCCTCCGCCGTGCCGCGCTCTCCGACATGGTGCGCGACGGCGCGGGCGGCGGCTTTGCCGTCTTTGCCGAGGTTCAGGCCGGCGCCGACCTCGCGCCGGTGGCGCTGGGGACCGGGATCGAGGCCGCGCAGCCAGGGCGGCGGATCGTGCGCATCAATGGCGCGACCGCCGCCGCGACCGCGCTGGGCGACTGGCTGGCGGTTTTGTGGCTGACCCCCGCGATGGACCGGCTGTTCGTCGAGACTGCGGGCAACCGGCGGCGTTTTCTCGACCGCCTCGTCCTCGCGCTCGATCCGCGGCACGCGCAGCACAGCAACCGGTACGAGGCGGCGCTCCGCGCGCGGGGGAAGCTGCTCGCCGACCTCGGGCAAGCCGACCAGCAATGGCTGACGAGCCTCGAAGCGCAGCTTGCCGAACATGGCGCGGCGATGGATGCGGCGCGGCAGCATATGCTCGCGGGCCTGTCGACCGAACTTGCGGGCCAGCCCGACGCGCCGTTCGCGCGCCCGCTGCTGACGCTGGTCGACAGCGAAGGCGCCGCGCGAACGGCGCCGCACGATGTGGAAGCGATCAAGGCGCTCTTCGCCTCACGCCGCCGCATCGACGCGGCGGCGGGGCGCGCGACCGCGGGGCCGCACCGCGACGATCTGTCGGCGGTACATGCCGCGACCGGCCGCGCGGCGGCGCGCTGTTCGACCGGCGAGCAAAAGGCAATGCTGCTCTCACTCGTCCTCGCGCACAGCGACAGCGTCGCCCGCGCGCGCGGGCAAAGGCCCGTGCTGCTGCTCGACGAGGTTGCTGCACACCTCGACCCGCTGCGCCGCAGCGCGCTCTATGAGCGGATGGCGGGGCAGGGCGGGCAGGCGTGGCTCACCGGAACCGAGGCGGCGCTGTTCGACGACATGCCGGGGCCGGTGACGCGCTTCCGGATCGCGGGCGGGCGGATCGTCGCGGGTTAGTTGGCTAGCTCGCCAGCGCTTTCAAAATATCTTGCCAGTGCGTGATCAGGGCATAACCTGCCCCCGCTAACAATATGGTGCCCAGCCAGGTTTTGATGTTGGGCTCATTGCCTTGCGGACCTGAAGGCTTTCGAAGATCTTTCAAAGAATCTCGAGCACCCGGTCCTGCGGGCGACACAGGCGGACGCCCTTGTCGGTCTCGACGAGCGGGCGTTCGACATAGGCGGGGTTCGCGGCCATCGCAGCAATGATCGCGTCGTCGCTTGCGTCATTCAATCCGCGTTCCTCGGCATCGGTGCCGCGCAGGCGCAGCGCGTCGCGCGCGGTCAGCCCGGCGTCGTGGAACAGCTGGCGCAGCTTGTCCGCGCTGTACGGATTTTTGAGATATTCGACGACCGTCAGCGCGACGCCGGGCGTTTCCTGAAGAATCGCCAGCGTCTTGCGCGAGGTGCCGCAAACGGGGTTGTGCCAGATGGTTGCATTCATGGTGCGTGTCCTAACGCAGCCTTACAGCAGCGTAAACTCGCTATTCATGGCATATATGGCACATCTTCCCGCATGAAGGGGAACCATCAGCTTGCCTTTCGCGGCCAACACACGACTTATGCAAAGTCGAGGGACCGTAAAAGGCGGCCAATGCGGGGTTGGGTTGCAAGTGAATGAATTGATCGATCGACGGGCGATGTTGGCAGCGATGGCTGGAGCGGGGGCGATGGCCGCCGTACCCGCACGCGCACAACTCCCCAACTGGATTCAGCAGCCGGTGGCGCCTTTGCCGCCGCCGGTCGATTATCTCGCCGTGGCGAAGAGGCAGCTCGCGATGCAGGGACGCAATATCCCACAGAGCGACCGCGTCGGCGTCGTCGATTTCGGCCTGCCGTCGTCGCGCCCGCGCTTTGCGCTGGTCGACATGATTGCGGGCAAGGTCGACATGTTCCCGGTGACGCACGGGCGCGGGTCGGACCCGCAGCACGACGGCTGGCTCAAGAATTTCTCGAACCGCATGGGATCACTCGCGACCTCGCGCGGCGCGTACCGCACCAGCGATTATTATTGGGGCGCCAACGGGTCGTCGATGCGGCTCGCGGGATTGGAACCCGACAATTATTCTGCCGACCAGCGCGCGATCGTCGTGCATGGCGCCTGGTACGCCGATCCGGCGCTGATCGCGACGCAGGGCAAGCTGGGGCGCAGCGAGGGCTGCTTCGTGTTCGGCGAAGAGCTGCTGCCGATGATCCTCTACAAGCTCGGGCCGGGCCGCTTGCTGTTCGCCGACCGGCTGAGCCTGCCGCCGCCGATGCCCAAGCCGTTCGAACTGCCGCCCTCCGACCCGCTTCCGGGCATGGAGAATCTGCGGCGCGCGAGTTCGATCAGCGGGCCGTTGCCGAAGACGGCGGATTAATAGCGCAGCGTCGGCTTTAGGGCGGAAAGCGGACAATGCTGGCCACCAGAGGAATGCGGCTGTATGCCACCTCCCGAGGTTGGCCTGCCAATGCAGGTCCCCACATTTCAGTTCGCGCTTTTGGACCATAGCTGACGCCCAGAACCCGCGTATTGGGTAAAAAGAAAGACGCGTCTGCGGCTGTATGAAATGTCCCGATGAGACTTTAGAAGTACTAGGCTGGAAGGCTCATTTCCGCGAACAGGTCACTAGCGAGGAAGCCCGGCAATGCCATCCCGTCCGGGTGATGGCCGTCCATCGCGGCAAGATCGACGTTGCGGGTGCCGGATTTCAGCGCTTCATCGCGCCCTATATTCCAGGCGCCACGCCGTCGGACGATCATCCGACAGTCGGGGACTGGCTGCTTATCGACCGCGACACACTTCAGCCCGTACGCGTCCTGCGTCGAATAAACCTGTTCAAGCGGCGCGCACCGGGTGACCCCCGCAAAGAGCAGATGATCGCCGCCAACGTTGATACCCTGTTCATCGTCGCCTCGTGCAATCAGGATTTCAGCGTCGCCCGGCTGGAACGCTATTTGGTGCTGGCACGCGAGGTCGGGGTGAATCCGATCGTGGTTCTCACCAAAACCGACCTGACCGACTCGCCGGAGACTTTTGCAGCGGCCGCAAGCGCGATCGAACCGGGATTGCGCGTCGAACCCGTCAACGGCCGCGACCCTGCGAGTGTCGCTCGCCTCGCCGCATGGTGCGGTAAGGGCGAAACCGTTGCGCTTCTGGGATCGTCAGGCGTCGGAAAATCGACGCTCGTAAACACTTTGCGAGGCTCGGACAGCATTGCCACCCAAGCGATCCGCGCACGTGACGGTACGGGTCGCCATACCACCACGGTGCGCGAAATGCATCGACTCGACGGAGGCGGCTGGCTGCTCGACACGCCCGGTATGCGCGAGCTGCAACTGTCCGACGCGGCCACCGGGATATCGGAAGTTTTCGACGATTTCATCGCTGTGGCGCAACATTGCCGCTTTTCCGACTGTGCTCATGGCGTCGAGCCAGGCTGTGCCGTCCGAGCAGCGATTGCCGCGGGCGAATTTACCTCTGCGCGCTTCGATCGCTGGCGCAAACTGGCGGCCGAGGACAACGTCAACGCGTCGCATGTCAAGAGGCGTACGCCGGATTGACCAGTTCGCGATGAATTCCTGCCGGAACCAGACGACCTGATGCAACGCCAAGCCAAGGCATTGGGGCAACTTCCGAACGTCAGCGACCGGTCGTTAGTTGACGACTTTCAATAGATCCCGGTGGTCCCCGGCGCCGTGACGCGCGCGGTCGTAACCGTCGGCACGACGGCGGGCGGCATCGGAGCAATGATCGTCGCGGTCGGGCGGCCGGGCTTGGCGAAGCTCGCCACGACGGGCGCGTCGCGGCCATAGATGTCGGCGAGCTTCTTCACGCCGCCCTTGCCGTCGGGAATGACGGTCCAATAAGCGACATAGACGGGGAAGGGATTGTCAAAGCCGAAGCGCGTCGTCGCGCCGCTGGCGATCGCTTCGCCGAATTCCTCGGGGCTCTTGCCCGCGAACATCACCGCCATCAGGCCCGAGAAGTGCAGTGCGCGCTCGGTGCGAATGCAGCCGTGGCTGAACGCTCGCGCGGCGGCGGCGAACGCGCCCTTCGACGGCGTATCGTGCAGATAGATGGCGTGCGGGTTGAGCATCTCCATCTTCATCACGCCCAGCGCGTTGCCGGGTCCGGCCTTTTGCACGACCGACAAAGTCTTGCCGCTGCCCGTCCATGTATAGCCCTGCGCGCGCGCGGCGCCCGGATTGCGGGCGATCGTCGCGCCGATGCCCTCGTTGATGATGCTGCGCGGCAGCGTCCATGTCGGGTTGACGATGATGCCGGTCGCCATCGGGTTGAGCTGCGGCGTCGGAGTCGAGTTCTTGCCGACGACGGCCTTGTGCGTCGCGATGATCGTACCGCCGTGGACGACGCGGGTCAGATATTCGGGCACGTTGCTGACGACATAACGTTCGCCGAGCGCGCGCGGCATCCAGCGCCAGCGCTCCATGTTGACGCGGATCGCATTGGCTTCGGCGGGCGTCTTCGCCTTTTTGAGCGATGCCTTGAGCGCCGCGAAATCGGGATGCACGGGGTCGAGCGTCGCGAGCGTCTCGCTGACGGTTCCCGCACCGAGCGCCGCGGCGAGGAGCGACAGCAGGGGTTCGCTGTCACCGTCGCTGTCGACCATGAACCACTGCTTGCGTGCCGCATTGGGTGTGCGCCCGTCGCGCAGGTGCGTCGCGAGCAACAGGAAGGTGTCGGTCGCGGTCTTATCGAGCCGCGCCTGATCGCCGCTCATGATCGCGGCGGCGAGCGCATCGGGACTATAATCCTTGGCAAACAGCCCCTCGGCGCCGATACCCTCGATCGAAACCAGCAGCGCTTCGGCATTCTGCTTCGACCAGCTCGGCAAATTCGCCTCGGCGGCGGTTTCGACGACAGGGGCGTCGTCCTTCACCTTGTCGGGCTGAAGGATCACCGAATCTTCCTTGACCCCTTGCTGCGCGAAAGCGGGCACCGTGAGCAGGCTCAGCGGAAGGAGAAGCGCCGCAGCAGGGCGCGCCGAAAAGGGGGAGTTTTTGACCATGGCTAAAGCCCATAGCTAAAAAGCATCCACAGTTAAAGTGAGCTGCCGCACAACTCGACGCAAGAATAGATGTCAGGCCTTCGCCTCTTCATCCTGCTTTGCCAGCCATTCCTCGAGCCACTTGATCGTATAGTCGCCGTGGATGACATCGGGATCGGCGAGCAGCGCCTGATGCAGCGGGATGTTCGTCTTGACCCCCGCGATCACCATTTCCTCGAGCGCGCGACGCATCCGCATCATGCAGCTTTCGCGTGTGCGGCCGTAAACGATCAGTTTGCCGATCATGCTGTCGTAATAGGGCGGAATCGAATAGCCGGCGTAAAGCCCGCTATCGACGCGCACATGCATGCCGCCCGCGGCGTGATAGTTGGTCACTTTGCCGGGTGAGGGCATGAAGGTGCGCGGGTCCTCGGCATTGATGCGGCATTCCATCGCATGGCCGCGAAACTCCAGGTCTTCCTGTTTCACCGACAGGTCCGATCCGCCCGCGATGCGGATCTGTTCGCGGACAAGGTCGAAGCCGGTGATCATTTCGGTCACCGGATGCTCGACCTGGATGCGCGTGTTCATCTCGATGAAGAAGAATTCGCCATTTTCCCACAGGAACTCGATCGTGCCGGCGCCGCGATAGTGCATCGCCGCCATCGCGTCGGCGCACACCTTGCCCATGCGTGCGCGTTCCTCGGCCGAGATGATCGGCGAGGGGGCTTCTTCGAGCACTTTCTGGTGGCGGCGCTGGAGCGAGCAGTCACGCTCGCCCAAGTGGATGGCAGTGCCCCGGCCGTCGCCGAACACCTGGAATTCGATGTGCCGAGGATTGCCGAGATATTTTTCCATGTAAACGGTCGGATCGCCGAACGCCGCCGCGGCTTCGCTTGACGCCTGGCCCATCAGGCTTTCGAGGCTGTCGGCGTCGGGAACGACCTTCATCCCGCGCCCGCCGCCGCCTGATGCCGCCTTGATCAGCACCGGATAGCCGATTTCCTCGGCCATTTTGCGGCATTCGTCGCCATAGGTGACCGCGCCCGGCGAGCCCGGAACGACCGGCAGGCCGAGCGCGACCGCGGTGCGCTTCGCCTCGACCTTGTCGCCCATCGTGCGGATATGCTCGGGCTTCGGCCCGACGAAGATCATGTCATGCGCTTCGATGATCTCGGCGAAGCGCTCGTTTTCGGATAGGAAGCCATAGCCCGGGTGGATCGCGTCGGCGCCGGTGATTTCGGCGGCCGAGATGATCGCGGGGATGTTGAGATAGCTGTCCTTCGCCGCGGGCGGACCGATGCACACTGCTTCGTCGGCAAGGCGGACGTGCATCGCGTCGGCGTCGGCGGTCGAATGGACCGCGACTGTCTTAATGCCCATTTCGTGGCACGCGCGATGGATGCGCAGCGCGATCTCGCCGCGGTTGGCGATCAGGAGCTTTTCGATGGCCATTTTGGGATCAGCCGATGGTGAACAGCGGCTGGTCGAACTCGACCGGCTGGCTGTTCTCGACATGCACGGCCTTCAGCGTGCCCGACGCCGGCGCGGTGATCGGGTTCATCACCTTCATCGCCTCGACGATCAGGACCGTGTCGCCGGCCTTTACCGCCGAACCGATCGCGGCGAAATTCGGTGCGCCGGGTTCGGGTGAGAGATAGACGGTGCCGACCATCGGCGATTTGACGGCGTCGGCGAAGCTGTCGGCGGCCGGGGCCGCGGCAGCAGCGGGCGCTGCGGCGGTGGCCGGGGCGGCTGCGGCAACCGGCGCGGCGGCGGGAGCGTAAGCGACGGGCGCGGCGTTCAGCGTGCGCGCGACGCGGATCTTGCGCTCGCCGTCCTCGACCTCGATTTCGGACAATCCGGTGTCGTCGAGCAACTCGGCGAGCGCGCGGACATAGGCCGGATCGACGTTGATGCCATTGTCTTTATGGTCACCCATGAGAATATTTCCTGTTGTTGCGGCGTCGGTGTTCCGACGCTCAGACCCCGTTTTTGATGCGCCCTATTGTCAGAGACGGGCGGCGGCGTCCAGCGCCAGCGTGTAGCTGTTGGCGCCATGTCCGGCAAAATGCGCCACTGCGGCCATGCCGACATAGCTGATGTGCCGGAATTCCTCGCGCGTCATCGGGTCCGACAGATGGACCTCGATCACCGGCACCTTGATCGACCGGATCGCGTCGTGGATCGCGATCGAGGTGTGGGTATAGCCGCCGGCGTTGAGCAACACCGCCTTGGCGCCCGCGATATAGGCTTCGTGCAGCCAGTCGATCAGTACGCCCTCGTGGTTCGTCTGGCGGCATTCGACGCGCAATCCCAGTTCGTCCGCCTGCGCCTCGAGCCGCGCGTGGATGTCGTTTAGCGTGTCGTGCCCGTAGATCTCGGGCTCGCGCGTGCCGAGCAGGTTGAGGTTGGGGCCGGAGAAGACAAAGACGGTCGGCTTGTCGGTACGCTCGTTGGTCAAGGGCTTGGCTTTCGGTTGCGAGGACGCGCGCTCCCCCTATATGGGCTGCTCGGCAAAAGGCAAAGCAAGGCGGATTCACCAGTGATCTCGGTCATCCTCAACGGCGAACGACGGCAGGTGCGCGAAGGCAGCATCGCCGACCTCGTCGCATCGCTCGGCCTCGACGTGAAGAAGGTCGCGGTCGAGCGCAATCGCGAGATCGTGCCGCGCTCGACGCTTGCCGAAGTGACGCTCGCCGAGGGCGATGCGCTGGAAATAGTCCATTTCGTGGGGGGCGGCTGATGCCAGTCGCGCGGATCATACCCAACCGCTATGCCGACGACGCCCGGGCCGGCGAAGGCTTTTTCAACGATGTGCTGGGGCTGGAGACCGCGATGGCGATGGATTTCATCACCATATATCGCTCGGGCACCCAGCCGATGGCACAGATCAGCATCCTGACCGAAGATCCGTCGGGACTGCGACCCGCCTATTCGGTGGGTGTCGACGATGTCGATGCGGTGCATGCGCGGGCGGTCGCGGCGGGGCACGAGATCATATACGCCCTGCGCGACGAGCCGTGGGGTGTTCGCCGGTTTTTCGTTCGCGATCCGCTCGGCGACATCGCGAATGTGGTACAGAATAAGGATTGAATGTGGACAAGATCGACAGTTGGACCGTCGCCGGCCGGACTTTCACGTCGCGGCTGATTGTCGGCACCGGCAAATACAAGGATTTTGAGCAGAATGCCGCGGCGGTCGCAGCGTCGGGGGCGGAGATCGTCACCGTCGCGGTGCGCCGCGTCAATGTGTCGGACCCGACCGCGCCGATGCTCACCGATTATATCGATCCAAAGAAGATCACTTATCTGCCGAACACCGCGGGCTGCTTCAACGCCGACGACGCGATCCGCACGCTGCGGCTGGCGCGCGAGGCGGGCGGCTGGGATCTGGTGAAACTCGAGGTGCTCGGCGAGGCGAAGACGCTTTATCCGAACATGCGCGAGACGCTGGAGGCGACCGAGGTGCTCGCAAAAGAGGGCTTCCTGCCGATGGTCTATTGCGTTGACGACCCGATCGCCGCGAAGCAACTCGAGGATGCGGGCGCGGTCGCCGTGATGCCGCTGGGCGCGCCGATCGGCTCGGGGCTCGGCATCCAGAACCGCGTCACGATCCGCCTCATTGTTGAGGGCGCCTCGGTTCCTGTGCTCGTCGATGCGGGCGTCGGGACGGCGAGCGACGCCGCGGTCGCGATGGAACTCGGCTGCGACGGCGTGCTGATGAACACGGCGATTGCTGAGGCGAAGGACCCGATCCGCATGGCACGCGCGATGAGGCTCGCGGTCGAGGCGGGGCGCGACTCGTATCTCGCAGGGCGTATGGGCGTTCGTCGCTACGCCGATCCGTCGAGCCCGCTGGCGGGGCTGATCTAAGCCCTTCAGTCCGGATAGACCTCCAGCCCCATGGCCGCGAGCAGATGCGGCTGCTGGCCGGCCGATACGATCATGCCTTCGAGGGTTGCCAGTTCCCTGAGGTTCAGGTCGGCCACATCGGCGCCGCGAAGGTCGGCGCGTGCGAATTTGGCGCCGGCAGTGAGCGCGAGGACAAGATCGCTCCCGCGCAGGTCCGCGCCTTCCAGATCGGAATCGAATAGAACCGCTTCGCGAAAGGTCGAGTTCGAAAGGTCGCAATCGGGCATCCGGATTCCGTTCAGGTCGGCGAATTCGAGATTGCAGCCGCGCACGCTGGCGGCTGTCTTAACGAGCTTGCGGCCAAACGTCCGGCTGAAATCGGCCTTGTGAAACTCGGCGCCTCGCATGTTGCAGGCATCGAATTCGACGCCGAACAGCGTTGAGCGGTCGATCTTGGCAAAGGAAAGGTCGCAGCGCCTGAAACGTGACTGGTCGAGACGCGAGAAGGCGAATTGTGCGCCGACGTGGCCAGCGTCGTCGATGAAGGAACAGTCCTCGAAAATCGCATCGCGCATATCGACATTGGCAAAGCGGCACCGGATCAGGCGAACCTGGGTCAGGCGAGCATCCTGCAGGCAAGTTCCCGTTAACTGGACGTCGCGCAGCACGCATTTCGTCAGCGTCGCGCCCGCCAGGTCGATCTCGGCGAAGTCGAAGCTGGAAAGATCGGTGTGTTCGATGATGCAGCCCGGTTTGAGTTTCAACACATCTCTCCTCTAACCGGCGCGCGCGTCGATACAGTAGGCAATGAGGTGGAACGTATCAAGAACAATTATGCCGATTGACCGACTACCCCTTGCCCTGAACGCTTTACCCCGTGCCCCGGAACAAATGCTCCGGCGACCCGTTGGTGTGGCAAGAGGCGAGCCCCTCCCGCCTCTGTAAAGCCAAGGAGAAACCCCATGGGCGAATTCACCGAAAAGGCGAAAGGCATCGCCAACGAAGCTGCCGGCAACGCGAAGCAGGCAGCCGGCAAGGCGACCGATAACGAGCGTCTGCGCGCCGAAGGCGAAGCGCAGGAGCGCAAGGGCGAAGCCCAGAATCTGAAGGGCAAGGTCCAGGGCGCGCTCGGCGACAAGATCTGACCACTTGCGCGTCACGCAAGTAATGAAAAGGTCCCGGGGCATCCCTCTCCCCGGGGCCTTTTTCATTGTGTATCGTGAAGTGGCTTATTTGCCCCCGGAGGCTACCAGATCGACGTCGGTCATCGCGCCGTCGCGGCGCATCATCAGCACATAGGCGAGATCGCCTTTCGTGCCGCCGAGCATATGCTCGTTGCCGTTGACGCGGTGGTCGCTGGTGTAGCCGGCACGGATCGCCATCGTGTGATAATAATCGAGCACCGCCTGCATCGACGCCGCGGTCTGGAAATTGACGACGCGGATGTTGCACTTGCCGCCGGCGATGCCTGCGGCTTCGCGCAGCGTCGCACGCGGATAGACTTTGAACGCGGCGGGCAGGCGGTCGGCCCAGGCGTTGCTGTACGTCAACTTGGCGTCGCAGCTGCCCTTTTGCTGGTCGCGCGCGAGCGCGCCGATGGTGACGGGGCGCGGTCTGGCTTCGCAGCCGTCGCATCCGGCCTCGAACGGCAATGCCTTCGGCGCGGTGAGCAATTTGCCCGCAGCCTGCGCCGCTGCGGCCTCGGCAGCGGTCGCAGCCTTGCCGCCCGCGACGCCGGGGACGCCACCGTCGACGGGCCGGTTGCCCGGGCCCACGGCGTTTTTGTTTGCCTGACTCGCGAGCTTGGGGTCGACCATGATCTTGTCTTCGAGCGAGCCCTTGATCGCCGGGTCGGCGTCCGTCAGTCCGTCGTCGAGCGGGGCGAGGTCGGCCTTGGCATTGGGATTATCCCGGCACCCGGCGAGCGGTGCCGCCGCCATCAGCAAGCCGGTAACCAGCCATTTTCCGCGCAACATCATCGCTAACACTCCCTTAATCCATAGCCGGGAATGCCCTATTCTGGTCAAAAAGGCCCAAATAAAATGCGTTAACGGGCGGGGCTTTGTTGGCCGAAAACTGTCTCGGAGCGAGACGCTTTTGCCCTTTTGCTCACGCTCCGGGCAAAAATTCCTTGCGCTTGACGCGCCACGCGTCGGCGCTTTGCGTCCAGGCATCGACCGGCGCATCCTGGAAGGGGGCGGGCAGGCGGGTCGGGCCGCTGTTCGTCGCACCCAGTCGCTGCGCCAGCGCCTGCGAGCGCGTGTTGGCGGGGTCGATGCTGTGCATCAGTTCGGGCCATTTCAGGAATTCTACCGCGAAATCGCAGGCTGCGACGCTGCCTTCGAGCGCATAGCCCTTGCCGGCGAATTTGGCGCGCACGCCATAGCCGATCTCGGGCGCGGGCCAGCCGTCGGGCTCCCACGGGCCGAGCCGCCCGACCCATTCGCCGGTCGCGCGCTCGATCACCGAGAACATCGAAAAGCCTCGGATATGCCAGGCACCCGCAAGCGTACACCACATGCGCCACGCCTGCGAGCGCGGGCAGGTGCCGCCGATGAACCGCATCGTCTCTTCTTCGGTACACATTTCGGCGAAGCCGTCGAAATCCTCGGTCGCGGGCGGGCGCAAGATCAGCCGCTCGGTGACGAGCAGAGGGCCGTTCAACATATTCATTCTCCCGCAGCAATTGGCCAATGCTTCTGCGGCAAGAGGGCGTATTCGGCAAGCGGATACGCTTAAGGGCGCCGGTCGTTAAACCGGCGCCCTCGCCATCAGCGTGTACGGGCTGGAGGGGTCTCGAACCCATACTCGAGACGGTTAGCTATCCTTTAGCGGCAGCGATATTTCGACTTGTCGATCTCGCGGCCCAGCAAGGCACCACCGGCTGCGCCGAGTACGGTGCCGAGCAGCTTGTCGCCGCCGCCTGCGATCTCGTGACCCGCGACACCGCCAACCGCGCCGCCGATCAGCAGGCCGGTCGTGCCGTTATCCTTCTTACAGCGATAACGGCCGTCGTTGTCGCGCCAGACGCGGGTGTTGTTGCCGACACGCTCGTCACGCGCATAATAGCGGCGATCCTTGCGCTTCTTGTAGAAGCCCGAAGACTGGTCGAGCTGATGGAACCCATCGGCCTTCGCCGGAGCCGCGATACCTGCATAGGCAGGCGCGGTCAGGGCGACGCTGGCGGCAGCAAAAGTGCCCATCAGGCCCTTGGTGAAATTACGCATAAAAAGTCCTTTCCTGGTTCGGCGCCTCATCCCGCTTGCACAAGACCGGGCGCTTCGATGGGAAAACGAGCAGGGCTGCAAAGCCGTTGCATGAACCCAAGGCAACAAGACGAACCGAGCGCTTACATCGACGAACCGAAAGGCTCTTGCCGCATCGGCGGCGGCATGCGACAATCCCGGCATGCTCAATATCGGATCGCTCGTCATTGGCGCTATCGCCTTGGTTCTGGCCGTTTTTGCGTTCATCCCGCTGCTCGGCTGGGCGAACTGGGTGATCATACCCTTCGCCGTCGTCGGCCTCGCGCTCGGTGCGATGTCGGACAAGACGAGCGGGCGCAACCTGAACATCGTCGTCATCGTCATCGGCGTCATCCGCCTGATGCTCGGCGGCGGCATCATCTGATCCAGCCGGACTAGCCGATCATGAACCAGCCAGCGGCCCCCGCGGGGAGCAATCAGGGCGGCTTGCCCTTTGCGATCAGCGCCTATCTGATCTGGGGCTTCGTTCCGCTCTTCTTCAAACTCCTGTCGAGCGTCCCGCCGGCCGAGGTGCTGGCGCAGCGCATCGTCTGGTCGTTGCCGCTCTGTTTCCTGATCATGGCATTCCGCCGCCAGATCGGCGAGTATCTCGCGGCGCTCCGCGATTGGCGCGTGCTGCGCTTGCTCCTCGTCAGTTCGGTGCTGATCGCGCTCAACTGGCTCGTCTATATCTATTCGATCTTCACCGACCATGTGCTCGCGGCGAGCCTCGGCTATTATCTCAATCCGCTCGTCAATGTGATGCTGGGGATGATCTTCCTCGGCGAACGGCTCTCGCGGCTCCAGGCGCTCGCGGTCGTGATTGCCGGGATCGGCGTTGCGATCCTGCTTGCGGGTGCGCTCGACACGTTGTGGATCAGCCTGACGCTGGCGTTCAGCTTCGGGACCTATGGCCTGATCCGCAAGATCGTGCCCGTCGGTTCGCTGCCGGGCCTCGCGATCGAGACGACGCTGCTGCTTCCGTTGGCGGCTATAGGCGCGGCCTATTATATCTGGCTTGGCGACGGCCGCGGCTTCGGATCCGAAGCGGGGATCAGTTGGCTGCTCGCCGCGGGCGGCGTTGTCACCGCGGTGCCACTCCTGCTGTTCGCGACGGCGGCGCGGCGGATGAGCTATGCGGCGCTCGGCTTCGTCCAGTATCTGGCGCCGAGCATCGCCTTCCTGCTCAGCCTCTTCGTATTCCACGAGCCGCTGAAACCGGCGCAGCTCGCCTGTTTCCTGCTGATATGGGTCAGCATCGCGGTGTTCAGCTTCGACATGTGGCGCAAGATGCGCGCCGACCGGATGATGCCGGCGGCTTAGGCGATAAGCCGCCAGCCGAGCGTTTCGCCGGCGTGGAACGGGACGACTTCGCCGATCTTGTCCGGAACGACGGTTTCGCCGCGTTCGAGCGTCACCGTGCCGGTGTTGAGCGGCAGGCCGTAGAAATTCGGGCCATGCTCGCTCGCGAAACCCTCGAATCGGTCCAGCGCGCCTTCCTCGTCGAACACCTGGATGTAGGATTCGAGCGCATAGGGGGCGTTGAAGATGCCGGCGCAACCGCACGCGGCTTCCTTTGTGTGAACCGCGTGCGGCGCGCTGTCGGTGCCGAGGAAGAATTTGGGCGAACCCGACACCGCGGCGGCGCGGACCGCGAGCCGGTGCTGCTCGCGCTTGGCGACGGGCAGGCAATAGGCGTGCGGGCGAATGCCGCCGACGAGCATCGCGTTGCGGTTGATGTGAAGATGCTGCGGCGTGATCGTCGCGGCGACATTGGCGGGGGCGCCCGTCACAAAATCGACCGCTTCCGATGTCGTGATATGTTCGAACACGATTTTCAGGCTCGGCAGGTCGCGGACGAGCCCCTTGAGCGTGCGTTCGATGAACACCGCCTCGCGGTCGAAAATATCGACGTCATGATCGGTGACCTCGCCGTGGATGAGCAGCGGCATGCCGATTTCGGCCATCCGCTCGAGCACGGGCATGATCTTCGCGATGTCGGTGACACCATGCGCGCTGCCGGTCGTGGCGTGCGCGGGATAGAGTTTCGCCGCGGTGAAAATGCCCTCGGCATGGCCGCGCGCCATTTCGTCCGGATTGCTGTGATCGGTGAGATAGGCGACGATCAGCGGGGTGAAGTCGAGTCCGCCGGGCACCGCGGCGTTGATCCGGTCGCGATACGCCGCGCCCTCTTCGGCGGTCGTCACCGGCGGCGACAGGTTCGGCATGATGATCGCGCGCGCGAACTGGCGCGCGGTATATTGCGCGACATGATCCAGCATCGCGCCATCGCGCAGATGGACATGCCAGTCGTCGGGGCGGCGGATCGTCAGGCGATCGGTCATATACGGACTCGTCAACTTGTGGGTTGGTTTTGGCTGGGGCGTCCCTAGATTATCGCCATGACCAATACCACCCTCAACGACCGCGCCCTCATTCGTCTGTCGGGGGAGGATGTCCGCGGCTTCCTGCAAGGGCTGGTCACCAACGACACGTCGGGCAATCTGCCGGTGTGGGCGGCGCTGCTCACCGCGCAAGGCAAGGCGCTGTTCGATTTCCTGATCTGGGGCGACGAGGGCGACGTGCTGATCGATTGCGAGCGCGAAGCCGCCGAGGCGCTGACGAAGCGTCTGACGCTCTATCGGCTGCGCCGTGCGATCACGATCGCGGCCGAGCCCGATCTGGCGGTCCATTGGGCGCCGCACGGCGATATGGGTGTCGTTGACCCGCGCCTTCCCGAACTCGGCCAGCGCTGGCTGGCCTCCGCCGGTGAAGGCGAGGGCGCCGACGCTGCGTGGCGCGCCCACCGCCTCGCGCTCGGCGTCACCGAGGGACGCGCCGAACTGGGGGACGGGACAACCTTGTGGCTGGAATGCAATGCGATCGATCTGAATGGCGTCAGCTTCACCAAGGGCTGCTATGTCGGACAGGAAAACACCGCGCGGATGAACTGGCGGCAAAAGGTCAACCGGCGTTTGGTCGTTGTCCCGATCGCCGCGGCCGATGAAAAGCGGCAGGTCATCGCCTATCCCGACCTCGGCTGGTCGGTCGAGCACCGGCGGGTGGAGAATATCGAAGCGGCTGTCGCGCCCGCGTGGCTCCGCGAGGGGCTCGCCGCCGGTTCATGACAGATGCAGCCTTTGCTGCTAGACTGCCGGGCATGCGCGCTATGCTGATTTCGTCGGCGCTCGTCGCCGCTTTCGCTCTGTCGGCTCCTGCAGTGGCGGCGCCGACATCCTTGCTGCCGACCGAACCCGAGGCCGCGCAACCCTCTTCCAAACTCGCGCCGCTCGCGCCGGATTCCGCGTGGATGCCGCGCTTTGCAGCCGCGGCGGACGAATTGGCGATGGCGCTACGCTCGCGCGATGAGGCTCAATGGGGGCCTTTGCTCGGCGGGCAGTGGCTGTCCGCCGCGGATCGCGCGCGCGTCAAGAATCTGCTGGGCGACCGGAACAGCCCGTTCCTTCACGCACTCTTCCCAAAGGGCTCCACCCAACGCGCGATCCTCGGCTGGAACGCCCGCGCGTCGCTGAGCGCGGACGAACGCGCGGCGATCGAAGGAGGTCAGGAGGCGGAGGCGCTAGTCTGCTGGTCGGCGCGCAGCGACGGCACGGGGCTATGGCCGGCGACCGCGGTCGAGGCCGATAATCGGCCGGGGCGATCCTATGCCTGCGCGCGGATCGCTTATAGCATTCGTCGCGGAATTCCGGCCTGGCGCGCGTTCATCGAACAAGGTGAAGGCGGCGCTCTTGCTACTACCGCCCCGCGCGAGCCCGCTTAACCAATCTCCAACCCTCTTTTGCTACAAGAGTGCCAATGATCGGGCGATTTCTTACGTTGGCCGCGGGAATTGCGGTGGTGTCGATCGGCATGGCGGGCATCGCCGGCCGCTCGACAAGCATGGCCGATGCGCAGGGGCCTGCGCAGGGCTCTGCCGATAGCAGCGGCGATGATAACGGAAACTGGACGACCCAGCGTAGCAAGGGCGGCACCTGGTCTTCGGCATCGAGTCCCAAATCCTTGGGCGGAACGGTGCGTCTCGACCGATCAGGCGACTCGCATTTCTATGCCGACACCGAAGTCGATGGCACCAATATCCGGATGCTGGTGGACAGCGGCGCGTCGATCGTCGCGCTGACGCGCCGCGATGCCGAGGTGATCGGCATCGACGTCGATCGCCTGCCCATCAGCGGCACCGCGCGCACCGCGGGAGGCGACGTCCCGATGCGCACGGTCATGCTCGACAGCGTCGAAATCGACGGGATCGAAGTCCGGCGCGTCGAAGCCGCGGTGGTCGACGCAGACATGGGCGTATCGCTGCTCGGGCAAAGCTTCCTCTCGAAACTCGCCGCGGTGAACGTCGAAGGCGACACTATGACGTTGCGTTGAGGCGGTGGCCGCTTTGGGGTAGTAGCGGACACTGCCTCCTTTCATCATCCCGGACTTGATCCGGGGTCTCCAGCTACCGTCGCGCCCATGGATCCCGGATCAAGTCCGGGATGACGATGATGGTTGAGACTGCTTCCGCTCGTTAGCCGCCGCCACTCTTGCCATTTCCGCCGTATTTCCCCACATCGAGCGCCATGAACGCTCCCAATCCTCCCATGCGCGCGGCGATTGTGCCCGTCACCGCATTTCAGCAAAATTGCACCCTTCTGTGGTGCACCGCGACCAACAAGGCGGCCTTCGTCGATCCCGGCGGCGACCTCGACAAGCTCAAGGACGCGGTCCGACAGACCGGGGTCGAGGTCGAAAAGATCCTCGTCACCCACGGCCATATGGATCATTGCGGACAGGCGGGGATGCTCGCGAAGGAGCTCGGCGTGCCAATCGAGGGGCCGCACGAGGACGACCGTTTCTGGATCGAAGCCTTTGCCGAGGACGGCGCGCGCTTCGGCATGGTCGGCGAATCTTTCGAGCCCGATCGCTGGCTGGTCGACGGCGACACGGTGACCATCGGCAACCTCACGATCGACGTGATCCATTGCCCCGGCCACACGCCCGGCCATGTCGTCTTCCACCACGCGCCGTCGAAGCTTGCGATCGTCGGCGACGTGATCTTCCAGGGATCGATCGGCCGCACCGACTTCCCGCGCGGCAATCATCAGCAATTGCTCGATTCGATCACGCAAAGGCTGTGGCCGCTCGGCGGCGACACGACCTTTCTGCCGGGACACGGCGCGCACAGCAATTTCGCTCACGAACGGCGTACCAATCCGTTCGTCAGCGACGCTGCGCTGGAGGCGTAATGTCCCCTCCCGCTTGCGAGAGGGGAGGGCTTATTTCGGCGCGGCGACTTCGGTTTCCACGATCTCGGTCGTGGTGATGCTCGTCGGCGTCAGATAGACGATCGCGAGGGCGCCGATCGCGAGGCCGAGCTGGGTAAGCATGGTGATGATCGTGCCGACCATCCGGCCCCACATCATTCCGTCCATCCCCATCGCGTGCAGGACGCGCCCGACAAGATAGAGGGCGCCAACGCCCCACAGCCAGAACGACGAGCCGAGACCCAGCTCGACCAATGCGAGCAGGATCAGCACAAAAGCGGTGTTTTCGACGAAATTGCTGTGCGCGCGCATGCGCCGCGTCAGCAGGTCGTTGCCGCCATCGCCGATGAAGACCTTTTCCTTCGTGCGGACGCGGCCGACGCGCAGCGAAAGCCACAGATTGAGCAGCGCCGCCCCGGCGGCGATCGTCAGGCTGATCGGCAAGATAATCATCTGGTTTCCCCCTTATGGACCGGCGCGTTTCGCTTGCCGGCAGCGGGCAGGGTGTGGCATCCCCTGACCGGGGCGGCAAGCCTGCACGGGGATGGACGCAATGGGCTTGCCTTTGCGGGCAAAAACGCTATAGCCCCGCCCGATCCGGCACCCGACACCATATGGCGTTGAGGCACCCTCCGGCGGAAGTTTTTCCCTGTCGAATATCGGCAGGAGCGGGCTTCGGCGTGGCGGGCGGGCCAGTCATTTCCGGCGACGGCGGTGACAAATCCGGGTAGCCGATTCGTGACACACTATTTAAGAATGCAGGAAATATCATGGCCGTTCCCAAGCGAAAAACCTCGCCCTCGAAGCGCGGCATGCGTCGCAGCCACGACAGCCTGAAGGTTGAAGCCTTTCAGGAATGCCCCAATTGTGGCGAGCTGAAGCGCCCGCACAATCTTTGCAACGCCTGCGGCCACTATAATGGCCGTGAAGTGGTGTCGGTCGGCGCGTAAAAATCAAGCCGGAGGGCATTAAATGGCACTGACACCGCGAATCGCAATTGATGCGATGGGCGGTGACGTCGGCGTGCGCATGATGCTCGCCGGCGCCGCAATGGCGCGCCACAAGCACGATGGCCTCCGCTTCATCCTCGTCGGCGACGAGGTGCAGATCAAGGCGGCGCTTGAAAATCACCCCAATCTGCGCGCGGCGTCGGATATCATCCACACCGACGGTGTGGTGTCGGGCGAAGACAAGCCGAGCCAGGCGCTGCGCAAGGCGAAAAGCACCTCGATGGGGCTCGCGATCGACGCGGTGAAACGCGGCGATGCCGGCGGTGCCGTGTCGGCGGGCAACACCGGCGCGTTGATGGCGATGGCGAAGCTCGCGCTGCGCACGATGCCGGGCATCGACCGGCCGGCGCTTGCGGCCTTGTTGCCGACGCTCGGCGACAATGACGTCGTGATGCTCGACCTTGGCGCCAACACCGAATGCGACGCGACCAACCTGACGCAATTCGCGGTCATGGGCGCCGCCTATGCGCGCACCGCGATGGGGCTCGAACGCCCGCGTGTCGCGCTTTTGAACATCGGGACCGAGGAGCTCAAGGGCACCGACGAGATTCGCGATGCCGCCGCGATGCTCCGCGCGGCCAAAGGGCTGCCGATGGAGTTCGCGGGCTTTATCGAGGGCGACAAATTGTCGCGCGGCGATGTCGACGTGATCGTGCACGACGGTTTTTCGGGCAATATCGCGCTGAAGACGATCGAGGGGACGGCGCGTTTCGTCACCGACCTCTTGCGCCGCGCCTTTACCAGTTCGACGCGCTCGAAGATCGGCTTCCTGATTTCGCGCCCGGCGACCGAACTGCTCAAGCATCATCTCGATCCCAACAACCACAATGGTGCGGTGTTCCTCGGCCTTAACGGCGTGGTGCTCAAAAGCCATGGCAGCGCCGATGCGAAGGGGGTCGCGAACTGCGTCCACCTTTGCGCCGAGCTGATCGAGAAGGATATCACGCGTCAGGTGACCGAGGATCTCGCGAATTTCCGTAGCGGAGCCGCAGCATGACGCTCCGTGCCATATTGGCCGGCACCGGCTCGGCCCTGCCGCGCACGCGGGTCTCGAACGCCGAACTCGCGGCGCGCGTCGACACCAGTGACGAATGGATCGTCGAACGCACCGGCATCCGTTTCCGCCATATCGCCGAATCCGACGAGACGACGGCAACGCTCGGCGCCGATGCGGCGAAGCAGGCGCTGGCTGCGGCCGGGCTTGAGCCAGCCGACATCGGCCTGATCATCGTCGCCACAGCGACCCCCGACAATACGTTTCCCGCCAGCGCTACCAAGGTGCAGGCGCTGCTCGGCATCCCCGATTGCATCGCCTTTGACGTCGCAGCGGTCTGTTCGGGCTTCCTTTATGCAGTGTCGGTCGCCGACTCCATGCTCCGCACCGGCGCGGCGAAGCATGCGCTGGTGATCGGTTCGGAAACCTTCAGCCGCATCCTCGACTGGGAAGATCGCACGACGTGTGTCCTCTTTGGCGACGGTGCGGGCGCCGTCGTGCTGTCGGCGAAGGACGTCGACGACGATCAGGGCATCCTCGCGACGCGGCTGCATGCCGAGGGAAAATACGCAGATATGCTTTATGT
The DNA here is from genome assembly GCF_001427105.1 of Sphingopyxis sp. Root154. Classification (GTDB taxonomy): domain Bacteria; phylum Pseudomonadota; class Alphaproteobacteria; order Sphingomonadales; family Sphingomonadaceae; genus Sphingopyxis. Next base: position 131,345 of record NZ_LMGI01000003.1, read on the forward strand.
CGACGGCGGTCCGTCGACGACCGGCACCGTCGGCCACGTCCGGATGCAGGGCCGCGAAGTCTTCCGCCACGCCGTCACCAACCTCGCCTCGGTTCTGGGCGAAGTGATGGCCGATGTCGGGCTGTCGGCCGAGTCGATCGACTGGGTCGTGCCGCACCAGGCGAACAAGCGGATCATCGACGCCACCGCGAAAAAGCTGGGTTTGCCGCCCGAACGCGTCGTGCTCACCGTCGATCAGCACGCCAATACCTCGGCGGCGTCGGTGCCGCTTGCGCTCGACCTCGCAGTGCGCGACGGGCGCATCAAGCGCGGCGATCTTGTGGTGCTCGAGGCTATGGGCGGCGGCTTCACATGGGGCGCTGCGGTTTTGCGCGTCTGACGCTTCGCTCCGGCGCGTCAACTTCTCGCTCCATCCGTTTCAGTTTGGCGGATTAATTCGCATTTGTTACATATGGTAACGGGACTCGTGACGGTGGGGGCTGTCAGGGACTCAATCGACTATATTTCGCTTCAGTGAGGGGGAAGGGATCATCATGGCAGCAGGGACGCTCACGCGGGCCGACATTGCAACACGGATCAATCAACAGATCGGTCTGTCGCGCAACGAATCGGCTGCAATCGTCGAATCGATTCTCGATCATATGTCCGACGCGCTCGCGGTCGGGCAAAATGTGAAAATCTCGGGTTTCGGCACCTTTGTCCTCCGTGACAAGGCGCAGCGGATCGGCCGCAATCCCAAGACCGGCATCGAAGTGCCGATCCTGCCGCGGCGCGTGATGACCTTTCGCGCCAGCCAGACGATGCGAGCCCGCGTTGCCGGCAAATAAACCGCGCCTGACCCATGTCGGGTTCTGAGATGACCGACGATGGCGGCAAGGCGTCCGGCGCCATGCTCGCCATCGGCGAACTGGCGGTGCGCATCGGCGTTCCGACGCATGTGCTGCGCTATTGGGAAACGCGTTTTCCGCAGCTGAAGCCGCTCCAGCGGTCGGGGCGCCGCCGCTATTACCGCGCCGAGGACGTCGCGCTTGCCGAGCGCATCCACCATCTGCTGCATGTCCAGGGTTTCACCGTCGAGGGCGCGCGCAAGGCGTTGTCCGAGCCGGGCGCAGCGCCCACGGCGCGTGCGCCATTGACTCGCGAGGTGCTCGACAGCGCCGCGCCGATGCGCGTGGTGAAGGGAGTTCCGGTCGAGGCGCTGGTCGCGCTCCGCCAGCGGCTCGCCGCGGCGCTCGGCTAAGCCTTAGTCGTTATCCATCGCCGGCGCGAGCGCCGGGTCGAGATCGCGCGGGCGAATGAAACCCACAAACCGCGCGCTGTTCGTATCGAGATCGTGCCAGTTGTCGATGTCGAGTTCGAGCCGCGCCAGCGCCGAGGTCGGCAGCTTTTCCTCGACCTTCGCGCGCAATTCGTCGCCCGCCGATTCGGGAACGAGCATCAGGATCAGGTCTTCGAGCCCGGGATTATGTCCCGAAATCAGCAGATGCTCTGCATTCTTACCGGTGTCGCGGATCACGTCGATCAGCGTCGCGGCGGATGCCAGATAGATGCGCCGGTCCCAATGCGGCTCAAGCCCGTCGAGGTCGGCGGCGGGCTGGAAGATATCGAGCGTTTCGGTCACGCGCACCGCGGGCGAGGCAATGATGCGGTCGATGGGCAGCTTCTGGCGCTTCAGCCACTGGCCGATCAGTTCGGCGCCGCGCGCCCCGCGTTTGTTGATCGGGCGGTCGAAATCGCGCTCGACCTGGACGTCCCAACCCGATTTGGCATGGCGCAGGATAGTCAAAGTCTTCAAAATCGCTCCCCGCGCCGTTGCGCCATGCCCTCGTTCGCGGGCCTTGTGCCGGAAACTTATGACGGTGAAAAGGCTGGAAAGGCGCTTTTTCGCCTTTCCACATTCGCCGCAGCGACGTGGTTGACCGCTTCGTCGAGCGGCAGGCGGCGGATCGGGGTGCCCTCGGGAAAGGCGCTGAGCAGGCGCGAGGGAAAGCTCGGTGAGAGCATCACGAACTGGCCGAAATCGTCGGCGCGCCGGATCAGCCGACCGAACGCCTGCCCGATGCGGCCGCGAATGACCATGTCGTCATAGACGCTGCCGCCCTGCGCCGCGCGCCGCGCCGCGTGCAGGATCGTCGGGCGCGGCCATGGCACCCCCTCCATCACGACGAGCCGCAGCGAATCGCCGGGAACATCGACCCCGTCGCGCAGGGCATCGGTGCCGAGCAGCGAGGCGTGCGGATCGGCGCGGAAAATGTCGACGAGCGTCCCGGTGTCGAGCGGGTCGACATGCTGCGCAAACAGCGGCAGCCCCGCGCGCGCCAGCCGGTCGGCGATGCGCGAATGGACGATACGCAGCCGCCGGATCGCGCTGAAAAGTCCCAATGCGCCGCCGCCTGATGCCTCTATCAGCCGGCTGTAGGCGCCGGCGAGCGCAGGCAGGTCGCCGCGCGCGATGTCGGTGACGATCAGCACTTCGGACTGACGCGCATAATCGAACGGGCTCGGCACCGCGAAATGCTGCACCCCGCTGTCCATGTGGCGGGCGCCGGTGCGGATATCGGCGTCGGTCCAGCCGCCACGCCCGTTACCACCGTTGCGCAGCGTCGCTGAGGTGACGAGCACGCCTTGCGCGGGACGATAGACGATTTCGGCGATCGGCCGCGCCGGATCGAGCCAGTGACGGTGCAGCCCGCAGTCGAACTCGCGCCCGTCATAGCGGTCGACCGCGAGCCAGTCGACGAAATCGGGGTCGGCGGGGCCGCCGACGCGCCCGAGCAGCGAGAGCCAGCCGCCGAGTGTGTCGATCCGTGTGCCGAGGCTGTGCCGCGCGCCGTCGACCCTTGCCCGGGCTTGCCCGTCGAGCCAGTCGGGCGGATCGTCTATCAAGGCTTCGAGCCGTTTGCCGAGCGCCATCAGCGGACGCAGCAACGCCTCCACCGCGTCGCTCGCCGCTGCGGCTGCGGTCACCAGTTCGGAGTCCGGATCGGCAAGTTCGGTCTCGAGACCATAGCCCGCGTCGGCGGTGCGCGTATCGACCGCGCGCGCGTAGACCTGTCCGCGCACCGCGACGAGCAGTCGCTCGATCACGCCCCACGGATCATTCTCGGACAAGCGTCCGAGCCAGCCGTCGCCGGGCAGTTCGGCGGCGGCGGCGATCGCCGCCTGGATCGCGCGGTCGCCCGCCTCGTCATAGCTTGCAACATCCGCGAGGCGTGCGGCAAGCCCGCGCCGCCGCCCGCGCGACTTGCCTTCGGGACCGAGCACCCAGCGACGGATCTCGACCGCTTCCTGCCCCGTCAGCGCCGCGGCGAACATCGAATCGGCGGCGTCCCACAGATGATGACCTTCGTCGAAGATCAGCCGCGTCGCGGGCGCGCCGCCGTCGCGCGGGCGCGCCGCCTGCACCATCGTCAGCGCATGGTTGGCGATGACGATCTCGGCCTGCGTCGCCGCGCGCGCCGAATGTTCGATGAAACACTTCCTGAAATGCGGACAGCCCGCATAGATGCACTCGCCGCGCCGGTCGGTGAGCGCGGTCGTGCCGTTGCGGCGGAACAGGGCAGGGAGCCAGCCGGGCAGGTCGCCGCCGACCATGTCGCCGTCGCGCGTATAGGCGGCCCAGCGCGCGACAAGCTGCGCCAGGATCGCGGCGCGGCCCGAAAAGCCGCCCTGCAACGCATCCTCGAGGTTCAGCAGGCAGAGGTAATTCTCGCGCCCCTTGCGCACCACGACCTTTTCGCGGTGCGTTTCGGCGTCGGGGTAGAGTTTCTCGGTCTCGCGCGACAATTGGCGTTGCAGCGCCTTGGTAAAGGTCGAGATGCAGACGGCGCCCGCCGACTGGTCGATCCATTGTTTCGCAGGGGCGAGATAGCCCAAAGTCTTGCCGATGCCTGTCCCGGCCTCGGCGACGAGCATCTGCGGCGCGTCCTTGCGATCGCGCGGCGCGAAGATCGATGCGGTGGCGCGTGCATAATCCTGCTGGCCCGGCCGCCGCTCGGCGCCGTCGCCGGTCAGCCGGTCGAGCCGCGCCGACACATCGTCTTCGTTGATCGTGACCTGCCGCGGCGCCCCGCGCGGCGGTTGTTCCTCCCATTCGGGCAACCGTGCGAACAGCCAGCGTTCGTTCGCGTCGGGCTGCGACAGCCGCGGCTGGACGAGCGGCGACCATGACCAGCGCTGGCGCGACAAGGCCTGCACGCCGTGCCACGCGCCCTCGCGCTCGGGCCAGTCGGGATCGTCGATGCTGCCGAGCATCGCCGCGGCCGCCTTGGGCAGGAAAGCGGCGATATCTTCTTCATCTTCTTCGCCTTTCGGCGGCGTCAGGCCGATCGCGGCGGCGATTCCGGCAGGAGTCGGCACCGCGAAGCGCGCGGGATAGAGGAAGGCGAAGAGTTCGAGCAGGTCGAGGCCGGACAATTCGGGATAGCCCAGCCGGTCGCCGGTCAGCGTCGCATTCAGCAGCAAGTGCGGCGTGGCCGCGACCGCCGCGATCGCTTCACCGCGCCCGACGCGCTGCACGCGGCCGTGCGTGTCGGCGATCCAGATGCCGATATGGCTCGCATGGATCGCGGGCAGGGTAAGCGGGTCGGGAGCCATCGCCCCATGGATAGGGACAAAAGGCGAACACGGCAAGGCGATCCGGTCGACCGCCAGATTTCTTCTTGCGGTCGCGGAGAGCTTCGGCGACGCTCGACCCAAACCATATGAAAGGACAATCCGGATGAGCGAAGAGGCGGCGATCGGCGCGGTGATCGACGAGATGTACGCGATGATCTCGGGCCCCAAGGGGCCGCGCGACTGGTCGCGACAGGCGAATTGCTTTCATCCCGATGCGCGGCAGATCCGGACGTCGATCGATGCCGACGGGCGCGCGACTTTCCGCAGCATGGGACTCGAAGATTATGCGCGCGACACCACGCCTTTCTTCGCCGCAAATGATTTTTTCGAGATCGAGATCGGGCGGCGGGTCGATGTCCTGGGCAATATTGCCCATGCCTGGAGCGCTTATGAAGCACGCGCTGCGCTAGACGACGCAGAGCCCGAACGACGCGGGATCAATTCGATTCAGCTGTTCAAGGATCCGGATCTTGGCTGGCGGATCATGGCGATGATCTGGGATAATGAGCGCACGGGCGTGGCGATCACGCCCTTCTGACGCTTGGCGCCCTGATGCTTAACTTAACCCGCGGCGCCCAAACGCTGAAGGGCGGTTGCTCATGAATATCTGCGCGGGCTGAACCATCGAAGCCGTCCGCGCGCGTTTCAGGGCGTTGTAGAGCGGACCGTGTGTGAGTTCGTACGGGAAGCGAACGCCCATACGGTCGAATTCGGACCACATCACCACGGCGTAAGTGACCTCGCCGCCATAATGGATTTCACAGCGCGACCGCGCGGGCATGCTCGCCCCGTCGATGCGCGCGCCGCTTTCGGACAGGTCGGTAATCCGGCCGTCGACGAAGTTGAGCACGCCATTGACGGTGACGTCGATGACAACGGGAGTGCGCTTGTGGCCGCGGGCGGCAGGGGTGCGAAAATTGTCCATGTCCGGGACGCTACGCCCGCATGGTAAATTTTCCGGTAACGATGTTGGCCCGCGCCGGGACAATGTTGCAAGCGATCTCCGACAATGATCTACGCGGATCATGGTCCGTCCGATCATCCTCTATGGCATCAATCTCGCCGCCGCGGCGTTCCTGCTCGAATGGCTGAATTACAAACATGTGGTGCATCGCTGGTCGACCGAATTCTACGTCATCTGCGTCGCCGTCATTTGCGTTGCGCTCGGCATATGGGCCGGCAACCGGCTGACCGCGCGGCCGCGTCAGGCTTTTGTGCGCAACGACGCGGCGATCGCGGCGCTGGGGCTCAGCGCACGCGAATGCGAGGTGCTGGAAATGCTGGCGGCAGGACACGCCAACAAGGTGATTGCGCGGCAGCTCGATATCTCGCCCAACACCGTGAAGACGCATGTCGCGCGCGTTTATGAAAAGCTGGCGGTCGCCAGCCGCACGCAGGCGGTACAGAAAGCGCGGACGCTCGACATCCTGCCGTAAAATCGGACTAAACGCGTCAAATCACCCGTTTGGGCGATAGATTCCGGCCGTTGTTTCGGTCCATCCCGCGTGGCATTCATCACATGGGGAGACAGAATATGGGCAGGATCATTGCAGTATACGGCGCCATCGCGGGCGTCATCGTCATTCTCGGCATGTTTATCAGCATCACCTTCGTCGCCGACCATGGCACGATGGGCATGGTCGCCGGCTATCTGTCGATGCTGGTCGCGCTGCTGTTCGTCTTCATCGGCGTGAAGCGCTATCGCGACATCAATCTGGGCGGTGTGATCAGTTTCTGGAAGGCGCTCGGCGTCGGGCTGGGCATCGGGCTGGTCGCGTCGCTTTTCTATGTCCTCGGCTGGGAGCTCTATATGTGGCAGACCGGCGGGACCTTCATGGCCGACTATATTACCAAGAGCGTCGAGGATATGCGCGCCGCCGGCAAACCGGCCGCCGAGATCGCGGCGTTTTCGGCCGAAATGGGTGCGATGGCGGAGCAGTATAAAAACCCGCTGTTCCGCATGGCGCTGACGCTGACCGAGATATTCCCGGTCGCGCTCTTGGTATCGCTCGTTTCGGCGGCGCTGCTGCGCAATAGCAGCTTCCTGCCCGCCATGCAGCCGCGCGGATGAGATCGACGGGAAGAAGGCCGGTCTTCTTCCCATCCTCGCTTCTTGCCGCTATGGGCGCGGCATGACTGACTTGCACCTTCACCCTTCGCTGCGCGAACCCGCGCAAACGTCCAAGGCCTGGCCGTTCGAGGAAGCGCGCAAGCTCGTCAAACGCTATCCGGATGGCAAGCCCGGCGGCGAGGCGATCCTTTTTGAGACGGGCTATGGTCCCTCGGGGCTGCCGCATATCGGCACCTTCAACGAAGTGCTGCGCACGACGATGGTCCGCCGCGCCTATGAGGCGCTGACCGGCGGCGCGCCGACGCGCCTTGTCGCGTTCAGCGACGATCTGGACGGGTTGCGCAAGGTTCCCGACAATGTTCCGAACGGCGACATGCTGCGCGAATATCTCGGCAAGCCGCTGACCGCGATCCCCGATCCGTTCGGCAAGTATGAGAGTTTTGCGCATCATAACAATGCGATGCTGCGCGAGTTTCTTGACCGTTTCGGTTTCGAATATGAATTCGTCAGCTCGACCGAGCAGTACAAGGCGGGCTCGTTTGACGAGGCGCTGAAGAATGTCCTGCGCCACAATCAGGATATCCTCGACATCATGCTACCGACGCTGCGCGCCGAGCGCGCGGCGACCTATTCGCCGATCCTGCCCGTCAGCTCGAAGTCGGGAATCGTGCTGCAGGTGCCGGTGACCGTCGTCGATGCCGATGCGGGCCTTGTGTCGTTCGAGGACGAGGGTGAGACGATCACGCATAGCATCCTTGGCGGTGGCGCGAAGCTGCAGTGGAAGGTCGACTGGGCGATGCGCTGGGTCGCGCTCGGCGTCGATTACGAGATGTACGGCAAGGATCTGACCGACAGCGGTGTCCAGTCGGGCAAGATCGCCAAGGCCCTCGGCGGGCGCAAGCCCGAGGGGCTGATCTACGAGATGTTCCTCGACGAAAAGGGCGAGAAGATCTCGAAGTCGAAGGGCAATGGCCTCAGCCTCGAACAATGGCTCGACTATGGCAGCGAAGAGAGTCTCGCCTTTTTCGCGTATCGCGAGCCCAAGGCGGCAAAGCAGTTGCACATTGGCGTGATCCCGAAGGCGGTCGACGAATATCTGCAGATGCGCGGCAATTATCCGTCGCAGGACGGCGACAAGAAGCTCGGCAACCCGGTGCATCACGTCCATGTCGCTCGCGGCGAGCAAATTCCGGCAAGTGAATTGCCGGTGACCTTCGGGCTGCTGCTCAACCTCGTTGGGGTGATGGGCGCCGACGCATCGAAGGATCAGATCTGGCGCTACCTCGGCCAATATGTCGAGGGGGCCGACGCGGCCGCCTATCCCGAGCTCGACCGGCTGATCGACAATGCGATGGCGTATAACCGCGACTATGTCGCGCCGACGCTCCATCGCCGCAAGCCGCAAGGCGGCGAGGCCGCGGCGCTGAAGGAACTCGACGGCGAACTCGCCGCGCTGCCCGCCGATGCCTCGCCCGACGACATCCAGAATATCGTGTATGCGATCGGCAAGAACGAGACCTATGGCTTTGAAAACCTGCGCGATTGGTTCAAGGCGCTCTATGAGACGCTGCTCGGGTCGAGCGCCGGACCGCGCATGGGCAGTTTTATCGCCTTGTTCGGCATCGACAACACGCGGCGGTTGATCGCCGAGGCGCTTGCATGAGCGAGGTCATCGACATCTTCACCACCGGCGGGACGATCGACAAAGTTTATTTCGACGCATTGAGCGAGTTCCAGATCGGCCCCGCGGCGATCCCCGACATGCTGCGCGAAAACAACGTCCATGTTCCGCACCGCGTCACGCAACTGATGCGCAAGGACAGCCTCGAGCTGGACGACGCCGACCGCGAAGCGATCCGTGCCGCGGTCGCCGCGAGCGATGCGTCGCGCGTCCTCGTTACCCACGGCACCGACACGATGGTCGTCACCGGGCGCGTGCTCGCAGGGATCGCGGGCAAGACGATCGTGATGACGGGCGCGATGCAGCCCGCGTCGGTGCGCGCGAGCGATGCCGAATTCAACGTCGGCTTCGCGCTCGCGGCGGCGCAGACACTGCCGCCCGGCGTCTATGTCGCGATGAACGGGATGATCTTCGACCCCGAAAAGACGGTCAAGGACCGCGCCGGCGCGCGTTTCGTGCAGGAAGGCTGATCAGCCTTTTACGGTAACCTGTCGCAGCACCGCGGCGTAGCCCGGCGCAATCGTCATCGAATCATGCTTGCCCGCGCGGCCAAGCGCGGCATGCACCTGCGGCAGCCGATAGCAAGGCACACCCATGAACAGGTGATGCTCGGCATGATAATTCACCCAATATGGAGCGACCGTCGCGCGCGCCAACCAGCCGGCGTGCGTGGTGCGCGCGTGTGTGAAGGGATCGTCGCTGCCCGTCGTCGTGCACGCATGCTCGGCGATGTTGCGAATGCGCAGATACAGCTGGAAGGTCGTCGCAAGCCCGGCAAGCCAGAGCAGATAGGGCGTCCAGCCATAGAGCGCGAGCGACGCCGCGAGCAGCACCGCCTGCACGACAAGGAAACGGCCGACCGCGCGCGCCACCGCCATTGCGCCCGCGACATCGATCGTCGGTGACGTCATGCCGTCGTCGGACTGTTTGTTGAACGGCGTCCCGGCCTTGGTGCTCGCGCCGCTTTTCTGTCCCTGTTCGCCGCGCAGCATCGCTTTCAATCCGACGATGGCGAAGCCGAATTGCGCCAAGCGTTGCTTGAAGAAGGTCTGGCCCGTCATGTCGCGCAGAACCTTGCGCCAAAGGCTGGCGCGCGTGGTGGGGAAGGGCTTCGACAGCGACAGGTCGGGATCTTCGGGCTGCTGGGTGAATTTATGGTGCTGGAGATGATAGGTGCGATAGGCAATCAGGTCCGATCCGACCGCCGCGCCGGTCAGCCATTGGCCCAGGAAATTGTTGATTTTCCGGTTTGGGTGGAGCGCGCCGTGCGCCGCGTCGTGCATCAGGATCGCGAGCCCGAGCTGGCGTCCTCCGACGAAGATGACGGCCAGCAGCCACGCCACCGGGTTCTGTGACCATGCGGCAAGGCCGACGAGCGCGATACTGACGATCCACGCGTGCGCGACCAGCCAGATGCCGCGCCACGAACAGGCGCGGGTGAGTGCCGACCATTCGGCGCGGTCGAAAAAGCGGTCGGGCGGGAACAGGCGGACGGCGGGCATGACCGATCTATAACGAGTTGCGAACCGAAACGTAACCCCTTCCGTTTTGGCACAATATCGGCGGAAATCGCAGGCTTGAGGTAAGGATTTGGAAACCCCTTCCGGCCACTGGTTGCCGCGACCATAAAAGCGGGGAATATCGGGACATTGGGGGTTCGGCGCAACATCATCCGGCCGGGAGGCAGCGATTTGCCATCGGGCGAATCGCCGTTCGATTCGCCGGAATTCGTCGCGCACCTGATGCGCGTGGCAAAGCTATGGCATTATGTGCTGATCGGCCGCGCTCTTGCATTCCTGACCTTCGCTTTCGCGCCGGGCCTTGCCGGCTTCCTCGATGATCCTTTGCACTGGCTGGTCATGGCCACCGGGCTGGCATGCGATGTCGCGCTGACGGTGATCGGGCAGGCGATGCGCAAACCGCGCCCAATCGCGCACAGCCAGGTACGGCTGATGGCGATGTTGTGCATGACGCTGATCGTGCTCGGCACATTGCTCAACGCCGCCGCGACCTTCGATGCGATCGCGGTCCCCGACGGCAGCCGTCATTTCGATGCCTTTGCTGCCATCCACATCGGCTCGCTCCTCGTAGCAGCGTCGGCGGTCGCGGTGGTCCGTCCCGCCTTTTTCGCCTTCGCGGGTGCGACGGCGCTGGGCGGGGCGATTGGCGTCGCCTCCTGGCCGTTCGCGGTCGCAGGTTTCGTTTTCCTCGGACTGCTGATCGTCATGATGCGCGAGGATGTCCGGCACCAGCGCCGCGCGACGCGCGCCGCGCGGCTGGGCGTCAGCGACCAGCAGCGCGCACTGAACCTGATGCGCGATTTCGAGCGCGCGGGGCGCGGCTGGTTCTGGGAAACAGATCGCTATGGCCAGCTCGTCTATATCTCGCCAACCGTCGCGGCGCGGCTCGACCGGCCGCTCGCCGACCTGCTCGGCCATCCCTTTACCGACATCATCCGCAAGCGGATCGGCAACGACGAAAGCGAAGAGCGGACTCTCGGTTTCAGCCTGTCGTCGCGCACCCCGTTCAAGGAGCTGACGGTGCAGGCCGCGGTGCCGGGCGAGGAGCGCTGGTGGTCGATTTCGGGCCAGCCGATCAGCAACGAACTTGGAAATTTCCAGGGGTTCAGAGGCAGCGGCACCGACCTCACCGACAAGAAGAGGTCCGAGCGCGAGATCAACCAGCTCGCGCGCTACGACACGCTCACCGGCCTTGCGAACCGCCGCCACATCACCGACCTGCTCGAACGCGCGCTCAAGAGCCATAGTGGGCAGCCGCAGCCCTGCGCGCTGCTGCTGATGGACCTCGACCGGTTCAAGGCGGTGAACGATACGCTGGGGCATCCGGTGGGCGACCAGTTGCTGCAGCAGGTCGCGGGGCGGCTGACGCAGATCGTCGGCGACAAGGGACAGGTCGGACGGCTCGGCGGCGACGAATTCCAGATTGTCGTGCCGCAGATGAGCCAGCCCGAGAAGCTTGCCGGCATCGCCAATGCGATCATTCTGAGCCTCGCCAAGCCCTTTTCCATCGAGGGCGAGCAGGTGCGCGTCGGCTCGTCGCTCGGCATCGCGGTGTCGGAGGGGCAGGGCGTCTCGGTATCGGCGCTTGTCCGCAACGCCGACCTTGCGCTTTATGCCGCGAAGGACGCGGGGCGCGGCGTCTATCGCTTCTATGCCGACGCGATGCACAATCAGGCGAGCGAGCGCAAGGCGATCGAAGATGCCTTGCGTGACGCGCTGGCGAAGGACGAACTCAGGCTGCTTTATCAGCCGATCGTCGACGTCGAGAGCGAGCGGATCACCGGGTTCGAGGCGTTGATCCGCTGGCACCATGCGACCGACGGCCTGATCAGCCCGTCGAAATTCATCCCCATAGCCGAGGAGTCGAACCTGATCGTGCCGATCGGCGAATGGATCATCCGCACCGCCTGCGCGACGATCGCGCACCTTGGCCCCGGATATCGCGTCGCGGTCAATGTCTCGCCGCGCCAGTTTGCGAACGAAAAGCTGCCCGCAACGATCATGAGCGCGGTGTCGGCGGCGGGCATTCGTCCCGAGCAACTCGAGCTCGAGATCACCGAGGGCGTCTTCCTCGACGAGAGCCCCGAGAATCTCGCGATGTTCCAGAAATTGAAGCGCACCGGGGTGCGGCTGGCGCTCGACGATTTCGGCACCGGCTATTCGGCGCTCGGCTATCTGAAAAAGGCGCCGTTCGACAAGATCAAGATCGACCAGAGCTTCGTCCTCGGCGCCGCCGATCCCAGCAGTATGAACGCCGCGATCATTTCGTCGATCGTCGGCCTTGCGACCGCGCTTAACATGGAAACGACAGCCGAAGGGGTCGAGACGCATGACGACCTCGCGCTGATCCGCGGGCTCGGGTGCAGCCATGTTCAGGGCTATATCTATGGCAAGCCAATGGATCTGGTCGAGGTACTGGCCCTGCTTCGCGAGGGCGGCGGGCGCGTCGAGGCGAAGGGGTACAAGAGCGCACGCGAGGCGCGGCTGACGACCTTCCGCACGATCCAGGTCGGCAGCGGCGGTTATCAATATGAGGGGATCGTCCGCAACATATCGTCGCGCGGGGCGCTGATCGAGGGCCTATGGAATGTTCCACCCGGGACACCGCTGACCCTCGAATTCGGCGCCGACCAGATCTTCGATGCCGAGGCGCGCTGGTCGGCGGGCAACCGCGTCGGCGTGAAATTTGCCGAAGCGGTCGAGATCGACGGGCTGACCGGTCCAAAGACGGTCACGCCGGCGCGGGGACGAATCCGCCGCGCCGCGTGACAGCCGCGATCAATCGGCGATCCGGCCGCGCGCCATCACCCAATCGACCTTTTCGAGCACGGTGACGTCGCTCAGCGGGTCGCCGCTGACCGCGATCATGTCGGCCGACATGCCCGGCGCAATGCGGCCGATCTCGTTTTCGAGCGATAGCAGTTTCGCCGCGACCGTCGTCGCGCTCGCCAGCGCCTCGCGCGGGGTGAGGCCATGTTTGACGAGCAGCGCGAACTCCTGCCCGTTGCGGCCATGTTCGAACACGCCGGCGTCGGTGCCGAAGGCGATCGGCACGCCGAGCGCCCTGGCCCGCGTCACCGCCTTGCCGACGTCGTTCAGCGTCATGCGCACCTTGTTCTCGACCGTCGGGGTATAGATGCCCTTGCCGAGCCGCTCGCGAATTCCCTCGAACGCCATCAGCGTCGGGACGAGATAGGTGCCCTGGGCCTTCATGACCTTCAGCGTCGCGTCGTCGGCGAAGGTGCCGTGCTCGATGCTGTCGATGCCCGCCGCGGCCGATGCGGTGATCCCGCCCGCGCCGTGCGCATGCGCCATGACCTTCAGGCCCAGCGAATGCGCGGTGTCGGCGATGCTCTGCAATTCGGGGCTGGTGAAATGACCCTCGAGTCCGCGCCGCTGCTGCGACAGCACGCCGCCGGTCGCGGTGATCTTGATGACGTCGGCCCCCGCGCGCGATGCCTTGCGGACCTTTTCGGCGCATTCGAGCGCGCCGGTGCAGGTGTAGCCCTGGTCGAGCACGTCGTGGACGTCCTCGCGAAAACCGGTGACGTCGCCGTGGCCGCCGATGATCGACAGCGCGGGACCGGCAGCGACGATGCGCGGACCCTCGATAAAGCCGGCGGTCGTCCCACGGCGGAGGGCGTAGGCGGTATATTGCGCCGAACCTGCCTCGCGCACCGTCGTGAAGCCCGCGCGCAGCGTAATACCGGCATTCTTGGCGCCGACGACGACGCCCCATTCGTCGGGGTCGACCGTCGCGGCGCGATAATCCTCGCCCGGATCGCCGGTCAGGTGGACGTGGAGGTCGACGAGGCCGGGCAGGAGCGTCTTGTCGCCGAGGTCGACGATTTCGGCGCCCGCGGGCGCTTCGGCGCGGCCCGGTGCGATCGAGGTGATGCGATCGTCGGTGATGGTGATCGTCGAGGGGCCTTGCGCGGGCTTGCTGGCGTCGGTGATGACGCGTCCCGCATAGACGATGGTGGTTTTCGCGTGCGCCGCCGTACCCAGCAGCGCCAGCGTCGCTGCCGCGACCATTCCCAATTTACGCATGAAGTCTCCCCTGTCTGATCGCGCCACCGTGGCGCGGCGGGCGGGGGAGGGCAAGCGCATAAAAAGAGGGGCTGGCAAGCCAGCCCCTCAGTTTGTCATCTGATAACCGAAAGGAATATTACCAGAAGAAATCGTGGATCACGTCGATCACTTCGCCCGAATAGGTATCGACCAGAAGCGCGTCGTTATAATAGCGGATCCAGCGCGTGCCCCCATAAGCGGGCGGCAGGCGGTAATAGCCCGGATCGTTGATCCAGTAGCGCTGGCTGTAGAACAGCGAGTTCAGCGAGAAACCGATGCTGAACCGCGTATAGCCATAACCGCGATACGGGTTGTAATAGCGCGGCATCCGGTAATAGCTGCGGTTCCGCTCGCGATAGCTGCGCCAGTCGTAGCGGCGATCGTTGCGCCAATCGCGGTTCCAGCTGCTCCTGCGATTGTCGTTATAGCGGCGATCGACGCGATTGTTATTGTTGCGGTCATAGCGCCGATCGATCTGGCCGTCGCGGTTGCGATCGTAGCGACCGTCTCGCTGGTCGATGCGATTGTTGTTGTTGCGATCCCAGCGGCGGTCGAGATCGCCGTTGCGATTGCGGTCGTAGCGGCGATCGACGCGGTTGTTGTCGTTGCGATCATAACGCCGGTCGACCTGACCGTTACGGTTGCGATCCCACTGGCGGTCAATGCGGCCGTCGCGGTTGCGGTCATAGCTGCCGCCGCGCTGGCGCTGTTCGGCCTGACGCTGCTGCCACTGCTGACGCTGAGCCTGCTGTTGCTGGTCGTTCCCGCGCTGCTGCTGCCACTGCTGACGCTGGGCTTGCCGCTGCTGGTCGTTGCCACGCTGCTGTTGCCATTGCTGGCGCTGGGCCTGACGCTGCTGATCATTGCCGCGCTCTTGCCGTTGCTGCTGGCGCATTTCGCTGCGCTGCTGCCGTTCAACTCGCGGCTGCTGGCTTTGCTGACGCTCCGGGCGGGCCTGACCGCCGCCATTGCCGCCGCGGCGCACTTCAGGGCCGCGCGGTCCGCGGTCTCCCCGGTCGCCGCGCTGCGCGATCTGCACCCGCTCGCCCGATGCCTGTGCGGCTGCCGGGGCGATCGGGGTCAGGATCGTTGCAGCGATCAGCAACCCTCCAAACATCTTCTTCATCTCGCCATTCTCCAACTCATGTCCCGTGTGCTGGAGACGCCAGCCGGGATGATGAATCGATTCTTACCAGTGGCAAGATGATCGATGGCTGACCGCGCTGTTGCCTGCGGTTCAGCTAGATGAACGAAGCCGTTCAGCTGCCGGGCGGCAGGCGGAGCGCCGGCACGGCGCGCGCCGCGTCCTCGGGGCGGATTCCCGGCGGCGGGGCGGCGGCGATGCGTTCCTCGCCGCGGATCACGCGTCCCGCGAGGCGGATCGCGGTGCGGATGCGCGGATAGGTGCCGCAGCGGCAGATATTGGTCATCGCCGCGTCGATCTCGGCATCGCTCGGATTGCTGTTCGAGCGCAGCAGCGCGGCGGCCGCCATGATCATCCCCGACTGGCAGAAACCGCATTGCGGCACCTGTTCGGCAACCCACGCCTGTTGCACCGGATGGCTGCGATCGCGCGCCAGCCCTTCGATCGTCGTGACGAAGCGGCCCTCGCACTCGGCGATCGTGACCATGCAGCTGCGAATCGCCTCGCCGTCGATGTCGACGGTGCAGGCGCCGCACTCGCCGGTGCCGCAGCCATATTTGGTGCCCGTCAGGTTCGACGCATCGCGCAGCGCCCACAGCAGGGGCGTTTCGGGTTCCATGCGATATTCGACCGGGCGGTCGTTGACCGAGAATCGCGTCATGCGGTTCCTGTTAGCGCAACGGCCGGATTAGTCACGCCAGCTTGTGTCGATCTTGTCGACCTTGCGCACCATCGCGTCGAATTCCGCCTTGCCCGCCTGGCCCGGGATCGAGGCCATGAACAGATCGCGCTGATGGACCGCGATCACCTCTTGCGGGACAGTGATCGGCTTGCCCATGCTCATTGTCGCCATCTGGATCTCGCACGCGCGCTGGAGCGCCCAATATTTGATGAAGGCTTCGGTCAGCGTCTTGCCCATCACGACCGGGCCGTGATTCTTGAGCATCAGGATGCGCTTGTCGCCGAGGTTCTCGACGAGCCGCTCGCCCTCTTCCTCGCGCACCGTCACGCCCTCGAAATCATGATAGGCGAGCTGGCCGGCGAAGTTGCAGGCGTAGAAATTGACCGGCTGCAGCCCGCCTTCGAGCGCGCAGACCGCGACGGTCGCGGTCGTGTGGGTGTGGATAATCGCATGCGCGTCGGGCAGGACGCGGTGGAACAGGCTGTGCTGGACGAAGCCCGCCTTGTTGACGTGCCAGGGATTATCCTCGTCGACCTTGTTGCCGTCGATGTCGATCTTGATCAGGTTCGACGCCGAAACCTCGCTGAAATGCAGGCCATAGGGGTTGATCAGGAAGGCGCCCTCCTCGTCGGGGACCTTCACCGTGATATGGTTGAAGATCATCTCGTCCCAGCCCATCATCGCGAAGATGCGGTAGCAGGCGGCAAGTTCCTGCCGCGCCGTCCATTCGGCTTCGCTATATTTGCTGTTGCGCTTGAGCTGGGTCGCCATGGCCTGTCCCTCATTATGATGTTAGTTTCGTCCTGCTACCTATGCCATAAGGATGGGGCGCGGCACAATCCCGACAGCGGGTGGGGCGGTTCGATAGCGGGGCAGGCGCGGTTTACCGCGCAAGGGCTTGCATTTTGCCGCGAATCCTTTTAGTGGCCCAGCCATCGGAACGTCGCGGGTTCGCGGCGCTTCTTTTATTGCCCTTATATCGGCGATTTATGGCGGACCGGATGGCCGGTAGCCGTTCATCGTTGGACGAACCGGAGACGACACGGCGTATGCAGATCATCGTTCGCGACAATAATGTCGACCAGGCCCTTCGCGCGCTCAAGAAGAAGCTGCAGCGTGAGGGCGTGTATCGCGAAATGAAGCTGCGCCGTCATTACGAGAAGCCCAGCGAAAAGCGCGCGCGCGAGCACGCCGCCGCTGTCCGTCGCGCCCGCAAGATGGAGCGCAAGCGGATGGAACGCGACGGGATCAAGTAAGACCGTCTCCCGTTCGGGATCCTCATCGTGAAAAGGGCGCCGCGGCAACGCGGCGCCCTTTTTCGTTATGCGTGCGCGCATAATTGCCTCTGGACCGTTCCGCGCCGCACCGCCTATAGGCCTCGCCAACATTTGCGCCCGCGGGCGCCTGCGGAAGGATCAGCAGAGATGAGCGTAACGACGGTTCCATTGCGTCCGGTGAGCAAAGGCGGCCTGTGGCTGATGTGGTTTGGCCTCGCGGCACTGCTCGTGGCGGGTGCGGCCTTTGCATGGCACATGACCCCGCGCATCGGGTTCGAAGTCGTCAAGGAAGGCACCGGGCCGAGCCCGACCAAGGCCGACGTCGTGCTGGTCAAATATGAAGGCAAGCTCGACGACGGCACCGTTTTCGACGCCAACGAACAGGCGCCGATGCAGGTCGCGCAGGTCGTTCCGGGCTTTTCGGAAGCGCTGACCCGCATGAAAAAGGGCGGCGAGTACAAGATCACCATCCCCGCGCAGCTCGGCTATGGCGATCGCGCCGTCGGTCCGATCCCGGCCGGCAGCACGCTGCACTTTGCCGTCACGCTGCTCGACTTCCGCTCGGAGGCCGAGGTTCGCGCGATGCAGCAGCAGATGCAGCAACAGCAGCAGATGATGCAGGGGGGCCCCGGTGGCGCTCCGGGCGGTCCGCCTCCGGGCATCCCGCCGCAGTAATAAGCGAGCGGTCTCGACGAAATCAAAGCGGCGGTGGGTTCAGGTGCCCGCCGCCGTTGTCGTTTTGGCGCCATTGGCGTTGCGCTCGGCCTCCCGTTCCAGCGCGACCTTGATCATCGCGACGATCGGGTCGGCTAGGAACAATCCCATGAGGCCGAGCAACGCGCCGAACAGGATCTGCGCGCCGAGAACCAGCGCGGGCGCAAGGTCGACCGTCTTTTTCGCGACCATCGGCACGATCAGATAGCCGTCGACCGTCTGGACGATGAAATAGATCGCGATCGCCCACAGCCCGGTGTCGGTCCCCGCCGAAAAGCCGACGAGCACCAGCAGCACGCCCGACACGATCGCACCGATATTGGGGATGAAGGCGAGCAGGCCGGTGAGCAGGCCCATCAATGCCGCCATTGGGATACCGACCGCAAGGCACGCGAGCCAGGTGCCGATGCCCTCGACGAGCATGCCGAGCAGGCGTCCCGCCATCAGCCGGCGGAGCGTGAAGCCCATGCGCGCGGTGGTGATGTAGAAATTCTCGCGGCTTTTCATCGGCAGCATCCACGCGACGCCGCGTTCGTAAAGCCGCGGCTCGATCGCGATGAAGATGCCGAGGACGAGGATCATGATGAGGCTGGTGAGGCCACCCAGCACGGTGCCGACCGCGGCGGTGACGCGCCCGAATGTGCCGGCGAGATTGTCGGTGATCGTCTTGGTGTCGAGCTGGAAATTGCCCATGCCATGATCGCTCGCCCAGGCGGCGATGCGTTCGACCTGACCCATCACGACCTTTTGCAGCGTCGCTGCCTGATCGGCGATCTGCGACCCGGCGAACATCACGGTCCAGATCAGGAAGACAAGCAGTGACAGGCAGACGATCGCCAGCCGCCAGCCGCGCGCGATCGGCAGCACCCGTCCGAGTAGCCGCGTTCCGCCGTCGAGCATCGATGCCATCACGATGCCGGCAAAGATCAGCAGGATCGGCTGGATCAGAACGATGCACACGCCGATGAGCAACGCGAGGCCGATCCAGACGCCGGCCTTCAGCAACTCCGTGCGGACGAGCTGGCTGCGGATTTCGGTGGGGCCGGGGGCTTCGGTGTGAGCTTCGGCCTTGGCGGCGGCGGTAGCGGCGCGCGTTCCGGTTGTTTTCCTTGTCGCCGCCATGTCTTTTGTTCCCTGTTGTGTCAGTTGCCTTGACGCTCGGGCCGCAGGTCGGTTCCCGCGCGCCCCGATCGCAAAGCGTTAAACCAGCTCAATGGGTTATACCACTCGGCGGTTCCATCGGTCGAAAAGCTGATGATCTCTGCGCGCCCGGCGATCGCGTCGAAAGGGACGGCGCCGCCGAGGCCTTTCTGGTTCGTATCGACGCGGCTGTCGGCGCTGCCGTCGCGGTTGTCGCCCATGAGGAAGACGTGATCGGCGGGCACGGTGACCGGACCATAATCGTCGGTCGCATAGCCGGGGCCCATGTCGATCGTGTCGAAGGTCGCGCCGCCGGGCAGCGTTTCGCGGACGATCGGCAATTCGAGCATTTCTCTGCCGTTCGCATCGCGGGAGATGAAGCGGAACAGGCTGCTGTCGGGGCCGGGCAAATTGGGATCGACCGGGATCGAGAGCATCGGCTGGACCTCGCGCTTCACCGGCTTGCCGTTGATGCTGAGTTCGCCGTTGCGCAGCGCGATCGTATCGCCGGGCAGGCCGATGACGCGCTTGATGTAATCGATCCGCGTCACCGGATGCTCAAGCACCACGATGTCGCCGCGTTCGGGCAGCTTGGCGAACAGACGGCCTTCAACCTTGGGCGCAAGGTGAAAGCTGACCGACGAATAGGACCAGCCGTAGGGATATTTGCTGACGATGAGTCGGTCGCCGTTGCGCAGCACCGGCATCATCGAGTCGGACGGGATATAGAAAGGCTTGGCGACGCAGCTGTGGATGCCGAGCACGAGCAGCAGGATCACCACGACATCGCGGATCAGCTTGCCCCAGCCGCCGTCGTCCTTCGCCCCGTTTCTCGAGCCGCTTTTCGCCATGTCGATTTCAGTCCTTGATTGCTTCGATGATGACGAAGGCCTGCGCCCACGGATGGTCGTCGGTCAGCGTCAAATGGATGTGCGCGGTATGGCCGGCCGGAATCATCTGCGCGAGCCGCTCGGCGGCCCCGCCGGTCAGCGCCAGCGTTGGCGCTCCCGACGGCGCGTTGACGACGCCGATGTCCTTCATGAACACGCCGCGCTTGAACCCGGTGCCGACGGCTTTCGAAAAGGCTTCCTTCGCCGCGAAACGCTTGGCGTAAGTGCCGGCGCGGGTAAACGGGCGCCGCGCCGCCTTCGCGCGCTCGATATCGGTAAAAACGCGATTCTCGAACCGCTCGCCAAAGCGGTCGAGCGAATTCTGGATACGCTCTATATTACAAAGGTCGGAGCCGAGACCGATGATCACGGCGCGCCTCGCGCCTCGTCCATCAGCGCGCGCATCCGGCGCACCGCATCTTCCAGCCCGGTAAAGATCGCCTCGCCGATCAGATAATGGCCGATGTTGAGTTCGGCGAGCTGCGGGATCGCCGCGACCGGCACGACATTCTCATAGGTCAGCCCGTGGCCCGCGTGCGGCTCGATGCCATTCTTCCACGCGAGCGCCGCGGCGTCGGCGAGGCGGCGGAGTTCGGCGGCGCGCTCCTCGCCCTCTACATGCGCATAGCGGCCGGTGTGGAATTCGACGACGGGCGCGCGGAGGCGCATCGCCGCCTCGATCTGCCGCGCATCGGGTTCGATGAACAGGCTGACGCGGATGCCCGCATCGTTCAGCCGCGACACGATGGGGGCAAGGTGGTTGTGCTGTCCCGCCGCGTCGAGCCCGCCCTCGGTCGTGCGCTCCTCGCGCTTTTCGGGGACGATGCACGCCGCATGCGGCATGTGGCGCAGCGCGATCTCGAGCATTTCGTCGGTCGCCGCCATTTCGAGGTTGAGCGGCAGGTCGGTCGCCGCCTGGATGCGTGCCAAGTCGTCGTCGCGGATATGGCGCCGGTCTTCGCGCAAATGCGCGGTGATTCCGTCGCCGCCGACCGCCGCGACGATTTCGGCCGCGCGCACCGGGTCGGGATGCTCGCCCCCCCGCGCGTTGCGGATCGTCGCGACATGGTCGATGTTGACGCCAAGGCGCAGACGCGAAGGCGAGGGACCGGTCAAGCCGCCTTGCTCCGGCTGCCGGGCTTCACCGCTTCGGTGGCGGCGAGCGTCTCGGGCAATTCGTCCGCGGCATAGGTCGGGAAATTGATCGCGACGAGCGGATAGAAGGGCACGCCGAGTTCGACATTGCCCGCCGAACGGTCGACGAGCGCGGCCTCGGCGACGATTTCGCCGCCCGCGGCACGCACCGCCTCCATCGCCTCGCGCGACGACAGGCCGGTGGTCACGACATCTTCGACCATCAGCACCCTGGCGCCGGGGTCGATCGTGAAGCCGCGGCGCAGTTCGAAGGTGCCCGTCGGCCGCTCGACGAAAATCGCCGGCTTGCCGAGTGCGCGACCCATTTCATGCCCAATGATCACCCCGCCCATCGCGGGCGAGACGACGATGTCGATCGCCTGTTTCAGCTCGCGCGGCAGCTTGGCGGCAAGCGCGACGGCGAGCCGTCCGGCGCGTTCGGTGTCCATCAGCACGCGCGCACACTGCAGATAATATTCGCTATGGCGGCCGGAGGAGAGCAGGAAATGGCCCTGCAGCAGGGCGTCGGCGGCACGGAATTCGGCCAGGATTTCATCATCGGTCATGGAGGAGTTGTTCTTTTGTCCAGTGCGTCGCTCATGATGGGCGACCGGGTTTTGGCGGCGAAGATTATCCAGCCGCAAAATAGTGTTAGAGATGCTTGAGGCAAGCGGCAAGCGGGTCTATAGCGCCCGCGAGATTCAGCCCCTTGCCGGCTGCCGCGACGCATGTCCGGCCGCTGCCGCAAAGGGGGTGGGGCATCAATAAGAACAACAGGCAACGGGCGGCACTATCCTTATGAAGAGCTTGAAAACCCTTGTAATTGCGGCGGCTTTGTCGCTGGGCGCGGTGGGCGCCAGCCATGCGCAAACACCCGCGACGGCTCCGGCCGAAGCACCCGCCGCAACGGCCCCGGCGAATCCGGTTCCGGTCACCGCCGATGCGGCTGCTCCGACAGCGACGCCGGTCGCGACGACCGCCGCGGCCCCGGCTGGCGATGCGACCTATGTCCCGATGAAGCCGACCCCCGGGGTTGGCCAGCCGGTCGACGCAGGCATCGATTTCCAGCCGCAGGTCAGCCCGGTTGGCGAACAGGCTTACTGGTTCAACCATGTTATCCTGTTGCCCGTTATCACGATCATCACGCTGATCGTCCTCGGCCTCCTGCTCTGGGTGATGTTCCGTTTCCGCGCCAAGGCGAACCCGGTGCCGTCGAAGACGACGCACAACACGTTCATCGAAATCATCTGGACCGCCATTCCGGTGCTGATCCTCGCGGTGATCGCGGTTCCTTCGATCCGGCTTCTGGCCCAGCAATATGAGCCGCCGTCGAAAGAGGCGCTGACGATCAAGGTCACCGGCTATCAATGGTACTGGGGCTATGCCTATCCCGACCAGGGCATCGGCGAATATGTCTCGAAGATCCTGCCCGAAGACAAGGCGAAGGCCGCGGGTGAGCCCTATCACCTCGCCGTCGACAATCGCATGGTCGTTCCCGTCGGCCGCCAGGTGAAGCTGATCATCACCGGCGCCGACGTGATACACAGCTTCGCGGTCCCGGCCTTCTGGACCAAGATGGACGCGGTCCCCGGCCGCGCCAACGAAACGACGTTCACCGCGAACAAGGTCGGCGTCTATTACGGCCAGTGTTCGGAACTCTGCGGTGTTGATCACGGCTATATGCCGATCGCCGTCGAAGTGCTGCCGGTCGACAAGTGGGAAGCGTGGGTCCGCTCGAAGGGCGGCAACCCGGCCGGTCCGGTCGCCGCGGCACCCGCCGCTGCCGCACCGGCACCCGCTGCCGTCGCTCCGGCTGCGGCACCCGCCGCGACGCCGGCCGCCGTCACGACCGAAGCTGCACCGGCAGCGGCGCCCGCCGCCGCACCGGCCGCCAAGAATTAACAAGGGGTCCGACAGATGACCGATATCGCAGCGACTGCACCCGCGCACGGCCACGACCATGCGCATGACGACCATGATCACGACACGCCCGGCTTCTTTGTCCGCTGGTTCATGTCGACGAACCACAAGGACATCGGCACCCTCTACCTGATCTTCGCGATCATCGCCGGCATCGTCGGCGGTGGGCTGTCGGGCATGATGCGCCTCGAACTCGCCGAACCCGGCGTTCAGTATCTTTCGGGCTGGGCCAGCGCCCTTGGTGGCGGTGCCGACGAGGTTGCAGGCAAGCATTTCTGGAACGTGATGATCACCGCGCACGGTCTGATCATGGTGTTCTTCATGGTCATGCCCGCGATGATCGGCGGCTTCGGCAACTGGTTCGTGCCGCTGATGATCGGCGCGCCCGACATGGCGTTCCCGCGCATGAACAACGTGTCCTTCTGGCTGACGGCGGTTGCCTTCGTCATGCTCTTCGGCTCGATGTTCGTTCCCGGCGGCAGCGGCAATGGCGCCGGCACCGGCTGGACGGTCTATGCGCCGCTGTCGACCAGCGGTTCGGTCGGACCCGCGGTCGACATGGCGATCTTCTCGCTCCACCTTGCGGGCGCGGCGTCGATCCTTGGTGCGATCAACTTCATCACCACCATCTTCAACATGCGCGCGCCGGGCATGACGCTGCACAAGATGCCGCTGTTCGTGTGGTCGGTGCTCGTCACCGCCTTTCTGCTGCTGCTCGCGCTGCCGGTTCTCGCCGCGGCGATCACGATGCTGCTGACCGACCGCAACTTCGGCACCACCTTCTATGATGCGGCCGGCGGCGGCGACCCCGTCCTCTACCAGCATCTCTTCTGGTTCTTCGGCCACCCCGAAGTGTACATCATGATCCTGCCGGGCTTCGGCATGGTCAGCCAGATCATCTCGACCTTTAGCAAGAAGCCCGTGTTCGGCTATCTCGGCATGGCGTACGCCATGGTCGCGATCGGCGTCGTCGGCTTCATCGTGTGGGCGCACCACATGTTCACGGTCGGTATGAGCGTGAACCTCAAGATGTACTTCACCGCCGCGACGATGGTCATCGCGGTTCCGACGGGCATCAAGATCTTCAGCTGGATCGCTACCATGTGGGGCGGCACGCTGAGCTTCAAGACGCCGATGATGTGGTCGCTCGGCTTCATCTTCATGTTCACCGTCGGCGGTGTGACCGGCGTCGTGCTCGCCAACGGCGGCGTCGACACCAATCTGCACGACACTTACTATGTCGTTGCGCACTTCCACTATGTGCTGTCGCTGGGCGCGGTCTTCTCGCTCTTCGCCGGCTTCTATTACTGGTTCCCGAAGATGTCGGGCCGGATGTACAACGAGGCGCTTGGCCAGCTGCACTTCTGGGTCTTCTTCATCGGCGTGAACGTCATGTTCTTCCCCCAGCACTTCCTGGGCCAGCAGGGCATGCCGCGCCGTTACCCCGACTATGCGGAAGCCTATGCCTATTGGCATCACATCTCGTCGCTCGGCTATGTGATCATGGGCGTCGGCATGCTCTTCTTCTTCCTGAACATCGGCTACTCGCTGTTCGCGGGCAAGAAGGCCGCCGACAATCCGTGGGGCGAAGGCGCGACGACGCTCGAATGGACGCTCTCGAGCCCGCCGCCGTTCCACCAGTTCAACGAACTGCCGCGTATCGCCTGATTTGTGTCGCCTCCTGTCGTTCGACGGCAGGGGGCCCGCAAACAACAGGCCGGAGTAAACATGGCGCAGAGCCTGACCCACGGCGAAACGGCACTACCCGCCGACTGGCGCGACCTGTTCGCGCTGACGAAGCCGCGCGTCATGTCGCTGGTGGTGTTCACCGCGCTGTGCGGCCTGCTCGCGGCGCCGGGCCATGTGCCGCCGGTGCTCGCATTCTCCTCGATCCTCGCGATCGCGCTTGGGGCAGGGGCATCGGGCGCGCTCAATCAATGGTATGAAGCCGGACTCGACGCCAAGATGAAGCGGACAGCGGGCCGGCCGCTTCCCGCCGGGCGCCTTGACCCGCAGACTGCGCTGCAGTTCGGCGTCGGCCTCGCGGCCTTTTCGCTGTTCCTGATGCTGTTCGCATCGAACTGGCAGGCGACGCTGCTGCTCGCCGCCTCGATCCTCTTCTACGTCTTCGTCTACACGATGTGGCTGAAGCCGCGGACGCCGCAGAATATTGTCATCGGCGGTGCTGCCGGCGCCTTTCCGCCGCTGATCGGCTGGGTTGCGGCGACGGGTTCGATCGCGCCGCTGCCGGTGATGCTGTTCCTGCTGATCTTCCTGTGGACGCCGCCGCATTTCTGGGCGCTCGCGCTGTTCATGCGCTCGGATTATGCCGCCGCGGGCATTCCGATGATGCCGGTCGTCGCGGGCGAGAAATCGACGCGGCGCCAGATTCTCTTCTACGCCGTCATCATGGCGATCGGTGCCATTGCACCGTGGCCGCTCGGCTACACCGGCGCGCTTTATGGCTGGACCGCGGCGATCCTGTCGGCGCTGTTCGTTGCGCTGTCGGTCCAGGTCGGCACGCGCACGACGGGCGAGGGCGATATGATGCAACCCGAAAAGCGCCTGTTTGCCTATTCGATCGCCTATCTTTTCATTCTGTTCGGCGCTGTCGTCGCCGACCATTGGTGGCCGCTATGACCGACGAAACCCCGAACGAACCGTTTGACGAGGCCGAATACCGCCGCCGTCAGCGCAGCCGCGCAAACATGATGGCGTGGATGCTCGGCGGGCTCGCGATCCTGTTCTTCTTCATCACCATCGCAAAGATGCAGATTTTCTCATGAGGGCCTTTCCGGTCATTGGGCACCTGTCCCCGAACGCGAAGACCGCAAGCCTGGCAGCGTTGATGGCGCTCGCGATGACCGGTCTCGGGTTCGCGGCGGTGCCGCTCTACGATCTCTTCTGCCGCGTCACAGGGTTCGGCGGCACGACCCAGCGTTACGACCCGGTCGCCGCGGCGGCGGAGCCCGAAATATTGAGCCAGACGGTCTCGGTCCGCTTCGACGCCAATGTCTCGCCGAACCTGCCGTGGAAATTCTATCCCGAGCATCCGACCGATACGGTCAGCATCGGCGCGCGCGACATGGCGATCTTTATTGCCGAGAATAATTCGGCACACCCCGTCGTCGGGACCGCCAGCTTCAACGTCACGCCCGATCAGGCGGGCAAATATTTTACCAAGATCCAGTGCTTCTGCTTCACCCAGCAACGGCTGGAGCCGGGGCAGCAGATGCGCATGCCGGTGTTGTTCTTCGTCGATCCGAAGATCATGGACGACCCCGACGCGCGCGACGTGCAGGAAATCACCCTCAGCTACACCTTCCACCCTGTAGACGAGGGTAAAAAGGCGAGCTAAGGCCGCGAACAAGAGTCTAACAAGACCGGCAGATGATGGGGAATCATCATGCTGGGGCTGCTAAAAACGGGAAACACGCCATGTCCGGTGCGAAACATCATGACTACCACCTCGTAAATCCCAGCGTCTGGCCGCTCATCGGCTCGGTCGCTGCACTCGTGATGTTCTTCGGGCTCGTCATGGCTATGCACGCCGACTATTTCGGCGGCATCGGCAAATGGGTCCTCGGCCTCGGTTTCATGGGCGTGATCGCGACCTTCTTCAGCTGGTGGTCGGACGTCATCAACGAAGCGCACGCCGGCGACCATACCCCGGTCGTCCAGCTGCACCTGCGCTATGGCATGATCCTGTTCATCGCGTCCGAGGTCATGTTTTTCGTCGGCTGGTTCTGGGCGTGGTTCGACTTCTCGCTCTTCCCGGTGCCGATCGAATATGCCGAAGGCGCGGTCACCTCGCTGTTTGGCCAGGACGGTGCGGCGGCGATGACCATGTGGCCGCCGAAGGGCATCGAAGTCATCGATCCCTTCTCGCTGCCCTTGCTCAACACGCTGATCCTGCTCTGCTCGGGCACGACGATCACCTGGGCGCACCACGCGCTGATCCACGGCGACCGCGAGGGTCTCAAGAAGGGCCTGTGGCTGACGATCATCCTCGGCGCGGTCTTCTCGTCGATCCAGGCTTATGAATATATGCACGCGCCGTGGGGCTTCGGTCAGAGCAACTATAGCTCGGCCTTCTACATGGCGACCGGCTTCCACGGATTCCACGTGCTCGTCGGCACGATCTTCCTGATCGTCTGCCTCGTCCGCACCTACAAGGGCCACTTCACCCCGACGCAGCATTTCGGTTTCGAAGCCGCCGCCTGGTACTGGCACTTCGTCGACGTCGTGTGGCTGTTCCTCTTCATCATCGTCTATGTCTGGGGCGGCTGGGGCGCGCCGATCGCCGCGCACTAAATTGCCGGCTGGCGATCACTTTCAAAAGGGGCAGCCGCCGGTCTGGCGCGCTGCCCTTTTTGGTCTCTGCCCCGAATGCGGCGCAAAGACGCTGTTCGACGGGCCGGTGAAATTCCGCGCGAAATGCGAAAGCTGCGGCCTCGATTATGGCCGCTATAATGTCGGCGACGGCCCCGCGGCGTTCCTGACATTGATCATCGGCGCGCTGCTGATCGCGATCGCGCTAACGCTCGATGCCATGGTACGGCCGCCTTTGTGGGTGCATATCATCCTGTGGGTGCCGCTCACCGCCGCCGCGGTCATCTATGGCCTGCGCGTCGGCAAGGGCGCCTTACTGGCGAGCGAGCATCAGCGTCAGGCAGCCGAGGGCCGTAAGGTGGACAAGAATGACTGAACCCGTCGAACAGCCCGTGCGGCGCTGGCCGCTGATCCCGACCTTGCTCGTGCTCGTCGCGGTCGCGGTGATGATCGCGCTCGGCGTCTGGCAACTCCAGCGCAAGAGCGAGAAGGAAGCGTTGATCGCGCTCTACCAGCGCAATGTAGCGATGTCCTCGATGGTCGCTTATCCCGAGCTGCCGCCCGTTCCCGATGCTTTCCTCTATCGCAAGAGCAGCGTCGTCTGCCTCGAACCCGTGCGCTGGGACCCGCGTAGCGGCACCGACATCAAGGGCAAGTCGGGCATTCGGATGATCGCCGATTGCCGCACCGGCGCCGAAGGGCCGGGCGTGCTCGTCGATGTCGGGATCGGTGACAATTTCACGCCGCCCAAATGGACCGGCGGAACGGTGCAGGGGACGATCGTTCCCGGACCCGGGCAGCCGACGGTGATGGAGCGCGCGATGGGCAAGGCGGTGCCCGCGCGCGCGATGCTGATCGCCGATCAACCGGTCGCGGGATTGCGGGCCAGCGCGGTGCCATCGGCCGACGATACGCCGAACAATCACCTTGCCTATGCCTTCCAATGGTTCTTCTTCGCGATCGTTGCGCTGATTATCTACATACTCGCGGTCCGCCGCCGCTTGCAGCCGTGACGGCGCGCCGCTAGGCGCATTTCGTCATGGACTATATCAGCACCCGCGGCTCTGCGCCGACCCTCGACTTTCGTGCCGCGACGCTTGCCGGCCTTGCCAGCGACGGCGGGCTTTATGTGCCGGCGAAATGGCCGCAGATGTCAGCGGACGAAATCCGCGCGCTCGCGGGTCTCGACTATGCCGAAACCGCGGTGCGCGTGATGCGGCCCTTTGTCGAGGGCGTGCTGACCGAAGACGAACTGCGCGGGCTTTGCCGCGCCGCCTACGGCCGCTTCAGCCACGATGCGGTAACCCCGATGGTCCAGCTCGACCATCGTCACTGGCTGCTCGAACTGTTCCACGGCCCGACGCTCGCGTTCAAGGACGTCGCGCTGCAACTGCTCGGCCAGCTGTTCGAAAAATTCCTCGCCGGTGGCGATACGGATATCACGATCGTCGGCGCGACCTCGGGCGATACCGGATCGGCGGCGATCGAGGCGGTTGCAGGGCGCGAGCACATCCAGATCTTCATGCTCCATCCCGAGGGCCGCGTCAGCGACGTCCAGCGGCGC
The DNA here is from genome assembly GCF_001427105.1 of Sphingopyxis sp. Root154. Lineage (GTDB taxonomy): Bacteria > Pseudomonadota > Alphaproteobacteria > Sphingomonadales > Sphingomonadaceae > Sphingopyxis. The sequence goes on from NZ_LMGI01000003.1 coordinate 160,102, forward strand.
CAGATGACGACGGTCCTCGCCCCCAACGTCCACAATATCGCGATCGACGGCAGCTTCGACGATGCGCAGGCGATGGTGAAGCGGCTGTTCGGCGACGAAGAGGCGCGCAGCCAGGTCACGCTGTCGGCGGTGAACAGCATCAACTGGGCGCGGCTGATGGCGCAGGTCGTCTATTATTTCTACGCCGCGGTCCGCCTCGGCGGTCCCGACCGTCCGGTCGCGTTCAGCGTCCCGACGGGTAATTTCGGCGATGTCTTCGCGGGCTATGTCGCGGCGCAGATGGGGCTGCCGATCGCAAAGCTCGTCGTCGCGACGAACGTCAACGACATCCTCCACCGCGCGCTGACCCGCGGCGACTATAGCGCGGGCACGGTGACCGCGACCGCGACTCCCAGCATGGACATCCAGGTCAGCAGCAATTTCGAACGGCTGCTGTTCGACCTTGCGGGACGCGATGGCGCGGCGATCACCGCGATGATGGGCGAGTTCGACACGAACCGCGCGATGACGATCCCCGCCGACATGCTCGCGGGCGCGCGCGGACTGTTTTCGAGTGCAAGCATCGACGGCGATGCGATGGCGCTCGCGCTGCGCTGGGCGCAGGAACATGGCGGGCAGATCATCGATCCGCACAGCGCGGTCGGTCTCGCCGCCGCGCGCGCGCTCGAGATCGATGCCGATATTCCGGTCGTCACGCTTGCGACCGCGCATCCGGCAAAGTTCCGTGAAGCCGTCGAGCGCGCCACCGGCGTGCGCCCGCCGCTCCCCGCGCGGCTCGGCAATCTGTTCGACCGCGAGGAACGCTATACGCGCCTGCCGGGCGACTATGACGCGGTGAAGGGCTTTGTCCTCGCGGAAGCGGCGCGTGGCTGATCTTCTGCCCCTCGTCACGCTCGTCGGTGAGGCGTGGGACGATTATGGGCTCGTCGACAGCGGCAATGGGCGCAAGCTCGAACGCTATGGCCGGTATCGCTTCATCCGCCCCGAACCGCAGGCGATGTGGGCGCCTGCGCTGCCTGCCAGCGAATGGGACGCCGCCGATGGCGAGTTTGTCCCGGCATCCGACGACGATGGCGGCGGCCGCTGGTATTATAACAAGCCCGTGCCCGCCGAAGGCTGGCCGCTCGCATGGCGCGAAACGCGCTTCACCGCGCAGTGCACGCCCTTTCGCCACCTCGGCTTTTTCCCCGACATGGCGCCGGTGTGGGACTGGCTGCGCGACCGCGTCGCCGACAAGCCCGACCCCGCTTTCCTGAACCTGTTCGGCTATACCGGCGTCGGCAGTCAGGCACTCGCCGCCGCGGGCGCGTCGGTCACGCACGTCGATGCGTCGAAAAAGTCGGTCGGACAGGCGCGCGAGAACGCCGAACTAGCGGAAATGGCCGACAAGCCGGTGCGCTGGATCGTCGACGACGCGGGCAAGTTCACCGCGCGCGAAGTGCGGCGCGAACGGCGCTACGATGCGATCCTGCTCGATCCGCCGAAGTTCGGCCGCGGCCCCGGGGGCGAGCGCTGGCAGATCGAGGAGGGGCTTGCTCCGTTGCTCGCCGATTGCCGCCAGCTGCTCGACGAAGACAGCCGTGCGCTGTTCCTGACCGTCTATGCGGTGCGCATGTCGGCGCTCGCGATCGGCGAGTTGCTGGCGCAGCTTTTCGCCGACCTGCCCGGCAAGGTCGAGTGCGGCGAACTCGCGGTGCGCGAAGAGGCGCGGGGATTGCTGCTTCCCACCGCGATTTTCGCACGCTGGAGCCGTTAAGGAAACCTTCCGGTCAACGGTCAGTTTCCGCTGCCAGCGGGCGGCGGAATAGGTACGCCTCGCGAGCTTTGCGAAAGGCCGTTCGTCCAGTCCTGTGCGCCGCGTGAAGCCTGATCCCACTCGCCGTTCGTGCGGCAGATGCGATTCTTGCGGGCCAGTGAGCCGGTCTGCTCGCTTGTTCGACAGACAATATATTTGCGGTCCTTGCGATCGAGCTTGGCGTTGTGGGCGCGAATTTCGTTCATAGACATCGCGCGCGGATCGATCTGCGGCAGCGCTGCATCCGCCTGTGCCATCGCGCCAGACGGAAGCGCTATCAGCACTAATGGCATGCAATATAATGTGACCGATTTCATCTGCGCCTCCCTCAACAGACGGCGAGATACCATCTCGCTTCTGACAGGAGGCGTAAACCTAGCAAATTGCGGTGTCAAACCACGCATCCTCTAAGGGCCGAACGCGGACCTGGTGGTTGACGTCAGCGCTCGCTGGCTACGCGCAATAAAGCTACACAAGAGCGCCTCTGCCGCATGTATTTTTGCTCGAATACGTAGTCATCTGGGACGAAAGTATCATACCGGGCGGATTGACAAAGGGAACGTTATCATTTAGGTGAACGTTCACATTAGATAACTGCCGCCGAACAGAGCGGTGTAAATGGGGAGGATAGGGGTGCAGGTATCTCAGAAGCATTGGCTGGCGAATCTTCTTGTAGGTACGTCGGCGCTGTCCTTTATGGGCATTGCGCAAGCGGCGGCCGCGCAGGAAGCACCGGCCGAGGGCGAAGTGAACGGCGACGAGATCGTCGTGACCGGCATCCGCGCCAGCCTTGCCGCGTCGGCCGACATCAAGCGTGAGGCGCAGGGTGTTGTCGATGCGATTTCCGCCGAAGACATCGGCAAATTCCCCGACACCAACCTCGCTGAATCGCTGCAGCGCATCACCGGCGTGTCGATCGACCGTTCGAACGGCGAGGGCTCGCTGGTCACGGTTCGCGGCTTCGGTCCGGAATTCAACCTGGTCACTGTCAACGGGCGCCAGATGCCGACCGCGCTGATCGGCGGCGGCGACAACGCTCCGTCGTCGCGCTCGTTCGACTTCGCCAACCTCGCGTCCGAAGGCATCGCATCGGTCGAAGTGTACAAGAGCGGCCGTGCGACGATCGAATCGGGCGGCATCGGCTCGTCGATCAATATCCGCACGCCGCGCCCGCTCGACAATCCCGGGATGCGCGGCAGCCTGTCGGTCAAGGGCGTGTACGATTCGTCGCGCAACAAGGGCAATCCGATCACCCCCGAAGTGTCGGGGATCTTCAGCAGCACCTTTGCCGACGACACGATCGGAATCATGGTCGCGGGGTCGTACCAGAAGCGCAAGTCGAGCACGAACACCGCGAATGTCGGCTGGCGCGACGGCTATCTGGGCAGTGAAAACAACTGGGGCTCGCTGGCGCAGCCGACGCGGGACTCGAACGGCGTGCAAGTGCCCGATCCGCGCTATCCCAACATCACTAATCGCCCCGAAGCGGGTGATGTCTATCAGGTGCCGCAAAACGCGTCTTATGATCTCAACGACATCAATCGCGAGCGCATCAACGGGCAGGCGGTGCTGCAATTCCGACCGAGCGACGCGTTCACCGCGACGGTCGATTATATCTACTCGCGCAACACCGTCGAAACGCGGAACAGCAATGTCGGCGTGTGGTTCAATCACGAGGATACGTCGAGTGCGTGGACCGATGGCCCGGTCGCCGGCCCGCTCTTCTACACCGAACGCTTCGCCGCGCCCACGGGCGTCCCCGGGCCGAACGCCCTCTATGGCGGCAAGGATTTGTCGTACAGCGGCGCGCTGACCGAAAATCGCGCCGAAAACAACTCGCTGGGGATCAATCTCGAATGGAAGGGGCCGGGCGGCGTGACGTTCGAGCTGGACGGCCATCATTCGACCGCCGAGGTCAATCCGGTCAACCGCTTCGGGTCGAGCATGTCGCTGGGCAACGCGGTATTTGGCGTTCAGAACCAGTCGATCAATTTCGAGAACGACCTGCCGATCATTTCCTATGGCATGTACCCGGGCATCGATCCGCTGAACACGTCGCTGATCACACCGACCGGCAACGCCTTCCGCAACGCATTTTTCCGCAACCGGATCAACCAGGTGCAGTTGCGCGGTCAATATGACCATGACGGCGGCTTCCTCGACAGCATCGATTTCGGCGTGTCGTATGTCGACAGCAAGGTGCGGTCGGCGTTCGGCACGATCCAGAACGACGACACCTGGGGTGGCGCGGGTCCGGCATCGACGATCCCCGACGATATCTTCTCGCTGGTCACGCTTCCCGACAAATTCCCGGGTCTTGCCCGCGACGGGATGATCCAGAGCTTCTACACGTTCGATTTCGAGCGCATGGCCGATCTGGTCGAGCAGAATTTCCAGACGTGCAGCAACCCCGCAACGGGTTCGGCACAGCCGGGCACCTGCCTTGCCAATTTCAACACCGACCGGCGCATTTCGGAAAAGACGCTCGCGCCGTATCTGCAGGTCGCGACGGTGTTCGACCTGTTCCAGAATCCGGCGCACTTCACGGCGGGCATCCGCTATGAGACGACCGATATTTCCTCGGCGGCACTGGTGCCGGTACCCACCACGACCCGCTGGATCGGCGACAATGAGCTCAACGTCGTCTTTTCGAACGAAAGCGACTTCACGCGGTTCAAGGGTTCGTACGACAATTGGCTGCCCGCAGTCGATTTCGATATCTCGCCGATGGAAGACGTCAAGCTACGCGCATCGTATAGCCACACGATCACGCGTCCCGACTATGCCAGTATGCAGGGCGGACGCACGATCGATACGCTGTTCCGCGTCGGTGGCGGCACGGGTGCCCAGGGCAACCCCGGACTGATCCCCTATAAATCGAAGAATATCGATCTGTCGGCGGAGTGGTATTACGGGCGCGACAGCTACATATCGGTGGGATATTTCCACAAGGATGTGAGCAATTTCATATCGTCGACGCGCATCGATACCAATGCATTCGGGCTCACCACGCCCATCGGCGGGCCGCGCTGGAATGCTGCGATAGCGGCACTTGGACCTAACGCAACGGTGGCGCAAATCCGCCAGGAGATCATCACGCGGTTCCCCGATACGGTCACCGGCAATATCATCAACGCCGCGCCGGGCGACCCGCTGGTCAATTTCGAGATCACGACACCGATCAACAGCGATCAGAAGGCATCGATCAACGGCTGGGAGTTCGCACTCCAGCACAGCTTCTGGGACACGGGTTTCGGCGTGATCCTGAACTATACGATCGTCAACGGCGACGCGACGTACGACAATACGCAGCCATCGTCGGTGCCGCAGTTCGCGCTGACCGGGCTCAGCGACAGCGCCAACGCGGTCGCCTTCTATGACAAGAACGGGCTCCAGGCGCGTGTCGCGTGGAACTGGCGCGATGAATTTCTCTCGGGAACGGGTCCCAACCCTTTCTATACAGAGGAATATTGGCAGATCGACGCGAGCGCGAGCTATGAGTTCATTCCGGGCTTCACGGCATTCGTCGAGGCGATCAACCTGACCGGCGAGGGGCGCCGCGGGCATCTTCGTCACAAGAACAACGTCAACTTCGTGCAGCCGGGCTTCGCCCGCTACGCGGCAGGGGTCAGGTTCAGCTTCTAAGGTGGATGGGGCCACTTCCGCCGGGTCGCAGGCAAGAGGGTCACGCCTTTTCGGGCGTGGCTCTTTTACGTGACGGCAGCGGCAAGCTGGCTTAGGATCGACGGCAATGAATAGCGCGATCGAGAGGGTTGTCATCGTGGGCGGCGGCACCGCCGGCTGGCTCGCGGCTTGCCTTCTCGCCAGCGCGCGCCGCGCCGTAAAGCTCGACGTCACGCTGATCGAGGCGCCCGACATCCCGACGATCGGAGTCGGCGAGGGAACCTGGCCGACGATGCGCGCGACGCTGTCGGCGATCGGGATCGCCGAGGCCGAATTTCTTTCCGCCTGCGACGGATCGTTCAAGCAGGGATCGCGGTTCGACGGCTGGGTGACCGGCGCCGAGGGCGACCGATATCTGCACCCGTTCACGTCGCCGCCCGCCGCACCGACCGCCGAGTTGCTCGCGGCCTGGCGGGCGGGGGCGCCCGACCTGCCGTTTGCGGCGGCGATGACCGCGCAGGCGCATGTCTGTGCATCCGACCTCGCGCCGCGCCAGCGCGCGATGCCCGACTATCAGGGTGCGGCGAATTACGCCTATCACCTCGACGCCGGCAAGTTTGCGGCGCTGCTTGCGATGCATGCGGTCCGGCGGCTCGGCGTGCGCCACATATCGGACCATGTCGTCGATGTGGTGCGCGACGATGAGGGCGGCATCGCATCGGTCGCGACGCGCCAGAACGGCGATATTGCGGGCGACCTGTTCATCGACTGCAGCGGGCACGCATCGCTGCTGATTGGCGAGCATCTTGGCGTCGAGTGGATCGATCGCGGCGATGTCCTGTTCAACGACCGTGCGCTCGCGGCGCAGGTTCCGGTTGCGCCCGGCAGCCCGATTGCGTCGCAGACGGTGTCAACCGCACACGCCGCAGGCTGGATCTGGGATATCGGATTGCCGGGACGCCGCGGTATCGGCTGCGTCTATGCCAGCCGCTTCATGGACGACGATACGGCGGAGGCGACCTTGCGCGCGTATATTGCGCGCGCGCTGCCCGATGCGCCCGACGTCCCGGCGCGGCGGTTGAGCTTTCCGACCGGGCATCGCGCGCGCTTCTGGCAGGGCAATTGCGTCGCCGTCGGCCTGTCGGCGGGGTTCATCGAACCGTTGGAGGCGTCGGCGATCGTGATGATCGAATTGTCGCTGAAGGCGCTCATCGACAATTTCCCGGCCCGCCGTGCGGCGATGCCGATCCACGCCGATCGCTTCAACGAGCTGTTCCGCTATCGCTGGGACCGCATCGTCGAGTTCCTCAAGCTCCACTATGCGCTGAGCCGACGCGAGGAGCCCTATTGGCTTGCGCAGCGCGACCCCGCGCACATGCCGCCGCGCCTGACGGAGATGCTGCAATTGTGGCGCGACCAGCCGCCGTCGGCATGGGATTTCCCGCGCGTCGACGAGATTTTCTCCGCCGAAAGCCACCAATATATCCTCTATGGCATGGGCTATCCGGTGCCCGCCGATCTGCCATCGGGCGAGAAGGCAGCCGCTTTGCTTGCCGAGAACCGGCAGCGCGCTCGCGCGCTCGCCGCGGCGCTGCCCGCCAATCGCGACTATCTCGACGCCCTCGCGCCCGGTGCCCATAGCGCCGCAGCGCGATAGGAAAGGAATTTGATGACCCGCCACGCCGTCCTCGACAACAAGACCCACCGCGACCTGCGCATAAGGACCGACGCGGGGGCGGAGCTGGGCGACGACATCATGGCGACGCTCACGGTGCCGAGCGAATTCCGGCGCGTGCAGGCGTATTTTCCGATCCTGTTTCGCCGCGAAACCGGGCGCGAGGATTTCTCCGCGCTGGCGATGTTCGGTTTCCAGAATGGCGAGAATCTGTTCCTCGACGGCGACCGCTGGGACGCGCACTATCGTCCGCTGTCGGTCGCGATCCAGCCTTTCCTGATCGGGCGCCCGGCGAACGGCGACGGTCCCGGTCAGGTTCATATCGACACGGGCCATCCGCGGATTGCTGCCGCGAGCGAGGGTGTTCGGCTGTTCGACGCGGACGGCAACGCGACGCCTTATCTCGACGAGATCGTCGAGCGGCTCGGCGACCTCGACGATGGCTATCGCGAAAGCGCCGCTTTCTATGACGCGTTGCTGGCCTATGATCTGCTCGAACCCTTCAGTCTCGAAGTGACGCTCGACGATGGATCGATCCATTCGCTCGTCGGCTTCCACATCATCGACGAGGCAAAGCTGCGCGCGCTCGATGGTGAGGCGCTCGGCGCGCTCCATGTGGCGGGGCACCTGATGCCGATGTTCATGGCGCTCGCCTCGCTGTCGCAACTGTCAGTACTCGTTGCGCGGAAGAACCGCAGGCTGGGCCGTGGCTGAAGCCGACGCCCCGATTTACAACCGCTTGGCCCCGGTGGCCGAGCGCGAATGGAATAAGGGGACGGGGCTCGACGCGTTGCTGGAAGGCGCGCGCGAGCCCTTTGTCCTTCGCGGCCTCGCCGCCGACTGGCCGCTGGTCGAAGCGGGTAAGCGTTCCGCCCGGGATGCGCGGCGCTATCTGCTCGATCGCGCGCGCGATCGTCCGTTCAAAGTGTCGATCGGTCCGCCGGGCCACGACGGGCGCCTGTTCTACGATGCGGAAATGGAGATGAATTTCCGCATCGGGACCGGCAAGCTCGCCGACATCTTCGCGGGAATCGACAAGGCCGAGGAGCTGGGCGAAAGCCGCACCGTCTATCTCGCGTCGATCGATATCCCGTCGCATTTCGACGGGCTGGACGAAGCGAACAGGATCGATCTGGGCGACCGCGATCCGCTGAAGAGCATATGGATCGGCACGCGCACCCAGATCGCGGCGCACAACGACTTTCCCGACAATCTCGCCTGCTGCACCGTGGGTCGCCGCCGCTTCACGCTGTTCCCGCCGCACCAGTTTCGCAACCTCTATCTGGGGCCGATCGACAACACCCCCGCGGGCCGCGTCGTCAGCATGGTCGATTTCGATGCGCCCGATCTGGCCGCGCACCCGCGCTTCGTCGATGCAATGGCCGAAGCGCAGACGGTCGAGCTTGAGCCCGGCGATGCGATCTTCATTCCGTCGATGTGGTGGCACCATGTCAAGGGGCTCGAAGGCTTCAACATATTGGTCAATTACTGGTGGCGCCGGACGCCGGCTTGGCTCGGCCAGCCGCAGGCGGCGCTGCACCATGCGATCCTCGCGATCCGTGACCTGCCGCCCGAGGACAAGGCGATCTGGCGCGCGCAATTCGACCATTATGTTTTCGACAACGATGACCGCGTCACCGACCATATTCCCGAAACCGCGCGCAGCATCCTCGCCCCGCTTACGTCCGAGACGGCGGGCCGGTTGCGCGCCTTCCTGCTGAGGGCTTTGAGTAAATGAGCGACAAGAAACCTGTCCGTGTCGTTATCGCGGGCGGCGGAACCGCCGGCTGGATGATGGCGGCTGCGATCGCGCGCACGATGGGCCAGACGGTCGACCTGACGCTCGTCGAATCCGAACAGATCGGGACGATCGGTGTGGGGGAGTCCACCATTCCGCCGCTCGTCAATTTCAACCGCATCCTCGGCATCCCCGAGCCCGAATTCATGCGCGCGACACAGGCGACCTTCAAGCTCGGCATCCTGTTCGACAATTGGAAGCATGACGGCGACAGCTATTTCCACAGCTTTGGCCTCTCCGGAAAGGATCACTGGTCGGCGGGTTTCCAGCATTTCTGGCTCAACGCGCGCGAACGTGGGCACGAACAGCCGTACAGCGATTATTGCCTCGAACTCGTCGCGGGGATGGAGGGCAAATTCGCGCACCTGCCCGAAGACCGGATGAACTATGCCTATCATGTCGATGCGACGCTTTACGGGCGCTTCCTGCGCAAGCTCGCCGAGGCCGACGGCTGCAAGCGCCTCGAAGGCAAGATTGCGCGCGTCGAACTCGACGGCGAAAGCGGTGATATCGCGGCGCTGCATCTCGATGGCGACCGGCGGGTCGAGGGTGACATGTTCGTCGACTGCACCGGCTTTCGCGGGCTGCTGATCGACGGCGCGCTGCATGCGGGGTTCGAGGACTGGAGTCACTGGCTGCCCAACGACAGCGCGATCGCCGTGCAGTCGAAGCATCTTCGCGCGCCGCAACCCTATACGCAGGCGATCGCGCACGATGCGGGTTGGCAATGGCGCATCCCGCTGCAGCATCGTATGGGCGCGGGCATCGTCTATTCGAGCGGCTATCTGTCTCGCGACGCGGCCTATGACCGGCTGATGAGCAGCGTTGGCGAGCCGCTGATCGAACCCTTCGACATCAAGTTCAAGGGCGGCGTGCGGCGGAAACAATGGTTCCGCAATTGCGTCGCCGTCGGGCTCGCGGGGGGCTTTGTCGAGCCGCTCGAGGCGACGACGGTGCACCTGATCCAGCGCGCGGTGCTGCGTTTCATCCGCATGATGCCCAACGGGCGCGTCAGCGAGCGCGATGCCGCCGAGTTCAACGACCAGCAACGCGTCGATATCGAGCAGATCCGCGACTTCGTGGTGCTGCATTACAAGGCGACGAACCGCCGCGACAGCCCGTTCTGGCGCCATGTCGCCAACATGCCGGTTCCGGACTCGCTGCAGCAAAAGATCGAACTATTCCGCGAAACCGGCCGTGTGTTCCGCAAATATGAGGAGTTGTTCGCCGAGAATAGCTGGGTGCAGGTGATGATGGGGCAGGGGATCGAGCCGCAAAGCTATCATCCCATCGCCGAAAAGCTGCGTGACGATGAGGTCGAACGGCTGTTCCAGTCGATCCGCGACAATATTGCCCAGACCGTCGCGACGCTGCCCGAGCATCACGCCTATGTCGCGCGTTATTGCGGGGCGGACGTGCCGCAGCCTGCATGATCCGCACCGCGGCGGTCCTGATGCTGGCGGGCGCGTTCGGCGGCAGCGCGGCGGCGCAAGAGCTCGCCGAAGGCGGCTGGCGGCTCGCCTGGTCGGACGAGTTCGACGGTACGGCGATCGACCGCGGAAAATGGGATTTCGACGTCGATTGCTGGGGCGGCGGCAACAACGAGCGGCAATGCTACACCGACAAGCGCCGCAATGCCGCGATTAAGGGCGGCAAGCTGATCATCACGGCCCGCAAGGAGAAAGCGACGGGGCTGGCTTTTCCGCTGGCGCAGCGCGGCGAAGCCGGCAAAGCGAACGCACAGGCGACGCGCGAGTTTACCTCCGCGCGCCTCGTCACGCGCGGCAAGGCGGCGTGGACCTATGGCAAGATCGAAGTGCGCGCCAAACTGCCGCAGGGGCAGGGGACATGGCCCGCGATCTGGATGCTGCCCGAGGACGGCCATTACGGCACCTGGGCTGCTTCGGGCGAGATCGACATATTGGAGGCAGTGAACCTCGGCGTGCGCTGCGACACGTGCGAAGGCGGGATCGAGAACCGCATTCTCGGCACGCTGCATTTCGGCGGCCAGTGGCCGGACAACAAGCATAAGGGCGATGAGACCGCGCTCCCGGCGCCGCTCGACGGTTTTCATGTCTTCGGCATCGTTTGGGAAAAGGGCAGGATCGTCTGGACGGTCGACGGCAAGCCTTACGCAACGCGTGTCGCGAGCGAGTGGTCGACGAGCGGTTCGCGCGATACCGCAGCGCCGTTCGACCGCCCTTTTCACCTGATCCTGAACCTTGCGGTCGGCGGCGGGCTCGCCGAAGACCGCGGGCTGAAGGGAGTGGATGAAAGCGGCTACCCGAAAATTATGGAAATAGATTGGGTTCGCGTATGGCAATGCGGGGACGATGGCGTTAGCGCTTGCGGCAGTACGGGGGATCAAGAAAGATAATGGGGCGTCGGCGGCAGTCGGTTACGATCAAGCATGTTGCGGCCGACGCGGGCGTGTCGCTGCAGACGGTGAGCCGCGTCATCAACAACGAGCCCAATGTCCGGCCCGAGATGAAGGAACGGGTGCAGGCGTCGATCGACAAGCTCGGTTATGTTCCCTCGATCGCGGCGCAGCGGATGAGCGGGTCGCGCTCCTATCTGATCCTCGCGATCAACGACCGCGAGCGCACGATCGCCGACTGGCAGGGGCGGCAGGGGGTCGACTGGGTCGACCAGATGCTGCTCGGCGGGATGCTGAAATGCGCGGAATATGGCTATCGGATGATCTTCGAGCTGGTCGACACGCACAATGATCATGTCGAACGCGAACTGCGCGCGGCGATCGCGGCGCTGCAACCCGACGGGGTGATCCTGACCCCGCCGCATTCGGACAATCCACTGATCGTCGGCCTGCTCGACCAGCAGAAGATTCCGTTCGCGCGCATCGGTTCGCGCGGCGGCGCGGCGGGGATCGCGCTGACGATGGACGACGAGGGATCGGCGCGGCGTGCGACGCGGCACCTGATCGACCTCGGCCACCAGCGCATCGGGTTCATTCCGGGCTCGCCCGAATATAGCCTCAGCCGCTGGCGCATCGACGGCTGGAAAGGCGAAATGGAGGCGGCGGGGCTTGCCACCGACGGGCTGCTTGCCGAGGGCGATTTCACCTATGCGTCGGGTGCCGCCGCGGCGCGGCACCTGCTGGGCGGCGCCAATCCGCCGACGGCGATCATCGCGAGCAGCGACCAGATGGCGCTCGCGACGCTGGAGGTCGCGCGCGACCTTGGCATCGATGTGCCTCGGCAATTGTCGATCGTCAGTTTCGACAACACACCGGTGGTGCGCTTTACCCAGCCGGCGCTGACCGCGGTCGATCAGCCGGTCGCCGAAACCGCGTCGCGCGCGGTCGAACTGATCATCGCGGCGCAACGCGGGGCGCCGCGCCCGACGGAACCGACGCGCGTGCAGGGCGGCCTCGTCCAGCGCGGATCGACCGCAGCGCCGCCTGTCGCCGTCCATGGCTGACGCCGGGACCCCGCGCCGCCAGTCTCTTATTTTCCTTCTGCTTTATGCGCTCGCGTCGGCGGGCGGGGCGATCGCCTATGTTCCCTTCCTGACGATCTGGCTGCCCGGGCGCATGACCCAGCTGGCGGGGACCGCCGACGTGCAGACGCTGGGATATGTCACCTTTTTCGGCGCCGTCGCGGCGAGCGCGGGCGGTATCGGTTTCGGCTGGCTCAGCGATGTAACGCGCAATCGGCGCGGCTGGATATTGGCGGGGCTGGTCCTGACGATCGCCTTGCTGCTGGTTGTTCCGCTGGCGCACGATATCTGGTCGCTCGTTGCGATCATCGTCGCCTGGCAACTCACGCTGAACATGATGCTCGGGCCACTCGCGGCATGGGCGGGCGACCTCGTTCCCGACGAGCAAAAGGGGCTGCTCGGCGGACTGCTCGCCTTTTCGCCGGCGCTCGGCGGCTGGTCGGGATGGCTCGTCACCTGGCCGGGGCTGGTGTCGGCGGAGCAGCGGCTGGTGGTCATTGCGCTGCTGGTGGCGAGCGCCGTCCTGCCGGTGCTGCTGCTTGGCCGTCCGCGCGCGTTCCCCGATCTCACCGCGCCGCCCCCGGCACGCGTTGCCGGCGAGCGGCGGCGGCCGACCGGCCCGGCGGTGCGGATGTGGCTGGCGCGCCTGCTCGTCCAGATCGCCGAGGCGGCGCTGTTCGCCTATCTCTATTTCTGGTTCCGCTCGATCGATCCCGGCATGCACGACAATGAAAAGGCGCGATTGTTCGGCATGGCGCTGACGATCGCGATCCCGATCGCGCTGGCGAGCGGCCGCTTGGCGGACCGCAACGACCGACCCTTTGTACCGCTCGTCGTCGCCGCAGCGGTGTCGAGCCTCGGAATGGTCGGCATGGCATTGGCGACAGGGCTCGACGCGGCGAAGGCGAGCTACCTCGTCTTCGGTATCGCGTCGACGGTGTTCCTGTCGCTCCATAGCAGCCAGACGCTGCGCATCCTGCCGCGGTCGGACCGGCGCGGGCGCGACCTTGGCATCTTCAACCTGACCAATACCGTGCCGTCGCTGATCATGCCATGGCTGACGATCTCGCTCGTCCCGGGTTTCGGTTTCGACGCGCTTTTCCTGTTGCTCGCGACGCTCTCCGCGATCGCGGTGCTGCTGCTCGCGACGATGCCGCGGCTGCGCTGATATAGCCCAAAAACAGAGCGCTTGCTTTCATCCACCCACTATGCGAAGTGAATATTGATAACGTTCACATACGAGGAATGGGAGAGACGATGCGCCGACAGGCATTGGGTATGGCGACCGCGCTGCTGCTGGCAGGAACGGCAACTGCGACCGCACAAACCACGGGAACCGAAGCGGCCAAGGTCCATCCCAAACTGTGGCCCGCGGCCAAAAGCCCCGCCGCGATCTCCGATCCCCAGACCGAAGCGCGGATCGACGCGCTGATAAAGAAGATGACGGTCGAGCAAAAGGTCGGCCAGCTGGTGCAGGCCGACATCAGCACGATCACGCCCAAGGATCTCGAAACCTATCCGCTCGGCTCGATCCTCGCCGGGGGTAACAGCGGCCCCAATGGCAACGAACGCTCGACCGCCGCCGACTGGGCAAAGCTGGTCGGCGATTTCCGCGCGGTGTCGTTGCGTCCGCAGGCGAACGGCGTCGCGATCCCGATCATCTTTGGCGTCGATGCCGTCCACGGCCATAACAATATCCCCGGCGCAACGCTGTTCCCGCACAATATCGGTCTAGGCGCCGCGCGCGATCCCGAGCTGATTCAGCGGATCGGCGCGGTTACTGCCGCCGAAATCGCGGGCAGCGGGATCGAGTGGACCTTCGCGCCGACGCTGGCGGTGCCGCAGGACCTGCGCTGGGGGCGGAGCTATGAAGGCTATACCTCCGATACCAAGCTGATCGCCGAATATGCCAAGGCGATGGTGGTGGGGCTGCAGGGGCCGCTGGTCGCGGGCAAGACGGTCGACGGCACGCATGTCGCGGCAACCGCCAAGCATTTCCTCGCCGACGGCGGGACGTTCGAAGGCAAGGACCAGGGCGATGCCAAGGTCGATGAAAAGGAACTGATCGCCAAGCACGCCATGGGTTACCCGGCTGCGATCGATGCCGGCGCGCTGACCGTGATGGCGAGCTTCTCAAGCTGGCAGGGTGTGAAACATCACGGCAACAAGGGGCTGCTGACCGACGCGCTCAAGGATAAGATGGGCTTTGCGGGCTTCGTCGTCGGCGACTGGAACGGGCATGGGCAGGTTGCGGGATGCAGCGTCGCCGATTGCGCGCAGTCGATCAACGCCGGGCTCGACATGTTTATGGCGCCCGACAGCTGGAAGGGATTGTACGACAGCACGCTGAAACATGCCAAGGACGGTACGATATCGGCGGCGCGGCTCGACGATGCGGTGCGGCGTATCCTGCGCGTCAAATACAAGCTCGGCCTGTTCCCCGAAGGCCATGTCGACCGCAGCGTGGTGAAAGCGGTCGGCACGCCCGAGCATCTGGCGATTGCGCGCGAAGCGGTCGCCAAGTCGCTCGTTCTGCTGAAGAATAACGGCAGCGTGCTGCCGATCAAACCCGGCGCACGCGTGCTCGTCACCGGCCCCGCCGCCGACAGCATGGCGATCCAGTCGGGCGGCTGGACAATCAGCTGGCAGGGAACCGACGTCACCCACGCCGACTTCCCGAACGGTCAGACGATCTGGGAAGCGCTGAACAAGTCGGTGCGCGATTCGGGCGGCGTCGCGACGCTGTCCGACGGCGGCGTGTATAAGGAAAAACCAGACGTCGCGATCGTCGTGTTCGGCGAGGCGCCCTATGCGGAATTCCAGGGTGACGTCGCGACGCTCGACTATCAGCCGTCGGAGGCGACCGACCTCGCGACGCTCAAGAAGCTGAAGGCCGCGGGCATTCCCGTGGTCGCGCTGTTCCTGTCGGGACGGCCGATGTTCACCAACCCCGAAATCAACGCCGCCGACGCGTTCGTCGCGGGCTGGCTGCCGGGGTCGCAGGGCGCCGGCGTCGCCGACGTGCTCGTCGCGGGCAAGGACGGCAAGACACCGCGCGCCTTCACCGGCACTTTGCCCTTCGCCTGGCCCGCCGATGCGCGGTCGCCGGTCGAAAAGCCGCAGTTCGCGGTTGGCTATGGCCTGAAATATGGCGCCAGCACGACCGTCCCGCAGCTGTCCGAGGAATTGGGCGTCGACATTGCGGCAGCGCTGAACGTCGAGAACTTCTTCTCGGGCGGCCGCGCGCGCGCGCCGTGGGTGCTGACGATCACCGACGCGGGCGGATCGCGCCCGGTGGAATCGCCGCCCGTATCGAGCCCCGGCGGGTTGATCGCCGCGCGTTCGGTCGATGTGCGGGCGCAGGAGGATGGCAAGTCCTTCGTCTGGACGGGCCCCGCCGCGCTGCACCTCAGCGGCCCCTATGCGGACCTGTCGCGCCAGCTCAACAACAGCTTCGCGCTCCGCGTCGACTGGCGGGTCGATGCGATCGGCAGCGCCCCCGTCACTCTCGCGCTCGGTGGCAAGGCGTTCGACATCTCGGCCGCGGTCAAGGCGGCGTCAAAGGGGCAGGTGTCGACGATCAAGGTGCCGCTCCGCTGCTTCGCTGACGCGGGCGCCAATCTGCGGCAGGTCGACTATGCCGTCTCGATCCAGAGCAACAAGGGCTTCGCCGCGACACTGCTGAATACGAATGTGGAAGCGGTTGGGGAGAATCTGCCTTGCCCGCCCGCGGTAAAGTGACAAGACCAGTATCCGGGTTAGCCTGAGACAAGGCAAGGGAGAGAGATAATGGCATTAGCGCCGAACGTCGCGACGAACGCGGTCGAACAGCCAGGCAAGGGCGGTAACAGCACGCGCGTGGTGCTGATACTCGCCTTCGCGGTGTTTTTCCTGCTGGGCGGGGTAACCAACATCAACGACTTGCTGGTCGGTAAGTTCAAGCCGATGTTCCACCTGACGCATGCGCAGGCGAACCTGGTGCAGATGGCGTTTTTCATCGCCTATGGCGCCTTTTCGATCCCCGCCGGCATTATCATGTCGAAACTCGGCTATATCCGCACTTTCGTGCTCGGGTTCATCATCGTGGCGGCGGCCGCCTTCCTCTTCATCCCGGCTTCGGCCGCGGCCTCCTACCCCGGCTTCCTCGCGGCGCTCTTTTGCATCGGCGCGGGGATCACGGTTCTGCAAGTGGCGATGAATCCGGTGATCACGACGCTGGGGCCGGTCGAGACCTCGCACAGCCGGCTGACCTTTGCGCAGGCGTTCAATTCGATCGGGGTGTTCCTGATGGTCTATGGCGGCGCGACCTTCCTGCTCGGCGATGAACAGCCGATCGACGCCGAGACCGCGAGCGAGGCGCAAATTCAAGCCTATCGCGTCGCTGAGGGCGCGTCGATCGGCACCGCTTATATGTGGCTCGGGGTGCTGATGCTGGTGATCGCGGCGGTGTTCTGGATGTATCGGTCGGCGATCGATCACGCCAAAGCCGACGATGTGAAGCTCGAGGGCACCTGGGGCTTGCTGACCCACAACCGCCGCGTCCAGTTCGGCGCGCTGTGCATCTTCGTCTATGTCGGCGCCGAAGTGGCGATCGGTTCGAACCTGATGGCCTATCTGGCTGAGCCGAGCGTGATGGGGCTGGGGCTCCAGGCGGCGGGCAAGCTGGTTGCGATGTACTGGCTGGGCGCACTGGTCGGTCGGTTGCTCGGCGGTTTTATCCTGCGACTGGCGAAACCCGGACGCGTGCTCGCGACCTTTGCGGCTGGCGCGATTTCGCTGATCATTCTGTCGGCGGTGACGACGGGCGCGCTGTCGGGCTGGGCGCTGATTCTGGTCGGCTTCTGCAACTCGCTGATGTTCCCGACGATCTTCAGCCTCGCGACCGAGGGGCTGGGCGAACGGACGCCGCAGGGGTCGGGCATCATGTGCACCGCGATCATCGGCGGGGCGATCGTCCCATTCCTGTTCGGAACGGTGGCCGATCTCAGCGGCGACATCCGGCTCGCGCTGACGGTCCCGCTGATCTGCTATGCGATCATCGCGAGCTTCGGGCTGTGGGCGGCGCGTCCGGCGACCGCGTAACGGTCGAGCGGTGCCGTTGACGAATAAAACCGCGGGCGATCGCGCGCTGGTGCGCAATCGCCCGCGGCCTCCCGCCCCCTCGCGGGAATGCCCGAAAATCAGGCCGGATCGGCGATTTCGATCCGGTTTCGTCCGCCGGCCTTGGCCTCGTAGAGCGCGGCGTCGGCGGCCTTGAGTGCGGCGCGCGTGTCGCCATAGCCAAAGACATCGGCCACCCCGCCCGAGAAGGTGATCTGGCCAAAGGGCTCGTCGGTCTTGCGGTTGATCAGGCGCCGGTCGGCAAGCGCCTCGCGCGCGTCGTCGAGCTTCTCGGCCGCCTGCGACGGGGTCAGGCCGCGGAACAGCATGACGAACTCTTCGCCGCCGTGGCGCGCGACATGGCAATGATCGTTCGAGATCCGCGCCAGCGTGTCGGCGATCGCCTTGATGACGCGGTCGCCCGCGTCATGGCCGTGGATGTCGTTGACCTTCTTGAACTCGTCGATGTCGCAAAAGGCGACGCTGAGCGGTTCGCACACCGCGCGCGCTTCCTTGTGGTGCCGGTCGAGCAGGTTTTCGAACGCCCGGCGGTTGGGCAGGCCGGTCAGATAATCGACCTCGGCATCGCGCTTGGCGCGTTCGAGGCTCCTGCGTAGTGCTTTCGCCTCATCCTCGCTCTTGCGCATGTCGTCCTCGGCCTTGCGCGTGCGGTCGAGCATGACCTTGGCAAGGTCGGCGAGATTCGAGACGATACGCCCGGTTTTCTGCAATTGTTCGAGGTCGATGACATGCTGTTCGAGTTCGGTGCCATAGTCGCTGGTGACGGTGCGGGCTTCTTTGGTGTTCGCGTGGAAGGATTCGAGATTGGTTTCAAGCCGGGTCATCAGGCGGTCGAGATCGGCGCGGTCGGGAAGGCCGATGTCCTGTTCGCCAAGCTCGTCGAGCCAATTCTGATTGATGCCGGCCGCCGATTGCGCCTGCGCGATCACCTGCCGCGCGAGCCGGGGATTGCGGCCCGAAAAGGCGCTGTGCGCGAGCAGCAGATTGGCGGGCGACACGTCGAGATCATTGTCGACGAGGAAGGAGGTGATCGAGGCGGCGAGTTCATATCGCGCCTGCCGCACAAGGTCGAACGGGGGCGCATGGCCGCCTTCGGAGGGAGCGCCGCGCGATTGGCGAAGCCCCAGCCAACCCAGGAACCGTCCTACCGGTTCGTTCGATTGTGTCGCTTTGGTGGTCATGCGATATTTAACGAGCGCGAAGGGAAAGATTTAAGGCCGATTGGCGCCGGAGAAGGCATATTCTCGGGCGGAATTGGTCCGGTTCGGAGCGATCGGCTCAATCCAACCGGCAAATCAGGGGCTTAACCGAAAGTTCCGCATGAACGATTGCACGAACGGGATATTCTCTGGCACTGAGCATATGCGTTCGACCAGAAGTTGAAGGAGCCGATCGTTGCTGGGCTGGATATTCTTCCAACGGGATCTCGATCCGGCCCTGCCGGAGGTCCCCGAAATCCTGCGGTTTCAGGAGACCGCGGCGGCGCGCGGGATCGAACTGCACGTCCTGAAACCCCATAATTTCGATATCGTCGCGGCGCCGGTCGAGGGCTGGTCGGTGCATTATGAAGGCCATTCGCTGGCCCGGCCCGACTTCATTCTGTGCCGGACGGGCGCCGAGACCGACTATTTCACGCTCGCGGTGCTCCGCCATTTCGAACGCCGCGGCGTGCGCCTCATCAATGGCCCCGAAGCCATCGACCTCGTCGCCGACAAACTCCACACGATGCAGCGGCTCGCGCGCGCTGGCCTGCCCATTCCGGCGACGATCCTCGGCAAATTCCCCATCGGGGTCGACATCGTCGAGGAGGAGTTGGGCTTTCCGCTGATCGTCAAGACGCTGCGCGGTACGCGCGGCACCGGCGTCCTCAAATGCGAGGATCGCACCCAGTTCGAAGATCTGGCGGGGCTGCTCGAAAGCGCCGACGCCAAGGCCGATTTCCTGTTTCAGCATTATGTGCGGTCCAGCCACGGACGCGACGTGCGCGTGCTCGTGATCGGCGGCCGCGTGATCGCCGCGATGGAGCGGCGCTCGCCTGCGGGCCATTTCAAATCCAATGTTTCGCTCGGCGGCGTCGGTATTGCCCATACCCCGACGGGCGAAATGGCCGACCTTGCCGCGCGCGCCGCCGACACGCTGGGGCTGGAGGTCGCCGGGATCGATATCCTGTTCGACAATGAGGGATACCGGATCTGCGAGGCGAACAGCGCCCCGGGGTTCCAGGGGCTGGAGCGCGCGTGCAGCATCGATGTACCGGGCGCGATCTTCGACTGGATCGAGGCGAGCCACGAGGTGCAGGACCGGCCGATCAAGGCGGTGACCGGCGAGGCGCTGATCGACCTGGTGTTCGGCGGCCGGCTCAGCCTGCGCGCGGTCGGCGACCGGCTCGAGGAACCGCGCGCCTTTGCCCGCGCGGTCGGTGTCCGGCTGGTCGGCGCGGGCGTGGGATCGGTGCTGTCGTCGCTGACTCCGGGGCGGCGGGCGGCGCCGCACAGTCCGGTCGCGCGCCGCCTCGAAGCGCTGCGCGCCGATGCGCGCGGCGTCCCGCTCGCGGTTGCCACCGATATCGATCAGGAACAGATTTTTCTGACCGTGCTCGGCGTGTCGATCTGGGCCGCGGTGCTGCCCTGGCTCGCGGGCGGCGAACCGCTCTTTGCCGGGGCGCTGTCATTGATTGCGCTCTGCTTCCCCGCCGTTTTCCTCTTCACGCGCCGGACTCCGAAAACCGCGCGCCGGCGGCCCGTCGTGCAATGACGATATTCGACGGGCTGACGCTCTGGGCACTGCTGCCCTTCATCTTCGTGGGATTTGCGGCGCAGTTGATCGACAGCGCGCTCGGCATGGCGTTCGGCGTCATCGGCACCGCGCTGTTGCTCGTGCTGGGCTTGCCGCCGGTGTCTGCTTCGGCGGCGGTGCATGTCGCCGAAAGCTTCACCGGCGGCGTGTCGGGACTGGCGCATGCGATGCAGCGCAACGTCGACTGGCGGCTGTTCCGTCGTCTTGTCGTCCCGGGGATAGTCGGCGGGCTGATCGGCGTATGGATTTTGACCAATATCGACAACAGCATCGCGCGGCCCGTCGTGCTCGCCTATCTCGGCGCGGTCGGCATCTATCTGCTGTGGCGCGGCGCGCGGCGCCCGCAAACCTATCGCAGCATCAAGTTCGTCGGGCCGCTCGGGCTGATCGGCGGGATCGCCGATGGATCGGGCGGCGGCGGGTGGGGGCCGATCGTCAGCGCCAATCTGCTCGCGCAGGGCGCCGAGCCGCGCACCGTCATTGGCACGGTGAACGCGTCCGAATTCTTCGTCACCGTGACGATCGCGGCGGGGTTCATCGGCACGATGGGCTGGCAAAGCTTCAGCACCGCGGCGATCGGTCTGTTGATCGGCGGCGTCATTGCCGCGCCGATCGGGGCGTATCTGGTCCGCCGCCTGCGCGCCGACTGGCTGGTCGGCGCCGCGGGCGTGTTGCTGCTGCTCGCCAGCGCCTATGGCTTCATCGCGCTGATGTTCGACCCGGTGCCTTCGTTCCGCGGGTTCTAGACGCAGTGCATCGCAAAGGCCCAGAACAGCGCTTTCTGCCGATATTCGCTTTTCAGGTCGCCGCTGCCCTGATGGCCGCTATCCATATCGGTGTGCAGAAGCGCGGGGTTGCCGCTCGTCGAGCGGCGCCGCACTTCGGCGACGAGCTTGGCGGGCTCCCAATAGGCGACGCGGTCGTCCTTGAGCCCCGCGGTGCAAAGCAGGGGCGGATAGGCGGTCGCCCGGACATTCTCATAGGGTGAGATCGAGGCGATATAGTCATAGGCTTTGGGGTCGGCGAGCGGATCGCCCCAGTCGGGACGGAACAGCGGCACGAGCGGATGCGCGCCGTCGCTCATTGTGTTGAGCATGTCGACGAACGGCACCTGCGCGATCACGCCGCCCCACAAGGTCGGGGCGATGTTCATGCTCGCGCCGACGAGCAACCCGCCCGCCGACAGGCCGTAAGCGACCACCTTGCCCTTTGACGTATAGCCCTCGGCCGCGAGATGTTCGGCGCAGGCGATGAAATCGGTGAAACTGTTGCGCTTGGTGAACTTGCGCCCGCCGAGGAACCAGCGGCGACCCTTTTCAGACCCGCCGCGCACATGCGCGATGGCATAACGCCAGCCGCGGTCGACGAGCGCGAGCGCGGGGATCGAAAATTCGGGGTCGCTCGGCACACCGTACGAGCCATAGCCATATTGGAGCAGCGGCGCCTTGCCGTCCTTTGGCGCTCCGCGGCGCGAGAGCAGCGTGATCGGCACCATTTCACCGTCGGGGGCGGGGGCGAACAGGCGTTCGACCTCATAATCGTCGGGGTCGAAACTGGCGACCGCCTGTTGCTGGACGACATTCTGCTTGCCGCTGACCAGATCGATGCGGATCCACCGGCGCGGCGATTTGGGCGACTGGTGGACGATCATCACCGACGATGCGCCATAGCTTTGCTCGGACGGCAGTTCGATCGCATAGGCGGGATCGTCGAAGGCAACCGCCCGTTCCGATCCGTCGGGGCGCAGGATGACGAGCCGGTGGAGGCCATCGACGCGTTCGAGGCGCACCAGCGCATTCTTGAACGGCAGGATTTGGAGGATCGGCGTTCCGGCGCGGTGCGGGGCGAGCACCCCGAGCGTCCGAAAATTCTTCGAGTCGAGACGCAGCAGCGCCATGTCGAATGCATCATCGGCATCGGTGAGCGCGATCAGCCCGCCGTTCCACTCGTCGATGTCGTAGAGCACGCCCGTCTTGCGCGGCCAGACGATGGCGGGGGCGGCGGTTTCGTCGGCCGCGGATACCAGCCGCACTTCGGCGGTCTCGGGGCCGGCGAGGGTCAGCGCGATGAAGCCGTCGGCGGCCGTGCGCTTCACCTGCATGAAGATCGCCGGGTCCCTTTCCTCATAGACGAGGTCGGTGATCTTGCCGTCGACCGAGGTGCGATAGAGCCGCGTCGGGCGGTTGCGCGCATCGCGCCAGATCCAGAACAGCCAGCGCGACGAGGGCGCGAAGGCGAGCCCGCCATAGCCATAGGCATCTTTGTCGACGATCGTGCGAATTTCGCCACTCTGATTGTCGCGAATGACAATGCGGTGGCGGTCGTTGCCGATCACGTCCTCGGCCCAGGCGAAATAGCGGTGGTCGGGGCTCGGCTGGTGCCCGGTGCTGCGGAAATAGGGCTGGCCCTTGGCGCGCGCCGCCTCGTCGACGAGCTGCTCGGGCTTTCCGCCCTTCCTGCTCCGCGTGTAGATCGCATGCGCCGCGCCCGCGGGCCGGGCCGATCCATAGTCCCAGCCGTCCTTTTCGAGCGCGGGGGCTGCCATGTCGCCCGATGCGCGGGCCAGCATCGCGTCGAGCAGCTTCGCGCGCTCGCCGGCCAGCGGCGCAAGGATCGCGTCGGCATAGTCGTTTTCGGCCTTCAGCATCGTGCCGACGGCCTCGGGCAAATTATCGCGCGACCGCTCACCATTGGCGGGGATGAACTTCATCCAGCTATAGGCATCGTCGCGCCGGCGGCCCAATTGATCGATCACATGCGAGATACGCGGCGATTGCGGCGGCGCGATTTTGGGCCAGCGCCCGGTGCCGCCCTGATCCAGCGCCCATGCCGCGCGATTTCCCAGCAGGAGTGCGGCCATCGCGGCGCTCCCCATAAACGCGCGCCGACCCTTGTTCTCGATATTCTGCATGCGACCCTCTCTCGCCCGGTGGGGATGTCGCGTCCAGTGTATGTCGCGCCGGTTGGCGTACTGCGCCGATCAGGCCGCCCAATCCATCGATTGGGCAAATTGGCCGCAAGCCCTCACGAAACCGTGCTTTCCTCAGCAAAGCTGCTGGCCCGATACGGCTGGAAACTGGCCCGACCATCGCCGCCACGCCAATTTCGCATGATAGCTTGAGCATCGGATCTTCTTACCAACAGGCAATATCAATAAGGGAGGCAAAAATGGGCTTTGCATCGATCAGGCGGGTCGCCGCATGTGGCATCTCGATCCTGGCGCTGGGACACGCATCGGGCGCGCTGGCGCAGGAAGCCGACGATACCGAGATCGTCGTCACCGCTGCGAAGCGCGAACAGTCGGTGCGCGACGTCAGCGGTTCGGTGTCGGCGGTCAACGAGGCGACGCTGCAAAAGCTCAATGCCCAGAGCCTCTCCGATTATATCACGCGCGTCCCCGGCGTCATCTTCAACGATTACCAGCCGGGCGTTTCCGAAGTCGTGATCCGCGGCGTCGCGTCGTCGACCTATCATGAGGCGAACCAGGCGACGACGGGCTATTATCTCAACGAAGTTCCGCTGATCGAACCCGGCTTCCCGCTCGTGATCCCCGACGTCGACAGCTTCGATATCAGCCGCGTCGAGGTGCTGCGCGGGCCGCAGGGCACGCTCTTCGGCTCCTCGTCGCTCGGCGGCGCGATCAACTATGTCGTGAACGAGGCCGATCCCGCGCGCTTCGATGCGGGGTTCGAAGGCGGCGTTTCGACGACCAAGCGCGCAGGCGAAGCGAGCTATGCGGTCAAGGCGATGGTCAATGTGCCGATCGCGACCGACAAGCTCGCCGTCCGCCTCGTCGCGCTCCAGCGCTACGACGCCGGCTATCTCGACAACACTCTGCTCGGCGAGAAGGGCAGCAACGACCTTCGCGTACGCGGCCTGCGCGGTTCGATCGTCTTCACTCCGACCGAGACGACGCGCGTCTCAGCGCTCAGCATGTATCAGGAATATGATCTCGACGATCAGACCTATGTGATCTTCGGTCCGCCCAAGACCTTCGAACGCGCCACTAACGTTGCCGAATATCAGGACACGCAGTTCATGATGCACAGCCTGCGGATCGAGCAGGATCTGGGCTTTGCGACGCTGACCGCGGTCGGCAGCTATACCGAGAAAAAGGCCGACCTGGCGTTCGACAATTCGATCTTTGGCGGCAACGACCCGCGGACCGACACCCCCGAACTCGCGAGCGGCAAGGGCAAGTCGAAGACCGAATATGGCGAGCTGCGGCTCGCGTCACCCGACGGCGGGCGTTTCCGCTGGCTGCTTGGCGTCAACTATACGCGGCTGCGGTCGAACAACACCGACGGCACCTTTATCGAAGGCATCTCCGACTATATCGACGCCAATCCGGGCGAGTTCGGCGGGCGGCCGGGGAGCGAACTGGCCCCCGACGATCTGGCATCGCGGACGGTCAGCAGCAACCGCGTCACCGAAAAGGCAGTTTTCGGCGAAGCGTCGTTCGCCATCGTCGACACGCTGACGCTGACGCTAGGCGGGCGCCTGTTCGAATATCGCACGGCGCCGCGGCTGCAATATCTGCCGAACTCCGACCTGATCCCGCCCTTCGACTATGCGCCGGAGACGAGCAAGGATTCGGATTTCATCCCGAAGGCGTCGCTGACGTGGAAGCCGTCGAAGGACTTCATGATCTATGGCCTCTATTCCGAAGGGTTCCGCATCGGTGGCCTCAATGTCTATTCGCTCGCGACCGCGGGGCTGCCGCTGACGTTCGAAAGCGACACGACGAAGAATTATGAAATCGGGACGCGCTTCGACCTGATCGACCGGACGCTGAGCGTCGACCTCACGGCCTATCATATCGATTGGGGCAATATTCAGGCCCGCCTGTTCACGCCCGGCGATTTCCGCGCTTACACGGTAAACGGCGGCGGAGCGGACATCGACGGCGTCGAAATCAGCCTGAACCTGCGCCCGACGCGCAATCTCAGCTTCACCTCGAACATCGCGTACAACGATGCGCGGCTGTCGTCGCTCTTGCCCGACAGCTTCGCGCCGGGCGGCGGTTATGCGAAGGGAACACGCCTGCCGGGCGCGTCCGAATGGACGCTGTCGAACTCGCTCGACCTGAGCTTCCCCGACATGTCACTGAAGCCGCGCTTCGGGATCGCACACCGCTATCTGTCGAGCGCACCCGTCGATTTCGCCGGGGCGCTCGACAAGGGCGACTTCCATCTCGTCGATCTCAACGCGTCGGTGACGGTGAGCGATCGGATCGAACTCAGCCTCTTCGCGAAGAATCTGTTCAATCAATATGGCATTTTAAACGCGCCCTTCGCTTTCGCGGGCTCGGTCGCGCGGCCGCGCACGCTGGGCGCGAGCGTGCGGTTCAGCCTGAACTGAGATGAGAAAGGGCCGCACCGCTCGGTCGAGCGGGGCGGCCCATTTGTGTCTTCAGAAACCCGAGAGAAAAGCGGCGACGTTCTTGCCCAGGTCGCCGACGGCATAGCCGCCCTCCATCACGATCAGCGTCGGGATGCCGAGTGCGGCGATGCGTCCCGCCAGCTGGGCATAATCCTCACGCTCGAGCGCGAAGCTCGAAATCGGGTCGCTGCTGTGCGTATCGGCGCCGAACGAGACGACGAGGAATTTCGCTCCCCAATCCGAAATGGCCGTCAGCGCGGTGTCGAGCGCGGGCGCATAGCTTGGCCCGTCGGTGCCGCGGGGCAGCGGGAGGTTGAGCGTAGCTCCTTCGCCCGCACCTTCGCCGGCCTCGTCGGCATGCCCCCAGTAAAAGGGGTAGTCGGTGCGTGGGTCCGCGTGGATCGAGGCGAAGAAGATGTCGGGATCTTCGTAGAAGATGTCCTGCGTCCCGTTGCCATGATGATAGTCGATGTCGAGCACCGCGACCGGCCCTAGGCGGCGGTTATGCGCCTCGCGCGCTGCAATCGCCGCGTTGTTGAGGTAGCAATAGCCGCCCATATAGTCGCGTCCGGCATGATGGCCCGGCGGGCGGCACAGCGCGAAGGCATGCGCATCGCCGCTCGTGGAAAGATGATCGAGCGCGGTCAGTGCGCCCTGCGCCGACCAATAGGCCGATTCCCACGTCCCTGCCGCGATCGGCGTCCCGGCGTCATAGCTGTACGCGCCCAGATCGGCGTCGATGCGGCCGAAAGCGAGCGGCCGGCGGCGCCTGACCGGGAAGGTATAGCCGATCGCATCGCCATTGCGTCCTGCCGCCACCCAGTCGCGGTGCGCGCGTTCGAGGAAAGCGAGATAGTCGGCGTCATGCACGGCGAGCAGCGGCGCCATGCCGAAGTCGCGCACCGGTTGCCAATCGCTGAATTGTTCGACGATCGATCGCGGGCGCTCGATATTTTCGGCATAGGGCACCCAGTCGCCATTGTGCAGTTCGCGCAACGGCGCATGGGCGGTCTGGCGATCGTCGAAGAAAAGCTTCACCTTTGTCCTTCCATCCATTTCGCGAGCGTCCGGTCGCTATGGCCCGCGACGATCTCGGCAAAGCCCTCGGCGCTCTCATCCTGCCCGAGCTTGAAGCTGTATTCGGCCGAGCGGACGTGCGCGCGAAAGCCGATGATCTGGTCGAGCATCTTTTCATAGCGCGCGCCGAGGCTCGCTGTCGACCAGGCGCCGCCTTCCATCTTCGCGACAAGCTGCTCGATCGCATCGCGCGTTTCATCGCCGACGAACTCGATCTCGACAGTGAAGCGCAATACCGCATAATTCCACGTGGGCGCCCAGTCGGGCTTCGACAACAGCGTCGTCGGAACATAGCCCGACGGCCCGTTGAACAGGATCAGGCCGCGCGGGTCGGCGCGGAAATCGGTGACAAGCACATTACGCAGCGCACAATGGCCGAACAGCGCGATCACCGCGCCCTCATCGTCCACCTCGGCGATCAGCGGCAGCGGGCTGGCATGGAAGGCGCCCGATATCACCCAGGCGAGCGGATATTCGGCGATCAGTCGCGCGATGTCGGCGGGGCCGCGCGGCGTGTAAAGGTCGGTCATGCCCCGACGATATCACGGATCCACGCCGCCTGCTCGTCGAGCGCGCGGCCCGCGAGGGGGGCGATCGATACCGCCTCCAGAAAGCTGTGCGTTGCGCCCTGATAAGTGACCGCGCGCGTCGGCACGCCGGCCGCCTCGAGCTTGCGTGCAAAAGCGTCGTTGCAATCGGCCAATATGTCGCATTCGGCGATGGCGAGGAAAGCCGCAGGCAAGCCGGTCAGGTCGGCGCGCAGCGGCGCGACCAAAGGATCGGCAAGCTGCTCAGGACCATCGACATACGCCGCCCAAAACGCGTCCATCTCGTCGGCTTCGAGTGAATAGTCGGTGCCGAAGCGGGCATAGCTCGGGGTGCATTCGGGCGCGAAGGCGCCATAGTTGAGCAGCATCGCAGCCGGCAACGGACGGCCGCACTGGCGCTGCAACAGGCATGCCGCAACCGACAGATTGGCGCCCGCAGAATCGCCGCCGATCAGTACGCGTGTCGCATCGAGGTTCAGCGCATCCGCTTGGGCCTCGATCCAGTCGAGCGCCGCTGCGCATTCCTCCAGCGCAACCGGAAACTTGCTTTCGGGCGACAGGCTGTAATCGATGCCGAGCACGGCGATGCCCGCGCGCGCGGCATATTCGCGCATCAGCCGGTCGTGCGTGTCGATGCTGAACAGCGTCCAGCCGCCGCCATGGATATAGAGCATGACCGGCAGCGTCGCATCGGCAACCGGGCGATGGAGCCGCAGACGGACGCCGCCCATGTCCATTTCGTGGCTCTCCGCCATTATCGGGCCACCCTCGCGCCACGGCCGGCGCACGCGTTCGGCGACCGCACGGCGGGCTGACATGCTCGCGCCTGCCGGTGCGCCATGTTCGACGTATGAAGCGTTGATCGCGTCGACAAAGCGCCGGATATCGGGGTCGGCCATGTCGTCCTGCATGGCGCTCAAGCCCTTTGACATATTTGGCATATCCTCTCGAAACGATCCTTGATCGTCTGATAGCGTTTGCGCGGCGGCCTCTATCGCCCAATCGGGCCAATCACCGCACCGGACAGGCCAGTGGGCGCATCGTCGCTGGCCAGTGGCGCGCGCGGCCTATATTGTGTATTTGTCCAAGACTTGCGAGGATCGGGCCATGAAGCATAGTGTCGATGTTCTGACGAACGACCGCCCGCTCATTGCGCTGCAGGATGAATATCCTGCCGGCTTCATCGATCCGATGCACAGTCACGATCATATCCAGATCCTCTACGCCTCGTCGGGGGTCATGTCGGTCCGCACGCCCGAAACGAGCTTCGTGATCCCGCCGCAACGCGCGGTATGGCTGCCCGCGGGGACACGTCACGAGGTCGCGTGCCGTGGCCCGGTGTCGCTCCGCACGCTGTACCTGCCGTGCCGGGGCGTTGAGACGGGGCAGGAATGCCGCGTTTTCGAAGTGTCGAACCTCGTCAAATCGCTGATCCTCGAGGTCGTCGACTTCCCCGCGCTCTACGACGTCGATGGGCGCGAGGGGCGGATCATCACGCTGTTACTCTATGAAATCGGGCGCATGCCGAACGCGCCCTACCAGGTGTCGATGCCGTCGAACCCGCGCCTGCTTCGAGTCTGCAACGCGATCATCGCCGACCCGTCGGACCCGCGCGATATCGACGACTGGGCGGCGCTTGCAGCGATGGGGCGGCGGACCTTCACGCGCAGCTTCAAGCTGGAAACGGGAATGGGGCTCGCCGTATGGCGGCAGCAGGTCCGGTTGATGGAGGCGCTTTCGATGCTCGCCGCGGGCGCATCGATCACGCAGGTGACCTATGACGTCGGCTACGACAGCCCCAGCGGGTTCGCCGCGATGTTCCGGCGCGCCTTCGGCGTGCCGCCGAGCCAGTATCTGAAGCACTGACGCCGCGGTCGGGCCGCGCTGCCGCCGCGGCGCTAGTCGCCGCGCCCGCGCCCCTCGGTCGTCCGCGCCCATTCGGCGAGGTCGCCGTGCCGTTTGATCGTCTTGAGACACACGACGGTCTTCAGCCGCTGCACGCCGGGTAGTTTCGAGAGATTGTGGCGCAACAGCTCGTCGAGATGGTCGGCAGAGCGCGAGAAGATTTTGAGCAGATAGTCACTCTCGCCCGCGGTGGTGTGGCATTCGACGACCGCGGGATGCGCGAGCACCGCGGCCTCGAAATCGGAGTGCGCATCGAAGCGAATCTGGACCTCGACGAAGCTCTGCACCGCGAGGCCGATCGCGATCGGATCAATTCGCGCCGCATAGCCTTCGATCACGCCGCTTTCCTCCAGGTTTTTCACTCGCGACCAACAGGGCGATTTGGAGAGGCCAACCTGCTCGCCGAGTTCGGCAAAAGACTGCCGGCCGTCGCGTTCGAGCGCGGCGACGATTTTCCAGTCGAGCTTGTCCATGCGTTCCGTCCTGAATCGGGTTTATGCGAGAATGGGGCCGCCTTATTCTAAACCTGAGAACAAATTCCTGCAAATATGATTGTTGGCAGAACGAACGGCGATTTTCCGTAGGCGGTCGACGCGAAATCCGCACAATGTTCGCGCGGCCCCGGGCTATCACTTGCGCCGAAGGTTTGGAGAGAGACCGATGGCCGCGACACATATATTCGACGCACCGCCCGAAGGTGTCGCGGCCAATTGGACAATGCCGCAGAACTGGGCCGCCTTCACCGCCGGGCAGCACGAAACCTGGCGGACCTTGTTCGATCAGCAGTCGGCGGCGCTCGATGGCTATGCCTGCCGGTCGTTCCTCGATGGCCTCGACATTCTTCGACAGCTGAAACCTGGCGTTCCCGATTTCGCCGAGCTTAACGCGCTGCTGAAGCCGGCGTCGGGGTGGGAAGTCGTCGCGGTGCCCGGCTGGATTCCGAATCAGCCCTTCTTCGAGCATCTGGCGAACCGGCGCTTCCCTGCCGCCAATTTCGTCCGCCCGCCCGAGCAGATCGCCTACAGCGAAGAGCCCGATATGTTTCACGACATTTTCGGCCATATCCCGATGCTCACCGATCCCGCTTTTTCGGACTTTCTGGTGGCTTATGGTCAGGCGGGACTGCGCGCCGAAAAGCTAGGGGCATCGGACTATCTCGGGCGGCTCTGGCTTTATACGGTCGAGTTCGGTCTTGTGGTCGAGGACGGCGAACTGCGCGCCTTTGGCGGCGGCCTGATGTCGAGTTTCGCCGAGGCGTTGTCGGCGCTGACCTCGCCCGAACCACGTCGCATCTGGCTCGATATTGAGCGGGTGATGCGGACACGATATAATTTCGACGAATTCCAGCAGACCTACTTCGTCGTCGCGGGGTTCGGGGAGTTGCTGCGCGCGACCGAGGAAACCGACTTCGCGGACGTCTATCGCAAGATCGCGGGCGATCCGGCGCTTGAGCCGGGAGATGCCTATCCGGGCGATTTGACCTATGAAGGGCGTCTGTCGGCCGCGCCGGCGAGCGGAGAGGCGTTCCTATGATCAGGCAGACGAGCGATGGCGGCACCGATATCTTCGAGACCGAGATCGACGGTGAGACGATCCAGTGGGACAATGGCCTGACCTATGCGCGGCATTTGCAGACGGCGCAGCTGCTCTCGGCACAGGTGCCGGTGTCGGACAAGCCCGACGAGATGCTGTTCATCATCATGCATCAGACGATGGAGCTGTGGATCAAGCTGGTGTTGCACGAGGCGCGCCTCGTCCACGACGCGATCAAGGCCGACGGGCTCGAGATCGCGGGCAAGGGGCTCGACCGGATCGCAACGATCCAGCGGCACATGATCCACAGCTGGGAGGTGCTCGCGACGCTGACCCCGCATGATTTCCTGACCTTCCGCGGCTTCCTGCGCCGCGCGTCGGGGTTCCAGTCGCAGCAATATCGCGAGCTTGAATATCTGCTTGGAAACAAGCGCGAGGATATGATGATCGTTCACAAGGACGATCCGCAAGCGACTGAAAGGCTGCGCGCCGCGTTCGAGGCGCCGTCGCTCTACGACGAGCTGCTCCGACTGCTCGCGCGGCGCGGTTTCGATATCCCTGCCGATCATCTGGAACGCGACTGGACGAAGCCCTATGCGGCGTCGGAGACGGTCGAGGATGCCTGGCTGAAAATCTACACCGACGTCGACGCGCATTGGGACCTCTACACGCTGGCCGAGAAGATCACCGCGCTCGAATATTATTTCCAGGAATGGCGCTTCAAGCACATGAAGACGGTTGCGCGCGTGATCGGGCACAAGCCCGGCACTGGCGGCTCGTCGGGGGTCAATTATCTGGTGAAGGCGCTGGACCTGAGCTTCTTTCCCGAACTCTGGTCGATGCGCACGCGGATGGCGGCCCCGCGCGAGGGCGGCGATTATGCCGAAGGGAAGAGCGCATGAGCCGGATCTGGGACATTTCGCAGCCGCTCCACGCCGCGGTGCCGGTGTGGCCGGGCGAGCCGGCCTTCGCGCTCCACAACCATGCGGTGATCGGCGAAGGCTGCCCGGTCAATGTCGGCGGCATGTTCACGCCGCTGCATGCCGGGACGCATGGCGATGCGCCGCTGCATTATGCCAATGACGGCGCCTCGTCGGCCGACTGCGATCTCGATGCGTATATCGGATCGTGCGTACTACTCGACGTCCGTCACGCGCGCGGCCGCGTCGAGATCGCAGACATCGATTGGGATGCCATAGAAGGCGGCGAGCGCGTGCTGCTGCGCACCTATGAGCATTTCCCGCATGACCAATGGGACTCGGACTTCACTGCGATCGCAAGCGACGTGATCGCGCGGCTTGGGTCCATGGGCGTGCGGCTGATCGGCACCGATGCCGCGTCGCTCGATCCCGAACAGTCGAAGACGCTCGACGCGCATCAGGCGGTCAAGGCGGCGGATATGCGGATATTGGAAGGCCTCGTGCTCGATGACGTGCCGCCCGGCCGGTACGAACTTGTCGCGCTGCCGCTCCGTATCGTCGGCGCCGACGCCAGCCCGGTGCGCGCTATCCTGAGGGAAATCGCATGACCGACACGATACTTGCCACCGATGTGTCGGCGCTTGATGCCGGCGATCCGCTGGCGCCTTTTCGCGATCGATTCCATTTGCGCGAAGGGCTAATCTATCTCGACGGCAATTCGCTGGGTGCGCTGCCGAAGGCGACGGGTGACCGGCTCGCCGAGGTTGTGGGAAGCGAATGGGGCGAGGGGCTGATCACGTCATGGCTCGGTGCCGAATGGTCGACCGCGCCGCGGCGCGTCGGTGACAAGATCGGCCGACTGATCGGCGCTAACCCCGGCGAGATTGTCGCGACCGATTCGACTTCGGTGAATATCTTCAAGGCGTTGACCGCCGCACTTTCGTTGCGGCGTGAACGGGCGGTGATCCTGTCCGAAGCGACGAATTTCCCGACCGACGTCTATATGATGCAGGGCATCGAGGCCTTTTCGGGCGGACGCGTCAAGGCGGTCACGGTTGCGCCCGACGCGGTCATCGAGGCGCTGAACGACGATGTCGCGGTGCTGTTGCTGACGCAGGTTCACTATAAGTCGGGCCGCGTGCGCGACATGGCGGGAATCACGCAGCGCGCGCACGAGGTCGGCGCGCTCGTCGTCTGGGATCTGAGCCACAGCGCGGGCGCGATCCCTGTCGACCTCAACGGCGCGAACGCCGATTTCGCGATCGGTTGCGGATACAAGTTCCTCAATGGCGGCCCCGGCGCACCCGCCTATTTGTTCGCTGCGGCGCGGCATCATGCAGCGACGCCGGTGCTGTCGGGCTGGTTCGGGCACGCGCGGCCGTTCGCCTTCGAGGAGGATTACGACCCGGCCGCCGGGATCGAGCGCTTCCAGTGCGGCACACCGCCCGTGCTCGGCCTGTCGGCGCTCGAGGTGGGCGTCGACCTCATGCTCGAAGCTGACATGGCCGAAATCCGGCGCAAGTCGCTCGCCCTCGGCGACCTTTTCATCGAGCAGATGCGGCCGCTGTGCGACACCTACGGCTTCGAACTGATCAGCACGCAAAGCCATGCTGAGCGCGGCAGCCAAGTCGCCTACGCGCACCCGCAGGGATACCAGATCGTGCAGGCGCTCAAGGAATATGACGTCATCGCCGATTTCCGCGCGCCCGATATCTTGCGCTTCGGGCTGACGCCGCTTTACCTGCGCTATCGCGACATCGTCGAAACCATCGAGCGGCTCGACAAGGTCTGCGCGACGCGCGCGTGGGACAAGCCGCAATATCATGAGCGGGCGGCGGTGACATGAGCGACGTGTCGTTACCCTTCCTGCCGAAGTCGCGCGTCGCTGCGGTGCAGGCCGCGCCGGTCTTCCTCGACACCGCCCGCACGGTCGACAAGGCGTGCGCGCTGATCGCCGAGGCCGCCGGCAACGGCGCGCAGCTCGTCGCCTTCCCCGAAGTGTTCGTGTCCGCCTATCCCTATTGGAACTGGCTAATGACGCCGATCGAGGGTGCCGAATGGCACGAGCGCCTCTATCGTGCGTCGCTCCTGATCGACGGGCCCGAGGTCGCGGCGCTGTGCAACGCCGCCCGCGATCATGGCTGCACCGTCGTCATCGGCATCAACGAACGCGATCCGGTGAGCATCGGGACGCTTTATAACACCAACCTGATCATCGGCGCCGACGGTACACTGCTCGGGCGGCATCGCAAGCTGGTGCCGACGTGGGCCGAGAAGCTCACATGGGCGGGCGGCGATGGCAGCTCGATCCGCGTCTACGACACGCCGGTCGGGCCGCTCGGCACGCTCGCGTGCGGCGAGAATACGAACACGCTCGCGCGCTTTGCGCTGCTGTCGCAGGGTGAGCTCGTCCACGTCGCCAATTATATTGCGCTGCCCGTCGCGCCCGCGTCGTACAATATGGCCGAGGCGATCAAGATCCGCGCGACCGCGCACAGCTTCGAGGGCAAGGTGTTCACGATCGTCGCCTGCTCGGCGGTGAGCCCCGAAATCATCGACGCAATGAGCGCCGACCGGCCGCAGAACCGCGAGCTGCTGTCGCGGCCGAACAGCGCCTTTTCGGGCGTCATCGACCCGCACGGCAATCTGGTGGGCGAGGCGCTGATCGACAATGAGGGCATCGTCTATGCCGAGATCGACCTTGGCGAGTGCATCCGGCCCAAGCTGATGCACGACATCATCGGCGGATATAACCGCTTCGACATCTTCAACCTGACGGTCGACCGGACTCCCCGCGCGTCGGCCCTGTTTGTCGACGAGCCGCAGCCCGTCGATTCCGACGAGGAGATGCCATAATGGCAGGCAATAGCACGATCATCGACCCGCGCGACGATGTGCTCGGCCGCGCGCGCGTCACCGACACGCCCGAGCTTGAAGCCTTTTATCAAGAGCTTGCGGCGCGCAATGCCGGCGCGTTCTGGAAACGCGCCAATGCGATCGAGCCGTGGGAACCCGAGACGCGCTATCGCCCGACGCTCTGGCGCTATGCGGAGATGCGCGACATGTGCCTGCGCGCGCTCGATCTGGTGAAGCCCGAGGAGGCGGGACGCCGCGTCGTGACGCTGCTCAACGACAGCGATGCGGGGCGCGAGAATGTTGCGGTCTGCGGCTGGCTGTTCAGCGGGATGCAGGCGATGCGCCCCGGCGAGATCACCCCCGCGCACCGCCACACCGCGTCGGCGCACCGCTTCATCATGGAGGGGAAGGGCGCCTATACCGTCGTCGACGGGCACCACATCACGCTTGGTGCCAATGATTATGTGCTGACCCCGAACGGCGCCTGGCACGATCATGGCGTCGTCGCCGGGGGCGAAGTCTCGATCTGGCAGGACGGGCTCGACATTCCGCTGATGAACAGCCTCGAGACCAATTTCTACGCGGTCTACGACCAACCCGCGCAAACCGCTGCCTTTCCTGCGGACGACCTGCCGCTGAGCTATGGCGGCGCGGGGCTGCGGCCCGAGGGCGTGCCGGCGTGGGAGAAGCCCTATTCGCCGGTGATGGTCTATCGCTGGGAGCCTACGCGCGACGCGCTGTGGAACCTCGCCAAAGTGTCCGACGGCACGCCGTTCGACGGGCATATGGTGCGTTATTCGAACCCGCTGACCGGCGGCTGGGCGCTCCAGACGATGGGCGCGCATATGCAGATGCTCAAACCCGGCTTCCGCGGCAAGGCGCACCGCCATACCGGCAATGTCGTCTATAATGTCGCGAGCGGGCGCGGCTATTCGATCATCGGCGGCGAGCGCTTCGACTGGGGCACGCACGACATTTTCTGTGTCCCCGCATGGATGTGGCACGAGCATGTCAATCTCGATCCTTCCGATGAGGCGTTTCTCTTCTCTTTCAACGATTTCCCCGTGATGGAGGCGCTCGGCGTCCGGATCGAGGAAGCCCTCCAGGAAAATGACGGACATCAAACATGCGCTTCGTGACATATCGCACGGTCGAGACCGAACCGCGGCTCGGCCTTCTCCACGACGGGCTCGTGATCGACGTCGAATATTTCGGCGATGCGATCGGCAATGACCTGCCCTCGACGATGCTCGATTTCATCGATCTTGGTCCGATCCCTCTGCGTTTCCTGCAGGAAGCCGTCGCAGCGGCGACCACCGCCGACCTGATCGGCACGTCGCTGCCTCAGGGTAATGTCACCTTGCTCGCGCCGATCCCGCGGCCGCGCAAGAATATCTTCGGAATCGGTCTCAACTATACCGAGCATGTCGCTGAATCGGCGCGTTCGCTCGACACATCGAACGAGCTGCCGCAGCAGCCGGTGATCTTTTCGAAGCCGCCGACCGCGGTCGTCGCGTGGAATGATCCGATCCGTCACAATGCGAAGGTGACGCAGCAGCTCGACTGGGAAACCGAACTGGCGGTGATCATCGGCAGCACCGCGCGCCATGTCGCCGAGGGTGATGCGCTGCACCATGTGTTCGGCTATACCGTGATCAACGACGTGTCGGCGCGCGATTGCCGCCGCGCGGGGCAGTGGATCGTCTCGAAGGGGCAGGACAGCTTCGCCCCGATGGGGCCGTGCATCGTCACCGCCGACGAGATTGGCGATCCGCACAATCTCAATATCCTGACGCATGTGAACGGCGTCGAAAAGCAGAACAGCAATACGCGCTTCATGCTGTTCAACGTACCCCAGCTGATCGCGGATATTTCGAGCGTGATGACGCTCGAACCCGGCGACATCATCGCGACCGGAACGCCCGCGGGGGTCGGCGCGGGCCGTGATCCGCAGGAGTTCATGTGGCCGGGCGACGTCGTCGAATGCACCGTCGAGGGCATCGGCACGCTGCGCAACCCGATTATTGCAGTCTGAGGCGTCCAGGATGACACGCCCCATCCGCATCGGGCAAATCGTGCCCAGTTCGAACGTCACGATGGAGACCGAGATTCCCGCGCTGCTCCGCGCGCGCGAGGCGATCGCGTCCGAACGCTTTACCTTCCACTCGTCGCGGATGCGGATGAAGAAGGTGACGAAGGAGGAACTCGCGGCGATGGACGCCGATTCCGACCGCTGCGCGCTCGAACTGTCCGACGCCGCGGTCGATGTGCTCGGCTATGCCTGCCTCGTTGCGATCATGAGCATGGGTGAGGGCTATCACCGGGTGTCGGAGGCGCGGCTGCATCAGCGGACGGTCGAGAATGGCCGTGCCGCGCCCGTCGTCACCAGCGCCGGCGCGCTGATCGAGGGGCTGGCGGCGCTGAAGGCCAAGCGCATCGCGCTCGTCGCGCCTTATATGAAGCCGCTGACGCAGATGGTCGTTTCCTACATTCAGAATGAAGGTATCGAGGTAAGCGACTGGCTGGCGCTCGAAATTCCCGACAATCTGGAGGTCGCGGCGCAGGATCCTGCGAAGCTGCTCGAGCATTACAAAAGGCTCGACCTGACCGGAATCGACGCGTTCGTCCTTTCCGCCTGCGTCCAGATGCCCTCGCTGCCGTCGGTGCAGAAGATCGAGGATGCGATCGGCTTGCCCGTGGTGTCGGCGGCGATCTGCACGGCGCACCAGATGCTTACGCGGCTTGGGCTGTCGACCGAAGTTCCGGGCGCCGGGGCTTTGCTGTCCGGCCGCTATTGATCGGCGGTGGTGGGCGGTGCAATTGCCGCCGCCGCGGCGACATCGTGCGTCACATTGGCGACGGTGCGGACCATGTCGGGGATAACGTCGATCGCGAGCAGAATCGGCAAGAGTTCGATCGGTGCGCCAATTGCGATCGCGGTTGGCGCGACCGACGCATAGAAGCTGATCTGCCCCGGCATCCCGAGAATCGCGAGTGACGACAGCACCGCGAGCGGCAAGGCAACGGCCAGCTGTAACGGCGAGACTTCGATCCCCGCCATCCACGCGAGCGCCAACGCCATCATCACAGTGTTCGACGGCGCGGTGATCTTGAAGGTCGCGACCGCCATCGGCAGGATGGCGGCGGCATTACGCTCCTCGATGCCGATGCGCTCGGCGCTCACCATCATCGCCGGCAGCGTGGCGATCGACGATTGGGTGCTCGCCGCGATGGCCTGCGCAGGAGCCATAGCGCGAGCAAAACGTCCGAGCGGGATGCCGCCGGAAAAGCGCGCGATAGTATAGCCGAGGACGATCAGCACCAGCGTCACCGATATCGAGATCGCGAGATATTGGGCGAGGATGGCGAGCACCGCTGTCCCGACGGTGGCGCCGATCGCCAGCGCGAGCGCGAAAATGCCGATCGGCGCGACGCGGAGCACCCAGCCGACGACGACGATCATCGCGTCGGCAAGCCCGCGCAGCGGCTGGAGCACCGCTTCCGCACGGTCGCGGTCGATCTTGCCAACGGCAAGGCCGAGTATGAGCGCGAAGATGACGAGCGGCAGGACCGCGCCTTCGGCGGCCGACGCGACGACATTGGTCGGGATCATCGCGCGCATCGTTTCGGCTGCGCCGGGGACCGCCGGTGCAGGCGGGGCGGGGAAGAGGCTGCGCAGCGCGGCGATATCGGCGGGCGCAATCGTGACGGCGCCGAGCAGTGGCGGGACCATCAGGGCGCCGATGACCGCCGAGACGATCAACAGGCCGATCAGCACCAGCGGCAGGCGCCGCCCGAGGCGCGCGGCTTCGTGATGGTCGCCCATGCCAAGGCTGGAGACGCCGGTCGCGACGAGCGCGAAGATCAGCGGGACGATCGTCATGCGCAGCCCGTCGAGCCAGATACCGCCGACCAGTTGCGCGGCCTCGACCAGCGGCGACGATGCCGCGATGAAGGTGCCAATCGTGAAGCCGAGGATCAGCGCGACGATCATCCAGCCCGATCCGGGCATGCGCGTGGCCCAGGCCCGTGCGCGCGAAATTACCATGAGTCGAAATCCCCCTGACCCCAGCATGCCGATGCATGCCGGGGTGGTCAAAGCCTTTGCTGTGGTCCGATTGCGGGGCGCTAATGCGCCTGCGGTACGCCCAGTTCGGCGAGCAACGTATCGCGCAGCGCGTCGAATTCCTCGCCGCCCGCACGGCGCGGGTGCGGCAAGCGGACGCGCGTGTCGTACCCGATCCGCCCTTCTTTCAGCACAAGAATGCGGTCGGCGAGCAGGATCGCTTCCTCGACATCGTGCGTGACGAGCAGCGTTGCGGGACCATGCGCCTGACACAGCTCGCCGATCAGCCGCTGCATCTTGAGCCGCGTCAGCGCGTCGAGCGCCGCGAAAGGCTCGTCGAGCAGCAGCAGCCGCGGTTCGCGCACCAGCGCGCGCGCGAGCGCCGCACGCTGCGCCTCGCCGCCCGACAGCGTCGCGGGCCAGGCATCGGTGCGATGATCGAGCCCGACCTCGGCGAGCGCCGCGATGGCGCGCTCGCGCGACGCGTCCTTGCCCGACAGGCCGATGACGACATTCTTCCACACGCTCTTCGACTGCACGAGCCGCGGTTCCTGGAACACCACGGTGCGCGCCTCGGGCACCCACGCTTCGCCGCCATCGGGGGCGTCGAGCCCGGCGAGAATGCGCAGCAGCGTCGTCTTGCCGCTGCCCGACGCGCCGAGCAGCGCGACGAATTCGCCACTGTGGATCGTGAGGTTCAGGCTGTCGAGGACGCTATTGCCGGTAAAGCTGCGGCTGACGTCGCTGACCTCGACCGCGACCGGGCGGTGCGAGAAATCGGGGACGGCGACGCGTTCGGCGGCGGCGAAATCGATCGAAAGGACGGCGGTCATCGATAAATCTCCTATCGGATGGCGACACCCGCGCGCCACGGCATGAAAAGCCGTTCGAGCGAACGGACGATCAGGTCGGCGCCGAGGCCGAGCACGGCGTAGATGGCGATGCAGATCAGGATGACGTCGACCTGCTGGTACATTTGCGCGCTGTTGAGCAGGTAACCGAGCCCCGCCGAGGCGTTGATCTGCTCGGCGGCGATCAGCACGAGCACCGAGACGCCGAGCGCGAAACGCAGCCCGGTAAAGATCTGCGGCAATGCGAGCGGCAGCACGACTTCGAGGATCAGGCGGCGCCCGCCGAGCCCGAAGCTGCGCATCGCCTCGATCACCTTGCGATCGACGTTGCGCACCCCGGCATAGGTGTTGAGATACATCGGGAACATCGTGGCAAGCGCGATGAGCAGCAGCTTCGGCGCCTCGCCGATCCCGAACCAGACGATGAAGAGCGGGACGAGCGCGAGGAAGGGGATGGTGCGCAGCATCTGGAGCAGCGCGTCGAACAGTTCCTCACCAAGCTTCGACAGGCCCGCGATCGTGCCGAGGATCAGCCCGAAGATGATGCCGATTGTGCCGCCGACGAGCGCGCGCGTGAGCGAGGTCGCAATCTGCGACGCGAGCGCCTGTTCGGTCCAGAGTTGCTGCCATCCCGCAACGAGCCCGGCGGGCGAGGGGAGGATCGACGGATCGATCCACCCCGCGCTGGTCGAGATCGCCCACAGCGCGACGATGATCAGCGGCCCGGTCGCGCGACGTACGAATGAGAAGCGCTCCGACCGGTTGCCTGTTTTGCGGACGACCGGCTGGACGAGCCGTCCGGGGTCGCCCGCGAGCGCGATCGGCGTCGGCGCGTTCATTTCGCCACCTCCTGCGCGGCGACGATGTCGTCGTAACGCTTGTCGAAAATCGCCGCGACATTGAGCTTCTTGCGGATCAGCCCTTCCTTGAAGAACAGATCGGCCTCGTCCTGATGCGCCGCGATGATCGCATCGCTGATCGGCGCATAGCTGGCGGGCGCGCGCGTGATGATCTTTTCCGCGATCGCCGCATCAACATTATAACGTTTGGCGAGCGCGGGCGCGGCTTTGGCCGGATTTTCGCGCTGCCAGCGCGTCGCCCGCGCCGCGCGTGCCACGAGATCGCCGATTGCCTTCGCTTTCACCGGATCGGCGAGCGCGGCGTCGGATGCGACGAGGTAGA
Source organism: Sphingopyxis sp. Root154 (assembly GCF_001427105.1). Lineage (GTDB taxonomy): Bacteria > Pseudomonadota > Alphaproteobacteria > Sphingomonadales > Sphingomonadaceae > Sphingopyxis. The sequence goes on from NZ_LMGI01000003.1 coordinate 200,690, forward strand.
AGAAGCCGGGCGTGTTGGGCGGCGCGCCGCTGGCCAGCACGCGCACCTTCCCGGCGTCGAGCGCCTGCGTCAGATAGGGCTCGCCGATCGTGATCGCGTCGGCCGATCCCTTGTCGAGCAGCCCGGTGCCGAAACCCGTCGCCTGCACCGGCTTGATGTCCTTGAGCGACAGCCCCTGCTTGTCGAGCAGCCGCGCGACGAAATAATGGAGCACCGTGCCCTTCATGAAGGATACCGACTTGCCCTTGAGGTCGGCGACGCTGCGGATCGGGGAATCGGGTTTGACGACGAGCGCATAGGGCGAGCCGCCGCCGTCGACCGTCTTGCTCACCGCGACGACCTTCACCGGGCTGCCCGCGGCCTGCGCGAAGATCAGCGGCGTTTCGGCCATCCAGCCGACATCGAGCGATCCGCCCGTCTGCGCGGCGATGATCGGCGGTCCGCCGACGAAATTGGCCCATTCGATCGTGTAACCGGTCGGCGCGCCTTCGCCCGACACGTCGAGCGACGATTTGAGCGCGTGGAGCTGGTCGCCGATCTTGATCGTCGTGCCACTGTCCGACGCGCCGCCGCACGCCGCAAGCGACAGGAAGGCGCCGGCGACGAGCGTGCGGAGGGGCGTGAGGGAGAGTTTCATCTGCTGAATTCAGATCAGGCGTTCGGGCCGACCGGGCGGTCGCCGACGATCGTTACGCGCTCCATGTGGCGCGCCTCGCTATAGTCGGGGACGGCATAATGCTGCGTCGCGCGATTGTCCCAGAAGGCGATCGAGCCGGGCTGCCAGCTCCACCGCACCTGGAATTCGGGGCGCTTGACCTGATCGAACAGCCGCGCGAGCAGCGCCTTGCTCTCATCCTCGGGCAACCCGACGATGTACCGTGTGAACACCGAATTGACGTAGAGAACCTTCTCGCCGGTCTCGGGGTGGACGCGTACGACGGGATGCTCGACCGGTGGGAAACTGGCGCGTAGCGCGTCCTTCTTTTCCTCGGTGTCGAGGAACTGGATGAAGATGCTCGGGTCGTGGATCGCGGTCAGACCGTCGATCCGTGCCTTTGTTTCCTCGTCGAGCGTTTCATAAGCGGCGACGGCGTTGGCGAACACGGTGTCGCCGCCCAGCGACGGCGACACGCGCTGGATCAGGATCGACGCCGCCGAAGGCTCGGTGCGGAAGGTCGTGTCGGCATGCCAGTTGCTGTCGGTCGACTGGCGATATTTGCCCTTTAGCTCTTGCGAGATCAGCGGCAGGATCTGCGGATAGTCGGGCAGCGAAAAGACCGGATGCTCCTCGAGATCGCCGAACGCCGCGCCCAGCGCGATATGCTGTTCGCGCGTCAGATTCTGGTCGCGGAAAAAGAGCACCTTGTGCTGGAGCAGCGCTGCGCGCAGCGCGTCATAGGTCGGGCGGTCGAGCGGCCGCGCGAGGTCGATGCCACTGATCTGTGCACCGAGGCTCGGCTGTAGCGGCGTGATGTCGAAGAGTTTGATGGCGGTTTCGCTATGTTCGAGCGTCTGGACGGTCATGTCAAAATCCTTGTCGATTGGGATCGCAGCGCGAAGCGCGCGGCGATGCATCGGCGAACCGCCACGCGGCGCCGGAAAAACGGGTTCGGGTCAGGAAAGCGCCCGGCTCGGACGCGGGTCGCTATCGCGGTGGGGAGTATTGCATCGTATCACCTCATCGAATGAGGGGAACACGATACCTGGCGCTGTCGCCTGAGCATCGCGCGCTTTAGCTGTTGGTAACGCGGAGCAAGCTGCTTCCCGGTCAAAAGCCGCGGATCCCGAAAAAAACGCCTCGCCGGTCGGGATCAAGCCGGCAACTCAACTTGATCGGTAGAGTTGGCGGCGTCAAGCGTAGTTTCGCTTTCATGCTGCAAAGCACCGCTCAGTTCGACCGGGCCGTCGCGTCGGCGCGAATGGATTTGCCGAACCGGACATTTTAGCCCTTAATCCGGGCGTGCTCGCACCGTAAATTGTGTAAAATACGAAAGCTTCGCTATCGAACGACCAGCCGGGCTGCACGCTTTCGCATTTTCTGATCGACGTGACGTTAACTATATTCTGCACTATGATTGAATTATAAGCTTAATTCAAGTAATGCGATGTCGTGGGGATTGTGTATTTTGCAGTATAGACAGGAAGTTATGCTTCCCATTCTCTGCTGCTTCGATAAGGTAGATAACATGAACCAACGTCGCCTCTCCGATCCGGTTAAGGAGCAGGAAAGCGGGGGCGATCGTCGTGGTGGCGACCGCTATCGCACCGTCTGGCGGATTGCCAAGGTGATACGCAATGGCGATGCGGGCTTGTGGCGGGTGCGTAATATTTCCGACAAGGGCATGATGCTGGCGGCCGACGTTCCGATCGGGGTCGGCGAAAAGCTGGAGATCGCGCTTTCGGATACGGTTGTGATCCGCGGCGAAGTCGTCTGGTCCGACGCGGGCCGGTGCGGCGTGGCGTTCGACAAGGAAGTCGATGTCGCCGACGTGCTCAAGCAATTGGCGGCCGAACAACGCGCCACCGGCTATCGGCAGCCGCGCCTGCCCGTGAGCACGCAGGCGCAGGCGGTCACCGACGACGGCACCACCGGCATCGAACTGGTCGACCTGTCGCAGAATGGCGCCGGTTTCATCCACGACGGCCATCTGGAAGTCGGCAAGGAACTCGACCTGATACTCGCGGGCGGGGTCAAGCGCCGAGCGATCGTTCGCTGGTCGCGTGCGGGCCGCGGCGGCCTGTGGCTGACGCAGCCGCTCGATCGCGCCGACCTCGAAAGCATCCGCCGCTTCGAAAGCTGACCTCAGGTCCTGACCCTAGCGGTTGCGGGCGATCTTTGCCCAGGGGTTGAGGTCGGGTTCGGCGATCTTCATCAGCGTGTTGCGGTCGCGATGGAGGAAGGGCTCGTCGCGGCCTTTCACCATCAGCGTCGTGTCGGACACATAGCTCCACGACCCGTCATCGTGAAAATCGACCGTCAGCTGATAGGCGTCGGTCCGAAAGGCGAGATCGAGGAAGCTGGTCGAGCAGATCCCATATTCGGTCTCGCCGCGCGTCGCTTTGACGACGAGCCGCTTGGCATCGGGCTCGGCGTGTCCCGACGCAATCGCGATCTGCCCGCGCGGGATCGCCAGCGTCTGAAGGATCAGACCGGTCGCGGCTTCATAGAGCCAGTAACCGACCTGATCGTGGAAGGCGATGTCCTCTTCGGGCGTGTTGACGTGCAGATGATAGCGCAGCCCATAGAATAGCTGCGGGCCATTAGCCTGCGGGTCGATCGGCTGCATCTCGATCCGCTCATAATATTGGCGCGTCTCGGGGCCGTCGGCCTTGGGGTTGATATCGACCCCGCGCTGCCCCTCCCAGATGCCGGCCAGGCGGCGGAGCGGGCCGAGATTGGCGAGCGTCTCGGGATCGACATCCTCAGGCTCGGTGAAAATATCGTCGGGTAATTCCATGTTTCGCCCCAATTTTTATTAGATATCCTCGACGAGCCGCCCGTAGAGCTGCGGCCGGCGGTCGCGGAAGAAGCCCATGCCGGCGCGGTGCTTCGCCGCGCGGTCGAGGTCGATCGTCGCGACCAGCACGCCGGTTTCGCTGGCGCCATATTCTTGGCCAAGGTCGCCCCATTCGTCGCTGATGAAGCTGTGGCCATAGAAGTTCGCGTCGCCCTCGGTCCCGATGCGGTTCGCGGCGATCACCGGCATGCAGTTCGACACCGCATGGCCTTGCATCGCGCGGCGCCACATGCGGCTGGTGTCGAGGTCGGCGTCATAGGGCTCGCTGCCGATCGCGGTCGGATAGAAGAGCAATTCGGCGCCCATCAGCGCCATCGCGCGCGCGCATTCGGGATACCATTGATCCCAGCAGACACCGACGCCGATGCGGGTGCCAAAGACGTCCCAGACCTTGAAGCCCGTATTGCCGGGGCGGAAATAATATTTTTCCTCATAGCCGGGGCCGTCGGGAATGTGGCTCTTGCGGTACGTGCCCATGATCGCCCCGTCGGGACCGATCATCGCGAGCGTGTTGTAATAATGCGGCCCGTCCTTCTCGAAATAGCTCGTCGGGATCGCGACCTTCAGCTTCGCGGCGAGCGCCTGCATGGCCACGACGCTCGGATGCTCGGCGGTGGGACGCGCGGTAGCGAACAATTCCTCATCCTCGACCTGGCAGAAATAGGGGCCTTCAAAGAGTTCGGGGGGCAGAATGATCTGCGCGCCCTTGGTCGCCGCTTCCTCGACGAGCGCCGTGACAGCGTCGATATTAGGCTGAACGGGGCCGGGCAGGGGGAGTTGCAGCGCGGCGACGGTGATGGTGCGGGTCATGGGCCGGATATAAGCGAGCCTGCGCATCTTGCCAGAGTAAAAGCCTGGCATTCCATTTCACGTCATCCCGGCCTTCGCCGGGACACGATTGGAGAAAGCTAGCTCGGAAGCTGCTGGCTCGAGCAATGGAAGCTGCCGCCGCCGACGATGATCCCGCGGGCGGGCACACCGACCGCGCGGCGATCGGGGAAGAGCGCGGCGAGGGTGTCGACCGCAGCGATGTCATTGGCGACGCCATAGGTGGGCACCACGACGACGCTGTTGCCGACGTAGAAGTTCATATAGCTCGCCGCCGCGACCTCGCCGTCGATCTCGATACGGCCGGGCGAGGGCAGGTCGACGATCTCGACCCCGCCGAACGCGGCGGTGCGCGCGCGGGCGTCGGCATAGATATGCGCGTTGGGATCGGTCTCGCCTGCCGGGACCGGAAGCGCGAGGCGCCCTTCGCCGACGAAGCGCGCCAGATTGTCGACATGGCCGTCCGTGTGATCGCCGACGAGGCCATTTCCCAGCCACAGCAGCCGGTCGATGCCGAGCGACTGGCGGAGCCGCACCGCAATATCCTCACGCGTCAGCGTGGGATTGCGGTTCGTATTGAGCAGGCATTCTTCGGTGGTGACGCAAAGGCCCGTGCCGTCGACGTCGATCCCGCCGCCCTCGAGCACCCAGTCCTGATCGTCGACCGGCAGGCCCGATCCGGCGGCCAGCGCCGCGCCAACTTCCTGATCGCCCGGCATGACGAACTTCTCGCCCCACCAGTTGAATTCGAAATTGCGCGCGCGGCGTGCCGCGCCCGTACCGGCGATGATCGGCCCGGTGTCGCGCAGCCAGATGTCGCCCAAGGGCTGGATCAGGATGCGCACGCCCGGATCGACGAGCGCGGCGGCGATATCCGCCTGCCGCGCGTCGTTGACCACCAGCCGCACCTCTTCGCCGCGGCCGCCGTCATGGACGGCGTTGGCGAAGGCGGCGACGTCGCGCCGTCCTTCATCGATCGCACCTGCCCATTCCTCGGCGAGGTGCGGGAAACCGATCCAGACGGCGTCGTGCGGCGCCCATTCGGCAGGCATTTTCAGCGTCATGGGCGCGCGCTCTTTCCGCTTACTTTGCGGGACGCGACTTGTCGCGGGCGGCGCGGAATTCGTCGCCCTTGTTCCAGTTCGGCCATGCGTCGGTCATCGCGAGCATGCGGCCCGCGGCATAGTAAAGGCGCAGGTCGGACATCATGCCGCCCCAGTTGGTGATCGCCTCATATTCGTCGCCGGGCGCGTGATAGCGGTTCTTTTCATAGTCTTCCGCGGCCTTCTTGCCGGCCTCGACGCCGCCTTCGACCAGATCGTCGCCGCTGCCGAAGTTGAACATCGGCACGCCGAGCTTGGCGAAGCTGAAGTGATCCGAACGATAATAGAAGCCCTTTTCCGGCGTCGGTTCGTCCTTGATCACGCGCTTTTCCATCTGGGCGAGCTTGGCGACATAGGCATCGAGTTCCGACTTGCCGCGGCCGACGACAACGATGTCCTTCGCCGGGCCGATCGCGTTCAATGCGTCCATGTTCACGCCGCCGACGGTCTGCGCGAGCGGGAAGACCGGGTTTTCGGCGTAGAATTTCGAACCGAGCAGGCCCGATTCCTCGCCGGTGACCGACAGGAATACGATGCTGCGATCGGGGGCGCCCGCCTTGTGGAACGCCTGCGCCAGCGTCACGAGACCCGCGATGCCGCTCGCATTGTCGACCGCGCCGTTGCAGATGTCGTCGCCGGCAACGGGTGTGCAGCGGCCGAGGTGATCCCAATGGCCGGTGTAGAGCACATATTCGTCGGGACGCTTCGCGCCCGGCAGCACGCCGATGACGTTGCGCGACATCTTCTTTGAAATCGCGTTGTCGAAGCCGAAGTTCGCCTTCACGCCGGTCAGCGCGACGGGCTTGAAGCCCTTCTTGCCCGCGTCGGCGCGCAGCTTGTCGAAATCCTGTCCGGCGCTCGCGAAGAGTTCCTTTGCCTTCGGAAGCTGGATCCAGCCGTTGGCGAGCGTTTCCTTCGCCCCGCCGTCCTTGGTTTCAGCAAGGTAATTCGCGCCGGTGTTGCTCGATTCGACGACGTTCCAGCCATAGGCGGCGGGCTCGGTGTCGTGGACGATCAGCACCGCCGCGGCGCCCTGCCGCGCCGCTTCCTCATATTTGTACGACCAGCGGCCATAATAGGTCATCGCGCGGCCGTTGAATTCGCCCTGGGCTTCCTTGGTCTGCCAGTCGGGATCGTTGACGAGGACGACGACGGTCTTCCCCTTCACGTCGAGTCCGGCATAGTCGTTCCAGCCCTTTTCGGGGGCGTTGATGCCATAGCCGACGAAGACGACGTCGCTGTCCTTGACCGCGGTCTTGGGCTGGACGCGATAGCTGAACGCGACATAATCCTTCGCATATTGCGCGGTGACCGGCGTCTTGCCGCCGGTGAAGTTCAGCGGCGTCGCATTCTTCGCGGTGATTTCGACCAGTGGCACGTCCTGCGTCCACTTGCCGTTGTTGCCGGGCTTCAGCCCCGCTTCCTGATATTTCTTGATGATATAGGCGACGGTCTTTTCCTCGCCCGGGGTGCCGGGGGCGCGGCCTTCATAGGCGTCCGACGACAATTCCTTCGTCACTTCCTGAAGCGTCGCGAGCGACAGTTCGGGAATCTGGACGTCGGGAATGGCGGTGGCCGACGTCGCGGCCTTGTCGGATGTGTTGCACGCGGCAACGGTCAAAAGGACCGCGGCGGCCGCGGCGGCTCTGGGGAAGCGAAGCATGGAAAATGTCCTTGGAAGTTTCATTTGCGACGACCGGGCTTGTGCCAGCCGGGGCGCAACGATGCAAGGTTGTCGGTCCCCGGATTGCCGATCGATGCGCATTACAAATGCAATTGCAAAAGAACTTGAAAAGGCGCCATTAACTGGCATTCCGATATATGAATCCAGAACGGGGGCGGGGATGAATTTCGGGAAAATGGCGTTTTTCAGCCTGTCGGCGATGGCGTTGTTGGCGGCTATGGTGCCTGTATCCGGCGGGGCGCAGGAAGCCGACAATGCCGCGCGGTTTGGAGCGCTTGAATCCATCGCTGGCATCAGCCTGTCTCCGGACGGCAGGCAATTAGCCTATATCGAAAATGCCGCGGGCGGAAAGCGTCGCTTGTTCGTTGTCGATACGACCGAAGGAGCGAAGCCACGCGCAATTCTGTCTAGCGGAAGCACAGATAGCAGACTCAGCTGGTGCAATTGGGTGACCAACGCGCGATTGACCTGTAAAACGCATGCACGGGTAAACTACGCTGGCGATATATATGGCGCGAGCAGCGTGATCGCGATCGATTCCGATGGTGGCAATCTGCTTACGCTCAGCAACAAGCGGAACGACCGTAGCCTCTATACTGACCTGCGCGGGGGCTCCATCATCGACCGGGCACCATCCGATGACGGCTCGGTGCTGATGACGCGCAGCTATGTACCTGAAACTGATATCGGTACGAATATCACCAAACGTCTCGCGGGGCTTGGCGTGGATGTTGTTGACACTGTGACGGGATTGAGCCGGCGCGTGGAGAATCCGGCACCCAATGCAACGGGATATATATCGGATGGTTATGGGCGGGTACGAATCATGGAAACGGCGCCGCCGGCCGGCGCCACCGGACAATATGATCCGATCACCCGCTATTACTTCCGACCGCAGGAGGGGGGAGATTGGCGCCCGCTGACCCAGCTCGAACCCGTAAGCCGCGACGGTTTCCAGCCGGCTATTGTCGATGCCGCCACGAATCGTGTCTACGGTTTCAAAAAGATCAACGGTCGCACTGGGGTCGCGGCGATGGCGCTCGACGGAACGGGGGATCTGACCACCATCTTCGCCCGGCCCGACGTTGACGTCGACGAGATGCTTCCGATTGGCCCACACTATCGCTTGGCAGGCGTCGCCTTCGTCACGGACCGGCGGCAATCGGTGATGGTCGACAAGGGAGTCGCGGCGATGTCCGAATCTCTGTCGAAGGCGCTGGGCGGTCGGCAAGTGGTATTCGTCGATGAATCGATGGACGAAAGCCACTACCTCATCCTTGCGACGTCCAATGTCGATCCCGGCACCTATTATCTGTTCAACGCCCGGACGAAGGAGCTTCGGCCCCTTTTGATGTTCCGTGAAAAGCTGGCTGGCGTGGCCTTATCGGCCGTCAAGATGGTCACATATCCGGCCGCGGACGGGACGCCGATTTCCGCCTATTTGACCCTTCCGCCGGGGCGTACAGATGCAAAGGGATTGCCGGCGATCGTAATGCCGAACGGCAGCGCCAATAACCGGGACGAATGGGGATTTGACTGGCTTGCGCAATATTTCGCGCAATCGGGCTACGCGGTGCTGCAGCCCAATTTTCGTGGCTCGTCGGGCTATAGCAGCCAGCAATGGTTTTTGAAGGATGGCTTCCGGTCGTGGCGAGCTGCGCTCGGCGATGTCGCCGATGGCGGACGTTGGCTGGCGGCCGAGGGGGCTGACGCCCAGAAGCTGTCGCTCGTTGGCTGGTCCTTTGGCGGCTATGCCGCGTTGCAGACGGGAGTGCTCGCGCCGGACCTGTTCAAAGCAATCGTCACGATCGCACCGGTGACTGACCTTGCGCGATTGAAGGAATTTGCCGCCGACTATGGCCGTTCGCGAACGGCCCAACTGTATATCGGTTCGGGGCCGCATATTCGCGAGGGTTCGCCTGCGCAGAATGCCGGCGCGATCAACGCACCCGTACTGATATTCCACGGCACGATGGATCAATATGTCAATATCGAGCAATCGCGTGTCATGCGCGGAGCCCTCAAAGGAAAGGGCAAGAGCGTGGAACTGGTCGAATATCCAGACGTCGGAAACAATCTGGAAAGCAGCGAAGCCCGCACGGACATGTTGCGGCGGATTTCGGCTTTCCTGCCGCACTGAAACGAAAAGGGGCGGCCCGTCGCCGGACCGCCCCTTTGAATTCGATAGCGAACTCGATCAGCGCGAATAGAATTCGACGACCAGGTTCGGCTCCATCTTCACCGGATAGGGCACTTCGTCGAGCGTCGGGACGCGGACGTAGGTCGCCTTGGTGCCGTCGACCGACAGATATTCAGGCAGGTCGCGCTCGGGCAGGCTCTGCGCTTCGGCGACCAGCGCCATTTCCTGCGCCTTCTTGCCAAGGGTGACTTCGTCGCCCGGCTTCACGAGGCGGCTCGCGACGTTGCACTTCACGCCGTTCACATAGACGTGACCGTGGCTGACAAGCTGGCGTGCCGAGAAGATCGTCGGTGTGAACTTCGAGCGGTAGACGACGGCGTCGAGGCGGCGCTCGAGCAGGCCGATCAGGTTCTGGCCGGTGTCGCCCTTCATGCGCGACGCTTCGAAATAGTTCTTCTTGAACTGCTTCTCGGTGATGTCGCCGTAATAGCCCTTCAGCTTCTGCTTTGCGCGGAGCTGGATGCCGAAGTCCGACATCTTGCCCTTGCGGCGCTGACCGTGCTGGCCGGGGCCATATTCGCGGCGGTTGACCGGGCTCTTCGGGCGACCCCAGATATTTTCACCCATCCGGCGGTCGAGTTTATACTTGGCGCTCTGGCGCTTCGACATATGTCGTCTCCAACTTGCTGTGTGCCGAAGGATTTCGGCGGTTCCCGGGTCGCACCATATGGGCAGATGCCATATGCGACCGCCGCTTCACCGGGGTGCGGGGTCCATTGCGAAGGCGCGCGGTTAGACGGGGAGGGGTGCAAAGTCAAGCGCCCAAGGCCCGGCTCGACAGAATGGAAAAAGCCGTTAAAGGCAGCGCGCATGACGTCCGCGAAAATTCCCGAACAGTGCGAAACGATGATCGAGGTCCGCGCCGGGGTCGACCAGGTCGACCGCGAACTCGTCGCGCTGCTCGTCCGCCGCTTCAGCTATATGGATGCCGCTGCGCGCATCAAGACCGACCGCGGCACCGTTCGCGATGAGGCGCGCAAGGCGCAGGTGCTCGACAATGTCGCACGCGAGGCCGAAGCCGCCGGGCTCCAGCCCGAGCGGCTTCGAGCGGTGTGGAACGAGCTGGTCGAACAATCGATCGCTTATGAGGCGGTCCAGTGGGATCGCCTGCGCGCCGACCGCTGACCGCTTGCGAGCGAGAATAGCGCAGACCGCCACGCTGGCAAGACGTCGCAGACGGTCCGGCATCGCGCGGCCATCGGCTGCGATGCCGCCGTGTATCATTGCGATCTCGGGTAATCTGGCCGATCAGCGCGTGCCAGCGCCGCCATTCATCCGGACATCGTTCCCAACGTCCTGCGGTTGGGCGTCCCATTGTTCCTGCGTCTTGCAGGTGCGGCCCTTCAGGCGCGAGCCGGTGTTTACATCGGAGCGGCAGATTTTCTTCGGCCTGGTCGGTTTGGCGGTGGCGGTGGTCGGCGCAGGTGCATCGGCCGCCGCGGGGGCAGCGGCAGAAAACGCGAGGGAAAGAACGAGAGTGAGCATAATGGTCTCCAAGGTCGATTCCCCGTTATCGTGACCGGGGCGTCCTGCCAAGTGCCGTGACGATGCCGTGCATCATCCTGATATCATTGTGCGACCACCCCGTCTTGGTCAGCGCGGTGCGCAAGGTGCGCAGCGTTGCCTCGGTGCGCTCGGGCGGCACGAAATAGCCGCTCGCGTCGAGATCACGCGTGAGATGCTGGATAAATTCTTCCAGTTCGGCGTGCGGCGCCGGCGGGTCGAGCGGCACCTCGGGCGGGCTCGCCAGCGCGATGCCCTTCGACCATTCATAGGCGAGCAGGATGACCGCCTGCGCGAGATTGAGCGACGCGAATTCGGGGTTGATCGGTACCGTCACGATATTGTGCGCGAGCGCGACATCGTCGGTTTCGAGCCCCGAGCGTTCGGCACCGAAGACATAGGCCGATCGGCCCGCACTCGCATGAACCTCGCGCGCCGCCGCTTCGGGGGTCAGCACGGGCTTCATCACGCCGCGCTTGCGCACCGTAGTGGCATAGATGGTGGTGCAGTCGGCGACAGCATCCGCGAGGCTGTCGAACACTTTCGCCTCGGCGAGCACGATGTCAGCGCCCGCCGATGCCGGGCCGGCGTAGGGATTGGGCCAGCCGTCGCGCGGGGTGACGAGGCGGAGCTCGGTCAGCCCGAAATTGAGCATCGCGCGCGCCGCCTTGCCGATATTCTCACCAAGCTGCGGACGGACGAGGACGATGACGGGGGGCGGGGCCGCGCTCAATTTTTATGCGCTGCTTCGGTGACCGAGGACGCGAATTCCTCAAAGTCCCTGGCTTCGGTAAATTCGCGGTAGACGCTGGCGAAGCGGATATAGGCGACGCTGTCGAAGCCCTTCAGCGCCTCCATCACCATGCCGCCGATCTGCTGCGCCTGCACTTCGCTCTCGCCCGAGGTTTCGAGTTGGCGCTGGATGCCCGACACCAGTCGTTCGATACGCGCACCGTCGATCGGACGCTTGCGGCACGCGATCTGGATGCTGCGCATCAATTTCTCGCGATCGAAGGGTTCGCGGCGGCCATCGGCCTTGGTGACCCCGACTTCGCGAAGCTGGATGCGTTCAAAGGTCGTGAAGCGCGCGCCGCAATCCTCGCACTGGCGACGGCGGCGAATCGCGGCGCCGTCCTCGGTCGGACGGCTGTCCTTCACCTGACTGTCTTCATGGCCGCAATAGGGGCAGCGCATGGGTTAGCGTTTCACCCGCGTGTAAAGTGCGATCGCGGCCCCGGCCAGCAGGCCGACGGGCCACGACACGACCGGCAGCACCGCGCCCGCGATCGCGCCGACGACGCCGCCGGTCAGCACGGGGCGGGTCGAGGGATGGGCCATGCCTTGCTTGCCCATCGCCTTGACCTCTTCGATCGAGAGTTCGACCAGCGTCGGTTCCTCGGGGTGCTGCCGTGCCATCGCCTTATCCCTGATAGATGGGGAAGCGTTCGCACAGTGTGCGGACGCGGCCCCGGACGTTCGCTTCGACATCGGCGTCGCCATGCTCGCCCTTGTCGCGCAGTGCCTCGAGCACATCGGCGACCATATCGCCGATTTCCTCGAACTCGGCGATGCCGAAGCCGCGCGTCGTGCCGGCGGGCGATCCGACGCGGATGCCGCTGGTCTTGACCGGGGGCAGCGGATCGAAGGGGATGCCGTTCTTATTGCAGGTGATCGCGCTGCGTTCGAGCGCTTCGTCGGCATCGCGGCCGGTGACGCCGAGCGGGCGGAGGTCGATCAGCGCAAGGTGCGTATCGGTGCCGCCCGCGACGACGTCGGCGCCGCGCGCTTTCAGCCGGCCGGCCAGCGCCTGTGCATTGGCGACGGTCGCCTTCGCATAGTCCTTGAACTCGGGACGCAGCGCTTCGCCGAACGCCACGGCCTTCGCGGCGATGACATGCATCAGCGGGCCGCCCTGCAGCCCCGGGAAGACCGCCGAGTTGATCCGCTTGGCGATCGCCTCGTCATTGGTCAGGATCATGCCGCCGCGCGGACCGCGCAGCGTCTTGTGCGTCGTCGTCGTGACGACATGCGCATGTTCCATCGGCGAGGGGTGGACGCCGCCGGCGACGAGGCCCGCGAAATGCGCCATGTCGACCATCAGCAGCGCGCCGACATCGTCGGCGATCTTACGGAAGCGCGCGAAATCGAGCGTGCGCGGATAGGCCGAGCCGCCCGCGATGATCAGCGCGGGGCGATGTTCCTTGGCCAGCGCCTCGACCTGGTCGAAATCGACGAGATGGTCGTCGGCGCGCACGCCGTACTGAACCGCGTTGAACCATTTGCCCGACATCGCGGGCGGGGCGCCGTGGGTCAGGTGACCGCCGGCGTCGAGGCTCATGCCGAGGATCGTCGCGCCGGGCTTGGTCAGCGCCAGCATTACCGCGCCGTTCGCCTGCGCGCCCGAGTGCGGCTGGACGTTCGCATAGCCGCAATCGAAGAGCTGCTTGGCGCGGTCGATCGCGAGGGTTTCGACCTCGTCCGACGGGGCGCAGCCCTGATAATAGCGGCGGCCGGGATAGCCCTCGGCATATTTGTTGGTGAAGACGCTGCCCTGTGCTTCGAGCACGGCCTTCGAGACGATATTCTCCGACGCGATCAGCTCGATCTGATACTGCTCGCGTTCGAGCTCATGCTTCATCGCCGCCGCGACCGCAGGATCGACGGTGCCGACGCCGTCGGTGAAATAGCCGGCCGACTTGATGGGCTTGGCGAGCGTGTCTGTGGTCATCGGCTGGTCTCCAGTTGGGGCGGATTGGAAAGCTTGTCGACGCGGCGCGCGTGGCGGTCGCCGGCAAAATCGGTGGTCAGGAACGCATCGAGGCAGGCTTTGGCCATGTCGATGCCGGTCAGACGCGCGCCCATTGCGATGACGTTCGCGTCATTATGCTCGCGCGACAGTTTCGCCGACAGCGGCTCGGATACGAGCGCGCAGCGTGCGGCGGGGTTGCGGTTGACCGAAATCGATATCCCGATGCCCGACCCGCACAGCGCAACGCCGCGTTCCGCGCGGCCGTCGGCGATGGCTTCGGCGAGCTTGTAGCCGTAATCGGGATAGTCGACGCTGTCGGGGCCGTTGGTGCCGAGATCCTCGACTTCGTGACCGGCTTCGCGAAGCCAGTCGGCGAGAGCGGCTTTCAGCTCCCAGGCGGCGTGGTCAGAGGCTATTGCAATGCGCATGATGCGGCTCCCGCGGGGCGATAGGGAATCGATGAGCGCCCTTTAGGCGAAGCCGCGCGGATTGGCCATAAGCGAGGTGGCAAATTTGTGACGGCGCCGATAAAGCCGCCCTATGTCCGACACGATCATGTCCATCCTGATGCTGACCGGCGTCCTTTTGACCGGCGGCGCAGCCTATGTCTTTCGCAAGGGCGACCGCCGCCGTGCGCTGCTGATGCTCGTCGCGGCGCTGGTGATGTTCGCGAATGTCGCGATCTGGCTGGTGCCGGTAAAATAACCCTCCCCATCGCGTCGCGACAGGGAGGATCGTTCGTCAGCGGATCGGCGAATCGGGCGCGAGCCGCATATCCAGATAGTTGTCGAGCGACTTCATCAACTGGTCGAGCTCATGCTCGAAGAAATGGTTCGCGCGCGGGATCTCGTCGTGATGGATCGTGATGCCCTTTTGGGTGCGCAGCTTGTCGACCAGCTTCTGCACCGCGCTCGGCGGCACGATCTCGTCCTGCCCACCCGCGACGATGATGCCCGACGAGGGGCAGGGCGCGAGGAAGCTGAAGTCGTACATGTTCGCAGGCGGCGCGACCGACAGGAAGCCGCGGATCTCGGGGCGGCGCATCAGAAGCTGCATGCCGATCCACGCCCCGAAGCTGAAGCCCGCGATCCACGTCGTCTGCGCTTCGGGATGGATCGACTGGACCCAGTCGAGCGCCGACGCGGCATCGCTCAGCTCGCCGATGCCGTTGTCGAACGTGCCCTGACTGCGACCGACGCCGCGGAAGTTGAAGCGCAGCACCGCGAAACCGCGCGCGACGAAGCTCTTGTACATCGCCTGCGTGATGCGGTCGTTCATCGTGCCGCCGCCCTGCGGATGCGGGTGGAGGATCAGCGCGACCGGCGCGCGCGGGCGCGGCGGAGGCGAGAAACGGCCTTCGATGCGGCCTTCGGGGCCGGGGAAAATCACGTCGGGCATGGGAGCACCTCTTATCTTTTTGTGGCTGGCCGCCGAATCGCCGGGCTGGCAGGGTGGCGGAGCGAAGATGGCGCCTATATAGAAATTGCGTAGCATGTTGCAACTTTTGCGAATCGCTCGCAATAAGGATCTGTTCGCCGGATGATTTACCTCGATTACCAAGCCACGACGCCGCTCGCTCCCGAGGCGCGCGAGGCGATGCTGCGCTGGCTGGCGGGAGCCGGTGAGGGCGATGGTTTCGCGAACCCGTCGAGCACGCACAAGGGCGGACGCGCCGCCGCGGCGGCGGTCGAGGTCGCGCGCGATCAGGTCGCAGCACTTCTGCCGAAGGGCGGGCGGGTCTTCTTCACTTCGGGCGCCACCGAGGCGCTCAACTGGGCGTTGCTGCGCGGCGCCGAGGCCAAGCCGGGCGGGGTCGCGGGGCTCAGCATCGAACATGCGGCTTCGCTGCAATGCCTTGAACGGCTGAATGCCAACATCCTGCCCGTCGATGGCGAAGGACTGGCCTTGCCGCCCGACGATGTGTCCATCCCCGAAAACGGCATCGTCGCGGTGATGCTGGTGAACAACGAGGTCGGGACGATCCAGCCGGTCGCCGATTTCGCCGCCGCCGCGCATGCGAAGAACAGCCTGCTGCTCTGCGACGCGGTGCAGGGCTATGGCCGCGTCGCGATTCCCGAGGGTGCCGATCTGATCGCGATCTCGGCGCACAAGATCCACGGGCCGAAGGGTATCGGCGCGCTCTGGGTGAAGGACGGCGTCGACCTGCCGCCGCTGATGTTCGGCGGCGCGCAGGAACAGGGGATGCGCTCGGGCACCGTCTCGCCCGCACTCTGCGCCGGTTTCGGTGCTGCTGCGGCGCTCGCGGCCGAACGCTTCGACGCCGATGCAAGACATGTCGAACGCATCTGGTCGCTCGCACTCGATCTGCTCCCCGAATGGACGATCAATGGCGATGCGAACCACCGCTACCACGGCAACCTCAACGTTCGTCGCGAAGGCGTGAATGGCCTCCGCCTGATGTCCGACGCCCGCGAAATCGCCTTTTCGCTCGGCAGCGCGTGCGGCAGCGGGTCAGGCAAGGTCAGCCATGTGCTGCGCGCGATGGGCGTCAGCGAAGCCGACGCGCGCGCCTCGAT
This sequence comes from Sphingopyxis sp. Root154, assembly GCF_001427105.1. Classification (GTDB taxonomy): domain Bacteria; phylum Pseudomonadota; class Alphaproteobacteria; order Sphingomonadales; family Sphingomonadaceae; genus Sphingopyxis. The sequence continues at coordinate 216,812 of NZ_LMGI01000003.1, forward strand.
CCGCCTCGGCTGGGGCCGCTACACCAGCGAGCAGGACCTGCGCGACGGCCTCACCGCCATCAAGGACGCCGCGCGATTGCAGGGCGTGAACTGATGCACGTCACCTTCATCCACGCCGACGGCAAGGCGCGTACCGAGGCAGAGGCCGAGCCGGGTTCGATCCTGCTCGACGTTGCGCAGGCGCATATGATGCCGCTCGAAGGCACGTGCGAGGGTCAGATGGCCTGCTCGACCTGCCATGTGATCGTCGCGAAAGAGGACTTCGGCCGCCTGCCGCCCGCGAGCGAGATGGAAGAGGATATGCTCGATCTCGCCGCCGGGGTGCGGCGAACGAGCCGGCTTGCGTGCCAGATCGTGCTGACAGCGGAACTCGACGGGCTGACGGTGCATATCCCTGCCGAGAGCCGCAACATGCAGGGACCGCGATGATGAGAATGATCCTCTCAGCCGTCGTGCTGCTGGCCACGTCCGCGTGCGTGACGTCGCCCCGCGAACCGACGGGCGATTCGGTGATCCTCGCCAGGGCGGTGACGGCCATCGAACAACGCAGCGGCGGCCGGCTGGGCGTCGCGGTGACCGATGCGCGCGGCGCGCTGCTGTTCGGCCACCGTGCCGACGAGCGGTTCGCGATGTGCTCGACTTTCAAGCTGTTGCTCGCGGGTCAGGTGCTCGCAAAGGCGGCCCATGGCGTGTCGCTGCGCACGCCGCTTCGGTTTGTGCGCGCCGACCTGGTGGCCTATTCTCCCGGCACCGACAAGCTGCTCGGTCCGAACGGGCGGGGCGAACAGCAGCTCGGCTTCGCGGCCAAGGACGCGGTGGTGCTGAGCGACAATAGCGCCGCCAACCTGATTCTCGCGCATATCGGAGGCCCAGCGGCGTTCACCGCGGAGATTCACCGGCGCGGCGATCAGGTCACGCGGCTCGACCGCAACGAGCCGACGCTCAATGAAAATGCCCCCGGCGACGTGCGCGACACGACCAGCCCGGCAGCGATGGTGAAAAGCGCGGCGGGCTATATCTATGGAGATTGGCTCACCGCCGGGCACCGCGATACGCTACGCGGCTGGCTGATCGAGAGCGAGACCGGTCTGGGGCGCATCCGCGGCGGGCTGCCGCAGGGCTGGCTCGCCGGCGACAAGACGGGAACGTGCGGCACCGCCTATAATGACGTCGCCTTCGCCGAAGAACCGGGTGGCGCGAAATATATGATCGCGGTCTATCTCGACCGGCCTGCGGTGAAGGGCGATGATGCCAACGCGGTGATCGCCGACGTCGCGCGGGCGGTGGTGCAGGACCTGCCGTAGCCGCCCTTGCATTTCGGCTCCGTCCCCGCCATAAGCGCCGCGGGAGTCGGGCGGACGCAGTCTTCGCCAACCCGGTCAGGTCCGGAAGGAAGCAGCCGCAACGAATTCGCTGCGGGTCGTTCCGGCTCCCACCCATTTCCCCCTTCGACAAGACCGCGGCGCGCCCCTAAGACGGGGCCATGAGCGATTCCGCCGATGACGAAACCCCGATGCTGGGAATGGACCTGCCCGAGACGGCGCCGCAGCCATCGAGCGGCCCGTACCGCGTCCTTGCCCGCAAATATCGCCCGCAAACTTTCGCCGAGCTGATCGGGCAGGATGCGATGGTGCGCACGCTGGGCAATGCGATTGCGCGCGACCGGCTCGCGCATGCATTCCTGATGACCGGCGTGCGCGGGGTCGGCAAGACCTCGACCGCGCGCCTGATCGCGAAGGCATTGAACTGCATCGGCCCCGACGGGCAGGGCGGGCCGACGATCGATCCGTGCGGTGTGTGCGAGCCCTGCCGTGCGATCACCGAGGGCCGCCATATCGATGTGATCGAAATGGATGCCGCGTCGAACACCGGCGTCGACGATGTGCGCGAGATTATCGAGGCGGTGCGCTACGCCGCGGTGTCGGCGCGCTACAAGATCTACATCATCGACGAAGTGCACATGCTGTCGCGTAACGCCTTCAATGCGCTCCTGAAAACGCTCGAAGAGCCGCCGCCGCACGTCAAATTCCTGTTCGCGACGACCGAGGTGAACAAGGTGCCGGTGACGGTGCTGTCGCGCTGCCAGCGCTTCGACCTGCGCCGCATCACCCCCGACATGCTCTTCGCGCATTTCAGTTCGATCCTGCAGAAAGAGGGCGTCGAGGCCGAGGCGCCCGCGATCTGGCTGATCGCCAACGCCGCCGAAGGGTCGGTGCGCGACGGCCTGTCGATCCTCGATCAGGCGATCGCGCATGCCGATCTCGATGGCGGCGGGATGATTAGTGCCGATCAGGTGCGCGTGATGCTGGGCCTCTCGGACCGTTCGTCGATCGCGCAGTTGATGGCGATGGTCCTCGAAGGCGACCCGGGCGGCGCGATCGACCTCGCGCGGGCGCAATATGCGCTCGGAATCGAGCCGGTCGCGATGGTGCGCGGGCTCATGGACCTGACGCACGCGATCACGCTCGCCAAAGTGTCGCGCCACGACGACCCCGCGCTGGCCGAGGCTGACCGCGAACGCATCGGCGACTGGGGGCAAAAGCTCGGTTTTGCGCCGCTCAACCGGCTGTGGCAGTTGCTCCTCAAGGGGCATGACGAGGTGCTGCGCGCGAACAATCCGCTCGAGCATCTCGAAATGTTGCTGCTCCGCGTGATTTACGCCGCGTCGATGCCCGACCCGGGCGAACTCGCTAAACTGCTCGAAAAGGGCGGCGTTCCGACGATGCCGCTCGCCGCGCCGACTGCGCCTGCAACGCAAGAAAGCATGACGGCCGAACCGGTGGCTGTCACGGAAGCGCCAGCAATCGCGAGCGCGGATTCGCCTGCCTCGGCGCTTACCGTCTCACAGATCCATCAGCTCCTCGAAAGCACGGGAAATCATCGGCTTGCGGTCGATGTCTACGATCATCTGCGAATCATCGAACTCGAACCGGGCAGCATCGTTTTCGCGCCGGTTCGCGCGCTCGGCGCGTCGTTCGCGCGCGATCTGGGCGACGCGCTGCTCGCGCAGACCGGCAGCCGTTGGCAGGTGCGGGAAGGCGAGGGCGAAGGACGGCCGAGCCTTGGCCAAATCCGCGCCGCAACACTCGCCGATAATGACGCGCGAATCCGCGAGCTGCCGGTGGTGAAGGCCGCCCTGGCCGCTTTTCCCGACGCGAAACTTGAAGAGACCGCCGACAATCGCCATAAGTCCAACCCATGAAATCGATCGAAGAAATGATGAAGGCGGCGCAGGAAGCGGCCGCCACGGTGCAGGCGCAGATGCAGGAGGCGCAGGCGAAGCTCGACAGCGTCGAAGTCGAAGGCGTCTCGGGCGGCGGTCTGGTGCGGATTCGCGCGAGCGCCAAGGGCCGCATCAAGCAAATCTCGATCGACGACAGCCTGATCGTTCCGTCGGACAAGCAGATGCTCGAAGATTTACTCGCCGCCGCGTTCAACGACGCGCGCGAAAAGGCCGATGCGGCGAGCAACGAAGAAATGGGCAAGATGACGAGCGGCCTGCCGCTCCCCCCGGGCTTCAAGCTGCCATTTTGAGCCAGCTTTGCCCCGCTGTTCAGCGCAGCGACATTGAATGCGTGCCAAGTTACGCCATATTAGCGAAGAACCACCTATAAGAAGGGCGGTGCGCCCGGTCGCGGGGCCCGTCCAGGAGCCGTAATGACGCAATCTTATCCTCTTCTTCCGCTTCGTGACATCGTCGTTTTCCCGCACATGATCGTGCCGCTCTTTGTCGGCCGCGACCGTTCGGTCGCCGCGCTCGAAGCCGCGATGGAATCCGACAAGGAAATCTTCCTCGTCGCGCAGCTCGATCCGGGCGAGGACGACCCGCAGCGCGACGATCTGTACGACGTCGGCGTGATCGCCACCGTGCTCCAGCTGCTGAAGCTGCCCGACGGCACCGTCCGCGTGCTCGTCGAGGGCAAGGAACGCGCGAAGCTGCTCGCGCTTACCAACGAAGACAAGGCCGTGATGGCGAGCGTGAAGCCGGTCGGCGACACGATCGACGACAGCGTCGACACCGCCGCACTGATGCGCTCGGTGGTCGATCAGTTCGAAAATTACGCCAAGCTCAACAAGAAGATGCCCGCCGAAACCGCGGTGCAGCTGTCGCAGATCGAGGATGCCTCGCGCCTCGCCGATTCGGTCGCGGGCAACCTCAATATCAAGGTCTCCGACAAGCAGGCGTTGCTCGTCGAGGACGCGCCGTCGAAGCGGCTCGAAATGGTCTTCGCCTTCATGGAAGGCGAGCTTGGCGTGTTGCAGGTCGAAAAGAAGATCCGTGGCCGCGTGAAGCGCCAGATGGAAAAGAGCCAGCGCGAATATTATCTCAACGAACAGTTGAAGGCGATCCAGCGCGAGCTTGGCAACGACAATGGCGAGGGCGGCGACGACCTCGCCGAGCTGCAGCTCAAGATCGACAGCCTCAAAATGTCGAAGGAGGCCAAGGCCAAGGCGCAGGCCGAAATGAAAAAGCTGCGTGCGATGGCGCCGATGTCGGCCGAAGCGACCGTTGTGCGCAACTATCTCGACACGCTGATCGGGCTGCCGTGGGGCAAGAAGTCGAAGCTCAAGAAGGATATCGCTAAGGCGCAGGAGGTCCTCGATGACGACCATTATGCGCTTGAAAAGGTCAAGGACCGGATCGTCGAATATCTCGCGGTCCAGGCGCGCACCAACAAGCTGAAAGGCCCGATCCTGTGCCTCGTCGGCCCTCCGGGCGTCGGCAAGACCAGTCTCGGCAAGTCGATCGCCAAGGCGACCGGGCGCGAGTTCATTCGCCAGTCGCTGGGCGGCGTGCGCGACGAGGCCGAAATCCGCGGCCACCGCCGCACCTATATCGGCTCACTGCCGGGCAAGATCGTGACGAACCTCAAAAAGGCCGGCACGATGAACCCGCTGTTCCTGCTCGACGAGATCGACAAGCTCGGCCAGGATTTCCGCGGCGATCCGGCTTCGGCGCTGCTCGAGGTGCTCGACCCCGAACAGAATGGCAAGTTCCAGGATCATTATCTGGAAGTCGACGTCGACCTCAGCGACATCATGTTCGTCACCACCGCGAACTCGCTGAACCTGCCGCAGGCGCTGCTCGATCGCATGGAAATCATTCGCCTCGAAGGTTACACCGAGGACGAGAAGGTGGAGATCGCGAAGCTTCACCTGATCGCGAAGCAGGTCGAAGCGCACGGGCTGAAGGCTGGCGAATTCGAGCTGACCGACGAAGGGCTGCGCGACCTGATCCGCTATTACACCCGCGAAGCGGGCGTGCGTACGCTCGAGCGCGAGATCGCGCGTCTCGCACGCAAGGCGCTGCGCCGCATTCTTGAAGGCAAGGCGGAAAGCGTCACTGTGACGCCAGACAATCTCTCCGAATTCGCGGGCGTGCGGAAGTTCCGCCACGGCATGGGCGATCTGGAGGACCAGGTCGGCGCTGTCACGGGACTGGCATGGACTGAGGTCGGCGGCGAATTGCTGACGATCGAAGCCGTCACCGCATCGGGCAAGGGGCAGGTCCGCACCACCGGCAAGCTCGGCGAAGTGATGACCGAATCGGTGCAGGCGGCGCTGTCGTTCGTGAAAGCGCGCGCGCCGGCCTATGGCATCAAGCCCAGCCTGTTCGCGCGCAAGGACATCCATATCCACTTGCCCGAAGGCGCGGTGCCAAAGGACGGCCCGTCGGCCGGCGTCGGTATGGTGACCGCGATGATTTCGACGCTGACCGGGATCGCGGTGCGCCGCGATGTCGCGATGACCGGCGAAGTCACGCTGCGCGGGCGTGTTCTCGCGATCGGCGGGCTCAAGGAAAAGCTGCTCGCCGCTCTTCGTGGTGGCATCAAGACCGTGCTGATCCCCGAAGAGAATGAGAAAGACCTCGTTGAAATCCCGGCGAATATCACGACCGGATTGAAGATCATCCCGGTCAGTCACGTCGACGAAGTGCTCGCCGTGGCCTTGGTTTCGCCGGTCGTTCCGATCGAATGGACCGAGGCCGACGAGCTTGCCGCGTCGCCCCCGGTTCACTCGGGCACCGACCCCGAAACGACGATTCGGCACTGAGTCATCGCCGCTTGACGGCAATTCGCCCCAAATTCGTCGCAAAATCGACGTTTTGGGGCGTTTTGCGCCCTTTTTTGCTTTGACAAGGCGGGGTTAAACATCGTTAGTGACGCGCCATGGCTTCGGGCCATGAGAATCATTAAACCAACCATATTGCAGGGGTTCCTTAGGCATGAACAAACAAGACCTGATCGCCGCCGTCGCTGACTCGAGCGGCCTGACCAAGGGTGACGCGAGCAAAGCGGTTGAAGCCGTGTTCGACGCGATCACCGGTTCGCTGAAGAAGGGCGGCGAAGTCCGTCTCGTTGGCTTCGGCACCTTCGCAGTCAGCAAGCGCAAGGCATCGACCGGCCGCAACCCGCGCACCGGCGAAACGATGACCATCGCGGCGTCGAACCAGCCGAAGTTCAAGGCCGGCAAGGCCCTCAAGGACGCCGTCAACTAAGTTGACAGGCACCTTCTGGTGAAACCATCTCGGGCCGTGGCGCAAGCTGCGGCCCGATTTGTATCTGCCCGATGGGATCCATGCGGTTTGTGCGTGAAGATTGAGCAAATGCCCGTTGCAATCACCGTCGCAGCGGCTATGGACGTCCAGCTTTCGGACGCCGGGCCATCGGTCCGCCCCGATCGGGCGCGTAGCTCAGCGGTAGAGCACACCCTTCACACGGGTGGGGTCACAGGTTCAATCCCTGTCGCGCCCACCATGGCTTCTCGGCCATGGCGGAAACCGAAACCGGAGCTGACCCGGCCATTCATCGCCTATTCAATGCTGTCGCGTTAGAGAAACGGCCATGATCCGTACATTGACCCTCTCCCTCATCTCCGCGCTGCTATTGTCGGCAGGCGCGCCTGCGGCTGCCCGCGGTAATCGTGACCAGGACAATCTGCGCGAAGCGGCGGCACAGGGACAGGTCATTCCGCTCAACAAGCTGATCGCCGACGTCCGTTCGCGCCCGCCGTATAGCGAGATGACCTATCTCGGCGGCCCGCAGTTCGATGCGGGGCGGATGATCTATGCCCTGAAATTCATGGACGGCAATCAGGTGGTGGTCGTCTATGTCGATGCCCGCACCGGCCGGATCGTGGGACGCAAACCCTGACATTTCACTAGTCCGAATGTTTCGTCGCAACGAGATTTTGCGATGATCGTTCGGACTTGATACACAGTCGAAACATGCGGCCGGGCTGCCCGGTGCGCAACGGAAAGGCGCCTGAATGCGGATTTTGATTGTCGAAGACGAACCCACGCTGGGCCCGCAGCTGAAGGCGACGCTGGAGGGAGCCGGCTATGCCGTCGATCTCGCGACCGATGGCGAGGATGGCCATTTTCTTGGCTCGACCGAAAATTACGACGCGGCGATCCTCGACCTCGGTCTGCCCGAAATCGACGGGCTCACCGTGCTCGACCGCTGGCGCCGTGAAAAGCGTAACTTCCCGGTGCTCGTCCTGACCGCGCGCGATAGCTGGTCGGACAAGGTGGCGGGGCTCGACGCGGGCGCCGATGACTATCTCGCCAAGCCGTTCCAGACCGAAGAGCTGATCGCCCGCCTGCGTGCGCTGATCCGCCGCGCCGCGGGCAATGCTTCGAGCGAGCTGATCGCGGGCGCCGTTCGCCTCGACACCCGTTCGGGCCGCGTCACGCTCGCGGGCGAACCGGTCAAGCTGACCGCGCAGGAATATAAATTGCTGTCGTATCTGCTGCATCACAAGGGCAAGGTCGTGTCGCGCACCGAGCTGATCGAACATATCTACGATCAGGATTTCGACCGCGATTCGAACACGATCGAGGTGTTCGTGACGCGCATCCGCAAGAAATTGGGTGCCGACATCATCACGACGATCCGCGGCCTCGGCTATCAGCTCGACGATCCGCAGTAAGCCGTGAGCGAGGCCGACGTCGCCCCGGCGGTCGTAGAGGACCCGGACGCGGCGGAAAAACCGGCGGCGCTGACCAGCCGCATCACAGGCTCGCTCGCGCGGCGCATGATCGCGATCGCGGCGCTGTGGATTTCGGTGCTGCTGATCGGCGGCGGCTTTGCGCTCGATCGCGTGCTGACCGGTGCGATCACGCGCAACTTCGATTCGAGCCTCGAATATGTGCTGATCGCGATGATCCGCTCGTCGGAGATCGGTCCCGATGGCGAAGTGCGGCTGGTCGAGCCGCTCGGCGATCAGCGCTTCCTCGAACCTTATAGCGGCCTTTATTGGCAGATCAGCGGCGGCAATCAGGAGCCCTATCGTTCGCGTTCCTTATGGGAACGCTCGCTGAAGGCGCCGACGCCGCATGTCGACAACCAGATCCACACGTACGACAGCAACCAGTTTCCCGATGAGGAACTGCGCGTGCTCGAGCGCAATGTCATCCTGCCCGGCAGCCAGACCAACTGGCGGTTCCAGATTGCCCAGTCGCGCGAAGCGCTCGACACCCAGAATCGTGCGGTGCGCGCGACGCTGATTCCCAGCCTGGCGCTGCTCGGCCTCGGCCTCATCATCCTCGCCGCGCTCCAGACCTTTTACGGCCTGTGGCCGCTGCGCCACATTCGCCGCGCGATCGCGGCAATGCGCGGCGGGCAGAACCGCCGCGTCGATGCGCCTTTGCCGCTCGAGGTGCAGCCGATGGTCGACGAACTCAACGCGCTGCTCGCGCATAACGAAAAACAGGCCGAGGAGGCGCGGCTGCACGCTGGCAATCTCGCACATGCGCTGAAAACCCCGCTGACCGTGCTCGTGAACAGCGCGACGAGCTCGGATACGGAACTCGCTGACACCGTGCGGCGCGAGGCGGCGACGATGCAGCGGCAGGTCGACCACCACCTCGCCCGCGCGCGCGCGGTCGGACGGCGCGGCGCGGCGCAGGCGCGCGCGACCGTTTGGGACAGCGTGAACAGCGTGTCGCGGGCGGTCGCCGCGCTCTATCCCGACGCACGGCTCGATGCGGCCGGCGACAAGACCGTCGTCGTGCGGGTCGAGCGGCAGGATCTGGACGAACTGGTCGGCAATTTGCTCGAAAACGCGGCCAAATATGGCGGTGGCAGTGTCTTTGTTACCGTCGGCCGCGAAGGCGGGATGGCGGAAATCCTGATCGAGGACGATGGCGCTGGAATCTCGCCCGACGACCGCGACCGCGTCGTCGACCGCGGCGTTCGCCTCGACAGCGGCAAACCGGGGACGGGGCTGGGACTCGCGATCGTGCGCGACGTCGCCGAAATCTATGGCGGCAGCATCGCACTCGAGGAGAGCGAGGATCTCGGCGGATTGCTCGTGCGGCTGAGGCTACCGGCGGGTTAAGGCTCCGAAACCGCTTCGGCCGATTGTTCGGTTGCGGCGGGGTCTTCGGGGGGCTCGCCGAAATGGGCAAGCCTGGCCAATGGTGGCTTCCTTGCCATCGCTTTGGCGAACGCGATCAGCGCGCCACGCGAATTAATGCTGCAATAATCGGTCCGCCAGATGTCCATTTGCAGACCCGTGCGCCTGGCGGACAACGGGCATTCCCTCTGCAAGACGTCGAAGGACTTGATGATCTCCTCTGCGGGCGTGCGTGCCAGAAGCAAATAGTCGCTGCCGGGTCGCGTGCCCGATTGAAGAACCCATAATTCGAGCGGTTTGCCGCCGCGTTTCGTATCGCCGATGTGGACGAAGAAGGAGTAGCGGTAGGCGCTGCGGTCCAGATGGTCCCGATCATGAGCGCTTCGTTCGACGATCGCGCAGTGGAAAACGCCATAGTTGGTCAGCCGCATCCATTCGGGTTCGGCGTCAGCGTCGGCTGCCTGTTGGATCGTCCAGTCGCCATAGGCGATGCGGCTGAGGCAGCCAAAGTCATCGCCGTCGGTGAAGTTGTACGGTTGAATGTCATCGCCAAAACCCCAGAGCGGGGTGTCAGCGTGCACAAGGTCCGAACGCGGTTCGAGGGCTTCGTCATCGCGTGCGGCGGCGAGACCAGGGCAGACCAGCAGCGCGGCGGCAAGGATAAGCCCAAAGCGATTGATCGTACCGTGGGGGGGCGGCCGTTCGCCAGGACCAATCACGTCGCGGTGACTGCCAGCCCGCGTTGTACACCCGGCCGCGCGAGACCGGCCTCGAGCCAGCGCTGGACATGCGCAAAGCGGTCGAAGCCAACGATCTCGCGCGCTTCGTAAAAGCCGATCAGGTTACGCACCCAGCCGAGCAGCGAGATGTCGGCGATGCTGTAATCGGCGCCCATCACCCATTCGCGCGTCGCCAACCTTTCGTCGAGCACCCCGAGCAGGCGCGCCGATTCAGCCGCGTAGCGGTCGCGCGGGCGCTTGTCCTCATATTCGCGGCCGGCGAATTTGTGGAAAAAGCCGAGCTGGCCGAACATCGGTCCGACGCCGCCCATCTGCCACATCACCCACTGGATCGTTTCGTAGCGCGTTGCCGGGTCGGCCGAAAGAAACTGCCCGCTCTTGTCGGCGAGATAGATCAGGATCGCGCCCGATTCGAACAGCGCGAGCGGCTTTCCGCCCGGGCCTTGCGGATCGTAGATCGCCGGGATCTTGCCATTGGGATTGAGTGCGAGGAAGGCCGGATCATGGCTCTCGTTCGCCATGATGTCGATCCGGTGCGGTTCATAAGGAAGGCCGGTTTCCTCGAGCATGATGCCCGCCTTCACCCCGTTCGGCGTCGGCGCGGAGAAAAGCTGGATCCGGTCGGGGTGCTGCGCCCGCCAGCGGGCGAAGATCGGATGGCCCGGGCTCACGCGCTTTGTTCCCGCTTGGCTTGCTGGTGATGGCGGATCACTTCGTCGATGATGAAGCGCAGGAATTTCTCGGTGAAATCGGGATCGAGGTCGGCATCGCGGGCCAGTTCGCGCAACCGTTCGATCTGGCGTTCCTCGCGGCCGGGGTCGGCGGGAGGCAGGCCCTCGCGCGCCTTGAGCTCGCCGACCGCCTTGGTCACCTTGAACCGTTCGGCGAGCATATAGACGAGCGCTGCGTCGATATTGTCGATGCTCTGGCGATAGCGGCTCAGTTGGTCGTCCATGGGTGCGCGATTCCTCTCTTCTCCGGCACGCTTGGCACCGGCGAGGGGGCAGTGGCAAGCCGAAAGTCGTTGCAAAATCGTGACTGCGGCGCCAAGGCTCGCCGCGTTATGACTGCGGAAATCCATCAGCTCCACGGCGACCGGCCGCCCTCGCTCGACCCGATGATGGCGCTTGTCGCCGCCGATATGAACGAGGTGAATTCGGTCATTCTCGACCGGATGCAGTCCGAAGTGCCGCTGATCCCCGAACTCGCCGGTCACCTGATCGCGGGCGGCGGCAAGCGCATGCGGCCGATGCTGACGCTCGCGTGCGGCAAGCTGCTCGATTATCCGGGGCGCCGCCACTGCAAGCTCGCCGCGGCGGTCGAGTTCATCCACACCGCAACCTTGCTCCACGACGATGTCGTCGACAAATCGGACCTGCGCCGCGGGCGCAAGACCGCGAACCTCATCTGGGGCAACAGCGCCTCGGTGCTCGTCGGCGACTTCCTGTTCAGCCGCGCGTTCGAGGTGATGGTCGAGGACGGCTCGCTAAAGGTGCTCAAGATCCTCAGCCGGGCATCGGCGGTGATCGCGGAGGGCGAGGTCAACCAGCTCTCCGCACAGCGCCGGATCGAAACGAGCGAGGATCAGTATCTCGCGATCATCAACGCCAAGACCGCCGAGCTGTTCGCCGCGGCGTGCAAGATCGCCGCGGTGGTCGCCGAGCGCGACGAGGCGACCGAAGCCGCGCTCGACGCCTATGGCCGCAATCTGGGTATCGCGTTCCAGCTCGTCGACGATGCGATCGATTATGTTTCGGACGCGGAAACGATGGGCAAGGGCGTCGGTGACGACTTCCGCGACGGCAAGGTCACGCTGCCCGTCATCCTCGCCTATGCGCGCGGCAGTGCCGAGGAGCGGGAGTTCTGGAAGCTCGCGATCACCGGCCACAAGACCTCGGACGAGGATCTCGCTTATGCGACGAGCCTGCTCCACCAGCACGACACGATCGCCGACACGCTCGCGCGCGCACGCCATTATGGCCAGCGCGCGGTCGACGCGATCGGCGGTTTCAGCGCCAGCCAGGCGAAGTCGGCGCTGACCGAAGCGGTCGCCTTCGCGGTCGCGCGCGCTTATTGAGGCGGCGCCGATGGCGATGATGGGCCCAGCGGCGGAAAGCCCCGACGCCTATATCGCCGCGTTGTCGGGCTGGCAGCGCGAACGCTGCGAAATGATGCGCGCGGCGATCCTGCGCGCGGCGCCTTTTGAAGAAACGATCAAATGGACCAACCTCGTCTTCATGGCCAACGGTCCGTGCATCCTGATCCGCGCCGAGGAGCATCGGGTACTGCTCGGATTCTGGCGCGGTAAAAGGCTCCGCGAGCTGGAACCACGGATCAAGGCGAGCGGCAAATATGAGCTCGGCAATCTGGTGATCGTCGAGGCGACCGAGGTGTCGCCCGAGACGGTCGAGGCGCTCGCCGCCGAAGCCTTTCGCCTGAACGCCGAGCTGGGCAACCCCGCGGCGCGTATCTGATGCAGCTACTCCCGATCGACGTCGTGCTGCCCGATATCATGGCGGCGCTGGTGCTGAAACCCAACGCCGTCGTCGTCGCGCCGCCGGGCGCGGGCAAGACGACGCGCGTCGCGCCCGCGATCCTCGACCAGCCGTGGTGCAAGGGCGCGGTGTGGCTGCTCTCGCCGCGCCGTCTCGCGGCACGCGGGGCGGCCGAGCGGATCGCCGAGGAGATGGGCGAGGCGGTTGGCGGGCGCGTCGGCTACGCCACCCGGCTCGACAGCAAGCAGTCCGCCGCGACGCGGCTACTCGTGATGACGCCGGGCCTGTTCCGCAACCGTATCCTCGCCGATCCCGAGCTTCAGGGCGTGTCGGCGGTACTCTTCGACGAGGTTCATGAACGCAGCCTCGACGGCGATTTCGCGCTCGCATTGGCGATCGATGCGCAGCAGGGCCTGCGCGACGACCTCCGCCTTGTCGCGATGTCGGCGACGCTCGATGGCGCGCGCTTCGGGGCTTTGCTCGGCAACGCGCCGGTGGTGAAGAGCGAAGGCAAGATCTGGCCGCTCGACCTGCGCCATATCGGCCGCCGTGCCGAGGACCGGCTCGAGGCGTCGGTGCTCGGCGCGGTGCGGCAGGCGCTCGCCGACGAGCCCAAAGGCGACATGCTCGTCTTCCTGCCCGGTGCGGCCGACATCGAGCGCGCCGCGACCGCGGTCGAGGAGGCGCGCCTGCCGCTCGCGGTCCACCGCCTGCACGGCCAGATCGATCCGGCGCTGCAACGCAAGGCGCTCGTCCGCGATCCCAATGGGCAGCGCAAGCTGATCCTCGCGACGAGCATTGCCGAAACCAGCCTGACGATCGATGGCGTGCGGATCGTGATCGACGCGGGCCTGTCGCGGCGCCCACGTTTCGACAAGGCGGCAGGTATCGCGCGGCTTGTCACCGAGCGCGCGAGCCAGGCGTCGGCGACGCAGCGAGCGGGCCGCGCGGCGCGGCAGGGGCCGGGCGTTGCGTACCGATTGTGGGAGGCCGCGGCGACCGCGGGCATGCCGCCGTTCGATCCGCCCGAAATTCACGAGAATGACCTGATGCCCGTCGTGCTCGACTGCGCGAGCTGGGGCATCGTCGATCCGCGCCAATTGGGCTGGCTCGACCCGCCATCACCCGCCGCGATTTCAGAGGCGAAGACGCGATTGCAGGCGATTGGCGCGCTCGGCAACGACGGCCGCATCACCGCGCACGGCAAGGCGCTCGCCGCGATCCCGCTGCCGGTGCCGCTCGCGCATATGCTGCTCGACGCGGCGCGCGCGGGGGAGGCCGAGATGGCGGGGCGGCTGGCGGTGCTGCTGACCGAGCCGGGGCTCGGCGGGCGCGGTGTCGATGTCGAGGCACGGCTGGGGCGCTGGCGCGGCCAGCGCAATGAGCGCAGCGAAGGCGCGTGGCGGCTTGCGCGGCGGCTTGCGACGATCGGCGAGAAGCTCGCGGCGGGGGCGGGCGATGTCGAGCCGCGCTCGATCGGCGGCTGGATCGCGACCGCCTGGCCCGACCGCGTTGCGCGGCAGCGGGCAGGGCAGCGCGGCGAATATCTCAGCGTCGGCGGCCGCGCCTATCGCATCGATCCGGTCGACCCGCTCGCGGGCAGCGAATGGCTCGCGATCGCCGACGCGCAGGGGCATGCCGCGGGGGTGCGCATCCTTGCCGCGGCGCCGATCGAACTGGCCGAGGTCGAGGCACTCTTCGCCGACCGCATCGCCCAGCATTCGGCGAGCAGCTACGACGGCACGAACGACCGCGTCGACCACCGCCGCGAACGGCGGCTCGGCGCGATCGCGCTGACGAGCGGGCAGGCGGGACGCAGCGAAAATGCCGAGGACGATATCGCGGTGCGGATGGCGGCGGTGCGCGGCAAGGGGCTGGGGCTGATCGGCTGGGGCCCGGCGGCGCAGGCGCTGCGCCAGCGCGCTTCTTACGCCGGGATCGACGGGCTTTCGACCGGCGCGCTCGCCGACAGTCTCGAGCTCTGGCTGGAGCCGCTGCTCGCAGGGTGCCGCGGCCTCCGCGACATTGGCGACCGCAAGCTGACCGACGCGCTGATGACGACGCTCGACTGGCCTGCGCGTCAGTTGCTCGAAAAACATGCGCCCGCGGATTATACGACACCCGTCGGCAGCCGGCATCCGATCGACTATGGCGCCGACGGCGGGCCGACGGTCAGCGTGCGCGTGCAGGAATTGTTCGGGCTGGCGCGCCACCCGACGATCGGCGATCCGCCGGTGCCGCTGATACTCGCGCTGACCTCGCCCGCGCACCGCCCAATCCAGACGACGCGCGACCTCGTCTCCTTCTGGAGCGGCAGCTGGCACGATGTGGCGCGCGAGATGCGCGGGCGCTATCCCAAGCACAGCTGGCCCGACGATCCGGCGAGCGCGCGGCCAAGCTTGATGACCAAAGCGGCGCAGGCGCGGCGCGATGCGCAATAGACCTCTTTTCGCAGGGCCAGGTTGGCGCTAAGGCGGCGGAACAGGCACCAGTTACAGGACACCCCGATGAAAGCGCGTATCTTCCAGAAGCCCAAGAATGCGATGCAGTCGGGGCGTGCCGGGACGCAGCGCTGGATTCTGGAATTTGCCCCCGCCGAAGCGCGCAAGGCTGATCCGCTGATGGGCTGGGCGGGCAGCGGCGACACGCAGCGCCAGTTGCGTCTGGGTTTTGCGAGTCAGGAAGAAGCGGTGGCTTACGCCGAGCGTAACGGCATCGAGGTCGACGTTACCGCGCCTCCCGTGCGTACGCTCAAGATCCAGGCCTACGCCGACAATTTCCGCTGATAAAAAGACGGCCCCGAAGGGCCGCCCTGTTCAGCCTTCGGCGTCCGGCTGCAGCAATTTGTGCAGGTGGACGACGACATATTTCATTTCAGCATCGTCGACCGTGCGCTGCGCCGCGCTGCGCCACGCCTTTTCGGCCGACTTGTAGTCGGGATAGAGGCCGACGACGTCGAGATTGTGAAGGTCGGTGAAGTCGAGGCCCTGCGGGTCGCTGACGCGTCCGCCGAAAACCAGGTGAAGCTTGCTCATCTTCGGATTCCTGCCGGTAAAGTCTTGGGGAGGGGAAGCGCAGCCCCCTATTCCGCAACGGGCGAATAAGCAAGTAAGCTGTCTTTCAGCTGTCGGGATCGTCCTTGCGGCCTTTAGGCAGCAGCGAACCGAGCAGCGCGCCGACCGCGACCGCGCCCGCGACCAAGGCCAGCGGCTGCTTTTCGGCCGCGTCCTTGAGCTTGCTGTTCGCACGCTTCGCCTGCGCCTTGCCCTTTTCATAGACTTCGCCCGCCGCCTCGCGGGCGACGCCGGCCTGTTCGCTCGCCCTGGCCGCCAGGTCTTCGGTCGCGGCGCGGGCGCGGCCGTAGCCGTCCTGAATGCGCGCCTTTGCCGCCTCGGCGGTCAGCCGCGCATTTTCCGCGGTTTTCTCCGCAAGCTCACTCGCTTTTGCACGCGTCTCGCGGGCGGTTTCACCGAACGGCTTCATCATCTTCCTCCACATTTTCGATTTCATCCTCGTCCGCCGGTTCGTCGGAGGAGCGAAAATGATCGGCGACGTCGGTCGCCAGGTCCTGAATCTTTTGCGCCAGACGCGGCGCATGTTCCTTGATCGGATCGCGCAGCAGCCAGGCAACGCCGGCTGCCGCGGCGATCGCGATCGGCAGCCGGTTGTTGCGAAACTGTTGCTGCACCGCATGTGCCGTGTCGTCGACCTTTTCGCCGATCCGGTATTTGCCGCGATCTAGAAGCGCACCGGGCTTGAGCGCCGCGCGCGCGACGTCGAGCCGGCGATGCAATTCGGCGCGCTGCAGCATCGAGCGGCGCGCGGCGACGATCAGGCGATTACGCGTCCGCGGCATCGTCGATCCCTTCGTTCGTCAGGTCGCGGCGAAGCGCGGTACGGATGTCCCCATAGCTGAGCTGCGCGCGCCGCCCCGCAAAGCCGGCGATCGCCAGCAGCACGGCAACGACGATCAATGTCGCGACAAAGGGCCCGACATGCGGCGCAAGCGCAAGGATTGCCCCGAACGCGAGTGCGAGCATCGCAATGCCGAGCGCGCAGGCGGCAATCGTGCCCCATGCCGCGGTCCAGCTGACGCCGTGCAGCGCCAGCTCACCGCGTGCCTCGATCAGCGCAAACTCCGCCCGTGCCGTCGCCGAGAGATTATCGACGACATCGCCGACAATCGTTTCGAGCGGAACGGGGGGCGGCGTTACCGGACGCCCGTCGGGCGCATAGCCGTGGCTTATGCCGTCAAAGCTGCGCGCGTCGGGCGCCGGTGGGGTATTCGGATCTGAAGGTGCCAATGCCCTGTCAATCGTTCGAGCTGCCCTTGAGCATCCGGGCGAGCACGAAGCCGATCACCGTGGCGGCGCCGACGGCGATCGCCGGGTTCTTCTTGACCATGTCGCGCGTCGAGGCGGCGAGTTCGTCGAGATCCTTCTTGTCGAGCGTCGTGGCGAGGCCGGCAACGGTCGTGGCGGCCGAACGGGCATAATCGCCGTACTGCTTACCAAACTTGGTATCGACGGTGCCGGCGCTGTCCTCGAGCAGCTTGGCGAGGCTGCCGACGGCTTCGGCGGCCTTGTCCTTGCCTTTGTTCGCGGCATCGCGCGCCTTGGTCGATGCCTGCTTCGTCAGCGTCGAGGCTTCGCTCTTCAGCGAGGCGGCCTTCTTCGATGCTTCGGACTTGATGGTGTCGCGGGTTGCGGCGATCTGGTCGCGGATCGGATGATCCTTGGCGGCCTTCACCGTCGCGGGCTTGCGCGCGGGCGCAGCCTTGGTTGCGGCGGCCTTTGCAGGTGCCTTGGGACGGGGGGCGGCAACTTTCTTGGTCGCGGGAGTAGCGGCTTTGGCCATTGGCGTTGTCCTCTTCTTCTTTTATCGGGCGCCGCGTGCGCGAACAACCCTTTGGTCCTGCCTCAATATATAGCAAGGCGGGCCTAATGGTTCCATAGCCGTGCAAAATTCCTATGCAACGGTTGCACTAAGGGCACCCCGCCGATAACAGGCGGGCGCCTTTCCCTACGCCCTGTCAACAGGGCATCAGCAGGACAAAATCCATGACCGCCATCATCGACATCCACGGCCGCGAAATCCTCGACAGCCGCGGCAACCCGACCGTTGAAGTCGATGTCCTGCTCGAAGACGGCAGCTTCGGCCGCGCGGCGGTGCCCTCGGGCGCCTCGACCGGCGCGCACGAAGCCGTCGAACTCCGCGATGGCGACAAGAGCCGTTATCTCGGCAAGGGCGTGATCAAGGCGGTCGCCGCGGTGAACGGCGATATCGCCGAAACGCTGATCGGCCTCGATGCCGAGGACCAGCGCGAACTCGACCAGGCGATGATCGACCTCGACGGCACGCCGAACAAGAGCCGCCTCGGTGCCAACGCGATTCTCGGCGTCAGCCTTGCCGCCGCAAAGGCAGCAGCCGACGCGCGCGGCCTGCCGCTCTATCGCTATGTCGGCGGGGTCTCGGCACGCACCTTGCCCGTTCCGATGATGAACATCATCAACGGCGGTGAGCATGCCGACAATCCGATCGACGTGCAGGAATTCATGATCATGCCCGTCGGCGCCGGCAGCATCGCCGAAGCCGTGCGCTGGGGCAGCGAGATCTTCCACACGCTGAAGAAGGGTCTGTCGGCCAAGGGCCTCGCGACTGCGGTCGGCGACGAAGGCGGCTTCGCGCCGAACCTCGCCTCGACGCGCGCCGCGCTCGACTTCATCGCCGCGTCGGTCGACCAGGCGGGCTTCAAGCTCGGCACCGACGTCGTGCTCGCGCTCGATTGCGCCGCGACCGAATTCTTCAAGAACGGCAAATATGAGATCAGCGGCGAAGGCCTGTCGCTCAGCCCCGAACAGATGGCCGAATATCTCGCCGCGCTCGTGAACGACTATCCGATCAAGTCGATCGAAGACGGCATGAGCGAAGATGATTTTGTGGGCTGGAAGGCGCTCACTGATCTGGTCGGTGACAAGTGTCAGCTCGTCGGCGACGACCTGTTCGTTACCAACCCGCTGCGGCTGGAGCAGGGGATCAAGGACGGGCTCGCCAACTCGCTGCTCGTCAAGGTCAACCAGATCGGCACGCTCAGTGAAACGCTCGACGCGGTCGATATGGCGCACCGTGCGCGTTACACCGCCGTCATGTCGCACCGCTCGGGCGAGACCGAGGATTCGACGATCGCCGACCTCGCGGTCGCGACCAACTGCGGCCAGATCAAGACCGGCAGCCTCGCGCGCTCGGACCGGCTCGCGAAGTACAACCAGCTGATCCGCATTGAGGAAGAGCTGGGCGACATGGCGCGTTATCCGGGCGTTTCGATTTTCGGGTGAGCGAGCGAAGCGTGCCGGTTCCGTTGGCTCGGCGTTGAGGTGTCAACGCGGATAATCGAGGGTAAGCGGGCTTCCGGGGCGCAACAAATATAAGCCGTCATTCCCGATTTTGACGCGGAAGGTGTCATCGTCTTCCGCTTCGAACAATCCCCCGGCGCCGAGCGGGTTGAGTTGCCGCGGCTCGCGGTCGGGCCGGATCAGCCATAAGGCCGAACCCCGAAGTTCGATCTTCGCGGCGCCATATTGGCCCGCGAAGGCCGAGAGTTCGGTCGGGGTTGGCGCATAACCGGTGCGCTGCGCCGCCAACCGGTCGCGTGCCCAGACAAGAAAATCCTTTTCGATCCCGGCGGGCGTGACCGGCAGCAGCCGGGCGAGGGCGAGGTCATAGGCGGTGTCCAGCGCCTCCGGCGCCGGAACATCGACGGTGGGGGAAACGCCCGTGCCTTCCCAGTCGCGCTTGCCGATGGGATCTTGCGTATATCCAAGCGGCACCGAGAGTCGGAAGAATGGCGGCACCGCGGTATCGTCCGAAAAATGGGCCGCACCCTCGGTGCGTTCGCCCACCAGTTCACCGAGTTTGAATTGCCCGATCGTATAAGCAAATGCTTCGGCGGCAGAGCGCGAGCGATGGTTGATCAGCACATATAGGGGAATGCCGGTTAGTCGCCCGCTCGGGAGGTTGAGCTGCGATCGGACCTGTACGTCGGGGCTGCCGGGGGTAATCAGGGTGGTCATCAGCGTATCGGGGGCGAAGAAATGGCTCCGTAGATAGTCGAGCGCGTTGGTGTCGCCCCCCTGATTGCTGCGCAGGTCGATGATGATCGCTCGCCCGCCTTTCAAGAAGCGCATCGCATCGTCATAAGCTCGCGCTGTCTCGGCTTCGTTCCAAAAGAAGCCGACGATCTTCAGATACCGTATATTGCCCGGCAAAAGCCGTGTTTCGACCAGTCCTTGATTGAAGTCGCGCGCATGCTGCGCTTCGAAGGCATTGGATGCCGCGATCGCGGCCTGATCCGGCGGGGCCGTCGCCGCGCGATACCATTCGGGCTCGAACCGTAAATAGAGGTGCGTGTCGTTTGCGACCGTCTGCATGTCCGCGGTAATCAGCGACGCAAATCGCGCCGGATCGTCGGTTCGATATCGCGCTTTCGACGAATTGAGCCGTGCCAATATCGCGGGAACGCGTTCGGGATCGATATAGGCCCGGGTTAGCCGAGCCTTGATGGCTTGCAGCGCCGCGTCGCGCGTTGCGGTGGTCAGGATGGGTGCCGTTACCGGTGCCTCTGCTACCGGTTCGGCCGCCGCGACCTGGGAAAAGCACAGGCCCGCGACGAGCATCATTGCCAAAAGCATGGGGCGACCGTGCATATCAATCACTTTCCCGGTTGGTCGTTGGTGGCAAACCGCGCTATCCCAATTATCCAGTGGTCGGCTTTAGTATGAGCAATATATTGCGCAGTCAACGTCATGTATCGGACAGGTCCGATGTGCTTGCCAATGTTGGGAAAAACCTGCGCAGATTGCGCGATGAAAGGGATTTGAGCCAAACCGCCTTGGCCCAGATGTCGGGACTCAGCCGGCGAATGATTTCCGCCATCGAGGGCGGAGAAACGAACGTCAGCCTGGCCAGCATCGATCGACTGGCCGCAGCCATGTCGGTCACGTTTTCCGAGATTGTTCGGCCACCAGATGCTGCCGATGGCAGGCGGGTGAACAGCCTTGCGTGGCAGGGGAAGGCCGCGGGCAGCGAGGCCAGGTTGCTGGGAACCGCTCCGTCGACGAAGGAGACCGAATTGTGGCTGTGGTCGCTTGGTCCCGGCGACAGCTATCGGTCGGAAGCGCATTCGGAGATAGGCCACGAGATGATTTTTGTTGTCGACGGCCTATTGATAATTGAATTCGGCAATGACGAGTTTCATGTTGCTGGCGGCGATTTCAAGATATTCTCAAGCGCTTCCTCCTGCACATTCGTCAACAGAGAGCCGACGCCCGTTCGTTTCGTCCGATGCGTGGTCCTCTAGCACCGTCGCGTCGGCGATGGTCCCGCTGATGGTTTTTGAAATGGAAAAAGGGTGCAAAACCCGAACCTGGCGCCTTGACGCCGCGAATCAACTCTGATTCAAGGGCCGGAATGACGCAGCGCCACAAATTCCGCAAATCGATGCACCGGGCCGCCGGACCCGCCATCGCGGTGATGGTGGTGCTGGCGATGATCGGCTATATCATTTTCGGTCCGACCGGCCTCTACGCCTGGGGCGATTATGGCCAGTCGGTCGAGAAGCAGCGCGTCATCCTGAGCGAGCTGACCAAGAAGCAGACCGAGTTGCAGAACCGCGTCAACCTGCTCGACCGTCGCCGCGTCGATCCCGATCTGGCCGAGGAATATGTCCGCGAGAAGCTTGGCGCCTATCACCCCGACGAGGTGATCATTCCGATGGAACCCGACGCGAAGCGCTGAGCTTTCGCTGCGGCATCGCTGCACCCATGCTGCATACGTAAGTTGGCATCGCCCCCGTCCCATGGTGGGCGTTGCCAAGTGGCGCGCGGCTCTCCTATAGGGAGCGCTTGCCGTAACGGCTAACTGCAAAGGAACCCGCCTTGGCCAAAGCACCCGCGCGCACCTCCCCCGCGCCCAAAAAGACTGCATCCACCCCGGCCGCCGCGAGCAATCGCGAGCAACCGCGCGAGCCCGTCCCCTATGACGCGACGCCCGAAGAGCTGGAAAAATTCTATCGCGAGATGCTGCTCATCCGCCGCTTCGAGGAAAAGGCGGGGCAGCTTTACGGCCTCGGCCTGATCGGCGGTTTCTGCCACCTCTATATCGGTCAGGAAGCCGTCGCGGTCGGCCTGCAGTCGGCGCTCGACGGCGACAAGGACAGCGTGATCACCGGCTACCGCGACCATGGCCACATGCTCGCTTATGGCATCGACCCCAAGGTCATTATGGCCGAGCTGACGGGACGCCAGGCCGGCATCTCGAAGGGCAAGGGCGGCTCGATGCACATGTTCAGCGTCGAGCATAAATTCTATGGCGGCCACGGCATCGTTGGCGCGCAGGTGTCGCTCGGCACCGGGCTCGCCTTCGCGCACAAATATCGCGGCGACGGCGGCGTGGCGATGGCCTATTTCGGCGACGGCGCATCGAACCAGGGCCAGGTGTACGAGAGCTTCAACATGGCCGAGCTGTGGAAGCTGCCGATCATCTTCGTGATCGAGAATAACCAATATGCGATGGGCACGTCGGTCAACCGCTCGTCGGCCGAGGATCAACTCTATCGCCGCGGCGAAAGCTTCCGCATTCCCGGCATGCAGGTCGACGGCATGGACGTGCTCGCCGTGCGCGGTGCGGCCGAGACCGCGCTCGAATGGGTGCGTGCGGGCAAGGGCCCCGTGTTGATGGAGCTCAAGACCTATCGTTACCGCGGCCATTCTATGTCCGACCCCGCCAAATATCGCAGCCGCGAGGAAGTGCAGGCGGTGCGCGACAAGTCCGATTCGATCGAACATCTGAAGAAGCTGATGACCGATGCGGGCATCACCGAAGACAAGTTCAAGGAAATCGACAAGGAAATCCGCGCGATCGTCGCCGAGTCCGCGGACTTTGCGGAAAGCGCGCCCGAACCCGAACTTCATGAACTTTATACCGACGTGCTGGTGGAGCAATATTGAGATGGCCATCGAATTGAAAATGCCGGCGCTGTCGCCGACGATGGAAGAAGGCACGCTCGCCAAATGGCTCGTCAAGGAAGGCGACACGGTGAAGTCGGGCGACATTCTCGCGGAGATCGAAACCGACAAGGCGACGATGGAATTCGAAGCGATCGACGAGGGCACGATCGGCCAGATTCTCGTCGCCGAGGGCACCGACAATGTGAAGGTCGGCACCGTGATCGCCACGATCACGGGCGAGGGTGAGGAAGCGGCCGCTCCGGCGACTGCCGCCGCACCGGCTGCTGCACCCGAACCAAAGGCCGAAGCGCCGGCACCCGCTCCCGCTCCCGCGCCCGCCGCCGCTCCGGCTGCAGCGCCCGCTGCCGCCGAGCGCGCGTCGGACCCGGCAATTCCTGAAGGCACCGCCATGGTTCGCCTGACCGTCCGCGAAGCTTTGCGCGACGCGATGGCCGAGGAAATGCGGAAGGACGACCGCGTCTTCGTGATGGGCGAGGAAGTCGCCGAATATCAGGGCGCATACAAGGTCACACAGGGCCTGCTCGAAGAATTCGGCGCGCAGCGCGTCGTTGACACGCCGATCACCGAATATGGTTTCGCCGGTCTCGGTGCGGGCGCGGCGATGGGCGGCCTCAAGCCGATCATCGAGTTCATGACCTTCAACTTCGCGATGCAGGCGATCGACCACATCATCAACTCGGCGGCGAAGACCAACTATATGTCGGGCGGCCAGATGCGCTGTCCGATCGTCTTCCGCGGTCCGAACGGCGCCGCGGCGCGCGTCGGGGCGCAGCACAGCCAGAATTTTGCGCCCTGGTACGCCAGCGTTCCCGGCCTGATCGTGATCGCGCCGTACGACGCCGCCGATGCCAAGGGGCTGATGAAGGCAGCGATCCGCACCGAGGACCCCGTCGTCTTCCTTGAAAACGAACTGCTCTATGGCCGCAGCTTCGACGTTCCCGAGGTCGACGATTTCGTCCTGCCGATCGGCAAGGCGCGGATCATGCGTCAGGGCAGCGACGTCACCATCGTCAGTTACTCGATCGGCGTCGGGCTCGCGCTCGAAGCCGCCGACGAGCTGGCGGGCGAGGGCATCGACGCCGAGGTGATCGATCTGCGCACGCTGCGTCCGCTCGACACCGCGACCGTGCTCGCGAGCCTCAAGAAGACGAACCACCTCGTCATCGTCGAGGAAGGCTGGCCGGTCTGTTCGATCGCCAGCGAACTCGCGATGGTCGCGATGGAGCATGGCTTCGACGACCTCGACGCCCCCGTTATGCGTGTGTGCAACGAGGATGTGCCGCTGCCCTATGCGCATAATCTCGAAAGGGCCGCGCTGATCGATACGCCGCGCGTCGTTGCAGCCGTGAAGGCGGTTCGCAATCGCGCCTGACGATCCGGAGGCGGCTTTCTATCCCGATATGCGCGATCCGCGCGTGCTGGTCTCCGTACCGCACGCGCGGCGCGCGGCGCTGTCGGCGCTGTGGGGCCTGGCCGCACGGCTGACCAAGCTGTTGCTTGATGCGCGCGAGCCGCTGATCGGGCAGATCAAGCTCGCATGGTGGCGCGACATGGCGGCGCTGATCGCGAGCGATCCGGACGCACTGCCGAAGGGCGAGCCGCTGCTCGCCGAGCTTCAGGCGACGTGGGCGGGGCAAAGCGGCCTTGATGCATTGGTCGATGCCGCCGAAGCGATGCTGCTCGCCGAGAGCGCCAGTGACCGACGCGCGGCCTCAGAAAGCTTTGGCGGACACCTTTTTGCGCTGTCCGGCGGCGGCGAAGCTGGCGGAAAGCGCTGGGGTTTGGTCTGGGGTGCGGGTGTCGAGGAAGGCGAGGCCGAAGCCCGCGATCTGCTCGGTCAGGCAAAGGCGCTGGATGCGCCGTCGCGCAGGGTTTTTGGCCGAAATCGGTCGCTTCTGATGCTCGACCGCTGGGCCGGCATGATAGCGAGCTACGGTGGCGAGCGGCATTTTCGGAGCGAGGCTATGCTCTTGCTGCGTCTCGGCCTGTTCGGCCGCTGACGATAAAAATGCTCCGGGGGTGGAAATGCCGCGCCCGAACATCTATCTTGTCCGGTACAAAATAGGGTCGCAGGGGACATTGAATGTTCAACGGGCTGATCGCCTATCTCGATTCGATCAAGGCGCGCGATCCTGCGCCACGATCGCGCTGGGAAATTCTGCTTTATCCGGGTCTGCTGGCGGTCGGCATGCACCGCATTGCGCACTGGCTGTTCGAAGCACGGCTGTTTTTCCTCGCGCGCTTCGTCAATCACCTGTCGCGCTTCCTGACCGCGATCGACATCCATCCCGGCGCGCAAATCGGCGAGCATCTGTTCATCGATCACGGCTTTGGCGTCGTCATCGGCGAGACCGCCGAGATCGGCGATAATGTCTCGATCTATCAGGGCGTGACGCTCGGCGGCACCGACCCCGCGAACGGTATCGGCGGCAAGCGCCATCCGACCCTCGCCGACGATGTGATCGTCGGATCGGGCGCCCAGATCCTCGGACCGGTCACCGTCAACGCGCGTGCGCGCGTCGGCGCCAATGCGGTGGTGACCAAGGACGTGCCCGAAGGCGCGGTGATGGTCGGCATTCCCGCGCGCTCGACCCTGCTCGACGCGACCGAATATGCCCGCGAGTTTGTGCCCTATGGCACGTCGTGCAGCGAGAATTTCGACCCCGCGACGCAGAAGGTCGAATTGTTGCAATGCCAGCTCGACCAGATGCAGAAGCAGCTGAAGGCCTTGCTCGACGAACGCGAACTCGCGGCCGACGATGAAGCGCCGCGGCGCAAAGGGAGCCGGACCGGCGCCTGATGGGAACGGTAACGCCTTTGCCGTTCGCGAATAGGGCGGCACCGCAGCAGACCGGCTTCGAGCGCCCCGAACTGATGCGCATCCTCGATCTCTACGGCCGCATGGTCGCTGCGGGGCACTGGCGCGATTATGCGATGGATTTCCACCGCGACGCCGCGATCTTCTCGGCCTTTCGCCGCGCCGCCGAGCGCCCTGAATATCGCATAGAAAAACGCCCCGCCTTGCGGAGCCGGCAGGGCATGTGGGCCCTTGTCTCCGAAGCCGGGGCGATCCTGAAGCGCGGGGACGAGCTGTCGAACGTGCTCGCCCCCGTCGAACGCAAGCTTATGAAGCTGGTATCGGGCTGACCGGACGGATCGTCGCGGGCAGCTGGTTCGCCAGATTGTCGGGCAGGAAGCCGACCACCACCGCCCGCGCATTTTGCCAGAAGGCCGAGAGCAGCAGCAGCGCCGAACCGATCACGAAGGCCGTCAGCGCGACGTTGAGTTCGACCGCTCCAAAGGTGTTGAACAGCTGCGTCATCGCGAACAGCACATAGGCGAGCGCCGAGACGAGCAGGGCGCGGCGATCGATCGCGAGCGCGATCAGGCCGAACAGGATATAGACGCCGATCACCATCACCGCCGCAGCGCTGCCGATGTCGTCGCCGCGCGTAACGCCGAGCAGGTGGAAGATCGGGTGCGCGATCATCGGCGCGGCGAGCAGGTGGAGCCAGAAGGCGACGTCGCTGCGGCGCGTCTGGCGTACCCGGTCGCTGCGGTCCCACCACATGGCGAGCGCGAAGACGCCAAGCCCGGCGATCAGCACCAGCACCATCGGCAGCGTGCCGTCGGGGCTGGGCATTCCGGTAATCGCGAGCACCAGTGCGACCGCGGTCGCGGCGAGCGCGGCGGTTCCGGCGGCGACGGTGATCGGCACCATGAAACGCTTCCAGTGCGCCCAGGTCGCGCCGGCGGTCACGAGCGCCATGACGCCGATGAGGATCGCGCCGGTCGTCTCGCCCACGTCCCTGCCGAAGATCGATTCGCCATGCTCGACGAGGAAGCCGACCATCGTCGCGAACACGCCGCCCGCAAATGCGAGGACGAGGACGATGCTGGGCAATGCCATGCGGCGTTTGCGCGTGAAATATTCGGCGAGGAACCATGCCGAGCCGGCGACGAAGGCGCCGCCGAGCGCGGTATGGATCGAGGCGCCGATCCAGCCGACCGCGACGAGCAGGATCACCGCCGCGATGCTGACGAAAATATCGTTGAAGCCAGTGATAAGGCGGAATGATTCCTCATCCGCTCCGGGGGCGGCGCGCACCGATGCAATATGCGACCGGAAAGCCAGCGCGGCCTCCGGCGTCAGTACCTTTGCATCGACCGCAGCTTGCAGGTCGGTTTCACTATACATCGGGGTCGTCCTTCTGTCCGATCCCCTTGCCCCGCGATGTCTATGGCATGGGCGTGTTAGTGTGTCAATACAGCGTGGCGGTGTGCTATTCGTCACCCCGGCCTGCGCCGGGGTGACGGAAGGGTTCAGCCCAGCGCCATCAATGCCTTCATGACATTCATCGACTGTTCGCTGCCCGACTGCGGGACGATTTCGCCATTGCGATCGATGATCTTCTCCCACGCTGCGGCGACGCCTTCGGGCGTGCGCTCGCCCTCGGGCAGCGCGACGCCCGGGGTCATGGTGACATAGGCGGCGTGGAACGCGCCCGCGCCCGCACCGACGATCATGTTGGTCGGGGCGTCTTCGCTGACCAGATAGAGCGCCGCCGGAACGACATTCTCCGGGGTGAACTTCTCGAACAGCTCGGCGGGGAAGATGTCTTCCGTCATGCGCGTGCCCGCGACCGGTGCGATCGTGTTGCAGCGAATGTTGTATTTCGCGCCTTCGAGGTGGAGCGTCTTGGTAAGGCCAGCAAGGCCGAGCTTTGCAGCGCCATAATTGGCCTGACCGAAATTGCCATAAAGGCCCGTCGACGATGCGGTCATCAGGATGCGGCCGTATGCCTGTTCGCGCATCAGGTCCCAGCACGCCTTGGTGACGTTGGCGCTGCCGCTGACATGCACCTTCAACACCAGGTCGAAATCCTGGGGCTCCATCTTGGCGAAGCTCTTGTCGCGCAGGATGCCGGCGTTGTTGATCAGGACGTGGACGCCGCCCCATTCTTCCTTCGCCTTGGCCACCATTTCGACCATCTGGTCGTATTCGGTGACGCTGCCGCCGTTCGAGATCGCGGTGCCGCCCGCGGCGCGGATTTCCTCGACAACCTGCAGCGCCGCGTCCGAATGGCCCGTACCATCGCGCGATCCGCCGAGGTCGTTGACGACCACCTTGGCGCCGCGCCGCGCCAATTCGAGCGCATAGGCGCGGCCAAGGCCGCCGCCGGCGCCTGTAACAATAGCAACACGGCCGTCAAATTTGATCGTCATGATGGTCTCCCGGAAGGGGCCGCCCGGTAAAAGGTTGCCCGAAAAAACTGGAACGTCCTTAGCCGTTCGCACCCCGCTGGCAAGAGGGTGCGAAAAACGACATGTGCAACAAAAATGTCATCCAAATGACGTGCATCTGTCACGTAAGCGTCATAGCAGCGCCGTCAGATTGTCACCTTTCGCAACGGAGCAACCCATGCGCCACGCTATCACCGCCGCCTTGCTGGCAACGTCGATGTTCAGTTTGCCGACCGCCGCCCACGCTCAGGCGATGACGGCCGAGGAGGCGGCGCAGCTGCGTGCCGAAATCGCGGCGCTGAAGGCGCAGGTCCAGACGCTCGAAACGCGGCTCGACACCGCGACCGCGCAGCCGGCACCCGCACCGGCACCGGTGGCGACGCCCGCGCCGCCTTCGGTGACCGCGAAACCCGCGACCGAGATCAGCTGGAAAGGCGCGCCCGAGATCAAGACCGCCGACGGCTGGAGCTTCAAGCCGCGCGGCCGCATCCAGCTCGACGTCGCGAGCATCGACGCGCCGGCGGGTGTCACGGGCATCCGCGGCGGTACCGCGACCGAATTCCGCCGTGTCTATCTGGGCGTCGACGGCAAGATCCCGGGCGGCTTTTCGTACCGCGTCGAGGCCGACATCGCGAACAGCAGCGTCGAGCTGACCGATGTCTATCTGGCCTATGGCACCGGGCCGCTGTCGGTTACCGCGGGCCAGATCAAGCCCTTCTGGTCGCTCGACGACATGACGAGCGACCTGTTTACCAGCTTCACCGAGCGCGCGGCCTTTACGCAGGCGTTCGGTTTCGAGCGCCGTGTCGGCCTGTCGGCGCAATATAAGGGCAAGGCTGTACTGTTGCAGGGCGGTGTGTTCGGCGACAATACTGCCGACCTCACTGACAGCAACCACAGCCTTAGCGTCGACGGCCGCGTCGTGTTCATGCCAAAGCTTGGCAAGGCCCAGCTTCACCTTGCCGCCTCGGGCCATTACCGCGACCCCAACGACCCCGCGGCGACGAACCGCTATCGCGCGCGTCCTTTCGTGCATACGACCGACGTGCGGCTGGTCGACTCGGGGCTGATCGACATATCGAGCGAGCGTGGTCTCGGCCTTGAGGGCGCGGTGATCGCCGGACCGTTCCACGCCGCGGGCGAAGCTTATTGGCAGACAGTCAAGCGCAGCACCGCCGCCGCCGACCCGACCTTCTTCGGCGGCTATGCCGAGGTCGGCATGGTGCTGACCGGCGGCGACGTGCGCGGGTATAAGGATGGCGCGTTCGATCGCCTCAAGCCGTCGAAGCCGATCAACGCCGGAGGGATCGGCGCGATCGAGGTCAACGCGCGCTACGACTATCTCGATCTCAATGACGCGGGCATCGTCGGCGGGCAGCAGAAGACCGCGCTGATCGGGCTCGTGTGGTCGCCGATCGATTATATCCGCATCACCGCCAACTACGGCAAGGTGTGGCTTGACGACGCGCGCGTCGCGACCGCGACGGGCGACCGCAGCTATACGGCCGACACGTTCGGGCTGCGCACGCAGGTCGATTTCTGATCCGGGTGTCCGCTTTGGATCGGTTAGCGGAGTTTCCGGGTCTCCCTGAACTTCCTCTCCATTCGCGGGAGGGGAAATCACACCGCGGCGATGTGCGCCTCGTCGTTCGCGGCGACCCGCCGCGCGATCTGCGCCGTGTGGGTCAGCGACACGCGCGTCCCCGGAGCTACGTTCTCAACTGCGACCTCCGCCCCCAATTGCTTGGCGAGCGCCTGGACGATGCGCGTGCCCAGCCCGGCGCGCGAGCGTTCGGCGTCTTCCGCCATGCCGACCCCGTCGTCGGACACCGACAGCGTCCAGTCGTTGCCTTGTGCGACATAGCCGACGACGACATGGCCGTGACGGCCGCCCGGAAAGGCGTGCTTGAGCGCGTTGATCACCAGTTCGGTGACGACCAAACCCATGCTGACCGACACATCGCCGCCGATTGACACCGGATCGACGTGGGTGGTCAGCGTCAATTGCTCGCGGTCATAGATCATCGACGCCCCGATGCTGGCGCATAGTTGCGCCAGATAGGGTTCGAGCTCGACCGCGCCGCCCCCGGATTCGGCGAGGTGGCGTTGCAGCGTCGCAATCGACATCACGCGTTGATGCGCGTCGCTCAAATGGCCGCGCGCCTCGCTCGATTGCACTTTGCGCGCGCTCTGCATCAAGATGCTCGCGATGATCTGCAGGCTGTTGGCGACGCGGTGCTGCATCTCGTGCAGCAGTGCGGCATTGTCTTGGACCAAAGATTTCTGCCGCTTCTCGCTCGCGCGTGCGTCGGTCACGTCGATCACCGTGACGAGCATCCGCGTGTGGTGGATGTCGCCATAGTCGAGCCGCTGCGCCTTGATCACGACACAACGCTCCGCGCCGGCGCTGGTCTCGATCTCCATCTCATACGCCTCGACCTCCGCGGCACCCGACAGCGTCGCGTCGATCAGCGAGTGCAGCCGCGGCAAATCCCAATGATGATAGTCGAGGTCATAGATCGTCTGGCCGGTGACGGTATGGGGGTCGATGCCGAAGGCGGCGCAGAAGTTGTCGCTCGCCGCGACGATCGCCAGCTTTTCGTCGAGCAGCAGCAGCGGCGCGTCGGACGCGAGCACGACCGCGAGCCCCAGCGTGCGGCCCAGGTTGATAGAGGGTATATCGGCAGCCATGCGGCGCGCCTTCCCGGTCGCCCGGACCGCAGGACGCGGCCTTGTCGGCAACCAAATCGGGGGCAAGCTCCATCGGCGTCGCCGACCATTGTCCCGAAAGGAGGCTATAGCATGCGGCGAGGTCGGACGCGCAAGAAATCGGCGCGCCGCGCTATTCTTCGCAAGCGGGTGGGTGACCGTGGCCGCATCGGTCGAAGCATCGCTGCGCTTGCTCTGGATCGCACTCGGCCTTTTCGCCGGTACGATCGTTGCGATCGTCGTCGCCCTGAGCCTGCTCGGTTAAGCGAGTTTGGGTCAGACGCTCTTGCCCGAATCGAGCGCATAACCCGCCGAACGCACGGTACGGATGATGTCGCTGGTGCCGGGCAGGTTGATCGCCTTGCGCAAACGCCGGATATGGACGTCGACGGTACGCAGTTCGATGTCGCTGTCCTGCCCCCAGACGCTGTCGAGCAATTGCCCGCGCGAGAAGACACGGCCCGGATGCTCCATGAAGTGGCGGAGCAGGCGGAATTCTGTCGGCCCCATCGCGACGATCTGGCTGTTGCGCACAACCTTGTGCGCGACCGAGTCGAGCTCGATGTCGGCATAGGTCAGCATTTCGCCGGCAAGCGCGGGGCGCAGCCGGCGGAGCACCGCCGATACGCGCGCGACGAGTTCGCGGGGGCTGAACGGCTTGGTGACATAGTCGTCGGCGCCGGTTTCGAGGCCGCGGATGCGATCCTCTTCCTCGCCGCGTGCGGTCAGCATGATGATCGGGACGTTGGCCGACTTGGGGTTGCGGCGCAGGCGCCGGCAGACCTCGATGCCGGGCAGGCTTTCGATCATCCAGTCGAGCAGGACGATGTCGGGCA
Organism: Sphingopyxis sp. Root154; assembly: GCF_001427105.1. Taxonomy (GTDB): domain Bacteria; phylum Pseudomonadota; class Alphaproteobacteria; order Sphingomonadales; family Sphingomonadaceae; genus Sphingopyxis. The sequence continues at coordinate 248,221 of NZ_LMGI01000003.1, forward strand.
CGCGTTCCTCGACGAGGACGAGCGCCTGCTCGCCATCGGGGGTCTGGCGGACCGAAAAACCTTCGCGGGCGAAATGCCAGACGATGAGTTCGGCGATCGCCTCGTCATCCTCGATCAGCAACAGATCGGGCTGCGGCATCAGCCTTGCTCCTGCTCCGCGGCGCCATCTTCAGGCTGCTCGCCGCGCTCGCGTTCCTCCATATGTTCGCCGGTGACGACATAATAGACCATCTCGGCGATGTTCGTCGCATGGTCGCCCATGCGCTCGAGGTTCTTGGCGACGAACAGAAGGTGCGCGCTCTCCGAGATATATTTCGGATTTTCCATCATGAAGGTGACGAGCGTGCGGAAGATGCTGTTGTAGAAATCATCGACATTCTTGTCGCGAACGGTGACGCGTACCGCGAGTTCGGCGTCGCGCGCCGCGAAGCTGTCGAGCGCGTCGTGGACCAGCTCGACGACGATGTTCGACATCGAAATGAGGAGGGGGATCGCCTCGATCGAGCGCGTCTGGTCCATCAGCGCGACGCGTTTGGCGATATTCTTCGCATAGTCGCCGATGCGTTCGACCACCGAGACGATCTTCAATGCCGCGATCATTTCGCGGAGGTCGTCGGCCATCGGCGCGCGGAGCGCGATAGTCTGGACCGCGAGCTGTTCGACTTCGCTTTCGAGCGCGTCGATCTTCTTGTCGTCGCGCACGACCTGCGCGGCGAGTTCGAGGTCGCCCATGTTGAGCGCGGTCATCGCCTGCAGCAGGGCCTGTTCGGCGCGGCCGCCCATTTCGCTGATCAGGCCGCGCAGGCGGTTCAGATCCTCGTCGAAGGCTTTGACCGTATGATCGTTCGTTAGTGCCATCACTCTTGTCCTTTTGGCTGCGGCTTAACCGTAGCGGCCAGTGATATAGTCCTTGGTGCGTTCCTGCTTCGGGTTGGTGAAGATGTCGGTGGTCTTCCCATATTCAACCAGCGTCCCGAGGTGGAAAAAGGCGGTGCGCTGCGACACGCGGGCCGCCTGCTGCATATTGTGCGTGACGATCACGATAGCATATTTGCCGCGCAGCTCGTGGATCAGCTCCTCGATCTTCGCGGTCGCGATCGGGTCGAGCGCCGAGCAGGGCTCGTCCATCAGGATGACTTCGGGGTCGACCGCGATCGCGCGTGCGATGCACAGGCGCTGCTGCTGGCCGCCCGACAGCGCGGTGCCGCTTTCCTGAAGGCGGTCCTTGACCTCGTCCCACAGGCCGGCGCGCACCAGCGCGCGCTCGACGATGACGTCGAGGTCGGCCTTGTTCGGCGCGAGCCCGTGGATGCGCGGGCCATAGCCGACATTGTCATAGATCGACTTGGGGAAGGGGTTCGGCTTCTGGAACACCATGCCGACGCGCGCGCGCAGCTGCACGACGTCCATCGACGGCGCATAGATATCCTCGCCGTCGAGTTCGATCTGGCCCGTCACCCGCGCGCTGGCGACCGTGTCGTTCATCCGGTTCAGCGAACGCAGGAAGGTCGACTTGCCGCAGCCCGACGGGCCGATAAAGGCGGTGACCAGGTCGGTGCCGACATCGATCGACACATCGTTGATCGCCTGTTTCTCGCCATAGAAGACGTTGACGCCGTGCGCCTTCATCTTGGGGTCGGTAATGGTCAGGTCGTCTTGGGTCATGATCACCAGCGTTTTTCGAATTTGTTGCGAAGATAGATCGCAAAGGCGTTCATCGACAGCAGCACGATAAGCAGCACGATGATCGCGGCGGAGGTTTTCTCGACAAAGCCCCGGTCGACTTCGTCCGACCAGAGGAAGATCTGCATCGGCAGCACGGTCGAGGGCGAGCAGATGCCGCCCGGAACGTCGCCGATAAAGGCGCGCATGCCGACGAGGAGCAGCGGCGCGGTCTCGCCTAGCGCGCGCGCCATGCCGATGATCGTGCCCGTCAGGATGCCGGGCAGCGCGAGCGGCAGGACATGGTGGAACACGACCTGCACCGGGCTTGCGCCCACGCCCAGCGCCGCATCGCGGATCGATGGCGGCACGGACTTGATCGCGTTGCGGCTGGCGATCACGATCACCGGCATCGTCATCAGCGCGAGCGTCAAGCCGCCGACGAGCGGGCTCGCCTGACACAGCCCGAACCAGTTGATGAACACCGCGAGCGCGAGCAGGCCAAAGATGATCGAGGGCACCGCGGCAAGATTGTTGATCGACACTTCGATCAGGTCGGTCCAGCGGTTCTTCGGCGCATATTCTTCCAGATACAGCGCCGCGAGCACGCCGGTCGGGAAGGCGATCAGGAAGGCGATGAAGATCGTCAGCACCGAACCCTTGAGCGCCCCCCAGATGCCCGCGACCGCGGGATCGGTGGCGTCGGCGTTCTTGAAGAAGGGCCAGTGGATGCCGGTCGACAGCTTGCCGTCCTTCTCCAGCGCGTCGACCTTCGCGCCGAGTGCGCCCTTGGCGCCTTCCTTGGCGGCGATGTCGACTTCGGACGAGGCGGGCAGTTCGAACACCGTCTTGCCGTTCAGCAATTCGGGATCGTCCTTGATCGCGCTGCGAACCTCTTTCCAGGCATTTTCGCTGATGAGCTTCGATCCGTCGGTCCCCAGCGCCTCGTCGGCGGCAAAGGCGACGATGTCGGACAGGCCTGCGTTCGCAATCACCTGATCGGCGTCGGCATCGCCGAGCCGCGCCATGTCGACCGTCAGCGGCATCGCCTTAAAATCGACCGGCACCGCGACATGCGTATACATGAAGCCGCGCGCGCCGTTGCCGACCATGACGAAGAGCAGGAAGGCGAGGAAAGCGCCCGAGAGCAGCACCGCGCCCAGCCCGAACAGCTTGAAGCGGCGTTCGGCGGCGTAGCGCTTCGCGATGCGGGTCTGCATCACGGCGCCTTTCCAGTCGGTGGGGGCGGTCTGCCTATTCATAAGCTTCACGATACTTTTTGACGATGCGCAGCGCGACGATGTTGAGCAGCAGCGTGACGATGAAGAGGACGAGGCCGAGCGCGAAGGCGGCGAGCGTTTTCGCGCTGTCGAACTCCTGGTCGCCGGTGAGCAATTTGACGATCTGCGCGGTCACCGTGGTGACGCTGGCAAAGGGGTTGGCGGTCATGTTGGCGGACAGGCCCGCGGCCATCACCACGATCATCGTCTCGCCGATCGCGCGGCTGACCGCGAGCAGGATGCCGCCCATCACGCCCGGAAGCGCGGCGGGGATCAGCACCTGGCGGATCGTCTCGTTCGGCGTCGCGCCGAGCGCGAGCGAGCCGTCGCGCATCGCCTGCGGCACCGCGTTGATGCTGTCGTCGGCCATCGAGGAGACGAAGGGGATGATCATCACCCCCATCACGATACCCGCGGCGAGCGCGCTTTCGGTCGAGGCGTTGGGAATACCGAGCATCACCGCGAATTCGCGCAAGGCGGGCGCGACGGTCAGCGCGGCGAAATAGCCGTAAACGACCGTCGGCACGCCCGCGAGGATTTCGAGGATCGGCTTCACCCATTTGCGCACCACCGGCGCGGCATATTGGGTGAGGTAGACCGCGGTCATCATCCCGATCGGGATCGCGACGATCATCGCGATGATCGCGCCGATCAGGATCGTGCCCCAGAAGAGCGGGATGCCGCCGAAGGTATCGGGCTGCGGCGCCCCGCTCGTCGGCGCCCATTCGGTGCCGAACAAGAGTTCGGCGGGCGAGACGAGGCGGAAGAAACGGATCGATTCAAAGAGCAGCGAGAGCACGATGCCGAAGGTCGTGAGGATCGCGACCAGCGACGCGAGCAGCAGCACCAGCATCACGATCTTTTCGACCCGCGTCCGCGCCCGGAAATCGGGTTTGATCCGCGTGAAAGCGTACAGCCCGCCCGCGAGCGCCAGCGCGAGCATCGCGGCGATACCGATCCACGCATATTTGTGGGCGGCGTCGGCGTAGGGCTTCACCAGCGGTGCCGCGGCGGGCATCCGCACTTTGGCCTGATTGCCCAGCGCGACATTGCGCGCGTCGGACAGCACCGCGCCGCGCTCGAACCCGTACGCGGGCAGGCTCTGCGCCGCCTCGCTCGTCAGCACCTGGTTGGTGATCAGCGCGGGCGACACGCTCGCCCACACCGCAAGGAACAGCGCCGCGGGGGCGAACAGCCATAGCGCGACATACCAGCCATGATATTGCGGGCGCGAATGCAGCTTGGTGCCCGCGCGACCCGCAAGCAGGTTCGACCGCGCACGGCCGGCCAGCCAGCCGATCAGCGCGAGACCCGCAATCAAAAGCAAAAGGGCGGCGGCGTTAAAGGTCACGTCGCGATATCCATCCTGCAACAATCAAAAGACGGTGGCCGGACCGGGCAAACCCGCCCGGCCACCAGCGGGAGGAAACTTACTTGAGCTCGGCGCCGTTCAGCGCGGTCATGCCCTTGCCGTTCGCCGCTGCCGTGTCGGCGATCGCCTTCGGCGACACGATCAGGCCCTTGGCGTTGAGGTAACCGCCTTCGCCCGCGCCTTTCAGGAACTCGGCGACATATTCGGCGAGCCCGGGGACGACGCCGACATGCGCCTTCTTCACATAGATGAAGAGCGGACGCGAACCGGGGTAGCTGCCGTCGGCGATCGCCGCGTAAGTCGGCGCGACGCCCTGAACCGGGACGGCCTTGATCTTGTCCTTGTTGGCATCGAGATAGCTGAAGCCGAAGATGCCGAGGCTGGTCGGGTTCTTGTCGAGCTTCGAGATGATGAGGTTATCATTCTCGCCCTGCTCGACATAATAAGGCGCGCCGCGCAGCGTGGTGCAGGTCGCCTCATGCTTGTCCTTGTCGCTGTCCTTCAGCGCCTTCATCTCTGCATTGGCGTCGCAGCCCTTGCCGAGGATCAGCTCCTTGAACGCATCATAGGTGCCGCTGGTCGACGGCGGACCAAAGACCGAGATCGCGACCGCGGGAAGCGCGGGGTTCACGTCCTTCCACGTCTTCGCGGTGTTCGGCTTGCCATAAGGGTTGGCGGCCAGCGCCTTGTAAACATCTTCTTCCGACAGCTTGAAGCCGGGGCCGCGCGATGCTTCGCCCAATGCGATGCCGTCGATGCCGACCTGGATTTCGACGATGTCCTTCACGCCGTTCGCGGCGCAGGTGTCGAATTCCTTCTTCTTGATGCGGCGCGATGCGTTCGCGATGTCGGGGGTGTCGCCGCCGACGCCCGAGCAGAAACGCTCAAAGCCGCCGCCGGTGCCCGTGCTATCGATCTTGGGGGTCTTGTTGCCCGTCGCTTCGGCGAATTTCTCGCCGACCGCGGTGGCAAAGGGATAGACGGTCGATGAACCGACCGCGCTGATATAATCGCGCGCACCGCCGCCCGAAGACGCCTGATCCTGACACGCGGAAAGCGCCAGCGCGCACGTCGCGGCACCAGCGACGCCAAGCAACCGGGGAGCGAATTTCTGCAGCATGGGGTAATCCTGTTGAGGGGGTCGTTACCGATCCAAGCCACCACCCCCGCGGCGACTCGCTGAGGGCCATTTGGGGGAGTTGTGTGACGTGTATGTGACAGGGAATGTCATATATGTGTCATGGAAGGCGTTTCCTGTCTCAGCTAGGAATTGCCGAACTTTTTATCGAAGAGGTATGTGACTTTCCTGAGAACCCAGTAGAAGGAATAAAAACTCTCTAGACATAAGAATGTCGAAATAGCGATTCCTGTTCTAACAGTAAGCTCTTCATACGTGCCCCAAAAACCCGTCAAAACTTCAAATTTCGCGATTCTAACAAGTGGGATCATGGTCATTATTATCGTAAATATCGAGAATAGTGCAAGAATATTGAAATATGATACGTTGTAAAATAGTTCCTTCCGGACTGTGGCTTTTCTATTCTCAATTTCAGCATCTTCTAGGTATATGCTATGAGAGTTTTCAGATTTATTTTCCGTTCCAAGAAAAAATATTACGCTAAATCCAAATCCAAGTAATATTGAAAACGTAGTTATTACGTTAGTTTTCGCGTCTAGGGGAATTTTTCCTATAATAATTGCATAGGCAATAGAAATGACGAACAGCATCGCATATCTGCAAGCGACGCACCGTTTAGTTTTATCATCGAAGCGATAAAACGTTCTATTGTGGCGGGTAATTATATCGCGGACGTTCATATCGCTTCCGTTTTCGCGATAATCTGACTTTGGAGAATGTCCTTCATTTTTGCGCGTGTGCCCGCTTGCGGCGGATGTCCATCATCGTTCAATTTAACATCAATGAAGAATTTTGTTACGAATCCGGAGTTGTCAAAAAGATATATGGTCTTTTGAAGCTTTCCAATGTCTGCGACAATGACGCAGTCTTCTATGTCTTCATCTAAAACGTGGTACATTCCACTCTGATTGACATACTCGGCCAGCTTCTTTTTCTTGCTACTCATATTCTGCCCAAACAGGGACAGGATGGATCCATTTACATCTTCTTCAAAAGTCTCATCATTGTTCTGTCTTTTTGCAACAATAAGGTTTCTTCCTTTAAATATGTTGCCTTTTGTGATGTCTTTCCCGTTCTGAGATACAGTAACTCTAACTTCTTTTGCTCTGACATCTTTAAGGTCAATATTGTCAGTGCGGAAGGAATGGGTTTCTAATTTTTTTATATTGCTAAATTTTCTTTTAATGGCGTCGGCTAGATATGCGTAGCCGCCGTAGTTTCCTAGATACTGGCATCCGAGATAAACTTTTCCTGACTTAGATAGGTATATGAGATACTGAAACTGCCTCTGATTTATACTTTGGGCGGAAATCTTTCCCTTTTCAGAGTTATCAAATGAGTGTCCCGTATAGGTGCTTTGAACGTTCCAAAGGCCAGATTTGGTTGAACCCGTTCGAATGAGTGCATGGGGATCAATGATCCCCACCTTAGTTGTGGGAATAGTTCCGGGTCGTTGACATCGTAATCCGGCTGAATCTCGATCGCATTCAATACCTCGTCGAATTCATCTTGAGTTATCGGTACAAATTTGTCTGCATCAGTCGGATGTTTTCGAGCAAGGAAATGGAAACTTGCGCTAACAGTTTCCCTCGTATTACGTGGCATCGGTTCTCTCCCTGCGCCGATAATTTGCATAGATGATTTGAAAGCGCAAGAAAGTGACAGGAGTATCGTAATGATCCTCATAACCGGTCACGTCATCCTGACCCCCGAACATCGCGATCGAATGATAGCGCTCGGCGCCGAGCATAGCGCGCGGTCGCGCGGCGAGGCGGGGTGTGTGGCGCATCATTGCCATGTCGATGTCGAGGACGCGATGCGGCTCGTCTTCGTCGAGGAGTGGAAGAGCATCGACGCGGTGCGCGCCCATTTCGCGGTGCCCGCGTCCGCCGCCTTCGTCGCCGAAATGCGCGCGCTGTCGCCGCAGCCGCCGGTGATCCGGATTTATGCCGCCGAGGATATCACCGCGAAACTGATGGGGTAGGGGCGGTACGCCTCCTGACGGGCGGGAGCTACCCTCCTTCGTCATGCCGGACTTGGTCCGGCATCCATACAGGCAGCCTCGATGGACCCCGGATCAAGTCGAACGAGCCACGTGTCTCGTTCGAGGGTGACGAGAATTGTGAAGGGAAGGGCTTCAGAAAAAACCGCTTTCCTACATTATTCGGCTGTGCCAGCCTTCATCCGGCTCTTTCAAATCATCGACAACGACGGTTGCTGCCCGGCGTGCGGGGCGGGCGCCTTGGCCAGGCTTGCCGCGCGCATGGGGCAGGGCAACGGCAAATCGGCACACAAGGCTGAACTTTGCTGAACTTTGGGCATCGCGGCGTGCCTCCCGCGTCGGCCGGGCTCGCGCGGGACAGGCTTGATCCGCCGCGCCGTTGCGATAGGGCGGATCGATCGACGAAGGTGGCTATGCGGGGGCATATGAGCGGGTTCGAATTCATCTTTTCGCTGTTCGGGCTGATCCTCGGCCTCGCGCTCGCCGAGGGGCTTGGCGGGCTGGCGCGCGCGCTCAAGGCCAGCCACCGCGTCCGCATCGGCTGGCCGACCGCGCTGCTCGGGCTGTTCGTGTCGTGCGACGTCGTCACCTTCTGGATGTACGGCTGGGCGATGCGCGACCTGCTGCCTTTGAGCTGGCCGGTACTGTTCGGCGGCTTCCTCGTCACCGCCATCTATTATGTCGCGGCGAGCCTCATCTTTCCCGACGATCCCGAGGCGTGGAGCGACCTGAACGCCCATTTCGACAAACACCGGCGCATGGTGATCGGTGGCATCTTGCTGTGCAACGTCGCGCTGATCGCCAGCGTCGCGGCGCTCGATGGCCTCCCGCCCTTCGACCTGCGCAGGATCGTTCAGACCTGGAGCTTCTTCCCCGTCGCGGCGCTGGCGAGCTGGGCAAGCGACCGGCGCATCATATGCGCCTGCCTCATCTGGCTGATCGCGCTCTACCCGCTCTCGGCGGTGTGGCGTTAGCTATTGCACCGCGGTGGTCTTGGCGACGACGCGCCACCCGGCATCGGTGCGATAGAGCAGCAGTTGGTCGACGTATCGGTCGCCGCCGAAATGCAGTTCATAGGTGACCGCGCTCATAGACGGCGTCGCGTCGCGGCGGTCAAGGACACGCCCGGTCGCGGCGGGATCGGGCCGCGCCGCCCAGTCGCCGAGCACCTCGGCGAAACGCTTGCAATCGACCGGCGTCGCGCCGCCTTCGGCCAGCGTGCAGAATTGCCCGTCGGGCAGGAACAGCGCCTGCAGGCGTTCGACCCGCCCCGTGCGCAGCCCGTCGACATAGGCTTCGAGCGCGGCTTCGGGCGAAGACGCGTCGGGCGCCGCCAATGCGGGTCCCGCCGCCAGCAGCGCCGCGATGAAGGAAAGGGCAAGGCGTACAGGATCGAAGGGCATCGCATGAAACTCCCGCCGCAAATCAGGTGTGCAGCCTAGCCGCCTCCGCGCGGTTTCTCCAGCGGGAGTCGCGAAGAGAGGAGGCCCCGAAATGTGGTTCGGGACCCCCTTCCTTCGGTCCGTTCAGTCGGTGGTCGGCGTGCTGCCGGCCGCAGGCGCTGCCGGCGCTTCAGCCGCCGGGGCCGGCGCTTCGGCCGCGGGCGCCACTGCGGCGGCGGGCGTCACTACGGCAACGCTCGCCGCGGGTGCCAGCTGCGCGGTCGGGATGATCACTGCGCCCGCCGGGATGGCATAGGCCAGCGTCTCGTTCGTGCGGGCCATCAGATGCTGGCCGTTCGGGATGATCGCCGACTTGCCGGTGACGAAGGCGCCGAACACGCCGACCGCGATCGCTGCGCCGATCGCTGCGCCGGTGTTGCCCTCGCCCTCCTGCCGGTGCATGCCCGCCAGCGGCAGGCGATGGCCGTTGGGCAGCGTCAGTTCGTTGAAGGTGACTTCCATCTTCGCCGACTTGCCGAACGCGCCCTTGCCGGTGCGCCAGGTCACGGTGCCCATGCCGCGCGTGCCCTTCGGGATCACGACGACGCCATTGTGCATCACGTCGAAGACAGTGTGCATCGGGATCGTGTGCCCCTCGCGCAATTTCTTGCTGTTTGCCTCGGCATCGGGCGTCAGGATCACTTCGGTATAGGACGGCAGCATCAGGCCGGGCGGCGCCGCGACGGCGAGCGCCGGTACCGCCAAGACGGCCGGGATTGCTGCCGGCGTGGCGGCAGGTTCGGCGACGGCGGCGGGCTCGGCCGCTGGTGCCGCGGCTTCCTGCGCCTGAACCGAAATTGAAAGCATGGCAAAAGAGACCGCAAAAGCGGCCGCGCCCTTCAGGTAATTCATCCATTTTCCCCCAAGCCGCAGAGTGCGGCCGAAAGTTACTTGCAAGGCTGTCAGTGCCTTGTCAATCGGGTCCGCTGCGGTTGGGGGCGGCAATTACTTCAACAATGGCGCCAGATACTGACCGGTGAAGCTGCGCTTCTCCTTCACCACTTGCTCGGGGGTGCCCGCGGCGACGATTTCGCCGCCCTTGACCCCGCCCTCGGGGCCAAGGTCGAGGATATAATCGGCGGTCTTGATGACGTCGAGATTATGCTCGATCACCACGACGCTGTTGCCCTGATCGACGAGTGCCTGCAGCACTTCGAGCAGCTTTCGGACATCCTCGAAATGCAGGCCGGTGGTCGGCTCGTCGAGGATGTAGAGCGTCTGCCCGGTCGAGCGGCGCGACAATTCCTTGGCGAGCTTGACGCGCTGCGCCTCGCCCCCCGACAGCGTCGTCGCCTGCTGTCCGACCTTGATATAGCCAAGGCCGACGCGGACGAGCATCGCCATCTTTTCGCGGATCGAGGGCACCGCCTTGAAGAACTCCGCCGCATCCTCGACCGTCATGTCGAGCACGTCGGCGATGCTGTGGCCCTTGAACTTCACCTCGAGCGTTTCGCGGTTGTAGCGTTTGCCGTGGCACGTCTCGCACGTCACATAGACGTCGGGCAGGAAGTGCATCTCGATCTTGATCAGCCCGTCGCCGGTGCAGGTCTCACACCGCCCGCCCTTGACGTTGAAGCTGAAGCGCCCGGGCTTGTACCCGCGCGCCTGGCTCTCGGGCAGCCCCGCGAACCAGTCGCGGATGATCGTGAAGGCGCCGGTGTATGTCGCGGGGTTCGAGCGCGGGGTGCGGCCGATCGGCGACTGGTCGATGTCGATCACCTTGTCGCAATGCTCCAGCCCCTTCAGGCTGTCGTGCGGCCCCGCGATCATCCGCGCGCCGTTGAGCACGCGCGCCGCGCTGGCATAAAGCGTGTCGATGATCAGGCTCGATTTGCCCGATCCGGACAGGCCGGTGACGCAGGTGAAGGTGCCGAGCGGGATCTTCGCGGTGACATTCTGGAGGTTGTTCGCGCGCGCGCCCTTGAGCACGAGATCGAAGCCGTTGCCCTTGCGGCGATGCTTGGGAACCTCGATCTTCTTCGCGCCGGTGAGGTAGGCGGCGGTCAGGCTCTTCGTGTTCGCGAGCACCTCTTCCAGCGTACCCTCGGCGACGATTTCGCCGCCGTGCAGACCCGCGCCGGGTCCCATGTCGACGACATAGTCGGCGTGGCGGATAGCATCTTCGTCATGCTCGACGACGATCACGGTATTGCCGAGATCGCGGAGGCGCTTCAGCGTCGCGAGCAGCCGGTCGTTGTCGCGCTGGTGGAGGCCGATGCTCGGCTCGTCGAGGACGTAGAGCACGCCCGACAGGCCGCTGCCGATCTGCGAGGCGAGGCGGATGCGCTGGCTCTCGCCGCCCGAGAGCGTGCCGCTGGTACGGTTGAGGTTTAGGTAATCGAGCCCGACATTGTTGAGGAAGCCGAGCCGCTCGTTGATCTCTTTCAGGATCGCCTTGGCAATCTGCTTCTGCGTGTCGTTCAATTTTGCGTCGAGCGTGCGGAACCAGCCGAGCGCGTCGGCGACCGAGCGCTGCGCCGACATGCTGATGTCTTCGCCCGCGATCTTCACCGCGAGCGGTTCGGGACGCAGGCGCGCGCCGTGGCACGTCTCGCACGGATGCGGCGCCTGATATTTGCTCAGCTCCTCGCGCATCCACGCGCTTTCGGTCTGGAGCAGGCGGCGGTTGAGGTTGCCGATCACGCCCTCGAACGCCTTGTGCGTCGTGTAGCTGCGCTTGCCGTCCTTGAAGGTCAGCTCGACCGGCTTCCCCCCGCTGCCATAGAGGATGATCAGCTGAACCTCGCCGGGCAGGTCTTGCCACGGCGTAGTGAGGTCGAAACCATAGGCTTTGCCGAGGCTTTCGAGCACCTGCATATAATAGGGCGAGGGCGGGTTCGATTTCGCCCACGGCACCACCGCGCCCTTTTTCAGGCTGAGCGCATGGTTGGGGACGACGAGGTCGGGGTCGAATTCCTGCCGCTCGCCGAGCCCGTCGCACGCGGGGCATGCGCCCTGCGGCGCGTTGAAGCTGAACAGCCGCGGTTCGATCTCGGCGATCGTGAAGCCCGAGACCGGGCAGGCGAATTTCTCGGAGAAGATCAGCCGGTTCGCGGGGATGCCCGCGCCCTTCATCGCGCCGCCGGTGTCTTCCTCTTCGCGGCCTGGAACCGGACCGTCGGCAAGGTCGACATAGGCGAGCCCCTCGGCGAGCTTCAGCGCGGTTTCGAAGCTGTCGGCGAGGCGGGTGCCAAGGCCTTCGCGGACGGCAATACGGTCGACGACGACCTCAATGTCATGCTTGTATTTCTTGTCGAGCGCGGGCGCCTCGCCGATCTCGTAGAATTCGCCGTCAATGCGAACGCGCGTGAAGCCGTCCTTCTGCCACTGCGCGAGTTCCTTCTTATACTCGCCCTTGCGGCCGCGCACGACGGGGGCGAGCAGGTAGGCGCGCGTCCCTTCGGGTAGTTCCATCACACGGTCGACCATATCGGTCACCGTCTGCGCGCTGATCGGCTCGCCGGTTGTCGGCGAATAGGGAATGCCGACGCGCGCCCACAGCAGGCGCATATAGTCGTAGATTTCGGTCACCGTCGCGACCGTCGAGCGCGGGTTGCGCGACGTCGTTTTCTGCTCGATGCTGATCGCCGGCGACAGTCCGTCGATATGCTCGACATCGGGCTTTTGCATCATCTCGAGAAACTGGCGCGCGTAAGCCGAGAGGCTCTCGACATAGCGCCGCTGCCCCTCGGCATAGATCGTATCGAAGGCGAGCGACGATTTGCCGCTGCCCGACAGGCCGGTGATGACGATCAGCGCATCGCGCGGCAGGTCGACGTTGACGCCCTTGAGATTATGCTCGCGCGCGCCGCGCACGGAAATATGGGTGAGACTCATGGGGGAGGTTTGTTCCAGATTTGTTCTAAGGGCGCAAGAGGCCGCGAACGGACTTCGCCGCGTCGCCCAAAGATAGGAACGCAAAGGCTCGGCCGCAACAGCGCCGTACAAGGCCGCCGTTGCGATCCGGGAGTTCGATCAGTCGCGCTTGCCGTAAGCAACGCCGCCGATAACGGTCTCCGACCCGTCAGCGCCGCGGACCTGCATGCCGAACGGCGTCACATGCTCCTGCCCGGCGGGACCGTAGAGATGCCCAAATGCGTCGCCGCTCGAACCCGGCGGCAGCGTGTCTCGCTTGAGTCCCATCGATATCTGATTGAGGCGCTGTCCATCGACGAGCGAATAGCCGAGCGCACCGTTGAAGATGAAATCGCCGAAGTTGAAATTTGTCCCGTCGGCGAGATTGCGGCCGGCCAGTGTCAGGTCGAGCTGGGTGGCGAGCGACGTAAAGTTGACCGACAGCTTGCTGGTGCCGCTGATGTCATATTCGGCAAAGCCGATACCACGAACCGTTCCATAGCCGGTCGCGAGGCCGTTGTAGGTACCGGTCCCCGACCGCGGCATGAGCGTTTCGGCCGTCGGCGTGCCCAAGGCGAAATAGCTGTACCGGGTCGTGTCGCGATTGATCGGTGCGCCTTCCACGGTCTTCGATACGAGGCCGATGAAGCTTGCATAGGTGAGCTGGATGGCTGGATTGCCGGCACCCGGACGAAGCAGGCTGATACGATGCGTCGTATTGCCGCTCGCTACATTGAAGACATCGAATTTGGCATCGCTCGCGGCGGTATCGCGATCGGCGGTCCCGAAGCGCAGCGTCTCCAGAAGCTGGTCCTGATGGTCGCCGCCGAACTCGCGGACGATATAGCTGCCCGTTTGCGGGTCATAGGTAATGCGGGGCTGTAATCCGGTCCTCGAAACCGACGGCGGGCCGAGCGAAAATTGCCGACCGGACGGTTGGTCGACCGTGATCCCCGCCTGCGCCTTGCTGCTGATGAAGACCGTGGTCTCCGTGAGGTCGGCGAGCGCTTTCGTGCTCGCATTGGCGGACGGGTCGAGCGAAGCGGTGATCGTGCCCGCAGCGACGTCGCCGCCGCTGTCGCTCGCCTTGAATATCGCGCCAAGCTCTTTCCCCGCGGGGCCATAGAAGCGGCCCGACAGATCGCCGCGATAGGTATCGCTTGCCGCGAGTTCGATCGAACCCGTAAAGCTGTTGGCGCTGCTCGCGAGTTGCGCGGTGCCGGTATAGGAGCCGTTGCCAACGGCACGCGGGCCCGTAATCGGCCGGTAGACGATGTCGAATGCGCCGCGAATGTCGATGGCGCCGGTCGCGAAATTGACCTGGATCACACCGGGACCGGCGATGTCGAGCAGGCTGTCATACCCCTGATCGGTCATCGAACCCGCGATGCTGCTCTTGAAAAAACTTGTTCCCGACCGGACGATGTCGGCGTTCGCGGTAGGGAAGCCGTAGATGAAGAAATTCGATGTCACGAACGAACTGGTCGCATCGCCGTCGGTAAAGACGTAGCGCGCGCCCGTGACGTGGGTGCCGCCATTGAGAAATTGCAGCGTGCTGCGCGTCGTCCCGATTCCCTTGGTCCAATGCGAGCCGGGGGCAGCATTGTCGGGTACCCGGTCGGGACCGAAAAACTCGGCCTTGTCGCCGGCGACGATCGTATAGCTTTTGTAGCCCGCGTCATAATGCACGAGGAAATCGGACGCCTGCGTCAATTTGTTACTGCTGTTGTTCGAGCCATTGGCGTAGGTCGCCTTCAGGATAACTCCCGAATTTTCGAAGAACTGGCTGTTCGCTATATTGACGAAATCGCTGTTGACGGGCGTGTCCGGATTTTTGCGGCCGAGTATGATGCCGGCGGCTGCGTTTCCGCCATTGTTCTTGACATGCCAAGCCGCGCCGACTTCCTGCGCGCCGGGCCCGAAAAAGCGTCCGTCGATCTGCCCGGTCATCGACCCGAGCGAATAATATTCGAACCGCCCCGAGAAATTGTTGCTCGCGCTGGCGATCGTCGCCGTGCCGTTGAAGGTCGTCCCCCCGTCGGCCTCGCCCGTGATGACGATCGAGCCTTTGGCGAAATCGACGTAGAGCGTCCCCCGCCCGGCGAGCGGCGAGGGCGCCGAATTGGGATAGCCCATCACCCCGATCAGATCGATGCCGTAATTGGCTGTCCCCGAACGGGGAAGGGCGGCATCAGGGGTTTCGACGCCATAGGCAAAGCCGTCGACCGATCCGCTGGTCGATGTTGCCCCGCTTACCGTGCGCTCCCAGAAGCCCCCCGCGACATATTGATAAGTCAGGCGGCCGCTGGTTCCCGGCTTGGTCAGGGTGAGGACATCTGCCGTCCCGCCATTGGTCCGGATATAGACGGTTGCGGCGGCCGAACTTCGGGCCGCATCGATGTCGGCTGGGCGGAATGTCTGGCTACGGCCGTCGGTCGTCACCGTATAGCTTCGGTCGGTTGCCGAATATTCGATCGTCACCGTCGCACGGGCCGCATTGGTCGTCCCTAGCGACCCGTCGAGTGGCACCGTGGCCGTGCCGGTTGCCGCGTCGTTGGTGAAGCGCTCGCTGCTTGCAAGATTGATCAGATCGGCGTTGGCCGTCGTTGGCGTTGGCGTTGGCGTTGGCGTTGGCGTTGGCGTTGGCGTTGGCGTTGGCGTTGGCGTTGGCGTTGGCGTCGGTGTCGGCGTCGGCGTAGGCGTAGGAGTCGGGGTTGGAGGCGTTGGCGTGCTGTTGACGCCGCCTCCACCGCCACCGCCGCATGCGGACAGCGCAAAAGCCATAACAAGCGACGACGCAGCGGCCGCGAAGCGATTTTTCATTTGATCAGGCCCCCCTGTTCCATTTTTCCCGGCAATATACGCTTTAGAAAGCAGACGTTATGCCGAATTCTGCACTGATACGGGAATAGTCCCAAATCTCAACGGTCGATTTATTCCGTTCCCAGCCGACTTTGACTGTTGGGGCAAAGCTACCGATCTTCAGAAAGCGGAAATGGCCGCCAATCGAAGCTTGCAGCCGGTCGTCGACGCGTCGGCGCGGATAGAGAAAGAGCCGCTGGTCGGCCTCGAGCCTGCTGTAGCCAGCGCTCGCGGTCAGCGTCGTTTGCCCGAACTCGCGGAAGAGATAGGCTGTGAGGCCGCCCGATGCCGTCGAATAGCCGGGATCGCGCGCGGCTTCGCGGTTGCCACTGATCTGGACGCCGCCGCCGAATTTCGCCGAAAAGGCCCGATCATAGGATGCTGCGAGCAGGAGGTTGGTCGCATCCTGCAAGCGGTTGCGACGGTTGTTTATGTCGGCGATGCGGCCGTCGAGGCGCAGCTGTGCCTTTTGGCCCATCGGATGCTGCCAGGTCGCGCCGGCACCGGCGGAGAAACTATAGGGATCGAGGCCGTACCAGCGCCATGTCGCTTCGCCCGATATATTGATCCGGTCCTTGCCCGATACATATTCGGGGCCCGCCTGGATCGACAGCGCGATGTCGTCGAACTGTTCGGCCCGGTAAAGATTGGCATAGGTCGACGCACGGACGAGCAATTGCGAGCGTTTGTCGATTCCGGTGCGAAAATAGGCCTGTCCGCGCAGCGCGAGCCCCAGCCCCGAACGGGCCTTGGCATCCTCATCCAGCGTGAAGTCGCCGATGATCGTCCCCAGCGTGTCCGATCGGGTCGCACGGTTGATATTGCTGTCGGGAGCGAAGGCGATCGCGACCGATCCGCCGAAAGGCTTTTGTGCGCTGAGCGCGGCGGCATAAAAGCGGATCTGCTGCTCGACCTCGGGCGGCAGGCCGGCCGCTTGGGCGGAACGCAGTTCACGCTCCGCCGCGCGCAGATCGCCCAGCATGACCTGCATACGCGCCAACTCGATGCGGACGCGCGCGGCGCCGGGCTTTTCGTCGAGGATCTCGCGAAACAGCACCGCCGCGTCGCGATGCCTTCCAAGATCGTCGGCGAACATCAACGCCAGCCGGAAGCGCGCCTCGGTACGAAGCTCCAGGTCGGGATTGCCCGCGAGCGCGCGATAGGCGGTTTCGGCGGTTGCGAAATCGCGTGCCGCCCGGGCCTGATCCGCAAATGCGAACAACTGCTCGGCCGAAACCCGGACGGGTTGCGGAGCGGTGTCTGTCGCATTTTCCTGAGCCTGGCCGGGAAGGCTGTAAAAAGCCGCGGTCGCCAATGCCGCCGATATCAGTAATTTTATTGTTTTGCCCCCCAGCGAAACCGGCTGCTGCCGCTGCCGACGCATCGACATATAAATGTTCTGCGTCAACATCTTCCCCGGTCTGAGCGTATAAATCTACCAAAGCGGGATTCCCGTCGACCAATGCCGCCACCTTTGCTTGACCGCTTGGCGTCACGGGCGGACAAGTCGAACATGGCTGCCGTCCCGTCGGGACGGCGAGGGGAAATGCGAGGAGACTGGGGAATGAAGAAATTTTTTGCAGGGGCTGCGAGCCTTGCAATCGCCGTGGCGCTCGTCGTGCCGGCGCTCGCCAACGGAGCGAAGCCGTCCGCATCATTGGCCGCGGCAGCCGACGAGGCGGCAGGCAGCGCCGAGGCCGGGTCGCTGAAGGCGCTGACGTTCGGCAAGTGGGGCGTCGACCTTGGTGCCCGCGATCCGTCGGTGAAGCCGGGCGACGATTTCGACAAATATGCCAATGGCGGCTGGTTCGCGCGTACCGAAATTCCGTCGGATCAGGCGTCGGCGGGGGTCGATTACGACGTCTACAACCTGACCCAGCGCCAGCTGCGCGCGGTCGTCGCCGGCGCTCCCGCGGCGAGCCAGGTGGGCGGACTATATCAGAGCTTCATGGACGAGGCGCGCGTCGAAACGCTCGCCGCGAAGCCGCTGATGGCCGACATCGCCGCGGTCGCCGCGATCAAGGACAAGAGCGAAATGGCGCGCTTCATGGGCGGCACGCAGGGGACGTTCGGATCGACGATCGTCAGCGGTGGACCCTATGCCGACACCGCCGATCCGACCGTCAACGTCCTGTGGCTGGGGCAGGCGGGGATCGGCCTGCCGGAACGCGACTATTATCTGAACGACAGCTTCAAGCCGCAGCGCGATGCGTACCGCGCCTATATCGCGCGGACGATGAAGATGGCGGGCAATGCCGACCCCGAAAAGGCGGCCGATGCCATCATGGCGTTCGAGACCGAGATCGCGAAAGTCAGCTGGGCGATCGCCGACCGCCGCGACATCGGCAAGATCAACAACCCGATGTCGGCGGATGAACTGGCGGCCTATGCGCCGGGGCTCGACTGGAGCGCCTGGTTTGCGGGTTCGGGTATCGCGCCGCAAAAGCGCATCATCGTCAACGAAAAGACCGCGGTGCGCGACATCGCGGCGCTATACGCAAAGACCCCGCTCGACACGATCAAGCTGTGGCAGCAATTCCATGTCGCCGACAACGCCGCGCCCTATCTGTCGAAGTCATTCGTCGACAGCCGCTTCGAATATACCAAGGCGCTGAGCGGCGTTGGCGAGCTCCGTCCACGCTGGAAACGCGGCCTGACGCTGGTCGACGGCAGCCTCGGCGAACTCGTCGGCGAAACCTATTCGAAGCAATATTTCCCTGCGAGCGCGAAGGCGAAGATGGAGGTGCTCGTCACCAACCTGAAGCTCGCGATGGGCGACCGCATCCGGAACAACAGCTGGATGGCGCCCGCGACCAAGGACGCGGCGTTAGCCAAGCTCGCGAAGATGGACGTGATGGTCGGCTATCCCGACAAATGGCGCGATTATTCGGGGTTGAAGATCGATCCCGCCGACCTTTACGGCAATGTGAAGCGCAGCGCGGCGTTCGAATATGCCTATGCGCTGTCGGATCTCAACAAGCCCGTCGACCGCAAGAAATGGTCGATGAACCCGCAGGAAGTGAACGCCTATAATGGCGGGCTCGAGAACAAGATCGTGTTCCCGGCGGGCATCCTTCAGGCACCCTATTTCAGCGAGAGTGTCGACGACGCGGTCAATTATGGCGCGATCGGCGCCGTCATCGGCCACGAGATCACCCACGGCTTCGACGACCAGGGCCGCAAGATCGACGCCGAGGGCGCGGTGCGCGACTGGTGGACGCCCGAGGATGCGGCGCGTTTCGATGCGCAGGCAAAGGCATTCGGCGCGCAATATGCGACCTATGAGGCGGCACCGGGATCGTTCATCAACCCCGACCTGACGATGGGCGAGAATATCGCCGATCTGGCGGGGCTCGAGGTCGCCTATGACGCTTACCGTCGCTCGCTGGGCGGCAAGCCCGCGCCAGTGATCGACGGGCTGACGGGCGACCAGCGCTTTTTCCTCGCCTTTGCGCAGGCGTGGCGGACGAAACAGCGCGAGGATGCGATCAAGCAGCAGGTCGCGAGCGATCCGCACAGCCCGGCGCGCTGGCGCATCATTGGGCCTGTGCGTAACGTCGATGCGTGGTACAAGGCGTTCAGCGTCGCTGCGGGCGCCAAATATTATCTGAAGCCCGAGGACCGCACGCGGATCTGGTAGTCCTGAGACCCCTTTCTCAGGATTGGGCGGGGGCGGCCTCGTGTCGTCCCCGTACCGCCATCACGGTGAGCGACAAGGCTGCGCCGACGATAACGAACAGCGCGGGAAAGCCGCCGAGCACCGACATCATGCGGATCCCGTCGATGCCGCCGCCCGCGACGAGAACGATTGCGACCAACCCCACAGTGACTCCCCACACCGCCTGCACCCACAGCGGCGCCTCGGGGGCGTCGGGCGTAATGCCGCGGGTCGACAGCGCGCTCATCGCCGACACATTGGCGTCGGCGCCGGCGACATAAGACAGGAAGATCGCGAACAGCACGACCCCGGCAACGACAGGTCCGCCGCCGAGCGCGCTGAACAGCCGGAACAGCACCGGATCGGGGCCTTGCGCGGTCAGCACGGCGTAAAGGCTGGCGCCGCTCTGTTGGTCGAACGCGATCGTCGCACCGGCGATCGCCGCCATCCACACCGCGCCGAACAGCGACGGCAGGATCAGGTTATACAGGATGAAGGCGCGGACGCTGTACCCCACCGCGAGACGGCCGAGGAAAAGCGCGGTCACGGGCGCCCACGCGAACCAGTTGGCCCAATTGAAGATCGTCCATTGCCGATGCCAGCCGGTGTCGACGTCGAGGCCGAGGTTGCGCGGGATGAAGGTCTGGAAATAATCGACAACGCCGCGCAGCGATAGCCCGAGCATCTCGGCGGTCGGACCCGCAATCAGGACAAAGGCGATGATCGCGAAGAACAGCCAGGTGTTGAGCACCGAAAGACCCGCAATGCCCTTTTGCAACCCCGTCGCGGCGGAAATCAGGAAGCTCGCGACGATCGCTCCTGCAATCGCCCAGCGTAGCGGCGTGCCGCCGTCGAAGGCGCCGATCCCCTCGACCCCGCCCGCGAGCGCGAGGAGACCGGCGCCGAGCGACGCCGCCATGCCCGCGACGAGCGCATAAAGGCAGATGATGTCGATGCCGGTGCCAACCGGACCATGCGCGCGCTGGCCGAGCAGCGGAACGAACAGCGACGACAGGCTGAAGGGTTCGCTGCGGTTGTAATAGACAAGCGCGAAGGCGAGGCCCGCGACCGTGTAGATGGCGTAGGGCGTCAGCGTCCAGTGAAGGAACATCGTAGACATGGCGAAGGTCGCCGCCGCTTCGCTGCCCGGTTCGAGCCCCAGCATTGCAGGCGGATCGTTGAGATGGAAGAGCGGCTCGGCGGCGCCCCAGAACAGGATGCCGGTGGCGATCGTCGTGCAAAGCGTCACCGCGAACCAGCGCCATCGGGTCAATATCGGTTGCGCGGCCGGTCCGCCGATGATCCGCCCGCCGAGCGGCGAAACGGAAATGCCCGCCAGAAGGATGAGAAAGCCGATCCCCGCCCAAGCGAAGAGCGACGAGAAATAACGCAATATCCAGTCATTGATCGCCGTCTCGGCCGCCACGACGGAGGGTCCCTGCCAAAGGCTGAGAATGACGGCGGCGAGAAGCACCGCGAGGGGCGTGAAAAACACCGGGCGATTGAGGGGATGCTTTGGAGATGCTGGCAAATGATCGGCCGATCGGACATGGTCAGAAGGATCAGCATGACGTTTGCCCGGCGCAAGGTCAATTCGGGGCGGGAACGGCCCATCGGGCAAAGCGTTGGATCGGCAGACATGTGGATGTGAAGGAGAAGCTTCGATGACCAGAAATATGATGGCGGCCACCGCCGCGCTTGCGCTGCTCGCCTCGGGTCAGGCGGCCGCCTTCCAGACGCCGGCCGATACGACGTCGGCGGCGAAACCAGCCAAGGACGGCACGACGGCCGAAGAGCGGTCGAACACGGCGCGGCTCAACGCCGAACAGGCGTCGCGCGCCAGGGCCGACAACACGACCTATGCGCAGGAAGTTTCCGCCGCGCAGCAACAGGTCGCGCACGACCAGACGGTGTTCACCGAGGAAACCGCCGTTTATGAGGCCGAGAAGGCACGCGTCGCCGCGATGTCGGCCGAAGAGCGGATGAAATGGGAAGCCGACGCCGCTGCGTGCAAGGCCGGCGACACGACCCGCTGCGCCGCGCCGACAAAGCCGCCGCGCTAAGGCGTCAATATTCGGCGGGCACCGGCGCCTTTGTGATGTCGGGGGGAGAGGCTTCGCCCGCTGGCATATCGGTGGGCGGGTCTTCCCCCGTTGCCGCTGCGGCAGGCTCTGGGTCGGGAAAGCGGCCGCCGTATCGATAGTCGTCGGAGACATCGGCCAGGATCGGCGGATCGACGTCGACCGCCCCGAGCTCGCGAAACGCGTCATCGCTCATCATTTCGTCGCGATGCGCCCGCAGCCTTATAGCGACGCCGTAGCTGTCCGCGCAGTCGAGGCACGGCGCGGCCCCGCTGCCTTGCGGCGCCAGCGCGTCGGGATTGGCGCTGAGGCGCGAATAGGATGCCGGCTCGCTGCCCCCACCGCCCAATCGCGTCCCGACGGCCATTTCGCCCAGCAAAGCCCCGCCGATGACCCCAGCGAGCGCAAGCGCCCACCAACGGAACAGGCGCGCGCCCGTGCGGCGACTCGCAGCGAAAGATAATTTCCTCGCCATTGGTCAATTTGGCCATGAACATACGCCGGATGCAAGCCCGGCGCCATGATGTTGCCGCGCGGTCGGCCATTCGTCGACGGATCGACGCGCTTCGTCTGTCAATCGAGCGGCTGTCCGCCCTGATCGATCCAAAGGCGATTCTCATGACGTCCAGGGGGTATCACCCCTTTGCGGGGTATCGGAAGACGGTCTCCCCGGTCCGCCAGCCGGTATCCCGCATCCTTTTTGAAGAGAGGACTCCCCCATGGCGAAATTTTCATTCCTGCTGGCAGCGCCGGTTGCGCTGGCTGGCTTTGCGGTTCCGGCCGCAGCCGAAGGCGATGGCGAGCGGCATACCGCTGTCGTGCGATACGATGACCTGGACCTGTCGGGCGCCGACGGCCGCGAGCGGTTGAACGCCCGAGTCAAATTTGCCGTCCAGAAAGTGTGCGGCACCCGGCTGCATTATCGGCAGGGCCTTCGCGAACGTGCCGTTGCCAATCGCTGCGAGGACAGCGCGATGGCCGACGCCGATGTGAAACTGGCCGGCCTGTTCAACGGCGAAAGCGCCCGCCTGGCCGATCGCGGCCGGATTGTCGTCGCCGCCGCGCCCTGACCAACTCCGTCGTATGTTAATCCCAAAAGGCGGTCATGCCCCGGCAGCATGGCCGCCTTTCCTGTGGAGGGTCCGTACTCAATTACGGCGCCGTAATTGAGTACGGACCCTAGGCGTGCATGATCGCCTTTACATCGTGGAGATAGGTTCGCCCGATGCGGTGGACGCCGCCTTCGCCCAGATCGACGCTCCACGCGCCGTCGCCATGGTGTTTCAATCCGACGATGCCTTCGCGGCGGATCATTTTTGACCGGTGGATGCGCATGAACTGATCGGGGTTCATGCGAGCTTCCAGCGACTTGATCGTCTGATGGATCAGCCAGCTGCGGCCGCCGACATGCAGGCGCATATAGTCGCGTTCGGCTTCGATCAAATCGACCTGTCCGGCATCGATGCGCAACATCTCGCCGCGGTTCTGGACCCAGAATTCATTGATCCATCGGCTTTTTTGCGCCGGCGCGCGCTCGGTCGCGCGCCATTCGCGCACGCGTGACAGCGCCCGGGCGAGGCGGTCGGGCGACACAGGCTTGAGCAGATAGTCGACAGCGGCAACGTCGAACGCCGCCACCGCATAGCGATCGAACGCGGTGACGAACACGACCGCGGGCGGGTTGTCGAGCCCCTCGATCGCGGCGGCGACCTCCAGCCCATTGAGATCGGGCATCGCGATGTCGCACAGCACGAGATCGGGCGCGAGCGCATCGACCATGCGGAGCGCTGAGGCGCCGTCGCTGGCGGTGCCGACGAGCGAGACGCCGTCCTGCTGCCCGGTAAGGATTTGCAATCGTTCGATCGCCAGCGGTTCATCATCGACAATCAGAGTGCGAAGCGTTTGAATCATCGGTCAGCAAGCCTCCCGTGCCAGTGGCAGCCACAGCGATACGACAAAACCGCCGCTATCCGAAGGGCCCCATTCGCATCCGGCGGCGGGGCCATAACGCGTGAGCAGGCGCTCGCGGACATTGCCGAGGCCGAGGCCGGTCCCCGAGGCGGGGGCGGGAGCCTTCGGGTCGATGTCGTTTTCGATGCGCAGCACCAGCAGCCCATATTCGGCGCTGGCGGTGAGACGGACCGCGATCTTCCCCTTGCTGGGCGCGACGCCATATTTGATGGCATTCTCGATGATCGGTTGCAGGATCAGCACCGGAACGCAGGCGTTTTCCAGTTCTTTCGGCATGGCGACTTCGACCTGCAGACGATCAGGGAACCGGGTCTGTTCGATGTCGAGATAGAGGCGCTGGAGCGCGATTTCCTCGTCGAGACTCACCAGCTGTTCGGGATCGACGGCGAGGCTCGAGCGGAGGAAGGACGCGAGGTTCATGATCATCGTCTCGGCTTCGCTCTTCGATCCCTTGAGCACGAGGGTCGACAGTGAATTGAGCGTGTTGAACAGGAAGTGCGGATTGACCTGGTAATGTAGTGCGCGGAGCTGCGCGGTCTGTGCTTCCATACGGAAATGGTTGGCGCGGCGTTCGAGTGCGCGCATCTCGTTGGCATAGCCGAACGCGACATAGAGCGCGGCCCAGACGGCGAAGAAGAAATACCAGCGGATCGAGCTGTCGAGGATCAGCATCATTTCCCATGCGCCCGGATATTTGCCCTGCATCTCCTCGATCAGCTTGGCGCTGTCAGCCACGGGAAACCAGTAATAGAAGACGAGTAGATTGACCGTCGCATAGATGATGACGAGCGGCACGGCCGCCCCCATCGCCGCCGCGAGGCGGGCGCCGAAGCTTTGCGGCTGGGCGCGCTGTAGAAGCTGGTAAAGGACGAAGGTGCAGAGAATGCCGGCGATCACCACGACGGCGCGGCGCCCGGCCGACGTCCACTGCTCGGGCGCGCCGGTCAGCATCGCAAGGACGGTGGTGATCAGGAAATAGATCACCCACATTGCGATGATCGATCCGATCGCGACCCGGGGGTTCACGCGGGCGTCGGAGGCGCGCCAGTCGGGGTCCGCCGCCAGCATTTTCGCGCGCTGATCACGCAGCGCGTCCTTGCGGTTTGTCATGTTCATTGACGATGCTTTAGCGCCAAATACCGGCCTATGGCTAGCGGGCGCCGGGCCGCCAGTCGAAGCTGCGCGCACCTTGGTCGAAAGCAGAAGACCGGTCAGCCCGCCGGTTGCGGCAGCGCGCGGCGCCAGTTGCCGCGCCGATAGATCGCCCACGCCATCGCCAGCGACGCAAGTGACGAGAGTGGAAAGCTCCACCAGAGGATGTCGCTGCCGATTGCCGGATAACCGAAATAATAGATTCCAAGGCGGATCGGGAACATCGACAGGAACAGAATGACGAGCGGCGGCACGACCGAGCCATTGGCGCGCAGCGTGCTGATCAGCACGATCGTCGTGCCAAAGGGCAGAAAGGTCCAGGTCGCGATCAGCTGGATATTGCGCGACACCTCGATCGCCGGGCTTTCGCTGCCGAGGAAGAGCGCGAGCGCGGCACGGTCGAACGCCAGGAGGAGGGCGATCAGGACGCCGGTCATCGCGAGATTGATTGCGATCCCGCTGTTCGTCACCGACGCCACGCGATCCCAGCGCGCGGCGCCGATATTCTGCGCCGCCATTGAACTGACTGCGGCGCCGACCGCGAGCGCGGGCATCTGGATATAGTTCCAGAGCTGCAGCGTCGCGCCATAGGCGGCGGCGGTGACGAGCCCCTCGCGGTTGACGAGCCCGACCATGACGAGCCCGGCGCCCGAGATGACTAGCATCTGCGCACCCATCGGCAGGCCGCGCCCGATGATGAAGCGCAGCTCCGACCATTTGGGAAGCAGATAGGATAGTTCATGCCCGCGCAGGCGCAGCACGTGGTTCTTGGCGTAGAACCAGCCGATCATGCCGGCGAGACTGATCGTCCCCGCGACGGCCGTGGCCAGTGCGCTGCCCGCAATGCCAAGGCGCGGGAAGGGGCCGAGGCCGAGGATCAGAACGGGGTTGAAGACGATGTCGAGCACGACCGCGAGGATCATGAAACGGAGCGGCGTCACTGCGTCGCCGGCGCCGCGCGAGGCCATCATCAGCGTCACCGATAGCATCGAGGCGGGAACCGCAAGGAAAGTGACGCGCAGATAATCGTGCGCGAGCGCAAAGGCTTCGGGCGGGGTTTCGAGCCAGCGCAATATCTGATCCGACGCGAACCAGCCGATAATCGCAATGACGACCGAGAAGATCAGCGCGAGGCCGATCACGCCGCCCGTCGCACGACGCGCGGCGTCGATATCACCGCGGCCCATCGACTGGCCGATGAGGACGGTCGCCGCCATGCCGAAGCCGAAGAAGGCACCGAACATCAGGAACATGATGATGTTCGCATTGGCGGTCGCCGCGAGCGCGCTTTCGCCAAGGAACTGCCCGACCCAGATCGCGTTCACCGACCCCGACAGCGTCTGGAGGATGTTCGACGCCAGCGTCGGCAGCGCGAAGAGGATCAGTGTCTTGGTGATCGGCCCGTGGGTGAGGTCCATCCGCCCGTCGCGCGCGGTCTGGCGCGGCGGAATCGGTCCTGCGGCAGGGTCGGCAGCCGCCGCGACGGGCGTCGGCGTGATGGGGATTTCTTCGCTCACGCCGGGCCGCCTTCCAGATCGCCGACGCAATCGGAATCGGGGTCATCCTTTGCCATCTGCTCCAGCTCGCGCGTTTGCGCGGTGACGCCGGGAAAAAGGGCGTCGGGCAGGGTGTGGTAGGATCCGATCAGATCGATAGCCCAGCGATAGTGGCGCGCGCCGGCAATGCAGCTGTTGCTGCCGCCGTCGCCTTCGCCCCAGACCACGCTCCAGCCCGCTTTGCCGTCGCGGGTCAGGATGATCTTGAAGCCGCCGATGACGCCATTGTCGCCTTCGGCAAAAGCGATGGCGCGGCCGCCATCGTTCCAGACGCGCAGGTGGCGAAAGGTGAAGCGCATGTCGGGGTGCGTGCGCAGCGCTGTCAGGATCGCGATGCGTTCCGAGCTGCCAATCGACGGTGTGTGTGGGGTCGCCTGTCCGGCAGCGAGCGGGGTGGTCAGAAACAACCCCGCCCCAACCGCCAGAAGCTGCAACCCGCGCATCACCCCAACCGCGCCAATGCGGCGGTCAGGCGGTCGGCCTCGGCTTCCTTGGCGGCATGGTCGGCGCGCGCCTTTTCGACCGCTTCGGGCTTGGCGCGCTCGACGAACGACGGGTTGTTCAGGCGACCCGCGAGGCCGTCGCGTTCCTTCGCTGCCGCGGCGAGCGCCTTGGTCAGGCGGTCGCGTTCGGCGGCGATGTCGATGACGCCTTCGAGCGGGACGGTGATCGTCTCGCCCTCGACAACGAGCTGTGCCGAGGCGCCTGCAGGGGCGGGGTCGAAGCTGATGGCTTCGAGACGCGCAAGGCGGTCGAGCTGCGCTGCGAGCTTGTCAGTGCGGCCTTTGAGCGATGCCGGGAAATGCGCGGTCAGGCGCGCGCCCGGCGGCAGGCCAAGTTCGGCCTTTGCGGTGCGGAGTTCGCTGACGAGCTTGATCAGCCAGTCGATATCGGCGCTGGCGTCAGCATCGCTGGAGGCCGTCGGCGCGGGCCATTTCGCGGTGATCAGCGGATAATCGGCACGGTCGCCAAGCCCGGTCCACAGCTCTTCGGTGATGAAGGGCATGAAGGGGTGGAGCATGACGAGAATCTGGTCGAGCACCCAGCCGGCGACGGCTTTCGTCTCGTCGTCGATCGCGCCCTTGATCAGTTCGAGATACCAGTCGCAGAAACGGTCCCACGCGAAACTGTAGATCGCGTTGGCGGCCTCGTCGAAGCGATAGGCGGCGAAGGCCGTCTCCATCGCGGCGACGGTCGCGGTGACCTCGCCGATGATCCAGCGGTTGACGGGCAGCGTCGCGGCGGGGGCTTCGAAGCTGGCCGAGGCCGAAATGCCATTGGCTTCGCAGAAGCGCGCGGCGTTCCACAGCTTGGTCGCGAAGTTTCGATAGCCGGCGAGGCGCGCGTCATCCATCTTGATGTCGCGGCCCTGGCTTTCCATCGCCGACATGAAGAAGCGCAGCGCGTCGGCGCCATATTGGTCGATCAGCCCGAGCGGATCGACGACATTGCCCTTCGACTTCGACATCTTCGCGCCGTCGGGCGCGCGGACGAGGCCGTGGAGATAGAGCGTCTTCCACGGCACATCACCCATGAACTCCATGCCCTGCATCGCCATGCGCGCATCCCAGAAGAACAGGATGTCGAAGCCCGAGACGAGGACGTCGTTGGGGTAGTGGCGCTTCAGCAGCTCGGTGTTCTCGGGCCAGCCGAGCGTGGCGAAGGGCCAGAGCGCCGAGGAGAACCAGGTGTCGAGGACGTCTTCGTCGCGCGTCAGAGCAACGCCTGCGCCGGCTTCGGCCTGCGCTTCTCCTTCGGTTTCGGCAACGAAGATACGGCCATCCTCGGTATACCAAGCCGGAATCCGGTGGCCCCACCAGAGCTGGCGCGAGACGCACCAGGGCTGGATATTCTCCATCCAGTTGAAGAAGGTTTTTTCCCACGTCTTGGGGACGATGTTGATGCGCCCGTCGCGCACCGCCTGTATCGGCGGCTGCGCGAGCGTTTCGGCGTCGACATACCATTGGTCGGTCAGCCAGGGCTCGATCACCACGCCGCCGCGGTCGCCGAACGGCGTCTGGATCGTGCGCGGCTCGGCGTCATGTTCGCCGCCGTCCTTGTCGATGTGCGGGATCAGGAAGCCGGCTTCCTTCATCCGCGTCACGACGAGTTCGCGCGCGCCATCCTTGCCGTCGCGCTTGAAGCGGTGGAGGCCGAGATATTCGGCGGGGATCAGCCCATCGGTAGTCTGGATGACGTTCGCGTCGCCGTCGAGCATGTTGAGCATCTCGCCGGGCTTGAAGCCCGCGCGTTTGCCGACGTCGAAGTCGTTGAAATCATGTCCTGGGGTGATCTTCACCGCGCCCGAACCCAGTTCGGGGTCGGCATGTTCATCGGGAACGATCTTGAAGCGGCGGCCGGTGATCGGCTGCAATATCTCCTTGCCGATCACGCTCTTGTAGCGCGGATCGTCGGGGTGCACCGCGACCGCCATGTCGGCGAGCATCGTTTCGGGGCGCGTCGTCGCGACCACGATATGGTCGCGGCCATCGTCGAGTTTCACCCCGTCGGCGAGCGGATATTTGAAGTGCCAGAAGCCGCCCTGAATCTCGTGCGTCTCGACCTCGAGGTCCGAAATCGCGGTCTTGAGCTTCGGATCCCAGTTCACGAGACGCTTGTCGCGGTAGATCAGCCCCTTCTTGTGCAAGTCGACGAACACCTTGACCACGGCCTCGGTAAAATGCGGGTCCATCGTGAACTGCTCGCGTGACCAGTCCATCGAGCAGCCGAGGCGGCGGAGCTGGCCGGTGATCTGGCCGCCGCTTTCCGCCTTCCACTGCCATACCTTGTCGATGAAATCTTCGCGGCTGTAATTGGTACGCTTGTCCTGCCGCTCTTCCATCTGGCGTTCGACGACCATCTGTGTCGCGATGCCGGCATGGTCCATTCCGACGACCCACAAGGCGTCCTTGCCGCGCAGGCGTTCGTAACGAACGAGCACGTCTTGCAAGGTGTTGTCGAGCGCGTGGCCGATGTGCAGCGCGCCGGTGACGTTCGGCGGCGGGTTGACGATCGTGAAGGGTGTCGCGTCGGGACGCGCGGGGCGAAACAGCCCGCGGCTTTCCCATTCATGGGCCCATTTCGCTTCAATAGCGGCGGGATCGAACGTTTTTTCCATCGGCATAGCCGGGCGCCTTTGCCAGCCGGGGGGCGAGGCGGCAAGGGGGAACGAGCCCGCTCCTCGTCATGCCGGACTTGATCGGGCATCCATTCCGCGGCCGCAGATGGACCCCGGATCAAGTCCGGGGTGACGAGTGAAGGGAAGGCGGGCCTATTTCTTCAGATGGCTACCCAGCCAGTTGAACACCGTCTGGTGCCACTGGACGCTGTTTGCGCCCTTCAGCACCCAATGATTCTCGTCGGGGAAGACGAGCAGTTCCGAGGGGATATTACGGCGCTGGAGCGCAGTGAATGCCGCAAGGCCCTGGCTGTACGGAATGCGGAAATCCTTTTCGCTGGTGATCACCAGCATCGGGGTCTTCCACTTGGTGACGTGGTTCACGGGGTTCCATTTTTCGGGGTCGGTGCGCTCCCACCAGGGGCCGCCATGATCCCATTCGTCGAACCACAATTCCTCGGTCTCGAACGCCATCGCGCGCAGGTCGAACACGCCGTCATGCTGGACAAGGCATTTGAAGCCGTCGGTCCACTGGCCCGCGATCCAGTTCATCATGTAACCGCCGTACGAGGCGCCGAGCGCGCAGGCGTTGTTGATGTCAAGTTGCGCGTCCTGCTTGCCCGCCGCGGCGAGGCCAAGCTTCAGATCCTCAAGCGGCTTGCCGCCCCAGTCCTTGTTGATGCTGTCGGTGAAGGCCTGACCATAACCGGTCGAACCGTGGAAATCGACGGTGACGACGCCATAGCCCTCCTGCGCGAACACGCGCGGGTTCCAGCGCGTCGACCAGCTGTTGCCGAAGCTCGACTGCGGGCCGCCGTGGACGATGAACGCGACCGGCAGTTTCTGGACCGGGCTGACGGGCTTCAGGATCATGCCCCACACCTTGTCGCCATTCGCGCCGGCGAACTGGATGCGGTCAAGCTCCACCGCGTCGAATTCGGCGAGGCGCGCGGCGTTCACCGCGGTGATCTGCTTCACCTTGCCCTTGGCGTCGCGGACGAACAGGTCGGTCGGCGCGAGCGCGCTGTTGCGCGAATAGAGGAGGGCGCCGCCGGGCAGCGGCGTGACATCGCCGATATTGCCTTCGAAGGCTTCGGTCGTCGCCTTCAGCTTCTCCACCTTGCCCGTGGCAGCGTCGACGCGGAACACCGGGTGTTCGAGCGTATCCTGCGCGGTGACGTAAAGCGACTGGCCGTCCGCCGCCCATGCGATCGAAGCGACCGAACGGTCCCATGCGTCGGTGAGCTTCTTCGTCTCGCCGCTTTCGAGGTTGCGCAGCATCAACACCTGCCGGTCGGCCTCATATCCTGGCCGCGCCATCGCGGCATAGGCCAGCCATTTGCCGTCGGGTGAGGGGGTAGGCAGCGTGTCGGTCGCCTGATTGTCCTCAGTCAGATTGACCGGCATCATCCGGCTGTCGACGAGCCAGCTGTAGATATCGAGATTGGTCGACATCGGCTCGTTCCGGTCGGCCTTGCGCAGCGTGAAAAAGACCGTGCGGCTGTCAGCGCCCCATGCGAGTTCCTCGCCGCCGCCGAACGGCTTCGACGGGCTGTCGCCGATGAGGCCCGCGTCGACCGGGCGTGCGGCGCTCGCTTTGCCGTCTGCGAGGTTGAAAATGAAGGGTCGGCTGTAGGTACCGGGGGTTTCCCACTGGTCCCAGTGGCGGACGAAGCCTGCGCCATCCTTGTAGAGGCGGCCGGTGCCGGGGCCGGGAAGCGCGCCCTTGTCCTTGGCGTCGCAGCCGAAGTCGGTGCATTCCTTTGCGATGTCGCCCCACGCGAGCAGCTTCGAGCCGTCGGGTGAAATCTTGAAGCCCGAAACATCGGCGTGCGTATCGGTGACCTGCGTCGCGGCGGCGCCCGCTTTCGGATCGATGCGCCACACCTGATCCTTGCCCGAAGCGTTCGAGAGGAAATAGAGGATGCCGTCCTTGTCGAAGGCGGGGGCGGCTTCATTCCTGCCCGCGGTATCGGCGATCGGGGCGGGCTTGGCATCCTTTGCATTGCGGTCGACGAGCCACAGGCCGGTCGAGCGCTTGTACGTCGCACCCTCGGTCTCGGTCATCTGGAACACGACCCAGCGCCCGTCGGGCGAGCCGGTCGGCGCGGCGACGCGCTTCAAGGTCGCAAGATCGACCTCGGTCATCGGCCGGGCGAAAGCGGGGGTGGAAAGAGCGGCGGCGAGCGCGATCGCGCTGGACAGGATGTGGTTTCGCATGAAAGCGGTTTAGCGATGCGCCGCGCGGGTTCAAGGACGAACCGACCGGGATTGCCTCGTTTCCCCATTGTCGCTGAAAATCGGGGCTTGGCGATAATAAATCAAACCTCTCTGGCGCCGCCGTGCCCAATGCGCCATCGGGCCGCCTTCATGGAGGCATATGTGGCCAAGCCGGATTCGAGTCGGATTTTCATACCGCTGCTTGCGGGCGCGAGCCTGCGCGACCGAGTGGTCGCGAGTGTCGGTGCGCTTGTCGGTATCAGCCTCGCCGGCCTGATCTGCGCGGCGATGTTCCCGGTGACGATGCCGTGGATCATCGCACCGATCGGCGCGTCGGCGGTGCTGCTGTTCGCTGTGCCCGCGAGCCCGCTCGCCCAGCCCTGGTCGATCGTCGGCGGCAACGTCATATCCGGCCTCTTCGGCGTGGTCGTGGCACAGGCGATCGGTGAGCCCGCTTTCGCGGCCGCGCTGGCCGTATCGACAGCCATATTGGTGATGTCGCTCGCGCGCTGCCTGCATCCTCCGGGCGGTGCGGTCGCGCTCAGCGCGGTTCTCGGCTGGCAGAGCTTTTCGGGGCATGTCGTCGATTTCCTTGTGCCCGTGCTGCTCAATTCGCTGATCCTCGTCGCGATCGGCATGTTGTTCCATCGCTTTTCGGGGCACAGCTATCCGCACCGCGCACGTCCCGTCGACGGGAAGGCGGTGCCGCAGGAACCGGTCGGGCTGTTGATGGACGATATCGATGGCGCGCTCGCCGATCTGGGCGAGACCTTCGATATCAGCCGCGAAGATCTCGCCTTGCTGCTGGCGCGCGCCGAGGCGCATGCGGCGGAACGCGTCGCCAACGCGCTGCTTGCCATGGCGGGCGATAAGCTTGCGGCTGAAAAAACGAAAAAGCGGAAGCGCGAAAAGATCGGTTCCTAACGGACGATCACGCCGCCTTTCATCACATGGTCGATCTTTTCCAGCGCCGTGATGTCGGCGAGCGGATCGGCCTTTACCGCGACGAAATCGGCATAGCGGCCCGGAACGATGGCGCCAACGTCGTCGCGGCCCATTTCGATTGCGGCGCGCCCGGTCGCGGACTGGATCGCCTGCATCGGCTTCATCCCATATTTGACCATATTGCCGAACTGACGTGCGTTGAGCCCGTGCGGATAGACGCCCGCGTCGGTCGCATAGCCGATATTGATGCCCAGCTCGACCGCGCGGCGGAAAGCGGCGCGCTGCGCGTCGGTCGTCTCGCGATTCTTGCGCAGATATTCCTCGGGCCAGCCTTCCTTGGTGCCGACGTCGTCGATGTAGGTGCCGTTATAGATGTCCATCGCAAGCCAGGTGCCGCGCTTCTTCGCAAGCTGCAGCGTCGTCTCGTCGGCGAGGCTGGCATGTTCGATGCTGTCGACTCCGGCGTTGATCGCATTCTGAATGCCGATCGCGCCATGCGCGTGCGCGGTGACCTTCTTGCCGCGGGCATGCGCGACTTTCACGACCGCGCGCAGTTGCTCGACCGTCATTTCGGGCGCGCCGGGTTCGGTGCCGATCGCGAGCACCGCACCGGTCGCGATCGTCTTGATGAAGTCGGCGCCATGATCGAGCAGGTAAGTGGTCTTCGCCGCCGCTTCCTCGGGCGTCGCAGCGACGCCGAGCCGCATGTCGGGCGGAAGCTGTTCGTTCGGAACCACGCCGTTCAACTCGCCGCCACCTTTCGGAATGGTCAGATAAGCGCCCGCGACCCACATGCGCGGGCCCGGCACGTCGCCGCGCTCGATTGCATTGCGCAGCGTCACGTCGGTCAGGCCGCGATAGGTGCCGACATCGCGCACGCTGGTGAAGCCCGCGTCGAGCGTGACGCGCGCATTGCGCGCACCGACGAGCGCGGTTTCGGCGGGCGATGCCTTCATCGGCGCGGCAAGGTCGGCGCTCTGCCCGAGATCGGCGAGATGGGTGTGGAGGTCGATCAGGCCCGGAAGCACGGTGAAGCCCGACCAGTCGACCACCTTTGCGCCGTCGGGCGCCTTTCCGCACGCGCCGACCACCTTGATGCGCTCGGCCTCGACGGTGATGCACTGGCCGGTGCGGACATCGTTCGAGACGCCGTCGATCAACCGCCCGGTCTGGACATAGAGGGTTTCGGCCGAGGCGGGCGCTGCGGCGAGTGCCGCCGCCAGCGCCGCGATCAGCCGGCCGCGCCGAACGCGTCGCACTGGCGCGGATCCCCCGATTGCAGCCCACGGCGTAGCCAGCTCATGCGCTGCTCGCTCGTGCCGTGGGTGAAGCTTTCGGGCACCGGCCGCTGACCCGCCGAGCGCATCAGCGTGTCGTCGCCGATGGCGTTCGCGGCGCGCATCGCTTCTTCCATATCGCCCGCTTCCATGACCGGCTGGCCAGCGCTGGTCTTCGCGCGCGCCGCCCACACGCCGGCGTAGCAATCGGCCTGCAACTCCATGCGGACCTGGAGCGCATTGCCTTCTGCCTGCGAGGCGCGCTGTTGTGCGCGGCGGACCTGATCCGAAATGCCGCTGATCGTCTGGATGTGATGGCCGACCTCATGCGCGATCACATAGGCCTGTGCCGCGTCGCCCGCCGCGCCGAATTTCTGTTCGAGCTCACGAAAGAAGCTGGTGTCGAGATAGACGCCCTGATCGGCAGGGCAATAGAAGGGTCCCATCGCCGATTGGGCGGCGCCGCAGCCCGATCGATTGGATTCGGTGAAGAAATTGAGCGTCGGCTTGCGATAGCCGCTGATCAGACCCTGCCACACGGTATGCGTCGATCCGAATACGTTGCAGGCGAAGCGTTCGCTCTCGGTATCGCAGGCGACATTGGCGCCGCCACGGCTGTCGACGGCCGGATCGGCGGTGCCGCCGCCGCTGCTGAGCATATTGGCGCCGGGGCCGAGCAGGAAAAAAGCAGCCGCGCCGATCAGGAGGATCGTGCCGCAACCCATTTTGCGCCCGAGCAGCATCGGGAGAAATCCGATGAGAAGCCCACCGAGACCGCCGCCTCCGCCGCCGCCAAATCCACCACCGCTACCGCGGCCAAGGTCGCGGATGTCGTCGCCGGGATCATAGTCGTCGAGGCGCATGGGGCTTCTCCACCGGTAAAATGCTCGTTCCACCGCGATATTTACAGCAGCGCCGGGTAATTGGAAGGGGCTTCGCATATAATCGAGCCATTGCAATAGGCTGTGTTGCGGTGCACAAATCTTGTCTCCGCCAAAACAAGGATCCCCCGAGTCCATGCCACGCCGTGCCGCCCGCGCCGCGCTTCCGCTTCCCGACCTCGTCGTGCTCGTTTTGCAGGGCGGCGGCGCACTCGGCGCGTTCCAGGCAGGGGTATATGAGGCACTGATCGAACTTGGCATCGAGCTCGACTGGGTGGCGGGGATTTCGATCGGTGCGGTCAATGCCGCGATCATCGCCGGAAACGAACGCGACCAGGCCGTCGGCAAGATGCGCGAGTTCTGGGAAGGCGTTTCCTCGGCGCTGCCCTCGCTGCTGACGGTCGACAACGACTGGGCGCGGGAGTGGGCGCACATGGCGGCGGCGGGGCAGGTCGCGGCCTTTGGTGTACCGGGCTTTTTCATTCCGCGTGTCCTGCCGCCCGCCTTTGCCGCGCGGCAGACGCCTGAGGCGGTCAGTTTCTACGACACCGCGCCGCTGGTCGCCACGCTCGACCGGCTGGTTGACTGGGACCGGGTGAACAACGGCAAGGTGCGGCTGTCGGTCGGTGCGGTGGCGGTCGAGACCGGCAATTTCCGCTATTTCGATACGAAACTCGAAACGCTCGATGCGCGGCACATATTGGCGTCCGGCGCGTTGCCGCCGGGGCTCCCGCCGGTCGAAATCGACGGGATATGGTATTGGGACGGCGGGCTCGTGTCGAACACGCCGCTTGAACATGTGGTCGAGTCGGCGAACGAGGATATGCTGGTGTTCCAGGTCGACCTGTTCCCCGCGCGCGGCGATCGCCCGCACGACATGGAAGAAGCCTGGTCGCGTGAAAAGGACATTCGCTTTTCCAGCCGCACACGCCGCATTTCGGACGGGCTGGTGCGGCGGCGCAAGGAGCACCGGCTGATCGACCGGATGCTGCAGAAATTGCCGCCCGAGTTCGCCGACCTGTCCGAGGTCAAGGCGGTGCGCAAGATGGTCGACTGCAAGGCGCTCAACGTCGTCCAACTGATCCACGAACCACCCGCCTGGCAGACGGGCGCGCGCGATTTCGAATTTTCGCGCTCGACGATGGAAGTCAACTGGGCGCTCGGCCGCGATGCGGTCGAAGCCGCGATGAAGGACGGCCATCTGCTCGCCGACAGCATCGCCGAAGGGCGGTCGGACAGTTTCGCGGTGCAATCGAATGCATTGAGACCAAAGGCCGAGCCCGGCGTTCCTGAATAGACTCTCCCCCCACGAAAAGGATTTTCGCATGCGCCTCACAGGAAAGACCGCCCTCGTCACCGGATCGACCTCGGGCATCGGTCTCGGCATCGCCAAGGCGTTCGCCGCCGAGGGCGCGTCGATCATCATCAACGGGTTCGGCGATGCCGACGCGATCGAAACCGAGCGTAAGGGGCTGGAAGCGATCAGCGGCGGGAAGGCCGCCTATGACGGCGCTGACTTGACCAAGCCCGACCAGATCGAAGAGATGTTCCAGCGCGCCGAGAAGGATTTCGGCGGCGTCGATATCCTCGTCAACAACGCCGGCATGCAGTTCGTCTCGCCGGTCGAGGATTTCCCGGTCGAGAAGTGGGACATGATCATCGCGCTCAACCTGACCGCGGCGTTCCACACGATCCGCCATGCGGTGCCGGTCATGCGCAAGAAGAAGTGGGGGCGGATCATCGCCACCGCGTCGGCGCACTCGCTCGTCGCCTCGCCGTTCAAATCGGCCTATGTCACGGCCAAGCACGGTCTCGCGGGCCTCACCAAGACGGTCGCACTTGAGGTCGCCGATGCCGGGATCACGGTGAATTGCATCAGCCCCGGCTATGTCTGGACGCCGCTCGTGGAGAACCAGATTCCCGACACGATGAAGGCGCGCGGCATGACGCGCGAACAGGTCATCAACGACGTGCTGCTGGCGGGCCAGCCGACGAAGCAGTTCGTGACGGTCGAGCAGGTCGCGGCAATCGCATCCTTCCTGACCCGCGACGAGGCCGCCAACATCACCGGCGCGAACCTCAGCGTTGACGGCGGGTGGACGGCCGCCTGATCGGCTGCGCCCTTGAGCAATCTTCTTCGCTCTCCTAAGGTTAACGGCAGAGGGATCGGGGAGAAACAGAGAATCATGGGTCGCACCATATGGGTTTTGGCGGTGGCGCTGGGCGCCACTTTAAGCGCTTGCCGTACCGTGCCGCCGGTGCCGCCATCGGCGGCAGACGCGCCGCCCGACGCGAACGGCACTTGGCGTGCGACGTCGACCGATGCGGACAAGGAGCGCATTCGCGGCTGGTACAGCAGCTGGCAGGCGGCACTGACCGACGCCCGCGCGAAAGGCTTTGGCGCCGACATCGACCGCGAAGGTGTGCTGCTGCAACCGATGGCGGCATTGCCAAATCCGCATTTGCCCGCCGGCGATTACCGGTGCCGGACGATCAAGGTCGGTGCGCAGGGGCGCAGCGGCCTGTCCTATGTCGCTTATGGCTGGTTCCGGTGCCGCGTGGCGCCCGAACAGGGGCTGTCGAGCCTGACCAAGATTTCGGGATCGCAGCGGCCGGTCGGCCTGATCTTTCCCGACAATCTGAAGCGGCAGATTTTCCTCGGCACGCTCGAACTCGGCGACGAGAAGATGGCGGTCAATTACGGCAGCGACCGGATGCGCGACATGGCGGGGCTGGTCGAGCGGATCGGCGACAATCGCTGGCGGCTGGTGCTGCCCGCTCCGGCGTATGAATCCTTGCTCGACGTGATCGAACTGGTCCCGGCGAGCTAATAAGAACAACAGGGGAATTAGCATGCGAATTATGTGGATGAGCGCCGCGGCGCTGGCTCTTGCTGCGCCCGCCGCCGCGCAGACGCTCGGCGGAGAGGTCGAAAAACAGATGCCGTCGCTGATGGCGATCTACAAGAATCTGCACGCCAACCCCGAACTCAGCTTCATGGAAGTCCGCTCGGCGGGCATTCTCGCCGCCGAGACGCGCAAACTGGGGTATAAGGTCACCGAAAAGGTCGGCGGCACGGGTATCGTCGCGGTGATGGAGAACGGTCCGGGGCCGGTCGTGCTGGTGCGCGCCGACATGGACGGCCTGCCGGTCACCGAGCAGACGGGGCTGCCCGGCGCATCGAAGGTGCGCGTGACCACGAAGGAAGGCGTCGAAACCGGCGTGATGCACGCGTGCGGCCACGACACGCATATGACCGCCTGGATCGGAGTTGCGCGGCTGATGGCGGCGAACAAGGCGAAATGGTCGGGCACGCTGGTGATGATCGGCCAGCCCGCCGAGGAGCGCGGCGCGGGTGCGCGGATGATGCTCGCCGACGGGCTCTACACGCGCTTTCCCAAGCCGCAATATGCGCTCGCGTTCCACGATGCCGCACAGTTCCCGGCGGGCAAGATCGGCTACACGCCGGGCTATGCGCTCGCCAATGTCGACAGCGTCGACATCACGGTGAAGGGCGTCGGCGGGCACGGCGCCTATCCGCAGACGACCAAGGATCCGATCGTGCTCGCCAGCCGCATCGTCGGAGCATTGCAGACGCTCGTCTCGCGCGAGATCAGTCCGCTCGACAGCGCGGTGGTGACCGTCGGCAGCTTCCATGCCGGGGCGAAGCACAATATCATTTCGGACGAGGCGAAGCTGCAGCTTACCGTTCGCAGCTATAGCGACGAAGTGCGCGATCACCTTCTGGACGGCATCGCGCGCATCGCCAAGGGCGAGGCGATCGCCGCGGGCATGCCCGACGACAAAATGCCCGTCGTGAGCGTCGACAAGAACGAATATACGCCCTCGACCTTCAACACCCCCGAATTCACCGAAGAGATGGCGGCGTATCTGAAAACGAGCTTCGGGGTCGATCGCGTCGTGCAGATGCCGCCGGTGATGGGCGGCGAGGATTTCAGCCGCTTCGGACGCGAAGACAAGAGCATCAAGAGCCTGATCGTCTGGGTCGGTGGGGTGCCGCAGGCCGAATATGACGCAGCGAAGAAGGAAGGGCGGACCTTGCCCAGCCTCCATTCGCCCTTCTGGGCGCCCGACGCGCCCGCGGTCATCTCGACCGCGACCGAGGCGCTGACGGCAATGACGATGAAACTGATGGCGAAGAAATAGCTGCTACTTCAGCGTCGCCAGCCAGTTCAATATTTCGGCCTGAAGCCGGATGCGCGCGTCCGACCAGCTATGGTCGGTCGCGACGTGGACGGTCTTCGTCCTGGTCCCGCCGGCCTTAGCGATCGCGGTCGAAAGCGCATTGCTCATCGGTGCCAGCCCATCGTCGGATGTCAGGACGAACAGGGTCGTCTGCGCTAGTTGCGGAGCGGATTTCACGAAATCGAAGCGGTCGGTGTTGGCGATGATTTCGTCGGCCAAGATCTCGGGGGTTGTCCCGGCGAGTGCCTCCATTCCGTTGTCCGCCAATGCCTTCACCGCCTGATCGCGCGGCAGTTCGCCGAGCCAGCCCATATTGCCCGCCGAGATCATCGCGGCGCCGAGCAATTCCTTGTCGTGCGCGGCGGTGAGCGCGGTGACCCAGCCGCCCATGCTGTGGCCCATGATCACGAGCCGCTTCGGGTCGATACGCAGCTTCGTGGCGTTGGCGGGATCGCGTGCAAAGGCCAGCGCCGCGTCGGCATCCTCCAGATTTTGCGCAAAGCGATAATCGCCGGGGCTGCCCCATGATCCGCGATAGTTGAAGGTGATCACGGTCCAACCCGCGCGGCGCATCGCCTGCGCGAGGTCGAGGCTCTTCTCGTTGCCGGGCAGGCCATGGCAGAGGACGACGGTCGGGTGCGGGCCGGCTCCGGCGGCGACATAGACGACGCTGTTGATCGCGACCTTGCCGCTGGGGATATGGACAACCTCCATCGCCGCGGGGTGCGCCTTGTCGGCAGGCGGGTCGGTGTAGATAGCGGCCGGAATATCGGCCGGGCTTGCCGCAAAAGCGGGCAAGGGCAGGGCGGCCAGCGCCGCGGCGGAAATCCATATCCTCATTTTCATTCTCCCCCGGTCGTAAAACTGCCGCTGCGTCCGGCGCCTGCGGTAAAGCGTTTCGCCCCCTCCGCGGCGCCTTCGCGCAGCGGGGCAACCCCGGCATGCGCTTCATGCGCGAGCGCGCCTTCGATGTCGAAATCCCACTGGCGATACGCGCTAAGCCTGTCGCTGTTCATGCAGATTTGCGGAAAGGCGGCGATCTGTTTCGCGAGCTCGATCGCGGCGCCGAGCGCTTCGCCATCGGGAACAACACGGTCGGCCAGACCGATTTGCAGCGCCTCGTCGGCGGCAACCGGGCGGCCGGTTAGGATCATGTCGAGCGCGCGGCCCTGGCCGACGATGCGCGGCAGGCGAACGGTGCCGCCGTCGATCAGCGGCACGCCCCAGCGGCGGCAATAGACGCCGAACACCGCGCTGGCCGCCGCGACACGCAGGTCGCACCACAGCGCGAGTTCGAGCCCGCCCGCGACGGCATGCCCCTCGACCGCGGCGATCACGGGCTTTTCGAGCAGCATACGCGTCGGACCCATCGGGCCGGGACCGTCGGGGTCGTAGCGCAACGTGCCGACGGCATTGAGGTCGAAGCCCGCGCAGAAATGCCCGTCGTTGCCGGTCAGGATTGCGACCCGTGCATTTTCGTCGGCGGCGAAGGCGGCGAAGGCATTCCGCAAGGCGACCGCGGTATCGGGATCGACTGCGTTGCGGCGCGCCGCGCGGTCGATGGTGACGATCGTGACGGGGCCGTCGCTTTTCACAAGCACGCTCATGCAAACCTCCTCCTTCTTCCATTGCAGCGTGCCGGGGCGCCGGGGGACTTGCAAGCCGCGGGACGGCACCCTAAATAAAAGAAATGCGGGCCGGGCCCCTCTGGCGTCGGCGGGATATTTCCCGCCACGTGATGTCGGACCGCATCGGGTGACCCCGATGCTCTGGCCCTATCTCCCCCCTGTTTCTCGGGGTCCCGGCATCGGCGTCACCTGCTTGATTTCTCAATCAGGAGGCCCTTTATGACTTTGAATCCCAATCTTTATCGCCTGACCGTGCTGCATCGCCAGCTCGACGATGCCGAGCGCCGCGAGGTGCGCCGGCGCGGCGCCGATCCGTTCCGCCTGCTGCGCCTGAAAACACTGAAGCTCGCGGTGAAGGAACGGCTTGCCGCTCTGACGATGCGGCCCGCTCTGCGT
This sequence comes from Sphingopyxis sp. Root154, assembly GCF_001427105.1. Lineage (GTDB taxonomy): Bacteria > Pseudomonadota > Alphaproteobacteria > Sphingomonadales > Sphingomonadaceae > Sphingopyxis. Next base: position 288,923 of record NZ_LMGI01000003.1, read on the forward strand.
CCGGCGCTCGCCCGCTAACCCACCATAATTGACGACCGGGCACGCTGCCGAAAGGCGGCGCGCTCGGCATATCCAGGGAAATCACCATGGAATTTCTGTTTGCCGACTGGCTGGGCACCCCGGCCTGGTTCTGGCTGTCGTTCATCGCGCTCGTCATCGCGCTCACCGCCTTCGACCTTGGCATCCTCAACAAGGAAAACAAGGAAATGGGGATCGGCGAGAGCCTGAAGCTCTCGGCGCTCTATATCGGCATCGCCACCGCGTTCGGCGCGTGGGTCTGGGCGGCGAAGGGCGGCGAGGCCGGCCTGCAATATTATACCGGCTTCTTCATCGAGAAGGCGCTGTCGATCGACAATATCTTCGTCATCTCGCTGATCTTCACCACCTTCGCGATCCCGCCGCGCTACCAGTATCGCGCGCTCCTGTGGGGCATCGTCGCGGTGATCGTGCTGCGCGGTATCATGATCGCGGGCGGCGCGGCGCTCGTCACCGAATATGGCTGGCTGCTCTATATCTTCGCGGCGTTCCTCGTATTCACCGGCGTGAAGATGCTGTTCGCGAGCGAAAAGCCGATGGACGTCGCGGGCAATCCGGTTGTCAAATGGCTGTCGCGCCGGATGCCGATCACCGAGCAATTGCACGGCGAGAAGTTCTTCGTGCGTGTGCCCGATACGAAAACGGGCAAGATCGTGCTCGCCGCAACGCCGCTGTTCCTCGCGCTCGTGGTGATCAATCTCGCCGACCTCGTCTTCGCGGTCGACAGCGTGCCGGCGATCTTTGCGATCACGACCGACACCTTCATCGTCTACACGTCGAACATCATGGCGATCCTTGGCCTGCGCGCGCTCTATTTCGCGCTGTCGGCGATGGTCCACCGCTTCCATTATCTGAAATATGCGCTCGCGCTCGTGCTTATCTTCATCGGGTCGAAGATATTCGTCGCCGACTTCGTCCTGGATGGCGCGAAGTTTCCGCCGCTGGTCAGCTTGGGCGTGACGGTCGCACTGATCGCGGGCGGCATCATCTGGTCGCTGGTCAAGACGCGGGAGGAAGAAGCGGCGCTGCCGCAATAAAAATGTCCGCCGGAAGCGCAAGGGCTTCCGACGGACAGGCTTTCCTCCCCAGGAAAGCTCGGTAGGCGCGGGACGGGTCGCTGGCCCCGCGCCAAGATAGGCGACGCGGGGGTTGCAACGGGCCCCCGCGTCTAACTTGTTTACGCGGCGAACTGGTTCATCGTGTTGTCCTTGCCTGCGGCCTTGAGGGCCGCTTCGCCGGCGAAATATTCCTTATGATCGTCGCCGATGTCGCTGCCCGACATATTCTGGTGCTTCACGCAGGCGATACCCTGGCGGATCTCGGCGCGCTGGACACCCTTGACGTAACCCAGCATCGCTTCGTCGCCGAAATATTCCTTGGCGAGATTGTCGGTCGACAGCGCCGCGGTGTGATAGGTCGGCAGCGTGATCAGGTGGTGGAAGATCCCCGCCCGCTTCGCCGAATCGCGCTGGAAGGTGCGGATGCGGTTGTCGGCCTCGTCGCCGAGCGGCGTGCCGTCATAATCGACGCTCATCAGCTTGGCGCGGTCATAGGCGCTGACGTCCTTGCCGTCCTTCTCCCAGGCATCGAACACCTGCTGGCGGAAGTTCAGCGTCCAGTTGAAGCTCGGCGAGTTGTTGTACGCGAGCTTCGCATTGGGGACGACCTTGCGGATGCGGTCGACCATGCCGGCAATCTGTTCGATGTGCGGCTTTTCGGTTTCGATCCACAGCAGGTCGGCGCCATTCTTCAGGCTTGCGATGCAATCCATCACGCAGCGGTCTTCGCCGGTGCCGGCGCGGAACTGATAGAGGTTCGACGGCAGGCGCTTCGGGCGCACCAGCTTGCCGTCGCGGTTGATCAGGACGTCGCCGGGGTTGCCCGCGCCTTCGACCTCTTCGCAATCGAGGAAGCTGTTATACTGGTCGCCAAGATCGCCGGCTTCTTTCGAGAAAGCGATCTGTTTCGTCAGGCCCGCGCCAAGGCTGTCGGTGCGCGTGACGATGATGCCGTCCTCGACGCCGAGTTCCATGAAGGCGTAGCGGCAGGCGCGGATCTTCGCGATGAAGTCCTCGTGCGGCACGGTGACCTTGCCGTCCTGATGGCCGCACTGCTTTTCGTCCGAGACCTGATTTTCGATCTGGAGCGCGCAGGCGCCGGCTTCGATCATCTTTTTGGCGAGGAGGTACGTCGCCTCGGCGTTGCCGAAGCCCGCATCGATGTCGGCGATGATCGGCACGACGTGCGTTTCATGATTGTCGATCGCCGACTGGATCTGCTTGGCCTTGAGCTCGTCACCCTCGGCGCGTGCGGCGTCGAGTTCGCGGAACAGGCCGCCGAGTTCGCGGGCGTCGGCTTGCCGCAAGAAGGTGTAGATTTCCTCGATCAGCGCCGGGACGCTGGTCTTTTCGTGCATCGACTGGTCGGGCAGCGGACCGAATTCGCTGCGCAGCGCGGCGATCATCCAGCCCGAGAGATAGATGTAGCGGCCCTTGACGGTCCCGAAATGCTTCTTGATCGAGATCATCTTCTGCTGCGCGATGAAGCCGTGCCAGCAGCCGAGCGACTGGGTGTAGTTCGCGGGGTCGGCGTCATAGGCGGCCATGTCGGCGCGCATGATGCGCGCGGTGTAGCGCGCGACGTCGAGGCCGGTGCGGAACTTGTTCTGAGCGCGCATGCGGGCGATGCTTTCGCCGCTGATGCCGTCCCAGGTGCCGTCGTAATCGCGGATGAGGCGGCCTGCCTGCGCCATGTCTTCCTGATAACCCATCGTCTTATCCTTGTGCGGAGGTGATGGGTGGAAGTTGCCGAATTTGCCGCCGAAAGTGAAAAGCTTTGTCAATAATATTTGTGAAATATGGCTGATACGTGTAAATCAGCGTGTAAATTAGTAAAGAAAGTTACAAGCTATGGCGGAGCGACGGGTGTTTGCGGGGCCGGCGGTACGCAAGGTGCGGCGCGAGGCGGCGATGACACAGGCGGCGATGGCCGAGGCGCTCGATATTTCGCCGAGCTACCTCAATCTGATCGAGCATGGGCAGCGGCCACTTAGTGCCACGGTTATCGTAAAGCTCGCCGAACGCTTTGGGTTCGACGCGGCAAAATTGGGCGCCGAAGACTTGCCCGGTGGGCTCGCGGGACTCCGGCGGCGGCTCGCCGACCCGCGTTTCGCTGACCTCGGTATCGGAACGCAGGAAGTCGAGGAGTGGCTCCAGACCGCGCCCGCCACGGCGGCTGCCTTCGCCCGACTGTTCGATGCGGCGCCTGAGGCGCGCGCGGAGGGTGAAGCCGATGCGCCCGAAGTTGCCGCCGTGCGCCGAGCGATCGAGAAGTGGCGCAATCATTTTCCCGACCTCGACGCGCGCGCCGAGGAGCTTGCCGACGAACTGCGCTTGGCCGGGGGCGACCTGTACGGCACGATTTCCGAACGTTTGCGCACGCGGCACCAGCTTGGAATCCGCATATTGCCGAGCGATGTGATGCCCGACCGGTTGCGCTGGCTCGACTGGCACGCGCGGCAATTGATGCTCAATGAGTTGCTGCGTCCGGCGTCGCGCACCTTTCAGGCGGCGGCGACACTCGCTCAGATCGAGGCGAAGGCAGAGATCGATGCGCTTGTCGCGGGTGCGGAGTTTGCCGAGAGCGCGGCGGCGCGGCTGTTCGAGCGACATCTGATCCAGTATTTCGCGGCCGCGCTGATGATGCCGTACAGCCGTTTCCTGCGCGCCTGCGACGCGACCGGCTATGACTTGCTGTTGCTCCAGCGACGCTTCGGCGCGGGCTTTGAGCAGGTCGCGCACCGGCTGACGACGCTCCAGCGCGTCGGCGCGCGGGGGATGCCCTTTTTCATGCTGCGCATCGACCGCGCCGGGCAGGGGAGTAAGCGTTACGCCGGGGCGAGCCAGTCGCCGCTGGTCGACGGCGATGCGCGCTGCCCTTTGTGGGGCGTACACGAAGCCTTCGCGCGGCCGGGTGAGGTGGTTGCCGACCTCGTCGAGCTCGAGGACGGATCGCGCTGGTTCACCCAGTCGCGTTCGGTCGCCGCGCCCGGGGCGACGGGAAGCGGCACGCCCGCGCGTTTCGCGGTGTGCGTCGGGGTCGATGCGAAGGTCGCGGCGCCATTGATCGCCGCGCGCGGGATCGACCTGATGCGCAGCCCCGCGACGCCGATCGGGCTCGGCTGCCGTCGCTGCACGCGCACCGGCTGCGTCCAGCGGTCGATGCCGCCGCTCGGCCGCCCGCTGCGATTCCGCGAAGGCGAGCGCGGGGTCAGCGCGTTCGATTTCGCGGGCGATTGAACGCAAATCGCCGATGCGCGGCTTAAATTGATACGCGCGGTGCCGTATTTGGAAAGTGGCGCGGTGATCGGCCGCGACGGGACCGAAAATGCTTGTTCGAATAAGACCAGAAGACGTCGAGATCGGCATGTTCATCCACGCCTTCGAAGGGTCGTGGTTCGACCACCCGTTCTGGCGCCGTTATTTTCGGGTCGAGACCCAAGACCAGCTTCAACGAATCCGCCATTCAGGCATCGATGGCATCGTCATCGATGACGGGCGCGGCCTTGGCGCGCCCGAAAACCTGCTAGAGACCGAAACCAGAGAAAAGCCGCAGGGCAAGCGTCCGTCGGCATCGGAACGGCCGGGGGGCGACGCGATTCCGCTCCGCGCCGCCGTCCCCTTCGCGCCGCCGCCGTCGCCAGCGCGCGACGCACCGCGCCGCCGCCGCGGCTATGCGGGGGAGTGCCGCCGCGCCAAGCGGGCGATCGAGCGGACGTGCGAGGCGGTGGTCGATATGTTCGACGCCGCGCGACTTGGCCGGGCGGTCGAGGTTCGCCGGATGGTCCAGCTCGCCAGCGCGATCGGCGCCTCGATCGAGCGCGATTCCAGGGCGCTGATCAACCTCGTGCGCCTCAAGGAAAAAGACGAATATACCTATCTCCATTCGGTCGCGGTCTGCGCGCTGATGATCAACTTCGCACGCCATATGGGGCTCGATCCGCAGGAGGTCGAGGATCTGGGCGTTGCGGGGCTGCTGCACGACGTCGGCAAGGTCGCGGTGTCCGATGCGATACTGAACAAGCCCGGCGCGTTGTCGAAAGTCGAAATGCGATCGGTGCGGAGCCATCCGGTCGCCGGTCATCGCCTGCTCGCAAGTTCACCCGGTGCCCCCGACCTCGCGCTCGAGCTCTGTCTGCGGCATCATGAGAAGATCGACGGGTCGGGTTATCCAGGCGGGCTGAAGGGCGATGAACTGTCACTCGCCGCGCGCATGGGGGCGATTTGCGACGTGTATGACGCGGTGACGTCGAACCGCCCGTACAAGGACGCGTGGACGCCGTGCGAGGCGCTGACCGAGATGCAGAGATGGACGGGGCATTTCGACCCCGCGCTGCTCGACCGCTTCGCCGACAGCCTGGGCATATTTCCTGTCGGGACATTGGTCCGGCTGTCGACGGGCGAACTCGGGGTTGTCGCAGGAAGTGGCGGCGAGGCCGACGAAGATGTCGTCGTTCGCGTCTTTTTCGATTGCGAGACGCTGTCCGAGATCGAACCCATCGACCGCGCGATCGCGCCGGCGGCCGAACACCCGCGGATCATCAGCCGCGACAGCCCCGGTTTCTGGCGCTTTCAGGATTGGGAGGTGCTGCGCGTTCGCGTCCTTGCCTCGAACACGGCGTCTGCCGCCGTGCCGGCTTCCGATCATCGGATTGGCCCGCGCGGCGCGGCGCAATGAGCACGTCCAACTGACCTACGGGCGGCCGATCCCCGCTACGCGCGCATCCTTTCGCGCGGAGGATCGTTGATCCTGCTCCTAGCCAAGAGGACCAGCGATTGAAACTTTCCCCGTTTTTGCCGTGTCTTTTCCTGATCGCCGGTTGCAATGCCGCCCCGGACGATAGCTCTAAAAAACCGACATCCTCGACGGCTGCGGCCGATCCGGCTTCGCTGGATTTCAAAGATGCCCCGCCGGCGGCGGGTTCCTTCACCGAACCACCCGCGCTGCGCGCGCAAGTCCTGCTCGATCATCTCGGCTTTTCCCCCGGTGTGATCGATGGAAAGGAAGGGCAGTCCTATGCCGCCGCGCTGCGCGGTTTCCAGAAAGCGCATGACCTGAAGGACAGCGGCAAACTCGATGCGGCGACCCTGCAGGCGCTGCAACAATGGAAACAGATTCCGGCGACGCGACTGGTGATCGTTCCCGCCGCCTTTGCCGCGGGGCCGTTCGTCCCCGCCTTTCCGAAGGATGCGGCGGAGCAAGCCAAGCTGCCCGCGCTCGGCTATCGCAATCTGACCGAAGCACTCGCCGAACGCTTTCACACGACGCCCGAAACGCTTGTTGCGCTGAACAGCCCCGCGACGCTGGTCGGCGCGGGCCGGCCCTTCCGCGTCCCCAACATCCCCGATATCGACCGGGCGACATTGGGCGAGGATGCGCGCGGTTGGAACGGCACGCTCGAACGCCTGGGGGTTGCGCCGAAACAGGTTACGGCGGCAAAGCTGGTGGTCGACAAATCCGAGGGCGTGCTGAAGGTCTATGACGAGGGCGACGAGCTGGTCGCGCAATTCCCCGCCACGATGGGCAGCAGCCGCGACCCGTTGCCTATCGGCAAGTGGAAGATTCAGGGCGTCAGCCGCAATCCCGACTTTCATTATAATCCGAAACTATTCTGGGACGTCAGCGACAGCAAGGAGGCGGTGTTGCTGCAGCCCGGCCCGAACAGTCCGGTCGGCGTCGTGTGGCTCGACCTCAACAAGCCGCACTATGGCATTCACGGAACGAGCGAGCCGCATACGATCGGGCGCTCCGAGAGCCATGGCTGCGTCAGGCTGACCAATTGGGACGCCGCGCGTCTGGCGCAGATGGTCAAACCCGGAACGCCGGCGATATTCCAGAATTAGGGCCTTAGCGTGCTCAGCTCAGGAAATTGACGATCTGTTCGATGACGACGTCCATCGCGGGCTCGTTCGATCGCAGTATGTGATTGTCGGTATCGAGCGTGACGAGCGAGGCGCCGCGGATAGCCGAAGCCAGCTCGATCGCCTGCTCGATGCCGATGCGCTGGTCGGCGCGGGCGTGGAGGATCAGCGTCGGGACGTCGATGTGCTCCAGTTGATCGCGGACGTCGATATTGCCGAACAGGTCGAGGAAGGCGGCGGCATTGTCGGGTGACACCGTCTGCTTCTGGAAATCGTTGAACCAGGTGAGTTCGTCGGCCGTCGCCGACGGCGTGAAGCTTTGCGAGAAGATCTGGCGATAGATCGGCGTGTCCTTGCCCCAGCCGCGGCGGACGAGCTTGATCACGGCCTCGCGCTCGTCGGCCTCGCCCTGATCGACGCGGTGGCGCCAGCCGGTCGCATATCCGCCGAGCAGGATCAGGTGCGAGACGCGCTCGGGGTGCCGCCGCGTATATTCGATCGCGACCGCGCAGCCCTGCGATAGCGCGAAGAGTGGGAAGCGATCGAGCTCGAGCGCGTCGGTGACCGCCTCCAGATCGGTAACCAGCGATTCGAAATCGATATGGCCCACATCCCAGTCGGACAGGCCGTTGCCGCGCTCGTCGTAGCGCACCAGCCGGAAATGCTCGGACAGGCCGCCAACCATGCGGCCCCACAGCGGGCTTCCCCAATCGAGTTCGAGATGATTGAGCCAGTTGGCGGTCTTGACGAGCAGCGGACCGCCTCCGGTGATGGCATAGGCGATGCGGACGCCGTCGGGGGCGAAGCAATAGCGCACTTGCTGCACCGGGAATTCGGCTCGCTCGATCGTCGATCCGTCTTCACCGAGCGCCTCGGCAGCGGCGGCGAAGCGCGCCTGATCGGCGGCGGGCCAGATCGCGCTTCGCGAGGCTTCGTCGAGGCAGCGCCGTCGGCGTCGGTCGATCGCCGCGCGTTCGGAGGCCAGCCACAAAGTATAGTCATCAAGGCCCGAGAGTTCGAGCCCGGGCAAGGATGCTTCGAGCGCGCGCAGCGGATCGGGGCGGTCGATGTCGAAGGCAAAGCCCGACGCGTCGATCGCGACGCGCTCGCGGTCGGCGGCCAGCAGGTCAGCCTCGTCGCCCAGCAGCGCGCGGATTTTCGACAGCGACCAGCGGAGCGCGGCGCGCGGATCATCGGGAATGTCGAAGAACATCTCGCAGAGGCGCTCGCGGCGGACGGGTTTTGCGGTGAGCAGCAGATAGGCGAGCAAGGCGCGCGTCTTGCGCGAAGCGGGGAGCGCTACCGGCGTGCCGCCGCGGCGCAGCCCGAATTCGCCGAGCAGGCTGACCTCGAAGGGCTCTGATCCGCGCATTTGGATGTCCTGCCGCGCAATTTCCACGCTGTCACGGCAAATTCCAACGCTCGTTCAAACGCTGCCGCACACGGCGCGCTGGCATTTCTCCTCTCGCCAACAAAGGAGGCAAAAATGTACGCTAACTTCAAAACCCTGAATGGCGAACCCCTCGCCGCAATGGCGTCGCTCAGCTTCGCCTTTCTGATCTTTGCGGTGATGCCGCATCTGATCTTCATCTGACCGCAGGCGACAGAGAAACGCCATGGGCACCCATGTGAACCTCATGACCAACGTAATTGAATCGGAGTCGCTCAGTGCCGAGGAAGAAGCGTTCGCAGGTCAGCTGATCCCCAGCGATCAGCCACGATGACCCTTCGCCTGCCCGACAGGCGAAGGGTTTTTCGTGTTCGGCTCAGGCTTTTTGCGCGGCCACCCAGCGGTCGATCACCGACTCGAGCACCGAGATCGGCATCGCGCCTGCTGACAGCGCGGTGTCGTGGAAGCCGCGGATATCGAATTTGTCGCCGAGCGCGGCTTTGGCCTTTTCGCGGATACGGACCCAGCTCGTCTGGCCGACCATGTAGCTCGTCGCCTGACCGGGCCAAACGCAATAACGCTCGATTTCGGTGACGTTCGAGCCCTCGGGTGTGCCGAGCGTTTCGTTATAATATTGGATCGCCTTCTCGCGGGTCCACCGAAAATGGTGGAGCCCGGTGTCGGCGACGAGACGCGCGGCGCGGAACATATAGCTTTGTAGGTAGCCGAGCCGGCCCCACGGGTCGTTTTCATACACGCCCATCTCGTCGGCGAGCTGCTCGGCATAGAGCCCCCAGCCCTCTGTATAGACCGAGTAGGCGGGCAGGCGGCGGAGGCGCGGAATGCCTGTCGCCTCCTGCGCGAGCGCGATCTGGTGGTGATGGCCGGGTGACGCCTCGTGATAGGTCAGCGTCGGAAGCGTCCAGCTGGGGTTTTCGGCCGTATCGCGCAGGTTGATATAATAAGCGCCGGGGCGTGAGCCGTCGAGTGCGGGGATCTGGTAATAACCACCGGTCGCGCCATCTTCGATGTCCGCGGGGACGCGGCGGATCTCGGCCTTCGCCTTGGGCAGGCGGCCGAAGGTTTCGGGCAGGCGCGCCTGGATCGCCTGCATCTGGCTGTTGAGTTCGGCGATCAGCTTTTCCTTGCCCGCGTCGGTGTTCGGGTAAAGGAAGCGCGGATCCTTGCCGAGCGCGAGCATGCGTTCGGCGACCGTTCCCTTGGTCATGCCCTGTGCCTTGAAGATCGCGTCGGCGCGCGCGGTGAGTTCGGCGACGCGGTCGAGCCCGAGCTTGTGCACCTCCTCGGCTGTCATGCCCGTCGTCGTCGCGAAGCGCAGCGCATAGGCATAATATTCGTCGCCCTTGGGCAGGCGCCAGACGCCGGCGTCGTGCGTCGCCTTGGACCGGACGGCGCGCAGTTCGTCGGCCTGACGGCGCATCGCGGGGTAAATGCGGTCCTTGACGATCGCGGCGCAGCGCCCGGCCCAGTCGCCCGGAATGTCCTTCGTCTTGGCGGCGAGGTTTGTGGTCAGGCTGTTGGCGGCGGGGGCAGGCGCCCAGATTCGGTCGAACTGGCCGAGCGTGCGGTCGATGACGAAATCGGGCGGGATGATCCCGGCGGCATGATCGGTCTTGATCCGCCCCGTTTCATTGTCGAGCTGGACCGCGAAATCGGCGCAGCGCGACAGATATGCCTCGGCATCGGCGGCGTTCGCGATGCTATGCTGGTTGATGAGGAAATCGGGGATCGAGCGATATGAGCCGCTCAGCTGGGTCACCGGATGCGGTTCAGGCCAGCTGTGAAGTCCGTAGGCGAAGGTATCGTACGCCTTGACATAACCTTCCCACGGACCGCGGAACGTCTCGTAATTGACGAGATCCATGCCCGAGAGCTTCTTCGGGTCGATGGTCTTCAGTTCGCGGAGCCCGGTGCGATAAAGATCGTGCCCCTTCTTGATCCCCGCGGGCGAGCGGTCGGCGAGCTTGGCCTTGGCGGCAGCGCGGTCGCCCTTGTCGAGCCCGAGCGAGGTCGCAAATTCGGGATCCTGATCGACGAGCATGTCGTAGATGCGCTCGTAGATCGCGGTCAGCCGCGCGCCTTCGCTGTCGGGCGCCGCGGCGAAGGCGGCGCGCGGGCGGACACCCGCGAGCATCGAGGAGGCCGCGGCGGCGGCGAGCAGGGTGCGACGGTCGAACATGGGGAAGCCTCCGTTGAGTGTGTATTGCTCAACTATAACGGCGACTTCAGCGTTGTCTTGTATCCATTTGACGTCGCCGCCACCAACCGGGCGTGGCGCCGGTCAGCCCGGCGACCGCATGCGTCATATGCGCCTGATCGGTGAAATGAAGGCGGTGCGCAATCTCCACGAAGGACTCGTCGCCCATTCGGGCCGCGGCAAAGGCCGCCCGCGCTCGGACGCCCGCGCGATAGGATTTGGGCGTGCAACCATAGGCCGACCGAAAGCCGCGGCTCAGTGTTTCGGCGCGGACACCCTTTTCCTCGGCCCAGTCGGAAAGCGCGAAGGGATCGAGGCGGCGAAGGTCGTCGGCAAGCATGTCGGGCCAGTCGAGCACCGTCGGCGCAGCGGCGACGAACAGGTCGGCGAAATGCGCCGATGCGGCGCAGCCGTCGCGCTCGGCGAGGCGAACGAGACCGTCGGGATCGGATACGCGGCCGCGCAGGGCCGTCGTCGTGGCGAGCTCAGCGGGGAGCGACAGGACAAGCACGCGCGCGCCCTTTGCCTCGAAGCGGTCGAGGTGCGATTCATAGGCATGGTGGATCAGGGCATCGCCGGGCCGGACGTTCCAGCGACCTTCGTCGCCAGCTTCCTGATAGCCCCCTTCGAGCACGACCGCGACAAAGGCGCGATCATGGCAATGCCGGTCGCGCAATTCACCGGGGCCGTGGTCGAGCAACCCCAAAGGTGCGTCGGCGAAGCAGGGCAGCGATGCCATGGGAGCTATTCGCGCGCCTTAGCGGCCGCGCGGACCTCTTGCGATCGTTCGAGCGGGATCACCAATATGTCGTCGCCGTCGACGATCACTGCGATATTGTCCATGCCGAGGATCGAGACGCGCTTGTCGCCTGCGCGGACGAGATTGCCGCTGCTTTCGTGAAGAAAGGAGTCGCCGGTGACGGCATTGTCGGCCTCGTCCTTGTCGGCGAGCGCATGGATCGTGTGCCAGCAGCCGAGATCGGACCAGCCCATTGCGACGGGGACGACCGCGACGCGATCATCCTTTTCCATCACCGCATAATCGATCGAATCGGACGGTGCCTTCGCAAATTCGATGGCGTCGGCATAGAGCGCGTCGCCATCGTGCATTCCCGCAGCGAGGGCCCTGTCGGCCGCCTCGAAGATCGGGCGGCAATGCGTCAGCATCGCGTCGCGCATGCGCGCGGCGCGGAACAGGAAGATGCCGGCGTTCCAGCTGTATCCGCCGGACGCGAGCATGGTTTCGGCGTCGGCGAGCGGGGGCTTTTCGACGAAGCGGTCGACCGCGAAGCCCCAAGATTCGTCGGCGCCGCCGAGCGGATGGCCGGCGGCGATATAGCCGAAACCCGTCTCGGGGCTGTCCGGCGTGATGCCGAAGGTCACGAGCCAGTCCTGCTGCGCGAGGCGCACCCCCTTGGCTATCGCGGCGTGAAAAGCGGTGACGTCGGCGATGACATGATCGCTCGGCATCACGAGCAGCAGCGTGTCGGCATCGGCCCGTGCGACCGCGAGCGCGATCGCGGCGGCGGTGTTACGCGGCATCGGTTCGACGAGCAGCGATTCCTCGCGGTCGCTCATCTGTTCGCGCACCATCGCGACATGGCTGTCGCCGCACAGGACGATCGGGGGCAGGAAATCGGGGCCGGCCGGGGTGCGCTCGACGGTCTGGCGGAACAGGCTGCACTGGCCGTGGAGCAGCAGGAATTGCTTCGCGCGGGTGCCCCGCGATTCCGGCCACAAGCGTGTGCCGGCGCCGCCGCAAAGGATAACGGGCTGGATCATCGGCGTCATAACGTCCGGTCTATCCTGTTGGATGCGGCGGGTCACGCTGTCATTGCCGATATAGCGAGTGTAAAATTAACCGACAGTTGACGCCTCGGCTGTAGTATCGCGCGAGCGAAAGGTCCCCATGTTCCGGCTGTTTAAACATTATGTTCCGCACGCGGTCGTCTGGCTGGCGCTGATCGAATTTTTCGCGCTGCTCGGCTCGGCCGAGGGGGCGTGGCATCTCTATGCGCATCAGGCAGGGTTCGACGCCGGGCCGCTCGCGGGCCGCTGGCTGCCGCTGCTGACATTCGGCCTTTCCAATTCGCTCGCGATGATGGCGACCGGAATGTACGGGAACGAAGGGCTGCGCTCGATGCGTTTCGCCACCGCGCGCCTGCTCGCGGCGATTTCGCTCGGCGTGATTTTCCTTTCGGTGCTCGGCTTCCTGTTGCCGACGGCGACGCTGTGGCGCGCCAACAGCCTGTACGCGATGGTCTTTGCCATCGCGGTGCTGTTCGTCATCCGTCTGGCGCTGACCCAGTCGGGAGGAACCGAGGCATTTCGGCGCCGCATCCTGGTGCTGGGCGCGGGGCCGCGCGCCGCCCGACTGGCCGCACTGGCCGACGCGCCCGGAAGCGGGCTCGAGATGGTCGGCTTCGTTGCGATGAGCGCGACCGAAAAGACCGTGCCGGGCGCCATACCGCGCGAACAGCTCGACAATCTGTCGGATCACGTCGTGACGCTGCGCGCCGGCGAAGTCGTGCTCGCGCTGGAGGAACGGCGCAACGCGCTGCCGCTGAACGACCTGCTGCGTGTCAAGACGACGGGTGTGCATGTCAACGACATCGCGAGTTTCATCGAGCGCGAGACGGGACGCGTCGATCTGGCGACGACGAACCCCAGCGGGCTGATCTTTTCCGACGGATTTTCGGCGGGGCAACGGATTTCGAAGGTCGGCAAGCGGCTGTTCGACATCCTCGCCAGTCTGCTCGTGCTGGTCGTCGGCCTGCCACTGATCATCATCGCGGGCATTGCGGTGATCCTCGATAGCCGCGGTCCGGTCTTTTACCGCCAGCCGCGCGTCGGCCTGTTCGGCGAACCCTATGACATCTTCAAGATCCGTTCGATGCGCACCGATGCCGAAGCGTCGGGCAAGGCGGTGTGGGCGAGCGAAAACGACCCGCGCGTCACGCGCGTCGGCCGCATCATCCGCAAGCTGCGCATCGACGAACTGCCGCAGACCTGGTGCGTGCTGAAGGGCGACATGAGCTTTGTCGGCCCGCGCCCCGAACGCCCGAGCTTCGTCGAGGAACTCGAAAAGAAGCTGCCCTATTATGCCGAACGCCACATGGTGAAGCCCGGGCTGACCGGCTGGGCGCAGATCAACTATCCTTATGGCGCGTCGGTCGAGGATGCGCGAGTGAAGCTGGAATATGATCTCTATTACGCCAAGAATTATTCGCCCTTCCTCGATCTTTTGATCCTGCTCCAGACGGTGCGCGTCGTGCTGTGGCCGGAGGGGGCAAGGTAGCCGTGTCGGCGCTGACCGGCCTGTCCCAAATCCTGTCGGGCCTTGCGCTGGCGGGCTTTGCCGGCGTTACGCTGTGGCTACTGATGCGGCCGCGCGCGCGGATGGCGGCGTTGATGCCGGCGCCGCGATTGCTCGCCGCGAGCGCCGCCGCCACCGCGCTGTGGTGCGCATCGCTGACTGTCTATGGTCCGGGATCGTCGCAATCGCTGGTCGTGCAGACGGTGCGCGACCTCGCCATGCTCGTCTGGCTGGGGGCGACCTTCTGGTCGCCGCGCGCGGCGATGTCGCGGCCGCTCCGCCTGATTGCGCGCATGCTCGCGACGATCTGCCTGTTGACGCTGCTGCTCGGCGCGGCGGCGCATTTGCGCGCCGGTGCTGCGGCCGAGCCATGGATGACGCCGACGATGGGCTTCGCCGCGACGGTCGTGGCGATTGGCGGACTGCTGATGATCGACGCCGGGGTTCGACACGCGAGCGCGGGGCAGCGCATGCCGGTGATGGCTGTCGCGGGCGGGTTCGCGATGCTGTGGGCCTATGAACTCAACGTCCAGCTGATCGGCGCGCTGACGGGCAAAATCGCATCGATGCTGATCGCGCTGCTTCCGGCGATCGTGCTGCTCACCCTGCCGGTTTATATCGTCGCCGCGATGGACATCGGGCGCGAAAGGATGCGTTTGTCGCGCACCGCCGCGACGCGCACGCTGATCCTGCTGGGCGCCGCCGCCTATCTGATCGTGATCGCGCTGACGGGGGCCGTCGCGCGCGTTGTCGGCGGCGATTATGCCGAACTGGCGCAGGCGATCTCGTTGCTCGTCGCACTTGGCACCGGCGGCCTGATGCTCGCCTCGGCGCGCTCGCGGGCTTGGCTGTCGGTGATGATTTCCAAGCATTTCTTCGAGCATCGTTATGACTATCGCGCCGAATGGATGCGCTTTACCGCGACATTGGGGCAGGGCGCCAAAGGCGATGGGGGCGAGGACGACCGCAACCTGCATCGCCGCGTCGCCAAGGCGCTCGCCGAACTGACCGGAAGCCCCGGCGCGCTGCTGATGCTGCCCGGCGTATCGGGCGGTTTTCGCATTGCCGAGCATTGGCATTGGCCAGACGGGGCGAGCGAGGATGCGACGCTGTCGCTGCGGTCGGCCTTCATGCTGCAGGAGACGCAGCATATCGTCGACCTCGACGCCGAGCGCCGGGGGCATCCCGGCGAGGATCTGGCGATCCCCGACTGGCTGATCGCCGATACGCGCGCTTGGGTTATCGTGCCGGTGCTGCATTTCCAGCGGATGATCGCGATCGTCGTGCTGCACCGCCCCGCGGTGTCGCGCGCGCTCGACTGGGAGGACCTCGACGTGCTGCGAATTGCGGGACAGCAAGCGGCGAGCTATCTCGCTGAATCGCAGAGCCAGCAGGCTCTGTCCGAAGCGCGGCGGTTCGACGAATTCAACCGGCGTTTTGCCTTCATCATGCACGACATCAAGAATCTGGCGAGCCAGATCGGGCTGCTCGCGCGCAATGCCGAACGCCACGCCGACAAGCCCGATTTCCGTGCCGATATGGTCGAGACACTGAAAATTTCGGCGGGGCGGCTTTCCGACCTGCTCGTTCGCCTGTCGCCGCGCGAGCGCGGGCCGGCGGCGGAGGCGGGGCGGACGTTGGTCGAGCCGGTGCTGCACGAGATCGCGGCAGAGATGCGGCCGCGCCGTGCGCTATTCGTCGGCTGTCAGGCCGGATTGTCGGCGTGGGCCGACGCGGGCGCGATCCGGCAGATTGTCCAGCACCTTGTCGCCAACGCGATCGACGCGTCGGCGCCCGATACGCCGGTGCAGGTCGTCGCTGTCGCCGAACAGGGACGCGTGCGGATCGACGTGATCGACCAGGGGTGCGGCATGACGCGTGATTTCATCCGCGACGAGCTGTTCAAGCCCTTTGTGTCGACGAAGGAGTCGGGTTTCGGACTGGGGGCGTTCGAAGCGCTGCAGATCGCGCAGGCGATGGGCGGGGCGATCGAAGTGGCGAGCGAGCCGGGTAAGGGGAGCAGCTTCACGCTCTGGCTGCCGCTTGCCGATGCGCGGGGCGACGCGGGTGTCGATGCGCGTGTGATGAAAGTGGGACATAAATGAACGAAAGCGGGGCCAATCTGCGCAAATTGCTAGTGGTCGAGGACGACCCGGGGCTGCAGACTCAGCTCAAATGGGCGTATGAGGATTATCAGGTGCTCGTCGCGGGCGATCATGATGCCGCGATCGAGTTGCTGCGCGCAGAGGAGCCCGATGTGGTAACGCTCGACCTTGGCCTGCCGCCCGATCCCGACGGGACACGCGAGGGGTTCCGCACGCTGAAGGCGATTCTCGAGGCGAAACCCGACACCAAGGTGATCGTCGTGTCGGGGCATGGCGAGCGTGCGAGCGCGCTGACCGCGATCGCGAGCGGGGCGTGGGATTTCTACCAGAAGCCGATCGATATCGACGAGCTGGGGCTGATCGTTGCCCGTGCCTTTCATGTGCGCGAGCTCGAGGTCGAGAATGCGCGGCTGGCGGAGCAAGGCGCGAACGACAATCGCGTGCTCGGCGGAATGATCACCGGCGCGCCCGAGATGCTGAAGGTCGCGCGCACGATCGAGCGCGTCGCGAACCTCGACGTCAGTGTGATGCTGCTCGGCGCGAGCGGCACCGGCAAGGAGTTGCTCGCGCGCGGGCTGCACGAGGCCAGCGGGCGGCGCGACGGGGCGTTCGTCGCGATCAACTGCGCCGCGATCCCCGAGAATTTGCTCGAAAGCGAATTGTTCGGACATGAAAAGGGCGCCTTCACGGGCGCAGTCAAGACGACCGAAGGCAAGATCGAACTCGCACACGGCGGGACCCTATTCCTGGACGAGGTTGGCGACATTCCGCTGCCGCTGCAGGTCAAGCTGCTGCGCTTTTTGCAGGAGCGCACGATCGAGCGCATCGGCGGGCGCAAGGCCATCGCGGTCGACACGCGCATCGTCTGCGCGACCCACCGCGACCTCGACACGATGATCGCCGATCAGAGCTTCCGCGACGATCTCTACTACCGGCTCGCCGAGATGGTGGTGAAGATCCCGTCTCTTGCCGAGAGGCCGGGCGACGCAGTGCTGCTCGCGCGGCATTTTCTCCACCAGTATGCGCCTGAGATGAACCCTGGCGTGCGCGGCTTTGCCCCCGACGCGTTGCAGGCGATCGACGAGGGGCGTTGGCCGGGCAATGTCCGCGAGTTGGAAAACCGCATCAAGCGCGCCGTGATCATGGCCGACAGCAAGCTGGTGATGCGCGAGGATCTCGACATGGCGGGCGGCGAGGCAGAAGGCGAGGAGGCGTGGCTCAACCTGCGCAGCGCGCGCGAGGCCGCCGATCGCGTCGCGATCCGCCG
This sequence comes from Sphingopyxis sp. Root154, assembly GCF_001427105.1. GTDB lineage: Bacteria > Pseudomonadota > Alphaproteobacteria > Sphingomonadales > Sphingomonadaceae > Sphingopyxis. Next base: position 306,175 of record NZ_LMGI01000003.1, read on the forward strand.
CGCGATGACGCAGAGTGAGGGCAATATTTCGGCCGCCGCCAAGCTGCTCGGGATCAGCCGCCCAACGCTTTACGACCTGCTCAAACAATATCGGATGCACGCCTGAATGGATTTTTGCCGCGTCTGGACGGCGGTGTCGCTGCTCGCGGCAATGCTGCTTGGGGCGTGCGGAGACGGCGGGGCGCCCGACGCGCCGCGCAAGGTCAATGAGCAGCGCCGCGCCGCGTTGGAGGATACGATCGCCGACAACCCGGACGACATCGCACGCCGCGTCGAACTGGCGCGCGTAGCGATCAAGCTGGGCGACGGCGTCGGGGCCGAGGCGGCGGTCAGGGGCGCGCTCGGCGCGGGGGCCAAGGAAGCGGCGCTGCGCCCCCTGCTGGCCCGTGCCTATGCGATGCAGGATGAGGGGAACCGTGCGCTCGAAACCCTCGACGGCGGCCCGATCATCCCCGAGATGGTCGGCGAAGCGGCGTGGGTCGCGGGCGATGTGCATCTGGCGGGTGGCGATCTGGACGCGGCGCGCGAAGCCTATGACCGCGCGGTGCATGAGCTGCCGCGCAATTCGGCCTTGTGGGTCGATGTCGCGCGTTTTCGCGACGCCAATGCCGACACGCTCGGCGCGAGCGATGCGGTCGACTATGCGATCGAACTCGACAAGGCGAACAGTGCGGCGCTTGCGTTCAAGGCGAACCTAGTGCGGACCGAGGAGGGGCTCAAGGCCTCGCTCGCCTGGTACGACGACGCGCTTGCCGCCGATCCCGACAATGAAGATGCGCTGATCGAGCAGGCGGCGACGCTCGGCGATTTGGGCCACTATCGCGATATGCTGACTGCGCTGCGCCACGCCGCGACGATCGTGCCGCGCGACCCGCGTCTCTTCTATTTGCAGGCGGTGCTCGCGGCGCGGGCCGACAATTACCAGCTCGCGCGCAGCCTGCTGCAACGCACGCGCGGCGAACTCGACGCGCAGCCGTCGTTCATGCTGCTCAGCGCGATCGTCGAACTCGAACTCGGCGGCGAGGCGGTCGCCGCGACCTGGGCCGACCGCTTACTGGCCGAGCAGCCCGAGAATTTCACCGCACGCCGTATCCTCGCGGCGGCCGAATGGGCCGATGGCGACGCTGACGCCGCGCTCGCGGCCTTGCTGCCGCTGGTCCAGCGCCCCGACGCCGACAGCTGGTCGCTGCTGCTCGCGTCGCGCTCTGCGGCGGAACTCGGCCGGCGCATCCAATCGGCGGACTATCTGGGACGCGCGGCGGCGCTGGCGCCCGGCGAGGCGGTGCCCTTTGCCGCCGACAATGATTATGGCCTGCTGACGATGGCGGCAGACGCCGCGCCGCTCAATCCAGCTTATGCGATTCCGGCCATTTCGGCCGACCTGTCGAGTGGCAACGGAGCACGGGCGATCGCGCGCGCCACGCGGCTCCGCGATGCGAACCGCGGCGTCGCCGACGCGCATATCCTGCTGGGCGACGCGGCGCTGGCGGGCGGGCGAACCGATCTGGCGGTACAGGCTTATCGCGCCGCGCGCGACCTCGATGCGAGCGAGCGCACCACATTGCGGCTCGCCAATGCACTTTTCCGCGCAGGGGATGCCGCGGGTTCGGGCGCCGCGATCCTCGCGCTGCAGCGCAGCCAGCCGTCGAGCATCGCCGCCGACCGATTGTCGGGGCATTTGGCGATGGACATCGAGCATTGGGATCAGGCGATCGCGCATTTCGAGCGCGTGCGCCGCCGGATCGGCAATCGCGACGCCGTGCTACTACGCGAACTGGCGCGGGCGTGGGCGGCAAAGGGCGACGACACGCGTGCGCTCCCGCTGATCGACCGCGCCTATCGATTGCAGCCGCTCAATGCCGGGATCATGGAGTTTTACGCCGATCTGCTCGAACGCCGCGGCAAAAACCAAGCGGCGGCGGACCTGCGCGACAAGGCGGCGCAGATCGGGCGTTAAGCCTCGGTGAGGTCGAGCAAAGTCCGCGCGTCGAGGCCGATGCGGCGCATCTGCTGTGCGACCGGCGGCCAGACGTTGGCGAGGAAATCGGCGCGCATCAGGTCGCGGAGGCGCTCGGTCGCGCCCGCGGCGACGAACATGCCGACGCCGCGCTTCACCGTGACCAGCCCTTCGTCCTGAAAGGTCTGATACGCTTTCGCCACCGTCAAAGGGTTGGCGCCTTCTTCGGCGGCAAGCGATCGGACCGACGGCAACATGTCGCCGTCGCGAAATTGGCCGTCGAGGATGGCGTTGGCGATGACATCGCGCAGACGCTGATACACGGGTTTGGACTGATCGAGCATGCCGCCTTAATGCCATAAGACAGCAGCACAGTCAAATGCCACTAATTACAAACTAGGTTCAGAAAATGAAACTAAATTTCCCAGGTGTGGACAACGGCGTCATATTCTGGACGGGGCCGCTCATCGAGGTGTCGCGAAGGCATCCCCAAGAAGAAATAGCCGACGATCGTGTCGCCTTCGCCGGCGCCGAACGCGGTCGCGACCTCGGCGCTATAGGCGGCCCAGCCGGTCAGCCAGCTGCCGACAAAGCCATGCGCGTGCGCGGCATGGAGCAGGTTCATGCCGACCGCGCCGGCCGACATCTGCTGCTCCCAAACGGGGATCTTGGCTCCGGGCACCGGCGTCGAGACGAGCACGAGCAAGGTCGGCGCCTGATGCGCGAACTGGTCGAGCGCCGAAAGGTCCATGCCCGCCGCCCCGGGATTCTCGACAATCCAAGCCCGTTTCAGCAACGCCGCGAAGGCCTCGCGCTGATCGTTGGCGACGGTGACGATGCGCCAGGGCGCGAGCTTACCATGGTCGGGCGTGCGCAGCGCGAGCGCGATGATGTCGCGCAGTGTGGCGGCATCGGGACCCGGGGCGATCATGTCGCGGGCTTTACCCGAGCGGCGCGTGGCGAGATGGGCGAGGAGCGAGGAGGTGTCGTTGAACATGGTGCGCCATGTGGCCTTTCGCGTGCACCTGCGCAAGTGTTGCGAATGGTTCGCAGTAATATTTGGCCCGATTGAGACGGTTTCATGCGCAATTAGATTCTTCCAATACGCAATTTTCGCGCTAGGTTGCCGCATTCGCGCGGCGGGAGGCCGCGCCAGACAATCCTAAAAGGGACGCAACATAATGAAAAATATGGGCTCGTGGGACGAGGGGGACTGGATTGCGGTGATCGCACTTCTGGTCCTGGGCGTCTTCCTCAGCATCGGTGCGCTGATTGCCGGCAGCAAGAAACCCGAATTCGCCGGACACCCCAAGGGCCTCTACATGCTCTTCTTTGCCGAGATGTGGGAGCGCTTCTCCTACTACGGCATGCGCGCGATCCTGATTTTCTACCTGACCCAGCATTGGCTGTTCAACGACAGCAAGTCGAACCTGATTTACGGCGCCTACACCAGCCTCGTCTACATCACCCCGGTGCTCGGCGGCTATCTCGCCGACCGTTACCTCGGCCAGCGCAAGGCGGTGTTGTTCGGCGGCCTGTTGCTGGCGGCTGGCCACAGCCTGATGGCGGTCGAAGGCGTCGGCGGGCAGGATGATCCCACGATCAATATCTTCTGGGCGGCACTCGCCTTCATCATTGTCGGCTCGGGCTTCCTCAAGGCGAATATCTCGGTGATGGTCGGCCAGTTGTACCGGCTCACCGACATTCGCCGCGATGGCGCCTATACGATCTTCTATATGGGCATTAACGTCGGCGCCGCGCTCGGCACGATCCTTGTCGGTTATCTCGGCCAGCGGATCGGTTGGGGCTATGGCTTCGGGCTAGCCGGCATCGGCATGCTCGCCGGCCTTGTCGTCTTCGTGCTCGGCAAGAGCGCGCTCAAGGGCGCGGGCGAGGCGCCTGCACCGCTGTCGCGGTCGAGCGAGTGGACCCTCTACGCCGTCGGATTGGCCGCAGTTGCGGTGATATGGGCGCTCGTCCAGTATCAGGACGTCATCCAGAACCTCCTGCTCGTCTCGGGCATTCTTCTGCTCGGCTATGTCATTCTGGTGGCGACGTTCCAGCTGCCCTATGGGTCGATCGGCGCCGGTCCACGCAGCCGCGTCAACACCGCGCTCGCGGGGCTCGCCCTGATGCTGTTCCTGCCACTGGCGCTCATCCTTGGCCTCGGCATCGCCAGCGGACCCGTCGCACTCGGGCTCGCGCCCGCGGCGTGGGTCGCGCTGTTCGGCTTCCTCCTCCTCCTCGGCGTGATGGTGGTCGAGAAGATGAACCGCGAAGATCATGCGCGCGACCGGATGTTCGCGATCCTGTTCCTGATCGCCCTGAACCCGCTGTTCTGGGGTCTGTTCGAGCAGGCCGGCGGATCGATGAACCTGTTTACCGACCGTTATGTCGATCGCGGCGCGGTGCCTGCTTCGATCTTTCAGTCGATCAACCCGATCTACATCATCCTGCTCGCTCCGCTGTTCGCCGCGTTGTGGCAATGGCTCGGCAAGCGCGGCAAGGAGCCGTCGGCCCCGGCCAAATTCGGGCTGGCGCTGGCGCAGATGGGGCTTGCGAACCTCATACTCGTCTGGGGTGCGCAGGCATTTGGCATCGCGGCGATGACTCCGGTGATTTTCGTTTTCCTCTATTACCTCCTCGCCACCACCGGCGAGCTGTGCCTCAGCCCCGTGGGCCTCTCGGCGATGAACCGGCTCGCGCCCACCTTCGTCGCGTCGCTCATCATGGGCGCGTGGTTCTATATGACCGCGGTCGGCAATTTCGTTGCCGGCAAGATCGGTGAAGCCACCGGCGGACATGGCGGTGAGATGAGCAAGGCCAAGCTGCTCGAGATTTACGAGATGTTCGGCTGGATAGCGATTGGTGCGGCGGTGGCCGTGCTGCTGGTCAGCCCGATCGTGAAGCGCTGGATGCACCTCGACACGCTGCGCGACCGCGACGATATCGCGGGCACGAGCGAACTCGCCGAGCCGCAGGCGGCTGGCGTTCATCCCGAACCCAAGGGGGCATAATCGATGATCCGGGGTGTGAAGGGCAGCCTGCTGGCTGCGGTATCGCTGGCGCTCGTCGGTTGCGCGGCGAGTGGTGGAGAGACGGCCTCGGCGAGCGATAAGCCCGCCGAGAAACCGGTCAAGTTCAACAAGGATCCCTATCCGTCGACGTACAAGGGATACCCGACCCGCCTGACGGTCGTGAAGGGCGTCACCATCTTCGACGGCGAGGGCGGGCGGATCGACAATGGCTCGATCGTGATGACGAGTGGGAAAGTCGACCGGATCGGGGGCCCCGATATGGAACTGCCGACCGACGCGGATGTCATCGACGGCACAGGGAAATATCTGACCCCTGGCGTCATCGACATCCACAGCCATCTTGGCGACTATCCTTCGCCCGGCGTCGATGCGCATTCGGACGGCAATGAGGCGACTTCGCCGACGACGCCTGAAGTCTGGTCCGAGCATAGTGTCTGGCCGCAGGATCCGGGGTTCAGCCGCGCGCTCGCCAATGGCGGTGTGACATCGCTTCAGATCCTGCCCGGCAGCGCGAACCTGATGGGCGGGCGCTCGATTACGCTCAAGAATGTTCCCTCGCGCACGGTGCAGGGGATGAAATTCCCCGGCGCGCCTTACGGCCTGAAAATGGCGTGCGGCGAGAATCCGAAGCGCGTCTATGGCGGGAAGGGACGTGCGCCCTCGACCCGCATGGGCAATTTCGCGGTGAACCGCGCGACCTGGCAAAAGGCGGCGGCGTATAAGAAGAAGATGGACGACGGAAAGGCCGTCGATCGCGACCTCGCGATGGAAACGCTCGCGGGCGTGCTGTCGGGCGAAATTCTCGTCCACAACCATTGTTACCGCGCCGACGAGATGGCGCTCGTCATCGATATGTCGAAGGAGTTCGGCTACAAAGTGTCGACTTTCCACCACGCGGTCGAGGCGTACAAGATCGCCGACATCCTCCAGAAGGAAGGCATTTGCTCCGCGATGTGGGCCGACTGGTGGGGCTTCAAGATGGAAGCTTATGACTCGGTCAACGAGAATATCCCGCTCGTCTACAAGGCCGGCGCCTGCACGATTGTCCACTCGGACGACGCGAACCAGATTCAGCGTTTGAACCAGGAAGCCGCCAAGGCGCGCGCCGCGGGACGCCGCATCGGCATCGACGTCAGCGACGAGATGGCATGGACCTGGCTGTCGTATAACCCCGCCAAGGCATTGGGTATTGCCGACAAGACCGGCAGCCTGAAGCCGGGCAAGATGGCCGATGTCGTGCTGTGGAACGGCAACCCGTTCAGCGCCTATACGCGCCCCGAAAAGGTGTGGATCGATGGCGCGTTGATGTTCGATGCGAACGACCCCAAACGCCGCCCGGTGAGCGATTTCGAGCTGGGCCAGCCGGGCGAAGGAGACGTGAAATGATCCGCGCATTCCTTCTTTCCGCCGCTGCGCTGATCGCACTTCCGGTGGCTGCGCAGGATGTCGCGATCGTCAACGCGAAGCTCGTCATCGGCGACGGCAGCGCGCCGATCGAGGGCGGCACGGTGGTCGTGCGCGGCGGCAAGGTCGTCGCGGCGGGCGCGGGCGTTGCCGTTCCCGCGGGTGTCGAGCGCGTCGATGCGCAGGGGCGCTATGTCACGCCGGGCATCGTCGCGGCGTTCAGCCGCGTCGGCCTCACCGAAGTCGATGCCGTCAGCGGCACCAACGACCGGTCGGCACCGCGCACGCGCTTTTCGGCGGGGCTCGACATCGCGCCCGCGCTGAACCCGATGGGCTCGCCCGTTGCGGTCAACCGCGCCTCGGGCGTGACACGTGCGATCGTCGCGCCGGGCAGCAGCAGCAATTTGTTCGCCGGGCAAGGCGCGGTCGTCGACCTCGCCGACGATATGGAGATGGTGACGCGCCCGCGCGCGCTGCAATATGTCGCGTTCGGCGAGGATGGCTCGGCGAAGGCGGGGGGCAGCCGCGCGGCGACCTTCCTGCTCTTCCGCGAACAATTGCTCGCGGCGCGCAGCTATGCCCGCAACCCGGCGACGCTCGCCGAATGGGGCAACGACGCGATGATCCAGCGCGCCGACGCCGACGCGCTAGTGCGCGTGATCGACGGCACGACGCCTTTGTTCGTCCGCGTCGATCGCGCCGCCGACATCGTCAATGTCATCAAGCTAAAGGGCGAATTTCCCGCGCTGAAGCTCGTGCTCGTCGGGGTGACCGAAGGCTGGCTCGTCGCGCGCGACATCGCGGCGGCGAAGGTGCCGGTGCTCGTGTCGCCGCTCACCGACCTGCCGTCGAGTTTCGAACAGCTCGGCGCGACGCAATCGAACGCGGGCCGGCTCAAGGCCGCCGGCGTCGACGTGTCGGTCGGCGTGTTCGACGACGATGACGCGCACAAGATGGGCTATGCGACGCAATATGCGGGGAATCTTGTCGGCCTCGCGCGCGTTCCGGGCGCGAGCGGCATGACATGGGATCAGGCGTTCGCGTCGATCAGCAGCGTTCCGGCGCGCGCCGTCGGCATGGAGAGCAGCATCGGTTCGCTGCGTCCGGGCCGCGCCGGCGATGTCGTGATCTGGGACAATGACCCGCTCGAACTCGGCAGCCGCCCGACGGCGGTGTGGATCGACGGCAAGGCGCAATCGCTGACGACGCGGCAGGACCGCCTGCGCGACCGCTATGCGACCCCGCAGGAAGGGGTGCTGCCCAAGGCATACGACAGGTAGGCAGGGCAGGCGTTTCATCGCCTGCCCATCTTCGTCCTCCATGTTGACACTGTTATCTTTGTCGCGCAAACCCTGTCGGTGAACGCGTCCCGAGTCGCGCGTGGTCGCGATTTGCGCGATAGAGATGACATTGCTGGAGGAGGGACTGGTCATGCAACCGATGTCGCTTTTGATCGCGACCTGCGTTCTGTTCGTCGGCTCGCACCTCGCGCTGTCGCATCCGCTTCGGGGCGGGCTCGCGGGGCGGCTCGGCGAACGAGGATTTCAGATCACCTATTCGATCGTCGCGATCGCGACGTTCATCATGGTGGTGCAGGCGTGGCGAGGTATGCCGCCCGAGCCGCCATTATGGACAGTCGATGACCCGCTGTGGATACTCGCATCGCTGATCGTGCTCTTCGCGAGCATCCTGTTCATTGGATCGCTGATCGGCAATCCCGCCCTGCCGGCGCCGGGAGCGGCGAAGGCTGCGCAGGCCGCGCCGCGCGGCGTGTTTGCGATCACGCGGCACCCGATGATGTGGGGCTTTGGGCTGTGGGCCTTTGCGCACGCCCTGGTGATGCCGACCGGGGCGCAGATCATCCTGTCCGCGACGATCGTCTTTCTCGCGCTCGTCGGTTCGGCGGGGCAGGATGCGAAGAAGGCGCGACTGATGGGCGACGCCTGGCGCCAGTGGGCGGCGCGGACGAGTTTCGTGCCCTATGCGCGGCAGGTCGGCGGCACGGCACCATGGGCCGACACGATCCCGCGCCCGCATGCTTTATTCGGCGGAATATTACTTTGGTTTGTCGCGACCTGGGCGCATGGAGCACTGGGATATATGGTCGCCGGAATCTGGCGCTGGATGGGTTGACGGGATGCACGATACGACGACGACCGCCGACCTGTCGCTTCGCTTGCTCGGGCGGCCGCTCGACGAACTCGATGCCGACGAGCGGCGCGTTCTCGACGCGATCGCCGAGCGCCGCCTGATTAGCCGCGACGCCGCCGACATCGACGATGAGGGGGCGAGTTTCGGCGCGCGCCTGTCCGACCGGGTCGCCGCGGTGGGCGGGTCGTGGGGCTTCATCATCGCCTTCACCACGGTGCTGCTTGGCTGGATGCTGCTCAATTCGGACGTGCTGTCGCGCTGGGGGATGGCGTTCGATCCCTATCCCTTTATCTTCCTGAACCTGATGCTCTCGACGCTGGCGGCTGTCCAGGCGCCGATCATCATGATGAGCCAGAACCGCGCATCGGCAAAGGACCGGATCGCGGCGGGGCTCGATTACGAGATCAACCTGCGCGCCGAGCTGGAGATCATGCGGTTGCATGAGAAGCTCGACCAGATGCGGATTCATGAACTCGCGGGGAAGGTCGACGCGCTGTGCGAGCGGATGGATGTGAAGGGTTAGGGTGGAGGCCGTAGTGATGTTGGCTTTGAGGCAGCTTCCGGTCGAAAGCGGCCACGTGGATGGTGCGGCTACAGCCGCACCATCCGCATGCCCATCTCACCATAGCGCGGCCCGCTCGTCCCGCCTTTCGGCGCCGCGGCGTCGATTGCGGCGAGATCGTCGGCGGTCAGCGTGACGTCGGCCGCGCCGACGCTGTCCTCCATCGTCGCGCGGCGCTTGGTGCCGGGGATCGGGACGATGTCGTCGCCCTGCGCGAGCAGCCACGCAAGCGCGACCTGCGCCTTCGATACGCCATGCTTGTCGGCGACCGCGCCGATCGCGTCGACGATCGCGAGGTTGGCGGGGAAATTCTCGTCCGAATAGCGCGGATCGTTGCGGCGCCAGTCATTCTCGGGAAGCTCGTCGCGGCTGCGCACCGCGCCCGCGAGGAAGCCGCGGCCGAGCGGCGAATAAGGGACGAAGCCGATGCCGTTGTCGCGGCACGCGCCGAGGATCTCATCCTCGACATCGCGTTCCCAGATCGAATATTCGCTCTGCAGCGCGGTGATCGGCGCGGCCTTCGCGGCGCGGCGGATCGTGTCGGCGCCGGCTTCGGACAGTGCGATGTGGCGGACCTTGCCCTCCTTTACCAGTTCCATCATCCCGCCGACGGTCTCCTCGATCGGGACCGACGGGTCGACGCGGTGCTGATAGAAAAGATCGATCGTGTCGATGCCGAGCCGCTGGAGCGAGCCCTCGCACGCGGCGCGCGCATTGGCGGGCGAGCCGTCGACGCCGGTGATCTGCTTGCCCTCGAATTTGAAGCCGAACTTGGTCGCGATGACGAGGCCGTCGCGCTTGCCCTTGATCGCCGCGCCGAGCAGGTCCTCGTTGCTGAACGGGCCATAGATTTGCGCTGTGTCGAAAAAGGTGACGCCAAGGTCGATCGCGCGGTGGATCGTGCGCGTCGATTCGTCGAGGTCGGCGGCTTCGCCGTAGAGGATGTTACCGCCCTTGATCATCGGCATGCAGCCGATGCCGATCGCGGACACTTCGAGGCCGTGGCCGAGCTTGCGATATTTCATGGCGTAACTCCTGCTGTGGGGGCTGTGTCGTCGACACCGTCGGCGGCATATTTGGTCGCGGCGACATCGCCGACGACATTACCTAGGGTTCGGAAGATGTCGGGAAAAGTCTCGACCGCGACGAGCAGCCCGAGCGGTGCGACCGGGACGCCCATCGACACCGCGATCGGCGCGATCGAGGTGACGAAGCTGATCGATCCGGGCAGGCTGACCGACGAGAGCGCCGCGGCGATCGCGACCGCAAGCCCGACCGCCATTTCCCATGGAGTGAGCTCGACACCGAACAGCCAGGCGACATAGACGACGACCGCGAGGTTCATCGCCGGGCTGGTGAAGCGGAACAGTGCGACCGCGAGCGGCAGCACGACGTCGGCCTTCTTCGGATCGACGCCGAGTTCCTCCGACGATTTCAGCATAGCAGGCAGGCTGGCGAGCGAGCTTTGCGTGCTGATCGCGACCGCGAGCGTCGGGACCATCGCGCGGACGAAGCGTGGCAGCGATATGCCGACGACGAGCCACGCGAGCAGGAGGCCGAGGAGAAGGCAGCTGATGCCGATTGCCGACAGGATCAGCACATAATGAATGAGCCCGCCGAACGCCGCGACCCCGGCCTTGACCGCGAGCGCATAGCCCAGCGCGAAAACGCCGATCGGCGCGAGCGCGAGGACCCAGCCGATGACGATCAGCATCGCGTCGCCGAGCGCCTTGAACAGCCCCGACAGCGTCGCGCGCTGCACGGGCTCGAGCTTCGTGATCGCAAAGGCGAAAATGGTCGTGAAGACGATCAGCGGCAGGATCGCGGTCTCGGCCGCCGCGGCAATCGGGTTGGTCGGGATCAACGAGAGCAGGAAATCGCCAAAGGTCGGCGATGGCCCCGCGTCGGTTGTGCCACCAAGCCCGTGGCGCAGCGCTTCGGCGGCGCCGGGGGAGAGCGGGAAGAGGCGCAGCAGGAGCGGTGTCATCAACAGCGACATCAGGCCCGAAAGCGTGATCGCGCCGAGGAAGATCATCACCGCGCGAAAGGCGAGCTTGCCCGCGCGCGCGGCATCGGCGGTCGCGGTGATGCCGGTAATCAGCAGCGCGACGACGAGCGGGACGATCGTCATCTTCAATGCGTTGAGCCAGAGCAGTCCGATCGGTTCGACGAAGGGAAGCGAGGCGGTCCCGGCGTCGGGCGACACCAGCTCGACGCCGATTCCCAGCAGCATGCCGGCGACGAGCGCCGAAAGGATGAACCAAGCGGATTTCAAGACGGATTCTCCCGGCGTTTTTTCTGGCCTGCTTGCCAAGCAAAAGAGGGTGACTTAGAGCACCTCCCGAAAGAAACGGGAACCGGTTTTTGGGCCGGGAAATGCTCCGCGGGGGCCATCCCGTGGGAAGCCGGGGCAGGCAATTGCCAGGCGATGGTTAGGTAGCAGAGGGAACATGCGCAAGTTTTTCGGAACCGACGGGATTCGCGGCCTGACCAACCAGGTCCCGATGACCGCGGAAGTCGCGATGCGCGTCGGCATGGCGGCGGGCGCGCACTTCCTGCGCGGGACGCACAAGCATCGCGTCGTGATCGGCAAGGACACACGCTTGTCGGGCTATATGCTTGAAAACGCGCTCGTCGCGGGCTTCACCAGCGTCGGCATGGACGTGGTGCAGGTCGGCCCGATGCCGACCCCGGCAATCGCGATGCTCACGCGCTCGATGCGCGCTGATCTGGGCGTCATGCTGTCGGCGAGTCACAATCCGTATCACGACAATGGGATCAAGCTGTTCGGTCCCGACGGGTATAAGCTGTCCGACGAGGACGAGGCGCAGATCGAGCATTTGCTCGCGCAGGAACCGAAGCTCGCCGAACCGAGTCACATCGGACGTGCCAAGCGCATCGACGATGCGCGCGGGCGCTATATTCATGCGGTGAAACAGAGCCTGCCCGAGTCCGTCCGGCTCGACGGGCTGCGTATCGTGCTCGATTGTGCCAATGGCGCGGCGTATAACAGCGCGCCGACGGTGTTCTGGGAGCTCGGTGCCGACGTGGTGGCGATCGGGGTCGAGCCCAACGGCACCAACATCAACGACAAATGCGGATCGACCGCGCCCGCACTGCTGCAGGAAACGGTGGTCGCGAGCGGCGCCGACATCGGCATCGCGCTCGACGGCGATGCCGACCGGCTGATCGTCGTCGATGAAAAGGGCCGGATCGTCGACGGCGACCAGATCATGGGACTGATCGGCGCGAGCTGGGCGCGACAGGGGCGGCTGAAAGGCGGCGGTGTCGTCGCGACGGTCATGTCGAACCTGGGGCTCGAGCGCTTCCTTGAAGGTGAGGGGCTCCGGCTCGAACGCACCAAGGTTGGTGATCGCCATGTCCTCGAACGGATGCGCGAAGGCGGCTTCAACGTCGGCGGCGAGCAGTCGGGACATATGATCCTGTCGGATCATGCGACGACCGGTGACGGCACGCTCGCGGCGTTGCAGGTGCTCGCCGAGCTCATCGCGTCGGGCAAGCCCGCGAGCGAATTGCTGCACCAGTTCGACCCCATGCCGCAGCTTTTGAAAAATGTCCGCTTTGCCGGCGGCAAGCCGCTCGAAGACAAGCAGGTCATCGCAGCGATCGCCGAGGGCGAAGCGACGCTCAACGGGCGCGGCCGCCTGGTTATCCGCCCGTCGGGCACCGAACCGCTGATCCGTGTGATGGCCGAGGGCGATGATGCCGGACAGGTCGAGCAGGTCGTCGACATGATCTGCGACGCCGTGCGCGCGGCGACAGCATAGCCATTTGATTTTCTAGAACCGAAAGAGACTTACCATGCTTGAAATGCGACCCGATTGCGAAAAATGCGGACGCGATTTGCCCGCCAACCTTCACGGCGCCTTCATCTGCTCGTTCGAATGCACCTTCTGCGCGAACTGCGCCGACAAGCTCGACGAAATTTGCCCCAATTGCGGCGGCGACCTGCTCGACCGGCCGCTGCGCGAGGGCGCGGCGCTCGCGAAGTTCCCCGCATCGACGGAGCGAAAGCATAAGGGGTGACCGCGCGCGTCCTGATCATCGCGGGCTCGGATAGCGGGGGCGGCGCGGGCATCCAGGCCGACATCAAGGCGGTCACGATGCTCGGCGGCCATGCGATGACCGCAATCACCGCGATCACCGCGCAGAATACGCTAGGCGTGCAGGGCGTCCATCCGGTCCCGACCGCGATGGTATTGCAACAGATCGACAGCGTCGCGTCGGACATCGGCGTCGATGCGGTCAAGATCGGGATGATCGGCAGCGCCGAAACCGCCGCGGCGGTGGCAGAGCGATTGTCGCAGCCCGATCTCGCGCAAGCGACGCTCGTGTTCGATCCGGTGATGGTCGCGACGAGCGGATCGGTGCTCGCCGACGCGGCGACGATCGACGCGTTTCGCGCGTTACTCGATCGCGCGATGGTTGCGACGCCCAACTTGCCCGAACTCGATGCGCTGGGCGGCGAGGAGGCGGTGCTCGCGCACGGCTGTTCGCTGCTTGTGAAAGGCGGCCATGCCGAGGGCGAGACGGTGATCGATCGCCTGCTCGAAACCGGCGAAGGTGAGGTCGCGCGCTGGGAAGCGCCGCGGATCGACACCCCGCACAGCCATGGCACCGGGTGCACGCTCGCGAGCGCAATCGCGACGGGGCTGGCGCAGGGCATGCCGCTCGAACCCGCAATTGCGCGCGCGCGCGATTTCGTCCGACTGTCGCTGCTGGACGCACCGGGACTGGGGCAGGGACATGGCCCTATGGGGCAGCAATATGTGCGCAACGACGGCCTGTTCACCGGCCCGGCGCTCAATCAGATGACGCTGCCCGCGAACGATTATGCCGTGTCGGTCGCTTTCTACAAGCAGATGGGTCTCAAGCAGATCGTCGATAGCCCCGACAATGGATATGCGCGCTTCGAAGCCGCCAACGGGGTTACCTTGTCGATCCACGTCGGCGACGGCGCGGCGGGCGGCGCGACCGCCTATCTGGAGAGCGGTGCGCTCGATGCGTGGGTCGCGTATCTGGCGCGGCGCGGCGTGCGGTTCGAACAGATGCCGAAGGATGAGGAATGGGGCTGGCGCGAGGCGCGGCTGGCCGATCCCGCGGGGAACCGCCTGTGCCTGTATCAGGCGGCCGAATATCGGCGTTATCCGCCGTGGCGCATATGATCGTCGGGGTCGACGAGGCCGGGCGCGGTCCGCTCGCGGGGCCGGTGGTCGCCGCAGCGGTGCTGCTCTGCGAGGGCGGCATCGATGGGTTAGACGACAGCAAGAAACTGACTGCGAAACGCCGCGCCGAACTTGAAGCGCAGATCAAGGCGCGCTGCCGCTGGGGCGTTGGCGAGGCGAGTGTCGAGGAGATTGACCGCATCAACATCCTGCAAGCGACCTTTCTCGCGATGACACGCGCGGTCGAGGCGCTGGGGTTCGAGCCGGCCGAGATACTCGTCGACGGCAACCGGCTGCCGCGCTGGCGCTACACCGCGACCGCGATCATCGGCGGCGACGCACTCCACCCGTGCATTTCGGCGGCGAGCATCGTCGCAAAGGAGCATCGCGACCGCTTCATGGTCGCGGCGGCGCGCGACTTCCCCGGCTTTGGCTGGGAAACAAACATGGGCTATGGTACGGCGCAGCATCTCGCGGCGCTGCGGCAACATGGCCCGACGCCGCACCATCGGACCAGTTTTGCCCCGGTCGCACAAATGCAGCTGGTCTGACCGCCCGAAGCCTAAAAGCCTAAGAGGGGAACAGGCGATGAGCAGAGGATTTTCGGCCGACGATGTCGGTGCGCAAACAGGGCGGCGTTTCCTTGTCACCGGTGCCAATGCCGGAATCGGGTTCGAAGTTTCCAAGATCCTCGCGGCGCGCGGCGCGCATGTCGTCTTGGCGTGCCGCGATGAGGACAAGGCCGAGGTGGCGATGAACCGCATCTGGGTCGACGTGCCAAAGGCCGAACTGTCGTTCCAGCCGCTCGATCTCGCTGACCTCGACAATGTCCGCGATGCGGCGAAGGCGGTGCTCGCGGGACCGCGGATCGACGTCCTCATCAACAATGCGGGAGTGATGATCCCGCCCCGGACGCTGACCAAGCAGGGATATGAGCTGCAATTCGGGGTCAATCATCTTGGCACGTTCGCGCTTGCCGGCCTTGTTCACCCGCATGTCGACGACCGCATCGTCATCACCGGCAGCATCGCGCACCGGAACGGTGCAATGGATTACAGCGACCTGTCGGCGTCGCGTAGCTACCATAATTGGGCGCGCTATCAGATGAGCAAGCTCGCGAACCTCCTCCATATGTTCGAACTCGACCGGCGGTTGAGCGCCGCGGGGCGCGCCACACAGGCGATCGGATGCCATCCGGGGGTCGCGCTCACCGAACTCACGCGCCACCTGCCGCTACCGCTGCGCACGTTGACGCCGCTCGCTGGCCCTTTCTTCAACAGCGCCGCGCAGGGCGCCTGGCCGACCCTGCAAGCGGCCGCCGGCGCGCGCGTGCAGGGCGGCGACTATCTGGGGCCGCAGGGGCTCGGCGAGGTGTCGGGCCGCTCGGGCCCGGCGCGCGCGACGCGCGACGCACGCGATCCGAAGCTCGCCCGCGAACTGTGGCAGCGTTCGATTGAGCTGACGGGGGTCGATCCGGGGCTTTGACCCAGCGACGCAAATTTTTTTCGCCGGTGAGTCTTTGTCACCACACCACCAGTGGTTGAGTCTCCGAGTCGCGGCCGACTCCATATGGTGTGTCAGACTCGTTTCGTTCTCATCGCGTTAACCAGTTAGAGAGGCGGAATCCTTAGACTCCTGCGCTTGACGGCGGACTCCGCTGGACTCATCAGGGCCTTCTTATGAGCAAGGAACGGGGTGAAGCATGGGTGTGATGGAACGGGTCAAGGCGCCAGCGACGAAGCAGCGGACGCCGAAAGTCGACCCCGCGGACCTGCCCCTCGACAGCATCTTGCAGGGCGATTGCGTCGAGATGATGCGCTCGCTTCCCGCCGCGTCGGTCGACATGATCTTTGCCGACCCGCCGTATAATCTCCAGCTCGGCGGCGACCTCCTGCGCCCTGATGGCAGCCAGGTCGACGCGGTCGACGATGACTGGGACAAGTTCGACAGCCTCGCGACGTATGATCGCTTCACCCATGCCTGGCTCAAGGAAGCGAAACGCATCCTGAAGCCGAACGGCAGCATCTGGGTGATCGGCAGCTATCACAATATCTTCCGCGTCGGCACGGCGTTGCAGGACAATGGATATTGGATCCTCAATGACATCGTATGGCGCAAGGCGAATCCGATGCCCAATTTCAAGGGCACGCGCTTTACTAACGCGCATGAGACTTTGATCTGGGCGTCGATGGGCGAAAAGTCGCGCTACACCTTCAACTATCGCACGATGAAGACGCTGAACGACGAATTGCAGATGCGTTCGGACTGGCTGATCCCGATCTGCGGCGGTCAGGAACGGCTCAAGAAGGGCGGGACGAAGGTTCACCCGACGCAGAAGCCCGAGGCTTTGCTCTATCGGGTCCTGCTCGCTTGCTCGAACCCCGGCGACGTGATCCTCGATCCCTTCTTCGGCACCGGCACGACGGGCGCGGTGGCAAAGCGCCTCGGTCGTCACTTCATCGGCATCGAACGCGAGGATGATTATATCGCCGCCGCGCTGGAACGTATCGAACTGGCGCTGCCGCTCGACGAAAGCGCGGTGAAGACGATGATGGCGCCCAAGGCCGCGACGCGCGTCGCGTTCGGCACACTCGTCGAATGCGGCCTGATCACACCAGGAACGGTGCTGACCGATGCCAAGCGCCGCTGGAAAGCCAAGGTGCGCGTCGATGGGAGCCTCGATTGCGAGGGCCAGCCCGCGGGGTCGATCCACAAGGTCGGCGCGGGGCTGCAGGGCGCACCGAGCTGCAATGGCTGGACCTTCTGGCATGTCGACAATGGCAAGGAACTCCGCGTGATCGACGCGGTGCGGCAGGACTGGCTGCTGGCGAACGAAGCCTGATGTTTCAGCCGCTGACCAAGCCCGACCTCGGCGCCACGTCGGCGGACGCGCAAATCTATTGCCGCCCGACCTGCTTCGTCGAACGTCCGCACGAGCTCGACGACGATTGCCTGCGGATCGCCGACTCTATGGTCTGGTTCGCAGCCTGGCACATCAGTCTGCGCGACGGTTTGACCGTTAAGTCGACGATCATTCCGGTTCCCGAATGGGAGGGCTGGATTGCGGCGATGCCCGACAGATTGGCGCAGGCGGCAAATGCGCAGCGCGCCGGCGTCGTGCGGCCGCGCGGCATGCTCCAACTCGGTGAGCGGAAGATCCGGCTGAGCGAGCCGCAGCTCATGGGGATTTTGAACGTCACGCCCGACAGCTTTTCGGACGGCGGCAAACATGTCGATGCCGTTGCCGCGGCCGAAGCCGGTTTCGCGATGGGCGCGGCAGGCGCGGCGATCATCGACGTTGGCGGCGAATCGACGCGGCCCGGCGCGCCGCTGGTCTGGGAAGGCGACGAGATCAAGCGCATTGAAGGCGTGGTGTCGGCGCTCGCACGCGGCGGGGTCGCGGTGTCGATCGACACACGCAAGGCCGCAGTGATGGAGGCGGCGCTCGCCGCCGGCGCGCGGATCGTCAACGATATTTCGGCGCTGCGCTACGACGACCGCGCGATGGAAGTGGTCGTGCACGCGGGCTGCCCCGTCGTGCTGATGCACGCGCCGTCAACGAAGAGCGACCCGCACGAGGGCGGTACCTATGCGCATGCGCTGTTCGACGTCTACGACATGCTCGCCCAACGCGTCGCCGCGTGCATCGCCGCCGGGGTCGACCCGGCAAAGATCATCGTCGATCCGGGGCTCGGCTTCGGCAAGGGCGTCGGCGACAATCTCGCGCTGATCAACGGCCTCGCGTTGTTCCACACATTGGGCTGCCCGGTCTTGTTTGGAGCCAGCCGAAAGCGGATGATCGGCGCGCTCGATAACGAAGCGCCCGCCGACCAGCGGCTCGGCGGCACGGTGGCGCTGCATTATCAGGCGGCGACGCAGGGCGTGCAATTGCTGCGCGTCCACGACATTGCGGAGAACCGGCAGGCGCTGCGCGTCTGGCGCGGCCTGCGCGATGCAGCGCTCACCGTTTAAAGCGAATAGCCTCCGTCGGCGGCGAGCACGGCGCCGGTGATATTCGCCGCATCGTTGGACAACAGAAAGCCTATCTGCCGCGCGACCTCCCCGGCGCTGGCCCAGCGGCCGAGCGGCGTCGCCGCTTTTGCCATCGCATCGATGGCGGCTTCGCGGCTGCCATATTCGGCGACCATCGCAGGGAAAAAGTCGAGATCGTCCCAAATCGGGGTGTCTACGCCGCCCGGGGCGATTGCGTTCACACGAATGCCGTGCGGTGCGCCTTCCTTCGCCGCGACGCGCGCCAGCTGGATGACGCCGGCCTTCGACGCGCCATAGGCGCCAACCCCGGGCTCGGCCTTGATACCCGAGATCGAAGCGGTGACGACGATCGCGCCGCCGCGTCCGTGCGCGATCATCGCACGCATCGCCGCGCGCAGGGTCAGCATCGCGCCGTCGAGGTTGACCGACAGCGTGCGGCGCCAACTCACGAAATCCATTTCGGCGATCTCGCCCGCGCTGGAAATGCCGGCGTTGACGACCGCGAGGTCGATCTCCGCGAGATCGCCGGCCAGTGCCTCCCACATTTCGGGGCTCGTGACGTCCCGTCCTTGTGAAACGTCCACGCCGATTACGCGCGCGCCGCTTTCGGCGAGCAGCGCGGCGGCCGCCCCGCCGATGCCGGAGCAATGCCCCGTTTTGAGCGCCGTTCGTCCGGTGAATGATCGGGTCATGGCGCCAGCCTAACGCGGCGCGTCGGGCAAGTCGACCGGCCTGGCAGACTCGCTGTCCTGCCGCCGCGCCTTTTTCCCGCGCGCCACTTCGGTCGCGAGCGCCTCGAACCTTGGCTCCCACGTCCGGCGAAAGCGTTGGACCCACGCGTCGATCTCGTCGAAACGATCGGGCGCGACAGCGTAAAGCCGCCGCCGCCCGTCGGCACGCGACGTGGCGAAACCGCTGTCGCGAAGCACGCGCAGATGCTGCGACACCGCGGGCTGCGAGATAGCGAATTCGGCGGCGATCACATCGACGATCTCTCCCGATGCGCGCTGGCCGTCGGCGAGCAATTCGAGGATACGCCGTCGCACCGGATCGCCGAGGATGTCAAAGGCGTGACTCATTCGGGTGCAGCGGCGCCGGTGTAGAAGGCAGTCGTATTGGTGCCCGCGCGGTTCGCGGCCTCCTCGGCGGTCCCATAGGCGATCGAAGCGGCGGTCCATGCCTCGCTGCTCCACGTCGCAAACGCCTTGCCTTCATCGCTCAGCGCCCAGGTCTCTTCGGCGAAGCGTTCGTTGCTCTCGCCGGTTTCGATGTGCCAGCCAAGCCCCATCAGTGACAGGTCCCAACCCACACCGACCGCGCCCGGGCCGAACCTGTCCCAGAATTCCTCCGATTTGTCGTCGAGCGGGGCTATATGCCTGAGCGTGAGGCGCGTCCTGTCGTCGCTGGCCGCAGCCAGCTCGACCTCGACCCAGCTCATCCCGCCGCTGAATTCCCATGTCAGTGCAAAGCTGCGCGGCGGGTCACACGCGGTGACGGTGCCCCCGGCATTGCCCTTGATCTGATATTTTCCCCCGAGCGTGAGGTCGCCGTCGACCGGCGCGAACCAGCGCGGGATGCGGTCCTTTTCGGTGATCGCGTTCCACAGGTCGGCGATGTCGGTGGGATAGTCGCGCGACGCGATAACCGCGCGCGCGGGTTGGCCCTCGTGCGTGACGTCCTCGACCTTGCGAACGACCATGGCGGCTTGGGCGACGGTATCGAACGACATAATAATTCTCCCGATGGTTTCGGGATAAATATATAAGCTATAACTTATATATCAAGCGTGATCGGGCGAACCGCGCTGACGGCGCGTCAGGCGGCGGTATCGATCCCGAGGTCGCTCAATTTGCGATAGAGCGTCGAGCGGCCGATGCCGAGGCGGCGGGCGACTTCGCTCATGCGGCCGCGATAATGGCCGATCGCGAGGCGGATGACGTCGGCCTCGATTTCCTCGAGCGGGCGGAGGTTGCCGTCGGGCAGGTACAGCGTGACGCCGATCGCTTCGCCGTTGATCGCGATCTCGCCTTCGCCGCTCGGGCTGCCGCCACCGAGCGTCGCCTCGATCGCGCGGAAATCGGCACTGGTGAGGACGTCGGTGGTGCTGTTCACCGCGGCGCGGAACAGCACGTCCTGCAACTGGCGGACATTGCCCGGCCAGGCATAGGCGGCGAGCAGGCGCAGCGCGTCGTCGGTGACCCCGATCGGCCCCATGCCCGGCAGGCCGCCGATGCGCGCGAGCAGATGGCGCGCGAGCGGGCCGACGTCGCCGCGGCGCTCCGAAAGCGAGGGCAGGGTGAATTGCGCGCTCGACAGCGCGTAGAACAGGTCTTCGCGGAAGTGGCCGGCCTCGATCAGCTTGTCGAGCGGGCTGGTGCTCGTCGCGATGATGCGCACATCGACGCTCTGGCGGATTGAGCCGCCGATCATCTGGACTTCGCCGCTATTCAGGAATTCGACGAGCTTCGCCTGCGTTTCGAGCGGGATACACTCGACATGGTCGATGATGATGCTGCCGCCATCGGCCTGAACGAGGCGGCCGACCTGTCGATCGAACGCTCCCGCGAAAGCGCCGCGTTCGTGGCCGAAGAGCCCCGACCCGATCAGGCCCGGCGACACCGCCGAACAATCGACCATGACGAGCTGGCCGCGCGCGCGCGGGCTCGCGCTGTGGATCGCGCGGGCGAAGACTTCCTTGCCGGTGCCCGGCTTGCCGTTGATCATCACCGGCACGCGCGCGCGCGCGGCCTTGGCGGCGATCGCGAGCGCGCTGCGGAAATTGGGGCTCGATCCGATGATTTCCTCGAATGCCAATGGCGCGCGCAGCTTTTCGGTGAGCGGGCGCAGTTCGCCCTGCGGGCCGCTCGTCGACACGACGCGGTCGAGCGCTTCGAGCAGGCGGTCGGGGGCGATCGGTTTCTGGACGAAGTCGCTCGCCCCGGCGCGCATCGCGCCAACCGCCACCTCGACCCCGTTGCGCATCGTGATCACGACAAGCGGCAAGGCGGGGCGCCAGCGGCGGAGTTCGCCGACGAATTCGGAAATATCCATGCCCGGCGCGCCCTGGTCGACGAGCACGGCGTCGAGCGCCATGCCCTCCTGGGTGCCGAGCTTGGCAAGCGCGGTGTCGGTGTCGGCGGCGATGACGCTGCGCCAGCCACCGCGCGATACAAGGGCGGCCAGAAAGCGCTGCTGGGCAGGCTCGCTGTCGACGATCATCACCATTCGCGTGTCGCGCGTGCTAGTCATCGTTTCGAATCTGCCCCCTGAACCGACATTGCTATGGGTTTGTTTTGCTGAGGGCTGCATGAGTATCCGATAGGGGTAAAAGGGCGATTAAGGGCATTCGTCTTTTCCTGCATCGAAGTCCAGCAGCCAAACCCGCACTTGAGCATCGCGGGGCGCGTGGCTAAGACCGGCGCGATAACCGATTCTGGGCGCGGCGCTGTGCGTTCGCGCACAGCAAATGACCGTTTAAGGGGAAAAGCGATGGCACAGCAGGAAATGAAGGCAGCCGAAGAAACCTATGCGGGTTTCATCAGCCTGTTCAAGATCGGCTCGATCATCACCGCGGTCGTCGTCATCGGCGTCGTCCTTCTCATCGCGTCCTGACCGGACCGGCATGCGCATCGCTGTTCTGAAGGAGCTCGCCGGAGGCGAGACCCGCGTCGCTGCTACCCCGGAGACCGTGAAGAAATTCATCGGCTTGGGCGCCGAAGTTGCCGTCGAATCGGGGGCAGGTGAACAAGCCTCGATCGCCGATGCCGATTATAGTGTCGCGGGCGCGAGCGTCGGCAGCCGCGCCGACGCGCTGAAGGGCGCAAACATCATCCTCGCGATTCAGGGGCCCGATCCCAAGGGGCTTTCGGGCTTTGCCGAGGGCGCCTGGCTCGCCGCAGGTCTCAACCCGTTCGGCGAGCGCGAACGCGTCGATGCCTATGCGAAGCTCGGGCTCGAGGCGCTCGCGATGGAATTCATGCCGCGCATCACCCGCGCGCAGTCGATGGACATCCTTTCGAGCCAGGCGAATCTCGCGGGCTACAAGGCCGTTCTGATCGCGGCGAATGCCTATGGCCGCGCCTTTCCGATGATGATGACAGCCGCGGGCACCGTCAGCGCAGCGAAAGCGTTCGTGATGGGCGTCGGCGTCGCAGGGCTGCAGGCAATCGCGACCGCACGCCGCCTCGGCGCACAGGTCAGCGCCACCGACGTGCGCGCCGCGACCAAGGAACAGATCATGTCGCTCGGTGCCAAGCCGATCTTCGTCGAGAGCGTCGCGGGGATCGAGGGCGAGGGCGCGGGCGGCTATGCCACCGAAATGTCGGACGAATATAAGGCGGCGCAGGCCGAACTCGTGTCGTCGCACATCGCCAAGCAGGACATCGTCATCACCACCGCGCTGATCCCGGGGCGCCCCGCGCCGCGGCTCATCAGCGACGCGCAGCTCGCGACAATGCGCTCGGGCAGCGTGATCGTCGACATGGCGGCCGAAAGCGGCGGCAATGTCGAAGGCTCGGTCTCGGGCGAGGCGAAACGCATCCACGGTGTGACCGTGATCGGCGCGAAGAATATCGCGGCGTTGATGCCCGCCGACACCAGCGCGCTGTTCAGCCGCAACCTGTTCAACTTCCTCTCGGCCTTCTGGGACAAGGAAGCCGGCAAGCCTGTGCTCGACGAGGAAATCGGCAACGCGGTTCGGCTGACGCAGGGCGGCAAGGTCGTGAACGAGCGGCTGCTGGGCTAAGCGATGGGCCTGTTCAGCGCCGGGGATATCGACATTGCCGGCGCGCAGGCCGAGTTCCAGGCGTGGCTGATCGAGGGCGAGCGCGTCCTCGCGGCGTTCCGGACGATCCGCGATACGGTGCTGCTGACGAACCTGCGCTTCATCTTTGTCGATGTTCAGGGACTGACGGGATCGAAGAAGGATTTCCAGAGCATTCCCTGGCGTTCGGTCACGCGCTTCTCGTTCGAAACAGCTGGCACCTTCGACCTCGATGCCGACATGAAAGTGTGGGTATCAGGCGCCGCGACGCCGCTCGAGGTCAAGATTTCGCGCAAGAGCGATCCGCAGAAAATCCATCAGCTTATGGCACAGTTGATCGTCGGCCGCTGACGTATCGGAAAAAATGGCCGTTTTCGGCCTTTTCATGAAACCTCCTTTGGTTACTATGCGTTCAGGGTTTCCCAAACCCTGAGTTTCAACCAACTGGAGAATGATTGATGTCGTCTGCGAAGCTTTTCGCCACTCCCCTCCTTGTACTTGCTACCCTGTCGCCCGTTTACGCGCAGGAAACCGCCGCGCCGGCCGAGGCCGCTGCACCAGCAGACGCCGCTGCGTCGGCCGAAGTCGCTGCTCCCGCTGAAGCCGCAGCCTCTGCGGCACCCGCGCAGCCTACCGGCATCGCGCTCGAAATCGCCGCCAAGCCCGATCACAAGACGCTGGCCACGGCGCTGACCGCCGCCGGCGTGTCGGACAAGCTCGCGGGCCAGCCGTTCACGATCTTCGCGCCGACCGATCAGGCCTTCGCCGCGGTGCCGCAGCCGATGACCGACTGGCTGATGAACCCGAACAACACCGAATCGCTCGCGAAGGTGCTGACCTATCATGTCGTTCCGGGCCGCGTGACCGCCGAGGATCTGTTCGCGAAGATCAAGGCCGGCGGCGGCAAGGCGACACTCGCGACCGTCGAGGGTGAGACGCTGACCTTCACCGAAGTGCAGGGCAACATCAAGGTCGATGGCACGCAGGGCAGCAGCGGCTTTATCACCCAGCCCGACGTCGAACAGTCGAACGGTAACATTCACGTCATCAACGGCGTGTTGATGCCGACCCTCGGCTGATGATTCGCGCCGCTGCGTTCGGCTTTTGAAAGGATAAGGATATGAAAACCCACCTGATCTTGACGGCCGCAGCGGCCGCGCTCGCGCTGTCGGGCTGCGGCGACAAGAAGGAAACGCCGGCCGAGACGACGACGGTCGCGGGTAGCGAAACAGCGCCCGCGCCCGCCGCCAGCCCGCCGGCGATGCTGGCGAGCAGCACCATTGCCGCGAATCTCGCGGCCTCGCCCGACCACAAGTCGCTGGCCGCGGCGGTGACGCAGGCTGGTCTTGTGCAGACGCTGTCGGGCGCGGGGCCGTTCACCGTGTTTGCTCCGAACGACGCCGCCTTTGTGCAGGTGCCGCCGGTGACGCGCGACGGCTGGATGCGCCCGGCGCAGAAGGATGTGCTCGCGAGCGTACTCAAATATCATGTCGTTCCGGGCAAGCTGACCGCGGCGGACCTTAGTGCGAAGATCGCCGAAGGCGGCGGCAAGGCCGTGCTCAAGACCGCCGACGGGCAGGATCTGGCTGCGACCAAGAGCGGCGATGCCATATTGTTGACCAGCGCCAGCGGCAACAAGGCGACGGTGACGCAGGCCGATGTCGGCCAGGCGAACGGTGTCGTCCATGTCATCGACGCGGTGCTCGTCCCGAAAATGTAAAAAACATCGCCGGCTGGCCCGGCAAAGCGATATTTTATGTCGCAAAGCGCCCGCGTTTCTCACGCTGAGAAATGCGGGCGCTTCTTTTTGGGAGCTTTGGAGTCGACACATTCGGCGGCGCGCGGCAAGAGGTGCGCGAAACGGAATCAGCAGGGGAGCGAGCCCGTGGATTTTATCGCGATTTTTTCGATTTTCGTACTGGCCTGCTTTGTCGGCTATTTTGTCGTCTGGTCGGTGACCCCGGCGCTGCACACGCCGTTGATGAGCGTCACCAACGCCATTTCGTCGGTGATCATCGTCGGTGCGCTGATCGCCAGCGCCGCGGCGGGTTCGGCCTCGTCGAAATGGCTCGGCCTCGCCGCGGTCGTGATGGCGAGCATCAATATCTTCGGCGGATTCGCCGTCACCGCGCGCATGTTGGCGATGTACAAGAAGAAGGAGCGCTGAGATGGAATTTCAGTCGATCCTTTCCGCCGCATCCGGCGGCCACGGTCTCGCGGTTAATCCCTGGGCCTCCGTTGCCTACCTGGTAGCGGGCGTCCTGTTCATCCTCGCGCTGCGCGGGCTGTCGAGCCCGGCGACCGCGCAAGCCGGCAACCGCTTCGGCATGGCTGGCATGCTGATCGCCGTCGTTACCACGTTGCTCACCCATGCACCGGCGACCGTTGATGGCGCCCTCGATACGATCGGGCTGGTCGAAATCCTCGTCGCGATCGGAATCGGTGCCGTCATCGGCATCGTTATGGCACGCCGCATCGCGATGACCGCGATGCCCCAGCTCGTCGCGGCCTTCCACAGCCTTGTCGGCCTTGCCGCCGTCGCGGTCGCAGCGGCGGCCTATCTCAATCCGCAAGCGTTCGGCATTGCAGATGCCGCGGGCGAAATCTTCACCGTCAGCCGGATCGAAATGGGGCTCGGCATCGCGATCGGTGCGATCACCTTCTCGGGATCGGTCATCGCGTTCCTCAAACTCAACGGCAATATGTCGGGTTCGCCGATCATGCTGCCGGGCCGGCACATCATCAACCTCGGCACGCTCGCCGCGATCATCGGGCTTGTCGCCTATTTCACCTTCGACCAGAGCCCGTGGGTCTTCTGGACCGTCACCGGCCTCAGCTTCGCCATCGGTTTCCTGCTGATCATCCCGATCGGCGGCGCCGACATGCCGGTCGTCGTGTCGATGCTCAACAGCTATTCGGGCTGGGCGGCGGCGGCGATGGGCTTCACGCTCGGCAACACCGCGATGATCATCACCGGCGCGCTCGTCGGTTCGTCGGGTGCGATCCTGTCGTACATCATGTGCCGCGCGATGAATCGCAGCTTCATCAGCGTGATCGCGGGCGGCTTCGGCGCCGATGCCGGGCCAAGCGACGGCGGGTCGAAGGAACAGCGTCCGTGGAAACCCGGCAGCGCCGAGGACGCGGCCTTCCTGATGAGCCAGGCCGACACCGTCATCATCGTTCCGGGTTACGGCATGGCGGTCGCGCAGGCGCAGCATGCGCTGCGCGAAATGGCCGACCAGCTCAAGAAAGAGGGCGTGACGGTCAAATATGCGATCCACCCGGTCGCGGGGCGCATGCCCGGTCATATGAACGTGCTGCTCGCCGAAGCAAACGTCCCCTATGATGAAGTGTTCGAACTCGAGGACATCAACGGCGAATTCGCGCAGGCCGACGTCGCTTTTGTCATCGGCGCGAACGACGTGACCAACCCGTCGGCGAAGACCGACAAGACGTCGCCGATTTACGGCATGCCCGTGCTCGACGTCGAAAAGGCGAAGACCGTGCTGTTCGTGAAGCGCTCGATGGGCGGGGTCGGTTATGCCGGCGTCGATAATGACGTTTTCTACATGGACCAGACGATGATGCTGCTCGGCGATGCCAAGAAGATGGCCGACGACATCGTCAAGGCCCTGAGCGGCAGCGGGCATTAAATCCGACAGCCCGATCAAAACACCGTTCGTGCTGAGCTTGTCGAAGCACTGTTTTTTCCTCTACCGGGTGGAAGAACAGCCCTTCGACAAGCTCAGGGCGAACGGATTTTTGTTTTTCTGGAGATAAAATGCGCAAAATCGGCCTGATCGGGGGAATGAGCTGGGCATCGACCGAGCTCTATTACCGCCACCTCAACAAGGGCGTGCAAAAGCGCCTCGGCACCGCCTGTTCGGCGCCGATTTTGATGGAGAGCCTCAACTATTGCGACCTGTCGCGCATCACGACTCCCGAAGGGTGGACGCATGCGAAAGAGGTGCTGATCGCCTCGGCCCAGCGGCTTGAGGCCGCCGGCGCGACCGCACTGATGATTGCCGCGAATTCAATGCACAAGGTGGCCGAGGAAGTCGCTGCAGAGATCTCGATCCCGCTGCTCCACATCGTCGACGAAACCGGCGAAAAGATGCAGGCCGACGGGGTCAAGTCGGCTGCGGTGATCGGCACGCGCAACGTGACGACCGAACCCTGGTTCCGCCAGCGGCTCGTCCGTCACGGGCTGACACTCGCACCCTATGACACGAGCCGCGTCGACGAGATCGACCGCATCATTTACGAAGAGCTGATGCTCGGTAAGGTGAACGAAAGTTCGCGCCGCACGATGAAGACCTTCATCACCGACATCGCGAAGCAGGATATTCAGGCGATCGTGCTGGCGTGTACCGAGCTGGTGATGCTGGTCGATACGGACGCCAATGTCCTGCCAATCTATGACACGACGCGCATTCACGTCACGGCGGGCGTCGACTGGATTTTGGGCGAAGGCTGATCCTTTTCCCCTCCCGCTTGCGGGAGGGGGTTAGCTTAGCTCATCTTCGTCCAGGTCACCGTGCGGCAGAACAGGCTGACGCAGCCCTTCATCGTCATCTTGCCGCCGTTGGCGCGCAGATGCGCCTTGTAATATCGGCCGTCCTCGGGGCTATAGCCTTCGCCTTTCCAGCCGTCGCCATGCGGCACGAGATCCCAGTAAATCTGTAGCCCGGTGACCTTGCGGCCGCGCTTCCCCTTGTCGGGATTGCGCTCGTCGAGCTGGCCCCCGGCGGGCTGCTTGATCAGCAGGCGGTCGACTCGACCGCACATCTTGCTCCCGCACGCGGCCATGACCACGACCGCCTTGCCATCGTCGGTTTTCCAGCGCCCGGCAATCGGCGCGGGCGCCGCGGCCATCGACGGCACGGCAATCAGGGCGACAAGCGCCAAACCAAATCTGTGAATCAAAGCGACCTCTCCCCGGTTAGCTACACATATGTCAGCAACATCGCTTGGCATCCGTCAAGTCTTGCACCATGCTCCCCGAAAATAAGGGGAGAGACATATGCGATTCCATGGCCTGCGCCACGCGGCGACGCTCTGCATCGTGGCGGCCTTTGCCGCCAGTCCGGCGACGGCGAAATTGATCAGCGTCAATGCAACAACGCCCGACGCCAACGAAAAGCTGCAAGAAGCGCTCATCCTCGCACAGCCGGGCGATGTGGTGCAGCTCGGCGCGGGCGTGTGGAAGCTGACCGACGGCCTCTCGCTCGACGTTGCCAATGTGACGGTGCGCGGCGCCGGGGCGGGCGAGGGCGGATCGATCCTCGACTTTGCCGGGCAACAGGGCGCGGGCGAGGGGCTGCTCGTCACCGCCGACGATGTCTTCCTCACCGAATTCGCGGTTCTCAACACCAGGGGCGACGGCATCAAGTCGAAGGGCGCCGACCGCATCGTCTATCACAAGCTGCGCGTCGAATGGACCGCAGGGCCCAAGGAAACCAACGGTGCCTACGGCATCTATCCCGTCGAAAGCACCGACGTGCTGATCGACAGCGTCTATGTGCGCGGCGCGTCGGATGCCGGCATCTATGTCGGTCAGTCGAAGAATATCGTCGTTCGCGATTCGATCGCCACCGAAAATGTCGCGGGAATCGAGATCGAGAACAGCTACGATGCCGACGTCCACGACAATGTCGCGACGAAGAACACCGGCGGCATCCTTGTGTTCGACCTGCCGAGCCTGCCGATGCAGGGCGGCCACAATGTTCGCGTGTTCGAAAATATCGTCAACGACAACAGCACGCCAAACTTCGCGCCCAAGGGCAATATCGTCGCGAGCGTCCCCACCGGCACCGGCGTGCTCGTGATGGCGAACCGCAATGTCGAGATTTTCGACAATGTCTTCGACCAGAATGGCACTGCGAATGTGATGATCGTCGGCTATCGTTACGAACACAAGGATCCGAAATATCAGCCGCTGCCGAAGGGCATCGTCGTGCGCGGCAACCAGCACGGCAAGGCGGGCTATGCGCCTAAATTTGCCGGCGGCGACATGATCGCGGCGGCGATGGGGGGCAGCATTCCGCCGGTGCTGTGGGACGGTGCGGGCGACGCGGTCGTGCTCGACAAGGTCGGCGTGCTGTCGCTGAACCTGCCCGATGTGAAAACGCCGCAGAGCGAGGCGAAGCCGTCGCCTGCCGACCTGTCGAAGGGCACGCCGCCCGCCGCGCTGCCCGTGATCAAGCTGCCCGATGCGATGGAGGCAAAGGTCAAGTGAGGCGCGTTTTCGCCGCGGTTGGAGCGGCGCTGCTGTGCGCGAGCGGCGGGGCGGCATCGTCGCCGCCCGGGGTCGATCAGGCGGTGGTCGAAAGCGACGCAATGCCGACGAAGCTGTCGGCGTTCGGGCTGTTCGGCGGCAATGATCCGATGCAGCCTTCGACTGGCATCGGCTACACGCTGCGCGCGCCGTTGTTCAGCGATTATACCGACAAGCATCGTTTCATTTCGATTCCCGCAGGGAAGAAGGCGAAGGTCGCTGACGATGGGGTGATCGACTTTCCGGTCGGGACCGTGCTCGTCAAAAGCTTCGGCTGGAGCGACGTCAACGGCGGGCGCCCGGTAGAGACGCGGCTGCTGATCCGCCGTGCGTCGGGCTGGACCGCGCTGCCCTATATCTGGGATGCCGACGGCAAGGATGCGACACTGGCGCTCGGCGGCCGGCGCGTGCCCGTGACCTTCAAGAGCCACGACGGCGAGGAGCACAACATCCGCTATGCGGTGCCGAACAAGAATCAGTGCAAGGAATGTCACAGCCTCGGCGGCGAGATCGTACCGATCGGGCCCAAGGCACGCAATTTCATCCTCGATCCCGTGGCCTCGGACAAGCTGCGCAGCGTCTATTTCGAGAACCCCGCCGCGCTGAAACCAACGATGCCGCAATGGGACGATCCCAAAGCAGGCAGCGTTGCGACCCGCGCGCGCGCCTACCTCGACGTCAATTGCGCGCATTGCCACAACCCCGCGGGCAGCGCGTCGAACAGCGGGCTGTTCCTGCGCTGGACCGATGATCCGGCGGGTGTGAACTATGGCATCGGCAAGCGTCCGACCGCGGCGGGGCGCGGCAGCGGGGGGATGGATTTTGCCATCGCGTCCGGCGATCCCGGCCACAGCTTCCTCATCTATCGCCTCGAAAGCACCGACCCCGGCATCGCGATGCCCGAGGTCGGGCGCTCGACAGTGCATAAGGAGGGCGCGGCGCTGCTCAGGCAATGGATTGCGGAGATGCCGAAAGCATCGCATTAGGCGGGTCATGACCCAGCTTGTGCTCCACGATTATTTTCGCTCCTCGGCCAGCTTTCGCGTTCGCATCGCGATGAATCTCAAGGGGCTCGATTATGAGCGCGTCGAGGTCAGCCTGATCGCGGGCGAGCAGCGCAGCGACGCCTATCTCGAGCAGAATGCACAGGGCTTCGTGCCGATGCTGGTCGTCGACGGCGAGCCGATCATCCAGAGCATGGCGATCATCGACTGGCTCGATCGCGCCTACCCCGAACCGCGGCTAATCCCCGAAGAGGCGATGCCGCGCGCGGTCGCGCTGGCGCGTGCGCAGGTGATTGCAAGCGACATCCATCCGCTCAACAATCTGCGCGTGCTCAAATATCTGAAACGCGACCTCGGGCTCAACGAGCAGACCAAGGAGCGCTGGATCGCGACGTGGATCACGCAGGGCTTCGAGGCACTCGAGGCGATGGCGGGCGACGGACGCTATCTCGGCGGCGAAACGCCGGGGATCGCCGACTGCTGCCTTGTCCCGCAAATCTATAATGCTCGGCGCTTCGAGGTGCCGCTCGACGCATTCCCGCGGCTGATCGAGATCGATGCCGCGTGCATGGAGCTCGAAGCGTTTCAGAAGGCGCATCCCGACGCGGTCAAGCCGGCGTGATGCGTCTTCTGACGGGGGCCCTCGCGCTGGCGATGCCGGCGTCGGCGATGGCGCAGGGCGTCCAGGCGGATTCGCCCGATCCCGACAACGACGGCGGCTGTTGCAGTTTTTTCTTCCCGCGTATTCCGACCGAGGTCATCGTCGTTCGGGGTAGCGGCGTACTTCGTCCCGGCGACAGCGACAGCGTCCAAGGCTCCAGCCTGATCGCCTATCCCGAACCCGGGCTCGGCGCTCGGGTCGAAAACCGGCTGCGCGACGAAGCCGGCATCGTTCAGTTCCGCCGTTCCGACGGCCGCTCGGCGCATCCAACGAGTCAGGGCGTCACGTTGCGCGGGCTAGGCGGCAATGCGTCGGCGCGCGCGCTCGTCACGCTCGATGGGGTGCCGCAGGCCGATCCCTTCGGCGGCTGGGTCGGGTGGAGCGCTTATGATGCGATCAACCTCGGCGGCATCATCGTCACGCGCGGCGGTGGCAGCGGGGTCGATGGTCCAGGCGCACTCGCGGGTACGGTCGGTCTCTATTCGGAAATGACCGACGGCGCCGAAGCAAGTCTCGCTTACGGCAGCCGCGACAGCTGGGATGCTTCGGCGTCGGTTGGCGGCGAAATCGGTAACGGGCAAATCGCGGTCGATGGCCGCTACATTCGCGGCGATGGCTTCGTGCCGGTTGCGAAGGGACAACGCGGCTCGGTCGATCGCGCCGCGCCCTATGAACAGGGCGGCCTCGGCCTGCGTCTTCGTTTTGACGCCGGTGACGACAGTCGGGTCGAAGCCGCGCTACGCGCCTTTTCCGACCGGCGCGATCGTGGGACCGATTTCACACAAAGCAAGTTCGACGGGATCGATGCAAGCCTGCGCTTCGTCCACGATCCCGCCGGCGAGGCACAATGGCTCGCGCTCGGCTATGTCCAGCTCCGCGATTTCGAAAGCGGCTTCGCGAGCGTCGCGGCCGGGCGGAACAGCATCGCCCCCGCATTGTTCCAGCGCGTGCCCGCCACCGGCCTCGGCGCGCGCTTCGAGTTGCGCCCGGCGATCGACGGCGCCAATCCGCTGCGGGTCGGCGCCGACTGGCGGCGGACGGTGGGCCGCACCGAGGAGGATTTCTTCTTCAGCGGCACGGTCCCCGGTCGCCACCGCATAGCGGGCGGCAGCAGCGATACCGTCGGTGCCTTTGCAGAGTGGACGTCGGGCGACGTCGGCGACGGCTTCCTTTGGACGCTCAGCGGCCGCATCGACCGCTGGTGGGTCGGCGAGGGCTATCGACTCGAACGCAATATTGCCGGTCCCATCATCACCGATGCGCGTTTTGCGGCGCGGCAGGGCTGGGAAGGCAGCGGCCGCGCTGGCCTGCGCTGGACCTCGAATGCCATCTCGCTGCGCGCCGCGGCTTATCGTGGCTGGCGTCTGCCGACGCTCAACGAGCTTTATCGCCCATTCCGTGTCGGTGCCGAAGTGACGACCGCGAATGCCGCGCTGAAACCCGAACACCTGTGGGGCGGCGAGGTCGGCGCCGACTGGGACAATGGCGATACAAAATTGTCGGCAACGCTGTTCGCCAACCGTCTGACGAACGCCATCGCCAATGTGACGCTCGCGCCGAACCTCAACCAGCGGCAGAATCTCGACGCGATCGACAGCAAGGGCGTCGAGGTCAGCGCCGAGCAGCGGATCGGTCCCGCGACGCTGCGTGCAACCTATGCCTTCACCGATGCCAAGGTCGATGCATCGGGCGCGGCGCTTGGGCTCGACGGCCGCCGCCCGGCGCAGATCGCGAAGCACGGCGGCAGCGTGTCGCTGCGCAGCAGCACGGGCGGCCCCTTCGGCGGCTTCGCGACGCTGCGCTATGTCGGCAAGCAGAATGAGGACGATCTCGGCCTGCTCGCGCTGGACGATGCACTGACGCTCGACGCTGGGCTGTCGTGGCGCTTTTCGGACGCGGCCAGTATCGAGGCGCGCGGCGAGAATCTCTTCGACGAGCTGGTTCCCGCTGCGATCTCGTCGTCGGGGATCGTCGAGCGTGCGACCCCGCGGACCTTGTGGTTCGGCGCGCGCCTTTCTTTCTGACTTTTGCGTCATTCCGCCCTTCACAGGGTGGAAACAGGCGATAGGATGGACGCGCCGGGATTTTTTGAGCGTGTGGGGGTGACCAATTCATGGCCGCAAAGAAGCTGAATCTCGATAATTTCCTGCCCTACCGCCTGTCCATCGCCTCCAACGCCCTGTCGAGCCGGATCGCTGCCGAATATGAGAATCGTTTCGGGCTGAAGATTCCCGAATGGCGGTTGATGGCGGTGCTGGGCGAAGGGCAGCCCAAGACGCAGCGCGAGCTGGTCGAGGCGACGCGCATGGACAAGGTGACGGTGAACCGCGCAGCGAAAGCCTTGGCCGACCGCCAGCTGATCGCGCGCCAGGCGCATGAGGCCGACGGGCGTTCGCACCATCTCGAACTCACCGAAACGGGGCGTTCGCTCTACGACGCGATCGTCCCCGCGGCGCTAGCCAGCGAGACGCAACTCGAATCGAATATCAGCGCCAGCGAACGCGCGACGTTGATGGCCATCCTCGCGAAACTGACCGCCGCCGCCGAAGTCTATGACTGATCGCACCTATCGCGCCGCGCCGCCGGGCGCGCTGCGTATCGAGCCGCTCGGCGAGCTGACAGCGATCTTCGACCGGCGTTCGATGCAGACGCATCTGGTCGTCTCACCGATGCCCGAGATACTGGACGCGATGGGCGCCGATGCCTGCAATGCCGCCGGTCTCGCCACGCGCCTTGCCGCCGCGTTTGATCTCGACGTGGCAGAGGATGTGAAGCCTATCCTGGCCGAACGGCTGAGCGAGCTCGCGGCGATGGGGCTGGTGGAGCGTGCGTGAAGAATAAGCTGCGCATTGCCGTCGGCCCGGTGCAGTTCCGGATCGGAAGCGACTGGGCCGAACCGATCGCGGCGCTTGCGCGGCTGTACGCGGGATATCCCCAGGACGATACGCGCCCCGCCGATGCAACCGTTCGCCTGTTCGCCGCGCGGCCGTGGCGGCGGTGGCTGCGGCCCTCGGTGCATATCGGCGGAGATTTCGTCGTTCCCGACGCGCTGCCGCTGCCGCTCTCGATGGGATTGCTCGCCGCCGAGATGGGGATGAATTTGCAGATCGCGCTCGGCTGGCGGCGGCATATGTTACTGCACGCGAGCGCGGTGGCGCAGGGTGGCCGCGCGCTGATCATGTCGGGCGAATCGGGCTCGGGCAAATCGACCCTTGCGGCGCTGCTTGGCGAGGGCGACTGGCGGCTGATGGGCGACGAGTTCACGCTGATCGATCTATTCGGCGGCGATACCTTGGCTTTCCCGCGCGCGGTCAGCCTGAAGAACGAAGCAATCGCCGAGGTTGCGGCTCGAGTCGACCCAGCGCGGCTCGGCCCGCTGCTCGCCGCAACGCCGAAGGGCGATATTCGTCACCTGATCCCGCGTGCCGACGCGATCGCGGCGATGCACGAACCCCTGCGCCCCGCGCTGCTGCTGTTCCCGCGCTTCGGCGGCGAGGTGGCGGTCGAGCCGATGGGCGAGGGCGAGGCATTTGTCCGGCTGACCGAGGCGTCGACCAACTATGTCGCGCTCGGCGAGGCGGGTTTCGCCGCGCTGACGCGGCTCGTTCGCGAAACCCCGGCTTTCGGCATTTCCTATCCCGACAGCGCCGCCGGTATCGCACTGGTCGAGCAGCTATGGGCGGAGGCCGCCAAGTGAGCGCGGTACGAACCTTCGTCGACCTGCTCGCCGGCCGCCGCGACCCGGCCGCGCTCGCCCCGCGCGACTGGGACGGTGTGATCGGCGTTGCGCGCAGCGAGGCGATGCTCGCGACACTCGCGCACAGCCTCGCCGATGCCGGCCTGCCACCGGCCGTCGCTACGCTCTTCGCCGATCAGCGCGCCGCCGCGAAGGTCGCGCAGGCGCAGGCATTGTGGGAGGCCGAGATGGCGCGGCGCGCGCTCGCGCCGACAGGGATCGAGTTCGTGCTGCTGAAAGGCGCGGCCTATGCCGCCGCCAACATGGCGTGCTCCGCAGGGCGCCAGATCGGCGACCTCGACATATTGGTCCTCGCGCACGACATCCGCCGCGCCGAAAACCTGCTGCTCAAGGCGGGGTGGGAATGGGTGAAGTCCGACCCTTATGACGACGCCTATTACCGCCAGCATATGCACGAGCTGCCGCCGATGATCCACAAGGCGCGCGACCGGATGATCGACGTCCACCACACGATCCTGCCGCGCACCCACCGGATCACCCCCGACGCGCTGGCGCTCGTCAGCGATGCGGTGACCAGTAGCGCGGGTTTTGCGGTGCTCAATCCCGCAGACATGGCGTGCCACTGCGCCGCGCATATGCTCGCCGATGGCGATCTGCAGGGGGGCTTACGCAATCTGTGGGATTTTCACACGATGACGCGCGATTTCGTCGCCGCCGATCCGGGCTTCTGGGGACAGCTCGACGGGCGGGCGTCGCTGCACGGGCTGCAAAGTGCGGTGCACCGCGCCGCGCGGCTGTCGCGCGACCTTTATGGCGCGGCGCTGCCGGACGGGTGGGATCGGCAGGATCCGGCTGACACCTGGTTCCGCCGCCGCCTCTTCGCGCGCGACGATTGGGGCCGCGTGACCGATCCGCTGCTCGAACAGGCGTTCTACATCCGCTCGCACTGGCTTCGCATGCCGCCGGTTATGCTTGCGAAGCATCTCTGGACGAAATGGCGGAAACGTTAGAGCGTTTCGAGCAGCGGGATCAGCTCATCATAATGATCGATCACATGGTCGGCGCCAAGCTCAGTAGCAGGCCGGTCCAGAAATCCGAAGCTGACCGCGACACTGGGCACGCCCGCATTCTTTGCCGCCATCACATCATAGATGCTGTCGCCGACGAAGACCGCCCGCCCGCCGCCGCATCGCTGGGTCATGGCATGGATTGGTTCGGGCGACGGCTTGCGGACACCCAACGTGTCGCCGCCAATGATCGTCGTCAAGCGGCCGGCAAGATCGAATTCGCCGAGCAGGACGCGCGCCAGATTCTCCGCCTTGTTGGTGACGACCGCAGTGTGCACGCCCAGCGCGTCGAGCCGGTCGAGCGTGGCGATTACACCGGGGAAAGGGCGGCTGTGGACCGCGATGTGCGCTTCGTAGAAATCGAGCAGTTCGGGATAGAGCCGCTCGACCGCGCCATCGGGGACGCCGCCCGACGCGCGCAGTCCTTCCTCGAGCATATGCTTCGCGCCGCGCCCGATCATCGGCCGCACGTCGGCCTCGGCCAGCGGGGCGCGGTCCATCAGTCCCAGCGTATGATTGACCGCCGCCGCAAGGTCGCCGAGCGTATCGAGGAGTGTGCCGTCGAGGTCGAAGCCGACGATCGCAAAAGGAAATCCGTTCATCTGCCGCGCATGGCGCGATGCTCTGGAAACCGCAATGATTTGCTGGCATGGCAACGCGCATGAGCAACAAGATCGCCGCTATCGTCCTTGCCGCGGGCAAGGGCACCCGCATGAAGTCCGACCTGCACAAGGTTTTGCATCCGATCGCGGGGCGCCCGATGCTGCTGCACCTGATGGCCAGCGTTGACGAACTCAGCCCCGCGAAGAAGGTCGTAGTCGTCGGCGACAAGACCGACCAGCTCGAAGCGGCGCTGGTGGGCAGCGCCGACCTGGCGGTGCAGGATCCGCAGCTCGGCACCGGCCATGCGGTGCAGCAGGCCGAGGGCGCACTGGCGGGGTTCGAGGGCGACGTGCTGATCCTCTACGGCGACGTGCCCTTCGTTCCAGCCGCCACGATGCGTGCGATGATCGACCGCCTGAACGCCCCCGATGCGCCCGCGGTCGTCGTGCTCGCGTTCGAGCCCGCCGATCCGCAGCAATATGGCCGCGTCATCACCGAAGGCGACCGTGTCGTGAAGATGGTCGAGCATAAGGACGCAACCGACGTCGAGCGCGCGGTGCGCCTCTGCAATTCAGGGCTGATGGCGGCGAAGTCGGCCGACCTCTTCGCGCTGCTCGCGCGCGTCACCGACGACAACGCCGCGAAGGAATATTATCTCGTCGACATCGTCAATATCGCGAACGCCGACGGGCGCCATTGCGCGGTCGTTGTCACCGACCCCTATGACGTTGCGGGCATCAACAGCCGCGGCGAGCTAGCGGCGGCGGAAGGCGAGTGGCAAGCGCGGCGCCGCGTCCGGGCGATGGCCGACGGCGCCAGCCTGATCGCCCCCGACACCGTCTGGTTTGCCTGGGATACCGAGCTTGGCCGCGACGTGCTGATCGAACCCAATGTCTTTTTCGGTCCGGGCACGTCGATTGCCGACAATGTGAAGATCCGCGCGAACTGCCATATCGAAGGCGCGATCGTCGGCACGGGCTGCGAGGTTGGTCCGTTTGCGCGGCTGCGCCCCGGCACGATCCTCGGCGAGAAGGCAAAGATCGGCAATTTCGTCGAAACCAAGAAAGCGGTGCTCGGCAAGGGCGCCAAGGCGAACCATCTGACGTATCTGGGCGACGTCACGGTGGGGGCAGGCGCGAACATCGGCGCGGGCACGATCACCTGCAATTACGACGGCTATTTCAAATATAAGACCGAGATCGGCGAGAATGCCTTTATCGGATCCAACAGCGCCTTGATCGCGCCGGTCAGGATCGGCCGCGACGCGATCGTCGCCGCGGGCAGCGCGGTGACGCTCGACGTCGCCGACGGCGAGCTTCGCCTCGTTCGCGCCGAGCAGCTGGTCAAGCCCGGCTGGGCCGACCGCTTCCACGACGCAATGCGCAAGAAAAAGGCGGCGGAAAAGAAATAGGCCGATGCCCGCACCGACGTTGATGACCGCGCGCCTCGTGCTGCGCCAGCTTCGCGAGGATGACGCTCCCGCGCTGTTCCCGGTATTATCCGATCCCGAGGTGATGAACTGGTGGTCGAGCGGGCCGCACGCGTCGCCCGCCGAGACCGCGGATTATGTCAAAGGCAACGCCAGCGAAGGGCAGGGTTATCTTTGCTGGGCGATCACCGCGGGCGACGATGTCGCGCTCGGCTGGGTGATCCTGATCGACGGCAAGCCCGACGTGAAGGAAATCGGCTATATTCTCCGACGCGACCGCTGGGGCAGCGGCATCGCGCGCGAGGCGGTGACGCGGGTGATCGACCATGGGTTCGGCGAGATGGGCCTGCGCCGCATCTTTGCCGACACCGACCCCGAAAACCCCGGCTCGATCGGATTGCTCGAACGGCTGGGCTTCCAGCGCGAAGGCCGGCTGCGCGGCGAGTGGGAAACGCATATCGGCGTGCGCGATTCGCTGATCTATGGCCTGCTTCGCGACGAATGGATGATGGAGAAGACAACGTGAGTGACCGCTATACCGACAAGCCCTTCCTGCGCTTTGTCGACGCCTGGGTGCTGAAGGCGATCGGCCATCTCGACCCCGCGACCGAGACCTATTGCAAGGCGATGGTGCCGCAGCTCGAAGAGAGTTTCGGCGTCAAGGGAAGCTGGGAACAGATCGTCGAGCAGCAGATGAAGTTCGGACCCGAATTGAAGGCGCAGATCCTGAAAATCTGGACCGACGGCAAGGCGCGCTTTGCCGCGGGCAATGGCGAGGCGCCCGATCCGGTGCAGTTCGCGATGATCTTCGTCGACCGGAATTTCGGGCGGGCATGAGCGACCTGATCGTCCGTCCGGCGGCGCACGCCGATTATGATCGCTGGCTGCCCTTATGGGACGGCTACAACGCATTTTACGGGCGCAGCGGCGAGACCGCGCTGGCGCCGGAGATCACGGCCGCGACTTGGGAGCGTTTCTTCGATCCCTATGAACCGATGTTCGCCCTAGTCGCCGAGCAGAACGGCGCGCTGCTTGGTCTGACCCACTATCTCCTGCATCGCAGCACGACGTCATTGCTGCCGTCGCTTTACCTGCAAGACCTGTTCACCACCGTCGAAGCGCGTGGGAAGGGTGTCGGCCGCGCGCTGATCGAGGCGGTCTATGACGCGGCAAAGGAACGCTCGCTGCCGCGCGTCTATTGGCTGACGCATGAAACAAACGACACAGCGATGATGCTCTATGACCGCATCGCCGAAAAATCCGGATTTCTTGTCTACCGGAAGATGCTGCCGCCTTGATTTGATATCATGATATGATATCATTGCCGCATGCGCTTCCTCGCCGACATTCCCGATGACGATATCCAGTGGCTCGACGCGCTGGCGGCCGAGCAGGGCGTTTCGCGTGCCGAGCTCGTCCGCCGCGCCGTTACGGCCTATCGCGCCGATGTGTCAGGGGATGCGATCGACAATGCGTTCGGCATCTGGCGCGCGCGCGACGATATCGGCGACGGGCTGAAATATCAGCGACGCCTGCGGGGCAAGCGTGAATGATCGACGCGCAGTTCGACAGCGATATTTTGATCGACGCGCTCAACGGTGTCGAGGCGGCGCGTACCGAAATCCGCCGCGCCGGGCGCAAGAGCATCAGCCGGATCAGCTGGACCGAAGTCATGTCCGCCGCCGATCCCGCGTCGGTCAAGGCAGTCGAGGCCTTCCTCGGCTGTTTCGCGCTCGAGGAGGTCGGCGATGCGGTCGCACGCCGTGCGGCGGCGCTGCGTGCCGAACGCAAAGGCTTGACGCTGGCCGATGCTTTCGTCTTAGCCACCGCGCAAATATCGGGACGCATTCTCGTGACGCGCAATATCAAAGTGTTTCCGGCTGCGATGCCGGGTATTCGCGTCCCCTACACGCTCTAACGAAAGCCAGTATCCATGTGCGGAATTATCGGAATCATCGGCAAGGACCAAGTAGCGGACCGCCTCGTCGACGGGCTGAAGCGCATGGAATATCGCGGCTATGACTCGGCGGGCGTGTGCACGGTCGAGGACGGCCAGCTGATCCGCCGCCGCGCCGAGGGCAAGCTCGGCAATCTCGTCAAGGAGCTTGCCGTCAACCCCGCACCCGGCACCGTCGGCATCGCGCACACGCGCTGGGCGACGCACGGCGCGCCGACGACGAGCAACGCGCACCCGCATGCGACGGGCGAAGTCGCTCTCGTCCACAACGGGATCATCGAGAATTTCAAGGCGCTGCGCGAGGCGCTGACCGCGCGCGGCCGCAAGTTCGAAAGCGAGACCGACACCGAGGTCGTCGCACATCTGGTGTCCGAACAGGTCGAGGCGGGCAAGTCGCCGCAGGATGCGGTGAAGGCGGTCCTGCCGCAACTCCGCGGCGCGTTCGCGCTCGCGATCGCTTTCCGCCAGCATCCGGACCTCTTGATCGGCGCGCGCCTCGGTTCGCCGCTGGTCGTCGGATATGGCGAGGGTGAAACCTATCTCGGCTCGGATGCGCTCGCGCTCGCGCCGCTCACGCAAAAGATCGCCTATCTCGACGAAGGCGACTGGGTCATTATCACGCGCGAAGGCGCGCAGATCTACGACGCCGAAAACAATCCGGTCACGCGTGAGATCACGACGTCGGGTGTCACCGCCGCGGCGGTCGAAAAGGGCAATTACCGCCACTTCATGCAGAAGGAGATTTTCGAGCAGCCGACGGTGGTCGCGCAGACGCTCTCCTCCTACATCCGCCCGCTCGAACAGACCGTCGCGCTGCCGCAGATGGATTTCGACCTGTCGACCGTCGAGCGCATCACGATCGTCGCGTGCGGCACCAGCTTTTATGCCGGCATGGTCGCCAAATACTGGTTCGAAACCTTCGCGCGCGTCCCCGTCGACATCGATGTCGCGAGCGAATTCCGTTACCGCGATCCGGTGCTCCAGCCCGGCGGGCTCGCGCTCTTCATTTCGCAATCGGGCGAGACCGCCGACACGCTCGCGGCGCTCCGCCATTGCAAGGCGAACGGGCAGACGATCGCGGTCGTCGTCAACGTCCCGACCAGCAGCATGGCGCGCGAGGCCGATTTGCTGCTGCCGACCCACGCCGGCCCCGAGATCGGGGTCGCGTCGACCAAGGCGTTCACCTGCCAGCTCGCGGTGCTCGCCGCGCTCGCTGCGCACCTCGCGCTCAAGAAGGGCAAGCTCAGCGCCGACGAAGAGCGCGAGATCGTCAGGCATCTTATCGAGGCGCCCGCCGCGCTCAACGCCGCGCTGGCGCACGATGAGGATATCGCCGCGATGGCGCACCTCGTCGCTCCGGCGCGCGACGTGCTCTATCTCGGCCGCGGCCCCGACTATCCGCTCGCGCTCGAAGGCGCGCTGAAGCTCAAGGAAATCTCGTACATCCACGCCGAAGGCTATGCCTCGGGCGAGATGAAGCACGGCCCGATCGCGCTGATTGACGAGGCGGTGCCCGTCATCGTCCTCGCGCCCTCGGGGCCGCTGTTCGAAAAGACCGTCAGCAACATGCAGGAAGTCATGGCACGCGGCGGCAAGGTCGTGCTGATCAGCGATGCCGAGGGCCTCGCCGAAGCCGGCGACGGCTGCATGGCGACGATCGAAATGCCCAAGGTCCACCCGCTTATCGCGCCTTTGGTGTATGCGGTGCCGGTGCAGTTGCTGGCCTATCATGTGGCGGTGGCGAAGGGGACTGACGTCGATCAGCCGCGGAATTTGGCGAAGTCGGTTACGGTGGAGTA
The DNA here is from genome assembly GCF_001427105.1 of Sphingopyxis sp. Root154. Taxonomy (GTDB): domain Bacteria; phylum Pseudomonadota; class Alphaproteobacteria; order Sphingomonadales; family Sphingomonadaceae; genus Sphingopyxis. The sequence continues at coordinate 347,722 of NZ_LMGI01000003.1, forward strand.
GCGATGCAGAGCTTTGTCGCCCGCTCCTCGCCATGGAGATTGTTGCTGCTCGTCGCAGGCGCGCTCGCTTTTGTGGCGTTGGGTGTCTGGATCGCGGGTATTGCCGGACCGCCGCCAAAGCCGGGCCGCGAATGGATCGGCTGGGCCAGCATCATCTTCTTCGGCTTTTGCGGAATTACCGGTTTCCGGAGGGTGTTTGATTCCAGCGAGCAGGTAAAGATCTCCAGCTTCGGAATTTATTGCAAGCAATGGTCGGAACAGACGATCCCCTGGTCCGAAATCACCGACATATCGGTCTGGGAGTTCAAGCGGCAGAAATCGCTCATCCTGCAACTCGCCCATCCCGAGCGGTACCCATCGACAACGCTGCTCGGCAAAATGGCCGCGGTGAACCGGGCGCTGACCGGTGGTGACGTCGCTATCAGCCTGACGGGGATGGATCGCAGCTTTGCCGATGTGCTTGGCGCAGTGGAATATTTTCGAAAGACGGCGTGACTTACTCCGCGCCATTCACCTGCGCCAAAATCGACGCCGCGACATCCTCGACCCTGCCCGCGACCAGCAGCGGTGCGCCGCCGACCATGCCGACCTGGGTCTGGCCATTTTCATAGTCGCGGAGCCAGGCGACATTTTCGGCGACGACCAGATAATTGCCGCCGCGCGAGTTGAGAGAAATGAATTTCATGATGCTGTCTCCTGATGCTTCGCTCTTTGGAAGCAACATGTTGCATTCGCATAAACGGGACGCGCATCGATGAGCTTCGCCGCGATCATCTTCGATTTCGACGGCGTTGTCGCCGACAGCGAGGTGCGCGCCAACCTGTCGCTGGCGGAGAGCCTGACCGCCGCCGGCATGCCCGCGACGTACGACGACTGCCTGCGCGACTATTACGGCCACAACTGGCAGGAAACCGAGCGGCGCATCACCCGGCGTTACGGGCGTCCGCTACCCGCCGATTTCCGCGAGACGCACCGCGAGCGTGCTCGTGCGCGCTACATGGAGGGCTTCGACGCCGTCTCCGGCGCACCGGACTTCCTCGACACGCTCGGCGCCATGCCGCGCGCGATCGCCTCGTCGAGCCGGGCCGAATATATCGGCTGGGCGCTCGGGGTGTTCGGGCTCGGCCATCATTTCGGCGAGCATGTCTACAGCGCCGACGGTTGGGATCGCGGAAAGCCGTTTCCCGATATCTATCTTGCTGCGGCGAAAGGGCTGGGCGTCGATCCGGCGGCGTGTATCGCGATCGAGGATTCGCCGACCGGGGCGCAGGCAGCAATCGCGGCGGGTATGACCGTCATCGGTTTTTGCGGGGCAGGGCATATCGTCGATCACGCCGCGCATGGCGTGATGCTCCGCGAAGTGGGCGTGCATCATGTGGCGCTGACGTTCGACGAGGTCGCTGCGCTTATTTTCTGATCAAGGCGACGGGCGGTAAGCCTTTCAAAAATCGCTGTCCTATAAAAGCGGGCTGGATTAGCTTTGCCTTCGGTTCGCATCCCAACGATGGGACGAACAATCGAATCCCGAGTGAAGTTGCGCAGTTTTCCGCGACTTTTCAGAAACCCTCCCAAGGAGAGAGATATGTGCACCGAGAATACCGAAGCCGATCTCGACCGCGCCGGCATGTCCGTCGGGCGGCGCAGTTTTGCCGCGCTCGCGGGTGGCGGTGCGCTGGTCGCGGCGCTGCCCGCGCGTGCGATCGCGGGCAAGCCGGTGAAGGGCCGCGATGTCGAGATCAAGACCGACGACGGCACCTGCGACGCCTATTTCGTCGCGCCCGGGAGCGGCAAGCATCCCGGCGTGCTCATCTGGCCCGACATTCGCGGGCTTCGGCCTGCCTTTCGCCAGATGGCCGACCGGCTGGCGGGCGAGGGCTATGCGGTGCTCTGCGTCAATCCCTTCTACCGCTGGCAGAAATCGCCGGTCGTGACCGCGACGAGCGATTTCAACGATCCGGCGATCCGCGAGAAATTGTTCGGCTATTTGAAGCAGCTCGACGAGCAACTCGTCACGACCGACGCGATCGCGCACCTCGCCTTTCTCGACGCGCAGAAGGAGGTCGACACGAAGCGCAAGATCGGCACCACCGGTTACTGCATGGGCGGTGCGATGACGATCTATACCGCGGCGCTGAAGCCCGACCGCGTCGGCGCGGCGGGCAGTTTCCATGGCGGTGGGGTCGGCACCGACAAACCCGACAGCCCGCACCTGCTGATCCCGAAAACCAATGCCGGTTATCTGTTCGCGATCGCCGACAACGACGACAAGGAAACCCCGAACGAAAAGGTGCTGCTGAAGGCGGTGCTGGAACCGCGCAAGCAGTGGCACGAGGTCGAGGTTTACGAAGGCGCGATGCACGGCTGGTGCCCTCCCGACGGCCGCGCCTACAATGAAGCCGCGGCGGAAAAGGCGTGGGCGCGGATGCTGGCGTTGTTCAAGGCCGAGCTGGCCTGACGTCGCTAGCGTGACAGGGCCCTGAGCAGGGCCTTACCGCGCGGCGACAGCCGATACCCGGTCTCGAGGCTTTCGGTCAGGCCGAGCTCCTTGAGCTTGCGGATATTCTGCTTCAGCCAAACCTTCTCGACGCCGAGCGACTTTGCGATGTCGGCCGCCGCTTGTCCTTCGTGCGCGGCGATATGGTGCAGGACCGGCCGCGTCCATGGACCCGCGCCCCGGTCGAGGCGGTCGAGCCGCTGCGCAAGCAACGCCACCTCGTCCGCCGAAAGATCGCCGGCCTCGCGAAGCGCGATGCGCGGATCGGGCCGATCGAAACGGAAGGCGATGCGATGGATGTAGCCTTCCTGCCGGGCGTCGAGTTCGGCTAGCAATTCGGCGCACGACGCGAAACCGGCCGCGCGCGCATCGACGTCGGTAATCGTGGCAGACGTACAGGCGCTCACGCTTTCGATCGCCAGTTCGCCGATCGCGGTGCGCAGCCGCCCGCCGGCCTTGACGGTCGGGCGGCGCCACCGCCGAAAGGCGAGCGTGACCTCGCCGGTCCTGATCCGTTCGAGAATGGCGGCGCGGAACAGCATCGAGCCGCCGCCGTCTCAGTGCGCGTGCGCGCCGCCGCTTGCGGCATAGCTCGCATAGACGCGCTGGCCTGCGGGACCAAAGGTCATGACCTTATAGGCTTCGCGGTGGTCGCCATGCTCCATACCGGGCGACCCCGTCGGCATGCCGGCGACCGCGAGGCCCTTCACACCCTTGGGCTTTTCGCGGAGCAGGCGGCTGATTTCCTTGGCGGGCACATGCCCCTCGATCACATAGCCGCCGACGAGCACGGTGTGGCAACTGCGCAGCGTCTGCGGCACGCCCTGCTTGTCCTTCACCGCGTTCATGTCGGGCGAGTTCACCACGACGGCTTTCTGCCCGAACGACGCCTTCACCTGCTCGAGCCATTTGAGGCAGCAGCCGCAGCCGGCGTCACGAAACATCGTCGGGTTCGCGGCGTGCGCGGTGCCGATGACGGCGGAGAAAGCGGCGAGGGCGAAAAACGCGCGGCGGGCAGAAGTCATCGCAAATCCTTTTGGCAGAACGAAAGATGAAGCTACAGGCGGACCCCATGAAAGTCCATTTCATCCGGTCGGGCGAGCGCCGCTACAGCATGCGGATCGAGCGCGCCGATGCACCGGTGCTGGTCATGGACCCGGCACCCGGTTTCGATCCCGACCTGCCGCACGACATGGTGCATTTCGTCGTCGAGGCGGCGCTGGGCCTCAAGACCGGCGTGTTCGGCCAGATCGCCGCGGGCGGCGATGCGGGTTCGTTCCATGTCGAGGCAAGCGGTGCGCTATCGGCAAAGGAGCGCCAGCGTGCCGCGCGCAAACAGGTCGCGAAGGGCGCGAAGCTGATCAAGGGGCAGGGCCGCGAAGGCGAATTGTCCGAACTCGCTGCCTTCCTGTTCGACATTGCGTGGCGGAGCCAGTCGCGCCCCGACAGCGCGGCGCAGCGCGCGGCGCTCGGTGAGGCCGAACGAACGCGCCGGTCGCTGAGCGCCGACGAGCGCGCCCGGATCGACGCGGCGCGCTCTCGGGTGTTTGCCGATTTCGAGCGGCTTTCGACGGCATGGCGCGCCCTGTCGGTCGGCAAGGCGCTGGTCCTCGAATGGCCGTCCGCTCAGCCCATCGGGTAGAGGATGTCCTTGCTGACCTTGTACAGTGCCTTCATCACATCATCGCTGAGCACGAGTTCCATCGCGTCGAGGATCGGATCGACCTGGTGATAAGCGCTGACCCCGACGATCGTCGAGGCGACGAAGTCATGCTGCTTCGACCAGGCGGTCGCCATCGTCACCGGATGCAGGCCCGCATCCTCCGCAATCTTCAGATAGCGTTCGGTCGCGGCGAGGCTCTTTTCGTTGACGAAACGCCGGCCCATTGCCGCCTGCCGCCCTTCCATGGCGAGATAGCGCGAAAAGCGCGCGCCGTCGGGCCGCGCGCCGCCCTGATATTTGCCTGACAAGACGCCGCCCCCGAGCGGCGAGAAGGGGATCAGGCTGACGCCTTCCTGCCGGCACACCTGCGCCAGTTCATCCTCGAAGCGGCGGTTGTTGAGGCTGAAATTATTCTGGATCGTGTGGTAGCGCGCGCCGCCCAGCCGCTCCGATGCAGCGAGCGACTTCATCAGCCCCCAGCTCGTCTCGTTCGAGCAGCCGAGGATGCGCACCTTGCCGACGCGGACGAGTTCGTCGAGCGCGTCCATCATCTCGTCATAGGGCGCGTCATGGTCGGGCCAGTGCGTCTGGTAGAGGTCGATATAGTCGGTCTGCAGCCGCGTCAGGCTGTCGTCGACCGCCTGCATGATATTCTTGCGGTCGAGCGCCGTCATGCCGTTGCGGCACGGCGACTTGAACCACACATGGCTTGGCCCCGACACCTTGGTCGCGAGGATGATCGCGTCGCGCGGCTTGGTCTTCAACCAGCGCCCGACGATCTCCTCGGTACGGCCAACCCATTTGACGTCGGGGGGCACCGGATAGCCTTCGGCCGTGTCGTAGAAGTTGATCCCCGCGTCGAAGCAGCGATCGAGCACGCGGAACGCCTCGGCCTCGTCGGCCTGGCTGCCGAAGGTCATCGTCCCCATGCAGATGTCGGACACATGGATGGCGCTCTTGCCGAGACGACGACTCTGCATGCTCTTGTTCTCCGGTCAGAAGAGGGGAGCGCCGTCCATAGGTTGCGGGATGCAACCTTGCAATCGGATCAGATCAAAAGCGCGAGCGATCCCACCAGCAGCGCCGCCATCGTCCAGTTGAAGGCGCGCAGCCGGGCGGGGCTCGACAGCCAGCCGCGCAGCACCTGTCCCATCACCGCCCACAGGCTGGTCGAGGGCAAGTTGATGATCCCGAAGACGACTGCGACCAGCAGCACCGCGCCGAGATTGCGGTCGGGCGCGTAGAGCGCGATCGCGGTCAGCGCCATCGACCAGGCTTTGGGGTTCACCCACTGGAACAGCACTGCCTGGAAAAAGGTCATCGGCTTGCCGCGCGCGCCGCTTTCGGTGTCGGGCGCCGCGGCGTTGGCGATCTTCCACGCCAGCCACAGCAGATAGGCCACGCTGACTATCTTGAGTATGATGTTCAGCACAGGAAACAGGTCGAACAGGCCCATAAGCCCGACCCCGACCAGCACGATCATCAGCGTGAAGCCGATACCGACCCCCAGCGCATGCGGCACGGTGCGGCGCAGCCCGAAATTGGCGCCCGACGCCATCAACATCATGTTGTTCGGCCCCGGCGTGATCGACGAGACGAGCGCGAAGGCGGAGAGCGCGAGGAGGGTGGTCTGGTTCATGCGCGCAACATAATGCGTTTTGCGATGCTATGGATTGCAAAGATCGGCGCCGAGGAGGTAGATTATGCAATCTATGACCAAGATTGACGCCATTGGCCGCAAGATATTGCATGAATTGTCGCGCGATGGGCGAATCTCGAACATCGAGCTCGCCGAGCGCGTCGGGCTGTCGCCCTCGGCGTGCCTGCGCCGCGTTCAGGAGCTTGAACGCAACGGCGTGATCGCGGGCTATCGCGCGCGGATCGACCCGGCGAAGCTTGGTCTGACCTTCCTCGCCTATGTGACCGTCGGCCTGTCGACGCACACCAAAAAGGCGCAGGCCGATTTCGAGGCGGCGATGGCGGATGCCGCCGAGGTGCGCGAATGCCACAACATCACCGGCGCGATCGAGTATCTGCTGCGCATCGAGACCGAGGATCTGGCAGCGTATAAGCATTTCCATACCGAGGTGCTCGGGATGCTGCCGCAGGTCCATTCGATCACCACCTATGTGCTGATGGACTCGCCAAAGGACGAGCGGGCATAGTTTTTCTTCGCCATACCCGCGAAGCGCTGAGCTTGAACCGCGCCACACCCGACCGCATATCGGTTTCATGGCAAAACTCTCTTTCCTCGACCTCGTGCCCGTCACGGACACTGGCACGATCGCCCAGTCGCTCGCCAACGCCGCCGATCTCGCGCGCCACGCTGAGGCGCTGGGCTACGCGCGCTATTGGGTGGCTGAGCATCACGGCATGACGGGGATCGCGAGCGCCGCGACCTCGGTCGTGCTCGCGCATCTTGGTCAGGCCACCAAAAGCATTCGGATCGGTTCGGCGGGTATCATGCTGCCCAATCATGCGCCGATGGTGATCGCCGAGCAGTTCGGGACGCTCGAAGCCTTGTTCCCCGGCCGCATCGATCTGGGCCTGGGCCGCGCACCCGGATCGGATCAGCGCGTTGCGCGCGCCTTGCGCAGGACGCTCGCCAGCGACGAGCGTCAGTTCCCGCAGGATGTGCTGGAGCTTCAGGCGTTTCTGGCCGGTGACGAGCAACTCGGTATCACTGCGGTGCCGGGGGCGGGCACGCATATTCCGCTGTGGATATTGGGCTCGAGCACATTTGGGGCGCAACTCGCGGCGATGCTCGGGCTGCCCTACGCCTTTGCCAGCCATTTCGCGCCCGACGCGCTCGACGAGGCCCTCGAAATCTATCGCCGCCAGTTCAAGCCGTCGGCGCAGCTCGCTGAGCCGTATGTTGCTGCGGCGTTCAATAGCTTCGCTGCGGACACACGCAAGGAAGCCGAACTGCTCGCTTCGTCGCAGCAGCAGGCGTTCGTCGCGCTGCGCACCGGCAATCCTGGCAAGATGCAGCCGCCGCTGGCCGGCTATAAGGACAGCCTGCCGCCAAATGCGCGCGCAATCCTCGACCATGTACTCCAATGCTCGTCGGTCGGCACGGTCGACGATATCGCGGCGGGACTTAAGGCCTTCGTCGCGCGCACCGGGGTCGATGAGGTGATCATCGCCTCATCGATGTACGACCATGATGCGCGCAAGCACTCGCTCGCGCTGACGATGGAAGCCGCCAAGGCGTTCTGATCGACGAACGTCCCCGCTTGTTGACGCACCTCCGGCTGCGGCGGTATAGGGGCGCCCCGACCAAGGGCGGCCCGCAGAAGGGTCGCCTTTTTACTTTTGACTGAAAGGTGCCTGCCATGACGATCACGCCGCTGATGCCCGTATACCCCCGGTGCGGTGTGCGTCCGGTTCGCGGCGAGGGCGCGTACCTGATCGGTGAGCGAGGCGAGCGTTATCTCGACTTCGCGAGCGGCATCGCGGTCAACCTGCTCGGTCATGGCCACCCGCACCTGACGAAGGCGATCCAGGATCAGGCCGCGACGCTGATGCACGTGTCGAACCTCTACGGCAGCCCGCAGGGCGAGGCCTATGCCGCGCGCCTCGTCGAGAATACGTTCGCCGACACGGTCTTCCTCACAAACTCGGGCGCCGAGGCGGTCGAATGTTCGATCAAGACTGCGCGCGCCTATCATTCGAGCGCGGGCAATGCCGAAAAGCATACGCTGATCACCTTTAACAACGCCTTCCATGGACGTACGCTCGGGACGATCTCGGCGACCAATCAGGAAAAGCTGCGCAAGGGTTTCGATCCGCTGCTTCCCGGCTTCGCCTATGCGCCGTTCGACGACATCAACGCCGCGCTCGACCTGGTCGACGACAACACCGCGGGCTTCCTCGTCGAGCCGATCCAGGGCGAGGGCGGCATTCGTCCGGCGTCGCAGCCTTTCCTTCAGGCGCTCCGCGACATTTGCGACAAGCGCGACCTGATGCTGGTGTTCGATGAAGTCCAGTGCGGCGTCGCGCGCACCGGCCATCTTTATGCCTATGAGCATTTCGGTGTGACGCCCGACATCATGGCGACCGCCAAGGGCATCGGCGGCGGCTTCCCGATGGGCGCCTGCCTCGCAACCGAAAAAGCCGCGCGCGGCATGGTGATCGGCACGCATGGCTCGACCTATGGCGGCAACCCGCTCGCTTGCGCGGCGGGGCAAGCGGTGCTCGACGTCGTGCTCGAGGAGGGCTTTCTCGATCAGGTCAAGGCGACCGGCGAACGTCTGCGCGGGGCGCTCGAGCAGCTCATTCCCAACCACGACCAGCTGTTCGACAGCGTCCGCGGCGTCGGCCTGATGCTCGGGCTCAAGCTCAATTCGGACAGCCGCGCATTCGTTGCGCATCTGCGCGACAACCACGGGCTGCTGACCGTCGCGGCGGGCGAGAATGTCGTTCGCGTGCTGCCGCCGCTCAACATCGAGCAGGGGCATATCGACGAATTCATCGAAAAACTGTCGGCGGGCGCGGCGAGCTATACGCCGCCCGAGTCCTGATGTTTTCCGTTCCTGTAGAACGGAGGGCATGATGCGGCGCTTCCTGAACCTGTCCGACGCGGGCGGGGACGCGGTCGCCGCGATGCTCGCCGACGCGATCGACCGTAAAGCGGCGCGCACGGGCTGGCCAAAGGGCAAGATCGATGTCGACGCGCCGCTTGCGGGTCATGTGCTCGCGATGGTGTTCGAGAAGAATTCTACGCGCACCCGCGCCTCGTTCGACATCGCGATCCGCCAGCTCGGCGGCACGCCGATGATCATGGACGCCGGCGTGACCCAGCTCGGGCGCGGCGAGACGATCGCCGACACCGCGCGCGTACTGTCGCGCTACGCCGACGCGATCATGATCCGCACCGACGATCATGCGAAAGTCGAAGAGCTTGCGGAATATGCGAGCGTGCCGGTGATCAACGGCCTGACCGATCTGTCGCACCCGTGCCAGATCGTCGCCGACCTGCTGACGATCGTCGAGAGCGGCAAGGCGCTGCCGGGGCTTGAGCTCGCGTGGCTTGGTGACGGCAACAATGTCCTCTCCTCGCTGATCGAGGCGGCCGGGCTGTTCGGTTTCCATGTGCGGGCAGGCGTTCCGCAGGGCTATGATCCAGACACGGACTTTGTCGAAGCCGCGCGGGCGAAGGGTTCGCGTATCGACGTCGTGCGCGATGCGCGCGAGGCCGTGGCGGACGCCGACCTGGTCGTCACCGACACCTGGGTGTCGATGGGGCAGGACCATGCGCACAACAAGATCGCGGCGATGGCGCCCTATCAGGTCGACGAACGGCTGATGACGGGCGCCAAGACCGACGCGATCTTCCTGCATTGCCTGCCCGCGCATCGCGGCGACGAGGTGGTCGATGCGGTCATCGACGGCCCGCAGTCGCGCGTCTGGGACGAAGCCGAAAACCGCGTTCATGCGCAAAAGTCGATCCTGCTCTGGGCGCTCGAAAAATTGTGAGTTCGAAGACGTGAGTGAAATCATCGAAACCTGGTTCGACCGGCCCCTGCTGTTCACGATCGCCGAGCGCCATGTGCGCGGGCGGCTGGTGCGGCTCGGGCCGACGCTCCAGACGATCATGGGGGCGCATAATTATCCGCCGGTGGCCGAAAAGCTGCTGGCGGAGGCGCTGGTGCTTACCGTGCTGCTCGGCTCGACGCTCAAGGACGAGAACGGCCAGATGACGCTGCAGGCGCAGACCGGCGGCGGCCCGATCGAGCTGCTCGTCTGCGACTATCGCGGCGGCGAACTGCGCGGTTACCTGAAATTCGATGCCGAGCGGCTGGCCGAAGTCGGGTCCGATCCGACCCTGTTCGCGCTGTTCGGTGAGGGTTTCCTTGCGATCACCTTCGACCAGGCTACGACCGCCGAGCGCTATCAGGGCATCGTCCCGCTCGAAGGTGCGTCGATCGGCGAGGCGGCCGAGCATTATTTCGAACAATCCGAGCAGATCCCCAGCCTGATCAAGCTCGCCGCGCGCCATGATCCCGAGGCGGGCTGCCTCGCCGGCGGATTGCTCTTGCAGCATCTGCCCGAGGGCGAAGTTGGCCGCGACCGGTTGCACGTGCGTCACGACAATGCCGAATGGGAGCATGCCAAGACCATCGCGGCGACGCTGAAGGACGAGGAACTCACCGATCCGGCGACGTCGCTCGAGACGCTCGCGTGGCGGCTGTTCCACGAGGATGAGGTGCGCGTCGAGCCGGGCATCGGAGTGTCGCGCGGATGCCGGTGCAGCACCGGCTATTTCGCCGGGGTGCTCGCGCAGTTTCCGGAAGCCGAGCGTGCGGACATGGCCGATGAAAATGGCCGGATCGTCGTCGACTGCGCCTTTTGTTCGCGCTTCTTTCCGATCCCGCTCGATGAAATCTCGGCCCACAATCGCGCCGAATAGCGACGGAATTTCCGCCAATTTGGGCGACGAAGCGAGGTGATTCGGCGCCAAGTGGTTGAAAACGCATCTCCGGCTTGCTACCTAAATGGAAACAGGGTCGCATATTCGCTCGTTCGCGGGCGGCCAATGGAACAGGTGGAATGGCGATCTTCTCTCCCACAATGCGAATGTCTCTCCTTGCGCTCGGCTGCGCCGCTGGGAGCGCAGTACCGGCGCAGGCGCCTTCGCTCGCCATGCTCGACCGCCTCGAAAAAGGCAGCTGGCAGCTTCGCGAACGCGGCAAGGAGGAGGTGTTGCAGACGATTTGCGTCGGCGACGCGCGGCGGATGATCCAGATCCGGCATCCACGTTCGACCTGTTCGCGCTATGTCATCGAAGACACGCCGAATTCGGTGACCGTCCATTATACGTGCCCCGGTGCAGGGCATGGCCGCACGAGCATCCGCAGCGAAACGAACCGGCTCGTCCAGATCGACACGCAGGGCATCGCCGAGGGCAGGCCGTTTTCGCAGGCGATCGAAGCGCGCCGCACCGGCGGCTGCTGAGCGAACGAAATATTAACCATGCTGCGTTAAACGAGGTGCAGGGCTTTCTTCATGAGTGCCCTTCTCCCTAACGGCTGTCATGCCGAACTGGGCCGTGTGGCAAGCGCCTCGCGGCCCATTTTCTTTGATGCAGCGCAGCACTTGCACGCCTCGCGGTGCGGGACTATCTGGCGCCGATGCAGCAAGTTTCCGGAAAAACGGTGATCGTCCTCCTGTCGGGCGGCCTCGACTCGATGGTCTGCGCGGGCATCGCGCACGAAGCAGGTGCGCGTATCGTCGCGCTCACGATCGATTATAACCAGCGCCACCGCGTCGAGCTGGAATCAGCGACGCGGATCGCGGACTATGTCGGCGCGGCCGAGCATATCGTCCTCCCGCTCGACCTTCGCCGCTTCGGCGGCTCTGCACTGACCGCCGATATCGATGTTCCGAAGGACGGCGTGCCCGAGGTCGAGGGCGGCGGCGACGTTCCGGTCACCTATGTTCCGGCGCGCAACCTCATCTTCCTGTCGTTGACGCTCGGCCTTGCCGAAGCGCGGCAGGCGCAGGACATCGTTATCGGAGTCAATGCGCTCGACTATTCAGGCTATCCCGACTGCCGCCCCGAATTCATCCAGGGGTTCGAAAAGCTCGCAGCGCTCGCGACGCGCGACGGCGACAAGGGGGTCGACTTCCATATCCACGCACCGCTCCAGCATATGACCAAGGCCGATATCGCCGCCGAAGCGGCGCGGCTGGGCATGGACGCCGGAATGAGCTGGTCATGCTACGACCCGACGCCCGAGGGGCTGCATTGCGGGTCGTGCGACAGTTGTCGCCTACGGTCCAAGGGCTTTGCCGATGCGGGGCTCGCCGACCCGACACGCTACGCCTGAGCCGATGACTTACGCCGTCAAAGAGATTTTCCTCACGCTGCAGGGTGAGGGCGCGCAGGCAGGACGCCGTGCCGTCTTCTGCCGCTTTGCCGGCTGCAATTTGTGGACGGGCCGCGAACAGGACCGTGCCAAGGCGATCTGCCAATTCTGCGACACCGATTTCGTTGGCACCGACGGAACCTTGGGTGGAAAATATAGCACGGCGGCTGCGCTCGCCGATGTCATCGCCGAAAGCTGGGGGCAGGGCAGCGACGACCGCTATGTCGTGCTCACCGGCGGCGAGCCGATGTTGCAGGTCGATGGCGCGTTGATCGACGCGCTGCACGAGCGCGGCTTCACGATCGCTATCGAAAGCAACGGCACCCTTCCGGTCCCGCGCAGCATCGACTGGATCTGCGTCAGCCCGAAGGCGGGCAGCGATCTGGTGCAGACGAGCGGCGACGAGTTGAAGCTCGTCTGGCCGCAGCCGGGCAGCGATGTCGCGCGGCTCGCGACGCTTGATTTCAAGCATCTGCTCGTCCAGCCGCTCGACGATCCGCACGCCGCCGCCAATGTTCAGGCGTGCATCGATTTGGTGATGGACGATCCGCGCTGGCGCCTGTCGCTGCAGACGCACAAGAATCTGGGATTACGTTAGGAGCTATTCGCCCTTTTTCGCGGCGGGATCGGCGGTGATCGTCCTTTTCGCCACCGGCATGTCGACCGCATCGGGATTATCGGCTTCGGCGATTTCTTCGGCCGGCTCATCCGTCGTGTCCGCCGCATCGCTTTTGGCGGCATCCTTCTTGGTGCCATCGTCGGGGACGCTGTTATCGACCGCGGTGCCGTCGCTCGCCGCGTCGTCGAGGATGATCATCGAATCGCTCACCGATCCCGGCTGGACCTCGACCGCGTTGAGCTTGGTCGTCGACTTGCCGGCGGTGTCGCCGCCGCCACAGGCAGCGAGCGCGAGCAGGGAGAGCGATGCGAGAAGAGTGCGGGTCATGCGGCGTTCCTAGTCTTTCGGCGAAAGCTTGTCGAGAAAGGCAGGCAGCGTTTGCACAAGCGCCGCATCGACGTCGGCAAAGGATGCGGTCCGCCCCAACGCGGCGAGGCTCGTCACCGGAAATTCGGCGATGCCACACGGCACGATGCCGCCGAAATGCGCAAGATCGGGCGCGACGTTGAGCGAGAAGCCGTGCATCGTCACCCAGCGCTTTACGCGCACGCCGATCGCTCCGATCTTGGCCTCGCGGCCGTCGGCGTCATCGGTCCAGATGCCGATACGCCCGTCGGCGCGGCGCGCCTCGACGCCGAGCAGCGCGAGCGCGTCGATCACCCAGCCTTCGAGCGCGGAGACATAGGCGCGCACGTCGCGCCCGCGTTTTGTCAGGTCGAGCTGGACATAGCCGACGCGTTGGCCGGGGCCGTGATAGGTATAGCGGCCGCCACGCCCGGCATCATAAACCGGAAATTGCGGGCTCAGCAACTCGGCGGGATCGGCGCTCGTCCCGGCGGTATAGAGCGGGGGATGCTCGATCAGCCAGATGCGCTCGCCCGCTTCGCCGGCGTGGATCGCGGCCGCACGCGTTTCCATGTCGGCGAGCGCGACGTCATAGTCGGTCAGGCCGGGACTGATGGTCCATTCGGGCGGGGGAAGGGGGAGCATTGCGCGGGCTATCTGGCCCGCCGCGGCGTCGCGCGCAAGACCCTCTGCACCCGTTGCCGACGGGGCTGGACAGGAGCGCCGAAGATCGTCACCTTCGCCGCAACTGGGAAATCGAAAAAATGACGGGGTATCAATGGTAAAATTCGACATGGGCGCCGCGTGGGACGACACGCTGCAGCTTTTGAAATCGCACACGGCGCTGGTCGGCACGATCGCCGGTGTTTTCCTGTTTTTGCCCGCTCTCGCGGTCGCATGGTTCGGCCCGGTGCCGATCGAGCCCGCAGCTGGCGCCGATTTCAATCAGGTCATGGAGAGTTTTCGCGAGAGCTTTCGCCAGATGATCCCGGGGCAGCTGGCAATCGCCCTCTCAGCGCTCATCGGCACGGCGGGAATCCTTCGGCTCTGGTTGTCGCGGACCGGGACCAGCGTCGGCGAGGCGCTGACCTTCGCGCTGATGCTTTTCCCGACGATGCTCGCGATCCAGATATTGTGCGGCATCGCGATCGGTCTTGGCTTCATCCTGTTGCTCGTCCCCGGCCTCTATTTGCTCGGGCGCCTCGCGCTCGTCACTCCGGCCGTGGCTGACCGGAGCCTCTATAATCCCTTCGAAGCGATCCGGACGAGCTGGGAGCTGACGCGAGGCAACGGCTGGGCGATCTTCTTTTTCCTGTTTCTCGTCGCGCTGGTAATCGTGATCGCGGCGCTGATCATCGGGGGCATCGTCTCGGTCATCGCGGGAAGCGGACCGGGGTTGGGGCGGATGCTGGGCGGCTTCATCGAGGCCGCGTTCAGCGCCGTCGGCAGCCTGGCGTCGATTGCCGTTTCGGCGGCCGCCTATCGCCAGCTTGCATCGTCCGATGTGTTCAAGTGATGCGGGTCGCCGCCAATAATAATGATGTGTCGCAAACGGGGCGACGCCGTTCAGGCTTCGCCCGTCTTATGGAGAGTGAGAGTCTGATTTAAAAACAGGGGGAAGTGATATGACGAAAATGAGTATCGGGGCGGCCTTCTCGGAAACCTTCGCGTTTCTCAGGGCCAATTGGATGCAGATGCTGATATGGGTGGGCGGCGCGCTGGTCGTCGTTGGTCTGCTTGGTTATCTGTTCCTCGGATCGACCTTCTCGGCAATGGCGCTAGCGCCCAATGACCCGTCGCTCGTGATGGGCGCGTTCGGCAAGATTGCTCTTTTTGCGCTGATCGCCGCCATTGTTTTTTATGGCGTTTCGATGCTCATCTGGCGCGGCGGCATGCACCCCGGAGAAGCGCCGAATTTTGCATGGGCGTTTCAGGCCGGGCCAGCGTTGGCCTTTGGCATGTTCGTGGTGATGATTGCCGCCTATATCGTCATCTTCATTATCATGTTCATCCTGACGCTGATTTTTGGCGCAGCGCTCGGCGGCATGGGGGCGTTCTCACCGGGTGCGCTGGAGTCGGGTGGAATCGGCGCAATCGGTGGCGGCGCGATATTCCTGATCGTCCTCCTCTATATCGCAATGATCGTTTTCCTGCTGTGGGTGCAGGCTCGTTTCATGGTGGCCGGCCCGGTTATGGCCAATCAGCTGACACGCAATCCGGTAACGGGCCTAGGTGAATCGTGGCGGCTGACAGGACCGTCGCAGTGGACGATCGTCGGTTTCTATCTGCTCTTCACGATCGGCATATTCATCTATGCGATGATCGCGGGCATGATCTTCGGCGGCATCCTGGGCGCGATCCTGGGCGGTTCGGCGGTCGGCGCGATCCTGACGATGATCGTCATGGCGGCGGTCGTCTACCTGCCGGTCATCATGATTTCCTTCTCGATGCCGGTCGGCGTTTATCGCGCCCTCGCACCGCGCGCATCGGGGGATGTGTTCGCCTGATCCAGGCCAACGGAAAATGAAAAGGGCGCCGCCGGTAACGGGGCGCCCTTTTTATGTCAGTTCCATTTGGCGAGCGGCGGCAGGCTCATCAGGATCGCGTCGATATTGCCCCCGGTCTTCAGCCCGAACAGCGTCCCGCGGTCATAGACGAGGTTGAATTCCGCATAGCGCCCGCGCCAGATGAGCTGTTCCTCGCGCTCGGCCTCGGTGAAGGGCAGGCCCATCCGACGCCGCACGATTTGCGGGAAGATGTCGAGAAAGGCTTCACCGACCGCCTGCGTCAGCTGGAAGTTGCGGTCGAACTCGGCGTCGTCGCCACATTCGAGATGGTCGTAGAAAATCCCGCCGACGCCGCGATGCACGCCGCGATGCGGGATATAGAAATAATCCTCGGCCCATTTGGCGTAACGTTCGTAAACGTCGGGGCCAAAGGGCGCGCACGCGGCGCGCAGCCGCGCGTGAAAGGCGTCGGTGTCTTCCTGATAGGGAATCGGCGGATTGAGGTCGGCGCCGCCGCCGAACCAGCGCTTTGTCGTCGCCAGGAAACGCGTGTTCATATGCACCGCGGGGACGTGCGGGTTCGCCATATGCGCGACCAGGCTGATCCCCGTCGCGAAGAAGCTCGGGTCTTCGCCGGCGCCATGGATCGACCCGGCAAAGTCGGGGGCGAACTCGCCCGCGACGGTCGAGACGTTGACGCCGACCTTTTCGAACACTTTGCCCGTCATCACTCCGCGCACGCCGCCGCCGCCTTCGCCCGGCGCCAGCCCCTCGGCCTCGCGGTCCCACGGTGTATAGGCAAAGCGGGCGTCGCTGCCCGCCTCGGCCTCGATCTTCTCGAATTCGGCACAGATTCGGTCGCGGAGCGATTCGAACCAGTTACGTGCCGTTTGTTGCTGCGGGTCGAGCGAGATCATGCCGGAAAGCCTTTCGTTTGCCTGAGCGCTTCGGCGAGCGCGATGCCAGCCGCGACCGCGACATTCAAGGAGCGAAAGCCCTCACGCATGGGAATTGCGACCCGTGCCGTGGCCGCATCATGGACATAAGGCGGCACGCCCGAGGATTCGGCGCCGAGCAACAGCAGGTCGCCGGGCTCGAACGTAAAGGCGGGCAGGGGCGTCGCCCCCGCGGTGGTCAACAGTACGAGCCTCCGAGCCGCCTCGGCGCGCCAGTGCATGAAGTCATTCCAATCGGCGTGCCGGCGCACATTGGCGCGCACCGCATAATCCATTCCCGCGCGCTTCAGCGCGGCGTCGCCAAACGGGAATCCGCATGGCTCGATGATATGCGCGGGCGCGCCGAAGCAGGCGGCGGTGCGCAATATGGTGCCGACATTACCGGCGATGTCCGGCTGAAACAGGGCGATTTCCATGGTGCCCCCATAAAGGCGAAGGCGCCGGGAATCGAGAGGCTTGGCGGCCGTCGCTTGGTACAGTGCGTTATGCGGAAATTGCCTGTTGGCAAGCCCGGACAGTGCGGCTATCAGGCCCGCAATTCCCGGAGGGGCCGCCGGGTTGTGCGCTTTCGTGCGCGTGCAACAGGGCGGCCATAACTTCGAGAACTTTTGTTAGTTCACCCATGCAAGGGCAGTCGAATGGCCAGTGAATCTGAACTCAACGCCGGTATCGAGGATGGCGTACGCCGCCGGGATTTCATCAATATTGCGGCGGTGAGTTTCGCTGGTGTCGGTGCGGTCGCCGTCGTTTTGCCGCTGCTCAACCAGATGAACCCGTCGGCCGACGTGCTCGCGCTGTCGACGACCGAAATCGACATTTCGGCGATCCAGCCCGGCCAGGCGATCAAGACCAGCTGGCGCAAGCAGCCGGTGTTCGTGCGCAACCTCGTCGCCAAGGAAATCGCCGAAGCCAAGGCCGTTCCGCTGGGCGACCTGCGCGATCCTGAAACGATCGACCAGCGCACCAAGCCCGGCAAGGAAAACTGGCTGATCACGCTGGGCGTCTGCACGCACCTCGGTTGCGTGCCGCTTGGTGCTGCGGAAGGCGAGAACAAGGGCGATTTCGGCGGTTATTTCTGCCCGTGCCACGGTTCGCACTACGACACCGCGGCGCGCATCCGTAAGGGGCCGGCGCCCAAGAATCTGGTTGTGCCGCCCTATGAATTCAACAGCGACACCGTCGTGACGATCGGCTGAGGAGCGAGATAAGATGAGCTTTCCCTGGGCCAAACCCTATGAGCCGACGCATCCGCTGATGAAGTGGATGGACGAGAAGCTGCCGATTCCGCGCCTCGTCTACAATGCCACGGGCCCCGGCTATCCGGTCCCGCGTAACCTCAACTATTTCTGGAACTTCGGCGTCCTCGCCGGCGCCGCGCTGATGATCCAGATCATCACCGGTATCGTTCTGGCGATGCACTATGCCGCGAACGCGAGCGTCGCGTTCAACTCGGTCGAGCATATCATGCGCGACGTGAACGCCGGCTGGTTCATTCGCTATGCGCATATGAACGGCGCGAGCATGTTCTTCATCGTCGTCTATCTGCACATCTTCCGCGGCCTTTATTACGGTTCATACAAGGCGCCGCGCGAAATGGTGTGGCTGCTCGGCGTCGTGATCTTCCTCCTGATGATGGCGACTGCCTTCATGGGCTATGTGCTTCCGTGGGGCCAGATGAGCTTCTGGGGCGCGCAGGTGATCACCGGCTTCTTCTCGGCGATACCGATCGTCGGCGAACCGGTGCGCGAATGGCTGCTCGGCGGCTTCGTCCCCGACAACGCCACGCTCAACCGCTTCTTCTCGCTGCACTATCTGCTGCCGTTCGTGATCCTGGGTGTCATCATCCTGCACATCTGGGCGCTGCATATCCCGGGTTCGTCGAACCCGACGGGCATCGAGGTGAAGGACGAACAGGACACCGTCCCGTTCCACCCCTATTACACCGCGAAGGACGGCTTCGGCGTCGGCATTTTCCTGCTGATCTTCGTTGCGCTGACCTTCTTCAGCCCGAACGCGCTCGGCCACGCCGACAACTATATCCCGGCGAACTCGCTTTCGACCCCGGCACATATTGTTCCCGAATGGTATTTCCTGCCCTTCTACGCGATCCTGAAGGCCTTCACCTTCAACTTCCTGTGGATCGACGCGAAGCTGTGGGGCGTCATCGCGATGTTCGGCTCGATCGCTTTGCTGTTCTTCCTGCCCTGGCTCGACAGCTCGCCGATCAAATCGTCGAACTATCGCCCGCTGTACCGCATCTTCTTCTGGATCCTCGTCGTCGACGTGCTGCTCCTCGGCTGGTGCGGCATGCAGCCGGCGGAACAGCCGTGGGTGATCCTCAGCCAGCTGGGTGCGATCTACTATTTCGCGCACTTCCTGGTGATCCTGCCGATCGTGTCGCGGATCGAACGCCCGCTTCCGATGCCGAATTCGATCACCGAAGCGGTCCTCGCCAAACACGCCACCGACACCTCGTCGGCTTCGGCAACGGCCTGAGCGCCGGACTTTAATAGGAGCTGATACAGCCATGGTTCGTCCGCTCGGTTTTCTCGTCGGTCTCGGTTTCATTACCGCGCTGGTGCTCGCGATTTTCACGACGCCGCTCAGCAATGAAGCCAATGTCGCGCACGAGTTTCACAAACACCCCCGGCATCTGAAGCTGGCCAGCGACGGCATCGTCCTGCCGCATTGGGACAAGGCTCAGCTGCAGCGCGGCATGCAGGTGTACAAGGAGGTCTGCTCGGCCTGTCACAGCCTGCACCTTGTCGCGTTCCGCGACATCGCGGACTTCGGCTACACCGAAGGCCAGATCAAGACCTTCGCCAAGGGCTTCCAGGTCCCGTCGATCAACCCAGACACGGGTGAACCGGCGACGCGCGACGGCCTGCCGTCGGATTATTTCCCGTCGCCCTATGCGAACGAAACGGCTGCCCGCGCCGCGAACAACAACGCGCTGCCGCCAGATCTTTCGTTGATCACCAAGGCGCGCGAAGGCGGCAAGGACTATGTCTATTCGCTGCTGACGGGCTTCCAGAACCCGCCGAAGAATCTGCCGGCGGAACTGAAGCCGGGCACGGGGCTGCACTACAACCCCTATTTCGGGAACCTCAACCTCGCGATGGCTCCGCCGCTGGCGCCCAATCAGGTCACCTATGCCGACGGGACCAAGGCGACCGTCGACCAGATGTCGAAGGACGTCACGGCATTCCTCGTCTGGACCGCCGAGCCGAAGCTGATCAAGCGCATCCAGGTGGGTTATGCAGTGTTCTTCTTCCTGCTGATCTTCACCGTGCTGACCTATCTGTCGTACCGGAACATCTGGGCCGACAAGAAGCATTGAGGGCATAGGGGAGGGCGGCCAACATGATCGCCCTCCCGCCCCAGCCGGACCTCGACCTCGCGTCGCTCGTCCGCACCATCCCGGACTTTCCCAAGCCGGGAATCCAGTTTCGCGATATCACCACGCTGATCGGCGACGCCGCCGGTTTCAGCGAAAGCGTGCGCCGGCTGAGCGCGCTCGCCGCAGCCCACCGGCCCGACTTCATTGTCGCGGTCGAGGCACGCGGCTTCCTGTTCGGTGCCGCAATGGCGACGGCGATGGGGCTGGGCGTCGTTCCCGTGCGCAAAGCGGGCAAGCTGCCCGGCGTCACCATCGGCGTCGATTATGAACTAGAATATGGCGTCGACCGGCTTGAGCTGCACGAGGGTGCGGTCTTGCCGGGGCACCGCGTCGTGCTAGTCGACGATCTGCTTGCGACGGGCGGCACGATCCTCGCGACTGCGGCGTTGATGCGGAACGTCGGTGCCGAGGTGGCGGCGGCGCTATTCGTCATTGATCTGCCCGATCTGGGCGGGTCGCAGCGGCTCGCGGCCGCGGGCCTCACGTGTGAAACGCTGATCGCCTTCGATGGCGACTAGGCGGCGCCTGGCGTAGCCAAAGCGATAGCCTCAATCTCGATCAGGAAGCCGAAGTGAAGCGGTCCGGTGGGCACCACGCTCCTCGACGGCCGCGTTGCTCCGAAGAATTCGCCATAGACCACGTCCAGTTCGTCCCAGTCGGATATGTCACTGAGATAGACGGTCGTCTTGATCACCCGCGTCAGGTCGGCGCCTGCGTCCGCCAGGACGGATTTCAGATTCTGCAGCGTCTGTTCGACCTGTTCCCTGAAAGGCGCATTGGCCAATGAGGTGTCGCGTCCCGGTTTGAGCGGCAGCTGGCCCGACACGAAGATGAGACCCCCACCCACCGTGAAGGGCGAATAATGCGGGCCGCCAGCGGGCTTCGAAGTCATGTGGTCGATCTCCCTCTCGGATGGGCTGGCACGATATCACCCGCACAAAGAAAAAGCCCGCGCCGAAGCGCGGGCTGTCGCCCCCGTGGCAAACGGGTTGTGCTTAGAAGGGAACCCAATTCTGCTTTTTGCGGAACTTCATATAGCCGGCGTTCACGCCCAGCCGTGCGCCGACGCCGACGCGGATCGGGATCAGGACGACGTCGCCACGGCGCATGTAGCTCGCGTTGAAGCCGCCGACCAGATAGGCCGCGCCTTCACCCGCGGGGTAACGCTTGTAGAGGTCTTCGCTGTCGAACAGGTTATAGACGAGGACAAAGGTGTTGCCCGCATTGGCGCCGGCGTCGAACCCGATCGACGGGCCGGTCCAGTAAGCGGGCAGTTCGCCTTCGATCTTGTGATGCAGCGTCCCCGAGCCGTAGCGCACGCCGAGCACGAGCGCACCGCCGGCCTCGCGCCCGACGATATAGGCGTTGGGTTCGCCCTGCTTCTTCAATATGTCCTCGATCAGCCCCGCAAGGCCTTGCGCGCCCTTGCCGAACACCCCTTCGGCAGCGCCGATCAGGTCGTCCTTCTTATAGGTCGATCCGGGCGCCGCCACGACCGTGGTTGCCGAGACGTCGGCGCTGGTCGCGGTGCCGTCCACGGGCGGCGTCTCGCTGGTCTGCTGGTCGCCGGTGGCAAGGTCGCTGTCGTACGACGTGCCGGCCGTCGAATCACTCGATACCGGCGGCGCAGGATTGTCGATATCGGAATCGATCGCCGTGCTGTTGGGGTCGACTTCGCGCATCTGTGCGGCTGCCGGAAGCGGTGTCAGCGCGAGGCCGAGTGATGCCATTGCTGCCAAGGCAAGGCTGGTGAACGTTTTCCGCATATTGGACCCCCAAAGATCGAGCGACGCACGCGCGCCGAATTCTGCGTTAATCATGACTCGCTTTCGCGCTTGGGCAATGAACCGGCGATGACTTGAGTCGAATTTACGCCGGACCGAATCATCCGGGCGACGAAATGCCCGCTTCGACCGCAAAATTGCACAATCTTTGGCGTTGCGGGGTGCGAAGTGCATGGCTATAGCGACCCGCCTAGGCCAGACTGTCGTTAGCGCGACAGGCCATGCGGAGACGTGGGTGAGTGGCTGAAACCAACGGTTTGCTAAACCGTCGTACTGGTAAATCCGGTACCGAGGGTTCGAATCCCTCCGTCTCCGCCAACTACCCTTCCGCAGGGAGTCGTATCGGTCCACCGGGATTGATGTTTTTCACAGAAAACCGATGATTCTCGGGTCAGCTCGTCCACAGCCGTTCGTAGCCACGCCGAATGGCTCCAAGTTCTGGAAGTGGAATTACGCCTGCGACGGCAAGCAAAAAGGCCATCGCGTTCGGAATCTATCACGAACGCCTGCCGGCCTTCCGACCAGCTTTTACGGCCAAGGCGACACCAGCATCCGACATGCACCCGCGCTTTAATGGTCTCGTGATAGATGCAGCTTCCGCAAGTGGCGGCGAGGGCGGCATAGCCAACGTAGTCTGGCCATCACTACATTTCCTCCGGCATTCTAATGCTCATAAGGAGAAGGCTTCGAAGGGAATGTGGATCGCGAATGTCAAACTTCCGTAAATGGTCGCTATCAGCCATAGTCAACCGACGCAGCGTGAACGGCTGCTTCTCTCGATTTCCCACTAAAGCTGACCGTCTTCAAACGGCCGAAAAACAGCCTATTCCGTTACGGATTGAACAATCGCGCTGCTGAATCGGAGCCCAGCGCCCGGCTGCGACGGTGCGATGCATGTCTTGGGCTTGAAGTCCCGTCGGAGACGCTCTGATCTGTTGCATTTTCGTCACAGAGAGCCACGAAATGACGGAAAGTTCTAGGTAATTTCTTTACTCGCCGTTGGGTGACGGGCACTTGGACGCCGTGGGGGTATGCTCGTGGCGCATCCTATGCCCCCCGCGGTGTATGCCCGCTTTTGTCCACGAGTGAAGGATTCTCGCTGTGAAAAAGAATATCAACGCGCGGTGCTTGCGCCTTGGCACCGCTCCGATGGCCATGATTGCAATGCTTGTCGCGGCCCCCGCCATTGCCCAGGATGCGCCGATGGCAGGCACCACGGCGGATGAAGGGGAAGTCATCGTCGTCACCGGCTCACGCATTGCGCGCCCTGAGCTGTCCTCGCCCAATCCGGTCCAGATCATCACCGCCGAGACAATCCAACGGACGGGTAATGTCAATCTGACGGACTATCTGATAGAAAACCCCGCGCTTCTCGGTTCGATGAGCAACATCGACGTCGCCGGTTCCAATCTGCCCAATTCGCAGCTCGTCGGCGTCAACACGCTGGACCTTCGCAACCTGGGCAGCAGCCGCACGCTGGTCCTCGTCGACGGGCGCCGCCACGTCGCGGGCATACCGGGCGACGCCGCGGTCGATATCAACACCATCCCCACCGATCTCGTCGAGCGCGTCGATGTACTGACCGGTGGTGCCTCGGCCGTCTATGGCGCCGACGGCGTGACCGGGGTGGTGAACTTCATCCTGAAGAAGGATTTCGACGGCCTGCGATTGCGCGCCCAGACCGGCATTTCGCAACGAGGCGATGCGGGCGACCGTTATGTCGCGGCGACCTTCGGCAAGAATTTTGCCGATGGCCGGGGTAACATCACCCTGGCCTATGAATTTAACGAAACCGATCGTTTCAGCCAGCGCCAGCGCCTGAACTACGGCCGGACGGGGCCGTCCTATTCGTTCATCCGCAACAATCAGGACCTCGACGGTCCGACGGATAACGACGGCATCCCCGATCGCGTTCTCTACACCAACCTGACCTGGGCCGACAGCTGGATGGGCGGCGCCATCGACCTCGACTTCGACGGCATTCCGGACCGCACCGGCGAAGGCGGCGTTTACGACCGCGGCATTGCCTTGCCCGGCGGCGGCGGGCTCGCCATCGGCGGAACGAACACCCCGCGCGAAATCTATTATGGCGATTTCACGCCGTATAGCCGCCGACACATCGCCAATGTGATGGCGCACTACGAATTTAGCCCGGCGTTCGAAGTCTATGCCGAGGGTAAATATGTCAAGTCGACCGCCAATACCTTTGCCCAGCCGACCTATGATTTCTATACCGAACTGTTGCCGGGCAACCCGTATCTGATCGAGCGCTTCGGTGCCGCCGGGGCGGATGGCGCGCTGTTCAGTCGCGACAATTTCGATTTTGGCGTTCGCCAGTCCGAAATGGACCGCGAATTGTGGCGTACCGTCGTCGGCGCCACCGGGGAAATCGGCTCGGGCCTGAAATATGACATTTCTTATGTCTTCGGCCAGTCGACGCAAAAGGCGACCGATCGCAACGACCGCCTCACCGACCGTTATTATGCAGCTCTCGACGCCGTGGATGACGGTAACGGCAATATCACCTGCCGGATCAACCTCCCCGGCGAGACGGAGATTTACGGTGGCAACTATGGCGGTCAGCCCACCTTCAACGGCGCGCCGGTCACCTTCCGTCCCGGCGAATGCGTCCCGCTCAACATCCTCGGCCAGGGGGCGCCGTCGCAAGAGGCGCTCGACTTCGTCACGGTCGACCATAAGAACTGGGCCCGCATCCGGCAGCATGTCGTTTCGGCGTCCGTGTCGGGAGATACCGGCTCCTTCTTCAAGCTTCCGGGTGGTCCCGTGGGCTTTGCAGTCGGCGCCGAATATCGCAAGGAAAGCAGCCACTCGATCCCGTCCGACTATACGCTGGCGGGCCAGCTGATGGACAGCTCGCAGTCGCTCGTCAACAGGGGCAGTTTCGACGTCAAGGAAGTCTACGGCGAAATCAACCTGCCGATCCTCAAGGACTTGCCTTTCGCGCATGACCTGTCGATCGGCGGCGCAATTCGTCTGTCGGACTATTCGACCGTTGGCACGACGACGACGTGGAAAGTCGATGGCACCTGGGCGCCGGTTCGCGACATCATGTTCCGCGGCACCTATTCGCAGGCTGTCCGGGCTCCGAACATTTCCGAATTGTTCGCGGCGACGTCGGGCACCTACGAATTCATCAACGATCCGTGCGGCATTGACCGATTGGCCGAAGGAAAGCCATCGCGCGCCGCCAATTGTTCGGCGGCACTGACCGCGCTTGGCATCAATCCGGCGACATTCAACCCCTCCGGCGATCAGACCTCGCCGCAGAACAGCAGCCTGCTCGGCACGCAGGGCGGCAACCGGAACCTGAATGAGGAAACGGCAAAGACCTGGACTGCCGGGTTCGTGCTGCGCCCCAGCTTCATTCCCGGCCTCGCGATCACCGCCGACTGGTATGATATCCAGTTGAAGAAAGCGATCCAGTACTCGACCGCGCAGGACATCGTCGATTTGTGCTATGATCAGCCTACGCTGGACAACACTTATTGCGCGTTGATCGAGCGTAGCGCGACGACCGGTTATGTCTCCGACTTTTCGGTTATCCCGGCGAATGTGGCGTCGTTCCAGACTTCGGGCCTGGACGTAACGCTCAACTATGCGTTCGAACCGTTCGACAATGGCGGCAGGTTCAATGTCCGCGTGGCCGGCAACTATCTCGACAAGCTCTCTTTCGTGCCCAGCCTGGGCGCCGAACCGGAGAACGAAATGCATTCGGCGGCCTATCCGGCGCCGCGGTATAGCGGCACCTTCGATCTGACCTGGACCAAGGGGGCGGTCACGCTCAACTACGGCGTAGACTGGTTTTCTAAGACCCGCCGCGTCACCCGCGAACAGCAGGCAGCCAACCCCGATTATATCGAGCCCGGCTATTTCTGGTATCGCGACAAGTTGAACCAGCGGCTTTACGCCAATGTGGAGGTCAGCGACCGTTTTGAAATCTACGGCGGCATTAACAACCTCTGGGACCGGAAGCCGGATGTCGGCGCCGTCGCTTACCCGATCAGCGCCGAAGGCCGGTCCTTTTTCGTAGGGATCAAAGCCACGGTCTTTTGATTCGAGGAGACTGCCGGGAAATGGAAAGGCCGGGGACACTCCCCGGCCTTTCTCTTTCACAGGGCAGAGCCAAACATCGATAAATGGTCGCGCATGGCGACCACGTGTTTCAGCAACTCGCCAACGGCTGCTCCTTTAGTTTCGACGCTGAAAGCTGCCCGGGTGAAAACGGCCAGTTCCGCCGGAGGGTCACCGCCGATTGCGACCAGCCCGGCACCTAGGGCTAGACAATCCCCCCTAAAGCAATGATACGATATTATATATCATGATTCGAGTCATCCGGTAGACCATGGCGCCGGGTGCTCAAGACGGTTTCTAGAGGGGGTTCAATGTTTCGGACTATTATTGCCACCGGTGCCGCGCTTGCGGCTCCGACGGCGGCTTTTGCGCAAGTGGATTCAGACGACGAGATCGTCGTTCTGGGAACGCGCGAACAGGGGTATCGCGCGACGGTCGCGCCGCAGACGAACAAGTCCGACACGCCGATCAAGGAAACGCCCTATTCGGTGCAGGTCGTGACACGCGAACTCATTCGCGACCGCGGCATTACGACGATCGGCGAGGCGCTGCGCTATGTGCCGGGGTTCAGCCCGCAAGTGGGCTTTGGCGCGACCAACGACCGTTTCTATATCCGCGGCTTCATCACCCCCTATAATTTGAAGAACGGCCTTCGCCGTTCCGCCTATGCGCCCGACGAGCAGTTGCAGAATGTCGAGCAGGTCGAAGTGCTGAAGGGCTCTGCCTCGGCGCTTTATGGCCGCTTCGAACCCGGCGGTGTCGTCAACTTCGTCACGAAGAAGCCGCTCGATGAGCCCTTTGCCGAGGTGAGCGCGCTCTACGGCTCGTTCGATCAGTTGCGGTTGACGGGGGATGTCTCGGTGCCGCTTTCTGGGACTGTCGGCCTCCGCGTCAATGTTTCGCATGACGACCGCGATGGCTTTCGCGATTTCACCTTTTCGCGCGACACCTTCATCGCACCCGTTATCCAGTGGAAGCCTTCGGACGCGACGAGCGTGACGCTCGAAGGCGAATATGCCCGCAAGCGTGGCTATTTCGACCGAGGGTTCGCCAACGACCCGCTGTTCCTCGAAGCCCCGCGCGAGCGGCAGTTCGGCGAGGCCGACGCGCGCTACACGAACAGGGGCGGCGTCGCGAGCCTGTTCGTCGATCATCGTTTCTCGGATGCTCTCTCGGGGCGCGTTGCCTTCGGCTATTCGGACTTCACCAAGGACAGCTATTATTATGCTTTCGGCTTTCCGCCGGTCAGCCGCGCCGCTGCTGCCGGCCCCAAGGTCAATCGCCGTACCAGCCAGGCATACGATCGCCAGACCGATCTGACCGCACAGGCCGAGCTCTATGCGCGCTTCACGACCGGCGCGGTCGAGCACAAGGCGCTTGTCGGCGTGGAATATGGCTATGATCACTGGCGGTTCGACGTCCGCAACCCGCCCTTCGGCGTGAATATCCCGATCGACTTCGACAATCCGGTCTATGGGCAGCGCGCCGACCCGACGGTCCTTGTCTCCGATGGCGCATGGAACAGCGACTCCACCGCCGTCTATGCGCAGGACGAGATGGAACTCGGCAACTGGCGCCTCCTCGTCGGCGGTCGCTATGACTGGAACGAGCTCCGGAATCGCGATTATCTGGCCAGCACAGGGGAAGAGGCAACGAAGCGCGGGGCCTTTTCGCCGCGTGCCGGTCTCACCTGGACGCCGGCGCGGGCACTCTCGCTTTACGGAAGCTGGGCGCGCTCGTTCCGCGCGCAGGTCGACGTCGGCCGCCTTCGCGATGGTTCGCTTCCCAAGCCGCTCATCGGCGAAAGCTGGGAGGTCGGCGCGAAGGCCGAGCTTTTCGGCGGCAGATTGACACCGACGTTCGCGCTTTTCGACATCACTCGGCGCAATGCCGCGGTATCGGACCCGGTCGACTTCGATCTCGTGATCCAGATCGGCAAGTCGCGTTCGCGCGGGATAGAGGTCGAGGTCCCGGCGGCGCTGACGCCGCAGTGGCGGCTCATCGCCAACTACACCTATCTCGATGCGAAAATCCTCGAGGACAGCTTTGCGGCGCCGGGCGCGCGCCTCGTCAATGCGCCGCGACACTCGGCAAGCCTCTGGACGACATATGATTTCGCCGGATCACTCAAGGGCGCGAGTGCCGGCTTCGGGGTCCAGCATATCGGGAGCCGCGCGGGCAATACCGACAATTCCATCCTGCTGCCGGCCTACACGCGCGTCGATGCCAATCTCGCTTACGCGTTCGACGCCGGCTTCGGGCCGCTCCGCGCGCAGCTCAATATACTCAACCTCTTCGACAAATTCTATTACGACAGCGGCGGCGCCTTCATCCCGCTCTACCCGGGCGCGCCGCGCACGGTCACGGCGAGCCTTTCTTACCGCTTCGGGGGAAGCCGGTGAGGCTGCTGCTCGCCTTCGGGGCACTCGCCGCGTTCGCGGCCTGCGCGCCGATCCCGATGCGCGAGCCGCCCGCGCGCAGCACGGTCACGATAGGCGCGCGCCCCGCCGCCAACCTCATCGCAGGCTGCGTCGCCGACTATCGCGAGGACACCGATTATTTTCCCGACAAGGCGGCCTTCCTCCATTCGGCGCAGCTCAAGGTCGAATATCACCGGAACTGGAAGCGCGTGACCTTCACACCTTCGGTCGACACGCGCGAGGTGCTGCGCCTCGTCCTTGTCCAGTGCGGCACGCCGCCGCCGAAACTTGGTCCGCGCGATACGCTCGTCAAAGTTCCCGTGCGCGACTTCGCGACCGCTAATGTGTCGCTGCTTGGTGCCGCACATCTCCTCGGTATCGACGATCGG
This sequence comes from Sphingopyxis sp. Root154, assembly GCF_001427105.1. Classification (GTDB taxonomy): domain Bacteria; phylum Pseudomonadota; class Alphaproteobacteria; order Sphingomonadales; family Sphingomonadaceae; genus Sphingopyxis. Next base: position 376,262 of record NZ_LMGI01000003.1, read on the forward strand.
CTAAAGGGCGTGCCGACGCGCAACGTCTCGATCCCGGCGATTGCCGGACAGATCGAGCGGGGCGAGACGATTCCCATCCATGCTGCGCAGCACGGCAATGGCGAGCAGGCGGCCGCGCTCGGCGCCGATCTCTTCTTCACTTTCTACTCCGCCTATCCCGACGCCAATATTCATCCGCTCCTGAAACGTCTCGGCGTCGTGTCGGCGCCGCAGTCGGACCATACCGAACCGACCCCGCTCGGGCGCGCCGAGTGGATCAAATATGTCGCGCTCTTCTTCAATCTGGAAGCGCGCGCTAACCAGCTCTTCGACACGCGCGCGGCACGCTACGCCAAGCTGCGCGCGCTCGCGGCCAATGTCGACGCGCGGCCGCTCGTCCAACTCGGTTATCCCGAGAGCCGTGACGAGTGGAGCCAGGCCGGCGGACGCAACCAGCTCTACCGCATGATCGAGGATGCCGGCGGGCGCCACGCCTGGCATGACAATTCAATAGCGGGGAGCCTCACTTACGCACCGATGGAGAAGCTGTTCGACCGCGCTGCGGGGGCGGATGTCTGGCTCGGTAATTTCATGCCGGGCGCCGCCAACATGGTGACGCTCAGACGCGATCATCCGCGGCTCGCATGGCTCCGCGCGGTGCGCAACGGGCGCGTTTACTGGTTCGACGCCGGTAAGGTCGGGCCGTTCGCGAACAGCTGGTCGGACCAGGGCATGACCGAACCGCAGGATGCGCTCGCAGAGCTGGTCGCCATTCTCCATCCCGAACTGCTCCAGCCGCCCGCGCGTCCACGCTTCATCCGCAAGATTCCGGGAGGCCCGGCATGATCAAGCCCATATCCTTCACCTTCGTCATCGGTGGGGTCATCGCGGCGTTCTTCCTCGCCGAGCTGTCGCTCGGCGTCGTCGATATTCCCCTCGACGCGATCGCTGCGAGCCTGAGCGGCGGTACGATCGCGCAAGAGGGCTGGGGTCATATCGTCCGCGAATATCGGCTTCCGCGCGCGCTCGCCGCGCTCGTCGGCGGCGCCAGCCTCGGCGCCTGCGGGCTGATGCTCCAGACGCTGTTCCGTAACCCGCTCGCCGACCCCTTCGTGCTCGGTATCGCACATGGCGCCCGCTTGGGGGTCGCGCTGCTCGTCGTCGCGACGGGACTTGCAGGACCTGCCTTCGCCGAAAGTTTCGGACTCGTCGGCGACGTCGGGCTCGCGGTCGCGGCCTCGGGCGGGACGCTCGTCGTCATGGGGCTATTGACGCTGCTCGCGCGACGGGTCGACAATGTCACCCTGCTGCTCTCGGGCCTCATGCTCGGCTATATCGCGGCGGGGCTTATCAGCCTCTCGCTCCACCTCATCGACGAAACCCAGGCGTCGGCGTTCAAGGGATGGGACGATGCGAGCTTCGCAGGGGTGACCTGGGCGCAGCACATCATCCTGCTTCCTGCCTGCGCGCTCGGGCTGCTCCTCCTGATGGCGCTCGCGAAACCGCTCAACATCCTGATGTTGGGCGACACCTATGCGCAGAGCCTCGGCGTGCCCCTCAAGGCATTGCGCTACGCCTGCTTCGGCGTGGTCGCGCTTCTTGTCGGCACCGTCACTGCCTTCTGCGGCGCAATCAACTTTCTGGGACTGATCGCCGGCCATGCGGCGCGGGGCCTGCTCCAGACCGAGGATCACCGTATCCTGCTCCCGGCAGCGGCGCTGGCGGGAGGCGCGCTTGCGCTTGCGACCGACCTCATCACCCATCTCCCGTGGGCGCGCCACCTCCTTCACCTCAATGCGGTGAACGGGCTGATCGGCGGCGCGATCGTTCTCTGGGTGCTATTGCGCCGGCATGCCCGGTTCGGAGCCACGGCATGAGCGCGATCCTTTCGACCGATGAGCTCGCAATCGGCTATCCGGACCGCCTCGTTGCCGAGCATCTCTCGCTCGATCTGCATCCGGGTGATGTCGTTGCGCTCGTCGGGCCTAACGGGACGGGTAAAACGACCTTGCTGCGCACACTTGCGGGCCTCCTCCCGCCGCTGGCAGGGGCGATTGCGCTTGAGGGTGAGCCTCTTGCGTTCTTGTCGGCGCGCGAGAAGGCGCAGCGGCTCGGGGTCGTCCTGACCGAGCGACCACAGACGGGCTATCTTACCGGCTTCGAACTCGCGGCGGCGGGCCGATATCCGCACACCGGCTGGCAGGGGCGGCTCGCGGGCGAGGATGTCGCGATTGTCGACGAGGCGCTGGCCCTCGTCGGCGCCGCGGCGTTCCGCGATCGCCCGGTAGCAAGCCTTTCCGACGGCGAGAGGCAACGCGTTATGGTCGCGCGGGCGCTCGCCCAGCAGCCGCGCCTCTTGCTCCTCGACGAGGTCACCTCCTTTCTCGACGTGCCGCGGCGCGTGGCCTTCTTCGCGCTGCTCGGCGAACTCGCCGGGCAAAGGGGCTATGCAATCGTCCTCTCGACGCACGAACTCGAGCTCGCCTTGCGCTGTGCGAACCGTCTGTGGCTCTACGACGGCACGCGGCTTCTCGATGGCGCGCCCGAGGACCTGATTCTCTCGGGCGATTTCGCGCGGATTTTCGCCGCCGACGGCGTCAGCTTTGACCAGGATGCGGGCCATTTCGAGCTGCGGCGTCCGGCGAGCCGCCGAGTGGCGCTGGAGGGGGAGGGCGTTCGCGCCGCTTGGACGCGCCGTGCGCTCGAGCGCGCTGGATTCGCGGTCGACCCTGCGGCATCCGTGCGCGTCTCGGTCCACGCCGCAGGATGGTCGGTCGGGCCGGAGCGCGCCGACAGCATCGCCGCGATGCTTGGGCGGCTTGATTGCTTGTGAAGCGGCGCTGCGTCCTTGACGATGGGGGTGTCTGCTTTCTCCGGCTGCGGCACAAAAGCTGCTTGGCGGCTAACGGCCAGCGCCCGACCAATAGTGCCGTCGCGCGCCCGTTCCGGTTATATCGCGCTACGCGCATAATAGGCGTCGTCATCGAGGAGCAGCATATTCCGAAACTCCGCTGTCGACCCGTCGACCTGGGTGCGGAGCCATGCGGTGAAGATTTCGACCTGCGGGTGCATGGGGCGTTCGATCGAACGGTAGAGCTGGTAGCGCACACCCAGCCGAAAGGCGCGGCGCGTGCAGGCTACCAGCCTTTTGCCGGCGAGGAAGCTGTTCGATGCCAGCGGTACGGCCAGTGTGACGCCGGCGCCGGCTGCTGCGGCCTCATAGGCGAGTTGCTGCGTGTCGAAACTCTGCAGGCGCAATTCGCGCGCCTCGAGACCGGCCATGGCGAACCACCGTTGCCAGAGACCGTCAGGCACGCGGACCGAGACGAGCGGATAGCGGGAAATTTCCGCTTCGGTCTGCGGCGCGGCCCGCCCGTCCGCCAGGCGCGGGGCGCAGACGGGGATGGCTTCGGGGGTCAGAAGATGAATCGCCTCGATGCTGGGCGGCACCGCGAGATCGCCCCAGAAGGCGAGATGCACCTCGCCGCTGGCCAGCGTCTGGACATCGCGTGTGGCGGATATTTCGACGGGAATGCCCGTCTGGCGCTGGAATGCGGCGAGATGCGGCAGAAGCCAGGTCGCAAGGCTGTGCGAGGTCGCGACGCGTAGCGGGCGGTCGTCGCCGCAACGAATTGCGTCGGTGGCATATTGGATGCTCCTGATCGCAGGGGCTACGTCCTCCAGATAGCGCGCACCGACCGCGTTCAGGATGAGCGACTGGTCGGCGCGATCGAATAGACGGCGCCCCAGGAATTGTTCAAGCGCTGCGACCCGCCGGCTGACCGCCGACGGGCTGAGCGCCAGCCGGCGCCCGACCGCGCGCAGGCTTTCGCCCCGCGCCGCGGCGACGAAAATCTCGATCGACTCGAGCGGCGGTGCCTTTCGAAGCATGGCCTCGGCATAGCGTGGCCATGTCACAATTATGCGACAAGGCGCACACCGCATATACGCGCCGGCTAGAGCGATGCGCCCAGCCGGCGGTCCTCTATCACAAAGCTGCGCAGCGTGCGGCACGTCGCACGGGGATCTGCAAGGTCGGAGACGGCGCGCATCGCGCCCTCGATGCGGTCACTACGAATGTCGAGGAGGACATAGCCGGCGTGCGCATTGTCGCGAAAACGGACATGGGGGTTCAAATCCGGCGCGGGTCCGAACAGCGCTTCGGGGCCGCTGCGCGATGCGAGGCAGCTCGTGACGATTTCGGTTGCGACGGTCGCGCCCTCGGGGCGCGTAAAATCGCGCTTCACGTCGTTGACCCAGAAGGAATGCACGTCGCCGCCGAGAATCACGGCATTGCGCGTACCCGCGGCGTCGAGCGCATCGAGCAGGCGCGTGCGCGCGGCGGCGTAGCCGTCCCAGAATTGCGGATAGAGTGAATCGGCTCCGGCGGGCAGCACGAGCCGGGAAAACAGCGTCTGCTGCGTCACCAGCGACCAGCGTGCCGGTCGCGTTGCAGTGGCTTGCTTGAACCATGCTTCCTGTACATGTCCCAGCATCGATCCCTGGTCGCTATCCGGCCGCGCGCATCGCGCGATCGGGCCGTCGGCGGTCGCACCTTCCACGATGCAAGTGCTCGGCGTCCGGTACTGGCGGGTGTCGAGGACATGGACCGCGGCGAGGTCGCCCCAGAAGCTGCTGCGATAAAGGCGCACCTCGCCGCCGGGATGGAGCGCCGAGGGGCGCAGCGGCATATGCTCGAAATAGGCGCGATAGGCGGCGGCACGACGGTCGACGAAAGCCTTCGGGTCGCCGGTGTAACCCGCGCGGTCGGCAAAATAGTCGTTCTCGACCTCATGATCGTCCCAACTGACCAGAAAGGGCATGGCGGCATGTGCCGCGCTGAGGTCGGGATCGCTTCGATAGAGCGCGTGGCGCGCGCGATAGTCGTCCAGCGTGACCGGATCGGGGGCGCCGAAGCTGCGGATGTTCGGACCCGCGCCGAACGAACGCTCGTAAATATAGTCGCCGACCTGCAGCACCGCCTCGACGCCGTTCGCGATCATGTCGCGATAGGCTGTGAACCAGCCCTGTTCCCAGTGCTGGCATGAGGTGAGCGCCATCCGCAGCCGATCGGGCGCCGCGGCGATCGTCGCAACCGTTCCGGTCCGGCTGACGGCCTCGCCGAAATGAAAGCGATAAAAATAGCGGCGGCCCGCCCCGAGCCCATGTGCTTCGAGATGAACGGCCCCGCCGCGTGCCACCGGGGCAAGGGCCGTTCCGCGCCTGACGATACGGCGAAACCCGTCGTCTTCGGCGATCTCGTAGCCGACCAGCCGGTCCTCACCGAGGCCGGCAATCCGCGTCCACAGCACGAAGCCGTCGGTCGACGGCTCGCCCGAGGCGACCCCCAGCGCGAAGGGATCGACGGCGGTGCGCACGCGGCTGGCGGCCGGGCGTGCGTGAAGCGGCCCTGCGAGGAACTGCGTTGCGGCGAGCGCCGCCGCGCGCGCGATCAATTGCCGCCGTCCGAGCATCAGAAACGCGCCGTCAGGCGGGCATAGAACGAGCGGCCGTTGAGCCCGATCGGCGTCTCCTCGCCGGTCGGAAAGCTGCCGCCCGTCGCTCCGATCACCAGTTGCTGCCCGTCGATCTCGTCGGGGAGCGCGTCGAACAGATTTTGCACGCCGAGCACGAAGCGGATGCCGTCGGCCAGCGTATAGCCTGCGGCGAGATCGACCGTTTCCTTGCCGCCGAACGTCTGGGCCCCGGTCAGCGGCGCCGATGTATAGGTGCCGAACGCGGCCACATTGGCCTGAAGATCGAACGGTCCATGGACCAGGCTCGCCTGCGCGGTGAATTTGCTGCGCGGCTGCGCCTCGGTCAGGAACAGGATCGACTTGGTGCTCAGCAGCGGCAGCGCCGGCAGCGCCGGATTCGGGCGTAGCGCGTCGAGTTTCGAATCGAACCAGCCATAGCCGAGCTGCACCGATGCATGCGTCTTTGCGCCGATATCGCCCTGCCAGCGCGCCGTCACTTCGACGCCCCGCGTCGTCGTGTCGACCGCGTTGGTGAAGAAGCGCACCTGCTGGAACCCGGTGATGCCCGCCCGCGTCAGGATCGCCTGCACCGCCGCGCCTCCGAGCTGCTCGCTGAGCGCGATGCGATCGCGGATGCGGATATGGAACCAGTCGGCGGTGAAGGAGAAGCCGTCGAATGGCCCGAACACGACCCCGACCGTGGCGTTGCGCGATCGCTCGGGCATGAGGTTGCTGGCGCCGAGCGCGCGGGCGACCGGGTCCGAAACCGGCAGCGTGCCGACCGTGACGAGCTGCCCTTGGCTCGTCGCGCCCTGCACCGCGCTGAAATATTGCTGCTGGAGCGACGGGGCCTTGAATCCGGTGCCGATTGTGCCGCGCACAGCAACCCCGTCGGCCGCATCGAGCCGCGCCGTCGCGCGCCACGTCGTCTTGCCGCCGAAATCGTCATAATGGTCATAACGCATCGCGCCGCCGAGCAGCAGCGCCGCCACGGGTCGCAACTCGACGTCCAGATAGGCGGCATAGGCATCGCGGCCGGCATCGGTCGGATTGCTGGGATTGAAGCCCGCGAAACCGTCCGCACCGAGGCCGAAATACGCCTGGGGCTCGCCGCTTCGGATGCGGTAGCTTTCGCGCCGATACTGGCCGCCCGCCGCGATATTGCCGCCCGCGAGCACGCCGTCGATCGGCAGCGACAGGGCAAGGTCTCCGACATGCTGGCCATAGGTGACGCCGCCTGAATCGAAGCGCGTCGGGCTTGCCAGCCCCAGCGAGGCATTGGCGGTGTCATAGACGCGAAAGGCCGCCTGATTCTCGCCATAGCCATAGCTGAGCTCGGCACGCAGTCGGCCGAACTCGTTCCGTATCCCGACGGTGGCGCCGACGTCGCGGATGTGCGGTTCGATGATCGGCAGGAAGCCGTCGGGATAAAGCGGCGAGAAGCCGGGCGTCCGGAACCCCGCCGCATTATTTGAAACCTTTCGCGTGATCGCACCGAACGCATAGATTTCCGCCGTGCCGAGCGGCAACCCGGCGTCGAAGGCGACATTGGCCACACGCGCTTCGGGGTCGCCGATGCGATAGGTCACGCGATCGAAGCGCTGGTCGACGAAGGCGCGGTTAGTCGCCTCCTGCCCGCGTGCCAGAACCGTGAGCGTCAGATGACCGCCTTCGCCAAGACCGAAGCCCGCGCTGGCCGTTGCCATCGCGTGGGTACCGTCGCCTTCGCCGGTGATGCCGGCAAGCAGTTCGCCATAACCGCCCGCCGCGTTCGATTTGAGGATGATGTTGATGACGCCGGCGATCGCGTCAGAGCCATATTGCGCGGCGGCGCCGTCGCGCAGCACCTCGATTCGTTCGATCGCGCTTTGCGGGATCGTGTCGAGATCGACGCCCGCCGAACCCCGGCCGATACTGTTGTTGACGTTGAGCACGGCGTTGGCGTGCCAGCGTTTGCCGTTGACGAGCACCAGCGTCTGGTCCGGCGACAGCCCGCGCAGCGTCACGGGGCGCGTGTTGGCTGCGCTCGCGGTGGTCGCAGCCCGTGCGAAATTCACGCCGGGCTCGAGAAAGTTGAGCGCGCGCCCGAGGTCTGGATAGCCGCTTTCGAGTATCTCTTTGCCCGAAACGACGTCGATCGGCGCCGAGGAGTCGAGCGCCGCGCGCCCTTGGCTGCGCGTGCCCGTTACCACGATGTCGCCTTCACGCTGCGGCTCGACGCCGGCTTCTTGGGCATATGCCTCGCATGTAATAAATGCGGCAGTAGTCAGCAGAATTGTCCGAATCATGATCGCCCCCGGCTGTGCAAGTTCGGGGCTGCCTCTAGCTGCGGCCGAACAGGGGTCGGTATCGCTCTATCGGCGACAGATGTTGCGTGGAGGGCAACACCCTAATCCGATCAATGCCTGGACGGGGCAACAGCCTTAGCCGACAATGATCCTTTGCCGGCACGACAGTTTACCGCGAATTTCGTTTGCAAGCTGCCTGTTCGTTTCCGGCCAAACGAGGTCGCAACCATCAAGGGAATGGCTCTGCACGAATTCATTTATCCCGATTGCCGGACTGGCAGATGCAATGAAAAGCGTGCGCCTTCGGCCATTCGCTGGGCCGTCAACGAGCCGCCATGGGAGATCGCAATTTGCCGGGCAACGGCCAGGCCAACACCCGCGCCTTCAGCCTTTGTGGTATAGAATGGCAGGAAGATGTCTTCTGCGTTGACCGGAAGCCCATGCCCGTTGTCCTCGATAGCCAAGGTGAGCGCGCCGCCATCTATCTGGCAGCAAAAGGTTACGGTAGGTTGCGGCTGCTCGCGCGCCGCTTCGACGGCATTTTTGAGCAAGTTCAGAAGGGCTTGCTCGATCAGCTCGCGGTCCATTGCGACCGATGCTTGAGGAAGTGTCTCCATTAAGTGCACATCGACCTGCGGGTCGAAGCGGCGCGCGAGCCGGACCATTTCCTCCATGAACTCCGTGAGGTCGACGGGCACCAATTCGGGCTCGGGAATGGTGAGCCACTGGCGGTAGCGTTGGACGAACCCCATTAGATGCTGCGCGCGCTTTGCTATCGTCGTTGCCGCCGCCGCCGTTTCGCGGCGATCGGAGTCGGCGGCGGGATTCTGGGCCAGCGTGACCATAGACTCGGCGAGCGAAATGACCGGGCTCAACGAATTCATCATTTCGTGTGCGAGCACGCGGCTCAGGCGGTGCCAGGCGTCGGCTTCGACCGCGCCCAGCTCCTTGGAAACGCCCTGTACTGCGATCAATCGCCACCGCGTCCCATCGGCGAGATCGAACAGCGTGACCGACGCATGCGCGGCGCGGCCGTCGGCCAAGCGAAGCATGCGGCCGGCCGCGGGGCCGCTTGCGAGCAGCGCGGCGGTGTCTTCGGGAAGGAAGGCCGGATGATCGGCGAAGCGCGTCGACTGGGCGGGGCCGAGGGCGCGTGCGGCGCGATTACTGCGGATGAGGCGGCCGTCGGCATCGGTCACGAAGAGCGCGGCGGGCACGGTGTCGAGGAGCGCCGCATGGGTGTCGGTTTCGAAGCCGTGCCGCGTCTCGCGCGCCTGCATCGCGTCGACCGCGCGGGTGATCGCGGTGTCGAGATCGGCGAAGGCGGGCGGAAGCGGTGACGGACGATCGCGGGCGTCGCTCGCAAACTGGTCGATCAACTCGCGCATCGCCCGCTCGGCGCGGCCCGCGGCGCGGACGAGCGCGATGACCGTCAATATGGCAAGCGCCCCGGCGATCAGCCCGAGAGCAGGGCGGCCCGAGACCGCCAGTGCCGCGCTGCCCGCGACCAGGCATCCCGCGAGAAGTCCGCGGATCGCGAGCCCCGCCGCGAACGGCCAATGGCGCGGCGGGCTAAAGCCCATGTTTCTCGATACGCCGATAGAGGGCAGGGCGCGTCAGCCCCAGCGCGGCGGCGGCGTGGCTGATATTGCCATCGGCGCGGGCGAGCGCGCGGATGATCGCGTGGCGCTCGATCTCCTCGAGACTCATCGCCGCCCCCGCGCGCTGGCGCGCGGTGAGCGCGGCCGCGGCGCGGATCGCCTCGAGGAGCCGATCGTTGCGCCACGGCTTGAGCAGGAAGTCGGAGGCGCCGCGCTTGAGCGCCTCGACTGCGATCGCCACCCCGCCGAACACCGTGAGTATGACGATTGCGAGCGACGGATCGGCGGCGCGCAGCCGGTCGATCGCCTCGAGCCCGGCCCGGCCGTCACGCTGATCGGGCCGGAAGTTCATGTCGAGCAGCGCGGCGTCAAAGGTTTCGAGCGACAATGATGCTGGAAGCGCGTCGGGATCGGCAAAGGCCTCCACCTCGCCGACGCCGCGCAACGCGAGCCGGATCGCTTGCGTCACGGCGGCGTCGTCTTCGATCAGCAGGATTCGGAAGGAGGAAGGCATAGGCCATGCTACCGGATGTCGCGAAGGTAAGGAACCGGCGCAAAAGCAACGGCTTGTCGCCAGTGCGCCGCGAATCGCGGCGCCACGCTGTCCGATGCCGGACAGTGGCGCCGGCCACTTTGAGCAAAAAGCACCCCAAGCATCTGATTTGGTGTTGTTTCCCATTTTCTCCGCCGCGAGTGATACTCGGGGGATGAGGAGCAGATGACGCGATGGACGAACCCCTCCGGCAAAACTGGCTGCGCCGGCACCGCCGTGGCGTATGGCTGGCGTTGGGGCTGGTGGGCGTGATGCTGGCGCTTGCCTTCGGGGTGCGCCAGTTCGCGGCGCCGTCGCTGGCGGTACCCTCGGGCGAGATCGTCGTCGCACGCGTCGAGCGCGGGCTGTTCCACGATACGACCAGCCTGCAAGGCCGCATCGAACCGCGCGACACCATCTATCTCGATGCGGCCGAGGGCGGGCGCGTGCGCCGCCTGTTCGTGCGGTCGGGCGATCATGTCGCGGCGGGGCAGCCGCTCGTCGAATTCACCAACACGACGCTCGAACTCGACATCCTGTCGCAGGAAGCGCGGCTTATCGAATCGATCACCCAGCTTCAGGCCTATCAGCAGCAGCTCGAACAGAACCGGAGCGACAATGCACAGGCGCTCGCACTCACGCGCTATGACCGCACCCGCGTCCATCGCGATCTCAACCGCAGCCTGCCGCTCGCCGAACGCGGCTTCGTTGCCGCAAAGACGATCGACAGCCTGAAGGACGAACTGCAATCGGTCGAGGACCGGCATGCGATCCAGGAAGCGCGCGGCCAGCGCCAAACCCGGCTGAGCGCGCTCCAGCAGCCGCAGATCGACACCCAGCTCGCGACATTGGGCAAGAGCCTTGCGGTGACGCGCGCCAAGCTGGGCGACCTCACCGTCCGCGCGCCCGCTGCGGGCCGTCTTGCGGCCTTCGAGGTCGAACTCGGCGAAAATCGCAATCGCGGCGACCGGCTCGGCGAACTTGCGCTCGACACCGGCTTTCGCGTGACTGCGCGCGTCGACGAATATTATCTCGGTCGCGTGCAGGTCGGCCAACGCGCCGAGGCCGAGGCGCATGGACGCCGGCTGGCGCTGGTCGTGACGCGCATCTATCCGCAGGTCGCCGAAGGCAGCTTTGGTGTCGACCTCGATTTTGCGGGCCAACAGCCGGTCGGGCTTGTCGCCGGCGAGGCGGTGCGGGGCCGACTATCGCTGGGTGCTCATCGCCGCGCGATCCTGCTCCCCGCCGGCGCCTTTCTCGAGGCGTCGGGCGGGCAATGGGCGTTCGTGCTGGCACCGGGCGGCGAGCATGCCGAACGCCAGCCCATCCGGATCGGCCGGCGTAACGCTGAGCAGGTCGAAATCCTGGCCGGGCTCAGCCCCGGCGACCGCGTGATCACGTCCAGCTATGACGGCTGGGACGCGTATCAACGCATCAACCTTCGTTAGGAGCCCGTAATGTTGAGCGTCGAAGCCATCTCGAAGAGCTATGAGACCAGCGACGTGCGTACGCACGCGCTAAGTGACGTGTCGCTGACCATCGGCGAGGGCGAGTTCGTCGCGATCATGGGGCCCTCGGGCTGCGGCAAGTCGACCTTGCTCAACATCCTCGGGCTGCTCGACCGCGCCGACGACGGGCGGATCGAATTGCTCGGCGAGGATGTGAGCCGCGCGAACGAACGTGAGCTCACCCGGCTGCGCCGCGCCGCGATCGGGTTCGTGTTCCAGAGCTTCAACCTCGTTGACGAACTGAACGTCACCCGGAATGTCGAGCTCGGCCTGCTGTACCGCGGCGTCGATGCGCGCGAGCGGCGCGAACGCGTTGAAGCGGCGCTCGACCGCGTCGGCATGCGCCACCGCGCGCGGCATTTGCCGAAGCAGTTATCGGGCGGCCAGCAGCAACGCATCGCGGTCGCGCGCGCGATCGTGTCCGATCCGAAGCTGATTCTCGCCGACGAACCGACCGGCAACCTCGACACCGCCAATGGCGAAGCGGTGATGGACCTGCTCCAACAGGCGGTCGGTCGCGGCACCAGCGTGGTCATGGTCACCCACTCGCTCGCGCAGGCCGATCGCGCCAACCGCAAGATCCAGCTGCTCGACGGTCGGGTGGTCAGCCAGACGCAGCTTGGCGTCTGACCGTGCTGCGCAATATTTTCGCTTCGACCTTCGGCAATCTTGCGCTCGGGCGCCTTTATGCCGCGGTGACGTTGATCGGGCTGGCGATGGCGCTTGCCGCCGCGATCCTGACGGCACTCTTCGTACGGCAGCAATATGCCTATGAAGCCTTCATTCCGGGTCACGAGCGCATCTTCCGCATGACCGGGACGGTGGCGCAGCCCGGCCAGCCCGAGCGCGTTTCGGCGGTGACGCCATCGGTGCTTGCCGGGGCGCTCGCTTTGCGCGGTGACCGGATCGAGGCCGTCGCGCGTCTCTATCAGGATGATCCGCTCGTCGGCGCCGGCGCAGGCGCCGACCCATTTCGCGCCAAGGGCTTTGTCTGGGCCGACCCCACTATTTTTCGCGTGCTGCCGCTGAAGGCGGTCGCAGGCAATCCCACCAGGGCGCTTGCCGAGCCCGGCACCATCGTCCTGTCGCAGAGCGCCGCACGTCGCCTGTTCAGGCGCGATGCGCCGCTCGGCGCACCGCTCGACATCGTCGGCGCGGCGGGCGCGACGCAACGCCTGCGCGTCACCGCGGTGATCGCGGACCTGCCGCCCGAGACGCATCTCGACCTGCAAATCATTGCGTCGGGGCTTGGCGCCGGATCGCCGCTCGCGCGTGCCGACGCCAGCCCCGTACCGACGATCAACCTGCCGATCCTGACCTATGTCCGCGCGAAGCCCGGCATGGGCGCGGCCGACTTGCAGCCTGTGCTCGACGAGATCATCCGCCCCTTTCAGGCGATGGCGGCGGCGAGCGGGACCAAGGTCGGCGGCTATGCGATGCCGATCACCGACATCCACTTCGGCCCGCCCGACGACAGCCCGCACGGCAAGCCGAGCATCGACCCGACGGTCGTCGTCGCGATCGGCGCGGTCGGACTGCTCATCCTCGTAATGGCGGCGACCAGCTTCATTGCGCTGATGACGGCGCGCGCCGGGCGGCGCGGGGTCGAAGTCGCGGTGCGCAAGGCGTGCGGCGCCGGGCGCCGCGAGCTTCTCATGCAGTTTCTGGGCGAGAGCCTGCTGGTGACGCTGGTCGCGCTGGTCCTTGGCATGGGCCTTGTCGAACTCGCGTTGCCAGCGGTCAACGGCTTGCTCGGGCTGTCGCTCACCTTCGATCTGACGCGCGAGCGGGGGCTACTTGCGCCCTTGCTCGCTGTGTGGATCGCCGTCGGGCTGGCGTCGGGTTTCTATCCGGCCGTCATCCTGTCGTCGTTCCGGCCGTCGGTTGTCTTGGGCGGAAGCGCCGCCGGTTTTGCGGCGCCGGCATGGATCGGCAAGGCGATGGTGATTGTCCAGTTCGCGACGCTGGCGGCCCTGCTGGTGGCGGCGGTCACCATCTATCGCCAGACGGGCTTCGCGATCGACCGCGCGCTCGGGGCGGGACGGGGACCGATTCTTATGGTCGGCACCGATTGCCGCGCGGGCCTGCCGCAGGCGGTGCGCGAACTGCCCGGCGTGCGCGGCGCCAGCTGCGTTGCCGAGGGGGCGTTCAACCTCGCGCCGCAGGGCGCCGTCACCGCGATCAACCGCGAAGGCCGGCGCTTCACCCCGGGCTTTGTCGACGTCGATCCGCATTTCTTCGCGCTCGCCGGGCTGAAGCCGCTCGCCGGACGTGCTTTTTCGTCCGAGCGTGGCGGTGATGCCGCGAGGCGCGAACTTGTCATCAACCAGACCGCCGCGAAGCATTTCGGTTTCGCGTCGCCGCAGGCCGCGATCGGCCAGCCGCTCGCGATCTCGTTGCAGGTGGGCCCCAATCCGCCGACCGAAGCTTATGTCATCATTGGCGTCGTGCCCGACGCCGCGGCGAGCGTGCTCGAGCCCGCCGGCGAGCTGATCTACAACGCCGCGACACCCGAATGGGGTGTGCTGGCGGTCGAGACCACTCCCGCAGCCCTCGGCGACGTCCGCCGCGGCCTTGATAGGCTGTGGCGCGGCATGGGCGATGGCGGGCCGATAGAGGCACGATTGCTCACGCAGATCGAAGCGGACCGTTATCGCGCGACGATCGTCCAGGGCCGGGTGATCGGTGCCTGCGCCCTCGTCGCTCTGGCGATTGCCGCGATGGGACTGTTCGCGCTGTCGGCCTTCACCGTCGATCGCCGTACGAAGGAAATCGGCATTAGGCGCGCAATGGGCGCGCCGTCCGGCGCGATCGTCACCCTGTTGCTCTGGCAGTTCCTGCTGCCGGTGCTGGTCGCCTGTGGGTTGGGGATCGGCTTAAGCTATGGCATCATGACGCGTTGGCTTGAGCAATTTGCGCTCCGTATCGACATCGGCCTCTGGCTGCTAGTGAGCATCGCAATCGGAACGATCGCCTTCGCCTTGGCCGTGATGTCGGTGCAGGTCTTTGCGGCCGCCCGCGGCCGGCCCGTAGATGCCTTGCGACACGAATAGCAGGGTTGCTATGCTACCAAACGCGTCGCAACTCATTCACCAGAAGCGAGATTTTAATGCCCTTCAATAAATACGGATTGACTGCCGCGGCGCTCGCCATGGGCACCGCGGTACCGGCGCACGCCAACCAATGGCTCGTCTACACCGGCGGCGAGCGGCCAAACCGGACTTTCACGGTGATCGACGAGGATTATATCAATCCCGAATTCAACAGCGACACAAGCTTCAAGGTGGAAGCCGCGACAATCTATGAAGCGCCGACGCAGCCCGACTGGATGACCGCCAACTATCATGTCGATTGCACCCGCAAAACGCTCCGCGTCGACCTTATTCAGATCAGCCCGCGCGATGGTGCGCTCCGCCGCGGCACTGATGTTGGCGACCATGCGCCCGCGAATGTTACCGAACTCCAGATCCTGACTTTTGCCTGCGACAAGGGGACTAAAAGCCAGGCGCAGCGCGCGAAGGAACGCGACGCGAACAACGATCCACGCAACTTCATCTACATGGGGCCGATGAGCCTGCCCAAGGTCGTCGATGCCGCGTGGGAGAAGTTATGGACTGACGGCAAACGACCCGGTTATTCGAGCAATGTTTCGATCGCCGACCAGAACGCGCAGGTCGAAAAGATCATGAAGGAAAAACAGGCGCTGGTTTCCCAGGCCGGTCAGATTGCCGAGCAAAGCCAGCGCGATGCCGACACGATCGCAGCCTCGCAAACGCGCCGCAAGGACCGGCTCAAGCGTGAAAAAGAAGTCGCGCCAGCATTGGAAGAATGGATCGGCAAAAGCGAGGCCGAGGTCGTTTCGGCATTTGGCCCGCCCGCAAGCAGCAGCGACCGTGGCGCATTGCGTGCGCTGGTTTATCGCCGGACCCACAGCGAAACCTACGATGCGCAGGTCGGACAGGTGGGCAAAACCGGCTATTTTGAAAAACGCGAAAATCAGTTCCACTGCGACCTGACGCTCGGTTTCCGCAACGGCGTGCTCGAGGATTATTTCACCGAGGGCGACCGTTGCCAGATATTGTGGGGGCCGAAATGACGGCACGCCTGGCGTCCACTCTCGACGGGCACGGACCCGGATACTGTACCGCAGTGACAGCTGCCTTTGCACCTCATCTTGATCTCTCCTTTGGCGCGGGGGTGTCTTGCGTCAGCACTATTGCCGGGCGGCAACGTCATGATGCCAGGCTAGGGATCGTCATTCGAGCTCGATGATAGGGTGCGGTGGCTGGAATCGAGTTGCTGCAGCAGCGCGAGCGCCGCGGCGGCGAGTGCGATTATCGCGGCGGCGATACTGAAGAAGAATTGCGGCGAGATGGCTCCGTACAATGTGCCGAAAAGCCCGGCGGCGAGATTGCCCGCAAACGCCGCGGCGAACCAGACGGCGATCGCGAGAGAGGCTCCTCTTCCTCGGACGGCGCCGCCAAACATCGCAAGGCCCAGCGGGAGAATCTGGATCTCGCCCGCGGTGTAAAAGAGAAAGAACAGGACCAGCCACGACCAGTGCACCGGTGCGCCCCCGCTCGCCGCTGCGACCGCTGCGAGGATCAGGAAGCCAGTGGCGGTCGTGAGAGCGCCTTTCGCCATCGCGCGAAGCGGTTGCACAGGGCGCCCCGCGGCCGCGCTGCGGCTCCAGCGCCATAACAGGATGGGCGTCAGAGCGAAGACGAAGAGCGGATTGAGCGATAGAAACCAGCTGACCGGGATCGCGCTGTCGCCGGCCCAGCCGCGATCGACGTGCCCCGACGTCCATAATATGTTCGTATTTCCTGCCTGCTCATATCCGATGCGGTAGACCACGACGAGAACAAGCACCCACGCCAGAATGCCGAAACGATAAGCCGCGCGGCGATCGGCGCGTGGTTCTTCTTCCTTGTTGGAGGTCGAGACAGATCGTTCGGGGAGGTGGCGCCAGCCTGCCGAGAACACGCCGAGCCCTATGAGCATCCCCACCCCGGCGGCACCAAAACCCCAGTGCCAGCCCAGTGTTTCGCCCAAGGTTCCGCAAATCAGGGGCGCAAGGAAGCCGCCTAGATTGACCCCAACATAGTACAGACTGTAGCCGCGCTCCCGCGCCGGATCGCCGGACCTGTACAGCCCGTGGATCTGGCTTGCGAGATTGGGCATGAAGAGTCCGTTACCCAGCGCGATAACGGTAAGCGCCGGGTAGAGCAGGGCGTCGAACGCCATCATGAAATGTCCGGCGGCCATGATAACCGAGCCGATTAGAACCGAGCGCCGTTGTCCCAGCCATTTGGTGGCGGCCAGGGCACCGAACAGGGGCGTGAAATAGGTGCTCGCGGCGTAGAAGCCGAAGATGAGCGATGCCTTCGCCGGCGAATAGCCGAGTTCCGTCGTCAGATAGAGCACGAGAATCGCGCGCATTCCATACAGGGAGAAGACCTCCCACATCTCGGTGAGGAACAAAATGGTCAGCCCGGGCGGGTGCCCGAACCAGCGCTTCGGTTCGGCCGCAGCGGCGCTCAGCATGCCTCGACCCGCTGGCTACCCCAAAGACCGGGCGGGACCGAGAACAATCCGGCGCCATAATCGGCCGGGGGGGCCTCGTCGCTTTCGAGATAGATTGGCCCATCGAGATCGACATGATCACAATATCCCGCGATCATCGCCGCCGGGGCCATCGCGAGCGAACTGCCGCCCATGTTGCCGACCATCACGGAAAGACCGAGCGTCCTGGCCTGCTCCACGATGAGGATCGCCTCGGTGAGGCCGCCGCATTTGTCGAGCTTGATGTTGATTCCATCGAAACGGCCGCCGAGGCCGGCAAGATCGGTCAGCGTCTGGAAACTTTCATCGGCCACGACCGGAACGGGTGAACCGAGGCCCGCGATCGCATCGTCCGCAACCACGTCGAGTGGCTGCTCGACAAGGGTAATTTCGGCCGCGAGCAGCGCTGGACACAGCGCGCCGAACGATACCGGCGACAGGCTCCGGTTAGCATCGACCGCGAGCCACACTTCGGGCCGGGCGGCCCGCACCGCCATGATGCGCGCTGCGTCGTCTTCGTCGCCGCACAGCTTCAGCTTGAGCGCGCGGGCTTCGGTCCAGCGCAACGCGGAGGCCGCCATAGCGTCGGGACTGTCACATCCGATCGTGAAGGTCGTGCGTATCGGGGATGGTTCGGCGAGCCCGGCCATCGCCCACACCGGCGCACCGGTCTGCTGCGCTTCGAGGTCCCACAGCGCGCAGTCTATCGCGTTCCGCGCGCCGCTCGGCGCCATGGCCTTGCGCAGGTCATGCCTGTCGCAGCCGTCCTCGACCAGCGATTGCGCAGCTCCGATCCATGCGAGCAGTTTCTCGGCCGTCTGGCCCTTGTAGCCAAGCGGCGCGCCTTCGCCCCGGCCGGACCGTCCGCCCTCGGAAATCTCGACGACCACGGTCTCGAAGGCGTTAGATCACGCCGGCGATGCTGAAGGGCTCGCGCAAGGCGCGCCGGACGATCCGGCATCTCAGGTCGCGGCGCGATGCGGCCATGTCAGTATCGCAAGCCGAAATTGAAGAGGTGATAGTCGAAGGCGAAGAATGCCGTCGCTAATCCGGCCACGATAAGTATCAGATCGATCACCCCCCCGCCGACGGTCGTTGCGCGCGCGCGCCACCGCCGCCCGACACGTGAGGCGAAAACGATCGTGGCGACGAATGAGACAATGCCGATAGCCTGCAGCAATCTGATCCACGGATCCAGCCCGGGCCCGAGCAGCGACGGCTGGGTGCCCGCCGACGTCAATATGCCAAGCCAGCCACCTGCAAACAGGCTGTTTCCGAGCGCCATGGTGCGGAGAGCCCAGCGCTCGGCTCGTGGCCGTAGATGGGAGGCTGCCGGAATGCCGTACTTCCAGCGCAGCAGCGCCCCGGCAGGCCAGGCCAGCGCCGCTAGCGACATGAGCAAGACGAGCGCGCTCAAGGCCGGCAGGCGCCACGCGGCGGATTGCCACGGCGTCGTGCGCACGAAGGTCAGCACCGCTGGCTGGTCGTCCGCATAGAGCCGGTAGACCTGACCCCCTTTTACCTCGGCCGCGAGGATCGCCGTCCCACCGACTTCACGCCAGATATTGGGTCGCACCTCGCGCCAGCGCTTGGGAACACCGGCTGCATCGCGGAACTGCGAAAAGCTGATCGTGCCTCCCTCACCGGTCTCGATCCGGCCTTGACCGAAGAGGTCGACCAGTGTCCCGAGGTTGCTCGCCGACCGCCGGGTCGATGCATAGGTCCCGGACATGGCCTGCGCACGCTCCGCGCTCCCTTTGGGGGGCGGAGCCGTCGGCCCGGCCGCGCGAGGATAATATCGATCCATGAACTGATGGAAGAAGGCCCGCCGAAGCGACGAACTGGCGTCCTCGCGGCCCCAGCTGTTCATCGCGATATACACGCCGACGCGTTCTGCGGGCAGGAGGTGAAGGTCGGTGTGGAAGCTGACAAGGTCTCCCGCATGGCCGATAACGCGCCGGCCATTTCGATCCTCTTCGTAGAAGCCAAGCGCCATTCCGGGCAGCTGCGGGATCTGGCGAAAGGCCGGCGCATGCATGCGCGATGTTGTGGTGGGCGAGAGTAGCGGACCGCCTTCATCGAGATGCGCAATCATGAAGCGCGCCATGTCACCCGCGCTCGCGGAAAGCCCGCCCGCCGGGACGTCGCCGGCATATTCAAAGGCGTAAGGCTGGCCCGAAGCGCCGATATATCCCGTTGCCATCTCGCCGACTGCTCGCCGCGGCGGCTGTTCGAACGTCGAATGCCGCATGCCAAGCGGTGCGAAAATATGCCGCGCCACATAATCTTCGAAGCGTTCGCCCGACACGCGCTGGACGATGTAGCCGGCGAGCGTCGCCCCATAGTTGGAGTAAGCGACGTTCGTGCCTGGCGGATAGATCCGGTCGGGGAGGTGCCGCTTTACATAGGTCTCGAGCGTCGGCGTCGATGCCCGGTCCGGCGTCATCAACTCGCGATAGGTCTCGGCGAAGCCCGACCTGTGCGTGAGAAGATGCCGGAGGGTGATCGGCCGGCCGAAGCGGGGAGGCACTTCGAAGTCGAGATAGGTGTTGATATCCCGGTCGAGGTCGAGCTTGCCCGCCTCGGACAGCTGCATCACAGCAGTCCAGGCAAAGAGCTTGGAGATCGACGCCTGGCGGAACAGGGTGTTTTCGACGTCGATCGGACGGCGTGAGGCGCGGTCCGCGTAGCCGAACCCCTTTGCGACGAGAACCTTGCCATCCTTGACGACAACGACCGCCGCTCCGCTGATATCGCCGCGCGCGAGCGCGTAGGGTATGAAGCCGTCGATAAACGCCGACACATCCCTGACGTCGAGCTCCGCCGTCGGTGCTGGCGCCACGATCGCGTTCGGGGAGGCCGGAGTGGACCCGGCGGTTGCGATAGGGACCAGCCCGATCGCAACAGCCGCCGCCAGACGAAAGGGCGTGGTCATCAGAAACTCGCGCTGAGCGAAGCGCCGATTGTACGAGGCTGGAGGATGCCGGCCGAGAAGGGGATCGCAGACAAAGCAGCCGGATCGGGAATGGGCGTCAGCGGCGTGATACCCAATATCGCGCGCTTGTCGGTGATGTTCTTCGCGAAGAGGTTGATCGACCAGCGCTCGTTTGAAATGCCGGCGCGAAGATCGAGCGTGACATAGTCGGGCAATGTGGCGCGGTCGCTCACCGGCCCCGCAGGCGTCGAGATGAATTCGGTTTTGCGGTTGCCTTGATACCGGAGGCTGGCACCGACAAAAGGATTCCATTCGCCGATGCGCCAGTCATAGCTGCCGTCGATCGTTCCGGTCCAGCGGGGAACATTGGGAAGGCGCTCTCCGGCGAAACCGCCCACCGAAGTGGGGGCGTCAGCCCGCAGTTCGGCGTCGGTGTACGTCCCGGTCGCCGAGAAGCTCAAGCCCTTGATCGGCCGGATCGAGGCACTTGCCTCGACACCTTGGCTGCGCGCCCTCGGCCCGTTGACGACATAGACGAAACCGCCAAAGCTCTGGGCGACTTGGATGTCCTTCCAGTCGATACGGAATGCGGCGACATCGAACGACAGCTTCCGGTCGAGCGCATCTCCTTTGATGCCGGCTTCATAGCTCACCACGGTATCGGGCGAGAAGGTTGCCGGTCCATTTCCCGCGGGCAGCCCGATATTGGGTCCGCCGGGACGGTATCCGCTGCTGACCCGTCCATAGACGATCGCATCGGGCGCGATGCGGAGCTTCGGATTGATGAGATAAGTCCAGCTGTCGTCCTTCGACTTGCGCCGGAAATCGATGTTCTGTCCACCAAGCAGGAGACCTGTTTGAACCTGATGGAAGCGTTGCCGGTTCTCGCTGTAGCGGCCCCCGACGGTCACTTCGAATGCCGGCGAGACATGGTAGGTCAGATCGCCGAAGCCTGCGATCTCGCTATAGCGCGACGGGCCACGGTAGAAAAAGAAGGCGTCGGTCGGGCCGGGCCGATTTGTCAGCGGATCGTAGATTTCGCCAGTTGCCGGATCGAATGGTAACAGCCGCTGCTCGGTCCGCGCATTCTCGCGCGTATAATAGATGCCGGCGCGCCATTCCAATGTCTCGTCCGACGACGATTGGAGGCGAATTTCCTGCGTGAACTTGTTTTGCCGGATGCGCTGATCGAGCGCGACGCCGAGAGGAACGCCGATCGCGCCCGAGAAAATGGGGCCATAGGAAAAGGTGAGATCGCCGATGCTATCCGAGTTGAGCGTCGAGTAGCTGGTCGCCGAAATTAGCTCGGCCCACCCGAGGGTCCAGTTGAGCGTTCCGCTGTAGAGCCGGTATTTCGAATCGATCGGTGTGTTGATCAGCCGGCGGAGCTGCAGATCGCCGTAGAGCGGCTGGAGCGTATCATATCGTATGTCCGCGATCGCGGCATTGTCCGTCTTTAGGTTCTGGCCCAGCGCCGACAGGCGGATGCTAAGGTCGCTCGTCGGTTCCCAAAGAAACGTGGCGCGTCCGCCATAAACGCGGGAATCATTGATATCGGAGAGTCCCCGGCTTTCGTCGTCGACATATCCAGCGTCGCCGCGGCCATATCCGGTCACGCGTAATCCGAGCTTCCCCTCGACGAGGGGCACGTTCAGCATGCCGTTGACATCATAGCTGGTCCCGCCATCGGCAATGTCGCTTATTCCGCCCTGGATGCGCCCCTCGAACTTGTTCAGGCGGGGCGGTGTCGTGACATATTTGAGGACGCCGCCGAGCGAATCTGCGCCATAGAGCGTCCCCTGCGGGCCCCGCAGCACCTCGAGACGATCGAGATCGCGCGGATCGAAATCGGGGGTATTGGTAGCGCCGATCGTGAAGATCGTGCTCGATCCATAGGGCACCTCGTCGACATAGATGCCGACCGTCGAACTGAGCTGATCGCTGCCCGTGGTCAGGCCACGAAAGACGATCTGGGCATTGCCCTGCGCGAACGAGACCAAGTTCACGCCCGGGATCTTATTAAGATAGTCGGTGAAGCGGACGGACTGTTCCTTGCGAAACTGCTCGCCGGTCACGACGCTGATCGACTGCGGCACTTCGACGAGCCGCTCCGTGCGCTTCGACGCGGTCACGACAATCTCGTCGACAGGCGGGGACGAATCCGACCAGACCGCATCGACGGCCCGATTGTCCGTCGCCGGAGCGAGCGAGGTGCGTTCGCGCCGGCTGATGATCAGCGCTCCGGCCTTGTCTTTGCGCACCACGAGATCGGACGAGCCGATCAGCCTGCCGACAGCCTGCGCCGCGGTGTATCGGCCGTTGAGAGCCGGGGCCTCGCGGCCGCTCACGATCTCGGGCTGGAAGAGAATGTTCGTGCCGGTCTGGCGCGCGACCTGCTGCAACGCCGAGGCAAGCGGC
Organism: Sphingopyxis sp. Root154; assembly: GCF_001427105.1. Classification (GTDB taxonomy): domain Bacteria; phylum Pseudomonadota; class Alphaproteobacteria; order Sphingomonadales; family Sphingomonadaceae; genus Sphingopyxis. Next base: position 398,565 of record NZ_LMGI01000003.1, read on the forward strand.
TGGGCAGCGATCCGCAATTGCCGCGCCTGTTCCTGTCCCGCAGCAGGCTGGCTCACTGCCATGACGGCCGCGGCGGTCGAAAACAGGATGATCCGGTTGTTGTCGAAAAGATGCATGGTTTCCCCCTTTTACTGTCCTTGAAAGAAAGGACGGATGGGGACGTATTTTTCCTCAGGCGGTGCCCTATTTGCGGTTCAGGACGATCTTCCCGGACTGGTGCGATACCTCGACCGGCAGGAGTTCTGCGACCGAACTGGCAAAGGCTTCCGAAGCACCGGTTTCATAGCTCCCGCTGATCCGTAGATCGCCGACGGCAGGGTCGGTGATGACCAGTTGCCGGCGGTCGTAGCGGTTGAGCTCGACGATGGCATCGTTGAGCGGCGTATTGTCGAACACCGCGCGCCCGGCCTGCCACGCGGTGGCGACAAGCACGTCCGGACGGTCCTGTTTCGTATCGCCCGGAGCGCGGCCCAGTCGCAGTCGATCTCCGGCTACCAAGGTTCGATCGCGAACCGAATGTCCCGACTGGTGAACGATGACCTTGCCCTCGACCATTGTCACCGACAGTTCATCGCCGTCCCGCGCGACATCGAATGCGGTTCCCACCGCGACCACCTGCCGGTCGCCCGCGGTGACGACGAACGGTCGCAACGAGTCCTTGGCGACAACGAAATGGGCCCTGCCGGACAGGAGATCGACCGCCCGCCGCTGATCGCCCATCGTCACGACCAGCCTGGTGCCGGTGTCCATGGTCAGCTGTGTGCCATCATCCAGCAGGACCTTGCGTTGCTCGCCGAGCGCGGTTTCAAAGCTTTGCGAACCCCTGTTTTTCAGCACCATCAATCCGCCGCCGACCGCGGCAACGGCTGCAACTACGCTGCCGGCGAGGACCGCGCGGCGCGAAACGCGGGGCCGGGCGGCGACATGACCATCGCCTGTTGCCGCGTCCCACATCATCGTCAGCTTCTCGAAGGCGGCGCGGTGCCGGTCGTCCTCGGCAACCCAAGCCTGGAATCCGGCCTCGTCGGCCGGCAGGCGCGCTTCCGAATGGAGGCGCGCGAGCCAGGCCGCGGCCTGCGCATTGATCGTCTTTTGAGTCTCGTTTTCCATGGGTCTTTAAACTTCAATCATCCGCACGATCGAGAAGGTGAAGGGCGGCCTTGGCGATATGCTTCTCGACCGCACTCACTGTGATCCCCAGCGTCTCGGCTATCTCGCGATATTTCATTCCGTCCGCGCGGTGCATCAGAAAGATCTCTTTTGTCCTTGGACTCAACTCCGCAAGTACGCGTTGCACTCTGTGCAGACGATCGCGGACGGCAATTACTTCATCCTGCAGCGGTTGATCGTCGATCATGTCGTCAATCTCGAAGATGGGAATGTGAAGGTCGCGCCGGTTGTCATAGAGGCGGCCCGCGTCGATCGAAACGTTGACGGCAGTCCGGACCAGAAAGCCCGTTGGGTTCTCCACTGCATGCTTGCGCGCATATTCGGTCAGCTTGATGAAAGCGGCGTGGAGGTGGTCTTCAGCGCGCTCGGGATCGCGGGTCGCACGCGCGATGCGGCGAAGCAGCGCGCGCCAGCCCGATCGATCCTGCGGTAAATCCCCCATCGCATGCCCTCCATTGAGATTGGCACCGCGTGAATAGGGGCGGAGCCCCGTAATTTGCAACCATGTCGTCAAATCCCCTCGCGGGCTGAGGAAATTTCTTCGCCAGTCGTCACACTAACGGGAAAGAATTTGAAGAGGTTGGGGGCGGAATGGCGGTTCGATGCGCGCGTTTTTTGAAATGGGGCCAATTGCCGGCTGTGGCGATCGCCTCGGTTCTGCTCGGCGCCGGCCACCCGGGCGAGCGCGTTCCGCTCCATGGCGGCGCGATGTTCAGTATGATGGCCGCGAGCCTCGTGCCCGACGTGGGGTTTACCGAGCCACTCGGCCCGTCGAACCCCTATATTCAGGTCGTGACGTTACATAAAGACGGCCCCGTGGCCGAGGCGATCCTTGCGAGTTCGCAAACACCCGATCCGTCATCGCCATTCCATTCCGACCAGACACGGCTCTACGCTACCAAGACCTGGGTCCGTCTCCCTTTTACCCGCACCGAGGTGGAGGCAGCGGCGATCGCTCCGCCGACGATCCTGACCATTGGAGCCGACGAACGATGAGCCGGGGTCTTCTTTCGCTGACCGTTCTGCTTGGCCTGTGTCTCTTCGCGGCGGGGGGCTGCGGTCGATCCGATCCCGAACCCGGTCAGGTTGACCGCGCGCGACTGCTCGATACCGACGGCGAGCCGGATCAATGGCTGGCGTCGGGTCGCGATTGGCGCGGCACCTATCACTCTCCGTTGACGCAGATCGATGCCGGAACCGTTGACCGGGTCGGCCTCGCCTGGACCTATGATCCCGGCACCAGCCGCGGTCAGGAGGCCACGCCCCTTGTCGTCGACGGCACCATGTTCACGTCGGGCAATTGGGGCCGGGTGTATGCGCTCGATGCCCGGACCGGAGCGGAGCGCTGGACCTTTGTCCCCGAGGTCGACGGTCAATATGGCCGCTACACTTGCTGCGACGTCGTCAACCGCGGCGTCGCGGTGTGGAAGGGCAGGGTGTATGTCGCAGCGCTGGACGGCTGGCTATACGCGCTCGACGCAAAGAACGGTCGGATACTGTGGCGTACCGACAGCTTTGTCGATCGTAAGCGGCCTGCGACCGTGACCGGCGCGCCTCAAATCGCCGGCGATGTCGTCGTGATCGGACAGGGCGGCGCGGATTTCGCCGATAGCCGCGGCTATGTATCGGCCTTCGATCTTGCGACTGGCAAGCTCAAATGGCGGTTCTTCACCGTGCCGGGCGATCCGCGCCATCCATACGAGAGCCCGGAGATGGCGCGCGCGGCGACGACATGGTCGCGGAGCAGCTTGTGGGAAACAGGTGGAGGCGGGACGGCCTGGGATGCCATGGCTTATGACCCGAAGCTCGACCTGCTTTATGTCGGGACCGGGAATGCCGCGCCTTTTTCCTGGTGGGACCGCAGTCCCGGGGGAGGGGATAATCTCTACCTCTCGTCGATCCTCGCAATCCGCCCCAAGACGGGCCGGCTGGTTTGGCACTATCAGACCGTCCCCGGTGAACGCTGGGATTATACCGCCACCCAGAAAATGATTCTCGCCGACCTCGAGATTGGTGGACGGCAACGCAAGGTGCTGATGCAGGCGCCGAAGAACGGTTTCTTCTATGTCCTCGACCGCGCAACGGGTGAGTTGCTGTCGGCCAAGCCGTATGCGCCGGTAAACTGGGCCTCCGGTATCGACCTGAAATCCGGTCGGCCGATACTGACCGGTGAGGCCGAATATCGCGATGGCCCGGCGCTGGTCTATCCGGCGGCAAGCGGCGCGCATAACTGGCAGCCGATGGCATATAATCCGGACACGGGCCTCGTCTATATTCCCGTCATCGAAGGCGCGATGATCTTTGCCAAGGGCTATGATCCGGCAGGCCGGACGCTCGCCGAAAAATGGAATGTCAACGCCGTGTTCGTCGAGGATTATCCGCGGGGCGGCGTCCCGAGCCTCGGTTTGCCGCCGCTGGCCAAAGTGCTGAAGGGGCGTCCGTATCCGGCTCGGCGCGCCGTACTGCGGGCATGGGATCCTGTAAGGGCACGAACCGTGTGGGAAGCGCCGGAACCGGAGTTTTGGCAAGGCGGCGTGATGACGACCTCAGGCGGACTGGTGATTCAGGGCCGCTCAGACGGGATGCTGGTCTTTCGCGACGCCTCGTCGGGAAAAATCCTGCGTGCGCTCGATACGGGATACAGCATCATGGCGGCGCCGATGAGCTATGAGGTCGACGGCGTGCAATATGTTGCCGTCATGGCGGGATATGGCGGTGCTGCAGGCTGGGCGTTCCCGCCCGGTTCGGCAGCCAATAAATTTGGGAATGAGAACCGCATACTCGTATTCCGTCTTGATGGAGCAAACATGCCGGCGCGAAAGACAATCGCAGTGCCCCCGCTTGCAGCTCCGCCGCGGCAGCCTGGCACGAGCCGCGATATTGCGCTCGGCGAGCGGCTCTTCGCTGCCCATTGCTCGCGCTGTCACGCCAATGTGGATCGAAGTCTGGTGCCCGACCTGAGGCGCATGGCGCCGGCGACGCACGATGCCTTCGAGGCCATCGTGCTCGGCGGCGCGCTCAGCGCAAACGGGATGGGACGATTCGATGATATACTCTCACGCTCCGACGCCGAGGCGGTGCACGCCTATCTGATCGATCAGACCAGATCAGCCTATCGTGGTTCAACACAAGGAAAGATTCCCGCCCGTGCGAACTGAAAAGACCTATTCGAAACGACGCGGACGGATCGTTGGAACGGAAGGGGTGAAGCGCCGGTCAAGGCGACACGGCATGCTCGACCTGCTTCGCGCGGCGGCAGCACTCTCGCTCTTCTCGACGACGATGGCGCTGGCGCAGGAGCCGGCTACTCTCGATCAGATGGCGGCTGAGTATCGCCTGCAAACCATCGCCGACGATCCCATCGTCACCTATTTCTCCGGACTGCCTCCCAGTCACAACGACCGGTTCGCCGACCGTCGCGCGGCGGCGTTGAATGCCAGCGACGCTTGGAAAGGCGTCATGCTGCGCAAACTCGAGACAATTGAAGCGGATGCGCTGACCGATCAGCAGCGAGCGCTCCGCGCCGTTCTCCTCGAGCAGATTTCGTCGGATTTGCGACTTCGGGTCTGCCGGGGCGAGCTTTGGAACGTCAACCATTTCACCGGATGGCAAGCGCTGCTCGTGCCCGTCGCGGAAGGCCAGCCCGTCGCGACGACCAAGGACCGAACCGAGGCGCTCGCGCGCTGGTCGTCGCTTCCCGCGTTCGTCGCGGTCGAGATCGCAAACCTCGACCGCGGATTGGCGGAGCATTATGCGGCGCCGAAATCGGTCGTTCGCCGCGTGATCGCACAACTGGACTCACTGTTGCCGGCCAATGGCGCCGCGCCCCCGCTGTTGTCGCCAGCGACGAGGAGCGAGGATCCAGAGTTCAAGCGTCGCTTTGCCGGGGTTGTCGACGAAGATGTCGTGCCAGCGCTTCGCCAGTATCGCAACTATCTCGAGACGGTCTATTTACCGCGCGCCCGCGACGGCGTGGCCGTGACCGAACTGCCTGATGGCCGGGCCTGCTATCAGGCGATGCTCCGGGCGAACACAACGCTCGATCGGACCCCGGAACAAGTCTATGCTTTGGGGGAAAGGGCGGTCGAAGAGAATCTGTCGGCCATTCGCGCCATTGGCGAACGGCGCTTCGGGACCACCAATGTCCTTGAAATCGTCGATAGACTGAAAGCCGATCCCGCAAATCATTTCGAATCCGCGCAGGATTTGCTTTCGTTTTCGCGCGCGATCGTTGCGAAGGCGAAGATCCGCACAGCGACGATCATATCGGCGCTGCCCCGCCAGGATGTCGTGGTCGAGCCAAACCGCAGTGGCGATGAAGCGGCGGGTGTTTCGTCTCATTACGACATCAACGGGGACGCCACCGCGCCGGCTACATACCGGCTGCAGATGGGCCCGTGGAAGACGCAGACCAAAGGCGAGGCGACGATCGTCGCGGTGCATGAAGCATGGCCTGGCCACCATCTGCAGATCGCCTATGCGCGCGAGCAGCAGCCTTCACGGCTGCTCGGCGACCTCGTCATGAATTCCGCCTATGTCGAGGGGTGGGCTCGCTACGCGGAGGGGCTGGCCGAGGATATCGGCCTCTACGAAGGCGATGATGCACGTGTATTCCGACGCATCTGGCCGGCGCGCGGCATGGTGGTCGATCCGGGGCTGCACGCGCTTGGATGGAGTCGGCAAAGAGCGATCGCATATCTGGTCTCCACGGGGCGATTCGACGACGCGCGGGCGGATGAAATGGTAGACCGGATTGCGGTGTTGCCGGGCCAGTTGACGTCCTATGACAGCGGAGCGCTCGAAATCCTGTCGCTGCGGCGTGAAGCGGAAGCTGCGCTCGGGCCGGTCTTCGATCTGAAAGGTTTCAATGCGGCGATCCTGGCGCCGGGCGTCGTACCGCTTGCGGAGCTGCGGCGGCATGTGGGCACATGGATCGCAAGCCGACAGGGCCATCGAAAGGACTGAACTTCGGCATTTGCAATATAGTGGAACCGGCCTCGGAGCATGGCACGGTTCAATTGACTAAACCTGTGTCGATCGGAGTAAATGGTGAGCGATCGGTTCGATCGCGGCAGCAGGTTGAGCTACTAGGCCGGAAAAGATGTGATGACCGCAGCTGCCCAAGGTGCCACGGATGTTAGACGGGACAACTTCAGTTCCGCGCGCTCGTTCGGGAGACCGAGTTCCCGCCTTCGGGCCGGACAGGCGATATGGCTTCACGCCATTCGCGAATAAGATGCTCGCGACGGGCCCGATCCTGCAGGCTTAGCAATAGAGGCGTGACCGATGCTTGCGCAAGCAGCCGGTCGGCCTGCGCGGCGGCGAGCTTGGGCGACATTCCGGGGGGTACGAGGTTGTGGCCTGCAATCGCTCGCGCTTCGTCGGACACCAGGAATTGGGCAAGTTTTAGCGCCCTGTCCGGATCGCGCGGGCGCTTGGGCAGCATGAATGACAAGGTCTGCAGCGCCTGATAATCGTCGGGCAGGATCACTGTGATCCGGCTCCCTGCACGCTGTGCTTTGTAGGCATAGGAGAGCTGTACATTGTACGCGAAGAAAATCTCGCGGCGATCGAGGGCGTCGACCATCACGTTGGAGCAGCAGTAAAGGCGAATGTTGGAGCGTCCCAGACCTTCTAGCAGCCGGCCGTAAAGCGCATCCTGATTTGAATCGGATGCGGCCAGGTCGTAGCCATCAGCAGACAGTTCGATGTCGTATGTGCCGACGCGGGCGCGGTCACTGGGAAACCCGCGTAGCCAGTCGAGCAGGGCGATATGGCTGGGCGGCAGCGGTCCCTCAAGCTCCCGGGTGAACACGAACACTGCGGGCTCGACCGTGAACGCAACCACCTGATCGCGCCAGCTTGCCTTTGCCGGTGCCGCCTGGCCGATAGCGGAGGGAAGCGTTGTAGCGCAATTCTCGTTGGCGAGCCGCACGAGATGGTCCGTCGAGGAGGTGAGATAGATATCTGCCGTACGCTCGCGCTGCTGGCACGCCCATAGTGCGCGTTCAAGAAGCGCGTCATTACGTGACTGGATATACACGAGCGAAAGACGGGGATTGTGCCGTTGGAAGGCGAGGAGAAATGGGCGCATGAAACCCGCCTCGATTGACCCCGAAATCACTAAGGGCAGGCCTTGGTCATCTTCGTCCGCCGGGAGATAGGTGACCAGTGCCCCGGCAGGCGGCGAGTAATCGCCTTCCGGATCGCGATCGGACGCGGCGTGGAACGCGACCGCCCCTCCGATTCCCAGAAGGAGTATGGCAGCCCCGATGATGGCGGGCAGCCGCCTCATGCCGCCTTCTCCAGCGGTGCGGACCGAGCCACGATGAAGCTGATTTCGAAAAGTTTCTCCGCCGTCCACGCAAAGGCGAGCATGCCGCCATGGGCTTTCGCGACATCGGCGGCAATCGATAGACCCAGCCCGGCGCCCTCGCCCTCAGTTCGCGGAAGCTGGAACGGCTGCGTCGCTGTGTCCCAGAGCTGAGATGCAATCCCCGGTCCGTCATCGGCGATCGCGATGCAGATTTGATCCGATCCTTCGTCGATCCGCACGCGCAGCATCGTCACCGCGCCGTGCGTCACTGCATTGTTGACGAGGTTCGCCAGTGCCTCGCGCAGATTGATGTCATCGCCCGGAACCGGGATGCGCGGGGCCGCGTAGTCGAACTCGACGACGAGGTCGCGACTGAGCGATTCGGGGACAGCATCGCGGAGTACATGGCGCACGAGCTCGACGAGGTCGACTTCCTGGTGCGGAATGCGGTCGATGCGATAGCTGACCATCGCCTGGCCAAGCAGTTGATGCGTCAGGCGGCTGATCTTGCCAAGATGCGCGCGGATCCGCTCGACGCGTTTGCGGCGGGATTGCGCCGTCTGGTCGGTCAGGAGCAACTCGGTCTGTGCGCCAAGCGCGGCGAGCGGCGTGCGGATTTGATGCGCTGCCACGCCCGCGAAATTCTGCAGCTTGTTCAAACGCTCGTTGAGGCGGTGGAAAGTGTGGTTGATCGTATCCACCAGCGCTCGGGTTTCCGTAGGACTCTCGACCTCGATGGGCCCCATATCCTGGGCTCGCCGCGACGAGAGCGCGTGCCCGATGCGATCGAACGGCCGCAAGGCGCGTTTGACAGCCTCGAGCGATGCTAGGAAACCGAGCGCCGCGACAAAGATGATGATCGCGCCGATCCGCAGCATCAGCCGCGCTACAAGTTGGTAGCGAGCGCCCAGCGACTGGGCGACGACGACGCTGCTCCACCCCTTGGTATCGAGCGAGGCGATGAAACGGTGAATGGTGACGGTGCGCATCGTCTCGCCGTCATCATCGATATAATCGAGCGATGGCAGCCCATCAACCTGGTGTCTAGATCCAGGCAAAAGTCCCGGCTCCCCCGTCAAAAGCGAACCATCGGGCGCGCGCACCGCGAAGAAAAAGCGGTCGTCCTTCGATTGGGCGAGCGTTTCGAAGGCGGAATCGGGCGGAAGAACCGAGTACTGGCCGTTTTCGGCGGTAATAGCTTCGCTGATCTGGGTCGCCGAACTGATCAGGAGTTGGTCGTAGGCATCGGTGGCGGCTCTTTTGGAGAGTGTCCAAGCCGCCGCCAGTGCGCCCAGAGCGCCGATCAGGAAGACCGTTGCGAGCAGCAGGCGCAGCCTGCCGAAAATGGAGGGGGGAAGTTCGAGGCGGGAGGCAAGAGCGACCGTCATGTCTCGACGATATGATAGCCGATCCCGCGTTGCGCGGTGATCTCGACCCCGGAGCCGGCCAACTTTCGCCGAAGCCGAGTGATGAGGACCTCGATGCTGTTCTCGGTCGGTTCAGCGCTGAAGCCGAAGAGTTGGTCAAGCAGCTGCGCCTTGCTGAAAACCATCGTCGGTCTTGCGAGGAAGACTTCCAGCAGCGACAGCTCGCGCCGCGTCAATTTTGCCGGAACATCGTCGATCCGGACGGTGCGGGCCGATCGATCGAAAACCAGTTTTCCGCATTTGAGTTCTGCGGCACGCCCGCCCGAATGACGCCGCAGCAGCGACCGCACCCGCGCTTGCAGTTCGCGAAAGTCGAACGGCTTCACCAGATAGTCGTCGGCGCCCATATCCAGCGATCCGATTCGATCGTCGATCGCGGATCGCGCGGTCAGGATCAGGACCGGCGTTTCGCATCGGCGCTCGCGCAGGCGCCTCAGCAGGGTCAGCCCGTCGAATCCAGGCAGCATGAGATCGAGCACGACGAGCTGATAGCCGGTATCGCGGAGCCATTCGTCGGCGGTTTCGCCGTCACGTGCCCAATCGACGGCGTGGCCCAGCGCTTCGAGGCATTCGACGACGCCTTCGCCGACATCGGCCGTGTCTTCGACGACGAGAATGCGCATTCAATTCTCCGTTCGGTGCGCGGCGGGAAGGCGAGCTTCCAACCGTAAGAATCAGGTGTTTAACGCTGAAAAAGCGCCATTTTTTTGTGATTGAATAACGAACTCCTATGGGTGCGGCACGCCGCCAAATGGTGGCGCATCTGCATGGAAATGACGTCGTCCGTCAATCGACGATCGATCAGGGGCTTAACCTGACACGCTCTCGAGGCTTCTTTCGGATTGTCAGGATAATGAAAGTTTGGGCTCCCATCTGGGCAGCAACAGCGAGCCTCGATGTTCGCGATCAATGATAAGGGGAGGCCGCAGGCATGCGGGCAGGTTGGGCATTATTGGCGGTGATCGCATTGTCGGGCTGCGCGCCGGACGAGGGCGCGCGCACGACGCTGACGATTGCTACCGTCAACAATGGCGACATGGTCCGCCTCAAGGGGCTTGCCGCGGGTTTCGAAGCCGGGCACCCGCGCATCAAACTCAAATGGGTGGTGCTGGAGGAGAATATTCTCCGCCAGAAGGTGACGACCGACGTCGCGATCCGCGGCAGCCAGTACGACGTCGTCATGATCGGCGCGTATGAAGTGCCGATCTGGGCAAAGCGGAACTGGCTCAAGTCCCTCGACGACCTTGGCCCCGACTATCGCGCCGACGATCTCATCGCGCCGGTTCGCGCGGCGGTGTCCTATCGCGGCGTGCAATATGCCGCGCCGTTCAACGCCGAGGGTACGATGATCATGTATCGTACCGATCTCTTCCGGCGTGCCGGGCTGACCATGCCTGCCAGGCCGAGCTGGGAAGATCTGGCGCGTGCGGCGGAAGCGCTGAACGATCCGGATAGCGGCGTCTACGGCATCTGCCTGCGCGGCAAGGCGGGATGGGGCGAGAATATGGCTTCGATCCTCACCGTCGCCCATTCCTATGGAGCCCGTCTGGTCGACGACAAGTGGCGGCCGCAGTTCGACTCTCCCGAGTGGCGCAAGGCGATCGACATGTATGTCGGCCTGCTGCGGCAATGGGGGCCGCCGGGTGCCGCCGCGAACGGCTTCAACGAAAATCTCGCGCTTTTTTCGCAGGGGCGCTGCGCGATCTGGTTCGATTCCACCGTGGCGGCGCCATTTCTCAGTGATCCCGAAACGTCGAAGGTGGCCGATCGCGTCGGTTTCGCACCGGCCCCCGACCAGGGGCTCGGGCGTAGCGCGAACTGGCTGTGGACCTGGGCATTCGCCATACCGGCCAGCTCGAAGAAAGTCCCGGCCGCGAAAGAGTTCATCAGCTGGGCGGCGGGTCCTGGCTATGCCGCGGTTGCTGCCCGGCGCGCGGGCTGGCTTGCCGTGCCGCCAGGAACCCGCCTGTCGCTCTATCAGAGTCCCGCCTATCGGCGTGCGGCGCCATTCGCCGACGTCACGCTGCAGTCGATCAATGCCGCCAATCCTGGCAAGCCCTCCCGCCTGCACGTGCCCTATATCGGGGTGCAATATGCCGCGATCCCCGAGTGGCAGGGGATCGGAACGGAGATCGGCCAGCAATTCTCCGCTGCGATCGCCGGACGCGTGTCAACGGGCGACGCCCTGGCCGAGGCACAGGCCGCGACCCGGCGCCAGCTCACCGACGCGGGATATTATCAATGACTGCCGGCGTTGCTATTCGCCAGCGCAGCTATTTGCAGGGGCCGGGCCGCCTCCTGCTGGCTCCCGCGATCCTTCTGCTGCTCGCGGCGTCGATCGCGCCGCTGCTCGTGACGATCAAATTTTCGCTGAGTGACTATCGGCTGCTTTTCCCTGACAGCAGCGGCTTCGTCGGATTGAGCAACTATGCGCGGCTTGTAGCGAGTCCCGATTTCGTGCCTGCGCTCGTCAACACGCTGATGCTGATCGCGGTCGTGCTCGCGGCAAGCATCGCCGGCGGCCTCGGGTTGGCGCTGCTGCTCGACGGCCCGGTGATCGGGCGGGGGGGGCTGCGGCTCCTCGTCATATCGCCCTTCTTTGTCATGCCGCCGGTCAGCGCGCTGCTCTGGAAGAATTTGCTGATGCAGCCGGTGTCGGGCTTCTTCGCCTGGCTGGCGGCGCTTTTCGGGCTCCCGGCGTACGACTGGTTCTCGCATGCGCCGCTGCTGTCGATCGCGCTGATCGTCGCCTGGCAATGGCTGCCGTTCGCGGCGCTGATCCTGCTCACCTCGTTGCAATCCTTCGACCGCGAATTGCGCGAGGCGGCGCAGCTTGACGGAGCCTCGGCGGCCGCGATCCTGCGCCACCTCTTGCTCCCGCATCTCGCGCGCCCGATCGCCATTGTCGTGATGATCGAGACGATCTTCCTCATCGGGGTCTTCGCCGAAATCCTCGTGACGACCGGCGGCGGCACCGCCAGCACCGACCTGGCGTTCCTCGTCTATTCGCAGGCGATGCTCCAATATGACATCGGGGCCGCTTCCGCCGCCGGGCTGGTTGCCGTCGTCTTCGCGAACATCCTTGCCATCTTTCTTATCAGGGCGGTCGGCCGCTCGCTGGAGGCATGATGCGCACGCGCCGCAGACATCGCGCGATCGCAACCATGTTCGCATGGGCCGCGTCGCTCACAATCGCTTTTCCATTGCTCTGGACGCTGCTGACGAGCTTCAAGACCGAACTCGAAGCCGTGTCCTTTCCCCCGCGCTTCCTCTCGTTCGACTGGACGCTTGCGAACTACCGCGGAATCCTCGCCGAGGGAGACTATCTCCATTCGCTGGTCAATTCGGTGATCGTCGCGGGCGGATCTTCGGCTCTGGTTCTTGCGCTGGCGATCCCGGCTGCCTGGTCGATGGCGTTCGCGCCGACGCACCGGACGCGCGGTATCCTGCTCTGGATGCTGTCGACCAAGATGCTGCCGCCGGTCGGCGTGTTCATTCCGATCTTCCTGTTTTACCGCGATTGGGGGCTGCTCGACAGCCGGACCGGGCTGGTGCTGCTGCTCGCGGCCGCCAATCTGCCGATCGCGGTGTGGATGCTCTTCTCCAATTTCCGTGAGGTGCCCGGCGAAATTTTGGAGGCATCGCGCATGGATGGCGCCTCGCTGTGGCAGGAACTCGTGTCGGTGCTCGCGCCGCTAGCGCTGCCGGGCATCGCGTCCACCTTCTTCCTGGTCTTCACGTTGGCGTGGAACGAATCCTTCTGGACCCTCAATCTCGTGACCACCGAGGCCACGCCGCTGACCGCCTTCATCGCCGCCTTCTCGAGCCCCCAGGGGCTGTTCTGGGCACGCCTGTCGGCGGCGTCGATCCTGTCCATCGTCCCGGTCCTGCTGATCGGCTGGCTCTGCCAGCGGCAGCTCGTTCGCGGTCTTACCTTTGGAGCTGTCAAATGATTGATCGGACCCGTTCGCGATGAGCGGCATTGTCCTTGAAGGCGTAACGAAGCGTTTCGGTGACCATCTGGTGACCGATGCCATCGATCTCGTCATACCCGATGGCGCGTTCACGGTTTTCGTCGGCCCGTCGGGTTGCGGCAAGACGACGCTGCTGCGGCTCATTGCCGGGCTCGAGGATATCGACTCGGGCCGGTTGCTGATCGACGGGGTCGATGCCGCGCAGACGTCACCCGCGGCGCGGGGGCTGGCGATGGTGTTCCAGTCCTACGCGCTTTATCCGCACATGACGGTGCGCGCCAATCTCGGCTTCGCGCTCAAGGTCGCGCGCCGGCCGCGCGCCGAGATTGCAGAGCGCACCGAGCAAGTCGCCGAAATGCTCAACCTGACGCCGTTTCTCGATCGGCGTCCAGGGGCCCTGTCCGGCGGGCAGCGGCAGCGCGTCGCAATCGGCCGGGCACTCGTGCGCGAACCCAAGGCGTTCCTCTTCGACGAACCGCTTTCCAACTTGGACGCGGAACTGCGCGCGCAGATGCGCATCGAGATCCGGCGTCTCCAGCAGCAACTGGGCATTACGGCGATCTACGTCACCCACGACCAGGCAGAGGCGATGACAATGGCCGACCGGATCGTCGTCTTTCGCGACGGCCGGGTGGAGCAGGCGGGCTCGCCGGGCGAGATCTACCGCAACCCCGCGAGCCGTTTCGTGGCGGGTTTCATCGGTTCGCCGCGCATGAATTTCCTTGGCGGCGCGATCGCCGCCAAACACGGGGCGGTGACGATCGGTGTCAGGCCCGAGCATCTGGCTATCGATCCCGCCGGGACGATATCGGCCGCGGTTCAGGCCATCGAATATCTTGGCAGCGACAGCTTCGTTCATCTGGGCGCGCAATCCGGCGAAACGCTCATCGCCCGCGGTGTGCCCGACCTCGACTTTCGCTCCGGCGATACCGTCCAGCTGCGTATCGCGCCGGGGGCCGTCCACCGTTTCGACGCCGACGACCGCGCCATGCCGGCGCCGGCGCCGGCTCCTGGGGCCAACATTTTTGAGGAGACCGTCTAGTGTATATTGATCGTTTTCGTCTGCCTCAAAAGGTCGCACTCGTCACCGGCGGTGCTGGCGCGATCGGACTTGCGATTGCCGATGCGCTGCTCGAGGCCGGCGCAACGGTGATTCTCGCCGATCGGGCAGCGGGGCCGCTGGACGAGGCGCTGCGCGAACGGCCCGGAGCGCGGCTTTCCTCCGCTGTTTTCGATGTCACCGACCCCGACGCGGTAACCGCCGCGATCGACGATGTGGTCGCGCGGCACGGCCGCATCGACGTCCTCGTCAACAATGCCGGCATTGCGCGCAGTGAAACGCCCGCGGAAACCGTCCCCGACGAACATTGGCGCAACGTCATCGACGTCAACCTCAATGGCACCTTCTGGTGCGCGCGTGCAGCGGGGCGGCACATGCTGGCGCAAGGCAGCGGCGCCATTGTCAATGTTGGTTCGATGAGCGGCTTCATCGTCAACCGCCCGCAGGAACAGAGTTTCTACAACGCCTCCAAGGCGGGGGTCCATCATCTGACGCGCTCGCTCGCCGCCGAATGGGCGCCGCGCGGTGTCCGGGTGAACGCCGTTGCGCCGACCTATATCAATACCCCGCTCAACGCCTTCGTGAAGACCAAACCGGACATGTACCACCGCTGGATCGACGGTACGCCGATGGGCCGGATGGGCGAGGTCGATGAGGTGGCGGCGGTGGTCCTGTTCCTGGCGTCCGACGCATCGAGCCTGATGACGGGAAGCATCGTCCTCGCCGACGGTGGCTATTCCTGTTGGTAAAGATTCGTAGATGAAATAATACATCACAGTGGAAACAGAATAAAATCGGGTATGTAACAAATATATAATAATATTTCTAAAATAGAAAATAATGATTCGTGGTGAGGATATTGGTAATGCGCAAATCGAATAGAATTATGTTGGGAATGTTTGTTCCTGTCATTGCGCTTGCATTCAGCGCGACGGCGGAGGCCAAATGGGTGGCGAGCTGGGCGGCGGGCTCGATCCCGCCCGGGCCCAAGGCTGCCTCCTTTTCGAACCAGACGCTGCGCCAGGTCGTTCGCCTCTCGGCAGGCGGCAATGCGCTGCGCGTACGCTTCACCAATGCCTTTGGCGCCACACCGCTCGCGATCGGCGCGGCGCGCATCGTCTTCGTAGGCGATGACGGCAAGGAGATTGCCGGCACGGCCCGCGAGCTGACCTTTGGCGGCGCCCGCACCGCGACGATGGCGCGCGGTGCGCCGCTGCTCAGCGACAGCGTGAAGATCGCGGTGCCGGCGCGTGCGCGGATGGCGATCAGCCTCTATCTGCCGGGCGACACCGGCCCCTGCACCTGCCACAACAACGCGCTCGACGATACCCAGGTATCGGGTCCGGGCGATTTCACCGCCGGGCCATTCGAGCCTGCCGCGATCGTCAAGGATCGGGCCTTTCTCGCCTCGGTCGATGTCGACGCACCGGGCGATGCCGCGACGGTCGTGGCGTTCGGCGATTCGATCACCAACGGCACCGGTTCGACTTGGGGCGGCAACCGGCGCTGGCCCGATCAACTCGCCGACCGTCTCTCGGCACGGGGCGGCCGTGTCTGGGGCGTTGCGAACGCCGGCATCAGCGGCAATCGCGTGCTGGGCGACGGCACCGGCGAAAGCGCGCTGACGCGGCTCGATCGCGACGTCTTCTCGCTTCCGAACGTCAAGACGCTGATCCTGTTCGAAGGCATAAACGACATCGGCCGTTCCTACGCGCATTATCAGGGCGAGGCCGCCGAGACCCAGAGGCTGCTCCAAGGCCGCCTGACCGACGCTGCGCAGATGATCGCCGCCTACCGGCAGATTATCGACCGCGCGCACCAGCACGATATCAAGGTCTTTGGCGCGACGATCGCGCCGTTCAAGGGCGCAAGCTACTGGTCGCCGGAGGGCGAGGCGGCCCGTCAGGAAATCAACCGCTTCATCCGCACCAGCGGCGCGTTCGATGCGGTGTTCGATTTCGACAGGGCGCTCGCCGACCCGGCCGATCCGGCCAGCATGCGCGCCGACTATCATTCCGGGGATCACCTCCACGGCAGCGATGCCGGATACACCGCGGTCGTCCAGTCGATCGACCTGAAGCTATTCAGATAAATTTGAACGAAGCAGCAGAATTTCGAGCAATTCTTGGCGCCTATTCTGCTGCTGACGACGATTATTTCGCCGGAAAGGAAAATTAGTGAAACTTGCATGGAAAAGCGCGATCGCGGCGGTTGTCGCCGGCTCGGTGCTCGCGTCGGGCCCGGCGATGGCCCGTCAGGACATCGCTCGCCCCCGGCCGGTCCTGCTCATCACGATCGACGGTCTCATGCCCGACCATGTCCTTCAGGCCGACAAGTATAAGCTGTCGATTCCGGTACTGCGCAGCTTCCTCGCGGAGGGCGCTTTTGCCAAGGGGGTCGTCAACGTCAGCCCGACGGTGACCTATCCCAACCACACGACCCTCATCACCGGCGTCCATCCTTCCGAACACGGCATTTACAATAATGCGGTGTTCGACCCGCTCGGCAAGGAGCGCGGCGAGTGGCATTCCTATTATTCGGAAATCAAGGCGCCGACCCTGTGGCACGCCGCGCATCAGGCGGGAGGGGTCACGGCCAGCCTGTGCTGGCCCGTCACCGCCCACGCGGCCGACATCGACTATAATCTTCCCGAATTCGGCCGCAACGGCACCGAACGCGCGCAATATCTGATGGAAGCGGTGTCGCAGCCGCCGGGCTATCTGGAACAGCTCGAGAAGTCGATCGGCCCTTATTATCTGGAACCCGACGTCGCGGCGAACGACCGGCGGATCGAAGCGGCCGCGCTCCGCATCATCGCGGACAAGCACCCCGATCTCCTGACGATCCATCTCGGGGCACTCGACCATGAGGAGCATGACCACGGTCCGGAGAGCGCCGAGGCGTTCGCCGAGCTCGAGCGGATCGACGCCGCGGTCGGCCGCCTCATCGCCGCCGAACGGCAGGTGCATCCCGACGCCAAAATCGTCATCGCCTCGGACCATGGCTTTTATCGCTGGACCCATGCCGTTCACCTCAATGCGGCGCTGGTGAAGGCGGGGCTGATCGCGCTGCGCGACCCTGCGGGCAAGTCGGTCGAATCGTGGAAAGCCTTCGCGTGGAACGGCGGCACGGGGATGATCGTCCTGCAAAAGCCGGACGACGAACAGGTCAAGGCACAGGTACGACAATTGCTGCGCACGCTGGCGCAGGACCCGGTCAACGGGATCGACCACATCTATGAAGGCGGCGAAATCGCTGCGCTCGGCATGGCGCCCAATGCTTCGTTCGTCGTGGGTTTCAAGGAAGGCTACGCCATGGGCAGCGGGCTGACCGGTCCTTTGGTCGAGAAATTCACGACCGTGCGCGGCAATCACGGCGCGTTGACCAGTCCGACGACCCGGCCCGACGTGCACTCCGCCTTCTTCATGAAGGGGCCGGGCATCGCCGCTGGAAAGGATCTTGGAATCATCGACATGCGGCAGATCGCACCGACGATCGCGCGCGAAATGGGGGTCTCGCTGCCCACGGCGAAGCTGCCTGCGCTGCCGGTGCGCGGACAGTGAAGCGGGCGGAATAGCGAAGGCGCGAAGGGAAGGGAGGCAAGAGATGCCGAAACGGATCAAGGCTTCACTGGGCGCGGCGCTCGCCCTGGCTTGCGCCGCTGGCGCGGGCAGCGCCGAGCCGATCGCGGGTTATCTCGCGCCCGACGAGTTCGGCGTCGTGGATATTGTCGAGCCCGCGCCGCGGCCCGGCGACCCGCGCTACGAGACCGATCGCGAAATCTTCCGGGCGACAAGGGCATTGATCGGAACGCCGCGCTGGGCGCTCGCGACCAGCGACGCAAGGCTCGACACGGCGTCGCTGCTCCGCGACTTCAGCTGCGCCGCCGGTGTCGCGCTCACGCCTGAGGAGGCGCCGAGGCTCGCCCGCCTGCTCGATCGCGCCAGCATCGACACCGCGCGCGAAACCGACGAAGCGAAAGCGGTTTTTCAGCGCCACCGTCCCTATACGATCGACGAGGGTCAGATATGCCAGGCCCGCGAAGAACTTTATGACGCGAAGGCCCACCGCGTCAGCTATGATTATCCGTCGGGCCACACGACGCGCGGCTGGACCTATGCGCTGGTGCTGGCGTCGCTGGCCCCCGACCGGGCGCAGCGGATCCTCGAGCGGGGACGCGCCTATGGCGACAGCCGCTTCGTTTGCGGCGCGCATAACGAGAGCGCGGTCGAGGCCGGAATGGTGTCGGCGACCGCGACAATGACCGCGGTCGCGGGCAAGCCGGCCTATCAAGCCGAGCTGGCCGATGCGCGCACCGAATTGGCCGTGCTGCGCGTCAGCGGAAAGCCGCCGCAGGGCTGCGCCGCCGAAACCGATCTCCTCAAAGAGCGCGTGATGCCGCATCTTTCGACCAACGGTGACCGTCAAGCCGCGATGGGCGCCCCCGGGATGCAGGGAAGCAACCGATGACGGGCCCCTATATCTTCGGCCTTGAGCTTGGCGGGACGAAATGCGTCGCCTTGCGAGCGGAGGGGCATCATATCGTCGAGGCGGTCCCGATCCCGACGACCAACCCCGGCTCGACGCTCGGCACCGTCGATGAATTGTTCGCACGGTGGCGGCGCGAGCGGCAGCCGGACGCGCTCGGCATCGCCAGTTTCGGGCCTGTCGGCGTCGATCGTGGCCGGTCCGACTGGGGGTTCGTGCTCAACACGCCGAAGCCGGGCTGGGTCGGCACCGATATCGCCGGACGCTATCGGCGCCTTCTGGATGTTGAGATAGGCTTTGACACGGATGTTAACGCGGCGGCGCTGGCCGAGACGTTGTGGGGCGGCGCGGCCGATACGTCGTGCAACGCCTACATCACGCTTGGAACAGGTATCGGCGTCGGCTGCGTGGTGCGCGGGGAGCCTTTGCACGGATGGCTGCACCCCGAATTTGGACATCTGAAGGCGCGGCGCATGCCGGGCGACGATTTTCCGGGGAATTGCCCATTTCACGGCGACTGTATCGAGGGACTGATCTCAGGGCCGGCGATCGCCAAGCGAAGCGCTATGACCGGCGAGCAGGTCGAAGACGCGCATCCTGTCTGGAACGGCGTCGTCCACGATCTCGGCGAGTTGCTCGTCGGCCTCATTCTTGCCCTGTCGCCCGAACGGATCGCGCTCGGCGGGGGAATCGTCTGCGCGCGTCCCTGGCTGGTCGAACGGGCGCGCGGGGCGGTGATCGCCTCGCTAGGCGGCTATTTTGATAATTTATCTAGAGATATCAATAGAATGATCGAAGTTACCGCGCTTGGGGATCGCGCCGGCCCTTTGGGCGCCATCGCGCTCGGGATGACCCGGCTCGCGACCTGCAAATAATATCCGCTTGAACAGATCCCGGCGAAAGACCGGCGATCCATTACCAACATGGAGGGGTTTCCTATGACGTCCAGAGCTTCAATTGTACGCGCCTGCCTGTCAACCGCGATTGCCGCGCTGGTGGCATCCAATATGGCCCATGCCAGGGCGCAGGAGGTAGCATCGCCCGTGCAGGACACCAGCGATGGGGGCCAGGCAGACGCGAGCGAAGCCATCGTCGTCACGGGGTCGCGCATTGCGCGCCCCGAAATCGACTCGGCCATGCCGGTCAGCGTAACCAGCATGGACGAGGCATTCGATCTCGGCCGCATCAGCGCTTATGATGCGCTGACCCGCGATCCCGCGGTGGGGCTGGGTGTCGGCCTCAACAGCAGCTTTGGCCAGAATTGGGATGGCGGTGTTGCTTCGATCAATCTCCGCAACCTGGGCACCAATCGCAGCCTGACCCTGATCGACGGCCAGCGGCGGGTCTCGGGCTCGGCGCGATCCTCGGCGGTCGACATCAACATGATCCCTGCCGGGATGATCGACCGGATCGAGGTCGTCACCGGCGGTGCAGCCGCTATCTATGGCGCCGACGCCGTCACCGGCGCGGTCAACATCATCACCAAGCGCAACATCGACAAGACCACGCTGATGGCGACTGGCGGCATTTCGCAGCAGGGCGACGGGTCGGAATTTCAGGTGTCGCTGGCGACCGGCGGCAAGTTCGCCGACGACCGCGGTTCCTTTACCTTCGGCGCAACCTATTCGAAGACAACGCCGCTGATGATGCAGGACCGCTACAGTTGGGATGACCAGCCGCTGTACCTGCCCAATCCCGCCAACACCGGCATCGGCGACGGCATCCCAGATCGCGTCACGCTCTATCACTATCGTCAGATCTATTATTCTTACGAGCCGACCTTCTTCCTCAACAACAAGAACTATATTCTCGATGGCAATAATGTCCGCGAAGCCGTGCACGACGTCTATTACGGCCGGGGCGAGTTTGCGCTGGGCGACGGCGGCGACGGCCGTAACCTCGAAGACCAGCGCCAGCTACGCGGCGGTCAGCAGGCGCTCGCGGTCATGGGGCGCTACGATTATGAGCTGACCGACGCGATCGATTATGGCGGCTATTTCTCATACGCGCGCACCGAATATCGGGGCACCGCCTCGCCCTATCGCGACGACAGCCGCGCAACCTTTCTCGGCGGCGCGGGCGGGTCAGTCGCTTCTCTCGACAATCCCTATCTGCCGGATTCCATCCGGCAGGTGATGCTGGCGAACAATCTGACCAAGCTCAGGATCTCGCGGACCTTCGGCAATTTCCCCATCCGCACCGACGATCATGATCGCGACACCTTTACCTTCGGTCAGACGCTCGGCGGCAAGCTCACCGACAATTTCCGCTGGCAGGCTTTCGCCCAATATGGCCGCGCCGTGGATAATGTGACCACGCGAAACATTCCGTACAAGTCGCGCTGGATCGCCGCGCGCGACGTCATCGCCGATCCCGTGACCGGCGCGCCGATATGCCGCGATGCCGCAGCACGGGCGGCGGGCTGCCTGCCGCTCAATATTTTCGGACAGGATGCGCCGAGCGAGGCGTTGCTCAATTATGTGATGGCGGATCGCAAGGAACGACGCGTCAACACGCAGAAGGTATTCGGCGCCAGCGTAAACGGCGATCTCTTTGCATTGCCCTATGGCGACGTCTCGATCGCGGTCGGGACCGAATATCGCGTGGATACGCTCAAGACGCGAGACGATCCGCTCGCGCTCACTGGCGAGCTGGTCTATTCGAGCGGCCCTGCCGCCCACCCCGAGCTTGACGCCAAGTCCAGCGTGACCGAATTCTACGGCGAAGTCGTCGTTCCGGTGCTCCGGGACCTGCCCTTTGTGCACCGGCTGGAGGTCGAAGGCGCCTATCGCTATTCCGATTACAGCACGGTCGGCGGCACCCATACATGGAAGGCGGGCGCGACCTGGGCGCCGATCGATGGTCTGACCTTCCGCGGCGTACGATCACGCAGCGTGCGCACGCCCAACTTCGGCGAGCTCTATGAAGCACAGATCATCACCCAACAGGGTTCGATCGACGATCCCTGCGAACTCGGCGCCTATTATGCCAGCGCGACGCGGGCTGCCAATTGCGCGGCGCTCGGGGTCACCACCCCGCTACCCGACGTCAAGGTCGGTCCGTGGGTGACGACCGGTGGTAATCCGGATCTGAAGCCCGAAACCTCAAACAGCCTGACCCTTGGTGTCATTTTCGAACCGAAATTCCTTCCCGGGTTCGATCTGACCGCGGATTATTGGAGCATCGACATCAAGGATGTCATCACCCAGTTCAACTATTCGCGCCTCCTCTATCTCTGCGTCGACCTGCCGACGATCGACAATCCTTTCTGCAAGCTTTCGCAGCGCGAGGCGCCGCTGGGTAATCCGGTGTCGATCACCTCGACGCAGGTGAATGCCTCGCGCATGTATGCGCGCGGTATCGATGTCGGGGCCAACTACCGGGCGTCGCTTGGCGGTGGGCAGCTGCGGCTCGGCTTCAAGGGCAGCTATCTGCTCGAAAATGTGACCGAGACGACGCCAGGCATTTCGGCCGGCGACGTCATCAACGACGGAGGCTGGCAGAATCCCCGTTTCCGCGGGACGTTGCTCGTGTCGTACAAGACTGGCGGCTTCAACATCAGCCTCGACACCCGCTTTATCAGCGCCAGCAAATATGAAGAGAATGTCGACTCGCCCGAATCCTATGACGACAATAGCGTCCCGTCGCGGCTCTATAACGACTTGGCCCTCAGCTTTGATATCGATGACGACCATATGGTGGGTTTCGGCGTCAGGAACATCGGCAATGTCAAGCCGCCCTATATGCCGACGCTCTACTACAACAGCAGCATGTACGATATCGTCGGACGCTACTTCTATGCCAATGTGAAGGTCAGCCTCTGACGACCATACCAAGGCGCCCGGGAAGCTCGCACGGCTTTCCGGGCCTGCCGATCATCGCATAGTCTCGCGAGCTTCGCGTCGTAGCGGAACGGCAATTGCAATGCCCGCTCCGCATGATTCACACCTAAATGCCGACCGACCGCCAACGGCCCGCTACAGAATTGGGTTTCACCCGCCCCGAAGTGTCGGTTTGCCCTTTGTACGGCTGGTTAAATGGAATAGTCGGCAGCGGTCGCAGCGGTACGTCTGGAGTCGAATGCCGAAGTTGTCGCACTGACCTGCGAAGCTAATTGCCCTGCGCGTCGAAGGCTTGCGCGGCAATTTCGGGAAAGGCGCCATTGAAATGCGCCGTGGCTTCAGCACCGATTGATCTTAATTCGTCAATCAGCGCGAGTACGTCCGGACGGCGTTCGCCCGCACGGACGGCGATATAATGTGCGCGCATGCTCAGTATGGCGGGAAAGGGCAGCGCCTGCAGGCTTTTGTCATAGAGTGCCGAGGCCGCCATCGGCGCGCGCAGCAAGATCACGCCAAGTCCCTGGCGGCTGGCTTCGATCGCGACATCGTGATCAAGAAACTGGCGCTTCGACCCCAATAAGGTTCTTTGTATCCCGGCACGACGGCCCCATTCCTGCCAATCTGAGCTGTCACCGTCGATTAATAATGTCTCTTTCATCAGGTCCCGCGCTGAAATTCCGGCCAACCGCGCCGCAAGTTCGGGTGTGGCGGCGGGAATCGCGATGTCGGGGAAGAGGAGATGTGTATCGACACCGGGCCACGATCCGGTGCCATACCGCACCGCGATATCCATATCCCGGTTCTGGACTTGCGCCATCCGATGTTCGGGAATGATTTCTATCGTGCGTCCGGGGGCGATCGCTTCGAGGCGGCGTAGCCGCGGCATCAGCCATAGCCGGACCATCGATGGAAGCGCGGAAATGCGGATGGCGCCGGGATCGCGTCGGCTGCCAAGTTCGGACCGAAGCGCTTCGATCGCATTTAGCGATCGCTCGGCGCGGCGCAGGAAGATAGTGCCTTGGGGTGTCGGCCGAACGCCGCGACCGAGCCGTTCGAATACGGGCGTTCCAAGCCACTGTTCAAGTGAAAGTATCCGGCGACTGACAGCGCCATGCGTTATCCCCAGCCGTTCCGCTGCAGCGGTCATCGAACCTGTCCGGGCGGCTTCTATCGCAGCGATCAAGGCCTCTGAAGGCGGGATATTCAACAAGTTCTACTCCTCTGCCCGATGACAAGCGGTGAGTTTTATGCACCGAAGCATGTCGCCTGATAAACTATCTGCACGATCTCCCGATACATAGAATGGCGGCGATCGGAGAAGAAATTCATGTTCCAGCCAAAAGGGCTCACGCCCGTTTCATTCGACAGTTGCGAAGCAATCGTTATCGGTCCCGGGTGCATTCGACGCGATCTGCCCTCGCGTCCCGGCGTCCGCACATGGATTGTCGAAATGGCGCCCGGCAGCGAATGGCCGCATGTTGACCATCATCAGGGTGGGGGCGAGGACGTCTTCATTCTCGATGGAGAAGTTATTGAGGGCGACCAGCGGTTCGGTGTCGGCACCTACCTTCATTTCGATCCCGACAGCCAGCATCAGCCGCGGACGGAGACAGGCGTGCGGCTCATCGGTTTCAACCTCCTGTGATCTTGCCCTCGCCATACCGCATCGGCGAAAGCTCAAGCCGGCGGCAAATGATCTGCGGCGCCATTGGTGCTGCAGCGATCGTCGCATCGTCGGGGCGCACCGCAGCGCGCGCGGCGACGCCGCCGCAGCAGCTGCGTGTTCAACGTCTGGCCTGGGCGGGCATGCGCCTTCAGCTGCCTGCCGCGACGTTGTTCATCGACCCGCTGATCGATCCGGCTGTCTGGGGGGCTGCCCTTTCCGACAAGCTGATTGCCGTGGATGATCCGGTCGGCGAGAGTATCGTCCTGATCACCCACAGGCATTCGGATCATGGCGACGCGGCCGCCATTGCAGCAGCGCTGAAAAATGGCGGGACGTTGGCATATGCCGCCGGGACGCAGCCTTTCGGCGGGCTTCCAGCCAATGTGCGCCAGCGGTCGTGCCCCCTTTGGGAGCCGCAAATCTTCGGCGATTTTACCGCGACTCCGGTTCCCGCATCCGATGGTTATGGCGATCTTCAGGTTTCATGGGTCGTATCAGGCGGCGGACGCAGAATATTTCACGGCGGCGACACGATGATGCACGGTGGCTGGTGGCGGGTAGGCCGGCAGTTCGGTTCTTTTGACGCTGCGTTCCTGCCAATCAACGGCGCTGCCTTTTCATGGCGCCAGCCGGCGACGGACGAACCCGCCGTGCTCACGCCAAAACAGGCTGTCGCCGCGGCTGCGATCCTCGGTGCGGAGCGGATCGTGCCGATCCATTACGGAGTTGTTGGCGCCGACGGCTACTCGGAGGTGCCTGATCCTCTGGGCGCTTTACATGATGCGAGCCGGCCCGGTGGATCATCCGTGACCGTCCTGAAACCGGGCGAGTGGTTGAACTGGCAAGCGCCGCCTCTGTCGGATCGCTCGCCTCGCTTGCCGGGATAAATCATTGTCCTGCTTTGAAATAAGTCCCTTCTCGCTGGCAATCGCAGAAGATGTCCTTGTTGATTTGCGGCATCGTCTACGCGCCACCCGCTGGCCCGACGAAGTGAGTGCCGAACCATGGCAATATGGTCCCCCGGTCTCATACATGCAGGATGTCGTTCGATACTGGCTCGATCGATATGACTGGCGACAGCAGGAGGCGCGGATTAACGGATTTCATCAATACACCACCGAAATCGATGGCCTCGCGATTCACTTCATTCACGAACGAGGCGTCGGGCCGGAACCGATGCCGCTGGTGCTTACCCACGGCTGGCCTGGAAGCTTCGTGGAGATGTTGCGGATCATTCCGATCTTGACCGATCCCGTGGCCCATGGGGGCCGCGCCGAAGATGCGTTTACCGTCGTTGTTCCCTCGATACCCGGTCACGGCTTTTCCGCCCGTCCAACCAGACCGGGCATGAACTATTCGGTGGTTGCCGACATGTGGGTCACGTTGATGGAGCGGCTCGGTTACAGCCGGTTCGGGACACAGGGAGGCGACTGGGGGTCGTGGGTCAGCGCTGCGCTGGCGTTGCAATACCCGGACCGCATTCGCGGCCTGCATCTGAACTATCTGTCGACCCGCTTCCGACCCGGGATAAGTTCATCGGACCCGCCCGTGAGCGACGAGGAACAAGTCTATCTCGACCGCGTGGGTAAGTGGGCTGAGACCGAAGGCGCCTATATCGCAATACAGTCGACCAAGCCGCTGACCCTTGGGTATGGGCTCACCGATTCCCCTGCGGGGCTCGCGGCATGGTTATTGGAAAAATTCAGATCGTGGAGCGATTGCGTTTCGGTTCCAGACGAAGCCATTGCATTGGATGAGCTTTTGACGAATGTGATGATCTATTGGGTAACCAACACGGCCCATTCCGCAGCGCGCTTCTACAGCGGGTCGCGTGAGCGTCCCTTTCATCTCGCGGCCGGTGAAAAGATACTGCCGCCATGCGGCGTTGTTACCCTGCCGCGCGAATTGCCTATGCCGCCACGGAGTTGGGCGGAGCGTGCCTTCAACATCGTTCATTGGACCAGCTTGCCACGGGGAGGGCATTTTGCTGCCTTCGAACAGCCCGAGTTGCTTGCCGAGGATATCCGCGCCTTCTTTCGCCCTCTTCGAGTGTGACCCGCCGATTCATTTCACGACAGATTGTCTGGCGGGAGTTCAGCGGGATCATCGGAGAGGCATTTCCTTCGCGCATCCTTTAATGGAGTGGGCCTATGCCCGAGATGACCAGCCTGCTGACATTCGCCGCCATCGCTCTCGGTATGGTCCTGACGCCGGGGCCGAATATGGTCTATCTCATATCGCGGTCCATCGCTCAGGGTAAGGCCGCGGGCCTGATTTCTCTGGGCGGCATCGCGCTGGGTTTCGTTTTCTACATGCTTTGTGCGGCGTTGGGCATCACCGCCCTCGTGATGGCAGT
This sequence comes from Sphingopyxis sp. Root154, assembly GCF_001427105.1. Classification (GTDB taxonomy): domain Bacteria; phylum Pseudomonadota; class Alphaproteobacteria; order Sphingomonadales; family Sphingomonadaceae; genus Sphingopyxis. The sequence goes on from NZ_LMGI01000003.1 coordinate 424,864, forward strand.
GCCTTTTGCCTATGACGCGATCCGCATCGTCGGCGCCCTCTATCTGCTATGGCTCGCCTGGCAGGCGGTCCGCCCCGGGGGGCGCTCGCCCTTTGAGATCAGGAGCCTGCCTCGGGACGGCCCGCGCAAGCTTTTTCTCATGGGATTTCTGACCAATCTGCTGAATCCCAAGATCGCCGTGATGTATTTGTCGTTGCTACCGCAGTTCATCGATCCGGCACGTGGGAGCATATTGGGGCAGGCGCTTGTTCTGGGGATGACTCAGATCGTCATCAGCGTTTTCGTCAACGCCGTAATTGCGATCTCCGCAGCGTCGATCGCAGTGTTTCTGACGCGGCGTCCGACATTCGCCATCGTCCAGCGCTGGATGATGGGAGCAGTACTCGCCGGCCTCGCCGTCAGGATGGCAACGGAGGCGCGCCGATAACCTGTCACGGCGGGGTTACGCGTAGCGCGAGCGGATATGATCCCATAGGCGTTCCGCTACGGGGCCATGCGCGCGGTCGCGGAGCCTCGACGCCGTGAGAGTTTCCACCTTGCCCGGCAGATGCCGTCCGCCGACCCGGACGAGCCGCCCCGCTTAACGCAGCTTCCCTCACTTGGAATTGTTTGTTCGCGGTGCGACCGGAAGTCAGCGGGATAATTCCGGTTAGCGGAAGGCCCGGCATTCACAGTTTGATTGGCGGCGTTCCTGCCAACTGCATCGATGATGCTAATGTAGGCCTTCTTGATTTCGCGAATAATGAGTTCATACTCGGCGGACCGGCAACAGCTTCCCTTGATGCGGGGGTTCGTTTTGGGGGCGTGCCTGGCGATGACCGTGGGGGGCTCCGTTGCCGATTGGTGCGACATGCGTGTCCTGATTGTAGAGGACAACGACCGTTTGGCGGGGCTCGTTTCGCATGGCATTGCTCAGCATGGATTCAGCGGGGACGGTGTCGGGAATATCGACGAAGCCGAGGCCGCTCTTGCCAGCGTGACATATGATGCGATCATTCTGGATCTTGGGCTGCCGGACGGTGACGGGCTCGAATGGCTGCGCCGCGAACGGCCGGGCCACCCCCTGCCGCCCGTTCTGATCCTGACAGCGCGCGACGGAATGGGGGATCGGGTCGCCGGCCTTGATGGCGGAGCGGACGACTATCTGGTCAAACCTGTCGAAATCGAGGAACTCGCCGCCCGCCTTCGCGCGCTCCTGCGCCGGCCGGGAACCCGCAGTCCGCCGGTCATCAGGGCCGGGAAGCTGGCGTTCGACGTGGCAGCGCGGACGGCGCGAAGCGGCGATCAAGCCATCGAATTGACCCGCCGCGAAGCCGATTTGCTGGAACTGCTGATCCGCCGGGCCGGGGCGGTCGTGCGCCGATCGACCATCGAGGAAGCGCTGTACCGGTTCGACGAACCGGTTACGCCCAATGCGGTCGAAGCCATTGTGTCCAGACTTCGCCACAAGCTCAGCGATGCCGATGATCCCGACCGGCTCGTGACCGTCCGCGGAATGGGCTATCTGCTCCGGGACTACGGGGATTAAGGCGCCGCATTCCGTATCCCGTCGCCTGACGCGCGGTCTTGCATGGACGGGTGTGTTTGGCGGTCTTGCGCTGATCATTTTCGTGAGCTTCGATGTCGAGGTCATGCTCGAGCAAAAGTCGGCGTCGGATGGCTGGCGTGGCGAATGGCTCGAAATCGCGGAACATGTCGTCCTGCCGCTCCTCCTGCTTATGGTGCCGATGTTCTTCGCGGTCAGGTGGGTCATTCGGACATCGCTCGCCCCGCTTGGCACGGCAGCTGCCCGCATGGATTCGGTGGTAGGCACCGATCGCGGTTTTCGGGTCAGTCTCGAGGAATTTCCTCTCGAAACACAGCCGTTCGCGCGCGCGCTGAACGATCTGCTGGCGCGCCTCGACGACGTTGCGGAGCAGCGCGAAGCCTTTGCCGCCAATGTCGCCCACGAACTGCGGACGCCGCTGGCGATCCTGATGATCGAACTGGACCGGCTGGGTTCGCCCGATGCTCTCAGGCTCAAGAAGGACGTCGCCGCGATGAAGCGGCTTGTCGGTCAGATCATGATGATGGCGCAGGTGGAGGCCCATGTGGCGCGCCCCGTCCCCCACGATATCGTTTCGCTTTCCGACGTGGCGATTGACGTGACCAACCGCTTTGCGCCGCTGGGGGCGGAGCAGGGCAGGCATGTCGCGTTGGCGGTCGAGGGCGAACCCATGGTTTCGGGAATAAGGGAAACGCTTGCGGCGGCGGTGTCGAACCTCGTCGAGAATGCGCTGCGGGTGACGCCCGAGGGCGGGACGGTCGTGATCTCGGTCGGCCCGGATGCCCGAATTTGTGTCAGGGACGAGGGGGGTGGCTTGTCGGCTGCGGACCTTGCGGCGCTCAGCCAGCGGTTCGCTCGCGCCGATCATGCGAACGCTGGCGGAGCGGGGCTGGGCCTCGCGATCGTGGCGCGAATTGCCGAAATCCACCATGCCAGGCTGGTGACAAATCCTGACCGAAAAGAAATTGGGCTGTTATTTCAAGGCGTCCACCAAATTGCTGAACAATCCGATCGTCAGCTAAGTTAACCGTCAGGTTGGCGTCAGCTTAGGCGCATAGTCTTAACGAGACCGATTCGTTTCTTAACAAAAAGAGTGCCTTCTCGCACGGGTCGCGGCGGCGGGAAGGGGGTCAAGCGGGCGTATGTTTGTCGGCGCGTGCCTAGGCAAGTACCCGTGGGGGGCAAATCCGTGGCGAAGGAAATAGGTGAAATTTTGGTTGCGGATAGCCATCCGCTTTGTCGCGAAGGATTGACCACACTTTTCGCGCGAAATCTCGGCCTATCCGATCTGAGCGAAGCCTGGGACTTTCCGTCCGTCATCGCTCGACTGGCGTCGCGGCGTTCGATTGATCTTGTGACGATCGATCTCGGCTTGCCGGGAATGCACAAGCGCGAAGGCTTGCGCGATCTGCGCGTCAAATATCCCGACGTCCGCGTCGTCGTCGTGACCGCATCCCGCGACCGCGAGATGGTGCTCGACGCGCTGGGGGCTGGCGTCCACGGCTATATACCAAAAGATTATCCGGTCCACGAGATGGCGGACGCCTTGCTGAAGGTGCTGGGGGGGCAGATATATGTCCCGTCGTTCCTTTCCGACCTGCATGCCCGGAAGGCGAGCATCGCCGACGACGACGGCGGGGCGCACGAGACGGCGCTGACGGGGCGTCAATTCGAGGTTCTGAACCTCCTCGCAGCCGGGCGCTCGAACAAGGAAATCGCGCGGCTTCTGAGCATCGCCGAGGGAACGGTGAAGGTTCATATTGCCGCGGCATTTCGCATGCTGGGTGTGCACAACCGGGTCAGCGCGGTCGCCGTGATGCAGGCGCGGGCGTATAATGACAGCGCGGACGAGACATATCTGCCCGGCCTTCTCGAAGAGAAGCGGGGAAGGCCGATGTTGCAGCGCAATTTTAGCGGCGTGTCTCAAATCTCGTACCGGCGCTGAGCCAGGCTTCGTCGCCACCGGCCGACCATTTTCGTCGCCGCCTGAAACCAGCCTCCCTCTCTTCTTTTTCCATGCCCGCCCGTCGCGGGCCCTTTGGTTTGCGTCTTGCGCGAGCACCTATATCAAAAGTACTATATCGATTGTGACATCGTTATATACCGCGTGAATATAGAAAGGCGGGAACGTAGTAGGTCGCCAGTCCAACTCGACGGCGACACAATATAAGACTTAGCTTGCAACCTCAAAATCCGCAGATCGACCGCGTATCGCGAGTCGAAGACCGCGCCGGCAGGTGGGCGGCGTGGGCGGGTTTACTGCAGGGAGGTAAGCATGGTTACGTATATCCGCAGCGATCTCGAATTCATTCTTGATCAGATCAAGATTGCCGAAGCGCATGCTGCAGGGCAGCCGCTTTACGGACCGGGCGGACTTGTCCCGGCGTACAATCTTTCTTTCGGATTGCGCACGGTCGATGGAAGCAACAACCATCTACTCCCGGGTCAGGAAAAATGGGGGGCGTCCAACGTGCCGTTCCCGACGCTGCTCGATCCGGTTTACCGACCGGCCGACGGCACGCTTTTCGACCCCGATGGGCCGGGACCGGCTCCGGCGATGCCGACATCGCCGAACTATAATCCGTCGAACAACCCGAACTCGCTCGTCTTCGATAGCAGTCTGAGGACGATCTCCAACCTGCTGGTCGATCAGACGCTGGGCAATCCCGCCGCCATCCTGGAAGGACTCGATCGCGCGGGCAGCGCCGATCCGTTGGGCGATCTGCCAGCGATCACGGCCATCTATCAAACCTTCAAACCCGCCTCCGACGCCGAATATCAGGCACGCGTCGTAAAACAGAACGCGCAGACGGCGGCGACCGTCGCGGACGATGGACTGCCAGGCGACACGCCCGCCGAGGTCGCCGCGCAGGCCGCCCTAGCCGCCGCGACCGCCGCGCATGACCTGACCGTTGCCGATCTGGAGGCCGCGCGCGTCGTCCGCGACGCGGCGCTCGCGCCATATGGGCTCGAGATGGACGGCGACAACGTTCATCTGCCGAACATTTCGCCCGACGGCGGCCTGTCGGCCTCGTTCAACTCGTGGTTTACCCTGTTCGGCCAATTCTTCGATCATGGTCTCGATCTCGTCAACAAGGGGGGCAGCGGCACCGTCTTCATCCCGCTCCAGCCCGACGACCCGCTCTATGTCGAGGGAAGCCAAACCAACTTCATGGTGCTGACCCGCGCCACGGTTTCAGCGGGCACCGACGGCATCATGGGAACCGCCGACGATGTGCGGCCGGTCAATACGACCACCTCTTACGTCGATCAGAACCAGACCTATGCTTCACACGCGTCGCATCAGGTGTTCCTGCGCCAGTATGAAGTGAACGCGGCGGGCCATCCGGTTGCGACGGGCAAGCTGATCGAGGGCGCCGGCGGCTCCCCCGGCGGCATGGCGACTTGGGGCGAGGTCAAGGAACAGGCGCTGATGCTCGGCATCCTGCTCACCGATCAGGACGTGGGCAAGGTGCCCTTGCTGCGGACCGACGCGTACGGCAATTTCATCCCCAACGCCGCGGGCTATGCGCAGGTGATCACGGGCGTCGGCGTCGACGGGATTCCGAACACCGCCGACGACATCGTGATATCGGGCACGCCGGGCGCGCCGGTGGGTCTTGCCACCGCGATCCGCACCAACAGCGCGTTCCTTGCCGACATCGCCCACACCGCGGTGCCGAATGGCATTGAGGATGGCGATATCACGATTGGCCTGCAGAATCCGGGCAACAACCCGCTGGTTTATGACGACGAGCTGCTCGACGCGCACTTTATGGCGGGCGACGGCCGCGTGAACGAGAACATCGGCCTGACCGCGGTCCACCATGTGTTCCATGCCGAGCATAACCGCCTGGTCGAACACACCAAGGAGGTCGTTCTGGCTTCCGGCGACCTTGCGTTCCTCAACGAATGGCTGGCGGATGACGTCGCGTCGCTGCCGACCACCCCGGCTCAAGTCGCGGCGCTGGTATGGGACGGCGAACGCTTGTTCCAGGCCGCGAAATTCGGCACCGAGATGCAGTATCAGCATCTCGTGTTCGAGGAGTTCGCGCGCAAGATTCAGCCGCAAGTCGACTTCTTCATCGTGCCCGACGGGTTCGACACGACGATCAATCCCGACATCGTCGCCGAATTCGCGCACGTCGTCTATCGCTTCGGCCACTCGATGCTGACCGAAGATATCTCCCGGTTCGGCCCGACCTTCACGCCCGACGACATCAGCCTGATCGATGGCTTCCTCAATCCCACGGCGTTCAACGGAGTTAACGGCGTTATCGCGGACGGGTTGGCAGCGGGCGACATCATCCGCGGTATGACCCGTCAGGTCGGCAACGAGATCGACGAATTCGTCACCAGCGCGCTGCGCAACAATTTGTTGGGCCTGCCGCTCGACCTCGCGACGATCAACCTTGCCCGCGGACGCGATACCGGCGTTCCCTCGCTGAACGCCGCGCGCCGCGAATTCTATGAGGTGACCAACAATGATGCGCGGCTGAAACCCTATGAGAGCTGGGTCGACTTCGCCGGTAATCTCAAGAATGAGGCGTCGATCATCAACTTCGTCGCGGCTTATGGCACGCATTCGCTGATCACCGGAGAAACGACGGTAGAGGGCAAGCGTGCCGCGGCGATGGCGATCATCTTCGGCACCGATCAGACAGTGCTGGGCGATCCCGACGATCCGCTGGACGATCGCGTCATCCTGGCGGCCGATGCGCCCGATGCGTTCGACTTCCTCAACGGCGAGGGGGCCTGGGCGAGTGGTCCGAACGGAGTCACCACCACCGGCCTCGACAATGTCGATCTCTGGATCGGCGGTCTTGCCGAAAAGATCCTGCCCTTTGGCGGCATGCTCGGCTCCACCTTCAATTTCGTCTTCGAAGTACAGATGGAGCAGCTGCAGAACGCCGACCGCTTCTATTATCTCCAGCGTCTCGACGGCCTGCACCTGTTCAGCGAGATGGAAGGCAACAGCTTCGCCGGGATGATCATGCGCAACACCAATGCGACGCATCTTCCTTCCGACGTCTTCTCGACGCCCGGACTGATCCTGGAGGTCGACCCGACGCGCCAGTTCAACGATCTGGACGGTGACGGCGATCTCGAGAGCACCGACCCGACCGGCGGCGGCATCTTGACCCCGCTTGTCGTTCGCAACAACCCCGGCACCGTCGGTCCCGACACAAACTATCTTCGCTATACGGGCGACGAGCATGTGGTTCTGGGCGGCACCGAGGGCGCCGACATCATCATCGCCAGCGAAGGCGACGACACGATCTTCGGTGATGGCGGCAACGATACGCTCGAAGGCGGAGCTGGCAACGACATCATCAATGCCGGGGCAGGCGACGACGTCGTCCGCGACATCGGCGGCGATGACAATATCAAGCTCGGCGACGGCCATGATGCGATCAACACCGGACCCGGCCTTGACCTGGTGCTCGGCGGGCGCGGTCAGGACTTCATCGTGCTCGGCAGCGACGCCGGGTCGGAAGTCTTTGCGGGTGAAGGCAATGACTTCATCCTCGGCAACATCACCGCCGAACGCATCCTCGGCAACGAGGGGGACGACTGGATCGAGCATGGCACCTTCGACGGCGCGCCCGGCGACAATTTCGACGAAATTTTCGCGCAGGACGGTGTCGTGGGCCATGACGTGTTCTTCGGGCTCGGCGGCTTCGACGAGTTCATCGCTGAAGGCGGTGACGACATCATGGTCGGCAGCCCGGGTCGCGCCAAGATGGCCGGCATGTCCGGTTGGGACTGGGCGATTTATAAGGATAACATCGCGGGCACCGACGCCGATCTGACGCGCGGGATCGTGTTCGACGAGAATCCGACGCCGCCGCCAAATGCGACGCAGGACGCCTATGAAAGCGTCGAAGGGCTGTCGGGGTCGCGGTTCAACGATATCCTGTCGGGTTCCAACATCACCGCGGCAGAACGCGCGCCGTTCGATCCTGACCCGGCGATCAGCGGGTCGGAAGGATATACGGGAAGCAACCTCGACGCCGCGGGCATCGCGCGGATCGCGGGTCTTCAGGCCGTCGTCGGAGCGGGTGTCACCTCGTATAACGCCGGCGACATCATCCTCGGCGGCGATGGCAGCGACCTTATCCGCGGCAATGCCGGCGACGACATCATCGATGGCGACAAATGGCTGAACGTGCGGATCAGCGTTCGCCAGAATATCGGTCCCGATGGCGGCACCGGCGCGGAAATCGCCACGGCCAACAGCATGACCGAGCTGGTGACGCGGATGTTCAACCGGACATTCAATCCGGGACAGCTTGTGATTGTCCGCGAAATCCTGACCGACACCACGGCGGGCGACACCGACATCGCCGTGTTCTCGGACCTCAGGGCCAATTACGACATCACCTATAATGCCAATGGCACGATCAGCGTGGCGCATGCGCGCGGCACGCAGCTCGACGGCACCGACAATTTGCGCAACATCGAACGCATGCGCTTCTCGGACGTCGAGATCGCGGTCAACCAGCCGGCGACAGGCCAGCCCGTCATCAGCGACCTGACGCCGAGGGAAGGGCTGCAGCTGACCGTCAATACGGCGGCGATTGCCGACCCGAACGGGCTCGGCGCCTTCAGCTACCAATGGCAGCAGTCGGTCGACGGTGTCACCTGGGCCAATATCGCCGGGGCGACCGCTGCGACGTTCACGCCCGACGACAATGCCGGACTCGTGTTCGGTGATCAGGCCGGGCTTCGACTGCGCGTCGCGGTGAACTTCACCGATGGCGGAGGTACGGCCGAGCAGGTCATATCCGCCGCGACCGGACCGACGGGGGTCAACTGGGACGGCAATGGCGCCAACAACAGCCTGGTCGGCACGGCCGGCGACGACACCGGCGACGGTGGCGGCGGCAATGATACGCTGTCGGGCAACGACGGTAATGATACGCTGAATGGTGATGGCGGCAACGACACCGTCACCGGCGGTCTTGGCAACGACGCGCTGACCGGCGGGGCAGGAAATGACACGCTGACCGGCGGCGCGGGCAACGACACGATCAACGGCAATGGCGACAACGACGTCGCGGTGTTCGCCGGACCGGTCGGAAACTACAGCGTCACGACCACCGGAACGTCACTTGTCGTCACCGACAACACCGGCGCCGAGGGCGTCGATACGGTGAGCAATGTCGAAACGCTGCGGTTCAATGGCGTCAACTATGCGGTTGTGGCCGGAACCGGCGGCAACAATAACAACCTCAATGGCGCCGGTGGTGCCGCGGGCTCGCAGGCGGTGTTTGGATTTGCTGGCACCGACACGATCAACGGTGGTGCCGGCAACGACATCGTCAATGGCGGCGACGGGACCGATACCATAACGCAGACCGGATCCACCGGTGGCCGGGATCTGGTCGATGGCGGCGCGGGCACGGATACATTCGTGCTCAACGGCGTGGCGGGAGCGGAAACCTTCCGTATCTATGCCCGGGCCGCAGCCGAAGCTGCGGGCATAACCGGACTGAATGCCAACACGGAAATCGTCGTCACGCGCAACGGCACCGGAAACGCGCAGATTGTGGCCGAACTCGACAACATCGAGGAGATCAACGTCAACGCGCTCAACGTGTCGTCGCCGGGAGGCGTCCCGCCGGGCGGATCAGGAGTGAACGGTGGCGATACGATCCTCGTCATCGGCGATTTCAATCCGACCAGCCTCAACTTCAATACGATCACCGTCAACGGTGGCCGGGGCGCCGACACGGTCGATATATCCGGACTGACGTCCGACCATCGGCTCGTATTCAATACGGGCGGCGGCGCGGATCAGTTTGTCGGTGGTACTCGGCCCCAAGACGTCATCAACTCCTCCAATGGGAATGGCAACGGCCACGGCGGCGGTTCCGCCCATCAGCAGGACAATCCCTTCCAGATGATCCGGGCGCTGATCGACGACTGGATGGAAGTGCACGGGCGCCACGCCCGGCACTATTTCGACATGGATTATCCCTTTGCATAACCAGCTTGGCGCCGGGACCTCCCCCCCGGCCCGGCGCCACTTTTTCGATAATAAGGGAGGATTTGCATGCGACTGTTCTGGATGCCCGTTCCACCGGCATTATCAGAAGCCGTCCGCGCCTGTCGGACTCACTTCATCCTCGCAGCAACATTCAGTGCGCTGATCAACATTCTCTATCTCGCACCGACCATCTACATGATGCAGGTCTATGACCGGGTTGTGCCGACCAACGGCGTATTGACACTAGTTTTCATCACCGTCGTCGTGGGCGTCGCGATCGCCACGCTGTCGGCGCTCGATGCGATCCGTATGCGGCTGATGGCACGCGCGTCGCTGCGCCTCGACCGATTGCTCTCGGGCGAGATATTGGACCGGCTGCTCGCGCGGTCGCGCGCGGGCCCCGGCGACCCTTCGACCCACCAGGCGATGCGCGAATTCGACCTGCTGCGCCAGTCGCTTGCCGGACCGGCGGCCACCGCCTTGTTCGACGTCCCGTGGACGCCCCTGTATCTCTTGGTGGCCTTCCTCATTCACCCGCTTTTGGGATTGCTGGTGCTTGGCGCCGGAAGCGTGCTGGTCACGCTTGCGATCGCCAACGAAAGGCGCAGCAAGGCAAAAGCCGAAGAGGCGCATCATGCCAATGCGGCAGCGTATGAATCGCACGAGGCGATGTTGCGCAAGGCCGAGATCGTGCGTGCGCTCGGGATGCGGCGCGCGCTGGTCTCGCGCCATATCCAGCAGCGCAGCGTCGGCCTGAACGCCGTGGCCGACCTCCAGTTTTCGGGCAGCCGCTACAATTCGCTCGTCAAATTCGTGCGGATGTTCATGCAATCCTTCGCGCTGGGCGTCGGTGCCTGGCTTGCCATCAACGGGCAGATTTCGGTGGGCGCGATCATCGCCGCCTCGGTGCTGCTCAGCCGTGCCCTGCAGCCGATCGAGCAGCTGGTCGGCTTGTGGCCGAATATCGTCCAGTCGCGTCAGGCGATTCAGACGCTCGGCAGGCTGTTCGATCAAGCAACCGGTCCGGTGGTACGCACCACCTTGCCCGATCCGGAAGGGCAGGTGGAGCTTCAGGGCGTTGTCGTCCGTAATGCCGACGGCAGTGCGATCCTGCTCAAGAATATTTTCCTGAAACTCGCCCCCGGAGAGGTGCTGGGTGTTGTCGGCCCGTCCGGGGCGGGCAAGACGACCCTCGCGCGTGTTGTCGCCGGCGCGCTGCCGCCCGACCTCGGCGAAATCAGGATCGATGGCGCCAGTATGGCCGATTGGGATCCCGAAGAGCTTGCGCAACATATCGGCTATCTTCCTCAGGATTGCGGCCTTCTCCCCGGAACGATCAGCGAGAACGTCTCGCGCTTCGGTGCCGCGCGCGGTATTCCGCAGACGGAGGTTGACGAGGAGGTCGTAAGGGCTGCGCGCATGGCCGGCGTCCACGAGATGATCCTGCATCTGCCAGGCGGTTACGACACCTGTATCGAAGGGAATGGCCACAGGCTGTCGGCGGGACAGGCGCAACGCGTCGCGCTGGCGCGCGCGCTCTATGGTAGCCCGCGCATCCTCGTTCTCGACGAGCCGAACTCGGCGCTCGACAGCGATGGCGAGGAAGCGCTGTCGCGGGCGATTGGTGCCGCGAAGCTGCACGGCGCGGCGATCATGATCGTCGCCCATCGCGCCGCCGTCCTGGCCAGCGCCGACAGGCTGGCGATCCTCGCCGACGGCGCGATCGTCGGTGTGGGGCCACGCGACGAAATCCTCCAGGCGCTGCAGAATTCCGCGGCAAAGCAAAATGTCGTTCCCATCCATGAAGGAGCGCGGCCATGACCGATATGACCTGGAAGCCGCCGATCGGCGGCGGTCACCCTTCGGGCCATGACTCCGCCGACCGACCGCATCGCGAACTGCGCATCGGCGGCCTTATCGTGGCCTTCTTCTTTGTCGGCATGCTCGGATGGGCGTCGCTGACGCCCCTCGACGCCGGCGCCTATGCGCCCGGCGTGATTGCGGTGTCGGGCAGTCGCCAGGCGGTCCAGCACCGCGAAGGCGGCATCGTTACCGAGCTTCACGTCGTCGAGGGGCAAACAGTGAAAAAGGGCGAGCCGCTCCTCACGATCTCGGCATCGGAACTGGTTGCGGCCGAACGCGGACTGACTGGCGAAGTCATCGCCTTGCTGGCGCAGCGCGCGCGACTGGTGGCCGAACTCGGCGGCCTGCGAAGCGTCGCCGAACCGGCAGAATTTGCCTCGCTGGCGCCCGAAAACCGGGAACTGGCCGCCGAAGCCTTGCGCGGCCAGCGCCAGCTTTTCGAAGCGCGGCGCAATTCGGTGCATACACAGCGCAACGTGTTGCGCCAGCGGATGCGCCAGCATTCGGAACAGATCAACGGATACAGCTATCAGATGAATTCCAACAAGGTGCAGCAACAGTTGATCGGCGACGAGCTGCAGGGGTTGCGCACCCTGCTTCCGAAAGGCTTCGTATCGATCAACCGGGTCCGCAGCATGGAACGTTCCGCGGCCGAACTCGATGGCTCCTATGGCGCGTATCGCGCCGACATCGCCCGCTCTTCGGAAGCGATCGGCGAAGCGCAGATGCAGATGGTCGGCATCGACAAGCAGATGCTCGAGGAAGTGGCGACGGCGAAACAGGCGGGGCAGGTCCGTCTCGACGAACTCCAGCCTAAGCTGATCGCCGTGCGCGAACAGCTGGCCCGGTCTACGGTGCGCGCTCCGGCAGAAGGCCGGGTGGTGGGGCTGAAGGTTTTCACAGTCGGCGGCGTCGTCGCGGCGGGCGACACGCTGATGGAGATCGTACCGCAAGACCGTGCGCTGGTCATCGATGGCAAGGCCTCGCCCACCGATGCCGACGATCTTGCGCCGGGGATGGAGACCCAGATCCGCTTTCCCGCGTTGCAGGAACGCAACCTGCCGATCCTCGTCGGTAAAATATCCAAGATTTCGGCTGACAGCTTCGAGGACGAGCGTTCGGGCATGCGCTATTTCAAGATCGAGCTGGTCGTGCCGCCCAGCGAACTTGCGAAACTCCGGCGGGTTCGCGAGGATGGGGGGCTTCGTGCCGGCCTGCCCGTCGACATCATGATCCCGCTGCGCAAGCGGACGGCGCTCTCCTATCTCATCGAACCGCTCACTCAGACGCTTTGGATGGCCGGGCGCGAGAATTAGGCGCCGGCTAACCAGCTGCGACATAATTCTTCGTCCGCCGGGCGATCCGGAATCATATTGTAATTGCGAATCGTTCTCGATAATGGCCGTGCATCCTTTTGTTGGAACTTCCGGATGCATGCACCGACAACCCCGCGAACGGCGACGAAGAAAAGCCGGAAAGCCTTTTGGCTGAAGCAGCTGCATATGTGGCACTGGATGAGCTCGGCCGTCAGCTTGATCGGCCTGCTGCTGTTCGCGATCACCGGGTTTACGCTTAATCACGCCGCCGATATCGAAGGGTCGCCGGTCGTCACCCAGAAATCGGCGCAGATGCCGCCGGCTTTGCTTGCGCGCCTAAAGGCGGCGGTCCCGACAACGGAAAAGGCCCCGTTGCCACCCTTCGCGGCCGAGTGGATCGAGCAGAGCTTTCCGGTGAAAGCAGCGAGTGAAGCCGAATGGTCCGCCGATGAAGTCTATCTCCCCGCACCGCGTCCCGGTGGCGACGCGTGGGTCGCGATCGACCTCGCGACCGGCTCGGCGTCGAGCGAGGTCACCAGCCGCGGGTGGATCTCCTATCTCAACGACCTCCACAAAGGCCGCAATTCGGGCGGCGAGTGGAGCCTGTTCATCGACATCTTCGCTTTCGCCTGTTTCGTTTTCGCGATCACCGGCTTGGTTCTTCTCTGGCTGCATTCGGCGAAGCGCAAGAGCACCTGGCCGCTCGTCGGCCTGGGTCTCGCTATTCCTGCGGCCATCGCCGTCATCTTCATTCATTAGGGAGACCAGTCCATGCAGCTTTCCACCCCAGCGCGCATTCTCGGCGGCACGATCGGCCTCGGCGCCATGCTCGGCGCGCCCGCCTTCGCCGCCGCTCCGGGCACGATGGACGTGACGATCAACATCCCGCGGCTGAAGGTCGCCGAATATCACAAACCCTATGTCGCGATCTGGGTCGAGAAGGCTGGCGCGTCGGCGAAGACCGTCGCGGTCTGGTACGATTATGACATGAAGGCGAACGAGGGTACGAAATGGCTCCGCGATGTGCGTCAGTGGTGGCGCGCCGCGGGGCGCTCGATGACCTTCCCCGCGAACGGTATCACCGGCGCGACGCGTGCACCCGGCGCGCACAAAGTCTCCTTCTCGCGTGCGCAGCTCGGTGCGGGCGCGCCCGGCCAATACACGCTGGTAATCGAAGCGGCGCGCGAGGTCGGCGGCCGCGAACTTCTGCGCATCCCCTTCACCTGGCCCGCGAAGGCCGGTGCGGGCGGGCGCGCTGCCGGAACGACTGAACTGGGGGCCGTCTCGGTCGCCTTCCGCTAAAGCTTGAAAGGACAGGGAAATGAAGAAGCGAATTTGGGGTTTCGCCGCGACAGCCGCGCTGGCGGCATTGGTCGCCGTTCCGGCTTCGGCGCACCGCCAGTGGATGCTGCCGTCGTCGACCGTGCTGTCGGGCGATGACGTCTGGGTCACCGTCGACGCCGCGGTGTCGAATGACCTCTTCTATTTCGAGCATCAGCCGATGCGGCTCGACGCGCTGAAGGCGTGGGCGCCCGACGGCACCGAAGCGGCGATCGAGAACAAGGCGACGGGCCGCTATCGCAGCACCTTCGACGTCCATCTGACCAAAAAGGGCACCTGGCGGATCGCCTCGGTCGCCGATGGCGTGATGGGCAGCTATGACCTGAATGGCAAAACCGAGCGGCTGCCACGCGGGACGACGACCGCCAACCTCGCCGAGCGCATCCCTGCCGGTGCGACCAATGTGAACACCGCCGAATCGAACAACCGCAACGAGATTTTCGTGACGGTCGGCGAACCGACGACGACCTTGTTCAAGCCGACCGGAAAGGGCATCGAGCTGGTTCCCGTGACGCACCCCAACGACCTGATCGCGGGCGAGGCGGCGACCTTCCAGTTCCTGCTCGACGGCAAGCCCGCCGCGGGCCTTCCGGTGACGGTGATTCCCGGCGGCATCCGCTATCGCGACCAGCTCGGCCAGATGGACCTCAAGACCGGCGCCGACGGCAAGGTTGCGATCAACTGGGCCGAACCCGGCCTGTACTGGCTGAACGTCACGACGCCGCAAGCCGCGCGCGAAGAAGGCGCACCCGAACGCGCGACACCGCCCGCGCCACAGCGCCGCGCGAGCTATGTCACGACGTTGGAAGTGCTCGCGCCCTGACCGACCGCATCCTCATCCCCCGCGCCTTGACGCCCGCGGCTTTCGCCGGGCGCGGCGCGGGGGCGCCCATCGACCGCTTCACCGGCGAAACGATGGGCACGAGCTGGTCGCTGCAGGCGGTCTCGCCGCCCGCAGCGACCTTGCACGGCGTTCAGGCAGCGCTCGATCTCGTCGTCGAGCAGATGAGCCAGTGGGAGCCGCAATCCGACGTCTCGTGCTTCAACCGCACCGCGCCGGGCACATGGTACGAAATCCCGGCCGAATTCGCCCATGTCATGGCGGTTACGCTCGACATCGCGCGAGCCAGCGGCGGAGCCTTCGATCCCGGCCTCGGCGGCATCACCGAAGCTTGGGGCTTCGGCAGCGCCGGACGTCCGGGGCGGGTGCCGCAGACTGGCAAGTCCGTTGCAGGCCGCACGATCGACTTCGACCCCGCAACGCGGCGCATCCGGCGCGGCGAAGCGGCGGCACTCGACCTGTCGGGCATCGCCAAAGGCTATGGCGTCGACCTCGTGGCCGAATGGCTGCTCGACATCGGCGTGCGGCATTTTCTGCTCGAAGTCGGCGGCGAGCTGCGCGGCAAGGGAATCCGCCCCGACGGGCAGCCCTGGTGGGTCGATGTCGAGATGCCGCCGACATCGTCCATCCCGTCCTGGCGCATCGCGCTACACGACCTGTCGGTGGCGACCTCGGGCAATTATCGCCGCGGCTTCAGCGCGGGCGGACAGCATTATTCGCACAGCTTCGATCCGGCGACCGGACGCCCGATCGTCAACGGTGTGTCGTCGGTTACCGTGCTTCACCGTGACTGCATCAGGGCCGATGGCTGGGCAACCGCATTGACGGTCCTGGGGGCCGAGGCGGCGGTCGCGCTCGCCGATGAACAGGAGCTCGCGGCGTGTATCGTCGCGGGCGACCGAGAATATATATCGCGCGCGTGGCGCGATATGCTCGGCTAGCTGTCGGCCCAGCGCCGTAGAAGATTGTGATAGACGCCGGTCAGGCGGACGACCGTCGCGTCACCCTGACCCAGTGCCGCCGCGGCGCCTTGCACCCCCATATCGAGATCGAACAACAGGTTTCGCTGTCCCTGATCGCGTATCATCGACTGGATCCACATGAAGCTCGCGACGCGCGCGCCTGCGGTCACCGGCTCGACGCGATGGACGGTGGTCGAAGGGTAAAGGACCAGATGCCCGGCGGGCAGTTTGATCCCCGGGGCCTCAGCAAAGCCTTCGACGACGAGTCCCCCGCCCTCATAGCTGTCGGGATCAGCAAGAAAGAGCGTCGCCGACAGGTCGCTGCGGAGGCGGAAATCGCTGCCGCGCCGGATGCGAATGGCATTGTCGATGTGATCACCGAAATTCTCGCCGCCGGCATAGCGGTTGAAATAGGGCGGGTAGATTTTGAGCGGCAGCGCCGCGGCGATGAACAGCGGGTTCCGGCCCAGCGCGTCGAGCACGACGCGGCCCGCCTCTGCGGCCACCTCGGCGAATTCGGGGAGCTGCTGGTTGCGTTTGGCCAGCGCGGCTTGCGGACCAGATGTCTCGTTGCCGTCGACCCAGTCGGCAGCGTCGAGGATCGAGCGGAGCTTTGCGACGCCATCAGCGTCGAGCACGTCGGGAATGATGCGGATCATGCGCCGCTTCTAGTCTGAAAGGGGCGGGAACGGCAATCGCCGGACCCGCCCCACCGGGATCAGAAGTTGTAGAAGAGGCTGAACACCGCCGAGCGGGCATCGCCGGGGGTCGCCCAGCCGCCGCTCACCGCACCGCCGCCAACCACGCCCGTGCCCGAGATCGTCGCCGCGCCGACATTGTTGCGGACGCCGGTGTAATAATCCTCGTCCGTGAAGTTGCTGACGTTCACCTGCGCAACCAAACCGTTCTTGAAGTCATACGACACAAACGCGCGATGGATCAGATAATCGTCGACCATGAACTGCGTGCGCTGCGCAAGGTTGCGCTGGTTCGTGGCGAACTTGCCCTGATAGGTCAGCCCATAGCCGATCTGCAGCCCGAACGGGAAAGCATAGGTGGTGAACAGGCTGCCCGAATGCTTCGGCGTCTGGATCAGGCGATCGCCGCGCTGCGGGTCCGGCGTGCCGGCGTTGTTGAGGCAGCCTGTTGCTCCGGGCGTGGCGAGGCAGAAGTCCGAAACGCTCTGCCGCACTTCGCTGTCGAGATAGGTATAGTTGGCAAAAATCGCCCATTCGGGGGTGACGTTGCCGCTGATGCCGAGCGCGACGCCGTCGACGCGCGATTTGCCGTCGAGCACCTGTAGCGAGTTCGGCTGCGCGGGATCATTCGAGGGGATGCGAAAGTTGGTGCGTTCGTTGCGGAACAGGGCGGCGGTCAGCAGCAGCTTCTTGTCGAACAGCTCGGCCTTGGCCCCGATCTCGTAGGTGCGCGCCTTTTCGGGCGCCACGGCGCACGGATCGGCCGCACCCGGCGCCGCCGGCAGGCCGCAACCCGCGCGGACGGTGGCCGAGGTCGGTGTCTTGGCATTGCCATAGGCGGCATAGAGGCTGACATTCTCGACAGGGTGGAAGACCGCGCCGGCGCGATAGGAGAAGAGATTCTCGTTGCTCACCTGATCGGAGCCGCGGACATAAACCGCGCCGGTCGCGGGCGTCGTTACGGTGTCGGCGCGGAAGATGGTCCGCACGCTTTCATAACGAACCCCCGCGTTCAGTTCGAACATGGGCGAGATTTCGAGCGTGTCGAACGCATAGACGGCGAAGTTGCGCGTGTCGCCATAGCTGTTGCCGGTACGGACATAGTTGACCGGGCCGTTCCACATCGTGTTCGGGTTCGACAGGCTGATCGGCGGCTGGGCCGGGTTGGGCAGCGCGCCGCCGGGGTTGCGAAGAAGCTGCGCATTCTCGATCGAATAATCTTCTTGGCTGTAGGACGCGCCGATGACGAGCGTGTTGAACAGGCCGCCCTTGGCGCCATTGACCACCGTCAGGTCGGTCTGGTTGTGGATCAGGTCGTTGACCTGATCGCGGACAAGGCCGCGCGGACCGGCGGGGTAATAGAAACCGGGCGTATTTTGCCCGGCGGCGCAGGGGATGCCTACGGTCGCGTTGGCGCTGCTGCCGATCGGCTGCAGGCCGCTTGCGAGGCAGAAGACGCCCTGCGGCGCGCTCGTCTGGCTATATTGGTGGACGCGCTGCCAGCGGGTCAGGTTGCGGATCGAGACATTGTCGCTGAACGCATGGCGGAAGGTCGCGGTCAGCCGATCGACCTTCGTCTTCTGTTCGTCGAGATTGACGATGCCGAAATAATCGCTGTCGTCGACGCCGGCGAGGGGGCCATCGTTCACGCCGCTCAGGAAATAGGGAACGCCATAGATCGGCGTATTGTCGTCATCCTGATGGATATAAGCGAGCGTCAGGCTGGTGTCGCTGTCGACGCCGATCGTGATCGACGGCGCGACGCCCCAGCGCTGGTACGATTCGACGTCGCGGCCCGGGACGTCATTCTCGTGATACATCGCGTTCAGGCGGACGGCGATCAGGTCGTTGAGGCGCCAGTTGCTGTCGATTGCGGCACGATAATAATTGTCGGTGCCGACCGCCGCCTGCACCGTCGTGGCGTTGCGTGCGAAGGGGATCTTGCTGACGAGGTTGATCGTGCCGCCGACGCTGCCCGATCCGTTGAACACCGAGTTGGCGCCGTTATAGACTTCGATCTGCTGCAGGTTGAAGGGATCGGTGCGGCTGTATTGTGCGCTGTCGCGCACGCCGTCGACGGTCAGGTCGTTGTTCGCCGAATAGCCGCGCAGGTTGATCGAGTCGCCATAACCGCCGCCGCCTTCGCCGGCGCCGAAGGTGATACCGGGGATCGTCGCGAGCGCGTCGCGCAGCGTCAGCAGGTTCTGCTGGCGAATCTGTTCCTGCGAGACGACCGTGACCGTCTGCGGCGTGTCGACGAGGGGAGCGGTCGACTTGGGCGATTCCACCTCATTGGCAAGCGCGCCGTTGACGACGATCTCGCCGCGGCCGCCGGGCGCGTCCTGTGCCTCGCCGGTTTCGGCTGCAAATGCCGGAGCGCTGATAAGGCTGCCCACGCAGGAGAGTGCGAGGAACGAGGCAGATGTCGATGGCTTCACAGTAAACCCCCTGTTTTGTGATTGGTTCGGGGCGCCGCTATTGAGAGTCGATTGCAAAGTCAACTTTAATGCGAATCATTCGCGATATTGTCGCAATCGATACCAATTGAGTAAGACGCCTAATGTCGACGTTCGAGCCACCAGCTCTGTCGCCAGCCATACTGGCTCGCGATGGGTTCGCCGGCGGCATTGGTCGCAGGCTTGAAGCGAAAACGCTCCTCGATCAGGTCGCACGTCGTAGCGTCGAGCGAGGCGTCGCCGCTCGACCGGGTCACCCGGCATCTGCTGACGCGGCCGCTGGTTTCGATGGTGAAGCGCACTTCGACCTCGCCCCCCGCCTTTGCGCGGCTGGCTTCGCGCGGATAGTCGCGGTCGCGGATCGTACCGCTGCGCCAGATGGCCTTGGTTCCGCCACCGGTCCCGCTGCCCGCGCCGCCCGCGCCCGTTCCATCGCCGCGTCCGCCTGCGCCCGATCCGGGGCCGGGATTCGGCGTCGCGCCGGCCGACGCGTCGTTCCCAGTGCCGGGGCGCGGAGCGGCAGCAATCGGCGATGTGATGGGGGGTAGCTTGGGCGGCGGCGCGGCAACCGCGGCGGCTTTGGCATGCTTGTTCGCAGCTGACGCCTTGCCGCTGGCCTTTTCGCTCGGCGCCTTTACCGGCACGACCTCCTTGCGTGGTGGTGGCGGTGCGGGAAGGGCAATTGCGGTAATCGCTTCGCTGGCCTTGCGGACGACATCGAGATCGAGGCCGCTCGCCAGGCCAAATCCGACCGCGACAACGGCGATCAGCGCTCCGCCGCCCGCCAAGAGCTTCTGCTGCCTCGAAACCTGCCCCGTATAGGCCATCACGCCGCCTCTCATCGCGCGCCACGGCGCGCAACCGGCGACCCGTTTAGAGGAATTCGTCTAGCGTGGACATGAACCGGTCGAACTGGTCGTGGTGCAGCCAGTGGCCGGCATTTTCGAACTCGATCACCGTCGCGGTGTTGAAATGCCGGAGGCGTCCGTCCTTCTCGGGATTCGAAGCCCAGCTGTTCGCACCGTAGAGCAAAAGCGTGGGACAGGCGATCGCGCCCCATAGCGCGGCGATGTCATCGTGCGGCATGTCGAAGGCGGGCCAGACGTTGAGGTAATTGTCGAACTTCCAACTCCAGCTGCCATCCTCGTTGCGGCTGATGCCGTGGACGGTCAGGTGGCGCGCCTGGGCTTCGGTCAGATAGCTGTTCTCGCCCATCATGCGCGCGAGCGCATCCTCGAGGGTCGCGTAGCGGCGCGGGGTGCGCCCCGCCGCCTGCCGCTTGTCGTCGATCCATTTGCGGAAGCGTTCGGGATAGCCCGTCTTCGCGCGCTCGGCGATCACCTTGGGCGAGGGGCCGAGCCCCTCAATCGCGACGAGCTTGCGCACATTTTCAGGATAGAGGCCGGTATAGCGCAGCGCGATATTGCCCCCCATTGAGTGGGCGACGATCGAGAGCGGGCCGAGGTCGAGCTGATGGACCAACTGCGCGAGGTCATAGACAAAAGTGTCCATCGCGTAATTGCCGTCGGGCGACCATGCGCTGTCGCCATGACCACGCAGATCGGGCGCAATGATATGATAGCGGTCGCGCAATTTCTCCGCGACCCAGTCCCAGTTGCGGCAATGGTCGCGGCCGCCGTGGACCAGCAGCAGCGGCGGGGCGCCGCGATTGCCCCAGTCGACATAATGCAGCTTCAGCCGCTGCGAGATGAAGCTGTTCGAGGTCGGGCCGGCACTTGCCATCGGATCATCCTTGCTGTCTGTTCCAGTTTCAAAAGGCGACTGGTTTCGATCCGTCAACCCCGCATCGGTGCCGTCGTCGTTCAGAGCCAAGCGAAGGGAGAGTAGCATGACGACATTCCGGGACAATCTGCTGGCGGGCAAGACTGCCTTCGTCGCCGGCGGCACCAGCGGGATCAACCTCGGCATCGCCAAGCGTTTTGCCGAACTCGGCGCCAGGGTTGCGGTGGCCGGGCGCGACCCCGACAAGGCGGCACGCGCGGCGGCGGACATCGGCAAGGGCGCGCTCGGCCTGTCGGGCGATGTCCGCGACTATGCGGCGATCCGCGGCGTGATGGAGCGTGTCGCGGGCGAACTCGGGCCGATGGACATCGTCATTTCGGGCGCAGCCGGCAATTTTCTCGCCCCGGCGCTCGGCATGTCGGCGAACGCGTTTCGCACCGTGGTCGACATCGACCTCAACGGGACGTTCAACGTGTTCCGCGGATGCCACGATCTGCTGGGCCGTCCGGGCGCTTCGCTGATCGCGATCACCGCGGGGCAAGCGGTTAATGCGTCAGCGCTGCAGGCGCATGCCTGTGCAGCCAAGGCCGGGATCAACCAGTTGATTCGCGTCCTTGCGCTCGAATGGGGGCCCGACGTGCGCGTGAACGGTATCTCGCCAGGGCCGATCGCCGATACCGAGGGGATGAAGCGCCTCGCCCCCGACGCCGAAACGCGTCAGGCGCATTATGACCGCATCGCGATGAAGCGCTGGGGCAAGGTCGAGGAGGTCGCCGAATCGGCGGTGTTTCTCTGCTCGCCTGCGGCGGGCTACATCACCGGGACGATCCTCGACTGCGACGGCGGCAGCCAGATCGGCGACGCATCGCGCGGCGACCTGGCGAAAGGCATGGCCTGAAAGCAAAAACGCCGCCAACCCGTTGGGGTGGCGGCGTTTTTAATGGTGGGCGTGGCAAGGATTGAACTTGCGACCCCTGCGATGTCAACACAGTGCTCTACCACTGAGCTACACGCCCATCCCTTGGGGTGACGCGCCCCCTAAATGCCTCGGCGCGACTTGGCAAGCCCTTCGCGCGCGGCGGCGTCGTTATTGTTGGCTCGAGCGGTCGCTGCGACCGAACATATTGTCGACCTCGCGCACCAGATCCTTGAGGTGGAAGGGTTTCGACAGCAGCTTCGCCTGCGGCACATTTTCCTCGGCACGCAGCGAAACCGCGGCAAAGCCGGTGATGAACATGACCTGCGTCTGCGGCGCCGCTTTGGCCGTGTGCTGGGCGAGTTCGATCCCGTCCATTTCGGGCATCACGATGTCCGACAGCAAAAGGTCGAAGGTTCCCGAATCGATATAGGGGACCGCCGCGGTGCCGCGATCGACCGCGGTGACGTGATAGCCGGCGCTGGTCAGCGCGCGCGCGAGATACTCGCGCATCACGTCATCATCTTCGGCCAGCAAAATGCGAATCATGTTGAAATCTGTTCCCTGGTCCTTCGGCGCAGCCGGTTCCGGTCGGCTGCCCCCTCTGTCACGCCCTCTATAACGTCAGAGATTTAACAAATTGACGCGCGGCGCTGGATTCGGTCGGCTTTTTTTGCCACCCATCCATCATGCCGTCCCGCACCATCCCGCCCGCCGCCATCGCTGTCAACCGGCCCGCGGCGAGTGGGCCCGTCGTCGTGTCGGTACCGCACGCCGGACGCCTCTATCCGCCCGAGATATTGAGCGCGGCGCGGGTCGGCCGGCCAGACCTCGAGCGACTCGAAGACAGCTGGTGCGACCTGATCGCGGCCGGCGCCGCCGATGCGGGTGCGACGGTCGTCCATGCCCTGTGGGCGCGCGCCGTCGCCGACCTCAATCGCGGCGAGGGACAGATGGCGCCGGGCGAGGTTGCCATGCCGTTGCGGGCGCAATTTTCGGCTCCGGGGCGGAAGGAACGGGCGGGGCTTGGTGTCGTGCCGACGCGGCTCGCCGATTGCGGTCCGCTATGGAAGCGGCCGATCGATGGCGCGGCGCTCGAGTGGCGCCTCGAATCCTTCCATCGGCCGTATCATGCCGCTCTTACCGACGTGCTCGCCGCGGCGCGCAACGAATATGGCCGTGCGATCCTGATCGATCTCCATTCGATGCCGTCGATTCCGGCGGGCCAGCCGGGGCACGGCGCGCGAATCATCGTCGGCGATCGTTTTGGCGAAACCGCAGGTGACTGGCTGATCGATCTGGCGGTGGCGTCGGCAGAGCGATTAAACGAGCCCGTCGCGCGCAACCAGCCCTATGCCGGCGGCCATATCATCCGGACGCACGGCCGCCCGGCGGAGGCCATCCACGCGGTGCAGATCGAAATCGACCGCAGCCTCTATCTGACGCCCGAGCGTTTGCCCGACGCGGCCCGGATCGCGCGGCTGGCGCGCTGGTTCTCGAATCTTGTTGCTGCGGCCGGATACGCGCGTCCCGAGGCTGAAATACTCACGCAAGCCGCTGAATAAAAAACCACCTCGTACCGAAGTACGAGGTGGCCAGGGTCCAGGGAGGACGCGTCCGCGTCAGTGATGACGGGACACTCGCCGCGATGGAAAGGGGGAAAACCACGGCGGCGTAGAAGAGATTTAGGATGTTGCGCCCCGACTTACAAGAAGAGACGGTGCAGAATCTGCAATATGCAAGAAATTGGTCGGGGAGAGAGGATTCGAACCTCCGGCCCCTGCCTCCCGAAGACAGTGCTCTACCAGGCTGAGCTACTCCCCGACCGATCTGCGCGCCGACCGGGGTCGCCGCGAAGGCAGGGCGGTCCTCTAGACGCGCAATCTGTGAACTTCAAGCGCCAATCGGCACATTGAAGATGATTGCCGGAACTAGAGCATTTCGGCAGTTCGAAAACTGAAATGACCGTCCGCAATGAAAATCAGATGATCGGCCAGATCGATGCCCATGGTCCGCAGGAAAAGCGCGGCATCGTGCGTCGTGCCGATGTCGGCATCGCTCGGCCAGGGCGTGTCGGAGGGGTGGTTGTGCGCCATAACGACCGTCGCAATGCCGCCGTCGATGAGCGTGCGCCAAGCGCGCGGCAGGATAACGCAGCGGCCCGAGCTGTCGCCATCGACGCGTTCGATCCGCACGAGGCGTTCGAAGGCGTCGAATGCGGCAAGGAGCAAGGTTTCCCGCCCGTCATCGAACATCGGGCGCAGCAACAGGCGCGCGACATCATCCTCAAGCTGGCACGGCACGAAGCCAGTCAGCGCCGACGGATCCGGCGCTTTGCCGAGGGGTTCGAACAGGGTCATCGCCGTCCCCATGCGCCCAGTGCGTGTGATTCCCAACGGCCGACTGGCCCGCATCGGAGGGTTTGTGGTGCTGGCCATGTGGTTCCCGATGTTGCTCCCTTGTCGCCCCGCGGCGCGGAGCCTAGCACCAAGGGACAAAGCCGGGAGCCGAGTCTTGCCTGATTCCATCCATTATGAACTTCAATATCTGGACCTGATGCGGCGCATCTGGGTCGAAGGCGACGAGCGCGTCGACCGAACCGGCGTGGGCACGCGCTCGCTGTTCGGCGAGACGATGCGATTCTCGCTCAAGGACGATGCGATCCCATTGCTCACGACCAAGCGCGTCTATTGGAAGACGGGGCTGCGCGAACTCCTGTGGTTCCTGACCGGCGATACCAATATCCAGTCGCTCGTTTCGCAGGGCGTGAAGATCTGGACCGACTGGCCGCTCGACAAATATCGCCGCGCGACCGGCGAGGAGATCAGTGCCGCGGATTTCGAGGGGCGGATCATCGCCGATGATGATTTCGCCGCCAAATGGGGTGACCTAGGCCCGGTCTATGGTCACCAGTGGGTCAACTGGCCGCGTTACGAAGCGGCAGGCGAGGGACTTTTTCGCCGCGCCGACCAGGGACATAACCAGATCGCGGCGCTGATCGATTCGCTGCGGAGTAATCCGGGGTCACGGCGGCACATTTTTACCGGCTGGAACGTCGCCGACATCGATCGCATGGCGCTGCCGCCGTGCCACATGACCTATCAGTTTCATGTGCGCAGCGATGGCGGCCTGTCGTGCCTGCTGTTCCAGCGCTCGTGCGACCTTGGCCTGGGCTTTGCCTTCAATGTCTTCGAAGCGGCGCTCCTAACGCGGATGGTTGCCGAGCAGGCGGGCCTTCATGCCCACGAACTCGTCTGGACCGGCGGCGACGTGCATTTGTATCTGAACCACGCCGAGCTGGTCGAACAGCAGCTGTCGCGCGTTCCGGGCGGGGCCCCGAAGCTGCGCATCCTTCGCCGCCCTTCGAGCATTTTCGACTATCGGTTCGAGGATTTCGCAGTCGAGGAATATGCGCCGCAAGCGCATATTTCCGCGCCTGTCGCAGTCTGAGCGCCATCGTTGCATTCGTATGGCGACCGTAATAATATGTCGCCAGGTTGAAATATAACTAGGCGCCGATTCGCGCCTCAAAGGGAAGAAGATATGCCTGAGACGCCTCGGCGCCCTGCGAGCAATTTGCCGCCTCTGTCGCTTCATATCCCCGAACCGCGCTATCGCCCCGGCGATACCCCGGACTTTGTTGATATTGAAGTTCCCCCGGTCGAAGCGACCCCGCGCCCGAGCGAAGCGACCAAGCCCGATGCGATGCGCGAGCTGAGCTATGGCCTCGTTCGCGTGCTCGATTTCGACGGGCAGGCAAAGGGGCAGTGGGATCCGAAGCTGACCCCCGAGCGGTTGCGCGTCATGCTCCGCTATATGATGCTGGTGCGCGCGTTCGACGACCGCATGTTCCGCGCGCAACGGCAGGGCAAGACCAGCTTCTATATGAAATGTACCGGCGAAGAAGCGACTTCGGTCGCCTCGACGATGGCACTCGACCGCGGCGACATGTGTTTCCCCAGCTATCGCCAGCAGGGCATCCTGATCGCGCGCGATTATCCGCTGATCCAGATGATGAACCAGATCTACTCGAACCGCGGCGATCATTTGATGGGCCGCCAGCTGCCGATCATGTATTCGGCGCCCGAGCATGGCTTCTTCAGCGTCTCGGGCAATCTCGCGACGCAATATCCTCAGGCTGTGGGCTGGGCGATGGCCTCGGCCTCGAAGGGCGACAGCCGGATCGCGACCGTATGGTGCGGCGAAGGATCGTCCGCCGAGGGCGACTTCCACTCGGCGCTGACCTTTGCGACCGTCTATAACGCCCCCGTGATCTTCAACGTCGTCAACAACCAGTGGGCGATTTCCAGCTTCTCGGGCTTCGCCGGCGGCGAACGCACGACCTTTGCGGCGCGTGCCGTGGGTTACGGCATCGCCGGGCTGCGCATCGACGGCAACGATCCGCTTGCGGTGTATGCCGCGACGCAGTGGGCTGCGGATCGCGCGCGCACGAACAACGGCCCGACCTTGATCGAGCATTTCACCTATCGCAGCGAAGGCCACAGCACCTCGGACGATCCGAGTGCCTATCGTCCCGCCGACGAAGCGACTGCATGGCCGCTCGGCGACCCGATCGCGCGGCTTCGCCAGCATTTGGAAACGCTCGGCGAATGGGATGCGGAACGCCATGAGGCGCAGGCGAAGGAACTCGACGATCTGGTGAAGACGACCCAGAAACAGTCCGAAAAGCTCGGCATTCTCGGCCACGGTATGCATCAGCCGTTCGAGACGATGTTCGATGACGTATTCGAAGAGCTGCCCTGGCATCTCAAGGAACAATGCGCGCAGATGCTCGCCGAGCAAGAGGCCAAGTTCGGCCCCAATTGGAAGCCCGAATGATGACGCCCGAAAATCTTGGCTCAACCCAAACCGCCACCAAGACCATGAACATGATCGAGGCGATCAACAGCGCCATGGACGTCATGCTCGAACGCGACCCGAACATGGTCGTGATGGGCGAGGACGTTGGCTTCTTCGGCGGCGTGTTCCGCGCCACGGCTGGCTTGCAGAAGAAGCATGGCAAGACGCGCGTGTTCGATACGCCGATCAACGAATGCGGGATCATCGGTGTTGCGGTGGGCATGGGCGCGTACGGCCTGCGCCCGGTCCCCGAGATCCAGTTTGCAGATTATATCTATCCGGGGCTCGACCAGCTTGTCAGCGAAGCGGCGCGCCTGCGTTACCGCTCGGCGGCCGACTTCATCTGTCCGATGACGGTGCGCACGCCGTTCGGGGGGGGCATCTTCGGCGGCCAGACGCACAGCCAGTCGCCCGAGAGCATCATGACGCATATCTGCGGCGTGAAGACGGTGATCCCGTCGAATCCCTATGATGCCAAGGGCCTGCTGATCGCGGCGATCGAGGATAACGACCCCGTCGTCTTCCTCGAACCCAAGCGCATCTACAACGGCCCGTTCAGCGGTTACTATGATCGTCCGGTCGAGCCCTGGTCGAAGCATGATGCCAGCGCGGTACCCGAAGACTATTACCGTATCGAACTCGGCAAGGCCGCGACGGTGCGTTCGGGCGAAGCACTCACCATTCTCGTCTATGGCACGATGGTCCATGTCACCAGGACGATCGTCGAGGAAATGGGCGTCGATGCCGAGATCATCGATCTGCGCACGCTGCTGCCGCTCGATATCGACGCGATCGAGGCGTCGGTGAAAAAGACCGGCCGCTGTCTGATCATCCACGAAGCGACGCGCACTTCGGGCTTCGGCGCCGAACTCGCCGCGCTGGTGCAGGAACGCTGCTTCTATCACCTCGAGGCGCCGGTCGAACGCGTCACCGGCTTCGACACGCCTTATCCGCATAGCCTCGAATGGGCCTATTTCCCCGGCCCGGTGCGCATCGCGACCGCGCTGACCAAGATTTTGAAGGACTGACGCCATGGCCCGTTATTCATTCCGTCTGCCCGACATCGGCGAAGGCATTGCCGAGGCCGAAATCGTCGCCTGGCACGTCAAGATCGGCGAGCGCGTCGAGGAAGACGCGCAGCTTGCCGACATGATGACCGACAAGGCGACCGTCGAAATGGAATCGCCCGTTTCGGGGATCGTCGTCGAACTGGCGGGCGAGGTCGGCGACCTGATCCCGATCGGATCGACGCTCGCGGTGATCGAGACCGATGGCGACGGCGATGTCGAAGCGCCGCCGGCTGACACGCCGGTCGAACAGGAAATCTTAGCGGAAACGCCGGGCGCGGAGGAAATCTCGGTGGCCGAGGTTGCTGCGCCTGCGCCCGTTGCGGCTCCCGCTCCGGCACCCGCGCCGACGCCGGTTGCTGCCGCCGATCATGAAAAGCCGGTTCTGGCTTCTCCCGCAGTCCGCGCGCGCGCCAAGGATCTCGGCGTCGATCTTGGCCAAGTACAGGCCGAAGGCGACCGCATCCGCCATGCCGATCTCGACGCCTTCCTGCGCTACAGCGGTGGGCAGGGCTATCACGCCCCCGGCGCCAGCCGCGCCCGCGCCGACGAGCCGATCAAGGTCATCGGCATGCGCCGCAAGATCGCCGAGAATATGGCGGCCTCGAAGCGCGCGATCCCGCACTTTACCTATGTCGAGGAAATGGACGTCACCGCGCTCGAAGCGATGCGCGCTGATTTGAATGCTAATCGCGGCGGCCGCCCGAAACTGACGATGCTGCCCTTCCTGATCGTCGCGATCTGCCGCACGATCCCGCAATTCCCGATGATCAACGCCCGCTACGACGATGAGGCCGGCGTGGTAACGCGCTATGGCGCGGTGCATCTCGGCATGGCGACGCAGACCGACGCCGGGCTGATGGTCCCCGTGATCCGCGACGCGCAGGACAAGAATGTGTGGCAGCTCGCGAGCGAGATCACGCGTCTTGCCGAAGCCGCGCGCACCGGCAAGGCGAAGGTCGAGGAATTGACCGGCGGCACGCTCACCGTGACCTCGCTCGGCCCGCTCGGCGGCATCGCAACGACCCCGGTCATCAATCGTCCCGAAGTCGCGATCATCGGCCCGAACAAGATCGTCGAACGCCCCGTCTTCGATGGCGACGACATTCGCAGGGCAAAGCTCATGAACCTGTCCATCAGCTGCGATCACCGCGTCGTCGATGGCTGGGATGCAGCGAGCTAT
This sequence comes from Sphingopyxis sp. Root154, assembly GCF_001427105.1. GTDB lineage: Bacteria > Pseudomonadota > Alphaproteobacteria > Sphingomonadales > Sphingomonadaceae > Sphingopyxis. Next base: position 453,649 of record NZ_LMGI01000003.1, read on the forward strand.
GTGCAGGCGCTCAAGAAGCTGGTCGAGACGCCGGTCTTGCTGTTCGCGGACTGAGATTAGTACGCGGACTGAGATTAGTACAAAGCAATCCGGGGCCGTGGACGCTCGCCCCGGATTGCTTCGCTACGCGCGCGAGCTGGTTACAATCCCAGCCCCGCGAAACTCGTCTGGTCGAACTTCAGCTTGAAGGTCACATAGGCGCCCGAGCGCGAGAAGCGCGCGTCTTCGAAGTCGCGGTCTTGGAAGCCCGCGAAATTATAGCCGAAGGTGATGTTCGCATTCGTCATCGGCGCCAGCGTGACGGTCGGGCCGCCCGCCCAGCTGACGGTATCGGCATCGGTGCCGACGCGCGCGGTGCCCGATGCACCAACGTCGACATGCTCGCCTAGGTTGAAGCGGAAGTCGGCGCCGATCAAATTCGACCAGCCCTTGACGTCATCGGCGCCGAAACGATCGAAATTATAGCGTGTGCCCCAGAAAAAGCCGATTTCGGTACGCTCGTACGAGCCGTCGCCGAATCCGCGCTCGCCGAGCGGCATCCAGTTCACCGACAGGCTGTTGAGCAGGCGGCGGCTCGTCGCGTCGCCGTCGATCGTCAGCGACGGGCCGCCGATCGGGCCGGCCTGACCCGCGACCGCGTGGCGAACCTTATCCGAACGGAACTCGCTCTTGTTGAGCCACGAAATCTGCGAATCGGCGGGGCGATGCGCCCAGCTCATTTCGAACTGGATCACCTCGGTCGTCGGCGCGGCGCCGGCACCGCTTGCCTTCGCGTAAGTGAAGAGTGCGCCGAGCGCACGGCCTTCGCCAAGCTGACGCAGCCCGCCGAGCGTCAGGCCGTAACGATTGGCGATCTCGCCATCGCGATATTCGGCGCGGCCCGTGAGCGTCCAGCGGTCTGCGCGGTAGGTGGCGCCGGTGCTGATCGCGAGGAAATCCTCCGTCAGTGTGCCGTTGCCGCCGAGGAACCCGCCTGAGGCGATCGGCTGGTCGACATTGAGCACGTCGCGCGCGTTGATGCCGCCGATGGTGCGATTGCCATCGACCGATACATCGACCGACCAGCGTTCGCCGAGCTTCAGCGACTGCGACAGGCCATAAGCGGCAAAGCTGCGCGGGCCATATTCGCCAATTTCCTGCTGGTTCGCGGTCGCGAGCAGGCGCGCGCCCGACCAGGGCGTCAGGTCGAAGCCGAGCCGCGCGGTGCGTGCCTTGATCGTGTCGCCGTCGGCGATTTCGTAGCTGCCGACCAGATTGACGTCGCGATTGATCGCGTAGCGCGCGCCGAGGCGATGACGGATCGGGAAATCGATGCTGGCATCCTTGCTGCCGAGCGCGAACTCGGTCTGTGCGTCGAGTTCGAGCCGCTTGTTTAACAGCCGCTGCGTCGCGCCGAGCTGGACGATATTCGAGCGATTGCGCGTGCCGTCGGTCAGGCGGTCGTCGGCGTGCGTCAGCCCGGCGCGCGCGACGCTGGTGCCATTGTCATATTCGATCAGGGCGCGGGCGGCGCGGCGACGTGCGCTCGTTTCGAGATAATCCTCCTGCCATGCGCTGCCGGTCACCGACAGGTTGCGGCTGGTTTTTACGCGTGCGTCGAAACCGAATTTGCGCGTGCCATTCTCGCTGCTGTTGAGCTGGCCGGTGCCGAAGCCGGCCTCACGCTCGCGGACATAGGCGAGGAAGTCGGCGTTGCTGCTGTGATGCTCGGCCTCGATCAACCATGCCTTTGCAGTGCCACCGGCGGCGGTGCTGTCATTGGTCGCCTTGGCATCGCTGACCGCGAGTTCGGCACGGACCTCGGTCTCGATGGTCGGGCGATAGCGTGCATCGACGCCGCCGAGGTTGGTCTTGGCGTTTCCGTCCTCGTCGTGGATGAAGGTCGCGCCGACTCGCAATTTCTCTTCGTTCGACTGATAGCTGACGCGCCCACCGGCGTTGAGCACGCGCTGGCCAACGCCATCGACCTCATATTCGGCGACGATGAACTGCGGATCGAGGTTCGACGAGCGGCTGAGCACTGGCTCGCGGAAACGGATGGTGCCCGACAGATAGTCGATGTCGTAATCGACGTGGCGCGACAGGCTGACGCTGTCGACGATGCGTTCGCTGTGCAGCCGGTCGCGCGTCTCGATGACGATCCGCTCGCTGTTCGGTAATATGTCTTTGGCGCCGAGCTGGTACGGACCCGTCAGGCCATTGCCCTGAATCTCGTCGCGGCGGAAACGGTATGGCGTGTCGGCGACGAAGACGGTCGCCGCGATGTTGCGGCCTCGGTATTCGGCCTTGCCGCCGTTGAGCGCGCGTTGGTATCGGGCGAGCTCGGGTTCCGAAATCCCTGTCTCGATATCGCCGAACATCGCATAGAATTGCGGGCGTTCGAGGCGGAGGTAGAGCTTGCGCACCGACGCGGCGTCGTAACGCGTCTCATTGCGGTCGGCGTAGATGGTGTAATAGGCGCGCGGATCGATCACGCCGCCGAACCGCGTGTCATCCTTGTCCTTGTCGCTGTCATAGGCCAGCGTCATCAGCCACTTTCCGCGCACGCGGCCTTTTGCGTACAGGGCAAGACGGGCGTCTGCGTTTAGATCGTCGAGCGTCTCCGCCACCGGCTCCATCCGGTCATCGAGCGTATTATAGCCAAGGGTGCCGGCGGCAAAACCTACCACCGTCCACGGGCGATTGCCCGGGTCGAGCCAGGTTTCGATCGTCTGCTTGCGAGTCACCTTGTCGTCGCGGAAGGTGAAGTCCATCGCGAGCGTGCCCGACGCGGTGGTCGGTTCGAGTTCGATATAGGCGATGCCATCGTCGCCATCGATTTTCCACACCGGCTGCGCGCGTTCGAGGCCAGCGAGCTGGCGCGCCTGCTGCGCATCGGCTTCGACCGCGGGATAATAGGGCGCGGGGACGGCGAAATCGCCCGTCAGTCCCGCGCGGATCGGCTTGCCGTCGCGATCGGTCAGGCGCACCGCGATCACCGGGCGCGTCACGCCATCGGCGACCAGCACCGACTTTTCACGGATCAGCGACGCGCGCATCGGGGTGATCGAATAATGGACGGTGCGTTCGAGCGTTTCGATGGTCACGCCGTTCGCGTCCGTCACTTCGGCCACGAGACGGTTTTCGCCCTCGCGGATTTCGAGCCCGCGCCACAGGCTGACTGCGACGCTGCCGTCGGCGGATTTGTTCACGCCCTCGAACGTCAGCGCGTCGGCGGGCTTCCCGTTGACGCGGAGCATCACTTTCTGGCCGGGGGCGTGCTTGATCGCGGCGCGGATCGCTTTCGCGCGCGGGTTGTGGTCGGTGTCGGGGAACAGCCAGCCGATGCCCCGCGCCTGACCCGCGAGCCAGTCGCGACCCGCGCCAGCGGCTTCGGGATCGCTCAGCACCTTCGGCGCCTCGATGGCCGCCTTGATCGGCGCGGCGCGGGGCGCACTCGCGACGGCGCGGAAGTCGGCGCGCTTCAGCGCACCGCCGCGGCCTTCAACGAAGCGGGAGATCGGGCTGCCGGCGCTCTGCGTCGAACGCGCGCAGTCGATCGCCTCGCGGTCGAGCGGCAAGGTCGACGGGTCGATTTGCACGACGTGCAGGCCGAGGCGCACGCCCTCGAAATGATAGCGCCCATCCTCGTCGGTGACGGTATAGCTGCCGTCCTGCAGCATCACGCGGACGCCCATAATGCCGTCGGCTTTACCCGGATCGACGGTGCAGCCGCCGTCGGTGATCCGGCCGATGACTGTCATGCGGTCGCCGAGCTGGTCGCGTTTGATCGAAATCGTCGCTTCGGCGACGTTACTCGTCGAACCGCGGTTATCGGTCGCGGTGGCGCGATTGAGCGCATTGCCGGGCTGCGCCGACACGACGACTTCGGCCAGATAGGTCAGCAGCGCTGAGCGCGACGCCGCGATGGTGGGCAGCGTGACAGCGAACTCGCGGCCGTTGGCGGTGACATCGGCCGTCACACGCACGCCATCGACGCGCACCGTATCGGCGCGCAGGCGCATGCCGGCGGGGAGCACGTCGCGCACCGTCACCGCCCCAGTGTTGCGGCGCGCGTCGCGGTTCGCGACCTCGATCCGATACTGGATCACGTCGCCGGGCACCGCGACCTGAGTCGACGTCGTTTTGCGCAGGATCAGCGGCAGGCCCGGCTGGTCGACGGGAATGTCGACGCGGACGGGCGCGGGGCTGTTGAGCGTGAAGGCATTGCCATAGCTCGCACCGGTGATCGTGAAGGGGAGGCCGTCGTCGGGGCGGCGCAGGCCGGCGAGGTCGGCGGCGCTCGATTTCGACGGCGCGGTATAGGGCGCAGGCGGCGCGACGATCAGGCGATAGGTTCCCGGCGCGACAAAGGGAAAGCGATAGTCGCCCGGCGGGAAATTGTAAGTCGTGCCGCCTGCATCGGTGACGGGCTGGCCGGTGACGACGCTCGACGGATAGGCTGAGACGCCGTCGTCGCCAAATACCTGCGCGGGCCGGCCGGTCGCGGCGTCGATGATCGTCACGCGGCTTCCGGCAATGGGGGCGCCGTCCCCGCTGTCGAACACAATGCCGAACGGATCGACGAGGAAGTCAATCGTCGCGAGCGCAACGAGGCTGGCGTTCGCCTGATCGGTGACGCGTAGCGTCAGCGGTGCACCGGGATTGACCGACAGGCGGCAATCGCCGGCAACAACGGCTGGCGGGACGCCGATCGTGTTGATGATGCCGACGAATTCGCCACTGTCATTTGCGGTCTCGGTCAGGGTGATCGCCTCGCGATCGCCGTTTTCGAGTTCGAGGACGACCGGAAGGGTATCACGCACCTGTGGATCGGCGTTCGCCGATGCAAGCGTGACCCCGACGACAAGTACTTCGCCGGCGCGGAAATTGTCGGTGCTTTGCAGCGATGCAGGAGCGGTCGAGATGCTCTCATAGACGCCGCCGAGATCGATCGTGTTCGTCGCGCTGCGCGCTGCGGGACGGCTGCATTGCGTTGGTGCGAGCGCTACCGATTTGTTGCCGCCGCCATCCACCAGCCGATAGGTGGTGATCGTCGGCGGCTCGGGCGGACGCGCCGTGACCGTCACGTCGACGCGGTTCGACAGCGCCTGACCGGGCTGCCCGTCATGCGTCCACTGCGCCGAAGCCGTGTTCGTGATCACCTGTGCATACGCCGGGGATATCGCAGGCAGCATCGCTGCCGCGACCAAGGCGGTCACAAGGCCGGAAAATTTCGAGCGGAGTGCCATTTCAGCCCCGAAGGGAGCAGCGGGAGGCGGTTTTTGGGCCGCACCCGCTGCTCCATCGGTTGTCCGATCAGTTGACGGTCGCGCGGAAGACGAGCGTGCTAGCAGCGCCGGCGGCGATCGAGGCGATCGTGCCCGACACGTTCGGTGCGGCGTAGCTGCCGCCCGCGGTGCCGTTGAAATCGCACGTGCCGCTGGTGACCGTGCCGCCCAGCAGGATCGTGCCCGCATTGAACGTCAACTGGCCCGGAACCGGGTCATTGATCACCACCGACGTCGCCGCGGCGCCGCCGGTGTTGGCGACCGCGATGCAATATTCGACCACCGCGCCCGGGATCAGCTTCGGATTCGTTGTGTTGTTGAACGGATCCGAAATGACGCGGCTGCTCTTGGTGACCGTCAGCGTCGCCGTCTGCACGGTGTAGTCGTCGTTGTCGCTATGCGAACCGTCGCGCGCGACGTCGCCCGCCACGCCGGCGATGTCGGCAAAGACCGTATCCTTGCCCGCCGTGTTCGCACCGGTGGTTTCGGTGATCGCCGTGCCCTGTGTGCCGGCAAGCCCGCCTTCGCGCGCCGTTGCGCGCAGCGTCACACCGGCGACGGCATTATTGGCGAGCGCCGCCGGGATATCGGCGACGACAAAGAGCCGGATCGCTGTATCGACGGTGAGTTCGTCGACATAGCCGGTAAGCAGAGTGTCGCCCGCGTCCCAGCTGCCGATGGTGCCCGTTACCGTATTGTCGCGATAAATACGGAAGTTATTGGCGTTGAACGTGTCGGTGCCGCCGTGCGCGGCGGTCCCGCCCGTGATCTGCGACGCGACGAGCGCGAAGTCGAGGACTTCGTTCGAGCTGTTGGTCAGCTGGAACGTCGTGACGGCGTTTGTCTGGCCGGGCACGACGCTGGTCGTGACCGTCCCCACCTCTTCGACAAGCAGGTTGATCTTGCGGTCGACGGTGAAGTTGTTCGACGCCGACTGCTGTCCCTGTGCGACGCCCCCGACCTGATAGTCGACGGTGGCGGTATTCGTGATCGTGGTGCCCGCGGTCGTTCCGGCGGCAAACGCCGGCGTGGCGGCAACGCTCGAAAGCGCCGCCAGACCGATGGCACCCATATAAGTCAGCTTGCTGGTCATAGCTGAGCTCCTGGGCTTTATGTTGGTTGCCGTTTCCCCACCGCTGGCAACCGTTAAGCGGTTTTATTCCTTCGCTATTTGACAACTCCCCGAAAGATGAGCTTGCCCGAGCCGCCGACCGGGATCGGCTTCTGGAAAGCCCAGCGGACGTGCGTGACGTCGGCGGGCTGCGCCGCGCGGTGCGTGCCGTCGGTCATCGGAACCGAGAGGTCGGCGAGCAGTCCCCACTGCTTGCCGCCGTCGACCGAAACCATGGGCCGTGTATCGCCCGCGTCCGCGAAGCGGACCGCTGCGGGCAGCGGGTTGGTGATCACGAACTTGTCGGCCGGCTGCGCACCGGCATTGCGATAGTTGAGCACGAAGACGAGCCGGTCGCCGGGAACGACCACCTTCGGTTCTTCGAGTATGATCCGCTGTTTGCCCTGCGCGTCGGTCGACACGCGTTCGACGAACACCGCATTGTCGAGCGCGACCTGGTTTGCCGCGAACGCTTGGCCGGGTGCGAGCATGGCGAGCAAAAGGAAAAGGGCGGTGCGCATACGCATCTCCATCAATCGATCTTGGTCTGGAAGGTGACGGTGCGGGTCTGGCCGCCGGCGACGGTGCCGAGCGCGACGTTGACTCGCGTGCCGTTATAGTCGCCCGCATCGGCGTCGGCCGCGTCGGACAGCCCGCTGCCGCCGAGTGCGATCGAGCCGGGAACATAGCTGGTGTCCGCGGGAATATTGTCGGTGATCGCAAGGCCGCTGACCGAACCGCTGCCCGCGACCGTGGCGACGATCGTATAGGTGATCGTCGCGCCCGGGACCGGGCCGGCCGTGCCGAGCGAATTGGTGACCACCGCCGATTTGACGAGCGTGACGGTCGCGGCCGACACGATGAACGCGCCCGCATCCTGCCCGTCGGCGCCGGTCGAGCCGACGACGGCGTCGCCGCCGCCTTCGCCTTCGCTGGCAAAGCTGTCACCGGGATCGCCGGTGCCCGTCTTCGCCGCCGCGACGAGGCTGACGATGCCCCGATTGCCGTCGACCACGGTGCCCGGCGTCGTCGCGAGAACGAAGACGGCGATGCTCTGGTCGGGATTGAGCGAGGGATCGTTCGCGCCCGCAGTATAGAGCGTATCGGTGCTCGCGTCGAAAAGACCGTCGCCGTTGTCGAGATAGATTTGCGCGACGGCGGGATCGTAATTGTCGCCGCCGGCGTTCGCGATCGTCGCGAGCCCGAACGCTTCGACGCCGTTGCCGTTATTGGTGACCAAGAAGGTCAGCAGTTGGCCCGTCGCCCCCGGCGTCGTCGGAACGTCGGCGGGATTGCTTGAATCGACCGTTACGTCGAGCAGTTCGTCGACGAGCAGGTCGACGCGGTTCGAATCGACCGTCGCCGTGCCGCCGCCCGTATCGAAGCTCGCGCTCGCGGTATTGCTGATGGTCGAGCCGGCGCGTGTGCCGGCGGCCTCAGCCTGTGTCGGCAGCGCGAGCGCGGCCAGCACGGGAATGATTGAATAAGAGGGAAGAAGCCGATGCTTCGCGCCCCCCACAGGCGCTATCACCATCACTTTGACTCCGAATAGGTTGGTCCTTGGAGCCGTCAGTCGCCGATAAAGGGTAATTTCTGGTTAAAAAGCGGGAAGGAAGACGCGTTTTGACCCAGATAGGGACAGGGCGTGTGCCGATTTCGTCGCAAAACGGGGCGACTGGCGCGGAAACCAAAGCTCGCGTAAGACGAGGCAGTTAACGAGGAGAGCAGGGGTGGCGGAGGAGCGGGGCAGCAAGGATGGGCGTCCACCGCGCCTCAATCCGTTGCACCAGATCGAGATCGACGATTTCCGCCGCGACCGGCTCCTCGCCGCGCTCGCACTCCTTTTTGGCGCCAGCTTCTGTCTCATACTGCCGTTTGCTTTGCAGGCGGGCGCCGAATTCTTCCTGCCGCTTACGGCTGCGATCGTTATTGCGATCGCGCTCGTTCCCTTGCTCGAATGGCTCGAACGGCGCGGCCTGCCGTCGGCGCTCGCGGCTTTCTTCGCGCTTGCTGTCTTTCTGGCGATTATCAACGCAGCGCTCGCGATCATCGTCGTGCCCGCCACCGGCTGGTTTGCGCGCATTCCTGAATCGATCCCCCGCATTCAGAGCAATCTGGCGCCGCTCATCGACTTTTATTCAACGCTGCAACGCTTCGTAGATCGCACGCTGATGTCAGTGGCGAGCGGGACCGAGGCGACGGCGCAGGCGGTGGCCGCGACAGCGCCGACGTCGGTGGTCGACTATTTCATCTCGTCGGCGCCCTCGGCCGCGATACAGCTCTTTTTCGCGGTGCTCGTGATCTTCTTCTTCCTGTCGGGCTGGACGCGACTGCGCAAAGGCACGATCCGGCGGCGCGGCAGCTTCGACGGCGCGATGCAGACCGCGCGGGTGATCCAGAATGTCGTCGATGCGACCGCTGACTATCTGGCGACGATCACGATGATCAACGCGATTCTCGGCCTGACCGTCTCACTCCTGCTCTGGGCGCTGGGGATGCCATCGCCCTTCATGTGGGGTGGGATCGTCAGCATCTGCAATTTCGTCCCCTATCTGGGGCCGATCGTCGCCGCGGTGCTGCTCGGGCTCGGCGGGCTGATGACGTTCGACGCCGTCGGACTCGCGCTGCTGCCCGCGTTGATCTTCATCGGCGTCCATCTGGTTGAGGCGAATCTGATCACGCCGCTGGTGCTCGGCAAGCGCCTGACGATCAATCCGCTGCTGATTCTCGTTTCCTTGAGCTTCTGGGGATGGGTGTGGGGGACGCCGGGCGCGCTGCTGGCGGTGCCGCTGCTGCTCATCCTGCAGACGGTGCTCGCATCGACCGGCACCCCCGATCTGGCGGGTTTCCTCTTCGAACATGGCACTTTGACGACGACCGACGATGTGCGCGATCGATTAAATCGCACGCATGAGGAAAGCGACGGTTGACAGGTCGGGACGAGCGCCATATTGGCGCGGCTCCCAAGCACACGCGGGTGTAGCTCAGTTGGTTAGAGTGCCGGCCTGTCACGCCGGAGGTCGCGGGTTCGAGCCCCGTCACTCGCGCCATTCCTTCCATTTTAGGACGGAATGGCCACCGCGTCTTGGGACCATTCCATCGCTGGAAATCGGGAAAAATGGCGCGGCGCTTCAGCCGCGCCATTTCCCCAATTCCATCCAGCGCAGCAGCGGCTTCAGTGGCAGGATCCAGACGATCCCCGCAACCAGATAGAAGATCGCCTGCACCAGTACCGGCCATGTACCTACCCAGGGTGACACGCTGACGACAATGCCCGTCCACACCGCGATTAGCGCCAGAATCAGGAACATGCCGGCAGGCTTGCGCCAACTGGGCTGGGGATCGGCGGGTGGTTGGCTCACAAACGGTCTCCACAAAGGATGAATTCTTGTTCGGTCAGGACCGCGTCGAGCGCGATGTCGGTCGATTCGCTCGGGGCGTCGTCGATTTCTTGCACCGACCATCCAATCCCGATCCGCAAGGCATCGGGGTGCGCCGAGAAATAGCGATCATAATGCCCGCCTCCCTGGCCGATCCGGCCGCCTTGGCGATCGAACCCGACGAGCGGGCAGAAGATGAGGTCGGGCGTTGCCAAGGGCGCATCGTCCGCGGGCTGGCGCGTGCCCCAAGGGCCCTTCACCAGCGTTTCGGCGGGCCGCCAATGGCGAAAGTCCATTTCGGCGATCCGCCCGGCATGGTGGGGCAGGGCGAGTGCGCCCGCTTCTGCAAGACCGGAGAACATCGGCATAATATCGGGCTCGTCGCCCCACGCGGCATAGGCGCCAACGACGGCATGATCGGCGAGAAGATCGGACAGCGGAGCGGGCAGCGCGCGAAAGGCTGCCAATTGCGCCATCCCGTCGAGATTCGCCGCGAAATGCTTGCGGCGAAAGCGCAGCTTTTCGCGCAACTTCTGTTTTTGCTGGACCAGATTGGCGGACAAGTTGGTCATCGCCTCCTCTGGGACTTCGGGTGGTTGGCGGGACCGCCGAGGTCGTTTGCTGGAAAGTCCTCTGACGCCAGTAACGTCAGGTGGGGACCATGTACGTCGGACCAGGGTCCGGGCAGGGACAGCCCCCTAGGATGATGTATCGCCTCAGGGATTTTCGCAAAAGCTCGTGCCGGGCAGTACCCGCCATCCCCTATGTAGGGGCGCGGGCCCGCTTGCTCAAGGGAGTTGCTCGACTTTCGCAGCTAGTGCCTCGATGCGGTCGGCAATTTGCAGCAGTGCACGATCATGCGATGGTTTCGCGGAAGGGGCTGCGGCCGAACTCGCCTGACGCGCGGTCTCCAGCTCCTTGAGTGCCGACTGCTCGCGCGTCATCGCCGCGCGCAGTTCGTCGCGCGCCGCCGCCTCGCGGCTTTCGGCGAGCGCAACCGCAGCACGCAGCGAATCGGATTGGGGCTCGGCCTTTTCGACTTTGCCCTTCGCTTCCTGCGCATCGTCGGCGAGCATCAGCGCGGCGAAAAGAAGCTGGCGAACCTCGGTCCCCCCCGGCATCGCGCGGGCTTTTTCGTCGACGACGTCGGCAAGCTGAAGGAGCTGCGATTCCTGCCCATCCTCGCAATGGAGGTCATAGGGGCGTCCCGCGATCGTGAGTTTCACGTCAGCCACGGTCGGCCTCCGCGATCAGCCGGTCGAGTTCGCCGATGACAGCGGCAACCTCGGCCTTCAGCGCCGACTGGTCGGCGGCGGGGGCTGCGACGGCCGATTCGGGCCGGTTCGCCCGGTCGGCGAGTGCCTTTTCGATGCGGCTCAGTGCGCGTTCGATGCGGCCTATGGCCAAGCTGGATTCGTCGAGATCGAGTTCCATGACGAAGGGTTAGCAGTGCCGGGGAGGGCGTGCAATTGCCCTGTCGGTCGAAAATGCGCCGATTTTGCGTCACGGGCGGTTGACTCCTGCCCCCGCCGCCGCAAAGGGCTGTCCGCATCGAACCGGACGTAGCGTCCGGTGCCAGCCCAGCCATTTCCCGGGGGACCAATGACACTGCCCGAACGTCAGCTCGCCAACGCAATCCGCGCGCTTGCGATGGATGCCGTACAGGCCGCAAACAGCGGCCACCCGGGGATGCCGATGGGCATGGCCGACGTCGCCACCGTCCTTTACTCGGACTATCTGAAGTTCGATCCGGCGGACCCCAAATGGGCCGACCGCGACCGATTCGTTTTGTCGGCAGGGCACGGCTCGATGCTCGCTTATGCGACGCTGCATCTCTCCGGCTATGCACGGCCGACTTTGGACGACATCCGCAATTTCCGCCAGCTGCACAGCCCGTGCGCGGGACATCCCGAGAATTTCGAGCTCGCGGGCGTCGAAACGACGACCGGGCCGCTGGGGCAGGGACTCGCGACCTCGGTCGGCATGGCGATCGCCGAACGCCACCTCAATGCGATCTACGGCGATGACCTCGTCGACCACCGCACCTGGGTGATCGCGGGCGACGGCTGCCTGATGGAAGGGATCAACCACGAAGCCATCGGGCTCGCCGGCCACCTTGGCCTTGGTCGCCTGACAGTATTGTGGGACGACAACAAGATCACCATCGACGGATCGACGGACCTGTCGACCAGCGAGGACATCCTGGCGCGCTATGCGGCGACCGGCTGGCATGTCGAAAGCTGCGACGGCCACGATCCCGCTGATATTCGTCGCGCGATCGACGCCGCGCTCGCCGATCCGCGCCCGTCGTTGATCGCATGCCGCACCGTCATCGGTTTCGGCGCGCCGAACAAGCAGGGCACTTCGGCGACGCACGGCTCGCCGCTCGGCGCCGACGAGGTTGCGGCCGCGCGCAAGGAACTCGGCTGGACCGCCGAGCCGTTCGACATTCCCGCCGACATAGCGTCGGCGTGGGCTGCCTTTGGCGAAAAGGGCAAGGCGCTTCATTCTGACTGGAATAATCGTCTCGCAAGCTACGAAAAGAAAAAGGAATTTGAGGATCGGCTGAGCGGCAAGATCGTTCCGGGCGAGGCATTCAAGGCCTATCTCGACGGCCTCGTCGCCGAACCCCCGAAGGTTGCGACGCGCAAGGCTTCGGAGAATACGCTCGGCGCGCTGACCGCCGATATTGCGGCGCTTGTCGGCGGCAGCGCCGACCTGACGGGTTCGAACAATACCAAAACTTCGTCGACCAAGCCGCTGACCAAAGACGATTATTCGGGCCGCTATATCTATTACGGCATCCGCGAATTCGGCATGGCCGCGGCGATGAACGGCATGGCGCTACACGGCGGCGTCGTCCCCTACGGCGGCACTTTCCTCGTTTTCGCCGACTATTGCCGCGCTGCGATCCGCCTGTCGGCGCTTCAACAGCAGCGCGTCGTCTATGTGATGACGCACGACAGCATCGGGCTGGGCGAAGACGGTCCGACGCACCAGCCGATCGAGCATCTCCAGTCGCTGCGCGCGATGCCGAACCTGCTGGTGCTGCGTCCCGCCGACGCGGTTGAAACCGCCGAATGCTGGGCGCTGGCGCTCGCGCAGGAAAGCCGGCCATCGCTGCTCGCCCTGACGCGCCAGAACCTCCCGCCGCTGCGCCATGACGTCACCGAAAATCTGTGCCTGAAAGGCGGTTACCGCCTTCGCGATGCTGCGTCCGTGCGCAAAGTCGTGCTCGTCGCAACCGGCTCTGAAGTCTCGCTCGCGATCGAAGTCGCCGACAAGCTTGAGGCCGCGGGACACGGCGCTGATGTCGTCTCGATGGTCTCGACCGAACTCTTCGACGAGCAGACCGCTGCTTATCAGGCCGATATCCTCCCCGACGATGTGCTGATCGTCTCGATCGAGGCGGGCACGACCTTCGGCTGGGAACGCTATACCGGCCGTCACGGCCTGCGCTTCGGCATCGACAGCTTCGGCGCCTCGGCTCCGATTGAAGACCTATTCAAGCATTTCGGCCTTACCGCCGATGCTATCACCCCCCAGATCATGGCTCGGCTCGGCAACTAGGACCGGCTTATCCCACGCAGAAAGGACGTTTCGACATGGCAGTGAAGGTTGCAATCAACGGTTTCGGACGCATCGGCCGCAATGTGGCTCGCGCCATTCTGGAGCGTAGCGACCACGATCTCGAGCTGGTGTCGATCAACGATCTGGGCGATGCCAAGGCGAATGCCCGGCTGCTTCGCCATGACTCGGTCCACGGCGCCTTCAACGGCAGCGTCGAAGTCGACGGCAACGACCTGATCATCAACGGCAAGCGCATCCAGGTGACCGCTGAGCGTGACCCCGCCGCTCTGCCGCATGCTGCGAACGGCATCGACATCGTGATGGAATGCACCGGCTTCTTCACCAACAAGGCCGGCGGCCAGAAGCATCTCGACGCTGGCGCGAAGCGCGTGCTGATCTCGGCGCCCGCTAAGGAAGTCGACCTGACCGTCGTTTACGGCGTCAACGACGACAAGATCACCGCCGATCATCTGATCATCTCGAACGCGTCGTGCACAACCAATTGCCTCGCGCCCTTTGCCAAGGTGCTGCACGAGGCGATCGGTATCGAACGCGGCCTGATGACCACGATCCACGCCTATACCAACGACCAGAAGATCCTCGACCAGATCCACGACGACCCGCGCCGCGCCCGCGCTGCCGCGATGTCGATGATCCCGACCTCGACCGGTGCGGCGGTGGCCGTCGGGCTGGTTCTGCCCGAGCTGAAGGGCAAGCTCGATGGTTCGTCGATCCGCGTTCCGACCCCGAACGTGTCGGTCGTCGACCTGACCTTCACGCCGCTCCGCGACACCACCAAGGAAGAAGTCAACGCGGTGCTCAAGGCGGCTGCCGAAGGCCCGTTGAAGGGCGTGCTCGGCTATACCGAAGAGCCGCTGGTTTCGATCGACTTCAACCATAATGCGGCGAGCTCGACGATTGACAGCCTCGAAACCTCGGTGATCGACGGCAAGTTGGTGCGCGTGCTGAGCTGGTACGACAATGAATGGGGCTTCTCGAACCGCATGATCGACACCGCGGGCGTGATCGCCAAGTTCCTCTGAGCTGAAGGGAAACGTCGATGACCGCGTTCAAGACCCTCGACAATATCGGTGACGTCACCGGCAAGCGCGTACTCGTGCGCGTCGACCTCAACGTCCCGCTGTTCGAAGGCGCGGTCAGCGATGCGACGCGGATTCAGGCAGCGATGCCGACGATCCGCGAGCTGTCGGACAAGGGCGCGATCGTCCTGCTTCTCGCGCACTTCGGACGGCCGAAAGGCGCGAAGAACCCGACTCAGTCGCTGTCGCTCGTCATGGGCGGCGTCGAGGATGTGCTTGGCCATTCGGTGATGTTCATCCCCGAAGCGGTGGGCGAGGGCGCGAAGGCAGGAATCGCAGTGCTCGCGGCGGGTGACGTCGCGGTGATGGAAAACACGCGTTTCTATCCCGGTGAGGAAACGAACGATCCGGCCTTTGCCAATGCATTAGCCGAGATCGGCGATCTCTACGTCAACGACGCCTTTTCGGCGGCGCACCGCGCGCATGGGTCGACCGAGGGCATTGCTCGCCGGCTTCCCGCGTACGCCGGCCGCGCGATGGAGGCCGAACTCAAGGCCCTCGACGCCGCGCTCGGCAATCCCGAGCATCCCGTCGCCGCGGTCGTCGGCGGCGCGAAAGTGTCGAGCAAGATCGACGTGCTGCGCAACCTCGTCAGCAAGGTCGATCATCTGATCATCGGCGGCGGCATGGCGAACACCTTCCTCGCCGCGCGCGGGGTCGATGTCGGTAAATCGCTGTGCGAGCACGATCTCGTCGATACCGCGAATGCGATTTTCGACGCGGCCGATGCAGCGGGCTGCACGATCCATTTGCCCTATGACGTCGTGGTGTCGAAAGAGTTCGCGCCGAACCCGCCGACGCGCACGGTCAATGTCCATGAAGTCGCTGCAGACGAGATGATCCTCGACGTCGGCCCTGCGGCGGTCGAGGCGCTTGCGGATGTGCTCAAGAATTGCCGCACGCTCGTGTGGAACGGCCCGCTCGGCGCGTTCGAGACGCCGCCGTTCGACACTGCGACCGTCGCGCTTGCTAAGACCGCAGCGGCACTGACGCGCGAAGGCTCGTTGATCTCGGTCGCGGGTGGCGGCGATACTGTCGCCGCGCTCAACCATGCTGGCGTTGGCAAGGATTTCACCTTTGTTTCGACCGCCGGCGGCGCCTTCCTTGAATGGATGGAAGGCAAGCCGTTGCCGGGCGTCGACGCGCTGAAGGCTTAGACTTCCCCGTCGCATTGCATCGTGCCCACGGGGTCGCTATGCGCAGCGCCACATACGTATGCAAACAACCGGAGATCCTATGACCACCGTTCATGCCGCCATGCTTGACCAGATCAAATCGGGGCAGGGCTTTATCGCCGCACTCGACCAGAGCGGGGGTTCGACGCCCAAGGCATTGAAGGGTTACGGCATCGAAGCCGACGCCTTCTCGAACGACGAGGAAATGTTCGGCCTCATCCACGACATGCGCAGCCGCATCGTTACCGCGCCCTGCTTCAACGGCGAGAAGGTGATCGGCGCGATCCTGTTCGAGCGAACGATGGATGGTGATGCCGGCGGAAAGCCGGTTCCGGCGCTGCTCTGGGAGCGCGGCGTGGTGCCGTTCCTGAAGGTCGACAAGGGGCTTGAGGACGAAGCCGATGGCGTCCAGCTGATGAAGGCCAACCTGGGTCTCGATGCGCTTTGCGAGCGTGCGGTCGCCAAGGGCGTGTTCGGCACCAAGATGCGCAGCGTCGTCAACCTCGCCAATCCGGCGGGTATCAAGGCGATCGTCGAACAGCAGTTCGCCGAAGCCGCGCGCATCGCGGCGCATGGCCTCGTTCCGATCATCGAGCCCGAAGTGAACATCAAGAGCGCCGAGCGCGACGCGGCGGATCGCCTGCTGCTCGAGGAAACGCTCGCGGCGCTCGACGCCTGGACCGGTGCGCCGGTGATGCTGAAGCTATCGCTGCCGACCGAGGCCGGCCTGTTCCAGCCGCTCGTCGATCATCCGAAGGTGTTGCGCGTCGTTGCGCTGTCGGGCGGCTTTGCCCGCCTCGAAGCGTGCGCCGAGCTGGCAAAGAACCCGGGCATCATCGCGAGCTTCAGCCGTGCGCTGCTCGAAGATCTGCGCCATCAGATGAACGATGAAGAGTTCAACGCGTCGCTCGGCGGCGCGATCAAGGAAATTCACGCGGCCTCCGTGGCCTAGGTGATGGGAGAGAGGTGGCAAGCCGTCGACGATTATATCGCCGCCAAATTGCTTGGCGATGATGACGCGCTTGCCACCACCCTCGCCAACAATGCCGAAGAAGGTCTGCCGCCGATCGACGTGTCGGCGGCGCAGGGCAAGATGCTCTTCCTGCTCGCGCAGGTGGCGGGCGCGAAGCGCATCCTCGAAGTCGGGACGCTCGGCGGTTATTCGACGATCTGGCTCGCCCGCGCGCTGCCTGAGGGCGGGTCGCTCGTAACGCTCGAACTCGAAGCGCATCATGCGCGTGTTGCGCAAGCGAATCTGGAAACTGCCGGATTGGCCGACAAGGTCGACATCCGCGTTGGCCCGGCTGCCGAAAGCCTGGCGGCGATGACCGATGAGGCGCCGTTCGATTTCGTTTTCATCGACGCCGATAAACAGAGCAACGTTCGCTACGTCGAAGAGGCGATCCGGCTCGGCCGCCCCGGCACGACGATAATCGTCGACAATGTCGTGCGCGAAGGTGGCGTAATCGACGTGGACAGCGACGACGAGCGCATCGCCGGCACGCGCGCGCTTTTCGATATGCTGAGCAACGGCCCGCGCCTCGACGCGACCGCCGTCCAGACGGTCGGCGCGAAGGGCTGGGACGGGTTCCTGCTGGGGCGGGTGCTTTAAAGCCCGCCCGCGAAGCGGAACGAGAAGCGATAGTCCGAAGGCTTGATCGTCACATTGGTCATCTTTTCGGGGCGCACCGATTCGAGCGTGAATTGGCCATCGGCAAGCTGGACCGGCTCGCCCAGCGTGGCTTCGAACAGCTGTTTCTGGCCATTGCCGCGGATCCAGACCATCTTCACCCGGACGCGCCCGGCCCAGACGCAGCGCGCGTTCATCGGGCAGCGGCTGTCTTCGAGCACTTCGACGGGCTGGACGAGCGGGCCGTCGACATAGGCTTTCTGCCCTAGCGCAACATCGCTGCCGTCCGGAAACGCCGCGCCGCGTGTCGTGACGCAGGCGGAAAGGGCGAGGGCGGCGGGGAGGGCGATGATCGCGAGGCGGTGTATGTTCTGCATTTGCCCGTCTGTGACCGCGCCGCTATGAACGCGCCATGAAAACACCGACCTGCCAGCTTTACCTGATTTCGCCGCTCGATGTCGGCGGCGATTTTCCCGACCGACTTGCCGAAGCGTTCGACGCCGGTCCGGTCGCCGCGTTCCAGTTTCGCGTGAAGGATCTCGACCAGCACGAAGCGGCACGGCTCGCCGAGCCGTTGCAGGCGCTTTGCTCGGCGCATGATGTGGCGTTCATCGTCAACGACGATGTCGCGCTGGCGAAACGGCTCGGTGCCGATGGCGTGCATCTGGGACAGGATGACGGCGATCCGCGCGAGGCGCGCCGGATATTGGGCCCCGAAGCGCAGATTGGCGTGACCTGTCACGCGAGCCGCCATATGGCGATGGAAGCGGGCGAAGCGGGGGCCGACTATGTCGCCTTCGGCGCTTTTTACCCCACAGCGACCAAGACGGTCGAGCATCGCGCCGACCCTGAAATCCTCGAATGGTGGCAGGGCATGTTCGAGCTGCCGTGCGTTGCGATCGGCGGCATCACGGTCGACAATGCACAGGTGCTGGTCGAAGCGGGCGCCGACTTCCTTGCCGTATCGGGCGGTGTCTGGGCACACCCGGAAGGGCCCGGGCAAGCCGTGCGCGCGTTCAGCGCCCTTCTCGAAGATCAGCCCGCCGGGTAATCGCACCCTGGCGTCTTCGGAGCATCCTTCGGCACATGCGGCGGCGCCGCATCCTTGCGCCAGCCAAAAAGGCCGGCGCAAGGAGCCCCGCGCGACGAAGGTGCTGCGTTGCCGCGAGGGGGCGGCGGAGTAAGGTCCGGAAGATCGATACTTATCATGGCCGCCGATATGGCATTGATGTCACGCCTCATATTGGATCGATGCGTCAAATCGGCGTCGGTTCGTCGCCTTTTGGCTTGCATCTGTTTTTGACTTGCGCTGGGCCCGGCGTGTCGCGACACAGCGGGCGGGGAGAAGTTTATGACCGAAATCACCACAACGGCCGCACGCGGGCGCGAACTGACGCTCCGCGCGATTCTGCTCGGCGGCATTTTGACGCTGATGTTCACCGCGGCAAACGTCTATCTCGGGCTGAAGGTCGGGTTGACCTTTGCGACGTCGATCCCCGCAGCGGTGATTTCGATGGCGCTGCTGCGTTATATGGCCGGGTCGACGATCCTCGAAAATAACATCGTCCAGACGATCGCGAGCGCCGCGGGCACGCTGGCGGCGATCATCTTCGTGCTGCCGGGGCTTGTCATGGTCGGGTACTGGCAGGGCTTCCCGATGCTCGAAACCACCGCGATCACGATGCTCGGCGGGATCTTGGGCGTGCTATTCTCGGTTCCGCTGCGCCGTGCGCTCGTCGTCGATTCGGATCTTCCCTATCCTGAAGGCCGCGCCGCCGCCGAAGTGCTGCAGGTCGGCGCCGCGAGCGCCGAAGGCGCCGAGGAAAATCGCGCCGGATTGTCGGCCTTGATGTGGAACAGCATCGTCGCGGCCGCCTTCACACTGCTCACTCAAATGAAGCTCGCGGGCGCCGAGGTTGCGCGCTGGTTCGCGGTCGGCACCGGTGCGACCGGTATCGCTGGCGGGCTCGCCTTTGCGCTGTTCGGCGTCGGCCATCTCGTCGGCCTGTCGGTTGGCATGGCGCAGCTCGTCGGAATGGTCACCGGCTGGTGGGTGCTGCTGCCGATCCTGACGCAGGGCGGAGCGGGCGATGCCGAGACGTTGGCGAACGCTGTGTTCCGCGCCGACGTGCGCTTCTTTGGCGCCGGCGTCATCGCGGTCGCGGCGATCTGGACGCTGATCAAGATTGCCGGGCCGGTGTTCGGCGGCATCCGCTCGGCGATGGCGGCCAGCCGCGCGCGGCAGGGCGGGCAGGCGTTGGCGATCGAGGAACAGGATATTTCGATCAACTGGGTGTTCGGCGGATCGCTCGCGCTGATGCTGCCGATCGGCTGGCTGCTCTGGACCGTGCTCGCCGGCGGGCCGCTCGCGGGATCGGCGATGATTCTAATCGCGGGCGCGCTCCTCTTCATCATCGTGATCGGGCTGATGATCGCGTCGGTCACCGGCTATATGGCGGGCCTGATCGGCGCGTCGAACTCGCCGGTGTCGGGAATCGGCATCCTCGCGATCATTGCCTCGTCGCTGCTGCTTCTCGGTCTGCTCGGCCGTGGCGGCGGAGAAGAAGAGATTGCTGCGATGGTCGCCTATGCGCTGATCGTCACCGGCCTTGTCTTCGGCATCGCGACGATCTCGAACGATAACCTCCAGGATCTCAAGACCGGCCAGCTCGTCGGCGCGACGCCGTGGAAACAGCAGGTCGCGCTGATCATTGGCGTGATCTTCGGCTCGCTCGTCGTCCCGCCGGTGCTCAATGTACTTAACGAGACTGTCGGCTTTGTCGGCGTCCCCGGTGCCGGACCCGAAGCACTGGCGGCGCCGCAGGCAGGCCTGATTTCGTCACTCGCAAAGGGCGTGCTCGGCGGCGACCTCAACTGGACGATGCTCGGCTATGGCGTGCTCGCGGGGATCGGCTTCATCATCGTGGATGCGCTGCTGGGCCGCGCCGGCAAGCTCAGGCTGCCGCCGCTCGCGATCGGGATCGGGATTTACCTGCCGATGGCGGTGATCCTGCCCGTCGTGATCGGCGCGGTCGGCGGCTGGTTCTATGATCGTTGGGCATCGAAGCGTCCGAACGCGAGCTTTGCGCACCGCATGGGTGTGCTGACCGCGACGGGGATGATCGTGGGCGAAAGCTTGCTCGGAGTATTCTACGCGGGCACCGTCTATGTCACCGACAATGATGCGCCGCTTGCGGTGACCGGCGACGGCTATGCGCCCTATGCGCCGTGGATCGGGCTGATCCTCTTTGTCGTGCTCGTCTGGGCCAGCTATCGGCGCACGCGCCGGCTGGTCGTCGCCACGCCCTGACGCTGCGGCTTGCCCTTCGGCGCTGGCGCGGCTAAAGGCGCGCACCTGATAGCTGTGCCTGGCGGGCGCTGCTTTGCTCTTTCCATCCTTGAACTGTGAGTGTGCGCGATGAAAATCACCGGCGTTGAAATCCGTCCCGGCAATATTATCGAATATGAAAAGGGGATCTGGAAGGTCACCAAGATCCAGCACACCCAGCCGGGCAAGGGCGGCGCCTATATGCAGGTCGAAGCCAAGAATCTGATCGACGGCCGCAAGCTCAACAACCGTTTCCGCAGCGCCGACACGGTCGAAAAGGTCCGCCTCGACACCAAGGATTTCCAGTTCCTCTATGCCGAGGGCGACGACCTGGTGTTCATGGACAAGGATACGTTCGAGCAGATCAACATCTCGAAGGATGTCGTCGGCGAAGCGCATGAATTCCTGCAGGACGGCATGGACGTCGTGCTCGAGCTTTGGGAAGAGCGTCCGATCTCGGTCGAGCTGCCCGAAACGATCGAAGCGACGATTGTCGAGGCCGACGCGGTGGTGAAGGGGCAGACGGCGTCGTCGTCATACAAGCCCGCGATCCTCGACAATGGCGTGCGCGTGATGGTGCCGCCGCACATCACCAGCGGAACCAAGATCGTCGTGCATGTGTACGACCGCGAATATGTCCGCCGCGCGGACTGATTAGTTCCCCTCCCGCTTGCGGGAGGGGGTTAGGGGAGGGCCTGTCGAGGGACGGGCCCCCGCCGTGATGGAAACAATCCCTCCCCCGACCCCTCCCGCAAGCGGGAGGGGGGAGAATGAACAATGGCCGTATCCGGCATCATCACCGTCATGGAACGCGCCGCGCGCAAGGCCGGCACGAAGCTGCGCCGCGATTTCGGCGAAATCGAGCATTTGCAGGTTTCGCAGAAGGGGCCGGCCGATTTCGTCTCGAAGGCCGATCAGGCCGCCGAGCGCACGCTGTATGACGAACTCGGCCGCGATCGTCCGGGCTGGGGCTTTGTGCTCGAAGAAGGCGGGACCATCGAAGGCGATCCGGGCAAGCCGCGCTTCATCATCGATCCGCTCGACGGCACGTCGAACTTCCTACACGCGATCCCGCATTTCGCGATCTCGATCGCGGTACAGGAGCCGAAACCCGGCGGCGGCTGGGGCGACGTTACCGCGGCGCTCGTTTATCAGCCCGTCACCGACGAAAGCTATTGGGCCGAACGCGGCCGCGGCGCCTGGCTGCACGACCGCCGCCTGCGTGTCGCATCGCGCCGCCACCTCAACGAATGCCTGATCTCGACCGGCATCCCCTATATGGGCCACGGCAATATGGCGCAGTGGAGTCGCATTTTCGGTGCGGTCGCGCCCGAAGTCGCCGGCATCCGCCGCTTCGGCGCCGCCAGCCTCGACCTGGCATGGGTCGCGGCGGGCCGTTACGACGGTTTCTGGGAAAGCGACCTCAAGGTATGGGACGTCGCGGCGGGCATGTTGCTCGTGCGCGAAGCCGGCGGCTTCGTCAGCGATTTCCGCGGCGGCGACCGTGCGATCGAGCGCAGCGAATTCATTGCCGGTAGCGCCGCGGTGCATTCGAAGCTGCAGAAGCTGGTCGCGGGCGCGCTGCGTAACGCCTGACGAGCACTTAAAGATATTCCCCCATTTCGTCATGCCGGACTTGATCCGGCATCCATGGCAGCGTTGAAGTCATGGACCCCGGATCAGGTCCGGGGTGACGAGTGAGGTTTTTTCCGCATCAACGAACGTCGGCGTCACTTCTCGAAAACATATTCGCGAAAGCTGTCCATCAGCGACGCCCAAGTGTTGAAGGTCTCGCCGACATTCTCGCGCGGGATGCCCGCGAAATCGAGGTCGACGTCCATTTCAAGGACCGGATCGCCCTCGTCATCCTTATACGCGCGGGCGAAGCGCTTGTCCTTGTTCCACTTGTTGAGCTTGTCGAGCGAGACGTTTTTGGCGTCGCTGAACCCCATATAATATTGCAGTGTCTTGCACTTTTTGCCCTCTTCGCAGTTCATGAAGAGAACGAGGAATTTCAGGCCGTTGCGATTGCTTTCGAGATAGGGATCATCGCCGGGTTTGCTGATCAGCGTCGCGGGCCAGCCTTGCGACTCGAGGATCGCCTTGATCGTTGCGGGATTCGACGCGTTGATCAGTTCGGCCTGGGCCGGAGTCGCCGCGAAAAGTGCGGCGACGCCCAAGGCTAGTGCTGCGCGAGTGGTAATTGGTCCCATGAAAGCTCCCTTTATCGAAGTTGCGCCCGGAAAGCGCGGCACACCGACCCTTTTTGCGTGAGGTATCACAGCGATAGGGGCTGTCGCCAGCGGCCTTTGTGCTTTTGGTCACACGGGATACGAAAATCCTGCCCGCGGTGCTTGCGACACGCGACTTCGTGGCCTAAAGCGCCCCCGATAAACGGGTGCGAGACACCCCAAAATATGAACAACAGAACTGCGAGCTCCCATGGTCGATCTGACGCAATATTTGCCGATCCTGATCTTTCTGGTCGTCGCCATCGGCCTGTCCTCCGCCTTCGTCTTCCTGCCGATGGGCGTCGCGCGGCTGACCGGGGCGCACAAGCCCGATCCGGCGAAGCTGACCGAATATGAATGCGGTTTCCCGGCGTTCGAGGACGCGCGCAGCCAGTTCGACGTGCGATTCTACCTCGTCGCCATTCTTTTCATCATCTTCGACCTTGAAGCCGCCTTCCTCTTTCCCTGGGCGGTGAGCCTTGAGGAAATCGGCTGGGCCGGTTGGGCCACGATGATGATTTTCCTCGCCGAACTGACGCTCGGCCTTGTCTATGCATGGAAGAAAGGGGCGTTGGACTGGGAATGAGCAGCTCGATCATCCTGCCGCCCGGCCAGATGCCGGTTGCCCCGGGGACCAACCCCGGATTGATGCCAGTGGCTCCGGGGACCAACCCCGACGCGGCGTTCTTCGACGACCTCAACAGCGAAGTCGGCGACAAGGGCTTTCTCGTCACCTCGACCGAGGATCTGTTCAACTGGGCGCGCACCGGCTCGCTGTGGTGGATGACCTTTGGCCTCGCCTGCTGCGCGGTCGAGATGATCCACGTCAACATGCCGCGCTATGACATGGAGCGTTTCGGCGCCGCGCCTCGCGCGAGCCCACGCCAGTCCGACGTGATGATTGTCGCGGGGACGCTCTGCAACAAGATGGCTCCGGCGCTCCGCCGCGTGTACGACCAGATGTCGAACCCGAAGTACGTCATCTCGATGGGCAGCTGCGCCAACGGCGGCGGCTATTATCACTACAGCTATTCGGTGGTGCGCGGTTGCGACCGTATCGTGCCCGTGGACATCTATGTCCCCGGCTGCCCGCCGACCGCCGAAGCGTTGCTCTATGGCGTGATGCAGTTGCAGCGGAAGATCCGCCGTACCGGGACGATCGAACGCTGATGGCCCATCCTGCTCCTCTCGTGGCGCCGCAGCCGGCGCTCGCCGACGCGCTCAAAAAGCTGCTCGGCACCGATCTGCTGGCGCATGTCTTCACCGTCGACGAAGACAGCATCACCGTCGAACGCGATGCGATCGCCGGGGTGATGATCGCGCTGCGCGATAATCTCGAATATCAGCAGATGATGGAGATTGCGGGGGTCGATTATCCCGACCGCGCCGAACGGTTCGAAGTCGTCTATCACCTGCTCAGTGTCACGCGGAATCACCGCCTGCGCGTGCGCGTCTCGACCGATGAAGCGACGCCGGTGCCGACAATCGTTCCCGTGTGGCCGAACGCGGGCTGGCTCGAACGCGAAGTGTTCGACATGTATGGCGTGCTCTTCGCGGGCAATCCTGACCTGCGCCGCATTCTGACCGACTATGGTTTCCAGGGGCACCCACAGCGCAAGGATTTCCCGCTGACCGGCTATACCGAGCTGCGGTACAGCGAAGAGGACAAGCGCGTCGTGTACGAGCCGGTGAAGCTCGCGCAGGATTTCCGCAATTTCGACTTCATGTCGCCGTGGGAAGGCGCCGATTATGTGCTGCCCGGCGATGAAAAGGCCGGCGGCACCGGCGAAGCGCCGGGCAAGGGGGCGCCGACGCCGATGACTGCCGCCGAGGTCAAGAAGGCCGACGATCAAGCAAAGGCGTCGCCGCCGCCGACGCCGAAGACGACTGAAAAACCCGAGCAGACCGGGGCGGGGGCGAAGGCCAACCTCAAGGCCGCAAAGACAAGCCGTGACGGCGCCAGCGCCAAGCCTGCGACCAGGACCGCCAAAACGCCTGCGACGACTAAGGCCGATAAGGCGCCGGCAAAGCCGCGCGCGCCTCGCAAGCCCAAGGGAGGTGACGCATGACCGACTCTCCGAACGTCCATCATTATGGTGGCGACCTGTTCGAAGGCTATCCGGTCGATACCGCCAATACCGCGGGCGATCAGGCTGTCACCAACTACACGATCAACTTCGGCCCGCAGCATCCGGCGGCGCACGGCGTCTTGCGTCTCGTGCTCGAACTCGATGGCGAAATCATCGAGCGCGTCGACCCGCACGTCGGGCTGCTCCACCGCGGCACCGAGAAGCTGATCGAATATAAGACCTATCTGCAGGCTTTGCCCTATTTCGACCGGCTCGACTATTGCTCGCCGCTCGGCATGGAACACAGCTATGTGCTCGCGATCGAGAAGCTGCTCGACCTCGAAGTTCCGGCACGCGCACAATATCTGCGCGTGCTGTTCGCCGAACTGACGCGTATCTGCAACCACATGCTCAACATCGGGTCGCACGTCATGGACGTCGGCGCGATGACCCCGAACCTGTGGGTGTTCGAGCTGCGCGAGGATTGCCTGAACTTCTTCGAACGCGCCTCGGGCGCGCGCATGCACAGCGCCTATTTCCGCCCGGGCGGCGTCCATCAGGATGTCCCCGAAAAGCTGCTTGTCGATATCGGCGAATGGGTCGAAACGCGCCTGCCGAAGCTGTTCGGCGACGCGATGAGCCTCGTGATCGACAACCGCATCTTCAAGCAGCGCAACGTCGACATCGCGACGGTGTCGAAGGAAGATGCGCTGGCATGGGGCTTCTCGGGCCCGATGATCCGCGGCAGCGGCATTGCGTGGGATCTGCGCAAGTCGCAGCCCTATGACGCCTATGCCGCGATGGAATTCGACATTCCCGTCGGCACCCGCGGCGACTGCTACGACCGCTTCATGGTGCGCGTCGAGGAAGTCTATCAGTCGGCCAAGATCATCAAGCAGTGCCTGCGCGACATGCCCACGGGCCCGATCGCCAGCCTCGACCGCAAGGTCGTCCCGCCGAAGCGCGGCGAGATGAAGCAGTCGATGGAATCGCTGATCCATCACTTCAAGCTCTATACCGAGGGCTTCCACGTCCCGGCGGGCGAAGTCTATGTTGCGACCGAAAGCCCCAAGGGCGAATTCGGCGTGTATCTGGTCAGCGACGGCACCAACAAGCCGTACCGCTGCAAGATCCGCCCGACGGCGTTTTCGCATCTCCAGGCGATGGACATGATGTCGAAAGGCCACATGCTCGCCGATACCACTGCAATTATCGGCGCCATTGACGTCGTTTTCGGAGAGTGTGACCGCTAATGGCCGACGCACCCAATATTCCCGACGAAGCCGAAACCCGCGCGCGCTGGGGCGCTTTTGCGTGGACGGCGGAAAACGCCGAAAAGGCGAAAGCGGTTATCGCGCGCTATCCCGCGGGACGCCAGCGCTCGGCGGTAATGCCTTTGCTCGACCTCGCGCAGCGCCAGGTCGGCGCCGAGACGCAGACGCAGGGCTGGCTGCCCGTGCCGGTGATCGAATATGTCGCCGCCGCGCTCGATATGCCCTTCATCCGCGCCTATGAGGTCGCGACCTTCTACACGATGTACAATCTCGTGCCGGTCGGCCGCTATCATGTGCAGGTGTGCGGCACGACGCCGTGCCTGCTGCGCGGGTCGGACGATGTGATGGCCGCGTGCAAGAACCGCGGCATGGTCAAGGGCAAGACGACGCCCGACGGCCTGTTCACGCTGACCGAGGTCGAGTGCATGGGCACCTGCACCAACGCGCCGATGGTCCAGATCAACGACGATAATTACGAAGACCTCGACTACGACAGCACCGTCCGCATCCTCGATGCGCTCGCTGCGGGCGAGCTGCCGAAGGCGGGAACGCAGCTCGCGAACCGTCACACGAGCGAGCCCGACGGCGGTCCGACGACGCTGAAGGAAATGGTGTCTTCGAACCACGACTATCGGAAGGAATGGTAAGCCATGCTGGCCGATAAGGATCGCATTTTCACCAATCTCTACGGCTTTCAGCCGTGGAACCTCAAATCCGCGCAGGCGCGCGGCGATTGGGACAATACCAGGGACCTGATGAAGCGCGGCCAGGACGCGATCATCGAGGAGATCAAGGCGTCGGGCCTGCGCGGCCGCGGCGGCGCGGGCTTCCCGACGGGGCTCAAATGGTCGTTCATGCCGAAGGAGCCGCGCGCCGACCGCCCGAGCTTCCTCGTCATCAACGCCGACGAATCCGAGCCGGGTTCGTGCAAGGACCGCGAAATCATCCGCCACGATCCGCATAAGCTGATCGAAGGCGCGCTGATCGCGGGCTTCGCGATGCGCGCGCGTGCGGCCTATATCTATATCCGCGGCGAGTTTATCCGCGAGGCCGAGACGCTCTTCGCCGCGGTGCAGGAGGCGTATGACGCCGGCCTGCTCGGCAAGAATGCCGCGAAGTCGGGCTATGACTTCGACGTCTTCGTCCACCGCGGCGCCGGCGCGTACATCTGCGGCGAAGAAACCGCGATGATCGAAAGCCTCGAGGGCAAGAAGGGCCAGCCGCGCCTCAAGCCGCCGTTCCCGGCGGGTGCGGGCCTCTATGGCTGCCCGACGACGGTGAACAACGTGGAATCGATCGCGGTCGTCCCGACGATCCTGCGCCGCGGGGCGCCGTGGTTCGCCT
Organism: Sphingopyxis sp. Root154; assembly: GCF_001427105.1. Lineage (GTDB taxonomy): Bacteria > Pseudomonadota > Alphaproteobacteria > Sphingomonadales > Sphingomonadaceae > Sphingopyxis. Next base: position 481,131 of record NZ_LMGI01000003.1, read on the forward strand.
CCTTCGGACGCGAGAACAACAAGGGCACCAAGCTCTTCCAGATCTCGGGCCATGTCGAGCGCCCGTGCGTCGTCGAGGAAGAGATGGGTATCCCCTTCCGCGAACTGATCGACAAGCATTGCGGCGGCATCCGCGGCGGCTGGGACAATCTGCTGGCGGTGATCCCCGGCGGCTCGTCGGTTCCGCTCGTACCCGCGGCCGAGATCATGGACGCGCCGATGGACTTCGACGGGCTGAAGGCCGTCGGATCGGGTCTTGGTACCGCGGCCGCGATCGTGATGGACAAGTCGACCGACGTTGTTCAGGCGATCAGCCGCATCAGCTATTTCTACAAGCATGAAAGCTGCGGCCAGTGCACCCCGTGCCGCGAAGGCACCGGCTGGATGTGGCGCGTGATGGAGCGTCTGCGCACCGGCGACGCCGACATCAGCGAGATCGACACTTTGTTCGACGTGACCAAGCAGGTCGAAGGCCACACCATCTGCGCGCTCGGCGACGCGGCTGCCTGGCCGATCCAGGGTCTGATCAAACATTTCCGCCCCGAAATCGAACGCCGCATCCGCGAGAATGGCGGCGCGCTGGAGGCAGCCGAATAATGCCTAAAGTTACCGTAGATGGCGTAGAACTCGACGTCCCGCAGGGCGCGACCGTTCTGCAGGCGTGCGAGCTGGCGGGGAAGGAAATCCCGCGCTTTTGCTATCATGAACGCCTGTCGATCGCCGGCAATTGCCGCATGTGCCTCGTCGAGGTCGCACCCGGTCCGCCGAAGCCGCAGGCGTCGTGCGCGCTGCCGACTGCTGAGGGGCAGGTAATCAAGACCGACAGCCCGATGGTGAAGAAGGCGCGCGAAGGGGTGATGGAGTTCCTGCTCATCAACCACCCGCTCGACTGTCCGATCTGCGACCAGGGCGGCGAATGCGACTTGCAGGACCAGTCGGTCGCCTATGGCCGCGGCGCGACGCGCTATGACGAGAACAAGCGCGCGGTCACCGAGAAATATATGGGGCCGATCGTCAAGACGGTGATGACCCGTTGCATCCAGTGTACGCGCTGCGTCCGCTTTGCGGAGGAAGTCGCGGGCGTCGAAGATGTCGGCGCGATCTATCGCGGCGAGAATATGCAGATCACGTCGTACCTCGAACGCGCGGTCGGCAGCGAGCTGTCGGGCAATATCGTCGACCTCTGCCCGGTCGGCGCACTGACCAGCAAGCCTTATGCGTTCGAAGCGCGTCCTTGGGAACTTACCAAGACGCTCGGCATCGACATGATGGACGCCGTCGGCACCAATGTGCGTATCGATGCGCGCGGCCGTCAGGTCCTGCGCGTGCTGCCGCGCGTCAATGATGACGTGAACGAGGAATGGGCGAACGACAAGACCCGCCACCATGTCGATGGCCTTGTCCGCCGCCGCCTCGATCAGCCTTATGTTCGCGTGAATGGTACGCTTCAGCCGGCAAGTTGGGCTGAAGCCTTCGCCGCCATCAAGGCGGTGGGCGCCGGCTCTTCGGTCGCCGCAATCGCGGGCGACCTCGCCGATTGCGAGACGATGTTCGCGGCGAAGTCGCTGGTGAACGCGCTCGGCGGCGCCCTGCTCGAAGGGCGCCAGACCGGGCTCGACTATGACGTGACGAGCCTGTCGGCGGTCAATTTCAACACCGGCATCGCCGAGGCCGAGAACGCCGACGTGATCCTGCTCGTCGGCACGAACCTGCGCTGGGAAGCGCCGCTGATCAACACGCGCATCCGCAAGGCGGTGTGGAAGAAGGGCGCGAAGGTCTTTGCGATCGGCCCCGAAACCGACCTGACGTACAAGGCTGAGTGGCTGGGCGACGACGCTTCGCTCGTTACGAAGCTGCCCACGGCGGTGCTCGACGCGCTGAAGGGCGCCGAGCGGCCGATGCTGATCTTCGGCGGCGGCGCGCTGTCGGTGCCCGGCGTTCACGGCGCAGGCCTCGCGCTCGCCAAGTCGGTGAATGCGGTCAAGGACGGCTGGAACGGCTATAACGTCGTACATTTCTCGGCCGCGCGTATGGGTTCGCTGATGCTTGGTTACGGCCTGCCCGGCGGCATCAAGGATGTCATCGCGGCGAAGCCGAAGCTCGCCTTTTTCCTCGGCGCCGACGAGGTCGATTTCGCGGCGCTGCCCGACACGTTCAAAGTCTATGTCGGGCATCATGGGGACAAGGGCGCGCATGCCGCCGACGTCATCCTGCCCGCTGCGGCATGGACCGAAAAGGACTTCACGACGGTCAACACCGAGGGCCGGGTCCAGCGCAGCGAGAAAGCGGTGTTCGCACCCGGCGATGCGCGCGAGGACTGGAGCATTTTCCGCGCACTAGCCGATGCGCTTGGCGTATCGCTCGGGTTCGACAGCTTTGCGCAATGCCGCGCGGCGATGATCGCCGCGGTGCCTGCGCTCGGCGTCGAGGGTCTCGCCGACTATGGCTGGACGGTGCCAAAGCTGCCGGCGAAACCCGAGGCGCGAGCGATCCCATCGCCGATCAAGGATTTCTATCTCACCAACGCCATCTGCCGCGCGTCGCCGACGATGCAGCGCTGCTCGGAAGAGCTGGTCCATGGCGTCGACTTTGCGGAGGCCGCGGAATGAACCCGGTGCATGCGATTGCCAGCGTGTTGCTGGTCGGGATGGGCTATTCGGTGTGGCGCGGGTTCAATCCGCGCAAGTCGGAGAAGCCCGGCCCGCATAACGGCTGGCGCAATCAGGACGGGACCCGGAAATGACCGAGACCTTTATCTCCTGGGGCATGGATCCGAATTGGGCGTGGGGCGTCGCGACGATTTGCGGCATCTTGCTGATCGCGCTGCCGCTGATGCTCAGCGTCGCGATGATCATTTATGCCGACCGCAAGATCTGGGCGGCGATCGCGCTGCGCCGTGGCCCGAACGTAGTCGGTCCCTTCGGCCTGCTGCAGAGCTTCGCCGACGGCCTGAAAGTGTTCCTGCAGGAAACGATCATCCCGACGGGGGCGAACCGCGGGCTGTTCCTGATCGCGCCGATCATCACCTTCACCGTCGCATTGATGGCGTGGGCGGTGATCCCGTTCAATTCAGGCGCGGTGCTCGCCGATATCAACGTCGGATTGCTCTACATCCTCGCGATTTCGTCGCTCGGTGTGTACGGCGTGATCCTGTCGGGCTGGGCGTCGAACTCGAAATATCCGTTCTTTTCGGCGATGCGCGCCTCGGCGCAGATGATCTCCTATGAAGTCTCGATCGGCTTCATCCTGATCGGCGTCGTGCTCTTTGCCGACAGCTTCAACATGAACGAAATCGTGAAAGCGCAGCAGGGCCACGGGCTCGGCATCGTCAACGCCTTCGGCTTCAACCTGCTGCTCTTCCCGCTCGCGGTGATGTTCCTGATCTCGTCGCTCGCCGAAACAGCGCGCGCGCCATTCGATCTGACCGAAGCGGAAAGCGAGCTCGTCGCGGGCTATCAGACCGAATATTCGTCGATGGCCTTCGCGCTCTTCTGGCTCGGCGAATATGCCAACGTCCTGTTGATGTGCACGCTCAACGCGGTGCTCTTCTGGGGCGGCTGGCTACCCCCGATCGACTGGGCGCCACTCTATGCCGTTCCCGGCGTCATCTGGCTGTTCGCGAAGATCCTGTTCTTCTTCTTCGTCTTCAGCTGGGTCAAGGCGACGGTCCCGCGCTACCGCTATGACCAGCTGATGCGGCTGGGTTGGAAAATCTTCCTGCCGATTTCGCTTCTCTGGATCTTCCTGATCTCCGGCTATCTGATGCTGACGAGGTACTCATGAGCACCATCGCCCACCTGATCAAAAGCTTCACCTTGTGGGAGTTTGTGAAGGCGCACGCCCTTACGCTGAAGTATTTCTTCAAGCCGAAGGCGACGATCAACTATCCGTTCGAGAAGAATCCGCTGTCGCCGCGCTTTCGCGGCGAGCATGCGCTGCGTCGTTATCCGAACGGCGAGGAACGCTGCATCGCGTGCAAGCTGTGCGAAGCGGTGTGTCCGGCGCAGGCGATCACGATCGAGGCCGAACCGCGCGAAGACGGTTCGCGTCGCACGACGCGCTATGACATCGACATGACCAAGTGCATCTATTGCGGCTTCTGTCAGGAAGCGTGCCCGGTCGATGCGGTGGTCGAGGGGCCGAACTTCGAATTCGCGACCGAAACGCGCGAAGAACTGCTCTATGACAAGGCCAAACTTCTCGCCAATGGCGACAAATGGGAACGCGCGATCGCGGCGAATCTTGCCGCCGACGCGCCCTATCGATAAGGGCGCGCGCACATGATCCAATACATCGCCTTCTGGCTCTTTGCCTTCATGGTCATCGCTTCGGCGACGATGGTCATTCTGGCCCGCAATCCGGTCCACAGCGTCATGTGGCTTATCCTCGCCTTCTTCAACGCGGCGGGTCTGATGCTGCTCGCGGGCGCCGAATTCATCGCGATGCTGCTTGTCATCGTCTATGTCGGCGCGGTCGCGGTGCTGTTCCTGTTCGTCGTGATGATGCTCGACATCGATTTCGCCGAGCTCCGCGCCGGTTTCGTTCGCTACCTGCCGCTGGGCGCGCTGGTCGCGATCATCCTCGCGGCAGAGCTGATCTTTGCGGTCGGTGCATGGAGCGCCGGCGGGGTCGATCTCGCGGCGCGCGCGGCGCCGGTCGTCAGCGACAAGAGCAATATCCAGCAGATCGGTGAGCTTCTCTACACGCGCTATATCTTCCTGTTCGAGGCGGCGGGTATCGTCCTGCTCGTCGCGATGATCGGCGCGATCGTGCTGACGCATCGCCAGCGTGGCGGCGTGCGCACGCAGAATATCTCGCATCAGAACCAGCGCCGTCCGCAGGATGCGACGCGGCTTGTCGATCCGGGCGTCGGGCAGGGGATGGAACTGTGATTTCGGTCGGCCATTATCTCGCCGTTTCGGCGGTGCTCTTCACGCTCGGCGTGCTCGGCATCTTCATCAATCGCAAGAATATCATCGTCATCCTGATGTCGATCGAACTGATCCTGCTCGCCGTGAACATCAACCTCGTCGCGTTCAGCGCGGCGCTCGGCGACCTCGTCGGGCAGGTGTTCGCGATGTTCGTGCTGACCGTCGCTGCGGGCGAAGCCGCGATCGGCCTTGCCATTCTCGTTATTTACTTCCGCGGCCGCGGCACCATTGCCGTCGACGATGCCAACCGGATGAAGGGGTAAACCGGTGATCCAGGCGATCGTTTTCCTGCCGCTCTTGGCGGCAGTCATCGCAGGCCTCGGCCAGCGCGTGATCGGCAATGTGCCGTCGAAAATCCTGACGACGGGCGCGCTGTTTACCAGCTGCGCTTTGAGCTGGCCGATCTTCCTGTCGTTCGTGACGGGCAGCGGCGAAGCGGGCGTGACGCCGGTGCTGCACTGGGTTTCGTCGGGCGCGCTCCAGTTCAACTGGGAATTGCGCGTCGACGCGCTGACCGCGGTGATGCTCGTTGTGATCACGACGGTGTCGGCGCTCGTCCACCTCTATAGCTGGGGGTATATGGAGGAGGACCCGGATCAGCCGCGCTTCTTCGCCTATCTCTCGCTATTCACCTTCGCGATGCTGATGCTCGTGACCGCGAACAATCTCGTCCAGATGTTCTTCGGCTGGGAAGGCGTCGGCCTCGCATCCTATCTGCTCATCGGTTTCTGGTACAAGAAGCCGAGCGCCAATGCCGCCGCGATCAAGGCGTTCGTCGTCAACCGCGTCGGCGACCTTGGCTTCATGCTTGGCATCTTCGGCACCTTCCTCGTGTTCGGCACCGTCTCGATCCCCGAGATTCTGGCGGCCGCGCCGGGCATGGCTGGCAGCACGATCAGCTTTATGGGCATGCGTCTCGACACGATGACGATCCTTTGCCTGCTGCTGTTCATCGGTGCGATGGGCAAGTCGGCGCAGCTTGGCCTGCACACCTGGCTTCCCGACGCGATGGAAGGCCCGACCCCGGTGTCGGCGCTGATTCACGCCGCGACGATGGTCACCGCGGGCGTCTTCATGGTCTGCCGCCTGTCGCCGATGTTCGAAACCAGCGAAGTCGCGCAGGGCGTCGTGATGTTCGTCGGCGCGGCGACCTGCTTCTTCGCCGCGACCGTCGCGACGACGCAGTGGGACATCAAGCGCGTCATCGCCTATTCGACCTGTTCGCAGCTAGGCTATATGTTCTTCGCCGCGGGCGCGGGCGCCTATGGCGCCGCGATGTTCCATTTGTTCACGCACGCCTTCTTCAAGGCATTGCTGTTCCTCGGCGCCGGTTCGGTCATCCATGCGATGCACCATGAACAGGACATGCGCTATTACGGCAATCTGCGGAAATCGATCCCGATCACCTATTGGGCGATGATGCTCGGCACGCTGGCGATCACCGGCGTCGGTATCGCGGGTGTCGCGGGCTTTGCGGGCTTCTATTCGAAGGACGGCATACTTGAGGCGGCTTTCGCGAGCGGCGGCGGCGGCGTGGTGGCCTTCTGGGTCGGCATTTTCGTGGCCTTCCTCACCAGCTTCTATTCGTGGCGCCTCGTCTTCCTGACCTTCTATGGCAAGCCGCGCTGGGAACAGAGCGAGCATATCCAGCATGCGGTTCATGGCGAGCATGAAGATCCCTCCGAAGAGCATTCGGGCGACGATCATGCACACGCGCACCACCATGACGCGCATAGCGACGGCACCGCGGGCTATCACCCGCACGAAAGCCCGATCTCGATGCTCATCCCGCTGGTCGTGCTGTCGATCGGCGCGGTGTTCGCGGGCATCGTCTTCCACCACCAGTTCATCTACCCCGAAGAGGGCATGGCGTTCTGGCAGGGTAGCCTCGCGTTCGACGAGCATCTGATGCACGCCGCGCACGAAGTTCCCTTGTGGGTCAAATGGACGCCGTTCACGGTGATGGCGATCGGGCTATTCCTGGCGTGGAACAGCTATATCCGCAACACCACGCTGCCGGCGCGCTTCGTGGCGCAGTTCAAGCTGCTCCACCAGTTCCTGTACAACAAATGGTATTTCGACGAGCTCTACAACATCCTCTTCGTGAAGCCCGCCTTCGCGATCGGCCGCTTCTTCTGGAAGCGCGGGGATGAAGGCACCATCGACCGCTTCGGTCCCGATGGCGCCGCCGCGCTCGTCGCTGGGGGGACCCGTCTCGCGGTCCGGCTGCAATCGGGTTATGTTTATGGATATGCGTTTGTGATGCTGCTCGGTCTTGTCGGCCTCGCCAGCTGGGCCATGGTGAATTTCCTGTGAGCGGCTTTCCGATCCTTTCGCTGATGCTGGCGGTCCCCGCGATCGCCGCCATCGCCTGCCTGTTCGTTGGCGACAAGATGTCGCGCTTCGTCGCGCTCGGCGCGACGCTCGCGACCTTTGTCCTCGGCTGCATCATGTGGGCGCAGTTCGACATTGGCGGGGCGCAGTGGCAGTTTACCGAGCGCGCCGACCTGTTCGGCCGTTTCCAATATGCGCTCGGTATCGACGGTATGGCGCTGATGCTGATCATGCTCAGCGTCTTCCTGATGCCGCTGTGCATTCTGGCGAGCTGGGACGCGATCAAGAGCCGTGTCGGCCTCTACATGGCGATGTTCCTCGTCATGGAAACGATCATGATCGGCGTGTTCTGTGCGCAGGATCTGCTGCTCTTTTACATCTTCTTCGAAGCCGGCCTGATCCCGATGTATTTCATCATCGGCATCTGGGGCGGCGCGAACCGCATCTATGCGGCGTTCAAATTCTTCCTCTACACGCTGCTCGGATCGGTGCTGATGCTGATCGCGATCATCGCGATGATCCACGAGGCGGGCACGACCGACATCCCGACGCTGCTGAACTATGACTTCCCGGTTCAGATGCAGACCTGGCTGTGGCTCGCCTTCTTCGCCAGCCTTGCGGTCAAGATGCCGATGTGGCCCGTCCACACCTGGCTTCCCGACGCGCACGTGCAGGCGCCGACCGCGGGTTCGATGATCTTGGCGGGCGTGCTCTTGAAGCTCGGCGCCTATGGCTTCCTGCGCTTCATGATGCCGATGTTCCCCGACGCATCGGGGCAGCTGATGTGGATCGTCTTTGGCCTGTCGATGATCGCGGTGGTCTACACCAGCCTCGTCGCGCTGGTGCAGAGCGACATGAAGAAGCTGATCGCCTATTCGTCGGTCGCGCACATGGCGATCGTCACCGCGGGCCTGTTCGCGTTCAACCAGCAGGGCATCGAAGGCGCGCTGATCATCATGCTCAGCCATGGTGTCGTGTCGGCCGCGCTCTTCTTCTGCGTCGGCGTGATCTATGACCGGCTCCACACGCGCGAGATCGATCGTTACGGCGGCCTCGCGGTGAACATGCCGGCCTACGCGCTCTTCTTCATGCTGTTCACCATGGCGTCGATCGGCCTGCCGGGGACCAGCGGTTTCGTCGGCGAATTCCTGAGCCTCGCGGGCATCTATGAAGCCTCGAGCTGGGTCGCCTTCGTGTGCACCACGGGGATCATCCTCGGCGCCGCATACATGCTCTATCTCTACCGCCGCGTCGTGTTCGGCGAACTGACCAAGGACGATGTGAAGGCGATGGCCGATCTCAATCCCCGCGAATGGACGATCATGGTGCCGCTGGCCGCCGTGGCGCTGTGGATGGGCGTCTATCCCGAAAGCTTCCTCGCGCCGATGCGCGGTGATGTGACCACGGTTGTCGCGCGCCTCGCTCCGGCGAAGCCCGCTGGGGACGCGCATCTTGCCGCCGGTAAGCTGAAGCCTGCCGCGGCGCATGGAGAAGCGGCCCACGGATCGAGCCATGCAGGAGGCGTCCAATGACCGCCGACCTGATGCTCATCTGGCCCGAACTGATCCTGACGATCGGCGGGCTCATCACGCTGATGCTCGGCACCTTCCTTGGTGACCGCAATGTCGGCCTTTATCAGCTGAGCTCGCTGCTGACGCTCGCCGCCGCCGTGTTCGCCGTCGTCGCGCTGTTCGGCATCGAAACGACGGTCTTTTCGGGCACGCTGTCGGTCGACAGCTTCGGCGGTTTCGCCAAGCTCTTGATCTATGCTGCGAGCTTCGTCTGCATCATCGTCGCGCCGCGCTTCTTCAACGGCGGCATGCGCGCCGAATATCCGACGCTGATCCTCTTTGCCGCGCTCGGCATGGGCATCATGGCCTCGTCGCGCGACCTGATGACGCTTTACGTCGGGCTCGAGCTCAACAGCCTCGCGGCCTATGTGCTCGCGAGCTTCATGCGCACCGACGAACGGTCGAGCGAAGCGGGCCTCAAATATTTCGTCCTCGGCGCGCTCGCGTCGGGCATGCTGCTTTACGGCATCTCGCTGCTCTACGGCTTCACCGGCACCACCGATTTCGCCGGGATCGCGAAGGTGCTCGGCGGTGAGCTCAACATCGGCCTGATCTTCGGCATCGTGTTCGTACTCGCAGGTCTTGGCTTCAAGATCAGCGCCGTACCGTTCCACATGTGGACCCCCGACGTCTATGAAGGCGCACCGACCCCGGTGACGACCTTCTTCGCCACCGCCCCGAAAGTGGCGGCGATGGCGCTGATGACGCGCGTCGTGATCGACGCGATGGGCCCTGCGGTCGGCGCATGGCAGCAGATCATCATCTTCCTGTCGCTCGCCTCGATCATCCTCGGAGCGGTCGGTGCGATCGGACAGAAGAATATCAAGCGCCTGCTGGCCTATTCGTCGATCAACAACGTCGGCTTCATGCTCGTCGGCCTAGCTGCCGGAACGCAGCAGGGTGTCGAGGGCGTGCTGACCTATCTGCTCGTCTATATGCTGACGACGCTCGGCGCTTTTCTCGTTGTGCTCCAGCTGCGCGATGCCGACGGCAATCAGGTCGAAAGCATTCCGGCGCTCGCCGGCCTGTCGCAGCGCCGCCCGGGCCTGGCGGCGGCGATGGCGGTGTTCCTCTTCAGCCTCGCCGGCATCCCCCCGCTGTTCGGTTTCTGGCCGAAGTATCTGGTGTTCGAGGCCGCGGTGAACGCGAACCTCGTGCCGCTGGCGGTTGCGGGCATCGTCGCCTCGGTGATCGGCGCATTCTATTATATCGCGATCATCAAGACGATGTACTTCGACGACAAGTCGGACACCGAATTCCCCAAGGGCGGCGGTGCCATCGTCGAGGATGCGGTGATCACCGCGAGCGCTCTGTGGCTGTCGGTCATCGGCTATCTCTTCATTCCCGTGCTGGCGGTCCTTTCGGCCAGCGCCGCAGCGGTGCTGTTCTGATACCGCCCATAGAGCGGATCGCGCAGACAGGTTCGACCAACGCCGACCTGCTGGCGCGGCTGACCAGTGGCGAGCATGTCGGTGAAGGTCATTGGCTGGTCGCCGATCGCCAGACCGCCGGACGTGGGCGCTTGGGCCGTGCTTGGGGCGACGGGCACGGCAATTTCATGGGATCGACGGTGGTTCACCTGACCGCGGGCGATCCGTCGCCGGCGGGTCTGTCGCTGGTCGCGGGCGTGGCGCTGGCGAAGGCAGTCGATACGCTCGCGCCCGGTGTCGGCGCCTGGCTCAAATGGCCAAACGACCTGCTGATCGAGGGCGTTAAATGCACCGGCATTCTGCTCGAACGCGCGGGTGACAGCATCGTCATCGGCATGGGCGTCAATCTGGTTTCGGCGCCCGAATTGCCCGATCGCCCGACCGTCTGTTTTGCCGACAGGGGTGTGTCGATCGACCGCGACCGTTTCGCCGAGGTGCTCGCGGTCGCCTTGACCGACGCGTTGTGGACGTGGCGGCACGAAGGGATCGACCGCATCACCGCTGCCTGGACGGCGCAGGCGCACCCGATCGGCACACCGCTGCGCGTATCGGAATTGGGGATCGACGGGACATTCGACGGGCTCGCGCCCGACGGGGCGCTGCGCTTGCGCCGCGACGGTGGAGAGGTCATGCTGATCCACGCGGGCGATGTCGAACTGCAACGACCCGTCAAGGAGGGGAATTGACCGTGCTGCTCGCGATCGACGTCGGCAACACCAACGCCAAATTCGCGCTGTTTCGCGGCACTGAGCTGCTCGCGCGCTGGCGCATCGCGACCGACGATCGGCGCACCGCCGACGAATATATGGTGTGGCTCGACCAGCTGATGCGCATCGAAGGCCACGACCGCGCCAATGTTGAAGCGGTCATCATCTCGACCGTGGTGCCGCGCGCGCTCCACAATCTCCAGCTGCTTGCGCATAAATATTTCGGCGTCGACGCGCTGGTTGCGGGGCGCGAACCCGTAACCTGGGGCATCGCGCTCAAGGTCGACGAGCCGCAGTCGGTCGGTGCCGACCGGGCGTGCAACGCGATTTCGGCGCAGGCGGTCGAACCCGGCAAGGACAAGCTCGTCATCAGCTTCGGCACCGCGACGACGCTCGACCATATCGGCCCCGACGGCGCCTATCTGGGCGGGATCATCGCGCCGGGGGTCAATCTCTCGCTCGAGGCGCTTGTCGCGGCGGCGGCGAAACTGCCGCGCATCGCGATCGAGGCACCGGCAACGAGCAGTGTTATCGGGCGCACTACCGAAAGCCAGATGCTGATCGGCGTCTATTGGGGCTATGTCTCGATGATGGAAGGGCTTATCGCGCGCATGAAGGCCGAAATCGGCAGGCCGCTCACCGTCATCGCGACGGGCGGCCTTGCGACACTTTTTCAGGAGCAGGCGCACCTGTTCGATCGTATCGAGCCCGACCTGACGCTGAACGGGCTGATGCACCTCTATCATCAATGGAAGCCAAAAATATGACGACTCCGGGCAAGGAGCTGCTTTTCCTCGCATTGGGAGGATCGGGCGAGATCGGCATGAACGCCAATCTCTATGGCTGTGACGGCAAATGGATCATGCTCGACCTGGGCGTGACCTTTGGTAGCCACGATTATCCCGGCATCGACATCGTCATGCCCGACCTCGAATTTATCGAGGATCGCAAGAAGGACCTGCTCGGCATCGTGCTGACGCACGGGCACGAGGATCATATCGGCGCCTTGCCTTATCTCGCCGCCGACCTCGGTGTGCCGCTCTATGCCAACCGTTTCACCGCGGGGCTGATCGCGCACAAGCTGGCCGAAGAGGGGCTGGAGAAGGCGGTTACGCTCAAGACGGTCGACATCGACGACAGTTTTCAGCTGGGCCCGTTCGGCATCCGGCTGATCCCGCTCGCGCACTCGATCCTCGAAATGAGCGCGGTGGTGATCGATACGCCCTATGGCCGTGTCTTCCACACCGGCGACTGGAAACTCGACGAGGAACCGATCCTCGGCGTTCCTGCAACCGCCGCGGCACTGACCGCGGTCGGCGACGAGGGCATCGACGTTCTTGTCTGCGATTCGACCAACGCCTTCAACCCCGAAGCCTCGGGTAGCGAAGGCGGCCTGCGGGCAGGGCTGGAGCAGGCGGTCGGCGCGGCGAAGGGCCGGGTGGTCGTCACGACCTTTGCATCCAATGCAGCGCGGCTTGCGACGCTGGGCGCGGTGGCGAAGGCGACGGGACGCACGCTCTGCGTCGCGGGCCGCTCGCTCGACCGCATCCTCGGCGTTGCGCGGTCGGTGGGCTACCTCAAGGATTTCCCGCCGACGGTCGATTTTGACGAAGCGATGCGGCTTCCGCGGAACAAAGTCATGGTGATCGCGACCGGCGGGCAGGGTGAACCGCGGGCCGCGCTGGCGCGCATGGCTTCCGACATCCACCAGATCAAGCTTGAGGCGGGCGACACCGTCGTCTTCTCGTCGAAGCAAATCCCCGGCAATGAGGTCGCGATCGGTCGGATCATGAACCAGCTTGCGGCGAAGGATGTGCTGACCGTCACCGAAAAACAGGCGCATATCCACGTCAGCGGTCACCCGGGCCAGCCCGAACTCGCGGCGCTCTACGGCTGGCTGCGGCCCAAGCTTGTCCTGCCGGTGCACGGCGAAATCCGTCACATGCACGAACAGGCGCGTTTCGCGCTCGAACGCGGCGTGCCGGATGCGCTGGTCCAGGAAAATGGCGATTTGGTGCGTCTCGCCCCCGGCGCGGCGAAGATCGTCGAGCGCGTTCATTCCGGCCGCCTGATCCTTGACGGCGACGTGATTCTGCCTGCCGATGGCGAGACGATCAACGAACGGCGCAAACTCTCGCTTCACGGCCACATTACCGTTGCGGCGATCTTCTCCGACAAACGTTTCGTCGAAAGCGCGATCAGCTATCGCGGCGTCCCGGTCGAGGATGAGCGCGAAGCCTTCATCGACGAGATGCGCGAAGCCGCCGAACAGGCGGCCACCGGCCCCGCGCGCGACGAGGAAAAGCTGCGCGAGGCGATCCGCCTTGGCGTGCGCCGCATCGCAACCGACTGGACGGGTAAAAAGCCCGTTGTCGATGTCATGCTCGTCACTATCTGACGCACGGAAACACGACAATGAAATGGACTTCGGCGCTCGCCATCTACCTGCTCTTCTGGGCGTTCAGCGCCTTTTTCGTGCTGCCCTTCCATGGCCGCCGCGCGAGCGATGACGCGACGCCGCTGGTGCGCGGGCAGGAGCCGGGCGCGCCCGCGGTCCTTCGCCCCAAGCGTATCCTGCTGCAAATGACGATCGCCGCGACGGTCGCCTTCGTCCTTTACTACGTCGCCTATGTGAATGGCTGGGCCGATCCGGACGTACTGAGCGGGCGGGCTCGATAGCCGGCGGTGGATCGAACTCTGCCGGCCCCCAACATGCTCATTCCCGCGAAGGCGGGAACCCAGTGCGGATAACCTGATCCCTAGTTCCGCAGCCGGTCGATCGCCTGCGCCAGCGCCACATACAGCTTGCCGATATCCGATGAGAGCAGGGTCACGCTGATCGCCGACCCGTCGCGCGCGCCGATGAGTACGCGCAGCATCGCCTCGAAGTCGTGGATGAACTGGTTCACGGCGGCGTGAAAACCGTCGTCGGCTTGATAAATGCGCAGGATTTCTTTGGCCTCGCTATTGTCGATCAGCTTGACTGCACGCCGCGCGAACACGCCGCGATCGCCCTTGAGGTAAGCGTCCCATGCGATATCGCTGACTTCGCTCGACAATATCTTGGTGACGTCGATGGCAGTCGATTTCAGCGACTCGGTCAGCAGGCTGACCTGTTTCGCGAGCGAATCGCGGTCCGAAGCCGCGATCGCCTGTTCGGCTTCGCTCACGCGTTGCTCGACGCTCGCGCTGGTGTCCATGATCGTGATCAGCTGGCGCATCAGCCGGTCGGCGGCGCCATTGGCGGCCGCGACCGCGCGCGCCGAGGCATCCTCGATCGCGCTCAGCTGCGCCATGATCTCGTTCTTGAAAGCGGCGTCGATCGCATCTGTCGCGGTCGCCTGCATCGTCTCGCGAGCACTCGTCACCAGCTTTTCGAGCGTCAGTCGAGCTTCGTCGGCGGCCGAATCGGCGGTGGCGCGCACTTCACTTAACGTCGCGATCATGCGCGCGCCGCCCTGTTCGGCGAATTCGTCGGCACCTTCGCGCAGCTTGGCGAGCGCCGTCTCGGCGTCGGCGAGCGAGCCGTTGATGCGGTCGACAAGCTCCTGCTGGCTGGTCGCATGACCCGCCATCTGTTCCTCGTTCGCCTTGAGCGTCGCCTGGACGGCATTGACGTGCGACGCCGTCGACTGCGCGACGAGTTCCGACGCGTCGAGGATCGGGCGGAGCTGCGACAGCGCCGTCTGTGTGGTCTTGCCGTGCGAGGTGATGCGGTCGAGCGCGTGCGGCAGCGTTTCGTCGAGTTCGCGCGTGACGGCATCGAGTGCGAGGAGCAGCGATTCAGCATGGGTGATAAGCTGATGCGCGGAGGCGTTGCCGCTCTGCACTTCCTGCATGAATGCGCCAAGTTGCGTCTTGGTGTCGTCGATCGAGCGGCCGATGACCCCGGTACTGGCTGTGACGCTGACATCGAGGATTTCGAGCTGCTTGCCGACTTCGGTTACATGCGCGGTGATGCGCGAGGCGAGCGCATCGCTGGCGTCGGCGTGCGACGCGAGCTGCGCGCCCATCGCATTGCCGGCGTCGCGAGCGACGCCGAGCTTCGCTTCCATCAGCGCGCCTGCGTCGTCGACGCCTTCGCGGAACTGCCGCCAGCTTTGATCCATCTGGCCCGTCATCGCCGTGACGGTCGAGGCCATTTCAGCGCGTGCCGAGGCGGCCACATTCGTCATTTGTGCGAGCGCCGCACCTTGCACGTCTGCGACCCGTGCCGATGCAGCGAGCAGGTCCGATTCGGTTTCCTTCGCCTGTTCCTGCAACGCGACGATCGCCTCGAGCATGGTCTCAGTCGTTTCGGTTCCGGTCTGCGCCGCCTTGGCCGCTTCCTCGCCGAGCGCCGCGAGTCGGGCTTCGAGGTTGGCGCCCTGCTGGTGCGCGACGAGTCCGGCTTCGCGGAAATTCACCGCGAGCCGCTGTGCGACGTCGTCGATCCGCGGAAGGCCGGCGAGGAGCCCGTCCATCCGTTGCAGCGCGACGTCGCCCGAGCGTGCGAGCTGGTCGTGCGCATTGGCGATGACCGAGGCATTGCTGGCGAGCTTGTCGCTGCTTTCACCCAGCCGCAATACTGTGTCGAGGCCGAGCTGCTGGACGATCTTCGCCTGCTCGCCGAGCTGCTTCTGCGCATCGGCCAGATGCAGGCCGAGCGAATGCATCGACTGGTTGAGCGCCATATTCTCTTCGCGAAGCGCGGTCGCGACCCGGGCGAAGCGCGCCTGTTCGGACCGGCCCGATCGGAGCAAGGCCATCCACAGCACCGCGAGCAGAGTCAGCGGCATCGCGATCGTCGCGACGAGCGTCGGCCAGGCGGAGAGGGCCGGGCTGCGTGCAAAGCCGCCCGTTGCGACAGAAAGTGCGAACCCCGTCCAGCCGATCGCCAAAAGGATAAGCAGCGCAGGGGCTCCGCGTTCGCGCCAGGCCGGCGCGGCGCGCGGCGCTTCGTCAATATCCTCGGCGTCATCGAGCGAAGACATGTCGAGCCAATTCCGTTCGGTGGGTGCCTCGCTATCGGGCACAGACGTGGCTTCGGGCGCCGTCACTTCTGCCGGTTCCGCGCTGTCCGCTTCCTGGTTTGTCGCGGAATTCCGCCACAATCCGACGATCTTCTTTTCCCCCGTCATCCTGCCATCTTAGCATCAAATGGCCGCCATGAAACGGAAACTTAACTACAAGCTGCCAATCCTGTGGAATGTCTTTCGACAGCGGCCCCCTTGATCGATATCTCAGCGCGGCTTTCGGCGATGACCCGGCGATGGCGATGGATCTGCGCACCGCCTTCACCGGCAGCGCGCGCGACCTCTCTGACCTGATGCGCCGATCGCGCTGCGATGCGAACTGGGAAATGGCGGCAACCCGCCTGAAAGGGCTTGCCGCGACCTTTGGCATCATCCCGCTGATCCAGCTCGCCGAAGCGGCGATAGACGGCGCGCCGGGAGACCCCGCCGTGTTGCGTCAGATCAATTCGGCAATCGACGCGATCGCCTGACCACCGCCCCGACGGGTGCGGCCCGGACCGGCAGACCGGGTTCAATTTCGGTTCAGCCGCTTTTCCCCATTGAAATATCGATACCGCCTGTCTTGCCTTGGCAACGCGACGGGTTTAGCCGCGTTAACGACGCGCGGCCGAACCTGTGTGCGCCAAGGGCGCATGCTTGGGCGAAGGCGGCCGAGTTAAAGGAGAGATTTCGATGTTCAACCGTTTCCGCTCGATGCCCGCAACGGCGATGGCCGCTGTGCTGGGCTGCGCGCTGATGGCGACTGCGACCCCGGCTACTGCTCAGAAGAAAGAAAAGCCGAAGAAGGAAGAAGAGGCGAAGGGCAAGGGCCTGTCGGCGAGCAAGGGGTTCGGCCCCGCGCTCAAGAAAATGACCGACGCGACCACCGCCAAGGACGCGGCGGCGTTGCAGGCGGCGCTGACCGAAGGGCAGGGGACCGCGACCACGCCCGACGATAAATATCTCGTCGGCTTCTACCAGCTCCAGCTCGGCATCCTGAACAAGGACCAGGCGGTTCAGGGACAGGCGCTCGATGCGATGCTCGATTCGGGCCTGACCCCGCCGGAAAATCTCGCGGTCTACAGCTTCTTCTCGGGCAATTTCGCTTATGCGGCGAAGGACTATCCGAAGGCGATCAAGCGGCTCGAAGCCGCGCGCGCCGCGGGGTCAACCGAAGCCAATGTACCCGTTCTGTTGATGGACAGTTACCTCAGCTCGGGTCAGGTCGATCAGGGCATCGCAACCGCCAAGGCCGCGATCGAGGCAAGCCGTGCCGCCGGCCAGCGTCCGTCGGACGAACTTTATGTCCGGCCGATCAAGGCTCTGCAGGCCGCAAAGCGCACCGATGAAGTGCTTGACCTGATGACGCTGCGCATGCGCGACTATAACCTGCCCGCCGTCTGGCGTCAGACGCTCTTCACCTTGTTGCAGGCCAACCCCGATAAGGAAATCGGGCTCGATGTCCTCCGCCTGATGCGCGCGACGAATTCGATGCAGCAGCGCCCCGAATATGCGGAATATGCCGCGCTTGCGACCGAAGCCGCCCTGCCAGGCGAGGTCGTGTCGCTTATCAAGGCCGGCAAGCAGAGCAAGGTGATCCCCGACAGCGACGCGCAGTTCAACGAGCTGCTCAAAAGCCAGTCCGAGCGTATGGGCGACGAGGAAACGACGTTGACCGCATATGCGCAAAAGCCTTCGACGCTGTCGAATCCGAAGGTTGCGGGCGCCACGGGCGACGCGATGGTCGGTTATGGCCGCTATGGCGACGCCATTCCGTTGTACAAGGCGGCGCTGGCCGCCGGCGGCGACAAGGAATTGTGGACCTATCGCCTGGGCGTCGCGCAGGCCCATTCGGGCGATGTCGCGGGTGCGAAGGCGAGTTTCGCGCAGATCAACGGCCCCCGCAAGCGGCTTGCCCAATTGTGGACGGCAAAGATAGATGCCCCGCCCGCCGCTCCGGCGGCTCCCGCCGCGGCCCCCGCGACCGGCAACTGATTGCTTCGGCCCATGCTAAAAAAAAAGGCGCCGCTCCGATGGAGCGGCGCCTTTTTTATGCATTTAGTACGAACGGTCAGGGTTCGACGGGAATCCCGGCCAGCTGTTTCGCGGTGCGAATCGTCAACGACGTTTTCACGCTGGTGACGTTGGGCGCCGACGTCAGATGCGCGGTCAGAAAGGACTGAAAACTCTGTAGATCGCGCGCGACGACTTTTAGCAAAAAGTCGATCTCGCCGTTCAGCATATAGCATTCGCGCACCTCGGCGAGGCCGCCGACATAATCCTCGAACGCCTTTAGGTCGGATTCGGCCTGGCTGCGCAGGCTGACCATCGCAAAGACGGTAATTCCATAGCCGAGCTTCGATGCATCGAGGTCGGCGTGATAGGATCGGATGACTCCCGATTCTTCGAGCGCCCGGACCCGGCGGAGACATGGCGGAGCTGTCAGCCCGACCATCTGTGCCAGTTCGACATTCGTCATCCGCCCGTTTTTTTGCAGCTCGCCCAGTATCTGCAAATCAATCTGATCGAATTTCTGACTAGCCATCATTGAAACATCCGCTTTCCAAAACTGCGATGACCATAATATTATTTCAGGCGATTGCAATTGTCCCACAATGCGACGTGGAGGGTTAAGGCACTTTCATGACCGGATGATTCACGCTAGCCGGTAAGCATATGCTAACCAACGACCAGGGCTGTGGGGCTGATTTCGCGTGACTGCTGACTCGATGATTGCGACCATCTTGCGCCAGGCGCCTTTGGATCGCCGTGCGAGCATCACTGCCTGGCGACAACTTACCGATATTCTGGCTCAGCGCGGCAATCAACTGTCCGATGACGATATTCGCCGCAGCCTGCACGCGCTCGCCGTGCTCAGGCCACGCGTCCCCGAATCCGTACGCCGCGACTGCGCGCACGCCGTCGCGCGCCATGGCCGTTTTGCACCGCTCGTCGCGCTTTACGCCAATGATGTTCCGGCGGTGTCCGCGATCATGCTTCGCGATGCGCGGCTCGCCGAAGCTGACTGGCTGGCGCTGCTGCCGGCGACGAGCGCCATGGCGCGATCGGTGCTGGCGGGGCGCTCCGACCTGCCAAGTGGTGTTTATCGCGCGCTCGCCAGCCTTGGCAGCGCGTCAGTCGCGCTACCCCAGCCCGAAGCGGCCGCGCAAGAGGAACCCGCTCCAGCGGCGGAAGCGGCGCCCGAACCTGCGACCGAGAGCCATCCCAGCCAGATCAGCGAACTCGTTCGCCGGATCGACAAATATCAGTCGACGCGCACCCAGCCCGCGCAATCGCGGGCGCCGCGCGCGGCGTTTTTGTTTGAAACCGGCCCCGACGGCGTAGTCCACTGGGTCGAGGGCGTGACGCGCGGCGCGGTGATCGGGCTGTCGATCGCCGAGGCGGCCTTTGGCGGCGAGCCGGGCACCGATGGCGTTGCCGCGGGCGCCTTTCGCCAGCGCGCCGAAATCATCAATGCGCGCATGCTGCTGGAGGGAACGCCGGCAGAGGCGGGCGAATGGCGCTTTTCGGCGCTGCCCTGGTTCGACCCGGCGACGGGGCAGTTCCGTGGTTACCGCGCGAGCGCGCGCCGCCCGCACCGCAATGAAATGCCCTATGGGCGGCCGGCGGCGGAGGATTCGGGCGATTCGATCCGCCAGCTCATCCACGAGCTCCGCAGCCCGCTGAATGCCATTTCGGGTTTTGCGCAGATTATTTCCGGACAGATGTTCGGCCCGGTCAGCCACGGCTATCGAGGGATGGCCGAAACGATCGTCGCCGATGCCGCGTCGGTACAGTCGATCATCGACGATCTGGAGACCGCGGCACGAAGCGGCTCGGCGAGTGCTGATGTCCGGTCGGACGAAGTCGTCGACATCGGGTCGGTGGTAACGCAGGTCGAAATCGAACTTGCGGCACTTCTCGCCGACCAGCGCGTCGATCTCAGTATCTCGCGGGTCGGGGGACCGTTCCTCGGGCTCGCCAGCGACGCCGATGCCCGGCGGATGGTCGGCCGTCTGCTGACTGCGCTGGTCGATGTGTCCGAACCGGGGGCAATATTGGTTGGACAATTGGTGACCGAATCGCGGCACGACGACATGCTCCAGTTGCGCATCGTCCGCCCCGCGACGATCCGCTTTGCCACGGCGGCAGACCTGCTCGACCCGGGGTTCAGCCCAGAAGGCGAAGCGCCCGGCGCCGCGGTGCTCAGTCTCGGTTTCTCGCTCCGCCTCGTTGACAGCCTCGCGCGCAGCAGCGGCGGACGCCTCGATATCGGGCATAACGCCTTGACCTTGCACCTGCCCTCCGCCAACTCGAAGGCCGAAGCCGAGCTGGAAGCCCAGCACGGCGAATAGGCCGGTCGGCCGGTCTTCGCGGCAAGAGGGGAGCATGGTGCAGCCTGCGGGCAATTTCTTTGCGTATCCGGCCGCATCGGACCTGATCGAACTGGACGCCGGTGAGCGCCCTCGATTCTGGGTCACGATCGATACCGAAGAGGATTTCGACTGGGCCGCACCCTTCGCGCGCTCGGGCTACCGTCTCGCGTCGGTTCCCGCGCTCGCCGAATGCCAGAGCTATTTTGAGCGTGCCGCGGTTCAGCCGATCTATCTGGTCGACTGGCCGGTCGTCGCCGACGACCGCGCGGTCGACATCCTCGGTACAGCGCAGGATGGCGGCCGCTGCGAAATCGGTGCGCAGCTTCACCCCTGGGTGACGCCGCCGCACGACGAGGATGTGAACGAACGCAACAGCTATACCGGAAACCTGCCCGCCGCGTTGCAGCGCGCGAAAATGACGGCGTTGCGCGATGCGATCCGCGACCGCTTCGGCGTTGCACCGGCCGTTTATCGCGCCGGACGATATGGTCTGGGTCCCGATAGCGCCGCGATGCTTTCCGAACTGGGCTTCCGCTGCGACACATCGGTTCGCAGCGGGTTCGATTATCGCGCCGGGCACGGCCCCGACTATCGCGACGCCCCGCTGCATCCATGGTGGGTTCGCACCGGGCAGGGCACCGTACTTGAGATGCCGGTTACGACGGTCTTCGGCGGTTTGCTCGGGGAAGCGGGGCGCCGCGTCTATCACCGCGTCGCACGAAACGGCACGCATGCGGGCGCAGCGCTCGCCCGTCTGGGGCTCGTCGAACGGATCGCACTGACCCCCGAAGGAATTCCCGCCGAAAGCGCGTGCAAAGCGATCGATATCGCCATCGCGGCGCGCCTGCCGGTGCTCAACTTCTCGTTCCACTCGCCATCGCTGCAGCCGGGTAACACGCCTTACGTCCGCAGCGTTGCGGATCTCGACCTCTTCTATCGTTGGTGGGACATTGTGCTCGATCATCTCGCGGGCCGCGGCGTAGAGGCGACGACCGCCGCGGGAATATTGGCGATGGCCGAACGAAGGGCTCCTCCAAAGCCCGCATCTTGATCGTTGGCGCTTGCCAATGCGGCGCGGCCTCCGCTATCGCCCGCACACCCCCACCGGGTTTCAAAAGGGGGGCCTGTAGCTCAACGGTTAGAGCTGGCCGCTCATAACGGCTAGGTTGCGGGTTCGAGTCCTGCCGGGCCCACCATTTTCCCCCATGTTCCACAGCATTTCCCTTGCAAATCGAAACCGATACCTCTCCATTGCGCCGGCAGAAGGAGAGGGACATGGGGAAGCGGCGGACGATTTTGCTCGGCGGTCTTGCGATCGTTGCGGTGGTTGCGGGGGCGGTGGCGGTACGGACCGCGACCTTCGCGCCCAGGGACATCGCCGACGGCAGCGCCATCCGGCTCGCCGCGGTACCCGCTTATGATCTCGACGCCGCCGTCGGGCATCTGAGCGCCGCGGCGCAGATCAAGACGATCTCGCACCAGAACCCGGCCGAGAATGACGTCGCCGAATGGGACCGGCTTCATAGCTGGCTCGAGGCCACCTATCCGGCGACGCACCGGGCGATGGCGCGCACGATCCTTCCCAACCGGACGCTCGTTTATCACTGGCCGGGCAGCGACGCGTCGCTCGCGCCGATCATCGTCATGGCGCATCAGGATGTCGTGCCGGTCACCGAGGGGACCGAAGGCGACTGGAAATATCCGCCCTTTGCCGGGACGATCGCCGAAAAGGCGGTCTGGGGCCGCGGTACGGTCGACGACAAGGGCTCGCTCATAGGCCTGTTCGAAGCGATCGAGGCACTGGCGGCACATGGGTTCCAGCCCAAGCGCGGTATCTACCTCGTGTCGGGGCACGACGAGGAAGCCGGCGGATCGGGCGCCGTTGCGGCGGCCGCCAAGCTGAAGGCGGAGGGCGTGCGCGCGCTCTACACGCTCGACGAGGGCAGCGTCGTGCTGCGCGACACGCCGGTGATCGACGGGCCCGCGATCCTGATCGGCGTCGCCGAAAAGGGCTATGCAACGCTGAAGGTCACGGCCAATGCGCCCGGCGGGCACAGTTCGATGCCGCCCGCCGAAACCGGCGTGACGACGCTGGCGCGCGCGGTGCTGGCGATCACCGAAAGTCCGTTCCCGATCGAGATGCGCGGCCCGGGCGCGGCAATGGTCGAGGCGCTTGCTGCGCACAAGGGCGGCACGACAAAGCTCGCGGTCGCGAACCAGTGGTTGCTCGGTCCAGTGCTGAAAAAGCAGCTTTCGGCTTCGCCGTCTTCCGCTGCGGCGTTCCACACAACGATCGCGCCGACGATGCTCCAGGGAAGCCCCAAGGAAAATGTGCTGCCGCAATCGGCGAGCGCATTGATCAACTATCGCATCGCGCCGTGGAACAGCTCGGCCGACGTGATGGCGCGCGCCAAAGCGGCGGTTGGCGATGCGCCGGTCGAACTCAGCTGGGTGAAGCCGCCCAACGAGCCGTCGCGCGTGTCGTCGAGCAGCTCGCAGGGCTGGAAATATGTCGTCGCCGCAGCGCGCGCCGATGCGCCCGATGCGGTCGTCGCACCCTATCTGGTCGTTGCGGCGACCGACAGCCGCAGCATGGAGCCGATTTCAGAGGATGTGTACCGCTTCATGCCGATGCACTTCACGCTCAAGGAAACCGCGATGATCCACGGCACCAACGAGCATATGACGATCGACAGTTTCCGGCGGATGATCGACTTTTACGCGCGGTTGATTGCAACCTCTGCCGGATAACTGGTCTGGGAAGATAGTGGTCGGGGAGACAGGATTCGAACCTGCGACATCCTGCTCCCAAAGCAGGCGCGCTACCGGGCTGCGCTACTCCCCGACTACTGCCCCGCGCCTTAGACAGCCCCGGGCCGCAAGTCTATACGCTGCTTGTCGCGGGACCCTTTAGTTCGATCAGATTTCCTTCGGGATCGCGGAAATAGATCGACGGCCCTTCGCCCTCTGCGCCGTATCGGGATCCCGACTGCTCGATCGCGACGCCGTGGCGATCGAGGTGCGCGCGGATCGCGGCTTCGTCGAACGAGCCGATGGCGAGCGCGAAATGGTCGACGTTGCGTCCCTCGACCCCCGGTGCGGTGCCGCCGGTAGCGCCGAGCTGGCCGTCGATCGTCACCAGGTCGATCAGCGAATGGCCGGCGCGAAGCTGGAATAATCCGATTTCAGCCTGTTCGCGCTCGTCGCTGCAGCCGACGACCTCGCGATAGAAGGCGAGCATGCGGTCGAGGTTCGTGACCCGCAAGACGATATGATCGAGCCCCTTCAGCGAAAAGGGCGGGTTGGCGATCGGCATCAGCGCTATCCTTGCGAAGGTCGGGACGATGCAATGACGTTCCATCTCCCCGTCGGGTTTCATGTCCGCCGTGCAGGCAAAGAAAAAGGCGGCCTTCCCGAAGGAAGACCGCCCGTTTCTCGTTTCAGTCAACGCCCCGAAGGGCTGCGACTTACTTCTTTTCTTCAGCCGGAGCAGCAGCGGCCGGAGCAGCAGCGGCATCAGCCGGAGCAGCAGCGGTTGCAGCAGCGTCAGCCGGAGCAGCAGCTTCTGCACCAGCAGCAGCAGCGTCGGCACCAGCGGCAGCGGCTTCAGCGCCAGCAGCAGCGGCGTCGGCGCCTTCTTCAGCAACCGCTTCAGCGGCCGGAGCTTCGGTGGTGGCTTCTTCAGCAGCCTTTTCACCGCAAGCGGCGAGGGCGAACATGCTGGCAGCAACGGCGATAGCAGCAAACTTCTTCATGATGTGTGGGCTCCCTAAAATGCCTTAACGCGTCCGGGAAAACTTCCCGTACCGCGAGCCGCGGGATTTAGCCGTTCCGCATGAATCGTCAACAAAAATAATTGAGATGGTCGGCGGCGGCGGGATTCTGTCATTTCTCCGTCACACTAGGGGAGCTCGTCCTTCGTGCTGTTCGCCAGAATCGCCAGAGTCGCGGCCCAAACTGTCACATTTTGCCGCAATTGCGCGGGGTCGATCTTGTCGAGCGTGTCGTCGGGCGTGTGGTGCAGGTCAAAATAACGTGTCCCATCCTGCGCCAGATCGATCGCCGGAACGCCGGCCTGCACGAGCGCGCCGATATCCGCTCCGCCGTTCGCCGGCTGCTTCCCGCGCACGACCCCGAACGGCATCACCGCGGCGGCAATCCGGTCGGAAAGCGCCTTGGCACTGTCGGGCAGCTTGAAGTCGACCCGCCACACGCGGTCGGCACCAAAATCTGACTCCAGCGCGACGGCGTGCTTCTCTTTCCCATGTGCGTCGAAATAGGCTTTGCCGCCGAACACGCCGACTTCTTCGGCGCCCGCCCACAATATGCGGATCGTCCGGCGCGGCTGACCGGCGGTCATGATATGCTTCGCGGCCGCGGTGATGATACCGCAGCCCGCGGCGTCGTCGATCGCGCCGGTGCCGAGGTCCCAGCTGTCGAGGTGGCAAGCGACAACCACCGGGCTTGCGGCGGGGTCGCTGCCCGGCACTTCGGCGATGACATTTCCCGACTTGCGGGTGCCGAGGTCCTGCGGCGTGAGGACAAGCTTCATCTTGAGCAGCGGCGCTTTATCAGAGCGCACCGGCTGCGGGCGTCGCCATTGCCGGACCAACTGATCGGCATCGGGGTTCGAGATCGCGCCCGCCGGGATCGGCTTCACTCCGACGTCGAAATTGGTGACGCCGGTATGCGGGTTGCGGTGGTTGTCGGTGCCGATCGAGCGGATCACGATCGCGATCGCGCCCTTTTTCGCCGCGACATTGGGACCGGTGAATCGGCCGCGTCCATAATAGCCATAGCCGCTTCCGTCCTGCGTCGGCTTCATATCATGGTCGATGAAGACGATCTTGCCCTTCACCGCCGCATCGGGTGCGGCCGCCAGCGCGTCGAAGCTTTCGAAATAGGCAATTTCGCCTTCGAGCCCCTTGGGACCGGTCGAGGCGCTGTTCCCGAGCGCTGTGATCGCGAGCTTCTGCGGCACGAGACTGCTCGTCAGCCATGCCTCTTCGCTGCCGCGTACCCACACGGGCATGTCGAACGCTTCCTCGCGGACGTTGGCAAAGCCCATTGCCTGCAGCCGCCGCACGGCCCAGCGGCGCGCGACGGCTTCGGCGTCGGTCCCGGCCATGCGTGGGCCGATCTCGGTCGTCAGATCACGGGTGATCGCCCACGCGGGATCGTCGCCCTGCTGCGCCAGGTCGGCTGCGCTTTGCGCCGGCTGGGCGGATGCAGCGAAACTGGCGGAGCCGAGGAGAAGGGCGGCGATCCCGGCCAAGCGGGTGGAAGTGTGGGAGATTTTCATACCGCTTTCGTAACGGCGCGCCTCGCGCGCGCAAGCGCCGATTGCCAATCGCGCGCCCATTCGCTAACCGGCGCGCAACTCAAAACTCTCCCGGCCGCGCCCGCGGCCCAGCCCATACCGGAGCATTTTCATGGCCGCCCAATATAGTTTCGTGATGAAGGGTCTGAACAAGACTTATCCCGGCGCGCAAAAGCCGACGCTCAAGGATCTGAGCCTGCAATTCTATCCCGACGCCAAGATCGGCATCGTCGGCCCGAACGGCACCGGTAAATCGACGCTGATGAAGATCATGGCCGGCATCGACAAGGAATTTACGGGCGAAGCGTGGGCGGGTGAGGGGATCACCGTCGGT
This sequence comes from Sphingopyxis sp. Root154, assembly GCF_001427105.1. Taxonomy (GTDB): domain Bacteria; phylum Pseudomonadota; class Alphaproteobacteria; order Sphingomonadales; family Sphingomonadaceae; genus Sphingopyxis. The sequence continues at coordinate 507,127 of NZ_LMGI01000003.1, forward strand.
TATCTCGCGCAGGAACCGCAGCTTGACCCGACCAAGACGGTCAAGGAAAACGTCATGGACGGCGTCCGTGGCGTCGCCGACATGATGGACCGCTTCAACGAGATCAGCACGCTGATGGCCGATCCGCCCGCCGACGCCGATTTCGACGCGCTGATGGAAGAAATGGGCACGCTTCAGGAAAAGATCGACGCGGTCGACGGCTGGACGCTCGACAACCAGCTCGAAATCGCGATGGAAGCGCTCCGCTGCCCGCCGGGCGATTCGAGCGTCGAAAGCTTGTCGGGCGGTGAAAAGCGCCGCATCGCGCTCACCCGCCTGCTGCTCGAAAAGCCGTCGATCCTGCTGCTCGACGAACCGACCAACCACCTCGACGCCGAAAGCGTGGCGTGGCTGGAAAAGCATCTCGTCGACTATCCGGGCAACGTCATCCTCGTCACCCACGATCGCTACTTCCTCGACAATGTCGTGAACTGGATCCTCGAACTCGATCGCGGTCGCTATTTCGTCTACGAGGGTAACTACTCCACCTACCTTGAAAAGAAGGGCAAGCGCCTCGAACAGGAATCGCGCGAGGACGCCGGTCGCCAGAAAGCGATCAAGGACGAGCTCGAGTGGATCCGGCAGTCGCCGAAAGCCCGCCAGGCCAAATCGAAGGCGCGTATCAAAAGCTTCGACCAGCTGGTCGAAGCGCAGGAAAAGCGCATCCCCGGCAAGGCGCAGATCGTCATCCAGGTTCCCCAGCGTCTCGGCGGCAAGGTGATCGAGGTCGAGAATATCTCGAAAGCCTTTGGCGACAAATTGCTCTTTGAAAATCTGTCTTTCTCGCTTCCGCCCGGCGGCATCGTCGGCGTGATCGGTCCGAACGGCGCGGGTAAGTCGACCCTGTTCAAGCTGATCACGGGGCAGGAAACGCCCGACAGCGGTAAAGTCACGATCGGCGACACCGTCCACCTCGGCTTCGTCGACCAGAGCCGCGACGACCTGAAGCCCGACAATAATGTCTGGCAGGAAATCTCGGGCGGCGCCGAGATGATGAACATCGGCAAGCATGAGATGCAGACGCGTGCGTACGTGGGCGCCTTCAACTTCAAGGGCGTCGACCAGCAGAAAAAGGTAGGCCAGCTCTCGGGCGGCGAACGCAACCGCGTCCACATGGCCAAGATGCTGAAACAGGGCGGCAACGTCCTGCTGCTCGACGAACCGACCAACGATCTCGACACCGAAACGCTCGCGGCGCTCGAAGAGGCGCTCGAAAATTTCGCGGGCTGCGCGGTGGTCATCAGCCACGACCGCTTCTTCCTCGATCGCCTCGCGACGCACATCCTCGCGTTCGAAGGCGACAGCCACGTCGAATGGTTCGAAGGCAATTTCGAATCCTATGAAGAAGACAAGATCCGCCGCCTCGGCGACGATGCCACGCGCCCGCACGCAACGTCGTACAAGAAACTGACGCGCTGACCGGATGATGGGGGAGGCGGCACCGATATCGTCGAGCGCGCTCCGTTTGGATGCGGACGCGCTCAACGCTTTCATGGCGGAGGCTTTCCCCCATTCGGCGCCGGGTTCGCGCGGTCATGTGGCCTCCGCCGCGCCCGGCCATATCCGGGCGCGGCTTGACCCCACTGAAAATGCGCTACGTCCCGGCGGGCTGATTTCGGGTCCGACGCAGATGGGGTTCGCCGATATGGCGGCCTATGCGCTCGTCCTCGCGCACATCGGCCCCGTCGCGATGGCGGTGACGAGCGCGCTCAACTACCAGTTCCTGCGCCCGTGCCGCCCGGGGCCGCTGTTCGCCGACGCGTATATGCTGCGCCTCGGCAAGCGGCTCGCGGTGATGGATGTCCGCATCTGGACCGACGACGCCGACAAGCCCGTCGGGCAGGCGAATGTGACCTACGCAATTCCCTGACTGCTCGCCGAGTGTCCGATGGCGACCGATGCTGCCTATCATCCTCGTCACACCGGACTCGATCCGGGGTCCATGACGACGGCACAACGATATATCCCGGATCAAATCCGGGATGACGAAGAGGTCGAGCGTACGTCTGTCTCCCACCTCAAAACGACCCGTGACCCCTCGAGTCGCAGCTTTCCTGCATTATTCCGGTATGCCAGCGTCAACTCCGGCTTTTTGAGCTCGTCAAAATTCCGCTCCTTCGCTTAAAGCGACAAAGGAGATCATCCTCGGCGCGCGCATGCGCATCCTTTGTCGCCTTACGGCCACAAAAGACACGATTCCGATGCGCATATGCGGGGCTTTTGTGGCTTTAAAGCCTCAATATTCCAGCGACGGATACCAGTCGGTCCTGCGGCCCGAAGGCGTGAGGTCGAGGATATTCCACAGGCTCGCGATATCGGGCGCATCGCGCGGGTCTTGCCCCGGATCGGCCATCTCGCTCGTCATCTCGCTTCTCCAGAACAGCCGCACCGCGTTTCCGCTCTTCTTGAACACCGCGAGCGCGGGATTTTCGCCGCCATCGGCATTCAGCAGGCGGAAGTCGCGGGCGTAATCATCGCCAACCAGCTGCAAGAAATCGAGCGCCTGCCATCCGCGTTCGAGCGCAAACGCCTTTTGCCGCTCGACCGGGCTGCGGCCGAAGATCTTGAACGCGACGCGCTGCTTCAGATCGTTGGCATTGCCGTCGACCGAACCCAGCCAGTTGGTGCACATCGGGCAGGGGCGCTCGCGCTCGGGGCCGTACATCCAGAAATAGGCGACCAGCGTATCATGCCCGCCGAACAGCTCGGCCAGTCCCAATTCGGCGCCGTTTGCGTCCTTGAACCGGTAATCCTGCATCAGCGGACCCGGCGGCAGCTGGCGCCGCTGCTCGGCAATCCGCGTCATCTTGCGCCGCAGGTCGATTTCTTCGGCCAGCAGGGATTTTCGGGCCTTGGTGTAGGATTCGTCTTCGCCGGGAAAAGCACGTCTACGTGAAGCAAGCGCCGGCGCAGCCGACAGGGTTTGGCGAAGGGCCATCCAATTCTCCTTTTTCGGGAGAACGTGCCGTGGGCGTCATTGTTGCAGCGGCGTCCCACCGCTGCCCGCAGATATGCTTCGCTTCGTCGCCGATCAGGCGAGCGCGACTTCCCACAGGATCAACTTCGTCGCGCCCACATTCTCGCGCGCCTTTGCGCCTTCCAGCCGCGTCAGCTTGGCGTCGCCTTTCAGCGCGCTCATTTCGAACATTGCATCGATCACGACGACTTCGCCGGCGCCGACCTCAAGCTCTATCGTGCCGGCATTTGCCATAAGGCCCTTGGCCATCGCGGCGTGCAGTCGATGCGCGCCCGGCTCGACGTCGGCCATCAGCATCTGTCCCGACTTGATCTGGCCCTTTGCGGTCTCGTCGAGCGTGACGTTCATGCCCTGCAGCGCGGCGACGAAGCCGCGGCGCGTGACATAGATGCGCGCCTTGTCTGCGGGCGCGCGCATCGTCCGGGCGTCGGCGAGCGCGGCGGTGTCGGCTTTCTTGCCCGACTTGTTGCTCGACAGCGACCAGATGATCAGCCCGACGATTGCAACCAGCGTGACCACCGAAAAGGTCAGCATCGCGCCGGTCGAGAGTGACTGGGCAAGTGCAGGCCCCAGGAACGCCCCGACGATCGCCGCGACAAATATCATGGTGACCCAGAAAGCATTCTTGCTCATATCGCCCTCCTGTTCAGGCGGGAGCAAATTCTCCCGTCGCCTCGTCCATCACGTGCAGCACCCCGTCGCTGATCGCGAAAAAGGCGCCGCGCAGCGTCAGCGTCCCGCGCCGGACCTTTTCCTGAATGCAGGGAAAAGTCATCAGATTGTCAAGGCTTACGCGGACCGCCGCCAATTCCATCGCGCGGCCGGCCTCGCGGTTGTCGATGTCTATATGAGCGCTGCGAACCTGCTCGCTGGCGTCGTCGAGCATCGCGATCCAGTCGGCGATAAAGCCGCCGCGCCCCGGCTCGGCGCCCGCCATCGAGCGGTGCAGCGCGGCGTGGCAGCCGCCGCACATGCCGTGACCCATCACGACGATTTCCTCGACCTTCAGGAACTGGACCGCGAATTCGAGCGCGGCAGAGACGCCGTGACGTCCGGGCGTCGTTTCGAACGGCGGCACCAGCGCCGCGACGTTGCGGACGACAAAGATCTCGCCCGGATTGGTGTCGAAAATCTGCGAGGGTTCGGATCGGCTGTCCGAACAGGCGATGATCATCACCTTGGGCGATTGCCCTTCCGCGAGTTCGTTCCAGCGTTCGCGCTGTTGCTGCCAGCCGCCGTTACGGAAACGCCGGTAACCATCGATCATATCTGCAAAGTGAGTCATGGAGGCGCCTTAGCATAGGTAGAGAGGTTGAGAAGAGGCGCGTGCACGACTATGTGGGCGAAATGAACGCTCCCGCATCCACCGCCGCCACTCCCAGCCAGCGCCAGCGCAAGCCCGACTGGATCCGCGTCAAGGCCCCGACCAGCCCGGGTTATGCCGAAACGCGCAAACTGATGCGCGAACTCAACCTGCATACCGTGTGCGAGGAAGCCGCGTGCCCGAACATCGGCGAATGCTGGACGAAAAAGCACGCGACGGTGATGATCCTCGGCGACACCTGCACCCGCGCCTGCGCCTTCTGCAACGTCAAGACCGGGATGCCGCGCCCCGTCGACCTGCTCGAGCCCGAGCATACCGCAATCGCCGCGGCGAAGATGGGCCTCAGCCACATTGTCATCACCTCGGTCGACCGCGACGACTTGCCCGACGGTGGGGCAAGCCAGTTCGTGAAGGTCATCAACGCGCTGCGCCGCGAGACGCCGCAGACGACGATCGAAATCCTGACGCCCGATTTCCGCAACAAGCCCGAAAACGCGGTCGCGGCGATCGTCGATGCGCGGCCCGACGTCTATAACCATAATCTCGAAACCGTCCCGCGGCTCTATCCGACGATCCGTCCGGGTGCGCGCTATTATGCATCGCTCCGCCTGCTCGAAAGCGTCAAGCGCCGCGATCCCTCGATTTTCACCAAGTCGGGTGTGATGCTCGGCCTCGGCGAGGAGCGGATGGAGGTGCATCAGGTGATGGACGACATGCGCAGCGCCGACATCGATTTCATGACGATGGGCCAGTATCTCCAGCCGACGCCGAAGCATGCCAAGGTCATCGACTTCGTGACCCCGCAGGCGTTCGATGCCTATGCACAGATCGCGCGCGCCAAGGGCTTCCTGCAGGTCGCCTCGTCGCCGCTCACGCGTTCGAGCTATCACGCCGGCGACGATTTCGAACGGATGCGCGCCGCCCGCGAAGCGCAGCTGGCGCGCGTCAAGGCCGGCTGACCGGCCTTTGCCACGACACCACGAAACCCGCGTCCTGCCGTACAGCGACGAGCAGATGTTCGCGCTAGTCACCGATATTTCGCGTTATCCCGAGTTCCTGCCGTGGGTGATCGCGCTGCGCCTCCGCAGCGACAGCGAGCATGAGGCGGTCGCCGACATGATCGTCGGCTTCAAGGGGTTGCGCGAAAGCTTTTCGTGCCGCGTCCACAAGCAGCGGCCGCACGAGGTTTGCGTGAGCTACATCGACGGGCCGATGAAGCATCTGAACAACGAATGGCATTTCCAGCCCGCCGAGGGTGGTGGATGCCGCGTCGATTTCCTCGTCGATTTCTCGTTCCGCAGCCGCATGTTCGAGGCGCTGGCGGGACAGATGTTCGACAAGGCCCTGCGCAAGATGATCGCGGCGTTCGAAACGCGCGCCGACGAACTTTACGGCGCGGGAAGGGCGATGTCTTCCGACGGCCGCAGTTCGTCCCTTTCGGGCTGAAGCAGGTCGAGCGCGAACAGGGTCGCGTGATGACGGATCGCCGCGCGGTCGGTCGATTCGAACTGGACGCGCTGGGTGAAATAATCGTCAGGGTCCTGCCCGCGCAGCGCGCGCGCAAAGACGACCTGGCCGACGGGCTTCTTCTCCGACCCGCCGCCCGGTCCCGCAATGCCGGTGATCGCGACCGCGACATCGGCGTCGCTGTTGGCAAGCGCGCCGGCTGCCATCGCCCACGCGGTCGCGAGCGAGACTTCGCCAAAGGTTTCGAGGATTTCGCTGCTGACGTCGAGCTGGCTTTGCTTCGCATGGCCCGAATAGGTAACGAAGCCGGCGCTGAACACATCCGAACTTCCGGCAATATCGGTCAGCGCGACCGACACCATGCCGCCGGTGCAGCTTTCGGCGACGGCGACTTTTCGTCCTGCGGCGCGGTTGTTCGCAAGGACGGTGGTGGCAAGGTCGTCGCGCGCGGCAAGGCGCGTTTCAGCATCGGACAGCAAGGTTCAATTCTCCGGAAGTTGCAGGGTCGCGACGGCCTGGGCAGCGATCCCCTCGCGGCGACCGGTAAAGCCCAGCCGCTCTGTCGTAGTCGCTTTGACACTAACCCGTTCGAGCGGAATCGCAAGGATTTCGACAATCCGTGCCCGCATAGCGGCGCGGTGAGGGCCGATCTTCGGCGCTTCGGCGATGATCGTCAGGTCGACATGGTCGATGCGCCCGCCGCGCGCCTTCACACGTTCGGCCGCAAAGCCGAGAAAGCGGTGCGAGGCTGCGCCACGCCATTGCGGATCGCTCGGCGGGAAATGGTCGCCGATATCGCCGTCGCCGAGCGCGCCGAGGATCGCATCGGTCAGCGCATGAAGCCCGACGTCGGCATCGCTATGTCCTTCAAGTCCATGACTATATGCGATCTCTATGCCGCCGATCCACAGCGGCTTGTCCGTCACAAGACGGTGGACGTCATATCCCATGCCGACGGCGGTTCGCGTCATCGTGCCAATCCCCAATAGTCCCGCGAGGATCGCCATATCCTCGGCATATGTCAGTTTATGGAGGCGCGCGTCGCCTGGAACGGTCGCAACCGATACGTCCAGCCGGCGTACCAGCTGCGCATCGTCTGTAGCGGCGGCCTCGATAGCCTCGGCATGGGCGCGCCGCAATGTGCCAAGATGGAACGCTTGCGGCGTCTGAACGCGTGCAAGCGCGCTGCGGTCGACGACCTCGCCGGCCGATTGGGCGGTCTGCTCGACGAGTGTATCGGGAACGGGCAGCGTCGGGATCGCCGCTTCGGCATTGTGCAATGCGGCGAGCAGGCGATCGACCACCTCGGCGGTTACCCCGGGCCGCGCGGCGTCATGAACGAGGACGAAGGCGCCGTCGTCCCAATCGGCAAGAGCCGCAAGCGCGTTCGCGACCGATTGCTGCCGTTCGGTGCCGGGGTCGGCGGAAATCCAGCCATTTGGGAGGTCGCCGAGTGCGGCCATGACGTCACTATTTGCCACCAACACGCCGCCACCTATGGCCGGATGCGCGGCAAAGGCATCGACGCTCCACTGAAGTATCGGCTTGCCGCCCAGCATTGCGAGTTGCTTCGGCACCACCAGTCCGGCGCGCGTTCCCTGACCGCCCGCGAGCAATATGACCGCGACACGCGGCAAAACGGAAGGGGCGGACTCGGTCATCGTGCGCGCCGGTTAGCGCAGCCGCGCCTTGCGGGAAAGCGGCTTAGCGTGTACGGGCTGCTCAAATTTTAGGCAATGTAAACGAAAGCTCCCCGCCATGGCGCCGCTGCGGCCCATTCAGATCGGCAACATCACCATCGCGGATCCCGTGATCCTCGCGCCGATGACCGGTGTCACCGATCTGCCGTTCCGCAAGCTCGTCCGCTATTATGGTTCGGGGCTCAACGTCACCGAGATGATCGCCAGCCAGGCGGCGATCCGCGAAACGCGCCAGTCGATCCAGAAAGCGGCGTGGGACCCGGTAGAAGAGCCGGTGTCGATGCAGCTTGTCGGCTGCACGCCCTATGAAATGGGCGAAGCGGCAAAGCTCAACGAAGATCGCGGTGCGTCGATCATCGACATCAACATGGGCTGCCCGGTGCGCAAGGTCACCAACGGCGACGCGGGTTCGGCGCTGATGCGTGACCTGAAGCTGGCCGCGGCGCTGATCGATTCCTGCGTCAAGGCGGTCAAAGTACCGGTAACGGTCAAGATGCGCATGGGCTGGTGCCACGACAGCCTCAACGCGCCCGAACTTGCGCATATCGCCGAGGATCTGGGCGCGAAGCTGGTGACGGTTCACGGCCGCACGCGCAACCAGATGTATCGCGGCGAGGCCGACTGGGGCTTTGTCCGCAGCGTTAAGGATGCCGTGTCGATCCCGGTCATCGTCAATGGCGATATCTGCTCGGCTGACGACGCGCGCACCGCGCTTGCGCAGAGCGGCGCCGACGGCGTGATGATCGGCCGCGGCGCATATGGCCGCCCCTGGTTGCTCGGTCAGGTGATGACGGCGCTGCGCGGCGAGGGCGATCGGCCCGACCCCGGCATCGACGAGCAATATGACGTCATTACATCGCATTATCGCGCGATGATCGACCATTATGGCGAAGTGACCGGGGTCAATATGGCGCGCAAGCATCTCGGCTGGTACGTCAAGAGCCTGCATGGCTCGGCCGAGTTCCGGAACAAGGTCAACCAGATCCCGAACAGCCGCGACGTGCTCGACGCTCTCGAGCGTTTCTACACGCCGTTCCTGAGCAAGGCGGCGGCGTGACCGCGCTCACGTCGAGCATTCCGAGTTTCGACCACGACGAACTGATCCAGTCGCACCCCGTTCCCACGCTGTTGATCGACGGCGGCGGGGTGGTGCTGTTCGTCAACGCCGCCGCCGAACAACTCTGTAATGTCAGCCGCTCGGCGATGGTCGGCCGCGTCGTCTATGACGTGATCGAGATGGACCGCAGCTATCGGCAGCGGATGAGCGACGCCTCGACGTCGGCGCTCTTCGCGCATCGCACGGAGATTTCGGCGGGGGGTCGCCGGTCCTTCTTCGTCGATATGCAGATGGTGCCCTTTGGCCAGAGCGGTCACCGTATCCTCGCGCTCGTGCCGTCGCAGAGCGACGCCGAGTTGATGGGCGGCGCGATCGGGCGTTCGGGGCGCGCGGCGGGCGCGGCGGCGTCGATGCTGGCGCACGAGATCAAGAATCCCCTCGCGGGCATCAAGGGCGCGGCGCAGCTGCTCGCGCGCAAGACCGACGCGGGGGGCGAGCGCTTCACGACGCTGATCTGTGCCGAGGTCGACCGGATCGCAACGCTGATCGACCAGATGGAGCATTTCTCGCGCGGGCAACCGATCACCTGCGGCCCGATCAACCTCTATCAGCCGATCCATCAGGCGATGGAAACCGCGCGCGCACGGCAGTTTCCGGGCTTGCGCTTTGCCGAGGATTTTGACCCCTCGCTGCCGCTCGTCCACGGAAACCATGACGCCGTGGTGCAGATATTGCTCAACCTGCTCACTAATGGGTGCGAGGCACTGGGCGGGCGCGACGATGGCGTCGTGCGGCTGACGACGGCCTATCGGCACGGACTGTCGATCGACAATGGCGACGGGCGCGGCCGCATTGCACTCCCGATCGAGGTCAGCGTCAGCGACAATGGTCCGGGCGTTCCCGCCGATATTCGCGGCGACCTGTTCGATCCCTTCGTCACGACCAAACGCGAGGGAAGGGGGCTCGGCCTCGCGCTCGTCGCCAAGCTGGCGCGCGACATGGGCGGCACCGTCCAGCATATCCGCGACGGCGAATGGACGCGCTTCCGCGTTCATCTTCCCGTCGCGCAAAAGGGACGGCCGGCATGAGCAAGGCGAAGACGATCCTGCTGGTCGAGGACGATCCCGCGATCGCAATGATCATTCGCGAGACATTGGTTGGCGAATGTGGCCGCTTCGTGTCGGTCGCCAGCATCGCCGAACGCAACGCCTGGCTCGCCGACAACCGGCCCGATCTCGTCATCACCGACGTCGTCCTGCCCGATGGCGATGGCATCGATTCACTGCGGGTCGACGCCCTTACACCGGTAATCGTATTGTCGGCGCAGAACACGCTCGATACCGCAGTGCGTGCGACGGGGATCGGTAGTTACGACTATCTGCCCAAGCCGTTCGATCTCGACGAACTGACGGCGAGCGTCCGCGCCGCGTTACAGCGAAAGGCGGAAACTGCGACAAGGGACACCGCGGTGGCGGCCGACAGCCACGGGCTTGTTGGCCGTGCCCCGGCGATGCAAGCGGTCTATCGCACGATCGCGCGGCTCGCTTCGAACGATTTGGCGGTGTTGATCCTCGGCGAATCAGGAACGGGCAAGGAGGTCGTGGCGCGCGCGATCCACGCAACCGGCCTGCGCCGCGGCGGACCGTTCGTGGCAATCAACATGGCCGCAATTCCGCGCGAGTTGATCGAAGCCGAGCTGTTCGGCCACGAAAAGGGCGCCTTTACCGGCGCACACAGCCGCAATGCCGGGCGCTTCGAACAGGCGGCGGGCGGCACGCTCTTCCTCGACGAGATCGGCGACATGCCGCTCGAGGCGCAGACGCGCCTGCTTCGGGTCCTGCAAAGCAATGAATATTCGACGGTTGGCGGCAACCAGGCGTTGCGCGCCGACGTCCGCGTCGTCGCCGCGACGCACCGCGACATGCGCACCCTTGTCGCCGATGGCCGGTTTCGCGAGGATCTCTTCTATCGTCTCAACGTCATTCCCGTGACGCTGCCACCGCTGCGAGACCGGCGCAGCGACATCGGAGCGCTCGTCCGCCACTTTGTCGAGGCCGGGCGCAGCTCGGGGTTGCCCGATCGCCAATTCGCGCCCGCCGCGATGCAATGGCTCGAACGCTACGACTGGCCGGGCAATGTTCGGGAACTCGGCAATGTCGTCCAGCGGCTCGCTGTCTTGTCGCGCGACGTTGTCGTGACCGTCCGCGATGTCGAGACGGTGCTGCACGAAAGTGGTGAGGGGGGCGGCGCGGTCGAGCCCGCCACCCTGATCGCCCGCGCGGTCGACGATTGGGCGCGCGAGCAAATGGCGGATACGGTGAGCGACGGCGATATTCACGAACGGCTCGAAGCGATCGTCGAGGCGGCGCTTTTTCGCCGCGTCTTGCGCGACGTCCGTGGCAACCAACTGGAGGCGGCGCGGCGCCTTGGTATCAACCGCAACACGCTACGCAAACGCCTCGGGCAGCTTGATATCGATCCAGCCCGGCCTTGATTGGCAAGGATAAGCACGGAATCGGGGCAATTAGGCGACACTCGCGTAGATTGTGTGTTTTCTATGCAACAGGATTGTCGTAGCGTAGCAATAATGGCGCAATCCCCCTCTCTGGCTCTCGATATGGATTCGGACGGCCAGGAAGTGCGTTCGGGCTTCTGGCGTTTTGCGGCCCCGGAATATTATACGCTCGCCATCATCATCAGCGTCGCCATTGCGACCTATATCTTCGTGACCGGCGATGCGCAGAGCGAGCGCCTGCTGACGCCGGCGCTGGTGGCTGCGATCATGGTCGTCAATCTCGTGCCGGCCATGGCGCTGATTGTGCTCATCGGCAGCCGCGTTGCGCGCGCACGGGCCGTGCGGTCGATGGCCGGCGGCAACGGCCGTCTCCACGTCCGCCTCGTCGCGCTCTTTTCGCTGATCGCGGCGGCGCCGACCCTGCTCGTCGTGATCTTCGCCTCACTGCTTTTCCAATTCGGCGTCGATTTCTGGTTTTCGGATCGCTCGCGCGGCATGTTCGAAAATGCCGCCAATCTTGCCGAAGGCTATTATCAGGAAAATCAGCGTCAGGTCGGGGCGAACACCTATGCAATGGCGACCGACCTCGGCAAGCAATTGAGCCTGGTTCCGATCGATACTCCGGCTTTCAGCAACTATTATCTGCAACAGGTCGTGGTGCGCAGCCTGAATGAATCGGCGATCATCGAGATTGGCAAGGATGGCGTCGCGCGCACCGCGACGGCGATCAATCCTGACGACAGAGCGGCCGAAAGCCGCCTCGGTTTGGAAATGGTCGGCCGCCTCGACGCGGGCGAGGATGTTGTCGTGGTTCGTCAGGCAAACCGGATCGAAGCTGCTGCGCGCCTGCCCGGCACCCGCCGCGCCTATGTCTATGCCTCACGCGATACCAATGTCCCGGGCTTCCAGCAGTCGGCGCGCGCGAGTGCTGTACTCGCGGACTATAACAACCTGTTCGAAAGGTCGCAGCAGCTTCAGCTGCAATTCAACGGCGCCCTCTATCTTGGCTCGCTGCTGCTTCTGGCGCTTGCCGTCATCGCGGCGATCGTGGTTGCGGACCGTATCGTCCGCCCGCTCGGCACGCTCATCGGTGCGACGCGCACCGCTGCCGGCGGCGATCTGTCGGTTCGGGTTACCCCGCCGGCGCGCGACGATGAAATCGCGGTCCTGACGCGCGCGTTCAATCGGATGACCGAGCAGTTGCAGGGCCAAACCGGCGCTCTCGTCAGTGTGAACGAGCAACTCGAAGCCCGGCGCAGCTTTATCGAGGCGGTGCTGAGCGGTGTGTCGTCGGCGGTCGTCTCGGTCGATGCCGATCGCCGCATTCTGCTCGCCAATGCTGCGGCCGAGCGTTTGATTTGCCAGTCGGCCGAATGCCTGACGGGGCAGCCTCTCGACGATGTCGCGCCCGAACTGGCGCGCCTGCTGATCAGCGAAGAGCGCGAGGCGATCGTTCAGCTCTCGCGCAAGGATGCCGAGCCCGCGACGCTCGCGGCGAAAGCGGTGGCGCAGGGCGACGGCTTCGTCCTGAGTTTCGAAGATATTACCCAGCAATTGCTCGATCAGCGCCGGGCGGCTTGGTCCGACGTGGCGCGGCGCATCGCGCACGAGATCAAGAACCCGCTCACGCCGATCCAGCTCGCGGCCGAGCGCCTTCAGCGGCGGTTTGGCGACAAGGTTGAGGGCGATGGTGCCACCTTCCGCAAGCTCACCGATACGGTGATCCGGCAGGTGCACGACATGCGTCGCATGGTCGACGAATTTTCCAGCTTCGCCCGGATGCCGAAACCGACCTTCGGAGTCGAGGATGTCCGCGATATCCTGCGCCAGACGGTGTTCCTGTTCGAAGTCGCAAAGCCCGACATCGCATTCGCAGTCAAAACGCCCGCCGAGATAGAGCCGCTTGTATGCGACCGTCGCCTGTTGTCGCAGGCCATGACGAATATTGTCAAAAATGCTGTCGAAGCGATTGAAGAAAAATATAAAAGTTCAGATTTGACTGTCACCGGACATGTCGCTGCCGAACTTTTTGCCGGTGCAGAAGGCGAGATCGTCATTCGCGTCTCCGACGACGGCATCGGGCTTCCGGAGGCGCGCGATGCCATTGCCGAGCCCTACATGACCACGCGTCAGGGCGGGACGGGCCTCGGGCTCGCGATCGTCAAGAAGATCGTCGAGCAACATTATGGCGAACTTGAATTTTCAGACAATCCGGCGGGGCAGGGGACGTGCGTCACCCTGACGCTCCATCCCGACCGGCTAAGGCCATTGGCCGGCAAGGGCGGGGAACAAGGCATGGGGCATAGTGAATCGGTTCCCGGACGCATCCGGAACCGGCAGGACAGAGAAGATCATGGCGCTTGATATTCTGATCGTCGACGACGAACGCGACATTTGCGACCTCGTCGCCGGCGTCATGGAAGACGAAGGTTATGAGGCGCGCACCGCGTCGGATAGCGACTCCGCGCTTGAGGCGATCCGCCAGCGACGGCCATCGCTCGCGCTGATCGACGTATGGTTGCAGGGGTCGCGGCTCGACGGGTTGGGGCTGGTCGAGGCGATCAAGGCTTTCGACCCCACGCTGCCGATCATCGTCATTTCGGGCCATGGCGGTCTCGACACCGCAGTCGCGGCGATCCGCCGCGGCGCGTTCGATTTCATCGAAAAGCCGTTCGAAGCCTCGCGTCTGCTCCATCTTGTCGCGCGCGCGACCGAAAACGAGCGGCTGAAGTTCGAATATGAGCAACTGCGGGAGAAGGCGGGGCCGTCGGACGAACTGACCGGCACCAGCGCCGCGATCAACAATGTTCGCGCGACGCTGAAGCGCGTGGCGGGGACGGGAAGCCGGGTGCTGATTACAGGCGCGCCCGGCGTCGGCAAAGAGGTGGCCGCGCGCGTGTTGCATGGATGGAGCGGCAGGCAGACGGCGCCTTTCCGTGTTATTTCTTCAGCGCGAATGGACCCTGAAACGGTCGAGACCGAATTGTTCGGGTCCGAGGCCGAAGACGGATCGATCCGGGTCGGGCTGCTCGAACAGGCGCATGGTGGCACCTTGTTCCTCGACGAGGTGGCAGACATGCCGCTGACCACACAGGGCAAGATCTTGCGCGTCCTGACCGATCAGAGCTTCACTCGCGTCGGCGGCCGCACGATGATCCGCGTCGATGTCCGCATCATTTCGGGGTCGGCGCGCGACCTGATGACCGAAATTGCCGAAAGCCGCTTTCGCGAGGATCTCTATTACCGGCTGAACGTGGTGCCGGTGCATATCCCGCCGCTGCGCGAGCGGCGCGACGACATTGCCAGCCTCTGCGACCATTATATCCGCCGTTATGCCGCCGACCGCCGCGTCGCGCCGCCCGAAATCAGTTCCGAGGCGATGGCGGCGCTCCAGGCGCATGAGTGGCCGGGCAATGTTCGCGAATTGCGTAACGTGATCGAACGCGTGATGATTTTGGCACCGAGCGACCGCCTCGCGCGGATCGACGCCGATATGCTGCCGTCCGAACTGGTGCGCGGCGGGACTGACATCCTGCCCAATTCGGAATCGATCACCGCAATCCCGCTCAAGGAAGCGCGCGAGAATTTCGAGCGCGAATATCTGCGCATCCAAATCAACCGCTTTTCGGGCAATATATCGCGCACCGCGACCTTCATCGGCATGGAGCGCTCGGCACTGCACCGCAAACTGAAACTTTTGGGGCTTACCGAGAGTTCGGACGGCGAGGGATAGCGGCTTTGCGCTAGACCTTGCGCGTCCTTTGCCGCATATTGTGTCTGCAAAGAAGGTCTTGAAAGCCGGAAAACCGGCGCCGTACCCGCGGTTTAACCGCCAAAAACAGGAGGCAAATGTGTCCGATAAAAATCAGAATCTCCAGGATATTTTCCTCAACGCCCTCCGCAAGAGCAAAACCCCGGTGACCATGTTCCTGGTCAAGGGTGTGAAGCTGCAGGGCATCATCACCTGGTTCGACAACTTCTCGCTGCTGCTCCGCCGTGATGGTCAGTCGCAGCTTGTGTACAAGCACGCGATCTCGACGGTGATGCCGTCGCACGATTTCGACCTGTCGCTGCTCGGCGACAATCTGCGCGATGCGCCGGCGAGCAAGGGCAAAGCGTTGCAAGACGTGTTCCTGAACGCGGTACGCAAGTCGGACGAGTCGGTGACGATGTTCCTTGTCAACGGAGTGATGCTGCAAGGCGATATTGTCGCGTTCGACCTGTTCTGCATGCTGCTTGAGCGCGAGCGCCAGGTGCAGCTTGTCTACAAGCACGCGATTTCCACCGTTCAGCCGAACGGTCCGATCAACCTGACCGACAGCGAGCCGGACGCAGAAGCGGACAACGCCTGATCGACCCGATAATCGACAATGAAGACGAGGTAACGCGCGGCGCCGCCGCGCTTATCGTCGTGCCCGAATGGCATAGCCAGCGGCTCGCACGCGACATCGACGCGCGCGCCGAGGAGGCGAGAGGACTTGCGCTGGCAATCGGGCTTGATGTCGTCGCGGTGCATACGCTCCGGCTGCGCCAGACGCGCGCCGCGACTTTGCTTGGCGTCGGACAGATCGACGCGATCACGCCCGATATCGCGGCAAAGAATGTGCAACTCGTCGTCGTCGATGCGGCGCTCAGCCCGATCCAGCAGCGTAACCTCGAAACCGCATTCGGCACGAAGGTGATCGACCGCACCGGCCTGATCCTCGAAATCTTCGGCGAGCGCGCCGCGACCGCCGAGGGACGGCTGCAGGTCGAGCTCGCGCATCTCGATTATCAGGCGGGGCGACTGGTGCGTAGCTGGACCCACCTCGAACGTCAGCGCGGTGGCTTCGGCTTCCTTGGTGGCCCGGGCGAAACGCAGATCGAGGCCGACCGGCGGATGATCCGCAACCGCATGGCGCGTATCCGGCGCAGCCTTGAGGATGCCCGACGCACGCGCCAGCTGCAGCGGTCGAAACGGCAGCGCGCGCCTTGGCCTGTGGTCGCGCTCGTTGGCTATACCAACGCTGGAAAATCGACGTTCTTCAATCGGTTGACCGGAAGTGACGTCATGGCGGAAGACATGCTTTTCGCGACGCTCGACCCGACGATGCGCGAAATCCGGCTGCCCGGCATCGACAAGGCGATCCTGTCAGACACGGTGGGTTTTGTGTCCGACCTGCCGACCGAACTCGTCGCGGCGTTCCGCGCGACGCTGGAGGAAGTCACCACCGCAGACCTGATCGTCCATGTCCGCGACATCGTCCATCCCGACAGCGACGCGCAATATGACGACGTGCGCGCCATCCTGAACTCGCTCGGCGTCAATGGGCCGCAAGACGGCGGGGAGGGTGATGCACCACCGGTGATCCAGCAGATTGAAATCTGGAACAAGATCGACACCGCCGATAGCGACCGCCGGGCGGACATTGAAGAAATGGCGGCGCGGCGTCCCGACGTCGCAGTGATCTCGGCCGTAACGGGCGAGGGTGTCGAAGCCGCGCGGACCCTTATGGCGTCACAATTGACCGCGCTGCATAAGATACAGCGTGTCTATCTGTCTTATAGCCAGGGTGAAGCGGCGGCGTGGCTTCATGCCCGCGGCGAAGTGCTCGCCGACGAGCCCGAAGCCGAAGGCCATGTGCTGACGGTGCGGCTCGATCCCGCCGACAGCGCGCGGTTCGAGCGGCTCTGGCCGGCTACGGACGTTCCGACGCCTTAACCGCCAGCCAGTGGCTTTCCTGCGTGTCGAGCGGCAGGCCCGACAGGCTGCCGCCGGCGCGATCTTCCATGGCAGCAAAACGCCGCGCGAATTTGGCATTGGCATCGCGCAAGGCGCTTTCGGCATCAACGCCAAGGTGGCGCGCATAATTGACCACCGCTAACAGCAAGTCGCCGACCTCTTCGTGGCGTTCGGCATCGGTCGCTGCAGCCGCGACCTCGGCAAGTTCCTCGGCAATCTTGTCGCGCGGGCCATCGGTGTCGGGCCAGTCGAAACCGACGCGTGCGGCTCGGCCTTGCAGCTTTTGCGCGCGAAGCAGCGCGGGCAACGACAGCGCTACACCGGCAAGCGCGCTAACCGGGCCATCGGCGGTGCGCTCGGCCGCCTTGATCTGCTCCCATTGCTGCCGGACATCGCCGATCTTGCTGCCGCCGAAGATATGCGGATGGCGGCGTTCCATCTTGTCGCTGATGGCGTTAGCGACATCGTTGAAACCGAACAGGCCGTCATCGGTCGCAATCTGGCTGTGAAAAACGACCTGGAGCAGCAGGTCACCAAGCTCGTCGCAGATAGCCACGGGATCGCCGCCGGCAATGGCGTCGGCGACCTCATAGGCTTCTTCGATCGTGTAAGGCGCGATGGTCGAGAAATCCTGCGCCAAATCCCATTCGCAGCCGCCATCGGGATTGCGCAACTGGCGCATGATGGCGAGCAGGCGGTCGATGGGGGATTGGGCTGCCGTCTCGGTCATATGATTATCCGATAATATATATTATGTTAAACGGTAGAGCGTAGGAGAAGAGGTAAGGCCCTTCACTACGTCACCGCCTGCCAGGTACGGATGACGAGGAATACGAGCCCAAAGATCGCCACCCACGCCAGCGTCATCTTGAGCCAGTCCGCCATCGGCAAGCGTCGTGCCAGCAATGAACTCAGGACCAATGTGAACGCGCCTGCGAACCACAGGATCTGAATCGTCGTGTCGCCACTCATAGCTGCACCTCCAACCCGTCATATCCGGGTTCGACACCCGGCGGCAATTCGGCCGCAAGGTCGTCATAATCCATCGTGTTGTCCATATGCGTGATGATTGCGCGCGGATTGCCGACCTTGGCAAGGCCTTCGAGCGTCATTGCCAGATGGGGATGCGTCGGATGCGGATAACGGCGCAGCGCGTCGATCACAAACAGGTCGACGCCTTGGAAGAAGTCGACCATTTCGTCAGTAAACTTAGAAAAATCAGTCGCATAGGCAATTTTGTGCGCACCGTCGCTGAAGATCAGTCCGGATGCCTTGATCGGCCCGTGTGGCATTTCGATCGCCGACACTTCAATCGGCCCGATCGACTGATGATCTTGCAGGTCGATTGGATCAACCGACGCCGGATAGCCGGCATTGCCCGCGAAGGCATAAGTAAAGCGCCATTTGAGAATATCGAGCACGTGATCGCGCGCATAGACGGGCACAGCGGACCGGCGCAGGTGCATGACCTGGCGCAGATCGTCGAGACCATGGGTATGGTCCGCATGTTCGTGAGTCCAGATGACGGCATCGATCTCGCCGACGCCTGCATCGAGCAACTGCAACCGCATATCGGGGCTAGTGTCGACGAGGATGCGAAAGCCGCCGAGCGACACCATGATCGACGCCCGGCTGCGCAGGTTGCGTGGATTGTCGGGATCGCACTGGCCCCAGTCGTTGCCGATCCGCGGAACACCCGATGATGTCCCGCAGCCGAGGATTCTCAACCTCATGATGCGTGGAACGTCATGGCCGCGCCTTGTTGAAAAGCGTGTAAAAATTGGTACTTGTCGCGGCGGCCAGCGCCTCTTCCTCCTCGCCGCGCAGCTTGGCGAGGAAAGCGAGTGTATCGGCAACAAACGCGGGCTCACCGGTTTTGCCGCGATGCGGGACGGGGGCGAGGAAGGGGGAATCGGTCTCGATCAGCAGCCGGTCCTGCGGCAACCACTTGGCTGTGGCCTGGAGATCGGCGGCGTTCTTGAACGTGACGATGCCCGAGATCGATATGAAGAGCCCGAGATTGAGCGCTTGCCGCGCAAAATCGTCGCTCGCGGTGAAGCAGTGGATGACGCCGGGAAAAGTCGCCTTGCCCATCTCTTCGCCGAGCAGCGCCAGCGTGTCGCCTTCGGCATCACGCGTGTGGACGATGATCGGCAGGCCGGTTTGCTGCGACGCGTGAATATGACGGCGAAAGCTGTCCTGCTGCCGCGCGCGGTCGCTCTTGTCGTAATAATAGTCGAGCCCGGTCTCGCCGATCCCGATAACGCGGGGATGCGCCGCGCGTTCGACCAGCTTCGCGGTATCGACGTCGGGGTGATGATCGGCGTCGTGCGGATGAATGCCGACGCTCGCCCAGACATCATCGTTCGCTTCCGCTGCAGCGAGCACATCGTCCCACTCGCTCTCGCGCGTCGCGATGTTGAGCATCGCGGTGACGCCCTTAACGCGGGCGCGTTCCAGCACCTCGCTCTGCTGTTCGGCGAGCCCCTTGTAATTTAGGTGGCAATGCGAATCGACGAGCATCAGGCCTCCCCTTCCCCCCCATTTTCCTCGACGGGCAGCTCGAGGCGTGGGAAGATCGGCACGGGCTGGCCGACGGTGAAACCGCTTGCGGCGAGTTTCGCCAGCCAGTCGCGATCGTCCAACGCGGTGAAGTCGCGCGCGTCGGCGGTGATGCCCATCTGGTCGAGCAATTTGTCCGCCGCCGCCGGGACGACAGGCCGGATCGCGATCGCCAGCGCGCGCACGGCTTGGAACAAGGTCATCAGCACTGCGCGCATGCGCTCGGGATCGGTCTTGCGCAGCGCCCAAGGCGCTTGCGTGTCGACATATTGATTGCAGGCGAAAACCGCACGGATCCAGTCTTCGATGCCGACCGAGAAAGCGAGCTGCTCGAATTCGCGCGGCAGGCGGACCGCCGCCATGTCGGTGACGTCGGCGAGCAGATCGATATCGTCCTGCGCTGGCGTATAGTCAGCCGAAATCTTGCCATCTAAATTCTTGAAAATCATCGACAAGCTTCGTTGAGCGAGATTGCCGAAGCTGTTTGCGAGGTCGGCGTTGACGGTGCGCACGATCGCCTCGGCCGAATAGGTACCATCCTGTCCGAAACTGACTTCGCGAAGGAGGTAATAGCGCAGCCCGTCGACCCCGAACTGATCGGCAAGCGCCATCGGGTCGACGACATTGCCGAGCGACTTCGACATCTTCTCGCCGCGATTGAGCAGGAACCCGTGTCCAAACACCTGCTTCGGCAAGGGAAGGTTTGCGCTCATCAGGAAGGCCGGCCAGTAAACCGTATGAAAACGCACGATATCCTTACCGATCATATGGATATTCGCCGGCCAGAATTTTCCGAAATCGCTATCCGGGTCGGGATAGCCCAGTCCCGACAGATAAGTGGTGAGCGCATCCACCCACACATACATCACATGTCCCGGTGAACCCGGCACCGGCACACCCCAGTCGAAGCTGGTGCGTGAGACGCTGAGATCCTTGAGGCCGCCCTCGACGAAACGCAGCACCTCATTGCGGCGGCTATCGGGGCGGATGAAATCGGGCTGGTCGTTGTAGAGCGCGAGCAGCTTGTCCTGATATTTGGACAGACGGAAGAACCAGCTTTCCTCGACGGTCCATTCGACCGGCGTTCCCTGCGGCGAGAGGCGTACGCCCCCCTCCCCGTCGGTCAGTTCGCTTTCGTCATAAAAGGCTTCGTCGCGGACCGAATACCAGCCTTCATAGCGGTCGAGGTAGAGGTCACCATTGGCTTCTATCGCTTTCCAGATCATCTGTGAGGCCGCATGATGCGCCGCATCCGATGTCCGCATGAAATTATCATAGCTGATATTCAGCCTGGCATACATCTCGCGGAAATATCCCGACATTTCGTCAGCGAGATCGATCGTCGCGCGCCCCTGTTCGCGCGCGGTTTGGAACATCTTCAGCCCATGTTCGTCGGTGCCGGTGATCAGCCGCACGTCGCGGCCGCGCGCGCGCTGGAAACGCGCCATGACGTCGGTCGCGATCGCTTCATAAGCGTGACCGATATGCGGACGGCCATTGGGGTAGCTGATCGCGGTGGTGATATAGAAGGGTTCGGTGTTTTCGGACATGCGCGCGCCTTAGCCGCTGGCGCGCGCGAGGGAAAGCGTCAGCGTGCCGACTGACCCGTCCTCGGCGCCAATTCGGCGAGGCAATTGCCGATTTCGAAGCCCACCATCGCGCCGTCGTAGGAACCCCGGATCGCATCGCGGACGGTGCGCTGGACGCGGTCCCACTGCGCGAGGATCGGTGCGATCTCGGCCACCGGACGTTCGCGCGCCAAGCGAGCAAGCAGCCCGGGAACAATGTCGATGACCAGTTCGAGCCGGGCGCGATTGCTGGTCCCGCCGACCTCGCGCGCGAGCGCCTCGCGCAGCCGGTTTTCCGGATCTCCACTCGTCGCAATGGCGAGCAGCTTCTTTTCCATCACCGCGACATCGCTGTCGATCAGCGCAAGCGCCTTGCCTGGTACGCCGCCCGATGCAGCGACGATCGCGCGCACATCCGCCATCTCCAGCATCGGGCGTAACTCGTGCAGCCACGGTGTCATGACGTCACGTTCAACCGGCTGAAAACGCAGCGTTCTACACCGTGATCTGATCGTTGGGAGCAAGCGCCCCGGCGAATGGCTGACGAGCAGAAACAGCGTTTTCGCCGGCGGTTCTTCAAGCGTCTTGAGCAGTGCGTTGGCGCCATCGGTTTCAAGATCGTCGACCGCATCGACGATGATCACACGCCACTCGCCGAGCGACAGCGAGAGGTGCAGGCGGCGGATCATTTGCCGGACCTGTTCGATCGTGATGTTGCGGGCGAGTTCCTTGGCCTTGTCCTTCGGCTGGCGCGCGATGCGGAGGATCTCGGGATGGTTTCTGGCGTCGACCAGCCGGGCCGCTGCGTCGTCTCCGCGGTCGTCGAGACTCATCGCCTGTCCATCGCCGCCGCGGCCATGGGTAACAAGAAATCGCGCAACGCGTTCGGCGAAGATGCCCTTCCCCATCCCCTGCGGTCCGGCGAGGAGCCATGCATGATGCAGGCGACCGACCTGCCACGCTTCGAGAAAGGCGTTTTCGGCGTCCAGATGGCCGATCATCATAGCCATTCCGCGAGTTCAGCGAGGATCGCGGCGGTGACAGCCGTCGCGGTTGCGTCGGCATCGACGATACGCCATCGCGCGGGTTCGCCTTTCGCCATTTCGACAAAGCGCGCTGCCAGCCGTGCCTGATAGTCGGCAGGCTTGTTGCCCATGCGGTCGCTACCGCCGCGTTCGATCAGCCGCCGCGCGGCTTCGTCCGCGCTGACAGTGAGCAGGAAGGTGCGGTCGGGCAATAGGCCGTTCGAGCCGAAACCGTGCAGCGTCAGGATGTCGCTATCCGTGATGCCGCCGCCGCCGCCCTGATAAGCACGGCTCGAATCGATGAAACGGTCGCAGAGCACCCACGCGCCGCGTTCGAGCGCGGGACGGATCGTCCGCGCGACATGATCGGCGCGCGCAGCGGCGAAGAGCAGGGCTTCGCTGCGCGCATCCCAGCGATCGTCGCTTCCCTCCATCAGCAGCGTGCGGATCGCCTCCGCGCCCGCGCTGCCGCCGGGTTCGCGGGTAGCGAGTGTTTCGATGCCGCGCGCCTCGATCGCGGCCGCGACCGCGCGTATCTGGGTGGATTTACCGACCCCTTCGCCGCCCTCGAGCGTGATGAACCGACCGGTCACAGCCCGGTCAGCCGGTAGAATCCCGTTCGGGCACGCGCCCACCAGCCGCCCTCGGCTACATCTGCGGCGGCGATCAGTGGCGTCGTCTGCGGTGGCAAGCCATCGGGCGTGACGACGAGGTCGGCGACCGGCGTCCCGCGAATGAGCGGCGCTGCAATGGGGGCTCGTGTGCGCATCACCGCGCGATAGCTGCCCTCATAGCCCTTGGGAACCGTCATCCGCACGGCGATACCGGCCTGGGTGTCGACCGTTGGAATGGCGCCCTTTCGGACGTCGATTCGGCCGAGGCTGGCGCCCGCGGGGACGAGTTCCCTTCCCTCCCATTCGTCGAAGCCCCATTTCATCAGCCGTTCGGCTTCGTCGCGCCGTGCCTTTTCGCTGCTCATGCCGGCGACCACCATGATCAGGCGGCGGCCGTTCCGCTTCGCCGAACCGAGGAAACAATAGCCGGCCTCGGCGGTGTGGCCGGTTTTCAGGCCGTCAGCCCCTTCGAAACGTCCGAGAATGGGATTGCGGTTGGGCTGAATGATCGGCTTGCCCTCGAGCGACTTGCCGTGTTGGAGCTTCGGCAGCGAGAAATATCGACTATAGCCATCCGGATGGTCGCGGATCAGCCGGTCGGCAAGCGTTATGAGATCAGCCGCGCTGACTTTGGTGATGCCGCCGTCGGGCCAGCCGCTCGGCGTTCCGAAGCGACTCGATGACATCCCAATTTTGGCCGCTACGACGTTCATTCTTTTGACGAATGCATCCTCGCTTCCGTCGATGCCGACCGCAAGGACCGCGGCGGCGTCATTGCCCGAGACGGTGATCAGTCCCTTAAGCAATTCGTCGACCGAGACTTTTTCGTTCGGGCGCAGGAACATCGTCGACCCGCCGGTGCTGCCGTTCCACTTCTTCCACGTCGCCTCGCTGACGGTGAATTGCTTATCGCGCGCGAGTTCGCCCTTTTTGATCAGGTCGAGCACGACATAGGCGGTCATCACCTTCGCCATCGACGCGGGGGCGAAGCGCTTGTCGGCGCCGCGCGAAAAGAGGATCGCGCCCGAATCGAGATCCTTGAGCATCACGATCGGCGCTTGCGTGACATATAGCGGGCGGCTGACCGGCGCGCTCTTGGGGCGGGTATCGCCCGCCGATGCCGCCGGAAAAGCCAGCGTCAGCGCGAGCGCGGTCAGACCTGCCGCTCCGCCTTTCACGATGATGCCCGGCTTCCCCACCCGCAGGCCCGTCAGCGGTCGCGCTGGACCACCGCGTCGCGGAAGCCTTTGGCTTTGACTTTGCCAAGCGCGCCTCGCGCCTCGGCGTCGCTTGCGAAGGGGCCGACGCGCACGCGCCACAGGGTGCCCGCTTTGGCGACATGGCCGCCGACCGCCTTTGCGGCCGCATTGGCACGGGTCTCGCTGCTGAACGCTCCGACCTGAATAGCATATTTCCCAGCGACCGGTGCCGCGGGCTTGGTCGTCGCTGTTGCCGGTTTTGCTACCGGGGCGGGCTTGGACGCAGGTTTCGTCGTCCCCGGTCCTTCGACGACGAAACGGTCGTCACCGGGCTTGGCTTTGCCCGATGCTATCGGCGCCGCCGGCTGAGCGGTGACCGGCGTTACCGCAGCGACCGCGGTCTTGGGCACCGGCAGCGCCTTTGCCTTGCTGCGCAGGATCGCGAGCAGCGATTCGGGCGTCGCGATGCGTTCGGGAACGGGCTTGCCGGAACGAAGCTGCGCGCGTTCGGCTGCGGGCGGATTGGTACGGCGGACGCGGACCGCGGCGACGCCGTCGGTGAGGCCCAATTGTTCGGCGGCGCCGCGCGACAGATCGATCAGGCGGTCGCCGACCATCGGGCCGCGGTCGTTGACACGCACGAGGATCGTCCGCCCGGTATCGAGCGCGGTGACCTCGACATAGCTGGGCAGCGGCAGCGTCTTGTGCGCCGCCGATATGCCCGCGGGATCGAAAATCTCGCCATTCGCGGTGGGCCGCCCGGCGAGTTCCTCGCCATACCAGCTGGCATAGCCGACATCGTCATAGTCCGGGATATCGGCGGGCGTGTATGTGGCGCCCGCGATTGTGTAGGGATCGCCGACCTTGACCGGCACATCGGCCACGCCTGCTGCCGCAGAAGGGGGCGGGCTCGCCGTCGCCCCCCCTTCGCGCTTGCCGTCCATACTGCCACAGCCGGAGAGCAACAACATTGCCCCCGCCATCAGGCCCCCGCCCTTAACGATCGATTTCATCCGCCAGTAACCCCACAGACAGTGCGTAAAAGTTGGAACAATTATAGTCCAATATCGCACGATAGTTACCGGTCAGCAAATAAGCCGTCCGGCCGGGGCCATCGGGTTCAAGAAGCGTCGCCTGCACATTGCCATCGGGCCAGCGCCCGCCGAGCGGCGCGATGCCGTCGGCGCGCCATTCGGCCATCGAGCGCCAGCGGCTGTGGCGATCGAAAACGCGTGGGCAACGCGTGGGTGCGAGGCGATTGGCGACCGC
The DNA here is from genome assembly GCF_001427105.1 of Sphingopyxis sp. Root154. Classification (GTDB taxonomy): domain Bacteria; phylum Pseudomonadota; class Alphaproteobacteria; order Sphingomonadales; family Sphingomonadaceae; genus Sphingopyxis. Next base: position 532,165 of record NZ_LMGI01000003.1, read on the forward strand.
GCCGCGGTTGAAACTTGCGGGAACGGTTACCGCGACGCCCCATGGCTGCCCGGCGCGCCAGCCGGCGCGGCGAAGGTAGGAGCCGATCGATTCGATGGCGTCGGCTTCGCTCGACCATATTCGCGCGACGCCGTCGCCATCGCCGTCCTCGGCGACCTGAAGATAGACCGACGGCAGGAATTGCGGATAACCGAAGGCCCCGGCCCAACTGCCCTTCAGCGCGCTGCGCGGGACGCCGCGTTCGACCATCACCATCGTTGCGATCAGTTCGGGCTCGAACAGGCTGCGGCGGCGCCCTTCATAGGCGAGCGTCGCCAAGGCTTCGGGGAGGTCGAAATTGCCGGTGACCTGGCCATAGGCAGTTTCGTGACCGTAGATCGCGATCATGATGCTGGTCGGAACGCCCGTCCGCTGCTCGATGCGTGAGAGCAGCGGGAGCAGCCGGTCGTGGACGCGGCGCCCGCCGCCGATGCGCGCTGTGTCGACATGTTTCGCCTTGTACGGCGCGAAGGCCGGGATCGGCGTGTTGGGGCTGGGCGGGCTGCCGAGGTTGTCGCGGTCGAGCGCGACAACGCGCGGATTGTAGGTAAGCCCTGCGGTCACGCGGTCGAAGGTGGTGCGAGATACGCCGCGCGCCTGCGCCTTCGGCCATAGCGACTGGACATAGGTATCGAAGCCGGACTCGCTACTCTGTGCATGGAGCGGCGCCGACGCGGTGAGCATCCATGCCGACAGAAATGCCGTGACGAATTTGAAAAGGCGTCCGATTCTGAAACCTGTAGCGTGCATCATGTCCCCACCATAAGACGTGTCTCGCACAGATGCGAGCGGCTTGACTAGGTTGCCGCGAGACAAAGCGAGTCATTCGCGGGGCGGGCCGAGCGCGCAAGGTTTCGCTTGCCGCAAGGGCATCAAGCGCTATGGCGACGCCGTGCGGACAGGTGGCCGAGTGGTTTAAGGCAGCGGTCTTGAAAACCGCCGTGGGTGCAAGCTCACCGTGGGTTCGAATCCCACCCTGTCCGCCAGTCAGGCGAAATGCAGCCGCCGATATTTCCCGCGGAAATAGAGCAAAGGATCGCGGTGCGGTTCGAACTGTGCGCGCACGACGCGGCCGACGAGAATGAAATGATCGCCCGCCTCGTGCAGCGATTCGTGCTGGCACTCGAACGAGACGAGCGAGCTGCCGAGCAGCGGCACGCCCGTTTGTCCCGGCGCCCACGGCTGGTTGGCGAAGCGGTCCTCACCCCTTGCCGCAAAGCGGTTCGACGTCGGTTGCTGGCCGATCTGCAGGACATTCACGCCGAAATGGGCGGCCTCGCGCAGCGTCGGCGCGGTTCCCGCGGTGTTGGCAATGCACACCAGCAGCAGCGGTGGATCGAGCGAGACCGACGTAAAACTGTTCGCGGTAAGGCCGACCGGCGTTCCCGCGGCGTCGAGCGCGGTGACGATCGTGATCCCGGTGGCAAAGCAGCCCATCGCGTCGCGTAGCGTCCGCGGATCGGATCCAGCTTTAAATTCCACCGCCTCGCGCGGCTGACGCCGTTCGAGAAATTCGAGCAACTGGCCGAGCAAGGCTTCTTTTCGGTCGGAAGCGAGTTCAAGGTCGCTTTCGTTGATATCGGCGATTTGACCGATCGGTAGCGCTTCGTTGAATATGTCACCGACGGCGCTGCTTTGCGCGGGGGAAAAGCCACCACGCACGACGAGCGTAGGTAAGGCCAATTGGGCGGCGACGCCGTTCGCAACGGCATCTTCGTCGGCGGGCATGTCGACGATGACCAGCCCGGCAGCGAGAAGCGTACCGTCGAGGGCGAGCGCGCGTGTTGCGATCCATCCGCCGCGCCCCGCGGTCACGACGACCGGGCGCGAACCCATTTGTGCGAGCACCGCGCGCATATCCTCGATATGCGGCGCCAAGTCTCCGCCGTCCCGCAGGTCGAGGTTGACGACGCGGCGCCCCGAAAGCACCAACGCGTCGGCGACTTCGCGCCACGCGGCGCGGCCCTGGCCAACCTCGGGGATCAGAAGCACGGTGGGGTCGTTTTCGTCGCCCAGCATATCGGCCGACAGAGGGATGCCGCCGAAACCCTTATATTCGATGAGGCTCAAAAATCCCCCTTGCCGCGCCGGCGGGCTGACGCCGGCGGCATTCGATATGACCAAAAATTGCGATGAATCGAGTCATATCGAAAGCCGACGCGTCGCGCCAGCGTACGAGGTGGATTACGCGCGCATCGACGCGAGCCGTTGGTCGACGATCGCGTCGGCCTCCGCGATAATGCGGTCGATGAGCTGCTGGCACGTCGGTATGTCGTGGATCAGTCCCTGCACCATGCCCGCCCAGAACACGCCCTTGCTGAGGTCGCCGGTCTCCAGCAATTCGCGGCCTGCCTTCCCGTTCACCAGTTCGGCGACGTCGGCGAAGGTGGCGTCGGGCACCGCGAGGCGGCGCACCACTTCTTCGCTCACTTCGCTCTTGCCGACGCGCGCGGTGTTCTTGAGGCTGCGGAAGATCAGAAAGCTGCCGCGCTCGTCATTGTCGACATAGGCCTGCTTCACATTGTCGTGGATTGGCGCCTCGACGGTGGCGCAGAAGCGCGTTCCCATGTTGATGCCCTCGGCGCCCAGTGACAGCGCCGCGACCAGCCCGCGACCATCGCCGAAGCCGCCCGAGGCGAGCATCGGGATCTTCACCTTGTCGGCGGCGGCGGGGATCAGGATCAGGCCCGGAATATCGTCCTCGCCCGGGTGGCCCGCGCATTCGAAGCCGTCGATCGAGATGATGTCGCAGCCCGCGCGTTCGGCGGACAGCGCGTGGCGCACCGCGGTGCATTTGTGAAGGATGGTGACGCCGTGGGGTTTCAGCATCTCCCAGATTTCGCGCACCGCTTGCGTCCCCGCGGTTTCGACGATCTTCACCCCGCCATCGATGATCGCCTGCGCATAGGCCTTGTAATCGGGGGCGTTGATCGTCGGGAATACGGTCATGTTCACGCCGAAGGGCCTGTCGGTCATCGCGCGGCAGCGTTCGATTTCCTCGCGCAGCGCTTCAGGGCTCGGCTGCGTCAGCGCTGTGATGATCCCAAGGCCGCCGGCGTTCGACACCGCGCTCGCCAGTTCGGCGTAGCCGACGCTCTGCATCCCGCCCTGGACGATCGGATGCTCTATGCCCAGCATTTCGGTGATGCGTGTCTTGAAAGCCATTTCGATCTCTCCTGCGCGATACTGCCCTTACGGCATCTTCGCTCCGGTCCATGAAATAACTTGACGCTTACGTCAACGTCGGGTTGACTAGGAAAATAGTTAGATAACGAAGGGAATCGAAATGACGGCGGGCGAAGGCATATCGGATCGGGCGCTGGCCATCGCCGCAAAGGTCGAAACGTTCGTCCGTGAGACGGTGGTCCCTTTTGAGAAGGATCCGCGCCGTGACCATCATAACGCCCCAACCGACGAACTCGTCATGGAAATGCGCGAGCACGCGCGCGCGGCGGGCGTGCTGACCCCGCACATCCTTGGCGACGGCGATCATTTGAACCAGCGCGAGACCGCGGTCGTGCTCATCAAGAGCGGCCTGTCGCCGCTCGGCCCGCTCGCGTGCAACACGATGGCGCCCGATGAGGGCAATATGTACCTTCTCGGCAAGGAAGGCAGCCCCGAACTCAAGGAGCGCTTTTTGAAGCCGATGGTCGAAGGCCGCGTCCGCTCGGCCTTCTTCATGACCGAGCCGGCCGAGGACGGCGGTGCGGGGTCCGACCCGTCGATGATGAAGACGACGTGCCATCTCGACGGCAATCATTGGGTGGTGAACGGCCGCAAGACCTTCATTACCGGCGCGCAGGGTGCGCGCGTCGGCATCGTAATGGCGAAGTCCGAACAGGGCGCGTGCATGTTCCTCGTGGACCTGCCCGATCCGGCGATCCGTATCGACGATGTGCCGAACACGATCGACAGTTCGATGCCCGGCGGCCATGCGACGCTGACGATCGACAATCTGCGCGTGCCCGCTGACCAGATGCTGGGCGAGGCTGGCGAAGGCTTCCGCTATGCGCAGGTACGCCTGTCCCCTGCCCGCCTGTCGCATTGCATGCGCTGGCTCGGCGCGTGCATCCGCGCGCACGAGATCGCGACGGATTACGCCAACCGCCGCGAAGCATTCGGCAAGCCATTGATCGACCATGAGGGCGTCGGCTTCATGCTCGCCGAGAATATGATTGACCTGAAGCAGGCCGAGCTGATGATCGACTGGTGCGCGTCGGTGCTCGACACCGGATCGCTCGGCACGGTCGAAAGCTCGATGGCGAAGGTTGCGGTGTCCGAGGCGCTGATGCGGATCGCCGATCGCTGTGTACAGGTGATGGGCGGCACCGGGGTCACCGACAAGACGATCGTCGAACAGGTCTTTCGCGAGGTTCGCGCCTTCCGCATCTATGACGGCCCGACCGAGGTCCACAAATGGAGCCTCGCGAAGAAAATCCGCCGCGACTGGAAAGCCGGGCGCGCCTGATACGACCATCAGTTGCGGTAGAAAGGCGTAGCGTCAAAGTGCTTGACGTTTACGTCAACGTCCGGTTCACTGGTCGGAACGAGATAATGGGAGAAGGACGGGTGCGCGCATGACGATCCTCTATGACGAAGGCCAGCAGGCGATCGCGACCGAATCGCGACGCGTATTGGAGGCGCGAGTTGACAAGGACGCGTTGCTGCCGCTTCTCGAAACGGTCGGCGAATATCATCGCCCCTTCTGGGATACCGCGAAGGAACAGGGCTGGACCGCGCTCGCGCTTCCTGAAGCCGATGGTGGGCTGGGCCTTGGCCTGATCGAGCTGGGATTGATCGCGCATCAGGCGGGGCGCAGCATCAGCGGCGCGCCGTTTCTGACATCAAGTTTCGGCGCGGCGAAAGCGATCGAGCTTTTCGGATCGGACGCGCAAAAGGCGCGCTGGCTACCGGGGCTGGCGAGCGGCGAACTTATCGGTGCAATCGCTTTTGCGGCGGGTCCTGACGCGCTGCCGCGCCAGCCCGACCTGACCTTCGCCGGCGACCGGATCGAAGGCGGGATGCGTGGCGTTCCGGCCGGGCTGGCCGCCGACGTCGCGATCGTCTTTGCGAACGGCCAGGGCATGCCGGTGCTCGCGCTTGTCGATCTGGGCGACGTTCAGCGCTCTGCGGTTCCAAGCTTCGACAACAGCCGTTTGGTCGCCGACCTCAGCTTTTCCGGCGCTCCGGCCGAAATGCTCGCGATCGGTAGCGCGGCGCGCGATGCGGCACTTCGTATCCTGGCATTGCAGTCGGTCGTCACCGCGCACGAGCAGACCGGCGGCGCCGAGGCGCTGATGGAAATTGCGCGCGACTATGCACTGACGCGTAAGGCGTTCGGCCAGCCGATCGGCGCCTTCCAGTCGGTGAAGCATCGGATCGCCGAACTTTACGGCCTCGTCGAACTGGCGCGCGCGAACTGCATCCACGCTGCAGCACGCGAAGGCGCCCCCGATTTCATCACTGCCGCCGCCGCCGCGCGCCTGTCGGCGACCGAGGCCTATGACACCGCGGCGCGCGATTGCATCCAGATCCATGGCGGCATCGGCGTGACATGGGAGATCGGCCTACACCTCCATATGCGCCGCGCACGCAGCCTCGCGATCGAGCAAGGCAGCGGCTTGTTCTGGGAGGATGTCCTCGTCGACCAGCTTGCGGGAGAAGCGGCATGAGTGATCTCGAAGGCTATCGCGCCAAGGCCGCAGGGTGGCTGGCCTCGATGGAGCCAACCTTTGGGCGCGACGCGCGCAAGGGCCTGTCGGAAGCCGACGATCTCGCGCTCGGCCGCCGCTATCAGAAGGCGAAGTTCGACGCGGGTTATGCCGGCATCAATTGGCCGACCGAATATGGCGGCCAGGGCCTCGGCCACCTCGAAAAGGTCACCTTTGATGCCGAGGAAATGAAGCACGGCTTTCCAAGTTTCTATTTCGGCATTTCGCTCGGCATGCCGGTGCCGGTGCTGATGCAGTTCGGCAGCGACAAGGAGTTCGTCAAGGAACGCGTTCTGAAGGCGCTGCAGGGCGAGGAAATCTGGTGCCAGCTTTTCTCCGAACCTTCAGGCGGCTCGGACCTTGCGGGGCTGCGCACCAAGGCCGAACCCGACGGCAATGGGTGGAAGATCAACGGGCAGAAGGTGTGGACGAGCTGGGCGCATTATAGCGATTATGGCGTAATCGTCGTCCGCACTGATCCCAATGTGCCGAAACACAAGGGGCTCACTTACTTCTGGGTCGATATGAAGGCGCCGGGGGTTACCGTGCGTCCGATCAAGCTCGCGGGTGGCGACAGCCATGTCAACGAGGTGTTCTTCGACGATGTGAAGATCACCGACGATCACCGCATGTCGCCTGTCGGCGGCGGTTTTGCCGTTGCGATCGCGACTCTGATGATCGAACGCTATGTCGCGACCGACAGCGCGGGTTTCGGCCCGCATCTCGACCTGTTCGTCGAACTGGCGAAAGATGTGCAGCTCAACGGCCGCCCCGCGATCGAGGACGGCCGCATCCGGCAGCAGATCGCGCGCAACCATGCGATGCGGTCGGGGCTCGATTCGATCAATGTGCGTGCGCGGCTGATGATGCAGGCGGGTATGATGCCGGGACCCGAGGGCTCGCTCAACAAGCTGGTCGCGGTGCGTTCGAGGCAGAAGCTGTCGGAGCTTGCGATCGACCTGCAAGGCAGCGACGGCTTCCTCTTCGACGAACATGCGTCGCAGAAGGAGGATTGGGCGTCGAGCTGGATCAACGCCCCCACCGGCCGCATCGCGGGCGGGTCCGACGAGACGTTGCTCAATACCATCGCCGAAAAAGTCCTCGGGCTGCCGCAGGACCATCGTCCCGACAAGGGCATTCCGTTCAACCAGATTCCGGCCTGAGGAGGCGCGCCCATGAAAATCGATTCCACTATTTCGGCAGTTGTCACCGGCGGCGCATCGGGTCTCGGCCGCGCCACCGCCGAAGCGCTGGCCGCATCGGGCGTGAAGGTCGCGATCTTCGACATCAACGACGCGCTCGGCGAGGAAGTCGCGACGTCGATCGGCGGGCTGTTCGTGCACGTCGACATCACCGACGAGCAGTCGGTCTTGGATGGCTACGCCAAGGCGCGCGCCGCGCATGGGCAGGAACGCGTATGCGTCCATTGCGCGATGACCTCGCGCCGCGGCAAGACGCTCGCTTATGATAAGGAAACGGGCAAGTTCCGCCGCACCCCGACCGAGGATTACGCGTTCGGCGTCGCGGGTATTTTGACCGCGAGCTATCGCATCGGATCGATCGCCGCCGAAGGTATGGCGAGCCTTCCCGAACTCGACGACGGTGAGCGCGGCGCGATCATCTTCACCGCATCGGTCGCCGCGCAGGACGCGCAGATCGGGCAGGTCATCTATGGATCGGCCAAGGCCGGGGTGAATGGCCTCGTCCTGCCGATGGCGCGCGACCTGATGGACGTCGGCATCCGGGTCAATTCGATTATGCCCGGCGTGTTCGGAACCCCGCTACTCGGCAATATGAACCCGAAGGTGAAAGAGAGTCTCGAAGCCTCGGTCCCCTTCCCCAAGCGCCTCGGCAAGGCAGAGGAATATGCAAGCCTTGCGATGGAGATGGTTCGCAACACCTATTTCAACGGCCAGGCGGTGCGCCTCGACGGCGCGATCAGAATGGCCCCTCGTTAAAACTCGGGGTGGTCGCATGGCCCCCCGCTAACTCCCCGACCGAAAGGAATATTCTCATGGCCGAAGCCTATATCATCGACGCCGTCCGCACCCCGCGCGGGATCGGCAAGCCCGGCAAAGGCGCGTTGTCGCACCTTCACCCGCAGCATCTCGCTGCGACCGTGCTCGCCGCGATCCGCGACCGCAACAATCTCGATACTGCGACCGTCGACGACATCGTCTGGTCGACGTCGAGCCAGAATGGCAAGCAGGGCGGCGACCTTGGCCGTATGGCGGCGCTGTCGGCGGGCTATGATACGAAGGCATCGGGCACGACGCTCGATCGTTTTTGTGGAGGCGGGATCAGCTCGGTCAATTTCGCCGCGGCGAGCGTGATGAGCGGTATGGAAGATTGCGTCATCGCAGGCGGCACCGAGATGATGAGCTATACGACCGCCCATGCGGCCGAGCAGGCCAATGCCGGCCTCCCGCCGCGCCTTATGGGTTCAGGGCATGAAGCGCTCGACGAATTGCATCCGCAGTCGCACCAGGGTGTCTGCGGCGATGCCATCGCGACGATCGAAGGGATCAGCCGCGAGGCGCTCGACGCGCTCGCGCTCGTCAGCCAGCAGCGCGCCGACCGCGCGATCAGGGAAGGCCGTTTCGTTAGGTCGGTGGTGCCGGTTCTCAATACCGATGGCAGCGTCGCGCTCGACCATGAGGAGTTCCCGCGGCCCGAAACGACCGCCGAAGGCCTCGCTTCGCTGAAGCCCGCTTTCACCGGCCTTGCCGATTTCGACCTCGGCGGCGGTTTCACCTTTCGCAAACAGGTCAACCGGCGCTATCCCGATGTCGAAATCCAGCATTTCCATCACGCGGGCAATTCGTCGGGAGTCGTCGACGGCGCCGCGGCGCTGCTGCTGACATCGAAGGACTATGCTGACAAGCACGGCCTGAAACCGCGTGCGCGCGTTGTCGCCTATGCCAATATCGGCGACGATCCGACGCTGATGCTCAACGCCCCCGTCCCGGCCGCGAAAAAGGTGCTCGAAAAGGCGGGTCTCAAGAAGGAAGACATCGACGTCTGGGAAATCAACGAGGCCTTCTCGGTCGTTGCCGAGAAGTTCATTCGCGATCTCGATCTCGACCGCGAGAAGGTGAACATCAACGGTGGCGCGATGGCGCTCGGCCATCCGATCGGCGCCACCGGGTCGATCCTGATCGGCACCGCGCTCGACGAACTCGAACGATCGGGCGGCCGCTATGGCCTCGTGACGATGTGCGCCGCCGGCGGCATGGCGCCCGCGATCATCATCGAACGTATCTGAGCGACAGGAGAATCATATGACCGGGCCGCTGAAGGGTATCAGGATCATCGAGTTTGCGGGCATCGGTCCCGGACCCTTTTGCGGCATGATGCTGGCCGACCATGGCGCCGAGGTGATCCGCATCGATCGCCCCGGCGGCTTCATGGATCCGCGCGACCCGCTGAGCCGCAATCGCACCTCGATCGTGCTCGACATGAAAAAGCCGGAGGCGGTGCAGATCGCGCGCGATCTTTGCAGAAGCGCCGACGGGATCATCGAGGGCTATCGGCCGGGGGTGATGGAGCGGCTGGGACTTGGGCCCGAGGTGCTGCTCGCCGACAATACTAAGCTTGTGTACGGCCGCATGACCGGCTGGGGTCAGTTCGGCCCCTATGCGCAGGCGGCCGGGCACGACATCAATTACATCTCGCTGTCGGGCGTACTCCACGGCATCGGGCGTGCGGGCGAAAAGCCGGTGCCGCCGGCCAATTATGTCGGCGATTTCGGCGGTGGCGGGATGATGCTGGCCTTCGGCATGTCGAGCGCGCTTGTCCACGCCGCGCGCACCGGTGAGGGTCAGGTGATCGATTGTGCGATGACCGACGGCTCGGCGCTGCTCGCGGGTATGAGCTGGTGGTTCCATGCGGCCGGGAGGCTGCAGGATCAGGCCGGGGTCAACATGCTCGACGGCGGCGCGCATTTCTATGACAGCTACGCCTGCGCCGACGGCAAATATATCTCGGTCGGGTCGATCGAACCGCAATTCTATGCGCTACTGCGCGAGAAGACCGGCCTCACCGACGATGCCGACTTCGATGCGCAAATGGATCCCGCGCAATGGGGTCCGCTGAAGGAAAAACTGACCGCGTTGTTCGCAACAAAGACGCGCGACGAATGGTGCGCGATCATGGAAATGACCGACGTCTGCTTCGCGCCGATCCTGTCGCTGAGCGAAGCACCCCAGCATCCGCATAATGTCGAGCGCGAAACCTTCCTCACGGTCGGTGGGGCTGTGCAGCCCGCCCCCGCACCGCGTTATTCGGCGAGCGTCAATGACAAGCCGCGTCCGGCGCCCGCAGTCGGTGCCGATAGCGAAGCGGTGCTCGCGGGTCTTGGCTATGATGCAGGAAAAATCGCCGAGCTACGCGACGGCGGCGCGGTGCGTTAGGGCTCAGGCGCCGCGCGCGGTCATCGTTTCCCAGAGACTGCGCCCGCCGAGGTCCGCCACTTGGCGGCCGAGCCGCTGCGCCCAATAAGCGTCGTTGCCGTGGGCGCCACGCCAGCGCATCAACGGCACGGTGACGCGGTGGAGGTCATATTCCTCGGTGAAGCCGATAGCGCCATGCACTTGGTGTGCGATGGCGGTGACAACCCCGACCGCGCGGTTTGCGCGCAACTTCGCCGCCGCGATTTCGAAATCCGCGACGGCTGCATCGAGCTCCAGGGCGTCGAGCCGCGTCGCGAGCGCCGATGCTGCGGCTTCGACCGCGCGCACTTCGCACGCCATCACGGCGAGCGATTGCTGCACCGCCTGAAACTTACCGAGTGGCCGGCCGAATTGTTGGCGGGTGTTCACATGGTCGATCGAGAGCGCAAGCGCCTGCCCCATTGCGCCCGCCATCAGGCTCACGGTCGCTGCGGGTTGCAGGGTTTCAACGGCGATCAGTTCGGCGACCGGAAGATCGGGAGCCAGCACGCCTGCGATCTGTAACACCGCATTCGCATCGCCCCAGTCGCCGCCAAAACCGCCCTGCTCTTCCGGCACGAGCAACAGCCCGAATCCCGCCTCCTCGACCGGCGCGATGCCTGCGGTCGCGGCCTCGGCGAAGACCGCGCGCGCGGTGTCGCAGAGCAGGTCGCGCGCCGCGCTCATCGCAGGCCCAGTCCGCGTGCGATGATCCCGCGGATCACTTCACGCGTTCCACCACGCAGCGAGAAGCTGGGTGATGCGATGAGGAGGGCGCGGAGAAGTTTCGCAAGATCATCATCATCGGCCCAAGCGCAGTCGACGATCGCCTGCACGCGGCGCGGCATCTCCTGTTCGAAGGCATTGCCAAGTTCCTTGACCACCGACGCCTCGACCATCGGGTCCTCGCCCGCCGCGAGCTTGGCCGCGGTCGACATCGACAGTTGGCGCAGCGTCCACATTTCAGCGGTGAGTTCGCCGATCAAAGTCGCGAGCGCCGGATCGGGGTCGGAGCCCGCGGCATCGATCAGCGCAACGAGGAGCGCGTGACTCGACAGATAGCGTTCGGGACCCGACCGCTCGAGGCCGAGTTCGGCGGTGACCTGTTTCCACCCCTGCCCCCGCTCGCCGATGAGGGCTCCATGCGGGACGAGGACATCGTCGAAGAAGACCTCGTTGAAGTCGTGATGACCCGCCATGTCGATGATCGGACGGATCGTGATGCCGGGGGTGTCTAAGTCGATCAGCAATTGGCTGAGCCCGGCGTTCCGCTCACTACCCTCTTCGGTGCGGACGAGCGCGAGCATAATCTGCGAAAAGTGCGCGCCGGTGGTCCAGATCTTCTGGCCGTTGATCCGCCAACCTTCCGCCGTTTCACGCGCAGTCGTTCGCACCGCCGCGAGGTCGGAGCCCGCACCCGGTTCAGACAGACCGATGCAGGCGTAAAGCTCCCCCTTCGCGATGCCGGGCAGGTAGCGCTCGCGCTGCTCTTCGCTGCCATAGCGCAGGATAAGGGGGCCGGTCTGACGGTCGGCGATCCAATGCGCGCCAACCGGGGCGCCGGCCGCGAGCAACTCCTCGATCACAACATAACGTTCGAGTGGGTGGTGGTCTCCACCGCCGTAGCGCGCCGGCAAGGTCATACCGACATAGCCGGCAGTGCCGAGCGCGCGGCTGAAATCGGCATCGAAGCTTGCCCAGCAATTCGCCCGCGCCACCACGTCATCCTGCGGCTGGTTCACCGCAAGCCAAGCCCGCAAATCGGCGCGCAGTGCGGCAATGTCGCCGGGTGGATCGAACGGATAGAGCGCAAAGCCTTGCATGTCGCACCAGCCATGCAATAGCTTTGGTTAGGCAGCAAAGGATAATTGAAGATGGGCGAATTTCTGAGTGTCGAGCGGCGGGGCAAGATCGCGATCCTGACGATGATCAAGCCTGAGAGCATGAACGCGATCGGCACGCACGAAGACTGCCAGGACATCATCGATACGCTCCGTACCCTCGGCGACGACCGTGGCGTCAGCGCGATCATACTGACCGGTAGCGGCAAGGCGTTCAGCGCCGGCGGCAACCTCAAAGGCATGCAGGATCGCCAGGGCATCGGCGTGCTCGACCAGCCCGATTCCACCCGCGCCAATTACCGCAAGGGCGTGCAGGCGGTGATCCGCGCGCTTATGGATTGTGAAGTGCCGATGATCGCCGCGGTCAACGGCCATGCGATCGGGCTCGGCTGCGATCTCGCCTGCACCTGCGACATTCGCATCGCGGCGGAGAGCGCGAAATTCGCGTGCAGCTTTATCAAGGTCGGGATCGTTCCCGGCGACGGCGGGGCATGGCTGCTCCAGAAAGTCCTCGGCTATGCGCGGGCTGCCGAACTTTTCCTGACGGGCGACCGCTTTGACGCGGCACAGGCAAAGGAATATGGTCTGGTGACCGACGTCGTGCCCGATGCGGAGCTGCTCGACCGTGCAATCGCGATCGCCGAGCGGATCGTCTGCAACCCGCCGCGCGCGCTGCGTCTGACGAAGCGTTTGCTGCGCGAAGCGCAGCACAGCCGGATGAGCGATATTTTGGAATTGAGCGCAGCCTATCAGGCGATCGTCCACGAAACCGCGGATAACCGCGAGGCGATCAATGCCTTCGTCGAAAAGCGTCCCCCGGTGTTTACAGGAGAATGATGATGATTGCCGAGCGTGTCCTGTCACTGGCCGGCGTCCACAATTTCCGCGACTATGGTGGTTACGCGGTCGAGGGTGGCGGGCGGTTGCGCGACGGGACGCTGTGGCGCTCGGCGCACCACGAGGCGGCGACCGACGATGATCTGGACGCACTCGATGCGCTGGGGCTCGAGACGGTGATCGACCTGCGCGGCGACGACGAACGCGAGTTGCATCCGTGCCGCCGCTCCGAGACTTTCTCGGCGCGCGTGCTGTTCGCGGGCGGGATCACCGCCGGGCTCGCACCACATCTGCAGGCGGCGGGCGGGACGATCGACGTCGAGACGGCACGCGAGCGGATGATCGATACTTATGCCGGCATGCCCTATCGCCCCGCGCTCGTCGCGACGCTGCGGCTCTATCTGGCCGCGCTCGCCGAATATGACGCACCCAGCCTCGTCCACTGCGTTGCGGGTAAGGACCGCACCGGCTTTGCCGTCGCGATCGTCCACCGGTTGCTCGGGGTCCATGAAGATGACCTGATGCAGGATTATCTCCTCACCAACACCGCGGGCAAGATCGAGGAACGCATCGCGCAGGGCGCGGCGCATATCCGCTCGCGTTACGGCGCCGAAATCCACGACGATGCGATCCGCGCCCTGATGTCGGTCAACCCCGCCTACCTCGACGCCGCGCTTGCCACGGTGCGGCGCGACCATGGCGATATCCCGACCTATGCCGAGGCCGTGCTGAACTTCACCCCCGAAATGCGCGAGGCGATCATCGACCGGCTGGTGCTGTAGGGGCTATTTGCCCCTGACGAGCACCCCGCCCTTCACCACCGCGTCGACGCTTTCGAGCTGGCGCACGTCGGTCAGCGGATTGCCGTCGACCGCAACGATGTCGGCGTAGCGCCCTACGGCGATCGCGCCGACATCCTTCTCACGGCCGAGCGCCTCGGCGGCGTTCTTCGTCGCGGCCTGGATCGCCTGCAGCGGCGTCATCCCATATTCGACCATGACGCGGAACTGGCCGCCGACCTGCCCGTGCGGCATGACGCCGGCGTCGGAGCCGAACACCATGCGCACGCCGGCCTTCACCGCCTTGCGGAAATTGTCGCGCTGGATCTGCGCGACTTCGCGGTCCTTGCGGAGGTTATCTTCGAGCACGCCGTTCTTCGCGCCTTCGGCCTGCGTATACTCGGTGTTGTAGATATCCATCGAGAACCACACCGGCTGCTTGCGCGCGAGCGCCATGCGGATGCCTTCGTCGTCGACGAGGCTGACATGCTCGATCGTGTCGATACCCGCGGCGATCGCGGCGCGGATGCCCGACGCGCCGTGCGCATGCGCCGCGACGCGAAGGCCCCATTGATGCGCTTCGTCGGCGATGGCGGCGAGTTCTTTTTCGGAGACCTGCAACTGGCCGGGTTCGGTGTTACGCGAAAAGACCCCGCCGGTCGCGCAGACCTTGATCACCTCGGCGCCATATTTGCGCTGGCGGCGAACCTGGAAGCGCAGTTCCTCGGGCGTGTCGCCGATCCCCTCTTCCTTGCCGTCCTTCTTTTCGAGGCTGGGCGGCAGGAAGGTGCTGTCGCAATGCCCCCCGGTCGCGCCGAGCGCATAGCCCGCAGGAACGATGCGCGGCCCTGTTGCATAGCCCGCGTCGATCGCCTGCTTGAGCCCGATGTCGTTACGGTTGTCCGACCCGACGTTGCGCACGGTGGTGAAGCCGGCGCCGAGCATGTCGTTGGCGTTCTTGACCGCGGTCATGCCCCAGAAGCTGTCGGTGAATTCGAGCCCGCGATAGCCGCCGATGTCGGCAGGGCCGTCGAGATGGACGTGCATGTCGATAAGGCCCGGGACGAGCGTCTTGTCGCCAAGGTCGATATGTTTGACGTTCGATCCCCAGCGGACGGTGCGCGCGTCGGCGATGTTCGTGATCCGGCCGTCGGCGCCGACGAAGATCGCGGGAAACTCGACCGTCTTGCCGGTGAGCACGTCGATATAGCGCGCCGCGGTGATGACGGTCTGTCCGGCCGTGTCCTGTGCCTTTGCAGGGGCGATTGATGCGGCAAAAAGCGCCGTCGAACCCAAAGCGATTCCCCGCAGAAAACTGCCTAACTTCACTCGCGATTGCATGTTTACCCCGCCCGTTGTTGGTGCCCGGCTATCGTGATGGCAAAGCGGTGCGAAATAGGACAGCGGAAAATGCGTCAGGCGGCCGCCCTGTGCCTTGCCACCCACCAGGCGCCAAGCAGCGCGAAGGCGGTGCCGAGCATCGTGCCGCCGGCGATGTCGCTCGCCCAATGGACGCCGAGCATGATGCGCGAGAAGCCGTTGAGGATGATCATCGCCGCCGCGAGCGTCCAGGCGTAGGGGCGCCAGCGCGGCGGCGCGAGCCAGGCGAGGAGCAGATAGACGGCCGCGGCGCTCGTCGCGTGGCCGCTGGGGTAGGAATAGCTTGTCTGATGGTCGAGATGATCGATCAGGTCGGGACGCGCCCGGCCGAAGCCGAGTTTCATAAGGCTAGACGCGAGATTCGAGAGCAGCGACGCACCGCCGAGCGCGACGGCGCAGCGCGGGCCGCACCAGCGCCAGACGAGCCCGCAGAGCAGGATCACGATGATCCAGCGCGGCGTGCCGCCCCCGATCCAGCTTGCCCATTGCATGAAAGCGATGAAGGCGGGGGCGCTTTCATCGACGCGGAGTGCCAGCGCGTGCGAGACCTGCCAATCGGCCGCCTGCGTCCAGCCTGCACCGACCGCAAAGCCCAACAGGATCGTCGCGGCGATCAACGCCGCTGATGCCGCCAGTGGCCGAGACGTACCCGTCATCCTTCGGCCGCTTCCGGTGTGCGCCGCGATTGGCGCCAGGCATCGAGGTGGGCCGCAAAGTGACGTAGCTGTTCCGTCCCGCCGTCGATATCGTTGTCGATCAGCCTGAGTTCGCGGGTCACGCCACCGGCGCGATAGCGAAGATAGAGACCATGCCGCAGCCGGGCGCCGAGTTTTGCCGATCCGGAGGCGTCCCCCGGCAAACGGTCGGCGCGATCGAATATGGCGTCGATGATCGCCTCGACGGGCAACGGGTCGGCCTTCGCTCCGTAGCTCGAATGGAGATGGAGGCGGCCGCCTTCGATCCTTGCCGCCACCTCGCGGGTTACCGCTCGCAAGCCATGCCGGCCGGCGTAGAAAAGGCACACGCCCCCCGCGACGATCAGCAAGGGAATCTTGAACGGCGCCAGCGGGTCGCGGTGCGGTGCGGGTGCAGGCAGTTCCATGCCGGAGAGGTGCAGGCTTTGCGGTGGCGCCTCGCGCTCGACGTGCATCAGGCCAGCGACCACAAGGGCGATCGCCGCCACCCCCAGAAAGAACAGCATCTTGAGGATGCTGCCCGTCCGGGAGAAATGAAGGATCGACGGATTCAAGCGGTGATGCCTCGTCCGGCCCTAGATGTGGAGTGGACGCCCGAATGCCGCCAGCACACCCTCATGCATCGTTTCGCTGAGCGTCGGATGCGGGAAGACGGTGCCGATGAAATCATCCTCGACCAGCTCGGCGGTCTTGCCGATCGTATAGCCCTGGATCAGTTCGGTGACCTCGGCGCCGATCATGTGTGCGCCGAGCAGTTCGCCGGTCTTCGCGTCGAACACCGTCTTGGTGAAACCCTCGGACTCGCCGAGCGCAATCGCCTTGCCGTTGCCGATGAACGGGAAGGTGCCGGCCTTGACCTCGTAGCCGAGTTCCTTCGCCTTCGCCTCGGTCAGCCCGACGCTGGCGATCTGCGGGCGGCAATAGGTGCAGCCGGGGATGTTGCGTGGGTCCATCGCGTGCGGATGGTTGCCCGCGATCGCCTCGACCGAAATCACCGATTCGTGCATCGCCTTGTGCGCGAGCCACGGCGGCGCGGTGACGTCGCCGATCGCCCAGATGCCGGGGACATTGGTGCGGCACATCGCGTCGGTGTCGATATGGCCCTTGGTTGTCTTCACGCCGAGCGCTTCGAGCCCGATATTCTCGGTGTTCGGGACGATGCCGATCGCGACGATCGCGTGGCTGAACTCGGCGCTTTCGGTCTTGCCTTCCTTGGTCTTGATCTTCGCGGTGACGCCTGTAGCAGTCGCTTTCAGTTCCTCGACGCCGGCGCCGGTGAAGATCGTCAT
Source organism: Sphingopyxis sp. Root154 (assembly GCF_001427105.1). Taxonomy (GTDB): domain Bacteria; phylum Pseudomonadota; class Alphaproteobacteria; order Sphingomonadales; family Sphingomonadaceae; genus Sphingopyxis. Next base: position 549,166 of record NZ_LMGI01000003.1, read on the forward strand.
ACCCTGCTTCTTGAGCGCCTTTTCAAGGAAAGCCGACACATCGGCGTCCTCGACGGGGACGAGGCGGTCGAGCATTTCGACGACGGTGACGTCGACGCCCATGTCGCTGTAGAAGCTCGCGAACTCGATCCCGATCGCGCCCGATCCGATGACAAGCAGCTTTTTGGGCATTTCGGGCGGGACGAGCGCGTGGCGATAGGTCCAGATGCGCTTGCCGTCGGCCGGGGCGAACGGCAGGTCGCGGGCGCGGGCGCCGGTGGCGACGATGATATTCTTGGCGGTGAGGGTCTCGGTGCCCTTCTCGCCCTTGACCTCGAGCTTGCCCGGCGCGGTCAGCTTGCCCTCGCCCATATGGACGGTGATCTTGTGCTTCTTCATCAGGAAGGCGACGCCCTGGCTCAGCTGCTTCGCAACGCCGCGGCTACGTTTCACCACCGCGTCGATATCGGCGCTGATCTGTGCCGCCACGAGGCCGTAATCGCCCGCATGCTGCATATAGTGATAGATTTCGGCCGAGCGCAGCAGCGCCTTGGTCGGGATGCAGCCCCAGTTGAGGCAGATGCCGCCAAGATTCTCGCGCTCGACGATCGCGGTTTTCTGGCCCAGTTGAGCGGCGCGGATCGCCGCGACATAGCCGCCGGGCCCCGAGCCGAGGACGATGAGGTCGTAATTGATGTCAGCCATCTTACGCCACCAGTCCCAGCGGGCTTTCGACAAGCTCCTTGAAGGTCTTCATCAAGAGCGCGCCGTCGGCGCCGTCGATCGCGCGGTGGTCAAAGCTGCCGGTCGCCGACATGACGGTTGCGATCGCGAGCGCGTCGTCGACAATATACGGCCGCTTTTCGCCCGCGCCGATCGCCATGATCATGCCCTGCGGCGGGTTGATTACCGCGGTGAACTGCTTGATCCCCATCATGCCCATGTTCGAGATCGAGGCGGTGCCGCCCTGATATTCATTGGGCTGGAGCTTGCCTTCCTTCGCTTTCGCCGCGAGTTCGGACATTTCGGTCGAGATTTTCGACATCGACTTGCCGCCGGCATCGACGATGATCGGGGTGATCAGGCCGCCGGGGATGCTGACCGCGACCGAGATGTCGGCGCGCTTGTACTGGCGCATCACATCGCCGCCGAAGCTGACGTTGCATGCGGGCACGCGTTCGAGCGCGACCGCGAGCGCCTTGATCAGCATGTCGTTAACGCTGAGCTTGACGCCGCGGCTTTCGAGGCTGGCGTTGAGCTCGCCGCGCAGCTTGAGCAGCGCGTCGAGGCGGATGTCGACGGTCAGGTAGATGTGCGGCGATTGCTGCATCGATTCCGTCAGGCGGCGCGCGATCGTCTTGCGCATGCCGCTGAGCTTCTCATCCTCGTGCGGGATGCCGAAATCGGGGATGGAACCAGCAGTCCCCGGTGCAGGAGTTGCCGCCGGAGCAGCGGCGGCGGGGGCCGGCGCGGCGGTTGCGGCAGATGCCGTGGTGCCAGCGGGCGCGCCTTCAAGGTCGGCCTTGACTATGCGGCCGCCCGGGCCGGTGCCGGTCAGGCTCTTGAGGTCGATGCCCTGTTCGGCGGCGAGGCGCTTGGCAAGCGGGCTTGCCTTGATGCGGTCGCCCGACGCGGCGGGGGCGGCTGCCGGAGCCGCCGCGGGCGTCGGCGCAGGCGCAGCGACGGGCGCTTCGGCCTTCGGTTCAGCGGCAGGAGTCGCCGCCGGGGCCGGCGCGGGAGCCGGAGCAGCCTTCGCGCTTCCGGCATCTTCGCCCTCGCCCGCGATCACTGCGATAACGGTGCCGACCTTCACATTGTCGGTGCCTTCGGGCACCAATATCTGGCTGACGATGCCTTCGTCGATCGCTTCGAATTCCATCGTCGCCTTGTCGGTTTCGATCTCGGCGAGCAGGTCGCCCGATTTGACCGTGTCGCCTTCCTTGACCAGCCATTTGGCAAGGGTGCCTTCCTCCATCGTCGGCGAGAGGGCGGGCATTTTGAGTTCGATTGGCATGGTTAGGCGTGTCCCTCTTGAACCTTGGGCGTCAGTCTCGCAGGCGTCGCCTGCCGCTACGGTTTGTTCCTCGCCATAAGCCTTGCGTCGGTCAAGGTCTAGCGGGCCAACTTGCGTTTCATACGAATGTGACGCACTCTTTACCCCAAGCAAAAACACGAGGGGTCGGGGTGATGCGGACATATCTGGTAGTGATCGACGACAGTCCGGAGGCGACACTGGCGCTGCGTTTTGCCGCGCGGCGTGCGGCGCGGACGGGGGGCGGCGTCATCGTACTGGCTATCATCCCGCCGCAGGATTTCGTCGCGTTCGGTGGTGTCCAGGCGACGATCGAAGCCGAAGCGCGCGAGCATGCCGAGGAACTGGTGGCCGCTGCCGCCGATGCGGTGGTGCAGGAAGCGGGCGTCACCCCGCAGATCATGGTGAAGTCGGGCAAACCCGCCGAGGTGGTGCGCGAAGTAATCGGCGCGAGCGACGAGATCGCGGCGCTGGTGCTCGCGACGGCAGCGAGCGGCGCGCCGGGGCCGCTGGTTGCGCATTTCACCGGACAGGATGCGGGGACGCTTCCCTGTCCGGTGATGCTGGTGCCGGGCGGGATCGATATCGCCCGGCTCGATGCATTGAGTTAGACGACCAGGCTGCGCGGCGAGCCCGCGTCTTTCCATTCGAGAATAGCAAAGCCGAGAACGCCGAAGGCTTGCGCCATGACGACCGCGATGCCGAGGCCGGTCATCTGCCCGGCAAAGGTCGCGACGACCGCGGAACTTGCCGCGACCCAGCCGAGGTTGCCGATTGCGATCAGCTTGACCAGCGCCGGATTCGGCACCGCCTGCCGCGCGGCGACGATCATCAGCAGCGCGGCGGCGAGGCAGATCCAGCCACCGATCGCGACGATATTTTCGGGCAGCCCGAGCAGCGCGCCGACGGGTGCGGCGGCGAACAGGCCGATGGCAAAAACGCCTCCGCAGGTGATGGCGTCGGCGACGAGGATGTTCTTCAGGTTGAGGATCGACATATGGGTTCTCCTTTCGACCTCCTCAAACTGGACTCGAAAGTGAATGGCGTCGATTACGCCGGAGGTAATGGAAAACAGGAAGGCGGAGGTATAGCTCTCCGGATGAAGGAGACGATCATGCAAGTCGCGACGCTGGGCGAGCAATTGCGCGAATGGCGCACCCGCCGCCGGATGAGCCAGATGGACCTCGCGCTCGATACCGAGATTTCGACGCGCCACCTGAGCTTTATCGAAACAGGGCGGTCGAAGCCAAGCGCGGCGATGTTGCAGCGAATCGCCGACTGCCTCGAGGTGCCGCACCGCGCGCGCAACGCGATGCTGCTCGCGGCGGGCTATGCTCCCGACTATCAGGAACGGCCGCTCGATAGCGCCGAAATGGCCGGGATGCGCGCGATCGTCGAGCATGTGCTGAAGGGGCACGAGCCCTACCCCGCGCTCGCGGTCGACCGGCATTGGAATATGGTCGCGGCGAACAGCGCCGTCGCAATCCTCGCGGGGCTTGCCGCGCCGCACCTGTTCGAACCGCCTGTCAACGTGCTTCGCATTGCGCTCCACCCGGAGGGGCTCGCGCCGCATATCGTCAATCAGGGCGAATGGCGCGCGCATCTTCTCGAACGGCTCGATCACCAGATCGATGCGAGCGCCGACGCCGGGCTGATCGCGCTGCGCGAGGAACTTGCGGGCTATCCCGCCGTGGAAGACGAGCATCAACGAAGCGCGGCGAATGGTATTGCGGTGCCGCTAATTCTCGACACGCCGATGGGTCAAATTCGCTTTGTGTCGACGGTGACCATTTTCGGAACGCCGGTGGATATCACGTTGTCCGAACTGGCGATCGAGGCGTTTTTCCCGGCGGATGCGGAGAGCGCGGTATTGTTGCAGACGCTGGCAAACAAATAGCTGGTCATTCCCGCGAAAGCGGGAACCCAGTCTGGCGTTGCTGCTGGGTTCCCGCTTTCGCGGGAATGACGAAGGGATGCATTAGCGCCGCTTGCCCTTGTGTTTGATATTCGCCGGCCGCCCGCGCTTGCCGACCATATGCTTGCCGGCTCCGTCTTTCCCGGTCCCCTTCCCTTTCACCCCGTCGCGTCGCGGCGGGCGGTTGCGGAAGCCGCCCTCGGGCGCATCGGGAAGTTCGAAACGCAAGGCGCCGCTGATCGGGTTGGCGTCCATCAGCCGGAGGTCGAGTCGCTGGCCGGTCGTGAAGCTGACGCGGCCATGTTCGCTATCGAGGCTGCGCGCGGCTTCGTCGTAGAAGAAGCGTTCGTTGCCGAGCGTCGAGACCGGCACCAGCCCGTCGCCGCCCAGCCCGTCGACCGTCGCGAAGAAGCCGAAGGGCTGCACCCCGGTGATGCGCGCCTGAACGATCTCGCCCTTCTTGGTCGACAGATAGGCCGCGACATAGCGGTCGACGGTTTCGCGTTCGGCCTCCATCGCGCGGCGTTCGAGCGCGCTGATCGTCTCGCCGATGCGCGACAGACCCTTGGCGTCGGCCTCGCCCAGCCCGGTGCGCGCGGGCAGGCCCGTGGGCTTGCCCGGCACTTCGAGTTTGTAGCTGTCGACGAGCGCGCGGTGGACGACCAGGTCGGCGTAGCGGCGGATCGGCGACGTGAAATGCGCGTAACTGCCGAGCGCGAGCCCGAAATGGCCGGCGTTGGCGGGGCCGTAATATGCCTGCGTCTGGCTGCGCAGGATTGCCTGCATGATCTCGGGCAACCGGTCGTCTTCGGAAAACCCGTCGATGAGGCGGTTGAAGACTGCTGGCGTGATCACCTGCCCGAGCGCGAAGCTCCGTTCGAAGGTTTCGAGATAGTCCTTGAGGCTGACGAGCTTTTCGCGGCTAGGTGGCTCGTGGATGCGGTACATCACGGGCGATTTCTTCGCCTCGAGCGCCTTCGCCGCCGCGACGTTCGCCGCGATCATATAATCCTCGATCAGCCGCATCGAATCGAGCCTGTCGCGAACGCGGATCTCGGCGATGCCGCCCTGCTCGTCGAGGATGACCTGGCGTTCGGGCAGATCGAGATCGAGCGGCGCGCGGGCCGCTCGCGCCTTGGCAAGCAGCGCCCAGCAGGCCCACAGATTCTTGAGCATCGGGAGCACATCGACATCCCATTCGTCGCGGGGCGCATCGGCATCATAGGCCGCCTGCGCATGTTCATAGGCGATGTTGGCGCGAAGCCGGACGAGCGCGCGTGTGAATCTCCAAGACGTCACCTTGCCATGCTTGTCGATGACGAGATGGCAGGCCATCGCGGCGCGGTCCTGCCCCGCCTTCAGCGAGCAGACGCCTGCCGATAATGTTTCAGGGAGCATCGGGACGACCTGGTCGGGGAAATAGACGCTGTTGCCGCGCCGCCGCGCTTCGCGGTCGAGATCGCTGTCGGGGCGGACATAATAGCTGACATCGGCAATCGCGACGATCGCTCGGAAACCGCCCTTGTTTAGCCCCTCCGTGTCGGGTTCGGCCCAGACCGCATCGTCATGGTCGCGGGCGTCGATCGGGTCGATCGCGACGATCGGCAGTTCGCGCAAATCCTCGCGGCCCTCGGGAGTGAGCGGCAGGTTGGCTGCCTTCTCGGCCTCGGCCAGCGTTTCGGCGCCGAAGACATGCGGGATTTCGTGGCGTGCGATCGCAATCATGCTCAGCGCGCGCGGCGCGAAGGGATCGCCGAGTCGCTCGACGACTTTGGCCTTGATCGCGGGGCCGCGCCCGGTCAGTTCGGCGCGGACGAGATCGCCGACATTGGCATCGCCCTTGTCCGCAACCGCGAAGTCGTAGCGCGCGCGCTTGTCGGCGGGGCGCAGCCACAGGATCGGCTTGCCGCCGGGCCCCATATCCTCGACGAGCACGCCGATCACCGTCTCTCCGCCCGCTTCAAGCCGCTTCATCGGGTGCGCGACATGGCCGGTGCCGCGTTCCTCGGTGCGCGCGAGGATGCGGTCGCCGACGCCGAGCGCGCCTTTGCGACCCTGCTCGATCACGCGGAGGCGCGGTGCCGGTGTGGCGGCTTCCCAGCGCTCGGGCACCGCCCAGACATTGCTGCCCTCGATCGCCGCGACGCGCAGCACTGTGACGCGCGGCAGTCCACCATGTTTGTGGAACGCGCGTCCGGGCGCGAGATCGACGAGCCCCTCGTCGGTCATGTCCTTGAGCAGCGCCTTCAGTGCGATCTTGTCGTTGCCGTGGAGCGCGAAATGCTTCGCGATCTCGCGCTTGCCGACGGCGTCCTTGCTCTCTTCGATGAAGCGAAGGATCTGCTCGGGCGTCGGCAGTCCGTGATATTGTTTGCGGGCCATTGTCTGCGGATAGGGGGTAACGATCGGTCCGTCACCCCCAACGCGGATCAATAGGGCGAAATGTCGATGACCTGGCCGTTCGACGAAGCCGTGCAGGTCGAACGATAATGGCCGGTCGCCATCGTGAAGACATAGTTGCCGCCGCGGCCGCTGCGCTGGCTGACCGCGACGCTGCTGCCGCCGGGCGCGTTCTGATATTGATCGGCGCGGCGTTCGCACGCGGTTCGGGCCGCGTCGGGGCCGCCGCGCGCATAGCTGCGGTTCGCGGCGCGACGATTGGACGCTTCGGCCTCGCCGGCCATGAAACCGTCGTGATAGCCTTCGCTGTCGTTGCGGTCATACTGACCGCCATATAGACCGTCATTATAGCCCCGCGAATATTCGCCGTCGTGATTGGCGTCGCCATGATCGCCATGCTTTTTCTTGTGACTGGCGAGCGCCGCGATCAGGCCGATCGCCGCCACGCCCGCAATCGCCGCCCCGGCACCCGAGCCTCCGCCGCCATGGCCGCAGTTGCCGGAATCGGTCTTGTCGACGTTGGCGTAGCGTCCGTTGGAGACGATGACGCTGACGCAAGTCTTCGTCCCGCTGTTCCACCAATATTGCGCGCCGCCGCTGGTCTTCGTCATCTCATATCCGCGCGATTCCATCGCGGTTTCCGCGCCGGCGGCGCGCGAACCGGGCAGGTCGGATATGTCCGAGGGTGGTTCCGCCGCGGCCGGCGCGATGCTACCAAGCAGCATCGCCGCGATGATCGTCGATCCGGCAATCTGTCTTTTCATGACCTTTTCCCCTGTCAAACGTCCGATGGGATGCGCCCGCCGCAGGCCGGGTTCATCCCCCGATCTTGCCGCCGCATCCTACCAGATTTATGACAGGCGCCGAACCGTTTTCACGGCCGTGGCGCGCGATCGCTCAGCAGGTCCGCCCTATGTCAGCTATAGGCGATCCAGCGGCCCGACGCTCCCGCCGCGAGCCACAGGAACAGCGAGGCCGCGGCCATGGCGCGGGCTGCGGCGGGTGCCGTACCTGCCGATTCCGACAGCTGCGCGCGCCATATCAGCCGGAAGGCGGCGGCGTTCGACAGCGCGACCGCGATGATGATCAGCTTCCGTTCGAATATCGCCGACCGTGCCAGCGCAGCGCCGTCGGCGGCGAACAAGATCACGCCGCTGGCCACCATCAGGATCAGCCCGGCGACGGCAACCGGCGTCAGCGCGCGCGACAGTTCCGCCACCGGCAGCCTGTGCCATAAACCCACGATCCGCAGGTCGACGACGCCGATTCCGCCGACGAGCATGACAAGGCCCAAGAGGTGCAGCGTGTTGGCAATGGGATAGGCCAGCGCCGATCCGCGCGACCACGGCCCGATGCCGGCCATGTCGAGCCACGCCGCGGCGGCGGTCAGGATGGGCTCCATGCGGCCCCGCTCAGCGCAGCTCGACTGTCTTCTTGCCGACCATCACGCGCTCGACCCGCATTTCGGCGGTGCCGTCGCGCCGAAGATAGCCGATCAGGCGAACGCGTTTGCCGGGCTCGATCTCCGCGCGCGTCAGCCCGCGCGCTTCCATGCGGCCGACCGGCGCCAATATGACGTCCCAGACCTTGCCCTGCCAGCGCATCTTCGCGCTGCCATGCGGGTTTCCCCACGACAATTCGGAGAAAGACGCGGTCAGGGTGACCGGTTTGGTCTCGTCATAGGACGACCAGCCATGGTGGGCCGCAGCGGGAGGCGCGGCGAAGGCAAGCGTCGCCGCCGCGATCAACATGGAAAAGCGCATCGACAGTCTCCTTCGAGCCCCTCGGCGCGAAGGTTAAAGGCGCGGCGCCCTTGGTGCAAGGGCGGCCTGGCTCAGTAGGTCCGCCCGATCAGCACGCGCTCGACCGCAGGCTGGCCGGTGAAGAAGCAGGCGCCGTCGGCGGGCGCGGCGTCGAGCGGGGTGTTGCGCATCGTCAGCTTGAGCGATTTCAGCTGCTCGACGATCTTGTCGAGCGCCGCACCGGTCGGGCGCGACCATTGCACCTCGACCCAGCCGACGAATTTGTCGTCACCGGCGAAATGCGCCTTCAGGTCGATGACGTCGCGGCGAATGTTCGCATGCAGCCGCTCTTTCGCCTCGGCATGGAGGCCCGACTGGATATTCTCCAGCGTCGCCACAGCCTCGGCCACGAAGTCGCCCTTGGCGACGAACGCCGAATTGAGCTTGCCGTCGTCCTTGTACAGCCGGTCGCGGCGGATCACCGCGACATTGCCGCCGGCGACGTCGCGCGGCCCGATTTCGACGATGATCGGCGCGCCCTTCTTGACCCAGCCCCAGCGCTTGGTCTGCGCCTTGTTAGCGCCAGCGTCGAGATGGACGCGCAGGGGTTCGCGAAATACGTCGAGCGCCTTGAGGTCAGCCTGCAACGCGGCGCAATAGTCGAGGATCGCCTGATCCTCGTCATTGTCGCGGAGCATCGGCACGATGACGATCTGGTGCGGCGCGATGCGCGGCGGACAGCGCAGGCCGTCGTCGTCGCCATGCGTCATGATGACGCCGCCGATCATCCGTGTCGTCGTACCCCAGCTCGTCGTGTGGCACAGGCTGTGGCCACCATCCTTGTCCTGATAACGGATGCCCGCCGCCTCGGCGAAGCCGGTGCCGAGATAGTGCGACGTGCCGGCCTGCAGGGCCTTGCCGTCCTGCATCATCGCCTCGATCGAATAGGTCGCGACCGCGCCCGGAAAACGCTCATGCTCGGGCTTTTCGCCCGCCATCACGGGCATGGCGAGAACATCTTCGGCAAAGCTGCGATACATTTCGAGCGCGCGGAGCGTTTCCTTCATCGCGTCGTCGCGGTCGGCATGCGCGGTATGGCCTTCCTGCCACAGGAACTCGGTGGTGCGCAGGAACATGCGCGTGCGCATTTCCCAGCGGACGACATTGGCCCACTGATTGACCTTCAGCGGCAGGTCGCGCCAGCTCTGCACCCAGCGGCTCATCGCGGCGCCGATGATGGTCTCCGAAGTCGGGCGGACGATCAGCGGCTCCTCGAGCTTTGCCTCGGGATCGGGGATCAGCTTGCCCTTGCCGTCGGCGATCAGGCGGTGGTGCGTGACGACCGCCATTTCCTTTGCGAAACCATCAACATGGTCGGCTTCCTTTTCAAAGAAGCTCAAGGGAATGAAGAGCGGAAAATAGCAGTTCTGGACCCCGGCATCCTTGATCGCGGCGTCCATCACCGTCTGGATGCGTTCCCAGATGCCATAACCCCACGGCTTGATGACCATGCAGCCGCGAACGCCCGATTCCTCGGCAAGATCGCCTTCGGCAATGACATCCTGATACCAGGCCGCGAAGTCGGCCTGCCGGGTTACGCTGAGCGCATGTTTGGCCATGATATTTCGTATTTTCCGTAGCTGGGGCGCCGTGGCGGCCCGATTAATTCTTCTTGGCGAGTGCCGCCTTGAGTTCGGCGACTTCGGCCTTGAGCGCGGCGATCTCGGCATCCTTGGCCTTGGTGCCGCCGGCGCCAGGGATGAACGCCCCCGCCGCCTGCTGGAACATTTCCATGTTCCGGCGCGTCAGCTCGGCGAGCGGGTTCGAGCCCAAGGCGCCTTCGAGCGCCGAGCGGACGTCCTGCTGGTTCTTGCGGAAGGCGGTCATCGACGCTTCGAGATATTGCGGCACCATCGACTGCATCTTGTCGCCGTACATGCCAATCAGGTGGCGCAGGAAGTTGACCGGCAGAAGCGTTTCGCCGCGCGTTTCCTCGTCCATGATAATTTGCGTCAGGACATTGTGCGTGATGTCGTCGCCGCTCTTGGCATCGACGACGCGGAAATCGCGGCCGTCGCGGACCATGGCGCCCAGATCCTCCAGCGTGATGTAGCAGCTGCGCTCGGTATCATAGAGCCGCCGGTTGGCGTATTTCTTGATCGTGACGACGTCATCTTCCGTCGCCCCCGCCCTGGACTTCGCCATCTTGACCTGCGCTCCTTATATTCCGGTGCAATGGCGACCGCGCCATCCGGTCTTCCAGAATCCTGCATTAGCATCAAAATATGACGCATCGCAACATGGCTCCCGGGGCCTCACGAACCGGGCCGATTCGGCAACTATGCGACGCGAGATAGACTGGCATCCACTTGCTGACCGACCCAATTGGCCGAACCGGCTCGATCCCGCCACCCGCTTCGCGGAATGGCAAAAACAATTTAGTTTCTTATGAAACCGACTCATTGATATATTCGGATCGCCTTAACCCTTTTCGCCGGCAAATCATTTCATGTCGCGACAAGCTTGTTATTCTCGGCGATGCGCCCGGCTGTTGCAAAAATGGCACAATGTCTTGCCGATACTACAAAGCTGTCAAAAAAAATTCACCTAAGTCTTGTGCGCTCAACGATTTCCGTCTTCTTATGGAAGTAAGTCGTTCAATCATATCGATTGAGCGGCCAACCGGGGAACATCATCATGAAGAAAACCAGCCTTTTGGTGCGGGGTTCCGCACTGACGCTTGCTTTGTTCAGCGCCATGCCGGCGTTTGCGCAGAGCGAAGTCGCTCCCGCCGACGATGCGGCAGAAACCGCCGAAGCAGGGACCATCGTCGTGACGGGATCGCGTATCCGTCGTCCGAACGTCGAGTCGAATCTGCCCGTCACATCTCTGGGTGGAGAAGAGTTCTTCCAGCAGGGCCAGACGAACATCGGCGACACGCTGAACGAACTGCCCCAGCTGCGCAGCACCTTCGCGCAGCAGAACCCGGGCGCCGGCGTCGGTATCGCCGGGCTTAACTTGCTCGACCTTCGCGGTCTGGGCACGGTTCGCACCCTCGTGTTGGTCAATGGCCGCCGTCACGTTCCGGCCGACATCCTGAACAATGCGGCGTCGCCTGACGTCAACACCATTCCGAACGACCTGATCGAGCGCGTGGAAATCGTGACCGGCGGCAATTCTGCCGTTTACGGTTCGGACGCTATCGCGGGCGTGGTCAACTTCATCCTTCGTCGCGATTTCGACGGTGTCCAGCTTCGCGGCAGCGCGGGGATTTCGGCCGCCGGTTACGGCGCGAACCAATATGCCTCGGCCATGGTCGGCAAGAATTTCGCCGATGACCGCGGTAACATTACGGCTCACGTCGAATACGCTCGCCAAGAGCGTATTTATGCGTCGGACATTCCGTTCCTTCGTCAGAACAATGCCTTCGCAACGGTGGACGTTGATAGCGCGGGCACGCCGAACGCAAGTGATGGCTTTCCTGACGCGGTATTCGTCCGCGATATTCGTAGCGCCTCGATCCACCGCTTCGGCATGGTGGCAATTCCGCAGTCGCAGACCGGATCGCGTCCTTGCGGGCAAGGCACGCTTTCCAACAACGGCCCGGCGAATACCAACGGTACTGCTTTCCACTGCAACTATATTTTCACCGAAGGTGGACGCCTCACTCCCCAGACAGGAACGCGTTTCGGTTCCGGTCCGGGCGGCACGTTCGTGGGAGGTAACGGCCAGACGTCGCGCGAAGGCACCCAGCTTGCCATCCTCCCCTATATGAAGCGCTACAACGGCAACCTGCTTGCGCATTTCACGGTCAGCGACGCGCTCGAACTGTTCGGTGAAGCCAAGTTCACGCGCATCGACACGGTCGGCAACCAGCTTGGCCCGACGTTCCTGAACAACACGACGGCATCGCTGGGCAACGATTCCCGCATCGCCCCGCGGCTTGACAATCCGTTCCTGAATCCTGCGGATCGTTCGACGATTGCTAACGCCATTCTGGCATCTGGTTGTGGATACGCCTTGGGTACGTCGCTAGCGACCGTCACCTGCCGTCCGCTCACCGCGGCTGAAACCACCAATATCAGCAACGGCTCGTATCGCTTCCTTTTCTCGCGCAACCTGACCGACGCTGCGGATCGTGACGAATTCTTCCGTCGCGACACCTTCCGGGTCGTTGGTGGTGCCCGCGGCACCTTCAACGACGACTGGAATTACGAGCTTTCGGTCAATTACGGCAAAATGAAGGAACGGGCCGATATGGCCGGTTTCGTCAATCGTCAGCGCTTCCTGCTGTCGCTTGATGCCGCCATCGATCCGGCGAACCCGGGCGCCGGCATTCAGTGCCGGTCGAAATTTGACCCCGCAGCACGTGTCGGCGCGCCTGGCTACGCCAATTCGGCTGCCACGCTGGCGGGCGATGTCGCGGCCTGCGTTCCCTACAACCTGTTTGGTGCGGGCGATAATCGCGCGGCGGTCGATTATTTCAGCCTGGCGATCCGTAACCGGTCGTCGATCGAACAGCTGAATCTTCAGGGCTTCGTCTCGGGCGATCTCAGCCAGTTGTTCGAACTGCCCGGCGGTCCGGTCAGCTTTGTTCTCGGTGGTGAATATCGTCGCGAGAAGGCATTCAACGACAGCGATGACGCCGCTGACAACGGCATTTCCAATGCCGTGTTCCTTGGCGATGTCGATGCGGATCCGGTGAAAGTGAAGGAAGCTTTCGGCGAAATCCGGATTCCCTTGCTCAAGGACATGCCCTTCGCTCACGAGTTGACCGTTAGCGGCGCAGGTCGGGTTTCGGACTACAACACCATCGGTACGGCCTGGGCCTATAATGCTGGTGTTGAATATGCTCCGATCCAGGATATCCGGTTCCGTGCCAACTTCGGTCGCGCGGTGCGCGCGCCGAACGTTACGGAAACCAGCTTCCCGTCGGTTGAAAACTTCGCCAACAATTTCATCGATCCCTGTAACGTCAATGCAATCGGCGCAAACGCGATTCGTACCGCAAACTGCACCGGACAGCTGACGCCTGCGCAGTTGGCGAACCTGGCTCCGGGTGGGTATTCGCTGGGCATCATTTCGGGAAGCAACCCGAACCTGAGCGCGGAAAAGGCCGACACCTACACGATCGGCGCGGTCATCCAGCCGCGCTGGGTTCCGGGCCTGTCGCTCACGATCGATTACTTCAATATCAAAGTGAAGGACGTGATCGTTTCGCTGTCTGCACAGACCATTCTGAACTCGTGTTACGACTCGCCCGGTCTCAGCAGCCCGGTCTGCTCGCTGTTCCAGCGTAACCTCGGAAGCGGCAACGGATTGGGAGGCGAACTGCCGGGTCAAATCCTGAACTATTCGACGGTTTCGGGTCCGAACAACTTTGCAAAGCGTGTCCGCGAAGGCATCGATATCGAAGCTGCCTATCGCACCAACATCACGGACGACGTCAAGCTGAGCACCCGCTTCATCTACACCCACCAGCTGAAGAACAGCAATTTTGAGAACCCCACCTTCCCGAATCTCGAAAACCGCATCCTCAGCGAATTGGGCGATCCGCAGGATGAATTCCGCTGGAACATGGACCTGACCTTCGACCGGTTCACCTTCGGATATGAAATGCGTTACATCGGTCCGCAGCTGACCTCGACCTACGAAAATTTCTATCCGCTGGATTCGGCTTGCTCGGGCACTCCGCCTGTGTGTCCGCCGCTCAACGCCGACGCCTTCGAAATCTACAAGTATCCGGCGGTCTTCTATCATGACATCCGGGCCGATTTCCGGATTGGCGAAGAAGATAGTGGTCTGAACTTCTACATCGGCATGGACAACGTGCTCAACACCAAGCCGCCGCTCGGTTCGACGGCCACGGGTGTCGGCAGCGCGATCTACAGCATCCGCGGACGCAACATGTACGCTGGCTTCCGCGCCCGCTTCTGATTCGCGGAACATTTGCGGAATTCGGGGGACGAGAGCTTGCTCTCGTCCCCCTTTTTCTTTGCCGGATCAGGGCGACGACCGGCGCACGGCACGGTGCATCGGTCAGCCAGATTCAGGAAGTTTCTGGAAATTTGGCACCAGCCGGCGCTGAGCGGGAGAGCCCGGGGCTAAATCCAGATGCGCTCGAACCGCGCGCCCAGCCCGGTCAGCAATTCATATTGCGACAATCCGCTACGCACAGCGGTCCGCGGCAAATCATAGTCGAGCGCTAGCCAGTCGCCCTCGTCGATCGCACCGGCGTCACTGGCATCGAACGCAATCAGGTCCATCGAGACGCGTCCGATCAGCGGCAGCGCACGCCCCTGCCAGCTTGCGCCCGCATCCGCCGCGGCATGGCAGCGCAGAAACCCGTCGGCGTAGCCGAGGTTCGCGACGGCGATCCGGGAATTTCGCGGGGCCGTCCAGGTTGCACCATAACCGACGCTCTCGCCCGCGACGACCTCCCGCACCTGCAACACGCGCGTTTCGGGATAGACGACCTGGCGGATATGCCCCGCCGCCTCGTCGCGCGGCGTGCCGCCATAGAGGGCAATGCCGGGGCGCGTCAGGTCGAAGGCAAAATCCCGGCCCAGGCAAATGCCGGCGCTGTTCGCGAGGCTGTAGCGCCGGGCGGGAACCGCTTCGCGAACAGCCCGAAAGGCCGCGAGTTGCGCGGCATTCTGATCGCTATCCTCATCGGCCGAGGCAAGATGGCTCAGCAATGCTTCAATGCGAAGGCCATTGAGCGTGCCGCCCAAGGCTTCTTCGACGCGCAGGCCGAGGCGGTTCATCCCGGTATCGATCATCACATCGCACGGGCGCCCCTCGCCCGCTTCGCGCCAGCGCGCGACCTGTTCGAGGCTGTTCAGCACGGGGCGTACCGGGAGGGTGCGCGCGGCAATCATGTCGCTCGCGCCGACGCCGTGCAGGACCGACAGCGATACGCCTTCGGGCAAGGGCATCAACGCCGCCGCTTCGCCCCAGGTCGCGACGAAAAAGTCGCGGCATCCGACGGCGGTGAGGCGCCGCATGACGCTGCGCGCACCAAGACTGTAGCCGTCGGCCTTGATCGCGGCGCCGCACGCCGCGCTGCCGCTCCGGGCGGCCAGCCAGCGCCAATTGGCGATGAGGGCATTGCTGTCGAGACGGAGGCGGAGCGGCGACGGGACTTGGATCATGCCCTGCCCCTATACAGCTTCGTTGGCTCCGCCAATGGGGTGATCAGCCGGCCGCCGGCTTGTCCCACTGCCCTTCGACCGGGTCCTTGAGCATGAACGCCGTCACGAGGAAAGCGACGAGCACCACGCCCCAGGTGTACCAGAGGCCCGAATAGGCATTGCCGGTCTTCGCTATGATGAAGCTTGCGATCAGTGGCAGAAAGCCGCCGAAATAGCCGGTGCCGAGGTGATAGGGGATCGACAGCGACGAATAGCGGACGTGCGGCGGGAACATTTCGGAGAGCAGCGCCGCGACGGGGCCGTAGGTGAAGCCCGACAGCGCGCTGAGGCCGAGCAAGGCGAGGAAGATCACGGCAATGCTTCCGACGCTCGGGATCTGCTTGGCGAAATCATAACCCATCGCTTCGAGCGCGGGCTGCAGCAGCGCGGGATCTTCGCTGGCAACCTCGCGATTGCCGATACGGATCTTGACGCTGTCGAAACCGCTATCGGTTTGCGCGACGGTATAGGGGACACCGAGTTTCGTCAGTTCGCCCAGCGTGCGGCCGCATGCGGTTCCCTGTTTCTGCGCGAACGGGTCGAAGCTGCACTGCGATCCGGTGACGGTCACCGGTGCGCGCCCGGCGGCGGCGGACAGCGCGGGGTTGGCGACGCTGCCCATCAGCCAAAAGAGCGGGAAAAGCAGCACCAGCGTAACGCCATAACCCCAGACGATCGGCTTCTTGCGCCCGATTCGATCCGAGAGACGCCCCGCCCAGATGAAGAAGCCCATGCCGACCGCGGCGGCACATCCGACGATGATTTCGGCGGGGGTGTCTTCGACTTTCATTGGCCCCTTGAGGAACGACAGGCCCGAGAACATCGCGGTGTACCAGATGACCGTGAGACCCGCTGCGATGCCGAACAGCGCGATGAAGATGCGGCGCGGGTTGCCGGGATAAGTGAAGCTTTCCTTCAGTGGATTCTTCGCGAGTTCACCCTGTTGCTTCATCGCCTGGAACACGGGGCTTTCGGACAGCTTGAGGCGCATCCACAGCGAAATGGCGAGCAGGATGATCGAGAGCAGGAAGGGCACGCGCCAGCCCCAGCTTTCCCAGATCGCGTCTGACATCAATGCCTTGCAGCCGAGCACGACGATCAGGCTCAATACGAAACCGCCTACGACGCTTGCCTGGATGAAGCTGGTGTAGAAACCGCGCTTTCCGGGCGGCGAATGTTCGGCAACATAGACCGCCGCCCCGCCATATTCGCCGCCGAGCGCCAGCCCTTGGAGCACGCGCAGCAGGATGACGATGATCGGTGCGGCGATACCGATAGTGGCGGCCGAAGGGATCATGCCGACGCCTGCCGTGGCAATGCCCATCAGCGTGACGGTGACGAGGAAGGTATATTTGCGCCCCAAGCGGTCGCCGAGGAAGCCGAAGAGCACCGCGCCCAACGGCCGGAAACCGAAGCCGACCGCAAAGCCCGCCCAGACAAGAAGGGTTTCGAGCGTCGCATTGTCGCTGGGAAAGAAAGCCTTGCCGATGATCGCCGCGAGCGTGCCGTAGATGAAGAAGTCGTACCATTCGAACACGGTGCCCGCCGACGAGGCGGCGATGACCATGCGGATGTCTTTCGCGGTGGGTTCATAAACGGCGCCCGGTCCGGCGGCGGCACTTTCGGTCATCAAGCTCTCCCCCACCCCATTGCATGGGGCTTTCGCCCTTCTCTACCCGGCAAGCGCCGCCGCGCAAGCCTTCTTGGCGTAGCGTCATTCCGGTGGCAGGACACCGCCATGCAGTTCATCGACCTTTCGATCCCGATCACCAACGACGTCGTGTCCGACCCGCCGGTGATGCGCCCGAACATCACCTATATGACCCACGAAAATACGTGGGAGCAGATCGCGATGTTCTTTCCCGGGCTGACAAAGGAGGATCTGCCCGACGGCGAAGGCTGGGCGGTCGAGATGCTGTCGCTGAGCACGCACAACGGCACGCATATGGATGCGCCCTGGCATTATCATTCGACCACCGACAGCGGCGCCTCGTCTGCCCCGTCAATCGACGAAGCGCCGCTCGACCTTTTCTTCCGTCCCGGGGTGAAGCTCGACTTTTCGGATCGCCCGCACGGCCATGTCGTGAGTGGCGGCGAGGTCGAAGCCGAGCTGGCACGCATCGGGCATGAGCTCCAGCCGCTCGACATCGTGCTCGTGCAGTCGGGCGCGATCTATGGCACCGACAATTTCACCGATCAGGGTTGCGGCATGGGCGCCGAGGCGACGCTGTACCTGACGGAGCGCGGCGTACAGGTCGTCGGCACCGACGCGTGGAGCTGGGACGCGCCGTTCAGCCACACCGCGAAGCGCTGGGCCGAAACGCGCGACCCGTCGATCATCTGGGAAGGCCATAAGGCAGGCCGCATCCGCCCCTATTATCAGATCGAGAAGCTCACCAATTTGGCCGCGATCCCGGCGACGGGTTTCACCTTCAGCTGCTTTCCAGTGAAGATCGAGCGCGCGAGCGCGGGATGGATCCGCGCGGTGGCGCTGATCGACTAAAGGTTCGTCGTCGCCAGTATCCACAACGTCCAGAGGCCAAGTATGAGCAATGTGCCAAAGGTCGCAGCGACGCCGACCTGGCGCCCCAGCGGCGCCTTCCCCGGCTCGGACGGCGTATAGAGCCCGATCACATGCGCAACGCGGCCGACGAGGAAAATCGCGCCGATGACCATAAGCGCGATATGATTGGCGCGCGCCGTCTCCAGCAAGCCAAGCAGGATGATGGTGATCGGCGCATATTCGGCCAGATTGCCGTGGCTGCGGCTGGCGCTGATGAGCTTCGCGTCGCCGTGATCGCCGAACGCAGCCTTCAAGCGCAGCCGCTGGCGCACCGTATCGATCGCAGTTGCGAGCAGCAGCAGCGCGCAAATGGCGGCCACAAACGCGGTTACCGGTAAAGTCATGATCCCTCTCCCCTGCTTCCCGCGCCCAGCCTAGCCGGTCGTTAGCCGGTTGGCTATTCGCGTGGCTTGTTGCCCAGCTTAGCCTCCAGAAACACGAGGATGCGCGTCTCCACCGGCGTGCGGCTGACGTCGCTGCCCAGGCTGACCGCGCCCATCGGATAGAAATGGCCGAAGCCCGGCACCCACGCGGTCTCGGCGGCGATGCCCTTATCGGTCAGTGCCTTGACGATGAACCGCGTTCCCGCCTGGATGCCTTCCAGGTCGTTCTGGCCGACGAAGAAAAGCGCCGGCGGCATGCCGGGCTCGACGGTTTGCGACGGGTTATAACCGCCAACCGCGCCGGACAGGGCGAAGACCGCCTTGACCGGCGTGCCGATGCCATAAGCCGCGTTAAGCGCGGTGATCGCGCCCGCCGAAAAGCCGCCCAGCGCGATTCGCTCGGCATCGACGCCGAACTTGCCCGAGTGGCTGCGGACGAACTCCGTCGCCATCGCCATATCCTCGGCCGCGCCAAGTATGCTGCGCCAATATTGGTCGCGCGTCCTATCGTCGAGTGGCGGCAGCCCCATGCGCTGGCGCACGATTTCGACGCGCGCGGTGGCGGCGGGTGACAGGTTAACCGACTTCGGAACCAGCTTCTTTTCCTCGACCGGTTTCACGAGACCGGGGTCCTCCTGCGCCAGCCGATAGTCGATCGAGAAGCAGACATAGCCATCGCGCGCGAAGCGGCGGCAATAGTCGGCCATCGAATTGTCCTGCGCGCCATCTTCGGTAAAGCGCTCCTCGCCCTTACTGCCGCGATGGAAGGCGCCGCCGAACGCCATGATGACCGCGGGACGGTTCGCGAGTGGCTTGCCGTCGGCTACGGGGCGATAGACGTCGAGCAGCAGGTCGCGCTCCTGTGGCCGATTCCCCGTGGCGTTGATTGGCGCGCGGCCATAAACAAGATCGCGGGTCAGTTGGACGTCATAGTAGTTGTGCCCAAGCTCCGTCTCGGCCGCAGCCGATACGGGCAGCAGCATCGCGCAGGCAGCCGCCGCGAAGGCGGCTTTCAGCAAGGTCATCGCCCCTCTCCCTCTCTTCTTTGCGCCAGCCTAGCGGCGAAAGGAGCGAGAGCAACAGCGGACGAAAATCAGAAGAGGCGCGATCCGTTCGGAACCGGATGATCAGGCGCGAAGAGTATCACCGCGCCCGCCTCGTCGGCAAAGCCCAGTGTCAGTACCTCGGACATGAACTTGCCGATCTGGCGCGGCGGGAAGTTGACGACAGCGGCGACCTGCCGCCCCGCAAGCTCTTCCAGCGCATAGCGGTCGACGATTTGCGCGCTGCTCTTCTTCACGCCGATCGCCGGGCCGAAGTCGATCTTCAGCTTGAACGCGGGCTTGCGCGCCTCGGGAAAAGGCTCGGCCTCGACGATTGTGCCGATGCGGATGTCGACGCGGAGAAAATCGTCGAAGCCGATCGCCTCCGCCGCATGGGCATCCTGGTCGTGGTTGACGTGCATCGCGTCATTCCATCTCGAGGATCACCGCATCGACGGCAAGGCTGTCGCCTTGCGCGGCGTTGACGCTCTTCACCGTTCCCGATTTTTCGGCGCGAAGGATGTTCTCCATCTTCATCGCCTCGACCGTCGCGAGCGGCTGGCCCGCCTCGACCTTGTCACCCTCGCCAACGTGCAGCGTGACGAGCAGGCCGGGCATCGGGCAGATGAGGAATTTCGACAGGTCGGGCGGGATCTTTTCGATCATGTGCGCGGTCAGTGGCGCGATGTGCCATGGCAGCACTTGGACGTCATGGATATGCCCGCGCGTCGTCATCTTCCAGCCGGTGCGCGTCTTCGCGACCTTTACCGCGAGCTCGGTCTCGTCGATCTCGGCGATCACGAGACGGTCGCCCGGCGTATACTCGAGCGCGATGTCGATCCGGTCGCCCTCGACCTTGATATGCTTCTCTCCGATCTTGACCTTGTATGAGGTGCCGTCGATCGAAACCTGCCATTTCGCGGGCGGTTCGAGCCGGTCGCCGAGCTGGCCGTCGGTGCGCCGCGCACGGTCGGCCTCGGCGCTCGCCATGAAGCCCGCGATTGCCGCAAGCGCGCGCGTGACCGCCGCGTCGGTCGGTGCGCCGTGGAAGCCTTCGGGATATTCCTCGGCGATGAAACCCGTCGTCAGTTCGCCCGAGCGGAAGCGCGGGTGCTGCATGATCGCCGAGACGAAATCGATATTGTGGCCGAGTCCCTCGATCTCGAAACGGTCGAGCGCCGCGATTTGCAGATCAGCGGCCTCGTCGCGCGTTTCGCCCCACGTCACCAGCTTGGCGATCATCGGATCGTAGAAGATCGACACTTCGCCGCCCTCCTCGACGCCAGCATCGACGCGTACGCCGTCGACACCGCGCTCATCACCTTCCCATGCCGGAACGGGGGTGCGGTAGCGCACGAGGCGTCCGGTCGAAGGCAGGAATCCACGGTACGGGTCCTCGGCGTAGACACGGTTTTCGATCGCCCAGCCGTCGATCTTGATGTCGTCCTGCGTCATCTCGAGCTTTTCGCCCGCGGCGACGCGGATCATCTGTTCGACGAGGTCGATACCGGTGATCGCCTCGGTCACGGGATGCTCGACCTGAAGCCGCGTGTTCATTTCGAGGAAGTAGAAGCTCTCGCCCGTCGGGTCGGCGCCCGAGACGATCAGTTCGACCGTACCCGCGCTATAATAGCCGACGGCCTTCGACAGCGCGACGCACTGTTCGCCCATCGCCTTGCGCATCTTTTCGGTGACGAAGGGCGACGGCGCCTCTTCGACGACCTTCTGATGGCGGCGCTGGATGCTGCATTCGCGCTCGTTGAGATAGAGGACGTTGCCGTGCTGGTCGCCAAGGATCTGGATCTCGATGTGGCGCGGGTTGAGGATGAACTTCTCGATGAAGACGCGGTCGTCGCCGAAGCTGTTGAGCCCTTCGCGCTTGGTCGCCTCGAAGCCTTCGCGGACGTCCTTTTCGTCATAGGCGAGGCGCATGCCCTTGCCGCCGCCGCCGGCGGACGCCTTCATCATCACCGGATAGCCGATCTCGTTCGAAATCTCGACCGCATGCTCGGTATCGCGGATCTCGCCGACGAAGCCGGGGACGACGTTGACGCCCGCTTCCTTGGCGAGCTTCTTCGACTCGATCTTGTCGCCCATCGCGGCGATCGCGTTCACCGGCGGGCCGATGAAGGCGATATTTTCCTTCGCCAGTGCCTCGGCGAAGCTGGTGCGTTCGGAGAGGAAGCCATAGCCCGGATGCACCGCCTCAGCGCCCGTCGACTTGCACGCGGCGATGATCTTGTCGGCGATCAGATAGGATTCGGATGCGGGCGAAGCGCCGATATGCACCGCCTCGTCAGCCATCTGCACGAAGGGCGCGCGCGCGTCGGCGTCCGAATAGACGGCGACGGTCGCGATGCCCATGCGGCGGGCGGTCTTGATGACGCGGCAGGCGATTTCGCCGCGATTGGCGATCAGGATTTTCTTGAACATGGCCCTCAATATTCCTCGATCAAATCTTTGAGTTGTTTGGTGCGTGCATCGGTGAGTTGCGTCTGGCATCCGCTGATCACCATCGGTTCGGCTGAGCCGCCGCGCATCGTGTAGCCCTCGCTCGCGCATTGCTTGTCGCGATAGGTCAGCCATGCCCGCTGCGCGGCCAGCAGTGTGTCGAAATAGCCGGGGCGGTTGTCCTGGGTACGGTCGAAGTCGGCGTCGATGGCCTTCATACGCGCCGCCGTCACCTTCCACTGCGCGTTCATCGCGGCGTCGGCGCGCTCAAATTCCTTGTAGGCGCAGGCGTTGAGCTCGAATTGCGCCATCGCGTTGTCGCAGTCGATCTCGGGATCCTGCGCGGCGGCGGCCAACGCCAGGAGGGCGGAAAGGATCATTCCGCGGCTTCCATCTGCGCGCGCATCGGCTCTTCGCTCACCATCGGGACGATACCCAGCTTCGCGAACAGCGCCGCGTCGGCATTGTCGCCGCGGTTGCCGGTGGTGAGCAGCTTGTCGCCTGTGAAGATGCTGTTCGCACCCGCGATGAAGCAGAGCGCCTGCGTTGCCTCGGACATGCTTTCGCGGCCAGCCGACAGGCGAACCATCGATTTCGGCATGGTGATACGCGCGACCGCGATCGTGCGGACAAATTCGATATCGTCGATCTTCGCGAGCGGGGTGTCCGCGAGCATGTCGCCGAGCACGGTGCCCTTCACCGGGACGAGTGCGTTGACCGGAACGCTTTCGGGGTGACGTTCGAGCGTCGCGAGCGCGTGGATGAAGCCGACGCGATCCTGCCGGTTCTCGCCCAGCCCGACGATGCCGCCCGAGCAGACGTTGATCCCGGCGTTGCGTACCTCTTCCAGCGTGTCGAGCCGGTCCTGGAAGGTACGGGTCGAGATGATATTCTCGTAATTCTCGGGGCTCGTGTCGATATTATGGTTGTAATAATCGAGCCCCGCGACCGCGAGCGTCTGCGCCTGTTCCCTGGTCAGCATGCCGAGCGTCATGCAGGTTTCCATGCCCATCTGGCGCACCCCCTCGATCATCTCGACGATCGCGGGCATGTCGCGATCCTTGGGGTTGCGCCAGGCGGCGCCCATGCAGAAACGCTTCGAGCCCGAATCCTTCGCCTGTGCCGCGGATTGCAGCACAGCGCGCACATCCATCAGCTTGGTCGCCTTCAATCCGCTGTCGGCGCTCTTCGACTGCGAGCAATAGCCGCAATCCTCGACGCAGCCGCCGGTCTTGATGCTGAGCAGGGTGCAAAGCTGGACTTCACCGCGCGCATGATGGCGACGGTGGACGCCCTGCGCCTCCCACATCAGTTCGTCGAACGGCAGGTCGAACAGCTCGGCGATCTCTTCGCGCGTCCAGTCGGTGCGCGGCAGATCTTCTTGCGGGGCAGTTTGGGAGAGGTTCATGGATTGTCGACCTTCTTTGATGTTATTTGCAAAAGCGCTCGAGCGCGGCGCCGTAAAATTTGATTGTCGGCGTTTCGCCGAACATTTGCTGATAATTGCCGTCGGCCCATGGTCTGCGGTCGCCATAGCTGATCGTTATCTGCCGCGCGGTTTCGGCATCACCATATTCGCCGACGCCGTAGAGCGTGAAGTCGATATCGGCTTCGGGATCGTCGCAGTTGAGACGGACCAGCCCCTTGTTCACATATTTGTCGCTCGTCTCGAAATAGATGTCGCGCCAAGGGCCGTCGCTCTTTTCGACACGGCCGTACCAGTCGGTGAAATAGACGTCGTCGATCTGTTGCCGGTAGATCCACTCGACCGCGACATTTTTGCGGAACTCGCTCGGACGGCTCGCGGGTTCGGCACGCGCCGAAGCGACCGAAAAGGCAGCGAGCATCAGACCGAGCGAACCGATCACGCGGCGTCCTCCAGCGGCGGCATATTATGGCCGAGCAGGCGCAGCACGTCTGCGGCGCATTCGACCACATTGCTGCCGGGCCCATAGATGCCCTGCACCCCCGCGTCGCGGAGATATTGATAGTCCTGCGGCGGGATGACGCCGCCCGCAATGACCTTGATGTCGCCGCGCCCCGCCTCTTTCAGCCTGTGGATAAGTTCGGGGATAAGTGTCTTGTGCCCCGCCGCGAGACTCGACGCGCCGACGACATCGACGCCGCTGTCGAGCGCGAGCACGACCGTCTCGTCAGGGGTCTGGAACAGCGGCCCCGAAACCACGTCGAAGCCCATGTCGCCGAACGCCGATGCGATGACGTTGGCGCCGCGGTCGTGGCCGTCCTGCCCCATCTTGGCGACGAGCAATTTGGGTTTGCGCCCCATGCGGCGTTCGACCGCCTTCACCCCGTCGAGCACCTGCTGCCAGCGGTTGTCGCCTTCGTACGGCGCGGCATAGACGCCCTTCACCGGGGTCGGCTGGGTGCCGTAACGATCGAAGCTTTCCTCCATCGCCGAAGAGATTTCGCCGAGCGTCGCGCGCGCACGCGCGGCCTCGACGGCGAGCGCGAGCAGGTTGTTCTCGATGCTCGAAGGCTGCGCCGCGCCGTCGCGGAGCGCCTTGAGCGCGGCGGCACACGCCGCTTCGTCGCGGCTCGCCTTGATCCTGTTGATCCGCGCGATCTGCCCTTCGCGCACCTTGGCGTTATCGACCTCGAGCGTTTCGAGCAGATCCTCGTCCTTGAGGCGATATTTGTTCACCCCGACGATGACATCGTCGCCGCGGTCGACGCGCGCCTGCCGCGCCGCAGCGGCGGTCTCGATCATCGCCTTCGGCCAGCCCGCGGCGACGGCTTTCGCCATCCCGCCTTCCTTCTCGACGCGCTCGATGATCGCCCACGCCTTGTCGACCAGCTCCTGCGTCAGCGCCTCGACATAGTAAGAGCCGCCGAGCGGATCGACGACCTTGGTCATCCCGGTCTCTTCCTGGATGACGATCTGTGTGTTGCGCGCGATGCGCGCGGAGAAATCGGTCGGCAGCGCGATCGCCTCGTCGAGCGCGTTGGTGTGCAGGCTCTGCGTCCCGCCGAGCATCGCTGCCATCGCTTCGATCGTCGTGCGCATGACGTTGTTGTAGGGGTCCTGCTCGGTGAGCGAGACGCCCGACGTCTGACAGTGGGTTCGGAGCATCTTCGAGCGCTCGTCCTTGGCGCCAAGGTTAGTCATTACGCGGTGCCACAGCACGCGCGCGGCGCGCAGTTTCGCGATTTCCATGAAGAAGTTCATGCCGATCGCGAAGAAGAAGGACAGGCGCCCGGCGAACTTGTCAATGTCGAGGCCGCTCGCGACGCCGTAGCGTACATATTCGGCGCCGTCGGCGATGGTGAAGGCCAGCTCCTGCACCTGCGTCGCGCCGGCTTCCTGCATATGATAGCCGGAGATCGAGATGCTGTTGAACTTCGGCATCTCGCGGCTGGTATAGCCGAAGATGTCCGAGATGATCCGCATCGAGGGTTCGGGCGGGTAGATATAGGTGTTGCGGACCATGAACTCCTTCAGGATGTCGTTCTGGATCGTGCCGTCGAGCAATTTGCGATCGACCCCCTGCTCTTCGCCCGCAACGATGAAGAAGGCGAGGATCGGGATTACCGCGCCGTTCATCGTCATCGAAACCGACATCTGGTCTAGCGGGATGCCGTCGAAGAGGATCTTCATATCCTCGACGCTGTCGATCGCGACCCCCGCCTTGCCGACGTCGCCGACGACGCGCGGATGGTCGCTGTCATAGCCGCGGTGCGTCGCGAGATCGAAGGCGACGCTCAGCCCCTTTTGTCCCGCGGCAAGGTTGCGGCGATAGAAAGCGTTAGATTCCTCGGCGGTCGAGAAGCCCGCGTACTGCCGGATCGTCCACGGCCGCCCCGCATACATCGATGCGCGCACGCCGCGCGTGAAAGGGGCGAAGCCGGGCAGGCCGGGGTCGGTCTGGACGTCTTCGGCGGTATAGAGCGGCTTGACGTCGATTCCCTCGGGCGTTGCCCAGGTCAGGTCCTTGCCCTTCACTTCCTTGTCGGCGGCGGCCGCCCATTGGTCCAGCGTTGGCTTGTCGGTCATAGTCTCAATTCCCAATCTCCCTCTCCCCTTGCGGGAGAGGGATGCGAAGACTTGCCAGCTTGCTGGCTAGTCGAAGCTGGGAGAGGGGTCGCGAGCCTCGGGCACGCAATCAACCCTTCTCCAAGTTCCGGTAAGGGACAGGTCCCCGACCTTCACTTTCCTCTCCCGCAAGGGGAGAGGAGAAAAATCAATGCGCCGCTTTCGGCGTCTCCATAATCTCGGTCAGCACCCCGCCCATATCCTTGGGATGGAGGAAGAAGATCAACGTCCCATGCGCCCCGATCCGCGGTTCGCCGAGCACGCGCTTCCCCTTCGCCTCGAACTCGGCCTTGGCGGCGTGGATGTCGGGCACTTCGTAGCACAGATGATGCTGCCCCCCTGCGGGGTTCTTTTGCAGGAAAGTCGCGATCGATGCATTGCCCGGCAATGGTTCGATCAGCTCGATTTGTGTGCCGTTGAGGCCGCTTTGGGTCGGCGTATCCACAAAGCACACCTTGACCCCCTGTTCGGGCAGGTCGAACGGCTCATGGATCTGTGTCGCCCCCATCACATCGCGATAAAAGACGATGCTGTCGGCGATCGATGGCGTCGCGACGCCGATATGATTGAGGCGACCCAGTTTCATGACATTCTCCTCAGCAGCCCGGAATCTGGTCCTTGCCGACTAGCTCATACTTGCCGTTCTTCAATAGGTATTGCTGCTTGATCGCGCGCGTGCCGGTGTAGGTCACGGTAAAGCTTTTGTCGGGAACGGCCGCGGTGATCTGGCCGTCGAAGCCCTGCTCCTTCTGGTTCAGACCGGCACCCGAGCTCATGCTATCGGTGAAGCTCGCGCGATCGACCGGTCCATTGGGCGCCAGCTCGGTCAGCGTCGCGCTGCTGATCGCGCAGCCCTGCCATACCCCGCCGCCCGACGTGACGAGATAGGCGTTCTTGCCCAGCGCGTTGCTGAACCCCCACGCGGTCGCCGCATTGCCGACCGAGCCGACCGAACCGAGGTTCAGCCACTCCCCCTTGCGCTGCCAGCCCGACGGACCGCCCTGTAGATAATGGATCGCGTTGATCCCGCCTTCGCTGTGCCCCGCTTCTTCGAGGCTGCCGAGGCTCAGCAGTACGCCGACGTTGTTCGACAGCAGGTGGATCGTGGCGGGACGGAATGTGTAGGTGCGTCCGTCGATCTCACGAGTTGCCGTTGCTTCGGCGCCCTTCGGAAGCCCGAAAGCCGTCCGGAATGCAAGGCCGATCGTGGTGTTCTCTTCGCTGTCCAGCGTCACTGGAAAAGCGGGTTTCGGCTCGGCGACAGGGGTATCGGGGTCGAACGCGAACGCCGCCGGCGACGCCAGCAGGGCGGGAACAATCAGAGCACCAAGAAGGAATTTACGCATCTTCAAACCTCTTTCGGAATCAAGGACATGGCGGCCATGTTCTAACCGCCTCCCGTCCTTGCCTCCAGTCCGGTGTTTCTTATGTGCCGGGCATCACACACACGAATAATATCCGTGCTCGCAATCAGAGCGGAATATTATCGTGCTTCTTCCACGGATTTTCGAGTTGCTTATTCCTGAGCTTGCGCAGCCCCAGTGCGATCCGCTTGCGCGTGTTGTGCGGGTGGATGACCTCGTCGATATAGCCGCGCGACGCCGCGACGAACGGGTTCGCGAAGCGGTCCTCATATTCCTTCGTGCGCTGTGCAATCTTTTCGGGATCGCCGATGTCGCTGCGGAAGATGATTTCGACCGCGCCCTTCGCGCCCATCACCGCGATCTCGGCGGTCGGCCAGGCATAGTTGAGGTCGCCGCGCAGATGCTTCGACGCCATCACGTCATAGGCGCCGCCATAGGCTTTTTTGCGCGTGATCACCGTGATCTTGGGCACCGTGGCCTCGGCATAAGCAAAGAGCAGCTTCGCGCCATGCTTGATGATGCCGTTATATTCCTGCGCGGTGCCGGGCAGGAAGCCTGGGACGTCGACGAAGGTGATGATTGGGATTTCGAAGGCGTCGCAGAAGCGCACGAAGCGCGCGGCTTTCTTGGACGAGTTGATGTCGAGCACGCCCGCGAGCACCAGCGGCTGATTCGCGACGATGCCGATCGTGCGCCCTTCGATACGCCCGAAGCCGCAGATGATGTTCGCCGCGTGCGTGGTCTGCACCTCGAAGAAATCGCCCTCGTCGACGGTCTTCCGGATCAGCTCGTGCATGTCATACGGTTGGTTCGCATTGGGCGGGATCAGCGTATCGAGGCTCGGCTCGGCGCGGTCGAAGGGGTCACTCGTCGGGCGCACCGGAACGCCGCTGCGGTTGTTTTCGGGCAGGTAATCGAAGAAATCGCGCGCCGCGAGCAGCGCCTCGATGTCATTTTCAAATGCCAGATCGGCGACCGAGCTTTTCGTCGTGTGCGTGATCGCGCCGCCGAGTTCTTCCTGCGTCACGACCTCGTTGGTCACGGTCTTCACGACATCGGGGCCGGTGACGAACATGTAGCTGCTGTCCTTCACCATGAAGATGAAGTCGGTCATCGCGGGCGAATAGACCGCACCGCCCGCGCACGGGCCCATGATGAGGCTGATCTGCGGCACGACACCCGATGCGAGCACGTTGCGCTGGAACACCTCGGCATAACCGCCGA
This sequence comes from Sphingopyxis sp. Root154, assembly GCF_001427105.1. GTDB lineage: Bacteria > Pseudomonadota > Alphaproteobacteria > Sphingomonadales > Sphingomonadaceae > Sphingopyxis. The sequence goes on from NZ_LMGI01000003.1 coordinate 577,506, forward strand.
GCGATGCCACGCCCTCCTGGATCCGCGCGCCGCCGCTGTCGTTGAGGCCGATGACCGGCGCGCCGACCTTCATCGCATTGTCCATCACCTTCATGATCTTTTCGGCATGGCGCTCCGACAGCGAGCCGCCGAAGACAGTGAAGTCCTGGCTGAAGACATAGACGAGGCGGCCGTTGATCGTGCCCGAACCGGTAACGACGCCGTCACCCGGGACGATCTGGTCCTGCATGCCAAAATCGGTGCAATTATGCTCCACATAAGTGTCGAGCTCCTCGAACGAACCTTCGTCGAGCAGCACGTCGAGTCGCTCGCGCGCGGTCAGCTTGCCCTTGCTGTGCTGTGCATCGATGCGCTTTTGCCCGCCACCCAGAGCGGCGGCGGCGCGACGGCGTTCCATTTCGGCGATATTGGCGGACAAAGCGACTCTCCACTGGATTTGGAAGAGCGTCGTCTGCGCTGATTGCGTCCCCCACGCAAATGTGAATTTGCAAAGTTGTAAATTGATACTTTGCAAACAGCCGTATATTGTCGGCTCATTCGTTTTAAGGTTGTCGAGGCGTCGCAATACCCCTCCCTAAACCCCCGCGACGGCTCGACACCATCGCAATGGAGCCCATTTGGATGGCACGGCAGCGCATTTTTGCTGGAGCAAAGCTCCGGGAACTCCGAATTGCTCGAGGAGCCAAGCAGGCCGATTTCGCGGGCGGGCTTGGCATTTCCATTTCCTACCTTAGCCAGATCGAGCATGATGACCGCCCACTCACGCCCGCTCTGCTCGACAGGTTGCAAAAGCTGTTTCCGCTGGAATGGGAAGAAGTCGCGGCGGATGCCGGCGACCGTCGCGCGGGAGCGCTTCGCGAAGCGGCGGCAGACCCGCTTTTCGCTGCCTTGCCCCTCACCCCCGAACAGCTCGAACGTGCCGCGCTGCAGCAGCCGCAGCTCGCCGACCAGTTCGTCGCGCTCCACGCCGCCTATCGCCGCGCGGGGCAGCGGCTCCAGATCATCGACGAAGCGCTGACGGGCGGCACCGCCGAGGGCAGCCGCCTGCCGTGGGAAGAGGTGCGTGACTGGTTCCACGACGCGGGCAATTATGTCGACAGCATCGACCGCGCGGCAGAGGCGCTGGCGGGACAGCTGCGCGGGCGAGACCCCTCCCCCGCTATCGAGGCGATCGAGCGACGGCTGCGCGATGCGCTCGGCATTTCGATCGTCTACAGCAAGACGCAAGCGCTGCGAGATTTCGATGCGACGATGCGACATCTGGTGATCGATCCGTCGCTGCCTGCCGAAAGCAGGCGCTTCCAGCTCGCGCACCAGCTCGCCGCGCTCGCGCTCGCGGACGAGATTGCAGCGGTCGTCGAGGCGTCGCCGCTGCGTACGGCGGCGGCGCGACAGTTGCTCCATGTCGGCCTTGCCAATTATGCCGCCGGCGCGGTGCTGATGCCCTATGCGCCCTTCCGCGCCAGCGCGCGCGCAGTGCGGCACGATATCGACCGGCTGCGGATGCAATATGGGGTGAGCTTCGAACAGGCGTGCCACCGTCTTTCAACGCTCCAGCGCCCCGGCGCACGCGGCATCCCGATGTTCTTCTGCCGCGTCGACATGGCGGGCAATATCACCAAGCGGCATTCGGCGACACGGCTGCAGTTCGCGCGCTTCGGGGGCGCGTGTCCGCTGTGGATCGTCCACGAAGCCGCCGCGATCCCCGACCGCATCCTGTTCCAACTCGCCGAGACGCCTGACGGGCTGCGCTATGTGTCGATGGCGAAGGGTCTGGTGAAGCCGTCGGGCAGCTATGCGCGCTCGCCCCGCCGCTACGCCGTCGCGCTGGGGTGCGAGGCGCAATATGCGGGCGATTTCGTCTATGCCGACGGGGTCGATGTCGCCGCGCCGCAGGCGGCGACGCGCATCGGCTTGTCGTGCCGTATCTGCCCGCGCGACGATTGCGACCAGCGTGCCTTCCCGCCGAGCGACCGTCCGATTTTGGTCGATCCGGATCGGCGCGACGTGGTGCCGTACCGGATTGGGTGACCTTCTCCGCTCCCGCTTGCGGGAGGGGTGGGGGTGGGCAACAACGACACGGCCATGCCCACCCCCACCCCGCTGCGACTAACGAGCAAGCTCGTAAGCCTCGCGGCCCCTCCCGCATGCGGGAGGGGAAATCAGACTTTCACGATCCCGCGCTCGATCAGACTATGCGCCGTCGCCAATATCGCCTCCTCAGGCGTGCGCATCGTCCAGCCCAATGACTGCATCGCATGGCTGCTATCGCCGCCGCGGACATTGCCGAGTTCGGCGACGAGCTGCTTGAGCTCGGGACGCACCAGCGCGAGCAGCTTGAGCAGCCAGTCGGGCATCTTCCGCTTCGGCACTTTCCGCGCTTGCTCGCCAAGGTTCGCGCGCAGCAGGTTCGCGACATCGATCATCTTCAGGAACGGCCCGGAGCAGACATAGCGTTCATCGTGAACGCCGGGCGTCGTCAGTGCGCGATAGTGAAGGTCGGCGACGTCGCGGACGTCGATGATCCCGAAACCGATATCGGGGCACATCGGCACCTTGCCCTCGAGCAACTGTTTCACCAGCTCGATCGAGGTCGAGAGGTCGTCCGACAGCAACGGCCCGAACACCGCGGCGGGATTGACCGAGGCGAACTCCATGCCGCCGCCCTCGGCTCGCACCCAGTCGCGCGCCGCACGCTCGGCGACGGTCTTCGAGCGCGGATAGGGCATGACCTCGGGGTTATCGAGATTGGTCCAGTCGGCTTCGTTATAGATGTCGCGGCCCTTGCCATGCCCATAAGCGATCGCCGCCATCGACGAGGTCAGGACGAACCGCTTGACCCCTGCCGCTTTGGCGAAACGTAAGGCACGCAATGCGCCTTCGCGCGCCGGGACGACCAGTTCGTCGGCATGCTTCGGCACGTCGAGCGGAAAGGGCGACGCGACATGCGCAACATGGCTGCATCCCGCCATCGCCTCGGCCCAGCCGGCGTCATTTTCGAGATCGGCGGCGAAGAAGCCGAGCCTGTCGTTGTCGACGTTCAGCCAGCCGCGGACCTCTGCCTCGCGTTTCAGGCTGCGGACGGTCGTGTGGATGGTCCAGCCATTGTCGATCAGCTGCCGGATCAGGAAGCCCGCGATATAGCCGCTGCCCCCGGTGATCAATGCCGTGCCCGTCATGCGACCCTCCCCTCGCTAACTTTAGCGGAGGATAACAGATGCGTTGTGTTTTGGAACCAATCCCTCATTCGTCATCCCGGCGAAGGCCGGGATCTCACCGCCGAGTTTGAGCGCGAGGGCGAGACCCCGGCCTTCGCCGGGGTGACGATGATTATAGCTACTTCAGCAGCACGAGTTCCTCGGCCATGCTGGGGTGCAGCGCAACGGTGTTATCGAAGTCGGCCTTGGTCAGCCCCGCCTTTACCGCGATCGCCGCCGCTTGCAGGATCTCCGGCGCATCGGGGCCGATCATGTGCAGGCCGACGACCTGGTCGGTCGCGGCGTTGACGATCATCTTGTACAGCGCGCGCTCGTTGCGGCCCGCGAGCACATTCTTCATCGCGCGGAAGTCGCTGGTATAGACGCGGATCGAGCCGAGCTTGTTACGCGCCTCGGCCTCGGTCATCCCGACCGCGCCGATCGGCGGATGGCTGAACACCGCGCTCGGGACATTGGCATAGTCGACGACTGTCGGCTTGCCGCCGAACACCGAGTCCGCAAACGCCTGCCCTTCGCGGATCGCGACAGGCGTGAGCTGGATGCGGTTGGTGACGTCGCCGACCGCATAGATGCTCGGCACCGACGACTGGTTCGTCTCGTCGACCTTGATCGCGCCGTCCTTGTCGAGCTCGACGCCGATCTCTTCGAGGCCGAGCCCCTTGCTGTTCGGCACGCGGCCTGCGGCGACAAGCACCGCATCGGCATGGATCGGATCGCTATTCTCGAGATGGACCGTCAGCGACCCATCGTCATTCTTCTCGATCGACTGGAACGGCGCGTTGAACTTGAACTCGATGCCCTTGGTCATCGAAATCTGGAGCAGCCGGTCGCGGATCTGCTCGTCATAGCCGCGCAGGATCGTGTCGCCGCGGTTGACGATCGTCACCTTGCTGCCGAATTCGTTGAAGATGCCGGCGAATTCATTGGCGATATAGCCGCCGCCCGCGATCACGACACGCTTCGGCAGCGTTTCGAGGTGGAAGACCTCGTTCGACGTGATCGCATGCTCGCTGCCCGGAAATTCGGGGACGTGCGGCCAGCCGCCGGTCGCGATCAAAATGCGCTCGGCGCTGATTTCCTGCCCGTCGGCGAGGTGCACCTTCTGCGGGCCGATAACGGTCGCGCGGGTCTTGAACAGCGTGACCTTGTGATTGTCGAGAGTCTGGCCATAGAGGCCCTCGAGCCGGTCGACCTCGGCGAGGACATTGTCGCGGAGGCGGTTCCAGTCGAACTTGCAGTCGGGGACGTCCCAGCCGAATTTGCGCGCGTCCTTCAGATCCTCGGCGAAATGCGCGCCGTAAACGAGGAGCTTCTTGGGGACGCAGCCGCGGATGACGCAGGTGCCGCCGACGCGATACTCCTCCGCCAGCGCGACACGCGCGCCGTGCGAAGCGGCGATGCGCGAGGCGCGAACCCCGCCCGACCCGGCGCCGATGACAAACAGGTCGTAATCAAACTCGCTCATTCAAAACCCCTGATCTTATGGTCGCGTGTAGTTCGCGTCGGCGGCCTATGTGGTTACGCAGGCCTGCGATGCCAATCGAATTTTGCGGTTACAGTGATGGACCGAAGGGCTATTCGCCGAGCGCGGCCTTCATCAGCGCTTGCGTCGCTGCGTCGAATTCCACCGTTCCTTCGGCAAGGCCCTTCGCCATTTCCTTTCCCAGTTCGACCCCGAACTGGTCGAACGGGTTGATGCCGAGCAGCACGGCGTTGGCGAACACGCGATGCTCGTAAAAGGCGATCAGCGCGCCGAGGCTGCGCGGCGTGACCTGGTCGAGCAGGATCGTCGTCGACGGACGATCGCCCGGGTAGTTGCGCGCGCCGTCGGCGCTGGCGCGTCCCGTCATCAACGCCGCGCCCTGCGCGATGCAGTTCGCGACGAGCGTTTCGTGATGCGCATCGTCGAGCAGATGGTCGGGCTCGCGCGCGACGACGAACTCGACCGGGGTCAGGTGCGTGCCCTGATGCAGCAGCTGGAACACCGCATGCTGCGCGTCGGTGCCGACGCCGCCCCAGGTGATCGGTGCGCTCTCGCGGCCGACCGGCTGACCATCGAGGGTGACCGACTTGCCGTTCGATTCCATTTCGAGCTGCTGCAGATAATCGGGAAGCAGCCGCAGCCGCTCGTCATAGGCGAAGACCGCGCGCGTCTGGCAACCAAGGCGGTTCGCATAGATCTGGTCGGCGAACGCCGCGAGCAGGCAGATATTGTCGGCGCCGTCGGCGAGGCGGAAATGGCGGTCCATCTCGGCCGCGCCCTCAAGCAAATCGGCAAAGGCGTCCCAGCCGAGCGCGAGCGCGGCGGGAAAGCCGATCGACGACCAGAGCGAATAGCGCCCGCCGACGCTTTCGTTGAATGGCAGGATGCGCGTTTCGTCGATGCCCCATTCGATCGCGCGTTCGGGCTTCGCGGTCAGCGCGATGAAGCGGCCGAGCGGATCGGCGACCCCGGCCTCTTCGAGCCAGAGCAGCGCCGAATTGGCGTTGAGCAAGGTTTCAGTCGTGGTGAAAGTCTTCGATGCGACCGCGACCAGCGTATGTTCGGGGCTGAATTTGGCGAAGACCTCGTCGAGAGCGGCGCCGTCGACGTTCGACACCACCGCGACGTCATAGCGGTCGCTGTGGCGGCCGAGCGCGTCGATGAGCAGATCGGGGCCGAGCGCCGATCCGCCGATGCCGATGTGGAGCAGGTGGCGGATCTCGCCGAATGCGCCCGCCTCGATCGCATCGATCATCATCCGCATCCGCTGGTGCAGCGCCTGTGCGGCGTGGACCGACTCGGGCGCACCGTCGCCGCGTTCGGCGCTATGCTCGGCGGCGCGGTCTTCGGTCGGATTGGCGATGCCGCCCGAGAAGAGCGTCTTGCGCCGGCCCGCGAAATCCTGCGCATCGGCAAGGCCAGATAGAATCTTGACAGCCGCCGTGTCGAGATGCGTCTTGGCAAAGTCGAAGCGGATGTCGGCGACGCTCCGCACCAGCGCCTGCAAGCGCGTTTCGGGGTCGGTGGCGACCAGATCGGTCAGCTTCTGCGGCTGCCACTTCGAAAGGGCCTGCCAGGCGTCGGATGCGGTTGTCATCGTCTATTGTCCTCGAAAGGGAGTGAATCGCGGACTTTCTCTAAGCCCGGCCTCCCCCGCGCGCCAGTGTCGTCGACCGATATTTGCTTGACGTGGCAACCTATTCATCGCCAATGCGCGGCATGACCAATGCCAGCTTTACCGCCGATGTGACGCCCCCGACCGGACCCGCGCCGTCGTCCCCGACCCCGGCACCCGTGTCCGCCAAGGAAGAGGCCGTCGACACCGTCCGCTTCCTCGCGCTGCTCGCGATCGCGGTGCTGATTTTCCGCAGCTTTTTCCTGTCACCGTTCAACATTCCGTCGGAATCGATGCAGCCGCGACTGCTCATCGGCGACTATCTGCTCGTCAACAAGATGGCCTATGGCTATTCGAAATACAGCCTGCCGTTCAGCGCGCCGCTGATTCCGGGCCGAATTTTCGCGCGCACCCCCGAACGCGGCGACGTCGTCGTGTTCAAGGCGCCGCCGGTTGCCGACAATGATTATATCAAGCGCGTCATCGGTCTGCCTGGCGACAGCGTGCAGGTGAAGGACGGCATCGTCTGGCTGAACGGCAAGCCGCTAAAGCGCGAAACCATCGCCGATTTCGTGATCCCGGTGACGCCGAATATGGTCGAAGCCTCGCGCATGACGGGCACCCTGCCCTGCTATTCGCCCGAGTTCGAAGAAGTCACCGCCGACGGCCAGCGCCAGTGCCGGTACAAGCAGTTCAAGGAAACGCTGCCGAGCGGCAAAAGCTATAACATCCTCGACATCACGACGATCCCCGAAGACAACACGCCGCTCGTCGTCGTGCCTGCGGGACATCTGTTCCTGATGGGCGACAACCGCGACCGCAGCGCCGACAGCCGCTTCCCCGCGATGGAAAACCAGGGCATCGGCCTCGTCCCCGAGGAAAATCTGGTCGGCCACGCGCTCGTCGGCATGTTCTCGACCGACGGATCGGCGAGCTGGATCAACCCGATCAGCTGGTTCACCGCGGCGCGCTGGGGCCGCATCGGGGAAGGTTTTTGAACGATCCCCTCGACACCGGGGCGCTCGCCGAAATCATCGGCTGCACCCCGGACGACCCGGCGCTCTACGATCTGGCGCTGACGCATGGGAGCACGGGGCGCGCCGACTATCAGCGGCTGGAGTTTCTCGGCGACCGCGTGCTTGGTCTCGTCATCGCCTCTGAACTCTACACGCGCTTTCCCACCGCGAGCGAAGGCGAGATGTCGTCGCGGTTGCACGTGCTCGCGTCGGGCGCGACCTGCGCCGTGATCGCGCAGCGGCTGAAGCTCACTGACCTCGTCCGTTTCGGCGCGCAGGCGCGGAGCGACGGCGGGCGTTACAGCGACAATATCGCCGCCGACGCGATCGAGGCGTTGATTGGCGCGCTGTACCTCGATCAGGGCGCCGACGCTGCGCGCCGATTTATCCTGACTCATTGGGGCGAAATGATCGACGGGCAGCAGGCGGCGCCGAAACATCCGAAGGCGGCGCTGCAGGAATGGGCGCTTGCGCGCAAACGCCGTCCGCCCGAATATGAGATCATCGCGCGCGAAGGCCCCGACCATGCGCCGCGTTTCCGCATCGCGGTCAGTATCGGCAAGCTTGCGCGTGCCGAAGCCGAAGGCGCATCAAAACAGGCGGCCGAGAAGGCCGCGGCGGCAGCCCTGCTCGCCGAACTCGAAGGAATGAAGCTATGACCCATCGTTGCGGATTTGTCGCCGTTGTCGGCGCGCCCAACGCGGGCAAATCGACCATCGTCAACGCGCTCGTCGGCCAGAAGGTCGCGATCGTCAGCCCGAAGGCGCAGACGACGCGCACACGGTTGATGGGCGTCGCGATGGACGGCGAAACGCAGATCGTACTGATCGACACACCGGGCATCTTCGCCCCTACCCGCCGGCTCGACCGCGCAATGGTCGCCGCGGCGTGGAACAGTCTCGATCAGGCTGAAGCGATCCTTGTGATGATCGATGCCGCGGCGAAGCTCGGCGAGCGCGCCGAGCGTGTGCTGCAGGGGATCGAGGGACGGCCCGAGAAGAAGTTTCTTGTGCTGAACAAGGTCGATCTGACCAAGAAAGACAAATTGCTGACGATCGCGACGCAACTCAACGAGCGGGTCAAATTCGACGAGACCTTCTTTATCTCGGCGAGCACCGGCGACGGCGTTCCCGAACTCAAGGCGACGCTGGCGGCGCTGATGCCCGAAGGCCATTGGCATTTCCCCGAGGACGAGGTCAGCGACGCTCCCGAACGCATGCTCGCCGCCGAAATCACGCGCGAACAGCTCTATCGCCAACTCCACGAGGAGCTGCCGTACCAGTCGACCGTCGAGACCGAGAAATTCACCACGCGCCCCGACGGCAGCGCCGAAATCCACCAGCAGATCCTCGTCGCGCGCGACAACCAGCGCGCGATCATCCTCGGTCACAAGGGCGAACGGATCAAGGAAATCGGCAGCAAGTCGCGTGCCGAACTGACCGAGCTGTTGGGGCGCAAGGTTCACCTGTTCCTGCATGTGAAGGTCAAGGCGAACTGGGACGAGGATCGAGGCGTGTACCGCGACATGGGGCTCGACTGGGTCGACTAAGGGGGAAGAGGTTGAAGCCAACATCTGTCGTCGCTTTCGAACGCCTGTTCTGGATTTCGATGGTCGTCGGCTTTGCCAGCACCTACTTTGCTTGGGGTGAAATGACGACGGCGCTTGAGCGTGAAAGCCCCCGTCTCGCCACCTCAACCGGCATGGCCGCAGTCATCATCATGCTGGCCTTCTTCGCTTCGATATCGATCGCATTCTGGTATGCGATTGCAAGACGGGCGAGCACGATCGCCAAATGGATTTATGTCGTATGGATGGGTTTCGGCTCGATTTCGACGCTGATGTCGTTGAATGATCCAGCCGGTTTCAAGGGCGCGGCGTTGGTCGCGTCGCTCGTGTCGACGGCTTTGACGATTGCATCGATGATCTGCCTTTTTCGGCCAGATGCGGTGGCTTGGTTTGCTCGCAAGGGGCGCTCAGAGTCGAGCGTTTTCGACTAGCATCAATCGCTAAATCCGCCGGCAGTCGTTCGGCGGTGGATTGCCGTCGAAGCGCGAGGTGATCCAGCCGATTGTTTCCTGCGAGCTTTCGCGCGCGCTGGCGCCGTGATCGCCCGTCATGTCGATCCAGCGCAGCGGCGTTCCGCGCCGGCACACCGCCTTAGCGAATTTGCGTGTGACCGCAGGCGCGACGATCGTGTCGTTGCGGCTCTGCGCAATCAGCAGCGGCCCCGGCACACGCGACGCATCGACGCTGTTGGTGCGCGCAAAGGAGCCGAAGGGTTCGATCTGCGCGATGTCCTTGTTCTTCGTTGCGCGGACGATGGTGAGGATACCGAGGATCGTGCCGAGCTTCGGCTTCTTGTCGAAGCTCACGCAGTTATTCTCGGCGAGCCGATGAATGATGCCCTGGTTTGTGCGGTTGGCGATGGTATCGAGCGAAAAGCCGTAGAGCGTCGACCAGCTATGCAGCGTGAAGGACAGGAGCAGCGCGCGCGCATTCTTGTCGCTGCCTTCGCGCAAATTGGCGGCGAGATCGGTCGGCGGGGCCGCCGCCGCGGTCGCTACTAGCCGTAAATCGGGGGCATAGGACCGGGCGGCGATTGCGGTCCAGAGCGCCGCATGGCCCCCCTGCGATTCACCCCAGACCGCAAAGTCGCCGCCCGCCGCGGCGCCGGGAATTTCGCGCGCCGCACGCACGCCGTCGAGGACCGACTGCGCGGTGTCGGGGCCGACGAGAAACGGATGCATCGTCGGGTTGGCAAGCCCGATATAATCGGGCGCGACGACGACATAACCGCTCCGCACCGCATCGATCCCCGCGGTCGCGGCGAAGAAATTCGGGCTGAGCGACGGCGCGCATTTCTCGGCGACGCCCCAGGCGCCGTGAGTCCAAGCGATCACGCGGCGCGGACGCGGCGGGATCGCCTCCATCGGAGCGGCGACAATGCCAGTGACCGCGAAGCGCGTCCCGTTTCCGTTGGTGGTCCAATATTGCACGCGCCACGCCTGCACGCCGGGCGGCGTGTCAGCCATCGGCTGGGCCGAGATCAGGTATCGCGATGGCTGTGCCGCGGCGGGCAATGAAAATATGGAGAGGATGGTGAGCAGGACGGCGGCAAGCAGGTGGCGCATGGACAGTCTCCCGGATACGCCATCCCTATCATGGGTTTGCGGCGTCGCAAACGCCGCGCTTCAAGCTTCTCCAAACTTCCTCATTCCCGCGAAAGCGGGAACCCAGCCTGATGTTGCTGCCGGGCTCCCGCTTTCGCGGGACTGACGAATAGAAAGATTCGCTGCTACTCGGTCGCGGTCGTTTTCTTCGCCGGAGCCTTCTTTGCAGGCGCTTTCTTGGCCGGCACCTTCTTCGCTGCGGCCTTCTTCGGCGCCGCTTTCTTCTTGCCCTTTGCCGGCCCCTTCGCCGCGCGCGCGTCGATCAGCGCGATCGCCTCTTCGAGCGTGAGCGTCGCCGGATCGGCGCTCTTGGGCAGTGTCGCATTGGTCGTGCCGTCGCTGACGTACGGGCCGAAACGCCCTTCCATCAGCTTCATCTCGCCGCCGCTCGTCGGATGCGGGCCGAAGGTGTTGAGCGGCTCGGCCTTGGTACGACCGCGCCCGCCGCCCGCAGCGGCTTCGGCGATGCGGACGACCGCGGCGTTCATGCCGATGTCGAAGATTTCGGCGGTGCCGGTCAGCTTCGCATATTTGCCGTCGTGGAGCAGATAGGGGCCATAGCGTCCCAGCCCTGCCATGATGACATTGCCGCTTTCGGGGTGCACCCCGACCTCGCGCGGCAGGCTCAGTAGCCGCAGCGCATAATCGAGGTCGAAATCCTCACCCGCAATATCCTTCGGGATCGACGAGCGTTTCGCCTCCTTGCCGTCGCCGAGCTGGATGTACGGACCGAAACGCCCGCTGCGCTTCGTGACTTCCAGCCCGCTATCGGGGTCGGTGCCCATCGTTTCGGGCCCGGTGTCGGCCCCGTCGCTGCCGCCCGGCTGCGCGAATTTCCGCGTGAATTTGCAGTCGGGGTAATTGCTGCACGCGATGAACGGTCCGAACTTGCCGCCGCGCAGCGCCAGCTTGCCGGTGCCGCAATTGGGGCAGATGCGCGGATCGCTGCCGTCGCCCTTGTCGGGAAAGAGATAGGGGCCGAGGAACTCGTCGAGCGCCGCGGTGATCTCCGACGGCTTCTGCTCCATCACCTCGCCGGTGCGCGGCTTGAAGTCGCGCCAGAAACGTTCAAGCACCGCTTGCCACTGGGCGCGGCCGCCCGACACGTCATCGAGTTCTTCTTCGAGTCCGGCGGTGAAATCATAGCCGACATAACGTTCGAAGAAGCGTTCGAGGAACGCCGTCAGCAAGCGCCCGCTCTCCTCGGGAATGAAGCGGTTCTTTTCGACCGTCACATAGGCACGGTCCTTCAGCACCTGCAGGATCGACGCATAGGTCGACGGGCGCCCGATGCCGAGCTCTTCCATCTTCTTGACGAGGCTCGCTTCCGAATAGCGCGGCGGCGGCTGAGTCTCGTGCTTCTCGACCTCGATGCCCGTTTTGGCGGGCGCATCGCCTTTGGCCATCGCGGGCAGCAGGCGCGCATCTTCGTCTTCGCTGTCGTCGCGGCCTTCGTCATACAGCGCAAGGAAGCCGGGGAATTTGATCACCTGCCCCGTCGCGCGCAGCATCGTTTTGCCGGTGCCGTCGGTCAGGTCGATGCTCGTGCGCTCGAGGCGCGCCGACGCCATCTGGCTCGCCATCGCGCGCTTCCAGATCAACTCGTACAGCCGCGCGTGATCGCCGCCGCCGGCCTTGTCCTTCGAAAAATCGGTCGGCCGGATTGCTTCATGCGCTTCCTGCGCATTCTTTGCCTTGGTCTGATACTGGCGCGGTTGGTCGGGGACATAGCCGCCGTCGTAGCGCGTCGCGATCGCCTTGCGCGCCGCGCTGATCGCGCTGCCGTCCATCTGGACGCCATCGGTTCGCATGTAGGTGATCGCGCCATCCTCGTAGAGGCCCTGCGCGATCCGCATCGTGTGGCTGGCGGAGAAGCCGAGCTTGCGCGCGGCTTCCTGCTGCAAGGTCGACGTTGTGAACGGCGGCGGCGGGTTACGCGTCAACGGCTTGGTTTCGACGAGGTCGACGGTGAAATGACCCGCCTTCACATCGGCCTCGGCCGCGCGCGCGTCGGCTTCGCTGGTGATCGACAGTCGCTCGATCTTGTCGCCGCGCCAGCGTGCTAGACGCGCCTTGAACGGCGTGCCCGACATCTCGAACAGCCCGGTGACCGACCAATATTGTTGCGCAACAAAAGCCTCGATCTCGCGCTCACGTTCGACGATCATGCGCAACGTAACCGACTGCACGCGCCCCGCCGATTTGGCGCCCGGCAGCTTGCGCCACAGCACCGGCGAGAGGGTGAAGCCGACAAGATAATCGAGCGCGCGGCGAGCGCGATAGGCGTCGATCAAATCTTCGTCGAGCGCGCGCGGACTCGCCATCGCGGTCAGCACCGCATCCTTGGTGATCGCGTTGAAGGTGACGCGGTCGACCTCGGCGGGCAGCGCCTTTTTGCTGCGCAACAATTCCTGCACGTGCCAGCTGATCGCCTCGCCCTCGCGGTCAGGGTCGGTCGCGAGGATCAATCGATCGGCGCCCTTCGCCGCGTCCTGGATTTCCTTCATCCGCTTCGTCTTGTCGGGATACAGCTGCCACTGCATCGCAAAGCCGTCGTCGGGATCGACCGACCCATCCTTGGGCGGCAGGTCGCGGACATGGCCATAGGACGCCAGCACCTTGAAGTCGCGCCCCAGATATTTCTCGATCGTCTTCGCCTTTGCGGGCGATTCCACAATTACCAATTGCATGAAAAACCTTTAGTCCTAGCTGTCCCTTACGTACGTACGCGTGAGGGTGGCGTCGACGGCCGCCGCGTCAACCGAAAATTTCCTGTAATGTCGATGCCGGTTGCTCGATGTTCAATAGCAGCGCCACCGCGGCAAGATATGCGCCGACAATGCCGAGTGCAGAAACAAGGTTCGTCGCGACCAGCCATCCGAAACCGAATTCGGCGGCCAGCGAGGGCGCGATGAACTCGAGCGCCAGAGGGGCGACCGACAGCAGAAAAAGGATCAGCCCAACGCCAAGCGCTGCGGGCCAATGCACCGCAAGCATCTCCCAGCTGCGTCGCATCGCGGCCCGGCGCCCGCCTTGGTCGCGGATCAACAGCGCGGCCGCCAGATACCAGCGCGCGAAGATATAAAGCCCCGGCAGGATGAGAAGGATCAGGCCCAGCGCGATGCCAAGTCCGGTGAGGATGCCCTGCAAATAGACGCTCAGCGAATTTGCCACCAGCATGGCGGGCTCGACCCCCGAACGCCGGAAGGCTTCACGCGTGATCCAGACCTGGACGAAGGTGATGGCGATGCCATATGCGATCAGGATCCCGCTTCCGGTTCCCCCGCTCCGCTCGATCGCGGCGTCTGAAGCCACGCCGGCGGCCATTGTGGCAAGCCACGCGATCACGAAGACGCCCGGCATTGCGATCGCCAGATTCCACGCCCGCCGAAAGGTTGGGACGAGCAAGCTCGCGTCATATTGCATTTACGATATTCCCCTTCGCCCGCTAGGCGCGAAAGTGGCGGGTACCGCCATATCCCGTCAAGAGGGATTGGAGCGCGAAGATTTCCGTTTGGCGGGCCGACGTGGGATTAGATTGTCGAGGATTGGCCGGCTGCGCGGGCGGTTACATGAGCGAAATCTTCGCTCCGGCATGGCGCTCGACGCGCCCGGCAAGCTCGAGTTCGAGCAGGACGAGTTGCACTGTCGCAGCGTCCTGCCCGGATTGTCGCACCAATTCATCGACCGCGACTGGCGTCGGGCCGAGCAGGTCGATCAGCGACCGCCGTTCGCCCTCGCCCGCGTCCACCGGCGCGGGAGCGGCGGCATAGCGTTGCAACGGTTCACGCACCATTCGCGTATCGATCGGTCCGACCGCTTCGAGCACGTCGTCGACCGTCTGGATCAGCGTCGCCCCTTCACGGATCAGCAGGTTGCAACCCTGCGCGCGCGGGTCGAGCGGCGAGCCCGGCACTGCCATCACCTCGCGGCCATAATCGCCGGCGCGCCGTGCGGTGATTAGCGATCCCGATTAGGGCGCCGCCTCGATCGCCACCGTCCCGTGCGCGATCCCGGCGATGATGCGGTTGCGCGACGGGAAGTGGGGGGCGAGCGGCTCGGTTCCCGGCGGTTGTTCTGCGATCAGCAACTGGTTGCTCGCGATCTTTTCCTGCAGCGCGGCGTTTTCGGGCGGAAAGGCGATGTCGATCCCGCTCGCGATCACCCCGGCGGTCGATCCGCCAAGCGCGCCGATATGCGCCGCGGTGTCGACCCCGCGCGCGAGCCCGCTGACCACCGTCACATCGCGTGCCGCCAGATCGGCCGCGAGCTGGCGCGCGAAACGGCACGCGATCGCCGAGGCATTGCGCGCGCCGACGATCGCGACGCACGGGCGCCGCAGCATCGCGGTATCGACCCGCACGACAACAACGGGCGGCGCGCCCTCGACCTCGCGCAGCATCGGCGAATAATCATCCTCGTCGCTGAAGATATGGCGGGCGCCCAATTGAGCCACGCGCTCGATCTCACGCTCGGCGACCTCGACCGGCGCGATGCGCGCCTTCCCCGCCCCGCCGCGCAGCACGAGGTCGGGCAACGCATCAAGCGCCGCTTCGCCTGACCCGAAGCGCAGCATGAGCTGGTGCCAGCTCACCGGGCCGACATGCGGCGTGCGGATCAGCCGTAGCCGCGCCAGCCGCTCTGCGTCGGTCACGCTCCGCCGGCTCCTTTTGGGCCGTCTTTCTTTCCGCCGACCCGCGGCTCGGACCCGGCGCGCAACCGCGCGATATTCTCGCGGTGCCGCCACAGCACGATCACCGCGAGACCCGCAAGGCCGATGGCATAGACCTGATGGCCGAATGCGAGCGCGGCCAGCGGCGCCGAAACCGCACCAAGCATCCCGCCGAGCGACGAGATGCGCAGCAACAGGACGGTGCCAAGCCACACGATGGCGAACACAAGGCCGATCGGCCAGGCGAGCGCGAGCGCAAGGCCCAGCAACGTCGCAACGCCCTTGCCGCCGCGGAACTTCAGCCACACCGGATAGCAATGGCCGATCATCGCTGCAGCGCCCGCAATCATCGCGGCATGGTCGCCGAATTCGGGAACGAAATGCCGCGCGAGCAGCACCGCCACCGCGCCTTTTGCGCCGTCGAGGATCAGCGTCGCCGCCGCCAGCCCCTTCCGCCCGGTGCGCAGCACATTGGTCGCGCCGATATTGCCCGACCCGATCTGGCGCAGATCGCCGGCACCGAACATCCGCGTGAGGATCACGCCGAACGGGATCGACCCCAACAGATACCCCGCGGCAATAAGCAAATATAAAGTCATGGCGCTCCCCGCTCGCTTTGGATCAATGTGGCGCCGTTACCCGAATCAATCAATGGATTCGGCAAGAGTGGCAACCAAATTGGACGAACTCGGCGCCCATTCGGCGCCCCATTGAGTGCCCCTCGGGTCGCTGCTAGGCGAAACCCCATGAACGCTCCCGCGCCCGACGCCCCCATTCTCTTCTTCGACAGCGGCCTTGGCGGGCTCACCGTTCTGGGCCCAACGCGCGCGTTGCTGCCGACCGCGCCGATCGTCTACGCCGCCGATTATGCCGGATTGCCCTATGGCAAGAAGAGCAACGAGGAACTAGCCGCGCGGGTCCCCGCGCTCCTCGGCCGCCTCGTCGAACGCTACCAGCCGCGGCTCGCGGTCATCGCGTGCAACACCGCCTCGACGATCGCGCTCGCCCATGTTCGCGCTGCGCTCGACCTGCCGATCGTCGGAACCGTGCCGGCTATCAAACCCGCCGCCGAGCTGACCAAAAGCGGCGTCATCGGCGTGCTCGGCACCGAGGCGACGGTGCGCCAGCCCTATGTCGACGACCTCAGCGCAAAATTCGCTGCCGGCAAGACCGTGCTGCGCCACGGCAGTCCCGGCCTCGTCACCGGCGCCGAAGCAAAGCTGCGCGGCGAGGCGGTCGATCCCGACACGATCGCGCGGGCGATCGCAGGGCTGCGCGATCAGCCCGGGGGCGACCGGATCGACGTGATCGTCCTCGCCTGCACCCATTTTCCGCTGTTGCAGGACGAATTGCAGGCTGCAGCGGGGCTTGGGGTGATGCTGATCGACGGCGCCGCGGGCATCGCGCGGCGCATCGCCCATCTGACCGAAGGCCAGAGCTGGCCCGCCGCGGCCGCGCCCGGCATCGCGGTCTTCACGCGTAGCGACCATCGCCCGCCGCCGCCGCTCGCCGCACTGGCGCCCTATGGCATCGGGTTGATCGAGACGATCTGATAGGACAATTTGTCCCATAAGTTGCGAATCGTTCGCACTGGATTTCAGCCAGATTCGGCGTTATTGGCCCGCCTGTTAACAGCCGCCGGAGGGAGCGGCTCAACAGCTGCATTAGCACCTGACTGCGGGGCTGGAACGTGAACTATAACGATATTTTCGCTCGGGCAATCGACCGGCTGCATGAAGAAGGGCGTTACCGCGTCTTCATCGACATCCTGCGCAATCGCGGCGCTTTTCCGAACGCGCGCTGCTTTGCCGGCCACAACGGGCCGAAGCCGATCACCGTCTGGTGCTCGAACGACTATCTCGCGATGGGCCAGCATCCCAAGGTGATCGAGGCGATGGAAGGCGCGCTGCACGACGTCGGCGCGGGTTCGGGCGGCACGCGCAATATCGGCGGCAACACCCATTATCATATCGATCTTGAGCATGAACTCGCCGACCTGCACGGCAAGGACGGGGCGCTGCTCTTCACCTCGGGCTATATCTCGAACGAAGCGACGCTCGGTACGCTCGGCAAGCTGCTCCCGAACTGCATCATCTATTCGGACGAACTCAACCACGCGTCGATGATCGCCGGCATCCGCAACTCGGGCTGCGAAAAGCGCGTGTGGCGCCACAACGACCTCGAACATCTCGAGGAACTGCTCGCCGCCGACGATCCTGAGGCGGCGAAGCTGATCGCGTTCGAGAGCGTCTATTCGATGGACGGCGACGTCGCTCCGCTCCACGCGATCTGCGACCTTGCCGAAAAATACAACGCGCTCACCTATTGCGACGAAGTCCATGCCGTCGGCATGTACGGCCCGCGCGGCGGCGGTATCAGCGATCGCGACGAAGCAGCGAGCCGTATCACCATCATCGAAGGCACGCTGGGCAAGGCGTTCGGCGTGATGGGCGGCTATATCGCGGCCGACAAGAATATCATCGACGTGATCCGCAGCTATGCGCCGGGCTTCATCTTCACGACCAGCCTGTCGCCGGTGCTCGTCGCGGGCGTGCTCGCCAGCGTGCGCCACCTCAAGGCGTCGAGCGTCGAGCGCGACGCGCAGCAGGAAGCCGCCGCTTACCTGAAACAGTGCTTCCGCGACGCCGGCCTGCCGGTGATGGATTCGACGACGCATATCGTCCCGCTGATGGTCGGCGACCCGGTGCGCGCGAAGAAGATCAGCGATATCCTCCTCGCCGAATATGGCGTCTATGTGCAGCCGATCAATTTCCCGACCGTGCCGCGCGGCACCGAACGCCTGCGCTTCACGCCAGGCCCGGCGCATGACGAGGCGATGATGCGCGAGCTGACGAGCGCGCTGGTCGAGATCTGGGACCGGCTCGAACTGCAGCTTCAGAAGGCGGCGTGACGGGCGCACCCGGTTTCGATGACGTCGTCGTCGGACGCCGCTCGATCCGCGGCTTTCTAGACAAGCCCGTTCCGAAAGCGCTGATCGCCGAAATCCTCGAGGTCGCGATGCGCGCGCCCTCGTCGTTCAACAACCAGTGCTGGAATTTCTCGGTCGTCACGGGTGCGCCGCTCGCGGCGATCCGGCAAGGCAACACCGACGGCATCCTCGCGGGACAGCCCGACAGCCGCGAATTTCGCCGCTTCGACGGCATCGCCGACGACCACCGCGCCCGCCAGATCGAGATCGCGAAGCAACTCTTCGGCGCGATGGGCATTCAGCGCGATGACAAGGATGGACGGCAAGACTGGGTGCTCCGCGGTTTCCGCCAGTTCGACGCGCCGGTCAGCGTCGTCGTCACTTATGACCGCGTGTTGCTGGGCAGCGACATCGCACCGTTCGATTGCGGCGCAGTCACCAATGCGCTCGTCAACGCCGCGTGGTCGCGCGGGCTCGGATGCGTGATCAACAGCCAGGGTATCATGCAAAGCCCCGTCGTGCGCGAACATGCACGCATCCCCGACGATCAGGTCATCATGATCTGCGTCGCGATGGGTTGGCCCGACGCCGATTTCCCGGCCAATGCGGTGGTGTCGAACCGCAAGAGCGTCAATGACGCGGTGCGCTTCGTCGGTTTCGACGATTAGCGCACCCTTCGACAAGGTCGGCATGACGCGATAGGGTGGAGGCCGAATCCCCCGCCCGGTCGCGAAAGATTGTCATGCCGACACAGCGTTATAGCCACACCGCCATCACGCTTCACTGGCTCATCGCGCTGCTGCTGGCCTTCCAGATCGCGCTCGGCTGGGCGCTTGAGGGGAACAACAGTCCCGAATTGTTCGCGCGCTTCCAGCTGCACAAATCGGTTGGCATCACGATCCTGCTGCTCAGCCTCGCCCGCCTTGCCGCTCGCCTGTTCACACCGCGTCCGCCCGCGTCCGACGGCCCGGCATGGACGCGCGCGCTCGCCGGCACGGTGCACGGGCTATTCTATCTGGTAATGATCCTTGCCCCCATCACGGGATGGCTGCTCGTTTCAACCGGGCGCGTTCAGGTCCCGACTTTGCTCTATGGCCTAATCCCCTGGCCGCACCTGCCCGTCGGCCGCAGCTGGCACGAGCCCGCGGAATCGATCCACGGCGCGATGGCGTGGCTCGCGATCGGGCTGTTCGCGCTCCATATCGCAGGCGCGCTACGTCACCAGTGGCTGCTCGGTAAGCCCGAACTCCAGCGGATGATTCCCTTTGCGCGCGGCAAGGCGGCGGGGGTCGCGATCGGCGCGCTGGCGCTCGTCGGCGGCGCCTTTGTCGCCGGCCAGGCGATCTATCCCGAACGGCCCCGGCCCGCTGCCGAAAAAGCATCGCCGCCGCCCGTCGACACGCCGACCACGCCGGCCATCGCTCCCGTGGCGAAGGATGACGAAACAACCGCGATCGAGGCGACCGAGGAAGTACCCGAAGACGCAAGCCAGCCGCTCGCTGACTGGACGGTCGCGTCGGGCGGACGGCTCGGCTTTACGGCGCGCTGGAACGGCGAGGCGGTCGATGGCCGGTTCGATCGCTGGCGCGCCGCGATCCGCTTCAGCCCCGACGAACTCGCCAAATCGGCCATTCGCGTCACGGTCGACCTCGCTTCGGCCGACACCGGCGACGGCCAGCGCGACGATTCGCTGAAGAGCAGCGATTTCTTCGATGTCGGCGCGCACCCGAGCGCGGTCTTTACCGCGCGCGACATCCGCCACCTTGGCGGGGATAAATATGAGGCGCGCGGCACGCTCGACCTGCGCGGCGCCAGCAAGCCAGCGACGCTACGCTTCACGCTGCGCATCGATGGCGACCGCGCACGCGTTGCCGGAACCGCGCGCATCGACCGCACCGCCTTCGGTGTCGGCCAGGGCGAATGGGCCGCAACCGACGCGATCGCCGCCGGGGTGGATATCGCCTTTTCCTTCAACGCGACGCGCCCGGCGTCGTGACCGATCAGGATGACGGGCGCATCATGCCCCAGAAATGCGGGCCGCCGGGGACGTCCCACTCCACTTGCGTGATGAAGCCCAGCCGCTCGTAGAGAGGTACATTTTCGGGCGTCGCGGTCTCCAGCCAACAGGGCAGACCTTCGGCATCCGCAACAGCGGTCTGCGCGCGGATAATCCGCCCGCCATGCCCCTTGCCCTGATGCCCGGGGCGGACGCCGACATAATGGAGATACCAGAAGCGCCCCTTGGGCCGGTGGGCATCGATGCCGCCCTGCACCTTCAGCCCGCGCGGCAACGCGGTGCCGAAGGTCGCGACGAGCGGGATGACGGTGCGCAGGAATTCGACTGGACCGCTATGCGCCTGTCCCGGTGTGCGCCAGAGCGCCGCCGCCTCGTTGCCCGGCGAGCGCAGCGCGATCCCGGCACGGACGTCGGCAGGAACGAGGGTCCGAAACAGGCTGCGAAGCGCGCGGGCGCGATGATCGGGGTCAGGCAAGATCCACGACAGCGCCGGATCGCTCTGGAACGCCTGCGCCAGTGTTTCGGCTACTGACGTCAGTTCGGTCGGCCCTGCCGGCAAGATCATATCGGTCATCGCGCCTCCCGCCGCGAGAGGAGCAGTTGTCGCGCCGCTTGGCAAGGCTAGCGCGGGCGTTTTTCGAGCCGCAGCGCCCAGGCATAGCCGCGATAAAGGCGCGTCACCGCGAGCCGCGCGCCGGAGTCGTTCGCGGCTTCGCGGGCGGCTTCGATCAAGAGCGCGCGCGGTTCGACATGAAAGCGCGCGAGCCACGCGAACAGCGCGCCGCGAAACCAGTCGGGCATATCCTCCTGCTGCCCGAAATCGACGATATGCAGCGATCCATAGGTCGACAGGTGGCGCATGGCTTCGCGGATCGCGCCTTGCCAGTCGGGGATCATCGACAGCGTATAGCTTTGAAAGACGCGGTCGAAACTGGCGGTGCGGAATAGCGCGTTCGGGTCGAAACCCGTCGCGTCGGCCTGCGCCACGCTTACCCTCCGGGTCAGCCCCGCGTGGGCGATCGCAGTGCGAGCGGTCTTCAGCATCTCTTCGGAAATATCGATGCCGTGGAATTTCGCGCCGGGCCAGCAGCGCGCCGCCGCGATCAGGTTGCGCCCGGTGCCGCAGCCGATCTCCAGCACATGCCCGCCGACCGGCGGCGTCAACTCGTCGATCAGCCGGTCGCGTCCCAGCAGATAATATTTGCGCGTCAGATCGTAGATATGACGCTGACCGCGATAAACGCCGTCCATGCGCGCTGCGTGCCCCTCCCCCACAGTCATGCTCAGTCTCGCAGGATGTAGAGATGGACCCCGCCATAAATGGCCGAGCGGTCGCGCCGCGTATAATCGATTGATTCCGCAGCGCGATAATCCCACCGTCGCAGCAAATCGTCGGGAAGCCGCCCGGGGAGCAGGGTCGGTTCGGCGGCGGTGCGGAAGAGTACGCGTGCGCCGGGCCGAGCGGTGCGCGTGACCTCGCTCCACAGCGCGGTCAATTGCGCGTCGCTCATCCAGTCCTGCGCGTCGAGGAAGATATAGCGGTCGAAGCTCGCCGCATCGGCGGCCGCCAGCATGTCGGTCATGTTCGCGTGGAGCATCGTCACCCGCTCGGCGCGCGCGCGGACAGCGGCATAATGCGCCGCCTGCAAATAGGGCGGCAGCGAGGCCGTCGCACCCTTTCCATAGCCGCGGCCAAATGCCTGCCAGGCGAAGTAATTTTCCTTGAGCGGGAAGTCGCAGGTCAGTTTTTCGAGGCGTCCGCGCAGGACATCGGCCATCGGCTTCCCGTCCGCCAGCGCGTCATATTGGGCCGGCGGAATGCCGAGCCCGAAGAGCGACGATCGCTGGTCGGTGACCCAGCGAATGAATTTGCGGTCGAAGAAAGGCGCAAATTTCGTCTCGAAAATCGCACGCTGTTCCTCGATTGTCCTGGCTTCGAGGAACTGGCGCGGATCGACGCGGTGCATCCGGGCGACCAGGTGGGCAAGCCCGATGAAGCCGCCGAGCAGTCCGCGCTTGTAAAGCCCGTGCGCGAAGCCGTTGATCCGGCGCCGCCCGACGAGATCGCGGCCCTCCCAATAGCGCCGGCTCAGTTCGTCGAGATGCGGACGGACGAACGCGCGATAGTCGGCGATATTCCCGCTGCTGTCGGCGTCGGCGAAGAAGCGGCGAAGGCTGGCGTGATCGGGCAGCCGCTGGATCGCGACGCGTTTCAGATTGTTGAGGGCAACATGCGCGGTGTTGAGGTCGACCGCGACGATCTCCGCCGGGTCGGCGGTCAGATAGGAGAAGGCGTTGCAGCCGCCGCTCGCGATCGTCGCGATCCGGTTGCCCGGCGCAATCGCCAGCGCCTCCATGTCGACGACCGGATCTTCCCATATCTGGGCATAGACGAGGCCCTTGAAGGCCAGCGCAAAAGCGCGGTCGAGCAGGCGTTGTTTCTGCTCGCCATCTTCACGAACGACGGCGGCGGCGATCTTGCGATTGGGTTGGCTGGCCATGCGAATGGGTTCCCCCGACAATGTTGATCCGGGGCTGCGCATGGCAGGCTTTCATGCGATTTCCGTGCCGGTTCGATGACAATCCGGCGACAGCATCAAAAAAAGATACGCCGCCGGATCGGGGTCAATCGCGGCAATAACCCTCGCCGGTCTTGACGATCAGGCATTCCTTCTTGCCGGCGAGATATTTGAGGCCGGTTTCGTCGCCATTGCCGCGGCGCAAGCTTAGTTCCTCGGCGCCGCGCTTGAACTTGATGCCATGCTCGCTGTCCTCGCCGTCATAGGTCCCCTTTGTGTCGAGGTCCGACTGCATTTCCAGCTTATACTTGCCCGGTGCGGCGGGGGTGATCGTGGCGTACATGCCCTCGACCCCGGTCCATTTGCCCGCCCAGCTCGCGAAGCGATGCGGCGCGGTCGCGGGATCGGTGGCTTCTGCGCCCTCAGGCGGCATGGTTTCGACCGGAACCTCGGTCGTCGTCGCATCGGTCGGCGCAGGCGCGGGCGCCTCGGCCTTTTCGCAGCCGGCCAACAACACCAGAGCCGCGGCGCTCGCCAAAATTGCACTTTTCTGCATCATGCTTCTCCTTCCCCGTCCAAACGCATGTCAGCGGATTAGTTTCCGCCAGCCTATTCGGTGATGATCTCCGCGAACTTCAACGGGTCGACGTTACCGCCCGACAGCGTGACGAGCGTCGCGTCGGTCAGCGGCACCTTGCCCGCGAGCACCGCGGCGAGCGCGGCTGCCCCGCCGGGCTCGACGACGAGGTGCAATTTCTCGAACACCGTGCGCATCGCGTGGCGCACTTCGTTCCGCGTCACGACGACACCGCGCACGCCGCGCGCCTGCAACACCGCGAAGTTGATCGGCCAGGTTTCAGGGGTCTGGAGCGCGTCGCACTCGGTGGGATAGGCCATATCCTCGACCGACAGGATTTCGCCGGCGGCGAGGCTGCGCGTCACATCGTCCCAACCCTCGGGCTCGACCGCGATGATTTCGGCGTCGGGCAGCGCGAGCGCGAGCCCCGCCGACAAGCCGCCGCCGCCGCAGCAAGCGACCACCTTGTCGGGGCCGGCAATCCCGCGCCCGGCCATCTGCGCCCTGGCCTCGGTCCCGGCGCTGCCCTGCCCCTCGATGATCCACGGGTCGCCATAGGCATGGACGAGCGTCCCGCCGCGCTGTTCGAGCAATTTCGCCGCGACCGCATCGCGCGATTCAGTGACGCGGTCATAAAGCACGACCTCGGCGCCCAATTGGCGCGTCGCGGCGAGCTTCATCGCCGGCGCATTGCTCGGCATCACGATCGTCGCCTTGATCCCGAGCCGCTTCGCCACCCAGGCGACGCCCTGCGCATGATTGCCGCTCGACACGCCGACGACCCCCGCCGCCGCCTCTTCGGGCGTCAGGTCGGTCAGCCGGTGCCAGGCGCCGCGGATCTTGAACGCGCCGACGGGCTGCAGGCATTCGGCCTTGCACCAGATGGTTTTGCCGTCGACTTCGAGCGGCAGCAGCGGTGTTTGGGGCAGCAATGCAGCGACTTTCGCCGCGGCGCGTTCGACACCCGCGAGCGTGGGTGCGCGGTTCGGGTTGAGCAAGGGATCGGGGCTTTGCTGTGTCATGGCTTCGTCCTATAGGGCCGGCCATACAAGACAAGCCACATAGACAGGCGCAGGAGATTTTTCGATGAGCAAGGTTCTGGTGATCGGCGCAGGCGGCGTCGGTTCGGTCGCGGTGCACAAGATGGCGATGAACCCCGACATTTTTCCCGACATCACGCTGGCGAGCCGCCGCAAGTTCAAGTGCGACGCGATCGCCGATTCGGTCAAGGAACGCACTGGCGTGACGATCAAGACCGCCGAAGTTGACGCCGACCATATCGACGCCACCGCGGCGTTGATCCGCTCGATCGGCGCGACGCACGTCGTGAACCTCGCGCTCCCCTATCAAGATCTCACGATCATGGAGGCGTGCCTCTCGACCGGCGCGCATTATCTCGACACCGCGAACTACGAACCGCGCGACGAGGCGAAGTTCGAATATCATTGGCAATGGGCGTATCAGGATCGCTTCAAGGACGCGGGGCTGATGGCGCTGCTCGGCTCGGGTTTCGACCCCGGCGTGACCAGCGTCTTCACCACCTGGCTCAAGAAACATCATTTCGACCGTATCGACACGCTCGACATTCTCGATTGCAACGGCGGCGATCACGGCCAGCATTTCGCAACCAACTTCAACCCCGAGATCAATATCCGCGAAGTGACTGCGGTCGCGCGCCACTGGGAAAATGGCGACTGGGTCGAAACCCCGCCGATGTCGGTGAAGCAGAAGTTCGACTTCGAGGCGGTGGGCGAAAAGACGATGTACCTCATGTATCATGAGGAGATCGAAAGCCTGAAGACGCACCTGCCCGAGATCAAGCGCATCCGTTTCTGGATGACCTTTGGCGAGGCCTATATCACGCACCTCACCGTGCTGCAGAATGTCGGCATGACGCGCATCGACCCGGTGATCTACGAAGGCCGCGAGATCGTTCCGCTGCAGTTTTTGAAAGCGGTGCTTCCCGAACCATCGAGCCTTGGCGAGACGACCAAGGGCAAAACCAACATCGGCGTCATCGCGACCGGTTTGGCCAAGGACGGCAAGGAAAAGACGCTCTACCTCTACAATATCTGCGACCATGAGGATGCCTATGCCGAAACCGGCAATCAGGCGGTCAGCTACACCACCGGCGTTCCCGCGATGATCGGCGCCGCGATGATGGTCACCGGCACGTGGAGCGGCGACGGCGTGTTCAACATGGAGCAGATGGACCCCGATCCCTTCATGGACATGCTGAACAAGCATGGCCTGCCTTGGCAGGTGAAGGAATTGGACGGTCCGCTCGATTTCTGATCGATTTTACGTTTTTCGTCATTTCCGCAAAAGCACGAACCCGGTAGCCACGGCGAAACTGGGATCCCGATTTTGCGGGAATGACGAAAGGTAGTCCGAATGAAATTGCGATGGGGAGCGCTCGCCTTGCTTGCTGCTTTCGCCGCGCCTGCGGCAGCTCAAACCGACGACGCTTACGCCCCGGCGCGCGCGATCGTCGCTGACATCGGCAAGATCGTCACGCCAGACGGAGTGCAGGAGACGTTCGAGGTCACGCTGGGCGGCGCGCGACAGGTCGTGAACGTGCGCGGGTCGGACCGCGACAATCCAATCCTGATCTTCGTCCATGGCGGACCCGGCGCGGTCGAAATGCCCTTCGCGTGGGCGTTCCAGCGGCCTTGGGAAGACGTCTTCACCGTCGTGCAATATGACCAGCGCGGCGCGGGGCGCAGCTATCCGCTCAACGATCCCGCAACGCTCGCTCCGACGATGACGCCCGAGCGCTACCGCGACGATGCCATCGAACTGATCGAGTTGATGAAAAAGCGCTACGCCAAGCGCAAGGTCGTGCTGATGGGCCATAGCTGGGGCTCGATCGTCGGGCTATCGGTCGCGGTGAAGCGGCCCGACCTGCTCTACGCCTATGTCGGCGTCGGTCAGGGGATCGACTTTCGTGAAGGCGAAAAGGCGGGCATGGCGTGGACCCGCGCCAAGGCGCTCGCGGCGGGCAACAAGGAAGCAGTGACCGCGATCGACGCGCTCGCGCCCTATCCGCAGGGCGAGTTCATCATCGCCAAGGCCGATGGCTGGCGCAAATATGCGATCCCCTATGGCTCGCTGATGTACAATAAGCCCGACCTCAACCTCTATTTCCAGACCCCGCGCCCCTCGCCCGAGTATAGCGAGGCCGACCGCAAGGCATGGGGCAAGGGCAGCGAATTTTCGGTCACGACGCTGTGGCCGCGCCTCGCCGACGTCAGCTTCACCAAGGTGAAGAGGATGGATGTCCCGCTCGTCTTCCTGCTCGGACGGCATGACTATACAGTCCCTTCGCCGGTGGCGGCCCAGTGGTTCGGACAGGTTGAAGCACCCTCGAAGAAGCTCGTCTGGCTCGAACATTCGGCGCATATGCCGATGGTCGAGGAACCGGGGCATTTATTTGCCGCGCTGCTTCGCGATGTACTGCCGCTGACGAAAGACCCCAAATGACCGCCTATCTCGCGCCGATCGGCCTGCTGTTCGTCTCGAACATCTTCATGACTTTTGCCTGGTACGGACAGCTCGGCGCGGTGTCGCGGCCGATCTGGCTCGCGGTGCTGATCGCGTGGGGAATCGCCTTTTTCGAATATTGCCTCGTCGTGCCCGCGAACCGCATCGGCTATGGCGTTTACACCGCCGCCGAACTCAAGACCTTGCAGGAAGTGATTACACTGGTCATATTCGCCGGGTTCGCGGTCTTCTGGCTCGGTGAGAAGCTGACCCTGAACCATCTCGTCGGCTTCGGTCTGATTGCGGCGGGGGCGTTCTTCATTTTCAAGGGACCGATTGCGGTCTGAGGTAAATATAGCGACATGGAAACCCGTGCCGGCGATCCCGGAGCCTTTGCCCGCTTCGACCTGACCAGCGTGCCCTCACCCGCCTTTGTCGTCGACGCCGCGAAAGTGCGCGCGAATCTGTCGGTGCTTCGCCATATCGGCGATGCGTCGGGCGCGCGTGTCCTTGCGGCGCTCAAGGCGTTTTCGATGTGGTCGCTAGGGCCGGTGGTCGCCGAATATCTCGACGGTGTCTGCGCCTCTGGCCTCTACGAAGCCAGGCTCGGCCGCGGCGAATATGGCGGCGAAGTCGCAACCTATTGCGCCGGCTACAAGGAAGCCGACCTTCCCGAGATCGCGGCGCTGTCCGACCATCTTATCTTCAATTCGCCCGGCCAGATCGCGCGTTTCCGCCCGCTGCTCGACGACCTCCGCGCAAGGGGCGAGAGCTTCGACATTGGCCTCCGCATCAACCCGATGCACAGCGAGGGCGAGACCCCGAAGTACGACCCCGCCGCGCCGTGCAGCCGCCTCGGTTTCCCCGTAACCCAGCTGCTCCCCGAGCATATGGAGGGCATCGACGGCATCCATATGCACAGCCTGTGCGAACAGGATTTTCCGCCGCTCCAGCGGACATGGGAAGCGGTGCAGCCGATGCTGCGTCCCTTCTTCAGCCAGCTCAAATGGATCAATTTCGGCGGCGGCCATCATGTGACGCGCGCCGATTATCAGGTCGACGATCTGATCGCCTTTCTGAAACAGGTCCGCGCATCGACCGACTGCGACGTGATGATAGAACCCGGCGAGGCGATCGCGCTCGACGCCGGGATCCTCGTCGGCGAAGTGCTGGACCTCTTCGACAACGGCATGGCGATCGGCATCACCGACATTTCGGCGACGTGCCACATGCCCGACGTGATCGAGGCGCCCTATCGCCCCGCGATGCTCGATGAAGGCAGCGAAGGCATGCCGACGCGCCTCGGCGGCCCCTCGTGCCTCGCCGGCGACGTCATCGGCGACTATCGCCTGCCCGGCGGCGCACGCATTGGCCAGCGCTTCGCTTTTCTCGACCAGGCGCATTATTCGATGGTGAAGACGAACACCTTCAACGGGGTGCCGCTACCGTCGATCTGGTTGTGGGACAGCAAGAGCGACGAGCTCAAGCTGATCCGCGAATTCGGCTACGAGGATTTCAAGACGCGGCTTGGGTGATTTCCGCCAGCGCCTGATGAATGTCGCTGACCACCACCGATCCCTCGCCAACCGATGACGCCACGCGCTTCACCGATCCCTTGCGCACGTCGCCGACGGCATAGATGCGCGGCCAGCTCGTCTCGAACCGGCTCGGCATGCGGTCGAGCGACCAGCCTGCCTTGACCAGTTCCAGCGGCGCGATGTCGGTGCCGGTCTTCACGAAGCCGCGCTCGTCGCACACCATTTCCTTCGGCAGCCACGTCGTGTTCGGGCTCGCGCCGAGGAAGAGGAATAGGAAGCCGCAATCGCAATGCCCCTCGTCGCCCGTGTCACGGCAGCGATAGGTCAGCCCGGCGAGCCGGTCCTCACCGTGCAGCGCGACGACGTCGGTCGACGGGATAATCTCGATATTCGGATGTTCTTCAAGCCGTTTGACGAGATATTCGGACATCGTCTCGCGCAGGCTCCCACGGCGGAAAATGACATGGACCTTCTTCGCGACGCTTGCGAGATAGATGGCGCCCTGCCCCGCCGAATTGCCCGAACCGACGATCGTTACCTCGGCGTCGCTGCACAGCTGCGCTTCCATCGGCGTCGCGCCATAATAGATGCCGCGGCCTTCATAAGACTCGATGCCGTCGATCGGCAGGCTCTGATATTTCGCGCCGCTCGCGACCACCACCGCGCGGCTGCGCAGCTTTCGTCCGTCGGCGAGGTGCAGGCAATAGGCATCGCCGTCGCGGTTGATCGATGCCGCGCGCACCGGCGACACCAGCCGTGCGCCGAATTTCTGCGCCTGCACCGTTGCGCGGCGCGCCAGCTCGTTGCCCGAAATGCCGGTCGGGAAACCCAGGTAATTCTCGATCTTCGACGAGGTCCCCGCCTGTCCGCCGGGTGCGAGCGAATCGAGCGCGATCACCGTAAGCCCTTCGGATGCGGCATAAACCGCCGCTGCAAGCCCGCCGGGGCCGCTGCCGACGACGAGCACATCGGCGGTCGCGCCGTCGGGCAGCAGGTCGAGTCCGAGCCCCGCCGCGAGTTGTTCGGGCGTCGGCTGGATCAGCACATCGGCGGCGCCGAGGATCGCCACCGGAAGCTGGTCTTCGGTCAACCCGCGCTCGGCCATCAGATGCGCGGCGACGGGGCCGTCGGCGGGGTCGAACCAACGATGCGCGACGCCGTGCTTCATGAGCAGGTCGCGCAGCGCGTAGACGCTGCGATCCATCGCCGCGCCGATCACGATCGTCACCGCAAAGCCGCGATGCTTGCTGAACTCGCGCCGCGCCGACAGCACGCGGATGAAGATGTCCGAATAATGGCTGTTACCCGCAATCAGCCGCTGAAAATCGGGATGAGCGATGCGGATGATCTCGCCGTCGGCGCCCATCTCGACGCGCGACAGATGGCGCTGGCCGGTCAGCACCGACAGGTCGCCGGCGAACTGCCCATGCTCCATCCAGCCGACGCGCTTACGCCCTTCGTCGGTCGACGCAAAGATGTCGGTGTGCCCCGACAGGGTGATGATGCAGTCGGGCGCCATCGCGCCTTCCTCGACAATCAGATCGCCTGCTTTGTGCGATTCGACCGTGCCGAACGCGCGCAATTCGTCCAGTTCCGCGTCGGTGAAATTGTAATTGACCTCGGCGCGAGACACCATGGCGAGCTGATCCTTTCCGGGTTCGATAACGTTCATCCCTAGCGCCGCGAAGCGGCCTTGTCTCGCATTCGCGCGGTTTGGCGCACATCGGCCCCGGTTCGCCCTTCGTCTTACCGCTCTATTACAAAATTGCGCGATAGGGTCTTTACAGGGGGGACCCCCCTGCATATATCGCGCTCCGCTGCCCCAGGGGGACTTCCAATAACCGCAAGGCAGCCTTGTCGTTTACCGTTTAATTTTGGGGGTCCCTTGAGTTGCACCAGCATCATAGCGCCCACGGGCTGATTCAGGCACTTTCGCCGATCGAACCTGTTACGCTTGTCCGCCCGCACGCCGCGCGGCGTGCAGCGCGTTTCTTCATCGAGCGATTTCCCGGCACGACCATGTATGCGGTCAAGGCGAATCCGTCGCCCGACCTGCTGCGCGTGCTGTGGGATTCGGGTGTCACGCATTATGACGTCGCCTCGATCGCCGAGGTCCGACTCGTCGCGCGCACGCTTCCCGAAGCGACGCTCTGCTTCATGCATCCGGTAAAGGCCGAGGAAGCGATTTCCGAAGCCTATTGGAAGCATGGCGTGCGCACCTTCTCGCTCGACACGCTCGACGAACTCGAGAAGATCGTCCGTGCGACCGAAGGCGCCGCCGACCTTAATCTGCTCGTGCGCCTCCGTGTCTCGTCCGACCATTCGAAGCTCAGCCTCGCTGCCAAGTTCGGCGCCGAAGCCGACGAAGTCGTCGAACTGCTGATGGCAACCCGTCAGGCGGCCGACGCGCTCGGCATCTGTTTCCATGTCGGCAGCCAGGCGATGACCCCTCATGCCTATGCACAGGCGATGGAGCGCGTCCGTGCAGCGATCGTCGCGGCGTCGGTCACGGTCGACATCATCGATGTGGGTGGTGGTTTCCCGTCGTCCTACCCGGGCATGGAACCTCCGCCGCTCGACGCCTATTTCGACACGATCCACCGCAGCTTCGAAAGCCTGCCGATAAGCTATTCGGCGGAACTCTGGTGCGAACCGGGCCGTGCGCTGTCGGCCGAGTACAGCTCGCTGATCGTCCGCGTCGAAAAGCGCCGCGGCGAAGAACTGTACATCAACGACGGTGCTTACGGGGCGCTGTTCGACGCCGCGCATGTCGGCTGGCGCTTTCCCGTCACGCTGCAGCGCGATGCCGAAAGCGACGCCGAGATGGTGCCGTTCAGCTTCTACGGTCCGACCTGCGACGACCTCGACCATATGGCAGGACCCTTCTTCCTGCCCGCCGACACCAAGGCGGGCGATTTCATCGAGATCGGTATGCTCGGCGCCTATGGCTGCGCGATGCGGACCAAATTCAACGGCTTTGGCGCCGACGAGACCCATGTCGTCAGCGACGAGCCGATGGTCAGCCTCTACACCGGCGAAGTCGAGCAGGAACGCCGCAGCGCGACGGTGACCAAGCTGTTCTGACGGGCAGCCACCCGGAAAAAGAAAGGGCCGGCGCAGCGATGCGACCGGCCCTTTTCCTTTTGGAGCAAGGCGCTAGATTGCGCGGCCCATGCAACCCTTCCATCACCTCCTCGCCAATAATCTGGTCGCCAACATCACCAATTTCACGGTGTGGTTCGCGCTGACCTTCTGGACCTTCCTCGAAACCCAGTCGGTGTTCGCGACGGGGATGATCGCGGGCATCTACCTCGTGCTGACCGCCGCGCTCGGCATCTGGTTCGGCAGCCTCGTCGACCATCATGGCAAGAGCAACATGATGCTGGTGTCGAGCATCGCGTCGCTGATTCTCTATGCGGCCGCGCTCGGCGGCTATCTGCTCGATCCGGACATCCAGAAGGCCGAAGTGCGGAGCGTCACGTTCTGGCTCTTCGTCCTCGTCTCGATGCTCGCGGTCATCGTCGGTAATATCCGGATGATCGCGCTGCCAACGCTGGTGACATTGCTCGTGCCCGAAGACCGGCGCGACAAGGCAAACGGCCTCGTTGGGATGGTCAGCGGTATCGGTTTCCTCACCACCTCGGCGATCAGCGGTTTTCTCGTCGCGTGGGGCGGCATGGTCGCGACGCTCGTCTTCGCCATCGCCCTTTCGCTGATCGCCGCGATCGACCTGCTCTTCGTCCATATCGACGAGCCGCGCGAGACGGAAGAGCACGCCGAGCCGCGCCGTATCGACCTTGCCGGCACCTTCCGCATCGTCCTCAGCATTCCCGGCCTGTTCGCGCTGATCCTCTTTTCCGCCTTCAACAACCTGCTCGGCGGCGTCTTCATGGCGCTGATGGACGCTTACGGCCTGTCGCTGATGAAGGTCGAGGCATGGGGCCTGCTATGGGCGGTCACGTCGAGCGCCTTCATCCTCAGCGGCGCGCTCATCGCGCGGACCGGGCTCGGCGCTAACCCGGTGCGCACCCTGCTTCTCGTCAACCTCGTGACCTGGGCGGTCGCGGCGGTGTTCACGGTCCAGTCGTCGATCCTGCTGTTGGCGATCGGCTGCTTCATCTGGATGTTCCTCGGCCCCTATGCCGAGGCTGCCGAGCAGACGACGCTGCAAAAGGTCGTGCCGTTCGAGCGGCAGGGACGCGTCTTCGGCTTTGCCCAGTCGGTCGAACTTGCCGCCTCGCCGCTCACCGCTTTCCTGATCGCGCCGCTGACGCAGTTCGTGTTCGTGCCCTTCATGACCGACGGCACGGGCGCGCAGGCGATCGGCGACTGGTACGGACGCGGCCCCGAACGCGGGATCGCGATCGTTTTCACCATCGCCGGCATACTCGGCGTGATCCTCACAATCATCGCCTTGCGCTCGCGATCCTATCACCGGATTTCGGCCGCCTATGCTGCCGGAAATGGCAGTGGCGAAACGGCGCCGGCTGCGGCGTAAGGAAAATCGCGGAAGCCTCTTCCGTTTTACTTTGCAATCATTCTATCCTGCACGCCGGAAGAGGAGGAGCTATGCCTATGCTGTCGGGAATCCGGATTATCGACCTGACGACGGTCATCTTCGGACCCTACGCGACGCAGATGCTCGCGGACCTTGGCGCCGAAGTGATCAAGGTCGAAACCCCGGGGACGGGCGACATTTCGCGCTACCTCGGCAGCGGGGTTCCCGACCCGACGATGGGATCGATCCACCTGACAGTGAACCGGGGCAAGCGATCGATCGCGCTCGACCTGAAAAAGCCCGAAGACGCCGCGACGCTGCGCGATCTGATCGCGACCGCCGATGTGTTCTTCCATAATGTCCGTGGCCGAGCGATCGCGCGGCTCGGCTTCGATTATGAAGGCTGCAAGGCGCTCAAGCCCGACATCATTTACGTCCATGGCACGGGCTTTGGACAGGACGGCCCCTATGCCGATCTTCAGGCATATGACGACGTCATCCAGGCCGCGACGGGGACGACCAGCCTGCTGCCCCGCGTCGACGGGAACCCCAGCCCGCGCTATTTCCCCTCGCTCATCGCCGACAAAATCGCCGGCCAGTTCGGCGCGCAGGCAATTCTCGCCGCGCTCGTCCACAAGTTTCGGACCGGCGAAGGCCAGCAAGTCGAGGTGCCGATGTTCGAATGCTTCGCATCGTTCATGCTCACCGAGCATCTGCGCGACGCGACGCTCGATCCGCCGATCGGGCCCGCGGGCTATCCGCGCCAGCTCGACCCGACGCGCCAGCCGTTCCCGACCAACGACGGGCATCTCGCGATCGTCCCCTATACGCCCGAATCGACCGCGCGGCTGATGGCGCTGCTCGGAAGCGCCGACCTGCTCGAAACGCCTGAATATGCGGCCGCGAAAGCGAAGGGACAGCATATGCCGATCATCTACAGCGAAATCGCGCGCAAAACCCCGGCGAAGACCAGTGCCGAGTGGCTGGCGCTCTTTGCCGCCAACGACATTCCGGCGATGGCCGCGCGCGACCTTCAGGACATCCGGGAGGATCCCCATTTCGTCGCGACGGGTTTCTTCCGCCACCGCACGCATCCCGATGTTGGCGCGTTCCACGAAATGCAGCCGCCGGTGAAATATGGCGCGATGCCGCCACGCGACCTCGGTTTTGCGCCGCGGGTCGATGGCGACGGGGCGGTTATCCGCGCAGAACTGGCGAGCGACAAAGCTTAAACGTCTGCCTTTGCATTGTCGGCGATGCGCTCTAGCATCCCGGCCCACAAATATGGGGGAACATATATGCCTGAAAGCCTGCTCGCGCCCGGCGCGGTCCTCGCGCTGTGGACACTCATCATGCTCGGCTGGGTCGCCGCGACGCGCTTTTCCGCGCTCGCCAAGTCGGGCATCGATTTGAAAGTGGCGCCGCCGGGCGGCCGCGGGGCCGACCTCGAAAATATCCTGCCGCCGCAGGTGAACTGGAAATCGCATAATTATACGCATCTGCTCGAGCAGCCGACGCTTTTCTATGCGGTGGTCGTCTTCCTGCACCTTTCGGGTGGCAGCACCGATCTGACCCGCGGCCTTGCATGGGCTTATGTCGTTCTGCGGATCGTCCACAGCCTGTGGCAGGCGCGCGTGAACCGCGTACCCGTTCGCTTCGCGATCTTCGGGCTGTCGACCTTCTGCCTGCTCGCATTGTCGTTGCTGGCGGTTATTGCCACTTTGGGTTGAGGGGAAAGATCATGGAAAATAATGTAATCCTGGGACCGGTCGCGACGCTCGCGCTATGGTCGATGGTCATGTGGGTATGGATGTACGCGACGCGCATCCCCGCCATGAGCCGCGCCAGGATCGACGCCGCCAAGATGGTCGGCGGCACCGGCAAGGGGCTCGACGATGTGCTACCGCAGGAAGTGCAGTGGAAGGCGCACAATTATAATCATCTGATGGAACAGCCGACGGTTTTCTACGCGGTGGCGCTCGCGCTCGCGATCGGCGGCATGGGCGGCGGGCTCAACGCGCAGATCGCCTGGGCCTACGTCGCCTTGCGCATCGTCCACAGCCTGATCCAGGTCACGGTTAACCGAGTGCTATGGCGTTTCGCTGTCTTCGCGCTCGCCAGCCTCGCACTCCTCGCATTGTGCATCCACGCCTTCATGGGCTTCGTGCTGCACTGATCTAGCGTGAGAAACGCGCGGCCAGTTCCACATGGGTCGACCAGCGGAACTGGCCGACGGGCTGTACCCAGTCGAGCGCATAGCCGCCTTCGATGAGCGTCTTTGCGTCACGCGCGAAGCTTGCCGGATTGCAACTGACATAGGCGATCACCGGCGCGGCCGATGCCGCGAGCTGTTTCACCTGTTCCTCCGCTCCCGCGCGCGGCGGGTCGAGGATGACTGCACCGAAGCGGTTGAGCTCGGCGGGAACAAGCGGGCGGCGGAACAGGTCACGATGTTCGGCCGCGACGAGCGCGCGCGCGCGGTTCGCCGCGCCGGTGAGCGCCGCGATCGCATCGCGCGCGCCTTCGGCGGCATAGACTTTGCGTCCCCCCTGCACCGACAGCGCAAAGGTGCCGACACCCGCGAACAGGTCAGCCACCGCGCCGGCATCGCCGATTGCCCTGGCCACCGCGTCGACCAGCGCCGCTTGCCCGGTCGCCGTCGGCTGCAGGAAAGCAAAGGGCGGCACTTCGACCGTCACATCGCCAAAGCGCATCGTAGGCGGTTCGGGCTGCCAGAGGATTTCCAGCCCATCGCCCTGATCGATCGCGAAGCGCGCCAGTTGGTGCGCGCCGGCAAAATCCTGCAGCGCCATCGCGGCATCGAGCCCCTCGGCCTTCACGCCCTCAAGGATCAGTTCGACACCCTGATCGAGCATCTGCAGCTTGACCTTCACCGGGCGCCGCGGCTGCGCGATCATCACCAGCAATTCGCGCACCGGCGCAATCAGCGCGAACAATTCGGGGAGCAGTAGCGGACACATCCGCATGTCGACGATCTGATTACTCTGCGCCGCGTTGAAACCGAGCGCGACCTGCTTGCCGGTGCGAAGCGCTGTAAGGACGGCACGCCGGCGGCTTTGCGCGGGTGACAGTATGGCGGGCAAGACCTGAATGCCGGTCACTTCCTGCCCCTCCAGCCCACCGACCACGCGATCGCGCACGAAATCGGCGAGCGCGGGCTCCGCCACATGCTGCAATTGGCAGCCGCCGCATTTGCCGAAATGCCGGCACGGCGGATCGGTACGGTTGGGCCCCGGGATGATGATCCCGTCGTCGCGCACGCGGTCGCCTGGCACGCCGCCCGCCACATGGCGGCCGTCGCCCGTCACGCCATCGCCGCGCGCGGCAATGCGCTCGATCAGCGCGGCTTCAGTCATACAGGGGCTTTCCTACCAGATCGTCGGCGACAAGGCCGGGGCCTATACGCGCGGCCTGCGCGATATGCCAGCCCACCGCGGCGACCGCAGCGTCGAAGACATCGCCGCCGCGCGCGAGCATCGCGCCGCACGCCCCCGCAAGCACATCGCCCGTCCCCGCCGTCGCGAGCCAGGGGCTGCCCGGCCAGGCGGCGGCAACGCGGCCATCGGGCGCGGCGATGATCGTGTCGGCGCCCTTGTAGATCACCACCGCCTGCGTCCGGACCGCGGCCGCCTTCGCGCGGTCGATCTTGCTGCCGTAGAGCTGTGGAAAAGCGCGCGTGAATTCGCCCTCATGCGGGGTCAGGATCGCCTTGCGCGGCGTTTCGGACAGGCGCGGCAACGCGGCATCGATCGCGGCCGCGTCGAGCACAAGCGGCTTGCCCGAATCGAGCGCCGCCTCGACATCGAACAGCAATTCATCGCCCGCCGGAAACCCGGGTCCGATCACGACCGCGCCGACGCGCGGATCGTCGAGCCGCTCGCCGAATTTTTCGTCGCTTTCGGTAATGATCGCCGAAAAGGGCGCGCGCTCGGCGCCGTCGAGCACAACATAGCCCGCGCCTGCGCGCTGCGCCGCCGCTGCCGTCAGTCCGGCGGCGCCGCGCATCGGCCCGGCGAAGACCAGCACCATGCCGCGCGTGAACTTGTGCGCCGTCACATCAGGTGCAGGCGTCCGCGGCGTGGGCAAAGTGCGCACCGCTTTGCTCGCCGATATGCCGATGGGTGCGAGCAGGACGCGCCCGCACGCCGGTGCGGTCGGCAGCAGGACGTGCGCGGGCTTCAACGCCCCCAGCGCCAACGTCACATCGGCGACGAGCGGCGGGAGCCAGTTTTCGGCGCCATCGCTTTCTACCCCGCTGGGGAGGTCGATCGCCAATATGCGCCGGTCGGAAAAATGCCGGAGGATTATGGCAAGCGCGTCCGGGATCGGACGCGACAGCCCGACTCCGAACAGCGCGTCGACAATCAGGGGAGCGGGGGCAAGGCGGCCGTTCAGCGGCTCGACAGGCCCACTCCATCCTGCCCGCGCCGCCTTCGCCAGATCGGTTGCAGGCTCGGCCAGCGCGGCAACGCGCACGGAGGCCCCGCGCGCCGCGAGCAAGCGCGCCGCGACATAACCGTCGCCGCCATTGTTGCCGGGGCCGCACAGGATCAGGATCGGCGCGCCCGCCGCCATACGCCATGCGGTATCGGCGACTGCCGCGCCCGCAAGCTCCATCAGTTCGGAGAGCGATGTGCCCTGGATCGCGCACGCGGCCTCGGCCTCACGCATAGCCTTGGCGGTCAGGATCGGGGCGTCGGCAGGAACGGACATCGCCGCTTCCCTAGCATGATTTCCGCTACTTCGCGCCGCCCGTATTGGCGGGCAGGCGATAGCGATCATTGCCGACCGCGACTTCGATGACATTGTCGCCGACGATGCTCACTTTCGCCGGTTCCGCGCCGTCGGCGGACACCACGCCGCGCCCGTCGGTGGTGATCTGCAGGCGGCGATAGCCGACGTTGCTGCGCCCGACGACGAGAACTGCCCCGCCCTCGCCGCTCATTTCCTCGACGGTGCAGGTTCGGTCGAACAATTTGGCGCCCTCGAGTGCGCATTCGATGCGGCCATTCTCGGCGGCTTCGCGCGAACCGCGTGCTTCGGCTTCGGCAAGGTCGCTGTTGTCGGATGTGCGATTGCAGCCAGCGAGCGCGATCAGCGCCAGCAATGCCCCCCCGAGTCTTCTCATCCCTTGCCCTTCAACTGCGACAGGTCGCGCACCGCACCGCGCGCGGCGCTTGTCGTCATCGCGGCATAGGCTTGAAGTGCTACCGAAACCTTGCGCGGGCGCGGCTTCGCGGGCTGCCAGGCGGCGTCGCCCTTCGCTTCCATCGCGGCGCGGCGGTCGGCGAGCACATTGTCGGAGACCATCAGGTTGATCGTGCGCTTCGGGATATCGATCTCGATCAGGTCGCCATTCTCGACCAGCCCGATCGTTCCACCCTCGGCCGCTTCGGGAGAGGCATGACCGATCGACAGCCCCGACGTGCCGCCCGAAAAGCGCCCGTCGGTGACCAGCGCGCACGCGGCACCAAGCCCCTTCGACTTGAGGTAGCTCGTCGGATAAAGCATTTCCTGCATCCCCGGCCCGCCTTTCGGTCCTTCGTATCGGATGACGATGACATCGCCCGCCACGACCTGCCCGGTGAGAATAGCCGCGACCGATGCATCCTGGCTTTCATAAACCTTCGCCGGACCCGAAAATTTCAGGATCGATTCGTCGACGCCCGCGGTCTTCACGATGCATCCATCGAGCGCAATATTGCCCGACAATACCGCGAGCCCGCCATCCTGGCTGAATGCATGGTCGGCCGAACGGATCACGCCGGCTTCGCGGTCGAGGTCGAGCGAGTCCCAGCGCCGGTCCTGGCTGAACGCGACCTGCGTCGGAACCCCGCCCGGCGCCGCCATGAAGAATTTCTGCACGTCGGGGTCGTTGGTCCGCGAAATGTCCCATTTGTTGAGGGCATCGCCCAGCGTCGCGCTGTGCACCGTCGGCAGATGGGCATGGAGCAGGCCCGCGCGCTCAAGCTGGCCGAGGATCGCCATGATCCCGCCGGCTCGATGGACATCCTCCATATGGACGTCCGATTTGGCGGGTGCGACCTTCGACAGGCACGGCACGCGCCGCGAGAGCCGGTCGATGTCGGTCATCGTAAAATCGACCCCGGCCTCGAACGCCGCGGCGAGCAGATGGAGCACCGTGTTGGTCGACCCGCCCATCGCGATATCGAGGCTCATCGCATTTTCGAACGCCTCGAAGGTCGCGATATTGCGCGGCAGCACGCTGTCATCGTCCTGCTCATAATGGCGCTTGCAGATCTCGACGACGATCCGCCCGGCGCGCAGGAACAGCTCCTTGCGGTCGGCGTGCGTTGCCAGCGTCGAGCCATTGCCCGGCAGTGAAAGGCCCAGCGCTTCGGTCAGGCAATTCATCGAGTTCGCGGTGAACATACCCGAGCAGGACCCGCAGGTGGGGCACGCCGCGCGCTCGATTTCGTCCACCTCGGCATCGGTGTATTTGTCGTCGGCGGCGGCAACCATCGCGTCGACCAGGTCGAGCGCCACTTCCTTGCCCTTGATCACGACCTTGCCTGCCTCCATCGGTCCGCCCGAGACGAATACGACGGGGATATTGATGCGCAGCGCCGCCATCAGCATGCCGGGTGTGATCTTGTCGCAGTTGGAGATACACACCATCGCGTCGGCGCAATGCGCGTTGACCATATATTCGACTGAATCCGCGATCAGGTCGCGGCTGGGCAGGGAATAGAGCATGCCGTCATGCCCCATCGCGATGCCGTCATCGACAGCGATCGTGTTGAATTCCTTGGCAACTCCGCCCGAGGCCTCGATCTCGCGCGCGACCATCTGGCCGAGGTCTTTGAGATGGACGTGGCCAGGAACGAATTGCGTAAAGCTGTTCACCACAGCGATGATCGGCTTGCCGAAGTCGCTGTCCTTCATTCCCGTCGCACGCCAAAGGCCGCGGGCACCGGCCATATTACGGCCATGGGTCGTGGTGCGCGAACGATATGAAGGCATTTTTAACAGTCCTGATAATTTTATTTCAAAAATAAGCGAAGAGACGCGCCTCTACACGCCTATTCCGCCAGATTCAATGCAACTTTGCTGCACATGCGAGAAAGCCGCTCGGCAAAGAGCGCCTGCCCCGGCGCATCGCCGACCAGATCCTGCCGCATCTCGATCCCGACATAGGGAATGCCATTGCCCTCGGCGTGGCGGTTCATCGTCGCGTTGAGAAGCTTGCCCGAATAGGGCTGCTGGTCGCCGACGATCATGCCTTCGGCTTCCAAAGCCCCAATTGCCGCCGCCGCGAGCCGGTCGTCCTCATTATAGAGCACCCCGACGTGCCACGGCCGCGCCTGCTCGGGATGCGCCGCGAGCGATGGTGTGAAGCTGTGCAGCGACAGGATCATCGCCGGGCGCTGCGCGGCGATCGTCGCCGCAATATGGTCGTGATAGGGACGGAAAAAACGCGCCAACCGCGCCTCGCGGGCATCATCGTCGAGTGCATTGCCCGGCACCGCATGCCCGTCGCTCGCGATCGGCAGCACGCCGGGTGCATCCTCGTCGCGATTGCAGTCGACGACGAGGCGAGACACGCCGCC
Source organism: Sphingopyxis sp. Root154 (assembly GCF_001427105.1). Lineage (GTDB taxonomy): Bacteria > Pseudomonadota > Alphaproteobacteria > Sphingomonadales > Sphingomonadaceae > Sphingopyxis. Next base: position 617,834 of record NZ_LMGI01000003.1, read on the forward strand.
GAGAATCGCCGCATCGACCGCGCCGCTCTCGACGAGCAATGCCGCCACTTCCGCAACTCCGATATCGATCGCGATATGGTTGGCCAGCAGTGCCGGATCGATGCCGAGGCCGACGTCGCCGGGCACAAAGGCCGAAGCATGGTCGGCGATCAGCAAGATGCCATCCGTGCGCGCTTCGCCGATCTGCCGCCACGCTTCGCTCATCGCAATGTCCCCGCCATCGACCACCAGCCCGGATACCGCTCTGTCAGCGCTGCCGCCGCCGTGTCGCGGTCGGCGGCCGCGTCGAACAGCGCAAAACAGGTCGCGCCCGACCCCGACATACGCGCCAGCCACGGGCGCAGTCCGCCGAGTTCGAGCAATATGTCGGCAATCGCCGGGCACTGCGCGATCGCCGGGCGCTGCAGATCGTTGCGCGCGCCTAGCAATTGCGCGCGCAGATCAGCACCGGTGAACAGCGGTCCGCGATCGATCCCGTCCCACGCCGCAAAAACCGGCCCCGTCGCAACCGGCTGGCGCGGATTGACCAGCAGCACCGGCGTTCCGCCAAGCCGCAACTCGGGCACGGCGCTCAATTCTTCTCCGACGCCGATACCGAGACAGGTCGTGCTCGCCACACAGGCGGCGATGTCGGCGCCGAGCGGGCCGACGAGCCGCGCCAGCGCCGTATCGCCCAGTTCGGGCAGGAAATGAGTCCGGATCAGCCGCGCCATCGCCGCTGCGTCCGCCGACCCGCCGCCGATCCCCGCCGCGACCGGCAGTCGCTTCGTCAGCGTCACGGCAAGCGGCGGCAACCGATCGGCGCCATAGCGGCCGCGCAGCGATGCGAGCACCTGCATCACCAGATTGTCCTGGCCTGCGCTCAATCCTTCTGCGAATTCACCGTCGATCGTCAGCGCATCGGTATCGGCGAACTCGGCGGCGATCGCGTCGCCGTCACCCACAAAGGCGAACAGCGTCTCGATCGCATGATAGCCGTCGGCCCGGCGCCCTCTGACATGGAGCGCGAGGTTGATCTTGGCCCAGCCCGTCTCGCGAAACGCGGTCACGGCGCGGTGTTTGCGGGGGTCAGCCCGTCGCGCAGCTTCGCCTCAAGCCGCGTCGCCATCTCGGCCTCGGCGAGCAGCGCGGCCGCGCGCCAATTGTAGCGCGCCTGAAACTTCTGCCCCGCCTTCCAATAGGCGTCGCCCAGATGCTCGACGATCACCGCATTCCCCGGCTCGCCGAGCTGCGCCTTTTCGAGCAGCTTCACGGCGTCGTCGGTACGCCCGGTCAGGAAATAGGCCCAGCCGAGCGAGTCGGCGATGCTCGCATTCTGCGGCTCCTGCGCCCACGCCGCCTCGATCCGCGCGAGCGACTGCTTCACATCCTTGCGCCGTTCGAGCGCCGAATAGCCGGCAAAATTGAGGATCGAAGCATCGTCGGGCCGCAGCGCGACGGCGCGTTCCATCAGCGGCGCCGCCGCATCCCACTGCCCCGCCTGCAGCAACAGTTCGGCGCGTGCGATCAGCAATGTACCACGGAGCATATTGTCGCCCGCGCTGTTCCCCAGTGAAGCTTCGAGGCGCTCATAGGCGCGTGCCGCCGCTGCCGAATCGCCCGATCGCCGCGCGATGTCGGCGAGCCGGACCAGCAGGCTACGCGCGGTATTCTCGTTGGCCGCAGCCTCGGCCAGCTTGGCCGCACCGGGCAGGTCGCCGGCATCGGCCATCAACTCGGCGCGCCGCATCGCGAGAACCGGCGGGAGCGGTACCCTCCCGGTTTCGAGCAGCACCATGGCATCGCCCCGCTGCCTATTGCGATCGAGCGCCTCGACCAGCGTCGTGCGCACCGCCAGATCCTCATCGTTGAGCCAATAGGCGGCGCGCGCGAACAGCAGCGGCAGCTTGGCGCTGCCCCCCGGCGTGCGGGCCAGCCCATCGGCAAGCAGGCCAAGCCATTGCGCTACACCCGCCTGCGGCGTCGTAACGGGTTGGTCTGGCAGCAACAGCATCGGGTCCTCGCGCTGCCCCGTCGCGAGCGCGATCCGCCCGCGCAGCCGCTGCGCCGCATCGCGCGAGCCCGCCCGCTCGAGCGTCGCCGCAAGTCGCAGTCCAACAAGCTGGCTTGTCCGGTCGGTCAGCGTGACGCCGTCGGTCAGCGTCGCCGCCTCGCCGACCCGTTTCGTCGCGATCTGGACGAGCGCGACCTGCAGCGTCAGCGCCGGTTCGGGCCGCTGGCGGCTGTTAACGGCAATCAGGTGCCGTTCGGGCAGCTTTTCGCGGGCGCCGACATCGAGCCAGGCGTTCACCGTGGGCAGGATCAACCGCGCGATCGTGTCGGCCCCTGCCTTGTCGATGCGGCCCGCCGCATAGTCGCGCGCGGCCTTCCAGTCGGACCGGCGCATCGCGTCGACCATTAGCACGAGCTGCGCGTCGAAGCGGCGGTCGCCTGCCGTCCATAAACGCAGCGCGGCTGCGCGCGCGGCAACCAGGTCGCCCGCCTCGATCGCCTGTTCGAGCATCCGTCCCCGCAGGCCCGGCAGGTCGGGCGCGACGCTCGACACCGCGGTGAGCGCCGAAAGCGCCGCAGCGGGCTCGCCGCTCTCTTCCGCCAGCCGCGCCCGCACGAGCGCGTTGAGCGCGGCGCCATTGTCGTCGACGGCATGCGCCGGAACCGCCACCGCAATCGCGGCGGCAGTCAGAAAGAAGCGCGCGGGCTTACATGTTCGGGTAATTGGGGCCTCCGCCGCCTTCGGGGGTGACCCAGTTGATATTCTGGGTCGGGTCCTTGATGTCGCACGTCTTGCAATGGACGCAATTCTGCGCGTTGATGACGAATTTCGGGTCGCCCTCGGCCTCGCCGACAATCTCGTAAACCCCTGCCGGGCAATAACGCTGCGCGGGCTCGTCATAGAGTGGCAAATTGTAGGCGACCGGGATCGACGGATCCTTGAGCTGCAGGTGTACCGGCTGGTCCTCCTCATGATTAGTGTTCGAAACGAACACCGAGGAGAGGCGGTCGAAGGTGAGCACGCCGTCGGGTTTCGGATAATCGGGCTTCGGCATGATGTCGGCCCGGTACAGGCTCTCATTGTCCGGATGATGCTTCATCGTGAAGGGAACTTTGATCTTCAGGGTTTCGAGCCACATCGTGATACCCGACAGGAGCGTCCCCGCCAGGTCGCCATATTTCTCGACGAGCGGCAACACGTTGCGCACGACGCTGAGTTCTTTCTTGACCCAGCTGTCGTCAAAGGCGGCCTGATAGGCATCAAGCGTGTCGCTGCTGCGGCCCGCAGTCACCGCGGCGAATGCCGCTTCGGCCGCCATCATGCCAGACTTCATCGCGGTATGCGTGCCCTTGATGCGCGGGACGTTCAGGAAACCCGCGGTATCGCCGATCAGCGCCCCGCCCGGGAAAGCAAGCTTTGGCACCGACTGAAGCCCGCCGTCGCTGATCGCGCGTGCGCCATAGGACACGCGCTTGCCGCCCTTCAAAATCTTCGCGATCTCGGGGTGCGTCTTCCACTTCTGCATTTCCTGGAACGGGGAAATGTGCGGATTGCGATAGTTGAGCCAGGTCACGAAGCCCAACGCAACCTGCCCATTCGCCTGATGATAGAGGAAACCGCCGCCGTTGGCGTTCTGGTCGAGCGGCCAGCCCTGCGTGTGGATCACCCGGCCCGCGGCGTGATTCTCGGGCTTGATGTCCCACAGTTCCTTGACGCCAAGGCCATAGACCTGCGGCTCGCAATCGCTGTCGAGCGCGAACTGCGGTTTGAGCATCTTGGTCAGATGACCGCGCACGCCCTCGGCGAAAAAGGTATATTTCGCATGGAGTTCGAGGCCGGGGGCATAGTCGCCCTTGTGGCTGCCGTCGCGCGCAACGCCCATGTCGCCGGTTGCGACGCCTTTGACCGATCCATCCTCATTGTAGAGAATCTCGGCGGCGGGGAAGCCGGGGAAGATTTCGACGCCAAGACCTTCGGCTTGTTCGGCGAGCCAGCGGCAAAGATTGCCGAGGCTGCCGGTATAGGTGCCCTTGTTATGCATAAAGCCGGGCGAGATGAATTCGGGAAGCGCGAATTTTTTCGCCTTCGTCAGCACCCAATGCTGGTTGTCGTTCACGGGGACTTCGGCAAGCGGACAGCCCTGCGCGCGCCATTCGGGAAGCAGCTCATCGAGCGATTTAGGATCGATCACCGCCCCCGAGAGGATGTGCGCGCCGACCTCGGACCCCTTTTCGAGGATACACACCGACAATTCGCTGCCCGCGTCATTCGCCAATTGTTTGAGGCGGATCGCCGCCGAAAGCCCCGCCGGCCCTGCGCCAACGATGACCACGTCATAGGGCATCGATTCCCGTTCGCTCACCGCAAATACCTTTCTGCCGTCCCCGCACGGGATCATTCATCGTGTCCCGCGCTCATTCTGTCACGAAATGCGATGCCCGCCAATTGACGGGTCCGTCAACCACCTGTTTGGTGTAAATCGATGGGTGGGTCATATTCAGCGTTGCTGGCCGAAAGCACTTGCGACTGGTGGTCGCTGGCGGGAGTCGACGCGCTCGTCGGCGAACAGCCGGCAGGCTGGCTCGTCACGCCGCCCGCAAATGACGCTGCGGCGTCCAAGCCCAAACGGGCCGCAAACGCCGAACCCGAACTGCCCCCGCTTCCCGCTGTGCTCCAGCGGCAGGAGACGCCCGAAGCGGCCGAACCGAAGGGGCCGGTCGTGTTTCCGGACGATTGGACCGAATTTCAAAACTGGCTTGCAACGGCCGACTATGTGCCGGGAAGCCAGTGGGATGCGCGTCGCGTGCTTCCTGCCGGTGAAGCGGGTACGCCGCTGATGCTGCTCACCGCATGGCCCGAAATCGACGACCAGCGCGACGGCACGCTCTTTGCGGGCCCGGCAGGCAAGCTGCTCGACGCGATGTTACAGGCAATCGGAATGGCGCGTGGCGGTTGCTATGTCGCCAGCCTCGCGGTGACGCGTCCCGCCGGCGGCCGCTGCGACGGCGAAGAGGCGGCCGAGCTCGACCGGCTGCTTTGGCATCACTTGCGACTGGCGAAACCGGAACGTTTGCTGCTGATCGGCAGCGATATCGTCCGCATGGCTGCCAGCCTGCCGCTGCCCGACGCGCGCGGAAAGTTACTAAATATTAACCAAGATGGCGGCAAGATGGAGGCCGTAGCAGTCGCCCATCCCGCGATGCTGCTGGCTCGGCCCGCCCAGAAAGCGGCGGCATGGGATAGCCTGAAACTGTTCAACCGGGGACGTTGACGGATGCAGAATATGACCAAAACCATGATTTCATGCGCCGTGCTGGCGATCTCCTTGATCTCCGCGCCGGCGTTCGCCGCCGATGCGGGCGACCGCGACCTCGCCTCGGCGCCCCAGACGGTGCCCGAGATCTTGTCGTCGAAGCAGAAACAGCTTTATACGCAGGTGCTCACCGCGATCCGCGGCCAGCGCTGGGCCGAAGCCAAATCGCTGCTCGACGGTTCGGATAACGGCCCGCTCTCCGATTTCCTGCGCGCCGAACTGCTCACCGCCGCGAACAGCCCGCGTGCCGAAATCGCCGACATTATGCCGATCCTGTCGCGCTCGCCTTTCCTGCCGCAGGCCGACCAACTCGGACGGCTTGCGACGCGGCGCGGCGCAACCGACCTTCCGACGCTCCCGTTCCAGTCTAGGCTGGCCTGGTCCGGCAGCGCCCCGCGCCGCCTTGGCGCCGACGCCATCAGCGGCGACCCCGCGGCGGCCGCGCTCGCCCGTTCGATTCCGGAGCGGATCAAGAATGACGATCCCGCGGGAGCCGAAGCGTTACTCAACTCCGTTGGCGACCAACTGAGCCCCGAGGCGCGCAACGAATGGCGGCAGAAAGTCGCCTGGTCCTATTATATCGAGAATGATGACGCCAACGCGCTGCGCTTGGCGAACGAATGCAGCAGCGGTCAGGGCGCCTGGTCGACGCAGGGCGCATGGGTCAAGGGGCTCGCCGCGTGGCGCACCCGCGACTATCGCACCGCGCTCACCGCCTTCGACCGCGTCGCGAAGGAAGCGCCCGACAGCGAGCTGCGCGCCGCCGCCTATTATTGGGCCGCACGTGCCGCGATCGCCGCGGGCGAGCCCGCGTCGGTGCAAACGCGCCTGCGCGCTGCCGCGTCCAATGAGGAAACCTTCTACGGCCTGCTGGCCGCCGAAACACTTGGCGTCGAGCCGAACCGTCAGCGCGAAAATGTGCGCGCCGACCGCAGCGCCTGGCGCGCGCTCGAAGACCTGCCCAATGTCCGCGCCGCGATGGCGTTCGCCGAGATCGGCGAGGATAAATATGCCGGGACGCTGCTCCGCCATCAGGCGCTGATCGGCGACGCGCGGCAGCATGAACAATTGCTCGCGATGGCAGGCGCGCTCAGCTTGCCCGAGGTGCAGCTCTATCTTGCGCACAACACGCCGCAGGGCCGCAAGCTCGCGGCACAGACGCGCTATCCGCAGCCCAAATGGGAACCCAATGGCGGATGGAAGGTCGATCCGGCGCTCGTCTTCGCGCACACGCTGCAGGAATCGCGCTTCCAGCGCGCCGTCGTCAGCCCCGCAGGCGCTTTCGGGCTGATGCAGGTTCGCCCCGGCACCGCGCGCGACGTGGCGCGCTGGCGCGGCGACAGCGGCACCGGCGACCTGCGCATTCCCGCGGTCAATATGGATATGGGACAGAGTTATCTGCAATATCTCAGCCGCGATCCGTCGACCGGCGGCCAGCTTCCCAAGGTGATTGCCGCCTATAACGCCGGCCCCGCGCCCGTCGCGCGCTGGCAGACCGAAATCCGCGATAATGGCGACCCGCTGCTTTACATGGAATCGATCCCCTATTGGGAAACGCGCGGATATGTCGGCATCGTGCTGCGCAATTACTGGATGTACGAAGCGCAGCAAGGCAAGCCATCGGTCAGCCGCGCCGCGCTCGCGCAGGGCAAATGGCCGCGTTTCCCCGATGGTAAGGACCGCACGCGCCTGAGCTATGCCGGCGATCTTACGAATGCCGATTGACGAGAGCCTCGTCTTCAAACCCGTCCGGATCGCGCTGCTGACCATCTCGGACAGCCGCAGCGCCGCGGATGACCGGTCTGGCGACAAGCTCGAGGAATTGCTGACCGGCGCGGGGCATATTCTGGCCGCGCGCGCGATCATCAAGGACGAAACCGACCTGATCGTCTCGCGCCTCCATAACTGGATCGACGACACGCAGGTCGATGTCGTAATCACCACCGGCGGCACAGGGCTGACAGGACGCGACGTGACGCCCGAGGCGCTGCACCGGCTCGACGGCAAGGACATCCCCGGCTTCGGAGAGCTCTTCCGCTGGCTAAGCTATCAGACGATCGGCACCTCGACGATCCAGTCGCGCGCCTGTGCGGTCGTTGCGCGCGGCACTTATATCTTCGCGCTCCCCGGTTCGACCGGCGCGGTGACCGACGCGTGGGAAGGCATATTGTCCACCCAGCTCGACAGCCGCCACAAGCCCTGCAATTTCGTCGAGCTGATGCCGAGGCTGACCGAATAGTCGATTTGTTCTTTATTTGTTCTCACCGGAGGATTATCCTCCGCCGGTGGAATCGCCCAAACCTCTCCCCCCGATCGCGGGCCGCGGCGCGCCGACCAATCTGCGCCCAACGCGCACCGGATCGGCCGAGCGCGTCCTCGACGGCGACTGGCTCGACGCGGCGGAGGAGATCGACGGCGACGCCCCGCCGCTGCGCACGACGGTCACGATCGAGCATCCCAAGACGATCATATCGCGCAACAAGTCGCCTGACATCAGCTTCGACCGCTCGATCAACCCTTATCGCGGCTGCGAGCATGGCTGCATCTATTGCTTTGCGCGCCCGACGCACGCGTTCCATGACCTGTCGCCAGGGCTCGATTTCGAAAGCAAGCTCTTCGCCAAACCCGACGCGGCCAAGCTGCTCCGCGCCGAACTTGCGAAGCGCGGCTATACGGCGGCACCGCTCGCGATCGGCACCAACACCGACGGCTACCAGCCGATCGAGCGCGAATGGGGCATCACCCGTTCGATCGTCGAAGTTCTTGCCGAAACGCGCCACCCGCTGATCATCACCACCAAGTCCGATCGCGTCCTGCGCGATATCGACCTGCTCGCCGACATGGCGCGCGACAATCTGGTCGGCGTCGCGGTGTCGGTAACGACGCTCGACCCTGCCATCGCGCGCACGCTCGAACCGCGCGCGCCGCACCCGCGCCGCCGGCTCGCGGCGATCCGCAAGCTGATCGACGCGGGTGTGCCGACGCAGGTCAACATCTCGCCGATCATCCCAGCGATCACCGATTATGAGATCGAGGCAATCATGGCCGCCGCAGCCGAAGCCGGAGCAATCCGCGCATCCTATATATTGATGCGCCTGCCGTTCGAGGTCGCGCCCTTGTTCCGCGCCTGGCTTGCGGCGCATTATCCCGACCGCGCCGACAAGGTGATGCATATGGTGCAGGACATCCGCGGCGGCCGCGACAACGACCCCGATTTCTTCACACGGATGAGAGGTCAAGGCGTCTGGGCGCAACTTATCCGGACGCGCGTCAAACGCGCGGCGCGCGACCATGGCATGGACCGGAGCTTTCCGCCGATCCGGAGCGACCTGTTCCGTCCACCGGAACGCGACGGGCAGATGGAGCTGTTCTAGGCGGCTGCCAGCGACTTCAGCTTGTAATCCTTGTAATCGTCGCGGATCTGGCGCTTCAAAATCTTGCCCGTCGCGGTGTGTGGCAGTTCATCGACAAAGACGATTTCGTCGGGAAGCCACCATTTGGCGACCTTGTCCTTGAGGTATTCGACGATCGCCGCCTCACTCACGTCGGACCCAGGCTTTTTGACGATCAACAGGATCGGCCGTTCGTCCCATTTCGGGTGATAGACGCCGACCGCAGCTGCCTCCTGCACTCCGGGCGCGCCGACTGCGGCGTTTTCGAGCTCGATCGAGCTGATCCACTCGCCGCCCGACTTGATCACATCCTTCGCGCGGTCGGTGATCTGCATGACGCCGTCGGGGTGCAGCACCGCGACGTCGCCGGTGTCGAACCAGCCGTCGCCATCGGCGGCGTCAACATCGGCCTTGAAATAGCGCTGGATGATCCACGGCCCACGGCATTGCAGCCGCCCGCTGGTCACACCGTCGCGCGGCAGTTCCTTGTCCTCGTCGTCGACGATGCGCAGTTCGACCCCGAAGGGCGGGCAGCCCTGACGGCATACGATGTCGACCTGTTCGTCGAAGCTCAGTTCGTCCCAGTTCCACGGCCGCTTGCCCATCGTCCCGATCGGGCTGGTTTCGGTCATCCCCCACGCATGACCGACCGCGATCCCGGCGCGCATGAAGCGTTCGATCATCGCGCGCGGCGCCGCCGAACCGCCAATGATCACGCGCTCGAGCTTACCGTAACCGATCCCGGTTGCATCCATATGCGCGAACATCGCGATCCACACCGTCGGCACGCCGGCGCTGTGGGTGACGCCCTCGTCGTGCATCAGGTCGCACAGCACCTGCGCATCGTTGGTCGCCGAGAACACCAGCTTGGCCCCGACCGTCGCGGCGGCGAAGGGCACGCCCCAGCTGTTGGCATGGAACATCGGCACGATCGGCAGGATCACGCTGCGGTTCGACAGGCCGAAGACGTCGGGCTGGATTTCGGTGATCGCATGGATGACGTTCGAGCGATGTTCGTAGAGCACGCCCTTGGGATTGCCGGTGGTCCCGCTGGTATAACAAAGCCCGACCGGATCGCGCTCGTCGAGTTCGACCCATTCGAAACTGCCATCCTCGGCATCGATCAGGTCGCGGTACGACAGATAGCCTTCGCGCGCCGGCGCATCGAACAGGATGAAATGCTCGACCGTCGGCAATTGCGGGCGCAGCCGCTCGACGATCGGCAGGAACATCGCATCGAACAGCAGCACGCGGTCGTCGGCATGGTTGACGATATAGATCAGCTGCTCGTCGAACAGCCGCGGATTGACCGTGTGGAGCACCCCGCCGATGCCCGCGCCGCCGTACCAGCTGACGAGATGATGTCCATGGTTCATCGCCAGCGTCGCAATGCGGTCGCCCTTGTTCATCCCGAGCTTGACCATGGCCGCGGCGAAGCGGCGCGCGTCGTGCCCGACCTCACCCCACGTCGTGCGGGTCTGGCTGCCGTCGGCCCAGCGCGAGACGATCTCGCGATCCGCATGCTCGCGCGCGGCATGGTCGATCAGGCTGGTGACCAGCAGCGGCTGGCTCTGCATTCCGGACATCGGGCATTCCTCTCTTTTCTTTGCCCTAGGGATAAGGCGAGGAATGCGGTTTACGCAAGCGTCAACGGATCGGTCGGCGCGAAAACCGAGCCGCGCGATCAGCCGGGAAGTTCGCCAATCTTTGGAACCGTCTCCAGATCGGCGTCCCATCCGGCGCGGCTGTCACAACAGATATGCGCGGTCGGCCGGATATCGATCGCGCTGTCGATGCTTCCAGCCGGGACGACGAGCATCGCTCCCTGCATCACCTCGCGCGGCAGCCCCGACCCGCATTCGGAGCAAAAATCTCTTTGATGACGGGTCGCGGGAATACGATAGGACTTCACCTTGTCCTGCCCCGACAACCAGTTGAGCTTTGCCGTTGCCGAGAACAGATTCGCGCCATGCGCCGACCCGCTGCCCTTGCGGCATCGCGAACAATGGCAAAGATAGAAGGCGTCGAATTCGCCGACGATCTCGAAGCTGACACCCCCGCAAAGACACGCACCGGTAATCGTTCGGGTCATTCCGCCCCCTCCTGTTTCATGCTGGACGGTTGCCGAAGGAACCCGGCGACCGTGGATCGCTAACGCGCCCGAAAGTCCTTGGGGGTGAACAGCGACAGCGCCACGTCGCTAACCCCCACGACCGTTTCGAACCGCGAAACGACATCGGGGCCCAGCGCAAAGCCGCGGCCAAGGTTGATGCGAAGTTCATCTCCGGTGTCGGGATCCTCGGTCAGGATGAACACGCGCCCGCGCGCATCCTCGCGCCGTTCGAGCAGGCGCGCCATCTCCGCAATCGCATCGGGCAGCACGACGCGACAGGTCAGTTCCAGCGCTGCGGTCGCCGCCATTTCGGCCAGCGGTTGCGCGCCGCGCACCGTCACGCGCGGCGTTTCTTCGCCCTCGAGCAGGTCGAGCTCGACCGAAAGGATGGCGCAGCCGCCATCGGCTGCGAGCGCCTCCAATATCTTGCTCGCCTGCTCGTCGAAACAACTCGACTGGAATTGCCCGCTGCGGTCGGAAAGCGTCAGGTTGAGGAACCGATTGCCGCGCTGCGACACGCGTGGCCGCGCGCTTTCGACCATGCCCGCCATTGTCATAGGAATACGCGTGCCGGGCGTCATCTCGACGTTCGCGCAAATATCACCGTAGGTCCGGGCGCCGCGCGCCGAGATGATCGCTTCATATTGCTCGACCGGATGCGACGAGAAATAGAAGCCGAAGGCATCCTTCTCGCGCGTCATCCGCTCGGCGAGCGTCCACGGTTCCGCTGCGGGCAGTTGCAGCGCCGGTGCGATCGCGATGTCGCCGCCGAACAGGCCGCCCTGCCCTGTCGAGCGCTCGTGTGCCGAGCTGTTGGCACAGGCGAGCAGGCTCTCGGCACCGGCGAAGGCGCGCGGACGGTCGGGCTCGATAGGATCGAACGCCCCCGCCCCGGCCAGTGCCTCGATCTGGCGCCGGTTGAGCAGCTTGGGATCGATGCGGCTCGCGAAATCGTCGAGCGATGCGAAATCGCCCTTCGCGCGCTCGGCGACCAAGGCCTCCATCGCCTTCTCGCCAACGCCCTTGAGCGCACCGAGCGCATAACGGACCGTCAGCCCCCCCTCGGCCAAGCCCTCTCCGCTCCGCCCGACCGAGAAATCGGCTTCGCTGTCATTGACCGACGGCGGAGAGATCTCGACTTCGAGGCGCCGCATATCGTCGATGAAGATCGACAATTTATCGGTCTGGTGGCTGTCGAACGACATTGATGCCGCGAAAAATTCGTGCGGATAATGCGCCTTTAGCCACGCCGTCTGGTACGATAGCAGCGCATAGGCGGCGGCGTGGCTCTTGTTGAAGCCATAGCCCGCGAACTTGTCGATCAAGTCGAACAGCTCGTTCGCCGCCTTGGGCGCGATCTGGTTATGCTCGCCGCAGCCCTTGACGAACGTGTCGCGCTGAGCGTCCATCTCGGCCTGGACCTTCTTGCCCATCGCGCGGCGCAAGAGGTCGGCGCCGCCGAGGCTGTAGCCGGCGAGGATCTGCGCCGCCTGCATCACCTGTTCCTGATAGACGAAGATGCCATAGGTTTCGGCGAGGATGCCTTCGAGCAAGGGGTGCGGGTAAGCGATTGCTTCTCGCCCGTTCTTGCGCGCTCCGAACAGCGGGATATTGTCCATCGGCCCCGGACGATAGAGCGCGACGAGCGCGATGATGTCGCCGAAATTGGTCGGTTTCACCGCCGACAGCGTGCGCCGCATGCCTTCAGATTCCAGCTGGAACACCCCGACGGTCTCGCCGCGCTGGAGCAGTTCGTAGACCTTGGGCGTCGCGTCGGCGTCTTCCCATGGCAGCGCATCGAGATCGACGTCGATCCCGCGCAGCGCGAGCAGGCGACGCGCTTCCTTGAGCACCGACAGCGTCTTGAGACCGAGGAAGTCGAATTTGACCAGCCCCGCGCTCTCGACATATTTCATGTCGAACTGCGTCACCGGCATGTCCGAACGCGGGTCGCGATAGAGCGGGACGAGCTGGTCGAGCGGACGGTCGCCGATCACCACGCCCGCAGCGTGGGTCGAGCTGTGCCGCGGCAAGCCCTCGAGCTGGCGTGCCATATCGAACAGGCGGCGCACCCCGTCGTCCTGCTTGTACTCAGTCATCAGCTCGGCAACGCCGTTCAGCGCGCGCTCGAGCGTCCACGGATCGGTCGGATGGTTCGGCACCAGCTTGGCGAGGCGATCGACCTGACCATAGCTCATCTGGAGCACACGCCCCGTGTCCTTGAGCACCGCGCGCGCTTTCAGCTTACCGAAGGTGATGATCTGCGCGACCGTATCGCGGCCATATTTCTCCTGCACATAGCGGATCACTTCGCCGCGCCGCGTTTCGCAGAAATCGATGTCGAAGTCGGGCATCGACACGCGTTCGGGGTTGAGGAAGCGTTCGAACAGCAGGCCGAGCTTCAGCGGATCGAGGTCGGTGATCGTCAACGCCCACGCGACGACGCTGCCCGCGCCCGAACCGCGCCCCGGTCCCACCGGAATGTCGTGCGCCTTCGCCCATTTGATGAAGTCGGCAACGATCAGGAAGTAGCCCGGGAACCCCATCTGGGTGATGACGTCGACTTCGAAATCGAGGCGCGTGACATAGGCTTCACGCTCCTCGTCGGTCAGCTCGGGATAATGCGCGAGCCGCGCGTCGAGACCCGCATGCGCGTCGGCCTTGAGCTGTGCCGCCTCGCCCTCGCGGTCGCCGGCGAGGCTCGGCAGGATCGGCGCGCGCTTCGGCGCCATGAATGCGCAGCGCTGTGCGACGACGAGCGTGTTGCGGATCGCCTCGGGCAGATCCGAAAAGGCGTCTTCCATCGCCTCGGCCGGTTTCAGCCAGGCTTCCGGGCTCGAAACGCGGCGGTCCTCGCTCTCGACATACGCCGACTGCGCAATGCACAGCATCGCATCGTGCGCGGGGTGGAAATTGGGTTCGACAAAGTTCGCGGGGTTGGTCGCGACGATCGGCAGCGCGCGCGCATAAGCCAGATCGATCAGCGCCGCTTCGGCCGCGATCTCGGTCGCATCGCCGCGCCGTGACAGTTCGATGTAGAGCCGCCCGCTGAACAGCGCCTCCAATTGCTCGACATAGTCGTCGGCCGCGCTCTTCTGCTCGCCCGCGAGCAAACGCGCGAGCGCACCCTCGCCGCCGCCGGTGAGGCAGATCAGCCCATCGGTCCTGCCCGCGATGTCGGACAGCAGCACATGCGGGTCCTGCTCGACCGGGCGGCCGAGATGTGCCGCCGAAACCAGTGCGCACAGATTGTCATATCCGGCATTGTCCTGCGCATAGAGCGCCAGCCAGTCGATCAGCGGCGCGCCGTTCGCGAGCCGCTGCCCCGGGCGCGCGACGCTCAGCAGCGTGCCGACGATCGGTTGCACGCCCGCCGCCTTGCACGCCTCGCCGAATGCCATGACGCCGTAAAGGCCGTTGCGATCGGCGACTGCGATCGCCGGAAACCCGCGCTCGCGCGCAGCCTTGGCGATCAGCTTGGGCTCGATCGCCCCCTCCAGCATGGTGAAACTGGAAAAGACGCGCAGGGGGACAAAGGGGCTGAAGGCCATCAGATGACGCTACAGTGACAGCACTGATTCTGCCAAGGCTTAACCCAGCAGTTCCTCGATCTCTTTGCGCAATTGCTCGGGCTTGGTCGTCGGCGCGTGGCGCGACACTGTCCTGCCTTCGCGGTCGACAAGGAATTTGGTGAAATTCCACTTGATCCCGCTGCCGAGCAGCCCGGTCTTTTCCTTCTTCAAATGCTTGAAGATCGGATCGGCATCGTCGCCATTGACGTCGATCTTCGCCATCAGCGGGAAACTGACGTCGTAGGTCAGCGAACAGAAATTCGCGATTTCCGCCGCATCGCCCGGCTCCTGCGCACCGAACTGATTGCATGGAAAGGCGAGGATCTCGAGCCCGCGGTCCTTATAGTCGCGGTAAAGCTCCTCCAGCCCCTCATATTGCGGGGTGAAGCCGCATTTCGACGCGGTGTTGACGATCAGCAGCACCTTTCCGCGATAGTCGGCCAGCGATTGGGCGCCGCCGCCGGGCAGCTTCGCCGAAAGATCGTACAATGACATAGTCCGTCCCCTTCTTGTCGCGCGAGCCTACGCCTCGATCCGCCCGTCGTGCAAGCGCAGCACGCGGTCCATCCGCGCCGCGAGCCGCTCATTGTGAGTCGCGACGAGCGCGGCCGAGCCATGATCGCGCACCAGCTTGACGAACTGGTCGAACACCCGATCCGCCGTCGCCTCGTCGAGATTGCCGGTGGGCTCGTCGGCGAGGACCAACAAGGGCCGGTTCGCGAGCGCGCGTGCCACCGCGACGCGCTGCTGCTCGCCGCCCGACAGCTTGCTCGGCTTGTGATGCAATCGTTCGGCCAGCCCCAGCCGTCCGAGCAGGTCTGCAGCGCGTTCCTCGGCCTCAGCTTGCCCGGCCCCGCGGATCAACTGCGGCAGGATCACATTCTCGATCGCGTTGAAATCGGGGAGCAAGTGGTGGAACTGATAGACGAAGCCGATCTTCTCGCGCCGCGTCTTCGTCCGCTCGCCCTGATCATATCGCGTGACGTCATGGCCGTCGATGCTGATCGTTCCGTCGAATCCGCCTTCGAGCAGGCCCACGGCCTGCAACATCGTCGACTTTCCCGACCCCGACGGCCCGAGGAGCGCGACGATTTCGCCGCGCTTCAGATGGGCATCGACCCCACGCAGCACGTCGATGGTGACGTCGCCCTGCGTAAAGCTGCGTTTGAGCGCATGCAGTTCGAGGATCATGTCACTCATAACGCAGCACCTGCACCGGATCGGTGTTCGCCGCCTTGAACGCCGGATAGAGCGTCGCGAGGAAGCTGAAGACGATCGCCATCACCGCGATCCCGGTGATCTCGAACGGGTCGGGTTTCGACGGCAATTCGGTAAGGAAGCGGATCGAGGGGTCCCACAAGGGCTGGCCGGTCAGGAACTCTACCCCGCGCAGCACGCCGGCACGGAAATAGAGCAGCCCGAAACCGAAGCCCATGCCGACGAGCGTCCCCGCGACGCCGATCGATACACCGATCGTCATGAAGATACGCAGCACCGCATCGCGCGGCGCCCCCATCGTGCGCAGGATCGCCATGTCGCGCGTCTTCGCCCGCACCAGCATGATCAGAGACGAGACGATATTGAATGCCGCCACCAGCACGATCAGCGACAGGATGACGAACATCGCCACCCGTTCGATCGACAGCGCTTCGAACAGGCTGGCGTTCATCGACCGCCAGTCGGATACAACCGCCTGCGCCGCGACCTTTTCGGCGAGCGGCCGCAATATCTCGCCGACCTTGTCGGGGTCGGTGGTCTTGATCTCGATCATCCCGACCTGATCGCCGGTCAAGAGGAGCAACTGTGCATCTTCCATCGGCATCACGACATAGGCTTTGTCGAAATCATAGACGCCAATCTCGAAAATAGCCGAAATGCGATAGCTGATTTCGCGGGGCACGGTGCCGAATGGCGTCGAGCGGCCCGCCGGATTGATGATCGTCAGGTTCGACCCGACGGTTGCGCCAAGGTTGCGCGCCAGCTCGCTACCGATCGCGATATTGCCCGATCCGGCGGTCAGCGTGTCGAGGCTGCCCTGCAGCACCTTGCCGTTCAGCGTCTCGTTCTTGCGGATGTCGGGCACCAGCATACCGCGCACCAAAATGCCCTCGACGCGCCCGCTGAAGGTGCCGAGCAACGGCTGCTCGATCAGCGGCGTCGCCGAAACGACGCCCGGCGTCGCCTTCGCCTGTCTCAGTACGTCCTGCCAGTCGTCGAGCCGCCCCCCAAATCCCTGCACCACCGCATGGCCGTTGAGCCCGACGATCTTGTCGAACAGGTCGCTGCGCACGCCGTTCATCACGCTCATCACGATCACCAGCGCCGCGACGCCCAGCGTGACCGCCATAAAGCTGAACGCCGCCGCGACGAAGATGAACCCTTCGCCGCGCTGCGGAAGCATATAGCGTTTGAAGATGGTGCGTTCGTACGGACGCAGGATCATGGAGCGATGTGCCTTTGCGGCGCATGAGGAATGACACGCATAGCGCCGCTTTAAGCAGCGCCGGCACCGCTGGCAATGGCCGCCGGCATGGCGTCAAACGGCAAATGATTTGCGGAATGTGTTGCCGATAGGTCACAGCGCCCGGCAAAAGCAGGGCCAAGTGCCCGTCAGAGAGTGACAAAGCCCCCCTGCGGACCTACCCACGCTGCTTCTGGTTCAACGCGGCCCAAAGGCCCGGCTCCAGGGAGTGCAGACCTTTCGCCGGGTCTGCAACAAAGGGGGATGGCGAGTGTTCGTCACAGGCGCCCGGGTTTCGCAAAGCGAGGCCCGGGCGTTGTGATTCCGGCCAATCACAACGCACTTCAAATTCGTCATTCCCGCAAAAGCGGGAACCCGGCGAGCCTTTGTTATCCCTCGCTCTCGCTGATATCTTCCAGCATATCGGCATCGAGCACACGCACGCGTCCCTGCTCCAGCGAAATCACGCCCGACTCTTCCCAGCTCTTGAGCTGGCGGTTGATATGCTCGCGGCTCATACCCGCGAAATTGCCAAGCTCGGTCTGGCTGAGCTCGACGCGGTGCGACGCCTCGACATCCTTGCGAATCAGGCGCTTGAGATAGCGCGCGAGCCGCGGGCCGGACGCATAGGCGCGGTCGCTCTCGATCGTCTGGTCGGCGGTGCGCAGCCGCCGCGCAAGCTGCTGCATCAGCGACCATGCGAATTCGGGGTGGCTCGCGGCGAAATCCTTGAGCGCATTGCGGCCAAGCTGCAACGCGCTACCCGCGCTTGTCGCGGTTACCGATGCGGTGCGTTCGCCGCCGTCGAGCAAGGCGATCTCGCCCAGGATCGCGCCGGGTTCGGCATAGGCGAGCACGATTTCGCGGCCGCCCGAGGTCAGCATCGACACGCGCGCGGTGCCTTCGGTCAGGATCAGCATCATGTCGCCCGGGTCGCCCTGGACGAGCAATTCCTTACCCTTGACGAAATTGACATGCACCGCCCGGCTCGCGATTTCGGCCCAATCTTCGACCGAGAGCCCGGAAAAAATGCTGTCGGGGCCCTGCAACTCGGCGAGTCTCGCGTGATCCATTCCCCTACACCCCTTTTGCCCCGGTCTAGACCAGCCGGCTCTGTTTCACCGCCGCTTCGATGAAACCCGCAAACAAGGGATGCGGATCGAACGGCTTCGATTTGAGTTCCGGGTGGAACTGCACCCCGATAAACCACGGATGGTCCGGGCGCTCAACGATTTCCGGCAACATGCCGTCGGGCGACATGCCCGAAAAGACGAGACCGCCCTTCTCGAGCTGCTCGCGATAGGCGTTGTTGACCTCGTAGCGGTGACGATGCCGCTCGCTGATGTCGTTCGCGCCATAGACGCTCGCGACATGGCTGTTCGGCGACAGTTTCGCTTCATAGGCGCCCAGCCGCATCGTGCCACCCAGATCGGTGTCGGCGCCGCGCTTCTGCAAGCCTTCGTCGCTCATCCACTCGGTGATCATGCCGACGACAGGCTCGTCGGTCGGGCCGAATTCGGTGCTCGATGCGTCGGCGATACCGCTCGTGTTCCGCGCCCCCTCGATGCACGCCATTTGCATGCCGAGGCAGATGCCGAAGAAGGGCACATTGCGTTCGCGCGCGAAACGCACGCTCGAAATCTTGCCTTCGGAGCCGCGCTCGCCGAAGCCGCCGGGGACGAGAATGCCGTGCATCGGTTCGAGATTGGCGGCGAGATCCTCGTCGCGCTCGAACATTTCGGCATCGAGCCAGCGGATGTTGACCTTGACCCGGTGCGCCATGCCGCCGTGGACCAGCGCTTCGTTCAGTGACTTATACGCGTCGGGCAGCGAAACATATTTGCCGACGACGCCGATAGTGACTTCGCCTTCGGGATGCTGTTTGCGGTCCATGATGTCGTACCAGCGCGACAGGTCGGGCGCGGGCGCGTCCTTGATGCCGAACGCACGCAAAACCTCGCTGTCCAGCCCCTCGCCATGATATTGGACCGGGACGGAATAGATGCTGTCGGCGTCGAGTGCGGGGATGACCGCTTCCTTGCGGACGTTGCAGAAGAGCGCGATTTTGGCGCGCTCGGTCTCGGGCAGCGGCTTTTCGCAGCGGCAGAGCAGGATATCGGGTTGAACGCCGAGCGACGCCAGTTCGCGCACGCTGTGCTGCGTCGGCTTGGTCTTCAGTTCGCCCGCGGCCGCGATGTACGGCACCAGCGTGACATGCACCGAGATCGCATTTTCGCGCCCCTCTTCATTCTTGAGCTGGCGGATCGCTTCGATGAAGGGCAGCGATTCGATATCTCCGACGGTGCCGCCGATTTCGCACAGCACGAAATCGAGGTCGTCGATGTCGGTGCGCGCGAATTCCTTGATCGCGTCGGTGACGTGCGGGACGACCTGCACCGTCGCGCCCAGATAGTCGCCGCGGCGCTCCTTGGCGATGATGCCCTGATAGATGCGGCCCGAGGTGACATTGTCGCTCTGGCGCGCTGCAACGCCGGTAAAGCGTTCATAATGCCCCAAGTCGAGGTCGGTTTCGGCGCCGTCGTCGGTCACATAGACCTCGCCGTGCTGATAGGGCGACATCGTGCCCGGATCGACGTTCAGATACGGATCGAACTTCCGGATACGGACGCGATATCCACGCGCTTGCAGCAAAGCCGCGAGGCTAGCCGCCATCAAACCTTTGCCAAGCGAGGAGACCACGCCGCCGGTGATAAAAATGAACCGCGCCATGGGAGGAAAGACTTACTCAACGGGAGGGGGACGGCGCAAGCCGTCGAATCGCATCCGGCGGAAATATTTTCCGCCGGGCGGGTTTAAGGTGGAGGCCGAAGCCGCCGGTTATTTCTTGGCGGGCGGTGCCTGAGCGGGAGCCGGGGCGGCTTCCTGGCTTGCAGCAGCGGCTGCGGCTGCGGCTGCCAACGGATCGTCGCTCGCCGGCGCTGTGCCAGCAGGGGCCGGCTGCGTCGCGCCGGTTAGCGACGAGGCCGGAGCCGCGCCACTCGTCTGCGCCGTTTTCGACAGCGAAGTGTCGATCGTCGAACCGCTGCGGCCAACCGAGGCCATCGCCGCAAGCACGATCGACAGTGCGACGAAAGCCGTCGCAAGGATCGTCGTCGCACGGGTCATGAAATCCGCCGCGCCGCGCGCCGAAAGCAGGCCCGCGGGGCTGCCGCCGACGCCCAGACCGCCACCTTCCGACTTCTGCATCAAAATGACGCCGATCATCACCGCGGCGACGAGCGCCTGCAGGACGAGGATGAAGGTGAAGAGACTGGACATCATATTTTCCCGAACTTGCGCGGCCTCAAACGGACCGCGCCCGCGGCGCACATAGAGACGAAGCGGCTTCGCTTCAACCCGCGAGTGTCGCCGCTGCCGCGATGATTGGTACGAACTTGGCAGCCGTCAGGCTGGCGCCGCCCACCAACGCACCATCGACGTCACCGACATCCAGCAGTTCGGCGGCGTTCTCGCCATTGACCGACCCGCCGTACAAAATACGCATATCCTCTGCCGCGCCGCCGAACCGCGCCGCCAGTGCCCCACGGATCGCACCATGCATTGCCGCGACATCGGCGGCCGTCGGCACCAGCCCGGTCCCGATCGCCCAGATCGGTTCATAAGCGATGGCAAGGCGATACGGGTCGAAGCTTTCGGGCACCGATCCAGCGATCTGCGCGAGGACATAGTCGATAGCACCGCCCGATTCGCGGACCTCGCGCGGTTCGCCGACGCACAGGATCATCGACAAGCCGGCGGCAAGGCCAGCTTCGGCTTTCGCGCGCACGTCGGCGTCGCTTTCGGCGAAGCCTTCGCGGCGCTCGCTATGCCCGACGATCACGACGCTCGCGCCGATGTCGGCGAGCATCGCCGCCGCGACCGATCCGGTGAAGGCGCCCGAGGAAGCGCTATGGCAATCCTGTCCGCCGACCGCTTTCCCCGGCGCGGCAGCGACCATCGCGCCTATTAGCGTGAAGGGCGGGCAGATCGCGACGTCGACGGCGGCATGCTCGTCCGCCGCGGCAAAGATCGCCTGCGCTTCGCCTATTGCCGCCGAAAGCCCGTTCATCTTCCAGTTGCCGACCACATATTTGCGCCGCGTCATTTATCTGCGTCTCCCTCTATTCGAACCTTGCCCCCGCCCTAGCGGCGCACGGGCGCGATAGGCAAGCCGCGTCGCGCACAGGCGATAAAGCCCCTTTCCGGCCTTGATGCGGCCCCGCCTCCCGCCTAAAGCAGCGCGCAATCGCGCGTGACCCGCGCCCTGCCGGAAAGAATGCCTGCTCCATGATTACCGCTATCCGCGCCATGTTTTCCTCGACGATCGGCAAATTCCTTGCCCTCGGCTTCGTCGTCCTCGTCGGCCTCGCCTTCGCGCTGGGCGATGTGACGGGCAATTCGAGTTTCGGCGGGCTCGGCGGCGCCAATGTCGCCAAGGTCGGCAGCGAACAGATCGGCGTCGGCGAACTGCGCGACCGCGCGCGCCAGGCTTATGATCAGGCGCGGCAGCGGCAACCGGGCCTGACGATGGCCGCGTTCGTTGAAGCGGGCGGGCTCGACCAGGTGCTCGATCAACTCGTCGAGGGGAGCGCCTTCGACCAGTTCGCGACCGACATGGGTTTCAGCGTCAGCAAGCGGCTGATCGACGGGCGCATCGCCGATCTGCCCGCCTTTGCCGGCGTATCAGGCAAGTTCGACCAGAAGGTCTTCGAGAATTTCCTGCGCCAGAACGGCCTCACCGAAACGCAGCTTCGTCGCGACCTGCGCCAGCAGCTGCTGATCGAGCAGCTCGCCGCACCGATCGCCATGATGCCCCGCATCGCGCCGGGCATGGCCCAGCCCTATGCCGCGCTGCTGATGGAACAGCGTCGCGGGCAGGCGACCTTCATTCCGGCGAGCCCCTTCGCGCCGACCGCCGATCCCGGCGACGCCGCGCTGAAGACGTTCCTGTCGCAGAATACCGCCAAGTTCACCGTCCCCGAGCGCCGCGTGATCCAGTACGCGCTGTTCGACCGCGCCGCAGTGCCGGTGCCCGCCGTCACCGACGCCGAAATCGCCAAGGTCTACAAGGACAATGCCGCGCAATATACCGCGAGCGAGACGCGCCGCTTCGCGCAGGTGATCGTCCCCGATCAGGCCGCAGCCACCGCGTTGGCCGCCAAGGTTCGCGGCGGGACTCCGCTCGCCGCCGCGGCGCAGGCCGCGGGCCTCTCGGCTTCGACCACCGGCGACCTGACCCAGTCGGCCTTTGCCGCGACGAGCAGCGCCGCGGCGGCCAAGGCCGCCTTCGCCGCCAGGCGGGGCGACCTGATCGGCCCGACGCAGACCGGCCTCGGCTGGACCGTCGCGCGCGTCGAGGATGTGACCGCGAAGCCCGCGCGCAGCCTCGCCGACGCCAGCGCCGAGATCCGCACTGAGCTTGCCAAGAACAAGGCGAACGAGGCGATCGTCGACTATTATAACGCGATCCAGGACGCCGTGAACGGCGGCGCGTCGGTCGAGGAAGTCGCCGCCGACCGCAAGCTCCAGCTTGTCGAGACGCCCGCAATCCTGCCCAGCGGCCGCGCCCCCGCCCAGCCCGCTTTCGTCCCGGCGCCCGAGCTGGCACCGCTCGTCGCACAGGCTTTCCAGGCCGCCGGCGAAGGCGAAGGCCATATCGCCACGCTCGTCGAGAATGAGAAATTCGCCGTCTATGCCGTGAAATCGATCACCGCCGCGGCGCCGCCGCCGTTCGCGCAGATTCGCGGCGACTTGCTCAGCGAATGGCGTTTTGCCGAGGGGCAGAAGGTCGCCCGTGGGAAAGCCCGCGCGATCGTCAAGGCGGTCGAAGGCGGCAAGAGCCTGAACGAAGCCGTCGCCGCTGCCGGCCCAAATATCGGCAATGTCCAGACGATCGGCGGCCGCCGCGCCGAACTCGGTGCTGGCGGCAAGCCCGTTCCGCCCGAACTTGCCCTGCTCTTCTCGATGGCGAAGAACAGCGTCAAGACGCTCGAAATCCCCGGTAACCGCGGCTGGATGGTGATCGCGCTCAACGACGTTCAGCGCCCCGATCCGAAAGCGATCGAGCCGGCACGCGTCGCCGCGATCGCGCAGCCGCTCGCCCCCGCCTTCGGCAATGAACTGATCGAGCAGCTCGCCGCCGAAGCCAAGCGCCGTGTGGGCGTGACGATCAACAAGGATCTCGTCAACCAGCTGCGCGCCGAGCTGACCGGCACCGCGCCGGTCTCCGAATAAGGGTGAGCCTCGAAGGCAGAGCAACAGCGCTCGAAGCGCTGGCGCAGGGCCGCGGCGCGGTCGTCTGGCAGCGGCTGATCGCCGACATCGAAACCCCCGTTTCGGCGGCGCTCAAGCTGATCGAGCCGGGGCGCGGAGACTGGGTGCTCGAATCGGTCGAAAGCGGCGAGACGCGCGGGCGCTACAGCCTGCTCGGACTCGACCCCGACCTGATGTTCGAAGTCACCGGCGACGCCGCGCGGATCAACCGCGACTGGCGCCGCGACCGCGAGGCGTTCGAGCCGCTCGCCACCCCTGCGCTGCAGGCGCTGCGCGATCTCGTCGCCGAATGCCGCTTCGACGTGCCAGAGGGGCTACCCAAGGCGCTCGCGACGCTCGTCGGCTTCTTCGCCTATGAAACGATCGGCCTCGTCGAGCGCATCCCGCGCGCGCCGGGGCCGGGTCTCGGCCTTCCCGACATGGTGTTCGTGCGCCCGACGGTTATCCTGGTGTTCGACCGCCTCGCCGACGAACTCTTCCTGATCGCGCCGATCTGGCCCGATCCGGAGGGCGCCATCGACCGGATGATCGAGGCGGCACAGGACCGGCTCGACACCATCGCCGCGCGCCTGTCGAGCGTCAGCGCCCACGCCGAGCGCGCCGCGACCGACGCGCTGCCGACCGATATCGCCGCAAACGCCGCAACGACCCCCGCGCATTTCGCCAGGATGGTCGCGACCGCGAAGGACTATATCGCCGCGGGCGACATTTTTCAGGTCGTGCTGTCGCAGCGTTTCTCGACGCCGTTCGACCTGCCGCCCTTCGATCTTTACCGCGCGCTTCGCCGCATCAACCCCTCGCCCTTCCTCTATTTCCTCGACCTGCCCGGGTTCGCGCTGATCGGCTCGTCGCCCGAGATCCTGGTCCGGGTCAGGGACGGCGAAATCACCATCCGCCCGATCGCCGGCACCCGCCCGCGCGGCCGTACCAGCGCCGAGGATGTCGAGAACCGCGAGAGCCTGCTCGCCGACCCCAAGGAACGCGCCGAACATCTGATGCTGCTCGACCTCGGCCGCAACGACGTTGGCCGCGCTGCAATCGGCGGCAGCGTCACGGTGACCGACAGCTACACCGTCGAATTCTACAGCCACGTCATGCACATCGTCTCGAACGTCATCGGCCGCATCGCGCCCGACAAGGATGCAATCGACGCGCTGTTCGCGGGCTTCCCGGCGGGCACCGTCAGCGGCGCGCCCAAGGTCCGCGCGTGCCAGATCATCGCCGAACTCGAAGCCGATGCGCGCGGGCCTTATGCCGGCGGCGTCGGCTATTTCGCGCCCGACGGCAATATGGACAGCTGCATCGTGCTGCGCACCGCGATCGTCAAGGACGGCGAAATGCATGTGCAAGCAGGCGCGGGCATCGTTGCCGACAGCGACCCCGCCTATGAACAGCGCGAATGCGAGGCCAAGGCGGGCGCGCTCTTCGCCGCAGCGCGCGAGGCGGTGCGGCTCGCGGGTACGCCGGGGTACGGGCAATAACTTGACCTGATCGGGCCGCGCGCTAGCGTCCCGCCATGCACAAACTCCTCGCTCCGCTCGCCCTGCTGTTCGCCAGCGTCACGCCAGCCCATGCCCAGACTGTCGAAGGAGCCGTCGAAGGCGACGCGATCCTCAAGGATTTCACCTTCGCCACGGGCGAAAAACTGCCCGAACTCAAGATGCATTATACGACGCTCGGCACGCCGCAGCGCGACAAAAAGGGCCATGTTACCAATGCGGTGATGATCCTCCACGGCACCGGCGGTACGGGGAAACAATTCTTCCAGCCGCAGTTCGCGAACGAATTATTCGACCCCGGCCAGCTGCTCGACACGAAAAAATATTACATCATCCTGCCTGATAATATCGGTCACGGCGGCTCGTCAAAGCCGAGCGACGGCATGCGGATGAACTTCCCCAAATATGATTATGACGACATGGTCAGCGCGCAGTACCGGATGCTCACCGAGAAGCTCGGCGTGCAGAAACTGAAGCTGATCCTGGGCACGTCGATGGGCTGTATGCACGCCTTCGTCTGGGGCGAGACCTGGCCCGATTTCACCGAAAAGCTCGCGCCCTTCGCGTGCCTGCCCGTCGAGATCGCGGGTCAGAACCGTATGTGGCGCGTGCTGTCGATCGACGCGATCAAGGCCGATCCATCGTGGAACGGCGGCAATTACACCGACCCACCCGCGGCGGGCCTGCGCACCGCAGCATCGCTCAGCCTGATCGCAGGCGCCAATCCTTACGCGCTGCAGGCACAATATCCGACGCGCGAAGCAGCGGAGAAATACAAGGATGAGGCTTTCGCCCGCACCTACGGCCGCAACGACGCGAACGACACCATCTATCAGCTCGACAGCTCGCGAACGTATAATCCCTGGCCGAACCTCGAAAAGATCAAGGTGCCGGTGCTCTGGATTAACTCGGCCGACGATTTCATCAACCCGCCCGCCTATGGCATCACCGAAAAGGCCGCGGCGCGCCTGAAGACGACGACCTTCATCCTCATCGCGGCGAGCCCCGAAACCAGGGGGCACAGCACCCACACCTGGGCGAAATTCTGGAAGGACGACCTTGCGAAACTGATGGCCCAGTAACACAGCCCCTTCGTCATTCCCGCGAAAGCGGGAACCCAGCGAGCAGCCGTGCCAACTGGGTTCCCGCTTTCGCGGAATGACGAAGTTGGGTTTGGGTGCAGAAAAGCTTCTATCCCTTCCCCAACCCCGGCAAAATCGTTAGTGCGCCCCCATGATCCTCGTCATCGACAATTATGATAGCTTCACCTTCAACCTCGTTCATTATCTGATCGAGCTGGGAGTCGACGTGCGTGTCGAGCGCAACGATGCGCTGACTGCGAGCGACGCGCTCGCGACCGGCGCCGACGCGATCCTCATATCTCCCGGCCCCTGCACCCCGAACGAAGCGGGGATCAGCCTCGATCTCGTCGCTGCCTGCGCCGAAGCGTCTCGTCCGTTGCTCGGTGTGTGCCTCGGGCATCAGGCGATCGGCCAGCATTTTGGCGGCACCGTCCAGCGCGGCCATCTGATGCATGGTAAGACCTCGCCCGTCTGCCACGACAACAGCGGGCTTTACGCCGGCCTGCCCTCGCCTTTTCAGGCGACGCGCTATCACAGCCTCGAAGTCGTCGACATTCCCGCCGATCTCGTGATCAACGCGACCAGCGACGACGGCGCGGTCATGGGCTTCCGCCATGTTGAATTGCCGATCCACGGCGTTCAGTTCCACCCCGAAAGCATCGCGACCGAACATGGTCATGCGATGCTCGCCAATTTCCTGAAAATCGCGGGGTTGCCGGTCGGCGAACGGAAAGCCGCATGAGCCGCTTCGGTCCGTTTCCCGACCCCGCCGGGTTGCTCGAACATGACGAGGCGGCCGATGCCTTCGCCACGATGCTCGATGGCGGTGCCAGCGACGAAAATATCGTCGAATTTCTGACCGCGCTCTCCGACCGCGGCGAAACGATGGTCGAAATCGCCGCCGCTGCACAGGCGATGCGCGACCGGCTGATCCCGATCGACGCGCCCGCAGGCGCGATCGACGTTTGCGGCACCGGCGGCGATGGCCATCATACGCTCAACGTCTCGACCGCGGTGTCGATCGTCGTCGCGGCCTGCGAGGTTCCGGTCGCAAAGCACGGAAATCGTGCGGCTTCTTCCAAATCTGGTGCGGCCGATACTTTGGAAGCTCTTGGGCTCGATATGGAGCGAGCCGACCGGCAAGCCGAGGAACAGCTCGCCGACCTCGGCATCTGCTTTCTCTTCGCCGGAACGCGCCATCCGGCGATGAAGCGTATCATGCCGATCCGCAAGGCGATCGGGCGGCGCACGATC
The DNA here is from genome assembly GCF_001427105.1 of Sphingopyxis sp. Root154. GTDB lineage: Bacteria > Pseudomonadota > Alphaproteobacteria > Sphingomonadales > Sphingomonadaceae > Sphingopyxis. The sequence continues at coordinate 644,786 of NZ_LMGI01000003.1, forward strand.
TTCAACCTGATGGGCCCGCTCGCCAACCCCGCGCGCGTCACGCGCCAGCTCGTCGGCATCGCACGCCCCGCCTATGTCCCAGTCTATGCCGAGGCGCTGCATCGGCTCGGCACCGAGCATTCACGTGTTATTTCGGGCGACGAGGGGCTCGACGAACTGTCGCTTGCTGGTGGCAACGAGGTGGCGGTGATCTTGCCCGAAGGCGTACGCATGCAGCGCAGCGTGGCCGCGGATGCGGGTCTCCCGACGCGGTCGCTTGAAGAAATCCGCGGCGGCGACGCCGAATATAATGCCAAGGCGCTGCGCAGCCTGCTTCAGGGCGAGCCGGGAGCGTACCGCGATGCGGTGCTCTACAATGCCGCCGAAGCGCTCGTTGTCGCGGGTGCGGCAGAAACGCTGCTCGAAGGCGTCGAGGAAGCCGCCGAAGCGATTGACAAGGGTCTTGCCAACGCGCTGCTCAACTGCTGGATCGCCTATAAATGAACAAGCTCACCCAAATCCTTGCCACCAAGGCCGACGAAGTCGCCGAGCGCCGCGCCTCGCGCTCCCTGGCGGACCTCGATTCGATCGACGCTGGTCCGGTGCGCGGCTTCGCTGCTGCATTGCGGGCAAAGATCGACGCGGGCGACTTCGGCCTGATTGCCGAAGTAAAGAAGGCTTCGCCGTCCAAAGGACTGATAAGACAGGATTTTGATCCTGCCGATCACGCCCGTGCCTATTCCGCCGGCGGGGCCGCGTGCCTCTCGGTCCTGACCGACGCGCCTTATTTTCAGGGGCATGAGGATTATCTGATCGCAGCGCGTGCGGCGTGCCCGCTTCCCGCGCTGCGCAAGGATTTCATGGTCGACCCCTGGCAGGTCGCCGAAGCCCGCGCGATCGGCGCCGACGCGATCCTGATCATCGTCGCCGCGCTCGAAGATGGCGTGATGCGCGAGATCGAGGCCGCAGCGATCGAGCGCGGCATGGACGTGCTGGTCGAGGTGCATGACGAAGCCGAACTCGACCGCGCGCTGGCCCAGCTCGAGTCGCGGCTGATCGGTGTGAACAACCGCGACCTGCGTACCTTCGAAACCGACCTCGCGGTTACCGAACGCCTTGCAAAGCTGGTCCCGCCGGGCAGCTTGCTCGTCGGCGAAAGCGGCATCGCGAGCCATGCCGACTGCGAAAGATTGGCGGAAAGCGGCGTCCGCGCCTTTCTCGTCGGTGAAAGCCTGATGCGCGAGGATGACGTCACGGCGGCAACGCGTACGTTGCTCACGGGCGACGCAGCGTGACGCGGCCGACGCACCTCGACGAAAGCGGGGCTGCGTCAATGGTCGATGTCGGCGCCAAACCCGCAACGCAGCGCCGTGCGGTCGCCGGTGGCCGCATCACCATGTCGCCATCCGCGCTCGAAGCGATCCGCAGCGGCAATGCGCCCAAGGGCGACGTTCTGTCGACCGCACGCATCGCCGGGATCATGGCTGCGAAACGCACCGCCGACCTCATCCCGCTCTGCCATCCGCTTGCGCTGACCAAGATTGGCGTCGATTTTGCATGGGAAGACAGCGGCATATCGGTTTCTGCTACCGCACAGACGACCGGCCCGACCGGGGTCGAGATGGAGGCGCTCACGGCCGCGTCGGTTGCGCTGCTCACGCTCTACGACATGGCGAAGGCGCTAGACCGCGCGATGATAGTCGGCGACATCCGCCTGCTCGAAAAGAGCGGCGGGCGCTCGGGCGACTGGCGCGCCGAATGAGCGAACTGCTTCCCGTCGAGGAAGCGCAAGCCCGGCTGCTCGCGCTGCGTGCGCCGCTAGCGAGCGAAAATATCGCCTTTTCCGAATCGCTTGGCCGTTATCTTTCAAACGATGTCGTCGCTTTGCGCGACCAGCCCGCCGCTCCCATGTCGGCGATGGACGGTTATGCAATCCGTTTCGACGACCTGCCCGGGCCATGGTCGGTCATCGGCGAAGCCGCCGCCGGGGCCGCGCCGGAACGCATCGTAGAATCCGGCGAGGCAATGAGGATTTTCACCGGCGCGATGCTTCCCGCCGGCGCCGACACGGTGATCGTTCAGGAGGACGTCGCACGCGACGGCGCGCGGTTGACCCTGATGGGCGATGGCCCCGGAGCGTATGGTCGCCATATCCGCGCGCGCGCTATCGATTTCGCGACGGGAGATTGCCTGCTGCCGGCGGGCGCGCGCCTGACCCCGGGTGCGATCGCCGCCGCGGCGATGAGCGGCGCGAGCCAGCTTGTCGTCGGCCGCCGTCCGCGCGTCGCGATCCTCACGACCGGTGACGAACTCGTCCAGCCGGGACACCCGCTCGCCCCCGGCCAGATTCCCGACAGCAATGGCGCGATGCTCGCCGCGATGCTCGTCGGCGAGGTCGCCGAAGCCATCTTGCCGCACCATATCCGCGACGATCGCTCGACACTTGCCAAGCTTCTCGAGGAATTGGCGCGACGTCACGACGTCATCGTCACGGTGGGCGGCGCCTCGGTCGGCGATCACGACCATGTCCGTGGCGCGCTCGAAGACGCCGGCGGTCAGCTCGATTTCTGGAAAATCGCAATGCGCCCGGGCAAGCCGCTGATCGCCGGGACGATCGGCGATGCGATCCTGCTTGGCCTGCCCGGCAATCCGTCGTCAGCATATGTCACCGCGACGCTGTTCCTCCTGCCGCTCGTCCGCCACCTCGCCGGCGCACGCGATCCTTTTCCCGCCATGCATCGGGCGCCGCTCGCCGCGGCGCTGGCCGAGGGCGGGACGCGCCGCGACTATCTCCGCGCGCGACTCGAAGGGGGACGGCTGACTCCGCTCTTCGGGCAGGAGAGCGGTCTCACGCTGCCGCTCGCATCGGCCAATGCCTTGTTGATCCGCGAGATTGGCGCGCCCGCCCGCACGGCAGACGACATGGCGGACTATATCGTCATCGCTTGACAAGTTCCGCTTTGTTCCACTATCGTTCTCTCTATGTCCGGAATTGGCATCATGGAGAACGACCGATGTTGACCGCAAAGCAGCATGAGCTGCTCCACTTCATCCAGGAACGTCTCGACACGAGCGGCATCTCGCCATCGTTCGAGGAGATGAAGGAGGCGCTGGGCCTGAAGTCGAAATCGGGCATACACCGTCTGATAAGTGCTTTGGAAGAAAGAGGTTTTCTCCGCCGCCTGCCCAACCGCGCACGCGCGCTGGAGGTGCTCAAGGTGCCCGAAGCGGCCAAGCCTGTACGCAATGATCGCGACAATATCGTCCCGCTGCGCAAGCCTGCTCCCGCGCTACGGCCGATCGCCGCCAACGACATCATCGAGGTGCCGCTGCATGGCAAGATCGCCGCCGGCGTCCCGATCGAGGCGTTCGAAGAACATAATAATCTGGCGGTTCCCGCCGCACTGCTCGGCTCGGGCGAACATTATGCGCTCGAAGTGTCGGGCGACTCGATGGTCGAGGCGGGCATCTTCGACGGCGATTATGCGCTGATCCAGAAAGCGAGCACCGCGCGCGAAGGCGACATCGTCGTCGCGCTCGTCGACGGGCAGGACGCAACGCTCAAATATTTCCGCCGCGAAGGACAGATGATCCGCCTCGACCCGGCGAATGCCGCCTACGAACCGCAGCGCTACCCCGCAGATCGCGTCATCGTGCAGGGCCGCCTATCGGGATTGCTTCGTCGTTACCACTAAGCTGCTGCGGCAAACGCCACGGATGCCCGTCGCCCGCACGCAGCGTGGCGACCGCTTCGGGCTTTTCGCCCAGATAAAGCGCCAGCCCGCCGCTTGTGGCAAGACTGTCGCGATCGATCGTCCTCCAACGCCCCACGCATTCGCGCGGTAACCAGCGGTCGCTGATCACGACGTCGGCCGCGGCACAGGCCGCCGCCATCTCGGCACCCTCGATCCGGTCGCGGCCACGCGAGGCGAGGATGATGCGCCGCGCGGAACCTGCGCCTTGGCTCCAGCGGCAGAAATCGCGATTGCATTCGACGTGATCGAGATCGGTGAGGGCGGTGAGCGGAGCATCGACTCCGGCGGCTTCGGCCATGCTGTCGCGCACATAGTCGCCCGCCCTGTCGCGGAGCAGCGCATAGCTGCCGTCGGGCAACGCGGCTGCGATATGGCGGCCGTCACTCGTGACAAGCAGGTCGGGGCGCGGCTGGACAAGCAGCGCCGCCATGCCGATCGCCAACGGGACCGCGCCGACGCGGCGCCACCCTGTCTTCCAAAGCAGCAGCCAGAGCCCGCCGAATACCGCCAGGGCAAAGCCCCAGCGCGGAAAACTCGGCATCATGGCGACCGCACCCGGTGCGTCGGCGACACCGTGCGCCAGCCCTATCAGCGCAAGCAGGGCTTGTTCGGTGATCCACCAGAAGGGTGCGCCGAGCCCGACGCTGTCGAAAAGCAAAGCGAGCGCCTCGGCGGGCATGATGACGAAGGTCGTCAGCGGGATTGCGACCACGTTGGCGAGCGCGCCGTACAGCCCCGCCTTGTGGAAATGGAACAGCGCGATCGGCGCGAGTGCCACTTCGACGACAAGGCCGGTCAGGAGCAATCCCGCAACGGCCCTGCCGAAACGAACCGGCCAGGGCTCCTCGCGGCGCATCAGAAAAGATCGCATCGGGCGGCTTTCGTGCAGCGCGATGATGGCGGTGACCGCCGCGAAGCTCAGCTGGAAGCTGGGTCCGGCAAGCGATTCGGGCCGCCAGACCAATACGATCAACGCGCCCGCCGCAACCAGCCGCAGCGTCAGCGCCTCGCGCCCCATGAGGAAGGCGACGAGGATGAGCAGCGCGGCGATAAACGAGCGCAGCGTCGGCACCTCCGCCCCTGCCAGCCAGGTATATCCTCCGCCAGCGAGCGCCCCGGCAGCGGCAGCAAGCGGCAGGACATAACCCGCCAGCGCAAGCCGCCGGCTCAACGCGAACAATCGCAACGTCAGAAACATCGCAAAACCGACAACGGCGGTTACATGCAACCCGCTGATCGACAGAAGATGCGCCAGTCCGCTGCGGCGCATCGCCTCCTCGTCCGCTTCGCTGATCGCGCCGCGGTCGCCCGTCACCAGCGCCGCGGCGATGCCCCCCGCCGACCCATCGACCCGCCCATGGATATGCGCGCTGAGCCGCGCGCGCAGCGGCGGCGTTGTCGCCCCCGCTCCCGGCGCCCGCGAAACGTCGCCCAGCACCGTCCCGACCGCTCCGATCCGGTCGAACCAGGCCCGCTGTGCGAAATCATACCCTCCAGGCAGGCTCGCCGTCGGTGGCGGCATCAGCCGCGCCCTGACCCCGATTGTTTCGCCGTCGGTAAGCGTCGCCGCCTGCTCGCTACGCAGCGTCAACCGCACGCGCGGCGGCAGGTCGGCACGGTTCTGCGGTAGAGCGAGAATACGAATTTGCCCCTTGGCGGGCAGCGGTTCGGCGCGCTCGACGATCGCGGAGAATTCGGTCACGACCGGTCCCGCCAGCACCGGCGCCGCGACCCAGACGGCGCGCGTCCAGATCAGCAGCACGCCCGCCGCCATCACGCCGCACCCCACGACAACAAGCCGTCCGAGGCGGCTTTGCCAGCCGATCAACAGCCCCCCGCACAAGCCGCCCGCGAGCAAGAGCAGCAACCCGATCCAGTGCGCCTTCGCGGGCAGCGCGAACCAGGCCGCGATACCGGCGCCGAGCGCGACCGGCAGCCAGAGCCCGATCCGCTCGCGCTCCGCTTCCAGCCGCGCTTCCAGCGCGTCGCCCGCGCCGCGCCAGATACTTGTCCAGCGTACGGCAATGGGCGTTTGAAGCTGCCTTGTCGCCATGCTAGGGGCTCCCCCGATCCCCGCCCAGAAGAGCGGCAAATTGAGTGAAAGAGGCCATCGTGGCAACCGAAAACCAAACCAAAGTGGCAGAAGCGACCCCCAAGACAACCGGCGAGGCAACCGGCGCCGACGTGGTGACGCGCTTTGCCCCCTCGCCGACCGGTTTCCTGCACATCGGCGGCGCGCGCACCGCCTTGTTCAACTGGCTGTTCGCGCGGCATCACGGCGGGAAATTCCTGCTGCGGATCGAAGATACCGACCGTGCGCGTTCGACCGACGCGGCGATCGACGCGATCATCGACGGGATGCAGTGGCTCGACCTCGATTGGGATGGCGAGACGGTGTTCCAGTTCGCGCGCGCACCGCGCCATGCCGAGGTTGCCGCGGAACTGCTCGCGAAAGGCGAAGCCTATCGCTGCTACCTGACGCAGGACGAACTCGCCGCGATGCGCGCCGAGGCGCAGGAAAAGCGCCTGCCCTTCCGCGTCCGCAGCCCGTGGCGCGACCGCGACGACGGCGATCCGTCGGTTCCGCACGTCGTCCGCCTGCGCGCACCACAGGACGGCGCAGCGACCATCGTGGACAAGGTTCAGGGCGAGGTGACCGTCCAGAATGCCGAACTCGACGATTTCGTCCTGCTGCGCAGCGACGGCACGCCGACCTATATGCTCAGCGTCGTCGTCGACGATAATGATATGGGCGTGACGCACGTCATCCGCGGCGACGACCATCTCAACAATGCGTTCCGCCAGCTCGCGCTGATCCGGTCGATGAACTGGCGCGAGCCGGTCTATGCGCATGTCCCGCTCATCCACGGTGCCGACGGCGCGAAATTGTCGAAGCGCCACGGCGCGCTCGGGGTCGACGCGTATCGCGATGAAATGGGCTATCTGCCCGAAGCGGTGAACAATTATCTCCTCCGCCTCGGCTGGGGACATGGCGACGACGAGATCATCAGCCGCGAACAGGCGACCGAGTGGTTCGACCTCGCGCATGTCGGCCGTTCTCCGTCGCGTTTCGATTTCAAAAAGCTCGAGAATCTGAACGGCCATTATCTCCGTGAGGCCGACGATGCCCGGCTCGCCGCTCTGGTCGCGCCGCGGGTCGAAAATCTGGTTGGCCGTGCACTGGACGGCGTGGATCGCGATCTGCTGACGCGTGCGATGGAGTCGCTGAAACCGCGTGCCAAGACGCTCGACGAAATCGCCGATGGCGCGATTTTCCTGTTCCAACCCGACCCGTTGCCGGTGGACGAAAAGGCGGCCGAGGTGCTAAAGGCCTCGCCCGAAGGCTTGCTTGCCGCCGTGACAGAGCGGCTGCGCGGGCTGAACGACTGGACGATAGAAGAGCTGGATGCGGCCGTGCGCGCCGAAGCCGAAGCCGCCGAACTGGGGCTCGGAAAACTCGCGCAACCCCTACGCGCTGCACTAACCGGCCGAACCATTTCCCCGGGAATTTTCGACGTGCTGCTGTTGCTCGGACGAGATGTCAGTCTGGCCCGACTTGACGCAGCGCAACATTATCCGGCAGGGGCGTAGCCACTCTCTCTCCCCGCCGTCAGTACAGGGAATAAAATATGACCGACACCGCGAAAATCACGCTGGGCGACACGACCGTCGACAGCCCTGTCCTGTCGGGCACCGTCGGCCCCGACGTCGTCGATATCCGCAAATTCTACGCCCAGACCGGTGCGTTCACTTACGATCCCGGCTTCACTTCTACCGCGAGCTGCGAATCGCAGATCACCTATATCGACGGCGACGAAGGCGTGCTGCTCCACCGCGGCTATGCAATCGGCGACCTCGCCGAACATTCGAGCTTCATGGAAACCTGCTACCTGCTGCTCAACGGCGAACTGCCGAATGCGCAGGAACTGGCCGATTTCGATACGACGATTACGCGCCACACGATGCTGCACGAACAGCTCGCGACCTTCTATCGCGGTTTCCGTCGCGACGCGCACCCAATGGCCGTCATGTGCGGCGTCGTCGGCGCACTTAGCGCTTTTTATCACGACTCGACCGAGATCCACGATCCGCACCAGCGGATGATCGCCAGCCACCGCCTGATCGCGAAAATGCCGACGATCGCCGCGATGGCGTATAAATATTCGGTCGGACAGCCCTTCGTCTATCCCGACAATTCGCTGAGCTACACCGGCAATTTCCTGCGCATGACCTTCGGCGTGCCCGCGGAACCTTATGAGGTGAACCCCGTCGTCGAACGCGCGCTCGACCGCATCTTCATCCTCCACGCCGACCACGAGCAGAATGCGTCGACCTCGACCGTCCGCCTCGCCGGCTCGTCGGGCGCCAATCCGTTTGCCTGCATCGCGGCGGGCATCGCGTGCCTGTGGGGACCCGCGCATGGCGGCGCGAACGAAGCCGCGCTCAACATGCTCCGCGAAATCGGCCGTCCGGAACGCATCCCCGAATATATCGCGCGTGCGAAGGACAAGGACGATCCGTTCCGCCTGATGGGCTTCGGTCACCGCGTTTATAAAAACTACGACCCGCGCGCGACCGTGATGCAGAAGACGGTGCGCGAAGTGTTCGAGGCGCTGAAGGTCAACGACCCCGTCTTCGAAGTCGCGCTACAGCTCGAGGAAATGGCGCTGAACGATCCCTATTTCATCGAGAAGAAGCTGTTCCCGAACGTCGACTTCTATTCGGGCGTGATCCTGTCGGCGATCGGTTTCCCGACGACGATGTTCACCGCACTCTTCGCCCTCGCTCGCACCGTCGGGTGGGTCGCGCAGTGGAACGAAATGATTTCGGACCCCGCGCAGAAGATCGGCCGTCCGCGCCAGCTCTACACCGGCGCGGCGCATCGCCCGTTCGTTCCGGTCGGCCAGCGCTAAGCGCTCAAAGATAGGAAATTTCGAGCGGCGGCGCAGGCGACTGTGCCGCCGTTTCGATTCAGGCGTCGCGCGCCGGCAGGCTCAGCGTAAAGCGCGCGCCCTGCCCCGGCGCGCTGTCGACGGTCAGTTCGCCGTCCATCGCGCGCGCAAGGCGGCGGGCAATATAGAGGCCGAGGCCCGAACCGCCGCTGTCGGTACGGCCGAGCCGCTCAAACTTCTCGAACACCACGGCCTGCTGCTCGGCATCGATCCCCTGCCCCTGATCGGCGACAGTAACCATCGCGCGGTCGCCGTCACGGTCTACGCGGATCCATATCTGCGAATTATCGGGCGAGTAGCGGATCGCATTGCCGAGCAGGTTGAGCAGCACCTGCAAAACGCGGCGAAACTCGCCGGTGGCCGGCGCCCGGTCGTCGGTGCGCGGCGCATCGATGCGGATGCCCTTTTCCTCTGCCTTCATGCCGAGCAGGCCCACCGCGCGGCGCGCCAGATCCCCCAGGTCGATTTCGTCGGCGGCCGCCTTGAACCCGGGCCGCTCGATATTCTGGAGATCGGCCAGATCGTCGACGAGGCCGAGCAGGTGGCGCCCCGCATGCGCGATATCGCCGGCGTAGCGCGCATAATCGGCGCGGATCGGGCCGTCGAACTGGCCCGAAATCGTCTCCGCCGTCGCGATGATTCGGCTGAGCGGGCCGCGCAACGCGCCATCGATGCGGCGGCCGAACTGCGGATCGGACAGCGGGAGCGATCCAAACGCCGGATCGACGAGCGCCCCGCCCCCCTTCGGCTCGGCGGGCACCTGACCTTCAGCGACGACTGCAAGCCCACGAAAACCCGTGAAACGCCCCGTGGCGTCGAACAAGGCTTCGCCCGACAAAGTCATCGCGATACCCGCCGCCTGCACGCGTTGGCTTTCAAAGCGCGACTGGCGTGCAAGCGCGCGCAAGACAGGAAAGCGCCCGTCTTCGTCGGGTTGGAGTTCGAACAGCTCCGAAAGCGAGCGACCTTCCCAGCCGTCGGGGATGGGGGGCGCATCGGGCGCGGCGTGCAGCGCGACCAGGCGCAGCTGCTGGTCGCATTCCCACGTCCAGCTTTGTGGTACGGCGGCGCTGTCGGCAATCACGGGCACCTGCGGCTGCCTCACCGGGCGTGTACGCCAGTCGCTGATCTCGAGACTCGCGCCGTCGGCATCGGGCGTGATGCGGACGATCGCGTGGATGTCACTATGATCGTCCGCGGCATATAGCGGCCGGCTGATGTCGCGGTGAAGCCGCTGCGCCAGCGCAACGAGCCGCGCAAGGTGCGGCAGCGCGAGCGGCTTATCGAGCCCCGCGCCCGCACGCTGCTGCAGGCGCAACAGTGGCGCATCGGCGCTGACCAGCACCCCCGACCGATCGATCCGGCCCCGGATGATGCGCTCACTCATCGCTGCTCACATCGGCCACCGCGCGTGCGGGCAGCATAACCAGCGACGCCTCGATCGGCGCCAGCGCCGAGTGATCGAGGCGCAGCGGTGCAAGAAGCGATGGCAGCGCGGCGGTTTCGGCGGTCAGGAGCGTCATCGCCATATCGTCATAGGCGCGGCGGTGCGCCGCCGCGGCGAGCGCGATCAGCGTGGGCCAATTGTGGCGTGCGATCGCCGCGGCGGCCGCGCCGGGCAATGCCGCTCCCAAAATCTCGTAATAGGCCTGTCCCGCATGCGCCATCCCGGTTTCTTCGGCCTGCCGTTCGATCGCGACCCGCACCGCGTCGCCCAGATCGGCGGCACGGCGCTTGTCCCCGCTCACCTCGGCCAGCCGCCAGGCCGCGATATCGAGCAGCAGGGTGCGGAACGTTTCGCCGTCGAGATCGGCAATCGCGAGCGCGGGATTGCCCAGCACGTCGAAGCGGCGGCGGTCGGCGATCTGCAGCGCCAGATAGGCGCGATCGATATCGGATAGCGGCACGCTCTCCGCTGGTGCATCGGGGTGGGCTGTTGCGGGTTCGGACAGGATCGGCGGCGGGCTGGTTCGTTGCCCCGATTGCTCGCGCCAGCGATGCTCCTCGGCGCGCGCGAAACAAATACCCGCCAGCCGCGCCGCGCAGGGCAATCCGCCGCGCAGCCACTCGTTCCACAGTAGGCCCGGATCGATACGGGGATCGAGCCTTGCCGCGACTTCGACGACCAGCCGGCGCGCAACGCCCAGCGACAGCGCGCGCTGCTCCTCGGTGAGCCGCCCGGCAGCGGGCGCGGCCAGATAGTCCGCCAGTTCACGCAGGCGCGCCGACAGGGTCGGCGACGGCGGATCGATGCCGGGAGAGGAGACGGATTCACTCATGCGCATCCGCCAATAACAGCATGGCGTTAATAGGCCTTAAACCTTCAAGGCCATTGTTCTAGCGTCCTTCCGGGCGCCGCGCGAGCCGCAGCCAGAGCAATATCTGGAGCAGCGCGAGCAGCGGCAGGATAGCGAACATCAATGGAGCAACCCCGAACAACAGTGCCGGGGCGAGCATGATCCACGCCTGATCGGCGTCGGGCAGCAGCCAGTGGAACCGGCGGCGCTCGCCCGAATCCTCGTAAAGCCATCGTGCAAGCAGGATGGTTGCGGCGAGGCACGGCGCCAGTGCGGCCTCGGCAAACAACGGCATCTTGTGCGCCGGACCGGCGAGCGACAGGAGCCACGGGAAAATGGCGAGCAGCACCCAGGCAAAGGTACGGATCACCTCGCGGGTCCGGTCCTGTGCTGCGCTTTCGGCTCGAAACGCCGACAGGAAGCGCATCGCCGCAAGTCCCAGGCCGCCGAAGATCGCCACCAGCGCGCCCGCCGCAGCGAGCCCGGTCGCGGCCAGCAACCCGACGATCACCCATAACGCCGCGGTGGCATAGGGCAGATAGCGCGCGGTGGCGGGCGATTTGACCAGCAACGGCCCGGCGAGCCGGATCAGCGGCATCATGATCGCCGAACGGCCCAGCCCCATGCCGCCATATTCGACCTGTTGCAGGCTCGACTGCTCGATCAGCGCCGCGGTGGGGCGATCGGCGACGATCGCGATCTCGCCCTGTTCGAACAGCGCGGGCTCGCAGTAAAGCCGCCGCGCGCCCGATTGCACCGCAAGCCGCAGCAGCGTCAGCATCATGTCCCACTCGCCCGGCATCGCGGCGAGTTCGGCGACCATCGGTTCCGAAATACACGCGAGCCCGCCCCAGCGGCGGGTCGCGTCGATGCGCTCGAACCCCTGTGTCAGCGGGGTATCGCCGGTCACGAGGATCGCGGGCGACCCGGGCCGGGCGATCGCCGCATAATGCGTCCCTCCCGCACGCAGGCCGTCGGCGACCAGGATGATGCGATCATCGGGCTCGACCAGTCCCATCAGGTCGGAGGCGGCACGGACCGCCGTCACCTTCAGTCCGCGGCGGCGGATACGGTCGCACGTCGTTAGCAACTCGGCGGGAACCGCGCCGACCGCCACCGCGATATGCGTCACGCCGACGTCGGAGAGACGCGCTGCCTGCCGCTCGATCAGCGTTTCGCCAGCCACGGTGACGAGCGCGCGGAGCGACCCGTCAGCCAGCGTTTCGCTGGCGCCGACCAGCGCAATCAGGGCCATCGGCGCCGGGGGTATTGAACAGCGGTCATCGGCGCGCAGCTTTAGGGACGACGAAGCGATTGGCAAGCCCCGCGATGGAGCCCGATGACGTCACGCCTTCACCCCATTTTCCCGCGCTTTACGCGTCATTTCTGCGCGCAAAAAAATGCGGGAAAAATGACCGAATCGCTGGCCTTTCCACCCACCATCGGCTAGAAAAAAATCATCTCCCGAAAAGCAGAAAAAAGGCCGGGTCTTGACCGAAGAAAATACGCCTACGCCGCCGTCCGAGGATGGCGTTTCGCCGATCAACATCGTCGACGAAATGAAGACGAGCTACCTCGATTACGCGATGAGCGTGATCGTCAGCCGCGCGCTCCCCGACGTACGCGACGGGCTGAAGCCGGTTCATCGCCGCATCCTTTATGCGGCGCAGGAAGGCGGCTTCATTCCGGGGCGTCCGTACAAGAAATCGGCGAAGATCGTTGGCGACGTGATGGGCAACTACCACCCGCACGGCGACAGCGCGATCTATGACGCGCTCGCGCGCATGACGCAGGACTGGTCGCTACGCGTGCCCCTGATCGACGGTCAGGGCAATTTCGGCTCGATGGACCCCGATCCGCCCGCATCGATGCGTTACACCGAAGCGCGCCTCGCCAAGACTGCGATGGTGCTGTTGAACGATCTCGACAAGGACACCGTCGACTTCCAGCCCAACTATGACGCGAGCCGCGAAGAGCCCACCGTGCTCCCGGCGCGATTCCCGAACCTGCTCGTCAACGGCGCGGGCGGTATCGCGGTCGGCATGGCGACCAATATCCCGCCGCATAACCTCGGCGAAATCATCGACGCGACGCTCGCGATGATCGACCGCCAGCTCGAAGGCGGCGAGCCGGTCACGCTCGAAGAATTGATGGCGATTGTCCCCGGTCCCGATTTCCCGACCGGCGCGATGATGCTCGGCCAGGGCGGTGCGCGCAACGCCTATGCCACGGGCCGCGGCTCGATCATGATGCGCGCGACGCACATCATCGAAGAAGGCCGGAACGACCGCCAATCGATTGTTCTGACGTCGATTCCTTTCCAGGTCGGCAAGTCGGGGCTCGTCGAGAAGATCGCCGAGGCAGCGCGCGACAAGCGCATCGAGGGCGTCGCCGACATTCGCGACGAATCGAACCGCGAAGGCGTGCGCGTCGTCATCGAGCTGAAGCGCGACGCGACCGCCGAGGTCGTGCTCAACCAGCTCTGGCGCCACACCCCGGCGCAGTCGAGCTTCCCCGCGAACATGCTCGCGATCCGGGGCGGACGCCCCGAAATGATGGGGCTGAAGGACATTCTTTCGGCCTTCATCACCTTCCGCGAGGAAGTGATCACCCGCCGCTGCAAGTTCGAACTCGCGAAGGCGCGCGACCGAGCGCATATCTTACTCGGCCTCGTCGTCGCGGTCAGCAATCTCGACGAAGTCGTCCGCATTATCCGCGGCTCGAACTCGCCCGCCGCCGCCCGCGAAGCGCTGCTCTTGCGCGAATGGCCGATCGGTGAAATCGCGCCATACATCCGCCTGGTCGAAGCGATCGAGGGCGAGATGGAGGAAAGCGCCACCTACCGTCTTTCTGAAGTGCAGGTAAAGGCCATCCTCGACCTTCGCCTCCATCGTTTGACCGCGCTTGGCCGTGATGAAATCGGCAAGGAACTCGGTGAGTTGGCGACCGAGATTGAGGAACTGCTTTCGATCCTCGCCGACCGCGTCAAACTCTATGGCGTGATGCGCGAAGAGCTTGTTGCGGTGCGTGAAGAATTCGCGACGCCGCGCCGCACGCTGCTCGCCCCCGCCGCCGACGGCATCGATGACGAGGATCTGATCGAGCGCGAGGAGATGGTCGTCACCGTCACCCTCGACGGCTATATTAAACGCACGCCATTGGATACCTTCCGCGCTCAGCGCCGCGGCGGCAAGGGCCGCGCCGGCATGGCGACGAAGGACGAGGATGTCGTCACCGAGCTGTTCGTCACCTCGACGCACACGCCGGTGCTCTTCTTCTCGACCGCGGGCAAGGTGTACCGCATGAAGGTGTGGCGCCTGCCCGAAGGCGGACCCGCGACGCGCGGTCGCCCGATGATTAACCTGCTTCCGCTCGCGCAGGGTGAGACGATCTCGACCGTGCTCCCGCTTCCCGAGGACGAGGCCGAATGGGGCAAGCTGCACGTCATGTTCGCAACCGCGAAGGGCAGCGTGCGTCGTAATAGCATGGACGCTTTCACCAACGTGCCCTCGAACGGCAAGATCGCGATGAAGTTCGAGGGCGAGGACGAGGACGATCGCCTGATCGGCGTCGCCTTGCTCGACGAAAGCGACGATGTGCTGCTCGCGACGCGCCAGGGCAAGGCGATCCGCTTCGCCGGCGACGACGTTCGCGAGTTCCAGAGCCGCAATTCGACCGGCGTGCGCGGCATGCGCCTCGCCGACGGCGACGAGGTCATTTCGCTCTCGATCCTGCACCGTGTCGGGACCAGCGGCGACGAACGCGAAGCCTATCTGCGCGCCGCACCATGGAAGGATAATGAAAACGAACCGACGCTGGATGGCGAGCGCATGACCGAACTGGCCGCGCGCGAACAGTTCATCCTGACCATCTGCGCCAACGGCTATGGCAAATTGTCCTCGGCCTATGAATATCGGCGCACGGGCCGCGGCGGTCAGGGCATCACCAATATCGACAATATCGCGCGCAACGGCCTTGTCGTCGCCAGCTTCCCCGCAACCAAGGTGCACCAGCTGATGCTGGTGACCGACCAGGCGAAGCTGATCCGTATGGGTCTCGATTCGATGCGTGTCATCGGGCGCGGATCGGCGGGCGTACGCCTGTTCGACGTTGCGAAGGACGAGCATGTCGTCTCGGCGGCGCTGATCGAGGAAAGCGACGAGGAAGAGGTCGAAGGCGCTGAAGGCGAAGCAACGCCCGAGGCCGAGACCCCGACCGAGGCGGCGCCCGAATGACCGCCGCGACGGCCTTTAAGGTGCTGACACAGCAGCAATGGGCCGATTTCGAGCGCGAACGCGTGTTCCGCGGCGCTCCGGTGGATATCGCCGACGGCTATATCCACCTGTCGACCGCCGAGCAGCTCGAAACGACGATCGCCAAATATTTCGCCGGGCAAAGCTGCCTGATGATCGCCGAGGTGGACCTGATCTGCCTCGGCGACGCGATCCGCTGGGAACCGGCGCGCGGCGGCGAACTGTTCCCGCACATTTATGCGGAACTGCCGATCCACGCGGTGGTGGGGTTGCAGAAGCGCGACCAGTAATCCTCGCCCTGCGAAGGGATGCGAATACTGGCGCGCGAGCGATACCCTTTTGGTCGAACGCCCGTCTGCGTTGGTCGCATCTTGCTTCGCGCGCCGAAATACTCCTACCAGTGTCGGGCTTTGCACCGTCCGTGCATGGGGAGATAGAAGATGCGCCTCGTTTTGATTGCCGCCCTGCTGGCCTCGGCCGCATCCGGCCCCGCCTATGCGCATGAAACGGCCGTACCGGTCGCGCAATCGAAACCCGTCCCCAAGGAACAGCTGCTGAAGCCACCCGCCGACGCGGTACGATATGTGGTCGTGTCCGAAGCCGGCCAGCATGGCAGCCAGTGGCGCTGGCAGCTTCCCGACGGCCGCACCGCCTATCGCTGGTCGCAGGAATTGCGCGGCTGGATCACCGAGATGGATCAGGTCACGACCTTTGGGCCCGGCGGCGCAATCGAGGCGCTGACCGTCCGCGGTGTCACCACCTCGGGCGACGCCGCCGAGGAGTTTCGCATCGCGAACGGCCGCGCGACCTGGAAAACGGCGAATGACTCGGGCGAAGCGACTGCCGGTGGCTGGTACATCCCAGCCGGCGGAGTCGGCATCGCGAATGCCCCGCTGATGGACGCGCTCGCCGCGGCGGGCGACGCCGGGCTGAATTTCCTGCCGAGCGGCAAGGGTCGGATGACCCTTGGCCCGGTGCACACGATCCAGGGGCCCGGCGGCCCCAAGAAGGTCCAGCTCGCCTTCGTCAGCGGCATCCTGCCCTCGCCGCTCCCCGTCTGGCTCGATGAGAACAAGCGCTATTTCGCCGACATCAGTTATATCTCGGTGATCCCGGCGGGATATGAGGGGGCGCTGAAACAGCTGCGCAACGCACAGGAAGCGGCGACCGCCGAAGCCGTCGCCGGCATCGCCAAACGCTTCCTTTCGCCCGCCGCGAAAGCTCCTGTGCTGTTCGACAATGTCCAGCTGTTCGACGCCGACAAGGGCGTGTTCCTTCCCGCCCGCGCGGTGCTCGCCCAAGGCGGCAAGATTGCTGCCATCGGCGCGGCGGGATCGCTGAAAGCGCCCGCAGGAGCGCAGGTTATCTACGGGCGCGGCAAGACGCTGGTGCCAGGCATCTGGGACAGCCATCTTCACATCGGCGACGATTGGGACGTGCTCTCGAACATGGCCAACGGGATCACCAGCTTCCGCAGCCCCGGGACGACCTTCGACCGTGCGGTCGAGGCGACCAAGCGGCGCGCCGACGGCAGCCTGCTGATGGGCGAACCCTTCATTTCGGTCATCATCGACAAGAAGGATCCGCTGGCGGCGCAGGGCGCCGAGGTGGTCAGCAGCGCCGAAGAGGCCATCGCCGCGGTGCGGCGCGTCAAGGATGCCGGGCTGTGGGGCGTCAAATTCTACACCTCGATGAATCCGGCGTGGATCGCGCCCGCCGCCGCCGAGGCGCACCGCCTTGGCCTGCATGTCCACGGCCATGTCCCCGCGACGATGAAACCGAGCGAAGCCGTCGCTGCGGGCTATGACGAACTTACTCACCTCAATTTCGTGGTGATGGAGTCGATGCCGCGCGAAGTGATCGACAAGGCGAACACGCGGCAACGCGTGGAAGGGCCGGCGCGCTATTTCAAGGATGTCGACCTCGACGGCCCCGTGATGTCGCGCTTCGTCGCCGACCTTGCGGCCAAGAAAACGCTCGTCGATCCGACGATCGTCATCTTCGAGGGCATGCTGACGCAAGACGGCGGGCAACCCCAGCCGGCCTACGCACCCTATATGGGCATCATCTCCCCCGTCCTCGAACGCTCGGTGTTCACCGCCGGCGGCTATCCGCTGGTCGAAGGACTGACGCGCGACGATTATCGCAAGAGCTACGCGAAAATGGTCGAGCTCGTCGGCCGGTTGCACAAGGCAGGCGTGCCGATCGTCGCCGGCACCGACGGCTGGGGGATCGAGTTGATCCGCGAACTCGAAATCTATCGGCAGGCCGGGTTCAGCCCCGCCGAAGCTATCCAGAGCGCCACCATCGTCCCTGCGCGCGTCGTGGGCGCCGACAAGCGCACCGGCTCGATAGCGGTGGGCAAGGAAGCCGATCTGGTTTTAGTCGACGGCGACCCCTCGACCGACCTCGGCGCGCTCCGCCGCGTGGTGACGGTCGTCAGCGACGGCTATGTGATGGACGCAAACGAACTGCGGAAAGCCGCGGGCTACAGCGGCACGCCGAAGTAGAGGTTGACTGCTATCGACGCCCGAACCCAAATCAGCGCTGCCGAGCCTTCCACGCACGAACCGCCGCCATCGACTTTTCGACATGTGCCTGCGGCTTGCTGTCGGTATAGCTCAGCAGGATCGTTCCATTCGGCGCGATGACGAACGACGTCCGGTTGGAGATCGCCGGCTGGTTCGGACGCTGAAGGACGGTATCATATTTCGCGGCGATCTTCGCGCCCGGGTCGGCGGCGACGGCGAATTTGTCGCGGCATTCGGATTTCGAAAATTCCGCGACGCGTTCAATGTTGCCGGCCGTGACGCCGACGACGCGGGCGCCCAGCCGGTTGAAGTCGTCGCTCGATTCGGCGAACAGATGCGCTTCCATCGTACAGCCCGGCGTAAAGGCAGCAGGGAAGAAATAGAGCACGACGGGTCCCTTCTTCAGCGTCTGCTTCAATGACAGGACGAAGGGTTTACCGCCCTGCGCAGCATTCAGGGTGAAGTCGGGCGCCTTCGCGCCTTGCTGGAGGGCGGCGATACCCTGCGCCGGAACGACCGCGAGTGACAGACCAAGGCCAAACGACATCGCAATCTTCATCAGGGTTTTCATCTGAGGTTCTCCAGCTTGGACATGGAGCATGTCCATATTCGCCGGCATGGGGCAAAAGTTGCGGCGCCGGATCAAGATGATGAAAAAATATGGCGGCGTCTACATCGATCGTCCGCGCTGCACGGACGCGCCAAAGGCGGCCTGGCAGCGACCGGCCAATTTAGCCTTGGCCGTCCGACGCCAATCGCGTTACCGATGATTCTGAAAATAACAGAGAAAGGGGTCCGGTGCGGCTATCACGACGGGAATTCTCATGGGCGCTGGCAACCAGTCTGGTTGCGGCACCCGCGGCGCGCGCGGCAGCCAAGGGAGGCGCAAGCGACGCGGCGCTCACCGCCTTTCTCGACGCGGCTTTCGAGGCCGAGCTGGCGCTCGATCCCGAACAACTAACCCAGCTCGGCCGCAAGGAACAGCAGGATCGGCTCACCGACCCCAGCGATGCGGCGGCCGCGGCGCGCCTCAAGTGGCGCCGGGATAATGTTGCCGCGATGAAGCGGCAGTTCGAGCGCGCGAAACTCGGCGAGGACGCGCGGGTCTCCTACGACATGTGGGTGCTCGAGCTCGAGCGCGCCGAGGCGTCGACGAAATGGCGCGGGCATAATTACATCTTCGACCGCAACGGGCCGCATACCGGTCTGCCCAATTTCCTGATCAACCAGCACCGCGTTGACACGCCTGCCGACATGGAGGCCTATATCGCGCGGGTCACCGCGCTCGGCCCGACGCTCGACGCCTATCTCGATCGCGCCAAGGCGTCGGCAGCGAAGGGCGTGCGCATGCCCGCCTTCGCCTACGACCAGTCGATCGAACTCGTCGGGCGTCTTACCGCCGGGGCGCCGTTCGGCGATGGTGCGGACAATGCGCTGTTCGCCGATGCAAAGACGAAGGCGACAGGCCTCGTGACCGCCGGAAAGATCGACGCCGCCGCGGCCGATCGCTACATCGCGCAGGCGGCCGCGGCGATGACCGGGTCGATGAAGCCCGCTTACGACCGGCTCAGCGCATGGCTCACCGCCGACCGGTCCAGGGCGTCGGCCGAACCGCGCGGCGCAGCGGCGCTCCCCGATGGCGTGGCTTATTATAACGCGATGCTGCGCCTGCAAACGACGACCGACATGACTGCCGAAGACATCCACACACTCGGCCTGTCGGAGGTCGCGCGCATCCGCGCCGAGATGGAGGCGCTGAAGGCGAAAATCGGATTTGAAGGAAAGCTCGAGGATTTCTTCGTCTTCCTGCGCAGCGACGACCGCTTCTACGTCGCGAACGACGACGCGGGCCGCGCGATCTATCTCAAGAAGTCCGAGGACTATCTTGCCGGCATGCGCGCGCGGCTGCCCGAACAATTCGGACGGCTGCCCAAGGCCGACCTGATCGTCAAGCGCGTCGAGGCGTTTCGCGAGGAGCCGGGCGGCGCGGCGCACTATTCGCCCGCGGCGCTCGACGGATCGCGGCCGGGCATTTTTTATGTCCATCTCGCCGACACGCGCGCGACTCCGACCTATGAAATCGAAGGCACCGTCTATCACGAAGGCCACCCCGGCCATCATATGCAGATCGCGCTTGCGCAGGAAATGACCGGCACGCCCGAGTTCCGGAAGAATTGTTTCTACGGCGCCTATGGCGAGGGCTGGGCGCTCTATGTCGAACGGCTCGCGAAAGAGATGGGTTTCTACACCGACCCCTACAGCGATTTTGGCCGGCTTGGGCGCGAGATCTGGCGCGCAATCCGTCTGGTTGTCGACACCGGAATCCACGCCAAGGGATGGAGCGAGGCGGAGGCACTGGCCTTCTATACCGCCAATTCGCCGCAACCGATTGGCAAGATCCGCTCCGAAATCCGCCGCTATTTCGTCACCCCGGGTCAGGCGACCTCGTACAAGGTCGGAATGCAGCGCATCCTCGCATTGCGCGACCGGGCGCGGACGGCATTGGGCGCACAATACGACCAGCGCGTGTTTCACGAGATCGTCCTCGGCCGGGGTTCGGTGCCGCTGCCGGTGCTCGAAGCGCAGATCGACCGCTGGATCGCCGCGTCCGATTGACCCCGCGTCCCGATCGGCGCAGCATCGCGTCATGACGCTTACCATCACCCCCAGCGGTCAGGCGTGCGGCGCGCGCGTGACCGGCGTCGACCTGACGCATCCGCTCGACGCTGAGATCATTGCCGAGATTCGTTCGGCATGGCTCGACCATCATGTCCTGGCCTTTCCCGATCAGAAGATGAGCGAGGACGATCTTGAGCGTTTCACCAGCTATTTCGGCGGCTTCGGCGACGATCCGTTCATCCGCCCAATCCCGGGCCACGAGCATATCATCGCCGTCAAGCGAAAGGCCGACGAGACCGCGCCGCTCTTCGCCGAGAACTGGCATAGCGACTGGAGTTTTCAGGCCCGCCCGCCCGCGGGAACCTGCCTGTTCGGCATCACCATCCCGCCCGTCGGCGGCAACACCGAATTTTCGAACCAGCACGCCGCGCTCGACGCGATGCCCGCCGACCTCTGCGCGCGCATTGAGGGGCTGCAGGCGATCCACAGCGCCCGCGCCGGCTACGCCCCCTCGGGCATGTACGGTGCGAACGACAAGGATCGCAGCATGGACATCCGCTCGGGCGAAGAGGCGCTCGAGACGCAGCTCCATTCCTTCGTCCGCGCGCATCCCGAAACCGGACGTCTCGGTCTGTTCGGCTGCGCGGGCTATATCATCGGCTTCGACGGCCTCGACGATGCCGAGGGCCTGCCCTTGCTCTACGAAATGATCCAGTGGCAGGGGCGCGAGGAGTTTCGCTACAGCCACGTATGGGAACCCGACATGCTGATCATGTGGGACAATCGATCGGTCCTTCATCGCGCGACCGGCGGCTATGACGGCTACGACCGCCTGCTCCACCGTACGACGATTGCGGCGTGGGACGGATAGAGAAACTTCGGCGATAGCCCATGCGTTGCTTGCCGTAGAAGGAGCAACATCATGACTCTCGCCCCCAACACCCTCGTTCTTGTCGCCGATGGCCGAAAAGCCCTGTTTCTGCGCAATCAAGGCGACGCGCGGCAGATCGATCTGCGCACCACGTCACATCAGGAACGCGACGATCGCAAAGATAGCGACATCAAGACCGATGCCTCTGGCCAATCGCCCGCCCCCGCCGGAACCGGCCTTAGCGGCGGCACGATGGGCGAACCCGATTTCCACCAGCAGGAGGAAGACCGCTTCGCACGCGACCTCGCTGAAAAGATCAACGCGATGGCGCTCGCCGGGAAATTCGACGCGCTGGTCGTGATCGCGCCCGCGCGCACGATGGGTGAGTTGCGCCCGCTCTGGCACAAGGAAGTGACCGCCCGCCTCGTCGGCGAGCATGTCAAGGAGATGACCGATCGCCCGGTCGCGGACATCGAAGCGCTGCTCGTCGGCGAAGCGGCGCCTCCTTCCTGACTAGCCGCGCGCTTCCTTCGCGAGCGTGCCGACGACGCCCCATGCGATCAACGCCTGCCCTGCGAAATAGAACGGCCAGACGAGCCACATCGTGACGTCCTTGGACAGCACCCCGCCCTCGCCCGCAAAGATGAAAAGATCACTGGCCAGGAACATCATCGCGCCGATCCCGGTGCGATAACGCGGAAAGCGGCTGGTCCATGCGGCCCCTGCCATCGCTGCGACGAACAGCGAATAGACGGCGGCGTGCCACCAGCCCGCCGCGGGGCTCAGCATCGCCCAGACGATCACCAGCGTGGCGGGCATGGCCAGCCAGCCTAGAAGGCGCTGCGACGGTGTCACCTGTGCTCGCCGATTGGTCAGATACAGGGCGATGGCGATGACATGCCCTATCACGAACGCCACCGCGCCCGTCTCGAGCCCCTTCGCATCGAGCAAATAATCGCCAAGCGCGCCGAAACCGAGAACGGCTGCGATCAGCCAGCCATTTTTTTCGCGTGCATTCACCGCCGCCCAAACCGCCAGCAAGCCGACGCCGCTCGTCTTCCACGCCCAGATGGCGGGGCCATCGAGCCGCAGATAGACCGCGGCGAAAAAGCTGATCCCGCCGGCCAGCGCCAACAGCCACAACCAGCGCGCCCGATCCCAAGTCCGTTCCCCGCTCATCGTCATCCCTTTGCATCTTGTCTTCAACCGGCCTAGTGCGCGGCGCACGCAGGGCAAGTCAACGGATACGGTAAATGAGCTACGACATTCACATCATCGGCGGCGGCCTCGCCGGATCCGAGGCCGCATGGCAGCTTGCCGAGGCCGGTTTTCGGGTCCGCCTCTCCGAAATGCGCGGCGGGGGCGACATGACCCCGGCGCATCAGGGCGATGCGCTCGCCGAGATGGTCTGCTCGAACAGCTTTCGCAGCGACGATGGCGATAGCAATGCCGTCGGCCTTCTCCATCGCGAAATGCGCACCCTCGGTTCGATCATCATGCGTGAGGCCGATGTCCACAAGGTGCCCGCAGGATCGGCACTCGCGGTCGATCGCGACCTTTTCTCGGGCGGTGTCACGCATGCGCTCGAAAATCACCCGAACGTCACCATTGTGCGCGAACGCGTCGATACGCTGCCGTCGGAAGGCCTGACGATCGTCGCCACGGGCCCACTCACCGCAGCGGGTCTCGCCTCGAGCATCGGAACCGCGACGGGCAAGGACGCCCTCGCCTTCTTCGACGCCATTGCCCCCATCGTCTACCGCGACAGCATCGACATGGACGTCGCGTGGATGGCAAGCCGCTGGGACAAGGTCGGCCCGATCGGCGACGGCAAGGACTATATCAACTGCCCGATGGACAAGGACCAGTATCACGCCTTCGTCCAGGGTCTCGTCGACGGCGACAAGACCGAGTTCAAGGACTGGGAAAAGGACACGCCATATTTTGAAGGCTGCATGCCGATCGAGGTGATGGCTGAGCGCGGTCCCGAAACATTGCGCTTCGGCCCGATGAAGGGCGTCGGGCTCGACAATCCGCGCACCGGGCGCTGGCCTTACGCCGTCGTCCAACTGCGTCAGGACAATGCGCTCGGCACTCTCTGGAACATGGTCGGTTTCCAGACCAAGCTGAAGCACGCCGCGCAGGTCGAGCTGTTCCGTACCATTCCCGGGCTCGAAAAGGCCGAGTTCGCCCGCCTCGGCGGGCTCCACCGCAACAGTTTCATCCGCTCGCCCGAACTGCTCGACGCGCAGCTCCGCCTCAAGTCGGCGCCACACATCCGCTTCGCGGGGCAGATCACCGGCTGCGAAGGCTATGTCGAAAGCGCGGCCATCGGCCTGATCGCGGCGCGCTTTGCCGCCGCGGAACTCGCGGGACGCGACCTCGCGCCGCCGCCGCCCGAAACCGCGCTCGGCGCGCTACTCGGCCACATCACCGGCGGCGCCGATGCCGCGAGCTATCAGCCCATGAACGTCAATTTCGGCCTTTTCCCGCCGCTCGCCGAGGATGTGCGGAAAAAGGACCGCAAGCTCGGTTACACCGCACGCGCCGGCGTTTCACTCGCGGCGTGGATCAGGCAAGCAAACAGCGTCGTTGCCTAGCAGCTGCACTTCGGTTTCGCCGCCTGTTTCGGCGCGGTCGTCGAAAATTCCGCGCGGGTCAGATCGCCCGACTTGTCACCGTCGGCGCCCGCAAAGGGCTGCCCCGTCGCCGCCGCCCATTCCTCGAAGGTCAGCAGATTATTGCCGTCCTTGTCGAGCTTGCGGAAGGCCGCGGTGCGCGACGACATCAGCTCGACGCGGCTGATCCGGTCGTTGCGATCGCGGTCGAAGCGATTGAAACGCCGCTCTTCGCGCGAGGCTTCCTTGGCGGCGGGCAATGCCGGCGGCGCCGGTCCGCGCTTGGGTGCCCCCGCCGCCGCGACCGGAATCGCGGGCAAGGCGGGCGGCGGATCGGGCAACACCTCTTCCTCGGCGATCTGCGTATAGCCCTTCCACATGAAGAGCCCGCCGGTGAGCAACAGCGCACTCGCGACGCCGCCAATCAGAAAACGGGAAACTGCCATACGCCCCCTCCGCGCCGGTTGATGCAACTGGCTACCACGACACGCCGGATAGCGACAACAAACCGCGCCATATTGGCGGCGAATTTTTAATCGGCAAACTTGTTCAAAATCGCCTCAATAATTGCTATATCCGATCAATGCACAATTACCTCCCCTCGCTGAAGCAGATGCAATATCTCGTCGCGCTGCACGAGCACGGCCATTTCGGCCGCGCCGCCGACGGCTGCAACGTCACCCAGTCCACGCTGTCGGCAGGGATTCGCGAACTCGAAACGCTGCTCGGCCAGACGCTCGTCGAACGCACCCGCCGCGTCGTCCGCTTCACCGGGCTCGGCAACGCGATCGTCGAAAAGGCACACCGCGTACTGCGCGAGGCCGAGGAACTCGCCGACATGGCCGCCGCCGCAGCCGCGCCGCTGGTCGGCGAACTGCGCATGAGCGTCATTCCGACGATCGCCCCCTTCCTCCTCCCAGGGCTTTTGCCGCGGCTGCGCAAGGAACGCCCGTCGCTCAAACTTTTCCTGCGCGAGGAACCGAGCGCGCAGGCGTGCGAATCGCTGCACCACGGCACCGTCGATTGCGTGCTGCTCGCGCTCCCCTATGCCTGCGGCGACGTCGAAGCCGAAAATCTGTTCGACGATGCCTTGTTCGTCGCCTTTCCGGGCGACCAGTCGGAGGATCTGCCCGCGATGGTCAGCGCCGACCAGATCGATCCGTCACAGATGCTGATGCTCGAGGACGGGCACTGCCTGAAAGACCATGTCCTCGCGGCATGCAACCGGCCCGAACTGCGCGCCGGCGCGCGGATGATGGGGACCTCGTTGCACACGCTGGTGCAGATGGTCGATAACGGCCTCGGCATCACAATGCTGCCGCAGATGGCGATCGAGGCAGGTATTCTCGATCACACCGACATCGACACCCGCCCGCTCGATTCGGATCATGACTGGCGTACGATCGCGCTGGTATGGCGCAAGGGCAGCCCCCGCGCCGACGAGTTCCGGATGCTCGCAGACATCTTCCGAAAGCATCAGGCCGATTAGGCGTTCCAGCGATCCGCGCGCGTCCCATCGCCCTCGCGCGGTTCGACCCAGCGAACCCGCCCGTCGGCAAAGGTCTCGCGCTTCCACAGCATGACGTCGGTTTTCAGCCGGTCGATCAGGAACTCGCATGCCGCGAGCGCCTCGGCGCGGTGCGGGCTGCTGGTGAGGACAAACACGATCGTCTCGCCCGGCACCATCGCGCCGACGCGGTGGATCAGGGTCAGCGCCGAAAGCTGCCAGCGATCGGCCGCGGCATGCGCCAGATCGGCGAGCCCCGCCGCGGTCATCGCGGGATGATGATCGAGGAACAGCTCGGTCAGGTCGCCGTCACCGCGCACCCGCCCGATGAAGCTGGCGCTTGCGCCATGCCCGCCCGCATCGTGCAGGTCGAGTTCGGTGGCGATGTCGATCGCCGCGGGCTGGACCGCGACGCGAATCATCCGCCGGTCACCGGCGGAAACAGCGCGACCTCGCGTGCCCCGGTAAGTGGCGCGTCGAGGCCCATCATCACGCCGTCGATTGCGGCACGGATACGCTGCGGTTCGGCAAAAGCGACCTGTCCGCGCGCATCACGCGCCGCAAGCCACGCGATCAGCGCGCCCACATGCGTGACGTTCGCCGGGACATCGACCGTCTCGTCGGCGACTCCCATGCGTTCGCGCACCCAGGCGAAATAGGCGATCTCGAGTGTCACCCGACGTTCAATCCATATGCTTCAGGCCGACGCGCAGATAGTCCCAGCCGGTAATCAGCGTCAGCACCGCGGCGCCCCACAACGAGGCAAGCCCGACGGTCTTGATCCACGCCATTTCAGGCAACGCCCCCGCCAGGATCAGCGCGCCGAACGCGACGAGCTGAAACGTCGTCTTCCATTTGGCGAGCTGCGTCACCGGCATCGACACCTGCAGCGTCGCGAGGAATTCGCGGAGGCCCGATACGATGATTTCGCGCAGCAGGATCATCAGCGCGGCGATGACATGATAGCCGGCGATGTCGCGGGTGAAGACCAGCAGCAGGATAACGGCCGCGATCATGATCTTGTCGGCGATCGGGTCGAGAAATGCCCCCAGCCGCGACACGATTCCGCGCGAGCGTGCAACATAGCCGTCAAAATAATCGGTAATGCCCATCAGGCAGTACAGGCCAAAGGCGAGCGCATAGTCGATCGGCTTCGGCTGGTGCGACCCTTCGACCACTCCGGGCCACAGCAGGAACAGCAGGATCGGCACCGCCAGGATACGCGATAATGTCAGGATGTTAGGAAGGCTGAGCATGTTCGCTGTCGGCGTGTCCGTTCCAAAATGGGCTTTGACCCCGAATGCCCTAACCGATAAGCCCCCCCGGCGACAACCGAATTGCCTGAGGCGGCGGCCGGTGTTGACATGTCGGGCTGTAAAAATGGATATTCAATGACCGGTTCCTTTGCGCTGCTGAAACAACGCAGGTTCCTTCCGCTCTTTGTCACGCAGCTCCTCGGCGCCTTCAACGACAATCTGTTCAAGAACGCGATGGTGCTGTTCGTCGTTTATGGCGTGTTCAACGACGAAGCGTCCGAAACATTGTTCAGCGCGGTAGCGACCGGCCTGTTCATCCTGCCATTCTTCCTGCTCTCGGCGCTCGCCGGACAACTCGCAGACACGCGCGACAAGGCGCGGATCATCCGCATCGTCAAATTCTGCGAGATATTGATCATGCTCGTCGGCGGCACCGGGCTGGTGCTCGCCTGGCTGGGTTTCGCGGTCCACCTGATCGCGATCCCGCTGATGATGCTCGCGCTGTTCGCGATGGGCATCCATTCGACCTTCTTCGGCCCGATCAAATATGCGATCCTGCCGCAGCATCTGAAAAGCGACGAAGTTCTCGCGGGGACCGGGCTCGTCGAGGCGGGAACCTATATCGCGATTCTCGCCGGCACGATCCTCGCCGGGATCATCGACGTCGAATGGGCCGCGCTCGGCGTCGTCCTCGTCGCCGCGATCGGCTATTGGACCGGTCGAAAGGTGCCGCCCGCCCCGCCCGAACATGAAGAAACGGGCATCGACTGGCATATCGTCCGCTCGTCGATCACGCTCGTTCGCGGCACGATGCACATCCCGAGGCTCTATCTGGCGATCCTGTCGATCAGCTTTTTCTGGACGATCGGCGCCGTGCTGTTCATCCAGTTCCCGCCTCTGGTGAAGAATATCCTGCACGCCGACAAAAGCGTCGCCAGCCTTTTCCTCGCAATCTTCTCGATCGGTATCGCGATCGGCTCGGTCGCGGTGAACCGGTTGCTGAAGGGGAAGGTATCGGCGCGATACAGCCCCGCCAGCGTCATTGTCATGGGCCTGTTCGTCGTCGCCTTCTATTGGGTCTGCCGCAACTGGGAGCATGATCCGTCGGGCGTGATGTACGGCATATCGGGCTTCCTGGACCACGCCGACGTCATTCCGCTGCTGCTCAGCCTGCTCGGCATTGCGATCAGCGGGGGCATGTTCGTCGTGCCGCTCTATGCCTTCCTCACGACCACCGTACCCAAGGACCAGACCGCACGCACCGTCGCCGCGAACAATATCGTCAATTCGGGCGCGATGGTCGCGGGATCGCTGCTCGCGATGGGCTTGGGCTTCGCCGGCGTCGGCGTCGTCGACCAGTTGCTGATGAGCGCTGCGATGTGCCTGGTGTCGGCGTGGCTCGCGCAGAAGCTGCACCGCGCCTGCGATTGATCGAATTCAGAGCAGAAACATCATCGTCGCGGTAAAGAAGATCGCGAAGCTCTGAAGAAACAAGCGGAAATCATTGGCCGAAAAGATTGTGACGGGCTGGCGATGAGCCGCCAGCGCGGCTCGCAACTCGCCCTGCCAGTCGGCCGGCGCGCTGAGCCGCGCGATGACCAGCTGCCGCTTGCCATGATCGCGAACGCGGCTGCGAATGTCGATTTGATCGTCCGAGTCCATGCTGGCGAAGCTAGGACCATGTTAACGAGTCGATAAGGTTAAAAGAGAGTTAACGCGGCGCCGTCCCGCACTGGCACGCTTTCCCGGATTCGCCTTAACGCGCGGGCATCGGTCTAACCCGGATCTGGCGACCGTCTTTCGCCCCCGCCTGAAACGGCTTGCACCTTGTCGGCTTCATGCGCGGCCCCAGGCACAGTCGCACCTCGTCGAGCCATCCCTGCCGGTCGACCGACACGGCGATCATCGGCGCGGCCACCCCCGGATTGACCGCGGAAAAGGCGCGGCGAATGCTGGCTGCGGTTTGCGGCTTGGCGGCGAGCGCCTTCATGTCGGGAAAGCGGACGGCGCGGAAAAGGATTTCGGCCGAGCGAAAATAGGCCGCAGGGTTCGGGCTCATGCAGGTGCCGTGTTTCGCCCATTCGTGCTGGAGCAGCTGTGCCGACGGGGTCATGCACATATGCTTTTTCAGCACCGGCTGCGGTACGATCTTCGCCGGGCGGCACCATTGCGGATAACCCGGGTTATCCGTTTCGGGCCACAGTCCGTGCAGCACCCAGCCGAAACGGCCATTCTCGCCCGAACATTGAAAGCGGTCGCGCGCATCGCGCGGATTGCGTACATCGGCGCAATGCTGCGGCGACCAGCTCATGGCTAACAGATAACCGGTGATCGCTGGATTGCGGGCGGCTTCGCCGCGCTTGGGCTGTTCAAGGCGCGGCACCGGAATCCGGTCGGGCGGCGAGCAAGCTAGCGATTGCGTCTGCGCCTGCGCCGCGACCGGCATTAACGCCAGCGCAGCGGCGCTAAGCCAGCGCAAAATCGAGCCCGACGTCCGCTGCCGGCGCCGATTGGGTCAGCCGCCCGACCGACACATAGGTCACGCCGGTTTCGGCGATCGCCCGGATCGTATCGAGCCGTACCCCGCCCGACGCCTCGGTCGGCACCTTGCCGCCGACCAGCGCCACGCATTCGCGAAGCTCGTCGAGCGTCATATTGTCGAGCAACAGATGCGTCGCCCCGGCGCTCAGCGCGGGTCCGACCTGCGCGACGCGATCGACCTCGACGATGATGTCCGCGATTCCCGCTTTGACCGCGCGGTGCACGGCTTCCTCAACCGTTCCCGCAACCGCTACATGATTGTCCTTGATCATCGCGGCGTCCCACAAGCCCATGCGATGGTTGGTCGCCCCGCCCATGCGCGTCGCATATTTCTCCAGCACGCGCAGGCCCGGGATCGTCTTGCGCGTATCGAGCAAGGTCGCGCCGGTCCCGGCGAGCGCGTCGACATATTGCCGCGTCATCGTCGCGATGCCCGACAGATGCTGGACGGTGTTGAGCGCCGACCGTTCGGCTGTCAGCATCGCGCGCGCATTGCCCGACAGGCGCATCAGGTCGCTTCCCGATTCGACCTGCGCACCTTCCTTGGCCAATATCTCGATTTCCATGCCGGGTTCGAGCGCCCGAAAGAACCGCTCGGCGATCGGCAGTCCGGCGACGGTGATCGCATCGCGGCTGTCCATCACCCCGCCGAAACGCGCGTCGGCGGGTATGGTCGCCATCGAGGTAATATCGCCTCCCGCCCCCAGATCCTCGGCCAGCGTGGCGCGGACGAAGGCATCGAGGTCGAAATCGGGCAAGGAAAATTGGGTCATGGACCCTGCGATAATCAGCCCGCCCAGCAAATCAACTTGACGTTTACGTCAACTGGCGCTGACATGGGTGCAAATAGACAAATGGAGAGGTCCCCATGCAATCCCCGATCTGCGCGATGCTCGACATCGAATTTCCGCTGCTCGCCTTTTCGCATTGCCGCGACGTCGTCGTTGCCGTGTCAAAGGCCGGGGGCATGGGCGTATTTGGCGCCGCAGCGCTGCCCCCCGAGCGGCTTGAGGAAGAGCTCGCGTGGATCGACGAGCATATTGGCGGGCGCCCTTATGGCGTCGACCTTATCGTCCCCAACAGTTTCGTCGGAAAGGGTGAGGCGCGGTCCTCCGCCATCGCGAAAGTGCCCGAGACGCATCTGAACTTTGCCGTCGGCCTGCTTGAAAAACATGGTGTCGATCCAGCTGGCTTGTCCGAGGCGATGGGGGGTCGGCGGAGCTTCGGCGACAATATGCATGAGGACGGCGCCGCAAAATTGCTCGAGGTCGCGTTCCGCCACCCGATCGCGCTGATCGCCAACGCGCTCGGCGTGCCCCCGCCGTTGATGTTGGAACTCGGCAAGCGCCACGGCGTGCCCGTCGCGGCGCTCGTCGGGACGCGCGATCATGCGCTGACACAGGTCCGCGCCGGGGTCGATATCCTCGTCGTCGCGGGGGGCGAAGCCGGCGGACATTGCGGCGAAGTCGCAACGATGGTGCTCGTGCCCGAGGTCGCAGCTGCGGTCGAAGCCGTCGGCGCGAACACGCCGATCCTCGCCGCGGGCGGTATCGTCACCGGGCGCCAGATGGCGGCAGCGATGGCGATGGGCGCGCACGGCGCCTGGACGGGATCGGTGTGGCTCACCACCGCCGAGGCCGAAACCAATCCGGTCGTAAAAGAAAAGATGCTCGCGGCGTCGTCGCGCGACACCGTGCGCTCGAAGAGCCGTACCGGCAAACCGTCGCGCCAGCTCCGCTCGCCATGGACCGACGCATGGGAGGCCGAAGGCGCGCCGAAACCGCTGCCGATGCCGCTTCAGTCGCTGGTCAGCGAACCCGCACTGCGCAAGGTCGATAAATTGTCCGAGGGCGGCCATGAAGGCGCCAAGGCACTTGCGACCTATTGGGTCGGTCAGGGCGTCGGCCTGATGAACGAAGCGATGGGCGCCGGGCAGGTCGTGCAGGAGTTCAAGCGAGACTGGGTCGCCGCGTGTGAGCGGCTCAACGGTTTTATCGGTGACTAGGCAAAAAATCCCCGCCGAAGCGGGGATTTTCCTAAATCAGCTGACAGTAGCCTTGACAATCTTGCCGGGCTCGCGCGGCGGCTCGCCCTTCGGCAGAGCGTCGACATTTTCCATGCCTTCGATCACTTCGCCCCAGACGGTGTATTGCTTGTCGAGGAAGCGCGCGTCGTCGAAGCAGATGAAGAACTGGCTGTTCGCGCTGTTCGGGTTCTGCGCGCGTGCCATCGAGCACACGCCGCGGACATGCGGTTCGCTGCTGAATTCCTGCGGCAGGTCGGGAAGCTCGCTGCCGCCCATGCCGGTGCCCGTCGGGTCGCCGCCCTGCGCCATGAAGCCGGGGATCACGCGGTGGAACACGACATCGTCGTAGAAACCTTCGCTCGCGAGGCCGGTAATGCGCTCGACATGCTGCGGAGCAAGGTCGGGGCGAAGGCGGATGACAACATCGCCGGTCGACAGCGAAAGGGTGAGAGTGTCGGACATGGTAGAGCTCCTGTGGTCTATGTTGGCGGTCCCATAGCCGGGGCGGTGGCCAAAGCCACGCATTAAATCGCGAAAGGGCGTTCGCGGCGTTGCTATCCGCGGGCCGCAGCACTAGGGGAAAGCTCGAACGCCGCAACTGTCAGGGAGGACCGCGCGATGGACAAACGCGAAGAATCCCTGCCGCCGGAAGATGTTGTCATCACCGACGACCGCGACCGCGAACAGCTGGCACGCGAAACCGACACCGAACTCGACGAAGACGACCGGCTGAAGCCCGAATTCGTGCGCGACGTCATCGAGCTGGCCGAAGCCGGCGAAGGCGAAGCGGCGCGCGAACGCATCGGCCGCCTGCACCCCGCCGATATCGCCGACCTGTTCGAACTCGCGCGCGCCGACGAGCGGCCGATGCTCGCCGCCGTCCTCGGCGACATGCTGTCCGCCGATGTGCTGGCGGAAATGAACGATTATGTTCGCGAGGAACTGATCGATCTCCTCGCTCCCGAGCAAGTGGCCGAACTCGCCGCCGAACTCGATACCGACGACGCCGTCGCGATCATCGAGGATATGGAGGAGGACGAGCAGCAGGCCGTTCTCCAGGCGATGGAACCCGAAGATCGCGCCGCGATCGAGGACGCCCTCTCCTTCCCCGAGGAATCCGCCGGGCGCCTGATGCAGCGCGATCTGGTCGCGGTGCCCGAGCATGTGACCGTCGGTGACGTCATCGATCGGCTGCGCGAAGATACCGACCTCACCAGCGATTTCTGGGAAATTTACGTCGTCGACCCGCGACACCGCCCGGTCGGTACGTGCCAGCTTAGCTGGATTCTCCGCACGCCGCGCGATATCGCGATCAGCGACGTGATGAAACGCGAGCAGACGCTAATCCCGGTCGACATGGACCAGGAAGAGGTCGCGCTGCGCTTTCAGAAATATGCGCTGATCTCTGCCGCAGTGGTCGACAAGGGCGGACGGCTCGTCGGCATGATCACGGTCGATGACGTCGTCCACATCATCCAGGAAGAGGCCGGCGAAGACATATTGCGCCTGTCGGGTGCCGGCGACGGCGACATCAACGAACCGATCCGTGAGACATACAGCGCGCGAGTGCGCTGGCTGATCGCCAATCTCGGCACCGCGCTCGTCGCCTCGTCAATCGTCGCAATGTTCGGCGGCGCGATCGAGCATATGGTCGCGCTCGCGGCGCTGATGCCGATCGTGGCGGGTGTCGGCGGCAACGCGGGAACGCAGACGCTGGCGGTAACCGTGCGCGCGCTCGCGATGAACCAGCTCACCGATTCCAACAGCTGGCGCGCGATCTGGCGCGAAATGAAGATCGCCCTGCTCAACGGCGGCACGATAGCGCTGATCGCGGGAACGGCGACCGCGCTATGGTTCGGCAATCCTCAGCTTGGCGCTGTTATCGCGGCGGCCATGGTAGTGAACATATTTGTGGCAGGCGTGGCCGGGGTGGCGATCCCGCTGCTACTCGATCGGCTCGACCAGGACCCCGCCGTCGCGAGTTCGATTTTCGTCACGATGACGACCGATTCCATGGGATTTTTGGCCTTCCTGGGCCTCGCGGTGCTCAGCGGATTGACCACACTCTGAGGGCAAGTTACTGAAATTCAAGCGATTCAAAAAGCTCCGAAAAAAAATTAATTGTCGCAATTTTTTTTCGGAACTTATCCGCCACTTTGGTCGTTTCCCATTCGAGCAGCGGTCATCGCCCCCCCGCAGCGCTGCTCAGCAACATTGGCCCGGCCCGCATTCCCTCCCCCCCCTCGAAGCGTGCCGGGCCATTTTGCAACAAATCCTGAGAGGTAGAAATATGACGAGTTACCGCGCAATCCTTCTCGCCCTGATGGCAAGCTTTCTTGTCGCTGGCTGCAACACGGTAAAGGGTGCCGGTCGCGACATCGAATCTGTCGGTCAAGCTGGCAGCGATGCCATCGACTAATCAGGACTGAGACTAACTTACCCTAAGCCTCTTCGAGAGGCTCGACAGGCGCCTCTTCGGCGCCTGTTTTGCGTCGGCGCTGGGTGAACCAGATCGCGAGCAAAGACATTTCGTACAGGAACACAAGCGGCACCGCGAGCAACAGCTGGCTCAGGATATCGGGCGGCGTGAACACCGCGGCGATCGCAAAGGCGGCGACGATCATATAGCGCCGCGCCGAAACCAGTTGCTCGCGCGTCACCAGCCCCGACCGCTCGATCAGCATGAGCAGGATCGGCAGCAGGAAGGCGATGCCGAACGCCATGATGAACTGCATCGTGAAGCTAAGATAATTGCCGACCGAGGGAAGCGCTTCTTGCGTGATACCGCCGACATTGCCTTGGTATCCGAGCAGGAATTTGAGTGCGATCGGGATGGTGATGAAATAGGCGAAGCTGGCGCCGATCGCGAAAAGAATCGGGGTGGCGAGCAGGAAAGGCAGCAGAGCGCGCTTCTCCTGCTTGAACAGGCCCGGCGCGACGAACTTCCACAGTTGGTTCGCGATCACCGGAAAGGCGATCATCATCGCCGCGAACAGCGCGACCTTGATCTCGACGAAAAACGCCTCGAACAGCTGGGTATAGATCAGCTTCCCCTGCCCCGCACGGACGAGCGGCTGGACGAGAATGCCGAAAATCGGCTTGGCATAATAAAGGCATATGCCAAAGGCGAGGCCGATCGCCAGCAGGGATTTCAGCAAGCGCGAACGCAGTTCGATCAGATGATCGAGCAGCGGCATCTTGCCGCCGGCACCATCCTCATCTGTGGCTATCTCTTCGGTCACGGCAGCGGGCCGTCCTTTGGCGGGATCGCGTGCGTTTCGGGCGGGTTGGCCGCCGCGGCCTCGTCAATCCCTGCTTCTGTCACGGGTTCGGTCGTCGCCGGTTCTGTCGATGCTGCATTCGAAGGTGTTGCCGGCGATGCGTTCACATCGTCGATGCGCGGGAATTCGCGCATGATCGCGTCATTCTGTTCGCGCCACTGCTTTTCGAGTTCTTCTAGTTCGGCTTCGCGCATCATCGTGTCGAGCCCGGAGCGGAAATGGCGCGCCATGCCGCGCGCTTTCGCCATCCATTTGCCGACAAAGCGCATCGCCTTGGGCAGATCCTTGGGGCCGATAACCACCAAGGCCACCAACACGACGAGCAGCAACTCGGTCGGCGCGACGTCAAACATGACCTAAAACTTTCCCCGCAGGCAGACGGCGATCAGAGCTTGTCGTGCTCGGCAGTCGGGGTCGAAACCGGGGTGACATCGGGCGCGCGCTGGCCCTCGATATGCTTGGGTGCGGGCGTCGTCGGCGCGTCGTCTTCCGACATGCCCTTCTTGAAGCTTTTGATACCCTTGGCGACGTCGCCCATCATGTCCGAAAAACGGCCCTTGCCGAACAGCAGCAGGACGAGAATCCCGACCACGAGCCAGTGCCAGATGCTGAAGCTACCCATCTCAAATTCTCCTTGAGGCCGCTATCTAGGCTTCCTCGCCGTCTTTTACTAGGTCCAGATCGCCCATCGCTTCCTCGAAAGCGAGATCGACCGGGTCGAGCAGACCCGCCGCACGCAAATCCTCGATTCCCGGCAGGTCCTTGCGGCTCGTGAGGCCGAAATGTTGCAGGAACGCGTCGGTCGTCTTGTAAATCAGCGGCCGCCCAGGCACCTCGCGCCGTCCAGCGGGCGCGACCCATTCGGCCTCCATCAGCACGTCGAGCGTGCCCTTCGATGTCTGAACGCCGCGGATAGCCTCGATTTCCGCGCGGCTGACGGGCTCATGATAGGCGACGATAGCGAGCACTTCAGCCGCCGCGCGCGACAGCTTGCGCGGATCGTCGCGTTCGCGGCGAAGCAGGTGCGCCAGATCGGCGGGCGTCTGGAAATGCCAGTGCCCGCCGCGTTCGACGAGTTCGATCCCGCTTCCCGCATGGCGAGCGGCGATCGTCTGGATGATCGTGCGAACCTCGCCCGGCGTCATCTCGTCGCCCAGCCGCCCCGCAACCTGACGCGCGTCCAGCGGCGCGTCGCTGGCGAACAGCATGGCTTCTATCGCGCGTTCGAGATCGTCGATCATGCCCCGGATGCCTTCAGATAAAGAGGTTCGAACGCGCCATCCTGTTTCAGGTCAACGCGGCCCTGCCGCGCCAACTCGAGCGCGGCAACAAAACTCGACGCGATCGCCGAGCGGCGCAGCGGGCCGTCATAATCGGGCGGCAGGAAATCGGCCAACTCGGCCCAGTCGAGCTTTACGCCGAGCATTCGCTGGAGATGATGCAGCGCGGCGTCGAGCGTGATCACCGGGCGCCGCGACACCATATGGACGACAGGCTCGGAGCGCAGCTTGACCTGGCCATATGCCGAAAGAAGATCGTAAAGGCTGGCGTCCCAGCGCCGCACCTTGATGTCGCGCAGTCCCTCGGGCTTCGCACGCAGGAAGACGTCGCGGCCGACGCGGTCGCGCGCGAGCAGCCGCGCCGCGACCTCGCGCATCGCCGCGAGCCGTTGCAGACGCAATTGCAGGCGCAGCGCCAGTTCGTCGGGCGACGGATCCTCGAGCGGGTCCTTGGGCAGCAGCAGCGCCGATTTAAGATAGGCGAGCCATGCCGCCATCACGAGATAATCGGCCGCGACCTCCAGCTTCAGTTCGCGCGCCTCGGCGATAAAGGTCAGATATTGCTCGACCAGCCCAAGGATCGAAATCTGCTTGAGATCGACCTTCTGGCTGCGCGCGAGCGTAAGCAAAAGATCGAGCGGGCCTTCCCAGCTTTCGAACGAAAGCTGCAAGGCATCGTCGCGCTCGGGCGCTGCCGGTACGATTTCAAAATCGAGCGGCAGTTCTTCCATCGACGATCAGGCCGTTGCCAGCAGCGCGTCGCGCTGGTCGACGAGCGTCGCGAACGCGCGCGCGTCGCTGTCACCCGAAATCCGGTCCATCGCGCCTTCGAGGCGCGCGCGCGACACAGTGCTGATCGGGTCGAGCGCGTTGGCGATGCCAACCATGTCGTCCATCTTCGCCCAGCAATTGAGCGCGATGTCGCACCCGGCGGCAATGGCGTCGGCGGCGCGCGACGGCACGTCGCCCGACAGGGCCTTCATGTCGAGATCGTCGGTCATCAGCAGGCCGTGAAAGCCGATCCGCTGGCGGATGACGCTGTCGATGACGATCGGCGACAGCGTTGCGGGCCGGTCGGGATCCCACGCTTCGAAGATGACGTGGCAGGTCATCGCCATCGCCGCATCGCGGAGCGCCGCAAAGGGCGCGAGATCGGTCTGAAGATCGCGGTCGGGGGCGGCGACGGTCGGCAAGGCTTCATGCGTATCTAGCAGCGCGCGGCCATGGCCCGGGATATGTTTGACGATGCCAACGACGCCGCCGGCCTGCAGGCCGCCCAGGATCGCGCGGCCGAGCGCGGCAACGCGCATCGGCTCGCTGCCGAGCGCGCGGTCGCCGATGACGTCGCTCGCGCCCGGCTGACGCACATCGAGCAGCGGCAGACAGTCGACGGTGATGCCGACCTCGGACAGCATGGCGGCTAGCGCCATCGCGTTCAGCCGCGCGGCCTCGATCGCGCTCGCGGGCGCACGGTCGTACAGCGCATCGAACGCCGCACCGCTCGGAAAAAGTGGCCATTCGGGCGACCGCATGCGCGCAACGCGCCCGCCTTCCTGATCGATCAGGATCGGCAAATTGGTACGCCCGTCGAGATCGCGCAGCTCATCGGTCAGCCTCCGCAGCTGTTCGCGGTTTTCGATGTTGCGGCCGAACAGGATATAGCCCGCGGGATCGCTGTCGCGAAAGAAGGCGCGCTCGTCGTCGGTGAGGGTCAGGCCCGACAGGCCAAAAATTGCCGGTATCATCGTCCATCAAACTCCATCGATCGCCGCCCCCTCAAGCGATGACCAAGCTGTAACCATGCCATAGCGGCACGATTGCACCAACGGAGTCTGCGGCCAAGCGGGCCGAATCAGCGAACGACGACGCAATTTTCACCGGCAACGCGCAATTTTTCGCACAAATTCTTGGCATTGGCGGCTGTTCCTGCCGACACGCGCAGCCGGTAAACGGTGCCGTCGCCGACTTTTGCGGGAGAAACCGATTTGTTGAGTTCCGCGAGATAGGCGAAGCGCTTCGACAGGTTCGTCCATGCCTTCGCCGCCGCGGCGTCGCTGCTGAACGCGCCGAGCTGGATCATCGGAGAACCCGGCGCAGGCGCGGCTTTGGCTGGAGCGTCAGCGGTCTTCACCGGCGCGGCAGCTTGCTTGGCCTTGTCCGCCGGCACCGTCTTGGTGGCAGCGGCTTTCGTTGCGGCCGCCTTGTCCGCTGCGACTTTCTTTACCGCCGCTTCGCGTTCCTGGGGCGTTACCGCGGGTTCTTCGGGCATGCGCGTCGGATCGACACGACCCGCGGGTTCGGCGCCTTCGCTGGCGGAGAAGCTGGCATCGCCTTCCCCCTCGAATGCCTTGGCACCGTCATTCTTGGGCACGACCTTATAGTCGCCCTCCTGCGCCGCGATCAGTTCGCCGTCGCTGCGCGTGCCGCCGTTCTGAACCCACCACAGACCGCCGAGGACGACGCCGATCAGCAAGAGCCCGCCAAGAACCATCACGAGCAGGCGCGCGGGCGAAACCTCTCCATCTTCCTCGAACCCGTCGGCGGCTTCGAGCCAGGGCAGCCGATCCTCGTCTTCGAGACCGAGGCCTGCATCCCCCTGCTCTGCATTCTTGTCGCCCGCCATCAGTTCATCTCCTCGAGCGCCTCTACCCCCATCAGGGACAGCCCGTTACGGATGACTTGCCCGATTCCGTCGGCCAAATAAAGGCGCGTCGCGGTCAATTCGGGGTCATTGTCGAGAACGATGCGCAAACCCGGGTCGTCGTTGCCGAGATTGTACCAGGCGTGGAACGCCGCGGCGACGTCGGCGAGGTAAAAGGCAATCCGGTGCGGTTCACGCGCCGAGGCGGCGGCTTCGACGATCCGCGGGAATTGCGCGAGCAGTTTTACCAGCCCCAATTCATGCGCATTGAGGCGCCCGGGCGCGGGTGAAGGCAACACGATCCCCGCATCCGCGGCCTTTTTGCGCAGCCGCGAAATTCGGGCATTGGCATATTGCAGATACCAGACGGGGTTGTCGCGCGACGCCTCGACGACCTTGGCGAAGTCGAAATCCATCTGCGCGTCGGCCTTGCGCGTCAGCATCGTGAAGCGCACCGCATCCTTGCCAACCTCGTCGACAACATCGGCGAGCGTGACAAAGTTGCCCGCACGCTTCGACATTTTGAACGGCTCGCCATTTTTGAGCAGCCGCACCATCTGCACCAGTTTGACGTCGAAACGCGTCTTGCCGCCGGTAAGCGCCGCAACCGCGGCCTTGATCCGCTTGACCGTCCCGGCGTGATCGGCACCCCAGATGTCGATCAGTTCGTCGGCATTCTGGCTCTTCTGGAAATGATAAGCGAGGTCGGCGCCGAAATAGGTCCAGCTGCCGTCCGACTTCTTGATCGGACGATCCTGGTCGTCGCCGAACTGCGTCGAGCGGAACAGCGGCAGTTCGACCGGCTCCCAATCCTCGGGCGTCTCGCCCTTCGGCGCCTCGAGCTGGCCGTCATAGACCAGATCATGCTCGCGCAGCCATTTTTCGGCGGCGGCGGGTTTACCCTCGGCCTGCAATTCGGCTTCCGACGAGAAAAGATCGTGATGGATGCCGAGCTTGGCGAGGTCGGCGCGGATCATGTCCATCATCGCGCTGACCGCCTCGGCACGGAACAGGCCGAGCCACGCGCTTTCGGGGGCGCCGACGAAGCGGTCGCCATATTCGACGGCGAGCTTGCCCGCGATCGGCATCAGATAGTCGCCCGGATACAGCCCCTCGGGGATCGCGCCGACGTCCTCGCCGAGCGCTTCGCGATAACGCATATGCACCGAGCGCGCGAGCACATCGACCTGCGCGCCGGCGTCGTTGACATAATATTCGCGGATCACCTTGTGCCCCGCATATTCGAGCAGCGCCGCGAGCGCATCGCCGACGACCGCGCCGCGGCAATGGCCGACGTGCATCGGGCCGGTCGGGTTCGCCGAGACATATTCGACATTGACGCGCCGTCCCTGCCCCATCGTCGAACGCCCATAGTCGCCGCCCTCGCCGAAGATCAGCGCGAGTTCGTCGCGCCAGCTGTCACCGACGAGGCGCAAGTTGATGAAGCCGGGGCCGGCGACGCTCGCCTCGGTCACTTCATCGAGCGCTCCGAGTTCGGCGACGAGCAGGTCGGCGAGCGCGCGCGGGTTCATCCCCGCGGGCTTGGCGAGCACCATCGCGGCGTTGGTCGCAACGTCGCCATGCGCGGGATCGCGCGGCGGCTCGACGCTGATCGCGCCGCGGTCGAGGCCGCCCGGCAGGGCACCGCGGGCGGCAAGCGCATCGAGCGCGGCGCCGATATGGTCGGAAAAGCGGCTGAACAGGGTCACGGGGCTGGCCTATCTTCGATCAGGAAAGTCTTGCGCGCGCCCTATAACAGCTGGGCGGGCGCGAAAAGCCCCGCGTCGCCAATCGGCGCGCGGGGCGAAACTAAGCGAACGGCACCGTAGCGCCGCCGCGGTCCTATCGTCGAACGTTATATTCGAGCTGTTCCTGCGTCAGCTGGAAGCCAACGAGCAGCTCAAAGCTCGCGCGCTGGACCGCGGCACGCACTTCGGGCTGGCTCAGCGGATCGATCGCGGCGTCCTGGTCGCCCGCCTTGCGTTTGCGGGTGATGCGTTCCTGGATATCGGCGGGCAGCGTCGCCGCGGCGCGATCGACATAGGCCGACGCCTGCGCACGGCCGGTGCCGCGCACCTGCCCCTCGGCAAATGTCACCGCGACATTGCCCAGCCGCTTGGCGACGACCGCGGTCCCGCCCTGCAGCACGGTGGCATAATAGGGCAAGGTCACGGTGCGAGCGGGTCCAGCGTCGCGGCGCGTCGCGACCACGTCGAAGCTCGCGAGCTGGTAAACCTTTTCCGCAGCGTCGTTGCAAACCGGCACCACATTGGTGATCGCGGCGACGACATCGACAGCACGCGCATCGCGGCTCGTCGCGGGGTCGAACAGCGTGATGTCGCCGGTGTGCAGCGGAACGGCCACTGCCGGGCAGGCGCTGCGCGTCGAGGTGATGCCAACGCCGCCGGCGAGGTCGATTTCATTGTCCTTCGCGCAGCCCGCCACCGTCACCATGGCTGCCGTGCCGCACAGCACGGTCAGAAACTTACGGGACGGAAACGAAATGGACATCATGATAAACGGGCTTTCCAAACAGGCGCTTTGACAGGCATCGGGACAGTTGATCCCGCTTCATGCGCGCCGCTTCTTATCGGTGCGATGAACGCGGCGCAACAAAGAGAAGAACAATGCGTAAGGGGGGACGAAGCGGCTTTACCCCGGATGGCTTGCTGCGCTAGAGCGCGCGCATCATGAACGCTCCCCATCCGATGACGCAAGCTGAAGGCAGCGAAGCGGCAGAACTCAAGGTTTTGATCGCGGCACCGCGTGGTTTCTGCGCCGGGGTCGATCGCGCGATCCGCATCGTCGAACTGGCGCTGCAGAAATATGGCGCGCCGGTCTATGTGCGGCATGAAATCGTCCACAACCGCTATGTCGTCGACTCGCTGAAGGCGCAGGGCGCGATTTTCGTCGAATCGCTCGACCAGGTTCCCGATGGCGTGCCCGTGGTGTTCAGCGCGCACGGGGTGCCCAAGGCGGTGCCGGCGAAAGCCGAAATGCGCGGGCTCGACTATATCGACGCCACCTGCCCGCTGGTATCGAAAGTGCATCGCCAGGCCGAGCGCGCGCACGAAACGGGGCGCCATATTGTCTTTGTGGGCCACGCCGGCCACCCCGAGGTCATCGGGACGCTGGGTCAATTGCCCGAGGGCGCGATGACGCTGGTCGAATCGGTCGACGACGTCGCAGCGCTGTCGCCGCCCGATCCCGAAATGCTGTCGTTCCTGACACAGACGACATTGTCGGTCGACGATACGCGCGACATTATCACGGCGCTCCAGCATCGTTTTCCGGCGATTACCGGACCGCGCGGCGAAGATATTTGTTACGCGACGTCGAACCGGCAGGATGCTGTGAAGGCGATCGCGGGGCAGTGCGATCGCATGATCGTGATCGGCGCGCCCAACAGTTCGAACAGCCTGCGTCTTGTCGAAGTGGCCGAACGGCTCGGAACGCCCGCGCATCTCGTCCAGCGCGGAACCGACGTCGATCCGGCATGGCTGGAGAATATCGCCACGCTCGGCATCACCGCTGGCGCGAGCGCTCCGGAAACATTGGTTCGTGAAGTGATCGACGCCGTGGCTTCGATCCGTCCGGTCGTCGAAGAGGTGGTGGTCACCGCCGAAGAGAATATGGTGTTCAAGCTGCCGCGCGGGCTCGAAGCAGCCTGATGGCGGTCTATACGCACGTCGAGCCCGACGATCTTGCCACCCTCGTCGCCCGATACGACATCGGCACCGTCGTGTCGTGCAAGGGCATTGCCGAGGGCGTCGAGAACAGCAACTTCCTGCTCGAAACGACGGGCGGCCGCTTCATCCTGACGCTGTATGAAAAGCGGGTCAGCGAAGGCGACCTGCCCTTCTTTGTCGATCTGCTGGGCCATCTCGCCAGCCAGAACTGTCCGGTC
Source organism: Sphingopyxis sp. Root154 (assembly GCF_001427105.1). Classification (GTDB taxonomy): domain Bacteria; phylum Pseudomonadota; class Alphaproteobacteria; order Sphingomonadales; family Sphingomonadaceae; genus Sphingopyxis. The sequence continues at coordinate 687,100 of NZ_LMGI01000003.1, forward strand.
CCGGCGATGATCCGCGACCGGAACGGCGTCGCGATCCAGCAGATCTCGGGCCGCGCGGCGTGCGTCATCCAGTTCCTGGCCGGCATTTCGCTGACCCAGCCCACCCCGGCCCAGTGCGAAGCGACGGGCGCCGCGCTCGGCGCGATGCACCGCGCGCTCGAAGGCTATACGGGTGCGCGCGCGAACAGCATGGGTCACGCGCATTGGCGCGCCGTTGCCGAAGCGACCGGCGACCTTGACGCGGTGTTGCCGGGACTTCAGTCGACCGTCGACCAGGAACTGGCTTACCTCGATGCCCATTGGCCCAGTGACCTGCCCGCGCATGTCATCCACGCCGACCTGTTTCCCGACAATGTGCTGATGCTCGGCGACCGGGTCACCGGCCTCATCGACTTCTATTTCGCCGCGAGCGACTTCCGCGCCTATGATTTGGTCATCACACACGCGTCCTGGGCCTTTTCCGCCGACGGAAAGCATTGCGACCCTGCGCGGGCGGAAGCGCTGATGCGCGGCTATGCACGCGAAATCGCGCTGTCGGACGCCGAAGTCGCCGCGCTGCCCCTGCTGGCGCGCGGGGCGTCGCTGCGCTTTCTTCTCACGCGCGCGCACGACTGGGTGCACACGCCCGCCGACGCGCTCGTCACGCGCAAGGATCCGTCGCCGTTCCTTGCCCGCTTGCAGCGCTATAGCGCCTCCGATGCCGCCAGCCTGTTCGCTGTCGGATGAGCGAAACCACCGGCAAGACCGTGATCGTCGCGACCGACGGCGCGTGCAAGGGCAATCCCGGCCCCGGTGGCTGGGGCGCCGTGCTGCGCTGGGGCGACGTGGTGAAAAAGCTGTCGGGCGGCGAGCCCGATACGACGAACAACCGCATGGAGCTGATGGCCGCGATCGAAGCGCTCGCGGCGCTCAAGCGCAGTTGCAACGTCGAATTGTCGACCGACAGCGTCTATGTCCGCGACGGCATCACCAAATGGATTTTCGGCTGGCAAAAGAACGGCTGGAAAACCGCGGCGAAGAAGCCGGTGGCCAATGCTGACCTGTGGCAGCGCCTCGTCAAGGAAAACGCGCGGCACAAGGTCGAGTGGATATGGGTCAAGGGCCATGCGGGCCACGGTGACAATGAGCTGGCCGACCAGCTGGCGAGCGACGCGGCCCTCGAAGTCGCGCGGGCGCGCAGGGCACCCGCGCGCTAAGACTATTCCGTTTCGCGCACTTCTGCGGTGGGTCCGTTCTTCAGGATCGACTCGATCGCATTTTTTGCGGCGGCCTTGCTGCTATAGCCTTCGGTCCAGAAGATGGGTTCGCTATTATATTTGAAATAGGCGACAAATTCGCCGGCCTTGTTATTCTTGATCTCGAAATAATGGGCCATGCCATCCTCCACAGGTCGCGCCATGCCGGGGGTGGCACAGCCAAGCCCATGTTAATCCAGTCGTTTCGCTGTGCAAGCAGCCAGATGGTTCACGCGAAGCGCGATGGCGCGAAGGGCCCCGGATCGACGCGACCGATGGCGCCGCCGGGCGGCGGGGCGCCCAGCTCGGCCGCAAGCAAGGCGGCGATCGCCGGCGCGGTCTGGATGCCGAAGCCGCCCTGCCCTGCGCACCAGATGAAGGCGCTATCATGTCGATCGGCGCCGAAAACCGGGATGCGATCGGGCGCGAAGCTGCGCAGCCCCGCCCATTTGCGTTCGACCGCAACGACCGGCCAGTCGACGACCGACTGCATTCGGTCGATCGCGAGCGCGACGTCCAGTTCCTCCGGTGCCGCGTCGTGGGGTGCGGTCGGCGTCTCGTCGTGGGGTGTCAGCCAGACACGTCCCTCGCTCTGACCCTTGAAATAGAATTCGCCGCCGACGTGGATGACGAGCGGGAGGTCGGCGGGAACCGGAACGCCCAGCCGGACCTGCATCACCGTGCGGCGATAGGGCTGGATGCCGACCGGCGCGATGCCGCACGCCGCCGCAACCTCGTCCGCCCATGCCCCCGCCGCGTTGACGATCAGCGCCGCGCGAACCCGGCCGCTGCCCAGTTCGACGTCCCAGCCGTCGCCGACACGGCGCGCCCGCCGCAACGGCGCGCGCGTCACCAGTTTCGCGCCGGCGCGCTTGGCCGCGCGAAGATAGGCCGCATGAAGGCCGCCGACATCAATGTCGCGGCACGCCGCCTCATAGGCGGCTTCGCTCCATTCGGGGCGAAGGCCCGGAACCATACGGGCAATCGCCTCGCCCGACATTCTTGTGACATCGACACCCTGCGCCGCGAACTCGGCGGCGAAGGCGTCGACCGCCGCGCTCTCGGACCGCTGGCCCAGCGTCAATGCGCCGCGCGGCGACAGGAAGCCATGATCCGAGAATTCGGGGGGCGGGCTGTTCAATATCTCCAGCGACGCCTGGGTCAGGGGCTGCACCCTCACCCCGCCATAGCTTTCGTGCCAGAAGGCGGCTGACCGTCCCGTCGCGTGATAGCCGGGAGCATCCTCGGCCTCGGCCAGCAGGACGCGGCGCCAGGGGGCCAGCGCCGCCGCCAGGCTTGCACCGGCGATCCCGGCGCCGACAATCAGCACATCGGTGGCGGAAGGCGGCGCGTCGGTCATGCCCGCCGCATATCGGTTGGCCCGCGGAATGCAAGCCGCAGCGTCCCCGGCAACATGGTTACTCTTTGGTAAGCCATGTTGGGTAGGAGAAAGCCGATGGAAAACGGCACAATCGCGCTCGGCCTGATGGCCATACTCGGCTTGCTGATGATTGCCGCGGCAATCAGCGACGTCCGGTCGCGCACCATTTCAAACGAGCTCAACGCCACGATGGCGCTGCTCGCAATCCCCTTCTGGATTACGAGCGGTCTCGCGCTCTGGCCCGATGTGCCGCTGCAGTTCGGAGCGGCCTTTGCGGTCTTTCTCGTCTTTGCCGGCCTGTTCGCGATCGGCGCAATGGGCGGGGGGGATGTCAAAATGATCGGCGCCGTGATGCTCTGGATCCCGCTTCCGCTGTTCATGCCGACGTTCACGGTCATGGCCATCGGCGGCGGCATCCTGTCGGCGGTGATGCTTATCCATATGAAATTGCGCCCTTCGGACAAGCCGGTCGAGGTTCCCTATGGGGTTGCCATCGCGGCTGCGGGCCTTTGGGCGCTTCACCAACAATATCTTAACCAGTTTCAGGTTATCGGATGACCTGAGGGAAAAGCACGACCGTCTCTGGTGGGTGCAGGAGGGCGACAAATCGTCATGGATACGCGAAAGATTATGCTGATCGTCGGCGCGCTGGTCATTGCCATCAGCGCAGCGTTCGGGGTCAACCTGATGATGCGCGGGGCAGCAACTCCGCAAGCGCGTGCAGCCGCGGCGCCGGATATTACCGGACCGATGATCCTTGTCGCGACGCGGCAGTTGCCCGTGGGCACGATCGTCGGCCCTGATAGCTTCCGCTTCCAGCCCTGGCCCAAGGAATTGGTCGAAAAAGCCTATTTCATGAAGGACAAGACCGACGTGAACACGTTGGTCGGCACCGTCGTACGCTATCCGATCACGGCGGGCCAGCCGCTGACGCAGGGCGCGCTGGTCCATCCCGACGATCGCGGCTTCCTCGCCGCGGCGCTTGGCCCGGGCATGCGTGCCGTCACGGTCAAGGTGTCACAGGAGCAAGGCGTTGCCGGTTTCGTCTTTCCTGGCGACCGCGTCGATGTGGTGCTGGCCCAGACGATCTCGGTCGAGGAAGGCAGCAGCTTTCCCGACAAGCAGATATTCACGGCCGAGACGATCGTTCGCAATGTCCGCATATTGGCGACCGACCAGCGTTATGATGCCGAGGATGAAACCGGGAAGACCCCGGTTCGCACCTTCGGCTCGGTAACGCTCGAAGCCACGCCCGAAATCGCCGAGAAGATCGCCGTCGCGCAGGACATGGGCAAATTGTCGCTCGCACTGCGTCCGCTGGCCGAAAGCGCCGGCGAACTCGATGCGGCCATCGCATCGGGCGACATCAATGTGCCGGCCAGGGGCGGCTCCGCAGCGGAAAAGAGGATGCTGGCCGAAGCCGCCGCACGTCCGGTTGCCAGCCGCTCGACAGTGACCACGGGCGGCGACGTGTCGCGGTTCTGGATCCCGGTGCGCGGCCGCGTGAACTCCTCGCGGGCGCCGCAGGCTGCGATGAATGGCGGCGGCTCCATGCCGTCAAATGGGGGCGCCGTGTCCGTTCCGACCGGTCCGGTCGTGCGCGTGACCCGCGGCGACAAAATGACCGAAGTTCCGGTTGGGGGTAAGTAAGATGAACAGCACAGCCAAATTCAAGGCGATGGCTCTGGCCCGCACCTTGGCCATCGGCCTAGTGGCAGCCACGCTGGCAGCGGCACCTTCGGCGCCCGCCATCGCCCAGGCCGTCCAGAATGCCAGCAGCAGCATCGAACTCTCGGTGGGCCGCGGCCGCCTCGTCAGCCTTCCGGCCTCGATGTCCGACGTCTTTGTCGCCAATGACGAGGTCGCTGACGTCCAGGTGCGTTCGGGCCGCCAGCTTTATATCTTTGGCAAGAAGCCGGGCGAAACCAGCATCTATGCCACCGACGCCAGCGGCCGTGTCGTTTTCTCGACCGTCGCCCGCGTCGGCAACAATATCGAGACGATCGACCAGATGCTGTCGCTCGCCATGCCCGACGCCAGCATTTCGGCGAACACGATGAACGGCTTCGTGCTGCTCACCGGGACGGTCCAGTCACCCGACGATGCCGCCGAAGCCGAACGACTCGTCCAGGCGTTCGTCGGCGAGCCGACCAAGGTCTTGTCGCGCCTTCGCACGGCCACGCCGCTACAGGTCAACCTGCAGGTCCGCATCGCCGAAGTAAACCGCTCGCTGGTCAAGGAAATCAGCGGCAACCTGCTGACGCGCGATACCGATGGCCCGCTGGGCAATGGCTTCCTCGGCGGCGTGTTCGGCGGCCGCAATCCGGGAGAAATCGCCAGCATCCCCGCACCGACCGCAGTTTTTCCGGGAAGCCCCGCTGCGCGGCCTTACGATCCTTCGACCGGCCTGCCGCTTCCCCCCGGCCAGACAACGCTGGGCACTAGTTACCAGTTCAATACGCCCGCCGGCAAACGGAGCCTGGCCGGTGCTGGCCGCCTGTTCGGGCTCGACCTGATGGCTTCGCTCGACATCGGCGAGCGGTCGGGTCTGGTCGCGACGCTGGCGCAGCCCAATCTGACCGCCATTTCCGGCGAAACCGCCGACTTCCTCGCCGGCGGCGAGTTCCCGGTTCCGGTCCCCGGCAATTTTGCCGGTACGACCATCGAATATCGCAAATACGGCGTCAGCCTCGCGTACACGCCAACAGTGCTGTCGAATGGCAGGATCAGCCTGCGCGTTCGCCCCGAAGTATCCGAACTGTCGACCGAAGGCGCGATCGTGATGCAGGGGTTCCAGGTTCCCGCGTTGACGATCCGCCGCGCAGAAACGACGGTCGAACTCGGCTCGGGCGAAAGCTTCATGATCGCGGGGTTGATGAACAATCGTTCGATCGGTGCGATCGACAAGATGCCCGGCCTCGGCGACGTTCCGCTGCTCGGCATGCTGTTCAAATCGGACAGCTTCCGCCGCGGCGAAACCGAACTCGTCATCGTCGTGACCCCCTATCTGGTCCAGCCGGTGTCGGCGAACGACATCAAACTGCCCACCGACGCATTCCAGGATTCCGATGACCTGCAGCGGATTCTACTCAACCAGACGAGCAACGGGGTGACGGGCGGGGACCGGCCGAAACCGCGGCTCGACACTTCGGTCGGCGACGCCGATCGCCCGCGGGGCAGCGGCGACGCATCGCCCGGTTTCAGTATCAAGTGACGCGCCGGAATTCAGGAGCAAAGTGATGAAAAAAATCGCAACTTGGACGGTCTTGGCTCTGGCCACGTCGCTCGCCGGCTGCACTGGCGCGGCGGTCAGCAACCGCAGCCTCGATTCTGTCCACCAGCCCGTCGTACGCAACGCCATCTATCAATTCGATGTTGCCGCTTCGAACGGCGACCTGCCGCCCAGCGAACAGGGCCGCCTGCAAGGCTGGCTCGATTCGATGGGGGTTCGCTATGGCGACCGTGTCGCGATCGAGGATCCGTCGGCCTATGGCGCCGGCTCCGCGTTGGCGACCGTCCGGTCGATGGTCGAACGCCGCGGGCTGCTGCTCAGCAGGGATGTCCCGGTAACGACCGGAGCGGTGCCGCAGGACCACCTGCGCGTCGTCGTGACGCGGGCGACGGCGTCCGTACCGGGCTGCCCCAATTGGGACAGCAAGTCGTCGATCAACCCGACCAACTCGACGTCGTCGAACTATGGCTGCGCGATCAACAGCAATCTCGCCTCGATGGTCGCCGATCCGAACGACCTGATCAAGGGTGCCAGCAACACGGGCAGCGATCCGACGGCGGCGACGCGCGCGATCCAGACCTATCGTACCAAACCCCAAACCGGTGCAGGCGAATTGACCAAGACACCCACTAGTGGAGGCAGCCAGTGAACGCTCCTTTCAAATCAGCAGGTGTGCGTGATCCCTTCAACGCCTTCGTCTGCGACGACGATACGCTGGAGCTGATCCGCGCCGCGGCCAACGACATGGGCTGGCCGATCGAAAAATGTAACAAGGGCGGCCTGCGCAATGCCGTGCAGTCGCTTTCGGTGTCTGCCAGCCCCAACATCCTGTTCGTCGACATGTCGGAATCGGGCGATCCGATCAACGACATCAATGCGCTGGCCGAAGTCTGCGAGCCGGGCACGGTCGTGATCGCCGCGGGCCAGGTGAACGACGTTCGCCTGTACCGCGACCTTCTTTCCAGCGGCATCCAGGATTATCTGCTGAAGCCGCTGTCGCTCGAACAGGTCCGCGAATCACTCACCATGGCGCAAGCCCTGCTGTCGGCGCCGAAGCATGCCGATATGCACGACGACAAGCCGCATCACATGATGGGCGTTGTCGGCGTCCGCGGCGGTGTTGGCGCGTCGCTGGTGGCGACCTCGCTCGCCTGGGCGATCAGCGAACAAGCGGGCCGTCAGACGGCGCTGCTCGATCTCGACATCCATTTCGGCACGGGCGCGCTGACGCTCGACCTCGAACCGGGGCGCGGCCTGATCGACGCGATCGACAATCCCAGCCGCATCGACGGGCTGTTCATCGAGCGCGCGATGGTGCGAGCGTCGGACAAGCTTAGCCTGCTGTCGGCCGAAGCGCCGATCCATCAGCCGGTGATGACCGACGGTTCGGCCTTTTTCCAGCTGGAAGAAGAGCTGCGCTCCGCCTTCGAGATGACGATCGTCGACATCCCGCGCCAGGTGCTGATCCCCTTCCCACACCTCGTGTCGGAAGCCGGCACGATCCTGCTCGTCAGCGATGTGACGCTCGCCGCGGCACGCGACACGATCCGCCTCTTGTCCTGGTTCAAGCAGAACATCCCGGGCGCGCGCGTTGTACTCGTCGCGAACAAGTTCCAGAACGCCATCGGCGAGTTGTCGCGCAAGGAATTCGAAGCGTCGATCGAACGACCGATCGATATCGTCATCCCGTTCGACCCAAAGCTGGTCGCCCAATCGGCAAAGCTCGGAAAATCCTATGCCGAAACCTGCAAGGGCACCAAGTCGGCGCAGGTGTGGAGCAACCTGATGCGCATTATCCTCGACGGCGCCGATGTCGAAGCCGAGGAAGCGCAGATTGTCACCGCAAAGGGCAAATCGGGCGGCTCGCTGCTAGGCAAGCTCGGTCTGACGAAAAAGGGTGTGAAACAGGCGGCGTGACGGCGCGCCTGACGGGCCGTCACCACCTCCAGCGATAGAAGCGGACATCAGCTGACCATGAATCTGCCAGTCATCCTTATCATCGCCGGGGCCTTCCTGGCCTTTGCCATCCTCATGATCCTGCTTGGCGGCCCGTCGGCCGCCAAAGCGAAGACACGACGGCTGGCGATGGTGAAAGACCGCCATGCGGCCTCGACCGAAGCGGTGGTGGCGGCGCAGATGCGCAAGACGATCCAGTCGGGCCGCCAAGGCGATTCATCGCTGACCGCGTTGCTGCCGCGCCGGGATGAGCTGGAAAAGCGCATCCGCCGGACCGGCAAGAGCTGGACGCTGACGCAATATATGTTCGCTTCGATGATCGTGTTCGTCGTTGCGACCGGCGGCATGCTCATCGTGCGGGCGCCATTCCTGATGGCCGGGCTGGTTGGATTGCTCCTCGGGCTCGGCTTGCCATATCTCATCGTCGGCATGACGATCAAAAGGCGTGTCACGCAATTCAACGCCCGCTTTCCCGATGCCATCGACCTGCTGGTACGTGGCCTGAAATCGGGCCTGCCGGTCACCGAAACCTTCCAGGTGGTGAGCCAGGAACTCCCCGGGCCGGTCGGAGAGGAATTCAAGGGCGTCATCGAACGCATCCGTATCGGCAATACGATGGAAGCCGCATTGCAGGAATCAGCCGAAATGCTCGGCACCCCCGAATTCCAATTCTTCTGCATCACCATCCAGATCCAGCGCGAAACGGGCGGTAACCTGGCGGAAACGCTCGCCAATCTGTCGGACGTTCTGCGCAAGCGCGCGCAAATGAAGCTCAAAATTCGCGCGATGTCGTCCGAAGCGAAAGCTTCCGCCTATATCGTCGGCGCATTGCCCTTCTTTGTGTTCGGCGTCGTCTGGTCGGTGAACCCCGGCTATCTGGCGGGCTTTTTTGTCGAAGAGCGGCTCATCATTGCCGGATTGGGAGGGCTTGTCTGGATGAGCATCGGCGCCGGCATCATGGCCAAAATGGTCAACTTCGAAATCTGACGGGGGGCATATAAATGAACAGCGGCCTCCTTCTCTCATCGGCTTTCTCTGGCGCACAAGCCGGGCCGAAAATCCTCGGTATCGACGTCGTATGGGCCGGTACAATGCTCGCGGCGGTCGGCGTCTTTGCCGTCCTGTTCGCGATCTACAACGCGCTGACTGTTCGCAATCCGATGACCAAGCGCGTCAAGGCACTGAACGATCGGCGCGAACAGTTGAAGGCGGGCATCACCGCCTCGACCGCGAAACGCCGCGCACGGCTCGTCCGCAAGAACCAGACCGCCGACAAGATGCGCACCTTTCTTGGCCGGCTTCAGGTGCTGCAGGAAGAACAGGTCAAGGAGGTTCAGCAAAAGCTGGCACAGGCCGGCATCCGGTCGAAGGATCTCGCCGTGGCGGTCATTTTCGGCCGCATGGTCCTGCCGATCATCTTCGGCGGCCTCGCCCTTTTCCTGATCTATGGGGTCGACATGTGGCCCGACCTGACCTCGTTCAAGCGGTCCATGTATACGATGGGCGCTTTAATACTCGGCTACAAGGCACCCGACCTTTTCGTGGACAATAAGCGGCAAAAGCGTACCCACGCGATCCGCAAAGGCTTGCCCGACGCGCTCGACCTGCTCGTCATCTGCGCCGAAGCAGGTTTGACCGTCGACTCCGCCTTTTCACGCGTCTCGAAGGAACTGGGGCGGGCTTATCCCGAACTCGGCGAAGAATTCGCGCTGACGTCGATCGAGCTCGGCTTTCTGACCGAACGCCGTCAGGCTTTCGAAAACTTCGCCTATCGCGTGAATCTGGAATCGGTGAAGGGCGTGGTCACCACCATGATCCAGACCGAGAAATACGGCACGCCGCTCGCCAGCGCGCTTCGTGTCCTGTCGGCCGAATTCCGCAACGAGCGCATGATGCGCGCAGAGGAAAAGGCCGCGCGCCTGCCCGCGATCATGACAGTGCCGCTGATCCTGTTCATTCTGCCGGTGCTGTTCATCGTCATTCTTGGCCCGGCCGCCTGTTCGCTGAGCGACGCGATGGCCGGCGGCAGCCTGGGCGCTAAATAGCCCGGCAACAGCGGCACGAGATCGAGAGAGGGCGGAAGCGATTCCGCCCTCTCTTGCTATCAGCCTACGCTCTGTTCGATCGCGCCGAAGATGCTGTGATGCCGGTCATCGTCCATCCAGATACGAACCGTGTCGCCCTTTTGCATGAACGGCGTCCTGGGCTCGCCCTGATGGATCGTTTCGACCGTCCGGACTTCGGCCAGGCAACTATAGCCGAGGCCGCCGGCGGCGATCGGCCTGCCCGGCCCGCCATCGGCATCACGGTTCGATACCGTGCCCGACCCGATGATTGTGCCCGCGCCCAGATCGCGCGTCTTGGCCGCATGGGCGATCAGTGCGCCGAAATCGAACGTCATGTCGACGCCGGCGTCGGCGCGGCCGAGCGGCTGGCCGTTCAGATCGACGGACAATGTACCGTGCAGCTTGCCGTCCTTCCAGCGATCACCCAGCGCATCGGGCGTCACGAACACGGGCGACATCGCGCTGGACGGCTTCGACTGGAAAAAGCCGAAGCCCTTGGCGAGTTCCGCCGGGATCAGGCCGCGCAGCGACACGTCGTTGGTCAGCCCGACGAGCAGGATCGTCTCGCGCGCTGCGGCGGCGTTGATTCCCTTGGGCACGTCGCCCGTCACGACGACCACTTCGGCCTCCATGTCGCAGCCCCAGGCGGGATCGCCGAGCGGGATGGGGTCGCGCGGTGCCAGGAAAGCGTCGCTGCCGCCCTGGTACATCAGCGGATCGTGCCAGAAGCTGTCGGGCATTTCGGCGCCGCGCGCCTGCCGCACCAGTGCGACATGGTTCACATAAGCGCTGCCGTCGGCCCATTGATAGGCGCGCGGCAACGGCGACGCGGCATCATGTTCGTGAAAACGCTCCTTCGGGATCGCATCATGGTTGAGATCTTCGGCCAGCGCCGCGAGGCGGGGGGCGGCATAGGCCCAATTGTCGAGCGCCGCCTGCATCGTCGGGACGATCTGGCCGGCGTCGGCGTACCAGGCAAGGTCGTCCGAAACGACGACCAGACGTCCGTCGCGGCCCTGTTTGAGCGAAGCTAGTTTCACGGGAACTCCTTTGGCTGACGACGCGGCTGAACCGACGTCACCACAAAGGGGCGAAAATCAGCGCGTCATCGTGATCGATGCGAAACAGGTAAAGCCGCTCTGCCCCGCCTGCAAGCGCCGGATATACTGGAGATAGGCCTGTGACTGATTGTACGTCGTGCCGGGCAGCGTCTGCCCACGGAACGCGCGCTTCACTTCCTCGCCCGTGAACGGGCGGGCAGAGCCCGGAAACGCGCCCTTGGTGCCCGGCGGAACCAGCTTGCCCGCAGTATCGATATATTTGCCGGCGCCCGTCGGGCCGGGAACGGGAATCTGGCAATTCATCACCGATACCGCGGTTTGCGCAAAGGCGGGACGGATCGTCAGCGCGGCGGAAACGCCAACGGCACCGAGCGCGAGCATCTTGCGCCGCGACGGGATGGCCTCGTCCGTCTCCATGGGGTTTTCGGCGGGAATGTCGCTATTTTCCATGTCGCGCGCATAACCCAATGAAGCGCCAAGGAAAAGCAAAAGACGGGTCGCCGCCTTGCCCTTCCCGCTTTGGGACATTAGCGGTCAGAACGTTAATTGCCGTAAACATCCTTGCGCATCGTCGCCTCTTCGTGCGAGGCGCGATGGCGATGTTCGATCGCCTTTCCAGCCTGGTCATCGCTTTGACTCTGGTCGCCATCGCGGCAATTTTCGCCACGCTGACGGGCGGCGACCCCCTGTCGATCGCCATCATGGTGCTCGCCGGCTTCCTCGCCGCCGCCACCGTCTACAGCGCCCTCCCCGTTGCCTTGCCCGACCCGAAGGGCGCCGGGGCCGAACCTGCCGTCGCCCCGCCCGTCTCCTTGCTCCGCCATCCCGATTTTGCCCATTGGGTCGATCAAGAAAAGGAGCCCTTGATCGGCACCGCCGACAATATCGTCACCATCGCCAACGACGCAGCAATCCGATTGCTGGGCCGGCATATCGTCGGCGCCGACGTCCGCACCGCGATCCGCCATCCCGCGGCGACCGACTGGCTGTCGCGGATCGAGGGTCAAGAACAGCTCGAAACGGTCAATCTCATCGACTTCCCGCGCCCCGGCCAGCGCTGGACGATGCGCATCGCCGCGCTGTCGGGCAGCGAATATATCATCTTCCTGTCCGACCGATCGGCGATCGATGCCGCGGACCGCATGCGATCCGACTTCGTAGCCAACGCCAGCCACGAACTGCGCACGCCACTCGCCGCAATCCTCGGCTATGTCGAAACGCTGCAGGAAATGAACGGCGAGGCCGACGCGCCGACACGCAATCGCTTCCTTTCGATCATCGATCGCGAGGCGCGGCGGATGCAGCAGCTCGTCATCGACCTTCTGTCAATTTCACGGGTCGAGGCCGACCGCTTTCGCCGCCCGACGACGCCTGTCGACCTGGCCGTGATCGTCCAGACCACGATTGCGCAACTGCGCGATAGCGAACAGCCGCGCACGAAAGACATCGTGGCGCGGCTCGGCGACGCCGCGCAACCGATGTTGGGCGACGAGGCGCAGCTGGGACAGCTCGCGCACAATATCATTTCGAACGCGATGAAATATGGTCATGCGGGAACACCGGTGACGGTCGAACTGGTCCGCGAGGGGCGCCGCGTGCGGCTTTCGGTCAGCGACGAGGGTGATGGCATCGCACCCGATCATCTGCCACGCCTGACCGAACGCTTCTATCGTGTCGACGAGGCGCGCAGCCGCTCGGTCGGCGGCACCGGCCTCGGCCTCGCCATCGTCAAGCACATCAGCGAGCGCCATCAGGGGCAGCTCGACATCGACAGCGAAGTCGGCAAAGGCACCCGCGTTTCGGTGGCCTTCCCCCTGCTCGCGCCGGCATGACGGTGTGCGAATCCAAGCCTATCCTTGACTTTTCATAGCTCAAGCCCCATCTTCAACAGGCTATCGTCGCCTACGACGGATTTTTTTGCCTGATTGGCGGACACTTCCATCCTCACGCTACCTGGCGCCATTGGCATTTTGGCCGGTGGTAACTCCGCTTCCGTGAAAGGAACGACCCCATGCCGATCGGCACCGTAAAATTCTTCAACACCGAAAAAGGTTATGGCTTCATCGCGAACGAAGACGGTTCGGGCGATAACTTCGTCCACATCACCGCCCTCGAACGCGCCGGGATGACGACGCTGAACAAGGATCAGCGCGTTTCCTTTGATCTGGAAACCGACCAGCGCGGCAAAGTCGCCGCCGTCAACATCCAGTCGGCCTGATCTTTTGGCCAAAGAGGAACTACTGACCCTCGACGGCCAGATCGATGAAATCCTTCCTGATGGACGCTTTGGCGTCGTTCTGGAAAATGATCATCGGATCATCGCTTACACGGCAGGCCGGATGCGACGTTTTCGCATCCGGTCGGTCGTCGGCGACGCCGTACGCGTCGAAATGACGCCTTACGACCTCACCAAGGGCCGCATCGTTTATCGCGATCGCGGCGCCGGTCCGGCCGGAGGCGGCCCCCGCAAGGGCAATCGGCGCTAAATGCCAACCAGAACAAAACAATGATTACAGGATATTATGAACTTCAATTTGAATGCATTTCCTTCCCTTCTTCGGCCCTATTCCGCGATCGATGCGCGGGCCGATAAGCCAGCCCGGCAATCGCCGACGCTGACGCGGCGCGAACTTCGCCGCCTGATCGCTCAAATGGTCGACTGACTTTTCCAGGTTCCGACCCTCAACAACCTCTACACTAAGGATTTCCGCCATGTCGAACACCAGCGATTTCTACCTGATCCAGGCGGACAAATGCGCGGCCGACGCGGCGGAAAGCACGCTGTCGCAGGTTCGCGACCGCAACCTGCGCGCCGAACAGGCGTGGCGCACGATGGCCGAGCGCCTGATTCAGACCGAAGCCACGCGTGCGCGGCAGGTCGCCGCAGCGGCAGCCAAGGCGGAAGCCAACGTCGCCGCCGACTGACGGGCCTTCCCGTCAGTCGATGCGGCCCAGAAATTCCCCGATTTTTCCAAAAATTTCGTCGATCTGCGCCTTTTCGACGATCAGCGGCGGCGACAGCGCAATGATGTCGCCGGTCGCGCGGACGAGCAGGCCGTTGTCGAAGCAGGTGTGGAACAGTTCCATTGCCCGCGCGGTTGGCGCTCCCGCGCGCGGCTCGAGTTCGATCCCGGCGACCAGACCGATCGTGCGAATATCGATGACGTGGCGCGCGCCTTTCAGGCTGTGCGCCGCGCCTTCCCAATAGCTGCCGAGTTCGGATGCGCGGTCGAACAGGCCACCCTGCGCATAGAGATCTAGCGTCGCGAGCCCCGCGGCGCTCGCGAGCGGATGGCCCGAATAGGTGTAGCCGTGGAACAGCTCGATCCCGCCCGACACGCTCTCGATCACCGCATCGTGGAGTTCGCGTTTCACCGCAACGGCGCCCATCGGCACGGCCGCGTTAGTGAGCCCCTTCGCCATGGTGATGATGTCGGGCGTCACGCCCCATTGGCCTGCGGCCGTCGCGCCGCCGACGCGGCCGAACGCCGTGATAACCTCATCGAAAATCAGGATGATACCGTGCTTGTCACATATTTCGCGCAGGCGCTGGAGATAGCCGACCGGCGGGATTAGTACCCCGGTCGAGCCCGCCATCGGCTCGACGATCACCGCCGCGATGGTGTCGGCGCCGTGCAGGTCGACGAGTCGCTGAAGGTCGTCGGCGAGTTCGGCGCCATGCTGCGGGAAACCGCGCGTGAAAGCATTGCGTTCGATGTCGTGGGTGTGGCGAATATGGTCGACGCCGGGCAGCCCCCCGCCAAAGGCGCGGCGGTTGTTCACAAGGCCGCCGACGCTGATCCCGCCAAAACCGGTGCCATGATAGCCGCGCTCGCGTCCGATCAGCCGCGTACGTGTTCCCTGCCCCTTGGCACGCTGGATGTTGAGCGCGATTTTCAGCGCCGTATCAACCGATTCGGAGCCGCTATTGGTAAAGAATATCCGGTCGAGCCCGTCGGGCATCAGCGCGGCCAGGCGCTGCGCGAGCTCGAACGGCAGCGGATGGCCGAGCTGAAACGTGGGTGCGAAATCGAGCGTCGCCGCGGCCTTCGCGATCGCTTCGGTGATCTCGATCCGGCAATGGCCGGCGTTGCTGCACCAGAGGCCCGACGTGCCGTCGAGAATCTGCCGCCCGTCGTCCGACTGGTAATACATGCCGTTCGCCGACACGAGTTGCCGCGGATGCGCCTTGTACGATCGATTGGCGGTAAAGGGCATCCAGAAGGAGGCCAGCTGGTCGTTTTCACCCCTCATCACGATCTCCTTTAAACCTGTCATTGCAAGGAGCGCAGCGACGAAGCAATCTCCAGCTCTCGGCGTCGGGAATGGCCGATAGGTAGAGATTGCTTCGCTTCGCCCGCTATGACAACCGGCTTTCGAGCAAGCAAAGAATTGGACATATAATCACACCGAAAACGGCCGAATAGCTGCCCCCTCTGGCGCTCTCCCAAAGCTTGCGATACGCTGCCCGCTCCACAACGGGCCGACTCCTCGGCCCAATCGGGGGCTCATGTCAGTCAATCTGGAACAATGGATCAGCGACCATAAAATCGACGAAGTCGAATGTATCGTCCCCGACATCAACGGGGTCCAGCGCGGCAAGGTGCTGCCGGCCAAGAAGTTCCTCTCTTCGGTGAAAGACAAGTCGCTGCGCATTCCGGGCAGCGTTTTCATCTGCACGATCGACGGCCATTATCCCGAGGATATCGACGATATCTGGGACAAGGATCCCGACAAGATATTGATCGCCGACCCCAGCACGATCTGCGTCGCGCCGGGCTTCACTTCGCCAACCGCTTTCGTCATCGCGGATGCGTATAACGCCGACGGCAGCGAGGTCGACATCGCGCCGCGCACGATCCTGAAAAAAGTGCTCGGCCTCTATGCCGAAAAGGGCTGGAAACCGATCATCGCGCCCGAGGTCGAGTTCTACCTCGTTTCGCAGAATGCCGACCCTGATTTCCCGCTGACCCCACCCGTCGGCCAGTCGGGACGCAGCGAGACCGCGAGCCAGCCTTACGGGCTGGAAGCGATGAACGAATATGAGGATATCATCGATCATATCTATGACGATTGCGAGCTGATGGGGCTCGATATCGACACGATGATCCATGAAATGGGCGCCGCACAACTCGAGGTCAATTTCGAGCATGGCGACCCGCTGCGGCTCGCCGACGAAGTGTTTCTTTTCAAGCGTGTCGTCCGCAACGTCGCGAAGCAGCACAATGTCTATGCGACCTTCATGGCGAACCCGATGGCGGGCCAGCCCGGCAGCGCGATGCATATCCACCAGTCGATTGTTGATGCCGCGACGGGCAAGAATCTGTTCTCGACTGCCAACGGCCGCGATAGCGCGATGTTCCGCAGCTATATTGCCGGGCTCGTGCGATACATGCCCCAAATTTCGCCGCTGTGGGCACCCAATGTGAACAGTTTCCGCCGCATGCGCCCCGACAGCGCGGCGCCGATCAACGTCCAGTGGGGCGAGGATAACCGCTCATGCGGGTTTCGCGTGCCGATCTCGGACAAGAACAACCGCCGCGTCGAAAACCGCCTGCCGGGCGCCGACAGCAACCCCTATCTCGCAATCTCCGCCTCGCTGATCTGCGGCTATATCGGGATGGTCGATCGCATGGTGCCGGCCAAGCCGATCACCGGCAGCGCGTATAATCGCGCCCGCACCCTGCCGCGCACGCTCGAGGCGGCGCTCGATCGCTTCGCTTCGTGCAAGAAGGTGCGCAACCTGCTCGGCGACGACTTCTTCGAAATCTTCTTCGCGGTGAAGGACTATGAGCTCTTCAACTATCAGTCGGTCGTGTCGAGCTGGGAACGCGAACATCTGTTGATGCGGGTCTGACCCGCGCGCCGGCCATGACCGATCCGCTCGCCAACAGCTATTACGCCGCGACCGCGCATCGGTGGCGTCCGGCATATGCAATGGGCGAAGACCTTTCGTTCGATGTCGCGGTGATCGGTGGCGGCTTCACGGGGCTGTCCGCTGCCCTCGCCTGCGCCGAGCGCGGCTTTTCGGTAATCCTGCTCGAGCGCGAGCATGTCGGCTTCGGCGCGTCGGGCCGCAACGGCGGGCAGTTGATCCCCGGCCTTCGCTGGTCGGCGTCCGAACTGAAGGCGGAATTCGGCCGCGACCGCGCAGATGCGTTGTTCGACCTGTGCTGGCGCGCGAACCCGGTAAAGGCACGTATCGAAAAACACGGCATCGATTGCGACCTGAAGACCGGGCATCTTGAAGCCGCGTGGACGCCCAAAGACTTCGACGCGATGAAGCGCGAGGCTGAATTTCTGGCGACGCGCTTCGCCTACCAAAGCGATGTCGTCGCAAAGAACGACATGGGCGCGCATATCGCCAGCCTGCTCTATCACGGCGGCATCCACGATCCGCATGGCGGGCATTTCCACCCGCTGAACTATGCGATCGGCCTTGCGCGCGCCGCCCAAGCCGCAGGTGTTTGCATCTGGGAGCATCAGCGTGTTTGCAGGATCACCGATACACCTGGCGGGCTCGGCATAATGACCGACCAGGCGAATATCGCCGCACGCTATGTGATAGACGCCACCGATAGCTGGATCGGCGACCTCGAGCCCGACCTCGGCCGTTACACCGTGCCGATTATGAACTATAATATCGCGACCGCCCCGCTCGCAAACGCCGATGCGCTGCTACCCAGCGATGCGGCTGTTGCCGACAGCCGCTTCGTGCTCAACTATTTCCGCCTGTCCGCCGACAAGCGTCTGATCTTTGGCGGCGGCGAGCGTTATTCGCAGACCCCGCCGCGCGATATCGCTGCCTTCGTCCGGCCCTTCATGGCCGAGGTGTTCCCGCAGATCGCCGACGCGCCGATCGACTATGGCTGGGGCGGTGCGGTCGCGGTGACGATAAACCGGCTCCCGCATATCGGGCGGCGCGGGAACGTGTTTTATGCGCACGGCTTTTCAGGGCACGGCGCGCTGGTCACGACGCTCGCGGGGGAATTGATTGGCGAGGCGATGGCGGGGACCGCCGAACGCTTCGATGTGCTGGCAAACCTGCCGTCAAAGCCTTTCCCCGGCGGCAAATGGCTGCGCCAGCCGCTCGCGACACTCGGGCTGCTCTATTATGCCGTGAGGGACAAGCTCGGGTGATATCTGATGCGGCCATCGCCCGCGTCGCGAGCCGCGAGGCCGAGCGTTTCCGTGCCGCCAACCGCCAAGCCTTCGCGCATCATGCGGCCGCGACGGGCTGGTTCCAGTCGGTTCCCTTCCACTGGATGCGCGACTGGCCGAGCCCGGTGCCGATCATCGCCGTCTCGGCGAAAGACGCGACACTGACCAGCATCGACGGGCAGCGCTACGACGATTTCTGCCTCGGGGACACCGCCAGCCTGTTCGGCCATTCGCCGCCCGCGCTCGCGGTCGCGCTCGCGAAGCAAGCCGGCGAAGGGCTAAGCTACATGCTTCCGACCGAGCGGGGTGCGGCGCTGTCGCAGCGCCTCGCCGCGATGTTCGGCCTGCCCTTATGGCAGGTCACGACGACCGCCAGCGAAGCCAATCGCGCCGTAATCCGTTGGTGCCGCGGGATCAGCGGGCGGCCGAAAATCCTGACTTTCAACGGCGCCTATCATGGCGCGGTCGACGATGCGTTCGTCGATCTGAAAGGCGCCGCGCCGGTTATGCGGCCAAGTCTGGTCGGGCAAGTTCACGATTTACGCAACACCACGTCGGTAATCGAATTCAATGACGAGGCAGCACTGGTGACGGCACTTCGCGACGGCGACGTCGCGTGCGTACTCGCCGAGCCGGTGATGACCAACGTCGGCATGGTGCGCGATGCGCCGGGTTTTCTCATGACGCTTCGCAGACTGTGCGACGAGGCCGGTACGCTCCTCGTCTTCGACGAAACGCACACGATTTCTTCCGGCTATGGCGGGCATGCCATCACGCACGGGCCCACCCCCGACCTGATCGTCGTCGGCAAGTCGATCGGCGGCGGCGTGCCCTGCGCCGTCTACGGATTTTCGGCGGCGGTCGGTGATCGCATGGCGGCACTGAACGCCTTGCGCCCCGCCGGACACAGCGGCATCGGCACCACGCTATCCGCCAACGCGCTCGCCATCACCGCGATGGATGCGATGCTTTCCGACGTCATCACACCCGCCGCCTATGATCACATGCTGCGCGGTGCGGCGCGGCTTGTTGCCGGGCTGGAGCAGGAAATCGCCATCGTCGGCCTTGACTGGCACGTCACCCAAGTCGGCGCACGCGTCGAATTCCTGACCTGCCCGGTCCCGCCCCGCAACGGCGGCGAGGCGAAGGCGGCGATGCATCCCGAACTCGAAGCCGCAATCCATCTCTTCCTCGCGGCCCGCGGAATTTTGCTGGCGCCGTTTCACAATATGATGTTGGTGAGCCCGGTTACCGGCGACGATCAGATCGACGGGCTGGTCGGCGCATTTGCTGACTGCGTGCGAGCATTGAAGGAGTAGAGGGGCGATGTCGAAGTCATCGGGCGTGATCGCGCCGCGTTCGGAGGCCGAGGCTTTTTTCAAGGCGAATCCCGACGTCGATTCGATCGAGATGATCTACACCGACTTCGGCGGCGTGCCGCGCGGCAAGCGGCTGCGCCAGCATGAGGTGATGGCTGTTTACGAAAGTGGGCGCATGTTCCCCGGATCGATCACCGTCGTCGACATCACCGGACAGGACACCGTCGAAACCGGCCTCGTGTGGGAGGATGGCGACGCCGACCGCTCGATGAAGCCGATCCCCGGCACCCTCGTCCGCACGCCATGGGGCGGCGACCATGCCGCGCAGTTCCTCGTCGATTTCTACGAGCTCGACGGCACGCCGCACGACCTCGACCCGCGCCATGTCCTCGGCGGCGTGATCGACCGTTTTACCGCCGACGGACTGACCCCGGTGCTCGCGGTCGAGCTCGAATTCTATCTCGTCGATCCGCGCCGCGCGCGCGATGGCGCCATCCGCCCCGCCCGCCCCGGCTACAGCCGCGACACCCCGCGCAATGTCGAGGTCTATGGCCTGCGCGAACTCGACGATTTCCGTCCTTTCTTCGACGCGCTTTATGCGGCAACCGATGTGCAGGGTCTGCCGCTCGAAAGCGCGATCTCCGAATTCGCCCCCGGCCAGTTCGAACTGACGCTGCGCCACAAGCCCGACGCGCTTCGCGCCTGCGACGATGCGATCATGTACAAGCGGCTCGTCAAGGCGATCGCACAGCAACACGGACTCGAGGCGACCTTCATGGCCAAGCCCTTCGCCGAGCAGGCAGGCAGCGGCATGCACATCCATGTTTCGGTCAACGATGCCAGCGGCGCCAATATCTTTGCCAGTGCCGACCCCGAAGGCACCCCGGCGCTGCGCCACGCGATCGGCGGGATGATCGGCAGCGTCGGCGACGCCTTCGCGCTCTTCGCGCCACATGCGAACAGCTATCGCCGCTTCAAGGCGAACAGCTACGCTCCCGTCGCGCCGACCTGGGGCGTCAACAATCGCACCGTATCGTTCCGTATCCCAGCGGGCCCGCCGCCGAGCCGCCATGTCGAGCATCGCGCATGCGGCGCCGACGCGAACCCCTATCTGGCGGTCGCGGCGGTCCTCTCCGGCATGCACCACGGCATGACGAACAAGATCGATCCGGGCACCGCGGTGGTCGGCAACGGTTACGACCGCGACAATAGCGGCGACGACAAGCCGCCGTCGAACTGGTTCGCCGCGGTCGACCGTTTTCACGATTCGGCGCTGATGCGCGACTATCTCGGCGCGCGCTTCGTCGACATGTTCAGCATCGTGAAGCGCGTCGAGCAGGACCGCTATTTCGGCGTCGTCCCGACACTCGATTACGATTGGTATCTACGCAACGCATGAAAGTTTCAAAGAAACTTGGTGCAGCGCAAAAAAGCTCTTTCCAAGCCGACCGTATTGAGTCAGCTTGACGTCACATACAGGGAGGCTGCGACATGGATCCGTTCGAACTGATCAAGCAAACCCGCGGGCGCCGCTCGCTTCTTCAAGCGATGGGGGTCGCGGCAATCGGGATCAGCTTCGGCGGCCTCGCCGCGTGCAGCAAGGAGGGCGGCAAGAAGCTCTCGAACGGCGAGGAAGCCAAGCTCAACTTCTACAACTGGGACACCTACATCGGTGAGAACACGCTCGACAATTTCAAGGAAGCGACGGGCGTCGACGTCACGATGGACCTGTTCGACAGCAACGACGTGCTGTTCGCGAAATTCAAGGCCGGCAACCCCGGTTACGACGTGATCGTGCCCTCGAACGATTTTGTCGAGCGGATGAGCAAGGCGGGCATGCTGCTGCCGCTCGACCATGCGCAAATCCCGAACAAGAAGAATATCGACCCGGCATACATCAACGTCGAATATGATCTGCAGCGCAAATTTTCGATGCCTTACACCTGGCTCGCGCTCGGGATCGGCTATCGCAAGTCGAAAGTGTCGGAGAAGCCCGACAGTTGGAAGGTGCTGTTCGACAGCCCCGAATATGCGGGCCGCATCGCTTGGCTATCGGAGGCCGGCGACATGTTCCGCCTCTACGGCAAATATCTCGGAAAATCGGTCAATGCGCTGACCCCCGCGGACATCGCGACGATCGAAAAGATGATGATCAAGCAAAAGCCCAATGTTAAGAAATTCCACGAGGATGACGGGCAGGACCTGCTGCTCAAGGGCGATGTAGACGTCGTGCTCGAATATAATGGCGACATCGCACAGGCGATGGTCGAAGACGCCGACATCGATTTCGTCGTGCCCAAGGAGGGCAGCCAGCTCAATTCGGACAATCTGTGCATCCCGAAGGGCGCGCCGCATCCGAAGAATGCGCACGCCTTTATCAACTATATCCTCGACGCCAACGTCGACAAGGAAATCACCGAGACGATCCTCTACCCGACGCCGAATGCTGCCGCGAAGAAGCTGATGCCCGACAGCTACAAGAACAATCCGGTGATCTTCCCGCCTGCCGAGGCGCTCGCGAAATGCGAATATGCGCGCTTCAATCCCGAGCTACAGCCGCTGTACGAAGAGGCGTTTACGCGGGTCCGGGCGGCCTGACGGTCTGAAGGGGCATCGGGGGGTGGCCGAACAGGACTGGAAAACGAACAAAAGGGTCTTTGCGGCGGTATCGCTGCCGACGCTGTTCTGGATAATCCTGTTCTTCCTCGTGCCCATGGCGATCGTCTGGCTCTACAGCTTCGGCGAGAACAAGGGGCTGACCGAAATCGACATTTCGGGCACGCTCGACAATTATAAGCGCGCGACCGAGTGGCTGTACCTGACCATTTTCGGCAAGAGTTTCGCGGTTGCGGCGCTCGTCACCCTGATCTGCCTGATTATTGGCTTTCCCGTCGCGATGGCGATCACCTTTGCCAGCGAGAAATGGCGGCCCTGGCTGCTGCTCGGCATCATGCTGCCCTTCTGGACGAACCTGCTCATCCGCACCTATGCGCTGATGATGCTGCTCGGAACGCAGGGCTTTGCGAACAAGGGGCTCGGGGCGCTCTGGGAGAGCGCAAGCTGGATCAAGACGCTCGTCGGGCTGCAGCCGCTCCCGACATGGGAGCCGGTGCAGCTGCTCTTCAACAATTTCGCGGTCGTGTTCGGGCTCGTGTACGTCCATCTGCCCTTCATGGTCCTGCCGCTCTACGCCGCGCTCGACCGCCTCGACCGCAGCCTGATCGAGGCGAGCCTGGACCTTGGTGCGGGTCACTTCCGTACGATCATGCGCATCGTCGTACCGCTCGCGGCACCGGGTATCGTCGCCGGCGTGATGATTACGCTGATCCCCGCGCTCGGCGCGTATTTGACACCCGACCTTATGGGCGGAACCGACAGCCAGATGATCGCCAACGTGATCGAGCGACAGTTCAAGAAGGCGAATGACTGGCCCTTCGGCGCCGCCCTCTCCTTCCTGCTCATCTATGCGATGTTCGCGCTGATCGCGATCCAGTCGATGCGCAAAAAAGTGCCGGAGGTCCGCTGATGGCGCTCTTCGCCCGCACGCCCGTAGCCCCGCTCGAATATAGCCGCACCTTGTGGATGCGGCTCTGGGTCGGCGCGGTGATGGTGTTCCTCTACGCGCCGCTCGTCGTGCTGATGATCTTCAGCTTCAACGACAGCAAGCGCAACGTCGTGTGGCGCGGTTTCACAACCAAATATTACGAGAAAGCGATAGGCAACGACCAGCTGGTCGAGGCTTTGCTGAACTCGCTGACCATCGCCGCGCTGGCAACGATCGCCAGTCTCGTTCTCGGCGCTGTCGCCGCAGTGATGCTCTGGCGTTTCCGCTTCCCGCTCAAAAGCGCGATCGACGGGACGATCTCGCTGCCGATCATCGTCCCCGAAATCTGCCTCGGTGTCGCCTTCCTGATGTTCTTCGCCGCCGTCGACTGGCCGACCGACCTTGTATGGCCTTTCAATCTCGGCGCGATCACCATCGCGCATATCACCTTCTGCTTTCCCTTTGTGACGATGGTCGTGCGCTCGCGCCTCGCGACCTTCAACCGCGAGCAGGAGGAAGCCGCGAAGGACCTCGGCGCGAGCGAGTGGCAGGTGTTCCGCGACGTGCTGATCCCGCACATCAAACCCGCGCTCGTTGCGGGGGCGCTCTTGTCATTCACCCTCAGCCTCGACGATTTCGTGATCACCTATTTCACCAGCGGCCCCGACACGATCACTTTCCCGGTGAAGGTCTATTCGATGGTGCGCTTCTCGGTGACGCCCGAGGTCAACGCCGCCTCGACGCTGCTCATTCTCCTTACCGTCGCCCTGACATTCGTCGCGCTCAAGCTCCAGGGCCTCAAAGCCATTGCGGAAACCCACTGACCATGACCGAAACCGCACGCCCGATCATCCAGATCCAGAATGTCTCGAAACGCTTCGGCAAGGTGACCGCGGTCGACAATGTCACCCTCGACATCAATGCCGGCGAATTCTTCGTGCTGCTCGGCCCCTCCGGCTGCGGCAAAACGACGTTGCTACGCATGATCGCGGGGTTCGAGCTGCCAACCGAAGGCAAGATATTGATCGACGGACAGGACGTCACCGGCGTCCCGCCGAACAAGCGACCGGTGAATATGGTGTTCCAGAGCTATGCCGTGTTCCCGCACATGAGCGTGGCCGACAATGTCGCCTATGGCCTGAAGATCGCCGGGGTAAAGGGCGACGAGATCAAGGATCGCGTTGCCGAGGCGCTCGAACTCGTCAAGCTCGGCGGGTTCGAGACGCGCATGCCCGACCAGATGTCGGGCGGCCAGCGACAGCGCGTCGCGCTCGCGCGCAGCCTCGTGATGCGGCCCAAGGTGCTGCTGCTCGACGAACCGCTGTCGGCGCTCGACGCGAAGCTGCGCGCGCAGATGCAGTTCGAGCTGTCGGACCTGCAGGAAAAGGTCGGCATCACCTTCGTCACCGTCACCCACGATCAGGACGAGGCGCTGTCGATGGCGTGCCGTATCGGCGTGATCAACAAGGGCGAGGTCGCGCAGCTCGCGACCCCGTCGGACCTCTACGAATATCCTGCCAACCGCTTCGTCGCCGATTTCGTCGGGTCGGTGAATATCTTCGAGGGCAAGCTGACCCTCGACGACCCCGACAAGGCCGCGGTCGATTGTCCGGGGCTCGGCAAAGTCTACCTCAACCACGGTGTCACTGGCCCGCACGGCGCCGACGTGTGGATCGCCCTCAGACCCGAGAAAATCTATCTCCACGTTCCAGGCGAAGGCAAAGCCGTCAAGGCGGCTGCGCAGGACGCACCCGACGGTTACAATTTCGCGCGCGGCAAGATCAAAGGCATGAGCTACCTCGGCGATATCACCCTGTTCGAGATCGAGCTGGAATCGGGCGCTTGCCTCCGCGTCTCGCGCCCGAACCTGTCGCGCCATGATCAGGAGGATTTTACTTGGGGCGACAAGGTCAGCATGCACTGGCGGGCGGATAGCCCGGTGGTGTTGCTCGGGTGACCGCATCCGGCGGGTCACCGATGCTCGCAGCCGCGGCGCTGCTGCTCGCAGCGGTGCCCTGGACATCGGGTGCCGAAACCACGTCGGATACCAGCTATAATGCGGTGATTCCGCTCTATGGCCGCGTCCTCGGCTTCCATCTGCCCGACGGTTTCGTTGCACAGGCGCCCAAATCGAACGGGACCAATTTCCTGATGGAGTTCGTGCCGAAGGGTGAGACGGTCGAAAACTGGACCCGGCTGGTGACGGTCCAGGCCTATAAGGGCGCGGCGCGGCAGCCGACGAGCAGCGCCGACATCGCGCGCGGCGCATTCGAGCCCAAGGCCTGTACCATCGGGCCAGTCTATCTGTTCGGCGGCGAGCAGGTCGCGCACGGCGCGCTCAAGCGATCGCTTGTCGTCAACGGCTGTGCCTCGCTGCCCGCGGGCGCCTATCCCAAGGCGATGAAGGGCGCGAGCGAACGCGATGCGATCCTCTTCTTTCGCGACGCCGACACGCTCTACACGTTGAACTATGCCGAACGCTCGCCGCTCGCGAACAAGGTCGCGCCCTTCACGCTCGACAGCGCAAAAGCGAAACTGACCGCAATGTTCGGCGACGTGCGGCTGTGCGCCAACGCCGCCGAACCCGGCTGCAAGACGATCATCGCGGCCAACGAGGCCCGCCGCGCAGCGCAATAGGGCGAACGGCCGCGTCTAGTGCGCGGCCTTCTTTCCCGGCAGCAGGTGGAGCGCACCGACGATCACGCCGCCGAGGATCAGCCCGAAGACGCCAGCGCCGCCGGCGTTGATCAGCCATTCCCACAATCCTGCGCCGGGCAAATTGCCTGCGACCGAATGCGCGAAGTCGTGGAGGCCGTGGCCGATGTTGCCGATATGATATTCGTCGAGGCCATGCAGAACGATCTGCCCGCCGACCCATAGCATCGCCGCGGTGCCGATCACCGCGAGCGCGGCGAGCAGCTTGGGCATGAAGGCGACAAGCCCGCGCCCGATTGCCCGGCGCGAGCTATTGCCCTCTTTCGCCATGTGCAAACCGATGTCGTCCATCTTCACGATCAGCCCGACGACACCATAAACCGCAATGGTGATCGCGACCGCCACCACCGCGAGCGTCGCCGCGCGCATCGCGAAATGCTCGTCGAGAACCTCGTTCAACGCGATCACCATGATCTCGGCCGAGAGGATGAAGTCGGTTCGCACCGCGCCCTTCACCATCAATTCCTCATGATCCTTGTCGGCGACGATCTCGGCGTCTTCCTCGAGGCTGGTCTTGTCTTCTTGCAACGAATGCAGCACTTTTTCGGCGCCCTCGAAGCAAAGATAGGCGCCGCCGAGCATCAGCAGCGGCGTGATCGCCCATGGCACGAATGTCGACAGCAGCAGCAGCGCGGGCAGGATCAGCACCAGCTTGTTGAAGATCGATCCCTTGGTGATCCGCCAGATGATCGGCAACTCGCGGTCGGGGGTGAAGCCAGTGACGTAACGCGGCGTCACCGCGGTATCGTCGACCACCACCCCCGCCGCCTTGACCCCGGCCTTCGACGCCGCGGCGCCGATATCGTCGATGCTCGCCGCGGCGACCTTGGCGATCGTCGCAATATCGTCGAGCAGGGCAAAAAGGCCGGAGGGCATAGGGGTTTGATCTTTCCTGTTTAAAGCGCGCGGAGTTTCGGCAGCACCTCATCGAGAGATTTGCGGATGATGGCAACCATCTCGTCGATCTGCTCGGTCGAAATGATCAGCGGCGGGCACATGACCAGGCTGTCGCGGATGCCGCGCACCATCAGCCCGTTGGCAATGCACGCATCGCGCGCCATCGGCCCCGCCGTTCCCTCTGCGCCGCCGAAACGCGCGCGCGTTTCCTTGTCGGCAACAATCTCGACCGCGCCGAGCAGTCCGATCGAGCGGGCTTCGCCGACGAGCGGATGATCATTCAGCGTCGCGAGCGCCTTGGCGAGATGCGGGCCAGTAACGCTGCCGGTGCGCTCGACGAGGCCTTCGCGTTCGATGATTTCGATATTTTTGAGCGCGACCGCCGCGGCGACCGGATGCCCCGAATAGGTGAAACCATGAACGAAATCGCCCCCGGTCTTCAGCACCTCGACGACATGCGCCGCGACCGCGGTGGCCGAAATCGGCAGGTAGCCCGACGAAAGCCCCTTCGCCATCGGCATCAGGTCAGGGGTGAAGCCCATCGTCTCATGCCCCCACATCTTGCCGGTGCGCCCGAACCCGCAGATGACCTCGTCGGCGACCACCAGCAGGCCATATTTGCGCGCCACCGCCTCGACCTTGGGCCAATAGCCCTTCGGCGGAATGATCACGCCGCCGGCGCCTTGCACGGGCTCACCGATGAAAGCGGCGCAGTTTTCGGGGCCGACTTCGAGGATCTTGTCCTCGATCGCCTGAACGCAGGCGTCGCAGAACTCCTCCTCGGTCATCCCCTGCCCTTCGCCATAGGCATAGGGCTGGCGCACATGCTCGACGCCGGGGATCGGCAGGTCGCCCTGCGCGTGCATCGCCTTCATCCCGCCGAGCGACACGCCCGCGACCGTAGAGCCGTGATAGGCGTTCCAGCGGCTGATGAAAACCGTGCGCTTCGGCTCGCCCTTCAGCTTCCAATAGTGGCGCACCATCCGGAACACCGTGTCGTTCGCCTCGCTGCCTGATGCGTTGAAGAAGATGTGCGGCAGGCGATTGCCCGTCAGACTGGCGATCTTTGCCGCGAGCATCACGGTCGGCGGCGTCGCGGTCTTGAAGAAGGTGTTGTAGAAGGGCAGCTCGCGCATCTGCGCTGCAGCTGCCTCGACCAGTTCCTCGCGGCCATAGCCGACATTGACGCACCACAGGCCCGCCATGCCGTCGAGGATGCGGTGGCCGTCACCGTCGTGGATATAGCAGCCCTCGGCGTGCGTGATGATGCGGCTGCCGCCAAGCTTTTCGATTTCGGCCCAGTCGGCCTGTGCGGGCAAGTGGTGCGCGACGTCGAGGCGGCGCAGTTCGGCAATGTCGTGATTGCGGGGCATGGAAAACTCCTGATCTTGAAAACCGCGCAGGGCGGCGAAACGACGGGAAAGACTCCCGTCGATCAGGGGGAGAAGCAGAGCCGCGCGAGATAGCGGTCATAGCGGGTGACGTGCCGGTTCACAGCGCACCCCGCAGCGCCTGCCCGAGCAGGCGGAAATAGGTCTGGCTCTCTTCGTTGCCGTCGACCGACCACTCGGGATGCCACTGCACCGCGAGCAAGGGCGCGCCATTCGGTCGCGCACTGAACGCTTCGACCAGCCCGTCGGGGGCGCGCGCCTCGACCGACAACCCGTCGGCAAGCCGCCCGACGCCCTGATAATGGACCGAATTCACGTCGAGCGACGGCGCGCCATAGGCCGAGGCCAACATCCCGCCCTCAACCAGATCGACATGGTGGCGATGATCGAACATCGCGTCGAACAATGTGCCGTCGGGGGTATGGTGGCGCAGCAGTTCGCCGTTCGTCGCGGTATCACGGCGCAGCGTCCCGCCGAGCGCGACATTGATATCCTGAAACCCGCGGCAGATGCCGAACAAGGGCCGCTGCGCCGCGATCACCGCATCTACCAGATCGCGCATCATGCGGTCGCGGTCGGGATCGAACGGCCCCTCCCCCTGGCTATCCTCGCCATAACGGGCCGGCTCGACGTTCGACGGCGAGCCGGTGAGCAAAACGCCGTCGAGCCGCCCGACGATCTCGTCGGCGCGCATATAGTCGGGAAGTGAGGGAATCAGCAGCGCGGCGCAATCGGCATGGCGCATCGCCGCCTTCGCATAACGGTTCATCACCGCCTGCGCATATTCGGCGCCGACCTGTCGGTTGCAGGCGATGATGCCGAGGACGGGACGGGCGGACACTTGGCGTAGAATCCTTCAAAAATTGAAGTATCATTGCTGCCGATTTTCGTGGCCCGATGCCAGCGGAATTTGCGGGTTCAGGCGTATTGGCGCGCGAACGCCGCCGCGGCACCAAACAGCCCCGGCTGCGGATGGGTGATGAGCTTGACCGGCAGCGCGGACATAAAGCCTTCGAAACGCCCCTTTTCGATAAATCGTTCGGGGAAACCCGAACGCACCAGGCTATCGCGGATACGCAAGCCCAACCCGCCCGCAACGACAACCCCGCCGGCGCCCTGCGCCAACGCGAGGTCGCCCGCGACACTGCCCAGCGACAAGCAAAAGCGATCGACCGCCGCCGCCGCAAGGCTGTCCCCGCCGGCCAGGGCATTGGTCCAGATCGCCTTGTCGTCGAGCCGCGGGATCGCGCGCCCTTCAAGCGCCGCCAGCGTTTCGTAGATGTCGACGATTCCCGGTCCCGACACGATCCGTTCGATCGACACGCGTCGGTGGCGCTTGCGTAGCCGTGCGAGGATCGCGTCTTCGATGCTGTCGAGCGGCGCGAAGTCGATATGCCCCCCCTCGGTCGCCTGGACGCGATAGTCGGCGCCGTCGCGCCAGATATGCGCAACGCCAAGGCCGGTGCCGGGGCCAATGATGGTGATCGTCCCGGTCGCGGGAAGCGGTTCGTCGGGGCCCGTCAACCGCTCGAAATAGCTCTCGTCGGCCTGCGCAACGGCATGTCCGACCGCCTCGAAATCATTCACCAGCGCATAACGATCGACGTTCAGCTTCTCGTTGATCAACGCCGGGCGGATGATCCACGGATTGTTCGTGAAGCGGATGATCTCGCCGCGCGTCGGCCCCGCGATGGCGATCGCAACCGCCCGCGGCAAAGTTCCACCCTGCTGACGTTCGAAATCCTGCCAGGCGGTCTGGAAACTTGCGTGGTCCTTTGTATGGAGCGTCGTGACATCGCCGAGCGACAGGACGCGGCCGCCTCCGACTTCGGCGATAGCAAAGCGCGCATGCGTGCCGCCGATGTCCACCGTGACGATCTGTTCGCTCATGACTCTCCCTTGCCGGTCCCACGCGGCCGGTCCTGCCCGTGGAATGTCGCATGGCCGGGAGCGATGCAACAGGGCATAGCTATTCGGAGAAGCCTTGCGCTCGGCCCGACCTTGACGTAGTTGCGAATTATTCGCAATAAAGGAGCAAGCGCATGTCCGATGTCGAGACCGTCCCCACACATGAC
The DNA here is from genome assembly GCF_001427105.1 of Sphingopyxis sp. Root154. Lineage (GTDB taxonomy): Bacteria > Pseudomonadota > Alphaproteobacteria > Sphingomonadales > Sphingomonadaceae > Sphingopyxis. The sequence goes on from NZ_LMGI01000003.1 coordinate 717,133, forward strand.
TGGAACGGCGACAGCGGCAACCGCTGGGCCGCGAATCTGGCGCGGCTGGATGTGATGCTCGAGGATTTCGGCAAGGCCGCGATCGCGGCGGCTGATGCCCGGCCGGGCGAACAGATTCTCGATATTGGTAGCGGATCGGGCACCTCGACCTTTCCGCTTGCCGAACAGGCCGGGCCCGGCGGCCACGTCCTCGGCATTGATATATCGGAGCAGCTTGTCGAGATCGCCCGCACCGCTGCCCCTGCGGGCATGCCAGTTGAATTCCGATGCGCCGATGCCGCGACGGCCCCCCTGCCCGCAGGAAAGTTCGACCTTCTCTTCTCGCGGTTCGGCGTGATGTTCTTCGACGAGCCCGTTGCAGCCTTCGCGCATATGCGCCGGGCACTGAAACCCGGCGGGCGGCTGGCGTTCGTGTGCTGGCGCGGGGCGCAGGAGAATGACTGGGTCCGGCTGCCGATGGCGGCGATCCGCGACATCGTGCAGCCGGCGCCTGCCGATCCGAATGCCCCCGGGCCTTTCGCCTTTGGCGATCGGCAGAAGGTCGCGGATATTCTTGCGGCAGCAGGCTTTACCGCGATCGACATCACGCCCTTAGACACGAGTATTTCCTATGGCCGCGGCGCAACGCGCGAAGAGGCGATCGACGATGCACTCGACATGGCTTTCCAGGTGGGGCCGCTGTCGCGCGCGCTTGCCGACCAATCCGACGAAATTCGCGCGAAATCGGCGGCAGCTGTTCGCGCGGCGTTCGCGAAACGCCCCGGAGAGACGTCGGTGCAGATCGACGGCGCCGCGTGGATTGTGACTGCACGGAATTAGCCGCGCTCGGCAAGCTTCTGCGCGCGGCGCGAGTGAGGCAATTTTTTTCCAAGGCTGCGCCGACACCGCTCCGTCTTGTGATTGTCGCCGGGAAAACATCCCGGCCCCGATCTCAAGAGGAACCCAATGCGCAAAACCTTGCTGGCCTCCACCTGCCTGGCCACCCTCATTTCGACCGCCGCCTATGCCGAAACGACCATCAGCACCGCCACCACGGCGCCGGTGCGGACGTCGACGATCAAATCGGGCGCCGCCGACGACATCAAGATCGTCGCAGCTGGCTCGATCAAGCCGACTGTCACCGGGCCGGCTGTCACCATCGACAGCAATCACAAGGTCGTCAACGAAGGCACGATCGAGTTCAGCAACGTCGACGGCGCCACGGGCATCCTTGCGAATGCCGGCACGTCGGGCGGGATCACCAACAGCGCGACCGGCAAGATTACCATAGGCGAAACCTATGCGCCGACCGACATCGACAATGACGGCGACATCGACGGCGCCTTTGCGATCGGCAGCAACCGCGTCGGCATCGCGACCGCAGGCGCCTTTACCGGCAATATCGTCAACTCGGGGGCGATCGCGATCGAAGGCAATAATTCGGCGGGCATCCGCCTCGGCGGGCCGCTGACCGGCAATTTCACAAATGACGGCACCATCAGCGTCATCGGCGACCGCGCGCTCGGTGTCGGGCTGCAGGATGTCACGGGCAACGTCCGCCTCGCCGGCACGATCAGCGCACAGGGCGTCGATGCGATCGGCGCGCGGGTTGCCGGCAACGTCACCGGCGCACTGGTCGTCCAGGGCAACCTGACCGCCACCGGCTACCGCTTCACGACGCCGCCTGCCGATCCGTCGAAGCTCGACGCCGATGACCTGCTGATCAGCGGCAGCGCGCTGTCGATCGAAGGCAATGTCTCCGGCGGCATCGTCCTCGCCGTCGCGCCCAAGGACACGAAGCCCGACGACAAGGACGAGGACAAGGACGGCATCGACGACGACAAGGAAGGAAACGCCGTCGTGCGCTCCTTCGGTTCGGCCGCCGCGATCCGCATCGGCTCGGCCGACCGCGCCGTCACGATCGGGCCGGTCGCCGGAACGGGCACCGGCCTCGGCCTCATCATCGACGGCGCGGTGCTCGGCAACGGCCTCTACGCCGGCAAGGACGGCAACGGCCTGCAGATCGGCGGCCTCGGCGGTGCGGTCACCATCGCGGGCGGCATCGGCATCGGTGCGACCGGCAGCGTGACGGCGCTGTCGAAAGACACGGCGGCAACCGCAATCCGCATCGGCAGCGGTGCGACGACCCCCGAACTCCGCAACGCGGGCAAGATCGAAGCGACGACCGGCGGCAACGCCGCAGGTGCGGTTGCAACCGCGGTTCTGGTCGAGGCCGGAGGCAATGTCCCGCTAATCCGCAACAGCGGTTCGATCACTGCCAAGACCGGCGGCGACAATGGCACGGCGCGCGGCATCGTCGATCTGTCGGGCACGGTCGGCATGGTCGAAAACAGCGGCACGATCAGCGCCACCGGCGCTCTCGCTTCGTCCGATCGTAACATCGCGATCGACCTGTCGGCGAACAACAATGGCGCAACGGTCAAGCAGACCGCGGTCGCTGCAGGCATCGCCGCCCCCAGCATCGTCGGCGACGTCCGTTTCGGCGGCGGCAACGACGTGTTCGACATCGCTGACGGGTCGGTGAAGGGCAACAGCTTCTTCGGTGCCGGCAACAACAAGCTCGCGCTGTCGGGTGACGCGACCTACGCCGGCAACGCCCGCTTCGGCGCCGGTAGCGACACGATGACGCTCGCCGGCACCTCGAAGTTCACGGGTCTCGCGGACTTTGGCGGCGGCGCCGATACGCTGACGATCGGCGGCACCTCGATCTTCTCGGGCACGCTCGCCAATTCGCAGGGCCTGGCGGTTTCGGTCGCCGGCGGCACCTTCGACGTCGGCGGCGCCGCGACGATTTCGTCGCTCGCGATCACCGAAAAGGGCACGCTTGGCGTCCTGCTCGACACCGGGACCACGGGCACCAATCTTCAGGTTACGGGTAACGCCAGCTTCGGCGCTGAATCGAAGCTCGCGCTCAAGCTGTCGAGCCTCGAAAAGGCCGAGGGCCAGCATATCGTGCTGACCGCAGGGACGCTCACCGGCGCGAGCAACCTCACCGCATCGCAGACGTTGCTGCCCTTCCTCTACAAGGGCACGCTGACGTCGAATGCGACCCAGCTGATCGTCGATGTGTCGCGCAAGAGCACCAGCGAACTCGGGCTCAATCGCTCGGAATCGAGCGCGTTCGACGCGGTACTCGACGCCGTGGTCGCCGACCAGAAGATCGAGGACGTCTTCCTCGGCATCACCGACGGCGAGCAGTTCCACAACCAGCTTGGCCAGATGCTGCCCGAACATGAAGGCGGCGTCTTCGAAACCGTTACCTCGGGCTCGCGCGCACTGTCGCGCTACCTGCAGGACCCCAACGCCCCGTATCAGGACGAGGGCAAATGGGGTTATTGGGTCAACCAGGCCGTATGGGGTACGTCGAAAGGCGTCGGCAACACCGCGAGCTATGACGTGAGCGGCTGGGGCATTTCGGCGGGCGCAGAAATCGAGAGCAACCTCGGCAACTTCGGCGGCTCGATTGCCTTTCTCAACGGCAAGGACGGCAATGGCAGCAACGCCAACGAAGTCAGCACCAGCCAGTTCGAAGGCGCGTTGCACTGGCGTCTGCGCTCCGACGGCTTCATGGCGAGTGCCCGCGTTTCGGGCGCGCCGATCAGCCTGAAAGGCACGCGCATCTTCCGCGCCGAAGCGGGCGCCGAGGACATCGAAAAGACGATGAAGGGCAAGTGGGACGGCACCTTGTGGTCGGCGTCGGGTTCGGTGGCTTATGACACACGCGTCGGCGGCCTGAGCTTCCGCCCGATGGTCGCGGTCGACTATTTCAAGTTGAAGGAAGACGGCTACCAGGAAACCGGCGGCGGCGACGCGCTCGACCTCAAGGTACTGGGCCGTGACAGCGACGAACTTGCCGTGTCGGGCACCGTCGCCGTCGGCCTCGATTTCGGCGGTGCCGACGAATATGACGGGTGGACGCGCTTCGAACTCGAAGGCGGCCGCCGCCAGATCGTCAGCGGCACCCTCGGCACGACGACGGCGTCGTTCAAGAACGGCACGCCTTTCACCCTTGTTCCTGATGATCGCACGAGCGGCTGGGTCGGCCGTTTCCGTGGCATCGCCGGCAATTCGGCCTTCCAGGTCGCCGGCGAAGTGTCTGCGGAAGAACAGCAAAGCCATATCGGCTGGGCTTTCCGTGCGAGCTTGCGGGTCGGCCTCTAGCCCCCCGGCCGGCCCCGCCCGCAAGGGGGAAGCGTTACCCCTACCCACGCTTCCCCCTTGCCTTGGGATAAAGAAACAAAGAAACAGATGCTTGCACGGTCCACCCCCTCTTTCCAAGCGCCGCAGTTGCGCGGCCGAGCGTGGACGCTATATGACGGCGTCATCAGGGGGACGTATGGCGCGGGGCGAAACGGCGCTTATCGACAGAAGATGGCGTTCCAAAGCAAGCAATCCATGACAGAGTCGCGTGATCGAACCGGCGCCACCCAGGGCATTGAAGGCGTATTGCTCGCCAACCGGGACCGCATCGTGCGTTTTCTGGAAGTGCGCGGTGCTGGCGATGCAGCTGAAGACCTGTTCCAGGATCTGTGGATGCGACTAACCGACCGACGCACCGGCCCGATCGCTGACCCCCTCCCCTATATCATGCGCGCCGCGAACAATCTGATGCTCGACCGCTATCGGTCGGCCCGGCAGAGCGATCTGCGCGACAAGGCGTGGGGCGAAGCCGCCGCGGCGGAAAGCCCGTCGACCGAGACCTCGCTAATCTCGCGCGAGCAGCTGGCGCTCGTCGAAACCGCGATCACCGCGACCGGCGAGCGACCCGCACGCATCTTTCGCCGATTCCGCGTCGACGGCATCCATCAACGCGATATCGCCAGTGAAATGGGGGTCAGCCTGAGCACCGTCGAAGCCGATTTACGCAAGGTCTATGCGGCGCTCGCCACCATACGGAGGCAGTTCGATGCAAGCTGACGCGACAAACGCCGAAGCCCGCGCGATCGACTGGCTGATCCGCCAGCGCGACCCCGCTTTCGACGACTGGGATGGCTTTTCCGACTGGCTCGCCGAGAATCCGGAGCATAACGCGATTTATGACGCGGTCGCGAGCCTCGACCGCGACCTCGACGCCCTGCCCGCGGCGCCCAAACCGTCGATCGTGATCGTACCCGAAACGCCGCGCCGTCCGTCACGACGCGCCTGGTTCGGCGGCGCCATGGCCGCGGCACTGGTCGGCGCGATCAGCCTGTCGAGCCTCGGCCTGTTCGGCAACGATAGCCGGATCGAGACAGTGGCGGGCGAACATCGCACGATCGCGCTCGCCGACGGGTCGAAGATCGAGGTCAACGGCGCCTCGGTGATCGAGATCGACAAGGATCGGCCGCGCTTTGCCCGGCTGGAATCGGGCGAAGCGATGTTCCATGTCGTCCACCGCGACAACGACCCGTTCGTGGTCGAAACCGGCGACGCAAAGATTGTCGACCTCGGCACTGCGTTCAATGTCGTGCGCCGCGATCGCCAGACGTCGGTCGCGGTGTCCGAAGGCATCGTCCTCTACAACCCCGATCGCGAGAAGGTCCGCCTCGTCGCCGGCAAGGGCATCGAGGCTCGCGATGGCGACGGCCAGCCCCCGGTCGTGCAGGATGTGGATGTTGCCAGCATCGGCGGCTGGCGCAGCGGCCTGCTCGTCTACAACGGCACGCCCCTCGCCGTCGTAGCCGAGGATTTGAAGCGCACCGCCGGAATGCAAGTCCGTATCGCGCCCGAAGCGAGCGACCTGTCGTTCCGCGGCGCATTGATCATCGACAAGAACCGGAACCGCACGATCGCCGATCTTGCCGCGCTGTCGGGAACGAGGGCCGAGCGGCAAGGTGATGGCTGGATATTGACCCGCTGACCATGCGCCCGCGCCTTTCCCTTGCCGCAGCAGCGATAGCGCTGTGCCTGCCCGCGCAGGCGCAGGCGGCAGAGGAGCGCGCGTTCGACGTGCCCAAAGGCAGCCTGTCGACGGCGCTGCCCGTCATCAGCCGGCAGGCCGGGGTCAGCATCAGCGTCGGCGACGCGAAACTGTGGCAGGGCCGCGTCAAACCGGTGCGCGGGCGGATGAGTGTCGAAGAGGCGATCCGGCGCCTGCTCGCGGGGTCCGACGCGCGCGCCGTGCGGGTCAGCGCGACGAGCTGGCGTATCGAGCGCCGCCCTGCCGCCTTCCGCGCCGCACGCCCGGCACCGGCAACGCGACACACCCCCCAGCCAAGGGCACGCGAGCCTTCGCAAGATGCGGTCGCCGCGGCGCGGGACGAAATCATCGTCACCGCGTCGAAGACCGACCTGCCCCTTTCGCACTTCGCCGGCGTCGTCACCAAATTGGATGGCGGCGATTTGGCGTTTGGCGGTGAGCGCGGGATGGATTCGATTCTGTCGCGAACCGCCACCGTCTCCTCGACCCACCTGGGTTCGGGGCGCAACAAGCTGTTCATTCGCGGCATTGCCGATTCCAGCTTCACCGGCCCGACGCAATCGACCGTCGGCCAGTATCTCGGAGACATCCGGCTCAGCTACAATGCGCCCGACCCGGATCTCCGCCTCTACGACATCGACAATGTCGAAATCCTCGAAGGGCCGCAGGGCACGCTTTATGGCGCCGGGTCGCTCGGCGGGATCATCCGTGTCATCCCGAAAGCCCCCGACCCGCGCGAAATGACGGTTCAGGCGATCGCCGGCCTCTCGATCACCCAGCACGGCGACCCCGGCGGGGACATCGCCGCCATCGCCAATATCCCCGTCAGCGAGAACGGGCACGCGCTGCGCCTTGTCGGCTATATGCTCACCGACGGCGGCTATATCGACAATCCGCTGCGCGGCCAGAACGACGTCAACCGCGTGCATGTCCGCGGCGGGCGCGGCACCTTCCGGTTCGAGGCGGGCGATGACTGGACGATCGATCTGGGCGGCGTCTATCAGGCGATCACCTCCGATGACGCCCAATATGCCGACAAGAATGGCGCGCCGCTCACCCGCAACTCGATGGTCGAACAGAATGCGACCGCGCGCTACGGCATGGGCACGGTCGTCGTGATGAAGGATTGGGACGATCTGCATTTCCAGTCGTCCAATGCCTATATCGATCACCGCCTGTTCGAACGCTTCGACGCCAGCCTGCCCGAAGCGCGGCAAGGAACCGACATGTCCAACGGAGGCGTATCCGCTCCGCCGTCGGTTGGAACAGTCGATGTCGAGCGCCTGTTCGCGCCAATCCAGGTCATTCCGCTGAACGATGTTCCACGCGTGCTCGACCAGCATAATGCGACACGCATGTTCGTCAGCGAAAACCGCTTGTCGCGCCCATATCGCGACGGCCTTGGCTGGGTTGTCGGCGCCAGCTTTATCGACAATCGCGCGCGGCAGGACCGCGAATATGGCTATGGCCCGCTGCGCGCAATCCTGCCCGGCGTGACGAACAAGATCACGGAATTCACCGGCTATGCCGAAGCAACCGTCGAAGTGATGCCCGACCTGATCGCGTCGGGCGGCGTCCGCCTGTCACATGCGAAGCTCGGCGGCGCGGCCGAAGGCGTGTCCTTTGCCCTGGCACAGGCAAATCGTGCGACGACCGCTTCACGCAAAGAAACCGACCTGCTGCCGTCCTTCTCGCTGCTCGCGACGCCGCTCCACAATGTCCGGCTCTATGCGCGCTATCAGGAAGGTTTTCGCCCCGGCGGACTCGCGGTCGATGGCAATTTCGTGCGGCGTTTCCTCAACGACCAGGTCCGCACCTGGGAAGCGGGAATGCGTTTCGGCGACAAGGGGCAGAACCTGCTCGACGCCAGCATTTCGATTTCGCACAGCCGCTGGCGCAACATTCAGGCCGACTTCATCGACAGCACGGGCTTCCCGACCACCGCCAATATCGGTGACGGCCGCATCACGAGCCTCTCGGGGGCGGTCGCCATGCGGCCGACCGCTGCGCTGACCTTCGAACTTGGCGCGGTCTACAACCATAGCCGGGTCGACGATCTCGCGCCGCAGATTCTGCCGGTGTTCGACGCCGCACCGGGCCGTCTCGGACGCATCCCCAATGTCGCGAGCCACGCGGTACGCGGGTCGGTCAACTACGCGACCATGATCGGCGACGAGGATTTCCGCGTGAACGGCTGGGCCAATTATATCGGCCCGTCGCGGCTCGGAATCGGGCCGGTGCTCGGCGAAAGCCAGGGTGACTATATCGATACCGGGGTTGCGATGCGGGTGGGCAACGAACGTCGCGGCCTGTCGCTTACGCTCACAAATCTCTTCGATTCGCGTGGCAATCGCTTTTCGCTCGGAACACCGTTCCTTGAGGGGAATGAGGGCTTCCTCACCCCGCTTCGCCCGCGCACGCTCCGGATCGCCGTCGACGTCGCCTATTAAAGCGACGCCGACAATTCTCCCAAATCAATCGCCCCCCGACGGCGGAGCCGTCAGTCGTTAAGCGTGATCCGCTCATAGCGGTCCATATGATAATCGTGGCTACCAAACTGGCCCTCGATCATCGTCGCGCGCTTGAAATAATGGCCGATCGCCAGTTCCTGCGTGATGCCGATGCCGCCATGCGTCTGGATCGCATTCTGCCCGACGAAGTTGGCGCCGCGCGCAACCTTTGCCTTCGCGGCCGAGACCGCCGCCATGCGCTCGTTCGCGGGCAGGCCCAGCTTCAACGTCCCCATGATCGTCATCGAGCGCGCCTGTTCGACCTCCATGAACATGTCGACCATGCGGTGCTGCAGCACCTGGAATTTCGCGATCGGCACACCAAACTGCTTGCGTTGCTGGGTATATTCCAACGTGCCTTCATGCAGCTTCTGCATCACGCCGGTCGCTTCGGCGCACACCGCAACGGTCGCCTCGTCGACGATCTGTTCGATCAGCGGCAGGCCGGTGCCTTCGCCGCCGAGCAGTGCATCGCCCGGGATCGCGACGTTCTCGAAATAGATTTCCGATGCGCGGCCGCCATCGACCGTCGGATAGTCACGGCGGACGATGCCCGGCAGGTTCGCGTCGATCAGGAACAGCGACACACCGTCGCGGTCGCGCGCATTGCCGCCGGTGCGCGCCGTGACAAGCAGATGCGTCGCCCAGGGTGCGGCATAGACAACCGATTTATGCCCGCTCAGCACATAGCCCGCGCCATCCTTCTTCGCGCTTGTGCGCAGGTTCGCAAGGTCGTAGCGGCCCTGCGGCTCCGCGTAGGCGAAGGCGATGATCGCATTACCCGCGATGATCTCGGGGATCATCGCATCGGCCTGCGCGCCGCCGACAGCCTTGAGCGCACCGCCCGCGATGACGACGGTCGGAAGATAAGGTTCGATCCCGATGACCTTGCCGAGTTCCTCCATCACGATCGCATTTTCGAGCGCGCCGCCGCCAAGGCCGCCATGCTCTTCTGCGAAAGGCGCGCCCAGCATGCCGAGATCCTGCGCGAGCGCGGTCCAGATCGCCGGATCGCGCCCGCTATCGCTATTGATGAACTTCTGGCGCGTTTCGAAATCATAGGTGTCGCCGAGGAAACGGGCGAGCGTGTCGCGGATCATGTCCTGCGTTTCGGTGTAGGTGAAATCCATTTTTTATCCCCGTCGCCCCCGCGTAGGCGGGGGCCGCTGTAGGTTTATGCTGCGGCGTCAGGTCGGTGGAGGCCCCCGCCTTCGCGGGGGCGACGCACTGCTCAGAGACCCAAAACCATCTTCGCGATGATGTTGCGCTGAATCTCGTTCGACCCGCCATAGATCGTCGTCTTGCGCATGTTGAAATAGGTCGGCGCGGCGCGATGGGCATAATCGGGCCCGATCGGATGCTCGTTATCTCCCTCGCCGAAGCCACGGAAATAGGGCGCGCCATAATGGCCGACGGCTTCGAGCGTCAGTTCGGTCAGCCGCTGCTGGATTTCGCTGCCCTTGATTTTGAGCAAGCTCGATTCCGGCCCCGGACCGCGATTTGCGTTGGGGCCGGCAAGGCTGCGCAACTCGGTGAATTCGAGCGCCGCCAGGTCAACTTCGAGCTCAGCCACCTTGCGCTTGAAGAAGGCGTTGGCGAGCAGCGGCTTGTCGCCGTCGAGTTCGGTTCGGGCGATCGCCTTCACCTTCTCGATCCCGCGCTTCGACGCCGCGACGCCGGCGATGCCGGTGCGTTCGTGCGCAAGCAGGAACTTGGCACAGGTCCAGCCCTTATTCTCATCGTAAACCCGCTGCGATTGCGGCACGCGAACATCTTCGAGCCACACTTCGTTGACTTCATGCTCGCCGCCCAATGTGATGATCGGGCGCACGGTGATGCCGGGCGATTTCATGTCGATCAGGAGGAAGCTGATGCCTTCCTGCTGCTTCGCTTCCTTGTCAGTCCGGACAAGGAAAAAGCCCCAGTCGGCATGCTGCGCGAGCGTCGTCCAGGTTTTTTGCCCGTTGACGATATAATCGTCGCCATCGGCAACCGCGGTGGTGCGGAGCGAGGCAAGGTCCGAACCCGAACCGGGTTCCGAATAGCCCTGGCACCACCAATCCTCACCCGACAGAATGCGCGGCAGGAAATGGGCTTTCTGCTCGGGGGTGCCAAAGGTGTAGATCACCGGGCCGACCATCGCGAGCCCGAAGGGCATCAGGCGAATGCAATCGGCGCGCGCGGTTTCCTCCGACCAGATGAAACGCTGCGTCGGCGTCCAGCCGGTGCCGCCATATTCGACCGGCCATGCGGGCGCGATCCAGCCCTTTTTGTACAGGATCTTGTGCCAGGCGAGGAAATCCTCCTTGGACATCTCTTCGCCCTCATCCTGCTTATCGCGCAGGTCGGCGGGGTAATTTTCGGCGATGAAGTCGCGCACTTCCTGCTGGAAGGCGAGATCTTCGGGGCTGAATTCCATGTCCATCACGAATCTCCCATTGGGCAATGGCGCACTTATACTGAGCGCTCACCTTTACGTAAACGGTAAGTTGTCGCTTGCAACCTTCCTTGCCCCAATGATTGCGCTTAACATCCCGGCTTGTCCAGCACGCGCAGCTGCCCTCCGGCAACACGGCTATCGAACGCGGAAGCTGGTTTTAACCGGGTCGGTGCGTGACGAGCACCACCGCGCCGTCGCTGGCATAAGGTCCGCGGACCTCCGCTATCGTCAGGGCAACGTCGACGGCCGAACCGTCGCGCGTCACCATCTGCGATGCGATGCGTGCGGGGGCGCCCGACCGAAAGACCGATTCGAGCGCCTCGACAAAGGCCGGCCGCTGCCCGACCGCGAGCAGCGCCGAAAAGCGGACACGCCGGATCGCTGCAGCATCCACCCCGAGCAGGTCGGTCAGCATGGCGTTCGCCGCCTCGACCGTTTCGCGCACCGAGATGCGGGCGTGGCCGATGCCGCCATCGATCTCGACGGCGTCGAGCATTGCCTGCCGCATATCGCCGGCGGCAAAGCCATCGATCGCGTCGCTGACATCGCGCAGGACGATCGCGCCGCCGACCGGCAGGGGAACAAGGTCGACATGCAGCCATTGCCGCGGGCGGAGCATGCCGGGGAGGTCGCCCGAGAATCGCTCGCGATGGTCGAGCAGCCGATTGATGTGATGAAGGATCAGGCTGTCCCGGAGCCCCGGCACCGCCACCGTCAACGCCTCCCCGACCAGACCGGCGGCCGGGACCTCCAGCATATCCGACGCCGCGGGGTTGAGCGCGGCGACACGCCGTTGCCGGTCGATCAGGATCACGCCATCGCGAACCGATTCCACGAGAGCGGCAAGCGAGGATTGCAGGATGTCGGAAGCCGCCGCGACCTCCCGCGCAACGTCGCCGTCGAGACGGCGATAGTCGTCGAGCGAAATCAGCACATGCGCATCCTTGCCGTGGTGCGTCACGACAACGGGCTTGCGCGCAGACTGTAGCCGCCAATTGGCGAAGCCGCGGATAAAATCGGCCGCCGAGACGCGCTGTGGTTCCTGTGCCGTTGCCACCATATCCCCCTGCAAGCCGGTCATCCCCCTGTTCTTATAACCCGGCGGCGGCCTGCATTCGATCTGGAAGGGATCAATCGGCGGGCTGTCGCGTCCGGAACGGTGCCATTGCGCGAGCGATCAAACGAGCCGCGCTCTCCCGCAGCGCAGCGCGTTGACCCGTGTATCGGCCTGCCCGACATGCACCCCGAGTAGCCCGGTAAGGTCGGACAAGACGGTGTCCAGTACGGGCGCAGCGAGCGCAACCGTCTCGCCGACCACTGTCGTCAGCGCCTTCAGATTGAGGACAAGTCCGAGGACATTGACGTCGAGCTCCATCCGGTCCGAAAGCGATTTCGCGGCGCCCGCGACGAGGCCGGTGCTCGACACGGTCTTCACCTTGCCGTCGTCGATCTCGGCGCGCGAAAAGGCGACCGGCTTTTCATTGAGGTCCGACAGGATGAGTTCCGCCTCCGCATCGACGCTGACGAGCGGCAATTTGACGACGCGCGCCGGCCCCGGATCCAGCGGGCGCTTCATATCCTGAAAATCGCTGTCGGGCACCGTTCCGATCGCCACCATCGCGGGGGAGGTCACGACGCCAAGCGACACCGCGGCTGTGCTGTTCGCGCGGCAATCGATGCCCGTGATCCGCGCAGACGCCGACCCGAGTTCGGCGAGCACTGGGATATGGACGCTGGCGAGCGGCGTCGCGACGCGCGTATCGATCTTCAGCCGCACCTGCGCGGTGCGGACAATGACATCATTGGTGTCGGTCACCGCGATCAATGGCGAGTCCACCGGCGGCTCGCCGATCATCAGCGCGATATTGACCCCCGAGCCGCCGGGCAGGCTGCCCGCCAGCGACAGGTCGACCTGCCGGTTCGCGTTGCCGAGCAGCAGCATCGTGCGCAGCAGGCTGAGCGCGTTGACCTTCACCGGATTCGCCGCATCGACGCGGATGCTGGACGACCGCGGGCCAAGGTCGATCGCACGCGACGGCAGCAGGGTGCGCGGCAGCGCGCGATCCGCGATATGCTCAAGCGCGGTCGCCGCCTGCCCGTCCGACGCATTGGCGAGCGCCGTCACGACCTGCGGCAACGTCGCCTGCGCGTCGAGCGTCTGACCAAAGGTCAACACGTCGGCGTCGAGTTCGGCCCGCAGCGCGTCGGAGAAAGCCAGCAGATCGATATCGGTACTCGCGAGCGCATTATAGTCCATCACCGACAGGTTGACCTGGCTGCCGGTGAGGCTCGACAGCAGCGCATTGGGGAGGCCGCCGTTCAGCGCCGCGACGCGCGATCCGAGCGAAAAGGCCGCATAACCGCGTCGCGCCCCGGTTGCTGTCGCACGAATGATGCTGTCCTGCCGGCCCGTCAGAAAGCTGCCGAAGAACAGCGGACGATCGCGCGTCAACGTGATGCGCACCGCGTTCGGCGACGCGCCGCCGCCGGCAAAGCGCTGTTCAGCCTGGATCGACGGATCGGCGGTGTAGGTTCCGGGGTCGAGCACCGCGATACGAATGCCGCAATCGCAATTGGCTGCGATGATCCGCTCCGCCGCCGCCCGCTCCTCGCCGGGCCGCCCCGCCGCCGCCGCCGCCGCCGCCGCCATTGCCGCGGCATCTGCGATGCCCTGCAACTTACGGCGGTCGAGATAAAGCGAGCCGAGATCGACCGCGAACGCTGCCGCCCCGATCAGCATCGTCATGCCGAACGCCGTCGTGATGCTGATGCTGGCGCCGCGATGGCGGACAAGGCGGCGAAGCAGGGACAGGATCGTCATGTTCAATCCACCGGCAATTCAAACGTCGCTCGGGCACGGATGACGTTGCCCGGTGACGGAACGAAGCTTGATCGCAGGAAACTGTCCTCAGGCGCGGTGAAAGTTACCGCGACGGTGATCGCCTCGGTCGTTTCGGACACGGCGACACTGTGCGCGCCGTCGACCGCCTGCAGGCTCCGACCGACGGCGCGCGACGCGACCGCGCTGCGATCGGCCGCGTCGAGACCGACGATCGACGCGCGGGCGCCGTCGTTTGCCGCCTGCTGAACGCTATGCGCGAGCATGAAATACTGACCGTAGACCAATACCCCCATCAGCAACGCGAGGAGCAGCGGCAGCACCAGCGCCATTTCGACGATGGCGGCGCCACGCTCCCCGCGCGCCAGGGTAAGACCCGTCAGGGCAATTTTGCGGACGCGCCGCGGAAGTCGGATGGAACCTGCCATGCCGGCAGAATGGCCGCCCGCAAATGAAAGCGGCGTCGAGAGAGCCCGACGCCGCTTTTGCGTATTTTGCAGGATTTTTTCGCGCCTGAACCGGTCTGATTTGGTGGCGCGCCGCCTCTTGTTGAAGAACCGCTAATTTCGGCGCGGCCGCTTCTAACGGATAATGTGAATTATTCGGCGTCCTCCAACTTGTCCTGCGTGCGCAATTCGAAGTCCGACGCGTCGTGCCGCTCGCGCAGCTGGCTCGCCGGATCGCCCGTCACGCGGTTGACCATCCGCCCGCGCTTCACCGCCGGGCGCGTCGCGATCTGGTCGGTCCAGCGCTGGACATTCTTATAGTCATCGACCTGCAGGAATTCGCCGGCGTCATAAACGAGACCTTTGGCGAGCGCGCCATACCAGGGCCAGATCGCCATGTCGGCGATCGTATAATCGGCACCCGCAATATATTCGCTTTCCGCAAGGCGGCGATCGAGCACGTCCATCTGGCGCTTCACTTCCATCGCATAGCGGTTTATCGGATATTCCTGCTTCGTCGGCGCATAGGCGTAGAAATGGCCAAAGCCACCACCGAGGAACGGCGCGCTACCCATCTGCCACATCAGCCAGGACAGCACCTCGGCACGCTTCGCGGTTTCGGTTGGCAGGAAGGCGCCGAATTTCTCGGCGAGATGGATCAGGATCGCGCCCGATTCGAAAACACGGATCGGCTCGGCCCCGCTGCGATCGACTAGCACGGGGATCTTGCTGTTCGGATTGGCCGCGACATAGCCACTCGAAAACTGGTCGCCTTCGCCGATATTAATCAGCCACGCGTCATATTCGGCGCCACCATGCCCCGCCGCGAGCAGTTCCTCGAGCATCACGGTGACCTTCACCCCATTAGGCGTCCCAAGCGAATAGAGCTGCAAGGGGTGCTTGCCGATCGGCAGCTCCTTGTCATGCGTCGGTCCCGCGATGGGCCGGTTGATATTGGCGAAACGCCCGCCGCTTTCCTTGTCCCAAGTCCAGATTTTCGGCGGCACATATTCGCTATTGTCGGTCATGGAGAACTCCTGGGCTGATTTTTATACTGACCGGTAACTTAAGTAGCGATTGCCGGTTGTCCACCCTCCCCGGCTCAAATAATCTTTGCCGCCCGCAAAGCCGAAATGGCTTCGCCGTCATAACCGAGCTCGGCGAGGATCGCGTCGCTATGCTCGCCGACTTGCGGTGCGCGTTGCGGATCAACCTTGTCCCTGTCGGACAAGCGGATCGGCGTGCGGATGACCGGCACGGCGCCAGCGGCGCCCGGATAGTCGACCGGCTCGACCAGCCCCATCGCCCTTACCTGCGGCTGCGCCAGCGCTTCACCCACCTGCAACACCGGCGCCGCGGGCACCCGTCCGGCGGCCAGTTCAGCGATCGCGTCTTCGTTCGTCCGTTCGATGCACCAGCGCTGCATGATCGCGCTCAGTTCCTCGCCATTGTCGCCGCGCAAAATGTCGCTGGCATACAGCGGATCGTCCACCAATTCGGGCCGTCCGACCAGTTCGCACCAGCGCGCGAAGATGGGCGCGCCGACAATCTGGGTGAGTATCCAGCCATCGCGCGTACGGAACACATCGGTCGGCCCCGAGCTGAAAGCGCGGTTGCCGATCGGCTGGCGATCGATGCCGTTCAGCGCATGGTCGATCGTCAGCGCGTTCGACATCGCGAGCGCGGTGCCCAGCAGCGACCCCGAAACGCACTGCCCCTTCCCCGTCGTCTCGCGCTCGCGCAGCGCAAGCATGACGCCAAACGCGCAATGGAGCGCGGTTCCGAAATCGACATAATTGACCTGCGCGCGATAGGGCTGGTCAGCTGTGCCTGTAAGGTGCACCGTTCCCGACATCGCCTGCCCCACCGCGTCGAACCCGACGCGGCTCGCGAGCGGCCCTTCGCTACCGAATGCCGATGCGGTCGCGAGAATGATGCGCGGGTTGATCGCAGCGAGACTGTCGTAATCGAGCCTCAGCTTGACCAGCGCATCGTGCGGCAGGTTGGCTATCACGACATCGGCGGTTTCGACCAACCGGCGAACGATCTCGCGCCCCTCGGGGCTACCGGGCTTCAGCGTCAGGCAGCGTTTGGCGCGGTTCATCTGCATGAACATCGCGCCCGACCCATCCGCGGCGACCGGCACGGTATATCGATCGTCATTGCCCCCCGGCGCCTCGATGCGGATGACGTCAGCGCCATAATCGGCGAGCAACGCCGCGCAATAGGGACCGGCAATATAGCGGCCGAAATCCAGTACCTTGATTCCCTGCAACGGCACGCATCGCTCTCCCAATCCCGTTCTTTCAACCGGGCTAGCAGCCGCTTGTCGACCCTGCCAGTGCCTTCATCGAAAGCTGCCGCTTGCATGTTCGCGGGCGAACCATATGGTCGGCACATAATTTCAAACAGGGATAATTTCATGGCGCGCTTCGCTCTCGCCCTTGCGGCGACTTTGGCTTGTTCAACCTCGGTCTGGGCGCAGAGTGCGCCCGCTTCTCCTCCGGCCGCCGACACGAAACCCGACAAGTGGGACGTCAACGCCCCGCCGGGCCTCGCGACGCGGAAGGTCCAACTCGCGGTCGACGAGGGCAGCTGGATGAATGTCGACGTCGCGCCCGACGGCCGGACGATCGCGTTCGACCTGCTCGGCGACATCTATACGATGCCGATCGAGGGCGGCACGCCGACGCGTATCGCGGAAGGGCTCGCTTATGAACATCAGCCGCGTTTCTCGCCCGACGGCAAGCGTATCGCCTTTGTCTCCGACCGCGCGGGCGGCGATAATATCTGGCTGATGAACCGCGACGGCAGCGACAAGAAGCAGATCTCGAAGGAAGATTTCCGCCTGCTCAACCAGCCGAGCTGGAGCCCCGACGGGCAGTTCATCGTTGCCAAGAAGCATTTCACGACGGGCCGCTCGCTCGGCACCGGCGAGGTGTGGCTATACCATGTCTCGGGCGGCGCGGGCGTGCCGCTGGTCAAGAAGCCGAACGAGCGCCACCAGAAGGAGCTCGGCGAGCCGATCTTCGCCGCCGACGGCAAGAGCGTCTTTTACACGCGCAACGTCACCCCGGGGCCGATCTTCGAATATGCGCAGGACAGCAACACCGACCTCTTCCACATCGAACGCTACAGCCTCGAGGATGGCGAGGTCAGCACCGCGGCTTCGGGTCCCGGCGGCGCGGTCCGCCCGACGCCCTCGCCCGACGGCAACCGCCTCGCCTTCGTGCGCCGCGAGGGGACGCAGTCGAAACTCTATGTGAAGGACCTCGCCTCGGGCGCCGAGAAAAAGGTCTATGACGCGCTCGATCAGGATATGCAGGAAACCTGGGCGGTCACCGGCGTCTATCCGAACATGGCGTGGACCCCCGACAGCCGCTACATCCTCTTCTGGGCCGGCGGCAAGCTGCGCCGCGTGAGCGGTGCCGGCGGCGACGCGCGTATCATCCCGTTCAGCGTCAACGACGATCGCACGATCGTCGATGCGACGCACCCGGCAGTCGAAGTTGCCCCCGACAGCTTCGCGACCAAGATGCCGCGCTGGGCCGAGGTGTCGCCTGACGGCCGCAGCGTCGTCTTCGAAACGCTCGGCAAGCTATGGGTCAAGCCCGCGACCGGGGGCAGCGCACGGCGGCTGACCGCGGCCAAGGACGACGCGATGGAGCTCTGGCCGAACTGGTCGCGCGACGGCAAGTCGCTCGTCTTCGTGCGCTGGACCGACGGCGGGATGGGCGAAATCCATGTCGTCGGCGCCGGCGGCGGCGCCTCGCGCAAGCTGACTGCCACCCCCGGCCATTATGCCGAACCGCGCTTCTCGCCCGACGGCAAGACGATCGTGTTCGAACGGCGCGGTAGCGGGGGTCTCACCTCGGCGCGCTGGAGCGAGGATCCCGGCGTCTATCGCATCGCCGCAAGCGGCGGCACCGCCGAGCGGATCGCAGCCGACGGCGCCAAGCCGCAGTTCGCTTCAACCAGCGACCGCGTCTTCATGGTCACCGCGAGCGACGGCAAGAGCCAGCTCGTCAGCACCGACCTCCACGGCCAGGACAAGCGCGTCCACGCCAATGGCGAACTGGTCAGCGACTATGAAATCTCGCCCGACGGCCGCACGTTGGCATTCCGGCAGAACTACGACGCCTATGTCACCCCGCTGATGCCCGGCGGACAGGACGTCTCGCTCGGCACCAAGAGCGGCGCGCTCCCCGTCACGCGGGTCAGCGGCAGCGGCGCAGAATATATGCACTGGTCCGACGGCGGCCGCCGCCTGCACTGGAGCCGCGGCGCCACCTTGTTCAGCGCCGATCTCGCGAGCCTCTTCACCAATGCCCCCGCCGACGATAAAGCGCCCAAGTTCACCCCGCCGACCGACGGCGTATCGCTGTCGATGACGCAGGCGGCGTCGAAGCATAAGGGCGTTGTCGTTGTCACCGGCGCGAAGATCGTGACGATGGCCGACAAGGACGGCGGCGTGATCGAGAATGGCACGATCGTCATCGACGGCGACCGTATCACCGCCGTCGGCCCGGCGGGCGCGATCACCGTGCCCACGGGCGCAGTGACCGTCGATGCGGCCGGCAAGACGATCGTTCCCGGCTTCGTCGACGCGCATGCGCACGGCTCGCACGGCGACGACGAACTGGTGCCCCAACAGAATTGGTCGGAGATCGTCAACCTCGCGATGGGCACCACGACGAGCCACAATCCCTCGTCGCGCGCATCGGAAATCTTCGTTTCGTCTGAAATGCAGCGCGCCGGGCTGATCCTCGCGCCGCGCATCTTCTCGACCGGCGAGGTGATCTATGGCGCCAAGGCGGCGGGCGTTTATGCCGAGATCAATGGTTATGACGACGCGCTCGCCCACGTTCGCCGCCTGAAGGCGCAAGGTGCGCATAGCGTCAAAAACTACAACCAGCCGCGCCGCGACCAGCGACAGATGGTCGTGAAGGCGGCGCAGGTCGAGGGCATGACGGTCGTGCCTGAGGGCGGCTCGCTGTTTACACAGGACGTCTCGCTGATCCAGGACGGCAATTCGACCGTCGAGCACAATGTCCCGCTCCACATTTTCTACAAGGATCTGGTGCAGCTGTGGGGACAGACGCAGGTCGATTACACCCCGACGCTCGTCGTGACCTATGGCGGACCCGCAGGCGATCCCTATTGGCGCGCACATACCAATGTGTGGGAGCACCCGATCCTGTCGCGCCATGCACCGCCGACCGAGCTCGCCGCGAACAACAAGCGCCGCGTGATCGCGCCCGAAAGCGATTATGTCGACGATGATTCGGCACGCGAGGCGGGCAAGATCGCCGCAGCGGGGCGCATGGTCTCGATCGGCGCGCACGGCCAGCAATCGGGTCTCGGCGCGCATTGGGAAATCTGGTCGTTCGTTCGCGGCGGGTGGAGCAATATCGACGCCCTTCGCGCCGCGACGATCATGCCTGCAACGTCATTGGGCTACGCAAAGGATGTCGGATCGCTCGAGGCCGGGAAGCTCGCCGACCTCTTGATACTCGACGCCGATCCGACGCAGGACATCCGCAACACCGACAAAATCCACCGCGTGATGCTCGGCGGGCGCCTCTACGATCCGCTGACGATGAACGAGGCCGAGACGGGAACGCGCAAGCGTCAGCCCTATTGGTGGGAAGCCGACAAGCCCTGAGTTATCCCATCACCCTGCGGCGGGCCGTAATTTTGTGACGAGAGGGTTGCAAGACGTTCGGACCGCCGCTAGGGGCGTCTCCTCTCAGCGAGGAGAGTTGGCTGAGTGGTCGAAAGCGTCGCACTCGAAATGCGAAGTGCCGGCAACGGTACCGAGGGTTCGAATCCCTCACTCTCCTCCATTTTTCTACAATTCGACCACAGCAAGCCGCCCCGGCGCACAACCGGGGCAGCTCGCGGGGGCCGTTACCTGACGGTAACGAGCGACGGCGCGGCGAGCGTCGCGACGACTGCGCCGACGATCAGGAACAACACGATATAAACGATGACCACGACCACCGTGTAGCCGAGCGCCTTGTCTTCTGGCGCCTTCATCAGCACCGGCAGGCCGAGATACAGCAGATAGAGCCCGTAGAGCGCGAACAAGAGGCCGATCACGGCGAGCGCGGGCAATATCCCGAAAATACCGCCGACCCAGCCGGCGGTCGCCGAATAGGCCGCGACCTTCAGCGCCTGGACCTGATTCTTCTGGCCGCCGAAGTTCGTCGCGAGGCCGTCGATGACCAGCGCGAGGATGAAGATCGTCGCCAGCGAGAGACCGTAAGAGACGATCGCCGACACCAGCGCGCCCACTAGCGGCGGATGATAGGTCACGCCGAGCATGGTGAAACCGAAAACCTGCCCGCCGATGAACCCGGCGAGCGGGCCGATCGCCGCCAGTACCAGCACATAGGGCACATAGATGGATTGCGTTGTCGCCGGCTCGGCCGCGATGATCGGCCATGTCTCTTTGGGCTTGAGAAGGATGTCCTTCGCGCGCTGGATGATGCCCGAAGCCGGGCCGGAGATATTGGGTGGTACGTCCGTCATAATGCGTCTCCCCTGATCGTGCGGCCCACAACCCGAATGGGATATGCAAAAGCCAGAAGAGCACTTTAGCCCGCATCGCCAATGCATCTGTAACGCTGATCACAGTCCGATTCGGCAAACCACAGCCGAATTGGAATGTAACGGACTTGAAACGTGCGTAAACTGCCATAGATTGACCCTATGACGCCCGAATCCACTTCCGAACTTCCCGCCACCGTTACTGCACCGCTTATCGGCCGCGCGCGTTTCGCGCCGGGCGATATCGTGCGCCACCGGATGTTCGACTTCCGCGGCGTCGTATTCGACATCGACCCGGTCTTTGCGAACAGCGACGAATGGTATGAAGCGATCCCTGAGGATATCCGCCCGGCGAAGGAGCAGCCCTATTACCATCTGCTCGCCGAAAACGGCGATTCGTCGTACATCGCCTATGTCAGCCAGCAGAATCTGGTCGCCGATGGCGACAGCGGACCGATCGACCATCCGCAAATCGACGCGATGTTCGAGGGTCTGGAACGCGGCCGCTACCGCGTCCGCGCCATCCATCGCCACTAAAAGCAATCAGGCTTTTAGCTTCCATCCCGAAGCGAGCAGGCGGTAAGTCAGCAGGCCCAGTCCGATATTGACCCCGACCAGCACGAGCGCCGCGGTGACCACCGGGTTTGCAATCGTCGAATCGACCGTGCCGATGAAGCCGTAGCGGAAACCCATGATCGCATAATAGACCGGGTTGCCGTGCGCGATCGTCTGGAACCACGGCGCGAGCTTGTCGACCGAGTAGAAGGTTCCCGACAACAGTGCGAGCGGAGTCACCACGAAATTGGTCACCGCGGCGGCATGATCGAACTTCTCGGCCCAGACCGAGGTGATCAGGCCAAGGAAACCGAGCATCGACGCGCCGAGCACGCCGAAGACCGCGACCGCCCACAGATGGTCGGGCACGACATGCACACCGGGCCACAGCAGCATCGCGAGCCACAGCGCCAGGCCAACGAGGATCGAGCGCGTGATCGCAGCACCGACCAACGCGATGATCAATTCACCGACCGCGAGCGGCGGCATCAGATAATCGACGATGGTCCCCTGGATCTTGCCGACGAGCAGCGAAAAGCTCGAATTGGCGAAGCTGTTCTGCAGCATCGCCATCATGATCAGGCCGGGCGCGATGAAATCGGCGAAGGGAACGCCGATGACCGTCCGCCCCGCGCCGCCCAGCGCGACGGTAAAAATGACGAGGAACAGGAGCGTGGTAATCGCGGGAGCCCAGATTGTTTGCAGCTGGACCTTGAAAAACCGCCGCACCTCCTTGACATATAGCGCGTGCATGCCGGGCACGTTCAGCGTTCGAATATGGGGAACGCCGGGTTCGGCAAAACTTGGAGTCGCGGCGGAATTTGTCGAGTCGGGGCGCGAAATTTGGGGCTGGTCGTTCATGGCGTTCTCGCCTATCGCCTCCCCGATCTTACCGCAAGCTGGGCAACGACTGAATGCCGGTCCCGAAAGGATCGACAACGCGGATCGCCTGACCGCCCGCAGCGTGAATGATGAGGAATAGATTATGTCATGGACCGACGAGCGCATCGAAAGCCTGCGCACCATGTGGGAAAAAGGGCTGACCGCCAGCCAGATCGCTGACGAACTCGGCGGCGTGAGCCGCAATGCGGTGATCGGCAAGGCGCATCGCCTCGGCCTCAAATCGCGCCCCTCGCCCGTCAAGGCGACGGAGAAGGCGAAGCCGGTCAAGGCGGCAGCGCCCGCCACGCCGAAACCCGCCGCCTCCGTTTCCGCGCCGCGTGCGGCCGCGCCGGTGGCGCCGCGCCCGGTGGCCCCTGCCCCGAAACCCGATGCCAAGCCGGTCGTCGACACGCCGAACGCTGACGGCGGATTGGGTGATCCGACGCCTAAAGCCGATGCGCCGCGCATCGTCTCGATCGGTCCGGGCGGGTTTATTCGCCAGGGACCCGGCGATCAGCAGGCGCCGATTCCGCCCGCGCCGCCGCGCCGCCTGGTGCCCGCCAAGCCCAGCCCCGAGATCGCCGACAAGACGACTTTGCTCGACCTCAACGACCGCATCTGCCGCTGGCCGATGGGGCATCCGGGCGAGCCCGATTTCCATTTCTGCGGCGAAGCGGTGAACCCCGGTTTCCCCTATTGCGTCGAACATTGCGGCCGCGCCTATCAGGCGCAGCTGCCGCGCGGCACGCGCCGCCCGCCCCCGCCCCCGCCGTTCGGTGGTCCCCGGGTTCGTTAAGACGCGCCCGGTGAGGCCGTTCAGCCAGGATTTCCAGTTCGCGCGTGCGCTCGGCCTGCAAATGGTCGAGCGCGGCGACGGGCGCTGCACGATGGCGATCGACATCGAACGCGAACGTCACTTCAACCCGAACGGCGTGGCGCACGGCGGCGTTGCCTATTCGCTCGCTGACACCGCAATGGGCGGCGCGCTGATGAGCATGCTCGAAGACGGGCTGGTCTGTGCGACGCTGGAGATCAAATTCAACTATCATGTCGGCGTGCGCGAAGGCCGGCTGACGTGCGAGGCCACCGTCCTTCACCAGGGCAAACGGATCGCCAATATCGACGCGCGCCTTTATCAGGACGTCCGCCTCGTCAGCAGCGCGAACGGCAATTTCGCGATTTTCGCGGCGCCATCGGCCCGATAGGCGAAAGGCGCCGGGTCTTTCGACCCGACGCCTCCCGTTCCCGCTCCCAAGAGGTCAGAAGCGGTAACTGATGCTCCCGCGGACACTGTGCGTCCGGAAGTGCGAGCCGCTGCGCTGGATGTCGGTGCCGCCACCGTTCAATAGGAATGGATTGGTCGGCGGCGCAGTGCCTGGCCCGACGTTCACTCGGTAGTCATTGTCCTTCACGTCGGAATAGAGATACTCCAGCCCGACCGCGATCTTGTTGGTAAGCATCAGCTCGGCGCCGCCGCCGGCGGCGTAACCCCAAGCATGCGTCTTGCCATTGTCGGCAAAGCTGTTCACGGTGTTCGAGGTCACGAACTTGTTGTCGAGGCGCGCGTAAGCCGGGCCGCCGGTGACATAGAAGAGCGCGCCGCCGCCGGGCGTGTAGCCGGCGCGGACGCGCAAGCTGCCCTGATAATCGGCCTCGCGGCTCATCGTATAGCTCGCGGGCGTGGTCGAAAAGCCGCTCACACTGTCACGCGCGACGCTGCGACCGCCTTCCAGAAGCGCGCCGACGACGAAGTTGCCCATGCGCTGATCAAGGCCGATGCGGCCGAAGAATTCGGGGCCATCCTTGTCGTTGCGGCAACCGAGGTTCGCGGTGCCCGTCGCCGCGCCGTTGCAGAATCCCGGCGAAAAGGCGTTTGTGCCGCCCGACGTGGTCACCTGGTCGCCATAGACGCCATCGCGGTTGGTATCGAAGACAAGCGTTTCACCGCGGTCGCTGCCCTGAAGCGTGCCGCCGCCGCCGATGCTGATATAGGGTCCGTTGAAATCCTGCGAGGTGTCGCGGCCTTCCTGTGCCACTGCGGGCATGGCGATCGCGGTGCCCGCAAGGGCGGCGAGGAGAGAGAGGTTTTTCATTTTTTACTCCACTTTTTGAATGACTTTGCAGTCGGCACCCAAACCCTTCGCATTCGACCAAGGTTCCGCCCTGTCCCGAAAAACGGATGAACCGAGCCGCGCGCAGCCGCCGAAAAGCGCCCTTGCCAGCGGCCTTTCCCGCCCCCTATAGCTG
Organism: Sphingopyxis sp. Root154; assembly: GCF_001427105.1. Taxonomy (GTDB): domain Bacteria; phylum Pseudomonadota; class Alphaproteobacteria; order Sphingomonadales; family Sphingomonadaceae; genus Sphingopyxis. Next base: position 741,503 of record NZ_LMGI01000003.1, read on the forward strand.
GGCCATGAGTCACGATTTGTTCGACGCCGCGAACCCCGCCACCGACAGCTATAACGCTTCGCAGATCGAGGTGCTGGAAGGGCTCGAACCCGTCCGCCGACGTCCCGGCATGTATATCGGCGGCACCGACGAGCGCGCGCTCCACCACCTCGCCGCCGAAGTCATCGACAACAGCATGGACGAAGCGGTCGCGGGTCATGCGACGCGGATCGAGATCGAACTCGACGTCGGGAACCGGCTGACCGTCGTGGACAATGGCCGCGGCATGCCGGTCGATCCGCATCCGAAATTCCCGGGCAAATCGGCGCTCGAGGTCATCATGACCATGCTCCACTCGGGCGGCAAGTTCGAGGGCAAGGCTTATGCGACTTCGGGCGGCCTCCACGGCGTCGGGGTCAGCGTCGTCAACGCGCTGTCGGTCGAAACCGAAATCGAAGTGGCGCGAAGCAAGCAACTGTATCGCCAGCGCTTCTCGCGCGGAACCCCGCTCGGCGGGCTCGATGAACTCGGGCCGACGCCTAACCGGCGCGGGACGAGCGTGAGCTTCGTTCCCGACCCCGAGATTTTCGGCGACCATGGGCGGTTCAAGCCGCAGCGCCTCTATCGCATGGCACGTTCGAAAGCCTATTTGTTCGCCGGCGTCGAAATCCGTTGGAAATGTGCGCCCGAGCTGATCGGCGACGACACCCCCGCCGAGGCGGTGTTTCAATTCCCCGGCGGCCTTGCCGATCACCTCAAGGAACAGATCGGCACGCGCGAATGCGCGACCGCCGAGCCTTTCGTCGGGCGTCAGGATTTCCCGGGCGATCAGGGCCGCGCCGAATGGGCGATCGCTTGGCCGCTCTGGTCCGACGGATCGTATAGCTGGTATTGTAACACGATCCCGACCCCCGCGGGCGGCACGCACGAAGCCGGGCTGCGCTCGGCGCTGACTAAGGGTTTGCGCGCTTTTGGCGAGCTGATCGGCCAGAAGAAATCCGCGCAGATCACCGCCGAGGACGTCTTCAACGGCGGCGAGATGATGCTCTCGGTCTTCATCCGCGACCCGCAGTTTCAGAGCCAGACCAAGGACCGGCTGTCGAGCCCCGAAGCCGCGCGCTTCACCGAAAATGCCGTGCGCGACCATTTCGACCATTTCCTGTCGGACAATATGGACCGCGGCCGCGCGCTCCTCGGTCTCGTTCTCGATCGAATGGACGAGCGACTGAAACGCAAGGCCGAGCGTGAAGTCAAACGCAAGACCGCAACCAGCGGCCGCAAGCTGCGCCTGCCGGGCAAGCTCACGGACTGTGCGAACGACGGCCCCGAAGGCACGGAATTATTTATCGTCGAAGGCGACAGCGCGGGCGGCAGCGCCAAGCAGGCGCGCGACCGCAAGACGCAGGCGATCCTGCCGATCCGCGGCAAGATCCTGAATGTCGCAAGCGCCAGCAATGACAAGATCCGCGCCAATCAGGAAATCGCCGACCTCGCGCTCGCGCTCGGTTGCGGGATGCGGAAGGATTGCGACGCCGACCGGCTGCGTTACGAAAAGATCGTCATCATGACCGATGCCGATGTAGACGGCGCGCATATCGCGACGTTGCTCATGACCTTCTTTTTCCAGGAAATGCCCGACATCGTGCGCCGCGGCCACGTCTATCTGGCGCAGCCGCCGCTCTATCGCATCACCTCGGGCAACACCTCGGTCTATGCGCGCGACGATGCGCATCGCGCCGAGATCGAGGCGACCCAGTTCAAGGGCAAGAAGGTCGATGTCGGCCGTTTCAAGGGGCTCGGCGAGATGAACCCCAACCAATTGAAAGAAACGACGATGGACCCCACGACGCGCTCGATGCTGCGCGTCACCTTGCCGCAGGAATATGAGGAGCGGCACTTGGTCAAGGATCTGGTCGACCGGTTGATGGGCAAGCATCCCGAGCACCGTTTCCAGTTCATCCAGGCCAATGCCGCGACGCTCGACGAGGCCGCCATCGACGCCTGACGAAAAAATCGCCCCTCCCTGTCAGAAAGCCCGACCGCGGCCGACTAATAACCAGACGACGATAGTTGCTGGAGATTTCGGGTGACCGAAGCCGAACAGGATCAGGCATTTTCCGACGCGATCGCACGCTTTGGCGGCGCGATCGCCCGCATGGCGCGCGGCTATGAGGCCGATGCTGACCTTCGCCGCGACCTTGAGCAGGATATCCAGGCCGCGCTGTGGCAAAGCCTTGCTCGCTTCGACGGGCGCTGCGCACTCAGCACATGGGTGTGGCGCGTCGCGCACAACCGCGCGACCTCGCACATCATCGCGCGGCGGCGCCATACCCGGCGCCACTGGTCAAACATCGAAGATATCGATCTTGTCGCGGACGACCCGACGCCGTTCGAGCGCGCGACGAGCGATCAGGCGATGGCGCTGATCCTGTCGATCATCGACCGGCTCGACCCGCCCGACCGGCAGATATTGCTGCTCTATCTCGAAGGGATCTCGGCCGCCGAAACCGGCGAGATTACCGGCGCCTCGCCCGAGGTCGTCGCAACCAAGATCCACCGTTTCAAGACCATGCTGACGCGCCGCTTTGCCCGGACGGGAGACGCATCATGACCAGCCCGAATGACGACAGCCTGCACAGCCTGTGGCGGCAGGATAGCGATGCCCTGGCACCGCTGCCGCTCGCCGAGGTCAAGTCGCGCGCCGCAGCCTTCGACCGCGCGATCGGCAAGCGCAGCCGCCGCGAATATATCGCGACGGCCTTCGTCACCGTCATCTTCGGCGTCTACGCGCTGATCCTGCCCGACATGCTGCTCAAGATCGGCAGCCTGCTCGTGATCATCGGAAGCTTCGTCATGGTGTGGCAGCTGTCGCGCCGCACCTCGCAGCCCGATCCCGGCGCCGAGGCGGCCGACGTGCGTGCCTATTACCGCGCGCGGCTGGTCACCGAGGAGCATATGCTGGCGCGCGTCGGCCTCTGGTATATCGGCCCGCTGATCCCCGGTCTTGCCGTGTTCATGGCCGGCCTCGGAAGCCAATTCGGCAGCGCGCTCGGCTTCGCGGCCTTCGCGGCCATTCCCGCTCTCGTGATCTTGGGCATCTGGTTGCTCAACCGCCGCGCCGCCGCCATGCTCCGCGAACAGATCGCCCGGCTCGACGCCGCAACGGAAGGAGAGTGAAAATGATCCGCTTGCTCGCATCTGCCGCGATCGCGGCGACCATCGCGCTCGGCACGCCGTCGGCGACGCTCGCGCTCCAGCCGCCCGCATCGGCGCCTGCGGCCGGCAGCGAATTCGACAAACGCGCGGCGCAGCTAGTAGACCTGCTGGACGGCAAGATCGCCTTCGCCGGCTATTTCGACCCATCCTTTCAGAAGGCCGTGCCCGAGGCGCAGTTCAAGACGTTCATCACCGGCCTGATCGCGCAATATGGCCGGCCGGTTGCCGTCGACAAGGCCACGCCGACCGGCGGCCGTTCGGGAACCGTCCTGCTACGCCTCGAAAGGGGCGTTGCAACCGTGGTGCTGGACGTCGGCGCAGCGGCCGATGCGCGTGTGACGGGACTGCGCGTGACTGGCGTTGCCGTGGCGAACGACAGCTTCGACAAGGTCGCAGCCGAAATCGCCGCGCTGCCCGGGCAAACGGGTTTCCTCGTTGCCGAACTGGGCGATGCCGGCATCCACCCCCTCGCCTCCGCGCACCCCGACCGGCAGTTCGCGGTCGGATCGACGATCAAGCTCTATATCCTCGACGAGCTTGCGGCGCAGGTCGCCGCCGGCAAGCGTAAATGGTCCGATGTCGTCCCGCTGTCGCATTTCAGCTTCTCGTCGGCGGGGACGGCGAACTGGCCCGCCGACACGCCGGTGACGCTGCAGACGCTCGCCAACTGGATGATCTCGGTCAGCGACAATGGCGCGACCGACACGTTGATCCACTTGCTCGGCCGCGCGCCGATCGAGGCGCGGATGAAGGGCGCGGGACACAGCGATCCGTCGCGCAACATCCCGCTGCTCACGACGGTCGAAGCCTTTGCTTTCAAGGGAAATAATTTCAATGATTTACGACCCATCTTTATTAAAGGCGACGATGCCGCGCAGCGCAAGCTGATCGAGAGAAACCAGAACCGCCTGACCCTTGCCAATGTCGACGGGATCAGTTTCACCGACGGCCCGCGTTTCATCGACAGCCTCGAATGGTTCGCCAGCCCGAACGATATTGCGCGGCTGATGGTCGATTTGCGCGCGCGCCAGTCGAAAACCCTGCTCGCCGCGATGGCTATCAACAATGGGGTCGGTCCAGTCGCCGCGGCCGACTGGAAATATCTCGGCTACAAAGGCGGATCGGAAAATGGCGTTTTGTCGATGAGTCTGCTCGGCCAGCGTAATTCGGACAGCAAATGGTTCGTCGTCACCGCGAGCTGGAACAACCCCGATGCCAATGTTGCGACCGAGCCATTTACCGGACTAGTTACACGCCTGCTTGCCCTCGCGGCAAAATGAACGCGATCAGGCCATAAAACCGGCGCCACGGTGACGCAGTCCGTTGCCCGCGTGCAGCGTCAGGGCCAAACAGCCCGCGAGCAGGACGGCGTCCTTGAACAGAAACTGCGCGGTCGATCCCATGAAGGGGAAACCATAGCCCTCCTCCCACAACGGTACGCCGAAGCTGAAGCTGAGCGTGACAAGGAAGGTGGCCATGCCCATCAGGCCGCCGAGCAGCCCGGCACGATGCGACCATGCCCCGAGCGCGATCAACGCTCCCGTCGCCAACTCTATCGTGCCGATGACATTGCTCGTCCCCTGAATGCCGATCAGCGGGTACATCCAGGAAAACAGCGGATAGTGCATGGCGATGCCCGCCACGCCTTCGGCTTCATAGGCGGCAAATTTGGCTACGCCGAAAAGGACGAAGATGAACAACAATGACCAGCGGAGCGCGCCGATCGCGAATGTTTCAGGCGGCAGTTTGTCCAGAACTTTGAGCATGAATGACCCCGAATGATCGTTTCGGGATTATTCGCGCATTGTCACGACATGGTTACATCAGGGGGCCGTCAGCGCCGCAACCAGCGCCTTGACCTTCGCCTGCCGCCATTGCGGGGTGGGGGCAACGAGCCAATAGCCGCGCTTCACCGCAACCGTCTCACCCACCTGCCGGACACGTCCCGTCGCGATATCGGCCTCGGCGAGCATTGCAGGAACATTCGCCTGCCCGAGACCGTTGGCAGCCGCGTCGATCGCCAGCCCGGCATCGCCGAGCCGCAGCGCGGGTTCGCCGTCGGCCACGGGGCAGCCGGGCCACGCAATGCGCGTGTCGCTGTTACTGCCCGGACCCGAAACGGTGACCATCAGCGCGTCGGCGAGCGCCACACCTTCATGCTCGCCCGCCCCGTCGGTCCAGAAGATCGCGAGATCGAGGTTCGCCTCGGTAAAGTCGATGCCGCTGTCGGCAGAGACCAGCGTGAAGCGCACATCGGGCGCCTGCTGGCTATAGCGTGCCAGGCGCGGCGCGAGCCATTTCGCTGTGAGGTCGCGCGGTGCGGCAATCGTCAGCGATTGCGACGATTGCCCGGCCTGCATCGCGCGCACCGACTCTTCGAACTGCAGGAAGCCCTGCCGCAGCGCGTCAAGCCCGGCATCGGCCTCACCCGTAAGCTCAAGCCCCTTGGGCGTGCGGCGGAACAGCACGACGCCGAGCATATCCTCTAGCGCGCGAATCTGCTGGCCGACCGCGGCGGGCGTCACTGCCAGCTCGTCGGCGGCGCGCGTGAAACTCAGGTGCCGCGCAGCGGCGTCGAACACGCGCAGGGCGTTCAGGGGCAGGTGCGTGCGCTTCATGACGCGGTCGCAGGCGCCACGAGCGGAAAATGCGGGATTGCGACGAGCAATTGCGATCCGTCGCCGAGTTCCATCGCATAACTCCCCACCATCGACCCCTCGGGGGTCGGCAGCGGGCAGCCCGAGACATAGTCGTACGCGCCGCCGGGCACGATCAACGGCTGCTCACCGACGACGCCTTCGCCCTCGACTTCGCTGATCTGACCGCGCCCGTCGCTGATCCGCCAATGGCGACTGATCAACTGCACCGCGCCCTCGCCATGATTCTCGACACGCACATGATAGGCCCAGAACCAGCGGCCCAGCGCCGGATGCGATTGTTCGGGCAAATAGCTGACCGCCACGCGCACGGTGATCGACCCGGTGGTCGCCGCGAAGGGGAAGAAGGAGTCGATCATCGTGCTCATGGCGTCAGCGTCGCTCAAAGCCCGACCTTGGTCAATGCCTGGTCCAGATCGGCGATCACGTCGCGCGGATCTTCGAGCCCGATATTGATGCGCAGCATACCCTCGACGACGCCCATATCGACGCGCGCTTCTTCGCTCACGCCATAATGCGTCGTCGACCAAGGGTGGCAGCAGAGGCTGCGCGAATCGCCGATATTGTTGCTGATATCGACGAGTTCGAGCGCGTTGAGGAACGCCATCGCCTGCTCGCGGCCGCCGTCGAGCACGAAGGAGAAGATCGGGCCGCACGCGCTCGATTGGCTCATCGCCAGATTGTGCTGCGGATGGCTCGCGAGCCCCGGGTGGAGCATCCGCGCCACGCGGCCCTCGATCGCCTTGCCGACCGCGAGCGCATTTTCCGACTGGCGCCGCGCGCGCAGGTCGAGCGTCTCGAGCCCCTTCAGCACCACCCACGCGTTGAACGGCGACAGGTTCGGTCCCGTGTTGCGCTGGAAGGGCAGCAGTACGTCATTGATGAATTTCTCAGTCCCGCACACCGCGCCCGCGAGCACACGCCCCTGCCCCTCCATCAGCTTCGTCGCAGAATAAGCGACGACGTCGGCGCCGAAATCCATCGGACGCTGGAGCACCGCGGTCGCAAAGGCATTGTCGACCACGGTCGTGATACCATGCGCTTTCGCGAGGCCGCACACATGCTTCATGTCGACGATGTCCATCGTCGGGTTTGCGGGGGTTTCAAAGAAGAAGACCTTGGTGTTCGGCTTGATCGCCTTTTCCCACGCGTCATTGTCGCGGCCATCGACGACGGTCGTCTCGATGCCGAAGCGCGGGCAGAGATGGTCGACGAGCCAGCGGCACGACCCGAAGGCCGCCTTCGCCGCGACGATATGGTCGCCCGCCGAAAGCTGGCAGAGCAAGGCTGTCGTCATCGCCGCCATACCGGTCGCCTGGACGCGGCATGCCTCCGAGCCCTCCATCAGCGCGATCCGCTCCTCGAGCATCGCGACGGTCGGGTTCTGCAGCCGCGAATAGGTCATGCCCTGCTCTTCGCCGGCAAAGCGCGCGGCGACTTCCTCGGCATTGTCATAGGTATAGCCCGAGGTCAGGAAGAGCGCTTCCGACGTTTCGCCATGCTCGCTGCGCCAGGTCCCGCCGCGCACCGCCTGCGTCGCGGGGTGCCAGTTTCTCGTCTTGCTGCGGTCGAAACCCGTCGTTTTTTTCATCTCATCTATCCGTTCAAAGCCGAAACAACCGCATCGCCCAATGCCGCCGTTCCCATATTGCCCCCCAGATCCGCGCCGCGGCACCCGTCCGCCAACACTTTCGCGACCGCCGCCTCGATCCGCGCCGCGCTCGCCTCGTCACCGCCCGAATGGCGCAGCAGCATCGCGAGCGACAGGATCATCGCCAGCGGGTTGGCAACGCCCTTGCCCGCGATGTCGGGCGCGCTGCCGTGGATCGGCTCGTACAATCCCAGCTTGCCTTCGCTCAGCGACGCTGAGGCGAGCAGCCCGATCGAGCCGACACACATCGAAGCCTGATCGGACAGGATGTCGCCGAACAGATTTCCGGTGACGACGACATCGAACTGGCCGGGATTGCGCACCAGCTGCATCGCGGCATTGTCGACATACATATGGCTGAGCGTCACGTCGGGATAGTCCGCAGCGACCTCGATCACCACGTCGCGCCACAGCTGCGAGGTTTCGAGCACATTCGCCTTGTCGACCGAGCAGAGCCGTTTCTGCCGGCCTTGCGCGGCGCGGAAAGCGACATGCGCGATGCGCCGCACTTCGCTCTCGCTGTATGACATGATGTCATAGCCTTCGCGCTCGCCGCTCGCCGTCGTGCGCGTGCCTTTCTCGCCAAAATAGACATCTCCGTTGAGCTCGCGGACGATCAGCAGGTCGATCGCCGATGCGACTTCGGGACGCAGCGCCGAGCTATCCTCCAGCCCAGCGAACAGCTTGGCGGGGCGCAGGTTGGCGAACAGGCCGAGTTCGGCGCGCAGGCCGAGGATCGCCTGCTCGGGGCGCAAATGGCGCTCGACATTGTCGAAGCGCGGATCGCCGACGGCGCCAAACAGGAGTGCATCGGCGGCTTTCGCCTTCGCCAGCGTTTCGGGGGGCAGCGGGTGGCCTGTGGCTTCATACGCCGCCCCGCCGACGAGCGCGCGGTCGAGCGTCACCGGCAATGCGAGCGCGGTCAGGACCTTCTCGGCCTCCACCATGATTTCCGGACCGATACCATCGCCAGCCAACAGCAGGATTTTCAACGTCTCGCCCTTTCGTGTCTCGCCAGCCGCTTAGACAGCGGCGGAGGATCACGCAACCGCCCTGCCCAGCCTGGAGACCAATCTTTCCCTTACGGTCAGCAAGTCGCGGTTGCGCCCGTCGAGGACGTCGCGGTCGAGGAAGTGGCCGGTGATCATCAGGCCGTCGAGGATATCGCCCAGTGACGGACTGGCGTCCTGCCCGCGCAGGAAGGGTGGCAGGCGAAACAGACGCTCCTCATAACCCGCCGCCGCGCCGACACTCACCGCGCCGCCCGATTTTGGGCTGATAAAAGCGAGATTCTCGCCAGAGCCCGTTACGACGCATTCATCGAGGTTCAGTCCGAAACCCAATTCGGCGAGCAGCAGCAACTCGTAGCGCGCCAGCGCCGCGGCCCATTGCCGCGCCGAAGAGGCCACGCCGATCGCGTCCAGAACGGCCGACAGGGCAGAGTAAAGCGCCGGATAGGGCTGGCTTTCGGGTAAGGTTGCCGCCGTCAGGCTCGTCGCCCAATCGATCGCCGCCGACGCCAACGGCTCGGCGAGCAGCGGCGCACGGCTTTCCAGCAACTCCACGGTTGCACCGCCAAGCTGTTCCTCGGTACGCGCGCGCAGCTCGAGCGCGATCAGGTTGCCGGGCATCAGAATCGGTCGCAGCCGCCGCGAGCGTCCGCCGCGCACATAACCCGCGATCAGACCCGCTTCCTCGGTCAACGCGCGCAGAATCGCGCCATGCTCGCCATGCGCACGGACCGCGCAGACGATGGCATCGGCGGTCAGGCTGGCCAAAGCACCATCTGCGTCTGCGTCACCAGCGCGACGTCGGCGCCATCTTCGGTGCGGATGTGCGTCTGCCACACCGACAGCCGTTTGCCGACCTTCACCGGGGTCGCTTCGCCGATGAGCACCGATCCGACCGGCCCGGCGCCGAGGAAATTGGTCTTGCTCTCGATCGTCGTCGTACCGTTCGCGCCCTCGGGCAGCGTCAGGAAGGCGCCGACCGCACCAAGGCAGTCGGCAAAGGCCATGATCGCGCCGCCGTGGACGATCCCGCCCGTCGTGCAGATTTCAGCGCGCACGGCGAGCTTGCCCGCGACGCGCTCCTTGTTGCCTTCATGGATCGTTACCCCAAGCGTTCCCGCGAGCGGCATGGCGGCTGCAAAATCCATAATATTCCCCTCAACGTCCCGAATGATAGAAATCATGCACCGCCTGCGCGACCGCCGCGCTCACCCCCGGCGCCTTCTGCAAATCCTCAAGGCTCGCACCGCGCACCGCGCGCGCGGTGCCGAAGTGCATCAGCAACGCTTTCTTGCGCGACGGTCCGATCCCCGGCACCTCGTCGAGCGGCGATGCTCCCATCGCCTTCGATCGCTTCGCCCGGTGTGCGCCGATCGCGAAGCGGTGCGCTTCGTCGCGCAGCCGCTGGATATAGAAGAGCACCGCATTATTCGGCGGCAGCGTGAATTCGCGCCCGTCGGGATGGTAGAAAGTCTCGCGCCCGGCATTGCGGTCAGGCCCCTTGGCCACCCCGACAAAGGTCAGATCGTCGATCCCCAGTTCGGCAAAGACCGCGGCAACCGCCGACACCTGCCCCTTGCCGCCGTCGATCAGCACCAGATCCGGCCATTCGCCCTTCGTCCGCTCGGGATCCTCCTCGATCGCACGCGCGAAACGGCGCTCGAACACCTCGCGCATCATCGCGAAATCATCGCCCGGCATCGTCTCGGCGCGCTTGATGTTGAACTTGCGATACGCGCCCTTGATCCAGCCCTCCGGCCCCGCAACGACCATCGCGCCCAGCGCATTGGTGCCCTGAATATGGCTATTGTCGTAGATCTCGATCCGCCGCGGCGGGTTTTCAAGGTCAAACAATTCGGCGAGTTCGCGCCCCAGCTTCGCTTGGCTGCTGCTTTCGGCGAGCCGCCGGTCGAGTTCCTCGCCCGCGTTACGCACCGCCTGTTCGAGCAACCGCCGCCGGTTGCCGCGCTGCGGCACGCTGATCTCGATCTTGCGCTCGGCAACTTCGCCCAGCGCTTCGGCCAGCAGGTCGCATTCGGCGGGCTCGCGGTCGACGAGAATCGTCTTCGGCGGCGGCACACCCTCGTAAAATTGCATCAGGAAGCTCGCCATCACTTCCTCTTCGGGCACCCCCGAGACGTGCGCGGGAAAGAAGCTGCGATGCCCCCAATTCTGCCCGCCGCGGATAAAGAAGCCCGCGATGCACAGCTGCCCGCCCTTCGCCGCGAGCGCAAATACGTCGGCGTCGCCCAGCCCGTCGGCGTGGACCGACTGGCTGCCCTGAATGAAGGTCAGCGATTTCAGGCGGTCGCGGATCACCGCCGCCTGTTCGAAATCCATCGCTTCGGCTGACCGCGTCATCGCATCGCCCAGCCGTTTCTGGACCGCAGTCGAGCGCCCCTCGAGGAAGTCCTGCGCGTCGCTCACCAGCCCGGCATAATCCTCCTTTGAGATGCGATCGACGCATGGCGCGCTGCACCGCTTGATCTGGTAGAGCAGGCACGGGCGCGAGCGGTTCGCAAAGAAGCTGTCGGTGCAGCTCCTGAGCAGAAAGGTTTTCTGCAGCGCGTTGAGCGTCTGGTGGACCGAGCCGGCACTTGCGAACGGCCCGTAGTAGCGCCCCTTCGCACGCCGCGCGCCGCGATGCTTTTGCACGCGCGGGAAATCATGATCCATGCGCAGCAGGATGAAGGGAAAGCTTTTGTCGTCGCGGAGCAGCACATTGTACGGCGGGCGGTAGCGCTTGATGAGCTGCGCCTCGAGCAGCAGCGCCTCGGCCTCGCTCGTCGTCGTGACGATCTCCATCGCACGCGTCTGCGACACCATACGCTGCAGCCGCTGCGGCAGCCGCGCGACCTGCGTATAATTGGCGACGCGGTTCTTGAGCGCGCGCGCCTTGCCGACGTACAGCACGTCGCCGCGCGCATCGAGCATCCGGTACACCCCGGGACGCGTCGGCAATTTGCGCACCACGCTGCGGATCGCCTCGGCACCGCGTTCGAGGTCGGGCTGGTCGCCCTCCCCGTCGCCGCCGCGCATCACATAGGTCGCTTTTTCTTCGTTGAATCGGTCGGGAGCGTTCGGGCGAGCCATGATTTTGCATGTAGGCGATGGCGGTGCGACCCGCCATAGTGTGCGAAGTAAAACATAGGAGGGGTCTTATGGAACTTCGTGGAAAGCTCGCGCTGGTGACCGGCGGCAGCGACGGCATCGGGCGCGAGATTGCGCTGCAACTGCAGGGCACCGGCGCAAACGTCATCGTGACGGGGCGATCAGCCGAGAAGTTACACGCCATGGCGGCGCTCGGTTTCGGGACGATCGCGGGAGATCTGTCGACCCCGACGGGCGTCGATGCCGTCGTGAGCGGGGTGGCGGGCAAGCCGCTTGCGCTGCTCGTCAACAATGCCGGGGTAGGCAGCGAATATGAGCTCGACGATGCCGCGACGTTAGAGAATGCGGCGCAATGCATCCGCACCAACCTCGACGCGCCGATCATGCTGTGTACGCGGCTGCTGCCGGTACTGCGCGCACAGCCCGAAGCGGCAATCGTCAACCTCACCTCGGGCCTCGCGATCGCGCCGCGCGCGGGCGGCTCGATCTATTGCGCGACCAAGGCGGGGCTGCGCAGCTATACGCAGGCGATCCGGCATCTGTTGAAAGACAGCAATGTCCGCGTGATCGAAGCGCTGCCGCCCGTCGTCGAGACAAACATGACCGCGGGCCGCGGAGGCAAGAAGATGAGCGCGCACGACTGCGCCGCCGAGATCGTCCGCGGCATCCGTACCGGCAAGAGCGAGATCAACGCCGGGATGGTGAAGATGTTGCAGTTCGTCCACAGTGTCTCGCCCGCGCTCGCGCGGCGGATCATGATCAAATTTTGAGGTAGCCGGCATGATCACCCTCTATGGCGAAGGCCGCGGCTTCCGTGTTGCCTGGCTGCTCGAAGAAATGGGGCGCCCTTATCGTGTACGGCCGGTCGATCTGCTCGACGGTGTCGAACAGGACACTGAATTCCTGGCGATAAATCCCGCTGGTTTCATTCCTGCGATCGTCGACGGCGATACGGTGATGGTCGAATCGATCGCCATCATGGAATATCTGCTCGCGCGTTACGGACCGGGCGCGCTTGCACCGAGGCCGGACGACGCGGCGTTCGCGACCTACCAGCAGTTTCTTCATATGGGCGAGGCGGGCCTCGCGGGCCCGATCAACGCCATCGTCGCGACGCACATCCTCGCCCCCGAAGCCGAACGGGAAAACTGGACCACCGACTGGGCACTCGGCGTCTTCAAGAGCCGTCTCGGGCTCGTAAGCCGCCAGCTTGCGCGTACACCCCATATCGCGAGCGACGATTTTTCCGCAGCCGACATTTCGGTGACCTACGCGCTCCAATTCGCCCAGCGCACGATCGGCTTCACCTTCGGCGCGACCGAACTGGACTATATCGAACGAACCACCGCGCGCGCGGGATATCAGCGCGCAATGGACAATTTTCCCGCGACAAAGGCGTGGGTCGCGGGGTTGGCCGGATCAACCGCAACCTAGCATCGTCATCCCGGACCTGACCCGGGATCCCGCTTCTTTCCGCCAAATCGCGAAGCGGGACCCCGGATCAGGTCCGACGTGACGAAAGAGAAGATATTGGCACGCCCCTCGAAGCAAAACGCCCGCGGAAATCCGCGGGCGCTCTGTTTTCGGCGATGTCGAAAGGCTCAGCCCTTGGCGACGCCCGCGATAGCCTGATCGACCAGAGCCTTGTCGGCCGCGGCATCATGCTTGTCGGCGATCAGCTTCGCTGCCGCTTCGGTCGCGGCCTTCGCGGCCGCAGCGCGGACTTCGGCAAGCGCCCCGGCTTCAGCCGCGGCGATACGGTCTTCGGCCATCTGTTTGCGGCGGCCGATCAACGCGGTTGCGTCGGCCTTGGCCTTGGCGACCAGCGCTTCAGCCTCGGCATCGGCGCGGGCGCGCATTTCGTCAGCTTCCTTCGCGGCGTCGGCGAGCTTCGCCTCATATTCTGCCTTCAGCGATTCGGCGTCGAGGCGCAGCGCTTCGGCTTCCTTGAGCTGCTTCGAAATCTCGGCAATCTTGTTGTCGAGCATGCCCGCGACCATCGCCGGCACCTTCTTCCACAGCAGGATAGCGATGAAGATCGCCATCGCGATCGAGACCCAGACGGTCGCGTCGATGAAACCGAACGACGCCGGTTCGACGTGCACTTCACCCGCGGCTTCGGACAAGATGGTCAGAACATTAGCCATGGAGCACCGCCTTCACCGCTGCCTTGGCGTCCGCCGCGGCGACCTTCACGCCCGACAGCTTGGCGACGAGATCGCCCGCTGCTTCGGCCGCGACCGATTCGATTTCGGCCATCGCCGAAGTGCGCGCCGCATTGACGTCAGCTTCGGCCGCCGACAGCTTGTCGGAGAGTTCGGCGTCGACCTTTGCCAGGCGCTTTTCAGCGTCTTTCGCGGCCTTGTCCTTGGCGTCCGTCACCGCCTTTTGCGCGGCGGCGCGGCTTGCGTCGCTCTGCTGGCGGTAGCTTTCTTCGAGGTTGTCGGCGGCGGCATGCGCGGCTTTCGCCGCGGCGAGGTCGTCCGCCACCTTGCGGTCGCGCGCGTCCACAGTCGCCTCAATCTTCGGCAGCATGCCGCGGCCGATGACGAAAAAGACGAAGCCGAAGGTCAGCAGCACCCAGAAAATCTGCGATGCGGCGTACCAGCTTTCAGCGAATTGGCTGATTTGAGGCATGGATTTACTCGACCGACAAAAGAAAAGCAGTCGCGGGGCCGGCCCTTAGAGAGCCAGCCCCGCAGACGAAATCAGGCTGCCTTGAGGTACAGCAGGATTGCGATCAGGAACGACAGCAGGCCGAGAAGTTCGGCGGCCGCGAAGCCGATGAACAGGCGGCCCTGCTGGCCGTCGGCAGCAGCCGGGTTACGCAGCGCGCTTTCGAGGAAGCTACCGAAGACGTTGCCCACACCGATGGCGGCCATACCGGCACCGATAGCGGCCAGACCGGCGCCGATGAGCGAAGCAGCTTGAACGTCCATTTTATACTCCTTGGGAAAAACGTTGATTATACAGTTGAAATATCAGTGCAGATTGACCGCATCGTTCAGATAGAGCGACGTGAGCAGCGCGAACACATAAGCCTGGATACCCGCGACCAGCAGCTCGAGGCCGCTGATGCCGACCATCAGCGCCATGCTGGGGATGCCGACGCCGAGGCCGACAGCCGGACCGGCGGCGATCCCGTCGATGATGAACGAGGCGAACACCTTCATCAGCACGTGGCCCGCGGTCATCGCGACGAACAGTCGCAGCGCGAGGCTGAACGGGCGGACGAGGAACGACACCAGCTCGATCACCGGGATCAGCCACAGCAGCCACCAGGGCGTGCCGTGCGGGACGAAAAGCGAGAAGAAATGCAGGCCGTGGCGCCAGAAACCGACAATCAGGACGATCGAGAAGCTCAGGATCGCGAGGAAACCGGTGATCGTGAAGTGGCTCGTCACGGTGAAGGGGTGCACGCCGAACAGGCCGAGCGGCATCAGGCCGATCACGTTCAACATCAGGATGAACATGAACAGCGAGAAGACATAGGGCGTATATTTGCGGCCTTCAGGGCCGATATTCGCGTTCATCATGCTCGAGATAAAGCCGGTGAAGCCTTCGACCGCGACCTGCCAGCGACCGGGAACGAGCTGACGCTTCATCCCGCCGATCATGAAGACCCACAGCAACAGGCCGGCGATCAGCATCCACATCGCGCTGGTCGTAAAGGCAACCTCATGATTGCCGACATGGAACATGTCGAACATCTTCTGCACCTCGAACTGGTGCATCGGGTCCACTTTACCTTGATCCGCCACGCGATACCTCGCCTAAATCCCAGTAATCCAGCTTCAATCCGGCTTTGAAGGCCGGATATTCGCTATTCGAAATATGCTTCTGAAGGCGACGACTATTCCGAGGAACAGCACCACCAACAGGCCCCAGGGTGCGGTGCCGGCAAAATGATCGATCGTCCAACCGACCAAGGCGCCGCCACCGATACCGCCCAGCAGTTCGGCCAGAACGCGGTTACCGAGCTTGTAATTCGCATCGGTCTCCGGTCCGGCGTTCACTGCGGTCCGTTTCGCTTCTGCGGCTTCGGCCCGGTCCAATCGCTCTTCGAGCGAGACCAGGCGCGAATCCTCCGAAGCTGGTTCCGGATCGCTGCCATTCCCCGTCATTTGCGCCATCCTCCTGAAACAGAGCCGATATCCATCGATTCCGCCTGCGAAAAAAGGCCCGAAAATTCGGGGGACCCCTAAGGCGCGGTCCGTTTAGGAACGACACCCGATTAAGTCAATGCTTGTGCGCAGGTGCACAAAATTGACGCCGCCGAGGCGCGCAAAAATGCCGCCGCGTTTAGGGGCGCGGCGGCATCTGAGGGCCCGCAGCCCCCGTTGTGCAGCTTAATCTTTTAAGGGCAGCGTGCGTCGCGCTCGGGCGGGCTACCGTCGCGCGTTTTCCAGGCGCCACTCGGCGTCTGATACTTCTCGCCTGCCTTGGTCTGCGCGATCAGGTTGCAGCCGCTGGTGAAAGCAAACTGCTCGACCGTGCTGCCGGTCGACTGCGCGCTTGCGGTATAAGCCGCCTTGCGCTTGATAT
Source organism: Sphingopyxis sp. Root154 (assembly GCF_001427105.1). Lineage (GTDB taxonomy): Bacteria > Pseudomonadota > Alphaproteobacteria > Sphingomonadales > Sphingomonadaceae > Sphingopyxis. The sequence continues at coordinate 757,672 of NZ_LMGI01000003.1, forward strand.
TGAGATCCTGCACCAGCGCGCGGATCGCCGGGGTCGGCGTCGTCGCAAAGCCCAGATAGCCGTCAGGCTGCTCGCCGACCTGTCCCGCTGCACGCGCGGCGGCATAGGCCGGATCGCGCTGCGCCATTGCCGACGGCACCGCGAGTGCAACCGCAGCAGTCGCCGCGATCGCGGCCAACGCCAGTCCGGTCGGTTTCCACATCGTCTTCGTCATCTTGGTCTTCCCCATCAGAATATCTCGCTATTCTGCTCAATGAGCTTCTTGGCATCGCCATCCAGCCTGTACACCACTTCCTGACGGATGTTGATGTTCAGGTTGATCTCGATCGGCTTGTCGGGCGTTTCGATCTGGACGCAGCCCGCCAGGGCCGACGCACCTATCATCACCGCAACATACCTACCGCCTATGGCCAGCCTCCTAGCTCCAGTCTTGGTCGTCTTCATTGCACGGGCTCGCTTTCTGGGGGCTGAACGGGGACGATTGTTGCTTTTTTCGCGTCTTCCTGCGCGCGGATCAGCGCCGGAAGATTCTGTTCAATTAGCAGCGACGGATCATAAAAGCCCTTGGCCGAAGTCAGCAACTGGCGGAACGGCGCCCGGATCTTCACATTGAAGACGAGCGGCAGTTTTGCGACCTGGTTGGTCAGGAAATTGCGCGTCGCGCCTTCGCCCTGCCCTACGCCGCCAAAACGGATATCGGTCACCATTTCGCCATCGAGGTCCCCGTTCAGGATGATCGTCAGATCGTCATATTTGAGGCTGCGTAACGCGCCAAAGGCAAAATTGGCGATGACACCCAGATTGCGGTTCGACAATTCGCCAACATAGGCAAGCGTGCCGCCGCCGGCGCGCGAATCGATGCGGCCGCCCACGATCCGCCCGCCCATCCCGTCGAATTCGACCGGCAATGTCCCGTCGAACACGCCCGTCGCGTTGATATTCTCGAAGCCGAAGCTTTGCAGGAACACTGCGGCATCGACCCCGACGATGTCGAACGAGAGCCGCCGCGCCTTCTCCGTGCCGAAATCGAGCGTCGTCGGATGCAGCAGCAACTGCCCGCCGGCAAAAGGCCAGCTCCCGCCCTCGACCCGCACACGATTGTCGCCGAGCAACCGATATTCGATCTCGCCGTCGACCACCGGGATGCCCGGGTTGATCTCCTTGATCTTCGCGATCTGGCCCGGCGCCGATTTGAGGCCGATCAGATCGTCGAAGCTTATCGTCGTTGTTAGCCCCGTCACCGGGCCGAAGGCCGCGGCGAGGCTGGCGTCGGAGGTCGCAAAGGTGCCGCGGCTCGTGACGCCGTCGGCGGTCCATTCGATCCGCCCGTCGCCGACCACGGAACCCTGGACATTGGCGACGACGCCGAGCGCGAGACTGGTAAGCTGGTCGGGTTGGAAGGCTTCGCTGAAGCGCAGTTCTTTAACAGAAAGGTCCGCCGAACCGCTGCTGTCGGCTAGCCGGTGCCGGATCAGCGTGTCGAGGATTTTCGTTCCTGTCTTCTGTTCGTTGAAACCCGCTTTTGCCTCGATGACCCCATTTGCAAAGCTCAGGCTGGCCCGGTTGCTGACCAGCGGAAAGAAGCGCGGATCGGGTGCCGCATCGGTGAGCAACACACCACCGTCGAGCGTCAGCGCCCCCTTCGCGAAGCGCCATTGCCCCGCAATCTCGCTCATGTTGAGCGGCACCGCGCCGATCTTGCCGCTCGCACCGCGCAGATCGCCCACCATTCCCTGCGGTGCCCTGCGCCCGGTCAGGCTTTCGGCGGCGAAGCGCGTTATGCTTTCCCCCTCGCCCAGCCGGATATCGGCGCGCGCCAGCGACCAGCGCATCGCGGACAGGTCGATATTCGCCGGCCCGCTTTTCAGGCTGAATGGCGAACTGCCGCTCGTCCCGCGCAGCGCGATGCCGGGAATGCGAATATCGCCGCGCAGCCCGTCGGGACCGGCACTGAGTAGCGGCGCGCCGGGCCGGCTGCACAGGTCGATCGCGCTGCGGCCGAGCCGGAAACCGCTGATCTCGATCCGATCGGCCGCGACGCGGCTGCACCCGCCGTCGAACGCGAGTGCACCCGTCGGAGCGAGAAAGCCATTCAGCGGCAACGTCAACCGCTCGACGCGCCCGTCCGCGAGCGGACCCGACAACGTCGCCGCCGTTGCGAAGCGCAGCAACCCGCCCGCACCGCCCGAAAAACGCACGGGCGTCAGCGCCAGCCGCGCGCCTTCGGCGTCAAAGGGATCGAGGCTGGCGAGGCCGGTCACTCTCCCCTCGGCGCTGCGATCGAGGCGCAGCGTTCCCGAGGGCAGGTCGCCACCGGCGATGCTCCAGCGCCCCGTCGCGATCACCGCGGGTTCGTCGGCGCCATAGAGATAGCCGATGCGGCTGTCGGTGCTTCCGGTGAAATGCGCGCCGCTCGCACTCGTCAGTTCGGGCGCGATCAGGTCGACGCGCGCCGTTGGCCCCTCACCCGCGAGCGCGAAGCCCGCGCTGCCGCTCGCATCGGCCAGCACGCGGCTCAGGGCGCCGACAGCCTTCGCTGCCAGCGGTCCGACCGGCGTGCCCGCCAGCCCGCGCGTACTTTCGGCGAGCGAGCGGCGCAAATCGGCGCTGCCGCTAGCGCGAGCAAAACTGATCCGCCCGTCGAACTTCGGCGCCGCGCTGCCGACGCTGCCCTTGGCTTCGAGGTTCACCGTCTCGGCCGCAAAATCGGCGCCGCGAAGGTGCGCCATGTCGGCTTCGACGTCGAACTTCGTCAGCACCGCGGTGCCGTCGAAGCGAGCGACCACGCCCATCCGGTCGGCCGCGACGGGTCCCGCGACAAGCCGCGCGATGCTCGCGTCGGCCTTGCCCTTCCAGCTTTGCAGATCTTCGGAGAGCGAAAGGTCGAGCGCGATTTGCGGGGACGCGGCGGTAACGCTGCCGTCTGCGCAGCGCAGCGAACCACCACGCAAGGGACCGACGAGCTGCGGCCGGACGTCGCGGACGAGAACCGTGCCGTAGAAACTGATATCGTCGCCGCTGCACCCCGCCGCCGCAATGCGCGGCGCGACGAGTGCGAGCTTGCCCGTGAAGTCGCGGCGCAGATTGCCGCCACCGTGCAGCGCCGCACCAATATTGCCCCACGGTGTTTCGACGCGTGCCCGCGCATCACGCAACGCAACCGACAGGTCGGGCAAGGCGAACGGATCCTTGCTCGTCGGATCGCGGAATTTGTCGAGCGAGCCGAACGACAGGCGGCCGTCGACGAAGCGGCCATAGAGACGAACGCCCTCGGCATTGATCCCCGAAACATAAGGGCCGCGCCAGCCATAGCCGAGCAGCACCTCGACGCGCTTCGCGGTCAGATCGGGATGCTTCGGATCGCCGATCACGATGTTGGATAATTGCTCGCTACGAAAACCGATCCGGTCGATCGTATAGCGGGCGGGCACGTCGCGGCTGTCGAGCTGGTCGCGGATGAATTCATCGGCGATCGGCTCGCGCGCGATCCAGACCCCCGCGACGAGAATGATCACCGCGCCCGCGGTCAGCCACCGCTTCTTGAACAGCAGCGTCCGGTATTTAAAGTGCGGCTTCGTAGCCTCTGCCGCGTCAGTCATGGAATATGGCCGATGACGTCATGGCGGCAAAATCTCGTCCCTCGACCCGAGCCCTGTTCAGGGCACAAACGCCGGAAATCCCGTTTCGATGCAGGAAATTGATCCGGTTCGCCATCTTCCTTTCCCTATGACCGTTGAGTGCGCCTCACAAGGCGGTTATTGCCGCGCCATGGGGGATACGCCGGACCATCTTGGGCATCGCGCGCGGTTGCGGGCTCGCCTGCTCGACGACGCCGAAGGCCTCGCCGATTACGAGCTGATCGAATATCTGCTCACGCTCGCAATCCCGCGCCGCGACACCAAGCCACTCGCGAAAGCGCTGCTCCGCGAATTCGGTTCGCTGGCACAGCTTGTCAGCGCCGATCCCGAATCGCTGCGCCGCGTCGACGGGCTCGGCGATACCGGTATTGCGGCAATAAAGATCGTCCAGGCCGCGAGCCTGCGCCTGCTCAAGGGCGAATTTCGCGACAAGCCGCTACTCTCGAGCTGGGACGCGCTGCTCGACTGGTTGCGCGCCGATATGGGGCCGATCGACGTCGAGCGCGTCCGCGTCCTTTATCTCAATTCGCGCAACATGCTGATCCGCGACGAACTCGCGAGCGAGGGTTCGATCGACCAGTCGGCGATCTATGTCCGCGAGGTGATCAAGCGCGCGCTCGAACTCGGCGCTTCGGCGATCATCCTCGTCCATAATCACCCGAGCGGCAGCCCCGAGCCGAGCCGGCAAGATATCGCAATCACCAAGGATGTCGCGAGCGCCGCCGCGAAGCTCGGAATCGCGCTCCACGATCATATCATCATCGGCGGGTCCGATTATCGAAGCTTTCGCGCGATGGGGCTGCTCTAGCGCACCATTTGACTTCCGCCGCGCGCGGCCACATCATCATGGCCATGCAGATTCGACGCGGCCTTCTCCGCTTCCGCCATCATGGGGGGCAACTTCTCGCGGGCATTTAGCCCCGGGTTCCGGCGCGATCGCCCCGAGCCCGGGGCACCTTCCGTCCAGATATTGCCGCGCGTGGCCCGATGCTGCGCGCCAGCCGGAAAGTCCGCGCCATGACCAAGAAAAAAAGCGGGGCCGCGATGCCTCATATCCGCATGATCGATAGCGAAGCCGACGCGCTCACCGAACTGACGCTGCAGCAGCAGCGGGATTCGGTCCGCTTCTATGAATTGTTGCTCGGCGAGATCGATCGCGCCGCGATCTGCGAACGCACCGATATCCCGCCCGACGTCGTGACGATGGGCTCCAGCGTCACCTTCATCGATGAAAAGAGCCGCGCCGAACGCACCGTGCGCCTCGTATATCCCGCCGAAGCAGACATATCGGCCGGGCGGATGTCGATTCTTACCCCGATCGGGGCGGGCCTGATCGGCCTCAGCGTCGGCCAGTCGATCAACTGGCCCGATCGCGGTGGCATCGAACACCGGTTGACGATCGTCGCGGTCGAGCAACCCGTTTAGCTCCAAACAGCGATGCAGCCGCCGGATCGCTCCGACGGCTGCACCACCCCGCGGGACGCCGTTTAGGCGCCGCGCGACAGGAAACCGGTCAATTCGGTCTTGTTAACCGCGCCCGACTTGTCACCATCAGCCGATGCGAAAGCCTGACCAATCCAGGTCTTCACCTCGGCCGATTCGACGTCGGCACTCGGGTCGGTCGCTGCACGCAGCTTCTTCATCCACGAGCCGAACTCGGCTTCGTTCAGGTCGCCATTCTTGTCCCCGTCATAGGTAGGGAATTCCTGCTCGACGATCTGCGCGATCTGGGTCGGCGTTGCCGCCCCACCCGAAGGTGCAGGCTGGCTCGAAGCCGGCGGGGTCGACGCATCCGGTGCCGGGGCGGGCTCGGCCGGAGGCGTCGACGCGTCGGGAGCCGGAGCCGGTTCGCTGGCGGCCGGCGGGGTGGTCGGATCCGACGCCGGGGCAGTCGTCTGCGCCAAGGCCGGGAAACTCACGGCAGCAGCGCCGATCAAAAGCATCTGTTTCAACATGGTCTATCTCCTGTGTGCGGGATTATTCGGGTTCCGATTCGGGCTTTTCTTCGGAATCCGGAGCGGGCTGGTCAGCCGGAGGGGTGGGCTCAGCCGCAGGGGGCGTATCGCTTGGGGTCGCATCCTCGGTCGGCGCCGTTCCATCCGTCGGCTTCGTTTCGTCCGTCGGCTTGCTATCGGGCGCGGGGGCCGTGGTGTCGGTCGGCGCGGGCTGCGACTGCGTCGTGGGGGCCGGCTCTTCGGCAGGGGCAGTCGTCTGGGCCAAAGCGGGGAAACTGACAGCCGCCGCACCGATCAAAAGCACTTGTTTCAACACATTTATTCTCCTGTAACGGCGACTTCGATGGTCACTGCGACCCGTCGCCTTTCTGATGGGGCATGGGAGCAACCCATCGTCTTTCCGCAAAGTTGCGCGCCCTCGGCATTTGGCGAAACGCCCCGTCCCTGCTACGGGGCGCCCCATCGTGGTTCCGCGTGGATTCCGCGACAAGGCGCCCGAAAAGGAAGGAAAAACAATGGTTCCGCGTTACGCACGGCCGGAAATGACCGCGATCTGGTCGGCCGAGAATCGGTTTCGCATCTGGTTCGAGATCGAAGCGCACGCGACCGATGCCCTTGCCGAACTCGGCACTGTGCCGAAATCGGCCGCCAAGGCGCTGTGGGATTGGTGGGCGACGAACCCGACAATCGACGTCGCCGCGATCGACGCGATCGAGGCGGTTACCAAGCATGACGTCATCGCCTTCCTGACCTGGGTGGCCGAGAATGTCGGCGACGAAGCCCGCTTCATGCACCAGGGCATGACCAGCTCGGACGTGCTCGACACCTGCCTCGCGGTCCAGCTCAGCCAGGCCGCCGATATCCTGCTCGCCGACCTCGACGCGCTCCTGGAAGCGATCAAGCGCCGCGCCTATGAGCATAAGCTCACCCCGACGATCGGCCGCAGCCACGGCATCCACGCCGAGCCCGTCACCTTCGGGCTGAAGCTTGCCGAAGCCTATGCCGAATTCTCGCGCTGCAAGCTGCGCCTCCAGGCCGCGCGCGCCGAAATCGCGACCTGCGCCATTTCGGGCGCGGTCGGCACCTTCGCGAACATCGACCCGCGCGTCGAAGCGCATGTCGCGGCCAAGCTCGGCCTCGCGATCGAGCCGGTTTCGACGCAGGTGATCCCGCGCGACCGCCATGCGATGTTCTTCGCCGTGCTCGGCGTCATCGCCTCGTCGATCGAACGCCTGTCGGTCGAAGTCCGCCACCTTCAGCGCACCGAGGTGCTCGAGGCCGAAGAATATTTCTCGCCGGGCCAGAAAGGCTCGTCGGCGATGCCCCACAAGCGGAACCCGATCCTGACCGAAAATCTCACCGGCCTCGCGCGCATGGTGCGCAGCGCCGCCATCCCCGCGATGGAAAATGTCGCGCTTTGGCACGAACGCGATATCAGCCATTCGTCGGTCGAACGCTTCATCGGCCCCGATGCGACGATCACGCTCGATTTCGCCCTCGCGCGCCTGACCGGCGTCGTCGACAAGCTGCTGGTCTACCCCGCGCGGATGCAGAAGAATCTCGACCGCATGGGCGGGCTCGTCCATTCGCAGCGCGTGCTGCTTGCGCTGACGCAGGCGGGCGCGAGCCGCGAGGAAAGCTATGTCCTCGTCCAGCGCAACGCGATGAAGGTGTGGGAATCGGACGGCCAGCTCTCGCTGCTCGAACTGCTCAAGGCCGACGCCGACGTCACCGCGAAGCTGTCGGCCGACGAACTGACTGCGCTGTTCGACCTTGGTTATCACATGAAGCATGTCGACACGATCTTCGACCGGGTGTTCGGGGCGGCGTAGCCCCGGACTGGAATCGCGCGGCAATCTGTCATAGGGTCGGCACCAGACCGACAGAGGAGCAAGACGAAGTGGGCATCCTGCGAACGATCATCTGGGTCTTGCTGACCGCCGTCCTCGTCATTTTCGCGATGGCCAACTGGATTCCGGTCACCGTCACGATCTGGCCGGGGCAGGTGCTCGACACCAAATTGCCCGTGTTGATCCTCACAGCCTTCCTGATCGGCAGCGTGCCGATGTGGATCGCGCTGCGCACGACGCGCTGGTCGATGAAGCGCCGCCTCGACGCCAGCGAGCGGCAGGCGGCCGATTTGCGCGCGCTCGCCAACCGCCCCGTCGAGGTCACACCCGCCGCGGCGCCGGTCAACGACATCCCGCCCGCCCCCTCCGATCTTTTCTCCACGGACAAGCCATGACTTCACCGCTTTATCTCGCCATCGACACCACGCACCTCGATGCCGCGCTGACGCTGGCGCAAAAGGTGCGGCGTCACGTCGGCGGGCTGAAGCTCGGTCTCGAATTCTTCTGCGCCAACGGGCACCACGGCGTGCATGAAATGGCGAAGCTCGGCCTGCCGATCTTTCTTGACCTCAAGCTCCACGACATTCCCAACACCGTCGCCAAGGCGATCCAGGCGCTGCGCTCGCTCGAACCGGCAATCATCACCGTCCACGCCGCGGGCGGACGCGCAATGCTCGAAGAGGCGAAGGCATCCGCGGGCACGAACACCAAGGTCGTCGCGGTCACCGTGCTGACCAGCCTCGACGCGCCCGATCTGGAAGACATCGGCGTCGGCGGCAACCCCCACGATCAAGTCGTCCGCCTGGCGGCGCTCGCCCGCGAAGCCGGCCTCGACGGTATCGTCTGTTCGGGACAGGAAGTGAAAGCGGCGCGCAAGGCGTGGCCCGGCGGCTTTTACGTCGTCCCCGGCGTTCGCCCCGCGAACGGCAAGATCGGCGACCAGAAGCGCGTCGTTACCCCGGCGCAGGCGATGGCCGACGGCGCCTCGATCCTCGTCGTTGGCCGCCCGATCAGCCAGTCGGCGGACCCCGACCTCGCCGCGCGCGAAATTGAAGCGACGCTGTAAGCCCCATTCCCATTCCCGTTCGTGTCGAGCGAAGTCGAGACACCCATCGGAGCAGCGCAAGATCGAGAGACATCTCGACTTCGCTCGATGCGAACGGACAAATTAGAGTCTGACCATGCCCCCACTCGTCAAAATCTGCGGCCTCAAGACAATCGAAGAGGTCGATGCCGCCATCCGCCACGGCGCGACGCACATCGGCCTCAATCATTATGAGCCGAGCCCGCGCTATGTCGACCTCAAGACCGCGGCCGAGCTACGCAAACGTGCAGGCACGGGCAACGTGAAGGTCGCGTTGCTGTTGGTCAATGCCTCGCAGCAGCTTACCGGCGACGCGCTCGGCATGGTCCGCCCCGACATCATCCAGTTCCACGGCAGCGAGACTCCCGAATGGCTGGGTGTCGTGAAGCGGCTGACCCCGGCGGAGATCTGGAAGGCCGTCGGTCTGAAGGACGCCGAAACGCTCGTGCGGATGCAAAAATATCACGGCGTTGCCGACCGCATCCTGTTCGATGCTCCCGCCGCCGCGATGCCCGGCGGCACCGGCACGCGCTTCGACTGGTCGCTGCTCAAAAACCATCGCCACAGCATCGACTGGGGGATCGCCGGGGGGCTTACCCCCGAGAATGTCGCGCAGGCCATCGCAGAAACCGGCGCGCCGCTCGTCGATGTCTCCTCGGGCGTCGAAAGCGCACCGGGCGTCAAGGATGTGGACAAGATCGCCGCTTTCCTTAAAGCCGCCGGTCGATGACCGACTTACCCAACAGCCTCCGCACCGGACCCGACGAACGCGGCCATTTCGGCCAGTTCGGCGGCCGCTATGTCGCCGAAACGCTGATGCCGCTGATCCTCGACCTCGAGCGCCACTATCGCGCCGCGCAGGCCGATCCGGCGTTCAAGGCCGAGTTCGACTATCTGCTCAAACATTATGTCGGCCGCCCCAGCCCGCTGTGGTTCGCCGAGCGGCTGACCGAGCATCTCGGCGGCGCGAAGATTTACCTCAAGCGCGAGGATCTCAACCACACCGGCGCGCACAAGATCAACAATTGCATCGGCCAGATCCTGCTCGCCAAACGCATGGGCAAGACGAAGATCATCGCCGAAACCGGCGCCGGCCAGCACGGCGTTGCGACCGCGACCGTCGCCGCGCTGTTCGGCCTGCCCTGCACGATCTTCATGGGCGCGGTCGACGTCGCGCGGCAACAGCCCAATGTGTTCCGCATGAAGCTGCTCGGCGCCGAAGTCGTCGCGGTCGAATCGGGCGCCAAGACGCTGAAGGACGCGATGAACGAGGCGCTGCGCCACTGGGTCGCGAACGTTCACGACACTTTTTACATCATCGGAACCGTTGCGGGCCCGCACCCCTATCCCGAGCTCGTCCGCGATTTCCAGTCGGTGATCGGCGACGAAGCGCGCGAACAGATACTCGAAGCTGAGGGCCGCCTCCCCGACATGCTGATCGCCCCTGTCGGCGGCGGATCGAACGCGATCGGCCTGTTTCATCCCTTCCTCGATGACGCCGATGTCGAGATCGTCGGCGTCGAAGCCGCGGGCGAGGGTCTCGACGGCAAGCACGCCGCCAGCCTCGCAGGCGGCCGCCCCGGCATCCTCCACGGCAACAAGACCTATCTGTTGCAGGACGAAGACGGCCAGATAACCGAGGCGCACAGCATCTCGGCCGGCCTCGACTATCCGGGCATCGGCCCCGAGCATAGCTGGCTCCACGAAATCGGCCGCGTGCGCTACGAACCCGTCACCGACGCTGAAGCCCTCGCGAGCTTCCAGAAGCTTACCAAGCTCGAAGGTATCATCCCCGCGCTCGAAAGCGCGCACGCGATCGCCGCCGCCGAACGCATCGCGCCGACGCTGGGCCCGGACAAGATCATCATCGTCAACTGCTCGGGCCGCGGCGACAAGGATATCTTCACGGTGGCGGATGCGTTGGGGGTTGAGCTGTGAAGCAATCGAACCTGGTCCGGATTGTCACCGATTTCTGTCTGTTTCTGGTCATATTGTCGTTTGCCGATCTCCTGTTTCGTCATGGCCTGAATTTCGGCGCATGGAATCTCGCTTCGGCGAGGTTGGCCTATAATGCGAGCATCGCTGCCGTTTTCGCGATTGTCTTTTATCTGAGGGGCTCTTCTCGATGACCCGCTTCACCGCCGCCTTCGGCAAGCCGCGCACCGCGCTCGTCGCCTTCATCACCGCGGGTGACGGCGACACCGCTGCGAACCTCGACGCGCTCGTCGCGGGCGGGGCCGATGTAATCGAACTCGGCATGCCCTTCACCGACCCGATGGCCGATGGTCCCGCAATCCAGGCGGCGAACCTGCGCAGCCTCGCCAAAGGCACGACGACCGCCGACATCTTCGCGATCGCTACCCTCTTCCGCGCGCGCCATCCCGACACCCCGCTCGTCCTTATGGGTTATGCCAACCCGATGACAATCCGCGGCGACGACTGGTTCGCTGCCGAGTGCGCCAAGGCCGGCGTCGACGGCGTCATCTGCGTCGACATCCCTGCGGAGGAAGACCCCGAACTTGGCCCCGCGCTCCGCGCCGCGGGCCTCGACCTCATCCGCCTAGCCACTCCCACCACCGACACCGCCCGTCTTCCCGCTGTGCTCAGCGGCGCGGGTGGCTTTCTCTATTATGTCTCGGTCGCAGGCATCACGGGCCAGCAACAAGCCGCGCAGGCGAGTATCGACGAAGCCGTCGTGCGCTTGAAGGCCGCGACCGACCTCCCTGTCGCAGTCGGCTTCGGCGTTCGCACCCCCGAACAGGCCGCCCAGATCGCACGCGTCGCCGACGGCGTCGTCGTCGGATCGGCCTTCATCGACATCATTGCCGAGCATGGCGACGCCGCCGCGCCTTATGTCGAGACCTTCACCCGTTCGCTCGTCGATGCTATCCACGGCGCAAAGGAGATCGCCGCATGAGCTGGCTCGACCGCGTTCGCAACGCGCTGCCCTTCGGGGCGAAACGCGACACCGCCGACAATCTCTGGCACAAATGTCGCCAGTGCCAGCAGATGGTGTTCGTCAAGGAATGGGAAGACAATCTCAACGTCTGCCCGCGCTGCGACCACCACGACCGCATCGGCGCGACCGAGCGTTTTGCGCAGCTGTTCGACGGCGGCCTGCATGAGATGATCAGCGCGCCCGCAGCGCCCGAAGATCCGCTCAAATTCCGCGATACCAAGAAATATGTCGACCGCATCAAGGCGGCGCGCGCGCAAACCGGCGACCGCGATGCCTATCAGAACGCGTTCGGCCGCATTTCGGGCCAGGGCGTGGTGATCGGCGTGCAGGACTTCGCGTTCATGGGCGGGTCGATGGGCGTCGCCGTGGGCGAGGCTTTCGTCGCGGGCGTCGAGGATGCGATCCGGCGCGGTGTCCCCTATATCGCGATCACCGCCGCGGGCGGCGCGCGGATGCAGGAAGGCACGCTGTCGTTGATGCAGATGCCGCGCGCCACGGTGGCCTTGGCCCGCTTGCGCCGCGCCGGCCTGCCCTATATCGTGCTCCTCACCGATCCGACCACCGGCGGCGTCACCGCCAGCTATGCGATGCTCGGTGACATCCAGATCAGCGAGCCCAAGGCGCTGATCGGCTTTGCGGGTCAGCGTGTGATCGAGAATACCATCCGCGAAAAACTGCCCGAAGGCTTCCAGCGCGCCGAATATCTGCTCGATCACGGGATGATCGACATGGTCGTGCACCGCAAGGAGCTGCCCGAAACATTGGGCCGACTGATCGGTTACCTCGCGCCCGAAAAAGCCGCCTGAGCATTCCCCTCCCTGCAAGGGAGGGGTCAGGAGTGGGTCTCGGCGATCGGGGCTCGATGCCCCGAACGACGAATATGATCCGACGTTGCCGCGCGGCTCCGCCGCGCACCCACCCCCAGCCCCTCCCTTGCAGGGAGGGGAGGAAAAAATGCCCGACCACGCCCATAGCTCCGATCCTGCCGTCCAGACCCAGCTCGATCGCCTCGCAGCGCTGTCGCCGGGCCGCGACATCCTCGGCCTCGAACGCATCGCCGAGTTGTGCGCACGCCTCGGCAACCCGCAGCTTCAGCTGCCGCGCACCTTCCATGTCGCGGGCACCAACGGCAAGGGATCGACCTGCGCCTACCTCCGCGCGATCCTCGAAGCGCAGGGACGCAAGGTCCACAGCTACACCAGCCCGCATCTCGTCCGCTTCAACGAACGCATCCGCCTCGCCGGAAGGCTGATCGACGACGAGCTGCTCGCCGCCTTGCTCGAAGAAGTGCTCGACGAGGCCGCGGACCTGCAAGCAAGCTTTTTTGAAGTCACCACCGCCGCTGCGTTCCTTGCCTTCGCGCGCATTCCCGCCGACGATTGCATCATCGAGGTGGGGCTTGGCGGGCGGCTCGACGCCACCAACATCATTCCGCCGCCCGCGGTCTGTGGTATCGCCTCGCTCGGCATCGACCATGAAGCGTTCCTGCTGGCCGCCGAAGCCGGAACGCCCGACGATCCGGCGATGCGCATCGCGTGGGAAAAAGCCGGGATCATCAAACCCGACACGCCCGTGGCAACGTTCAACTATCCGCCCGGCGTACGCGACACGATCGCCGCCAAGGTCGCCTCTGTCGGCGCGACGCTATTTCCCGAAGGAAATGGCTGGACCATAGAGGCCCAGGGCGACAGCTTTCGCTGGACGTCGAAACTGGGTTCGGTCGCAGAACCGATGCGTCCGCGCATGGCCGGGTCGCACCAGATGCGCAACGCCGGCCTCGCCATCGCGATGCTGCGTCTCGCCCCCGGCCCGCAGCCAACCGACGAAGCGATTGCGCGCGGCGTCGCGAGCGCCTTCTGGCCGGGCCGTATGCAACGCCTCGGCACCGGTCCCCTCGCCGCGCTGTTGCCCGACGGAACCGAAATCTGGCTCGACGGCGCGCATAATGTCGACGCGGGGCTCGCGCTTGCGCGCCAGTTCGCGGACGAACCGCGGCGCGTCCATCTGATCACCGGGATGCTTTCGAACAAGGATCCGGCAGCTATCATCGCGCCATTAGCCGACCGCCTCGCCAGCCTGACGGCCGTCCCCGTCCCGGGGCACGAGCATCATGGCGCCGACTCGTTCGGCCCGGAGGCGAAAGCCGCTGCATCGGTCGTCGATGCGATGCGCCGCCTGGATGTCGATCCGACGCGCGAAATCGTCCTGATCGCCGGCTCGCTCTACCTCGCGGGCGAAGTGCTCAGCGCGAACCTGCAGTTTCCGGACTGACGGCCTGAGGCGACGCCTCGGGTATCTCGATTTCGCCCGCTGTACCGATCGAGCGATCGACCAGCCCCGAGCGCATCATCCACCAGAAGATCAGGATGCCGGGAATCGCCAACGCGGTCGTCAGCAGATAGAAATCGACATAGCCGAACTGTTCGATCAGCTTGCCCGCGCTGGTCCCGGTGAGAAACCGCCCGAGAATACTTGCGGCGGCCGAGAAAAGCGCAAAGTGAGTCGCGGTAAAACGCAGATCGGCAAGCGCCGACAGATAGGCGACAACGCAGACGCCGCCGATCCCGCTGGCAAAATTCTCGAACCCGATCGCGCCGGCCATGCCCCAATTGCTGTGTCCGGCGGCGGCAAGGCCCGCAAAGCTGAAATTGGAAATCGCCATCAGGACAAGGCTGAGCAGCACCGACCGTTTCATACCGAGCCGCGCATAGACGATACCCCCGACGAACACTCCCGCGAGCAGCGCCCAGAACCCCAGGCCGACATCGTAAAAGGCGATTTCGTCGTTGGTGTAGCCGAGATCCTCGAACAATAGCCGGAAGGTCAGGTTGGCGAGCGTGTCGCCGATCTTGTGCAACAGCAGGAAGAACAGGATCAGGATCGCCCCCTCGCGCGAGAAAAATTCCGCCAACGGCCCGACGGCGCCCTTGTCGGCTGCCTGCCCTTCGCGCGACTTGGTCGGCAAGGCGACCAGCGCCCCGATGACGAGCCCGCCCACGGCAAGGACCACCCAAAGGAGCGTCGACCCGACATAGGCAGCGATCGTCCCCCAATCCGCCGCCAGCACGGCGACCAGCGCCAGCGCCGGGAGCGCGATGATCCAGTTGACGTGCCCGCTCCATCCGATGTCACGGGCGCGCCGGGCACTGAGGTCGAACAGCGGAAACAAATACCCGACAAGGACCATCAGCGTCAGAATGTCGACGCCCAGCCACTGGTCGATCTGCCGTGCGATCAGAAATGCCACCGGGAAGCTGCCGATGAAGAGCGCATAATGCGCACGCGACAGGAAGGCCGGCCAATGGCGCTCGATCTTGCGTTCGGGCTCGCCCATCACCAACCCGGTGATAATCGCCGGGAGAACCAGCGCGGCGCATACCATATAGGCAACGCCCCAACCGGCGCGTTCGGCGACAACGAGCGCCAAGGCGCCCGCCAGTGCCGCACCGATGCGCCAGCCATATTGCGACATGCCCGAACCCGTGCCCAGTTGTTCAGGCGCAAGCAGCTCGATTCGATACGCGTCGATCACGATGTCATAGGTCGCGCCGGCGAGCCCTACCGCAATCGCCGCGAGCGCGACGACCGCCAGCGAAGCCTCCGGATCGAGATTGCCCAGCACCGACACAGCGACAAAAACAAGCGCGCCGACAAGGATCAGCCACGATCGCCGCTGGCCGATCCGCCCGAGGACCGGGATACGGAACCGATCGATCGCGGGTGCCCACGCCCATTTCAGATTATAGGCGAGAAAGGTCAGCGCAAAGGCGGTGACGGACGACTTCTCGATCCCATCCTGTGCAAGGCGCGTCGTCAGCGTCGCGCCGATCATCGCGAACGGGAAACCCGACGATATGCCGAGGAACAGCGCAGCCAGGGGCGCGGGCTCCAGATAGGGTCGCAGACTGTCGCGCCACCCCTTCGGTGCCGGCATCGCCGCATCTGTCGCCATCATATTCCCCCCTTTTGGACCTGTGACGGGCCGCGGCCGGTCACATCTTGGCCTAAAGCGTTGGAGACAAATTGGAAGCGGCTAATTGGTTGCCGATCCGCCGTGCGCGGTCGGTCCGTCGCATCTCACGCCGCCTCGGGACGCCAGAAGGTGGTGAGGCCGCTGACCTTTCGCGGCGCCTGATTCTTGCACGTCATCGTTTCGACCGCGCGGAGCGCCGCGACGAGCGCCGAGGCACTGTGCGGCTTGCCAAGGCAAGCGACCGCAATGTCGGCGCCGTCCTCGGGGCACTGGCCGGTCACCAGCAGCACTGCAATGCCGCGATCTCGCGCCAGACGCGCGACTTCGCGCCCCGTCATATGCCCGGCAAGGCCAAGGTCCAGAACGACGGCATCGATCGGCTCGGCGGCCATGATCGCCACCGCCGCCTCGCCCGAATCGACCGTTGCGACGATGTCATACCCGCTGAGTTTCAGCGTGTGCTCGTTGTCGAATGCGGTCAGCGGATCATCCTCGATGATTAGCAACCGCTTGATGCAGGAAGGGCGGTGGGCGAAGAGCATGATGACTCCCTTTAACATCGCCATGACTCGCTCCGCGCCGTCCTGCAAGATTGCTTCTGCTTGCCATCGACGAAGCGAGTCTTTTCCGGCTATGAGCGTGATCACAACGCAACACTATTTTCCTTGAAAACGACAAGAAAGCCGCATCCGTTCCGATGACGACACGCCGTCCACCCCGCTCCGCGCCCCGCTCGGCGTCGAAAGCCCCTGACGATCGCGAGGTCCCTAAGGGCCGCCGTGCCGCACGCGGCGCTGCAACCGCGCTCAAAACCAAACCCGCCGAGGCCGAGCGCGAGGACGGACCGCAGCGCATCGCCAAGCTGCTCGCGCGCGCCGGCGTCGGCTCGCGCCGCGATGTCGAACGCATGGTCGAGGAGGGGCGCATCGCGCTGAACGGCCAGGTCATCGTCCACCCCGCGCCGCTGCTCACCTCGCTCGAAGGATTGACCGTCGACGGCAATCCCGTCGCCAAGCCCGTCTCGACGCGCCTGTATCGCTTCAACAAGCCCGCGGGCTGCATCACCGCGGCGCGCGATCCCAAGGGGCGCAAGACGATCTACGACCTGCTGCCCAAGGACCTTCCGCGCCTGATGCCCGTCGGCCGTCTCGACTATAACACCGAAGGGCTTTTGCTCCTCACCAACGACGGCGAGTTCAAGCGCCAGCTCGAACTGCCCGCAAGCGGCGTCGAGCGCACCTATCGCGCGCGCGCCTTTGGCGACATCAGCCAGGCGCAGCTCGAGGAGCTCGCGATGGGAATCGAGATCGACGGCGTCCGTTACGGCAAGATCGACGCCAATCTCGAACGCCGCACCGGCCGCAACCAGTGGGTCGAAATGACGCTGACCGAAGGCAAGAACCGTGAAGTCCGCAAAGTGCTCGAACATTTCGGGCTTCAGGTCAGCCGACTGATCCGCACGCGTTACGGCGCGTTCGAACTCGGCGGCATGCCGCTCGGCGCGGTCGATGTCGTGCCGCGCGACGAATTGTTCAAATTCCGGCGGCACCTCGGCTGATGCGCGTGATTTCCGGTGAATGGCGTGGCCGCAAGCTGCTCGCGCCCAAGAATGACGCGACGCGCCCGACCGCCGACCGCACACGCGAAACGCTCTTTTCGATGCTGACGAGCCGCGTCGGCAGTTTCGAGGGGCTGGTCGTCGCCGACCTCTTTGCAGGATCGGGCGCGCTCGGCATTGAGGCGCTGTCGCGCGGCGCCGAACAATGCCTGTTCGCCGAGCAGGATCGCGACGCGCTGGACGTGCTGCGCAAGAATCTGGGCGCTCTGGAAGCGACCGCACGCGCCGACATCCGCGCCGGCTCGGTGATGAGCCTCGGCCCCGCCAAGCGCGCCTACGATCTGTTGATGATCGATGCGCCTTACGACACCGGGGCGGGCAGCGTCGCGCTCGACAAGCTCAACCGCCTCGGCTGGATTGGCCCCGACAGCTGGATCTCGATCGAAACTGCGCACAATGAAACCCTTGATGTCGCAGGCTTTGCCATCGACGCCGAACGCAAGGTCGGCAAGGCAAGATTGACGTTGCTGACACCCCTTTGACATTGATCGCAAGAAACGGGACGTCATCGCCGGGCGCCTGAACTTAGGGCATTCCCATGATGCAACCGATACGATTCCGGATGGGCGCCAGCGAATGGGGCATCCTCATCCTTCTCTCGATCCTGTGGGGCGGCTCGTTTTTCTTCCTTGAGGTCGCGCTCGGTGAATTGCCACCGCTGACGCTTGTCCTGTGCCGCGTCGGCCTGTCGGCCCTGCTCATGGTCGCATTCATGGCGATCACGCGAAGGACGATGTCGAAGCACCGGGGGCTGTGGCCGGCGCTATTTCTGCTCGCCGCCCTCAACAATGCGATCCCCTTCTCGCTCTTCGCTTATGCCCAGACGCACATCGCCAGCGGCCTCGCGTCGATCCTCAATGCGACCACGCCGCTCTGGGGCGTCATCGTCGCCCATTTCCTGACCGCCGACGAAAAGGCGACTCCGGCGAAACTTGCCGGCGTATCGATCGGCATCCTCGGCGTCGCAATCATGATCGGCGGCGACCTGTGGACCCGGCTGGACGGCGACTTGACGGCGCAGCTTGCCTGTCTCGTGGCGACCTTCTCCTACGCGCTGGCGGGGGTCTACGGACGCCGGTTCCGCACATGGGGTGTAGGCCCGCTGGAGGTCGCAACGGGCCAATTGATCGCCGCGACGGTTCTGATCCTGCCGCTCGCGCTGCTGATCGAAACACCCTGGCACCTCCCCTTCCCGGGAACGCAGACATTGTTGGCACTGGCCGGGCTCGCGCTATTGTCGACGACGGTCGCCTACTTCCTCTACTTCAGCCTGATCCAGCGCGCGGGCGCAACCAATGCGCTGCTCGTCACCCTGCTCATCCCGGCCACCGCCATATTGCTCGGAACCCTCGTGCTCGGCGAGGTTCTGCGTCCGCGCCACTGGGCGGGCATGGCGTTCATCGCCGCGGGGCTCGCCGCGATCGACGGGCGGCTTTTCGACCGCTTTCGCCGTAGGCCGGTGGGTCCGGCGCAAACCGGATAAGAAGTTCAGCCGGGCCTCCGCCGTACCATAGCCAGACCCGCCCAGCTCAGCACCCCGGCAAGCGCCAGATACAGCCCGACCACCGCGGTCCCGCCCCGGTCGGCTAGCGCCTGCGCGATGATCGGCGCCATCGCGCCGCCCAAGATCCCGCCCGCATTGAAAGCGACTGACGCGCCCGTATAGCGGACTTGCACCGGGAACAGGCCGGTCAGCCAGCTACCGAGAGGGCCATAGACAAGCCCCATGACGAATAATGCCACGGCGAGGCCGAGGAAGATGAGAAACCAGTTTCCCGACGCCAGCGACGGCCCGAACACGAATCCGACAAGCACCGTCGCGCCACATCCCCAGGTCAGCACGCGCTGTGCGCTCGACGCATCGCTGACATACCCTGCAAAGATGATCCCCGCCGCCATGAACAGGATCGCGCCGAGCTGGATCAGCAGAAACTGCTCCTTCGGATATCCAAGTGCCGTTGTGCCGTGCCCGAGCGCGAAGCTGGTCGCGAGATAGAAGATCGCGAAACAGGCAACGACCGCGAAGGTTCCCGCGAGCGTCGCAACCAGATGATGCCGGAACAGATCGCCAAGCGGCACCGCCACCGGCGCGCCCGTCTCGAGCGCCTCGGCAAAGTCCGGCGTCTCGCCGATCTTCAGCCGCACCCACAGCCCCAGGCCGACAAGCACCGCCGAGAGCAGGAACGGAATACGCCAGCCCCAAGCCGCGAAATCGGCGTCGCTGAGGCCAAGGCCCAGCAGCAAGAACAGCCCGTTCGCGGCTATGAATCCGACTGGAGCACCAAGCTGCGGGAACATGCCAAAGCGCGATTCCCATCCCGACGGCGCATTCTCTACCGCAAGCAGGGCCGCCCCGCCCCACTCGCCGCCGAGTCCGAACCCCTGCCCGAAGCGCAGGATGCAGAGCAGCAACGGCGCAACCCACCCGACCATCGCATAGGTCGGCAGAAAGGCGATCAGCAGCGTCGAGGCGCCCATCAGCATCAGCGAAGCGACAAGCGTCGACTTGCGTCCGATCCGGTCGCCATAATGACCGAAGACGATCGCCCCGATCGGTCGTGCGAAGAAAGCGAGGCCGAAGGTCATGAAGCTGTACATCAGCTGCGCCGATGCCGACTCGGCAGGAAAGAAAAGCGGCCCGAAGACGAGCGCCGCCGCGGTGCCGTAAATATAGAAATCATAGAATTCGACCGCCGTGCCAACGAGGCTCGCGGTCAAGATGCGGCGATGCGCGCGATAGGGTGCCAGATCCAAGGTGAACGCCTTTCGATACCGGCGCCGCTTTGAACGCGTTCCCGGGTCCGGCGCAAGCCGGAATGCACCCGCTTAGCGCCCTCTCACCGGAAGCTGTGCCCGAAGCCGTTGCAGTTCCTGCCCCGACAGGGGCCGGAGCCCCGCGACGGGTTTGCCCTCGCGAAGCCGTTTGCGGTCCTTTTCCGACGGTTCGACCCGGCGCACGCGCACCGGGGCGTGGCCCTGTGCCTTGATACCGAGCTCTTCGGCAGCGCCGCGCGAGAGATCGATAATCCGCCCCAGCGCAAATGGGCCGCGATCATTGACGCGCACGATGATGCGGCGGCCGGTATCTAGAGCGGTCACCTCGACATAGGTCGGCAACGGCAGCGTGGTATGTGCCGCGGTTATCCAGCCCGAACGGAATTGTTCGCCATTGGCGGTGCGGTTGCCGGATTCGCTCCCGTACCAGCTTGCATAGCCGACCGCGTCATAGGCCGGGGCCGCGGCGGGTACATAGGTCGTGCCGCGGATCGAATAGGCTGGCCCGATCCGGACCGGGGCGTCGGCTACCGGCCGGAAATTGCCGCCGGCACAGGCCGAGAGTATCGAAATCGCCGCGGTGGCACTCGCCAGCCGGATTGTGTGATATGCGTGCATCGCCCGACCGTAGATGCAGAGAATGTCGAGATAAAGACCCGACCTTCGCTAAAGGACGCTCGTTCGGATATTACCCCCGTCGTTCCAGCATCGGTGTCTCGTCGCGGCGCAGCGTCAGGACCTCGACGCCGCTGCCCGTCACCGCGACCGTATGTTCGAATTGCGCGGAGAGCTTCCGGTCGTTGGTCACGACGGTCCATCCGTCGCTCGTCGTCGTGACCTTGCGGGTGCCCTGGTTCACCATCGGCTCGATGGTAAAAACCATGCCCTCGCGCAGCTTCAGGCCCGTTCCCGGCCGTCCGTAATTCAGCACTTGCGGCTCCTCGTGCATCTCGCGGCCGATGCCGTGCCCGCAATATTCGCGCACGACCGAATAGCCGTTCTTTTTGGCATGCCGCTCGATCGCGAAGCCGACGTCCCCCAGATGCGCCCCGGGCCGCACCTGACCGATGCCCTTCCACATGGCCTCCTGCGCGACGCGCGCCAGCCGCCTTGCTGCCGGCGGAACATCGCCCACCAGATAGGTCTTGCTCGAATCGGCGATGAAGCCGTTCTTTTCGAGCGTGATGTCGAGGTTGATGATGTCGCCGTCGCCGATGATCTCGTGCGGATCGGGCACCCCGTGACAGACGACATGGTTGATCGAGCAGTTCAGGACATATTTGAAGCCATACTGCCCCTTGCTTGCCGGGCGCGCGGCAAGGTCGACGCTGATGAAGCGATCGACAAGGTCATTGACCTGCATCGTCGACATGCCGGTCAGATCCAGCCCGTCCAGCATTTCGAAAACCGACGCCAGCAACTTGCCCGATACGCGCATCAGCGCCAGTTCGTCCGGGGTCTTGACCATGTCAGGCGGCCGCCACATCCACGAGGCGCACCTGCGCCGCAACCAATTGCGACTGTACGATATCGTTGAAAGACAGGGTCGGATTGGCTTCGGCCAGCATGCCGATCTTCATCCAGAATTCGGCCTGCGCATTGATCGACCGGCACATCACCGTGCTGGCCCGCCGCGCTTCCTCATGCAGGTCGTCGTCGATTTTCACAATGCCCATGGCTTCTCTTCCGGTTGATCGATATACGAATCATATATGGTTCGTATGCACGTAGGTCAATCGGAAGCGTGACCAGGAGGCCCGCTCGCCATGCGTTGGCGAAACCGCCGCCGACACGTTACAGCGCTGACATGGACAATCCCTCATCCCGTCGGTTCGGCATCATCGGCGCGGGCCGCGTCGCGCAGGCGCTCGCCATCGCGTTCTCAGCACATTCAGCCGCCCCGCCGCTGCTCTGGAGCCGCTCCCCCGGACCGGCGCGCGCTGCCGCGGCGCGGATCGGCTGTGCCGACGTCGCCGCGGGCGCCGGTCACGTTATGGCCGCGTGCGACATCATCGCTATCGCGGTGTCGGACGACGCCTTGGCGGAGATTGCCTCTGACATTGGACAGATGCTGCCGACGGACCGCACTCCCTTCGTCTTCCACGTCAGCGGGCGCAGCGGCGCCGCGATTCTCGAACCGGTCCGCATAGCGGGCGGACTGACGGCTGCGGTGCATCCTGCGATGACCTTTACCGGACACCCCGAAAGCGAGGCCCGGCGCATGGCCGGGGCACGGTTCGCGATCACCGGCTCGACGCCCGAAGCCACCGGTCAGGCGAAACATATTGTCGACCTGTTGAACGGCGTCGCCGTCGAAATCGCCGAGGAACGGCGCGCGCTCTATCACGCGGCGTTGTGCCATGCGTCCAACCATCTGGTGACGCTGATCGCCGGTGCATCGGACGCGCTGGCCGATGCCGGGGTCGACGATCCGGCGGCGCTGCTCGCTCCGCTTGTCCGGGCAGCGCTGGAAAACAGTCTCGATCAGGGTTTTGCAGGTTTATCGGGACCGTTGCTACGCGGCGATGACCGGACGATAAGCAACCATATCGACGCGCTCGCCGCATATTCGCCAAAGCTTTTGCCCGCCTATCGCGCAATGGCCCTCGCCACGATGGACGAGCTGAGGCGCACCGGGACGGGCGTTTCCTCCCGCCTCACCGCACTGGACAGCCTGCTCGCTGTTCCCTAATCGTTCGCGCGTGAACGACACCCCTGCCTCCCTGCCCGACCTGCCCACGCCCGACCCGTCGGACCCGCCCTATCTCCAGGGCCTCAACGGCCCGCAGCGCCAGGCGGTGTTGACCACCGAAGGCCCGGTCCTGATGCTCGCAGGCGCGGGGACCGGAAAGACCGCCGCGCTGACCGCGCGCCTCGCGCACATCATGGCGACGCGCCGGGCGTGGCCGTCCGAAATCCTCGCGGTGACCTTCACCAACAAGGCGGCGCGCGAAATGCGCGAGCGCATCGGGCGGATGATCGGCGACGCGGTCGAAGGCATGCCCTGGCTCGGCACCTTCCACAGCATCGCTGCCAAGATGCTGCGTCGTCACGCCGAGCTTGTCGGGCTGCAGAGCAATTTCACCATCCTCGACACCGACGACCAGCTACGCGTTCTCAAGCAGCTGATCCAGGCCGAAGGGCTCGACGAGAAGCGCTGGCCCGCGCGCCAGCTCGCCGGGCTGATCGACAAATGGAAGAACCGCGGACTCGTTCCTGCCGATCTCGACGCCGCCGACAAGGAATCCTACGCCGACGGCAAGGGCCAGCATTTCTATGCGCTGTATCAGGCCCGGCTAAAGACGCTGAACGCCTGCGATTTCGGCGACCTGTTGCTCCACATGCTGGTGATCCTGAAGACCCACCGCGACGTGCTCGCGCAATATCAGGACCGCTTCAAATATATCCTCGTCGATGAATATCAGGACACCAACGCCAGCCAGTATCTGTGGCTTAGACTGCTTGCGCAGCAACGGAAGAACATCTGCTGTGTCGGCGACGACGACCAGTCGATCTATTCGTGGCGCGGCGCCGAGGTGGCGAACATCCTGCGCTTCGAAAAGGATTTCCCCGGCGCGACCGTGATCCGCCTCGAACAAAATTACCGCTCGACGCCGCAGATACTCGCCGCCGCATCGGCGCTGATCGCGCAGAATTCGGGTCGCCTCGGCAAGACGCTGTGGACCGACCTCGAACCCGGCGACAAGCTCCGCGTCGTCGGCGTGTGGGACGGGCCCGAGGAGGCACGGCGGATTGGCGAGGAACTGGAGACGCTCCAGCGCCGCCGCGTCTCGCTCGACCGCGCGGCGATTCTCGTGCGCGCACAGTTCCAGACACGCGAGTTCGAGGACCGCTTTATCGCGATCGGCATGCCGTACCGCATCGTCGGCGGCTTCCGCTTCTACGAACGCGCCGAAATCCGCGACGCGCTCGCCTATCTCCGTCTCGTCCAGTCGAGCGCCGACGATCTCGCGTTCGAACGGATCATCAACACACCGAAGCGCGGGCTCGGCGACAAGGCGCTCGCACGCATCCACCAGTTCGCACGCCACGAGCGGGCGCCGCTTCTCCATGCCGCGTCGCGTATCACCGAAACCGACGAGCTGACACCGCAGGCGCGCCGCCAGCTCGCAAACTTCATCGCCCAGATGCGTAATTGGCAGGCAAAGGCCAACGAGCTGTCACACCCCGAACTGACGCAACTGATCCTCGACGAATCGGGTTACACCGCGATGCTTCAGGCCGACCGCAGCGTCGAAGCCGCAGGACGGCTTGAGAACCTCTCCGAACTCGTCCGCGCGATGGAAGAATATGAATCGCTTGAGGCGTTCCTCGAACATGTAAGCCTCGTCATGGACCGCGACAACAACGACACTACCGAAACGGTTACGATCATGACGATCCACGCCGCCAAGGGGCTAGAATTCGACCATGTCTTCCTGGCTGGCTGGGAGGATGGCGTCTTCCCGTCGCAACGGTCGATGGACGAAGGCGGGACACAAAGCCTCGAAGAAGAGCGCCGCCTCGCCTATGTAGCGATCACGCGGGCACGCGAGCGCGCGAGCATTTATCACGCCGCCAACCGGCGCATCTATGGCCAGTGGGTCAGCAGCATCCCCAGCCGCTTCATCGCCGAAATCCCGCCCGAACATGTCGACAGCGAAAACAGCTTCGGCGGCGGCCAGAGCCTGTGGCGCGCTAACTGGTCGGCGCAGGGCGACCCCTTCGCACATGTCGCCGAACGTCAACCCGCGCGCACGATGACGCGCGGCCCCGCGTGGCAGCGCGCAGTCGCTTCATCATCGACCGTCACGCGCGCGTCTGCGCCCAGTGAAAAGGGACCCGCCGCCTCGATCGGCGCCAAGGCTCGCTCGGATCTCGCGATCGGGATGCGCGTCTTCCACGAGAAATTCGGCTATGGCGACATCACCGACATTGACGGCAACAAGCTCGAGGTCGAGTTCGAACACGCGGGCACCAAGAGGGTATTGGATAGCTTTATCACGCTCGCCTGAAATCGATTGTCGACTCTTTCAATTATGATATGTCATATCATGCGATCATGAGTCGCGTGTTGGGAGAGACTTCATGAAAACCAAGCTCTTAGCGGGCGCGATGGCGCTCGCCCTGATCGGCTGTTCGGAAAAAAACTCGGAATCCCGGAGAGAAGCCCCCGCTTACGACATGGCCCCGATCGATGCCTCCGAAACGGTGCCGGCCCAGTCCATTCCCGCGCCCGTGGCCGCTCCCCCGGGCGCGATGCGCAGTCCCAATATCGGCGTCTCGGCGGCGCCCGGCGTCGCGTTCAACTATTCCTACGCCTTCCGTCTCGATGACAATCGCATCGCAAAGGTGCAGGAGGATCATGCCGCCGCATGCGAAGCACTTGGCATCAACCGCTGCCGCATCGCCGGGATGACGTATCGCCTGGTGCGCGAAAATGAGGTTGAAGCCCAACTCCTCTTCAAGCTCGATCCTGCGATAGCCCGCAAATTCGGCCGCGATGCCCTCGCAAGCGTCGAAAAGGCGGAAGGTGTGCTCGCGGCGACGCGGATCAGCGGGGAGGACGTCGGGACACAGATCAGCGACTCGCAGCGCCGCAGCGCCGACCTCAATGCCGAGATCGCGCGTCTCGAAACGCGGCTGAAACAGGGTGGTCTCGGCGATCGCGAGCGCGCCGAATTGCAGCAGCAGATCGCCGGAATGCGCCGCCAACTCGACGGCGAACGCGACACGCGCCGGACCGACGAGGCCATGCTCGCCACGACGCCGATGCAATTCGATTACGTCGGCACCGGCGGACTGCCCGGCATCGGCTATGGCAACCCGTTCAGCGACGCGTTGAACATGCTCGTCCACAGCGGCAGCGTGATGCTGTCCTTCATCCTTGTCGTTGGGGCCGCCGTCCTGCCGTGGGCGCTGTTCTTCGCGCTTCTGCTGATGATCTGGCGGACCCCGCCCATGCTCGTCGCCCGGAAATGGCTCCGCGGCGCAACCCGGCCGCCCGAAGCTTCCCTTACGGCAGCCTGAGGCACGCGGGGCGTCGCTTGCAAAGGTCCGATGCTGCGTTATGGCAAGAGCCATGACGCAGCAGACGACATGGCTGGACCGGGCACGCGACGCCCATCGCCGCGGCGATATTGCGGCGGAAACCGCGGCGCTCGACGATGCGATCCGCGCCGACCGCGGGAATATCGGCGCGCTGCTTGCCATGGCCGAACTCAAGCGCCGCCTCACCGACGGTCGCGCGGCCGGCAGTTTCTATCGCCTGGCACTCGGCGCCGCAGCACAAGCCCGGAGCGTCCCCCCTGCCCTTCATCCCGGCCTCCAGCGCGCTGAACAATTCCTCGCCGAAACCGACCGCGCCTTTGCCGAGCACCTGCTCGGCCAATTGCGCAGCGCAGGGATCAACGCCGGCACAGCAACGCCGCGCGTCGCCGAGGCCCTTCGAATGATGGCGGGCGAACAGCCGCTCTATTTGCAACAGCCCAGCATGTTTTACTTTCCCGGCCTCGCGCAGCGGCCCTTTTTCGACCGTGCCGATTTCGATTGGGTTCCCGCAGTCGAAGCCGCGACGGATGCGATCCGTGCCGAACTGCTGGCCATGATCGGCAATTCGTCCGATCGCTTCGGCCCGTATGTGACCGCCAGCCCCGACCGACCGCCGCCCAATAATCCGCTGCTCGACAAGCCCGATTGGGGCGCTGCGTGGCTGTGGAAGGACGGGAAGGTCGCCGACGGGATGGACGGAATCTGCCCCGCCACCCTCGCCGCGCTCGAATTGGCGCCGCAGCCGGTAATCCCGGGCCGCGCACCGATCGCGCTCTTCTCACGCCTCACGCCCGGCACGCATATCCAGCCGCATCACGGCCTGCTCAACACGCGCCTTATCTGCCATCTGCCGCTGATCGTTCCCGATGGCTGCGGCATCCGCGTCGGTGCCGAAACGCGAGGGTGGCGCGAGGGCGAGATGCTGATGTTCGACGACAGCTTCGAACATGAAGCGTGGAACCGCGGCACCAGCGACCGCACGATCCTGCTGTTCGAAATCTGGCGCCCCGACATCGACGCCGACGAACGCGCGCAACTCACACGGATTTTCTCGGCGATCAACACTTACGCCGAACAATAAATCAAGGGACAGGAAGATAATGAGCAACCCGGGAATGGACGCCGAAATTTATGACGCCTTCATCGAACAGCTGCAGCGCTACGTCCGCGAGCGCCTGATCCCCGCGGAAGACCAGCTCGAAGAACTCGGCCGCGTCCCTGACGATATCCTAACGGAAATGCGCGACATGGGCCTGTTCGGGGTCACGATGCCCGAGGAATATGGCGGCGCGGGAATGAACGTCAGCCAATATGTCGGCTTTATCCGCGAGATCGCTTACGCCTCCCCCGCCTATCGCTCGATCATCTCGATCAACATCGGCATGGTGTGCAAATCGCTCGTTGGCTTCGGCACTGCGCAGCAGAAGGAACATTGGCTGCCCAAACTCGCGGCCGGCGAAATCGCGGCCTTCGGCCTCACCGAACCCGATAGCGGATCGGACAGCGCCGCGATGAAGACCCGCGCGGTGCGCGACGGCAACGGCTATGTTCTCAACGGCACCAAGCGCTACATCACCAACGCCCCCTTCGCCGACGTCATCCTCGTCATGGCCCGCACTAATGCCGAGGCGCTGCCGAAGAACGCCCATGTCAGCGCCTTCATGGTTCCGCGCGATGCGCCGGGCGTGTCGATCGGCAAGCCCGACGGCAAGATGGGCCAGGCGGGGTCGCAGATCGCCGACGTCATCCTCGAGGATGTCCATGTTGACGGCGACGCGCTGCTCGGCGGCGAGGAAGGCATCGGCTTCCGTGCGGCAATGCAAAGCCTCGACAACGGCCGCCTGTCGGTCGCCGCAGCCAGCGTCGGTTATGCAAAGCGCATGCTCGACGCCGGCCTCAAATATGCGATGGAGCGCAAGGCATTTGGCGAGCGGATCGCCAATTTCCAGCTGATTCAGGCGATGCTCGCCGACAGCAAGGCCGAAATCTACGCCGCCGAATGCATGCTCGCCGACGCCTGCGCGCGCGCCGACCGTGGCGAAAAGATACTCGTCGAAGCAGCGGCGACAAAGATGTTCGCCAGCGAAATGTGCGGACGCGTCGCCGACCGCGTCGTCCAGATCCACGGCGGCGCAGGCTATCTCAAGGAATATCTGGCCGAACGCTTCTATCGCGACTGCCGAATTTATCGCATTTATGAAGGGACGACGCAGATCCAGCAGCTCGTCATCGCGAAGAACATGATCCGCGATTTTGCGGGTTGATGTGTTGGAAGGGTCGCTGGTGGAGCCGAGGGGAATCGAACCCCTGACCTCTGCAGTGCGATTGCAGCGCTCTCCCATCTGAGCTACGGCCCCGCGACGGGCAGGGTCTTAACGACGCTGATTGGCGGTGGCAACGGCTTTTCTGACGATTGCCGCCGTCACCGGAAAAATTGGGAATGGGGGGATTCCGATGGCCAAGGCATGGCATTTGACCAGTCGTCCGCAGGGGCTGCCGACGATCGATAATTTCGCGTTGCGCGAGGTGCCCGACGCGCCGCTCCAAAAGGACCAGCTTCGTATCCGCAATCTCTGGCTGTCGGTCGATCCGTACATGCGCGGGCGGATGAACGACGCCAAAAGCTATGCCGCCAGCTTCCAGATCGACCAGCCGATGACCGGCGGAGCGATCGGCGAGGTCATCGAAAGCACGATGGAAGGCTTTTCGCCGGGCGACCTGATCCTCCACATGGGCGGTTGGCGCGACGGCGGCGTCATCGGCCTCGACATGATGCCGAACAAGCTGCCTGCAGACATGCTGGCTGCGGGCCTGACCCCGCAAACCTTTCTGCACAATATGGGTCTGACCGGCGGAACTGCATGGATCGGCTTGCTCCGTGTCGCGGCGGCCAGGCCTGGAGATACGATATTCGTCTCGGCCGCCGCGGGTGCGGTCGGTTCGGCGGTCGTGCAGATCGCCAAGGCGCGCGAAATGACGGTGATCGGCTCTGCCGGCGGCCCGGACAAATGCGCTTGGGCCCTCGATCTCGGTGCAGACGCGGCGATCGACTACAAAGCCGGCCCGGTGCTCGCCCAACTCGCCGCCGCGCTCGAACGCCTCGGCAAACCGGGCATCGACGTCTATTTCGACAATGTGGGTGGCGAGCACCTCGACGCGGCCTTTGCGACGGCGAATGATTTTGCGCGCTTCGCGATCTGCGGCATGATCGATGTCTACAACGACGCGAGGCCGCAGGAGATGAAATATATCATCCGGGCCATTCCGGCGCGGATCCGCATGGAAGGCTTCATCTACACCGACCAGTTCATTGACTGCATGGAGGAGTTCTATGCCGACATGGGTGGTTTAATCGCCAGCGGGGCAGTGACGATGCGCGAAACCGTACACGATGGGCTGGCGTCGGCACCCGACGCCTTCCTCGGCCTGTTCTCCGGCGGGAATATGGGAAAGATGCTGGTCAAGATCTGACCAGCACGCCTTTCGGCCTGCGGTCAGGTATCGAAGCCGACTGACAGGAAGCCCGGCATCGGGCCGTTCCAGCCGTCGTCGGGGCCGTCCAGATCATCCTGCCTGGCGTGCGCCGGTTTGCGATCGTTACGCGGCCTCCGGTCATCACGTGGTTTCCGGTCTTCGTGCGGCTTGGCAGGCTGCGCTTCGGCGGCCTGTGCCGGACGCGCCGGCGCTTTCTCGGGCTTAGCAGCAGCTTTGCCGCGTCCACCGCGCGTCGAACGTCCGCGCCGCGGCTCGCCTTCTTCCTCATCGCGATCGGGCTTGGCGACATCCGCCACCGGCGCGCCGCCGCCATGAACAGGAATCTTGTAGCCGGTCAGCTTCTGGATATTGTCGATCGCCTCATCGTCGGATGGCGTTACCAGCGTGAACGCGCGCCCCTGCGCACCTGCACGGCCGGTACGGCCGATGCGATGGACATAATCGTCGGGATGCCACGGTGCGTCGAAATTGAAGACATGGCTGACGCCCTTGACGTCTAGACCGCGCGCCGCGACGTCGGACGCGACCAAAATGTTGATCGTGCCGTTCTTGAACCGCTCGAGTTCGGCAGTGCGGCTCGACTGGTCCATGTCACCCTGGATCTCGCCCGCCTTATAGCCATAGCGTTGCAGGGATTTCGCCAGTTCGCGCACGGTCGTTTTGCGGTTGCAGAAGATGATCGCGGTGCCGACCTTCTCGGCCTCGATAAGGCTGCGGAGCGTGTCACGCTTGCTGCGTTCCGATGTCTTGACCAGGAACTGCTCGATATTCTCGTTCCGGCTTGCCGGACGTGCGACTTCGATCGTCTTCGGGTTCGACAGGAACTTATCGGCCAGCCGCTTGATGGGCGCCGGCATCGTCGCCGAGAAGAGCAAGGTCTGCCGAGTCGCCGGCAGCTTGGTGCAGATATTCTCGATGTCGGGGATGAAGCCCATGTCGAGCATCCGGTCGGCCTCGTCGATAACGAGCAGGTTGCAACCGGTCAGCAAAATCTTGCCGCGTTCGAACAGGTCCATCAGGCGGCCCGGGGTTGCAATCAGCACGTCAACGCCCTTTTCGAGCGCCTTGACCTGATCGCCCATCTGGACGCCGCCGATCAGCAGCGCCATCGAAAGCTTGTGATACTTGCCGTATTTTTCAAAGTTTTCAGCGACCTGCGCCGCGAGTTCGCGCGTCGGCGCAAGGATCAGCGAGCGCGGCATCAGCGCGCGGGCGCGACCGTGGGCAAGGATGTCGATCATCGGCAGCACGAACGACGCGGTCTTGCCGGTGCCCGTCTGGGCGATGCCGATGATGTCGCGCATCATCAATACCGACGGAATGACTCCCGCCTGGATCGGGGTCGCTTCGTTATACCCCGACTCGTCGATGGCGCGCAAAAGTTCGTCGGAAAGGCCGATGTCGGCAAATTTCATAAGATCATCATGTCCGGAAAAGAGTTGGCGCCCAGCCTCCCACGCGGGCGGACGTTGCCGCGGCCAATGGGCAAATGGCTGGGAAAAGTCAAGGAAAGGCCGCGATAAACGCGATTAATCGTCTTCGCGGACCGGAACCATCAGCTTGAACTTGTCGATCTCGCATTTTGCGCCGGTCCGGGCATGGATCTGATCGCGATCCTCGCACAGTTTTCCGTCCTTGCTGCCCTGCATGTAGAAACCGGCGTAAAAATCGAGCGCACGGCAACCACGGTTGAGCTGCGCGCGCAGCCGCTGCTTCTGCCGCGTAATGATATCGATGCTATCGCGCTGGACCGCCTGCATGCCCAATATATTGCGCATCGATACGCATTTGGGCGCCTTTTTCTCTTTCCAGACAACGGGCAATTCGGTCGCGCGCCTGGAAGCCGAAGGACCCGCGGCAAAATTATTGAGCTGCGAACGCTGCGCCGGCACGCGAATGATGAGCTGTTGCTCGATCACCACCTGCCAAAAGGAAGAAGCCTGTTCGGGCGTCGGCGCGGAAATTGCGACAAGCGGTTCCGGCGCCGCAACGGGCACCGCCACATCCGCCGCTGGTGCAGCGGCCACGAACCACAGGAATGCCGCCGTCAGCACAGCGCCGCTGCCGCTCCTTTAGCGTCCTGACCGAAGATTTCGCTCACCTATGGCTCCCGCGTCCATGCCCGCTGGACGAAAAGATACTATTCGTCCATCGCTCCCTTTAACAAGGATGATTGAACATCAAATGAACTGCTGTCACCCCCTGCCCGCTTGCGGAGCAGGAAATTTCCGGAGTGGACCGGCATGACGCGCCCGCCATCTGCATCGCTGCTCGACGCATTCGCAAATTTGCTCGGCCCCAGAGGCTATAGCGCCGACCCCGATGCGATGGCGCCCTGGCTGACCGACTGGCGCGGCAAATATCACGGCCGTGCCGCCGCGATGCTGTCGCCCGCGAGCACCGAAGAAGCCGCCGCCATCGTGCGCCTCTGCGCTGAGGCCGAGGTTGCGCTGGTCCCGCAGGGCGGCAACAGCGGCATGGTCGGCGGCGCGACCCCCGATGCCAGCGGCGACCAGTTGCTGCTCAGCCTGCGGCGCCTGAACCGGATACGCCATATCGACGAGGCGGCGCAGCTTGCCATCGCCGAAGCCGGCGTGATCCTGGAGAATTTCCACAACGCCGTCCTCGCGCACAGACTCCGCTTTCCGCTCACCTTGGGAGGCAAGGGGTCGGCAACGATCGGCGGGCTGGTGTCGACCAACGCGGGCGGCACCCAGGTGCTACGCCACGGATCGATGCGCGCGCTGACCCTGGGGATCGAAGCGGTTCTGCCCGACGGCAGTATTTTCGACGGCCTGGCCCCGCTCAAGAAAGACAATCGCGGCTATGACCTGCGGCATCTGTTCTGCGGTGCCGAAGGAACGTTGGGGATCGTGACCGCTGCATCGGTTCATCTGGTCCCCGCTACGACAGCCCGGCGGACCGCGTGGATCGGGATCGATTCGCCCGAAAGCGCGCTGCTGCTGCTGCGCCAAGTCGATGCCGCGATCGGGCGCGAGCTCGAGGGGTTCGAATTGATCCCGCACGCCTGCCTCGACGCGGTGCTGCGCCATATTCCGCAGACGCGGGCACCGCTTGCGACCCCACAGCCATGGTATGTCCTCCTCGAACTCGCTGGCGAAAGCGATCAGGCCTTGGGTGAAGCCTTAGAACGGCAACTCGCAGTTGTACTCGACGCCGGGCTGATCCGCGATGTCGTGATCGCCAAGAGCGACCGTGAAAGCGAAGACTTCTGGCGCCTGCGTGATTCCATCTCGGAAGCGGAACGGGCCGAGGGTCCGGCGTTACAGCATGACATCAGCGTGCCCGTCGATTTGATGCCTGCCTTCATCGCCGAGAATCCAGCCCGATTGACTTCGGCCTTTTCGGGCGCTCGCGCGCTATCTTTCGGGCATCTTGGTGACGGCAATGTCCACCATCATGTTCAGCCGCCCGCCGACGCCGATGGCGCGGCATGGCTCGCCGAGCATGGCGCAGCCGTCAGCCGGCTGGTCTATTCGCACGTCCTCGAACTCGGGGGGTCGATCTCGGCCGAACATGGCATCGGCCAGATGAAGCGCGAGATCCTGGCCGAACTGGACAGTCCGGCGCGCTTGTCCGCGCTGCGCGGGGTTAAGACCGGGCTCGATCCGACGGGCATTTTCAATCCCGGCAAACTGGTTGCCTGACTACCGCTCGGCCCCGCCGCGCCGCGCATATCGCGCGCCTGCATCATCGCCCTCTTGCGCCGCGCGGCGCGGGTCAATAAGGCGCTTTATCTTTTTCGTCCCGAGCTTCGGGACCTTTACCGGAGTTCAAACATGGCCACCGCGCCCGCACCTGCCAATCTGCCGCTATTCTACAAGGACCTCGCCCCGCTTTCGAGCGTCGAGCATGCCGATTTCCACGCCCGTCCGCTCGACAGCGCCGAATTTCTGGTGGGCCAGCACGCCATCCCGCTGACCTCGGACGAGTTCGTGTCAGCCTGTCGCTTTTTCCCGATCGTCTTTTCGGCCGGCGACAATCCGGTTCCGCTCGCGCTGATGGGCCTCAATGAAGGCATCAACACCTTCGTCGACGACGAAGGCAAGCTGATCAATCCGGTCTATGTCCCGGCCTACGTCCGCCGCTACCCCTTCCTTCTCGCGCGGCTCCAGCCCGATTCCGAAGATTTGTCGCTGTGCTTCGACCCGACGTCGGGTGCGATCGGAAAATTCGACGAGGGCGATGCGCTGTTCGTCGACGGCCAGCCGTCGGAGCAGGTTCAGGCTGTGCTCGAATTCTGCAAGAATTTCGAAGAAGCCGGCCAGCGCACCGGCATGTTCATGGATGAACTGAAGAAGGCCGACCTCCTGATGGACGGCGAAGTCGCCATCCAGCAGGAAGGCAATGACAAGCCGTACGTCTATCGCGGCTTCCAGATGGTCGACGAGAACAAACTGCGCGAACTGCGCGGCGACGTGCTGCGCAAGCTGATGCAGAACGGCATTCTCGGCCTGATCTTCGCGCACCTCTTCTCGCTGCAGCTGATGCGCGAAGTGTTCGCTGAACAGGTCAAGAGCGGCAAGATGCCCCTCAACACCGAACTTCCGGCTGTTTAATCACGAAAAACTGTGGCCGCCCCTGTACTTAACAAGGGCGGCCATTTAAATTCCGGCGCTGTCTCCAGATTGTCGTCCGACCGCGGCGTCCCCGATCAGAAGTCGACCGCGACCCCTTTCAATTCCCAGTCGCCGTAGCGCACAGGGTTGCGCCCGCCGGGTTGATCCTCGGCCTTATCCTCGCTGATGGGTTCGGGCGACGGCACCGCACTGTTCGTCCAGCCCGCGGGAGCCTTCACATGCGCTGGGCGCTTTACAGCGCGCGGCGTTCCGCCGATGGTTCCATTTTGGCTGCTGTCGGTCATGATGCCCGCCCTATAGGATTTTTCATGCGTCACGCCAACCACGCCGTTACCCATCATGGCTGATCGCCGCCCGCCCCGGCGCCCGCGATCGTCCGGCGGCGCCGATCCCGCGGGCACGGCGACGCGCCGCGCCGCGCTGCGCCTGATCGATGCGATCCTGCGACGCGGCGACCCGCTGGATGTCGCGATGCATGCCGCCACCCAGGGCCTAACGGCCACCGACCGCGCCTTCGCCGTGGCGATCGTGTCCGAAACGCTGCGCTGGATGGTCGACCTCGACGCGCTGATCGACGGTGCGACGGCGCAAATCCTCCCTGACGACGTCAAATCACGCGCGGCTTTGCGGATCGCGCTGGCGCAGCTGCTGGTCCTCAAAAGCCCCGGTCATGCGGTCGTATCGACCGCCCTGCCGCTCGTCGATGGCGGGCCGCGACGGCTGGTTCACGCAATCCTGTCGCGCGCGCAGCAGGAAGAATGGCAGTTGCCGGGTCGCGCCACGCTTCCCCTGCCCACCGCCGAACGCTGGGCCGAGCAATGGAGCCTGTCGATGGTCGAAGCCGCCGAAGCGGCCTGGAGTGCGCCGCCGCCGATTGACCTCAGCTTCGCCGCCGAACCGGGTGCGGAAGAATGGCCCGATGCCGTTTCACTCGCACCGCGGCACCGCCGCTTGCCCCGCGGCCAGGCAGTCGAAACGATGCCCGGCTATCGCGAAGGCGGCTGGTGGGTACAGGATCTGGCCGCAAGCATTCCCGCACGCCTGCTCGGCGCGGGCGAGGGCCGAACCGTGCTCGACCTCTGCGCCGCGCCCGGTGGCAAGACGATGCAACTCGCCGCGGCGGGGTGGAACGTTGTCGCGGTCGATTCCAGCGCGAAACGCCTCGAAAGGCTCCGCGCCAATATGGAACGCACGGGCCTGACAGCCGACATCGTCCAGGGCGATATCCGCTCGTGGGCGCCCGCGGATCGGGCCGACGCGGTGCTCCTCGACGCGCCCTGCTCGGCCACCGGCATCTTCCGCCGTCATCCCGATGTGCTCCACCGCATCGAACCGCGGCAGATAGCGGAGATGGCCGAACTGCAGACCGAACTGCTGTCGCGCGCGGCGCGTTGGGTCAAGCCGGGTGGAACGCTGATCTATGCGACCTGCTCGCTCGAACAAGCCGAGGGGGAGGATCAGGTGTCGACCTTCCTCGATCACCATGCCGGATGGATCATCGATCCCGCGCGCGCCGAAGAACTGCCCGAGGCGGTTGTCGCCGACGACCAGGGGCTGATCCGCACGCTCCCAGCCATGCTCGCCGACCAGGGCGGCCTCGATGGCTTTTTCGTCGCGCGGCTGCGCGCGCCGTCAGACTGAGCCGCGCGACAATCGATAGAGGGCGAGCTCGCCATAATCTTTGGCGAGCTGCACCTTGCCGACATAGTCGCAATCGAAATCCTGCGCGTTGCCAAGCGCCAGCATCGCGGCGAGTGGCTGCGTGCAATAGACCTGGCCGACCAATGTGACCGGCTCGATCCGCGCGGTGCGCGTCACTTCGGTGCCGTACCAGAGTTCGTTTCCGACGACCGGATCGATCCCGCGATAGATCGGCCCAAAATGTATGCCGGTCCGCATACCGGCCTTTTGCCCTTCTAGCCCGAGACCCGGCGGCAGGATATCGAGCTGCTCCTGCATCGCGAGCGCGATCCGCGCCGCCGTAGCCGGGTCGCCGATGATCGCGTAGACGGCATCGCCCCAGGTATTTCGGAACAGCACCGCATCACCGAAGTCGTCGAGAATGCGACCGATTCTGCCCATCACTTCGCTCGCAAAGATCGGCAATTCGGCTTCACCCAGTTTCGAAAAGCCCGCAAAGTCCGCGAATAAGATAGCATAGAGACCTCGGCGCGTACCCTCGGGGGGCCTAGGCGCCGGCGGGAAATCGAGATTACGGTCGAGAGCGCCGACCGGGATCGTCACCGTCTCACCGCCGTGCCGCTGCCACAGCGCAACATCGGCATTCGTTCCGGCGATTGCGGCCGACGAACGTGCAGACATTTCAGGGTCGACCACAGCGAGCTGGATTGCCGTCGTCTCCAATTCGCGCGCGCGCAGCTTGGCCAGGCCCATCATCGTGTGCGAACCGAGGACGAACTGACAATCGTCGCTGACATAGCGCGAGCCGCTGGCGAAATGCACCATCGCGGCCCGGTCGCGGCATGCGACATAGCGCGCCAGCCATGCCTCGCCGCCCGACAGCACCGATTGGGCGATAAAATCATCCTCGGCGAAGGGCAGCACGACAGTCAGGTCGATTCCGCGAGCGAGCGCTTCTTCGGCGAACAAAATGTCGGCGCCGCAAGCCAGCGGCCCGATCAGCGCCGAAAGCGGCTGCGCATCGAGCGCGGCAGCGATGGCGGCGTGGGCCTTTGCCTCGCCGAACCCGCCCGCGCGGAACATCCGCCCGCAATAGACCCCAACCGGGGGCGGGCAGAGCAGGTCGACGATCGCTCCGGTATGACGCGCATCGATCGCACCGCTCGCGGCAAGTCGCGACAGCTGGCGGCACGTCGAAGCGCGATCTCCGGCGCGATTTCCCGCCTGATTTTTGGCCGCTTGTGCGGGCCGCAGTGCTTCCTCGCCGCGGTTCAACAGCAACAGCGCCTCGACCAGCGTCACCAGGTCCCAATAATTGTCGGCGGCGCCATTTGCCGCGATCGGCCCCGCCAGCGCGGCGGCGCGCTCGCGCTCGCCGAGCAGCGCATAGAGGCTCGCAGCGTTGATTGCCGGAAAGGAGGCGCCCGAAAGCGTCCATGCGTGATGATAGGCGGCCGCGGCCTGCCCCAGCAGCGCTGCGCGGCGGTCGCCGCTATTGTCGAAGGCGGCGTCTTTCCAGATCCGCCCCGCCAGCGCGAGACTGTCGACGTCGCCCGAGGCGGCAAGATCGAGTTGCTCATAGAGGTGCATCGCGCCCAGACTGTCGCCCGAAGCGGCGAGCGCCCGCACCATCAGATAGCGCAGGCGCGGGCTTTCAACGCCATCGCGCCGGGCCGCAGCGGCGCAATCGAACGCGCTCAGCGCATCGCCCTCGGCCAGCCGGTGCGCGACCTCGGCTTCGGCGGCCGCAATCGGGTCCGCCGATCCTGTCATCGTGCCGCTGTCTCGGCCGATTTGAGCAACGCGATATTCGCTTTCTCGGTGGCGGACAGCTCGACCGTGTCGCTCGTCGGGCGATACCAGTCGAACTGGTTGAAATGCGCACGGAGCGAGGGATCGCTGAAGCGGAACCCGTTACGTGCGAAAATCTCGTTGCGCGCGATCCGGAGTTCGAGCGCGCTGTAATTGCCCAACTCGTCGGTCGAAAGCAGCCGCTCCGAGGAATCGGGAATGACGACACCGCTGCCACCGACGCCGGTCGGCGCGGCACCGGCGGGGATCGCCGGCGTGCGGCCTTCGACGAGCCGGATATATTTGCGGAACATGAAGCCCGTCGTGCCGTCGGCCTTGCGCACGCGCCACCACGTGCCGGACTGCTTGTAAGTCAGGAATTTCTCGCCATCGAGCACCTTGCCGATGATCTTGCTTTTTGCGCTGCGCTCCGAGCGGATATTGGTGAAGCCCTCGGGATCGTCGATGACCGCTGCGAGCGTGAAGGCTTCGGCCGGGCCATCACTTGCTATTCCGGGCGTTTCCGCGACTTTCTTTTCATCTGGCAGGATGGCAGCTTCGGTCGTTGAAGGAGCGGGTTCTGCGGGCGGTTGAAGCAGTTTCCACGCGAGCAAGGCTATCGCGATCGCGGCGAGCGCTACAAGCGCCCAGGCGAGTGTCAAAGCCAGAGAGGACTTCCGTTCCCGCGGGACGGCCTGCAAATCTCCCGGCGGCGGGGGCGGCGCAACGGGCGCTGGCGTCGGTCTCGACGGGGACGCCGCGACGGCCTCTCGGCCGCAAAGCTCCTCAAGGCTCATCAGGACCTTGCGCCAGGCTCCGTGCGCCGGATCGCCGTTCCAGTCGCGCAAATCGGCGAACTGGATCTGGTTGAATGGCAGCGGCGGCATCACATCATCGATCGCGGTCTGCACCAGCTTCTTCTGGT
This sequence comes from Sphingopyxis sp. Root154, assembly GCF_001427105.1. Taxonomy (GTDB): domain Bacteria; phylum Pseudomonadota; class Alphaproteobacteria; order Sphingomonadales; family Sphingomonadaceae; genus Sphingopyxis. The sequence goes on from NZ_LMGI01000003.1 coordinate 796,028, forward strand.
TTCGCGCGACGTCGGCTTCGGCACGCACCCATTCGGACTGCGCCGATGTGTGCGACCAGACGACGATCGCCGCCTTCGCGCTGCCGATCTTTTCGGTGATCACGTCGCCGTACGACCGGTGCGGCGGCAGTTCGGCATCCCACCAGACATCATAACCCGCCGCAGTGACCGCGGCCGCGATGTCGGCGACGCGCGCCTTGTTGTCGCGCGAATAGGAAATGAACACGTCAACCATCGGCTAGCCCCCTGTTTTGAAGAGGCTAGCCGCCGGCCGTTCGATTCGCCAGCCTCAGAAGACCGCCCTGGGCGTCGCTTCCTTCATCATCGCCGCGCGTACCATCGGGATCGGCGGGCCGCCGTACGACAGGAACTCGTCGTGGAATGCCTTCCACTTCGTCTTGTCGCCCTTCGTCCAGTCCTCGCGCAGCTTGCGGATCATCAGCTTGCCCATCGTGTAATTGAGGTAGGCGGGATCATAGGTGCCGCGCGCCGCCTGCTGTCGCGCATTGCCTTCGTCCTGATAGCATTGTTCCTTGAACAGCTTTTCGCTGTCGGCGACGGTCATACCCTTGGTGTGCAGACCGATCGCCGACAGATAGCGGCAATCGCGGAGCAGCGCGTTCGACAGCTGGCCGATATGCGTCTCGGGATCGCCCTCGCCCAGCCCCGCATCCCACATCATTTCCTCGGTATAATGCGCCCAGCCCTCGGCGAAGGCATAGCCGACGAACAGCTTGCCGAAGATGCTTTCGGCGCGGTTCGAGTGGAGGAAATTCAGGAAGTGGCCCGGCCATACCTCGTGGACCGACGTAAACATCAGATCCTTACGCCCAGGTACGAAATCGGCCTGCGTCTGCTTGTCCCACGTCGGGTCGGGCGGCGAGATATAATAGACCGACGGCAGGCCCTTCTCATACGGTCCGGGGATGTCGATATAGGCGCTGTTCTGCCGGTTGTACGGCGGTGATTCCTCGACCTGCGCCTGCTCGGTGCCGGGGATTGTCACAATGTCCTTTTCGATCAGGAAGGCGCGCAGCGTCGGCAACTGGCGCCGCGCCTCGGCCACCGGGCCGTCGGCGGGCTTGTCCGAGTTCATCTTCTTCATGCAGTCGGCGATCGTCATGCCCGCGGCGTAAGTCGCGCAAGCCGCCTTCAGCGCGTCCTGATTGCGCTTGAGGTCGGCCTGACCGATGCGTTCGAGCTCGGCGATCGGCGTATCGACGCCTTCATTGGTCAGGATCATCTTCGCAAACTTGTCGGCGCCGAGCGCATAGCCGTCGGGCGTGCCCGGCTGCGATCCGACATATTTGGCAAGATCGGTCATCGCCGCGCCGGCCTTTGCTACGGCGTCGTCGAACTGCTTCTGCAGCGCCTCGTCCTTGACCGAGGCAAAGGCCGCCTTGGCATCGCCCTTATAATAATCGGCAAAGCCGCCAAAGCCCGCGGTTCCGTATTTGACGAAGGTCGCGGGTAGCGGAAGCTTAAGGTTCGCCTTGATCTGCGCGGCAGCGGCGGGGACTTTTTCGGCATAAGCGATGAATGCCTTCATCCGCGTCGTCGCATCTGCATAGGGGCGCGCGATATAGACGTTGGGATCGAGCGCGCCGGTGTAGAAGGACGGGTTCTTTTGCGCAAAATCGGTATCGCGAAGGAAGAAGAGCTGCCCCTGTGCAACATGGATCAGATAATCGCGCTCGAACTTTTCGGCATCGGTCATCTCGCCGTCGAAAGCCTTCGCGTCGGCGATCGCTTTTTCGAGATACGCGGCCTGCTTCTCGATACCCTCGGGCGACCAGTCTGGAAGTTGCCCGTCGAACTCATGCTTGCCCTGATAGACCGCGAAATTCGGATTGAGCGGGAAATAGCCCTTCAGGAAATTATCGCGAAATTCGGTCCAGTTCTTCGCACTCGACGCAGCCGCCGACTTGTTTTCCGACGCGTTGCATGCGGTCAGTACCAACAGCGTCGCTGCCATCGCCGCGCCGCCGAAGCGGGCAAATTTGCTTGTCATTCGATAGTCTCCCTCAATCGATCGCGGGTTTCTGCCACTGCGTCTGGCCGATGGCATCCCATAATCGACGAACGGCATACACAAGGGTGACTGGACAGCGACGAAAAGCACGATAGGGCGGACGGCGATGGCAACGATCCCCCCACCCGAAGGCGAAGAACCGGTGATGCCGGACGCAACGCCCAAAGCCCCTTCCCCGCTCAGCTTTCCCGACTTTCGCTATTTCTGGCTCGCGCGCTTCACGGCGGTGATGGCGACGATCGCGATGGTCGTCGTGATCGGCTATCAGCTCTACGACACCGCGCGCACCGACTATGGCATGTCGATCAAGGAAGCCTCGTTCCAGCTCGGACTGCTCGGCCTGTTCCAGTTCGTTCCGCTCGCTATCCTGACCCCCGTCGCGGGCTGGGCGGCCGACCGGTTCGAGCGGCGTAGCGTCGCGATCTTTTCGAACCTCATCGACCTCCTCATTGCCGCCACCCTCGGCTGGTTCACCTGGCACGACCAGTTGACGCTGCCGTTGCTCTTCACCCTCGCCGCGCTCCACGGCGTCGCACGCGTCTTTTCGGGGCCAGCAATGAGCGCCATTGCGCCCAATATCGTCCCGCCCGCGGTGCTCCCACGTGCCATCGCGATGAGCAGCATTGCCTGGCAGTCGGCGTCGGTGATCGGCCCGGCGGCGGGCGGCCTCATCTATGCCGCGCATCCGGGCGCGGTGTATGTTTTCTCTGCCATCCTCCTCGCCATATCGGCCTTCACCCTCAGCCGTGTGCGGCCGGTCCAGCCGCCGCCCGCGGAAGTGCGCCGCCACCCCCTACGCGAGATGGTCGACGGTTTGCGCTTCGTATGGGTCGAGCGCTTCCTGCTCGGGACGATCACGCTCGACCTGTTCGCCGTTCTGCTGGCGGGCGCGACCGCGATGTTCCCGGTGTTCGCCCGCGATATATTGCACGCGGGGCCCGAAGGCGCAGGATTGATGCGTGCCGCCGTCGCCTTCGGATCGGTCGGCGTAGCCGTAGGTCTTGCCATCCGCCCGATCGAACGCAACGTCGGGGTGAAGATGCTGTGGGCGGTCGCCGCCTTCGGCGTAGGCACCGTGGTGTTTGGCCTCTCGACCAACCTGCTCCTGTCGCTCGCGGTCCTTGTCCTCATGGGCGCTGCCGACATGTTCTCGGTCTTCGTGCGCGGCACGCTGATCCAGCTCAACACCCCCGACCATATGCGCGGCCGCGTCAGCGCCGCGTCGGGGCTTGCCATTTCCGCCTCGAACGAGCTTGGCGAAATGCGTGCCGGGGCGATGGCTGCCGCGCTTGGCCCGGTCGGCGCTGTTGTCATAGGCGGCGCTGCGGCGGTCGGTGTGACCGCGCTCTGGGCCTGGATATTTCCCGAGCTGCGACGTGCGCGCACATTCGAGCCGCAGTTCAGGCATACCGGCGGATAGTATCAAACCATTCACCGTACCTCGCGCTCATTTCGTCAAAAGGCTATTGTCAATTTAATCAGTTGAGTTAAAAAGACGCACCCGTCACCGCGGTTCCCCCTCACTCCCCCGATGGAGCGACCGCCATGCACAATTCGAATATCCGCCACAAAATCCTGACCATTCCCGGGCTCTACAACAGCGGCCCGACCCATTGGCAAAGCCTGTGGGAGCGACGTTTCAACCGCTGCGAGCGAATTGAGCTCGGCGGCTGGGACGAGCCGGTGAAGGACGAATGGGTCGAGAAGATCGCGACCGCGATCGACGCCGAACATGAACCCGTCCTCATTGCCGCTCACAGCCTTGGCTGCCATGCCTTCGCCCATTGGTTCGCCGCCGCCAGCAGCGTCGCGCGCGACCGTATCGCCGGCGCGCTGCTCGTCGCACCGCCCGACCTGACGCAGCTCCGGCGCGATACACGGGTCGAAAGCTTCACCGACTCGCCGGCGCTGTCGTCGCAGACGCCGATGATCGTCGTGGCCAGCGATGATGATCCTTATGCCAAAACCTCCTATGTCTGGCGCCTGTCGCGGCACTGGGACGCTCGTTTCGTCAATGCCGGACCGTTCGGCCATATCAATGCGGACTCGGGCGTCGCCGACTGGCCTTATGGACAGTATCTGCTCGCATCGTTACAACCCGCGACCACGCCGGCGCTGGCGGACGAGGCACTCTGGCTGCGCGCCGGAGACTGGCCAAATCGTGTCCGCCGCGACCCGCGATTCGAATTCAAGGAAAGAGCGCACCGATCATGAAAGCCAATTCGATCCTCGAGACAATCGGCAACACGCCGCACATCCGTGTCGCCAAGCTGTTCCCCGACGCCGAAGTCTGGGTGAAGTCGGAACGCAGCAATCCCGGTGGATCGATCAAGGATCGAATCGGCCTCGCCATGATCGAAGCCGCCGAAAAGGACGGCAGCCTGAAAGCCGGCGGCACCATCGTCGAGCCGACGTCGGGTAACACCGGTATCGGCCTCGCGATGGCCGCCGCGGTCAAGGGCTACAAGCTCGTGCTCGTCATGCCCGAAAGCATGTCGGTCGAACGCCGCCGGCTGATGCTGGCCTATGGTGCAACCTTCGACCTGACGCCGCGCGAAAAGGGCATGAAGGGCGCAATCGAGCGCGCAATCGAACTCGTCGAGACGACCCCCGGCGCCTGGATGCCGCAGCAGTTCGAAAATGAAGCCAATATCGACGTCCATGTCCGCACCACCGGCCCCGAAATCCTCGCCGATTTCAAGGACACGCCGATCGACGCGCTGATCACCGGCGTCGGCACCGGCGGCCATATCACTGGGGTTGCGCAGTTTCTGAAAGGACATTGGCCGAACCTCAAAGTCTATGCGGTCGAACCCGAAGCCTCGCCGGTCATTTCCGGCGGCCAGCCTGCGCCGCACCCGATCCAGGGCATCGGTGCCGGCTTCATCCCGCGCAACCTCCACACCGATCTGCTCGACGGCGTAATCAAAGTCGATGCCGCCGCCGCGAAGGATTTCGCGCGTCGCGCCGCGACCGAGGAAGGCATGCTGGTTGGCATCTCGTCGGGCGCCACCCTCGCCGCCATCGCACAGAAGCTCGCGGAGCTTCCCGCAGGCAGCCGCGTGCTCGGCTTCAACTATGACACCGGCGAGCGTTACCTGTCGGTTCCCGATTTCCTCCCGGAGATCTGAGGACGCTCGTGCCCCCCCAAGATGATCAAACGGCGTTGCCCTTGCGGCGCGACTGGACGGGCTGGCTGTTCGTCCTGATCGTGGCCGCGGCGGTGGTGGCGGTGCTCTTCGCGAGCCATTCGACCCGCACGGGAACGCATGTCGCGCATCGACAACCCATTGCGCCGCCAGCCAATATCGTACCCGAAGTCGCGCCGATGGAGCTGGCGCCAGTCACCGAAGACGACGCGCGCGCGCAAAACGCTGAAGTCGCGCTGATCACGAAGGGCTTCATCGCGGCGCGGCCCTTCGTGTATGCAGGTGGCGGCGACGCGAAAGCCCGCGCGCGTGATTGCCTTGCCGCGGCGATGATTTACGAGGCGGGCGACGACGCGAAAGGGCAGCAGGCGGTCGGCCAGGTCGTAATCAACCGTGCCCGGCATCCCGCCTTCCCGAAATCGATCTGCGGCGTCGTATTCCAGGGGTCGGAACGCACAACGGGCTGCCAGTTTACCTTCACCTGCGACGGGGCATTGAACCGCCGCTATTCGGACGCGGCGTGGCAGCGCGCACGCAACAATGCCGACATGATGCTGTCGGGCGGGACCTATCCGCCCGTTGGCCTCGCCACCCACTATCACACAGACTGGGTGCGTCCTTATTGGAGCGACAGCCTCGAGAAGATCGCGATCGTCGATACGCACCTGTTTTTCCGCTGGCCGGGCTATTGGGGCACGCCCGGCGCTTTCCGCGGCGCGGTATCGGGAAGCGATGGCCCGGTGGCGAAGCTCGCGGCGATATCGCCGCTGCATGCAATGGCGCTGGGGTTACCGACCGATCTGGCGACGGGTGTCGATGCCAATGCCGCCGTCGGCGAAGCGCGCGTCGTCGCCGGCGCGGGTGAGAGCGCGGGTCGCGACACCATCTACACCCAGCTCGACCGCAAGGCGGCCCCCGAAAGCTTCGTCACCACCGCGCTGCGGCTGTGCGGCGACAAGCCCTATTGCAAGTTCATGGGCTGGACCAACCCGGTGCTGAAACCCGACAGCGACGCGATGAGCGATACGCAGCGTGCGGCGATGACTTTTTCTTACCTTCGCGACGACAAGGCGGGGTTCGAAAAGGCCCTGTGGAATTGCAGCGAATATAAGCGCGATGACGTCCGCCAGTGCATGAAGCGGTAACGAGAAGCCGTCGCCCCCGCGAAGGCGGGGCCCGCTAGCAACCTTGCGCTAGGACGATAGCGGCTCCCGCCTTCGCGGGGGCGACGCCATCCTTAGCCGTGCGGCTTGATCAGATATTTCTCGCCCGTGCGCTTCGCGTTGTACGCCTGCGCGGTGTCGACATTCAGGGCCTCGGTCAGCGAAATTTCGTGGCTGTAGTGGCTCTTGAAAGTGGTCGTCAGTTCATCGACGACGCGCTTCCGCATGCGGCCGACGGTTTCCATCCCCGCCTTCGCCATAAAGGGCGTCAGCAGGAAGCCGCCGAGCGCCCAGGTCAGGCCAAAGCTGCGCGCCGAAAAGGTCGTCGGCGACAGGTCGAGCGCGCCATAGATATAGACCTGCTTGAACGTGTCCGAACCATAGCGGCTGTAGGTCGTCATGCGCTTGACCGCAGCGGCTTCCATCGCGGTGAGCACCTGACCCGCGAGCTTGCCGCCACCGGTCGCATCGAAACCGAGCGTTGCGCCGGTCTCGACGATCGCGTCGATCAGTCGCTCCATGAAATCGTCGGCACTGCTGTTGACGATATATTTCGCGCCGATGCCCTTCAGTATCTCGACCTGCGCGTCACTGCGCACGATGTTGACGAGCGGGATGCCGTCCTTCGCGCAAATCTTGACGAGCATCTGGCCGAGGTTCGACGCCGCGGCAGTGTGGACGATGGCGCTGTGGTTCTCCATCCGCATCGTCTCGGTGAAAGCCAGCGAGGTCAGCGGATTGACGAAGCAGGAAGCGCCATCGGCGGGATCGGTGCCGTCGGGGAGTGGCATCACCATCTGTACCGGCAGGCACCGATATTCGGCGTACATCTCGCCGCCGAGCAGCGCGACGGTCTTGCCGAGCAGCGCCTGCGCCTCGGGCGTGTCGCCCGCCGCGACGACGGTGCCGCAGCCTTCGTTGCCGATCGCGAGCGCGTCGCCGATACGGCCGCTCATCGCGCGCATGCCCGCCGGCGGCACGTCGGCTACGATCAGTGGCTGGCCGTCCCTGGTCGACGCGCGCGCGGTCGACATGTCGGCACCGCCGAACAGCAGGCCAAGGTCGGACGGGTTGATCGGCGCGGCGAGCACTTTCACCAGCACTTCGTGCGGCTTCGGCGTCGGCATCGGACGGCGCTCGAGCGAAACTTCGAGCTGCCCTTCGGGCTTCACGAGTGTCAGCATGGTGAGGTTGGTTTCAGGCAGGTCGGTCATGGCGCATCTCCCGTTTTCGGTTTTTCGATGCAACGGATTAAGACGCAGCCGCGCCGCTGGCAATGCCCTGCCCGTCAGCCCGGTGAATATTGTGCGGCGAGGCGAAGCACCTCGGCGGCAAACTCTTTCCGGCAGATTAGCAGGTCGGGCAAATAGGTGTCGGGATTGTTGTAGCGGATCGGCGATCCATCGACGCGGCTGACATGCAGGCCTGCCGCCTGCGCCACCGCGACCGGCGCGCAATTGTCCCATTCATATTGCCCGCCGGTGTGCAGATAGATGTCGGCCTCCCCTCGCACCACCGCCATCGCCTTGGCCCCCGCCGAACCCATGGCGAGGAGTTCGGCGCCGAGCTTTCCGGCAACGAAGACCGCTTCGGCGGCGGGACGCGTGCGGCTGACGAGCATGCGGAGCGGCTCGTTTGCCGGCTGAAGCGAGAGCGGAGCGCCCGAGGTCAATGTAACATCAAGTCCGGGCAGCGCGACCGCGCCAACCGTAGCGACGCCATCGACCGCGAGCGCGACATGCACCGCCCAATCGTCCCTGCCTTCGCCATATTCGCGCGTGCCGTCGAGCGGATCGACGATCCAGACGCGCGACTGGCCGCAGCGGACAGGATTGTCCTTTTCCTCTTCGGAAAGAAGCGCGTCGTCTGGCCGCGCGGCGCGGATCTCGCGGCACAGCATGGCGTTGGCCTGCTTATCGCCCGCCTGACCCAGCGCCTTGCCTTCGAGATCGCCCCGTTCGCGCAGGTCGAGCAATATCGTTCCCGCTGCCGTTGCGAGCCGTTCGGCAAGCTGTTCGTCACTTTCCCCCGTAGTCATGTCTATCCCAACAAGCGATCGATGATCAGGTCCGCCGCCTCTTCAGGCGTCATCGCGGTCGTGTCGATACGAATTTCGGGATTCTCCGGCGCCTCATAAGGGCTGTCGATGCCGGTGAAATTCTTGAGCTGACCCGCTCGCGCCTTTTTATAGAGGCCCTTGACGTCGCGCTTTTCGGCCTCGGCCAGCGGCGTATCGATGAAGACTTCGATGAACTCACCCTCGGGCAACATGCTGCGCACCATTTCGCGCTCGACGCGGAAGGGCGAAATGAAGGCGGTGATGACGATGAGGCCGGCGTCGCTCATCAATTTCGCGACCTCGCCGACGCGGCGGATATTCTCGATCCGGTCGGCCTCGGTAAAGCCGAGGTCGCGATTGAGGCCGTGGCGGACATTGTCGCCGTCGAGCAGGAAGCTGTGGCGGTTCATCCGGTGCAGCTTTTTCTCGACGAGGTTTGCGATCGTTGATTTGCCCGACCCCGAAAGGCCGGTGAACCAGAGGAGCGCGGGACGCTGGTTCTTGAGGCTGGCGCGCATGTCGCGGTCGATGTCGGTCGCCTGCCAATGGACATTCTGCGCGCGGCGCAGGCTGAAGTGCAGCATGCCCGCCGCGACGGTCGCGTTGGTGAGCTTGTCGATCAGGATGAAGCCGCCGAGAGTGCGGTTGTCGCCATAGGTTTCAAACACTATCGGCTTGTCTGTCGATAGTTCCACCACGCCGATGCCGTTGAGTTCGAGCGTCTTCGCCGCAAGATGGTCGAGCGTGTTGACGTTGATCTCATATTTAGGCTGCTGGATCGTCGCCGAGACGCTCTGCGTCGCGAGCTTGAGCCAATAAGCGCGGCCCGCGATCATCGCCTCGTCGGCCATCCACACAAGCGTCGCCTCGAACTGGTCGGCCGCTTCGGGCGGCGCGTCGGCGGCGGAGATGACGTCCCCGCGTGAGCAGTCGACCTCGTCGGCAAGGGTCAGTGTTACCGACTGGCCGGCCACCGCCTCATCGAGATCGCCGTCGAGGGTGACGATGCGGTCGACGGTGGTCATCTTGCCGCTCGGCAGGATGCGCACAGCATCGCCGGGCTTGACCTTGCCGCTCGCAAGCTGGCCCGAGAAGCCGCGGAAATCGAGGTTCGGGCGGTTGACCCATTGCACCGGCAGGCGGAACGGCTTCGCCTCGTCGGCGGTGCTGCCGATCTCGACAGTTTCGAGATGTTCGATCAGCGCCGGCCCCTTGAACCAGGGCGTGTTGTCCGAGAGCGCGGTGATATTGTCGCCCTTGAAGCCCGAGATCGGGATCGCGGTGAAGTTGGTGATGCCGATCTCGCTCGCGAACGCCCGGTAGGCCAGCGCGATACGATCGAACACGGTCTTGTCGTAGCCGACAAGGTCCATCTTGTTCACCGCGAGCACAATATGCTTGATGCCGATCAGATGCGCGAGGAAGCTGTGGCGGCGCGTTTGCGTCAGCACGCCCTTGCGCGCGTCGATGAGGATGACGGCGAGGTCGGCGGTCGAGGCGCCCGTGACCATGTTGCGCGTGTACTGCTCATGGCCCGGGGTGTCGGCGACGATGAACTTGCGCTTCTCGGTCGTGAAAAAGCGGTAGGCGACGTCGATCGTGATCCCCTGCTCGCGCTCGGCGGCGAGGCCGTCGACGAGCAGCGCGAAGTCGATCTCCTGTCCCTGCGTGCCGACGCGCTTGCTGTCGGCTTCGAGCGCGGCCAGCTGGTCCTCGAAGATCATCTTCGAGTCATAGAGCAGTCGGCCGATCAGCGTCGACTTGCCGTCGTCGACCGATCCGCAAGTGATGAAGCGCAGCAGCGATTTTTGCTGATGCTGTTCGAGATAGGCGTCGATGTCCTCGGCGATGAGGGCGTCGGTGACGTAGATGGGGTCGGTCATCAGAAATACCCCTCCTGTTTCTTCTTCTCCATACTGGCATCACCGCCATCCTTGTCGATGATGCGGCCCTGCCGTTCGCTGGTCGTGGTCAGCAGCATTTCCTGGATTACCTCGGACAGCGTGCTGGCCTCGCTCTCGACTGCACCCGTGAGCGGGTAGCAACCAAGGGTACGGAAGCGCACCGAACGTTCCACCGGCGTCTCACCCGGCAGCAGCGGGAAGCGGTCGTCGTCGACCATCAGCAGCAGGCCATCGCGCTCGACGGTGGGACGCGGCGCGGCGAAATAGAGCGGCACGATGGGGATATTTTCGCGCGCGATATATTGCCAGATGTCGAGCTCGGTCCAGTTCGAGATCGGGAAGACGCGGATACTTTCGCCCTTCGCCTTGCGGGCGTTATAGAGGTTCCAGAGCTCGGGCCGCTGCTTTTTCGGATCCCAGCCATGCGTCGCGGTGCGGAACGAGAAGATGCGCTCCTTCGCGCGGCTCTTTTCCTCGTCGCGGCGCGCACCGCCGAAGGCGACGTCGAAGCCGTGGAGGTCGAGCGCCTGCTTCAGCCCCTCGGTCTTCCACATATCGGTGTGCAGCGGACCATGATCGAACGGATTGATCCCGCGCTCTTTGGCCTCGGGATTCTGATAGACGATGAGGTCCATCCCACTCTCGGCCGCCATGCGGTCGCGCAACTCGTACATCGCCTGAAATTTCCACGTCGTGTCGACGTGGAGCAGCGGGAACGGAGGCGGCGAGGGATAGAAGGCTTTGCGCGCGAGGTGCAGCATGACCGCGCTGTCCTTGCCCACGCTGTACAGCATCACGGGCTTGGCGGCGTCGGCCATCACTTCGCGCATGATATGGATGCTCTCGGCCTCGAGCCGGTCGAGATGGGTCAGCTCCAGTGATTTTGTCTGTAAATCAGACGACAACAAACTCGCCTCCTCGCGCTTCCGCCACGGAGAGCGGAATAGGACATTTTTCATCTGGGCATACGTCCAAATGGACGGGGTGAAGGACGTCCCCGTACCGCTGCGTTATGTGAGCGAGCAAACGTTATGGCCTTTTGACGCTGCAAGCCAGGCTTGGGGTGCAGGTTATGCAGCGATGTCGACTTTCATCTGCCGCCACTCGGCTGCGATTGCGCCGATCGTTTCGAGCGCGTGCGCGAGCCGCGGCGCGATTTCGGGGAGCGTGCGCCACGCGGGGTCGGCGATCAGGCCGAGTTCACGGCGGAAATCATAGCCCGCGACCTTGAGCGGAACGATGCCGTCGATTGCGAGCGAGACGGGTGCTGTGGTGATCCCGATCCCCGCCGCGACCATGCGCAGGCAGCGCTCGTCGCTCTCGCTGCGCAGCGCGAAGCGCGGGCGGACCCCGTGGCGCGTAAAGAAACGGCTCGTCGCGTCGAGAAATTCGCACGACCGGCGCGCGATCATCGTTTCGGCGGCGAGTTCCTCGGGCCCGACCTCGATCCGTCCGGCGAGCGGATGATCCGATGCGATGAACATCACGAGCGGCTCTTCATAAAGCGGCATGACATGATCGCCGCGCTCGCCCGGCCGCAGCGGGACGAGCGCCATGTTGATGCGGCCGCTGCCGAGCGCGGCGCGGAGTTCGGAGTCGCTGTTCTCGACAAGTTCGATCGCGAAGCCCGGCCGCAGCGCGGCGGCGATCGCTTGCAGCAATTCTGCGGGCGCCGAGCGGATCACGCCGAGCTTGAGTTCGCTCGACCGGCGGTCGCTCTCACGCTCGAAGCTGTCGGCGGCGCGAAAGCCGCGCTCGAGATCGCGCGCAATGGGCAGGAAACGCCCACCCGCCTCGGTCAGCCGGATCTGGCGGCGGTTGCGGATGAACAGCGGCGTGCCGACCAGCTTTTCGAGTTCGGCGATGCCCGTCGACAGCGCCGGCTGGGTCACGCGGATGCGCAGCGCCGCCTGCGTGAAGCTGCCGGCGTCGACGACGGCGAGGAACTGGCGGATATGCGTGCGCTTTATCATAAATTTTTCTTATGCCAAATCTCACTTCATTTCAATTTCCCTATGGTGATATTTTGATGCACACTCGCGCGCAGTCCCGCCCCCTCGATCGATAGGTAATCCATGCGCGCCACCCCCGATTTCGATTTCGCGCTCGGCGAAACCGCCGACATGATCCGCGACACCACCGCCCGCTTCGCCGACGAACAGATCGCTCCGCTCGCCGCGAAGGCCGACGCCGACGACTGGTTCCCGCGCGACGAGCTGTGGACGCAGATGGGCGACCTCGGGCTGCACGGCATCACCGTCGAGGAAGAGTTCGGCGGGCTCGGCCTCGGCTATCTCGAGCATGTCATCGCGGTCGAGGAAGTCAGCCGCGCATCGGGCGCCATCGGCCTCTCCTACGGCGCGCATTCGAACCTTTGCGTCAACCAGATCCGCCGCTGGGGCAATGCCGAACAGAAGGCGAAATATCTGCCCAAGCTGATCAGCGGCGAGCATGTCGGCAGCCTGGCGATGTCCGAAGCCGGCGCCGGCAGTGACGTCGTGTCGATGAAGTTGAAGGCCGAGCGCAAGGGCAGCGGTTACGTTCTGAACGGCACCAAATTCTGGATCACCAATGCGACGCACGCCGACACGCTGGTCGTCTATGCCAAGACGAGCCCCGAAGCCGGGTCGCGCGGGATCACCGCCTTCCTGATCGAGAAGGACATGCCGGGGTTCAGCATCGGGCAGAAGATCGACAAGGTCGGCATGCGCGGCTCGCCGACCGCCGAACTGGTGTTCACCGATTGTGAAGTGTCTGAAGAGCAGGTCATGGGCCCCGAAAATGGCGGCGTCGGCGTGCTGATGTCGGGACTCGACTATGAGCGCGTCGTGCTCGCCGGGCTCCAGCTCGGGATCATGCAGGCGTGCCTCGACACGGTCATTCCCTATGTCCGCGAACGCAAGCAGTTCGGCAAGCCGATCGGATCGTTCCAGCTGATGCAGGCGAAGGTCGCCGACATGTATGTCATGCTCCAATCGGCGCGCTCCTATGTCTATAACGTCGCCAAGGCGTGCGACGCTGGTCAGACGACCCGCTTCGACGCCGCGGGCTGTATCCTTCTCGCCAGTGAGAATGCGGTGAAGGTCGCGGGCGAAGCGATCCAGGCTTTGGGCGGCGCGGGCTATACGAAGGACTGGCCGGTCGAGCGTTACTGGCGCGACGCCAAGCTGCTCGACATCGGCGCGGGCACGAACGAAATCCGCCGCATGCTGATCGGCCGCGAACTGATCGGCGCCGGCGCGTGATCTGGCTCTGGCTGTCGGCCGCCTTCATGGTGACGACGGCCGGGATTCATGGCTATCTGGGTGAGCGCAGGCTGATGGGTCCGCTGATGACGCTCGACCAAGGGGTGATGAGCATCGATCTCGCCCGCAAGGTGTTCCGTCTTGCATGGCATGCGCTTTCCCTGTTGATGCTCGTTTCGGCGGCGTCGGTCGTCTGGCCGGGAACGCCGCGCGGCCTGATCCTGCTGATCGGCGCGGCCTGGACTGCAACTGGATTGTTCGACGCGATCTATACGCGCGGACGCCATATCGGCTGGCCCTTTCTCTCCGCCTCGGGCGTCTTCGCGCTGCTGGGGGCGGCATGAGCGCGCGCGGGCTGAAGCCCGAATATGTGCATGGCGCGACGGCGAACGGGCGATGAGCGGGTTTCGTGTCTCCGGCTTCGACCATATCGTGCTGTGCGTGCGCGACGTCGCGGAGACGCGCGCCTTCTATGAACGCGTGCTCGGCATGACTGCACGCGAGGAGCGGCCGGGCAAATATTCGCTGCAGTTCGGCGTTCACAAGATCAGCCTGCAGGATGCCGCAACCAGCCCGAGCATCGCCCGCGACACGGTGCCGGGCAGCGGGAACTTTTGCCTGCTCAGCGATACGCCGGTTGCCGAATGGCGCACGCATCTGGAGGCACAGGACGTTGCGATCGTCGACGCGGGATTGCGCGATGGCGCTACGGGCACAATCAACTCGCTCTATTTCCATGACCCCGACGGCAACCTCGTCGAAGTCAGCAACCTTATCGAACCGCGATGAACGACACTTTGCTCACCGTATTGCAATATTATGGTGCGGGCGCGGCAACGCTCGCGGCGCTGGTCGTGTCGCTTAATCTCGGGCGACGCTGGACCGGCTGGGCGTTTGTCGTTTTCGTGACGAGCAGCATCGCGCTGATCGCCTGGGGTTTTCTCCAGCCCGACAGCGAAGGCATCGGGTGGCAGAATATCGCGCTGCTCGTCATCAACGCGATCGGCGTCTATCGCTACCTGATCCTGAAGGAAAAGCCCGGCGAGCCATCGGGCAAGGACGAGGCAAAGTAATTGCCCCGCCCTCCCCTGACATTATCCCCAGACGCGGACGCGCTTGTCGGGTGCGAGATACAGCTTGTCGGTCGGCTGGACGTTGAACGCCTTGTACCACGCGTCGAGGTTCCGCACCGTCAGCGCGCGGTACATGCCCGGCGCATGGCCGTCGGTCGCGACACGCGCGCGCAGCGCCTCGGCGCGCATCTTGGTCGCCCAGGTCTGCGCAAAGGCGATGAAGAAGCGCTGGTCGCCGGTGAAGCCGTCGATCACCGGCGCTTCCTTGCCGCCGAGCGAGGCGCGATAGGCGTCGTACGAAGCCTGAAGCCCCGCCACGTCGGCGATATTCTCACCCAGCGTCAGCTTGCCGTTGACCGCAAGGTCGGGGAACGGCTTGTAGGTGTCGAACTGCGCCGCGAGCGCGTCGCCCGCCGCGTTGAACTTCGCCAGATCCGCCGGGGTCCACCAGTTGCGCAGTGCCCCGGTGGAATCGAACGCCGCGCCATTATTGTCGAAGCTGTGGCTGATTTCATGCCCGATCACCGCACCGATCGCGCCATAGTTAAACGCGGGGTCAGCCTTGGCGTTGAAGAAGGGCGGCTGAAGGATCGCGGCGGGGAAGTTCAGCGCGTTCTGGACGGGCAGGTTCACCGCGTTGACGGTCTGCGGAACCATCCACCACTCGCCCTTGTCCATCGGCTTGCCGATCTTGGCGAGCTGGTGCGCATATTCGGCCTGCTGTCCCGCGACCTCGTTCGCATAGGGGTTGGCGCCGACGGTGTAGCTGCCATAATCGCGCCAGCTGTCGGGGTAGCCGACGCCGACCGCGATCGTTTCGACCTTCTTGATCGCTTCCTTCTTGGTCTCGGGCGCCATCCAGTCGATCGTGTTCACGCGCGTCGCGAAGGCGGCCTTGATGTTCTTCACCATGTCGCCGACCTCTGCCTTGGCCGAGGCGGGGAAATATTTGTCGGCATAGGCTTTGCCCACCGCATCGCCGAGATAGGTGTCGAGTGCGTCGAGCGCGCGCTTGTCACGGCTGCGTTGCTGCGGCGTGCCCGCCATCGTCGTGCCGTAGAAGGCGAAGTGCGCGCCATCGATCGCGCTCGGCAGCACGTCGGCGTGGCTGTTGATCTGATGGAAGGCGAGCCAGTCCTTCCACGCATCGAGCGGCTCGGAGGCGACGAGCGCCGACAGGCCGGTGATCGCGTTCGCGTGATAAGCGCCGAACTTGGCCGCGCTGTCGAGCTTCGCAGCGCTCATGAACGCCGGCCAGTCGATGCCGGGCGCCTTCTTGGCGAAATCGGCCTTCGCCCAGACGTCGGCCGATTTGGTGAAGTCCTCGCTCTGCTCGCGGGTCGCATGCGCCTTGGCGATCTTGACCTCGAGGTCGTAGATGCGCTTCGCCTTCGCGGCGGCGTCGCTCTGGCCCGCGGCGGTCAGCAGCTTGGCGATATAGGCCTGATAGGCGGTGCGGATGCTCGCCATCTTGGGGTCGGCCGACAGATAATATTCGCGTTCGGGCATACCGAGCCCGCCCTGCAGCAGATAGGGAATGACGTCGCCCGGGGTCGCGAGCCCCTGCGTCACGAAGACGCCGAAGAGATTCTCGGTGCCGAAATCGGTCGCGTTCAAGGGGTCGACGTCGGCGCGGAGCTGTTCGCCGAGGACCTTCGACAGCGCAGCCTTGTCGGCGATCGCGGCAAAGCGCTCGAGGTCGGCGGCGACGGGCTTCATGCCCGCGGCATCGATCGCTTTGGTGTCTGTGTAAGCTTTATAGAAAGCGGCGATGCGGCCCTCGTTCGTGCCGGCGGCGGCATCGCCCTTGACGATCGCATCGACGAGTTCGCGATTGCGCTTTTCGGTTTCGAGCTGCGCGACGTAAAAACCACCGATCGACGAGCGGTCGGCGGGGATTTCGGTCGTCTTGTCCCAATTGCCATTGGCGTAGGCGTAGAAGTCATCGCCGGGCTTTGCGGCGGTGTCCATCGCGGCCTTGCTGATCCCGATTTCAGTGCCGACGGTGTAGGCGGCGGAGCTGTCCTTGCCGCTGCTACAAGCGACGGGGCCCGCGAGAACCGCGGCGGTAGACAGAAGAACGGCAAAGACAGCTTTTTTCATGGAAATGACCTTGTTTTGTCACGGATAGGCAGGCGGCCGACGCGTGCGAAAAACTGGTTTCAACGCCAACCATTTTCGGCCTGCTGCGCTTTTCAATCGACGAGCGACGGGTTAGTTCCGAACCGATTTCAGGGAGAGACTGTACAGTGAGCGCACCGGTTCTAGGCACCAGCATCAACGCGGACAGCGACGAATATCGCACCCGCAGCGCGCATAACCGTGCGCTGACCGACGCGCTGCGCTCGGCGGTCGCCGAAGCGGCGCTCGGCGGCAACGAAAAGTCGCGCGACCGGCACACGAGCCGCGGCAAATTGCTGCCGCGCGAGCGCGTCGAACGGCTGCTCGACCCGGGCGCGCCCTTCCTCGAAATCGGCCAGCTCGCCGCGAACGACCTCTATAACGGTGAAGTGCCGGGCGCGGGGCTGATCTGCGGGATCGGGCAGGTGTCGGGGCGCCAGTGCATGATCGTGTGCAACGATGCGACGGTGAAGGGTGGCACCTATTACCCGATGACTGTGAAGAAGCACCTCCGCGCGCAGGAGATTGCCGAGGCGAACCGCCTGCCGTGCATCTATCTCGTCGACAGCGGCGGCGCAAACCTGCCGCATCAGGATCAGGTTTTTCCTGACCGCGACCATTTCGGGCGCATCTTCTTCAATCAGGCGAATATGTCGGCGAAGCGCATCCCGCAGATTGCCTGCGTAATGGGAAGCTGCACCGCGGGCGGCGCTTATGTCCCCGCGATGTCAGATGAGACGGTGATCGTGCGCAATCAGGGCACGATCTTCCTCGCCGGCCCGCCGCTGGTGAAAGCCGCGACGGGCGAGGAGATCAGCGCAGAGGACCTTGGCGGCGGCGATCTGCATGCGAAGAAGTCGGGTGTCGTCGACCATCTCGCCGAGAATGACGAACATGCGCTGACGATCGTCCGCGACATCGTCAGCCATCTTGGCGAAAACACGGGCTTCCAAGTTCCGTTAAAAGCCCCGCGCCCGCCCAAATATGCCGGCGAAGAGCTGTACGGCGTCGTCCCCGACGACGTCCGTGCGCCCTATGACGTCCATGAAGTGATCGCGCGCATCATCGACGGCAGCGAGTTTCACGAGTTCAAGGCGAATTACGGCAGCACGCTCGTGTGCGGCTTTGCGCATATCTGGGGCATTCCGGTCGCAATCCTTGCCAACAACGGCGTGCTGTTCAGCGAAAGCGCGGTCAAAGGCGCGCATTTCATCGAGCTGGCGCAGCAGCGGCGCATCCCCCTGCTCTTCCTCCAGAACATCAGCGGCTTCATGGTCGGCGGCAAATATGAGGCCGAAGGCATCGCCAAGCATGGCGCCAAGCTGGTGACCGCGGTGGCAACCGCGACAGTGCCGAAGATCACCGTGCTGATCGGCGGCAGCTTCGGCGCCGGCAACTACGGCATGTGCGGCCGCGCCTATTCTCCGCGTTTCCTGTTCAGCTGGCCCAACAGCCGGATCAGCGTGATGGGCGGCGAGCAGGCGGCGAGCGTGCTTGCAACCGTCCACCGCGACGCCGAAAAATGGACGCCCGAGGAGGCCGAGGCTTTCAAGGCGCCGATCCGCCAGAAATATGAGGATGAAGGCAATCCCTATCACGCCACGGCGCGCCTGTGGGACGATGGCATCATCGACCCGGCGCAGACGCGCGATGTGCTCGGGCTCGCCTTCGCCGCGACGTTGAACGCCCCGGTCGAGGAACGCGGCTTCGGCGTGTTCCGGATGTGACGATGCCCGATGCGGTCGTTTTCATAATCGCCGTCGTGGCGATGCTGGTGGCGGCAGGCTTTGCGCTGGGCCTAGCCAATCGCGGCGGATTTTCGCCGCGCTGGCTGTTTGTCGCGGCGGGACTGGCCGTGATCAACGACGCGCTGCTGACCAATTTCTATGGCGCCCTGCCCGACCTGTTCGGCGCGAGCGACTGGAATTGGCAGGGCAAGCTGCTCGCGCTGGCGGCGACGCTGGCGATCGCATCGCACCCGGCTTTCGGCTGGCGGCGCTCAGGATTGACGCTCAAGCAGAACGCGGGCTCGCTACGTGCGGCGGTGCCGGTCGCGGTCCTCTATTGCCTTTTCTTTCTGGCGCTCGCCTTGTCGTTTCCGAACGAGCCCGCCTCCGGCGAAACCTTGGCGTTCCAGCTCACCCTGCCGGGGCTGGAGGAAGAACCCTTCTATCGCGGCATACTTCTTTTGGCGCTGAACGAAGCGTTCCGGGGCCGGATCAGGCTGCTCGGCATCGATTGGGGCTGGGGCGCCGTGCTGTCGTGCGCCTTGTTCGGTCTGGCGCATGCTTTGAGCTATTCCGCCGGCGATGGGTTTCAGTTCGACGTCATCACGATGGCGCTCACCGCCATTCCATCCTTTCTGGCGGTCTGGCTCCGCGAACGCACCGGCAGCCTGCTTCTTCCCGTTGCGGTGCACAATTTCGGCAACGCGATCATGTTGGTGGTGTGATCATGAACGACCGTCTTTATCTCCTCGATCCGCTGTTCGAAGACCCCGCGCTGCCCGGACGGAATTTCTATTGCCGCGATTGCATCGCCATCGACGGGTTGCTGGCGAACTATCCCGAGCAGGCCGCAAAGATCGAGGTCATCCGCATCGCCTTTCCGCGCCCGCGCAATGCAGTGATCGCCGCGGTTGGCGAGGCGAACCAGAATCTGCCGGTTCTGGTGCTTGGCGACGATGCACCGGCCGAGCTTGCCGACGGCGAGCATCAAGGCACGCGCTTTGTGGGCGACTTCAAGCGACTGCTCCACGCGCTGCATGTCCGGCACGGCTTTCCGGAGGCGCATCCATGATCGCGCGGCGATGGCACGGGATCGTCCCCAAGGACAAGGCAGAGGCCTATCTCAAGCTGATGCTCGAGGTCGCCATTCCCGACTACCGGTCGGTCGCGGGCAATCGCGGTGCGTGGTGCCTGCAGCGCCCCGACGGCGATGTCGTTCATTTCGAGATGCTGACCTTCTGGGACAATCTCGACGTGATCGAGGGCTTTGCCGGCACGCCGGTCGACGTCGCCAAATATTATGATTTCGACGATGACTTCCTGATCGAAAAGGAAGCGCATGTCCTGCATTTCGAAGTGAACGGAACCCTATGATCCAGTCCCTGCTTATCGCCAATCGCGGCGAAATCGCCTGCCGCATCATCCGCACCGCGCGCGAGATGGGTATCCGCACAATTGCGGTCTATTCGGACGCCGACGCCAAAGCGCTGCATGTGCGCGAGGCCGACGAGGCCGTGCATATCGGGCCGTCGCCGGCGCGCGAATCCTATCTGATCGGCGAGAAGATCATCGCCGCCGCGAAGGCGACTGGCGCCGAGGCGATCCACCCGGGATACGGCTTCCTGTCGGAAAATGCCGAATTCGCGCAGGCGGTGGCCGATGCCGGGCTCGTGTGGGTCGGGCCGAGGCCCGCATCCATCACTGCGATGGGGTTGAAAGACGCAGCGAAGAAGCTGATGGCCGCTGCCAGTGTGCCAGTGACGCCGGGCTATATGGGCGAGAACCAAAACCCGGCGTTCCTTGCCGAACAGGCAGGCGAAATCGGCTATCCGGTGCTGATCAAGGCCGTCGCCGGCGGCGGCGGCAAGGGGATGCGCAAGGTCGATGCCGCAGGCGATTTCATCGACGCGCTGGCGTCGTGCCAGCGCGAGGCGGCGGCGTCGTTCGGCAACGACCATGTGCTGATCGAGAAATATATCCTGACCCCGCGCCATATCGAGGTGCAGGTGTTCGGCGATACGCACGGCAATGTCGTCCACCTGTTCGAGCGCGACTGCTCGCTGCAGCGCCGCCACCAGAAGGTGATCGAAGAGGCCCCGGCCCCCGGCATGGACGAAGCGACGCGCGCCGATCTCTGCGCCGCTGCCGTCCGCGCAGCGAAGGCGGTCGACTATGTCGGCGCCGGCACGATCGAGTTCATCGCCGACGCATCGGAGGGCCTCCGCGCCGATCGCATCTGGTTCATGGAAATGAACACGCGCCTGCAGGTCGAGCATCCGGTGACCGAAGAGATCACCGGCGTCGACCTGGTCGAATGGCAGCTCCGCGTCGCGTCGGGCGAGCCGATCCCGCTCGCTCAGGACGAACTAGCGATCAACGGCTGGGCGATGGAAGCGCGGCTCTATGCCGAGGATCCGGCGAAGGGCTTTCTGCCCTCGATCGGTACGCTCGAACTGTTCCAGCTTCCCGAACATATCGGCCGTGTCGATACCGGCGTCTATGAAGGCGCCGAAGTCTCGCCCTTCTATGACCCGATGATCGCCAAGGTCATCGCCTGGGGCGAGGACCGCGAGGAAGCACGCGAATTGCTGTCCGAGATGCTGGAGGACAGCGCGATCTGGCCGGTGAAGACCAACTCGGCCTTCCTCATCAACGCGCTCGATCATCCCGATTTTGTGGCGGGTACCGTCGATACCGGGCTGATCGGCCGCGACGGTGATGCGATGACCGAAGAACCTGTGCCGACCGTGCAGGCGCTGACCAACGCCGCGATGGCGATGGTTCCGCGGTCGCTGCAATCGGGCTTCCGCTTGAACGCGCCAGATGTGCGGAACGCGCCCTTCCTGCTCGACGGCAAGCGCGTCGAAGTCGAACTGCACGGTCCTGGCGCCGAGGAGCCGTCTCCCGCGATGCTCGTTGCCGAGGGTGGTTCGGTTTGGCAATTGACGCCCTGGCGTGCCGAAGGCAGCGCTGGCGCAGCCGCGGGCGACGGCGCGATCCTCTCGCCAATGCCGGGCAAGGTCATCGCGGTCGAGGTCGCCGCGGGCGACAAGGTGACCAAGGGACAGAAATTGCTGACGCTCGAAGCGATGAAGATGGAGCATAGCCTGACCGCGCCGTTCGACGGCGTCGTCGCCGAACTCAACGCGACGGCGGGCGCGCAAGTTCAGGTCGAGGCGCTGCTCGCGCGGATCGAGGCGGCGGAGTGAGCGAACTCGTCCTTCGCGACGCGACGGTGGCGGACCTTCCCGCCATCCTCGCGATGCTCGCGGAGGAGACGATCCCGCCGGGGCGTGAAGCCGATCCGTCGGACCCGCGCTACCTTGCCGCCTTCGAGGCGATCGACACCGACCCGAACCAGCATCTGATCGCCGCAGAACTCGACGGGCGCATCGTCGGGACGATGCAATTGAGCTTCCTTCCCGGGCTGTCCTTCATCGGCAGCTGGCGCGGGCTGATCGAAGCGGTCCGCATCGTGGCCGACCTGCGCGGGCAGAAGCTCGGCGAACACATGATCCTGTGGGCCGTCGAGCAATGCCGCGCGCGCGATTGCAAGCTCGTCCAGCTCACATCGTCGGCGGCCCGCACCGACGCGCACCGCTTTTACGCCCGGCTCGGCTTTGTCCAAAGCCATGTCGGCATGAAACTCCATTTAAGGGACTGAACATGGCAGGACGCTTTTTCGACGAATGGGCCATCGGCGATACGCTGACCCACGACATCCGCCGCACGGTGACCGAGACCGACAATCTGCTGTTCACCGTGATGACGCACAATCCGCAGCCGCTCCACCTCGACATCGAGGCAGCGAAGGCGTCGGAGTTCGGCCAGATCCTCGTCAACGGCACCTTCACTTTCAGCCTGATGGTCGGGCTGTCGGTTGGCGACACAACGCTCGGCACTCTCGTCGCCAACCTCGGTTACGACAAGCTCGTCATGCCGAAACCGGTGTTTATCGGCGACACGCTTCGGGCCGAGAGCGAAATCATTGGCCTCAAGGAATCGAAATCGCGGCCGAATGCCGGGATCGTCACCTTCCTCCACCGCGCGATCAACCAGCGCGATGAACTTGTTTGCCAGTGCGAGCGTTCTGCCCTTGTCCAGCGGAAGGCCAGCTAATGCGACTACGTTCCCTCCTCTTCGTTCCCGGCGACCGCCCCGAGCGTTTCGCCAAGGCCGCGGCGTCGGGCGCCGATGCGATCATCCTCGATCTCGAGGATTCGGTATCGCTCGCGAACAAGGATGCGGCGCGTCACGCGATCGCCGACTATCTGGCGGGAACCCGCGAAGTTGTGACGCTGGTGCGCGTCAATCCGCTCGACGGGCATCTGACCGCCGCCGACGTCGCCGCAATCCTTGGCGCCGGGCCCGACGCGATCATGCTGCCCAAAGCCGAAGGCGCACCGAGCATCGCGCAGCTCGACACGATCCTGCGCAGCGAAGCTGCACGCGATGCCTCGCTGCCACCGATCCTGCCGATCGCCACCGAAACCCCCGCGGCGATCTTCACGCTCGGCAGCTATCGCGAGGCGAAAGACCGCCTGCTGGGCCTGACGTGGGGCGCCGAGGATCTGCCAGCCGCGATTGGCGCGACGACGAGCCGCGAAGCCGATGGCAGCTATACCTCGCCCTATGAGGTCGCGCGCGCGATGACGCTGTTCGCGGCCCATGCTGCGGGCGCCGCCGCAATCGATACGGTATTTCCGGCGATCAAGAATGAAACGGGTCTCGCCGCCTATGCCGCCCGCGCGCGGCGCGACGGCTTTACCGGCATGATGGCGATCCATCCGTCGCAGGTCGAACCGATCAACGCCGCCTTCACCCCCAGCGCGGACGAAACCGCGCGCGCGCAGGCGATCGTCGATGCCTTTGCCGCCAATCCCGGCGTTGGCGTGTTGCAGGTCGACGGCAAGATGGTCGACGCGCCGCACCTCAAACAGGCGAAGCACATCCTTTCGCTCGCGGACTGATCAACTGCAGGCAGGACCGCGCAGCCAGCGTTGCGTTTCATGGCTGCGGAACCGCACCATGCCCTGGCTCGATTGCATGGTGACGAGATTGTCGAACTCCATGCTGGTGCGTGTGTAGGTGCCCCGCATCGTTATCTGCAAATTGGCGTTCGGGTCTTCGCCCGCGGGCTTGCAGTTGAGGTAGCCGCTGATCCGGCCGCCGTTCATCTTGAACGCGCCGATCGTGCATTTGGCTTCATGGTCCGGATCGAACAGCAGCACGCCGGGTTTCGCCGCAACTTTCGGTGCAATGCAATCTTCGGGATCGGGGTCGGTTTCCAGCACTTGTTTGAATTGCGCGACGAATTCGGGCGCCATTTCGGGGAAGAGAATTTCGACGACCTCGCGCTTGGTGGTCCAGATACCGGCTTCGATCGGATTGTCGGCGACCGCCGCGCCCGGATCGCCCGCCGTCGGGGTACGGCTTTGCCACCAGATGCCGCCCCCGATCAGCCCGACGAGCGCAACGCCCGCCGCAATGACCATCCATAACCGCTTACGCCGCGGCGCGAGCGGTGCGGACATTTGCCGCGCGGTCGTGCCGGGCGACACCGCAGGCGCTGTGCCCGGGCTCATCGCGGCGACGATCCGCTCGACCGCCTGCTCCTCACCCGCGAACCAGTCGATCCACTGATAATCCTTTAGCCAGTATGCGAGCCCCTGCGCGCGCACATCCTCCAGCCGCACCGGCAGGATGATCTTGTTGCTGTCCTCGCCCAACATCAGTTCACGCTTCACATGGCGCGACTGGTCAGACTGGGGGCAGAAGAGCAGCACGATCGCGTCCGATCGGTCGATCTGGTCGACAATCGACTGGTCGAAGGCAGTGCCGGCGGCGATGTCGTCAGGCGCGAGCCAGCCATCGATCCCACGCACCGCGAGCAGGCGTTTTAATCGCCGAGCGGTCTCAACCTGCGAGCTGTGATGGCTGATGAAAGCGGAAAGCCGCTTTGGCTTGATCGGCGGTGGTCCGGCGTCGGTCATTGCGGCCATCATATGAGCATGACCCGCGACCGCAAGTGACTAAGCGCACAGGGCAATCAGGATGTTTTGCGCCGAAATGGCCGGTGGCGCCCCATCCAGCTGCGCCCGCGGTGCCAGCTCTTCTTGAGGCCGCGTTCGGTGAAGCCTTCAAACATGGCATCGGGACTGGTCGGATCGAGCACCTCATTCTCGGCGATGAATTCGTCCATCGGACCCGGCGGAACGAGATCGAGCAGTTCCAGCGAACGCCCCTTGCCGCGTAGCGCCTCGATCGTGTCGATCAGCGAGCCGGTGCGCTTGAATGCGGCCGCAACCTCATCTTCCTTCACATCGAGATGCTCGGCGATCAGCGATGTGCGCAGCCGCACGATCGCGGGTTTGACGCCTTTGTTCGCGGGCAGCGCGGCATCGATCGTCACGTCGCATTCGCTGTCGAGCCCCATTGAGCGGTTGTTCATGTTCGCCGAGCCGACGCGGATCATGCGGTCGTCGACGATGGCAGTCTTCGCATGGACATAGATCGGCTCGCCACGCCTGGTGCGCGGATAATAGACCTTCAGCCGGTCGCCATGCTTCGACTTGGCAATTTCGCGGACCAGTTGCACGCGCGCGGCGTCCATCGCCATCTGCTCGAGCCAGCCATCGGCGGTCTTCGGCATCACCATCACGAATTCGGGCGCATCATCCTCGTTCAGCCGCTCGGCGATCGCGGCGGCGATCTTGCCGCAGGTGAAATATTGATTTTCGAAATAGATGAAGCGGTCGGCCGCGGCGATCATGTCGAGGTAGAGCTGTTCGATTTCGCGGATTTCCTCGCAACCGTCATATTCGGCGCGGGTGCGCGAAATGGCGACATCCACGCCCTCGAAATCGGGTTCGAGGTCGTCGGGCCAATTCTCGCCCTGGCCTTCCAGATCGCGCAGCGGTTTTTTGGTCGCCCGCTGCCAGCGTTCGTTGCCGAGATCGGCGAGCGCGTTGCCGACGGGGCCGGCCAGGATCATCGTGCTATCGTGCCACGGCATATAGGCCTTGCCATCGGGTGCGGTGCGGTGCGGATCGTCGTCCTTGTGATCGCGCGTATCCCAGCGGCGCGATCCGACATCGATCCCCCCGCACACCGCGAGATGGTCGTCGAATACGGCAACCTTCTGATGATGGCTGCACCCGACCGGATGCGCACTATCGAGGCGGAAGCTGATCGAGCGCGTGAGTTTCCAGCGCGCGACCATCGACAGGATGCGCGGCATTGCGAACTGCTTCAGCGCGCCGAAATTCCAGCGCAATATATCGATGTCGCGATCGGGTTTTTCCTTCGCGAGCCGCAGCAGGTAATTGCCGAGCGGTTCGCCCTTGCCATCCTTGTCGGGCTTGAGCGCGATGCGCGGGTCGAAGTCCCAGCCGATGAGCAAAATGCGCTGCTTCGCTTCTGCCATCAGCCGCTCGAGCAGCGCATAATAGTCGGCGGCGTCGACGATCATCCGCGCCTTCTCGGCGCGCTCGATGCGCCAGCAATTGCGGCCCTCGACGACGATCGGTTTCAGGTCCCCTTTGCTCATCGCCGCCGACACGCATGACAGCGGCGATGGTTGCAAGGGCGCGGGTCAGGCGGCGACGAACTGCTCGGGCGTCAGCGCCATCATCGCCTCGCTGCCCGCCTCGATCTTGCGGCGCAGCGAGCCCGCGTCGGGCAGGAAGCGTTCGGAGAAATAGCGCGCGGTGACGAGCTTGGCCTCGAGGAACGCCTTGTTGCCGCGGCCTTCGGCGAGCGCCTTCTGCGCCGCTTCGGCCATCATCAGCCACATCGAGCCGAGCGCGACGATCCCCAAGATGTGCATATAATGGTGCGCGCCGGCGCCGACATTGTTCGGGTTCGCCATGCCATTCTGCATGAACCACATCGTCGCGGCCTTGAGTTCGCCATTCGCCTTTTCGAGGCGCGTCGCGAAATCGGCGAGCGCTTCGTCGCCCTTAGCGCGCCCGCATTCCTCGTCGACGATCGCGAAAAAGGCCTGAATCGCGCGCCCGCCATTCTGTGCGAGCTTGCGACCGACAAGGTCCATGGCCTGCACGCCGTTCGCGCCTTCATAGATCATCGTGATGCGCGCATCGCGGACATATTGCGACATGCCCTGTTCTTCGATGTAGCCGTGGCCGCCGAACACCTGCTGCGCGTTGGTC
Organism: Sphingopyxis sp. Root154; assembly: GCF_001427105.1. Lineage (GTDB taxonomy): Bacteria > Pseudomonadota > Alphaproteobacteria > Sphingomonadales > Sphingomonadaceae > Sphingopyxis. The sequence continues at coordinate 822,672 of NZ_LMGI01000003.1, forward strand.
GCGACGTCATAGCCTTTGTCAGTGCCGAAGCCCTTGATCACCGGCGTCAGCAGGCTCACGAGGTCGTCGGCGCGCTGGCGCTCCTCCTCGCTCTCGGCAACATGCGCAAGATCGACTTGCAGCGCCCCCCAGGTGCAGAGCGCGCGCAGCCCTTCGACCGTCGCCTTGCCGTCCATCAGCATGCGGCGGACATCGGGATGAACGAACAGGGGATCGGCTTTTTCCTGCGGATCCTTGGGCCCGGTGAGCGCGCGGCCCTGACGGCGGTCCTGCGCATATTGAACCGCATTCTGGTACGCGACATCGGCCTGCCCGAGCCCCTGGATGCCGACGCCGAGGCGCGCGGCGTTCATCATCACGAACATCGCGGCGAGGCCCTTATTCTCCTCGCCGACCATCCAGCCCTTGGCACCGTCGTAATTCATCACACAGGTCGAATTGGCGTGGATACCCATCTTGTGCTCGATCGACCCGCACGACAGCGTGTTACGGTCGCCGAGCGAGCCGTCGTCGTTGACGATGAACTTGGGCACGATGAAGAGTGAGATACCCTTGACGCTGTCGGGGGCGTCGGGGGTCTTTGCCAGCACGAGGTGGATGATGTTGTCGGTCAGGTCGTGCTCGCCCGACGAGATGAAGATTTTCGTACCCGTAATGGCATAGCTGCCGTCGCCGTTCGGCACCGCGCGGGTGCGGATGAGGCCAAGGTCGGTGCCGCAATGCGGCTCGGTCAGGTTCATCGTCCCACCCCATTCGCCCGCGATCATCCGGGGGACATAGGTCGCTTTCTGCTCGTCCGAACCCTTGACGAGGATCGCCGCGGTCGCGCCCTGCGTCAGCCCGGGATACATGGCGAACGCCTGATTGGCGGCGTTGCGATATTCCTCTACCGGGAAACCGATGACGTGCGGCAGTCCCTGCCCGCCGAATTCCTCGGGCGCGGTGAGAAGGCCCCAGCCGGCTTCGGAATAGGCCTTATACGCTTCCTTGAAGCCCTTTGGCGTCGTCACCGACCCGTCTTCGTGGCGTGTGCAGCCTTCGAGATCGCCCGACTGGTTGATCGGGAACAGCACTTCCTCGCAGAATTTGCCGGCCTCGGTCAGCACCGCTTCGACCATGTCGGGAGTCGCGCTCGCGAAACCGGGCAGGTTCGAATAACGTTCGATCCCAAGCACATCGTTGAGAAGAAAGAGCGTGTCCTGCACGGGAGCGCGATAGACGGGCATGGGGTATCCTTCTGAAAAGCAGCTAACAATGTCAAACTTGCCTGGGGAGAGGCTCAGGTCGGCTTATTGGCCGGCGTCGACTTTCTTCACCATGTCGATGAAACGTGACAGCTCATCTACAGCACTGTCAATATCGTCGCGCTGGCGTTGCAGCAGGCCGATGCGCTGCTCGCATTTCTCGATCGTCACCTGACGCTGCAGCTTTCGACCATCGCCGACGTCGTAAAGGTCGATCATCTCGCGAATGTCGGCGAGGCTGAAGCCCGTGCGCTTGGCGCGAAGTATCCAAGCCAGCCGCGCGCGGTCGCGTTTCGAATAGATGCGCGACAATCCCTTGCGCGACGGGCTGATCAGCCCTTCATCCTCGTAAAAACGCAGCGCGCGGGCAGTGACCCCGAACTCGGTCGACAAGTCGGTGATACTGAATTGTTCGCGCCCCAGATGGTCGGGCGTATCGATATGGGCGTGGCCATATTGTTCGGTCATGCCGGTGAAACTAGTTTCCGTTGACGTGAACGTCAAGCCCGGCAAAGCGGGTCAATTCGGGGCAGTTCAGCCCCCGCACGGATGCTGCATATTGCCGCCTCGATCGGCGATCCGCAAGCCCCCCGCGTCGCTCGCCGACCAGCTCGCGCGCGGCAGACTGAGCCCCGCAAGCGAGGCGCGGCCGGGACACAGGCTGCGGCATTGTGGTGGCAGCTTTCCGGGCAAGCGGAGCTCATCCTCTTCCTCATGCACAAGGGCTTCGCAACCATCCGCGCCGGCGAAGCGCATCCGCCAGCCGCCGCCCTCGCGAACCATCGTTCCGTTGGCGGCGCACGAGAGGCCGGGGCCAAAGGCGGCAGTGACGGCGAAGCGCCATTTTCCGGCGCCATCGGGAACGACGCACATTGCATCGCGGCCGAGATCGTGCGCGCGCTCGAACACGCCGACCGGGCTTGCGGCTTCGGGGTGGACGACGCCGCGCTCGCGTGCCGCCACTTCCAGCGGGTTGCTGGAGTCGATCCCTTTCGCGCGCTCATCCGGCGCGGGTCGCCCGCACCCGGCGAGCAGCAGAACCGCGAGCGCGGCGGCGTCAACCCTGCGCATCGTCCGCCAGAAAGATCAGGCCGCCATCGGCCTCGACACGGCGATAAAAGCAGGACCGACGCCCGGTATGACATGCCGGCCCCGCGGGCTTGACGCGGAGCAGCAGCGCGTCCTGGTCGCAATCGACCCGCATCTCCACGACGGTCAGGCCGTTGCCCGACGTCTCGCCCTTGCGCCACAACGCAGCCCGCGACCGCGACCAGAAATGCGCCTGTCCCGTCGCGCGAGTCTGCTCGATCGCCTCGGCATTCATATGCGCTACCATCAGCAGGATATGCGTATCGGCGTCGGTGACGATTGCGGTTACCAGTCCGGCGGCGTCGAAACGCGGAGAAAATCGGTCGGTCGTGTCGCGCTGATCATCCATAAAGTGCGCTTTAGAGCAGGTTTGGAGCCACTGTCACGCCGTTGTTCACGCGCACTATGACAAATCGGTGATTAGGGGGGCGACATTTGCGATTGCCGTCCCTATATGCGCCCCAGTCACTGCCCCCCTGCCCCTGGAATGACATGCTGACGACCCACCCTTTTGATGACGACAAGCTCCGCGAGGAGTGCGGCGTATTTGGTATTCATGGCGCCGATAGCGCCGCCGCGGTAGTCGCGCTGGGGCTTCACGCTCTGCAGCACCGTGGACAGGAAGCCGCGGGCATCACTGCCTTCGACGGCAAGGAGTTCCACACCCACCGCGCGATGGGCCATGTCGCGGGCAATTTCGACCGCGACGACATCATGCGCCAGCTGCAAGGCGGATCGTCGGTCGGCCATGTCCGCTATTCGACCACCGGCGAAACCGCGCTCCGCAACGTCCAGCCCCTGTTCGCCGACCTGTCGACGGGCGGGTTCGCGGTCGCGCATAACGGCAATATTTCCAACGCGACGGCGCTCAAGAAGGTGCTCGTCCGCCGCGGTTCGATCTTTCAGTCGACCAGCGATACCGAGGTGATCATCCACCTCGTCGCGACGTCGGCATACCGCTCGCTGCTCGACCGGTTCATCGACGCATTGAAGCAGGTCGAGGGCGCCTATTCGCTGATCTGCCTGACCGCAGAAGGCATGATCGGCTGCCGCGATCCGCTCGGCATTCGCCCGCTCGTGATCGGCAAGCTCGGCGATGCGCATATCCTCGCGTCGGAAACCGTCGCGCTCGATGTCGTCGGCGCCGAATTCGTGCGTTCGGTCGAGCCGGGCGAGCTTGTCATCATCCGTGACGGCCAGCTCACCTCGCACCGCCCCTTCGCCGAACAGTCGGCGCGGCCGTGCATTTTCGAATATGTCTATTTCTCGCGCCCCGATTCGATCGTCGACGGAACGAGCGTCTATTCGGTGCGCAAGGCGATCGGCGCCGAACTGGCGCGCGAAAATCCGGTCGATGCCGACCTGGTCATCCCGGTTCCCGATTCAGGTACGCCCGCGGCGATCGGCTATGCGCAGGAATCGGGCATTCCGTTCGAACTCGGCATCATTCGCTCGCACTATGTCGGACGTACCTTCATCCAGCCGGGCGACAAGGTCCGCCACCTCGGCGTGAAATTGAAGCATAACGCCAACCGCGCGCTGATCGCGGGCAAGCGCATCGTGCTGATCGACGATTCGATCGTGCGCGGCACCACCAGCCTGAAAATCGTGCAGATGATGCGCGATGCAGGTGCGACCGAGGTGCATATGCGCATCGCGAGTCCGCCGACGCAGCACAGCTGCTTCTATGGCGTCGACACCCCCGAACGCGCCAAATTGCTCGCGGCGCAGATGAGCGTTGGCCAGATGGCGAATTTCATCAACGCCGACAGCCTGTCCTTCATCTCGATCGACGGCCTCTATCGCGCACTGGGTGAAGAGAAGCGCAGCAACGACGCGCCGAAATATTGCGACGCCTGCTTCACCGGCGACTATCCGACCACGCTGACCGATTTCGACGAGCATGGACTGGAAGATCAATTTTCGCTGCTTGCCGAACGGGTTGTCTGACGCAATGAATACGACGTCTAAAGAACTGGCGGGCCAAGTCGCGCTCGTCACGGGGGCGAGCCGTGGGATCGGCGAAGCGATCGCCGAATCGCTGGCTGCACGCGGCGCGCATGTCGTGATCACCGCGCGCACCGCGGGCGGGCTCGAGGACCTCGAAGACCGAATCCACGAAGCCGGCGGCAGCGCCACGATCGCCCCGCTCGACCTGACCGATGGCGACAGCATCGCGCGCCTCGCAAGCGCGATCGCCGAACGCTGGCAGCAGCTCGACATGCTCGTGCTCAACGCCGCTATGCTCGGCACGCTGACTCCGGTTGCGGCAATCGACGGCAAGGAGTTCAACAAGCTGCTGACGCTGAACCTGATCGCGCAGCAGGCGTTGATCGCCAATTTCGATCCGCTGCTGCGCCGCGCCGCAAACGGCCGGCTGGTCGCATTGTCGAGCGGCGTCGCGCGCGAGCCGCGCGCCTATTGGGGCGCCTATGCGGCATCGAAGGCGGCGTTCGAAACGCTCGTCACCAGCTATGGCGCCGAAATGCGCAATATCTCGACCGTGCGCACGGCGATCCTCGATCCCGGCGGCACGCGGACGCAGATGCGCGCGCGCGCCTATCCGGGTGAAGACCCACAGAGCATCAAGGATCCGGCGGCGGTCGGCGAGTTTGTCGCCAAGCTGATGGTCGAAGGTTTCGATAGCACCGCCTTTCACGCGCTGCCCAAGGTCATGGAAAAAGCTTAACGCCATCTTTGTTTTCCTGCGCTAAGACGCTCGCATAAGAGGGTTTGCAAGGGCGCGGGAATGACCAAGGATATTTTGCGAACGGCAATTGCCGCGGTGATCGGTATTGTCGTCGCGTTCGGGCTGATCTGGCTCGCGCAATATGCCGGCAGCGAGATTTCGCCCGACGTTTACGACCCGAACAGCGGCGAAGTCCTGATCCCGATCGGATCGACGATCGCGCTGATTGTCGGCTGGTTCATCGGCACCTTTGGCGGCGGCTGGTTCGCGATGCGCATTTCGGCGGGCACCGGCGCAGGCTGGATCGTCGCCGGCGCGGTGATCGGCGCGGCGCTGTACCGCGCCGTCACGCTGGCCGACACCTGGTGGATCATGGGGCTGGGCGTAGCCGTCCCGCTTGTCGCGGTGTGGCTGGCCCAGCGAGCAACGGCAACTGCCGTCGACTGACCGGAAACGGGGCTTAGCGCCTCGCTTCCTTGTCCACAGCGACCTGCACACTCTTGTAGAACGCCTCGCGCGCCGCTCCGACACCTTCCGGATCGGTCGCGGTCGGCCAGTTGCCGTTCGAGGCGATCACCAGCTTGCGCTTGGGATCAATGAAGATGCCCTGCCCGAAAATGCCCTGTGCAGCGAAGCTGCTATCGTCGTTCGTCCACCATTGATAGCCATAGCCGCGGCCCGGCAGGTCGATGCCCGCCTGCTTCGTCGTCGCCGCGGGCAACCAGTCGTCGGGTAGCACCTTCTTGCCGCCCGCGACCCCGCCGTTCAGGATGAATTGGCCGAAGCGTGCATAATCCCTGAGGCTTGCCGACATGCAGCAGCCGCTGATCTCATGCCCCGTCGCGCCGAGCATCCACACCGCGTCCTGCTCCATGCCGAAGGGTTTCCAGATCTTTTCGGACAGATATTGCGATAGAGTCTTGCCCGTCGCGCTTGACACGAGCACGCCGATCAAATTGGTCTCGCCGGTCTTGTAGACCCACTTCGACCCCGCGGGCGCTTCGCGCAGCAAGGTTTTCATATAGCTGACCGTTATGTCTTCGCCGGCAACCGGCTTTTGCATATTGAACAGCGCGACGTCGGACTTGGGATCGGTATAATCCTCGTTCCATTTGACGCCCGAGGTCATGGTGAGCAACTGCTTCACCGACACATCGTCATAGGCCGAGCCCTTGAGGCCAGGGATATAGACGGTGACCTTATCGTCGAGGCTCTTGATATAGCCGTCCTTCACCGCGGCGCCGACAAGCGTCGAGGTGAAGCTTTTCGCAACAGAGAAGCTCGTCCAGCGCCCCGCGGCGCCATAGCCGAGTGCATATTTTTCGAGGCGGATCTTGCCGTCCTGAACGATGATCAGCCCCGCGTTGCGCTGCTTCGCCATATGAGCGTCGACATCGCCAAGGTCGATCGGCTTGCCCTGCGGCAGCGGATAGACGGTGCCGCCGGCCGCGACCGTGTTGACCACGACCTTGGGGACCGTCTCCATCGTGCGGAAGGCAGCGTCGCGTTGATCCTGGGTCCAGAACAGCACATTCAGATCCTTTGGCAGTTTATCGGCGGTCTCGGTGGGTGCGGGCGCGCTGCACCCCGCCGCCGCGGTGCACAGCAGCACCGCCGCCAATAATCTTCGCATGCCTCTCTCCCCCCTGTTTTCAGGCTGTCTTTTCAAGCGTGACTTGCGCGACGTCGATGCCGCCGCCGCGAAAGCCCCCCTCGCAATATTGCAGATAATAACGCCAGAGCCGCACGAACCGCGCGTCGAACCCCGGCGGCAGTTGATCGGCCGCGACCGCCGCGTCGAAGCTTTCGCGCCACCGGCGGAGCGTTTCGGCATAGTCGCCGCCGAACCGATGCACATCGCGCCACGCGAGGCCGCGTGCTTCGGCCAGCACGCGGAAGCGGCTTTCCGAGATCAGGCAGCCGCCCGGGAAGATATAGGCCTGGATGAAATCGCTGCTCGCCGCATAGCGTTCGAACAGCGCGTCGTTGATCAATATATACTGGATCGCCGCCTTGCCGCCGGGACGCAGCAGCCGCGCGATCGCGTCGAGATAGGTGGGCCAATAAGCCTCGCCGACTGCCTCCACCATTTCGACGCTGGCGATGGCGTCATACGGTCCCTGCGCGTCACGATAATCGCAGATTTCGATGCGCGAGCGATCCGACAGATCGACCGCAGCGAGCCGCGCATCGGCGATTTCGGCCTGCGCGGGCGACAAAGTGATGCCAGTATAGAGCACGTCGTGGCGTTCGACCGCACGCTCAGCGAGCGCCCCCCAGCCGCAGCCGATCTCAAGCAGCCGGCTTCCTGAACGCAGGTCTAGCCGATCGAGGATCGCATCGACCTTTGCCGCCTGCGCCTCCTCGAGGGACTGGCCGGGATCGGTGAATAAGGCGCTCGAATAGTTCATGCTCGGATCGAGCCACAACCGGTAGAAATCATTGCCCAAATCATAGTGGGCATGGATGTTCCGCTTCGCACCACGCCGATCGTTGTGATGGAGCGCGTGGATCGCCTTGTTCAGCCAGCGCCACGGACCATGCGCGCGCGCGACACTGCCCAGGGCTTCACCATTGCGCATGAACAGGTCGAACAAAGGCACCGGATCGGGCGACGACCATTCGTCGGCTTCCCAAGCGCGATACCAGCCCACCGAACCCGACAGCGCCAGCCTCGCGAGCGAGGCCCAGCTGTGGAGATGGACGACCGCGACCGGCCCCTTGCCGCGCCCGCCTAGCAGACGCACGCTGCCGTCAGGCAAATGGCTCTCGATCGTTCCCTGGGCGAGCCCGGCGTCGATCCGGTCGAGCATGCGGTGAAAGAGGCTCGCGGGCGCCAGCGCGATCAGCCGCGCCATGCCGCCGCCCGAGCGATAGGCACGGTCGGCGCGGAGCAGTTCCTTACCGCGGCGCGGGCTGACATGCGTGTTCATTGACATCTTCCTGCCTCAAACGCATCGCGCTGACAATCGGTTGAAACACGCGGCGCCATGACGTCGCGCGGACCCGCTCATTCGGGATGGCTGGCGGTGTCGGGCGCGGTCAGGCGGACCTGGAACCGGTCGCGCGCGAGCGGGTGCATGAAACGCTGGTCGCGCAGCAGGATCGCATCGCCATCCCTTTGCGCCACGGGCATTCGCGACCAGAACAGGAAAGCGCGCGCCGCGGGATCGGCCTTGACCCACGTCGCGAGGCGCGGATCGTCCATGCCGGTCGGTGCACCGGTCAGATCGACTTCGCCGCCGGCGCCCGGAACGAAGCTTGCGGTGCCGTAGCGGTCGGCGGTCCGCCAGAAGATATCGCGTTTCCAGAAGGCGAACGGCGGCGGGCTCGCGACGACGAGCGCATCCTTCTGACCACCCGCCTCAAGCGCGCGCGACGCCATGCGCTCGGCAGCGCCGGTGATGAGGCCATTGGCGAAGATATAGGCGCATACGGCGGTGAATCCGATCCATGCCGGGCGCCGCCAGTTCGCCGCTGCGCGCCGTTCGCCGCGCAGCGACAGCCAGACCGACATAGCGAGTGCGATCCAAATCCACAGGTCGATGATGAAGATGCTGTCGCCATAGAACCAGCGGTGACTGAACGGTTCGAGCAGCCGGATGCCGTAATTGTTGAGCCAGTCGAGCGCGGGGTGGCTGAAGCAACCGACATAGGCGAGCGCGAGCAGCCAGCCCTTGTCGACCGGAAGCCGCTCCGCCGGTCTTTTGCCGCGCCGGCCCTGCCAGTGGTCGAAGGTGAGCATCAGCCCCCACAGGATGATCGGCAGCACCAGCAGCGCGATCGGCCCGTGGGTGATCCCGCGCCGCATCGATAGCGATTCGATGCCATAGATCGCGCAGGCCGCGTCGATATCGGGCAGGTTCGCCGCGATGATCAGCGTCGGCATTGCCAGGCCGGTCTTTTTCTTGAGCCCCATCTGGCCAAGAACCGCCCCGACGAAGCTGTGCGTCAGATTGTCCATGCCGAGCTATAGGTCCGACGCGCGGTGCCGCGGCAAGATCAGAGTTCGGGCCCGCCCTCGGTGACCGTCCAGGTCTGCCCTTTCTTGAGCAGGCTCTGGAGATCGGCCGTCTTGCCTTCAGCCGCCGCCTTGTTCTGGCGAACGACATCGGCCTCAAAAGTCGGGCGCGGGTCGTCGTAGAGGACGCCGAGCGCCATCGGGAATTCGCCGAAGCGCATCTCAACGAGCATGTGCGCTACGCTGCGGTTGGTGACGTCGTGGACAATCACACCCGCAGCCTGCCAGTCGCCATCGACGACATCGACGGTCTTGAGATGCAGCGCCTCGGCGTCGAGCGCTATGCCCTTGGTCCCCTTGGCGTAGATCATCGGCTCGCCCTGCTTGAGCCAGAGCTGGCGATCCTCGGCACCCTTTGGTGCCGCGAAATCCTCGAACACGTCTTTGTTATAGACGATACAATTCTGAAAAATCTCGATAAAAGCTGCCCCCTTATGGGCGTGTGCTGCCTTCAGCACGTTCGGGAGCTCCTTCGACACGTCGAAGCCGCGTGCAACAAAGCGCGCCCCGGCGCCGAGCGCGAAAGCCGCGGGCTGCGCGGGGCGGTCGACCGAACCATAAGGCGTCGACGGGCTCGTCGTCCCGACGCGGCTGGTCGGAGAATATTGCCCTTTGGTCAGGCCGTAAATCTCGTTGTTGAACAGCATGATCTGGCAATCGAGATTGCGGCGGATCAGGTGCATCGTGTGGTTGCCGCCGATCGACAGCCCGTCGCCGTCGCCGGTAACGATCCACACATCGAGGTTCGGATTGGCGAGCTTCAGCCCCGTCGCGAACGCCGGCGCGCGGCCGTGGATCGTGTGGAAGCCATACGTTTCCATATAATAGGGGAAGCGTGACGAGCAGCCGATGCCGCTGATAAACACGGTATTCTCGGGCGCAGTGCCGATTTCGGGCATCGTGCGCTGCACCGCCTTCAGGATCGCATAGTCGCCGCAACCGGGACACCAGCGGACTTCCTGATCGGTTTCCCAATCCTTGAGCGTCGTCGTCCGCGCGATGGTTGTCATCTCGTTCACTTGAGTGCCTCCTCGATGGCGGCTTCGATTTCGGCGATGGTGAAGGGCTGGCCCGACACCTTGTTCACCGGCTTGGCGTCGACCAGATACTGGTCGCGCAGCACGGTCTTGAGCTGGCCGGTGTTCATCTCGGGTACGATCACGCGGTCATAGCTTTTCAGCAGCTCACCAAGATTGGCGGGCAGCGGCCAGATATGGCGGATATGGATGTGGCTGACGTCCAAACCCTCGGCGCGCTTGCGGCGCACCGCCTGATGGATCGGGCCAAAGGTCGAGCCCCAGCCGACGACCGCGAGCTTGCCGCCCTCGGCGCCGAGTTCGACGACCTGGTCGGGCACCTTGATGCCGTCGATCTTGTCCTTGCGGATATCGGTCATCGCCTGATGATTTTCGGGGGCATAGTTGATGTGCCCGGTGTCGAGTTCCTTCTCGATCCCGCCGATGCGGTGCAGGAGCCCCGGCGTACCGGGCTTCACCCAGGGACGTTTGAGATTTTCGTCGCGGCCATAGGGTTTGAACCCGCCTTCGGGCGCTTCGGTGAGGAATTCGACCGGGAAGGCATCATAAGTCGTGAGATCCGGCACGGCCCAGGGCTCGGCGGCGTTCGCGATATAGCCGTCGGTCAGCAGCATCACCGGGGTCATATATTGCACCGCGATGCGCACCGCCTCGATCGCGCATTCGAACGCGTCGCCGGGCGAGCGCGCGGCGACGACGGGCATCGGCGCGTCGCCGTTGCGGCCGTAAACCGCCTGATACAGATCGGACTGCTCGGTCTTCGTCGGCAGGCCGGTCGAGGGGCCGCCGCGCTGCGAGTTGACGATGACGAGCGGCAGCTCGGTCATGATCGCAAGGCCCATCGCCTCGCCCTTCAGGGCGATCCCGGGGCCCGACGAGCTGGTGACGCCGAGCGATCCCGCATAGCTGGCGCCGATCGCCGAGCAGATGGCAGCGATTTCGTCCTCGGCCTGGAAGGTCGTGACGTCATATTCCTTGAGCCGCGACAGGTGATGCAAGATCGCCGAGGCGGGCGTGATCGGATAGCCGCCGAAGAACATCGGCAGCCTGGCAAGCTGCGCGCCCGCAACGAGCCCGAACGCAATGCCTTCTGCACCGGTCAGCGTGCGATAGAGACCGGGTGCCACCGGTGCGGGGTCGACATGATGCTGCTTGAGCGGACCCGCGAGTTCGGCGGTCTCGCCATAGGCATGGCCCGCATTGAGCGCGGCGACGTTCGCGGCGGCGAGGTCGGGCGCCTTGGCGAATTTCGCATTGAGCCAGTCGATCAGCGGCTGGCGGTCTCGGTCGAACATCCAGAGCGAGAGCCCCAGCGTCCACATATTCTTGCAGCGCAAGGCTTCCTTGTTGCCGAGCCCGAAGGGCTTGACCGCGTCCATCGTCAGCTGGCTGATGTTGAGCTTGAGGAGCTGCCATTTGGCGAGGCTGCCGTCGTCGAGCGGGTTTGCGTCATATTTCGCCTTGGCGAGGTTGCGGTCGTTGAACTCGCCCTCGTCGGCGATGATCAGGCCGCCCTGCTTCAATTGCGGCACGTTGGTCTTGAGCGCCGCGGGGTTCATCGCGACGAGCACGTCAGGCGCGTCGCCCGCGGTGTCGATCGCCGACGATCCGAAATTGATCTGGAACGCCGATACCCCGAACAGCGTGCCCTGCGGCGCGCGGATTTCGGCGGGGAAATCGGGGAAGGTCGCAAAGTCGTTGCCGGCAAGCGCCGACGAAAGGGTAAACTGACCGCCGGTCAGTTGCATCCCGTCGCCACTGTCCCCGGCAAATCGCACCACTACCGCATCCGAAAGGGGGGACTGCCGTTTGTCGGCCTGGTCCACTACCGCTGTCGCCATTTTCTCTTCTGCCTCAAATCTTGCGAACCTGTGACATCGGCCTAGGCCCGTGCGCGCCAAGCCGCAATTGAGAAAAAATTGTGCGCTGCAAAGGGTGATGCACAGGGTGAGTTTCATTTCGGGATTGAATTTGCCCCGCCGATACCGAATAGCGTGGTGAAAACAGCGATCAGGGAGAGACGCAGATGACCGACGGCACCACCGCATATACGCGCCCCGACGTGGCGGCTTTCCTTGCCTTCCTGAACGCCCAGGAAGGACCGAAAATGGAGGAGATGCCGCCCGAGGGCGCGCGCGCGATGTTCCGCGTAATGGGCCAGCTTGCCGATGTGCCGCGCGGCGAGATCGCGAAGGTCGAGGATCGGACCATCCCCGGCCCCGCCGGTGAGATCGCCATCCGCATCTATGACGACCGCCCGGCTCGCGAAACCGGACCGGTGATGGTCTTCTATCATGGCGGCGGCTGGGTGATCGGCGACCTCGACACGCATGATGCCTATTGCGCCGAGGCGGCGCGACTGCTCGACATGCCCGTGATCGCGGTCGACTACCGCCTCGCCCCCGAACACCCCTTCCCCGCCGCGCCGATCGATTGCGAGGCCGCGACGCGCTGGGTCGCCGACAATATCCCCTGCACCGGGCTGGTCCTGTCCGGCGAAAGCGCCGGGGGCAATTTGACGATCGCCACCGCGCTCACCTTGCGCGACAAGCCGGCGTCGAAACCGGTGATCGCGATCCATCCGATTTATCCCGCCGTGACGACGCACGACGACTGGCAAAGCTATCGCGATTTCGGCGAAGGCCATCTGCTGACGCAGGGCAGCATGACCTGGTTCGGCAATCATTACGCCGCCGACCCCGCCGACTACCGCGCCTCGCCGCTCGATTTCCCGGCCGGGGGCCTGCCCCCGACGCTGCTCATCACCGCCGGGCTCGACCCGCTGCGCGACCAGGGCCGCGCTTATGCGGCGAAGCTGATCGAGGCCGGGGTGCCCACCACCTATCGCGAGGCGACGGGCACGATCCACGGCTATATCAACCTGGCGCAGGGCATCCCCAGCGCCAAAGAAGATATTCGCGGGGCATTGACCGTATTGAAAGCGATCGTCGCCGAAGCTACCGGGGCGGCATGATCGACCACAGCACCCTTCCCTATCGCCCCTGCGCGGGCGTGATGCTCGCCAACCGCGACGGCCGCGTCTTCGTCGGCCAGCGGCTCGATACATCGAGCGAGGCCTGGCAGATGCCGCAGGGCGGGATCGACGATGGTGAGGATGCCGAGGAAGCGGCGATCCGCGAACTCGGCGAGGAAACGGGAATCCATGGCGGTTTGGTCGAGATTATCGCGCGCAGCCGCGAGGAATATTTCTATGACCTGCCCGACCATCTGATCGGCAAGTTGTGGGGTGGCAAATATCGCGGCCAGCGCCAGCACTGGTTCCTGATGCGCTTCATGGGTGAGGATAGCGATGTCAACATCCACACCAAGCATCAGGAATTCCGCGCGTGGAAATGGGCCGAGCTGAACAAGATCGAGAAATTGATCGTCCCGTTCAAGCGCGCGCTCTACCGTGGACTCGTCGAGGAATTCGGCCCGCTCGTCTGATCGCGGAGCGCGATCGCGGTACGGAAGACATCGGCGAACATTTCCGGCGTCAGCCGCCCCGTGTTCGTGTTGTAGCGCGAGCAGTGATAGCTATCGACGAGATGGCGCCCGTCCGGCAGCATATGGATGGCACCGTGTGCAAAGGGGTGTGCAGCAAGCCGCTCGCCGAAAGCCCGTAAAGCCGCGTCATGCGCGATCCGGCCGAGCGCGATAATCACGCGAACCTTTGGCAAGGCCGCCAGTTGCGCCTCGAAAAACGGTCGACAATTCGTAATTTCGGCGGGCGAAGGCTTGTTCTGCGGCGGCAGGCATTTGACGCTGTTGACGATAATCGCGCCGTCGAGCGTCAGCCCGTCGTCGATCCGCGCATTGTATCGGCCTTTGCTGAGGCCGAACTCCGACAGCGTCGCGAATAACAGATCACCCGCATAATCCCCGGTGAACGGGCGCCCCGTCCGGTTCGCGCCATGCTTGCCCGGCGCGAGACCCGCAAAAGCGAGCCACGCATCGGGATCACCGAACGCATGGACTGGTGCATTCCACCAGTCGGGATGCTCGGCCTGGCATTCGCGGCGAAACGCGACGAGCCGCGGGCAGCGCGGGCAATCGCGCGGCGGCTCGGTTCCGGGCAGTGGGCTGTCAATCTCCACGCAACTGCGATAGGCGCTGCGCGATGAGCAACGCAATGCCGCTTCCCCTCTATGCCATCGGCCTCGGATCGAACCGGCGCCATGCGCGGTTCGGCGACCCGCGCGCGGTGTTGCTCGCCGCGCTCGCGGCGCTCGAGAGCGACGACATCGAAGCCGTCGACGCCAGCCCGATCATCGCGAGCGATCCGCTCGGCCCGTCGCGCCGCCGCTATGCCAACGCGGTCGCGCTTGTCGCCTCGCCGCTCAGCCCGCCCGAAATGCTCGCACGGCTGCAGGCGATCGAGGCGAGCTTCGGCCGCCGCACCGGCCAGCGCTGGAGCGCGCGAACGCTCGACCTCGATATCCTGCTCTGGTCGGGCGGGACATGGTCCGACGCTGCGCTGACGATCCCGCACCCGGCCATCGAAAGGCGCGCCTTCGTCCTCGGTCCGCTGCGCGCGATCATCCCCGAATGGCAGCATCCCCTGCACGGCCGCAGCGTCCGCCAACTCGCCGCGCGCCTTTCGCGTCCAAAGCCGGTTGACCGCACCGCATCGGCGCACTAGGGCGGCGGCTCACTTCGCAAGCCCGCTTCGGCGGCGCCGCGATGGGCCCTTAGCTCAGTCGGTAGAGCAACTGACTTTTAATCAGTAGGTCGCTGGTTCGAACCCAGCAGGGCTCACCATTTTTCAATGACTTAGCTGACACGGCCTAATCCAGAGATGCTCTAGGTAACACTCTAGGTAACAACTCGGGTGTTATGACCGCGATCCGACCGCCGCTGCTGCGCCCCAGATCATCATAAAAGACCGGTTTTTTTTGGGCTCATCCAGCCGCAATAATTCCATAGGTCTTTCGCGCGAATTTACTTTTGCCCCCCATGAGCAGAGAACGCGGCCGATCCACGATCCACGATCCGCCTTCGCTGACGAGCTCGCGCAGGTCGAAATAGGCCGCTGCAACAAGAGGGGGACAAGAGTTGACTACGCTAATCACTGGTGCCGCTGGCTTCATTGGCATGCATATTGCTGCAGCTTTGCTGGATCGCGGTGAGCGCGTGGTCGGCATCGACAATTTCACGCCATATTATTCGCTCGACCTCAAGCGCGCACGAATAGCTCGGCTTGAGGCACTCCACGGCGAATCCTTTTCATTTTTGGACGTCGATTTTGGTGACGCGAACGCGCTCTCTCGTGCGCTTTCGACAACGACCTTCGACCGGATCATTCATCTTGGCGCTCAACCTGGCGTGCGCTACTCGCTCGAGAATCCTGCCGCCTACATCCACTCGAACGTTTCAGGACACGTCAACATTCTGGAACTAGCACGCCATAGGGCTATTTCGCACCTGGTGTACGCCTCGTCTTCGTCGGTCTACGGGATGCGTTCAGACGCGCCTTTTCGAGTCTCCGATCGCGCGGACACGCCGATTTCGCTCTATGCAGCCACAAAACGCGCCGATGAACTCATGAGCGAAACCTACGCCCATCTCTTCCGGATACCGATGACGGGCCTGCGCTTCTTTACCGTATATGGGCCATGGGGCCGACCCGATATGGCAGTATGGAAGTTCACCGAGGCAGTCCTGCAGGGCCGTCCAATCGACGTTTACAATTACGGCGACATGCGTCGTGACTTTACCTTTATCGATGATATCGTCGACGGCGTAATCTTGGCACTTGATCACCCCCCTGTAGATGATAATCGAGAAAAACCCGGCGGCTTCAAAACTCCTCATCGGCTGTACAACATTGGCAATAACAGTCCAGAGCGGCTCATCGACTTAATTAAAAAAATCGAAAAGGCTTGTGGCCGGAAAGCCAAAATCAATCTGTTACCAATGCAGGATGGCGATGTTCATCAAACATTCGCGGACATTGAAGACATTAGTCGCGATCTTGGTTTTCGCCCTAAAACTCCAATTTCCTGGGGAATACCGGCTTTCGTAAATTGGTATGTGGGACAATGGATGAAGAACTGAGCCGACAGCTTATTTAATGCGGCATTGCCACAACAACGCTAAAGTGAGCGATGATATCGACAGGTCGGCTGGGTCAAACTATCCGCTGGCCTCGGGATACATCGAGATGGAAATATTGCCCCACGCGTGGCGAGCCTCTTGAGACGCCGAACCGCGCTAGTTTCATTTCTTGGACTCGTCCTAGCCCTCCTCGAGCCTTGGCGCCGCCGTACGGGCGCACCCCGCCGCGAACAGCGCGGAGCAGACCAGCCGGCTCCGGCGAGACGTTGTTGACGCCGGTCCCCAAGGGGACAGATCACCGTCGATCTCGAGCCTTCCGAATTGAACTCAAGCTTCGACCGGAGCACGAACATCGCCCCACCCATGTGCCCCCTAACGCCTGAAGCCTATCGCCCCTCTCCTCGCCATGGCCGCGAGCAGCGTTGAGCGGCGGCGAGATTGCTGCGGTCTCGTGCGATTCATTCTAGCCCGCACGACGGCGTGTGGTCCAGTGGGTAGCCGCTCTCGGTGCCATCAGACTATATGGTCGTGTGCCGCGCTCAAATTTTGCTTCGACGAACTGCGCACCCTAGCTGATGCCTCGCTCGAGCGCTTGTACCTATACCATCGCACAGCAAGGCGACGTACCGGTGCCGCAGCCCCCGTGCTCTCTCAACTCCCGGGCATCGGCGTGGGCGGTATTAGAGACACGGCATTTGACCAAAAAGCCGCCGGGTATTTTCCCGGCGCCGCAGGCTTGAACCGTCGTCATTCGGGGCCTGCAGCGCTGACTGTCGCGGTCGGTTTGCGATCCGTCTTCGGCGAACAAATGAACGCATGTCGCTCCATTTAACCTGCCTCCAACGTAGCTCACTGCCTCGCCTCAGGATTGGATCTCGCTGTCTATGAAGCATGTGAAATCCCAGTGATGGGCCCCGCGGCGCAGTCAATAGATAATGTCCCATAGCGGGACTGCCGATCGAGCGGGTGACTCGACTCGAAGTTACGCTTTGTGTTAAAGCCTGCCTACAAACTTACAAAGCGGGTCGCATCGTTTTTGTTACAGGGAGCGTGACCATGCGCAAAATTGCATTTCTAATTGCTTCAGCCGCGTTGTTCAGCGCCGCTGCTCCGGCTTCGGCCGCTGTTACGATTTGCCTGGGGGGCGGCTGTTCCGCCCAGCCTGATTCAAATGTCCTCATAAACAGTGGCGCTCCGGGAACATCGGTAACGGGAACTTTGAATAACGCTCCTGGCACTGTAACTTTCTCATCGACCGAACAGCTGATCGGACTTGCAAATGGGCAAGCGAGAGTTGCGGCCGTCGACGGCGTGCTGAACAATCCGCTAACATTTGCTATTGATAGCGGACTTATCAGCGCGCTCGAATTTAACATCGACGCTCTGTCGAACGGAAATGTATTTTTCACGTTCGCTGGCGGCGACAGCGACGGCGTGGTGACGTCGCCGTTTGCGCTCGATAAGAACGGAAGCAATTTTTACAATGCTTTCAACGGTACATTCTCCAGCGTTACGATGTCATTTGGCAATGGCGCTACGGTGTCCGATGTTTCGCAGTTCCGGCTAAACGCCTCCCCCGCAGTTGCTGCCGTTCCTGAACCGGCGACGTGGGCGATGATGATGTTTGGCTTCGCTGGTGCGGGCTTCGCAATGCGCCGCCGGAAAAAAGATACTCGTCTCTCGATTGCTTAACCGAAAGAACGATCTCTGATAAAGAGGCCGCGCTTCACTGGCGCGGCCTCTTTGCATTCAGCTCGCGCACCACCAAACCAAATGGTCGAGATGCCCGACGGGCATCAGATGTCTTCGCAAGAAGTTACCATGTCGTCTTCAAAATAGCTCAAAAGCCCATCCGCGATGCCTTGACGGCTTCCGCATGGAGACGGAGCGTGCGGGATGCGGCGAAACGATGAAACGTCTATCGCAACCTTTTCCTCGAGATTTTGCGAGGATCGATAGCACGAATTAGGCCGCCATCTCATCCTCGGAAACGTGCGCATCTCGCACGTCTCACTTCGCCCGATAATCCGCCGCGTCGCAACTCAATTCCTTCCGGCATGGGAGCTGTCCGAAAATAGCATCTCACTGTTCAGCCATGACGATCTTTGGGATGGGGATGATCCTAGCCATTTTGCTGAGGTTCTGGACTGCGGCCGCGAGGTAGATGTCGTCGCAGGCGCCAGTGGGGCCGCGCAATCGAGCTCGGCGAACCGAACAATCCGTTTTACCGGCTCGATGGCTGCCGCCATTAATCTATTGCCCTAATTTCGCGTAACACCGAAGCCTGCCGAAAAGCCCGCTCAGCTGCCGCGATCCAATGTTCGGGTCGTTACGTCAGTTAGCGCGGACGCAAGGTTCATCGGCTTCTGTCGATTCCATTTTCCAATATGGAACACTTTGGTAGCACCTAAAGGCGAATTAGAGTTCGGCGGGGCCTTAACGCGAGATGCGCATCCTGTTATACTTTGACATCATCCGGATGCGTAAAAAGGGAGCGGATCCCGCGCCGATGAAATATCAACATACACACAGCATTTCCACCACACGGCTCTCACATAAATGCCACGGTGATAGAGCACTGCGTTTCAAAGCGGAGTCAACGCTCGTAGATGGGGCATCATGACCGTCATTGCCTATATTGAAAGAGTCGCTGAACCTAGCAGAGAGCGCTGCGAGACCCGCATGCGTTTTCCAGGTACAAAAGCTAAGGACGGTGAGATTGAAGTCACCGTACATAATATCTCTGAATGGGGTCTCGTGCTGGAGGGCGACGCGCCATTTGAACTAGGAAATCCTGTTGACGTTAAACTTCCACATAGCGGCGCCGCGAGAGCCCATGTCGCCTGGGTCAGCGGCCGTTTAGCGGGATTTGATTTCGCAATCCCGATATCCCGGATTTCATTAGGTGCAGCACGCCTGCAAGCTGCTGTGGCAGTGGGACCGGGCGCTGCCGCCGCAACAGCGCGACATAGGGAAAGTTTCGGTCTTCGCGTGCAGCGACTTCGCCTGGCTAAAACCATGACCCAGAGAGAGCTAGCCAGACTGATGGGTGTTAGCGACGCCGCAGTTTGCGGTTGGGAGTTGAACAGGACACGCCCTAAACCGCTACGTATGACTGCGCTGGCGCACCTCTTGGATGTCAGCCTAGCCGAATTGCTGGGTCGGCCCGAAGAGAATAATTTGCTCGCCCAGATCGCGAACGCTCGCGAAATCATCGCCAACACTGCTCGCGTCAGCGAAAGTCGCGTCAGAATTCAAATCGACCACTGATATCGGGTTTAGAAGACTGTGTTGTTCGCGCGAGACTGCACTCTGAAGCACCTATGAGGATTCTAGCCATTTTACCCCTAGGCAATCAAATAGAACTGCCTTTTAATGCGACGATCCGCTGTGGACCGTTAGAGAGTAGCTCCGGTCGCCCTTCGATTAAGCGCCAGCTTGCACACTTTCGATATTCAATATAAGTATCACCATGTAAATACTTTAATATTCTTCAGAAAATGCAACAGGACAAGTTCACCGATGAGTCCGTTTATACTTAGCCTGATTTCGGGAATCTTCCTCGCCTCTATTTATAGAATGGCGAGACACAAAGATATTTTTCCAAAGGCATCTTCTGAAAACGTCTACGCCGCGTGGTTAAAAATGGTCATCGTCATATCTGTCCCCATAGCGATCATTTGGATAGCCGAGCGCGCCGTACAGTCGTTTCCAGACTAAATTTTCTTCACACGTACTCCTCGCCGCGGAGTACGTGTGACGCTCCACCAACGATAGCGCTTCCGGAGCCAGGAGCAAGCCGGTGCCGCCGGAGCGGCTGAAGCGCCGCAGGGGATTCCGGACGAAGCTCGCATGCGCCCTGCCGCCAACCCGCCAACCCGCCAACCCGCCAACCACGATTTAGCGGGCATAACCGTCCATGACTAAGGCCAGATAAACGAAGCCTGCATATGTCGCGACAGTGATAATGACCTGCCGGAGCACGTTGGACGCCGGCGATAAGGCGTTTGGTTGCTCCGGGTGCCGCTAAGGCGCGATCATCTACCGCGGAACTAGGCCGGGATCCGTAGCGTTTCTCGCTTGGGTCGTCAGTCGCTTCGCCATGATGTTCCAATACCTCTCGTAGCGAAAAGTGGAGAGATGAGCGAAAGCCACTGTAGCGGCAAAAAGTAGCGGGCGCTTGGCATATTTGATCAGAGCGTCGCCCGAGCCGAGCCAGGTATTTGCGAATATCCCGTGGAACACGTACAGCGCGTAAGACGTCTGAGCCGTGTAAACAACGGCGCGCCATTGACAAATCTGCCGCAGCCACAACGGCGCGTTGTACAAAGATGCTCCGATCATCAGGGCTGAGATATAAGGTCTCAAAAAAGGGAGGAAGCCCGTTCGCAGGTCGGCACTGGCAAACAGAAGCGGTGCCAATAAAAACAAATTGAAATGGGCAACAAATTTTCGAGCGCGGTCCCCAAACCAACCTTCATAAATGAGCGCTAGCGTCGCACCGGCAAGTATCTCGTCGGCGCGAAACCAGCTCACAATGGACATGGGCTCATGCCAGTATAGCCGTGCACAGGTGATTGCGACACAGGCTAGCGGGATAGCAAATAGTGCGCGTTTGCCGCCGATCGCGACCAGCATGGCGATCGACAGATAGAATTGCACCTCCAGACAAAGGCTCCAAAAATGGCTGCCTGGACCGACGAGAAAGAACGGAGGCAGATTTGCATAGAATAGAAGATTTCCAGCAATTTTTTCGAGGCTCGCGTCGCCAGCCACAAGAAATGCGAGAAACATGCCAAGCCAGCCCAGGGGCACAATTCGCATTAGCCTGCGCACGAGGAAGCGTCGAATATCTCCGTCCTCGATCAGGAAACGCGTTATCAGGAAACCTGACAGTGTGAAGAACATCACCATACCAGTGGCCGCCGTGGGAGCGTTGAAGGCCCACTGACTAGGGCCGACTGGAAGAAGATGCCCGACCAGCACAAGCGTAATGCTGAGCGCTCTCCATCCATCCAGCAGTGGTAAGTGCCTTAGTGGCGCAACGTTCTGGGTCGACTGCATCGACACGACGCTAAGCCGTTTTAGAACTATGTCTAGCAGCTTAAGCGCCGCTCCGGAACGCGCGCCCAGCTCCGCGGAATTAGCCTGCTGTCTCATATCTCTTTGTCCCGTCACAGCGCGAGCGCGCGGAGGGGGCCGACAAATGTGCGCCGATCAAATTGGAGGCGACACGATCAGTGCAGGGAGCTCCCGCCAATCCCCGCAGACAACTTTCCAACCATTGCGCATCCACTCCCGCGCAATTTTGTCTCACAAATCGGTTCTGTGGGCTCCGGCGCACATGTTGACCCCATATCGCTGCGCATTCTCGTAGTGGCGACGATTTCGCCCCGGCATTGAGCCATCAAACCTCGATGAAAATCCGGATCTTGTTTGGGCTGGCGCCCGTCGCGCGCGCGATTTTTTCACGTCCTTGGCTTATCAATTCCTCGGACGGATCCGTAGAGAGGTCTACGAGAAGTTGAGCCACCGGAACTCCGAGCAAAGCCGCGAGAGATGTAAGCCGGTCATGCTTCGGCCGTGCCCGCCCAGACTCCCAGCCTGAAATCGATGGACCACTTACCCCCAAATCGGCTGCGACCCGAGCCTGGCTTAGCCCTTTCGCAATTCGCAACCGCTTCAGGTTCGCTCCAAAACGGGCGTCAGAGGAAACAACGCCAATTCCCTCCGGACCCGCTAAACCTAGGTCGGGATCGTCGCCGACCGCCGCGCTCTGCAACTGAGCCGCACTCAGCGCTGCCGATGAAATCGGCGCTTCGAACTGACAGCCGAACAGCTTGCCGCTTGTCCAGACAATGTTCGTCGCGACTGCACCCGCATGCGGAAGTTCGACTTCGATTCGATCATCAACGGCAAGCTCAGCATCACACTCGATGAGCATGCCGCTCATTGAAATATTATGGATGAGCACTTTGATATCGGCGCCCTTTGAGCGGGCGCCTTGGGCGTTGAGATGAAGTCTCCGCCGTGCAGTGCGTCGTTTGCGACCGTTTGCCAGCGCATCCAGATATGCCGAAATAGCCATATTCCGCTTAGTCGGACCTTACGGTTAAAAAAACCTTACCCAGAACGAGTTTGCGCTCCCGATTGATCCGCCGATCTCGCGCCCCGACTCGAGCCACTCTGCCGTGGAACCGTGGCCGCCACTCCGTTTTCTCGATGCAGATTCAGTTCTACAAATTAACACATTATAACATCGATCCACCTTCCAGGCGGCTCAGCTGAGATTACGTTGGAGGGCCCCATCCTCTCCGGCCCAATGGGCGATGCAGGCCGATCCGGCTTTTCCCTGCCAATCGCCTACAATTTTGCACCGTTTCTCTAGCATTTTTCGGGTTCCATATCTTGATGGCATCGCCGACGAGAGACGCTATCGGAGCCGTACTGCTCGGATGGTCCACTAAGGCTGTGCCTGATCGGGACGCACAGATCGTCACCTCGAAACAAAAATCTTCACTCGTTGTAATATATCGGCTAACCAACTGTCATGGCAGCGATTACGACATTCCTGGGCTCGAGACTTCGCGTGGGCGCTATGGCTATCGCCTTGCTCCTACTTGCAATCATGTCGATCACGATCCCTGCGTTCGGTGGCGACGGTGGAGCTCTGCTCGCTCAAACCACGGATGTGCTGAACCGCTTTGTCGATCGCTCGCCCGGCGAGCGTGATGAAACGAACCTGCTCAAAGGCAAGGAACGCAAAGAGAAATCGCTCGCGGACCGGCTCTTCGGCCGCCGTGTCAATGACGGCGAACCCGATCAACGCGCGCTTGGCAAAATATTCGATACCCCGCCCGAAGATTCGATCAAGGAGCTCCTCCCCGATCCGCCAGGCCCGCTCGCGTTAGGCGAGCCCGTGCCATCCGGCCTTTTGCCTGTTGGCGATATCGGCGCTCCCGGCGGCGGAACTCCTTCTGGCTTTCCTGGCGGAATTAGCACGGTCGCGCCTTCCGGACCGGGAGGAATTCCGGGCGGACCTAACCCGGGCAATCCCACGCCTGGCGGCCCGACAGACCCCGGGGGAGAGCCGCCCGTAGCGGCTGTTCCTGAGCCGGGAACATGGGCCCTGATGTTGATCGGTTTTGGTTTCTGCGGTGCCGTTCTTCGGCGGCGTAGGAAGCCCGTTCCTGCGGGATCGCCGAGCAACCCGCTATGCGAACTAGCCTGATCGTCGCATTTCTAATCGTGCCTGCTGCAATTGCAGGTGCGTTTGTTGGAAATGACGTCTCGACTCCTGGGCTGATTGCCCCCTCGGTGACAGTCGGCAAGGAGCGAATCCCTTCCTCAGCGCCGTCGCTGCAACTAGGCCGAGAAACGCTCTCGCCCGCGGAGCTGAACATGGCAGTAAGGGCCGGCTTGCTTCCGCTTGGGACCAAGTCGCTGCTGAAGACGGAAGGGGCCATGCGACACGGTGAATTCAAATGGAATGAAGATGGCGTCCCGGCCGGCGAGCTGAAGGTCTGGGTGGATCTTCGGACCCAGATGATTTCCGTCTTTCGTGGCGGCCATGAAATCGGGACGGCAGTAGTCGTCTATGGTGCTGAGAGCATGGAATCCCCGACTGGGAGGTTTCCAATTCTTACAAAAAGTCGCGACTATCATTCGCGCGCCTATGATGCCCCGATGCCCTACTCGATGTTTATAAACAACACAGGCGTCGCCTTGCATGGAAGCCCGATGTCGAGCCGACGAGCCACTCACGGGTGCGTCGGTTTGCCGGTCGAATTCGCTCGCCTCCTTTTCAGCGCTGCCAAGATCGGCGACGTCGTTCAGATCGTTCGATCTGACGCCACTTCTACGCCGGCGAGCCGGCCCACCGTCAAATCCTAATAGCGCTTTAACCATATTACACCACTCCGCCTTAGTGCTTCCGAAGTTACCATTCCTCTGCATCTTGGGGAATTGGTATGCAACGGCTCAACAAAACGGCGAGGAAACTCGCTTTTCTTGCAGTCGCGATGGCGCTGCTTAGTGGAGCTCAGCCAAGGCTGGGCGGTCTTAATGATCGGCTACTCGACAGTCATAACCGCGAACGCGCCAGCGTAGGGGTTCCCGCGCTGAGCTGGAGCCCGGACTTGGCGCAGCGGGCGCAGGCTTGGGCGGACCATCTCTCGGAAACAGGAAAATTTGAGCATTCCCCGAACATTCCCGGTCGTCCATTGGAGGGCGAGAATATCTGGGGCGGCACACCGGGCGCTTTTCGACCAGAAACCATGGTTGACCTCTGGATCTCGGAAAAGAAGCATTTTGTTCGCGGCGTTTTTCCGGCGAACAGCCAGACTGGACGACCACAGGACGTTTCTCATTATACTCAGCTCATATGGGCTCGCTCAGGCGCGGTCGGTTGCGGCTTAAGTGATAAGGGCGGCGAGGAGATCCTTGTCTGTCGATACAGCGAGCCGGGAAATGTGAGAGGCCGTGACCCGTTCGGGCAGGACTTGCAGAAGTCACTCGCCATCGCCCGGACCGGTCAGTCGAGCCTCAGGCTGCCCTTAGCGGTATCGGCGGCAGGTTTTGCGGGCGCCGCATCGGCCCTGATCGAGGGCAATGGCCCAGGTGCCGGAAGGACCGGTTTATCGCCATCGGCCAGCGCGCCAGCCGCTTCGTCCGCAGCGATCCGCGATTTTGACGGCAGCACGCCCGTCAGAGGTTCAGGCATCACTGGGTTCATTTCGAAATCCTCGGTTCCGACGATCTGCGGCTGGTCGTCCAGCAATTGTTCCTGGCTCACTGACTGATTGAAAGCGGCGCGTCGCCCCCATCCTCCGGACCACCGATAAAAAATATGATGGTCGACTTGCGCAATTTTTGCAAGTGACGGGGCCCAGTACGGTACGACATAATCCGCGTGATAGTGGGTTGCCATTCCGACGCTGCGCTCGACATATCCCGACAGTGCCGCAAGGGCGATACGCCTTGCAGCATCCCACCCTGCGCGCGACGGCTTCCGCGCGAGGCTTCCGTCACAGGTGAAAGTGAACTGGCATCCTGTTCGCCGTTCCGAGCCTTGATAGACCACCCCACAAATGCTGTCTGGAAAGGCGGGATGGCGCGCTCGATTCAAAATTACTTGGGCGACGCTACGCTTGCCCGTCTCGGACTCTTGCGCCGCCTCATAGTAAATTGCCGCAGTCAGGCAGTCCATCGCCGACCGGCGCTCCGCGAAGGCAGACGCATTGAGCGGCACCACGAGCGGCGGCGCACTCTCGATCGGCGCCATCGAGAAAGGCAATGAAGCGTTTTCGGCAACTGCGGCGTCGGGCGAAAGCGGCTTATAGTCTTGGGGCGCCACAGTCGGCGGCACTTGTTTAGCTGCCTCCGCCCGCTTGCGAATGTCCGCCGGCGTCAATCTCCCGTGCCCGGCACCCTCCGCAAGCAGCCACCAGAAGGCAAACACAAGCCCGAGCGCCGCGACGGAAACCGCCAGGACGCCCAAAGCTTGGCGACGGTCCCGCCGTTTTTGGTTTGCTGTATGGTCCATCTTATCCGGGGCTGTTCCAAACACGGAAAAAAACGCTGCTATGCCAAAGCAAGTCCGCGGTCCATAGTCGCTCGACGGCCCGGCATAATTGTCCCGCCGTGAAACGTTTTACAACATCAGCGACATTGGCATGAAGACCAGTTTCGTCTATTCGGACTTACATTCTTCAATAATCGAGTAGTTAATGGCCACTGCCGCCGACGCCAAGATCATGTCAGACATGCCGGGGCCCGCCTCCCGAGCGATTCCGCTCGGATCGATCGCGTTGGCGCTCGGCGTTGCCTTGTTCTGCATTCCGACGATGATGTTCGTGGTGCGTCAGTCCTGGACGGGCGAAGAAGGGGCGCATGGTCCGATCGTCCTCGTGACCGGGCTGTGGCTGCTCTTTCGCCAGTGGAAAGAGACCAAGGAGATAGCGACTCCTGCGCCATCGACCTCCGTGTGGGTCCTCCTAGCCATCCTCGTCCCTCTAGAGATATTTGCGCGCATCACCCAGATCGTCGAACTTGAAGGCTATCTGATGTACTTCACGTTGCTCGTGGTGCTCTATAGTCTAGTCGGCCTGGAAGTGATGAAGCGCCTCTGGTTTCCGCTATTCTATCTCGCCTTCATATTCCCCCCGCCGGACACCTTTGTGGCAGTCGTCACGGTTCCGATGAAGATGTGGCTTTCTGAAGCGGCGATCTGGTTTTTGAGCCTGCTCGGCTACCCGATCGGCGGCGAAGGCGTCAGAATCTATATTGGCCAGTATGAGTTGCTCGTTGCAGCGGCATGTTCCGGGATCAACTCAATCATATCGCTTTCGGCGATCTCACTTTTCTATATTTACATGCGTCACCAAGCGCGTTGGCAATATGCCTTGTTGCTCGTCCTCTTCATCATTCCCGTGGCCTTGGTCGCGAATTTCTTTCGCGTCCTCATCCTGATTCTGCTGACATATCATGCCGGCGAAGCCGCCGCTCAGGGGTTTCTGCATAATTTTGCTGGGATCTTGATGTTCGGGATAGCGCTAATTTCGATTTTCGCTCTCGATACATTGCTGAAGCCCGTCTGGGACCGTTATGTCGGCAAAACGGAAAGGGCCGCTGCATGAGTGAAGACGCACGCTTGTCCGCGCCCAAGCTCTCCCGGCGTAACATGCTTTTGGGCGCGGTTCTCGCTGGCGCCTCCGGGTTCGCATATGCGCGACAGCCGGCGATCGCTCATCCCGTAGTTCCTGAGAAGGATTTTGAGAGTTGGGTTCCGTCCGCGTTTGGGGACTGGAAAACGGTGTCGCAAAGTGGCGTTGTTCTCCCGCCACCTGATACGCTGCGCGACCGCCTTTACGATAATCTGGTGACCCGCGTCTATGTAGCGCCCAACCTTCCAGCCGTGATGCTACTCCTTGCCTACAACAATGCGCAGGATGGCGTGCTTCAGGTTCACCGCCCCGAAGTCTGTTATCCTGTCGGCGGCTTCGAACTCAGCGCCACTCGGGACATCACGCTTAATGGGGCCGGTCAGGTCGTTCCAGCCAACATGTTCACCGCCTCGGCGCCCGGTCGCGTCGAACAGGTTGCCTATTTCACCCGGCTCGGAACTGCGTATCCGCGAAAGTGGATAGAGCAACGCGTAGCTGTCATGCGCGCCAATCTGGCGGGAGAAGTCCCCGACGGTATGATGATGCGGGTCTCCGCCTTGGGTATTGACCAGCGACAGGCGGAGCCACTCCTGGCAGGTTTCTCAAGCCAATTTATCGAAAGCTCGAACCCACGGATGCAGCGCTTGCTCCTGGGACAAGACCCAAGAGGATAAGGCAATGAACCGGACAATCAGCTTCACCTGCGCATTGGTCGCACTTTCGCTCTCGGCGTGCGACAAGGAAGCGACCGGACAGGTCGCGGCCGTCGTCAATGGGGAAGAAATTACCCTTCAGGAAATCAATGCCGAACTGGGCAGCACTCCGATCCCGGAAGGTATCGATAAGAAGGTCGTACAACAGGCTGCCCTCCAGAGGATCGTCGAACGGCGACTGCTCGCCCAGGCCGCGCGAGACGACGAACTCGACAAGACCTCTGATTATCTTCTGCGGGAACGCCAATTGCGCGACGCGCTTCTGGTCCAGCTCATGGGTCAGCGCGCTGAACGCGCTCTGAAAGTCCCTGGCGAGCAAGAAATCGACAAGTTCATTGCGGAAAATCCCGTGATGTTCTCTGAGCGGAAGATATTGACTGTCGATCGGATTCAGTTCGCGATGCCGAAGAATGTGGACCAGCTGAAGGCGCTCGAGAGCGATCATTCGATGGAGGCCGTCGCAGCTCGCCTCAAACAGAGGGGGATAGAGTTTCGCCGGGATACGACGCAGATAGATTCCGCTGCGCTCGGTCAGCAACGTCTACAACAGATTCGCGCTTTGCCCGCGGGTGAACCATTTGTGGTTCCGGAGAATGGCGTCGTCACGGTTGGCGTCGTGACCGGCGAGCGAGCCGAGCCTATTCCCGCCGCGAATGCGCGTCCGCTCGCCGTCCAGGCTCTTCGCAACAAGCAGTTGAGCGAGACGATGCAGCAGCGGCTGAAACAAAGCCGGACCAGTGCGGAAATTCAGTATCAGCCCGGCTTCGCCCCGGCGGCTCCAAAGGGTAGCCCGACCAAAAAATGAGACCTGGGGAGTGCTCCACAGGTGGAGATTTCAGGACGGTCGGATCTAAGGGCGGCTACCCTGCCCCCTCGCCTGTTGCCCGCGACATTAACGCTCTGCTTCAAAACGAGCGCCTGCCGTAAGCGGTTGGACAGCCGACGGGTTGCGATCGTTCATGCGGGCCCGGTGCAACAGCGGTAGCGGCCAACGGAGTATGGAACAGATATGAGACTGTTATTCGCACTACCAGGCTTCCACCGCTACGATCGCGGCGCGGAGGTCGCCCTCCTATCAGTAGCCGATGCGCTCGCACGCGATGGTGAGGACGTCACGGTTATGGGCTCTGGCGACGACCGACCAGACGTCGCGTATAAATTTAGGCATGTGCCAGCGATACGACGCGAACGCTTTGAGCGCTTCCCTCAATTGCCGCCATTCCGCAGCGAGACAGCTTGGGAGGATGCCAGTTTTGCACCGGGGTTGCTCGCGGTTTACGCGCCCGCCGCTTACGATGCAGTCGTAACCTGCTCCTTTCCGTTCACGCATTGGGCGTTAAGACGCCCTTCGGCTGCGAAGCCCTTGCAGATTTTCGTCACCCAGAACGGGGACTGGCCGGCCTTTGCATCGAATTCCGAATATCGCACCTTTGCGTGCGACGGTCTCGTGTGCACCAATCCCGATTATTTGACTCGCAATCAGCAGCAATGGAATTGCGCGCTGATACCGAATGGTGCCGACCTATCGCGGTTTCACCCTGGCCCTGCTGATCGTGCTCGTTTTGGCCTTCCGGCGGATCGGCCGATCATCTTGATGGTCAGCGCCTTCATAGCGACCAAGCGGGTGATGGACGCCATTCGCGCGGTCGCAAAACTCGATGATGCCTTTCTTGTTGTCGCTGGCGATGGCCCTCTTCGTGACGAAGGCCAGGCCCTCGCTGACGCGCTCCTTCCTGGCCGCTTCAAGCGGCTCAGCCTGGCTGCGGCGGATATGCCAATGCTCTACCGCTCGGCCGATGCGTTTCTGCACATGTCTCTGCTGGAATCATTCGGCAATGTCTTCATCGAAGCTTGGGCGAGCGGACTGCCGGTGGTCGGTCACGACAGCGACCGACTACGCTGGATTCTTGGCGCGGGCGCTGAATTTCTATGCGACACGGAAAATCAGCCCGCGCTTGTCAACATGTTGCGCGCCGCGCTGGCTCGTGGGTCACTACGCGGCGCCCACCCTGACGGCATCGACCGCTTTTCCTGGCCTACCATTGCAGATCAGTACCGCGATTTCATTGGAAATCTTCTCACCCGGCGAGCGTCAGTTCGCTAGCTGCCTAAAATAGTCGATGGTCTTTACCAAGCCTTCGCGCAACGCGATCGACGGCTCCCAATCCAGCTCTGCACGGGCAAGCGATATGTCAGGCTTGCGCTGGGTCGGATCATCCGAAGGCAAGGGCCGCTGTACCAGTTGCGACCGCGCGCCCGTCATCTCGATGACCAACTCGGCAAGTTCTCGAATCGTGAATTCTACAGGATTGCCGATATTCACAGGTCCTGTGAAACCATCGCGAGAGTCCATGAGCCGCAAAAGCCCTTCGACGAGATCATCGACATAACAGAAGCTTCGGGTCTGCGAACCATCTCCGAAGATGGTGATGTCCTCACCACGTAATGCCTGCATCACGAAGTTGGAAACCACGCGGCCGTCGGACGGGTGCATTCGCGGGCCATACGTATTGAAGATGCGCGCGACCTTCACGTCAATTCCATGCTGCCTGTGATAATCGAAAAACAGCGTCTCGGCACAGCGCTTGCCCTCGTCGTAACAGCTGCGCAAACCGATCGGATTGACGTTGCCCCAATAGCTTTCCGTCTGCGGATGCTGCGTCGGATCCCCATAGACTTCGCTCGTGGAAGCCTGGAGAATTGGAACTTTAATTCGCTTAGCCAAGCCAAGCATATTGATTGAGCCGATGACCGAAACTTTCGTCGTCTGCACCGGATCATGCTGATAATGGATTGGCGAGGCCGGGCACGCCAAATTGAAAATTGCATCGACTTCCACAAAAAGTGGGAGGCAGACATCATGGCGAAGAAATTCGAACCGGGGATGCCCGAGCAGATGGGCAATATTTGCCTTTGCGCCAGTGAACAGATTATCGACGCACAGCACCTCGTCGCCCGCGGCGATCAATCGGTCGATAAGATGCGATCCGACAAACCCTGCGCCGCCGGTAACCAGCACCCTGCGAGCCGAGAAATATTCGCGCGCCATTGTGAAAACCCCCTAAATGTTCGCAGCCTTCCTAGACTCCGAGCAGGTGAATGCATAGGGACGATGTTAAATGAGGAGCAATTTGAGACAGCTGCGGGCGACATTCTTACGGATGGAGCAACCCGGTGAAAGGTTAGCATCCCAATGATCGTGTCTCTGGCGTGGCTCGTAATGCTGCCTCTTACCTTTTCGCTGGTCTATCTGGGTACCGAATTGGCTTTCGGACTCCGTCCGCTCCCAGATGAAGGCTGGACAGGTTTCGATAGGCCGAGACGGATTGCCATCCTGATCCCCGCGCACAACGAGAGCGGGGGGATAACCGAGACCGTCAGCGCACTAAAGGTGACAGCGCCGACAGCAGAGATATTGGTCGTCGCTGACAATTGCGATGATGATACCGCAGAGCTTGCGCGGCAAGCGGGCGCGACGGTCGCCGTACGGGACGACCCGGACCGTCGCGGAAAAGGTTTTGCTCTGGCGTTCGGGCGCGATGTTCTTGAGCAAGCTCCGCCGGAAGCTGTGATTATCATCGACGCGGACTGCCGCCTCGCTCATGGCAGCGCGGAGAGGCTCGCCTTGCGCACGCTAGTGCATGGGCGGCCCGTGCAAGCTTCCAACTTGCTGACCTCCGATCAAGCGTCGCCGCTTGTCGCCGTTTCGAATTTTGCGATGCTCGTCAAGAATCTTGTGCGCGCCCGCGGACTGAAGCGGCTGGGCGGCGGCGCGATGCTCTTCGGAACCGGCATGGCTTTCTGCTGGCCGCTCTTCGCTCGGCTCCCGCTCGCGACCGGAGACGCAGTCGAAGACCTCAGCCTCGGTTTGTGGCTCGCCCGACAGGGGGTTCCCGTCGACCTTGATGATCGCGCCCAGGTCACGAGCAGCGCAGCGCCGATCGATAGCAGCCGCGCACAGCGCAGCCGTTGGGAGCATGGTTTCTTGCGCACGGCGGCGACCAAAGGCCTGCCGCTGTTGTTAGAGGGTCTTGTTAAACCTTCACGGAACCTGACGACATTGGGAGCCCATCTGCTTGTTCCGCCGCTAGCGCTCCTCATGCTTTTGTCTGGCACCGGTCTGGCGATTGCGGCAGCAGTCGGCTTCTCGACGGGCCACTGGATACCGCTCACAGTTGGCGGAAGCGCATTTGCCTTCTCCGGCGTGATGCTTCTTGTCAGTTGGTGGTATTACGGAAGGGCAGTGCTGCCCTTTGCAGACCTCCTGCGCATACCCTTATACATAATCTGGAAGATCCCGATCTATATCGGTTTCTTCACTCGTAACCAGAAAGACTGGAACCGGACACAGCGCTGAGGCGAGCAGACTTTTCCCGCCGCCAGCGCCGCCAAATCACAAATATTTCAGGACCGTCGATAAGGTAACGGCGCCACAGTCGGCGGGGTTCACTCAATAGTCTGAAGAGCCATTCCAAGCTTGCACGTTGCATCCAAAGCGGCGCGCGCGTTTTCGCTCCGGTGAGAAACGCGAGCGACGCGCCAACGCAAAGGGCAACACCCCGCGCGCGGCCGCGTTCGAGTATTTCAGAGCAAACAAGTTCGCTCTGGGGAGCTCCAATCACGAAGAAGACTACATCAGCGCGGCTGGCTTCGACAAATTCGGCGATTGCGATGCGCGCTTTTTCGTTGTGGCGAACACCCATAGGCGGCTGGTGAAATTGCCAATCAAAACGTGGATAACGCAAGGCAATGTCGCGATGAAATTGAGGATCGCCTCCGACAACAGCAATCTTTCCTGACGGGATCACCTCCTCGAGCAAATCCCGAGTTAGATCGCTTCCACGCACAAGCGGGAGGTCCAAGCCGGACCATGATGCCAACCGCTGCAGAATACGGCTGTCGCAAACACATAGCGTCGCATGTTCGTAGCTGGCGATTTTCTGCGGGTTGTCCGACCTAAACAACTGCACGATATGATCGACATTGGGCGTGACGACGTAGGAGAAGGCCTCACTGTCAGCAAGATCGAGGATGCGCGCCGCCACCGCCGCCGCCGACCAGCGATCGAACATCAAACCCAAGAACTCGCAGCGCAACGCGCCTTCGCCCGTCATCGCGTAACGATCCGGCCGAAAAGGCCATTGGGAGGCGCCTGACCAGGCAGAAGATCGACACCATAAAGAGTCGCTGCGTTAGCGATACCCTTCCGCGCCTCGGAAGTGCATACTTGCTTCAATTGCGTGCAAACATCATTATAAAGTCTCCAGCCACTCAGAAGCGCGGGCGCTGCGCGCGTCAAGCGCCGAGAAACCGCAAGTGCTTCGCGTTCCTGCCCTGTCCTTAACAACCAGTCAACATATGCCTTATTAATGCGTGCGTTCTGAGAATTCTCCTTCACGCCCTGTCGCCATAGACGGCGCGCATTCTCGAAATCGTCACGACGTTCGTAAATGCGCGCGGCCAGCGCCCAAGCCCGTTCTTGGGTAGGGCATTGGGTCACAGCGACCTGTGCCGACCTCAGTGCTCCTGACAGATCGTTTTTTTGCAGCTGCGCCTCGGCCTGCACGGTCAGCGCCAGGCAATGGGTCTTGTCCTTGTCCAGAACCTGCCCGGCCAGCCCGATCGCTTCTTCCCAGCGGCCTTCCCGCGCTGCGATACTCGCCTCCAAAGCCGAACGGTCTTCTCCGCTGAACCCGTCAAGCAGGATGCGCGCGCTCGCGGCTTTCGCGCGATCTATGAGGAATTCCGCCAGAGCCAGCCTAGCCGGCTTTGCCCCGGTCTGGCTTACGAGAGCCACATTTTTATCCTCCGGTCCGTCGGGGGCATATTCGCGCATCACCGCCAAGACCGCCGGGAGCTGCTTCACCGGCAATTTCGGATCGGCAAGCAAACCCGTGACCAGCCTCAGAGCTTCTTGCGGGCGTCCGTCCTTGAATGCGAAATTTGCTTCGTCGAGCTGCACGTCCCGATTGTCGGCCGCAAGCGTCTGCAAGAGGGCGAACTGGCTTCGCATTCCCGGCGCATCGCGCATGATGCGGTATATCTCCAGCCTGGTCATGACCACCCCGACGGTTTCGGGCTTCGAGGCGCCATAGGCGGCCAAGACCCTAAGCGCGCTGGCCGGTTCACCTTTTCGAACGGCTACGCGCGCCTTTAAAATGACCCCGCCTTCGTTGTTCGGATCGCGGGAAAGAATTTTATCGGCGTAGCCGTCCGCCTCGGCGAACCGATTGCGGATTACCGCATGAAGACCGCGCATCAAGAGGGCCTGCGGATCATCCGGGGTCAGCGACAGGATCGCATCGGTTGCCTCGAGAGATTCGCGCAGATTTCCAGTCTGCAGGCCCAGTTGCGAAACCGCCTGCAGCGCCTCGATGTTCGTGGGATCGAGCGACATGGCATTGCTGTACGCGTCATAGGCACCGGGCACGGAGCCGGCGGCCATTTCAATTCGCCCGCGGAGAATGTGAAACTGCGGCTCATCGTCGCGCATCGCTATGGCATCATTGATTGCAAGGCGGGCCTCCCCGAAACGGCGCTGTTCCAAGAGTGACTGTGCCTGCAACGCCTCCTCGGCCGCAGCAGCGTCAGAGCGCCCGCATGCGGCAAGCGCCGCTGAAAATGTTAAGGCACACGCAAGTATCAATGTCCCATGACGGGGCGCTTTCGGATTGATTTGACCCATCATAAGCCGGAATTCCGAGGGTTAATGAGGTAGCCAAAGACCATGGGTCACCTTATAAAGATCAACGTTTAACTGTCGACCGCTCACTGAGGTAATTCCCGAATGATAAGAATTTTGCTTTCCAGCGGGATAGCCGCAGCGATGGCCGTGCTGTCGGTCGTCCATGCGCAAACGCTCGAGGCGGCTCCGCCTCGACCAAATCTCGCTGCGACGGGCGGCGCCACGGCGACCTCTACGGCCTCCACATACCGTATCAACGCGGGGGACGAGCTGGAGATTTACGTCTGGGGCGAAGAGCGACTACAGCGCAAGGTAAAGGTTCTTCCCGACGGGACGATGGCCTTCCCGCTGGTTGGCCAGATTAAGGTCCAAGGCTTTCTGCCTTCCGAAGTGGAAGGGCTGATCACCAACGGGTTGAGCGCTCAATATGTTGGAGCGGTGCCGCAGGTCACGGTTTCGGTCGTCGCTGCCGCTGGAATGCAATTTTCGGTCATGGGGCGGGTGAAATCGCCGGGAACATTCTCGCCGGGACGTTATATTAATGTTCTCGAAGCCTTGAGCATGGCAGGGGGGCCGGCGGAGTTCGCAAACCTCGACAATGTGTTGATCATTCGCAAGTCGAACGAGCAGCTGACTACATTGAATGTTCGCCTCGCCCCGTTATTCAAGGCCGGCGTTGACGAGAAAGACGTGGCGCGCGCCAATATTCTGCGCATTGAAACCGGCGACACGGTCATCGTGCGCTGATGAATGGGGGAATCGTCCGATGAAGAAGCTTGCTTCTTCCTTGATTGCGGGGATTTTGGCCTGCCAAGCACATATTGCTCTTGCTCAGTCTGAGCCCGAGGCGACGCTTGAAGTTTCGATTGGCGGTGGTGTTTCCACCAACCCTTACCTCTATAGCGACGCGGAAACTGCCGGTTCGGTGACCCTCAGTGTGTCTCCATCCATTATCTATGCGGACGAAGTGGGCGAGACCAGACTCGGGGGAAATCTCCGTGTCTCGCAATATAGCAATCGATACGGAAGCGATCTCGCCGCGCGCTTGGAGGCTTCGACGCGACGCATGCTCGACGAGTTGACAAGCGTTAGCATCTCTTCGTCCGTTCAGACGTCGCGGTCGGCGATTCAGGACGGACTGAATTTTGACAATATTGCAACGCCCGGCTCTGGCCCTCTCCAACCACCCGAGATTCCTCTTCTTGACACTACGATCGCAGGCACACGCGCCCGCGTCACCCATGTAAGCACAAGCCTCGGAATATCTCGAGCTCTGGATGAACTTAGCTCTGCCAATGCGAGCATAGCACTGAGCGGAACCTATATTGGCGGCGGTATCGGCTTCGATTATCGAAATGCCTCTGCCCAGCTGGGCTACGAGCGCAAATTGTCAGAGCGCACGTCGGTTACCCTGGGGTCGCAGTTCGGCGTCGTCGACTATCTTGGCAGGCGCACGGGAGACAGCGTGATCGTCTCGCCGCGCATCGGCGTCAGACAGCAATTGAGTGATCGCCTTAGTTTTATGGCCGATGCAGGTATTTCCTATGTCGACACTGACATCGGGGCAGGCTTCCACAGCAAATCCATATCATTTGCAGGTAGCATCGGCGTTTGTGATCGCGGACCTAATCAGAATATTTGCTTTTCGGCAGGCCGCAGCGCGCAACCGACGGCCCTTGGCGGGGTATCAACGGTCACAACAGCGTCCTTGAGCTACGACACACAGCTCTCTGCGACTAATCGTATCGCCCTTTCCGCGCGGTATGGCCGGACGAACCAGGATGGCCGCGGGCTTCCTCTCTCAAGGGTGACCGACCTGATAGGCGCGCTCGCTACCTACACACATGAGCTGAGTGACCGCGTCGCCTTGACGGTTACGCCCAGCTACTCGAAGATTTACGACGATCTCCAGAAACGCGACGCAAACTTTGCGCTGATGATCGGATTGACCGTCATTTTTGGAAAGCAGCGCTAGTGGAGGATTCGATGTTTGACGCGCCGCTCGATGACGAGCCGGCTGGCGGAAATTTTATTCAGCAATTGCCGGTGATCTTATGGCAGCGGCGTTGGTTCATTATCATACCAACGATCATTGGCATTGTTGGTGCCCTCGCTGCGATTTTACTCGTTCCACCCGTATATCGGTCAAACGCGATCATGCTGGTCGAGTCACCTCAACTGCCCAAGGAAGTCCTGGGGACAGATACGGCAAACCTCATCGATCGGCGGATCGCAGCAATCCGCCAGCAGATCACGGCACGTCCAGACCTCATTCAGCTGATCGAACGGCACGGACTTTACGCGAGTGAGCGGAAGAGCACCCCATTATCCGAAGTGATTTCCGACATGCGGTCGTCCATCACGCTTACACCATCGGAAGCTTCGGCGCCGGCCGCGGGCGGGGCCGAAAACCGGACGATCGCGTTTGAACTCGCGTTTGAGTATTCGCAGCCTGCACAAACGCAGGCCGTCACGCAGGAACTCATGGACCGCGTTTTGCAGCTCGATGCGCGTGGCAATGCCGAGCAGGCCACCAATACCGTGCAATTTCTGACCGACCAGTCGGCCGACCTCGAGACTCAAATTTCGGCGTTGCAGTCACAAATCAGCGAAATCAACGCCCGCAATGGCAGCGTCCTGTCCGGGGGCGGAATGATCATGGGAGGGAGCGGCGGAAGCTATGATGTGCAGATCGCGGCGCTCCAGCGGGACAATCAGTTGCTCATACAGCAGCGCAGTCTGGCGCAGACCAGCGACGAACGCGATCCGATCGTGTCTGCTGCAGAACAACGGCTGGCTGGAGCGCGTTCGGTCTACGCCGAAACCCATCCGGACGTTGTCATGGCAAAGCAGGCGCTCGCTGAAGCAAAGCGTCTGGCCAAAGATAACAGCAAAAAAATACCCGTTAACACACTGGACGAGCAAATCGCTTTTAACAATTCCCAGATCGCGGCTTTGCGAAGCGCCAAGGCCGGCGAGACGGCGCAGGTCAACTCCCAGCTCGCTGCGCGTGCACGCGCGCCCCTCGTGCAGCAGCAGCTTGGCGAGTTGCAACAGCGCCTCACGGCGGTGAATGCACAATATGAGCAAGTTCAAAATCAGCTGATGAGCGCACGGGCGGGCGTGCGGGCGGAAGATGAGCAGATGTCGGAGCGTTTGTCGGTGGTCGAACCGCCCGTGATCCCTGATCAGCCGAGCTGGCCCAACAGGCTGCTTCTAGGGGCCATCGGAATCGGTGGCGGCATCGGACTCGGATTTCTCCTGGCTCTGGCTGTCGAGCTCATTCTTCGTCCTATTCGCGATCCGTCTGCGTTGAAAGCCATCCTCGGATCGCCTCCGCTTGGCATCATTCCGATGATCGAGCCCGTTCGCGCCCGACCCACCGGCTGGAAACGTTTTCTCCCCTTCCGAGGCACGCGTTGATGTGCCCTTATTGTCTAAGGTTGATCCATGGTTGACGCCAATCCGCCCTCCCCTGGCGATTTGGTCATCTTGAAGCTGGCAGATCTGGCGAGCTTTACGCCGGCAATCTCGGAGATCAAGAAACACCGTATCGTCGGATTCGACAGTCGCGACGCGCGCGCGCGCCCGTTCAATTTGCTGCGCACAAGCTTCGCAAAAAAACTCAAGGAAGATGGTCATCGGTTGGTCGGCATCACGTCGGCAACCCCGGCGGCTGGCAAATCCTTTCTGTCGATGAACTTGGCCAGCTCTCTCGCTCGGGTCATTGAAGAGCCGGTGTTTCTTGTGGACCTTGATATTCGCAGAGCGTCTCTTGCGGAGGAGATCGGGCTCGTACCAGAGCGCGGTATCGAGAGTTTCCTCGAAGGCGACATTACCGATCTGACCGAGATCGGCCACCGGATCGAAGGCACGAACCTCGGCCTGTTTCCGGCCGTTCGACGGACGAGCAATACTGCGGAGCTGCTGGCAAGCGACCGCTTCACACAGATGATCGAAGTTCTGCGCGGCCGCTGCGAAGCATCGACAATCCTGTTTGATCTCCCGCCCGCCTTCGCAAGTGACGATGCCATGATCAGCCTGTCGCACCTCGATGGGTTTATTCTCGTCGTCGATGCAGGCAAGACGACGCGAAGGCACGTCACGGATGTATTGAGCATGCTGTCCCCGACGCCGTGTCTGGGGACCATACTCAACCGGTACAGCGGCGGCTTGGGCGACAGTTACGGCTACGGCTACGGGGGCCCCGATTATGGAAAATATTACAATCTAAAGGATCCCGCCGCCTGATAGCGGCATCCTGCGGCGCGCATCCTCACCATCGCAGATGGTCGGACATCTGTGCGGAACAATTCGAGCGAACTATGGCCCGTCAACCCTTTCAGAATAATGTGGCTTAAGGATTTCGATGTCTCTTCTTCCTCTCCACTCTCTTTGGGTCGGGCCGCGGCTAAATTATCTTGAGCGGCTGTGCCTCGCGTCCGCAAAAGCGATGGGGCACGAATTCACGCTCTGGAGCTACGATCCTAAGTCGCTTACGGGCGTTCCTCCTGGAACCACGGTCCGCGACGCATCCGAGGTCAT
The DNA here is from genome assembly GCF_001427105.1 of Sphingopyxis sp. Root154. Classification (GTDB taxonomy): domain Bacteria; phylum Pseudomonadota; class Alphaproteobacteria; order Sphingomonadales; family Sphingomonadaceae; genus Sphingopyxis. Next base: position 861,416 of record NZ_LMGI01000003.1, read on the forward strand.
GCCGCAGGAACGATTACTGCGCTATCGCGATAGCGGGTCGGTCGCCCTGGGCGCAAATCTGTGGCGCATCGAGCTCCTCGCGAAGGGCCTTGGCTGCTGGGTCGATATGGATTTCATCTTTTTGCAGCCTCTCGAGCATGACGCGAGCTACGTTTTTGGTCTCGAATATGAAGGGTGGATCAACAATGCGGTCATTTACGCGCCCGCAGATTCGGCCCTGGTCAGCGACCTGCAATCCATACCTCGCCCTAATATGGTCCCGCCCTGGTATGGGCCGAGGAATCGACTGAAATTTCTTTGGCGCCGCTGGCGCGAAGGCCCGATCGAGCTTGAGGACTATCCTTGGGGAACATTTAGCGCCGGTCTCCTGACCTACGCGATCAAACAAAATAAACTAATGGCCGACGCCCGCTCTCCCGATGTGTTTTATCCGGTTCGATACAAGGATGCCTTGTGTCTTTACGAACCGGCCGAGGTGGTCAAAGCGATGCTGACAGAAAAAACGCTCGCGGTTCATATGTGGCACTCGCGCTTGCAAGGTCTGCGCGATGCGCCGCCAGCGCCGGGGACCTTCATTGATGAGATGTGCTTGCGGTTTGAGGTCGATACGGACGATAGCAGCTATGCTCGATAACCGGCGAAGGAACTAGCCAAGAGTCAAGGGATTAACTTCGTAAGAGATATACCTGAACGCCGGTTATTTGCGACTGGCCCCGCGCCGCAGGCTGCGCGCAAAGGTGGCGGCACTGCGCAGAAGCGGCAGGCGGTCAAACCAGGCGAGCGATGCAATGTCACTGCGCGACGGCCGCTGCCCGGCGAGCGGCGGCTCCGCGAATAAAGTGCGCACCTCGGGATTGGCTCGCCGAAACCAGACATAGGCACCGTCGATCGGCGGATGAATGCCCTCATATTGCAGCTGCTCGAGATAATCGAATACCAAACTCGCTGCTTGCCGCGAGAACCCCATCATATGCGCACCCTGTATGTCGCTCCGCGGCAGGTCGCTTGGAATGGAGGCGTGATAACCACCGTAGAATATATCCCAGTCGCCGGAGAAGGTCCGGTTCTCGGCTCCCGGCGAGAAGATGCAGTCATCTTCCAATATGAGCAAAGATTCCCCTGCCGCAGCGGCCTCGCCCAGCAGAATTTTCTGGCTGGCATAGACTCCGCGGGCACCGATCGACGTGAAACTTCCCGCGCTTTCGGGTCTAATGGCGTCGAAGAAGCTCACGCGCGGATCACCCGCCAGCCCGACCTTCGCCAGTTCCCGCTCCATGGCCCGGCGACGATCCGTACGGTACGGAAGATTTATGATCCGAATACGATCGAAATGCTGAAATATCGTCACGTAAGGATTTCCCCCGAGAAAAGACGAGCCATCTGCGCTGCGGAAAGTTCGATGCGAAACTCGTTCTCGACCTTGATGCGGCCCGCATCCCCCATCAGCGGCCATTCGCTTCTCACGGCGAAAAGGGCACTGAGCTTTCGGGCGAGATCCTCCCAGTCAGACGGTGTGAACAATAAACCTGCCCCGCTGTCGTCTATCAACTCGGGTATCCCGGCCACTTGGCTGGCCACTACGGGGCGGTGCAGCGCCATGGCTTCGATAAGCACGACCGGCAGCCCCTCCATCAAACTGGGCAGGACGAGCAGGTCCGACGCGGATATCTCGGCGAGAGTTTCGGCTTCGGGAAGAGCTCCCGCAAATCGGATCCGCTCGACAAGGCCGAGCTGTGAAGCCCGGAGCTTGATGCTCGGCCCCGTCGGGCCGTCGCCGACGATGATCAACTCGAATTCGGCCCCTTCCGACGCGATGCTCGCAAGTGCATCCAGCAAGCCAAAATGGCCCTTCTCGGGTGATAGGCGCCCGACGCATATTATCTTCGGGGGCGCACGCTCAGTGTGCGGGTGGGCCTTCGGCAGCACCGAAAGGTCGATCCCGCATCTTACGACAGCCATCTTGCCCCAATGCGAAGGAGCAACGATACGCATCGCCTGGGCTCGCATGAAATAACTGGCGCACGCGACGAAAGACGCCTGTTCGAGCTTCTCAGCAAGAAGCAAACCGGCCGGATAGTCTGTCTCGGAGATGCCGTGAAGGGTCAGGCTCCAGGGGAGCTGCGAATAGCGGGCGGCGATCAGTCCAACGGTGGCGCCGCTGTTGGCGAAATGATTGTGTAACCGGCTTGCGCCGGCGCGGCGGAGCAAGCGAGCGAGCAGCATTGCCTCAACGAAATGGAACTGCGACCAAATTAGCGCTTTGGCCCCTGGGACCCGATGCCGCAGGGCGAACAGCCAGGCTGCCGCGAACCGACGCGGGCGGGTAAAGAATGCCCAGCTTAATGCTGCGATATAGGTGATGAACGAGCGCCCGAGAAGATTCTCCACGGCGTCACCCGCCGATGCTTCACGGCGTATCGTGTAGGGCGTAATTTCGACACCCAACGCCCGAAGTGCCGCAATCTCGCGCCGTACAAAGGTGTGCGACGGTGCGTGGATGTCACTGACCAAATAAGCGATGTTGCTCATTTATAGAAAATCGCGCCCTGCTTTTTGCCTCCGATGCGGGCTGCAGCGAAACGCAGGATACCGATCGTTTCGGCAAATTTGCCAATGAGCATATGCCAACCCCATATTCGTCCACCACGCCATGATAGCCTTGCTAACTGAATCGCCCAAAGCAGAGGCGCGATAGCGGCGGCAGGCGGGCCGAACGCGATGGATAACGTGAGCCCCAGCAGTGCAACGCCTACGGTCCAGCCTATGGCACTAGCCACTTGCCGCCCATATAGAGCCTGCCTCTTGGCCCCGCTCGTCTTTTGCCATACCTGCGCATAACCAAATCCGCTTCTGACAGCGCGCATCCACCACTGACGCGCGGAATGCATATCGGCGTCATGGATGGTCATAGGACTATCTATCCGCCACACCGTCCAGCCGGCTCCGCGAAGCCGAAAACAAAGTTCAGGCTCTTCGCCGGCAATGACTGCAGGGTCATAGCCTTGCACCTGCTTCAACGCTTCGACCCTGAACATTGCGTCGCCGCCGCAAGCCGCGGCCTCTCCCACAGGCGTATTCCATTCGCTATCGCACATCTCATTATAGATGCTGCGTTCCGGGTAACGCTCGCGCCGCCGCCCGCATACCGCCGCTGCCGTTGGCTCGGAGCTCAGACATGCCTCCGCGGTAGCCAACCAGCCAGACTCGAGTTCACAGTCGCCATCGACAAACTGAACATATTCGATATCGGGGCGGCTGAGCAGAAGTGCTTCGAGGCCGGAATTGCGCGCGCGCGCGGCGGTGAATGGCATCGTCAGGTCAAGCTCGACAACATGCGCTCCCATCGAGCGGGCGAAGTCCGCGCTTCCGTCGGTTGACGCGCTATCTACGTAAACAATTGGCACGGATCGAGGGACCGACCGGAGGCAATGCTGGAGCCGTTCGCCCTCATTGCGTCCGATTGCAACCAGGCCAAGCTTTGCGCTCTCATCCATGGGACAAGCCGGCCTGCGTAAGCCAAGCGTCGACACCGCCCGTCAGCCCGGCAAGCATGCTCGCCTCGCGAAATACAAATATCAGGATGAAAAACAGAATAGTCAGTACGGCATCCTGCCGGAGAAAACTGAGTCCGACACCGCGCTTGCGCCACGCAAGAACGGCGTATCTGATCGCTTCAGCGAGGACAAAAATCGTCAGCGCCGCATTCATGCCGTACCGCGGCAATACCAACGGGAGCGCCACCGCTATGATCGCGAGTTTGGCGCCATTGCTGAACGCCACGCCCGAAGGCTTCCCTACTCCCATCATCATTGCGTCGGCCATTGTGGCGAGAATACCGAACCAGCTTCCCACAAGCAATATCGTCAGAAACAAGCCCGCTTCATGATATCGCGCATCATAAAAAATATAGATAAACTGGTCCGCGATAGCCGTGCCCATTGCAAGTCCCACCGCGACGAGAAGCAGCGTCGCCAATCGCATTGGCCTGATCGCTCGCTGGAGGTCAGCACCCCGCTGATTGGAGGCGGCCACTTTGGGGAAAATCAAGAGGCTGCCCATGCGTTGAAACAACCCCATTATGGTATCGGCAAATGTTCTGGCGATCCCGTAAATACCAAGCGAAGCGAAGGAAATCGCGTCGGCAAAGTACAGCCGATCGAAATTCATCGCCAGAAAGTAAATAAGAGAGGCAAGGAATATCCATTTCCCGAAATGGAGAATCGCCTTCACCGCCTCCTTTTCCCACCGGAGCCGGTGGGTGCGCCAGTCGATCAAGAAAAAACTCGCAACGGCGGGCGCAGCAGTTCCGATCAACAATCCGAAGACGAGAGCCCAGATCGTAGGCGTGTATAGCGCAAGGCCAATCTGGACAGCGATTGCGAATAAGGAGGTAGAGAGGTCAAAAAGCGCAAGTTTCCGCACCTGAAGCTGCTTCTGAAGGAGAAACCGCGCGGGTGATGTAAGCCCTGTCAGAATAAATATCGGCGCGACGACTGGCAGAAGAACCAGCAATTCCGGATTATCGTAAGCTCGAGCAATGGGAACCGTCAACAGCATCGCCAGCGCGAAAAGAATCAGTCCGCGGACGATCTGGATCGTCCAGGCCGTGTTGTAGAAGTCGGGCTCGCTGCCTCGCCGGTTGTTGACAATACTCTGTCCTACGCCGACGTCGGTCAGCAGCTCGCCGCCCGTGCGGAGGGTGTTGATCAGGAGCATCGTCCCCAAAAGGGCCGGCGCCAGGAGCCAGGCAAGAATTACGTTCGAGGCCAGCCGCAGGACTTGCTGGGCGATATGGGCCCCAGCCACCCATCCGGCCGATCCGATAAGCGCAAGCCTGCGCTGGAAAAAAGTCCGAATCCTCGACGGCGCACCAGCAGCGAGGGCAACCGGATCGGAAGTTCCTATCTGGCGTTCCTGCACGGGGCTACGACGCTTTCTCGATGAGATCCAACTGACGCAAGATTTCTCGCCCAGCCCTCAAGCGCACGGGATAGCAGGCGGCCCCTTCAGCGCAACTGACATTCGTAAAAATGCTGATATGGGTGAACGCAGAGGGGGAACCATGGTTGGCAACGGGCAAAGCAATTCGTCGGGTACGCGGGATGGGACTATAGCCAAAAACGGGACGATGTACTCCATTCAGTTGCTTCGGGCAATTGCCGCCCTACTTGTCGTTTTATATCATGGTCAGCTGGCAATCTCGACGCGCTTCGCCAGCCCCGCCTTTGCTGCCGAGACCTATTTTTTTGCGTTCGGGGCTGTCGGCGTCCACATATTCTTCGTCATCAGTGGCTTCATCATGGTTTATACGACGCGCGTCGATCAGAACTTCGTCGCGCGGGATTTTTTGCGTAGAAGGATATTGAGAATATATCCGATGTATTGGGTTTGCGTCGCTCTCTATCTCGTCGTTCACAATTTCATTGGCAGCCCCTACCGGCTCGGCGGGTCTGAAATTTGGGGCGCGCTTGCGCTTTATCCCGAACATGCGTCTGCCATTATCGGGCCCGCGTGGACGCTGTCATTCGAGATGTTCTTCTATCTGTGTTTCGGCGTTGCGATGAAGCTCGGCGCAACGCGAGGGCTGGTCATTCTGGGGGCTGTTTTCATGCTCTCAATTGCAACCGGCTTCTTCTTTCCAATCGACGGAGCGTTAGGTCGCCTGGTTACCAATAGCCTGCTCCTCGAATTCATCGCTGGCGCGGCGATTGGATGGCTGCTCACCACAGGACGTCTTCCACAACGAGGCGGCTCAGCTGTCTTGCTCCTCGCGCTCCTGTTATTCGGAGCAGGGGTTGCGGCCGGATATGATCGCTTTCCTTCTGTTGCCATGTGGGGGATTCCTAGCACTCTGCTCGTGGCTGGTGCGGTGATCTGGGAGAATTCTCTTGGTTTCAAAAAGGAGCTGCGGAAGTTCAGCCACTTCGGAAATAGCAGTTATGTTTTGTACCTGATCCATCTGGTCGTCATTACCCTGACCATCACGTTAGCCACATATGCGCCGGCGATCAAAATGGTGGAACCGGCACTCGCGGCAGTGGCTATTGCGGGGCTCTCGCTTCTAGTGGCCGAGGGAATGCATGCCTGGATCGAACGCCCAATGACGCGCTGGCTCAATGGCTTGTTCGGGCCGCGCCGAGATGAGCGTCGCCGCCGCTTTTGACTGGTGTCGGCCGCTGCGCTCCCGCAGCTTTTGCACGCATGCGCTGCTCGATTTTCAATTGCCGCATACATCCCGCGACGATTCCCAGCGCGATCGCAAAGACATATTGTGCATGATAAACGACGAACACCCATTCATAGAGGCCGTGCAGTCCCAGTATCAGGAAGGTAACACTTGCGCCTAGCACAACTTCCCCTCGCGGGTCACGGCGGTTGCGAAAGGCGAACACCAGTCCCTGAACGGTGGGAATAAGAAGCAGCGCAATAAACGTCAGAAATCCCGGCCAACCCGTTTCCGCGGCGGCGAGAAGATACATGTTGTGCACATTCGCTGAGCGGCTGGCCCAGTTCCAAATGACCCCTGCCCGAGCCGAATAGCCTTGGGAGTTCGCGACTAACACATATTGGTTTGCGCCCACGCCCATCGGGTGGTCGCTCCACATCGATTTTGCGGCGCGCTCGAATGCCAGCCGCTCTTCGTCAGAGCCTTCGTTGACCGGCCTAATCGTAAAGCGCTCCTGAAAACTTATCATCGCGATCGGAGCGACGATGGCAAATGCCACAACCGCAAGACCCACAATTTTCCACTTATGCGCCGTTGAGCGGCGCAAGAGCGAAAACGTCAACAAAAGCACGATACCGATCGCCACAAAACCGACCGTGCCGCGTGAGGCCCCCAGAGCAACCGCCACAAGTGCAGCCAGAACACCGAGCATGATCAGCTTGTTGCGTTCACCTGCGAGGAGCAGCGCGAGGAGCGGCAAGGTTACGAAATGCAACATGAGGCCGAGCAGATTCTGGTGCCCCATCGTTCCCGATGCCTGCACGACACCTGAAAGGCGCTGATCGATTGTCGCGACGGCCTGGAATATAGCTCCCAAGGCGAGCCCAAAGCTGAGCCACCGGATCGCGTGCGGATCTCCGGCAAACGATGCCACAGCCACAAATATCAGGAGTACTCGCCCCACTTGGAAAAGGTAAAAAAACGAGCTCATCGGAAGACTCGAGGCGGCTATCGAGAGCGCGACAGCGAAAAGATATGCAAGGAAGATTAGAAGAAATGGAAGCTTTTTAAGGGGAGCGCGACTCGTCACCAATATGGCGATCGCCAGCGTGTCCAGAAGCGATACGACAATCCCCTTTGCGTACCCGGGCCAAGCTGGCCAAGTCACGAATGCAGCATCGAGGTTCAGCGCGCTGATGACGAACGGTAGAATCCCGACGCCAAGGTAGGCCCATTTCCGTTGCCGCGGGGATCGCCGAAGCCAGGCGATGAACACCGGGATCGACAAGAGAATTAGCAAGAGGCCGATTATTCGCATGGCGCATGCCTAGGGGAGTAATCGGCCACTGCCAATCTGAGTTGGATGAGCATCTGGCTCTGCACCCAACCAAATGCGATCAGTAAGCATTCTTATGCATGACGACGCGAACGGTTTTTAGCAGAATCATAATATCATTCCAAAGCGACCAGTTTGAAAGATACTCGAGATCGCAACGGACCCGCCGATCAATATCCTCGACGCGCTCGGTGGCTCCCCGATAACCCCGAATTTGGGCCAAGCCGGTTATGCCGGGCTTAAGCGCATGCCTAAGCCAATATTGCCGCGATGCGTGCCAAAAAAGTTCATCACCTGCGGTGGAACCCAAGGCATGCGGACGCGGGCCGACCATGCTCATGTCGCCGCGGAGCACGTTGATGAGTTGAGGAAGTTCGTCGACGCTCGTCCGACGGATAATTCGGCCAACCCGGGTAATGCGGTCATCATCTCGGCTGGTCGAGCGACTTCCCGCAGAATCGCTACTTTCGAGATGCATTGAACGAAACTTGAATATTCGGAACTGGCGGTTGCCCTGCCCTACCCGTAGTTGCCGGAAGAAAACGGGGCCGGGTCCTTCCAGTCGTATTGCAATAGCCACGGCGATCAGGAGCGGCATAAGAAGGACCAGCGCAATCAGCGCAACGAGCAAGTCAAGCGAGCGCTTCTGGATGCGGTTTACAAGATTCAAAGGACCGCGTGAGAGAACGATCGTATCCTTGTCATCATATTCGCCGATCGCAACGGCACCATGAAGGAGATTGCGATCCAGCAGGATCTCACCACCCACATCGTGCCCCTTTAGAAACGTCGCCCACGCCGGGCGATGATCATAGCGACACGCGATGATCACTCGATCAAATGGCGCGATCAACCGTGATAGCGCGTCGATCATGTCTGGACGGTCGAGGTCGGGCCACAGACCTTGCGACGCGACATCCACCACCGCAGCATGCGGCTGCGGGCGCGCCTCGAGACCGTCGAGTATCAGGATCGTGGCCAAAACGGCGTCGCCTAGGAGGCGCTTTACAACGGCATCCAGTATGACCTTCGAGATAATGATGAAGATCGCTCCCGCACCAAAAGTGACTGCGAGGCCAAGACGCGATATTTCTTGAGATTTGAAGAGAAATCCCATGCCGATTATGACAAAGGCGGTCGCGCCAAGCGCTCCCAATGATCGTCGAATTGCCAGCAGACGATTGCCGAGAGTTTCAACATCCTGGGCCTCGCGAGCAATCTCGAACATGATGAAGATAGGCAGCGCGATAAAGACGATAGATTGCCCTCCGGCGGCGAGCCAACGCTCGTCACGCAATTCGAGCGCACACAGATACCCTCCAATCAAGGACAGGATGTCGAGAAGAAGCGACAGGCCGTACAGGAAAGTTCGCTTATCGCGCGCTGACGAAAACAGACCGGGCGCGTTAGCGGCGGGATCGACAACGCGAACCGGCAACCATGATCCTTCCGACGATCTTGTCCGCAAATGTTCCATTGGATACCTGCCCTAAGCCCCACCAAACGCCGGTTCCGGCAATATCGCGTCTCCCGACTTCTCGCCTCCGACCTTCCACCCTTTAAATCAGGGTGTAATCGTCCTGCCCCCCCGTACGCGCGCCCTGGAGCCCTCGATCGGACCTCATAGATGTAAAAGTTCAACTCGAACGACACATGCGCCTAGCTGCCCGAGGTCAGACCCTTAACATCCCCAATAGTTCCGTAACATAATCGTCCAACTGGGTAGTTAAGGAAAAACTTGTCGAGGCGTGACGCCGTAAGCCGATGCCTCCAAGTTTGTCGTACGCGCGCCATCCACTCCCTTTAGATTGGACCGATGAACATTTCTTTTGAAGGGCTCGTCGCCAAAACCTCGTCACCCCATCACAAAACCTACGGCTTAAGGAATGGAATCGGGACGTTCAGAACCTTGAAGATATATATTACGACTGCGACAAAAATCACCGCGGCTGGCGCATGGTAGCCCTCATTGCCAACATAGTTCGCCAATGCGCAGCCGACCGCCGGCGGTGCGTATTGCCAGAGATGATCGCGCGGTTCTTCTTCGGCCGATCGTTGCAGAAGTAGGGTGGCAAGCCCGGCAAATGTAAAAACGGTAATCCAATCCCAAAATGTTTCCACGTCCGCTCCCCTCCCTGCCGACCGATGAGGCGCGAAATGCGCATGTCGGATACAGATAAATAACGTAGCAGGGCGGTGACACGGCGGATAGGCGTGATTTATCCTGACCCGAACCGGAACCAGCCCATGTCTCAAGCACTGATTTCGCGGGACGCTTGCCTTATTGCAATATGCGGCGCATCTCGAACCGTGCCAAGTTGAGACTGTCTTAAAGATTTTCTGATAGCACGACGAGCATGAAACCAATCCGCAAAGCCGTCTTCCCCGTCGCCGGCCTCGGCACCCGCTTCCTGCCCGCGACCAAGGCGATTCCAAAGGAAATGCTGCCCGTCGTCGACCGGCCGCTGATCCAATATGCGGTCGACGAGGCACGCGAGGCGGGGATCGAACAGATGATCTTCGTCACCGGGCGCGGTAAAAGCGCGATC
>NZ_LMGI01000004.1 GCF_001427105.1 Sphingopyxis sp. Root154
GCCTATATCGGGCTTGGGGCAGGGCATGCTTTTGTCCATCAGGCGATCGCCGACCCGGCGATCCGGCCGGTGATCGAGCGGCTGATGCGCGAGGAAGCGGCCCCGACGATCGCCGCGGCGCCGGGGCAGGATCTGCCCGCCTACGCCGACGCGCTGCTTGACCGCTTTGCCAATCCGGCGCTGCACCATCGGCTGATCCAGATCGCGATGGACGGCAGCCAGAAGATCCCTCAGCGCTGGCTCGAAACGCTGGCATGGCATCAGGCGCGCGGGCAGCGCTGTCCCGCGCTCGAAACGGCGATCGCCGCATGGATCGCCTTCCTGCGCAGCGACCATCCGCTTGACGATCCGCTCGCTGACCGGCTGCGCGAAGCGGCGGCCGGTCCAGATGCAATCGAAAGGCTGTTGGGCGACGGCGGTCTGATCGCCTCCGGCTGGCGTCCGGTTTAAGCCGGAACCAGCAACCCCCGGCTCTCGCGCACCTCGGCATCGAGCCAGTCAATAAACGCCCGGATGCGCGGCTGAGGCGCGACGTCGCGGTGGAGCGCGAGCCAGAAGGCGCGCGCGACCGTCTGCTCGGGCCGCACGCGGACGAGCGCCGGATCGCCGCTCGCGAGGAAGCATGGGAGCACACCCACCCCCGCGCCGCCCGCGATCATCCGCCTCTGCGCAAGAATGCTCGACGAGCGCACCGTCGCGCGCAGCCCCGGCTCGATCTCGCCCAGATAATCGAGTTCGGGCGCATAGAGGATGTCGGGCATATAACCGATCACCGGGATGCCCGTGCGCGACAGCGGCGCGGCAGCGATTGCCGCCTGCCAGTCGGGCCGATCGGCGGGCGCATAAATGCCGAGGCTGTAGTCCGACAGCTTGCGCGTGATTAGCGGGCCTTTTCGAGGCCGTGCGAGTAGCACCGCCATATCGGCTTCGCGCCGCGACGGGTTGAGGAAACCTGACGAGGCGACAAGGTCGATCTCGAGTTCGGGATGCGCCGCCACGAACCCCGCCAGCCGCGGCGCTATGAAGCTGTTGCCGAACCCTTCGGACACGCTGACCCGCAACTGCCCCGACAGTGCCGAACCGCCCTCGCGCGCCGAATGAATGCGCGCCGCCGCCGCCGCCATCGCTTCGGCGTGCGGAACGAGCGCCCGGCCCGCTGCAGTCAGAACGAAACCAGAAGGCGTGCGTTCGAATAAGGTCTGGCCGAGCGCGGCCTCCAATGCGCTCACGCGCCGGCTCACCGTCGTCGCATCGACGTGCAGCGCGGCGCTGGCGCGCGCGAGCGTGCCGTGGTGCGCGACGAACAGGAAATATTGCAGCCTAGCCCAATCCATGACCTGCAAATATGCAGTATCGTCCTGCAAGTCTATCCCTTGCAAAAGGGGCGCACATGGGCTGTGGCAGCGACAAGATTTTACGGGAGACTCGGGATATGCGACAGATCGACCATCACATCGTCGGCGGTGCCGGCGGCAGCGCGCGCCAGGGCGACGTCTTCGACCCCAACAGCGGCGGCGTGCAGGCGCGGGTCGCGCTTGGCGACGCGGCGCTTCTCGACCGTGCAGTCGCCGCGGCAAAAAAGGCGCAGCCCGCGTGGGCCGCGACGAACCCGCAGCGCCGCGCGCGCGTCATGTTCGAATTCAAGCGCCTCGTCGAAGCCAATATGGACGCGCTCGCGCACATGCTGTCGAGCGAGCATGGTAAGGTGATCGCCGATTCGAAGGGCGACATCCAGCGCGGGCTTGAAGTCATCGAATTTTGCTGCGGCATCCCGCACGTCCTGAAGGGCGAATATACGCAGGGCGCGGGCCCCGGCATCGACGTCTATTCGATGCGCCAGCCGATCGGCATCGGCGCGGGCATCACCCCGTTCAACTTCCCCGCGATGATCCCGCTGTGGATGTCGGGCGTCGCGATCGCGACGGGCAACGCCTTCATCATCAAGCCGAGCGAACGCGATCCGTCGGTCCCCGTCCGCCTCGCCGAACTCTTCCTCGAAGCCGGTCTGCCCGAAGGCATCTGCCAGGTCGTTCACGGCGACAAGGAAATGGTCGATGCGATCCTCGATCATCCCGACATTGGCGCGGTCAGCTTCGTCGGCTCGTCAGACATCGCGCATTATGTCTACAATCGCGGCGTCGCGAACGGCAAGCGCGTACAGGCGATGGGCGGCGCGAAGAACCATGGCATCGTGATGCCCGACGCCGACCTCGACCAGGTCGTCAACGACCTCACCGGCGCGGCCTTTGGCTCGGCCGGCGAGCGCTGCATGGCGCTGCCGGTGGTCGTCCCCGTCGGCGAAGACACCGCGAACCGCCTGCGTGAGAAGCTGATCCCCGCGATCGCGGCGCTGCGCGTTGGCGTGTCGACCGATGCCGAGGCGCATTATGGCCCGGTGGTGACGCAGGCACACAAGGAAAAGGTCGAAGGCTGGATCCAGAAATGCGCCGACGAAGGCGCCGAGCTCGTCGTCGACGGCCGCGGTTTCAGCCTGCAGGGGCATGAAAAGGGCTTCTTCATCGGCCCAACCCTGTTCGACCATGTCACGACCGACATGGAAAGCTACAAGGAAGAGATTTTCGGCCCCGTGCTGCAGATCGTCCGTGCCGCCAATTTCGAGGAAGCACTCGAACTGCCCTCGAAGCATCAATATGGCAATGGCGTCGCGATCTTCACCCGCAACGGCCATGCTGCGCGCGAATTTGCGGCGCGCGTCAATGTCGGCATGGTCGGCATCAACGTGCCTATTCCGGTGCCCGTCGCCTATCACAGCTTCGGCGGCTGGAAGCGTTCGGCATTCGGTGACACCAACCAGCACGGCATGGAAGGCGTGAAATTCTGGACCAAGGTCAAGACGGTCACCCAGCGCTGGCCCGACGGATCACCTGACGGGGGCAACGCCTTCGTCATTCCGACGATGGGGTGAGCTCCATGGAGCTCATCCCCCACAATCCGACCGACGGCGTTTACGCGACGGGCGGCGACTGGGTGCACGCCATGGAAGTTCGCGGCGCCGGGCGACTGCTGTTCGTCAGTGGCACGATGGGTTTGAGACCCGATTTCTCGGCTCCCGCTACGCTGGAAGAGCAGCTTGATTGCGTGTGGAACAACCTCCGAGCGATTCTGGCCAGCGCAGATATGGACACCGCCAACATCGTCCGGCTGACCAGCTATTTGCGCGATGCAAGCTATGCCGAGGCGAATGCCGCCGCCCGGCTCAAGGCGCTCGGTACGCGGCGCATCCCAACCACCGCGATCGTCGCGCAGACACTTGAAAGCGATTGGCTGGTCGAGATCGAGATCGTGGCGGCCGCCGAATGAGGCTGTGGCTCGCGATCCTTGTCCTGCTTCTCGCGCAGCCCGCGCACGCGCAAAAGCGGATCGCACTCAGCTTCGACGATGTTCCGCGCCATCCCGGCGCCTTCTTCACCCCAGACGAGCGCACGCAGCGCATCGTTGCGGAACTTGAGAAAGCGAAGGCGCCGCAGGCGGTCTTCTTCGTCAACCCCGGCGCGATCGGGCAGGGCGACGGCGTTCGCGGCGAAGAGCGCATCGCGGCCTATGTCGCTGCGGGTCATGTGATCGCGAACCACAGCAATAGCCACAAGCGGCTCAGCACGACCGACACCGCGACCTATCTCGCCGATATCGACACGGCCGAGGTCTGGCTCAAGGGCCGCCACGGCTATCGCCCGTGGTTCCGCTTCCCCTTCCTCGACGAGGGCGGCAAAGACAAGGCGAAGCGCGATGCGCTGCGGCAGGGTCTTGCCGCGCGCGGGCTCCGCAACGGCTATGTCACCGCCGAATCGTCGGACTGGCACCTCGAAAGCCTTACGCGTGAGGCGGTACAGGCGAAGAAGACGATCGACCGCAAGGCGCTCGGTAATCTCTACGTCACCTGGCATGTCGAGGCCGCCGATTTCGCCGACGCGATGATGCGGCGCGTGACCGGTCGCCAGCCGGTGCAGGTGATGCTGCTTCACGAAACCGACCTCGCCGCGCTCCATATCGGCCACCTCGTCCGCGCGCTGCGCAAAGCGGGCTGGACTGTCGTCAGCGCCGACACCGCCTATGCCGACCCGATTGGCAAGGAAATGCCCGACACGCCGGCGGCGAACGGCACGCTGACCGAGGCGCTGGCATGGCAGGCGGGCGTCCCCGCGCCGCGCTGGTATCGCTATAACCAGACCGACCTCGCGACCGCGGTGTTCCGTGAAAAGGTGCTGGGCGAATGATGCGCGGCGATGAAACCCGCACGCCACGCCGGGCATTCTCCTATCGAAGGAGAATGTCGATGACCCGCCTGATGCTTCCCGCCAGTTTGCTGCTGCTCGCCGCGTGCAGCGGCGGCGAGGACAAATCCCAGCCCGAAGACAGCGCGGCGATCTCGCCGCTGCAAAAGGCCGATCGCCCGGCGCCCGCCGAACCGGCGGAGCCGACGGTGGATGCGGACCTGCCCGAAGCGGTCGAAGAAACCCCGGCAAAGCCCGAGCCCAAAACCGCGGGCGACGGCAAGGCGATCCCGCCCGCAATTCGCGGCCGCTGGGCGCTCAAGGTCGCCGATTGCAAGGCGAAGAAGGGCACCGACCTGACCGCGCTGACGATCGATGCGACAAACCTGCGTTTCTATGAATCGCACGGCGAACTCGCGCGCGTTCGCGAAAGTGACGCCGGCCGCATCGTTGCCGACTATAAATTCAGCGGCGAGGGCGTGGAGTGGGATCGCCGGATGCAACTCGACCTCGCCGATGGCGGCAAGACGCTGGTGCGCCGCGACTCTGGCGAGGGTGCCGCCGCGGGCCCGATGCGCTATACGCGCTGCGTCTGATGGTTTTGAAAGGGAGACACATGATGGACATTCGCCTGTTAGCAATTGCCGCCGTCCTGCCGCTCGCCGCTTGTACGCAAGAGCGGCCGCCCGTCGAATCGACCCCGACCCCACCCGCCGAAGCCGCTTGCAACGCCGACGCCGTACAATCGCTCGTCGGCCAGACGGCAACCGCCGACGTGGGCGGCCAGTTGCTCAAGGGTAGCGGTGCGCGGACGCTGCGCTGGGTGCCGCCGCGCACCGCCGTCACCATGGACTTCCGCCCTGACCGGCTGACCGTCTCCTATGACGACGCGCTCAAGATCGAGCGGATCAGCTGTGGCTGAATCCAGTCGCCGCAATCATAGCTCGGCGTCCCCGTTCGAACCGATTTACGGCTACAGCCGCGCGGTTCGGGTGGGGAACCGCATCGACGTCGCGGGTTGCGCGCCGATCGAGCCTGATGGCAGCTCGACCCCCGGCGACGCCGGGGCGCAGGCGGCGCGCTGCATTACCATCATCGGCGAGGCGCTCGAAGCGCTCGGCGGCAGCTTCGCCGACGTCGTGCGCACGCGCATGTACATCACCGATGCCGCGGATTCCGATCTTGTGGGACGTGCGCACGGATCGGCATTCAAAAATGTGCGTCCGGCATCGACAATGCTGGTTGTGCCCGCGCTGATCCGCCCCGAGTGGAAAGTCGAAATCGAAGCCGAAGCCATCATCGAGAAATGACCATGACCGACCAGTTCCAGCTTACCGACGACCAGCTCGCGATCCAGGATATGGCGCGCAAATTCACCGCCGACCGCATCACGCCCTTCGCGGCCGAATGGGATGAGAAACATCATTATCCCGTGGATGTGTGGAAGGCTGCGGGCGAGCTCGGCTTTGGCGCGATTTACGTGGCCGAGGAATCGGGCGGTATCGGGCTTGGCCGGATGGAAGCCGCGCTGATCATGGAGGCGATGGCCTATGGCTGCCCGGCGACCAGCGCCTATGTCTCGATCCACAATATGGCGACGTGGATGATCGACCGCTTCGGCGGCGCCGAGATTAAGGCGCGCTTCCTGCCCGACCTCGTCAGCATGGAGAAGATCGCAAGCTATTGCCTGACCGAACCCGGTTCGGGGTCCGACGCCGCGGCGCTCAAGGCCACGGCAAAGCGCGATGGCGATCATTATGTGCTGAACGGCACCAAGCAGTTCATCTCGGGCGCGGGTTATAACGACATCTATGTCTGCATGGTGCGCACAAGTGAGGAAAAGTCGAAGGGGATCAGCTGCCTCGTCATCGAAAAGGACACGCCGGGGCTCAGCTTCGGCGCGCCCGAGAAAAAGCTCGGCTGGAATGCATCCCCTACGGCGCAGGTAATTTTCGAGGACTGCCGCGTGCCCGTCGAAAATCTGGTCGGCGCCGAGGGTGATGGCTTCCGCTTCGCGATGGCGGGGCTCGACGGCGGCCGTCTCAACATCGGCGCCTGCTCCCTGGGCGGCGCGCAGCGCTGTCTCGACGAGGCGATCGCCTACACCAAGGACCGCCAGCAGTTCGGGCAGCCGATCGCCGATTTCCAGAACACCCAGTTCATGCTCGCCGACATGGCGACCGACCTCGAAGCCGCGCGCGCGCTGCTTTACATGGCGGCGGCAAAGGTCACCGCGAACGCCCCTGACAAGTCGCGCTTCTCGGCGATGGCGAAGCGGCTTGCGACCGACAATGGCAGCAAGATCGTCAATGACGCGCTCCAGCTGTTCGGGGGCTACGGCTATCTCCGCGATTATCCGATCGAGCGTTTCTGGCGCGACCTCCGCGTCCATTCGATCCTCGAAGGTACCAACCAGGTGATGCGAATGATCGTCGGAAGGGACCTGCTGCGCCAATGACCGAAGATGTTTTGATTGGCGCCGATGTTCGGGTCGGGCGCATCTCGCTCAACCGGCCCAAGGCGATCCACGCGCTCAACCTCGCAATGTGCGACGCAATGATCGACGCGCTCGTGAAATGGCGCGATGACGATGCGGTCGAGGCGGTGATTATCGACCATAGCGAGGGCCGCGGCTTCTGCGCCGGCGGCGATATCCGCATGCTCGCGGAAAGCGGCGCGAAGGACGGCAAGGAAGCGCGCCAATTCTTCCACACCGAATATCGCCTCAACCACCTGATCTTCACTTATCCCAAGCCCGTCGTCGCCTTCATGGACGGCATCACGATGGGCGGCGGGGTCGGCATTTCGCAGCCGGCGAAATATCGCGTCGCGACCGAACACACGCGCTTCGCGATGCCCGAGACGGGGATCGGCCTGTTTCCCGATGTCGGCGGCGGCTGGTATCTGCCGCGCCTCGAAGGCCGCGTCGGCGCCTATCTCGCGCTCACCGGCGCACGGCTCGACGGGGCGGAGTGCCTCGCGCTCGGCCTTGCGACGCACTATCTGCCGTCCGAAAAGCTCGCCGCGGCGAAGGAGCGGATCGTGGTCGATCCGACCCGTATCGGCGGCATCCTGGGCGAATTGTCGGTCACCGCGCCGCCCGCCGGAATCACCCAGCATCTCGAACGGATCAACCGGCTGTTCGCGAGCGATACCTATGAGGATATCCTCGCCGCGCTCGACGCCGACGGCGGCGAATGGGCGACCAGGGAACTCGCGACGCTCCACGGCAAATCGCCGCAGACGTGCAAGGTCGCGCTGCGTCAGCTCAAGGAAGGCGGCGAGATGCACGACTTCGCCGCGCAGATGACGCAAGAATATGCGATCGGCAGCCGCGTCGTCCAGATGCACGACTTCATCGAAGGCGTCCGCGCGCTCATTGTCGACAAGGATAACAGCCCCAAATGGGATCCGCCGACCGCCGAGGCGGTCACCGACGACTGGATCGACGCGATCTTCGCGCCACTGCCCGAGAGCGAGAAATGGTCGCCGCTGTGAGCTTCGCCGACCCGATCGCCCTTTATCATGCGGTGAAGCAAAGCTGGTCGGCCGAGACGATATCGGACCCGTTCGACCCGGCCAATCCCTGCCGCAACCAGTGCGCGGTGACCGCGCTTGCCGTGCATCATCATTTAGGCGGCGACATCATGAAGACCGCGACGAAGGGCGGTACCCATTTCTACAACCGGATCGACGGACGCACCTGGGACCTGGCGGCCGACCAGTTCGACGAGCCCATCCCCTACGACAACCAGCCGACCTCGACCGACGAGGCGCGTGAGCATGCCACCCCGGCGCAGCTTGAAATGCTGCTGCGCAATATCGACGCCAACCGCTGATACAGGACAAGACCATGACCTACGAAACCCTCCTCGTCGAAACGCGCGGGGCCGTCACGCTGGTGACGCTCAACCGCCCGCAGGCGCTCAACGCGCTGAACTCGGGTGTGCTCGACGACCTGATCGCGGCCTTCGCGGCGTATGAAGCCGACGACAGCCAGCGCTGCGCGGTGCTCACCGGCTCGGGCGACAAGGCCTTCGCCGCGGGCGCCGACATCAAGGAAATGGCCGACAAGCCGGCGTCCGATTTCTACCTCGAGGATTTCTTCTCGAAATGGACGAGCGACTTCGTGAAGAAGGTTCGCAAGCCGTGGATCGCCGCGGTCAACGGCTTCGCGCTCGGCGGCGGCTGCGAACTCGCGATGATGGCCGACTTCATCATCGCGTCGGACAAGGCGAAATTCGGCCAGCCTGAAATCAAGCTCGGCGTCGCGCCGGGCATGGGCGGATCGCAGCGGCTGACGCGCGCGATCGGCAAGGCGAAGGCGATGGAAATGTGCCTCACCGGCCGGATGATGGACGCCGTCGAAGCCGAACGCTCGGGCCTCGTCGCGCGCGTCGTCGAGCATGCGGCGCTGGTCGAGCAAGCGGTGAAGACCGCGACCACGATCGCCGGCATGCCGCCGATGGCGGCGATGGTGAACAAGGACATGGTCAACGCCGCGTTCGAAACGACGCTCGATCAGGGGCTGATCTACGAACGCCGCCTGTTCCAGATTCTCGCCGCAACCGAGGACAAGGCCGAAGGCATGGCCGCCTTCATCGAAAAGCGCGAAGGCGTGTGGAAGGGTCGCTGACATGAAAATCGCATTTATCGGACTCGGCAATATGGGCGGCGGCATGGCTGCGAACCTCGCGAAAGCGGGGCACGAGGTACGCGCTTTCGATCTCAGCGAGGACGCACTCGCGCGCGCGGTCGAAGCGGGCTGTTCGCGCGCAGCATCGGCCGCCGAAGCCGTTGCGGGCGCCGAGGCTGTGGTGACGATGCTTCCCGCAGGCAAGCATGTTGCCTCGGTCTACGAAAGCGACGTCTTCCCGAACGCCACATCGGGCACCTTGCTTCTCGATTGCTCGACGATCGACGTCGCGACCGCGCGCGCGAATATCGAAGCCGCGACCGCCAAGGGTCTCGTCGCGGTCGATGCGCCGGTCTCGGGCGGCATCGCCGCCGCCAACGCGGGCACGCTGACCTTCATGGTCGGCGGCACCGATGATGGCTTCGCGCGCGCCGAGCCGATTCTTGCCAAGATGGGCAAGGCGGTGATCCACGCCGGCGACGCGGGCGCGGGGCAGGGCGCGAAGATCTGCAATAACATGCTCCTCGGCGCCTCGATGGTCGCGACGTGCGAGACGCTCGCGCTCGCGCAGAAGCTCGGGCTCGACCCGCAGAAATTCTTCGACATCGCCAGCGTGTCGTCGGGGCAGTGCTGGTCGCTGATCAGTTACGCGCCGCTCCCCGGCGTCGGCCCGACGACCCCAGCCGACAATGATTACAAGGGCGGGTTCGCCGCGGCGCTGATGCTCAAGGATCTGCGCCTTGCGATGGAGGCGGCGGCGAGTGTCGACGCCGACGTTCCGATGGGCTCCAAAGCGCGCGAGCTCTACGAAGCCTTTGTCGAGGCCGACAAGGACGGCCGCGACTTTTCGGCGATCATCAAGACGCTTCAGTAAAAGTCAGCGGTTTCGCCGCCGTCGCGGCGTTCGGTCCGGTGCACTTGCGTCGGTGCCTTGCGCTCGCCGGTCCGGACCTCGATCCGGTCGCCAACCCGCCGCACTTCGGCGGGCGCCAATATCCGTGCCCGCGCCACGGCGACGGCGGTCACCTGCGGCGCCGCGACAGGGACGGCAGCCGGCGCGCTTCCAGCGAGCAGCAGGACGGCGAGGGTGGACATGGCATTCATGCTCTGCCGTAACGGCAGGTCTTGCCAGCGCTTTAACCCTGAATCGCAAGTTTCCGGTCGCACCTGCGGCGGAGGGGCGGCAAAAGAAAGGCCGCCTGCCCCACGCCGGGACAGACGGCCTGATCTTCGTAGGCGGGGAGGGGCCTAGAAGCCCGACTTCGCCTCCGCCTTCTCCTTGAGCAAAGGCGCGACCGCAAACCCATGTTTTTCGAGCGCGGCGACGATCTTGTCGGTGCCTTCCAGCCCCGCCCAGAACATCGGGCCGCCGCGATAGACCGGCCAGCCATAGCCATAGATCCAGACGACATCGATGTCCGACGCACGCTGCGCCTTGCCTTCGGCCAGGATCAGTGCGCCCTCGTTGACCATCGGATAGAGCGTGCGCTCGATGATTTCCTGGTCGCTGATCTCGCGCTTCGCCTTGTTCGACCGCTGGCGGAAATCCTCGATGATTTCGGCAACTTCGGCGCTGGGCGACGGATTGCGCTTTTCGTCATAATCGTAAAAGCCCTTGCCGGTCTTCTGTCCCCAGCGGCCGACCGCGGCGAGCGCGTCGCGGATGCTTTCGATGCGCGTCGGATCGCGGTGCCAACCGATATCAACGCCGGCAAGGTCGCTCATCTGGAACGGACCCATCGGCATGCCGAATTCGACATGCACCTTGTCGATCTGCTGCGGCGTCGCGCCTTCCATCAAGAGGTTCATCGCCTCGACCTGGCGCGGCTTGAGCATGCGGTTGCCGATGAAGCCGTCGCACACGCCCGCGACCACCGCGACCTTGCCGATCTTCTTGCCGATCGCCATCGCGGTCGCCAGCGCATCGGGCGCGGTCTTGTCGCCGCGCACGACCTCGAGCAGCTTCATGACATTGGCGGGCGAGAAGAAGTGCATGCCGAGCACGTCGCCGGGGCGGCTGGTGGCGGTCGCGATTTCGTCGACGTCAAGATAGCTGGTGTTCGATGCGAGGATCGCGCCGGGCTTGGCGATCTTGTCGAGCTTGCCGAAAATGTCCTTCTTGACGTCCATATTCTCATAGACCGCCTCGATGATCAGGTCGCAGTCGGCAAGATCGTCGAGATTGAGCGTCGGGGTCAGGATGCCCATCATCTGCTCGACCTGCTCGGGCTTGAAGCGCCCCTTGGCGGCCGACGCCTCGTAATTCTTGCGGATCACACCAGTGCCGCGGTCGAGCGCTTCCTGCTGCATCTCGACGATCGTGACGGGGATGCCCTTCTGGAGGAAGTTCATCGAAATGCCGCCGCCCATCGTGCCGGCGCCGATCACGCCGACCTTTTTGATGTCGCGCAGTTGGGTATCCTTGGGCAGGCCGTCGATCTTCGCGGCCTGACGCTCGGCGAAGAAGATGTGGCGCTGCGCCGCCGACTGGCTGCCGAACATCAGCTTCATGAATTGCTCGCGCTCGAACGCCAAACCTTCCTCGAAGGGCAGGCGCGTCGCGGCTTCGACGCAGGCGAGGTTGGCGTAGGGCGCCTCGAAGCCGCGCCAGCGCTTGGCGTTGGCGGTCTTGAGCTGTTCGATCACCGCGACGTCGCCGAACACGGGGCGCTCGCGCGTCGGACGCGGGCCGTCGGCGATCTTCGCGCGCGCAAAGGCGATAGCGTCGGCGGCAAGGCTGTCCTCGCCTGCGAGTTCGTCGACGAGGCCGAGTTCCTTGGCTTTCGCGGCGGGCAGCGGATCGCCGGTCGAGGTCATCGTCGCCGCGGCTTCGACACCGACGACGCGCGGCAGGCGCTGCGTGCCGCCTGCGCCGGGCAGCAGGCCGAGCTTCACCTCGGGCACGCCGAGCTTTGCCGAGGGCACCGCGATGCGGTAATGACAGACAAGCGCGGTTTCGAGACCGCCACCGAGCGCCGTCCCGTGGATAGCGGCAACGACCGGCTTCGACGCCGCTTCGATGCTGTTGAGCACCGCGTTGAAATCGGGACCGCGCGGCGGCTTGCCGAATTCGCTGATGTCGGCGCCCGCGATAAAGGTCGCGCCGGCGCAGCGCAGGACGATCGCCTTGACGCTGTCGTCGGCGAGCGCGGCGCCGAAATTGTCCTCAAGGCCCTGCCGGACATGCCAGCTCAGCGCGTTGACGGGCGGATTGTTGACGATGATGACGGCGACGTCGCCATCCTTTTCCATCGTAACGCTGACGGGGGTTTCTTCGGACATGGGAGACTCCTTCAATCTAAAGCCCGTTCGCACGGGGCGAACGGAAAGGGGTGTTGCATTTCAGTCGTCAATGGCGGCGTGGACGAGCGTCTTGACCTCGCGCCGCACGGGATAGGTGGAGGAGGGCATGAGCTGGGTCATGAAGACCATGCAGATCTGCTCGACCGGATCGACGAAGAAACCGGTCGAGAACATGCCGCCCCAATAATAATCGCCGACCGAGCCGGGGGTCATCGTCTGCGCGGGACTTTCGTTCACCGCGAAGCCGAGGCCGAAGCCGATTCCTGCATTCTCCGCCTCGGAGAAGATGCCGACGCTGTGCTGGGTCAGGTCGCCGCCGCCGGGCAGATGGTTCGACGTCATCAGGTCGAGCGTTTTGCGGCTGATGATCCGCACGTCGCCGAGCTTGCCGCCGCCGAGCAGCATCAGGCAGAAACGGTGATAATCATCGAGCGTCGAGGCGAGCCCGCCGCCGCCCGAATGGAAACTGCGATCCTTCGCCCAGCGGCTCTTCGCGCCACTGTCGAAATCCTGCTTCTTGTCCTTGGGGTGGAAGGCATAGGCGTCGGTCAGCCGGTGCTGCTGGTCGGCGGGCACCTTGAAGCCGGTGTCGACCATGCCGAGCGGGCCGAAGATGCGATCCTGCAAAACTTGTGCAAAGGGTTTGCCCTCGATGCGCTCGATCACCGCGCCGAGCACATCGGTTGCCATCGAATAATTCCAGTGCGCGCCTGGATCGAACTGCAGCGGGATTTTCGCGAGGTCGGCGATGAAGCTGTCCATCGTATAATCGGCGTCGAAATCGTCGATGCGCGCCTTGCGGTACGCGGCATCGACCGGGGTGCGCTCCTGAAAACCATAGGTGAGGCCGGCGGTATGGCGCAGCAGGTCGACCATGCGGATCGGCTGCGTTGGCGGCCGCGTCAGGAACGGCACATTGCCGCCGCCCGCGACGAACACGCCGGTATCCTTGAACTCGGGGCAATATTTGACGAGCGGATCGGACAGCGCGACCTTGCCCTCCTCGACCAGCATCATGAAGGCGATGCTGGTGATCGGCTTGGTCATGCTGGCGATGCGGAAGATCGCATCCTCTTTCAGTGCCTCGCCCGGCCGCGCCTCGCCGATGCACGATAAATGTGCGATCTCGCCGCGCCGCGATACGAGCGTCGCCGCGTGCGGCAGGCGGCCAGTGTCGACATATTTGGCGGCGAGAAAGGCGGGAATGCGGTCCAGCCGCGCGGTGTCGAATCCATGTGCCATGATGATCGATCTATCAGTGTGAGGTCTGGCCGAGCAACTGGCGTGTCACCGGATGCGAACTGGTCAGCCCGCCATCGACCGCGATCGCCTGTCCATTGACATAGCTCGCCTGATCGCTCGCAAGGAACAGCGCGACATTGGCGAGTTCCTCGGGTTGCGCCGCGCGACGGAGCGGGTTCAACTGGCCGAGCTTGTGCGTGACTTCCTTCGCCTTGGCATAATCGAAGGTCGGCTTGGTCATCCCCGTTTCGGTGAGGCCGGGGCACACCGCGTTGACGCGTACGCCGCTCGTCGAGAGCTGCTGCGCCGCGACCTTGGCGAGGTTGATCACCCCCGCCTTCGACGCCGAATAGGCCCCCGGACCCGCGCCCGAATTGAGCCCCGCGACGCTCGCGGTCAGCACGATCGCGCCGCCGCGGCCCTGATCGACCATCGCCTTGCCGGCATGCTTCACCATCAGCGCCGGGCCGATCAAATTGACGCGCAACGTCTCGGCCCAGGCATCGGGGTCGAAATCGAAGATGCCGCCCATGTCGCCGATGATCCCGGCGTTGGCAAAGGCGACGTCGAGCGCGCCATAGGTGTCTTTCGCGGTCGCGACGAGCGAGGCGACATCGGCCTCGACACCCGCGTCGATCTCAAGCGCCACGACCTCGCCGCCGGCATCCTTCACCAGCTTCGCGGTCTCGTGCACCGCGGCGGTCTTGTCGCCGATGACGAGTTTCGCGCCCTCGGCGGCAAAGAGCAGCGCGCTCGCGCGGCCGATGCCCGAACCGGCACCCGTGATGATCGCAACCTTGCCGTCCAACGCGCCCATCATGCGCCTCCCGAAATTGTGGCCCCGCCATCGCACACGATGGTCTGGCCGGTGGTGAAAGCTCCCGCCTTGCTGGCGAGGAAGACCGCGGCGCCCGCGATCTCGTGCGGCTCGCCGATGCGCTTCAGGGTCGAGGCGGCGGTCGATCGTTTCAGCGTCTCGGGATTTTCCCACAAGGCGCGCGCCATGTCGGTGCGCACCAGCCCCGGCGCGATGCAGTTGACGCGCACGCCGCGCGGCCCGAACTCGACCGCGAAATTGCGCGCGACCTGCATGTCGGCGGCTTTCGAAATGCCGTAGGCGCCGATGATCGGCGATCCTTTCAGCCCGCCGATCGAGCTGATGATCGTGATCGACCCTTCGCCGCGTTCGAGCATTTCGGGCGCGACCATCGAGATCAGCCAGTGGTTGGACAGGATATTATTGTCCATAATCTTGCGGAACTGGTCGTCGCTGATCCCAAGGCCGGGGCCGTAATAGGGGTTCGACGCGGCATTGCAGACGAGCGTGGTGATCTTGCCGAAGGCGCGGCGCGTCTCGGCAACGAGTATCTCCAGCTCTTCCTTCGAAGAGATGTTCGCGCGTACTGCGATCGCGGTGCCCTCGCCGAAGCGCGCGTTGATTTCGGCCGCGGTCTCCTCGCAGGCGTCGGCCTTGCGGCTCGAGATCACGACTCTCGCGCCCTGTTCGGCCATCGCTTCGGCGGTCGCCTTGCCGATGCCGCGCGACGATCCGGTGATCAGCGCGACCTGTCCCGTCATGTCGAACAGGCTCATGCGCCGGCCTTTTTGGCAAAGTCCCACGCCTTTTCGGCGAGCGGGCGGACGCGTTCGGACATATCCCTGGCGTGCTGCGACGAGGCGGTGCCCTCGATAACGCGCTTCTTGATGCCCTGGATAATCCCCGCGAGGCGGAAGAAATTATAGGCAAAATACCAGTTCATATCGGGCACGCCGTCGCGCCCCGTGGCGGCGCAATAACGCTCGACCATCTCGTCGAGTTCGGGGATGCCGAGCGCCTTGCGATCGAGATCCATCACCCCCGAGCGGCCGCCATTTTCGGTGACCCACGCCATCGCTACATAAGTAAAATCGGCGAGCGGATCGCCCAATGTCGAGAGCTCCCAGTCGAGCACCGCGAGCACCTCGGGACGGTCCTTGGCATAGATCATATTGTCGATGCGGTAATCGCCGTGGACGACGCTGGTACGCGTCTGTTCGGGCAGAGTCGCGGGCAACCACGCGATCAGCTGCTCCATCTCGTCCATCGTCTCGGTTTCGGAAAGCCGGTATTGCTTGGTCCAGCGATCGACCTGGCGGCCGAAATAATTGCCCGGCTTGCCGAAATCCGAAAGCCCCGCCGCCTCGACATCGACGCTGTGCAGCGCGGCGAGCGTATCGATCATCGCCTCGTATGTGGCGCGGCGGTTCTCCGGCGTCGACCCCGGCATCGCGCCGTCCCAGATCGTGTGGCCGTCGACCATCCCCATCACATAGAACCAGCTGCCCACCACCGAGTCATCGGTGCACAGGCCATATTGGCGCGCGACGGGGAAGCCCATCTTATGGAGCCCCGCCTGCACCTTATACTCGCGGTCGACCGCATGCGCCGAGGGGAGCAGCGGGCCGAAGGGCTTGCGGCGCAGCACATAATTGCCCGACGGCGCCGAAATCTTGTACGTCGGGTTCGACTGGCCGCCGGCGAATTTTCCCTGCGTCAGCGGACCTTCGAAGCCTTCGACATTGGCTTCCATCCACGCGGTCAGTTTCACCTCGTCGAGGACATCGGCGCCCTCGGGCGCGACCGTGCCGCTGAAGGCCTTTTGCGCGTCGAGCGTCATTGGTCGAACACGATCACCGACCGTGCGGCGTCGCCCTTCTTCATCTTGTCGAAGCCTTCGTTGATCCGCTCGATCGGGATCGTCTCGGCAACGATGCTGTCGAGGTCGAGCAGGCCGCGGAGATAGAAGTCGACAAGCCGCGGGATGTCGACCGGGAAGCGGTTGCCGCCCATGATCGCGCCCTGCAATTTCTTGCCCGAAAGCAGGTCCATCGCTGAAAGGCCGACCTTCTCGCTCAGCGGCATCATGCCGAGGATCGTCGCAGTGCCGCCGCGGCGGAGCGACGCGACCGCAAGGCTCGCCGACGCCGGACGCCCGACGGCCTCGATCGCATGGTCGACGCCGCCCTTGGTCAGCTCGACGATCTGCTTCGCGGCATCGTCGGCGAGCGCGTCGACTACGTCAGTGGCGCCGAGCTTCATCGCCAGCGCGCGCTTTTCCGGAACGGGGTCGGCGGCGATGATGCGGCCCGCGCCGGCGATCTTCGCGGCGTTGATCGTGGCCAAGCCGACGCCGCCGCAACCGACGACCGCGACGGTCTCGCCCGGCGTCACCTTGCACGCGTTGAAGATCGTGCCCGCGCCCGTCGTCACCGCGCAGCCGATCACCGCGGCGCGGTCGAG
The DNA here is from genome assembly GCF_001427105.1 of Sphingopyxis sp. Root154. Classification (GTDB taxonomy): domain Bacteria; phylum Pseudomonadota; class Alphaproteobacteria; order Sphingomonadales; family Sphingomonadaceae; genus Sphingopyxis. Next base: position 16,694 of record NZ_LMGI01000004.1, read on the forward strand.
CGGCATCGCAGGGTCGATCGCGACGCACGCATGTTCGTGGACCAGCATCGTTTCGGCAAAGGCCGACAGGTTAAGCATCTGATTGACCGGCGACCCGTCAGGACGCGTGATTCGGGGTGCCGATCCCACGGCGCGCCGCGTGTCGCCGCCCATGCACAGCGACATGCGGCCCGACACACAGAACTCGCAGTGCCCGCAAAAGGCCGACAGGCAGGTGACGACCGCGTCGCCGACCTTCACCGTGCGCACCTCGCTGCCGACCGCCTCGACGATCCCCGCGGCTTCGTGACCGGGGATCGCGGGGAGGGGGTGCGGATAGGCGCCGTCGATAAAATGCAGGTCCGAATGGCAGAGCCCGCACGCGGCGGTGCGGATGCGCACCTCGTGCGGGCCGCAGTCGGCAATTTGCACCGTCTCGATCGACAGCGGCTTGCCCGGTTCGATCAGAATCGCGGCTTTGGTCACAATATCTCTCCGGTTTCTGGTTTTAACGCGAAACGCCGATGTCGCCCGACGAGAAGCCCGGCTCGCTCGCTTCGCTATGCTTGGCGAATTCGATCCGCGCGATCGCGCGTTCGTGGACTTCGTCGGGCCCGTCGGCGAGGCGCAAAGTGCGCTGGTGCGCATAGGCCTTGGCCAGCCCGAAATCTTCGGACACGCCGCCGCCGCCATGCGCCTGAATCGCGTCGTCGATGATCTTCAGCGCCATGTTCGGTGCCTGCACCTTGATCATCGCGATCTCCGCGGCGGCCGACTTGTTGCCGACCTTGTCCATCATGTCCGCGGCTTTCAGGCAGAGCAGGCGCGTCATTTCGATGTCGATGCGCGCGCGGGCGAGGCGATGTTCCCAGATGCTGTATTCGGCGACCTTCTTGCCGAACGCGACGCGCGATTGCAGCCGCTTCGCCATCTTGGCGATCGCTTCTTCCGCCACACCGATCGTGCGCATGCAGTGATGGATGCGCCCCGGCCCGAGGCGCCCCTGCGCGATCTCGAACCCGCGGCCTTCGCCGAGCAGCATCGCTTCCTCGGCGTTGACGCGCACGTCCTTCAATTCGATTTCCATATGGCCGTGCGGCGCATCGTCATAACCGAAGACGGGCAGGTGGCGGAGGATGTTCACCCCCGGCGCGTTCAGCGGCATCAGCACCATCGACTGCTGCGCGTGGCGCTTCGCGGCGAAATCGGTCTTGCCCATCACGATCGCGACCTCGCAGCGCGGATCGCCCGCGCCCGACGACCACCATTTGGTGCCGTTGATCACATAATCGTCGCCGTCCCGCTCGATCCGCGTTTCGATGTTCGTCGCGTCGGACGAGGCGACGCGCGGTTCGGTCATCAGAAAGGCCGAACGGATCTGCCCGTTCATCAGGCGGCCGAGATATTTTTCCTTTTGCGCGCGCGTCCCGTAGCGGTGGAACACTTCCATATTGCCGGTGTCGGGCGCCGAGCAGTTGAACACTTCGCTCGCAAAGCCGACGCGGCCCATCTCCTCGGCGCAGAGCGCATATTCGAGGTTCGAAAGGCCGGGCCCCTCGAACTCGAACGTCTCGTCGACATGGTGGTGCGCGCCCGACTTGGGCGGCATGAACAGGTTCCAGATGCCGGCTTCTTTCGCCTCGGCCTTCAGATCCTCCACGATCTGGATGACTTTCCAGCGATCACCCGCCTTGTCCTGCTCGTTATAGGTCGGGACCGCGGGGCGAACCTTGCGCTCGATGAAATCGCGTACCCGGTCGCGCCAATAGACCTGCCGGTCGGTGAGATCGAAGTCCATCTGCGCGTCCTTTCCCTTTACGTTCACGTAAACCTTTGGACCGATTCGTCGGCCTTGCCAAGTCCTGCGGACCCAAAATTACATCATTCCGCCGTCCGACGACATTCTCGTTACGGATGCGCACCCGTGGCGTCGGGTTCGCCGCGTGCGACGTCGCCCAGTAGCGCCAGCCGCGCCTCATGATCGGCGCGCGAGATCGGGAATTTACGCATCACGATCAGCCCCAGCGTGCCGATTACGAGCACCGCAAGCGCATAGCCGAGCGCCAAATTGCCGAGCACATCGCTCCCGACCTCGCCCGGCTTGGCATTCGCCGGAAACGCCGCGAAGGACAGGATCAGCCCGGCGACGAAGATGCCGATGCCGGTCGCGCATTTCTGCATGAAGAAATAGCCCGCGAAGAACAGCCCCTCGGACCGACGCCCGGTCTCGCTCTGCGATGCCTCGACGACATCGGCCATCATCGACGACGACAGGATCATCAGGATGATCGAGAAGCTGTTCGATATGAACACCAGCGCGAACATCGTTGCAACGCTCGGCTTGCCCGGCAGGCCGGGAAAAAATCCCTGGATCCACGCGAAATAGATGCCGCTGTTGACGAGCAGCGAGATCGCGCCTGCGAATATTGCGCCGTCGCGCTTGCCGAGCCGCGCCGACACGGGGGCGACGAGCACGAAGGCCGCGATCATCGAGGCGAACAGCAGGAAGACATAGGCGATCATCTCGCCCTGCGTGAACTGCCAGAAGAAACCGAGCAGGTAATTGTTCATCGAAAAGGTGATGCCCTGGTTGATGAAGCCGAACAGCGCGGCGAATATCAGGCACAGGAAGGCGCGGTTCGACAGCGTGTCGCGCATGTCGCGCAGGATATGGCGAAGCGTCATCACGGGCTTGACGTCGGCAAGGTTCGAAACCGCGATCCGCTTATGCTGCCCCGCTGCCGAGGCCAGCACTGCGCCCGCCATCATCAAGGCGCCGGCGAGGGCGTAGGGGAAATAACCTGCCGGATCGACGAGGCCCTTCGCGCCGCCGAAGAAGACGCCATAGGCAAGCAGCAGGATCAGCAGCCCGCCGCCCCAGCCGAACAGGAAGCGATAGCGCATGACCGCGGTGCGCTCGTCATAATCGCCGGTGAGTTCGGGAACGATCGCGACCGATGGGACTTCGCACATCGACACCAGCGAGCGGACGATGATCGCGAAACCGATCAGCCAGGCGACCGTCATCGTGTCGCTCATTTCGGGCGGGCTCCACAGCAGCATCCACGCGATAGCGAGCGGGATCGGCGCGCCGTAAAGCCACGGCAGGCGGCGCCCCCAGCGGCTGCGCGTGCGGTCGGTGAGCTCGCCGATCACCGGATCGACAAACGCGTCGGCGATCAGCGCGACCATGATCGCGGCGCCGACGATGCCCGCATCGAGCCCGATCACCTGATTGTAAAAGAGCAGCAGGAAGGTCGAAAAGCCGTTGTCCTTGACGCCATAGGCGATGCTGCCGAGGCCGTGGGTGACCTTCAGCCAGAGGGGGAGGCGTTTGGGCGGAGGAACCGTCGTGGCGGTAGCGCTCACGCCGGGGCTCCGGCCTTGGCGGCCTCCTCCATCGCAACAAGCGCGTCGAACAGGCCGGGGGCTTCGGGGTCCCAGGCGTGGCGCTGGCCGATCGTCAGCCCGCCGTCGACCAGCATATGCGTGCCGGTCATGAAGGAGGATTCCTCGCTCGCGAGATAGGCGACGGCGTTGGCGATATCCTCGGGCTGGCCGCCGCGTGCAACGGGCTGCGCGGCCTCGCTCATCCCCGCGATGATCGCCTTCGCCTGATCCTTATGTTCGTCGGGCACGTCGAGCGACGAGGTGAAGATATTGGTGTTGATGAACCCCGGGCAGATCGCGTTGACGCGAATGCCGTAGCGCGCGAGGTCGGTGGCGGCGACCTTGCTGAGGTGGAGAACGCCGGCTTTGGCGACGGCATAGGCGATCGGCGAATAGCCCGCGCCGAGCGCCGCGACGCTCGCGGTATTGACGATGCTGGCCCCTTTGCGGCCCTTCATATGCGGGCTCGCATAACGGATGCCCATCGCGACCGATTTCAGCACCAGATCCATCGTCAGGTCCCAGCCCTCGGGGCTGATCTCGTCGATCGGCGCGCGGTCGCCCGCGGCGGCCGCGTTGTTGAACACGATGTCGATCCCGCCGGCTTTCGAGGCGGCCGCATTCATCAGCGCCTCGATGTCCGATGGCTTGGTGACGTCGCAGCGGACGAAGTCGATCTTGCCATTTGATGCGGCGGCGAGCGCCTGTCCGCCGGCCTCGTCGATGTCGGCGGCGAAGACGTGTGCGCCTTCGCTCGCGAGTTTCAAAACCGCTGCCTTGCCGATGCCCGACGCCGCTCCGGTGACGACGGCTATCTTGCCTGCGAATCGCATTGACCCATTCTCCCGTTTTCTTTTGCCACTTAGCTTAGGGGCCAAAGGTGACGCGTCAACGGCGGCCTGACGGACGCTACGGCGCCGTAACGGCAGCGCCGCGTTGCCAAGTTGACGCTTGCGTAAACTAGCGAAGCGGACGTAGATTTGGCCGGAGAAGAGGAGCCAAAAGGATGAGCGAACTGGACGCTTTCCGCACCGAGGTGCGCGAATGGCTGGAGGCGAATTGCCCCGCCGAAATGCGCGAGCCCGTGCGTGACGAAGGGGACGTCTGCTGGGGCGGCCGCGACTGGGTTTTCAAGAACGACGCTCAGAAGCAGTGGCTCGAAGCCTGCGTGGCGAAGGGTTACACCGTCCCCGACTGGCCGAAGCCCTATGGCGGCGCCGGGCTGACGCCTGAGCAGACCAAGGTTCTCAAACAGGAAATGAAGCGCATCCACGCGCGCTCGCCGCTCGACAGCTTCGGCATCTGGATGCTCGGCCCCGCGCTGCTGCAATTCGGTACCGAGGAGCAGAAGGTCGAATATCTGAACCCGATCGCGCGCGGCGAAATCCGCTGGTGTCAGGGCTATTCGGAGCCCGGCTCGGGCAGCGACCTCGTCAGCTTGCAGACCTTCGGCGAAGACAAGGGCGATCATTGGGTCGTCAACGGATCGAAGATCTGGACCAGCTACGCCGACAAGGCCGACTGGATTTTTTGCCTCGTCCGCACCGACAAGGCGAATAAATATCAGGGCATCACCTTCATGCTCTTCGACATGGCGAGCAAGGGCGTCACGACCAGGCCGATCCTCTTGATCAGCGGCAACTCGCCCTTCTGCGAAACCTTCTTCGACGATGTCGAGGTGCCCAAGACGCAGTTCATCGGCGAGATCAATCGCGGCTGGGACGTCGCCAAATATCTGCTCGGCCATGAACGCGAGATGATCTCGGGCGGCGGTGCGGGCGGCGACATGGTCAGCATCGGCGGCGCTTTTGCCAAGGCGTTCGGCAAGAATGCGGCCGGCGAACTCGACGACCCGATCCTGCGCGCGGAAATGGCGGCGTTCGACGTCGACGTCTTTGCGTACCGTGCGATGGGCGAGCGCTTCATGGACATGTGGAAGACCGGCCGCGCGCATCCGGCCAGCTCGAACATGATGAAATATGTCGGGACCGAGCTCAACAAGCGCCGCCACGAACTCGTCATGTCGGGCGGCGGCAGCGAAGCGCTCGAATGGGACAGCGAAGAGACGAAGGGCGGCGCGCGCGCGCGAGGCTGGCTCCGCACCAAGGCCAATTCGATCGAAGGCGGGACGAGCGAAGTCATGCTTAACGTCATCGCCAAGCGTATCCTCGACCTGCCCGGAGCCTGACCCATGCCTTTGTATCACAATGACGACCAGGCGATGCTCAAGGACAGCGTTGCGCCCTTCGTAGCCGAACAGGCGCCGGTGTCGCACCTGCGCAAACTGCGCGACAGCGCCGATGCCACCGGCTTCTCGCGCGCCCTCTGGACGCAGTTCACCGAAATGGGCCTGCCCGGCATGCTCGTTCCCGAAGAACATGGCGGGCTCGGCATGGGGCATATGGAGGCGGGCATCGTGCTCGAGGAAATCGGCCGCAACCTGACCCCGTCGCCTTTCCTGTCGACCAGCGTCGGCGCGGTCGCCGCGCTCGCCAGGGCGGGCGGTACGCAGGCGGGCCGCTGGCTCCCCGCGATTGCTTCCGGAGAGGCGATCGTCGCGCTTGCGATCGACGAGGGCGCGAAGCACCGCCCCGACCGCATCGCGAGCACCGCGACGCGCGCCGGCAACGGGTTCAGGTTGGACGGCAAGAAAAGCTTCGTACTCCACGGCCATGTCGCCGACATCAGCATCGTCGCGGCGAAGACCGACGGCGGCATCACTTTGTTCGCTGTGCCGAAGGATGCGAAGGGTCTGACCGCCGACCCGCGCCGCCTCGTCGACTCCAGCCTCGCGAGCCATGTCACCTTCGACGGCGTCGAGGTCGATGCCGATGCGGTGATCGGCGAAGTCGATGCCGGGCAGGACATCCTCGACGCGCTGCTCGCCGCGACGCGCACCGGCGCCGCCGCCGAAATGGTCGGCGTCGGACAGGGCGCGATGGACATGACGGTCAACTACCTCAAGGAACGCAAGCAGTTCGGCAAGCTGATCGGCGAGTTCCAGGGCCTCCAGCACCGCGCCGCGCATCTCTATGGCGAGATGGAAGTCGCCCGTGCGACGGTGATGAAGGCGCAGCAATTGCTCGACGAGGGCAGCGAAGGCGCGAAGCTGATGGTGTCGGTCGCGAAAGCGAAGGCTGGGCGCGCTGCCAACCTCGCCGTCCGCGAAGGCCTGCAGATGCACGGCGGCATCGGCATGACCGACGAATATGACATCGGATTCTATATGAAACGCGACCGCGCACTCGCCGAATATATGGGCGATGTGCATTATCACATCGACCAGGTTGCGCGGATGAACGGCTACTAACCTCTCCCCTCCCGCTTGCGGGAGGGGCAGCGAGACTAGCGAACTCGTTCGCTAGTCGCAGCGGGGAGGGCGGACCGCCCACAGGCCCCACCCCAACCCTCCCCTGAAGGAGAGGGAGAAAAAGGATAAGACAATGAACCTCCAAGACATGTTCGGCCTCGACGGCCGCATCGCACTCGTCACCGGCGGCTCGCGCGGCATCGGCAAGATGATCGTCGAGGGCTATCTCGCCGCGGGCGCTGCGCGCGTCTACATCTCGGCGCGCAAGAGCGCGCAGATCGAGGAAGCCGTCGCCGATTTCGAAACGCGCTATCCGGGCAAGGTCATCGGCCTGCCGGTCGACCTGTCGACCGTCGAGGGCTGCCGCGCGCTCGCGTCGGAGCTCGAAGCGCGCGAGGAACGCCTCGACATCCTCGTCAACAACGCCGGCGCGGCGTGGGGCGAACCGTTCGAGGGCTTCCCCGAGGCGGGCTGGGACAAGGTGATGGATATCAACGTCAAATCGCCCTTCTTCCTGACGCAGGCGCTCCACGGGCTGCTCAAGGGCGGCGGCACCGCCGAGCGTCCGGCGAAGGTGATCAATATCGGCTCGATCGACGGCCAGCGTTTGAACCCATGGGAAACCTACAGCTATCACGCGTCGAAAGCCGCGATCCTCTACCTCACCAAGCGTCTCGCCGCGCGCTTGGTCACCGACCATATCCTCGTCACCGCGATCGCGCCGGGCGCGTTCCAGTCGGACATGAACAAGGCCGCCCGCGACCATGGCGACGCAGTGGCGCAGAGCATCCCGGTCAAGCGTATCGGCGTGCCCGAGGATATGGCGGGCGCCGCGATCTTCCTCGCGTCGAAGGCGGGCGACTATGTCGTCGGCGACACGATCACCGTCGATGGCGGGCTGGTCCACGGCGATGTGCGGACGAGCATCGACAGCATCGACGCGTAACTCTCTTATCGTCACCCCGGACTTGATCCGGGGTCCACGACCGTGCTGTCGGAATGGATGCCGGATCAAGTCCGGCATGACGAAAGAGGGGAAGTTGACTCAACCACAGCCAAGGTGTATTATACAACTAATGCACCAAGGAGATAGTCCATGCGTCTCGCGTTCCTCATTCCCCCGATGATGCTCCTCGCCGCCTGCGGGTCGGAGGAGAAAAAGACCGGGGAGGGCACCGAAGTCTCGATCAACGCCGGCGACGAGCATGGCGGGGTCCAGATCAAGACCGGCAAGGACGGCGGCACGCTCAAGATTGGTGGCGATGGCGCGGCGATCGACATCGACATCCCCGATTTCGTCGACCTGAACATCGAAGATGATTTCGATATCGACGGGGTGAAGCTCTATCCGGGCAGCAAAATCACCAAGGTCGACGTCGACGCGAACGACAAGAGCGGCGCCGACAAGGCGACCGTCAAACTCGGCTTCACCTCGCCCGCCGCGCCCACCAAGGCCGCCGACTGGATGGCGGGTGAGTTCGCCAAAAAGGGCGTCAAAGTCACGCGCAGCGGCGACACGCTCGCGGGCAAGGACAAGGACGGCGCCGATTTCCGCATCAACTTCGCGCCCGAAGGCGCGAACGCCAAGGGCGAGGTGGTGATCGTCAAGAGCTGAGCCTTTCCGTCATTGCTTCGCTTCGCTCGCAATGACGAAAAAGCTTACCCGCTATTCCGCAGCGCCGTCGCGATCGCGTTGATCGTCAGCTGGATACCCTCGGCAATCCGCGGGTCGGTCTCCCCGGCGCGGTGGCGCTTCATCAGCTCGATCTGGAGCAGGTTGAGCGGCTCGATATAAGGCAGGCGCAGCCGGATCGACGCCTCGAGCGCCGGATTCTTGTCGAGCAGCCGCGTCTGTCCGGTGATATCGAGCAAGCCGTCATGCGCGCGGTTCCACCCGTCGCGGATGCGCCCAAAGATCGCATCATGCCCGTCGATATCCCCCGCCAGCTCGGCATAGCGCGCCGCGATCCCCATGTCGGATTTCGCGAGAACCATCTCCATATTGCCGAGCAGCGCCGCAAAGAATGGCCAGCCCGCTGCCATGTCGGCCAGCAGCGCCTTGTCCTCGAACGCGGCGAAGCCTTCGCCCGTGCCGTACCAGCCGGGCAGCATCGCGCGCGACTGCGCCCAGCTGAACACCCACGGGATCGCGCGCAGATCCTCGATCGCGCTCGATTTGGTGCGGCTCGACGGCCGCGACCCGATCTTCAGCGTCGCGATCTCGGCGATCGGCGTCATCGCGCGGAAGAAATCCTTGAACGCCGGCGTATCGTAAACGAGCCCGCGATAGGCGGCGAAGGCGCCGGCCGAAAGCTGGTCCATGGCCGCGGTAAAGCGCGCCGCATCCGTCTCGCTCAGCGCCTCGGGCTCGAGGCTCGCGAGCAGGCTCGCCGACACCATCGCCTCGAGGTTCGTCGCCGCACTCGCCGCGGTGCCATATTTCGCCGCGATCACTTCGCCTTGTTCGGTGATGCGGATGCGGCCCTGCACCGTGCCCGCGGGCTGCGCGCGGATCGCGGCGAAGGCGCTGCCGCCGCCGCGCCCGACCGCACCGCCGCGGCCGTGGAACAATTGCATCGACGTGTCGGCCTCCTCGAACACCGGGGTCAGCGCCTGCGACGCCTGATGCAGCCCCCAGGTCGAGGTCAGGTAACCGCCATCCTTGTTCGAATCCGAATAGCCGATCATCACTTCCTGATGCCCGCGCTGCCCGATCTGCGGGCCGATCTCGGGCATCGCGAAATAACGCGCCATGATCGCCGGCGCGCGGTCGAGGTCGGCGATCGTCTCGAACAAGGGCACGACCATCAGGTTCGACTTGCCGGCGTCGCCGCCGCTCCGCCACAGGCCGGCTTCGCGCGCGAGGACATGGACTTCGAGCAGGTCGGATAAGTCCTGCGCCATGCTGATGATCCACTGGCAGATCGCGTCATTGCCCAGCCGCGCGCGCACGTCGGCGGCGGCATGGACGATCGCGAGTTCGCCCGCGGTCTCGTCGCTCCACTGGTGCCACGGCGCGGCGAGCGGCCGGTCGCTTTGCAGCTCTGCCGTGAGCAGCGCGACGCGTTCCTCTTCGTCCAGCGCCAGATAATCGGCGCACACGCCCGATACCGACAGCAGCTCGGCGAGCACGCGTTCGTGCACCGCGCTGTTCTGCCGCATGTCGAGCGTCGCGAGGTGAAATCCGAACACTTCCACGGCGCGGATGAGCCGCCCGAGTGCGCCAATGCCGCCGAACTGCCCCTGGCTGTTCGCCGAAAGGCCGTTGGCGATGGTGACGAGGTCGCGGCGGAGCGACGCCGGGGCGGCATAGGGCGCGCCGTTCAGCGCCGAGGGGCGCGGCGGCGCACGGCCGACGATCTGGGCATAAGTGGCGCAGAGCCGCGCATAGATGCCCGACAAAGCACGGCGATAGGGTTCGTCACGGCGGCTCGGCGCGGCGTCGCCGCTCGCCTCGGCCAGCGCTTCGACCGCCTCGGGAACCACGGCAAGGCTCGCCGACACCGACAGCTCGGCGCCGAGGTGGTGGACCGCGTCGATATAATGCCCGAGCACCGCCGCGGCGTTGCGCGCCGTCGCCATGTGCATCGTCTCGGCGGTGACGAAGGGATTGCCGTCGCGGTCGCCGCCGATCCAGCTGCCGACGCGCAGGAAGCTTGCGGGGCGCTGCCCCAGCTCGGCTTCCCAGCGCGCATAGAGCTTGGGCACGACGGGCAGGAAGACGTCGCGCAAATAGGTGAGTGCATTGTCGATTTCGTCGGCGACGAACAATTTTTCGGTACGCAGCGGGCGGGTTTGCCAAAGGAGAACGATCTGCCGCCGGATCGCATCCTCGACGACGTCGCCCTCGGGCGTCTCGTCGGCGCCTGTATCGCGCAGCAGCATCAGCTCGGCGATGCGGTTCTTGTGGTCGAGCACCGACTTGCGCCGCACCTCGGTTGGGTGCGCGGTCAGCACGGGCGCGACGAGTGAGGCGCTCAGCAGCGCCGCGATCGCATCGCCGTCGATCCCGTCCGCGCGCAGCTTTTCGATCGCCGCCGCGACCGTCGCCTCGGGCTCGGCGGCAACGCCTTGCCGGTCTTCGGCGAGGTTCGCGAGCATCGAAAACAGCATGAAGCCGCGCACGAAGGCGATCGTGTCATCGAGGCTCAGCGCATCGAGCCCCGGGTCGATCGCCTCCGCCCCCGCGATCCCGCGATGGCGGTCGACGCTCGACGAACGGATATATTCGGTCTGGCGAAACAATTTGTCGCCGCCATAAGCGCGAATGACGTCGCCGAGGATCCGCCCCAAATAGCGGATGTCGGGATTTTGCGAGATCTGGATAGGCGGGCCCATGCGCCGGATTGCTGCACCTGCGAAGGCACAGCGTCAAGCGGCGCATAGCTATGCGCCCGGCAATTTAGGGGGTCCGGACCAGCTGGAGTGTGCCCATATCGATCGCCGAACGGCTGTCGAACGTAACAGAGTTGCGCATGTCGGTGATGAACATCAGCTTCCCATCGGGGCCCGTGATCCGCGCCGAAACCGCATAGCTGTTGCGTGGCTCGATCCGCGCCTTGTCGACGGTCAGCGTGAAGGCGAACGGCACCTGCTTGCCGTCGGCCTTGAAAATTTGGCGCGCCAGATTGCGCGCGGGCGCGTCGGCAAGGCTGACGTCGTCGAGGCTCACTTCGATCTGCGCCGTCGGCGGGAGGGCGATGCGTTCGCGATAGGCGATGCTGCCCGTGACGGTCACCGATTGCTCGGCCGGCGCGGGGGTGGTGGCACAGCCGGCGAGCGCGGCCGCGGCAACACCGGCGGCGAGCATATGGGTCAGGCGGACCATGGCATTATCTCCTTCACAGGCGGACCCTTTGACGGCGCCGCGATGAACCGAGCCTGTCCGATGCCCGGGTGGGGGTCAACCCTCCAGCTCGACATCCCAATACAGCCAGTCGATCCAGCTGGTGTGCAGATAGTTCGGCGGGAATGCCCGCCCATTGTCCTGCAGCTGCCAGCTCGTCGGGCGCCAGGGCTGGCGATAGATCGGCATATGCGCCTGTTGCGGAGTGCGGCCGCCCTTCTTGAGGTTGCACGGCGCGCACGCGGTCGCGACATTTTCCCACGTCGTCCGCCCGCCCAGCCGGCGCGGCACGACATGATCGAAGGTCAAATCCTTGCCCGACCCGCAATATTGGCACGAAAACCGGTCGCGCAGGAACAGGTTGAAGCGCGTGAAGGCCGGATGCTGCGACGGCTTCACATATTGGCGGAGCGCAATCACGCTCGGGATCGGCATCGTCTTCGTCGGCGAATGAATCTCGCGTTCGTAATTTTCGACGATGGTGACGCGGTCGAGGAAAACCGCCTTGACCGCCGTCTGCCAGGGCCACAGGCTCAGGGGATAATAGCTGAGCGGCGTATAATCGGCATTCAGGACAAGGGCGGGACAATTATCGGGATGCCGGGCGAGATCGGGATGAAACATGGCTCTAGGACGCTGCCCCCTAAGTTGCGCGGGTTGGCGCGCCACTGCCTTCCCGAAGTGACATACGTATTACATGACGCATCAGAATCTGACGTCAAGGGGGCTTTTGCCGCAAGATATGGAAGGATTCACGGGAAGGCGGCACAGTATATGGAAATTTTACCAGCCCTATGCTGACCCGCTTCGCCCCCAGCCCGACCGGCGAACTCCACCTCGGCCACGCCTATAGCGCGGTGCTCGCGTACAATGCGGCGCGCGATGCGGGCGGAAAGTTCCGGATCCGCATCGACGATATCGACGGCAGCCGCTCGCGCGAGGAGTATGTCGGCGCGTCGCTCGCCGATCTCGCCTGGCTCGGGGTCGACTGGGACGGCGATCCGGTGCGTCAATCGGCGCGGCTCGGCGACTATGCCGCCGCGCTCGATAATTTGCGGGGGCGCGGCCTCGTTTACCCCTGCTTCTGCACCCGCGCCGATATTACCGCCAGCCTGTCGGCACCGCATGGGCCATCGGGGGCGGTCTATCCCGGCACGTGCCGGGGTCTGCCGGATGCGGAGCGCGAACGGCGGATGGCCCACGAGCCGCATTGCTGGCGCCTCGACATGGCGCGTGCCGCCGCCGAGGCGGGCGAGCTTGCATGGGAAGAGGCGGGGCACGGGCCTCGGTCCGCCGATCCGGCGGCGCACGGCGATATCGTCCTCGCGCGCAAGGATGCGCCGGCGAGCTATCATCTCGCGAGCACGCTCGACGACGCTGCGATGGGGGTGACGCATGTCATCCGCGGCGCCGACCTCATCGCCTCGACCGACGTCCACCGGTTGCTCCAGGCGCTGCTCGATCTGCCGACCCCGCTTTATTGCCATCACGCTCTCGTTCGTGGTGCAGACGGCAAAAGGCTCGCGAAACGCGACGCGGCAGCCTCGCTCGCATCGCTCCGCGCGGCCGGGATCGACGGGCGCACGCTCGCCGCCGATTTGGCCGCCGGGCGGCTTCCCGCTGGCTATTCGCTGCAAAATCCCTAGATAGGGAGCATGGAAATCCTGCTCATCCTTGGCGTCGTGATTGCCGCCGGCTTCGTCCTCTTCTCGCTTGCGCGGGGGCTCTTCTATTTCTCGCAAGGCCACCGCGCCCAGATGGACGGCACCGCGCACGAAAATCAGGTGATGCAGAACAAGATGATGATGGCGCGCGTGAAGTGGCAGGCGATCACGATCATCCTGCTTGTGCTGATCGGCCTCTTCGCCGCGGGCAAATAGGCCGACGCGCATGGTCAAGCTCAACAAGATCTACACGCGCACCGGCGACGACGGCACCACGGGGCTCGTCGACGGCTCGCGCATCGCCAAATCGGACGCGCTGATGGCGGCGATCGGTGACGTCGACGAAGCGAACAGCTGGGTCGGCATGGCCGCCGCCGCGCTCGATGCGGACAGCGACGAAGCCGCGATGCTCGCGCGCATCCAGAACGAGATGTTCGACCTCGGCGCCGACCTCGCGACCCCGCCCGACATCCAGTTCGGCTTCGGCCCGCACGAGATGGCGCTGCGTATCGTGCCGAGCCAGATTGCGCGGATCGAGGACGAGATCGACCGCATGAACGACGCGCTGGGTGCGCTCAAAAGCTTCATCCTTCCCGGCGGCACCGAAGCCGCGGCGCGGCTCCACCTCGCCCGCGCGGTGACGCGCCGCGCCGAACGCGCCGCCGTCGCGGCGGGCGCGACGCGCGACCTCAACCCGATCGCGCTCAATTATCTCAACCGCCTGTCGGACCATCTGTTCGTGCTCACGCGGCACATCAACGCCGCGGCGGGCGGCGACATTCTCTGGAAACCCGGCGCGACGCGCTGACCCGCCATTCGTCACCCAGTACTTGATCCGGGGTCCACCGCAACGCCGGGAAAATGGATGCCGGATCGAGTTCGGCATCACGACGAGCGTCGATGTTCCCTAAATGTTCCTAGACATTCCATCGCGGCGTAACCATAATCGGGCACGCAGCGAAACCGAATCGCACCCCCGGGGATTGTCTCACCATGGCCAGCCGCACCGACGCCCAAAATCGTACCGATCCGCTGGAAGAGCTGACGCGGCGCTTCGTCGCGACGCGCCGTCTGTCGCTCTATCTGGTGGTGACGCTCTCCGACGCCGACGCCAGCGCACAGTCGATGCCCGACGCCTCGCCGGCCAAATGGCACCTCGCGCACACGACCTGGTTCTTCGAAACCTTCATCCTGCGCGATCATGTTCCGGGCTATCGTCTCTTTAACGAGCGCTATCCCTTCCTCTTCAACAGCTATTATGAAGCCGAAGGGCCGCGTCACGCGCGCCCGCATCGCGGCCTGCTCACCCGCCCGTCGCTCAACGAGGTCTGTATCTGGCGCGCGCATGTCGATGCCGCGGTCCAGACCGCGCTGCCCGACCTCCCGGCGAGCGCGCTGGCGCTTGTCGACCTCGGCATCCATCACGAGCAGCAGCATCAGGAATTGCTGCTCACCGACCTCAAGCATCTCTTCGCGCAAAATCCGCTCGGACCGGCCGTGTGGGAAACGCGAATCGCGAGTGAAGTTGCGCCGTTTTCTGCGATGAAATGGATCAAGGGCGCCGATGGCGTCGCCGCGGTCGGGCATGACGGCACCAGCTTCGCCTTCGACTGCGAAGGCCCGCGCCACGATGTGCTGCTGACCCCGCACGCGCTCGCCAGCCGCCCGGTGAGCAATGGCGAATGGCAGGAATTCATCGCCGACGGCGGTTATCACACCCCCTCGCTCTGGCTCAGCGACGGCTGGGCATGGGTGCGCGCCGAGGATATCGAGGCGCCGGCCTATTGGCAGGACGGCCAGACCTTCACCCTGTCGGGCTGGCAGGATATCGACCCCGCCGCGCCGGTGACGCACATCAGCTTCTTCGAGGCCGACGCCTTCGCGAGCTGGGCCGGCGCGCGCCTCCCGACCGAGCAGGAATGGGAAGCCGCGGCGGCGGGGCGCGATCCGCATGGCGGCCAGCAGCTCGATACCGGCGGACCGGTGCAGCCCGCTCCCGCCGACGATGACACCGGCTTGCAACAGATGTTCGGCAGCGTGTGGGAATGGACCGGCAGTGCCTACCGCCCCTATCCCGGCTTCCGTGCCGCGCCCGGCGCGGTCGGCGAATATAATGGCAAGTTCATGAGCGGCCAGTTCGTCCTCCGCGGCGGCAGCTGCGCGACCCCGCGCGGCCATCTGCGGCCCTCCTACCGCAATTTCTTCTACCCCCACCAGCGCTGGCAATTCACCGGCGTGCGGCTCGCAAAGGATCTTTGACCATGGGCGTTGTGCGCAATCTTCGGCAAGTTGCGGCCGACGACGCGGGCGTCGATATCGCCTTTCGCGCCGACGTCCACGCCGGCCTCAGCCAGCAGCCGAAGGCGATCCCCGCGCGCTGGTTCTACGACGCGGTGGGATCGGCGCTGTTCGAGGATATCACCGCGCTTCCCGAATATTATCCGACGCGCAGTGAAACCGACATGCTCACCCGCCATGCCGCCGATATCGCCGCTGCGATCGGCTCCGGCCGTGCCGTTGTCGAACTCGGCTCGGGCAGTTCGACGAAGACGCCGCTGTTGCTCGATGCGATCGCACCCGCCGCCTATGTGCCCGTCGATATTTCGGGCGACTTTCTGCGCGGCAGTGCCGAGGCGCTCGCCATACGCTTTCCGGGGCTGCCCATTTATCCGGTGGAGGCTGACTTCACCCAGCGCGTGGTCATGCCCGACGAGATCGCCGACCTGCCCAAGCTCGGCTTTTTTCCGGGCAGCACGATCGGCAACATGGTCGCGCGCACCGCGATCGACCTTTTGCGCAACTGGCGCTGCGCGCTCGGCGAAGCGTCGCTCCTCCTCATCGGTATCGACCGGATCAAGGATGTGGCGACGCTCGAACTCGCCTACGACGATCCGGCCGGCGTGACCGCGGCGTTCAATCTCAACCTGCTCGAGCGGATCAATCGCGAGCTCGGCGGCGACATCCCCATCGAGAATTTCGCCCACCGCGCAGTGTGGGACGATGTCCACGCGCGCATCGAAATGCACCTCGTGGCGGCGTGCGACATGGACTTCACCGTCGACGGACACGACTATGCGATGGCGAAGGGCGAAACCATCCACAGCGAGAACAGCCATAAATATGGCCCGCGCGACGCCAATCTATTGCTCCGCGCGAGCGGCTGGACGCCGATCGTGACATGGGACGACGCCGATCCCGCCTTTGCCCTGATCCTCGCCGAAGCGACCGCTTTTCGTTCGGCCCCCTAATACGCCGGACTCCGCGCGCTCTTGACGCGCGGGACCGAGGCCGTAGGGGCACAGGCACGGTTTTCAGCGAAAAGGGCAGCATATGATCGTTGGCGTTATCGGTGCGGGACAAATGGGTGCGGGCATTGCGCAGGTGTCGGCGGGCGCCGGGCATGATGTGCTGCTCTCCGATATCGACCTCGCACGCGCCGAAGCCGGCAAGGCGGGTATCGCCAAGGCGCTCGGCCGCCTCGTCGCCAAGGAGAAAATGACGCAAGGTGATGCCGACGCGCTGCTGGGACGCATCACACCAGTCGCCGACCACGGCGCCTTTGCCCCCGCCGACCTCGTCATCGAGGCGGCGACCGAGCGCGAGGAGATCAAGCGTGCGATCTTCGCCAGCGTCGGTCCGCATCTGTCGGCGACCGCGATCCTCGCCAGCAACACCAGCTCGATCCCGATCACGCGGCTGGCGCAGGCCGCACCCGACCCGGCGCGCTTCATCGGCGTCCATTTCTTCAATCCGGTCCCGGTGATGGGGCTGATCGAACTGATCCGCGGCCTCGCCACCAGCGACGACACGCTCGGACAAGTCGAGGCCTTTGGCCGCGGGCTCGGCAAGGAGATCGTCCATGCCAATGACGCACCGGGGTTCATCGTCAACCGCGTGCTGATGCCGATGATCAACGAGGCGGTGTTTGCGCTCGGCGAAGGCGTTGCGACGATGCAGGACATCGACGCCGGCTGCCGTCTCGGCCTCAACCATCCGATGGGGCCGATCACGCTCGCCGATTTCATCGGGCTGGACACCTGCCTCGAAATCATCCGTGTGCTCTACAGCGGCACCGGCGATCCCAAATTCCGTCCGGCGCCCTTGCTCGTCCAATATGTCGATGCAGGCTGGGTCGGGAAAAAGGCAGGCCGCGGCTTCTACGACTGGACCGGTGCGGAGCCCGTTCCGACGCGGTGAGCGGATACGACGCCCGGACCCTCGCATTCTATGCCGCGGACGCGCCGGTCTATACGGCGTCGGGCAAGCTCGGCGTGTCGCGCCATCTCGATCGCTTCCTCGACCGACTGCCGGCCGGAGCGGACATACTGGAACTCGGATGCGGCGGCGGGCGCGACGCCGCGCACATGACGGCGCGGGGCTTTACGGTCGATCCGACCGACGGGGTCGCCGAGATCGCGGCGAAAGCGGAAGCGCAACTCGGCCGACCCGTGCGCGTGATGCGCTTCGGCGAGCTCGATGCCGCCGGGCGCTACGACGCTATATGGGCGTCGGCGAGCTTGCTCCACGTACCGCGCTGCGATCTTCCGGACGTTGTTGCTCGCGTCCATCGTGCGCTGAGGCCCGGCGGGCTGCATTTCGCAAGCTACAAGGGCGGCGGCGCGGAAGGACGCGACCGCTTCGGGCGCTATTTCAACTATCTTGCGCGCGCAGAGCTCGAATCCATCTATCACGAAGCCGCCGTCTGGGATCTACTCGATATCTCCGAAGGCGTCGGCGGAGGCTATGACGGTGCGCAGGGGCCGTGGGTTCAAATCACCCTGCGCCGTCCACTATAGGGGCGATGGAGCCGGAAGGCATCCGGTGCGTTGGGTATATATGGAATGCAGGGGATGAATGATCATGCGTAACAAGACCTTATTCGCGCTCGCTACCGTCCTTCTTACCGGGGCCATATCCGTCCAGGCGCAACAGGGTTCGCCCGAAGAATCGACGATCAAGGACACCGCGAATTCGGTGACCGAGCCGTTCGACGGCAAGGAAGTTCCGCCAAAGCTGCTGGCGATTCAGGGCAGCCCCTATTCGCTGGCGGGTCTCGGAAAGTGCGCAGCCATCATCAAGGAAGTAAGCGAACTCAACGATGTTCTGGGTGCCGACGTCAACGAACAGGTCGACAAGGACCGAGCGAAGAAGCGCGAAGAAACCGCGGGCCGTGTCGCCGGTACGGTGGCGGGCGGGATCATCCCGTTTCGCGGGCTGATCGGCGAGGTTACTGGCGCCAATGCCGAGCGGCGGCGTTATGCGATGGCGGTCTATGCCGGGACGGTGCGGCGCGGTTTCCTGAAGGGCGTCGGGCTGGAGCGCGGCTGCAAGGCGCCTGCGCGGCCCTGAAAATATCGGTTAGGGAGGGGCGGGGCAGATGCAGGTCGACAATATTCGCGCCTTCACCGTCGACGTGCCGCAAGCGGCGCTTGACGATCTGAAGGAGCGGCTGGCGCGCACGCGCTGGCCCGAAAAGGAAACGGTGGACGACTGGGATCAGGGCATTCCGCTTGCCTATGCGCAGGAGCTCGCGGCCTATTGGCGCGATGATTATGACTGGCGCGCGGCCGAAGCGCGGCTGAACGCTCTGCCCAATTATCTCGCGACGATCGACGGGCTCGACGTGCATTTCCTGCATATCCGCTCGGTAAATCCCGCCGCGCGGCCGCTGGTCCTGACGCATGGCTGGCCGGGATCGGTACTCGAGTTCCTCGATGTCATCGAGCCGCTTGCGGCCGACTATCACCTCGTGATCCCGTCGCTTCCCGGCTATGGCTTTTCGGGCAAGCCCGCCGAAGCCAAGTGGAGCGTCGAGCAGATCGGCGTGGCGTGGGACGCGCTGATGCGCGCGCTCGGCTATGAACGCTATTTTGCGCAAGGCGGTGATTGGGGCAGCGCGGTAACCTGCGCGATCGGGATGAACCATGCCGATCATTGCGCGGGCATCCACGTCAACATGGTGGTCGGCGCCCCGCCGCCCGACCTGATGACCGACCTCACCGACAGCGAGAAACGCTATCTCGCGCGCTTCGGCTGGTATCAGGCAAAGGACAGCGGCTATTCGACCCAGCAAGCGACGCGACCGCAAACGATCGGTTACGCGCTTACCGATTCCCCGGTGGGGCAAATGGCGTGGATTGTCGAAAAATGCCACGGCTGGACCGATTGCGGGCATCTTCCCGGCGGCCAGTCGGTCGGCGGCCATCCCGAAAACGCGCTATCGAAGGATGCGATGCTCGACACAGTCAGCCTCTACTGGTTGACGGCGAGTGCGGCTTCGTCGGCGCGGCTCTATTGGCACAGCTTTCGCGATTTTTCGGCGGGTGAAATCCTCGTACCGACGGGATGCAGCCTGTTTCCAGGCGAGATCATGCGGCTGTCGCGGCGCTGGGCCGAGCGGCGCTACAAGAATATCGTCTATTGGAACGAACTCGATCGCGGCGGGCATTTCGCTGCGTGGGAACAGCCCGAATTGTTCGTCGGGGAGGTCCGCGCGGCGCTGGCGCAAATGAATCCGTAGGCCGACGGCAGCCGACGGCGCCGGCGGCCGTCGGGGTCACATCGGCGTATAGACGACGCGGCAGCTTTCGGGCGCCGAGCGCAGCGCGGTATTCCACGTCACGTCGTTGCCATTGCGCTGCAGCCGCGCGCCGCTTTTGTTCTCGTAGATCTGGCCGCGGTTCGCCGGCGTCGATTTGAGCACCATCGTCCGACCGCCATTGACCCGGACGATCGCACCATCGCCGACATAGTCGACCTTCAACCGCGTGCCGCCGCTGCAGTCATAGCTTGTCCCGGTGTTGCGCGGCACCGATGAACAGGCCGCGAGCGCAAGGATCGCGGCGCCCGCCGCGACAAGAGCTGTCGTCTTCATATATGTCTCCCCTTAGTAGCCCGAACGGACGCACAGCACGTCGGCGAGGTAGACCCGACCGCTGACCGTTTCCATATGCTCGCGCGCCGACCCGTTCCAGCCGATCGAGCGGCACCAGGTGTCGGCGGTCTGCGCCGCGCAATTGGCGGTCGCCGAACCACGCGCGCAGGCGAGCACGCGATAATTGCGCTCCGCGGGCTGCGTGTGGAATTCGGCAAAATTGCCGCGTGCGACCTGGTCGTTGGCAGGCGGGTTCGGATTCCAGCCTCCGCCTCCGCCTCCGCCTACCGGGCGGATCGACTGGATGGTGAGGCCGCGCAGGACGTTGTTCAGCATCGGCGTGTCACGGTCGACCGTGCGGCAATTGCCGCGATAGCGCGTCTTTTCGCACAGTTCCCAGCGCCCGTTGGGGACACGGATCGAATTGACCGGCCAGGCGAGGCCGAGGTTCGGCTTTTCTTCGCCGATGAACACCGCGGGGCCGCGATAGCCGGCGTCGCGATAGATCGTCGCTTCGGGCGGCCGATCGGGGCGGTAGCGTTCTGTCTCGGCGGTCTGGGCATAGGAGGTGGCGAGGAAACCCGCCCCTATCGACGCCGCGGCCGCGGCAAGGATCGACAAACGATAAGCGGTTTTCATGGCAACCTCCCTATTGGCGAACGTGACCCGGGATTCGGTATACTGCGCGGAATTTACGCGATTAGGCGGCGGCTTGCAAATTTTCCCAACCGGCCGGCGTCAATACTTGCCGTGTGCTGGCTTAAATCAGGGCGCCTTGGCGGGCTCCGCCTCCGGGACCGTCGCCACATCGGGTGTCGGCGCCGCAGCCGGCGCCGTAACAGGCTGAGCTGGCGGGGCGGGAGGGGCGGCCAATGGCGGCGCGACGCCGAGCATCAGCCCCGCGAGCGCCGCCGACATCAGATTCGACAGGCTGCCCGCAAGCAGCGCCTTCAGCCCCAGCTTGGCGATCACCGGGCGCTGGTTCGGGGCGAGCCCGCCGGTCACCGCCATCTGGATCGCGATCGAGCTGAAATTGGCGAAGCCGCAGAGCGCAAAGGTCGCGATCGCGACCGCCGCCGCCGACATGTCGCCCTGCGCGCGGCCCAAATCGATGAAGGCGACGAATTCGTTGAGCACGACCTTGCTGCCGAACAGCCCGCCGACCGTTGCGCTTTCGTCCCACGGCACGCCCATCAGCCACATCACGGGGCGGAAGATGGTACCGATGATCGCCTGGAACGACAGGCCGTCGACGCCGAACCAGCCGCCGATGCCCGCGAGCAGCCCGTTGGCGAGCGCGACGAGCGCCACGAACGCCATCACCATCGCGCCGACCGCGACCGCGAGCCTGACCCCGGTCTGTGCGCCCTGCGCCGCCGCCATGATGATGTTGGCGGGCTTTTCCTCGTCGTGGCTCGCCTCGGGCATCACGACGGGTTCGATGCCGATGTCCTTGGGATCGTCGGGCATCATGATCTTGGCCATCAATATGCCGCCGGGCGCCGACATGAAGCTGGCGGCGAGCAGATAGGGGAGGAGGTGCGGGCCGATCATCCCGGCATAGGCGCCGAGAATGGTGCCCGCGACCCCCGCCATGCCGACCGTCATCACGGTGAACAGCTGCGGCGGGGTCAGTCCGGCGAGATAGGGGCGGATGACGAGCGGCGATTCGGACTGGCCGACGAAGATGTTCGCCGCGGCGCCAAGGCTTTCGACCTTGGTGATGCCGGTGACCTTCTGGATCGCGCCGCCGACCCATTTGATGATCATCTGCATGATGCCAAGATAATAGAGCACCGAGATCAGCGAGGCGAAGAAGATGATCACGGGCAGCGCGCCGATCGCGAACACCGCCTTGCCATAGGGCGCCTGCGTCAGCACGTCGCCGAAGAGGAACCGGGTGCCCTCGTCGGCATAGCTCAAGAGGTTCGACACGCCGTTCGACATCGCCTGGATCACCGCACGGCCCCACGGGGTGCCGATGACGAGCACGGCGAAGCCGGCCTGGAGCAGGAAGGCGGGGATGACGATGCGCATGCGAATCCAGCGGCGGTTCGATGAAAAAAGCACGGCAATCGCAAGCAATGCGACGATGCCGAGCAGACCGATCAGGCGTTCCATGATTTCTGTGCGTCCCCCGCAAATTGATACCCGTGTCTAGCGGGCTTTGGCGGTGGGGCAAGTCCGTGCCGATGCGGCACCTTTCCACCCGCCGCAAAAGCGATTAAGCGGCCTCGATGGAAAATAGCTCCTCACGCCTGATTGCGCCTTCGCTGCTGCTGTTCGCAATCCTGTACGGCGGCATGGTTCCGCTCGGGGGTTTCCTCGGCGCGAAACAGGTCGCGCTTGGCCCGTTGGCGGTCGAGGCGGGGATTTTCCCCTTTCTGACGCTGATCGCGATCTCAAGCGGCATCGCCGAACTGCATGGCCGTGCCATCGCCGACAAGCTGGTTCGGTTCGGTTTCATTCCGCTCATTCTCGCGATCATTCTGACGGTCTTCGTCCTGCAGCTGCCGACCGACGCGGGGATGTATGAGCCTGCCAAGGAAGCCTTTCCGATCATCGTCGGGCAAGGCTGGCGGATGATGGCGGCGGGTATTTTGGCCTATGGCGTGTCGGTCAGCCTCAACGTCTGGATTTTTGCGCGGATGACCGCGAACAACGGCCGGCTGCTGCCGCTGCGCGGCTTCATCGCGGCGGCACTCAGCCAGATCATCGACACGTTGATCTTCATCACCGTCAGCTTCTATGGCGTTCGCCCGATCGCCGATCTGATGGTCGGCCAGATGATCGCCAAGGTCGTGCTGTCGGCGGTGATGGTGCCCTTGCTGGTGATGGCGGTGGTCGCGATCGGCCGCAAGATGGACGCCAAAGCCGAACTGCCGGCAGGATGATGACGATGACCGATCCTTCGAAAATGCCCGACCTGCTCGCCAAGGCAGAAACGCTCGTCGAAGCGCTGCCCTATCTGCAGCGCTATGCCGGCGAGACCTTCGTGATCAAATATGGCGGCCATGCGATGGGCGATCCCGAGGCGCAGCGCGATTTCGCCGAGGATGTCGTCCTGCTGAAAGCGGTCGGGATCAACCCCGTCGTCGTCCATGGCGGCGGGCCGCAGATCGGCGCGATGCTGAAACAGCTCGGGATCGAATCGACCTTCGTCGGCGGGCTGCGCGTCACCGACGCCGCGACCGCCGAGGTTGCCGAAATGGTGCTGGCGGGCAAGATCAACAAGGAAATCGTCAGCTGGATCGCCGCACTCGGCGGGCGTGCGGTCGGTATTTCGGGCAAGGACGCCAATCTTGTACTCGCCGAAAAGGTCACCCGCACCGAGCCCGACCCCAATTCGGGGATCGAGCGCCATGTCGACCTGGGTTTCGTCGGCGAACCCGTCGCGGTCGACCCGACGATCCTCGTCAATCTGACGAAGGATAATTTCATCCCGATCGTCGCCCCGGTTGCGCTCGGCGCCGACGGCGCGACCTATAATATCAACGCCGACACGATGGCGGGCGCGATTGCGGGCGCGCTGGGGGCGAAGCGCTTCTTCCTGCTCACCGACGTTGCCGGGGTGCTCGACAAGTCGGGGGCGCTGCTCACCGACCTCGACCGCCCGGCGATCGACGAACTGAAACAGGACGGGACGATCACCGGCGGCATGATTCCGAAGGTCGAGACGTGCGTCGCCGCGGTCGATGCCGGGGTCGAGGCGGCGGTCATCCTCGACGGGCGCATCCCGCACGCGATGCTGCTCGAAATTTTCACCGCGAGGGGTGCGGGGACGCTCATTCACCGCTAAGAGACGCGGCAAGACCCTTTTTCGGAGAAATCGCCTTGCTTCTCATGCTCCTCCAGATCGTCCACATCATCCTGACGGTCCTGTGGTGGTTCATCATCGCGCAGGCGGTGATGTCGTGGCTGATCGCGTTCAACGTCATCAACACGCACAACCAGTTTGTCGGCCAGCTCTGGACCGTGCTCGACCGGATCACCGAGCCGCTTTACCGCCCGTTCCGCCGCATCA
Organism: Sphingopyxis sp. Root154; assembly: GCF_001427105.1. Classification (GTDB taxonomy): domain Bacteria; phylum Pseudomonadota; class Alphaproteobacteria; order Sphingomonadales; family Sphingomonadaceae; genus Sphingopyxis. The sequence continues at coordinate 40,781 of NZ_LMGI01000004.1, forward strand.
TGCCCGATTTCGGCGGGCTCGACCTGACCCCCATGCTGGTGCTGATCCTGATCATCATCCTCGACGGGCCGGTGCTGAACTATCTCGCGAAGCTCGCCTACGCCAACGGAATGGCGTGATGACCGCTGCGCAGGTGATCGACGGCAAGGCATTCGCCGCCGGCCTGCGGGCGCGGATCGCCGATGCGGTTCCGGCTTTCAAGGCCGCGACGTCGCGTGCGCCCGGTCTGGCGGTCGTGCTCGTCGGCGACGACCCGGCGAGCGCGGTCTATGTCGGGTCGAAGGGCAAGGCGACGGTCGCCGCCGGCATGGAAAGCTTCGAACACCGCTTGCCTGCGACCGCATCGCAGGCCGAGGTCGAAGCCTTGCTGCGCCAGCTCAATTCCGACGATGCCGTCGACGGCATCCTCCTTCAATTGCCGCTGCCCGGCCATCTCGATGAACAGGCGGCGGTCGCTACGATCGATCCCGACAAGGATGTCGACGGGCTGACCCCGGTCAGCGCCGGGCGTCTCGCGCTTGGCATCGCCGGGATGGTGCCATGCACCCCCTATGGCTGCCTGCTGCTGCTGCAGGATCGGCTGGGTGACCTGTCGGGCAAGGACGCGATCGTTGTCGGCCGTTCGATCCTCGTCGGCAAGCCGATGGGGCAGCTGCTACTGGGCGCCAATTGCACCGTCACCATGGCGCATAGCCGTACGAAGGACCTTCCGGGGCTCGTCCGTCGCGCCGATATCGTCGTTGCGGCGGTCGGCCGCGCCGAAATGGTGAAGGGCGACTGGATCAAGCCGGGGGCGATCGTGATCGATGTCGGTATCAACCGACTGCCGCCCGCCGACGGCGCGGCGAAGGGGCGGCTGGTCGGCGATGTCGATTATGACAGCGTCGCCGCGGTCGCCGATGCGATCACGCCGGTGCCCGGCGGGGTTGGCCCAATGACCATCGCGTGCCTGCTGCGCAACACGCTCGTCGCGGCGCACCGCCGCGCCGGGCTCGCCGATCCGGAGGGTTTTTGATGCGCCGTCTGGCCTTCGCGGTCCTTTCGCTTTCGGTGATCGCGGGCGGCGCTGCGGCGGCACGCCAACGCGACCCGCTCGCGGCGAATCCCAGCGCTTTCATCGCGGCCGAAATCGGTTTCTCGCGGCTTGCGCAGGAAAAAGGCCAGTGGACGGCGTTTCGCGAAACCTCGGCGCCCGAAGCGGTGATGTTCGTGCCGCAGCGCGTGAAGGCGCGCGATTGGCTGAAGTCACAGAAGGACCCCGCCGAGGCGGTGAAGTGGCAGCCGCATGCGGTCTATATCAGCTGCGACGGCAATGTCGGCGTTACCACGGGCGCGTGGCAGAAGGGTCAGGCGAACGGCTATTTCACGACGGTCTGGCTGCGCGATCCCAAGAAGGGCAAGCTCGCTTGGACCCTCGACCATGGCGATACGCTGGCGACCCCGCGCGAAGCGCCCGATTTCATCGCATCGAAGCAGGCGGTCTGCGGCTCGCGGCCCGCCGTGCCGATCGAAGCGGGCGGCGAGGGTGAGGATAGGGCGGTCGGCCTGTCGCCCGACCAGACGCTCAGCTGGACGTCGGCCGTCCGCGCCGACAAGTCGCGCCGCGTCACGATCCGCCTTTGGGATGGCAAGGAAATGGCGACCGTCATCGACGATCAGGTCGCGGCGCCGAAGCAGCCATGATCGATCTTTTCATCTCGGCGTTTGTCACGCTGTTCGTCGTCATCGACCCGCCGGGCTGCGCGCCGATCTACGCGAGCCTGACGACGGGGGCGAGCGCGGCGCAGCGGCGCTCGATGGCGATCCGTGCGACGGTGATCGCCGGGCTGATCCTCGTCTTTTTTGCGATGTTTGGCGAAGCGCTGCTCAGTTTCCTCCACATCGACCTCGACAGTTTTCGCATCGCGGGCGGTATCATGCTGTTCATCATCGCGATCGACATGGTGTTCGAAAAGCGCACCGAACGCCGCGAGCAGCGCGCCGAAAAGGTGATGGCGACGCCCGAGATCGAGGATGTCTCGGTGTTTCCGATGGCGATGCCGATGCTCGCGGGGCCGGGATCGATCGCGTCGGTGATGCTGCTCGTATCGCAGAACAACGGGCTCGACCGCGCGTTCGTGATCTTTGGCGCTTTGCTGCTCGTGCTCTTGCTGACGCTCGCCGCGCTGCTTTCGGCGGGTCCGCTGATGCGGCTCATCGGCAACAAGGGCGAGGCGGTGATTACGCGTCTGCTCGGCGTGCTGCTCGCGGCGCTCGCGGCGCAGTTCGTGATCGACGGGCTGAAGGCGAGCTTCCCGAGCCTCGGATAAAAGGGGCGCCGCCTTTCGGCGACGCCCTTTCTTTTCCACGGGAATGGAAAATCTTACTGCGCCGCGTTGACGTCGGCCTGCGTCACCGGCGCGATGCGGATTTCGACGCGGCGGTTGCACTGATAATCGGCCTCGCCGCGTTCGGGCGAGCATTTGAGCTGCGATTCGCCATAGCCGAGCGTCGCCATGCGCGCGCGCTGGATGCCGCGGCCGCCCAGATAGTCGGCGACCGATGCGGCGCGGCGTTCGGACAGTCCCTGATTATAGGTGTCGCTGCCGGTCGAATCGGTATGGCCGTAGACGTCGATATAGGTGCTCGGATATTCGGCCAGTGTCGTGGCGACGCCGTCGAGCGCGCTGCGGAATTGCGACTTCACCATCGCGCTGTTGAGGTCGAAGGTCACGTCGCCGGGCATGTTGAGCACGAGCTGGTCGCCCTGGCGCTCGACATCGATGCCGGTGCCCGCGGTGCGTTCGCGCAGCTTCTTTTCCTGCTGGTCCATATAATAGCCGGCGCCCGCGCCGGCGACCGCGCCGATGCCCGCCCCGACGATTTCCTCGGTCCGGCTGTTGCGCCCGCCGATCAGGTCGCCGAGCAGATAGCCGCCGAGCGCACCGCCAACGCCGCCGATCGCGGCCTTCGATATCTTTCGTTCCCCGGTCACAGGATCGGTGACGCAGCCCGTCAGCGCGATCGCGCCGATGCTCGTCAAAATGGTGAGCTTGATCGTCTTGCTGTTCATCTTTTCGCTCCCTTTATCCGGCGGATGCGTCTGATCCATCGCATGCCGCCCTTCCTTGCCGATAACATATAGCCGGCGATCTGGTTCCAAAATTCGCCTGAATGGCGGCTGAGCCGGACGTTCAGGCGCGTGCCATTGTGCAATGCGGCGCCTTTCGCTTATAGGGGAGAAATGACCGACGCTGACAGGGGCCGGGCGCTGACGCGCCGTACGACCGCCCAATGACCCCCTTTCCCTGGTCCGACGTTGCGATCATCGCCGTCCTGATCCTTTTGAACGGTGTCTTCGCGCTTTCCGAACTGGCGATCGTCTCGGCGCGCGGACCGCGTTTGCAGGCGGCCGAAAAGCGCGGCAGCCGCGGCGCCGCCGTCGCGCGCCAGCTCGCCGCCGACCCCGGCCGTTTCCTGTCGACAGTTCAGGTGGGCATCACGCTGATCGGCATTCTTGCGGGCGCCTATTCGGGCGCGAGCCTCGGCGGACCGGTCGGCGAGCGGTTGCAGGCGATGTTCGGGCTCGACGCCGAAAATGCGCGCGCCGCGGGTTTCGCCGTCGTCATCGCGGTGACCACCTATTTCTCGCTGATCGCGGGGGAGCTGGTGCCCAAGCAGTTTGCCCTGCGCGCGCCCGAACCGATCGCCATTTTCATGGCGCTGCCGATGCTGTGGCTGTCGAAAATCGGCGCGCCGCTCGTGTGGTTGCTCGACGCGAGCTCGGCGCTCGTCTTTCGCCTGCTCGGGCTCAAACGCGAATCGGAAGATCGCGTGACCGCCGAGGAATTGCACCTGATCGTCGCCGAGGCGTCGAAATCGGGGGTGATCGAGGAAAGCGAACGCGCGATCATCTCGGGCGTCGTGCGCCTTGCCGATCGGCCGGTGCGCGAGGTGATGACCCCGCGCAAGGATGTCGACTGGGTCGATGTCTCGCTCGACGCGCGCGGCGTGCGCGACAAGCTGGTCGAAACGCCGCACAGCCGTTTGCCCGTCGCCCGCGGGTCGGTCGACGATATCGTCGGTGTCGTGCAGGCGCGCGACATCGCCGCGGCGCTGTTCCAGGGCGAGACGCTCGACCTGGAACAATTGATGCGGCCGGCCAAAGTGATCCACGACCAGATCGACGCGATGGACGCGCTCGAAGCCTTGCGCGCCGCCGATGTGCCGATGCTCTTCGTCCACGACGAATATGGTCATTTCGAAGGGCTGGTGACCCCCGCCGACCTGCTCGCGGCGATCGCCGGCGAATTCGCGTCGGATCAGGACATCGGCAGCGAACCGTTCGTCGTCGAGCGCGAGGACGGCAGCCTGCTGATCGCGGGGTCGATGCCCGCCGACCAGATGGCCGAACGGCTGGGGATCGAACTCGGCGACGACCGCGACTATGCGACCGCCGCGGGCCACGCGCTCGCGATCCTCAAGCATCTGCCCAAGGAAGGTGAGCGCTTCACCGACAAGGGCTGGCGTTTCGAGATCGTCGACATGGACGGGCGCAAGATCGACAAGCTGCTGGTCAGTGAGGTGCGCAAGCCGAGGGACGAAGGCGAGGGCGGCTAGAGCTCCCCGCCGAGCGCCCCATATTTCGCTTCGAAGCCGGCCTTGTCGCCGCGTGCGAGATAGCCCGCCTGGTCGACGATATTGTCGCGTGCGATGCGGCCCTGGAAGGCGCCGAGCTGCGGGTCGATTCGCGCGACGTCGGCGTCGGTCCAGTCGGCGATCTGCCGGAAGCTGGTGACGTCGAGGCCGTTCAGCAGCACGGCGAGCTTGGGGCCGACACCCTTTAGCAGTTGCAGATTGTCGGGGCCGGTTTTGGGCGCTGGCGAAGCGGGCTTTACTGCGGGCGGCGGCGGAACGGTCGGTTCTTCGGGGATGGCAACAGCTGCCTTGGCGGGCGCCGGTTTGGCCGCCTTTTTGGTTGCGGGCTTGGTTGCCGTCTTTGCCGCGGGCTGTGCAGCGGGTTTCGCTGCCGGTTCCTTGGCCGTGGGTTTCTTCGTAGCAGGTTTTGCAGCGGCCTTCGGCTTCGCAGCAGGCTTGGGCGCCGGGGGCGCGGCTTTGGCAACCGGCTCGGCAACAGGCGCGGGCTTTGGAGTGGGCGCAGGCTTGGGCGCCGGCGGCGCAGCCTTGGCGACCGGTTCGGGTGCCGGCTGCGGGGCTGCGGGGGCAACGGGCTGCGGCTTGGGCTCGATCGGCTTGAAGCGCGCAGGTTCGGCGGCGATGATCTCGGGCTTTACCGGTTCGAGCGGCTTCGCGGGTTTCGTGGGTTCGACGGTCGGGCGCGCGATCTCTTCGGGTTTCGAGCGTCCGAACAGCCACCACAGCAGCACAACGGCAACGACGAGGCCGACGACCGCGATAATCCAGTTTTCCTGAAGCCAGGTCATGATCTTCTCCGCTTGTGATTTTCGGCAAGCCTATGCGGGCTTATGTGCCGGGTCTACCTTAACGAATGGGCCACCATGAAATTCCTCGCAGGAAAGTTCACTCTGCTTCGCGCGCGACCTCGCGCCAGCCGATATCACGGCGGCAGAAGCCGGTCTTGAAATCGAGCTTGTCGACGGCGGCGTAGGCATGCGTCTGCGCCTCGGTCAAGGTGCGCCCCGTCGCGGTGACGTTGAGCACGCGCCCGCCCGCGGCGACGATATGGCCGTCGTTGCGTGCCGTGCCGGCGTGGAAGACCCGCACACCGCCCGCTTCGGCGTCGGCGATGCCGTGGATCGCGCCGCCCTTTTCGGGGGTGGCGGGATAGCCGTTCGCGGCCATCACGACGGTCAGCGCATAATCGCTGGCGAAAGCGGGCGGGGCGGCGCCGGCGAGCGCGCCGGTCGACGCCGCGTGGAGTAGCGCGGCAAGGTCGCCGGCATAGCGCATCATCAGCACCTGGCATTCGGGATCGCCGAAGCGGGCGTTATATTCGATCAGCTTCGGCCCGGCATCGGTGAGCATCAGCCCCGCGAACAGCACGCCGATATAGGGCGTGCCGTCGGCGGCGAGCGTCGCGACCGTCGGGCGGATGATGCGGTCCATCACCGCGGCTTCAAGATCGGCGGTGAGCACGGGGGCGGGGCTGTAGGCGCCCATGCCGCCGGTGTTCGGCCCTATGTCGCCGTCGCCGACGCGCTTGTGGTCCTGCGCGCTGCCGAAGGCGATCACGTCGCTGCCGTCGGAGAGCGCGAAGAAGCTCGCTTCCTCGCCGGTCATAAATTCCTCGATCACCACCTCGGCGCCCGCGCTGCCAAAGGCGCCGTCGAACATGTCGTCGATCGCGGCTTCGGCGTCTTCAATTGTTTCGGCGATGATCACGCCCTTGCCGGCGGCGAGGCCGTCGGCCTTGATCACGACGGGGATCGAAAAGCCTTCGAGCACCGCGAGCGCTTCTTCGGCGCCGGTGCAGCGGACATAGGCGGCGGTCGGGATGCCGGCGCGCGCGCACAGATCCTTGGTGAAGCCCTTCGAGCCTTCGAGCCGCGCTGCGGCGGCGCCGGGGCCGAACGCGGGGACGCCGATCTCTCGCAGCCGGTCGGCGAGGCCCGCGACGAGCGGGGCTTCGGGGCCGACGACGACGAAATCGATCGCATGCGCCTTCACGAACGCGATCAGGCCATCGAGATCATCGGCGGCGATGGCGACGCATTCGGCGTGCGCCTCGATCCCCGGATTGCCTGGTGCGGCATAGAGCTTGGCGCAGCTTGGCGATTGTGCCAACTGCCAGCTGAGCGCATGTTCGCGGCCCCCCGATCCGACCAGCAGGATATTCATGTCAGTCCCTTTTCCCGATACGGCGTCCGACGATGGCACCGAAGCGCGGCTGTTAGCCGAGGCGGCGCCCGGCGACAATGCACCGGCGCTGTCGGTCAGCCAGTTATCGGCAGCGATCAAGCGTACCGTCGAGGACGGCTTCGCGCGCGTGCGCGTGCGGGGTGAATTGTCGGGGACCAAACGCGCGGCGTCGGGACATTTCTACGCGGCGCTGAAAGACGACAATGCGCTGATCGACATGGTGATGTGGAAGGGGCAGGCGGGGCGGCTCGCCTTCAGGCCAGAGGACGGGATCGAGGTGATCGCGACCGGCAAGCTCACGACCTATCCGGGGCGGTCGAAATATCAGCTCGTCGTCGATACGCTCGAGGTCGCGGGCGAGGGTGCGTTGATGCTGCTCTTCGAAAAATTGAAGGCGCGGCTCGGTGCCGAAGGGCTGTTCGACCGCGAGCGCAAATATGACCGCCTGCCCTATCTGCCGCGCACGATCGGCGTCGTGACGTCGCCCACGGGTGCGGTGATCCGAGATATCCTTCATCGTCTCGCCGACCGCTGTCCGACGCATGTGATCGTCTGGCCGGTGCTGGTGCAGGGCGACGGCGCGGCGGGGCAGGTCGCCAATGCGATCCGCGGCTTCGACGCCATCGAAGCCGGCGGCGCCGTGCCGCGCCCCGACCTGGTGATCGTCGCACGCGGCGGCGGGTCGATCGAGGATCTGTGGGCGTTCAACGAGGAGGTCGTCGTGCGCGCGATCGCCGATTGCCGCATCCCGACGATCAGCGCGGTGGGGCACGAGACCGACGTGACGCTCGCCGACTATGCCGCCGATGTGCGCGCGCCGACCCCTACCGCGGCGGCCGAAATGGCGGTGCCGGTGCGCGCCGAACTGCAGGCCCAGCTTGCAACGTGGAACGGGCGGATCATCGGGGCGGCGAACCGGCATCAGGCACTGGCAGGCGAGCGGCTCACCGCGCTGGCACGACATTTGCCGAAACGCGATGCGCTCTATGCGCCGCAGCGCCAGCGGCTTGACGATGCCGGCGATCGGCTCGACCGCAGCCAGCGCCACCGGCTCGCTGTGATTTCGGAGCGGCTTGCGACGCGTGGTGCCGCGCTGCGCCCTGCGTTGCTCGCGCGGCGCTGGGACCGCGACCGGGCGCTGCTCGAAGGGCTGGGACGGTTGCTTGTTTCGCTTGACCCGCGTGCGCTGCTGTCGCGCGGTTATGCGATGGTGCGCGATGGCGGAGGCGCGATCGTCACGACGGCGGCGAAGGCGCGCGCTGCCGGGCATTTGCAGCTGCAGTTCGCCGACGGCGAGGTGCCGGTCGCGGTCGGTGGCGATGGTACGGCGCCTCCTGTGACGCCGAAGCCGGCGCTCAAAACGCCGCCTGCTGAGCCCAGGCGGGGGCAGGGTGAGCTCTTCTGAGCTTAGCCAAGGGACCGGGGGTGGCTGCGCGGCGCGATGCTGTTATAGTCGCGGCAACAACGTACCGCCGAATGGATAGAGAATCATGTTGATCGCCAGCCGCAACCGCCTTGCCCGCCTGCAATATGGACCGAACGGGTTCCGCGTCCTGGCGCCCGGCGACCATGTGCTGTGCGCGGTTAGCGGCGCGCCGATCGGGCTCGACGAGCTGCGTTATTGGTCGGTCGCGCGGCAGGAGCCCTATGCCACCGCCGAGATATCGGTGCAGGCCGAACTGGACGCCGTACGCAAGGCATGAGGGTCGGGGCCGACGGGCTGCGGCAGGGAGCGACGCTTGCGCTCCTGATCGTTGCCGTCGGCTGCGTTCCGGCCGCAGAGACCGAAGCTACGCCCGCGCCGCGGCCGGCGGTTCAGCCCGTCGCCGCGCCGCCGTCGCCGCCCGCGCCGCCGGGCGCGCCTGTCCGTCCGGGCTTCACGCTGGCCGGGCTCGCCGAACAGGGCGCGGTGATGATGGGGCAGGTGCCCGGCGACACGCGTGCGCTCACCCTCGATGGCAAGGCGATTCCGCTCGCCGGCGACGGCCGCTTCCTGATCGCTTTCGACCGCGATGCCGGGGCAAGCGCGCGGCTGGTTGCGACGCTCGCCGATGGGCGCGAGGTCGAGCGCATCATCGCGGTCGCCGCCGGCCGCTGGCGGCTCGAACATATCAACGCGCCCTATCGCGGCAGCGCGGCGAACGACGCCGATTTCGAGCGCCGCCGCCCCGCCGAACTCGCGCAGATCGCCGCAGCGCGGAACATGCAGATCGATTCGGACGGTTGGCGGCAGACATTCCGCTGGCCGGTGACGGGGCGCCTGTCGGGACTTTTCGGGTCGCAGCGTGTCTATCAGGGCAAGCCGGGCAGCTATCACAGCGGCACCGACGTCGCGGTGCCGGCCGGAACGCCCTTTGTGGCGCCCGCCGACGGTATCGTCGTGCTTGCCGCGAGCGCCCCCTTCACGCTCGAGGGCAATCTGCTGATCATCGATCATGGCATGGGGCTCAGCAGCGCCTTCCTCCATTGCCAGCGGCTTGACGTGAAGGTCGGCGACCGGGTTGTGCAGGGGCAGCGGCTGGGTACGGTGGGGCGGACTGGACGCGCGACGGGACCGCATATGCACTGGGGGCTGAAATGGCGCGACGCGCGGCTTGATCCGGGCAAGCTCGCGGGACCGATCGGCGGCTGAGCCCCGGCTCACCCCAAGCACGAATTCGTAACCGTTGAAACAATATGTCGCGAATGACGCGCTGCAGCATATTGTATTTCGCGGATTTCCGCGTTTGTTGCAAATACGTCACAATGGCTTCCGAAACCGCCGATTGCGCCGGGAATTTGCTTTACTCGACATGAACGAAGTTACATCCCGCACGCTATCGGGGCATCTGTGCGCGTCGGCCTTGGCCTGCCGCGCGGGGGCGTCCGGGTAATTCAATCCACCAGTAGCAAGGGACTGCACTGTGAAGAAAACCCAATATTCCAAGCTGAGACTAGGCGCTGCGCCGCTCGTATTGAGCGTCGCCCTGGTTTCGGCTCCTGCCTTTGCGCAGGACGCCGCCGAAGAAGGTGCCGCACAGTCGGAAATCGTCGTCACCGGCTCGCTCATCCGTAACCCGAATCTTGAATCGGCCTCGCCGGTCAACGTCACCACCGAAGACGAAATCAGGCTGCGTCAGTCGACGAGCGCCGAGCTGCTGCTTCGTGAAACCCCCGGCGTCGTTGCGAACCTCGGTTCGAACGTGAACAACGGCTCGGTCGGTTCGTCGCGTGTCGATCTTCGCGGCCTGGGCGCGCAGCGCAACCTCGTCATGCTCAATTCGACCCGCATCGTGCCGTCGAGCACCTTCGGTGCGGTCGACCTCAACAATATCCCGGTCGCGCTGATCGAACGCGTCGACGTCCTGACCGGTGGCGCTTCGACGACCTATGGCGCGGACGCCGTGACCGGTGTCGTCAACTTCATCACCAAGCGCGACTTTGCAGGTATCGACCTGTCGGCGACTCAACAGCTCAGCGAGCGCGGCGATGCCAATCTGTTCAGCACCGATCTCGTTATCGGCGCGAACTTCGACGACGGCCGCGGTAATGCGGTTTTGTCTCTTGGTTATACCGAAGCCGACAAGCTGCTTTTCGGTGCCCGTCCGCAGGGCCAGTGCGTTATCAACTCCTTCTCGGGTGCTTGCGGTGGTGACTCGCCGACGGCTTCGCCGACTTCGTTTGCGATCCCGGGTCAGACCAACAACATGCAGATCGGCCCCGACGGGCAGAGCCTGGTGCCGCAATATTCGCTCTACAACTTCAACCCGGCGAACATCTACATCACGCCCTATCGTCGCTTCAACATGTACGGTGAAGCGCGCTATGACGTGTCGGATAGCGTGACCGTCTACGGTCGCGGCCTGTTCTCGAAGAACACTGTCGACACGGAAATCGCTTCCTCGGGTATCTTCGGCGAAGAACTCACCGTTGCTGGCAACAACCCGTTCCTGCCGGCCGGCATCCGCGATCAGCTCTGCACCTTCTCGGGCATTGCGCTGGGGGCGTCTTGTAACAACAATACGGCGATCCCCTTGGGTGCCGTATATCGTCGTTCGGTTGAGCTTGGGCCGCGCAAGTCGCGCTACGTCACCAACATCTTCGACATGAAGGCCGGTGCGACCTTCAATATCACGGACAAGATCTCGTTCGACATCTATGGCGCGTACGGCGAATCGGAAAATACCGAAACCCGTTCCGGCTATGTCGCGAAATCGCGCGTGATCCAGGCCCTTGACGCCGTCGACGCCACGACCTGTACCGACCCCTCGGGCGGCTGTGTCCCGTTGAACATCTTCGGCGGTCTCGGCAGCATTACGCCTGAAATGGGCGCATTCGTCGGCGGTCTTACCAGTTCGATCCAGCAATATTCGTCGCTGGCACAGGTTCATGGCGTGCTTTCGGGTTCGACCGGCTTCGCCCTTCCCTGGGCGAGCGAGGAAGTGTCGTTCGCGATCGGTGGCGAATATCGCGACTATTTCGCGGCGCAGCGCCCCGACAACCTGGCGCAGGTTCCGGGCGAACTGGGCGGCGCCGGCGGTGCGGTCGTTCCGTTCGAGGGCGGCTACAACGCGACCGAGGCGTTCGGCGAGTTGATCATCCCCCTCGTCAGCGACAAGCCCTTCTTTGACGAACTGACGCTCGAAGGCGGCATCCGCTATTCGCACTATGAGGTGGCTGCTCCGAACAAGCCGAGCTTCAACGCGACGAGCTGGAAGGTCGGTGTGAACTGGGCTCCGGCAGATGCGATCAAGTTCCGTGGCAACTATCAGAAGGCTGTTCGCGCGCCGAACATCGGCGAATTGTTCGCGCCGACCAGCACCGGTCTGACGAACCTGGCTACCGATCCCTGCTCGGGTACGAAGCCCGGCACCGTCGGTGGCCCGAACACGGGCGCGCAGAATGACTTGTGGGCCGTCTGTCTCGCGCAGGGCGCAAATCCGGCTGCGCGCGGCACGATCGCCGATCCGGCTTCGGGTCAGGCGAACGTGACGGGTGGTGGCAACACCAATCTGAAGCCTGAAACGGCGAAGACCCTGACGGTCGGTGTTGTGCTGACGCCGCGCGATCTGGTCCCCGGCTTTACGCTGTCGTTCGACTATTACCGCATCAAGGTGACGAATGCGATCACCGCGCCTCTGCCCGATGACATCATCAGCGCTTGCTTTGATAGCATCACGGCAGCTTCGGCGGCCGACCCGGCTTGCACGGCCATCCGTCGCAACCCGGCTTCGAGCCGTCTGAGCGGTTCCCCCGCGACGACTCCCGGCCTGCCGGCGCCTCTGACCAACGCGGGGCGTTTGCTCACCGATGGTTTCGACCTGGTCGCGAACTACAAGCGCAACATCGGTTTTGCCGATCTGGCGCTTAACTTCTCGGGCAACTATACGAAGAGCGCGAAGTTCGCGGCCTCGCCGACCACCGGTTATGGCACGAACTGCCCGGGCATCTACAGCGCGAACTGCGGTCTGTCTGTTGGCCAGCTTCAGCCGAAGTGGAGCTGGAGCCAGCGCACCACGCTGAGCTTCGACAAGATCGACATCTCGCTGCTGTGGCGTCACATCTCGAGCTTCAAATATGAGTTCATCGGAACGGATGACGAACTGTTCGAAGGCGCGATCACGGGTATCGGTCCGCTCGTCGGTAAGCAGGTCAACCTGAACCGCATTCCGTCGTACGATTATTTCGATCTGACGACGCGTTTTGCAGTGACGGATAACTTCGACCTGACGCTGACCGCGTTCAACCTGCTCGACAAGAAGCCGCCGCTCGTCGGCAACCAGGCGGGCACGACAACGGCCGGCAGCGGCAACACCTTCCCGTCGACGTACGACGTGGTCGGTCGCCGCTACAGCGCCACGGCACGCCTGCGCTTCTGATTCAGTCGGAAGGCAATGCATAGGAAGGGCGGATCTGCGGATCCGCCCTTTTTATTTTGTCTTGGAAATATATCGGGCCCGTGACGGTTGAGCGTAGAGCGGTCGGTGAATAGCCAGGCATCGGCTCAGCCGAAACGAAAGTCCGTGGATTTGTGGAGGGTATGCCGTCAGGCCGCGATCGCGGCCGGTAAGCGCATCGCTATATCGCGAGCGGCAGCGACCTCGTGAGTCCAAGCCGTAACCTTTTCGATCTCGCCTCCGTAAATTGGCCGCATCCGCCCATATTCCGCCGCGCGATCAGCCGCATCGAAACGTTGTCCGCTTTTGGAATCGCGCGTGAGCGCGCCAGCTACAATGGATGCAAGCTGGGCATTTGACAGATCAAGATTGAAATGCATTGCCACATCGCGAACGGTTTGCTGCGTCTCTGACATGAAGGTGCCGCTGTCGAGTGACCGCACTCGATCGGGATGGTTCGCAATCAGCGCCCCGAACAGGCTTTGCTGCGCGAGCCAGGCCATCGCCGCGATCTGCAAATCGGTCTGTTCGAAAAAATCTGTATCGCTGAAGCCGAGCGATTGAACGCAGCCTTGCGCGCGCAGTTTGACGAATAAGGTGCGCGCCCAGCGCCGCCCATCAAGACCCTTTTTCGCGATTGATATCAGGAAATCTTCCAGCGGGGCGTGCATCACGACCGCTTTGGCCGATGGCTGGATCGCCAACATGACCATCGCGAGGCCGTTGAGGATGTTCGATGGCTTTACAATGGTTGCGTGATCGCCGGGGAACGGGCGACCGAGCAGTCGTAGTGCGTCCGCCAATGCCATGGCGACGCCGTCCGCAGGGGCGCCGCGCAGGCGCCAGCCCACAATGTCGTTCAGGATCAATGGTTCGCTGAAACTGCTGGCTAAGCCGGGGAGATCGAAACACTTGCCTAGCAGTGTCGAGCAACAAAAGCCGGAATGAAAGATGAAATGCAGCGGGGCCTGTTGGCGAAACGCTTGTATATCCCGCTGCGAGAGCGACTGCCATTCGCGAGGGGGCAAATAGTCGTCGGTCAAGAATGGAACCGAAGCACGTTCCTCCCGGCTGCAGGAAATGAAGCGAAAAGCGCGGCTGCTTTCATCGAAACGGTGCGCCAACCATTCTGGGCCGAGCGGCTCCGGCATCGCCAGAATTCGATCGGTCATTCGTGTTTCAATCTCTGCTGCTTTGCGCCGAAACATGCGCTATGATCAAGCATGAGCCTGACAGAGCCTGCCGCAGAAGTCCAGTCACACATTGCCAAGATAGCCGATGCCCGCCGTCGGGGCGACCGCATCGCGGAGGTTCTGCATCTTGACGCCGCGCTTCGCCTGGCACCGGACGATCCCCAACTGCTCAACGCGCGCGGCATGTGCCATCTGCAAGATGGTGCGTGGGCGGAGGCTGCGGGCTATTTCACCAAAGCTGCGAATCATGATCCCAAAGAACCGATATTGTGGATCAATCTTGCGACAGCCCAGCGTGGGTTGGAAGACGTCGAAGGAGAACGCGCGGCATTGGATCGTGCCCTTGCAAATGATCGCTTTCAACTCACGGCGTTGCTTCGAAAGGCCGAACTTGAAGAGCGTTCGGGCAAAGAGGGCGATGCCGTCGTAGCATGGAACGCCGTAATTCAGGTCGCGCGTCAGATACCGGATGCACCACCGCCTGTCCTGGATGCCATCCAGCGCGGCCAGGCTTTTATGGCTCGGCATACAAGCGACCTGGCGGATCGCTATGACGATAATTTCGGTGCCGACCGTGCTGCCGATCCCGACATGCGTCGTTTCAATCGCTGCCTCGACATCGTGCTTGGGCGCAAAGGCGTTTATCGAAACGAATGCCACGGACTCTACTACCCCTTCCTTCCGGCCGACGAATATTTTGACAGACGTTTGTTCCCTTGGTTTTCCGATATTGAAGCGGCGACTTCCGACATTCGGCGCGAAGGACTCGCACTATTCGACGAGGGCGGGAACGATTTGCGACCTTATGTGCGGATGGACGAAGGCTCACCCGATAGCAAATGGACCGGGCTCGATGGTTCACTCGATTGGAGTGCCTGTTTTCTATGGGAATATGGCACGCCGAACCAACGGGTGCTCGACCGTTGCCCTGCAACTGCCGCTGCTCTTTCGCGTGCCCCGCTCGCACCGATTCCGGGCAAGGCGCCCTCGGCCTTTTTCTCCATGCTCAAGCCCGGGGCTCATATTCCGCCGCATACCGGCGTAACCAACACCCGCGCTATCATTCACCTGCCGCTCGTGGTTCCGCCCGGATGCGAATTTCGCGTGGGCGGCGAGACGCGCGCCTGGACGGAAGGGGAGGCGTTTGCTTTCGACGACACGATCGAGCACGAGGCCGTCAATCGCAGTGGGGAGAACCGCCTGGTGCTAATCTTCGACGTATGGAATCCCCATCTGTCGGAACGTGAGTGTGAACTTCTCACCGAATTCTACGCTATGCAAAAATAACGCTATTCCGGAGCTTCGCCTAATTTTGCGACGGCGGATCCGAGCGCGTCGGCGTAGTTTTTCCAGCGCCCGGAGGATTTGCTGTTAACGGCTGAGCGGGCTTTCCAGTTGCTCGGCGTACGAATGATCGAGGAGCCGCCGGCATCCGCCAAAGCATGTCCGGGAACGCCAAGCCCCAGCTCGCGAAATGCGGCAGCCATAATGGCATCGGGATCTCGAACCATAAGGTCATAGTCGACGACGACGATGTCTTCGCCAAACACCGTCTGCCAGTGCGCCAACAGGCGGCGATATTGGACCGCATAGTGGACAAGATCCTCGATTCGATCGGCGTAGTTAATCGATTCTGCAAAATTCAGGAAAAATGCAGACAATATATTGTCGCGCATATTTCGCCGCGTATGGATGATTTTGGCGTCCGGAAATAACGTCTTGATCAGTCCGATGTGAATGAAATTGTCAGGTCGTTTATCGGTGACATAACGCGCTAAAGGGAAATTTGATCGTACCCGGGCCAAATATTGTTCACGCAGATGTTGCAACTTTTCTGCACCGACATTCCGCAAGGCGGACGGGTAGGGCAGAAGGTGGTCGTGCACCATGGCCGGAATGAGCTCAAGCTCTCCACCGATCTGGATCAGCGGATGGCGCCCGAGCAATTGTTCGATCACGGTCGATCCCGAACGGAACATCCCGCAAACGAAAATCATGCCGACGTCAACATCGTCCGCGACCCGATCGGGCCGGACGGGAAACTGCGCAATGAGATCGTCAACGAGTTGTTCTTGCGCTCGCCGGTTATACTGCAGGGCAGCGGGACGAAGAGCAGCAGTTATGGCATTTGCCTCGGTGATCACGGCAAAGGCCTGAGAATATCGCCCTTCCGCGTCTAGCGCGTTGCCAAGGGCGAAAAGCAGTTCCGCCCGGTCGTCTTCGCTGTCGACGCCCAGGCGCAGCCCTTGTTCGAGGTCGTTGATTGCCGCCGCACCCTCGCCTCTGTGGACGCGGATTGCGGACAGTCGCGCGCGCGCGCGGCCGTTGCCGGGCGCAATCCGCGATGCTTCATGATACGCCGTTGCCGCGGCATCGGCGTTCCCGGCGTCTTCCATCAGGCTGCCGAGATTGAGCCATGCGGGAAGATAGCCGGGATCCAACGCGATTGCGGTGTGCAGTTCCTGTTCGGCCTCATCAATCTGTTCGAGATATTCGGACAGGATGGCCGCCCGGTTGACGTGGGCGGCCTCGGGGTCGACGACGTTTCGCCTTATGGCCTCATCATAAGCACGTAATGCCTCGGGGTAGGCACGCAATTGACGAAGAGCATAACCAAGATTGAACCAGCCGTCGGCATGATCAGGATTGAGTGCCACAGCCTGCCGGAGTAGGTCCGCGGCATTCGCATAACGATGTTGGTCGATGCATTTTTCCGCGGCAGCATCGAGCCGCATCCATGGTTCCACCAACTTACCCCATTCTTACCTCGACATTAGTACCAGCGCCCCGTCGCCTTCGTCGACCTTGATCGTCGACCCGTCCTTGACCTCGCCCTTCAGGATCAGGTCGGCGAGCGGGTCCTGCAGATATTTCTGCACCGCGCGCTTCAGCGGCCTTGCGCCGTACACCGGATCATAGCCGACGCGCCCGAGCCACGCACGCGCGGCGTCGGTCAGGTCGAGCGTGACCTTGCGGTCGGCGAGCAGTTTCTGGACGCGGGCGACCTGGATGTCGACGATGCCGCTCATATGCCGCTGCGCGAGGCGATTGAAGAGCACGATCTCGTCGAGCCGGTTGAGGAACTCAGGCCGGAAATGCGCGCGCACGACCTCCATCACCGCGGGCTCGGCCTGTTCGATCGGCGCGTCGTCGGGAAGCGCCGCGATCGCCTGGCTGCCGAGGTTCGAGGTCAGGATGATCAGCGTGTTGGTGAAATCGACCGTGCGCCCTTGCCCGTCGGTGAGGCGCCCGTCGTCGAGCACCTGCAAGAGGATATTGAACACGTCGGGATGCGCTTTTTCGACCTCATCGAAGAGCACAACCTGATAGGGCCTGCGCCGCACCGCTTCGGTGAGCGTGCCGCCCTCCTCATAACCGACATAGCCCGGGGGGGCGCCGACCAGCCGCGCGACGCTGTGCTTTTCCATGAATTCGGACATGTCGATGCGGACCATCGCATTGTCGTCGTCGAAGAGGAACCGCGCGAGCGCCTTGGTGAGTTCGGTCTTGCCGACACCCGTCGGGCCAAGGAAGAGGAAGCTGCCGAGCGGGCGGTTCGGGTCCTGCAGGCCCGCGCGCGCGCGGCGGACGGCGGTCGAGACGGCGCGGACGGCTTCGTCCTGTCCGATGACGCGCTGCGTTAGCGTGCCTTCCATGCCAAGCAATTTCTCGCGCTCGCCTTCCATCATCCGGTCGACGGGGATGCCGGTCCATTTGCTGACCACCGCGGCGATATCGTCGGCGGTGACTTCTTCGCGCAGCATCGCATTGCCCGCTGCGGCTTCCGCATCTGCAAGCTGCTTTTCGAGGCCGGGGATCGTGCCGTAGGATAGCTCGCCCGCCTTCGCGAGGTCGCCGGCGCGCTGCGCCTGATCGAGCGCCGAACGCGCGGCGTCGAGCTCTTCCTTGATCTTGGCTTCGGCGTGGATCTTGTCCTTCTCGGCCTTCCACTTCTGCGTGAGCCCCGCCGACTGCTGTTCCTGATTGGCGAGTTCGGCCCGCAACGTCGCGAGACGATCCTTCGACGCGGCGTCGGTTTCCTTCGACAGCGCCGATTCCTCGATCTTCATCTGGATGATGCGGCGGTCGAGCGTCTCGATTTCCTCGGGCTTCGATTCGACTTCCATGCGGATGCGGCTCGCGGCCTCATCCATCAGGTCGATCGCCTTGTCGGGCAGGAAGCGGTCGGAGATATAACGGTTCGACAGCGTCGCCGCAGCGACGATGGCGGCGTCGGTGATCCGCACGCCATGGTGGAGTTCGTATTTTTCCTTGAGCCCGCGGAGGATCGAGATCGAATCCTCGACCGTCGGTTCGCCAACGAACACTGGCTGGAACCGCCGCTGGAGTGCGGGGTCCTTTTCGACATGCTTGCGGTATTCGTCGAGTGTCGTCGCGCCGATGCAGTGGAGCTCGCCGCGCGCGAGCGCGGGCTTGAGCAAGTTCGAGGCGTCCATCGCGCCCTCGCCTTTCCCTGCGCCGACGAGCGTGTGCATCTCGTCGATGAAGAGGATGATCTCGCCCTCGGCCGCCTTCACGTCGTCGAGCACGCCCTTGAGCCGCTCTTCGAACTCGCCGCGATATTTGGCGCCCGCGATCAGCGCGCCCATGTCGAGCGACAACAGGCGGCGGTCCTTCAGGCTGTCGGGCACGTCACCGTTGGTGATGCGCAGCGCGAGGCCTTCGGCGATCGCGGTCTTGCCGACACCGGGTTCGCCGATCAGCACCGGGTTGTTCTTGGTCCGGCGCGCGAGGATCTGGATGGTGCGACGGATTTCCTCGTCGCGGCCGATGACCGGGTCGAGCTTGCCCTCGCGCGCCACCTCGGTGAGATCGCGCGCGAATTTCTTGAGCGCTTCGTAGCGGTCTTCGCTGCTCGCCGTGTCGGCGGTGCGCCCGCCACGCAGGTCGTTGATCGCTGTGTTGAGGGCGTCGGCCTTCACGCCGGCCTCGGCGAATGCCTTGCCGACCGGGGTGGTCGGCGCAAGCACCATCGCAAGCAGCAGCCGCTCGACGGTGACATAGCCATCGCCCGCCTTGCTTGCCACTTGCTCCGCCTGATCGAGCAGGCGCACCGCGTCATTGTCGAGGCCGGGGGTCGCCTGCGCGCCCGAACCCGACACGGCGGGAACCTTGGCGAGCAGCGCGTCGATGCCGGCGACCGCGCGCTTGGCGTCGCCGCCACTCTCCGCGATCAGGCCTGCGGCCATGCCTTCATTGTCTTCGAGCAGTGCTTTAGCGATATGCTCGGGCGAAATCCGCTGGTGGTTCATGCGGATCGCGATCGTCTGCGCCGCCTGCAGGAAGCCCTTGGCGCGGTCGGTAAATTTCTCGAGGTTCATTCTGGATAAGCCCCTTTCTTGCCGAGCAAGATAGTGTTGCCATTGTGCAACACAAGGGGCCTTCCGAGGTTCCGCAAAACCTATTCGCTCCGCGCGAGCTGGTCGAGCAGGCGCACGCCGAAGCCCGTCATGCCTTTGGGAACGAGTGAGGTGGCCTTCTCCGAACGGTTGACCCCGGCGATATCGAGATGTGCCCACGGGGTCGTCTCGTCGACGAAGAAGCCGATGAAATGCGCGCCGAGGCTCGCGCCCGGGCCTTGGCCGGTCGCGGAGTTGCGAATGTCGGCGATGTCGGACTTCATCCGCTCGGCATAATCCTTGTGGAGCGGAAGGCGCCACAATTCCTCGCCGCTGGCGGTGCCGGCGGCGATCAGGCGCGCCGCAAGCGCTTCGTCGCGCGCGAAGAGGCCCGCATAGCTGTTGTCGAGCGCGCCGACGACCGCGCCGGTGAGCGTCGCGATGTTGACGATCGCTTTGGGCCGATAGGCCTTGGCGACATATTCATTGGCATCGGCGAGGACGAGGCGGCCTTCGGCGTCGGCATTGACCATCTCGATCGTCTTGCCCGACATGGTGCGGGTGACGTCGCCCGGACGCTGCGCATTGCCGTCGGGCATATTCTCGGCGAGCGCCGCGACCCCGACGACATGCACCGGCGCGCGCGATTTGGCGAGCGAGACGACCGCGCCCATCACCGACGCGGCGCCCGACATATCGCCCTTCATATTGCCCATCCCGGCGCCGGGCTTGAGCGACAGGCCGCCCGAATCGAAGGTGATGCCCTTGCCGACGAAGGCCGTCGGCGCGTCGGGCGCGCCGGCACCGCGATAGCGGATGAGCAGCAGCCGCGATCCGCGAGGGCTGCCCTGGCCGACGCCGACGAGCGTGCCCATTCCGAGTTTGCGCATCGCGGCTTCGTCGAGCACTTCGATGCTCACGCCCGGCGTGCCCGCGAGCGTTTCGCGCACGCGCGCAACGAAGCTTTCGGGATAGATGACGTTCGCGGGCTCGTTGGCGAGGTCGCGCGACAGTCGCACGCCTTCGGCAAGCGGCTTCCAGCGGCTCGTAAAGGCGGCTTCGGCGGCCGGCGAATTGGCCCCGACGATCGTGACCGGGCCCGTCGAGGGCGCCTTTTTGTCGACGGTCTTGTAGCGGTCGAAGCGATATTGGCCGAGCGCGAAGCCATAGGCGACATCGGCGGCCGAGACGTCGCCGAAGGCACCGGCGATGGCCACCGGCTGGGCGTCGCTCCTGAGTTCCTGCGCCGCCTTGCCGCCCGCTTCGGCGAGCGCGAGCGAAGAGGGCGTTGCGCCGGCCCCGATGAGCAGGATGCGCGGATGCGTGCCGATGCCGCGCAGCGACAATGTCGTACCGGCCTTGCCGTCGAAGCTCGCCGCAGCGATGGCGGCGGTGACCGCCGTGCGCTCGGCAGCGCCTAGCGCGACACCGTCGAGCGGGGGCAATGTCGCGTCGGTCATCACGACGACGAGCGCGGCGCTTGCAGGGGCATTTGCCGCAAAGTCGATCGCCCGCTCGGCGCTGTTCGCGGCGGTTGCGGGCACGACACCCGAACCCGTGACGGACTGCGCCATCGCGGCGGGCGCGAGGGCGAGCGACAGGCAAGCGGAAAGGAGCAGGCTTTTCATGCGCATGGTTCGATATTCCCCGTTGTTCAATGACCTGACCCATGCATAGCGACGCACTGTTCGCCCGCAAATCCGGCTCGACGAACGACAGTCGCTTGCCATCGGACGACATGGCCGCCACAGATGCGCCGGACCGGGTGCGAAGAGGACCAGAGATGCTGCGACGGATTTTGCTGGGATTCCTGCTGCTGCTGGTGCTCACCGCCGCCTCGCTCGCGCTCTGGGAGCCGCTGACCGCCGAAGCGCCCGCCGCGCCCGCCTTCAAGCCCACCGACGTTCGGATTGCGCGCGACAAATTCGGTGTGCCGCATATCTTCGGCAAGACCGACGCCGATGTCGCTTACGGCGTTGCCTACGCGCACGCCGAGGATGATTTTTCGACCTTGCAGGAAGTGCTGGCGATGACGCGCGGCCGGGCGGGGGCGATGCTGGGCGAGGATGGTGCGAAGATCGACTATGCCGAAGCGCTGCTCGGCGTGCGTGCGACCACCGCGCGCGACTGGCCGCGCCTGCCCGCCGATGTGAAGGCGCTGTTCACCGCCTATGCCGCGGGGCTCAACCATTATGCCGGAAAACATCCCGATGAGGTGCGCCTGTCGGGACTGTTCCCCGCGACCGGCGAGGATGTCGTCGCGGGTTTCGTGCTGCGTTCGCCCTTTTTCTTCGGGCTCGATTCGGTGCTCGGCTCGCTCGTCGAGAACAAGGAGATCGGGCGCGAGGGTGGCCCCGCGCTCGATGCGACGGGCAAGCTGGTGCCGCGCGAACTGACCCCGGTCGGGACCGATCCCGCCGACAATGGATCGAACGGCATGGCGGTCGCGCCCGCGCGCTCGACCGACGGGGCGACGCGGCTCGTGTCGAACTCGCACCAGCCGTGGACGGGCGGCGTCGCCTGGTACGAACTGGTCGTGCATTCGGAGGAGGGCTGGGATTTCGCCGGCGCGAACTTCCCCGGCTCGCCTTACCCCTTCCTCGGGCACAATAAATATCTCGGCTGGACCAACACGGTGAACCGGCCCGATCTGATCGACGTCTACAAGCTGGTGCTCGACGACAGCGGCGAGAAATACCGCTTCGACGGCGCGTGGCGCCCGCTTGAGGAAAAGCGCATCTGGCTGAAGGTCAAGTTCGGCCCGTTCGTGCTGCCAGTCCCGCGCACCATCTATCGCTCGGTCCATGGGCCGGTGGTTAAGAACGCGAAAGGCGCCTTTGCGATCCGCTATGCCGGGATCGATCAGGCAAATATGGTCACCCAGTATTATAGGTTGAACAAGGCGAAGAGCTTTGCCGAATGGCGCGCGGCGATGGCGGGGCAGGGCGTGCCCGCGACCAATTTCATCTACGCCGATGCGAAGGGCAATATCGGGCTTTTCTATAATGCGATGTTCCCCGACCGGCAGCCGGGGTTCAACTGGCGCGGCGTTTTGCCCGGCGACACCTCGGCGGATTTGTGGACGCAGACGCTGCCGTTCGACCGCGTGCCGACGCTGGTCAACCCGCGCTCGGGTTATGTGATGAACGCGAACAACACGCCGTGGGTCGCGGCGGGGCCGGGCGACGAACTCGATGCCGCGGCCTTCTCGCCGCTGCTGGGGGTCGAGGACGATATGACCAATCGCGGGGTGCGGCTGATCGAGCTGTTCGAGGCGTCGGGGCAGATCGACGAGGCGCGGCTGAAGGCGATCAAATATGATACCGCCTATGCAAAGACGGGTTATGCGAAGGCGTGGATGGACCGCATGCTCGCGCTCGACACCAAGAGCGATCCGGCACTGGCGCAGGCGCAAAAACTGCTGCGTCAATGGGACTGGAACCTCGACGGCAGGGGGAAGGGCGACGCGCTGGCGCTGATGCTACTTCGCCCCGCGAACGGCAGCCATTACCAGCGCCGCGCCGCGCCCGATCCGCGCACGGTGCTGAAAGAGACGGTCGCGCATCTGCAGGAGCATTTCGACGGGCTCGATCCGAAGCTCGGGACCGTATTGCGATTACGGCATGGTGAGGGCGCGAACCGCGTCGACCTACCGCTCGATGGCGGCAACGATACGGTGCGCGCGTCGACCTTGTGGGACGCCGAACCCGACGGGCGGCTGAAGGTGCGCCACGGCGACAGCTTCATCATGTTCGTGACGTGGGATGCGCAGGGCCGGGTGCACTCGGAATCGATCCAGCCGTTCGGCGCCGCAACGACGCGGCCCGATAGCCCGCACTATAATGATCAGGCGCCCCTGTTCGTGGCGCACAAGCTGAAGCCTGTGCTGTTCGATCCCGCGGCGCTGAAGGCGGGCGGGGCGCGCTTCTATCGGCCTTGAAAGCCGGGATTTGCTGTCCTAAACCGTTGATACAGTGCCGTCCGGCGCCCGGTCGCACGCGGGCATAAAGCCTGCGCCCGAACAAGAGGATTTTCATGCCCCGTTTCCATCGCTTCGCGCTCGCTCTGGCGGTTTCCACCTCGCTCGTCGCCGCGGGCCCCGCGCTCGCCAAGGCGAAGGCCGCCAACCCCGCACCGATCGCCGACCTCGTGAAGGCCGTCGATATTCCGTACGAGGCGTTCACGCTCGACAACGGCCTGCGCGTGATCGTGCACGAGGATCGCAAGGCGCCCGTCGTTGCGGTATCGGTGTGGTATCGCGTTGGGTCGAAGCATGAGCCCAAGGGCAAGACGGGCTTTGCGCATCTGTTCGAACATCTGATGTTCAACGGGTCCGAAAATTCGCCGGGCGATTTCTTCGAACCGCTGCAACAGGTCGGCGCGACCGACAGCAACGGGACGACCAACGTCGACCGCACCAATTATTTCGAGACGGTGCCGACGGGCGCGCTCGACCGTGCGCTGTTCCTCGAAAGCGACCGCATGGGGCATCTGCTCGGCGCGGTGACGCAGGAAAAGCTAGATAACCAGCGCGGCGTCGTCCAGAATGAGAAGCGCCAGGGCGACAACAACCCCTATGGCCTGCTGCGTTACGAGATTTTCGAAAATCTCTTTCCGACGGGGCATCCCTATCACCACAGCACGATCGGTTCGATGGGCGACCTCAACTCGGCGAGCCTCGGCGACGTGAAGAAGTGGTTCACCGACAATTACGGCCCGAACAACGCCGTGCTCGTGCTCGCGGGCGACGTGAACGTCGCCACTGCAAAAGCCAAGGTGCAGGAATGGTTCGGCGACATTTCGCGCGGCCCCGAAATTGCGGCGCCCAAGACATCGATCCCGACGCTGCCCGCGCCGCTGGCGAAGGAGGTCAAGGACCTCGTCCCGACGACGCGCATCTATCGCATGTGGGCAATTCCCGGCCTGAACGATCCCGAGGCGGTGCCGTTGCAGATGGCGATGGGCGTGCTCGGCGGCCTGTCGTCGTCGCGGCTCGACAATGCGCTGGTGCGCAAGGATCCGGTCGCAGTGAGCGTTTCGGCGGCGGCGCAGCCGTTCGAGGATGCCGGTATCCTGCTGGTGCAGGCCGACGTAAAGCCGGGCGTCGACCCCAAGCTCGTCGCGTCGCAGCTCGACGCGGAAATCGCGAGCTTCCTTGCCAGCGGGCCGACCGCGGACGAATTGCAGCGGACCGCGGCGAGCTATCTGGCGGGCACGATCTCCGGGCTCGAATCGGTCGGCGGTTTCGGCGGCAAGGCGGTGACGCTGGCCGAGGGCGCGCTCTATTCGAACAATCCCGCTTATTACAAGGTCGAGCTCGACCGGATGGCGAAGGCGACCCCCGAGCAGGTCAAGGCGGTTGCCAACAAATGGCTGTCGCGCCCGGCCTTCTCGCTGACCTATACCCCCGGTGAGCGCACCGAGGGCGGCGAAAATCGCGGCGGCGCGGTGACGGGCGGCAAGGTGACCGCACCGGTCCAGCCCGACCGTTACTGGAATGAGGCGCTCGGCGATGTCGGTCCCGATACGGGCGGCACTTCGTCGTTCGCCGACCGTTCGCAGCTGCCGGCGGTTGCCGACCTCAAGGCGCTCGACTTTCCGGCGATCGAACGCACCAAGCTCAAGAACGGCGTCGAGGTCGTTTTCGCGCGGCGCACGACGGTGCCGACGGTCAATGTCGCGGTCAGCTTCGACGCGGGCTATGCCGCCGATCCGCACAGCGCGCTCGGCACCCAGTCGCTGATGCTTAGTCTGATGGACGAGGGCACCACGAGCCTCGATTCGATCGCCTTTGCCGAAGCGAAGGAGCGACTGGGCGCGCAGATCGACGCGACCGCCAATGCCGACGAAACGGTGTTCAGCCTGTTCGCGCTGAAACCGAACCTCGGCGCCTCGCTGAGCCTGCTCGCCGACTATATCCGCAATCCGGCGTTCGACGCCAAGGAGCTCGATCGTGTGCGTGCGCAGCAGCTCAACCGGCTGAAGGCCGAGCTCAATAATCCGAACGCGATCGCTTCGCGCATATTGACGCCGGTGCTGTACGGCGCCGATCATCCCTATGGCATCCCGCCGTCGGGCCTTGGCAATTCGAAATCGGTGGCGGCGGTGACGCGCGATCAGCTTGCGGCGTTTCATTCGGCGTGGATCCGTCCCGACAATGCGCGCGTCTTCGTCGTCGGCGACACGACGCTTGCCGAAGTGAAGAAGCAGCTCGACGCGACGCTGGGGCAGTGGAAAGCCCCTGCGACCGCGAAGCCGGTCAAGCATTTCGAGATCGCGATCCCGGCGCCGAAGCCGCGCATCCTGTTGTTCGACCGGCCGAAGTCGCCGCAGTCGGTGATCCTTGCGGGCAAGGTGCTCGACGCCAAGGGCGGCGACGAACTCGAAGTGCTCCGCTCCGCGAACGATATTTTCGGCGGCAATTTCCTGTCGCGCTTCAACACCAATTTGCGCGAGACCAAGGGCTGGTCCTATGGCGTGCGCAGCCGCATTTCGGGTGATCAGGACCGGTTGACCTGGGTCGCCGCGGCGCCGGTGCAGGCCGATCGCACGGGCGATTCGATCAAGGAGTTGCAGAGCGACCTTAAAAGCTTCCTCGGCGACAAGGGCGTGACGAAGGAAGAACTCGAGCGCACGATCAACGGCAGCGTTCGCGAACTGCCCGGCAGCTTCGAAACCTCGGGCGACGTGCTCGGCGGAATCCGGCAGATCGTCAAATTCGGCCGTCCCGACAATTATTACGAGACGCTGCCCGCGACCTATGAAGCGATGACTGCGGCCGAAATCGACGCGGCGGCGCGCAAGGCGCTCAGCACCGATGGTCTCGTCTATGTCGTCGTCGGCGATGCCGCGGTGGTTAAACCGCAGCTTGACGGATTGGGTCTGCCGGTGGAAACGGTGTCCCTCGATAACTAACATCAGTTTCAGTAAGGAGAGCCCATATGTCCCAAGTCGATGGTAGCTATGATTGCGTAACCAAGTCGCCGATGGGCGATCAGAAGTCGGTTTTCACCGTGAACAGCGACGGCGGCAGCTTCACCGGCCAGAATGCGGGCGCGATGGGCGCGCTCGATGTCGAAAATGGCAAGGTCGACGGCAACAAGCTGACCTGGACCATGAACATGAAGGTGCCGATGCCGATGACGCTCGAATGCGAAGCGACGATCGACGGCGACGCGCTGACCGGCACGATCAAGGCCGGTGCGTTCGGATCGATGGCGATGACCGGCACCCGCCAGGGCTGAGTCACGCCTCACGAAAAGCGAAGGGCCGTCCGCTCCTGTGAAGGGAGTGGGCGGCCCTTTTGCTTTGCATAGCAATGCCCTTTGGGTTTGCGGCCATTCGGGGACTATCCAAAGCGGCGGCATGGGCGCATAGGCTGCCGCCATGCACAAGCCGGCCCAATCCCCCCAACGGAGCCTGCCGGGCGACCGTGAAATGGTGGTCATGATGGCGATGGTCATGGCGCTCAATGCACTCGCCATCGATTCGATGCTGCCCGCACTGCCCGCGATCGGCGAGGCGCTGGGCGTTACGGTCGCCAACGATCGTCAGCATGTCATCTCGATCTACCTGCTCGGTATCGGCTTCGGTTCGCTGCTATACGGCCCGCTGTCGGACCGGTTCGGGCGCAAGGGTGTGCTTGTCCCCGCGCTGTTCGCCTATCTCGCACTCTCGATTGGTTGCGGCCTCGCGACCAGCTTCGCGATGCTGCTCGTGCTCCGCTTCATCCACGGACTGGTCAGCGCGGCGCTCGGCGTCATTGTGGTCGCGGTGATCCGCGACCTGTTCGCGGGCGATGCGATGGCGAAACGGCTGTCGCTGATCTTCCTCGTCTTCATGATCGTGCCGATCATCGCGCCGACGATCGGCGCCGGGATCGCCGCGGTGGCGGGCTGGCGCGCGATTTTCGTCGTGCTGGCGGTGATGTCGATCGTGATGCTGTTCTGGTTGCGCCGCCTTCCCGAGACGCTCGACCCCGCCGATGTCCGCCCGCTCGATCTTCGCACGATGATCGCGGGCTGGGCGACGGTGACGCGACATCGCCGTGCCGCAGGCTATATGATCGCCTCGGGGATGATGCAGGGCGCGCTCTACGGCTATCTCAACAGCAGCGAACAGATCATCGCCGAGGTGTTCGGCGCGCAGGCGATGTTCCCGCTGATCTTCGCGTGCGTCGCAGTCGGCATCGCGATCGCTAATTTCTCGAACGCCGCGATCGTCGAGCGGTTCGGGGCGCGGCGCGTGTCGCAGGCGGCGGTCTTCGCCTTCATGGCGACCTCGATTCTGCAGATCGTCGCGGCGCTGAGCGGCGTCGAGACGCTGTGGATGTTCACCGCGCTGATGATGGCCAACGTCGGCCTCGTCGGCTTTATCGGCAGCAATTTCGGGTCGATCGCGATGGAGGATTTCGGGCATATGGCGGGCGTCGCGTCGTCGTATCAGAGCTTTGCCAAGACCTTGCTCGCGGCAACCGTCGGCGCGACGATCGGGCAGCAATATGACGGCTCGACGCTGCCGCTGGCTTATGCCTTCCTGATCAGCGCGGTGGTCGGCCTGGCTTTGGTCTTCTGGGCCGAGCGCGGCAAGCTGTTCACGCGGCCGGGAACGGCACCGAAAAGTCCCTATTAGCGGCCCTGTCGGCTTGAAGCCGGTGAACGTCTGCTTTGAGGTGGGAAGCTGTCCCTTTGTGCACCCCGGCGAAAGCCGGGGCCAGTGCGGACATATGCTAGGTTTGCGTCAGGCTTCTGGACCCCGACTTTCGCCGGGGCACATCTCTCTATCGGCAGCAACCGGTCGGTAGCGGCTGAGATCCCATTTCGATGCGCTTGATACAAAGAAAGGGGGCCGAAGCCCCCTTTCCCTTGGTATCATTCGATCCGTCAGTTGAACGACGGTGCCGGCGGGACCGGCGGCGGCGGTGCGTCGGCGTCGTCCTCGTGCACCTCGATATGTCCCTGACCTACATGGCTGCGCGAGCGGCTGTAGGCGAAGTAGACGACGAGGCCGATGGCGGCCCAGATCAGGAAGAGGTTGATGCTCTTCTGGTCGAGATTGAAGAAGAGATACAGACAGCCCGCGATCGCGATCGGCGCCGTGAGGTAGATAAGCGGCGTCTTGAACGGACGATGACGGCCGGGATCGGTCTTGCGGATCACCATCACCGCGATCGACACCGCGGCGAAGGCGAAGAGCGTGCCCGAGTTCGAGATGTTCGCCAGCTGCCCGACTGGGAAGAAGGCGGCGAACAGCGCAACCGCGATGCCCGTGATGATCGTGATCACGTGCGGCGTGTTGAACTTCGGGTGGATCTTCGAAAAGGCTTGCGGCAGCAGGCCGTCGCGGCTCATCACGAAGAAGATGCGGGTCTGGCCGAACATCATCATCAGGATGACCGACGGCAACGCGAGACCGGCGGCAAGACCGATCAAATTGCCGACCTGCGGCCAGCCGATTTCACGCAGCGTCCATGCCAGCGCTTCCTTCGAGCAGACCACCGCCTGATCTCCGATCGCGCCGCACGCGGCGGCGAGTTCGCGACTGCCGGGTTCGAGCGCATGGGCGCCTGCCGCATCGATCCCCACCGGCTGCGCGCCGACCGAACCGATCACGCCCGCGGCGACGAGCAGGTAGAAGATGGTACAGATCGCGAGGCTGCCGATCAGGCCGATCGGCATGTTGCGCTGCGGATTCTTGGTTTCTTCGGCCGCCGTCGAAACCGCGTCGAAGCCGACATAAGCGAAGAAGATCGACGCCGCGGCGGCGCCGATACCGCCGAAGCCGAGCGGGGCGAAGGGTTCGAAATTCTCCATGTTCATCACGGGAACCGCGAGAACGACGAACAGCGTCAGCGCCGCAACTTTGATGACCACGAGGAACGCATTGACCGTCGCCGATTCGCGGGTGCCGATGACCAGAAGCATGGTGACGAGGCCGGCGATGAACATCGCGGGCAGGTTGATCATGCCACCGTCATATGGCCCAAGCACCAAGGTAGAAGGTATATCTATGGCGAAGGCATTTTCGATCAGCCCGACAACATAGCCCGACCAGCCGACCGAAACGGCGCCCGCGGCGACCGCATATTCGAGGATCAGCGCCCAGCCGACCATCCACGCGATCAGCTCGCCCATCACGGCGTAGCTATAGGTGTAGGCCGAGCCCGATACCGGGACCATCGAGGCCATTTCGGCGTAGCAGAGCGCGGCAAAGGCGCAGACGAAGCCGGCGATGATGAAGCTGATCATCATGCCCGGACCCGCCTTTTGCGCGGCTTCGGCGGTCAGCACGAAAATCCCGGTCCCGATCACGGCGCCGATCCCCAGCATCGTTAGCTGGAAGGCGCCGAGCGTGCGCGTAAGCGACTTTTTTTCCGCTGTCGCCAAAATGGCATCCAACGGCTTTACGCGGTCAAATAGCATAATCATCCCCTTGGGAGCGGCTGAACTGCCGCCCGTCTCATGGCGGGGCAGACTAGCCGCTCCGCGCGTCAGCGCAACTTAATTTCATGAGGCCAGCGCTGCATTTAATGGGGACCAGCGCCGCTTACCGTACGGTAAAGCGCACTCGGTCAATCATTCGGCCGCCTGGATCAACCAGCGTCAGCATATGGACGCCGGGGCGCGGCAGGATTTGTTGCCCCGCATCGGCATCGCCGAGCGCTTTCTTGTCGAGGTTCAGGCGGTATCCGGCGACCGAACCGCTAACCGTCACCGCCAGCCGCTGGCGGTCGATCGGGATGTCGGGGTCGAGCGCATAGACGCTGCCGCTGACCGGGCTGGTGATGCGTGGGCGGCGCGCAGCCTGCGGCGCGGCGGCCATTTCCGTTTGCGCGGTGCCGCGCAGGAAATATTCGCGGCGCGGCGGCTCGCGGGTGCCGGGGAGGGTAATCTGGCGCGCTTCGACGCCTTCAGGCATCGTCGGCGGCTTGCCGGGGCTGCCGGCGTGGAGCGAGAGCATCACATCGCGCCACACCGGCGCGGCGCCCGAGGTGCCCGAGACGGCGCGCATCGAATCGCCCTCGAGATTGCCGACCCACACCGCGACGGTGAAGCGGTCGGACCAGCCGATACACCAATTGTCGCGCATGCCCTTCGACGTACCCGTCTTCGCCGCAGCCCAGAAGGGCAGGCGGAGCGCGCTGTCGGCGCCGAAGGCGTCGGAGCGGGCGGTCGCGTCGGCGAGGATGTCGCCGACGATGAAGGCGGCGGCGGGGTTGACGATCTGGCGGGCGCCGTCCGTCCTTTGGTTTGGCATGAAATGGACCGGCGACCAGCGTCCCAAATTGGCGAATGTGCGGAAGGCGTTGGCCTGCTCTACAAGCGAAACTTCGGCGGAGCCAAGCGCAAGGCTGAAGCCGTAATATTCGCCGTCCTCGACGAGGCCGTGATAGCCGAGCGTCCAGAGGCGGTCGCGGAATTGCTGGACGTCGTCGATGACGAGCGCGCGGACCGCGGGGACGTTGAGCGAGCTAGCGAGCGCGTGGCGCACGCTGACCGGCCCCTTGAAGCTGTGATCGTAGTTTTTGGGCACGTAGAGCCCCGACGCGGTGTCGAGCTGGACCGGGCTGTCGTCGAGGATCGAGGCGGCGGTGAGCCAGCCATGCTCGATCACCTGCGCGTAGAGATGCGGTTTGAGCGTCGAGCCTGCCTGGCGCGGCGCGTTGGCGCCGTCGACTTGCGATGCGGTCGATTTGAGGCCGACGCCGCCGACATAGGCGAGCACTTCGCCGGTGGCATTGTCGAGAACGACGACCGCACCGTCGCGCACGCGGTCCGAGCCGAGGCCGGCGAGCTGGCGGCGCAGCGCGACGATCGCGGCGGTCTGGATGCGGCGGTCGATCGTCGTTTTGACGCGCTTGCCGGGCTGGTCGAGCAGACGGACGGCGAGGTGGGGGGCGAGCGCGGGGTCGAAGCGCGCGGCATGCTCGCCCGAGACGAGCGTCGCGGCCGCGGCGCGGATCGCGGTGCAGTCCTTTGCTTGTGCCACGCGGCACGCGCGGCGGCCGAGCGCCTCGGCGCCCGCGGCGGGGCTGGGGAGCAGGCCCGCGAAGAGCGCGGCGTCGGTGCGATTGAGCTCGGCGGGTTTCTTGCCGAACAGGCTTTGCGCGCCCGCACCGATACCCTGCGCCTCGCCGCGCAGCGGGAGGAGGTTGAAATAGGCCTCGAGCATTTCGTCATGCGACCAGTTCGCCGCGAGTGCTTGTCCGGCGCGCATCTGGCGGAGCTTGGTGCGCCAGTCGCGTTTGCCCGGCTGCGCGAGGCTGGGGTCAAGGAAGGCGGCGAGCTGCATCGGCAGAGTCGAGGCGCCGCGCGAGCGGTCGCCGGTCCAGCGCGCTCGGATTGCGCTGGCGATCGCAAGCCAGTCGACCCCGCCGTGCGACCAGAAGCGGCGGTCCTCGCTTTGCACCACGGCGGTGCGGACGGCCGGACTGATCTGGTTCAGCGGCACCCATGCGAGGCGGCGGCGTTCGAAATTGACGCGCTCGCTGTCGAGCAATTGGCCTTCGCGGTCGTAGAGCCACGCCTCGCTTGGGCGCCAATCGGCGCGCACCTTTTCGAAGGCGGGCATCGCAGGCGGTCGCGTCGCGAGATGCGCGGCGGTGACGAGGACAAGCGCCGCGAGCGCGGCCCATGCGAGAACATGGGGCCAGCGCCGCCGGCGCCCGGGGACGGGCGACAGGCTCATCGCATCACTGCGTGACGCTGGCGATCGTCAGCGGAGCGTTCGGCCACTGGCCGCGGATCGCGGGTGAATACATCGCCTCGACCCGCGTCGGCGGCAGGGTGAAGCGGCCCGAGCCGTTGAGCCGCACGACATATTCGACCGCATGGGTGCCTGCGGGCATCCAGCCGAAATAGCCGCGCCAGCTGTCCTTGCCGCGTTCGACATAGCTCGGCTGCGCGCCCGATCCGCCCGCCTGCTCGGCGAGCATTTCGGACTGGCCGCCGAGGTTGCCGACGATCGTCGCGCCCGGCGCGATCGGATCGTTGATGACGACCCACGTCCGGCCGGCGGCGGCAACGACCTCGATCCGCACCTTGATCACGTCACCGCGCGTCAGCCGGTCCTTGTTCGCTGCCTTGACGATGCTGACCGAGCGCTTGATCCGGTAACCCGCGTTGAGCGGTTCCTTCAGTGGCACCGCCGCCTTGACACTGACGGTGGCCCATGGCGTTCCGGTGCCTTCGTGCTTCAGGCTCATCGTCGCCGCGGCGAGCGCGACGCGAAGCGGCGAGACGGGCTCGGCGGGCAGCGGCCAGCTTTGCGAAGCGGTGGCGCCCGCAAGGCCGATGTTGGTGACGCCGGTGATCGCATTCGCCGGATAGAGGTCGGCGAAGCGGCGGACGGTGACCGCGCCCCAGGCGTTGGCGGGGGTGGTGTCCCAATGACCTTTGCGCTGGCGCTGCGCGACGCCGACCATCAGCTTGCCGGCGTCATCCTCCCAGCCCTTGCGGCCGAGCACGGCTTCGAGCGCCTTGATCGCCATTTCGTCGCCGCTGGTCATCATCCACCAGGGCGCGCGCGCGTCGTCGACAAGGTCGAGGCGCGTGCCTTCGTAGACGAGACGTTTGCGCAGTTCGGCCTCGGCGGCGGTGCGCAGCGCAGGCGCGCCCCGCACGCCCGGCGTCTTTTCGATCGCGACGAGCCAGTCGGCGAGGGTGCCGGTGGCCATGTCGATCGGCGCGACGTCGATCGCGGCGACGAGGCTCGCGCTCGACGCGTTGTTGCGCGCGAGTGCCGCCAGGGCCGCGATGCGGACGGGGCGGATGTCCCACGGACCATAGCCCTTACGCGTCAGGCGCCCTTCGACGACCGCCTGCAACGCCTTGACCATCTTCGCCTTCGACGCCTCGGGGATCGCGAAGCCGTTCGCCGCGGTCACGCTGAGCACATAAGCGGTGAGCTCGATCGACCCTTCGAGCCGTTCGTTGGGCCAGTAGCGGAGCAGCCCGTCGTCATCGAGATAGGTCGGCATCGCCCCGGCAAGCGCCTGCCAGCGCCCGACATCGCCGAGCGCGACGGCGCGCGAGGTCGACTGTTCGAAGCAGTTGTACGGGTAGATCGCCATATAATCGCGCACCCCCGACAAGGGCGGCGCGAGCGTGCCGGCGAGCGCGACGTCGACATAGCCGCCGGGCAGTGCGCCCGCCGGGATCGCGATCGGCAAGGTCGTGTTCGGGCCGACGCGGAACAGGCTGGCGGCCCAGGTTTCGACCGGGATCGCGGGTTCGACCGTCTGCGCGAAGACGAGGCGGTCGCGGGCCTTGCCGCCCTTGGCCACTGCCTCGATGGTCCATTCGATCGGGCCGGTGGTTTCGGGGGCGGTCATCGACCAGCTGATCGGCACCGCGCCGCCTGCCGGGATGGTGACGGTGAGCGGCGGGGCGGTCGCGACGGCTGGCGACAGCGTCGGGGTCGCGGTGACCTCCATCGGCTGATCGGTGCCGTTGCGAAGCGTGAAGCGCGCATCATAGGTGTCGCCGGTGCGCACCAATTCGGGCATGCCGGCGAAGACGCCGAGATCCTGCACGGTGCGGACGGTGGTTTCGCCGGTGCCGAAATATTGCGACCCGTCGGTCGCGATCGCGACGAGGCGGAAGCCCGAGAGATTGTCGGACAGCGGCACGTCGACCGTCGCGCGGCCCTTGGCGTCGAGCGGAACATTGCCCTTCCACAGCAGGACGGGA
Source organism: Sphingopyxis sp. Root154 (assembly GCF_001427105.1). Taxonomy (GTDB): domain Bacteria; phylum Pseudomonadota; class Alphaproteobacteria; order Sphingomonadales; family Sphingomonadaceae; genus Sphingopyxis. The sequence continues at coordinate 74,719 of NZ_LMGI01000004.1, forward strand.
CGGAAGTCTTCGCGGGTCAGGCCCGAAAGATCGCCGCCACCGCCGCCGCCGGGTTCGAGCGCCTTGCGGCCGTAATGGCGCTTGCCGACCACCTGCATCTGCGCGGTCGAGGTGAGCACGTCGAGCGTGCGTTCGCCCATCATCGCGTTCAGCACTTCCCAGCTTTCGTTGGGGGCGAGCTGGAGCAGCGCCTCGTCGACCGCCGCGAAGGCGACGTCGGCGTTCTTCGGCGCCTTGCCGTCGGGGGTCTTGACCTCGATGCCGACCTTCGCGGTTTCGCGGACCGAATATTTCTCCTTGTCGGCCTTCACCTTGACGCCGAGCTGATGGCCTTCCCAGCCGACCTTGATGCGCGCGATACCCATGCGATAGCTCGGCTTGGCGAGATCGACGAGTGCGGTCGGCGGCGCGCCTTCGCTATTCTCGATCTTGAAGCCGACCGCGCGTTTCATCTTGCGGAACCAGCTTTCCTCGCCCGTCACGCGCCCGCGCACCGCCATCACCGAGACATAGACGTCGGGCGCGTAAGTCGCGGGAAGTTTGACCTTCACGACGGGGTTCGTGCCCTTGAGCGGCACGACAAAGCTCGACAGCACGCCTTCGCGCTCGACGGTGACGAGCGCGGTCGCTTCGCGGAACGGCATGCGGACCTGGAAGCTTGCGGTATCGCCCGCGGCGTAGCGCGGCTTTTCGGCGATCACGTCCATGCGGTCGCCATTGTCGCCGCCGAACCACCAGTCGTCGTCGCCCGCGAGCCACACCGAGCGGACCGCGCGCGCTTCATTGCCGTCGGCATCGAGCGTCGTCGCGACGACGGTGACCTCGCCCGAGATACCGGGCGCCATCGCGCAGCTCGCGCGGCCGAGCTTGTCGGTCGTCGCCGAGCAGGTCGCATCGAGCCGCGTCGTGCGCATCTGGTTGTCATAGGCGTAGAAGCCGCCGATCAGGCGGCGGCGCGCGGTGATGATCTCGCGATTGTAGAGCGCGACCTGCACGCGCTGGCCCGAAATCGGCTTGCCATCGAGGTTCAGCGCGATGAAATTGAGGCGCAGATCATTGTCGCGCATCAGCCAGCCGTCGGTCTTGACGCCGAGGCGGACGGCCGAGGGGTAGAGGGTGACGCGGCGGCTCGACGTCAGCGTTTCGCCATTCGCGTCCTCATAGTCCATTTCGGCGGCCATCAGCGTCGGTTCGGTGATCGGCTGGTCGACCGTGACGCTCGTCGTCGCGGCGCCATTGGCGTCGAGCTTCAAGGGCACCGAGCGTGCGAGCGGCAGTTCGGCGGAGGGGGTGTCGCCGCTGTCGTCGAGCTGGACGACGCCTTCCTTCACCGGCTGGCCGTCGAAATCCCAATCCTTATAATCCTCGGGCGGCGACCAGCTCGAGCGGAAATTGGTGCGCAGTTCGACCGGGATGTTGGGCGCGGGGCCGCCCGACAGATAACCGACGAACAGCGACAGCGGCACGGCGGCGGGGCGGACGAGCGCGGTTTTCGGCCCGGTGATCGTCGCCTTCATCGTCGGCAGGCGATATTCGTCGACCTTGACCGACTGGCCCGACCAGATCGTCTTGTCCTCGCCGTCCTTGTCCTTGGTGACGAAGACAAGCTCATAATCGCCCATGGGGGCCGATGCGGGGACGTTCCAGACCGTCTCGCCGCTGCCGGTCGCAGCGATGGCGAAGGGCATTTCGAATTCGGTGTCCGAGCCGCGGTGGACGAGGCGGAGCTTGCCCGACAGCGCCTCTGGGGTCCGGAAGCCAAGGCCGACCGGGCGGCGGAGCAGATGCTTCATGTGGACCGTCTCGCCCGCCTGCACGAGCGCGCGGTCGAAGACGGTGTGGAGGATGTCGTTCCGCTCCGACCAGCCATAGGGGAGGTCGAAGTCATAAGGGCGGATGCCGTTGCCCCAGTCGGTGAGCGTGAAGCTGAAATCGTCGCCCGAGCGCGCGCTGACCATCAGCGCGTGGCCTTCGCTTTTCGCCATGTCGGGGGTTTCTTCGCAGCTCGAATAGGTTTCGGGCTGCGGCAGCCCGCCCGCGAAGGCGAGGCGGCCCGCCTTGTCGGCGGTGCCGCGCGCGAGCAGGCGGCCTGTGCAGCTGTCGGAGACGCGGATTTCGGCGCCCGCGACGGGAAGGCCGGTGTCGAGCGCGGTTACCCACGCGAGCGAGCCCTCGCGGCCCCATTTGAAGTGGACGGCCATATTGGTGACGAGCGCCGCGGTCGCGACGTAACGCGTCGACTTGCGGCCGAGCAGCGCGGCGCCAAGCTCGGGGCTCGCGATCTCGACGACGTGGAAGCCTTTTTCGGCGAGCGGGATGCCGACGACCTCGAATTCCTTGCCGCCCGCGGCAGGCGCGAGCTGCATGTCGCGGCGTTCGCCGCCGGCAGGGGCATCCGCGAACACCGATTTGGTGCCGGTGTAATTGACCGTGACGTCCTTGCCGGCAGCGTTCTTTTCCTCGCGATAGTCGGTGTCGTCGGCGTCATCGACACGCTTCAGCCAGCGCGCGATCGCGGCATCGTCGTCGCCGACCTTGAGCGCGGTCGCGGGCATTTTGAGGTTCGCCTGGACGAGCGAGCTTTCGACCCCGCGCACGGTTACCGGCAGCACGCCGCCTTCGCCCGCTTCGAGGATGCCGAATTCGGCGGCGAATTTGACGAGCGGCGGGGCGCGGTCGATGTGGAATTTCAGCGGGAAATTCGACTGGTTCTGCAGCTTGCGGCCGCTCTGGTCGGTGACGTCGGCAGGGAGCACGAGCGTCGCGTCGACATTCTGCGGCAGCGGACCGGTGAAGCGGACGCTCGTCAGCCAGGCGTCATTCTTGTCGTCGTCATCGATCTTCGGCGTCAATTTCTTGCCGTCGGCGGTGTTCAGCGTCGCGGCGAGAACGCTCTCGCGCGATACCGGCGAGGCGAAACTGAGCGTCACATCCTTGATCGGGTTGCAGCCCGCCTGCGGATTGACGCGGCTGCACGACATTTTCGCGGTGAAGGCGGGGCGCACATCATGGTCGAAGCGCTGGTCGCGGCCGGCGGTGCGGCCCGGCACGCCCGCCTGCGAAATGCGCGAATCCCAGACAAGCGCCATCTCGCGGCCGGGGGGCAGCGGGCGGCGGCATTTGACGGGGACGATGCGGTCGAGCGCGGCTTCGCGGTCGGCGCCCGCGGCGGGGAAGTGCTGCGGCAGGCCGGCGTCGTAGGTGAAGGACTGGCGCGACCAGTTATTCTCGCCGAGCCCGGTCAGGATTTCGGTCGCGGTTTCGCGCGGGAGGACGTCGAGCGGGATCTTTTCGCCGATGCCGTCGACGGCGCAATAGCCGAAACGTCCGACCGAGGCGCGGTCGGCTGCGACATTGGTGGCGACGAGGAAGATCTGATTCTCCTCGATATCGCCGTCCATCCCGCCCGCGAACACGGCGCGCGCCGAGGGGCCGCCGGTGTCGAGCGTGAAGCGGCTGTTGCCGACGACCGAGACACCGCGCGCGGTCTTGAGCCCGTCGCGCAGCTCGACATGGCAGGCGAGCCCGCCCGGGAGCGGTTTGTCGAATTCGAGCACCCAGGTACGCGTATCGACCCAGCGGCCGGTCGCGGGCAATTTGCAGTCGTTGGTCGCGGGCGCGGCGGCGCGGGGATCGCCGAGCGGGACCATGTCTTCCGAAAAGCGCAAGGTGAAGCGCGTGATCGTGCCGTCGCCGGTGCCCGAGCTGCCGGGGGTTGCGAGCGTGACCTGCGGAACAGTGTCGGCGGCGGTCGCGGCCATCGCGAGGCTGAGGGGGATGATCAGCGCCAGTTTTGCCTTGCCGGCCAATGCTGTAGCCAGCGCGCGCCATCCCTTGCCCATTATCAACTCCCCGTTCGGTCCGAACTTCTATCCTGCTGGAAACAGGGGACAGAGTCCACCCGCGCCGCATATAACACACGGTTAGTCGCGCTTCTGTAAAATGCTGTGACCGCCGTCATAGGCGGCGCCGAAAGATCAGCGCGCGAGCATCGGGCCGAGCGGCTGTCCCGCGAAGATATGGACGTGGAGGTGCGCGATTTCCTGATGACTGTCGAGCCCGACGTTGGCGAGCAGGCGATAACCGGGGGCGACGAGGCCGGCATCGCGCGCGACCTGGCCCACCGCACGGACGAAGCCCGCGATTTCGGCGTCGCTGCCGCGCTCCGAAAAATCGTCCCAGCTGACGTAGGGGCCCTTGGGGATCACGAGGATGTGGAGCGGCGCCTGCGGATTGATGTCGTGAAAGGCGAGGGCGAATTCGTCCTCATAGACGGTTTTCGAAGGCAGTTCGCCGCGCAGGATGCGCGCGAAGATGTTGCTGTCGTCATAGGGGAGAGTCGCGTCGATCGGCATCGGAGAGTTCCTGCTCTTTCAGTCTATTGGGGGCGGCTCGCCTTTTCGGTATGGCCCGAGGTGCCGTGGCGGCGGTCGAGTTCGGCGGCGATCATGTCCCATGTCAGCCCGCGCTCGGCGAGCAGGATCGAGAGGTGGAAGATGAGGTCGCTTGCCTCGCCGATCAGTTCGGGATCATCCTCGCTGACCGCCGCGATCACCGCTTCGACGGCTTCCTCGCCGAGCTTTTGCGCGATCTTGCCGCGGCCTTTCGCGGCGAGGCTTGCCACGTAAGAAGCCTCGACCTCGCTCGCCGCGAGCCGGTCATGGATGACCGCTTCCAGCCGCCCCAGCGTGTCGCCCATTGCCTTGCTCATCTCGCGATCCCTTTGCCACACCCTTTCGCCAGCGTGCCTAGCCGTGCCGCGCGGTCCCGACAAGCGGGACGGCAGGGCCACAAAAACTTACTGCTGCGTAAACCATATCGAAACGCCTTTTCGCGTAATTTCTGCCCTGCCGGGGGGCGAGATCAACTTTATAAATCGGACGAAGATTATGAAAATGGGCACCAGCCCCTCGGTGTTTCTGACTGCGACAGCCTCGGTGATCGCGCTGGCGGCCTCGCCCGCGGCGGCGCAGAGCAGCGACGAAATTATCGTCACCGGCTCGCGCATCGCGAAGAGCGAATTCACCAGCGCCGACCCGATCCAGGTCATCGATCCCGAAAATGCGAAGCTGCAGGGGCAGGTCCAGCTTGCCGATATCTTACGGTCGACGCCGGCAGCGCAGGGCTCGATCCAGATTACTTCTGCCATTTCGAACCGCTTCGTCGCCAATGGCGGTAATGATGTGCAGACGGTGTCGCTGCGCGGGCTTGGCGCCGAGCGGACGCTCGTGCTGATCAACGGCCGCCGCGCGGGCCCTGCCGGGATCAGGGGCTCGGTCGCGCCGTTCGACCTTAACGTCCTGCCGCTGTCGGTAGTGCGCCAGGTCGAGGTGCTGAAGACCGGCGCTTCGTCGATCTATGGTTCGGATGCGGTCGCAGGCGTGGTCAACATCCTGACCCGCGACGATCTCGACGGCTTCGAGGGTGGCGGTTTCTCGTCGATCACCGAACATGGCGGCGGCGAAAGCTATGGCGCCGATGCCAGCTTCGGCAAGCGATTCGATCGTGGCCACATCTTTGCGACGGTCGATGTTTTCCGCCAGCAGAACCTGACGCGCCGCGACCGCGGCTTTCTCTTCTGTTCCGAAGAATATCTGAAGCGCGAGGCCGATGGCAGCCGCGCCGATATCGTCGATTTCCGCACCGGACGCCCGACGTGCAGCAGCACGCAAGGCAATCAGATCGCCTTCAGTGACTTTTCGGGAGTCGACCAGAACGGCTTCCCTACCTTCGGTCCCGGGCTGATCGCGCCGAACGGGCAGGCGATCCTGTCGGGCCAATATGGCGCCGAGTTCGCGGGGGTCGGCATCCCGATCAATGCCTATAACCCGATCGGCGTGTTCGGCCCCGCCAATTTCTTCGGAGTCAATTTCGACGGCCCGTCGACCGGCGCGCTCAACCAGTTCGAGCCCGTCGAGCAGGATTCGGACGTGTTTTCGGGCGTGAGCCGGATCAGCGCCTTTGTCGAGGGGGCGTATGATGTCACCGATGGCATCACCGCCTATGGCGAATTCCTGTTCAGCAACCGCAAGTCGCGCAACAATGGTTTTCAGCGGATCGAACTCCAGCAATTCACCGGCGCGTCGATGCTGCCCTTCTTCCTCTGCGATCCGACCGCATATAATTGCGATCCCAATGACCTGGGCGATCCGTTCAACGCCGAGTTCGGCGGCAACATCATCCTGCGCCCGCGCGTGCTGGTGAAGACCGAAAGCAAAGCCGACGTCGATTATTATCGCGGCGTGCTCGGTCTGCGCGGCGAGATCGGCGGCGGGTGGAAGTGGGATGTGAGCGGCCAGCACAGCCGTTCGGATGCGAGCTATACGCAGGACGTCATCTATCAGGACGCGCTTGCGTCGCAGACTTTGCGCACGCGTTCGTGCGTCGGCACCACGACGGCGGTCCGCGACGTGCCGTGCATCGATATCGACTTCACCGACCCGCGTGTGCTGCGCGGCGACTTCACGCCGGCCGAGCGCGCGTTCCTGATGGGCCGCGAGACGGGTCGTACGCTGTTCAAGCAGACGTCGGCCGAGGCTTTACTGACGGGCAAATTGTTCAACCTGCCCGCCGGATCAGTCGGTGCGGCGTTCGGGGCGAATATCCGCCGCGACGAGATCAACGACACGCCAGGCGAAGCGACGCTTGCCGGCAATGTCTCCAATTTCACGACCTCGGGCATCACCGCAGGGCGCACCGTGTCGAAGGAAATCTTCGGCGAGGTCGAAGTGCCTTTGCTTGAAGGCGTGCCGATGATCGAGCGGCTGACGCTGTCGGGGGCGGCGCGTTACACGCATGTTGAGGCGACGCGCCGCGACGGAGTGCAGGACAAGTTCAGCGACACGACATGGAAGGTCGGCGCCGATTGGGCGGTGACCGACTGGCTGCGTTTTCGCGGCACCTGGGGCACCTCGTTCCGCGCGCCCGCGCTGTTCGAACTCTTCCTTCAGGACCAGACGGGATTCCTTGGCCAGCAGGCGATCGATCCGTGCATCCAGACCGCGGCGCGGCTCGCGGCGGGGGCGATCAGCCAGCGCATCTTCGACAATTGCGCCGCCGACGGCATCGGCTCCAATTTCGCGGGCGGGTTTGGCCCGGCAGTGATCGCATCGGGCGGCGGCATTGGCCGGCTCAAGCCCGAAACCTCGACCGCAAAGACGGTGTCGGTCATCCTGACCCCCGATCTGTCCGGTGCGCTGTGGGGTGGGCTCAAGACGCGCCTTGCGGTCGACTATTTCGATATCGAGGTGAAGGACGAGATCAACCTGCTCGGCGCGGGTAATATTCTTCGCGGTTGCTATGACTCCGAGGTGGCCGACGAGCCGCTGTGCGGCCTGTTCACGCGCACCGCCGCGGGGCCCGATGCACAGAGCGTCGCGACCGTCACCGATCGCTATGTGAACATCAGCCGCCAGCGGAACCGCGGTGTCGACCTGTCGCTCGCGGTCGATCAGGATCTAGGCAACCTCGGCTCGCTCGCGTTTCGCGCGCAGATGACCTGGCAGGTGAAGGACAAGGTTTCGCTCTTCCCCGGCACCGAGGTCGACGACAATGGCAAGATCGGCAATCCGAAGTGGGTCGGCGATTTCAACCTTGGCTGGATGAAGGGTGGATGGACGCTGTTCTATGGCCTCGACGTCACTGGGGCCGCTTCTAACGCGGAAGATCTGTTCCGCGCGCAGGGCGGCGACGCGTGCCGCACGTCGGGCTTCCGTCCGGGCGGGCGTTTCTGCCCCGACGTCAGCGTGCCCGCGACCTTCTATCACTCGCTGTCGCTGAGCCGCGACGTCGCCGAGCGGTTCCGCATCACGCTGGGTGTCGCGAACCTGTTCGACACCCCGCCGCCGCGCGTGTCGACCGTCGTCACCGCGACGCCGCCGGTGATCGGCCAGGCGCCAGCATTTGGTACGCAATATGACTATCTGGGCCGCCGTTTCTTCCTGAGCGTGCGCGGCAGTCTGTAAGCCTCTGGACAAGCCCGCGCTCCTCTGGTGAAGCGCGGGCATGTCCGAGGTCAAACTGCATCCCGACTGGCTCGCGCGCATCGGCGGCGAGTTCGAGCAGCCCTATATGGCGGCGCTCAAGGCGTTCCTTGGCGCCGAGCGCGAGAAGGGCAAGGCCATCTATCCGCGTCCGCGCGACTGGTTCGCGGCACTCGACGCGACACCGCCGCAGGATGTGCGCGTCGTGATCCTCGGGCAGGATCCCTATCACGGCCCGGGGCAGGCGCATGGGCTGTGCTTCTCAGTCCAGCCGGGGGTGCGCACGCCGCCGAGCCTCGTCAATATCTACAAGGAAATGCAGAGCGACCTCGGCATTGCGCGTGCCGCGCACGGCTATTTGAAGCATTGGGCCGAACAGGGCGTGCTGCTGCTCAACAATTGCCTGACGGTCGAGAGCGGCATGGCCGCGTCGCATCAGGGCAAGGGGTGGGAGAAGTTCACCGACGCCGTGGTCGCCACGGTCGCCGCCGACCCGGCGCCGAAGGTCTTCATCCTGTGGGGTAGCCATGCACAGAAGAAAGCGGCGAATGTGCCGGGTCTCGGCGCGGGTAGCCCGCATTTGATTCTGCGCGCGCCGCATCCCTCGCCTTTGTCGGCGCACAACGGCTTTTTCGGGTCGCGGCCGTTCAGTCAGACGAACGCGTTTCTGGAAGCGCATGGCCGCGGCGCGATCGACTGGCGGCTGCCCGAAACGGCGGAGATCGCCGCCGCATGAGCCTGCTCGCCGATCCGCTGACGTTGCTGGTACTCGCCATCGCGGTGATCCTGCTCGGGCTTGCCAAGGGCGGATTGTCGGGGGTCGGGGCGCTGGCGACGCCGCTCGTCGCGCTGGTGCTGCCGTCGACGATCGCCGCCGCGCTTCTGCTGCCGATATTGATCGTGCAGGACGTCGTCAGCGTCTGGTCGTTCCGCAAGACGTGGGACGGGTGGGTCATTGCATGGATGCTCCCCGGCGCCGCGGTCGGCATCGCCGCGGGCTATGCCTATGCCGAGCGCGTCGACGAGGCGAAGCTGATGGCGGCACTCGGTGCGATCACGCTGGCGTTCGGGCTCTATCGGCTGTGGGTCGAGCGCGGCGGGCGCGTCGTCGCGGCGTCGACATCGCCCGGCTGGGTCGGCAGCCTGTTCGGGGTCGCGACGGGCTTCACCAGCCAGATCGCGCATGCCGGCGGGCCTCCGTTCCAGATGTGGGTGACGCCGCGCCGCCTGCCGCACCTCGTCTTCGTCGGCACCAGTTCGATCCTGTTCGCGGCGATCAACTGGATGAAGGTGCCCGCCTATATCGCGCTCGGTGCCTTCCCGCACGAGGTGCTCGTCGCCGCCGTGTTGTTGATGCCGCTGGCGATCGGTTCAACGCTGCTCACCGTGCGCTGGCTGAAACGGATCGATGGCGCGCGTTTCTATGTGCTCATTTACGTGTTGATGGTCCTGCTCGGCGCCAAGCTGGTCTGGGACGGGCTGGCGGGATAACAGGCGACGCGGGCGGGCAATGCGCGTAAGATCGTCTTGACGGGCATCGGCGTCCGTCGCCTTTCCAAGGTATTGACCATGGCCAAGAGCCAGAAGAAATCGAACCGCGAAACCCGCAAACCCAAGGCGGAAAAGCCCAAGAAGCCCAATGCGAGCAATCCGTCGACCAAGGTCGGCGTGGTCGCCGGGCTCGACAATATGAAGAAGTAGGCGCGATGGTTCAGGCACGGTGGAATGGCGCGGTGATCGCCGACAGCGACGACACGGTCGTCGTCGAGGGCAATCATTATTTCCCGCGCGATGCGGTCGATGCGGCGCTCTTGTCGGATAGCGCGACGACGAGCCTATGCCCCTGGAAGGGGATAGCGCATTATCACCATGTCACCGTGGACGGACAGGTGAACGAAGACGCCGCCTGGTATTATCCCGATCCCAAGGAAGCGGCGGCGGCGATCAAGGATCGCATCGCCTTCTGGAAGGGTGTCGCGGTCGGCTGACCGCTTTCGTCCATGTCCACGCCTGTCCAAATCCTCGTCGATGCCGACGCTTGTCCGGTGAAGGACGAGATCTACCGTGTCGCGTGGCGGCACGAGGTGCCGGTGAAGGTCGTGAGCAACAGCCGGCTGCGCGTCCCCGAACATCCGTTGATCGAACGGATTACCGTGTCGGACGGTTTCGACGCCGCCGACGACTGGATCGCAGAGGCGGCGAATGCGCAGAGTGTCGTGATCACCGCCGACATATTGCTCGCCGACCGCGCGCTGAAGGCGGGGGCGGCCGTGCTCGGCCCCAATGGCAAGCCCTTCACCCTCGCCTCGATCGGACCCGCGATCGCGACGCGCGCGATCATGGCCGACCTGCGGTCGGGAATGAGCGACGGGATGGGCGGGCCGCCGCCCTTCTCGAAGGCCGATCGTTCGCAATTCCTGCAAGCGCTCGATAGCGCGCTGGTGCGGCTCAAGCGCCAAGCGTAAATTTCTTTCGTTTCTTTCCAATGCTTTGTGAAATTTGTTCGGCCGAGTGATGGCGATCACGGCTGGGTGATCGGCTGTGCGTCATAAGCGGGGCATCGGGAACGACCCGAGCCCAATTCGAACCAGATCAACGAATGTGAAAAGGAAGAGACGATGACCAAGAAGATGATCCTCACCCCCGTGCTTGCCCTCACCATGGTCCTTTCGGCCACCCCCGCTATGGCGCAGTCGGCGCAGCCCGCACAGGGCGGCATGACGGTGACGTCGAACCCGGTGCAGATCCTGATCGGCCTGCTGCTCCCCGCGGTGCAAAAGGTCCGCGAAGCCGCGGCGCGCTAGGCCGCACACCCGTTTTCGTCTCCGGCCCGGCCTGCCACGCCGGACTGGAAACCAGCCCTCCCGCCCCTGCGACCCAGGCGGGAGGGCTGTCGTTTTTCCGGCGCCTTGAACGCCCCTTGCATCAGGCGTAGGCTATAATGCGAAGGGGAGAGGGGCCATGCTTTCCATTTTGCCACTGCTGTTGATCGCCGGCGCGCCGGCGGCCGCACCATCCGCCGCCGCGCCAGCATCGGTTGCCGCAAAGGCGACCCCGGTGACGATCGAATATTATTATCGCATCCGCTGGGGCGCGATGGACGAGTTCCGCGCGCTCTATGCGAAGAATCACCAGCCGATCCTCGACGAGATGAAGCGGCTGGGTTTCATCACCCGGATCGAGACGACGACCCCCTTCACCCATATGGCGGGCGGGACGCGCTGGGACCTGCGCGTGGCGATCACCTATCGCGGCGCCGAGGATGCGGTCGGCGACGGCACCGGATATGACGCCGCCGCAGAAGCTGTGGGTGCGCGTCTGTTTCCTGACCTCGCGAATTTCAAGGCCGAAGAGGCCAGGCGGTTCGCGCTGGTCGAGGAGCATTGGGACGTGATCGTCAACAGCGAGGAGTGAGTTTGCGGGAGGCCTGAAAGGCCCGCCGATCAGTTCCCCGCGCGGCGGTGCATGAAAAAGGCAAGCAACAGCACGACCGAGATTACCCCGACCAGCATGCCCGCGGTCGTCGTCACCATCGTGATCGAGCCCGCCGGATCATTCGAGTTCCACGCGCCGCTTTGCGTCCGGTCGATCATCCACCAGGCCCCGGCGACGACGATGAGGTCGAGCAGGACCAGCCCGAGTAGCGCGCGCGTCGATTTTTTCATGAAAATTTCCCCTCCCGAAATCCCGACGGTTTCTTTGCTGTCGGCTATCTGCCGGGCATGTTAGCTTCGGGCTTCGCGAAATTCTACAGGAGTCGGGACCATGGCAGCGCTTCCTACGATCATCCTCGTGCATGGCTTCTGGGGCGGCGCCGCGCATTGGGCAAAGGCGATCGTCGAGCTCGATCGGCTGGGGCACAAAGGGATGCGCGCGGTCGAACTGCCGCTGACCTCGCTTGCGGGCGACGCCGCGCGGACGCGGCAGATCGCGGCGCAGGTCGAGGGGCCGGTGCTGCTCGTCGGGCACAGCTATGGCGGCGCGGTGATCACCGAGGCGGGTACGGCACCGAATGTTGCGGGGCTCGTCTATATCGCGGCCTTCGCGCCCGATGCGGGCGAGAGCCCCGGCGCGCTGACGCAGCAGCATCCGCCTGCTGGCGCGGCGAACCTGGCGCCCGACGCCGACGGCTATTTGTGGGTCAAGCCCGACAAGTTTCACGAAAGTTTCTGTCAGGATGTGAGCGCCGACGAGGCGCTGGTGATGGCGGTGACGCAAAAGGCGCCGCTCGCGTCGACCTTTGGCGAGGCGGTGAGCGATCCGGCGTGGCGGATGAAGCCGAGCTGGTACCAGATTTCGAACGAAGACCGGATGATCGACCCCGCGAACCAGAAGGCGATGTCGGACCGGCTCGGCGCGCGCAAGGTGATCGCGCTCGACGCGGGGCATGCCTCGCTCGCCTCGCGGCCGGTCGAGGTCGCGGCGCTGATCGACGAGGCGGCGCGCAGCCTGTAGTTGACCCGCGCCGCGGCGAAGGGCAGCATCGGGCAATGGCGCGCCAATATACGACCTTCGCCGAATTCTGGCCCTTTTACCTGCGCGAGCACAGCAAGACGTCGACGCGCGCGCTGCATTATGTCGGGACCAGCCTCGTCGTGCTGATCGCGCTCGCGGCGGGGCTGTCGGGCCGCTGGGGTTGGCTGATCGCGTTGCCGGTCGCGGGTTATTTCTTTGCGTGGGTCGCGCATTTCGGGGTCGAGAAGAACCGGCCAGCGACCTTCACCTATCCGCTGTGGAGCCTCGCCGCCGATTTCAAAATGTGGGCGATGTGGCTCACCGGGCGGCTCGGTCCCGAACTCGACCGGGCCGGGGTCGTGCGGGAAAATCGATCAGACTGACCGAAGGCACCCTCTGGCATTTATTGCGAATCATTCTTAACTCGAGCGAGTTCGCATTTGCTGGAGACGGGCCATGCCCACCGACCTGATCAAGACCTTCACCTATCTCACGATCCACCTGACGATCGGGTTCAGCGTCGCTTATGTGATGACCGGATCGGCCGCGCTGGGGGGCGGGATCGCGATCATCGAGCCGTGTATCAATGCTGTCGCATTCTTCTTCCATGAAAAGGCGTGGAAGCGCGTGGGCGCGCGGCGTAAGCTGCTGCCCGCCTGAGGCGCGAGTCCCGGGCCGCTTTTTCGCTCACTCCCCGACCCCACCAAGGAGATACGATTATGACCGTCAATCGCGCATCGGCCCGCTACGAAGGCTTCGGCAAGGAAGGCAAGGGATCGATCACGACCAAATCAGGCGTGCTCGACAAGCAGCCCTATGGTTTCGGTACGCGCTTCGAAGGGCAGCCGGGTACAAACCCCGAGGAGCTGATCGCCGCGGCGCATGCAGCCTGCTTCACGATGGCGCTGTCGTTCGGTCTCGCGCGCGCCGGCTATTCGGGCGACACGCTTGAGACGAGCGCGGAAGTGACGCTGGAGCAGCAGGACGGCGGCTTTACGATCACCAAATCGGCGCTGACGCTGACCGGCAAGGTGCCGGGCATCTCAGCCGACGAGTTCGCCAAGATCGCTGAAGAAGCCGAGAAAAATTGCCCGGTGTCGAAGCTGCTCGATTGCGAGATCACGCTGGAGCACAGTCTCGACGTCTAGGCGGCGCGTAGCAACGGTGCGGGCAGTTCATCTTCCATGAAGGCGAAGGCACTCTGCGCCGGCGGAAGCAGCGACCAGCTTTGCAGCACGCGATGGCGGCGATGGCCGACATGGCTTTCAATCAGGACGAGCTCGCGTGGAGTCCACCGCCAAGCCATCGGGACCGGGTCGAAGTCACAGGCACCATAGCCGAGCGTGATGTGGGGCCGCAGCCCCGACTTTCGATGCATCGGTTCGATGCCTTGCGTCTCTAAGAGTGCGACGATGCCCTCATAGAGATGGCGAATGCTGCCGATGTTTCCGACGGTCGTGAGTTCGGCCCCCACCTCCCGGCTCTTGATGCGTCCAAAGGGAATGTGGCTCGCAGCGGGGAGGCCCGATGCAAACGCTGCCGCGACACGCTGGGGCAAGAACGGCTGCGGCTCCATTGTTTCGGCGATCGTGCACAGCGTCAGATGGTAAAGCTGGGGCCTCAGGCCCGCGAACAGATCGCCCGAAACGGGCGGCAATTGGCGCGCGAGCCAGCCGGCGCGGTCGGCATTTACCTGAAAACCCAGGAAATAGCGGAACATCGGGTCCATCATCCATTCCTCCGAATCGGATCAATGTTCCTATTATGTTCTCATCAATAGCGAGAGTCGAATCCTTCTCGTTACTCGCTATCGGCCGCCATGCGCGTCACGTGGATATAGGTCGCCTGCCAGCTGTCGCCGTGGCGGCGGAAGATGTCGGTGAAGCGGATGCGGACGCGAAAGGATTTGCCCGCCGAGCGGCCCGACAGGACCGTCTCGGCGCTCGCGAGGCCCATGTCCTTGCCGAGTGGGAGGATTACGCGATCGTTGAGCGTGACGGGGTCGTAATCGTCGTCGGCGCCGGTCCAGCCGTCGATGAAAAACGCCTTTCCATACCGTTTCCCGCTGCCGTCGATAAAGACGAGGTCGTCGGCGACCATGCGGTCAAGCGCGGCGCGATCCTGCGCGATCTGCGCCGCGTCGAACGCATCGGCAAAGGTGCGCAGCTCCGCAATTTCGCTGGCGGGCGCCTCGGCAGCAGCGGCTGAGGCCGCCACGCCGAAAGCCAGTATCGCCGCTATCATTCCGCGCATGGGCCCCTCCCGTTGCTACCGCCCGGTTACTGCGCCGGACGGCAATCCTTCAGCCAGATGACATGCTTGTATTCGTCGAAGTCCTCGACGGTGCCGGTCAGTTTGATGCTCTTGTTCGGCTTGAGCTGGAGCGAAAAAGCGGCCTGACCCGGTGCCATATAACAGACGATGTCGGTCTTGAACGGTGCCTGGTTCGGCAGGCGGATCGCCTGTTCATAGGGCTGGGGGATTTTGTAGCCGACGCGGAAATCCTTGCCGTCCTTGGTCACATAGTCGACGAGCCCGTCGATCGTGAATTGCTTGCCCTTATAGCGGGTGAGGATGCCCGCGGAATTGCGTTCGGTGTCTTTTGACACCTGCTGCGAGAAGCTTAGCGAGTTCATTTTCACGGGCGCGGCGGCGACGGTGGTCGCGGTCGAACCCTTCTTTGCAGCGGCGGCACCCGCCTTGCCGCCCTTGACCTGATTCAGCATTCCGCACATTTCGGCCATCGCCGCATCGGCCTTGGTCGCCTGTCCGGCGCGCAGCTTGGCTTCCATCACCACTGTGCCGATCCCGCCGGTCTGGGTCGCGGTGATCTGGATCGGAAAGGCGCGCACGGTCCCCGTCATCGGCTGTTCGATCAGCATCGATCCATATTCGGCCTCGTCGGCCATGATGTCATAGCCCTTGGCAGCGACGAGCCCGCGCATCTGGCCGATCGCGACCGCGGGCGGCAGGTCGGCGACGGTCACCGCGGCGGTGAAGCGCAGTCCGGTGATCGGATTGCCCTTTTTGACGAAGGCTTCCTCGCAGGTCGCGGCGTTGGCTGTGCCTGCCGTGAGAAGGATTGCGGCCGGCGCGATCGCGATCGCGAGGCGGGAATAAGTCGTGGTGCGCATGAGTGGCTCCCTGAAATGTTTATGTTATGCGACTTATGTTGTGTGACGCATCTGCCGCAGCGCGCGGCCGCCTGCAATGGCTAAGTTACCAAGATGATGGTGTTTTGCGGGACAGCAAACCTGGCTGTCGATCCGCGCTTGACCTCAACCGGGCTTGAGCTTTCATAAGAGCGGGACAGTTGATTCGCGAACGGAGCCTTGTTCATGCTGCATTATCCCGCTGCCACGCCTGCCGACCCCGTCGATACCGATGCCGCCGCGCCCGCCGCGGCCTTCCTGCCGCGTTATCTCGCACGGATCGGCTATGCCGGGCCGGTGGCGCCGACGCTCGAGGTGCTCGCCGCGCTTCAGGCCGCGCATATCGCCGCGATCCCGTTCGAGGCGATCGACGCGCTGACCGGCGCGGGGATCGATATCGGTGCCGATGCGATCGACGCCAAGCTGATCGGCCAACGGCGCGGCGGCTATTGTTTCGAACAGAACAGCCTGTTCCTCCGCGCGCTGCGGGCGATTGGGTTCGAGGCCGAAGGGCTGCTCGGCCGGGTGCGCTGGATGCTGCCCGATGATGCCCCGCCGACCCCACGCACGCATATGGTGGTGCGGGTGACGCTGGGTGGGCGGCCCTGGCTTGCCGATGTCGGCTTCGGCGCGGCGGTCCCGCCCGCGCCGCTCGCGATGGACAGCGAGGAGTCCCAGCCGACGCGGCACGAAAGCTATCGTGTCGTGCGGCACGGCGACGTGTGGCAGGTCGCGGCGCTGATTGAGAGTGAGTGGCGGACGCTGTACCGGCTCGACCCCGCATCGCCGCCGGCGATCGATTATGAAATCGGCAACTGGTACACCTCGGCGCATCCGGACTCGCATTTTCGGCACCAGCTGATCGCGGCGCGGACGACCGCCGACGCGCGTTACGGCCTGCGCGACAACCGGCTGACGACGCGGCTCGTCGACGGGCGCATCGACCGGCGCTACCTCACCGCCGATGAGATCGAGCGGACGCTGTCGGAGATTTTCCTGCTACCGGTGCGGGCGCACTGGCGCGCCGCGATCGAGCGCGCGGCGACGGCGGAGATCGCCGGCTAGGCCCGCGTGACTTGACTCGCTGTGGCTATCGCGTTCTTTTGAAGACGAAAGAAGGGAGCGCGATTCCATGGCCGACGAATTCCATGGCTGACAGGGCACCCGTGCTGCTGTCCGGCGGCAATCCGCAGATCGCGAAAGGCTATGGCGACGCGCCGGTGCAAGCCTATATCGCCGCGATGCCGGGGTGGAAGTCGGGCGTTTGGCGCCGGCTCGACAAGCTGATCGAGAAGAGCATTCCGGGGGTTGCGAAGGCGGTCAAATGGAACTCGCCTTTCTATGGTCCGCCGGGGCAGGGCGACGAGCCGACCCACTGGTTCCTGAGCATCCATTGCTTCGACAAATATATCAAGGTCGCCTTCTTTCGCGGCCAGTCGCTCGATCCGGTGCCGCCGGTCGCGTCGAAGAGCGGCGACACGCGCTATTTCCATATCCATGAAGACGAGCCGGTCGACGAGGCGGCATTCGCCGACTGGGCGAAACAGGCGGCGGCGCTGCCGGGCGAGAAGATGTGAGGAGAAGGGCATGGCGGCGGATCTGATCGATGCGAAGATCGCGGGGCTCGGCGATTGGCGCGGAGCGACGCTGACGAAGCTGCGCACGCTGATCCATGCCGCCGATCCGGACGTCGAGGAGACGGTGAAGTGGCAGAAGCCGTCGAACCCGTCGGGCGTTCCGGTGTGGGAGCATACGGGCATCCTGTGCACGGGCGAGACGTATAAGGACAAGGTCAAGCTGACCTTTGCCAAAGGCGCGGCGCTTGCCGATCCAAAGGGGCTGTTCAATTCGAGCCTCGACGGCAACATGCGGCGCGCGATCGACCTGTTCGAGGGCGACGACGTCGACGAGGCGGCGTTCAAGGCGCTGGTGCGCGCCGCGGTCGAGGCGAACCTCGAAAAGCCGACGCGGGCCAAGAAGAGCTAGCTTATCGGCGGCAGCCTCGCGGGGAAGAGATCGACGCGCTTTTGGATGATAGAAACGAGTCGCGGCGCGGTCGGGACAAGCCAGCCGAACGCAATGGAGGGAAAAGATGACGGAGAAGCCGCGGATTTTCCTGGGCTCGTCGGGCAAGCAGGAGAAGCTGATCCAGGCGCTGACGCGCGGACTCGGCGACATCGCGAACGTCGAGCCCTGGACGACGACGTTCAACCCGGGCGTGTCGACGCTCGAGCGGCTGCTAGAACTGACGCGCGAGGTCGATTTCGCGGCCTTCGTTTTCGCTGAGGACGACTGGACGACGAGTCCGTCGACGGCGTCGCGCACCGAATCGAGCCAGGCTGCGCCGCGCGATAATGTTGTGTTCGAGGCGGGGTTGTTCGGCGGCGTGCTAGGGATGCGGCGGACCTTCATCCTCCACGCGAACGGTGCGAAGCTGCCCACGGACCTTCTTGGCCTCACGTGCGTGCGCTACCCGGGCGAGATGACCGCGACCGAGATGCGCGTTATGAATCAAAAGCTGCGCAAGGCGATCGAGAGCGAAGGGCGGCTCCAGCGCATCGAGGGCGTGTGGTGGCAATATTCGCTAACCGCGCGCAGCGAAAAGGAGCCTTCCGCATTGGGCTTGCTGCGCATCGGGCGCGACCGCGCCGGCGCGCTCACGCTCGTTGGGCGCGCTTGGCGCGCCGACGGGACGCTGTCGGCACGCTATGCGAGCGAAGCGACGACGGCGCGCGACGACGGGCTCTTCTATTATTGGAACGGCGAGCGCCCACTCGACCCCGATGCGCCGCGGCTCGACGGCACGGGCGAGATCCGGCTCGAGGCCGAAGACCGCGCCGCGGGCTATTTCACGACGCGATCGAGCGCCGATCCCGAACTCAATATACGCACCACCGGCGTCTATTGGCGCGCGCACCCGGGCGACATGGAAACGATGGACGGCCGCGACGGCCAGGCGCGTGCCGCGCTGATCGCCGAACGGCTCGCCGAGTGGGAGTCGTTCCGCAACATGTAGGCGGCACGCCGTTCGCAAGCTTCCACTTACCTGAGCTCGGATCGAGCTGGCGTGGGCGAGGTGGGGCACCCATTATTTCGTCGCTGGCCGCGGCTTCATATGCCACAGCGCGTTGACGATGACCCATCGCTCGCCGAATTTGCCCATGTGGAAATAGTCGACGAACCATGGGGTTTCGACGCGCACCGCGGCGGCGTTACCCGCGACGTCGAGGATCCTGCACGTGCGGTTCCACCCGGCGCGCGGGGTCTTGAGCGCGCCACGTTTCGTGAGGTCGACGAGTTCCTCGCGGCTCATGCGCTGCAGCCCGAGCCGCTCGTCGGGCGTGTCGCCCAGAACGCGGCGCTTGGCGAGGTCGGGGTGGAGCGCGCGTTTGACGCGCTCGGGATCGCCCTCGAGCTGGCCGTCGACATAATCGAAGCAGGTCGCCTCGATCGCGGCGAGGTCGGCCGGGGATGCGGGCGTTGCGGTCGCGGCGGCGAGGGTGAGCAGGGTCGTCAGCATGGCGGCTCCCGATTTGGAAATGGGACTCTCAGCCTAGCGCGCCTGCTGCGCCTGTCACCCTCCTTCGCGTCAGCCGTCGCGGTTAGCGGCAGCGCACATTGTCGCGGTCGATCGCGGTGCCGACCGCCGCGCCGCCGATCGCGCCTAGCACGGTGCCGAGCGTTTCGGAGCGGCCCGACGCAATAACGTTGCCCAGCACGCCGCCGGCGATGCCGCCGACGATCAGTCCGGTCGAACCGTCGTTGCGGCGGCAATAATATTTGTCGTCGCGGCCGCGATAGACGCGGTCGTTGTTCGACAAGCGGCGCTCGCGGTAGCGGCGGTCGTTGCGGTAATAGTTGTCGGCATAATAGCCGCCATGGCGCGGGTCGGGGCGGTCGTAGTCATAGCGGCCGTACTCGTCGTAATAGGCGCGGTCGTAATAGCCATAACCGCCGTCATCATAATTCGAGGCGTAACCGTCGCCGGTGGTGGCACAGCCCGCCAGCGCGGTCGCGGCGGCGAGGGGCAGGATCATCAGCTTGTTCATCGACATCACTCCATCAGGATTGCGTGCCGGGCCAAGCGGGCGGGGCATGCTTTGCCCCTCTGATGCATAGACCCCCCAAAGCGGGTCCGGGTTCCCTGCCGCGCTAGTCCGCCGCACCCGCACGGTCGGGGGACCAGGCGAGGGGTTCGAGCGTGCGGTCCGCAATCGCGTCGACAAAGCGGCCGTGGCGCGCGCCCGTCTCCTTCTTGATCGCGATCCATTCGGGGTCAGCCATGAAGGCGTCCCACGCGGCTTTCATCGCCGCGGCGTCGGGCCAGTCGAGCAGATAGACGAATTCGACCTTGTCCTGATGCTCGCTGCGCCAGATCGAGCGGACCGCGAAGCCGTGGCGTGCCATGATGCGCAGCGCATGGTCACGGAAACGGTCGTGGAACGCGCCCTCGTTGGCGTGCGGGATTTCGTAGATGCGGAGTTGTTGCAGCGGGGCGCGTGCGGGGACGGGTGCGGCGGTGGTGGCCGAGGCCGCGGTCGGTGCGAAGGCGAGAAGCGCCGCGATAGCGAGGATTCGAATGGGGGAGGGCATGATCGGCTTCCTTGATGGAGCGCAGCGAAGGTCGGGTCAGTCGATGATCGGCGCGCCTTCGGCCTGCAACCGCGCGAGATTGTCCTTCATCGCCTGCAGGATTTCGGGCGGATGCGATTCCCACTCGGTCACCTCGCCGACGATGCGCAGCGGCGCGCGGCTGCGATAGCTGCGCGTCGGGTTGCCGGGGAATTTCTTGTCGGTGAGGTTGGGGTCGTCGAACCAGTCGCCGGTGGGTTCGACGATATAGATGCGCTCGCGGCCGGTTCCGGCGGCGAGTTCGCAGCCCCAGATCGCCGACTCCAATGCGGCGGAGAAATAGATCCACGACATCGGTGCGGCCTGGTAATTGCTGCTCCAGCCCGCCGCGAGCAGGTCTCCGATGGACAGGTCGGCGCGGGTGCCGTGATAGAAGGTCGCGCCCATATCGGGGCCGGTGGGTGCGGTGTCGGTCATCGGGTCAATACTCGTTCCGTGTCGTGCGCAGCGTTGCCTTGCCGTTCTTCCAATTGACCTCGGCGGCGGGCTCGTCGGCCTTGCCGGGCGCGAACAGTTCATAGACGATCGTCCCGTCGTCCTGCGTGCTTTCGATGACGCGCGCCGGGGTGAAGGCGTCGGCCGCGGCGCCGGCGGTGGTCCGCACCGGGGCGGGCGCGTCGGCCCAGGCGATGTCGCGCTGCATCTCGACGACGCGGTATTTGCCCGCTTCCTCGATCAGGTCGAGCTCGACCGGGCTGCCGTCGGGGCGCGTTCCCTCGACGTCGTAGAAGAGCTTGCCGTCGCGCGCCTTACGCTCGGCCTCGGCGATTTTCATCCCGGGCACCTTGGCGAGCACCGCGTCGCGCACGCCCTGCGGCAAGTCGGCTTCGGCGACCGCGCGGATGTCGGCCGCGGGCCCGTCGGCGAGCACCGATTTTTCGGGCGCCGCCGGGGCTTCCGCCTTGCCGCACCCCGCAATCGACAGCACCGCGCCCGCCGTCAGCCAGATCCGTCCACGCATCCTTGCTCTCCTGTGTATCGGTAACCGATGTCAGCCTATCGGCGACGAACGCGCGAGTCGACCCGGTGCAGCGTGAAGCTCATTCGATATCGTCGGAGGGGTCGAGCCGCACCACCCAGACCGGACGCCCGTCGGGCGACAGCGCGATGTCGTGGCTGGGGACCATGTCGGCCCCCGTCTCGATCCAGCCGCGCCCGTCGCACTTGGGGCAGGGCACGCGGATCGAGCGGTGGCTGACGAGGTCGATCTGGCTGTTCCATTGACCATGTCCCGTGCAGACCGGGCAAATCGCGTCGAGGTCGCCGGTGCGGTGGCGCCGCGAAATGCCGTCGAGTGCATGCGGGTCGCCGGGACCGGTGCAATGGACGATGTTCGAGGGGTGGGACATGGCGGTGCCTTCGAGGGGGCGGGCCTTTTGATCGTTGCCCGCCAAAGTTCAGGAAAGTTCAGCCCAATGGCGATGCGGTGATGGCGGTATCAGGCGGGATGACAGGAGCGGCGGCGGAGACGGAGCGGAAGCCGGAGGCGATGCTGCCACAGCGGCCGATAGAGTGGAGCAGATGTGCAGATTGTAGGAAAGGGGTTTCTGGCCCGGGCGGTGCAAAATAGGATTGGCGGGGCGCGGACACATTAGACTGCCCCATCCCTTTCGTCACCCCGGACTTGATCCGGGGTCCAGCTTCTGGCCGTTGTTGAGCGGGACCCCGGATCAAGTCCGGGGTGACGAGACACGAAATGACTCCTTGCACCCCTGCACTGCCATGGCGGGATGCGCACTCAGGCGGCCTCCCCCCGGAGCGGCCAGCGGCCGTGTTCGACATGGGTGGTCTTGCCGACGATGCTTTCCATCAGGATGATCTCGTCGACCGTCCAGCCGATCGGGGGCATCTTTTGTGCGTTCTGCCGGTCGCCGCGGTAGTTGATCGTGATGTGCGGTTCGGGGGTGGTGCCGTCCATGATCGGCGCCTTTTCGCGCAGCAGATGGTTCACCAGCGCCTTCTGGAACGCCCGCGCCTCGGCCAGCGGCTCGCGGGTGCGCAGCGTCACCGCCTTGCGGTTCTCGATCCGGTCGAAGCGGAGCGGGAAAGGTGCTGCGGCGAAGCCGTCCAGCGCGGCGATGGTCGCGGGCAGCCACTCGGGCGGCGCATAGTGCAGGTCGTAGAGCGAGATGAGCGTGACATGGAGGAGGTGCGGCCCGCGCGAAGGATCGTTGCGCGGCAGCGCGGCGATCTGCGCCTGCACCTCCGGCGGCGGCTTGGCCATGACGTAGAGGGGGTTCCGGGCGCGCATGGGTGGGAGTGTAGCATGGGGCGGCGGTGGGGACGACTGACGGCCGTTTCATGCGGGCTGGAATTGGGTGGTTTCGTAAACGGTCAACGTCACCCCAACTCTTGAAAATGCGAAAAAAAAGGATCACGCTGGATTCAAGAGGGGAAGCGGAATGAAAATCAAGAAGATAAGAATTCGCTCTTTTAAGAATATCAATGATATTTCATTAGACCTAGATGATATGAACCTTTTAGTTGGTGGAAACAACGCTGGAAAATCATCCGTCATACAAGGTATACATTTCACTATAAGCGCTCTTCGTTCTGCTAAGATGCATGGAAAAAGCGCAAATATGCCAGCTAGCACGCTGGGCGTTAATCAATTCACATTTCTTCCAACACAAGAAATAATGGAGATTCATCATAGATGGCCGATGACTCAGGACTACGGCCCTAAATTTGACTTCCAGTACCTTGATGAAGATGGAGATCTTCAAGATTTTCGTTTGTCTCTTTTTCGAGGGAAGAATGCAAATATCTCGCTAAATTTCCCGAAAAATTCCCCATTTTTTCGCGCTGCATCTGACGTTAGAACGCCGTTTTCGGTGTATGTGCCCGGCTTGGCGGGAATTCCACTGGCCGAAGAGCGTAGGGCAAATTCAATTGTACAAACTGGTATTGCGCAGGGGGATGCAAATCTTTTTCTTCGTAATGTATTGCATCGTTTAGAAAAAGAGCCGCGCCATATGGCGGCGCTATGCACTTTAATGCGCAATATATTCCCAAAATTCGCAGTAGAGACAAAATTCGACGAAAATTTAAATCAATACATTTCGTCTAAAGTGCGCCTCGGAGGCAGCTGGACGCCGCTTGAGATGGCCGGGACAGGATGCCTACAGGCTTTGCAGCTCGCCGCCTACGTGATTCTCTATGAACCAAAATTGCTGCTGCTGGACGAGCCTGATGCCCATCTCCATCCCGGCAATCAGAAGTTACTTGTAGAATTACTATTTTCGTTGTCGGACACGGCGGGGACTCAGATAATACTCGCTAGTCATTCGCGTCACGTTTTTGATTCGATACAGAATAATCCGCTCGGCTCCGTTTATTGGCTAAGTGCTGGAGATTTAGTTGAAGATTTGGACGCCGACGTTGGGCTTCTTCTAGAACTGGGAGCGCTTGATCGATTTGAGGAGCTTAAAAGCGCTGAGCCAAAGGTTTTGGTATTTGCAGAGGATGAAAAAACGAAGAAACTTGAGATACTTCTTCTGTCAAACGGATGGGATCTGGAAAAATGCAGATTCATTTCGTTCAATGGAGTTGATAACCTAGAAGCGACAAAGATCGTAGTGGAATATTTTCTCAGCATGAGTGAAGAAGCCAGAGTATTTATTTATAGAGATGGTGATGGAATGACGCCCAATGAGCGAGCTTGGGCTCTTGAAAGATATGCGAATATCCTTCCAGAAAGATCCACTATGTTTATATCTACGCTTACAGATATAGAGCATTTCTTTTGTAGCTCGGATCATGTCGCCGAAATTTGCGAGATTGACGGAGACGAGGCATTTACGATTATCGAAGAAGTGATCGATGAAAATCAGGCAAAGCTATCATCTAAAATTACGAGGAAGCGTGAAGATTTAAAGTTCAAAATTTTGAGAACTTTCGAAGGCCGAGAGAATATCGATAACGTAATTGGTGACAGGGTCAGCTTCCATTATTCTCTAGGTAAGATTATTTTGCCGAAAATTGAGAATCGCCTTCGCGAACTTGGGCATAATTTTCAGAGTTTGCTTGCTCCGAGTCCGGCGCTCAGGGTGGAGGAAATCGAAGAATTCGAAATGCCTGAATAGGCGCTGCAATTGCGGTGGCAGGTGCAACAACCCTTAATCCTTGAGGTCAGCTTACGTCTGGCGCGTGACCATATTCGGCGTAGAGTTCGAGCAGCCGCTCGGGGCTGATACCGTCCTGCTGTGCCATGGCCAGTTCGTGACCTTCGTCGTCGAGGCTGATCACCGGCCGTTGCCGCGCCAATTGCGGATGAACCCAGCAGCCCTGATTGATCGTCTCGGTAAAACCCTTGAGGCTGTTCGCGAACCATCCCCACCACGGCCCCATATCGCTGTATTTTCCGTCGTCGAAGCCGTCGACATAGCGTTCGAAATTCTCGCGCGAGAGGGTGGACCAGACGCCGTAGCCGAATTTTTCGGGCATGCCGTGGACGGGGATGTCGAAGACGCATCGGACGAAGAAATGCTCGCCGCCTATCACGCAGAAATCTTCAGACAGGAAATCGCCGTCGAGGCGTAGCGCGCTGTTGGGATCGAGATGTTCGGCCTTGCCCCAATGATCGGGTGCTCGACATCGCAACTCGCGCATTTCCAGCGGGCCGATTGCAGAAATTCGAGAGCGGACGGCCCCCGCCGTCCGAACAGCTTTCCGAACAAGCCCCCTCCGGTCATCAGTCGTGTTCGCGCCCGCCCGCACCCATATAAAGCTCGCTCCCCGTCTCCTTGAACAGCTCGCTCATCTCGGCCATGCCCTTTTCGGCTTCCTCGGCTGCAATGAAGTTTTCGGCGGGCTGGTTCTGCTTCGCCGCGAACTCGCGCACCTCCTGGCTGATCTTCATCGAGCAGAATTTCGGGCCGCACATGCTGCAGAAATGCGCGGTCTTGGCGCCTTCCGCCGGGAGGGTCTGGTCGTGATATTGCTCGGCCGTGTCGGGGTCGAGCGACAGGTTGAACTGGTCGCGCCAGCGGAATTCGAAGCGCGCTTTCGATAGCGCGTCGTCGCGGACCTGTGCGGCGGGGTGGCCCTTGGCGAGGTCGGCGGCGTGCGCGGCGAGCTTGTAGGTGACGACGCCGACCTTCACATCGTCGCGGTCGGGCAGGCCCAGATGCTCCTTGGGCGTGACGTAGCAAAGCATCGCGGTGCCGTACCAGCCGATCTGCGCGGCGCCGATGCCGCTGGTGATATGGTCGTAGCCCGGCGCGATGTCGGTGGTGAGCGGCCCCAATGTGTAGAAGGGCGCCTCGCCGCACGCTTCGAGCTGCTTGTCCATATTTTCCTTGATCTTGTGCATCGGGACATGGCCCGGCCCCTCGATCATCACCTGCACATCCTGCGCCCAGGCGCGCTTGGTGAGCTCGCCCAGCGTATAGAGCTCGGCGAACTGCGCCTCGTCGTTCGCGTCGTAGATGCTGCCGGGGCGGAGGCCGTCGCCGAGGCTGTAGGCGACGTCATACGCCTTCATGATCTCGGTAATCTCGTCGAAGCGTTCGTAGAGGAAGCTTTCCTTGTGATGCGCGAGGCACCATTTCGCCATGATGCTGCCGCCGCGCGACACGATGCCGGTCATGCGCTTCGCCGCGAGCGGCACGTAGGGCAGGCGGACCCCGGCGTGGATGGTGAAATAGTCGACGCCCTGTTCGGCCTGTTCGATCAGCGTGTCGGCGAAGATTTCCCACGTCAGATCCTCGGCGACGCCGCCGACCTTTTCGAGCGCCTGATAGATGGGGACGGTGCCGATCGGGACGGGCGAATTGCGGATGATCCATTCGCGCGTGTCGTGGATGTTGCGACCGGTCGACAGGTCCATGACGGTGTCGGCGCCCCAGCGGATCGACCAGACCATCTTGTCGACCTCGGCGGCGACGTCGGACGCGACCGCGCTGTTGCCGATATTGGCGTTGATCTTGACGAGGAAGTTGCGGCCGATCGCCATCGGCTCGGATTCGGGGTGGTTGATGTTGCTGGGGATGATCGCGCGGCCGCGCGCGACCTCGTCGCGGACGAATTCGGGGGTGACATAATCGGGGATGCTGGCGCCGAAGCTTTCGCCGTCGCGCTTATATTCAGCGAGGCGCGCGCGGCCGAGATTTTCGCGCTCGGCGACATATTCCATCTCGGGCGTGATGATGCCGCGGCGGGCATAGTGCATCTGGCTGACGTTCTGGCCGGGCTTGGCGCGGAGGACCTGGCGGCGGACGTTGGGGAAGGCGGGGACGCCGCCGCTGCGGTCGGGGCCGAGCTGGCCGTTATCTTCGGGCTTCACCTCGCGCTGGGTGACTTCTTCGACGTCGCCGCGGCCGCGGATCCAGTCGGCGCGGATCTCGGGGAGGCCGGCGTTGATGTCGATCGTCGCGTTGGCGTCGGTATAGGGGCCGCTGGTGTCATAGACGCGCACGGGGGGCTCGCCCGAATGCGGGTCGAGGTCGATCTCGCGCATCGCGACGCGGATGCCGCTGCCGGTCTGCGTCGCGACGTGGATCTTGCGGCTGCCGCGGATCGGGCCGGTGGTGACGCCGATGGGGGTGGCGTCGCGCTTGTCGAGGCGGGAATCGATGTCGGCCATGTGCAGTCGCTCCGTTGGTTATCGGAGCGAGAATGGGATTCCGGCCTAGGAACGCCAACCCTCCCTCCGCCGGTATTAGCCGGATCAGGTTCAACGGGTCGCGGTCTATTCCGCTCTCAACCGGCCATTACAGACGCGGCTCCCCGGGGATGGGGGCGTTATAGGCGGCGGGCGATGCGCTGTCCATTGATGATGGGGATGGGGCGGTGGTAAAGAGCGGCGAGGGAGAGATTTATGCGGATCATGGCGGCGGTTCTTTCGCTCCTGCTCGTGGCGGCGAGCCCGGTGGCGACGGTCGACGATCTCGCCTGGCTTGCGGGCGATTGGGCCAGCGAGGCCGACGGACGCTGGACCGAGGAGAGCTGGTCGGCGCCGCGCGGCGGGGTGATGATCGGGTACAGCCGGTCGGGGCGCGGCGAGGCTTTGCGCGAGTTCGAGTTTCTGCGGATCGCGGTGGGGGAGGGCGGCGGACTCGCCTATCTGGCGCAGCCGCAGGGGCGGGCGCCGGTCGCCTTTCCGCTGGTGCGGCACGACAAGGCGAGCGCGACCTTCGAGAATGCCGCGCATGATTATCCGCAGCGCATCGCCTATGCCCGCACTGGCGACACGCTGACCGCGACGATTTCGGCGATCGACGGGTCGAAGCCGCGCAGCTGGACCTATCGGCGGCGCTGATGGACAAGACGGGACGGTTGTTCGCGATCATCGACAGCCTGCGCCGACGGCGGCGGCCGGTGACCGCCGAGATACTCGCCGAGGAACAGGGCGTGTCGGTGCGCACGCTGTACCGCGACGTGCAGGCGCTGGTCGCGCTTGGCGCGCCGATCGAGGGCGAGGCGGGGGTCGGCTATGTGCTGCGCGCCGGCTTCTTCCTGCCGCCGTTGATGTTCACCGCCGACGAGCTGGAAGCGCTCGTGCTCGGGGCACGCTGGGTCGAGGGGCGGCAGGACGGATCGCTGTCGCGCGCGGCGGGGCTGGCGCTCGCCAAGATCGCGGCGGCGAGCCCCGACGAACTCAAGCACCGGATCGACGAGGCCGGGCTCTGGCCGGTGAGCAGCGGGTGGCGCGAGATCAATGCGCCGTTGCTGGCGACCGTTCGCGCGGCGATGCGCACCGAAAAGACGCTGCACATCGGTTATGCCGACGCGAGCGGCGCGGCGACCGAGCGCGCGATCTGGCCCGCGGCACTCGCCTATTTCGAAGAGAAGCATATCATCGCCGCCTGGTGCCTGCTGCGCCAGGATTTCCGCAGCTTTCGCATCGACCGCGTGACATCGGCGCGGATCGGCGACGAAGGCTTTGGGCGACGCCGCGCGGTGCTGATGGCCGATTTCTGGCGCCACCGCGACTATTCCGAACAGCCTGCTGACATGATCTGTCAGGAGACCCGGCTAAACCCTGCCGGGTGAAGGGCGGCCGGCGATCGGCGTCCGCGAATGCCAAGGATTTTCAGCGATGACCCAGACCTATCACGGCTCGTGCCATTGCGGCGCGGTCAAATTCGAAGCCGACATCGACCTCGCGGCGGGGACGGGCAAATGCAATTGCTCGATCTGCACCAAGAAGCGCGGCTGGAGCGCGCAGATCAAGCCTGACGCCTTTCGCCTGCTGAGCGATCCCGCGGTGCTGTCCGACTATCAGTTCGGGTCGAACAGCGCGCACCATGTCTTTTGCAAGACGTGCGGCGTGTCGTCGTTCGGCCACGGTTATGTCGAGGAAATCGGCGGCGCCTATTATTCGGTCGCGATCGCGTGCCTCGACGATCTGGAGCCCGCCGAGATGGCGGCGCTGCCAGTTCAGTATATGGATGGCGCGGGCAACAATTGGTGGAACCCGCCTGAGGTCACGTCGCATATGTAGGCGCGGCTCAGGCGGAGCGCCGCGCGAGATATACTCCCGCGACCATCAGCGCGATCCCGGCGAGGCGCTTCGCGTCGATCGCCGAGCGCATCGCGCCGAAGAGGCCGAAATGGTCGATCGTCGCGGCGCTGATCAGCTGGCCGACGAGCACGAAGAAGATCGCGTTGCCGACCCCGAAGCGCGGCGCGATGAAGGTGACCGAGATCGCGTAAAAGGCCATGAAGGCGCCGCCGAAATAGAAATGCGCCGGAATGTCGGGCGACAGGCGCACCTGCCCGAGCGAGCCGGTAGCGATAGCGCCGGTGACCGCGATGAGCAGGCCGAGGTTGAAGAGGATCACCGATGCCGCCATCGGGCTTTCGAGCCGCGCGCCGAGGCCGCCGTTCAATGCGGCGAGGATCGGGATGCCGACCCCGGTCAGGAACATGATCGTGGCGAAGGCGGGGGCGGCATTGTTCGCGGTCATCGCTGGATCTCCTTGGCGGCCTGCGCAGCGCGATAGGCGAGGATGGGCCATCCGCCTAATCCCCAATTGGCGGTCCCTGCCGCGTCGATCGTCACGACAGTGGTTGCCAGCCCGGCATGGCGGGGAAGCCGGGCAGCGCGGCGATCCGGCGCGCCCAGGCGTCGATCGCCGGCCAGTCGACGAGGTCGATCCCGGCATCCGCCATCAGCGCCAGATACGGACTCGCCGCAAGGTCGGCGATGGTCAGCCGGCCGCCGACGAGCCAGTCGCGGCGCGCCAGATGCGCCTCGATGACGGGCAGGAAGCGCGCGGTGACCGCGGCGGCATGATCCTCGGGAATCGATATGCCGAATCTGCGCGCGAGGCGGAGCGCGGCGGGACCGTTCGCGATCTCGTTGGCGGCGTGCGAGAGCCAGAGGGCAATCTCGCCGCGCTCCCCGGGCGTCTCGCCGTCCCACACGCCCGCGCGGTAGCGCGCGGCGAGGAAAGCGAGGATCGCCTGGCTGTCGCGTAGCGTGACATCGCCGTCGACCAATAGCGGGATCTGCGTCATCGGGGTCAGCGCGCGATAGGCGTCCGACTGGCGCGCCGCGGCATCGGTCAATCGCGCGTCCCACGGCAGGCCGAGGAAGGCGAGCGCCATGCGGACCTTGTGCGTGTTGCCCGACAGAGGGGTGCCATAGAGGGTGATCATTGGGGGTCTCCGGACGATGCGGCGCGTAGGGCTGCGATTTCGGCGCGCAGCTGGTTGATCTCGGCCGCCATCGGGCGGACCGCGGCGGCAATCTCGACCTCGGTGAAGCGCGGGGTGATGTGCTGCGAGCAATTCCATTCCCAGCCGATGACATCGATGAAGAAGGCGCGTTCGGGGGTCGCGCGATACCCCTCGGGCATCAGCGC
The DNA here is from genome assembly GCF_001427105.1 of Sphingopyxis sp. Root154. Classification (GTDB taxonomy): domain Bacteria; phylum Pseudomonadota; class Alphaproteobacteria; order Sphingomonadales; family Sphingomonadaceae; genus Sphingopyxis. The sequence continues at coordinate 104,752 of NZ_LMGI01000004.1, forward strand.
GGTGACCGCGGCGGGGTCGTCGGCGAGTTCGACGCTCACCGCATGGCCGACGAGCTTCAGCCGGTCCCTGTTCGGATAATCCATCAGAAACAGCGAGACGCGGTCGTTGCCGGCAAGGTTGGCGGTGCTGATATATTGGCGGTTGCCGCGATAGTCGGCGAAACCGATGCGATTGCCCGCGATGTGGCGGAGGAAGCCCGCGGGACCGCCGCGATGCTGCATATAGGGCCAGCCATCGGCGTTGACGCTCGCCATGTAAAAGCTGTCGCGCAGCGCGATATAATCGAGTTCCATGGCGGTCAGCGCGTCGGGGGTGCCGTCGGCGCCGGCGTCCATCTTGATATAGGCGGCGCGCGAGCCATGGCGTTCCTGCACCGCTTTCACCGCGTCGCTGAACAGCGTGTGCCGATAATTTTGCGCCATGGGCCGTTTCCTTTCGAGAGTGGTTTAGGCTGTTGCTCTTTTTGTGATAATGAGTGGAGATTGAACAAGTTAATTCCGGTAAATGGAATAATTATGGACCGCCTGCTCACGCTCGAAATGTTCGTCGCGGTCGCGACCGAGGGCGGCTTTGCCGCCGCTGCGCGCAAGCTGGGCAGCTCGCCGCCCGCGGTGACGCGCGGAATCGCGGCGCTCGAGGCGCGGCTGGGGACGAGCCTGTTTCATCGTTCGACGCGCGCGGTCGCGCTGACCGATGCGGGCGCGGCGTTTCTGGAACAGGCGCGCCGGATCCTCGCCGACCTCGCGGGCGCCGAGCGCGAAATCCGCGGTGCCGAGGCCGAACCGCGCGGGCAATTGCACCTGACCGCGCCGGTGATGTTCGGGCGGCTGCATGTGCTGCCCGTCGTGGGCGAGTTGATGGCGCAGCACCGCGAGCTGTCGGCGCGGATGATGCTGATCGACCGCAATGTGCGGATCGTCGAGGAGGGGATCGACGTCGCAGTGCGCATCGGTCCGCTCGCGGACTCCGGGCTGAAGGCGGTGCGCATCGGCCGGGTGCGCCAGATGCTCGTCGCGAGCCCCGCCTATCTGGCGCGGCGCGGCGCGCCGGAAAGGGTGGCGGAGCTGGCGGGGCATGATTTGATCGCGGCGATGGGGCCGCGCGCTGCGGGCGAATGGCAATTCGTGTCGAGACGCTGGCGCGTCGAACCGCGCCCGCGGCTGATGCTCAACACCGTCGACGGCATTTTGGCGGCGGCCGAGGCGGGGCTGGGGATCGCCAATCTCTTGAGTTACCAGCTCGCTGCGGCGATCGATGCGGGGCGGTTGATCGCGTTGCTCACCGACGAGCAGCCGCCCGCGCTGCCGGTGCACCTGCTGTTCGAACCGTCGCGCGCCGGTTTGCCCGCGGTGCGGCTGTTCCTTGCGGCGATGAAGGTACGGATGCGAATGGTGGGGCTGGTTTGAGGGTAGGGTATGGCGGTTGCGGGGTGGCGAGCGGACGTTTGAATGGCGCACGAATATCCCCTCCCGCAAGCGGGAGGCGCAGCGACGCTTGCCAGCTTGCTGGCTAGCCGCAGCGGGGTGGGCGCAATCTCACCGTTGTTGGTCCACCCCCGACCCCTCCGGCAGCGGCCGAGGCAGGCTATTTCGCGGCGGGCGCTGCCGGGTCGTATGACGAAACATGGTTCATCGCGATCACCCAGCGGCCGTCGATCTTGCGAAACAGGCGGGTGTTGATCCCTTCTTGAGACCGCTCGGGCCGCGCGAGATTATAGTGGCTGATGAGCAGCGCGGCGTCGGGCGCGAGGATGTCGATGCTGATGTCATAGAAATGGAGCGTCCCGCGCCGGTCGGGTGAGCCGCCATAGTCGCGGACATAATGGTCGAGCGTGCCCTGCCACCCGTCCTGGATCTTGCCACCCGAGACGAAGGTCACTCCGGGGTTCCAGAAGCCCGCCATATAGCCGTTAAAATCGCTGCGGTTCCACGCGGCCTCCATATCGGTCACGACCTTCAGGATCGCCGCCTTCTCCGCCGCATCGTCGGCGTGCGCCGGAGTTGTGGCGCCGAACAGCAGCAGCGCCGCCACCAGCATCCTCATCCATTTCGTCATGGGACCCCTCTCCTCAGGGCTTGCGCAGGAACAGCGGATGTTCGGGCAGGCGCGAGCGATCGACAATCTTCCCGCCCGCGATCACCGCCTCGACCTTTTCGATATTGCGAATGTCGGCGAGCGGATCGTCCGACAGCAGGACGAGGTCGGCGATCTTGCCGGGCTCGATCGTGCCGAGGTCGGCGCTCATCCGCGCGGCGGCGGCGCCATGTTTGGTTCCCGCGACGATCGCCTCCATCGGGGTCATGCCGAGTTCGACGAGTCCCTCGATCGCGCGGATCGTGCCGATCCCCGGCTCGGCCTCGTCGCCCTTGGGCACGCGGCGGAATTCGGGAGCGTCGCCATAGAAGCTGTCGGTCGCCGGGGTGACCCGGCATCCCGCCTTGATCAGCCGTTCGGCGTTGCGGCGCTGCACGTCCTGATTGTCGTCCATCATTTCGAGCCGCCGCCAGCGTTCGGCGCTGGTCGTCGGGGGCGGCATCTTCGCGATCTTCGCCTCCAGTTCTGCGCGCTTGGCGAGATGCTTTTTACGATAGTCGCCGGTGATGTAATTCGACCGGATTCCGCACAGCACATCCTTCTTCACGATCAGCGCGATGAGATCGTCGGGCAGGTCGCGGCTCGTCAGCTCGGGATGCTGGATCAGGTCGATCCCCGCTTCGACTGCGAGCGTCAGTCCTTCCGAACTGGTGGCGTGCGTCTCGACCGGCTTGCCGCGCTTGTGGGCTTCCTCGACGATCACGGCCTGCTGGCGCGGCGAAAAGCCGATCAGCGCGGGGCGGAGGAAATGGCTGGTGCCGCCATATTTGATGAAGTCGACTCCCTTGTCGAGATAGTGGTTCATCGCGACGCGCAGCTCGTCGGGCGTCATGTCCATGATCTCTTCGCCCATGTCCTGTGCGAGCAGGTCGTTCCATTTTTCCTGGAACAGCGACAGGTCCGAATCCTTGGTGAGCGAGAAGGTCAGCGAGAAGGGCCCGCCCCAGCCGAGAATGTTGCCCGCCGCCTTAAGCCTCGCGCCGACGACTTCGCCACGGTCGATGCGGTCGCGCACCGTCAGGATCGGCGGCAGTACGCCATAGCTGTCACGCATCGTCGTTACGCCATAGGTCAGCGCGCGCTGCGCGAATTCGAGCGCGAGTTCCTCGCCGCGGTCGGCATATTTCAGCGACGTGTCGCGTCGCGCCGGCTGGCCATAGACCGAGACATGGACATTGCTGTCGATGAAGCCGGGCAGCAGATAGCGACCGCGGCCGTCGATGACTTGCGCCCCCGCCGCATCGGCACCGCCCTTGGCGATCGAAACGATCCGGCCCTTTTCGACGACGACGGTCATGCCCGGCTTCGGCGGAGCGCCCGTACCGTCGATCAGCGTGACGCCGGTGATGGCGATCCGCCCCCCGGCAGGGGACTCCGCACGAGTCGACTGTGGGCCGAAAAGCGCGGAAATCATCAGAAACATGCCAGCAAAAGCGGTTCTAAGACAGTTTGTTGCGGTCAAGCGACCCTCCCCGGAAACATGTGGCATTGACTCTTCGAAGATTGAGTATATCGTATTTCGTATACAGTAATAGCAAAAAAGGGGTCTTGATGCTGTACCGCGAGGAATTGGCGACGCGTGGCAACGCCGTTTTTTCGCGGATGGCCGCGCGCGCGCCAAAGCTGTCATATCAGACTCAAATGCCCGGAGCCCGCAAGGGCATTCCGACGATCACCGATCACCGCCCCGCGCGCGATGAAGGGATGTGTTTCCCCTTCGATCCCGCTGCCGGCGAGGGCGCCCAAAGCTCCGACATGTTCACCGTTCAGCCAGCCGGGTCGCGGCGCGAAAAATCGCGCCCGTCCCGGGCAAAAAATGGGGGCTGAGCGGCGTCCGGGGAAGTGTGCAGGAGAACGACGTCGCCCGCCGGTCGGGGGGCACAAGCGAAATCAACGACAGGCCAAAGGCCGTACACAGGGAGCGTCCATATGTCTTACGATCAAACCAATCCGCAGGTCCGTTTTCGCCGCATACTTCTTGCCACCAGCCTGTTGTCCACCATCCTGCTGCCCGGCGTCGCGTCCGCGCAGGATGTCGCGGTCGACGAAGCCGCCGCTGAAGCGCCGACCGACATCATCGTGACGGGGTCGCGCCTGCAGCGCACCGACCTGACCGCGCCGAGCCCGATCACGGTCGTCGGACAGGAAGACGTCCAGCTGTCGGGCAACCTCACGCTCGAAAAGACGATGAACGAATTCCCGCAGCTCGCCTCGGGCAACACCTCGACCGTCAACAATGGCGGCGGCGCGGGCGTGCTGGCGGCGAATCTGCGCGGTCTGGGCGAAACGCGGACGCTGACTTTGGTCAACGGGCGCCGCTTCATCCCGGCCAACGCAAACGGCTCGGTCGACTTGACCAGCATCCCCGACGCCCTGATCAAGCGCGTCGAGGTGATCACCGGCGGCGCGTCGGCCGTCTATGGTTCGGACGCGATCGCGGGCGCGGTCAACTTCATCCTCGACGATAATTTCGAGGGCCTTGAGATGTCCGCGCAGGCCGGCATTTCGGACCGCGGCGATGCCGCATCGAAGAAGATCGATATCACTTTCGGCGCCGACATCGGCGGCGGGCGCGGCAATGTCGCGATCTCGGGCGCCTGGGCCCGGCAGGATTCGATCACGCAGGCCGACCGTCCGTTCGGCGTGCTGCCGCTCGCCGAAGTCGGCGGCGCGCTGGTCTATTCGGGATCGGGCAACATCCCAGGCACGCGCGTGCCGCTCAGCCTGGCGCAGCGCAACGCTCTCGTCGGCGTCAACCTGACGCCGAGCGGCCCCTGCACCTCGATCACCGGCATCCGTTTCGGCGAGGGCGGCACGCCCATGCCCTATTGCCAGCCCGAGGACACCTACAACTACGCGCCGTTCAACCTGCTCCAGCGCCCGCTCGAACGCATCAACTTCTCGGCGCTCGCGCATTATGACGTGACCGACCACATCACCGCCTATGCCGAAGCCTTCTTCGTCAACGCGAAGAATAATTCGAAGCTGGCGCCCGACAGCTTCACGCCGGTGACGCCGGGTGCTGCTTCGCAAACGTTGCTCGTTCCCAACTATGCGACCAGCGCCAGCCTCTCGCCGACGGTACGGGACTTTTTCATCAACAACGCCCGAACCTTCGATCCCGATGGCGACGGCACCGCGGCGGTAGTCGGCGGCGGCCGCCGCGCCGACGAGCTTGGCACGCGCGACAGCTTCTTCGAACGGCAATCCTATGCGGTCACCACCGGCCTGCGCGGCGATTTCGACATCGGCAAGCAGAACTGGCGCTGGGATGCCTTTTATCAATATCTGCGCAACCGCACCGACACGCGTGCGGAAGGCGTGATCAACCAGACGCGGCTCAGCCTCGGACTCGATTCGATCGTCAACGGAGCGGGCCAGGTCGTTTGCCGGTCGGGAGTCCCGGGCTGCGTCCCCGTCTCGATCTTCGGCCTCGGTTCGATCACCCCCCAAGCCGGTGCCTATCTGACGCCGACGCGTGCCAGCAACGACATCTTCGAACGCCAGGTCGCCGGCGCCTCGCTGAGCGGCACGTTGTTCGACCTGCCCGCCGGCCCGGTGGCGGTCGCGGTGGGCGTCGAATATCGCAAGGACAGCTATCAGTCGACGCCGAGCGCGATGGACCTCAACAAGGAATATGGTGCCGCGTCGAACAACGCGCTGTCGGGTTCGTTCGACGTCAAGGAAATCTTCGGCGAAATCCGCATCCCGATCCTGTCGGACACGCCCTTCTTCGACACGCTCGCGATCGAAGGGGCCGCGCGCTATTCGGACTATTCGACCGTCGGCGGCGTCTTTACTTGGAAAGCGGGCGGCGAATGGGCGCCGGTCAGCTGGGTCCGCATTCGCGGTGCGTATAACAGCGCGATCCGCGCACCGAACATCAGCGAGCTGTTTTCGGCGACGGGTCAGGGCTTCACCGGGGGCACCGATCCGTGCGCGCGTCCGAACCTGACCGGCACCGATCCCCGCAGCCAGCAGTTGCGCGATTTCTGCGTCGCGCAGGGCGTCCCTTCGGGGGATATCACCAACTTCACCCAGGCGACGCTCGGCGTCACGCAGGAATCGGGCGGCAATCCCAATCTGACCGAAGAGAAATCGAAGACCTATACGATCGGCGCGGTGATCTCGCCGCCGTTCATCCCGCGCCTCAACATTACCGTCGATTATTTCAACGTCGAGGTGAAGGGCGCGATCACGACGATCAACGCGCAGCAGACGATGAACGACTGCTACACCAACCTCGACGCCAACAGCCCGACCTGCCTGGCCATCTCTCGCCTGCCGAGCGGCCAGATCGACCATGTCAGCACCGCCCAGAATAATATCGGGGCGCTCAAGGTCCGCGGCCTCGACGTCCAGGGCGACTATACCATTCCGCTTCCGGCGGCGCTCGGCGACGATGCCAGCCTGCGCCTGACCGGCGTTGCGAGCTGGCTGTTCGAGCGCTCGACGCAAGTGCTCAGCGCCAACGCGCCGCAGGATTGCGCCGGCTTCTATGGCGCGGGTTGTTCGACCGGCACCGGCGGGTTCATCGTTCCGGACTTCAAGCTGAATCTCGGCGCCGCCTATACCAGCGGTCCGCTCAGCATCCGCGGCCAGGCCCGCATGATCGGCGGCCTCAAGCCCTACAAGACCGTGACCACGATCGTGAAGTCGGCTCCGGCCACCTGGTATTTCGATCTGACGAGCACGTTCGAGATCAACGACAACTTCACCTTCTTCGCCGGCGTCGACAATCTGCTCGACAAGATGCCGCCGATCCTCGGCACCACTTTCGTCGGCGACGCCAATGTCGACGTGTCGCTCTACGACACGCTCGGCAGGCGCTATTTCGCCGGTGTCCGGATGAAGTTCTAAAAACTTGCTCCCGGCCGGCGGCGCGTCACTGCTCCGCCGGCCTTTCTTTTTCCGCTATGGAAGGCCCTATTTCATGACCTTCAAACCGCGTCGTATCGCCGCCCTGATGGCGGCCGCTTCTTTATTCGCCGCCCTCCCCGTCACCACCGCAGCGGCGCCCGCGTCGGCCGGACAGACGGCGGCCGACGTCATCCCCGCGCGCACCGAAGGAATCGGTCCGTTCAAGCGCGTCGTGCTGCGCAACGTCACCATGATCGACGGCACCGGCGCGCCCGCGCAGGGGCCGTTCGATATCGTGATCGAGAACGACCGCATCGCGCAGATCAAGTCGATCGGCTCCCCCGGCGCGATCGATCCCACCGAGCGCGCCGCGCCCGGCGACCAGGAGATGGACCTTACCGGCTATTATGTGATGCCGGGCTTCGTCGACGCGCACGTCCACCTTCATTCGCTCAGCGATTCGCAGAAGGTGCCGTCGGACTACATCCTCAAGCTGTGGATGGCCCACGGCATCACCTCGGTCCGCGACCTTGGCAGCGGTCACCCGATCGAATGGCTGGTCGACATCAAGAAGCGCAGCGAGCGCAACGAGATCGTCGCCCCGCGGATCGACATCTATCCGATGTTCCACCAGATTCGCGGGCCGGTGAACGACGCGGCGACAGCGCGCGCAGTTATCCAGGAGGCGAAGAAGCGCGGCGCCGACGGCATCAAGTTCATCGGCGGGGCGCCCGAGGATGTGCTCTTCGCCGCGATCGATGAGACGAAGAAGCTCGGGCTGCACAGCACGATGCACCATGCGCAGCAGCTCGTCGCCTATGCCGATGTGGTGGACACGTCGGGCGCCGGTCTTGAAAGCATGGAGCATTGGTACGGGCTGCCCGAGGCGATGTTCACCGACAAGCGCGTCCAGTCCTTCCCAACCGACTTCATCAACAACGACGAGCAGATGCGCTTCGGCGAAGCCGGGAAGCTGTGGGCGCAAACCGCCGAGCCCGGGTCGGACGCGTGGAACAAGGTGATGGACACCTTGCTCGAGCGCAAGTTCGTGCTCGACCCGACCTTCACCGCTTACCTGACCAGCCGCGACTTCATGCGCATGAGCCGCGCGAGCTGGCACGACGAATATACGATGCCCGCGCTGTGGGACTATTACCGCCCGAGCCGCGTCAACCACGGCGCCTACTGGTTCGACTGGACCACCGAGCATGAGATGGCGTGGAAGGACAATTACCGGCGCTGGATGCGCTTCGTGAACGATTACAAGAATCGCGGCGGCCGGGTGACGATCGGCAGCGACGCCGGCTATATCTATAACCTCTATGGCTTCGGCTATATCCAGGAGATGGAGCTGATGCGCGAGGCGGGCTTCAGCTCGCTCGAGGTGATCCACGCCGCGACGCAGGAAGGCGCCCGGCTGCTCGGCCATGACGACCAGGTCGGGACAATCCGCGTCGGCCGCAAGGCCGACCTCGTCGTCGTGAAGGGCAATCCGCTCGCCAACCTCAAGCTGCTGTTCGGCACCGGATCGGTGCGGCTGAACGATGCGACGGGCAAGGTCGAGCGCGTCGGCGGCATCGCCTACACGATCAAGGACGGCATCATCTACGACGCGGCGAAGCTGCGCGCCGAAATTCGCGACATGGTGGCGAAATCGAAGGCCGAGCGCGGCTTGCCGCCGGGGCCGATGGTGATCGAAAATGCAGGGACCGCGAACTGATCCGGACGGACAAAGGGAGAAAATGATGAACGGAGTTTCGGTGGCGCGGACGGTCGCGCTGGCGCTGGCGGCCTTTACCGCGCACGCGGCAATCGCCCAGGCACCCACGTCGGGCAGCGCGGATGCACGATTGAAGGCGCTGTACGAGCGCGAATGGGACTGGCGTCAGCAGCAGGGGCTGCGCAGCGGCCGCGGCGGCGATGGCGACGGCCCGACGCATCTGCCCAGGGTCGACGCCGCGACGCAAAAGGCGCGGCTCGATTACTGGACCAGGGCGCTCGCCGAACTCGATGCGATCCCCGCCGATCAGCTTTCGCCCGAAGAGAAGATCAACGCCGCGGTGTTCCGCCAGTCGATCGAAACGATGGCGAACGACATCAAATACAAGACTTATGAGGCGCCGTTCAACGCCGACACCTTCTTCTGGTCGGGGCTCAATCCGCGCAGCGGCGGTTTCGCGACCGCGCAGGCGTATCGCAACTATATCGCGCGTATGCGCGACATCCCGCGCTTCTTCGACGAGCAGACCGCCAATATGCGCGCCGGGCTCGCGCGCGGTTTCAGCGTTCCGCAGATCGCGGTGCAGGGCCGCGACGTCACGATCAAACCGTACCTGCCCGCCGATCAGACCAACTCATTCTACGACGCGTTCAAGGAAATGCCCTCGACGATCCCCGCAGCCGAACAGGCCGCGCTGCGCGCCGAGGGCGAGAAGGTGATCCGCGAGACCGTCGCGCCCGCCTATGCCAAGCTCTACGCATTCATCCGTGACGACTATATGAAGAAGGCGCGCACCACGCTGGCGGGGGAGAAGCAACCCGACGGCCCGGCCTTCTATCAGGCGCAGATCAAGGGTTTCACGACGCTCGACCTGACGCCCGAGCAGATCCACCAGATGGGGCTCAAGGAAGTCGCGCGGATCAAGGCCGAGATGGAGCAGGTGAAGGCGAGCACCGGGTTCAAGGGCGACATGCCGGCGTTCCTGAAGTTCCTGCGTACCGATCCGCAATTCTATCCCAAGACGCCTTACGAGCTGCTCGCCAAATCCTCTTATGTCGCGAAGCGGATGGACGCGAAGCTGCCCGAGACGATCGGCTTCCTGCCGCGGCGGCGCTTTGCGATCCTGCCGGTGCCGCCGGCGCTGGCGCCGATCTATACCGGCGGGCGCGGCGGGCTCGAAAGCTGCCTGATGAACACCTATGATCTGCCGTCGCGGCCGCTCTACACGCTGACCGCGCTCACCATCCACGAATGCAATCCGGGGCACAGCTTCCAGTCGGCGGTTGCGCAGGAAGCGACGCGCCGCCCGGCATTTCGGCGCGGCACGGGCTTTTCAGGCTATGGCGAGGGCTGGGCGCTCTATTGGGAATGGATGGGCAGCAAGCTTGGCATGTACGAGACGCCGTACGAGGATTTCGGCCGCCTCTCCTATGAAATGTGGCGCGCGTCGCGGCTCGTGATCGACACCGGCCTCCACCATTATGGCTGGAGCCGGCAGCAGGCGCAGGACTATCTGCGCGGCAACACCGCGCTGTCCGAGCATGAGATCACGACCGAGATCGATCGCTATATCGCATGGCCGGGACAGGCACTGGCGTACAAGCTCGGCGAGATGCTGATCCGCCGCAAGCGCGCCGAAGCCGAAGCCGCGCTCGGCGACAAGTTCGACCAGCGCAACTTCCACGACGCGATCCTCGCGCTGGGTTCGGTGCCGCTGCCGGTGCTCGAAGCGCGGCTCGACCAGTTCATCGCCGACGGCGGCGTGAACCCGCCGGGCTTCAACCCCGCGCTGCCGGAGGTCGCCAGCGCGCCGTAGGAATTTCCGTCATCCTGACACTGGGGCGGCCGCAGCGATGCGGTCGCCCTCTTTTTTGAGGGATAGCTTCGATCGCCGTCACTTGCCTCAATAGGCGAGCGCGCAGCCGTCGGCGCGCATCTCGCTCGCCGCGGCATAGACGCGCGTCTTGCCATCCATGCGATGCTCGACGCACTGATAGCGCCCGAAACCGCCATCGGATTCACCCAGCGTCCAGCCGATGTCGGCCAGTTGCCGCTGCGTCGCCGCGGGCACGCCGCTTTCGAGCCGCAGCACGCCATTGACGCCGTCATCGGGCGAATCCTCGCCCATCGTCTCGGACGATCCCTCATGGTGCCAGCGCGGCGAGTCGCCTGCCGCCTGGATCTCCAGCCCGTAATCGACACGGTTGATGACGATCTGCGCCTGCCCCTGCGGCTGCATGTCGCCGCCCATCACGCCGAAGCTCATCCACGGCACGTCGCCGCGTGCCGCGAAGCCCGGGATGATCGTCTGGAACGGGCGCTTGCCCGGCGCATAGATGTTGGGATGGCCGTCAGCCAAGCTGAACAACTGCCCGCGATCCTGAAACATGAAGCCTAGTCCGTCGGCGACCAGCCCCGACCCCATGCCGCGGAAGTTCGACTGGATCATCGACACCATCATGCCGTCCTTGTCGGCGCAGCTGAAATAGGTGGTGTCGCCGCGGCTCGGCGCCTTCCCCGGATAGACCGGCGACAGCAGCCGGTCGGGACGGATCAGCTTGGCCCGCTCGGCCGCATAATCCTTCGATACCAGCCATTCGACCGGTACCTTGGCGAAATGCGGATCGGCATAATAACGCGCGCGATCCTCATAGGCGAGGCGCTTGGCCTCGGCCTGCAAATGGATCGACAGCGCCGACTGAAAGCCCGCGCCCTTCAGGTCGAAATTCTCGAGGATGTTGAGCATCTGCAAGGTCGCAATGCCCTGCGTGTTCGCGCCGAGCGCATAGACGTCGGTGCCGCGATAGCCGGTCTTGTGCGGCTCGATCCACTCAGACTTGTGCGCGGCGAGATCCTCATAACGCAGCCACCCACCGATCCGCTTGAAATAGCTGTCGATCGTTCGCGCGATCTCGCCGGTGTAAAAGGCATCGCGGCCCCCTTCGGCAATCAGGCGGAAGGTGCGCGCGAGGTCGGGGTTGCGGAATATCTGTCCCGCCGCGGGCCCCTTGCCGTCATTGACCCCATAGGTGCGCATCGCATTGTCGATTTCCTCGATCCCGCGGCCAGGCTGGCGGAAATTGGCGAGCGCGCGGCGGATATAATAAGCGATCATGTCGGGCACCGGCGCGCCCGCCTCGGCATGCGCGATGACGGGTTCGAACAATTCCTTCCAGGGCAATTTCCCGTAACGCTGGTGCATCGTCCACCAGCCGTCGACCGCGCCCGGCACCGACACGCTGATCGCGCCATAGGCGGGCAGCGTGCCACCTTTCGCGCGGCTGCGCACTGTCGCAAGGTCGAGCCCGCGCGGGCTTTTCCCCGACCCGGCAAGCGCCGCGAGCTTCTTTGTCTTGGGGTCCCAGATCATCGCATAGACGTCGCCGCCGATGCCGTTCGCGGTCGGTTCGAGCAGCCCGAGGCACGCATTGATCGCGATCGCCGCATCGACCGCCGACCCGCCGCGCTTCAATATGTCGATCCCCGCCTGCGTCGCGAGCGGATGCGCGGTGCCCGCCGCGCCATTGAGGCCGTAGGCCGCGGTGCGCGAGGCGAAGCTCGCGCCGACCGGCCGGTCACCGCCCTGAACATCAGGGCGGACAAACCGGTCCGCGCCCGCTTCCCACACCGGCGGCGCCGAACCGCTCGCCTTGGGCGCGGGCTTGGGTTGGCCACCCTGCGCGAAGCCGGCCGTCGGGAGCAATGCGGCAGCCGGAACGGCAGCAAGAAGGGTGCGACGATCCATGAGTTCAAATCCTCGTGAAAAAAATTCATTCTGCGAGATGCGGGCGCGATAGCAAGACCGGATTTGATATACGATCGTGGTGCGGACAATCCGGAAAGCGAAAGGGCTATGGTGCATCGATGCGCCATAGCCCTTCGATAGACCGGCCGGCCGACGATTGCCGCGCCGGGCCGGGTCAGATTCCGACGACCGCCTGATCGCGCCGTGCGAGACTGCGCGCGCGGCCGTAAGCGAAGTAGACGAGGATGCCGAGGATGTTCCATCCGAGGAAGCGGACCAGCGTCATGCTGGGCAGGCTGAACAGCAGATAGAGACAGCCGAGCACCGCGAGCGTGCCGACCAGATAGGGCGCCGGGCAGCGGAACACGCGCGGCAGGTCGGGCGCCTTTTTGCGCAGCACCATCAGGCAGACGCCGACCGCGATGAAGGCGATCAGTGTTCCGGCGTTGGCCAGCTCGGCGATCTCGTCGAGGCGGAAAAAGCCCGCGACGCCAGCAACGAAGACGCCCGTCACCCCGGTGACGAACACCGGCGTCCCCGTGCGTTCGGACACGCGGCTCAGCGAACGCGGCAGCAAACCGTCGCGGCTCATCACGAAGAAGACGCGGCTCTGGCCGTACATCATCACGAGGATGACCGACGGCAAGGCGATGAGCGCCGCGAGCGCGACGAGGTGCGAGGCGACCGGATGGCCTAGCGTGCGGAGCACGAGCGCGAGCGGCTCGGGCGAGTTGCCGAGCGTCGTATAATGCATCGCGCCGACCGCGCTGACCGCGACGAGCATGTAGATGAGCGTGCAGATCGCCATCGACCCGATGATGCCGATCGTCAGGTCGCGCTTGGGGTTCTTGGTCTCTTCGGCCGAGGTCGCGACCGCGTCGAAGCCATAGAAGGCGAAGAAGACGATCGCGGCGGCCGCCATCACCCCCTTGGTCGCGCCGCTCGCGTCGACATGGCTGGCAAAGCCATAGGGCATGAAGGGCTGGAGATTGTTTGCGTCGAACGCGGGCGCCGCAAAGGCGACGAAGATCGACAACGCGACGAGCTTGATGATCACGAGGATGATGTTGAGCGTCGCGCTTTCGCGCGTCCCGGCCATCAGCATGCCCGCCACCCCGAGCGCGACGAGCACGGCGGGCAGGTTGACGATGCCGCCGGCGTGCGGGCCGGATAGCAGGGCGGGGGGCAAATGGATGCCCGCCGACTGGATCCAGCCGACCAGATAGCCCGACCAGCCGACCGCGACGGTCGAACAGGCAAGCGAATATTCGAGGATCAGGCTCCACCCGACGATCCAGGCGAGCGTCTCGCCGAGCACCGAATAGGTGTAGGTATAGGCGCTGCCCGACGTGGGGATCATCGTTGCGAGTTCGGCATAGGCGAGCGCGGCGCAGGCGCAGACCGCACCGGCAATGGCAAAGGCGAGGATCACCGCGGGGCCCGCGCGCTCGGCGCCGACGCCGGTCAGCGTGTAGATACCCGTTCCGACGATCGCGCCGACCCCCAGCGCCACAAGATGCGGCCAGCTGAGCGTGGCGCGCAGGCTATGCCCCGCCTCCTGCCGCGCGACCGCGATGGGCTTTATCGGCCCGAAAAGACCTGCTGCCACCTATTGCTCCTCCCTTGTCTGGAGCCGACGGCAGCCGGCCCCCTGTTAATCGTCGACGAGCTGCTGTCGCAGATCGTCCAGCGTCTTGCGGATATGCGCATCGACCAGCACCGAAATCTTGTCCGCATCGCGCGCCAGCCACGCCTCGAGCAGCTGGTGATGTTCCTCGTTCGCGCGCTCGTCGCGCCCCAGCGGTTCGAGGTGGACACGCACATAGCGTTCGGAGAGCACCTGCAGGCGCTCGAGAATGGTGATCGTGACCGGCTGGCCGCACGGGCGGAACAGCGCGCGGTGGAAAGCGCGGTTGAAGGCGCCGACCCCGTCGCCATGCTCATCGGTGACATGGTCGAGCGTATCGAGCGTTTCGATCGCATGGGAATGATCGGCCTCGGTCGCGAGCAGCGCAGCGCGTGCGGTGGCGTCGGGTTCCAGCTTAATGCGCAGCTCATAGACTTCCTGCGCCTCCGAAGCGCTGAGCGACCGCACGAAGAAGCCGCGGTTCGCCTGTGATCGGACCAGCCCTTCCTCTTCGAGGCGGGCGAGCGCTTCGCGTAGCGGAATCTTGCTGACGCCGAGTTCGGCGGCCAGCGCGTCCTGGCGGATTGCATGTTCGCTGGAAACGACCCCCGAAAGGATGCGCTCGCGGACGAGGTCCACCAGCTGGTCGGACAGGTTTCGGATGATGAGGCTCATAAGGGCCTCATAGCACCGAAAATCCATTCCAGAAGCTGTCTGCTTGATCGACCCAGATCGTGTTGAATCCGGTCGCGATCGCCGATCCCTCGATCGAGGGAATAATGCCGGGCGTATCGCCGAGCATCGCGCTGTCCTCGACCCGTCCGATGAAGCGGCTGCAGATATAGCTTTCGTGGACGAAACGGTCGCCAACCTGCAGCCGTCCCTTGGCAACGAGATGCGCCATCCGCGCCGACGTGCCGGTGCCGCACGGGCTGCGGTCGATCGCGCGCTCGCCATAAAAGACCGCGTTGCGGCCGTCGGCGCCTTCACCTTTGGGCCGGTCTGTCCACATGACATGGCTGACGCCGCGGATGCGGTCGTCAACGGGATGCACCGGCTCGTACGCCGCCTGCATCAGCGAGCGAATGGTGCGGCTCAGATCGACGATCCGCGACGCACCGAGCGCATCGAGACTGATATACGGGCCCTGCGGCTCGATGATCGCGTAATAATTGCCGCCATAGGCGACATCGACCTTGAGCCGGCCGAAGCCGGGGACATCGATTTCGATCCCCTCGGTCGCGAGATAGGAGGGCACGTTGCGGATCCGCACCCACGAAACCCGGTCACCCTCAGTGCCATATTCGATGTCGATCGTTCCTGCGGGAACCTCGACGCGCAGCTTGCCGGGCACCCGCGGGGTAATCAGCCCATTCTCGAGCCCGAAGGTGATGAGCCCGATAGTCCCGTGGCCGCACATCGGAAGGCAGCCACTGGTTTCGATGAACAGGATGCCGATGTCGCTGTCGGGCTGAGTGGGCGGATAGAGAAATCCGCCCGACATCATGTCGTGCCCGCGCGGTTCGAAACAAAGGCTCGTTCGGATCCAGTCGAACCGGTCGAGGAAATCCTGGCGCCGCTCGGCCATCGACCCTCCGCGGACGAGCGGCGCACCACCGGCGACCAGCCGGACCGGATTTCCGGCAGTGTGGCCGTCGATGCAGAAGAAGGTGTGGCGCATGGACTCTCCCTGGCCCGTCAGGCCGCGATCTTGCTCGGCTGCGTCGCCGCGCATTTTTCGACCATCGCGATCACATCCTTACGGCGCTGGCCAGCGAGCGGCATGCGCGGCATGCGGACGCGTTCGGAGCCGCGCCCCATGATCTCTTCGGCGAGCTTGATCGACTGGACCAGATCGCGGTCGGCGTCGAGATGGAGAAGCGGCATGAACCAGCGATAGATCGCCAGCGCCTCGTCATATCTGCCCTCGTTGAACGCCGCGACAAGGCGGACCGATTCGGTCGGGAAGGCACTCGTCAGTCCGGAGACCCAGCCACTGGCCCCGAGGAACAGGCCCTCGAGCGCAATGTCGTCGAGCCCGGCCATCACCGTATAGCGATCGCCGAAACGGTTGAAGACATCGGTGAAGCGGCGCGGATCGGGCGCGCTTTCCTTGATCGCAACGATGTTGGACACGTCGCGCAGCGCCTCGAGCGTCGCGAAATCGACGTCGACGCGGTACGCGGGCGGATTGTTATAGAGCATGATCGGCAGCGAGGTCGCCTCGGCAACGGCGCGGAAATGCGCCTGCAGCTCTTCGGGGGTCGGCACATAGACCATCGCGGGCAGGAGCATGATCGCATCGGCGCCGAGCTTTTCGGCGTCCTTTGCATATTGGATCGCGCGCGCGGTGGTGAGTTCGGACACGCCCGCGACGACGGGCACGCGCCCGGCAACCGCTTCGACCGCGCCTTGCAACACATCGCGCTTCTCGTCGGGTTCAAGCGAATTATTCTCGCCGCACGTGCCGAGAATGATGAGCCCGGTCACCCCGTCATCGACGAGCGCGCTCTGCACGCGCTGGGTTGCATCGAAATCGACCGACAGATCTTCGGCGAATTGAGTGGTAGCTGCGGGATATACGCCCTCCCACAGTGTCCTTATCACGCTCATTCATTACCTCCGTTGAAGCTTCAGATCGTATACGGTATATGATACAAGATGCCAAATGATTTTCCATCTCGCTCGTCCGAACCGCAGAATGCTGTCGTAATTGGCGGAGGCGTCGTGGGACTCGCCACCGCTCTCGCGCTACAAAAACGCGACATATCAGTCACATTGATCGATTCGCCCCCGGCATCCCCTGCCGCATCATGGGGGAATGCGGGCCATATCGCCATCGAACAGGTCGAACCGCTCGCGTCGCGCGCGACGATCCGCTCGATGCCGCGCCGCCTGTTCCGGCGCGGCGGCGCGCTGTCATTGCCATGGCGCGATATCGGCGCGTGGCTGCCCTTCTCGCTGCGGCTCGTCGCCGCGACGAGCCCCGCGCGCTTCGCGGCCGGCCGCGCGGCGCTCGGTCAGGCGCTGGGCGATGCGATGGGTTCGTGGCGCCGGCTGCTGGGCCGAATCGGGGCGGGCGACCTGCTCGTCGAGGATGGCCATTATATCCTGTGGGAAAGCGCCGTGAGCGCCGAAGCTGGTCGCGCGCACTGGGCGGCAACCGATATCGGGCAAGCGAGCATGCGCGATGCGACGCCCGCCGAGCAGGACCGGCTTGCCGCGCTGACCTCAGCTCCGGTCGCCGGCGCGGTCCATATTGCGGGATCGGGCCAGATCGCCGACCTTGATGCGCTGGGCGCGGCGCTCCGCGCGGGATTCGACGCCGCCGGTGGTTCGCGAATCGAAGCGAAGATCGACCGGCTGCTGATCGAGGACGGCCGCGCCGTCGCCATCGCCGCCGACGGGACGCGCCACACAGCAGATGCAATGGTGATCGCGAGCGGCGCCGCGTCGGGCACGCTGATGGCATCGATCGGCCAGCGCGTGCCGATCATCGCCGAGCGCGGCTATCATATCCAGTCGGCCGACACCGGCTGGCCGCAGGATATGCCGCCGGTGGTGTTCGAGGACCGGTCGATGATCGTCACCCGTTTCCGGTCCGGGCTGCGCGCCGCGAGTTTCGTCGAATTCGGCCGCGGCGCCAGCCCCGCCGATCCGCGCAAATGGGCGCGGCTGCGGAAGCATGTCGCGGCGCTCGGCCTGTCCTTCGGCCTGCCCGGCGCCGAATGGATGGGCGCGCGTCCGACGCTGCCCGACTATCTGCCGGCGATCGGGAGGAGCGACCGCGCGGCGAACCTTTTCTACGCGTTCGGCCACCAGCATCTGGGCCTGACTCTCGCCGCGACGACGGGTGATGCCATCGCCGCGCTCGTCGCTGGCGACGCGCCGCCCTTTGACCTCGCCCCCTTCGACCTCAAGCGTTTTGGAGCCTGACATGACCAACGGAATCGGCGGATCGACCGCCGCACAGGAACTCGCCGCAATCACCCCCTGGGCGGACCGCGCCGCGCCGATCGCTGCTGCCGAGCGTGAACAGCGCATCGAAAAGGCGCGGCTGCTGATGCACGCGACCGGCGCCGGCGCGCTGCTGGTCGGCGCGGGCGCGAGCCTGCGCTATTACGCGGGCATCCCGTGGGGCGCGAGCGAGCGGCTGGTCGCGATGCTGCTGCCGCGCACGGGAAAACCCATCGTCATCGCGCCCGCGTTCGAGCTCGGTACGCTCGAAGCCGACCTAAAGATCGAGGTCGAGTTGCGATTGTGGGAGGAGGATGCGAGTCCGTCCGAACTGGTGGTCGGTGCCTTGCGCGAGATTGGCGTGACGACGCTCGCAATCGATCCGGGCATGGCGTTCCTGTTCGTCGATCGCATCCGCCGCGCCGGTCCAACGCTCGACATCGTCGATGGCGGGCCGATCGTCGACGGCTGCCGGATGTATAAATCCGCCACCGAACTCGCGCTGCTCCAGCAGGCGAAGTCGATGACGCTCGAAGCGCATTGTCGCGCCGCGCGCATCCTGGCCCCCGGCATCCGGGCGAGCGAGGTCTCGCGCTTCCTCGAAGAAGCGCACCGCGCAATCGGCGCGGCGGCCGGCAACAGCTTTTGCATCGTCCAGTTCGGCCGAGCGACCGCCTTTCCGCACGGGCTTCCCGGCGACGCGCAGCTCAAGGAAGGCGACGTCGTGCTGATCGACGTCGGCTGCGTGGTAGAGGGCTATCATTCGGATATCACGCGCACCTATGTCTATGGCGAGGCGGACGCCGACCAGCAGCGCATCTGGGCGCTCGAAAAGGAAGCGCAGGCCGCGGCGTTCGACGCCGCGCTGCCCGGCGCGCCGTGCGAGGCGGTCGATGCGGCGGCGCGTGCGGTCCTCGAAAAGGCGGGGCTGGGTCCCGACTATCGCTTGCCCGGGCTGCCGCACCGCACCGGCCACGGCATCGGGCTGTCGATCCACGAGCCCGCCTATCTGGTGCGCGGCGACACGACGCCGCTCGCGCCCGGCATGTGCTTTTCGAACGAGCCGATGATCGTCATCCCCGACCGCTTCGGCATCCGGCTGGAAGATCATTTCTACATGACCGAAAGCGGCGCCAAATGGTTCACCGAACCCTCGCCCGCGATCGACCGGCCGTTCGGCTGAGCTAGTCCAGCAGCGCCCGCACATCCTCGTAGAGCTGGCGCGGCACCTGCACGCCATTCGCGAGGCTGCGCGCGCGCGCTTCGAAGCGCCGCTGCGACGGCAGGCGGGCGCCCTGTCCGGTGATCGCGTCGAACACCTGTTCGGCGCGTTCGATATGCTTCGCCGCCTCGTTGCCGAGGAAGCCCGCGGGATCGATCGCCAGGATGAACTCGCCGCCGATCGGCGACGAACCGGCACCGGCGTCGAGCGCGATCGATTCGGCGCTGGTGAGATCGCCGATCAGCGGGCCCGCGATCAGTTCGACCATTGTCGCCAGCGCGGAGCCCTTGTGGCCGCCGAAGGTGAGCATCGCCCCGCCCAGCGCCGCCGCGGCATCGGTGGTCGAGCGTCCCTCGGCATCGATGCCCCAGCCCTCGGGAATCGGCTTGCCCGCGCGGCGGTGGAGTTCGATCTCACCGCGCGCGACCGCGCTCGTCGCGAAGTCGAAAATATAGGGATAGGCGCCGGGGCGCGGCCAGCCGAACGCGATCGGGTTGGTACCGAACAGCGGCTTGATCCCGCCCGCGGGCGCTACCCATGCATGGCTGGGGGTGCAGGCGAACGCCACCAGGCCCGCCGCAGCGACGGCCTCGACCTCGGGCCAGAGCGCCGCGAAATGCACGCAATTGTTGATCCCGAGCGCGGCAATTCCATTGTGCCGCGCCTTTTCGACCAGAAGGGGCAAGCCTTTCCCGAACGCGGTTTGCGCAAATCCCCCGCCCGCGTCGACGCGGACCAGTGCGGGCGCGACATCGTGCACCACCGGGACGGCGTCCTTGACCACCTTGCCGGTCTTCAACGTGTTCACGCAGACAAGCAGGCGATAGATCCCGTGGCTTGCACATTCGTCGCGCTCGCCGGCAACGATCGTTTCGGTCACCGCCTCGACATGCTGCGGCGCGAGGCCATGGTGCGCGAGGATATCGCGCGACAGCGCCGCCACCTCGTCCAGCGAAAGTCGTACATTGTCGTCGCTCATCACTCTTCTTTCATCAAATGTTCCCGAGGCGATTATCGCCGCTTGCATAATTCGTATACTATATAATATGCTACTGCCAAGGCGAGCGAAAGACTCAGGGGAGCATAATGCAACAATGGCACGTCGATCGCCGTACCCTGCTCGCGGGCGCCGCATCGATGGCGTTCGTCCCGGTTTTCGCCCGCGCAGCACCAGCGGCGAGCATAGCTTTCGGCCCCGCGAAACCGCTACCGCTTTCGGCGATCCGCCTGCTCGAATCGCCGTGGCTCGAAGCCGTGGAAGGCAATCGCCGCTATCTGCACGCGCTCGAACCCGACCGCCTGCTCCATAATTTCCGTACCAGCGCCGGGCTCGAACCCAAGGGCGCAGTCTATGGCGGCTGGGAAAGCGACACGATCGCGGGGCACAGCCTCGGCCATTATCTGACCGCTCTGTCGCTGATGTATGCGCAGACGGGCGATGCGGAGTGCAAGCGGCGCGCCAGCTATATCGTGGGTGAACTCGCCGCGGCGCAGGCGGCGCATGGCGACGGCTATGTCGCGGGCTTCACGCGCAAGCGCGGCGACGTCGTGGAGGACGGCAAGCTGCTGTTCGCGGAGCTGAAGCGCGGCGACATCCGCTCGATGGGGTTCGACCTCAACGGTTGCTGGGTCCCCTTCTACAACTGGCACAAATTGTTTGCCGGGCTGTTCGATGCGCAGGAGCTTTGCGGCGATGCGAAGGCGTTGCCCGTCGCGGTCGGGCTCGCCGCCTATATCGACGATGTGTTCGCCGCGCTGACCGACGATCAGGTCCAGCAGATACTCGATTGCGAGCATGGCGGGATCAACGAAAGCTTCGCCGAGCTTCATGCGCGCACGAAAGACCCGCGCTGGCTGCGCCTCGCCGAGCGGCTGCGCCACCGCAAGGTGCTCGACCCGCTGAGCGAGGGCAGGGATTCGCTGCCGTGGATCCACGCCAACACCCAGATCCCCAAGATCATCGGCCTTGCCCGGCTGCACGAACTGACCGGCAAGGCGGACGACGCCCAGGCGGCGCGCTTCTTCTGGGATACGGTGATCCGCGACTATAGCTATGTCATCGGCGGTAATGCCGACCGCGAATATTTCCCGGCGCCGCGGACGATCTCGAAACATATCACCGAGCAGACGTGCGAGAGCTGCAACAGCTACAA
Organism: Sphingopyxis sp. Root154; assembly: GCF_001427105.1. GTDB lineage: Bacteria > Pseudomonadota > Alphaproteobacteria > Sphingomonadales > Sphingomonadaceae > Sphingopyxis. The sequence continues at coordinate 126,131 of NZ_LMGI01000004.1, forward strand.
TATGCTGAAACTGACCCGCCACCTGTACGGCTGGCGGCCCGAGGCGCGGCTGTTCGATTATTATGAGCGCGCCCACACGAACCATATCCTCGCGCATCAGGATCCGGCGACGGGCATGTTCGCCTATATGGTGCCGCTGATGTCGGGATCGGCGCGCAAATTTTCAAAGCCGTTCGACGATTTCTGGTGCTGCGTCGGGTCGGGGATGGAGAGCCACGCGAAGCATGGCGATTCGGTGTGGTGGCAGAGCGGCGACACCTTGCTGGTCAATCTCTACATCGCCTCGACCGCGACCTGGGAAAGCCAAGGCGCCAGCTTCCGGATGGAGACCGCCTATCCGTTCGGCAAGGACGTCGCGATCACGCTTGAGACGCTCGATCGCGCGGGCGACTTTGGCGTCGCGCTGCGAATTCCGGGCTGGTGCGACGGCGCGAAGTTGACGGTGAACGATGTACCGGTGCCGGCAGCTGCCGGCGATTATGCGGTGATCCGCCGCCGCTGGGCGAAGGGCGACCGCATCGCGCTGACGCTGCCGATGCGGCTGCGCACCGAGGCGGCGAACGACGATCCGTCGACCGTCGCGCTGCTGCACGGCCCCGTCGTGCTCGCCGCCGACCTCGGCCCCGCCGACCAGCCGTTCGAGGGGCCCGCCCCCGCGCTCGTCGCGGCCGACCTGCTCGCGGGCTTCGCGCCGGTCGATGCCGCGGCGGGGAAGTTCCGCACGACCGGCATCGCGCGGCCCGCCGACCTGGCCTTCGCACCCTTTTACCAGCAGCGCGATCGCCGCACCGCGATCTATTTCAAAAGCTTCGACGACGCCGGCTGGGCGCGCGAGCAGGTCGCCTTCGCTGCCGAACATGCGCGCCAGCAGGACCTCGCCCGCCGCTCGGTCGACGTGATGAACCTCGGCGAGATGCAGCCCGAGCGCGACCACGGGCTGACCGCCAAAAACAGCTATGCCGTCACCTATCGCGGCCGCCACGGGCGCGACGCGCGGACTTTCGGCTTTTTCGAATATAAGGCGAAGGTGCGCCCTGGCCCGCTGGTGCTGCAGGCGACCTATTGGGGCGAAGAGCGGAACAAGCTGTTCGACATTCTCGTCGACGGGACGAAAATCGCGACGCAGGCGCTCGACGGCGAGCACCCCGGCGAATTCTTTGAAATCAACTATCCGATTCCGGCCGATCTCACGCGCGGAAAGGACGAAGTCACCGTCCGCTTCCAACCCGCCAACGATACGACACGCTGTGGCCCCGTTTTCGGAGTCCGCATCTTCACGCCCGCACCAGCGCAGGGGACGGTTTGACGCACGCATAATCCGACAACGAAACAGGGGGTCGCAAAATGGGTAGAAACTATCGATTGCTGGTCACGCTCGGGCTCGTGATAATTGCCGGGCCGACGCTCGCGCAGGAACAGGGTGCCAAGCCCGCGGTTCACGCCAAATCGGCGATGGCGTCCTCCTCCAATCCCGCCGTGACCAAGGCGATGGTCGAGGTGATGAAGAAAGGCGGCACCGCGCTCGATGCCGTCCTGACCGCGGTCCCGATGCAGGCGGTGATCGAACCGCAGATGACGACGCTCGCGGGCGGCGTTTCCATCCTCTATTATGACGCGAAGACCAAAGAATATCATTATCTCGACGCCGAACTCGACCATACGAAGGACGCGCAGGTCGGTGGTGGTTGGGCGCAATATACCGGCGGCGGCGGCGAACGGCTGCCCGACACGTCGGGCAAGCGCATCGGCATTCCGGGCACCGTAGCGGGGCTGAAGGCGGCAGCGGACCGCTTCGGAACGCTCAAATGGGGCGATTATTTCGCCCCCGCGATCAAGCTCGCCGACGACGGTTACCCGATGTATTCCTTCCTCTACGGCGAACTGGCCGAGGCGGCGCTGACGCGGCTTTCCGCTTACCCTTCGGGGCGCGAGGAATATCTGCCCGACGGTTATGTTCCGCCTGTCGGCACGATCGTGAAGCACCCCCGACTGGCACAGGCGATGCGCCGTATTTCCGCCGAAGGACCATCATATATCTACACCGGCGAATGGGCGCAGCGCTTCGTCGCTGCGGTGCGCGCGACGGGCGGGGGGCTGACCGCCGAGGAACTGGCGGGGTACAAGGCGCGCTGGGAAACCCCGCTGCGCTCGACCTACAATGGTTACGAGGTTATCGGCGCCCCGCCGCCGTCGACCGCCGGCACGCTGATCTCGATGGTGCTCAACGTCGTCGAGAATTACGACCTCAAGGCGCGTCCGCATTATTCGCAGTCGGCGGAGTCGCTCGAACTGATCCGCCGCGCCTTCGGCTACGCAGAGACCGCCACCGACGAGTTCGTCCGCGACCCGCTGAGCTATGACGTGCCGACCGACATGCTGCTGTCGAAGGACAATGCCAAGCGCTTCGCCGCGCAGGTGACCGCAAGCCTGCCCAAGCCCGCCGTAGCGCCGCAAGCCGCGGCAACGCCGGGAAGCGCGCTCGAACTCGCCGCATCCTTCGATAGCCACGACCGCCACTCGACCGACACCAACCATCTCGTCGCGGTCGATGCGCAGGGGAATATGGCCTCGGTCACCCACTCGGTTTACGGCAGCACCTTCGCGACCGGCATGGTCGTCGACGGGATCGCGATGAACAGCGGCAATAATTTCCCCGGCAACACCGCCGGCCCCGGCCGCCGCGTGATCTCGCCCTTCCCGCCGACGATGATCGCGAAAGACGGCAAGCCGTGGATGACGATCGGGTCGCCCGGTCTGTCGTCGCGCGCGGTGACGATCACGCTGATCAACCTGCTCGGTTATGGCATGTCACTCGAACAGGCGGTCGACGCGCCGCGTTTCCAGGGATCGCAGGCGGGCGTCCCGATGGTGGTCGAGAGCCGCGTGACGCAGGCGGTGCGCGACGAACTCAAGACCCGATACGGCGTCAATGTCCGCCCGACCGCCCCCTATAACTGGCACTTCGGATCGATCCAGGCGATCCAGCGCAATCCCGACGGCAGCCTGACCGGCGTCGCCGATCCTCGCCGCGCCGGCCTCGCGGCCGGTTACTGATCAACAGGAGAAATTTCGATGCGATATCTCGCTCCCGCGCTGCTGGCCGTCTCGGCCATCGCCCTCGGCGCCCCCGCTTTCGCGCAAGCTCCGCAATCGGCCTCACAGTCGGCAGACGCGCGGCTGAAGGCGCTTTATGATGCCGAGTGGAAATGGCGCACGCAGGAACTCGCGCTCGACCCGGACGGCGACCGCGACGGCAGCGACCGCTTTCCGAGCGTCGATGCCGCAAGCCAGGCGCGCCGCGCCGCCTATTGGAACAATGCGCTGGCCGAGCTCAACAAGATCCCGTTCGACCAGCTGTCTCCCGAAGAGCGGATCAACGCCGAGGTGTTCAAGACCGCACTCGAAGAGTTCGGGGTCGAGCAGAAATACCGCGAATATGAGGATCCGTTCTTTTTCTGGACGTGGATCGCGCCGCGCGGCGGGCTGCCGAACGCCGACGCCTATCGCAATTATATCAAGCGGCTCGGCGATATGCCGCGTTATGTCGATCAGCAGATCGTCAACATGCGCGCAGGACTCAAGCGCGGCTTCACCAAGCCGCAGGTCTCGCTAGCCGGCCGCGACGCGCCGATCGAACCGCTGGCGTCGGCCGATGTCGACAAGAACCCGCTGTTCACCAGCTTCGCTGCAATGCCCGGCAGCATCCCCGAAACCGAACGCACGGCTTTGGTAGCCGAGGGCCGCGCTGCGGTCGCTGCTGCGGCACCGGCGTTCGCAAAGCTGCGCGCCTTCGTCCGCGACGAATATATCCCCAAGTCGCGCACCGCGATCGCGGGCGAAGCGCTGCCTGACGGCAAGGCCTATTATGCCGCGAAGATTCGCCAATATACGACGCTCGACCTGACACCCGAGCAGATTCATGAAATCGGGATCAAGGAGGTCGCGCGGATCGACGCCGACATGCAGGCGACGATGAAGAAGTCGGGATGGACGGGCGATTTCGCCGGCTTCCTCCATTTCCTGAAGACCGACCCGCAGTTCACGGCCAAGTCGCCGTACGAGCTGATGGCGAAATCGGCCTATGTCGCGAACCGGATCAACGGTCAGCTCAAATTCCTCGTCGGCCACCTGCCGCGCTATCGCTTCACGATCCGCCAGACCCCCGACAATATCGCGCCCTTCGCGACCGGCGGAAACGGGGGGCTCGAGAGCTGCCTGATGAACACGTACAATCTGCCCGCGCGTCCGCTCTATACGATCCCGCCTTTGACCGCGCACGAATGCGCGCCCGGCCACAGCTTCCAGGCCGCGCTTGCGCTCGAGGCGCCCGACCGGCCGCAGATCCGCCGCACGACCTATTTCTCGGGCTATGGCGAGGGCTGGGGACTCTACACCGAATGGCTCGGCATGCAGATGGGGATCTACGAAACGCCCTATGACGAGTTCGGGCGCGAAACCTATGAAATGTGGCGCGCCGCGCGGCTCGTCGTCGACACCGGGCTGCACCACAAGGGCTGGACGCGGCAGCAGGCGCTCGATTTCATGAAGGCGCACACCGCTTTGTCGGATCACGAGATCACGATCGAGGTCGACCGGTACATCAACGATCCGGGGCAGGCACTCGCGTACAAGCTCGGCGAGATGCTGATCCGCCGCAAGCGTGCCGAGGCCGAAGAGAAGCTCGGCGCCAGTTTCGACCAACGCTGGTTCCACGACACGCTGCTCGGGCTCGGCTCGGTGCCGCTGCCGACGCTCGAGCGCGTGCTCGACGAATGGATCGCGGGCGGGGGCAAGAACCCGAACCCCGAACCCGCCGCCTGATTTTTCCGATGAGGAGACAGAAGTTGTTCACCCGCACGATCCTGCTTTCGACCCTCGCTCTTCTGCCGCTGGCGCCCGCCGCGGCAGAGACACCCGCCGCGCCTGTCCCTTCGGCCGCGGCGCCGACGCCCGGAAGCGCCGACGCCCGGCTTCGCGATCTGTACGAGGCCGAATGGGCCTGGCGGCAGAAGGAATTCGCCCGGCGCATCGGCGACCCGCCCTTCACCGCATCGGCCGACCATCTGCCGCGCGTCGACGCGGCGACACAAGCGGCGCGGCAGACCTATTGGCAAAAGACGCTCGCGGCGCTCGACGCCATCCCCATCGATCAATTGTCGGAGAATGAGAAGATCAACGCCGCGGTGCTGCGCACCAGCCTCGAGGCCTTCGTCGCCGAGGGCAAGTACCGGATGTGGGAGATGCCGTTCAACGCCGACAGCCAGTTCTGGTCGGGGCTGAGCGCGCGCGACGCCTGGCCGTCGCTTGAGGAATATCAGCGCTACATCGGCCGCATGCGCGACATCCCGCGCTATTTCGACGAGCAGGTAGTCAATATGCGCGCGGGCCTGAAGCGCGGCTTCAGCGTGCCGCGCGCCTCGCTCGAAGGACGCGACGCGACGATCGCCGCCTATGTCGACACCGACCCGGCGAAGAACCCCTTCTACAGCGCCTTCACCAAGATGCCCTCGACGATCCCCGCGGCGGATCAGGAGCGGCTGCGCGCCGAAGCCCGGCAGGTGGTCGCGGGGACGGTCGCGCCCGCCTATGCCAAGCTGCTGACCTTCTTTAAGCAAGAGTATCTGCCGAAGGCGCGGACGACGCTGGCGGCCGAGGCGATGCCCGACGGCAAGGCCTTTTATCAGGCGCAGATCCGCGAATATACGACCACCGCACTGACCGCAGAGCAGATCCACGAAATCGGCCTTAAGGAAGTCGCGCGGATCACCGCCGAGATGGAGCAGGTGAAGGAGAAGGCGGGGTTCAAAGGTGACCTCGCGGCGTTCATCCAGTTCCTGCGCACCGACCCGCAATTTTATGCGAAGACCCCCGAGGAGCTGCTCGCCTTCTCGGCGCTTGTCGCCAAGCGCGCCGATGGCCAGCTGAAATATACGATCGGCTTCCTGCCGCGCTATCGTTTCACGATCCTGCCGGTGCCCGACGCGATCGCGCCGACCTATACCGCAGGGCGCGGCGGGCTGGATGCGTGCCTGATGAACACGTACGACCTGCCGTCGCGGCCGCTGTACCAGATCCCCGCGCTGACGCTGCACGAATGCGTTCCCGGGCACAGCTTCCAGGCCGCCGTCGCGCTCGAGACGACGAAATGGCCGGCCTTCCGCCGCCAGACCTATTTCTCGGGCTATGGCGAGGGTTGGGGGCTCTACACCGAATGGCTCGGGACCAAGATGGGCATTTATCGCACGCCCTACGAGGATTTCGGCCGCCTTTCGTTCGAGATGTGGCGCGCCTCGCGGCTCGTCGTCGACACCGGCGTCCATCATTATGGCTGGAGCCGCGAGAAGGCGATCGACTATCTGGCGAGCCACACCGCACTCGCGCAGCACGACGTCGAGACCGAGATCGACCGCTATATCAGCTGGCCGGGACAGGCGCTTGCCTACAAGCTCGGCGAAATCACGATCCGCCGGCTGCGCGCCGACGCCGAGGTGAAACTCGGGCCGAAGTTCGACCAGCGCAAGTTCCACGACACCTTCCTCGCGCTGGGGTCGGTGCCGCTTCCGGTGCTCGAACAGCAGCTCGAAAAATTCATCGCCGACGGCGGCGAAGTCCCGACCGCCGTCGCGCCCTGATTTCCTCCCCCGACAGAATATTCCCAGGAGAGATCCATGCGTATCAACCGCTATCCGATCCTTGTCGCGCTGGCCGCGGCACTCGCGCTGCCCGCCGCCGCGCAGGAAAAGAAAGCCGAAACCGGCAAGAGCGAAAGCGCGAAGGCCGACGCGAACGAACCCGAAGAGGATATCGCGCGTGCCAGTGCCGAGGAGGACGCGCAGCCGAAACGCGGCAGCGTGACGGTGAAGGGCCGGACGATTGCCTATACCGCGACCCCCGGCACGCTCACCATCCGCGACGACGATGGCGAGGCGGTCGCGAGCATGTTCTATGTCGCCTATGTCGCCGACCGGCCGAAGGGTGCGGCGCCGCGTCCGGTCACCTTCACCTTCAACGGCGGGCCGGGGTCGTCGAGCATGTGGCTGCACATGGGATCGATCGGCCCCGTGCTCGTCGAAACGCCGACCGCGGGTAGCACCGCGCCCGCGCCATACCGTATACGCAGCAATCCCGAGACGATGCTCGACAAGACCGACATCGTCTTTCTCGACGCGATCGGCACCGGCCTGTCGCGCCCGATCGGCAAGTCGAAAGGCCCCGAATTCTGGGGGGTCGATCAGGATATAGACGCCTTCTCGCGCGGCATCATGCGCTACCTCACAGTCAGCGACCGCTGGGACAGCCCGAAATTCCTGTTCGGCGAAAGCTATGGCACGCTGCGCGGCGCGGGGCTGGTGTATGCGCTGCAGCAGCGCGGTGTGCAGATGAACGGCGTCGTGCTGCTGTCGTCGATCCTGAACTATGGCGTGCGCCAGCCGGGCTACGACCAGATTTACCTCACCTATCTGCCAAGTTATGCGGCGACCGCCTGGTATCACAACCGGCTGGCTAACAAGCCCGCGGCGCTCGAACCCTTCCTGACCGAAGTGCGGCAGTGGACGACGGGACCCTATGCGGCGGCACTCGCCAAGGGATCGGACCTCGGTGACGAGGAACGCAATGCCGTCGCGCAGCAGATGAGCGCCTATACAGGGCTGCCGGTCAAATATGTCCTCGACGCCGACCTGCGCGTCGAACTGTCGCGCTTCCGCAAGGAATTGATGCGCGACCAGAAACGCACCGTCGGGCGGCTCGATTCGCGTTTCATCGGCATCGACGTCGATGCTGCGGGCGAAGGGCCCGAATATGACACCACCGACGCCGCGATCAGCGGGCCCTATGTCGGCGCGCTTAACAAATATCTGTTCGGCACGCTCGGCTACAAAACCAAGCTCAGCTACCGTCCCAATTATTATGTCAAGATCGGCGGCGGCAATTGGGACCAGCGCCACCGCGCGCCGGGCGGACGGCAGGGCGGCGCGCAGATGGCGCTTGCCAACACCGCGCTCGACCTGTCGGCCGCGATGCGCCAGAATCCCTATCTGAAAGTGCTGTCACTCAACGGCTATTACGACATGGCGACGCCCTTTTTTGGCGCCGAATATGATCTGAAGCATATGCAGATCGACCCGTCGTTGCGCGCGAACCTGACCTATCATTATTATGAATCGGGCCACATGGTTTACATCAACCCGGCAGTCATCGGGCAGTTCAAGCGCGACCTTGACGCCTTCTACGACAGCGCGGCCATAGGCAACTGAACGGGGGCAGGGCAACGCTCGCGCCCACCGCCGGACGCGAGCGTTGCCTTATCAATCGCCGAGGACAAGTGCGCCGTCGATACGGCGCGCGATGCCCCACGGATTGGCCGGCTTCAGCGCCGCCGGGAGCAAGCTTTCGGGCAAATTCTGGTAGCTGACGGGCCGCACGAAGCGTTCGATCGCAAGCGTGCCGACCGAGGTGCTCCGCCCGTCAGAGGTCGACGGATAAGGTCCGCCATGGACCATCGCATGGCAAACTTCGACCCCGGTTGGCCAGCCATTGGCGAGGATGCGCCCCACTTTGCGTTCGATCAGCGGCAGCAGCCGCGCGGCGAGCGGCTCGTCGTCGGCGTCGATCTGGAGCGTCGCGGTGAGCTGGCCCTCGAGCCCCGCGATCAGTGTCGCAACCTCGTCGATATCGCGGCAGCGGACGATCACCGACGATGAGCCGAACACCTCGTGGCCGAGCGCCGTGTCGGCGAGGAAACCCGCGGCGTCGGTGATGAACAGCGCACCGCGTGCCGCGCAAGTGCCCGGCCCTTCGGCCCCGCGCGCGACAAGCTGCGTCGCCGAATGGCGCTCGAGGGCATCGACACCGCTCTCGAAGCTTTTGTGAATACCCGGCGTGAGCATCGTCGCAGGGGCAATGGCCGACAGCGCAGCGCCCGCTGCGGCGGCGAAGCGGTCGAGATCGGGACTGTCCAGCGCGACCAGCAGGCCGGGGTTGGTACAGAATTGCCCGGCCCCCATCGTCAGCGACTGGGCGAACGCCTCGCCCAGCGCTTCGGCCCGGTTGTCGAGCGCGGCAGGAAATAGGATGACCGGATTGATGCTGCTCATTTCGGCATAAACCGGGATCGGCTCTGCCCGCGCCGCGGCGATCTGCATGAGCGCGAGCCCGCCACCGCGCGACCCGGTAAAGCCGACCGCCTTGATCCGCGGATCGGCGACGAGGGCGCCGCCCAGCGCGTTCGACGGGCCGGGCAGGTAGGAGAAGACGCCTTCGTGGAGCCCGCAGCTCGCGACCGCTGCCCGAATCGCGCGCGCGACAAGCTCGCCCGTGCCGGGATGCGCGGAGTGGCCCTTGACCACCACCGGGCAGCCCGCGGCGAACGCCGAGGCGGTGTCGCCGCCGGCGACCGAGAAGGCGAGCGGGAAGTTGCTCGCGCCGAACACCGCGACGGGGCCGAGCGCAAGGTGCCGGCGGCGGAGGTCGGGCCGCGGCAACGGCGCGCGATCGGGTAAGGCGGGATCGATCGTCGCGTGCAACCAGTCGCCCGCGCGGACAAAGGCGGCGAACATGCGCAGCTGCCCCATCGTGCGGCCGCGCTCGCCCTCGAGCCTTGCGCGCGGCAAGCCGCTCTCGGCCATTGCGCGTTCGATCAGATCGTCGCCGATCGCGGCGATGCCGTCGGCAATGGCTTCGAGAAACGCCGCGCGCGCTTCGAGCGTGGTTTCGGAAAAGCTGGCGAAGGCGGCATCGGCGAGCGCACAGGCACGGTCGACATGGCTCGCATCCGCGGCGCCGAACGGCGGTTCGACTGTCTGTCCGGTCGATGGATCGACCGCAAGGAAAGTCTCGGTTGCGCTGTCTTCGGTCGCGCCGACGAAAATCGAACCAGCTATCATTCGGGGGTCCTTCATTGATCTTGGGGGAGGGAATTAAGCCGGAAGGCCCGGGTCATTTCGTCGTTGCGCGCCGCCGCGAGCGATGGCGCGATCTCGGCAAGCTTCTGCGGCTTCCCCGCGAGGACCAGCACCCCGGGCGGGGCGAGCTTGGTCGGGACCGAACCGAGCAGCCGCACCCCTTCCGGCGCGGCCGCGAGCAAAGGATCGACGACAGCTATTGACGAGGCCGGCACGCCACTCTGGAGCCAGCCGGCGAGCATCGCGCCACCCATATTGCCGCAACCGACCAGCACGACGCCGGCGAGATGCGCTCCGCGCGGAACATCTGGAGAATAGGAGGTCAAGAAAGGCGTCTCCGCGACGATATTGTAGAGGAGCGCCTTAGTACATCGTATACGATTTTGGTCAAGTCATCGCGATTGGGCAGCCGTTGCTGTCGGCCACGACGTAGATACAAGGGAAGCGGCCGCACAGGGAGGATATTATGTCCGCCACGGCGGCGGCCTCAGAACTGGTAAGCCAAGCCCCCTCCGAAGAGCCACTGGTCCTCGCTGCCCGCCTCCGCCACGATCGGCGAATCGGCGAAGCGCTGGCCGAGGCGGCCATATTGGGCGCCGCCGATCAGCACGAAACCCTTGCGAAGGTCGCCCGACAAGGCATAGGCGCCCGCCAGCCCGACCGTATATTTGCCGATCGTCGCCTTCTGCCCCGCGCCGGTGTAGACGGGGAGGCCGCTCGCTGCGCTGCCGAGGGGGTCGACGTCGAAATAATAGCGGCCGAAACCCTTGCCATAGATGTTCATCGATAGCGAAATGCCGACAAAGGCGCGTTTCGACAGCGGGGTGCCGTAATCGATCGTCGGCGATGCGGTCCAGCTGCCATGGTTGCCCGAAACATCCTTGAGCGCGACCATGCGAAAGCCGAGCTGATCATAAGCGCTGGTGATTACGCCGGTTTTGGTGACCCCGGCGAAGATGCCCATTTCGACCGCCATTTTGCGATCGGGCAGCAGGTCGACTTGCGGATCTTTGACGCTGCCGGTGCGGTCGGCGCGCAGGCTGACGATCGGACCGAGTTTCCAGTCGATCTTCTGGCCGCGGCGATGGCGGATCAGGTCGACCTGGAAATTGGTGCCGCGGGTCGAGAAGGAAAAGCCCTCGTATCGGCCGCGGATATAGAAAGCCGGCACAAAGCGGCGGTCGTCCGAGCCATTATAGTCGGGAGAGTTCAGCACGCCTGCCGCGACGGCGATATAGTCGCGCGACCATTTTCGGTCGGAATCATCATCGTCGTCGTCGGGCCGCGCGCCGGGGAGCAGGATGTTCTCGTCGATATCGGTGTTCTGGAGATAGCGCGCGGGCTCTTCCTCGGTCCCGGGCGCGAGGCCGGTGTCGGGGGTCGCGGTCAGTTCATAGGGAAGCGGCGCCTCTTCGGCGGCCGCCGGTGCGGCAAGCGCGAAGGCGACAAGAAGCGGAACGATGCGCGCGGGTGGGCTGATGCGGAGAAACAGTCTCGAATCGTCGATGGTCATCCGCCTAAATATCCTATGGTCTTGCCCCTCTTTACGGGGGTGTAAGTAAACAATCCGCCATTGCAACGGCTTCGTCTTGCCGAAGGATGCATTTGGTCGCATGTGCCTTGCATGAACCAACGCCTCTTCGCCGCTTTCATATGCCCCCGCTGTGCGATTGGTTCCGCAGCGGGTGTCTGGTGGGAGCGCGCATCATGAGCCGCGTGCCGCGCTTCATCGGCTATGCCTTCATGGCGACCGCGGCGATACTTGCGGCGGTCATGAGGAAGGAAGGCGTCGAGACGGTCGGCCGCCTTCCCGCGGTTGCGGTCGCGCTCTTCCTCGGCATGGTGGGGGTCATGCTGGTGTTCACCGACCTGATGGTGCGCGGGCTTTATGCGCAGGTTGGGGCGGCCAGACAGGCGCAGCCCGATCAGGAGAAAAGTGACGATGATGAAGATTGATGTACGCCCGGGCTTTGCGATGACTGTGGCGTTGTGTGTGCTTGCGCCGGCAGGTGCTGCGGCGGCCGACGAGGCGCTGAGCGAGAGCGACCGTTTCCTTCTGGGCGAGGCCGAAAGTGCGTGCCGCAACGGGGATTTCCCTGCTTTCCTGTGGCCCTTTGCCAACAGCCAAGCCGTGCGCGCGCGCTATGGCGCAAGCGCCACGAAGGATTTTCCGATCGTGATGATCGACTACAGCTATGTCACCAGCGCGTCGGAGCGGCTGTTCGAGGCGAAAGGGGGCGACCCGCGCCAGCTTGTCTATGTCCAGGTCGATTTCAGCGCCCCTTCCTCGGGAGTCGAGCGCGTCGACTGGATGCCCGGGCGCTTCGAGCCGGGCGAGGGCGACGGGCCGGGAACGCTGATCGAAACGACCGGGCCGGGCGGCCATGTGACGTTCCGGCGCACCGGCGATTGCTGGCAATTGACCGAAGATATCCGGAATCCGGGGCGTGTGCGCTGACCGGCGGGGTCCCCCTTTTCGTTCGACACCCCATGCGCTTGGCAGTATGACCGCGCGATGACCGATCGTCCGCATACGCCGCTGCTCGACACGGTGGATGTCCCCGCCGACCTCCGCAAGCTGAAGCCCGAAGACCTCCGCCAGTTCGCCGACGAGCTGCGCGCCGAGATGATTTCCGCCGTGGGCACCACCGGCGGCCATCTGGGGTCGGGACTGGGCGTTGTCGAGCTGACCACCGCGCTCCATTATGTGTTCGACACGCCGCGCGACAAGATCGTGTGGGACGTCGGGCACCAATGCTATCCGCACAAGATCATCACCGGGCGCCGCGACCGGATTCGCACCTTGCGCACCGGGGGCGGGCTTAGCGGTTTCACCAAGCGCAGCGAGAGCGAATATGATCCGTTCGGCGCGGCGCATTCGTCGACCTCGATCAGCGCGGCACTGGGCTTTGCGATCGCGAACAAGCTGAAGGACGAACCCGGCCGCGCGATCGCGGTGATCGGCGACGGGTCGATGTCGGCGGGCATGGCCTATGAGGCGATGAACAATGCCGCGGCGGCGGGCAACCGGCTGATCGTGATCTTGAACGACAACGACATGTCGATCGCGCCGCCGGTGGGCGGGCTTTCGGCGTACCTCGCGAAGCTCGTATCGTCGCGGCCGTTCATCGAGCTGCGCGAAATCGCGCGGCGCTTTGCGCGCAAGCTGCCCGAGCCGCTGCACAAGGCGGCAAAGAAGACCGACGAGTTCGCGCGCGGCATGGCGATGGGCGGGACGCTCTTCGAGGAACTCGGCTTCTATTATGTCGGGCCGATCGACGGCCATAATCTCGAGCATCTGATCCCGGTGCTGGAGAATGTGCGCGACAGCGACCATGGCCCGGTGCTGATCCATGCGGTGACGATGAAGGGCAAGGGCTATGCCCCCGCCGAGGCCGCCGCCGACAAATATCACGGCGTGCAGAAATTCGACGTGATCACCGGCGAGCAGGCGAAGGCGCCGCCGGGACCGCCGCAGTATCAGAATGTGTTCGGCGAAACGCTCGCCAAGCTGGCCGAGACCGACAAGCGCATCGTCGCGATCACCGCGGCGATGCCGTCGGGGACGGGCGTCGACAAATTCGCGAAGGCGCATCCGACAAGGACCTTCGACGTTGGCATCGCCGAACAGCATGCGGTGACCTTTGCCGCGGGGCTCGCCGCGCAGGGGATGCGGCCGTTCGCGGCGATCTATTCGACCTTCCTTCAACGTGCCTATGATCAGGTCGTGCATGATGTGGCGATCCAGAATCTGCCGGTGCGCTTCGCGATCGACCGCGCCGGGCTCGTCGGCGCCGACGGGTCGACGCATGCGGGGTCGTTCGACGTCACTTATCTGGCGACCTTGCCCAATATGGTGGTGATGGCGGCGGCCGACGAGGCCGAGCTGGTCCATATGACCTATACCGCCGCCGAATATGACGCAGGCCCGATCGCTTTCCGCTATCCGCGCGGCAATGGCACCGGGGTGGCGCTGCCCGAGGTCCCGGTGAAGCTCGAAATCGGCAAGGGGCGCGTCGTGCGCAGCGGCAAGACCGTCGCGATCCTGTCGCTCGGCACGCGGCTCGCGGAGGCGCTGAAGGCGGCCGACATATTGGAAGCGCGCGGACTGTCGACGAGTGTGATCGACCTCCGCTTCGCGAAGCCGCTCGACGAGGAGCTTATTCGCAAGACGCTCGCGAGCCATGAGGTGTGCGTGACGGTCGAGGAGGGCAGCGTCGGCGGCCTGGGTGCGCATGTACTGACGCTCGCGAGCGACGAGGGGCTGATCGACGCCGGGCTGAAGCTGCGCACGATGCGGCTGCCCGACGTCTTCCAGGACCAGGACAAGCCCGAGCTGCAATATGACGAAGCGGGGCTCAACGCACCGCAGATCGTCGACACGGTACTGAAGGCGCTGCGGCATAACAGCGCGGGCGTCGAGGAAGCAGGCGCGCGGGCTTGAGCGGCTGGTGGTTCGCCGCTGGCTGCGTCGGACTGTTCCTGCTGCTGTGGGCCCTGATGGAGCGCCGCTGGCGAAGCGAGGCGGCGAAGCTCGCGGCATCGCGGCCCAATCTCAGCGAGGATGAGTTCCTGACGGCCGTCGCCGACGTCTCCGATCCCGACATAGCGCAATATCTGTGGGAGGAGATCGCCGACCATTGGTCGCCGGCGACGCCGCATCCCAACGATGATTTCCTGAACCGCCTTTCGATCGATCCCGACGAGCCGCAGGACTGGCTCGAACGTTTTTGCCAGCAGCGGGGCTATGACTGGCGCGCATGGCCGATGTGGGACGAAGGGCGCCCGACGACGGTACGCAGCTTTGCCGGATGGCTCGCCGAGGGCCGCCGTCGCGCCGAGGCGTCGGCATGAACTTCTTCAACCTCCTGAAATCGCTCGACGAGCTGCTCTACGAGGTGATGTCGTGGCTGATCTTTTATCCGGTCACCTTGTGGCGCACGCTGGTGCGGCCGTTGAAGATGATGGATTATTCGGACCTCGAGCAGCATGATGCCGAGGAGAAGCAATATACCGACACGCTCGCGCCGCCCTTGTTCCTGCTGCTGACGCTGATCCTCGGGCACGGGATCGAGCTGTCGATCGTCGGGCAGGCCGAGGAGATCGGGAGCAAGGTGGGCCTCAGCGCGCTGATCAGCGACGATTCGAGCCTGATCCTGCTGCGCACCGCGACCTTCAGCCTGTTCCCGCTCGTGCTGGCGGCGCGGCTGCTGCGCGCGAAGCGCGAACCGCTCGACCGCGAGACGCTGCGCGGCCCCTTTTATGCGCAATGCTATGTCGCGGCACCGCTCGCGCTGATGAGCGGATTGTCCGAAGTGCTCATCCGCCTGTCGCATATATGGTCGGTG
Source organism: Sphingopyxis sp. Root154 (assembly GCF_001427105.1). Classification (GTDB taxonomy): domain Bacteria; phylum Pseudomonadota; class Alphaproteobacteria; order Sphingomonadales; family Sphingomonadaceae; genus Sphingopyxis. The sequence goes on from NZ_LMGI01000004.1 coordinate 141,381, forward strand.
CTGACGGGCGCGGGGCTTTATCTGTTCGCGCTGCTATGGTTCGGAACCTTGCAGATATTATGGTTCCGCCAGCATTTGCGGGCGAGCGCGCTCAGAGCCTTCGGCCATGCCTCGCGCGCGATGGTTGAGAGCCTCGTCGCGGTAGCGTTTCTGGCGTGGCTGTTCTGACGGATTAGCCGACGGGGACGATCGTCGCCTGCGCGATGGCGCAGCGGCGCGGTTCTTCGCCGTCGCTTTCGGCCCAGACATCGGCGCGTACGATCGCCTGACGCTTTCCCGCCTTGACCACGCTGCCCCTTGCGCGCAGCCGGCTGCCCTTCGCGGGGGCAAGGAAGTTGATCGTGTAGCTGCCGGTGACGACGTCGCCAATCACGCTCGACGCCGCCCATGCACAGGCGTTGTCGGCCATCAGTCCGACGATCGCACCATGCGCATAGCCGTGATGCTGGGTCATGTCGGGGCGCAACGCGAGCAGCAGTTCGGCCTCGCCATCGAAACAGCGCAAAGGTTCGACGCCAAGGAAGGCGGTGAAGCCCGACGCATCGACCGCGACGCTTTTCATATAGGCGACGGCCTCGTCGTTGCTGGCAAAGCGGTGTCCGCGCATGATCCATCCCTTTAAGTCTGTAATGCAGACTTATTGCCGCTTGCATCGTAGTGGCGTCAAGTCTTAAATCCAGACTTATGAAGGAGTATGTGCCATCGCGTTCGCCCTGTGCCGTCGGCCGCGCGTCGCGGCTGCTCGGCGACCGCTGGGTGCTGCTGATCCTGCGCGAGGCCTTCCTGGGGATCGACCGGTTCGAGGACTTCCTCGGACGGCTCGACGTTTCGCGCGCCGCGCTGACCTCGCGGCTGGGCTGGATGGTGGAGGCGGGGGTGCTCGAGCGCGTGCCCCCCGAAGGCAAGCGCGCGACATACCGGCTGACCCCGTCGGGGCAGGCGCTGCGCCCGACCTATGACGCGATCAAGGCGTGGGGCGACGAATGGCTGCCGCGCGGCGCAAAGGAAAACGGCCCGGGCGATGCCGGGCCGTCGATTTACTGACGTCTCGAAGCGGGCTCAGGCGGTCGGGATCGCCGCCGATGCGTCGCGACCGTCGCCTTCGGGGGCGGCGAGGATGTCGCGGACGACGAGCCCCTTGTCGACGACCTGCGTGTCGGGGCTGCCGACCTGGCTGCGGATGCCCGGGTCGGCGCGCGCGCCGTCGGCGCTGCCGATGATCTGCGTTTCGCTCGCGCTACGCTGCGACGCGCCGCCAAAGAGTGCGCGCAGCGTCTGTTCGGCGGTCGTTTCGCCGCCGGGGCGCGCGGTGCCGGGAGCCGGCGGGGTCAGCGCGAAGTCGGGCGGCACGACGAGCGGCGCCTGACGCGACACCATCATTTCGTCGGGACGGTCGCGGCTGAACAGGCTGTTCGACCCGCAGGCCGACAGGGTGGTGGCAAGAAACGAGGCTGCCAGGATGGCGGTGGTCCGGTTCACTTTAATCATACTCCCAATGCGCCCCGTTAATCGGCGGACGGCTGGCCGTCCGTGGTTGCGGTCTTTTCGCCCAAGAGCAGCGCGCGCGCAACCAGCAAAAGCACGCCGAGCGTGATGCACGCATCGGCGACGTTGAAGATCATGAAGGGGCGGAAATCGCCGAAATGCAGGTCGGCGAAGTCGACGACATAGCCGAAACGTACGCGATCGACGATATTGCCGAGCGCGCCGCCGAGGATCATCGCGAGCGCGATCACGTCGCCCTTCGCCTGTTCGCGCGTCATCCAGAAGGCGACCGCGGCGGCGACCAGCCCCGTTACCGCGACGAGCGTCCAGCGCGTCGTGTCGGTGCAGCTGGCGAACATCGACAGCGAAATCCCGCAATTTTCGGCCCAGGTCAGGTTGAAGAAGCTCGCAAGCTCGATCTGTCCCTTGGGCTCCAGCGACAAGGGCACGGTGACGACCCATTTGGTGACCTGGTCGAAGAGGAAGGCGAGGGCCGCAAAGATCAGGCCGAAGCGCAGGTGCGGCGAACGTTGGCTGCTCATGCTGCGTCCAATACCGAGTCGCAGCGATTGCACAAGCTGCCGTCCTCGGTCACCTCGGGCAGGTGGCGCCAGCAGCGGCCGCATTTGTGGTTTTCGGTGCGGGTGACTGCGAGTTCGTCGCCCGCGCGCGCGACCGACACGATGAAGATTTCCTCCAGCGCGGCGGGATCGAGCGTCGGGTCGGGGATCGTGACTTCGGCTTCGAGGCTCGAACGGATCGTCTTTTCGCGGCGATAGGGTTCGATCGCTTCGGTCACCGCTTCGCGCTGGGTGCGGACGCCCGCCCATTTACTGGCGAGCGCGGCGTCGTTCCAGGCGGCATCGACGGCCGGCCATTCCAGCAAATGCACGCTGCCCGCATCGGGATAGCGCGTACCCCACACTTCCTCGGCGGTGAAGACCAGCACCGGGGTGGCGTAGCGGACGAGCGCGTGGAACAGCACATCGAGCACGCTGCGGTACGCGCGGCGCGTGTCGGTGCCGAGCGGCGCGGCGGGGCCGAGGTCGCAGTAGAGGACGTCCTTGCGGATGTCGAAATAGAAGGCCGACAGATCCTCGTTGCAAAAATCCGCGAGCAGGCGCGTGTAGCCGTTGAAGTCGAAATCATCGACCGCCTGATGCATCTTCGCGTCGAGGTCGGCGAGCAGGCTGAGCATGTAACGCTCCAGCTCGGGCATTGCCGCGACGTCGGTGATACGTTCCTCTTCGCTGAACCCGTCGAGCGCGCCGAGCAGGTAGCGGAAGGTGTTGCGCAGCTTGCGATACTGGTCGGCGACGCCCTTCAGGATCTCGTCGCCGATGCGATGGTCTTCGGTGAAGTCGACGCTCAGCGCCCACAGGCGGATGATGTCGGCGCCGTTGGTTTCCATCACCTTGACGGGATCGGTCGTGTTGCCGAGCGACTTCGACTGTTTGAAGCCCTTGCTGTCCATCGTGAAGCCGTGCGTCAGCACCGCCTTGTACGGCGCCTGTCCGCGCGTGCCGCAGCTTTCGAGCAGCGACGACTGGAACCAGCCGCGATGCTGGTCGCTGCCTTCGAGATAGAGGTCGGCGCTGTGGGTGCTGCCGTCGTGGCGGACGAGCGCGGGCCAGCGGCCGCTTTCGAGCACGAAGACGTGGGTGCAGCCCGAATCGAACCAGACGTCGAGAATGTCGACGATGCGTTCGTAGTTCGCGGCGTCATAGGCATCGCCCAGATATTCCTGCGCGCGCGCGTCGTTCCACGCGTCGACGCCGTCCGCCTTCACCGCCGCGACGATGCGGTCGTTGACGGCGGGATCGTTCAGATAATGGCCGGTCTTGCGGTCGACGAAGAGCGTGATCGGCACGCCCCACGCGCGCTGGCGGCTGAGCACCCAGTCGGGGCGGCCCTCGACCATCGACCCGATGCGGTTGCGGCCCTTGGCGGGGACGAAGCGCGTGTCGTCGATCGCCTGCATGGCGGCCTGCCGCAGCGTCGGCGCGGCGCAGAGATCTTCCTCGGCCGGGTTGATCGCGCCGCCCTCATTCTCCCAGCGCTTTTCGCGCGGGGTTTTGGGCTCGATATGCGTCATCACCTTGTCCATCGGCACGAACCATTGCGGGGTGCAGCGATAGATGACCTTGGCTTTCGAGCGCCAGCTGTGCGGATAGCTGTGCTTGTAATCGGCGCTGGCCGCGAGCAACCCGCCGGATTCGCGCAGATCGGTGCAGATCGGGCCGTCGGGGGCGTTGAACTTCGCGTTGATCACGCTGCCCTGACCGGCGAGCCAGCCCCAGTCTTCGCGATATTTGCCGTCGCCCTCGACCGCGAACACGGGGTCGATGCCGTTCGCCTTGCAGAGGTCGAAATCATCCTCGCCATGGTCGGGCGACATATGGACGAGCCCGGTGCCGCTGTCGGTGGTGACGAAATCGCCCGCGAGGAACGGGCGCGGGCGCGCGAAGAAGCCGCCGAGCGCGTGCATCGGGTGGCGGGCGATGGTGCCAGCGAGGTTGGAGCCTTTGAGGACGCTCTTCTGGGTCGTTTGGATCATCACATCCCAAGCCGACGCCAAGCTAGCCTCGAGGCGCTCAATCAACTGCGGCTGATTTGCTACGAGTATCTGGCGGCCGTTGAGTGCCTTGAAGGCGGGGTTGTCGCCAGGACTGACGCCATCCTGCACCGTCTGGATCACGGCTAATTCCAAAACTGCGTAGTCGATCTCCGGCCCATAGGCCAAAGCCTGGTTGACCGGGATCGTCCATGGCGTCGTCGTCCAGATCACCGCATGCGCCCCGACCAGTTCCGCGATCGGGCTCTCGACGATTTCGAACGCGACGTCGATCTGCGTCGAGACGATATCCTCATATTCGATCTCGGCCTCGGCGAGCGCGGTCTTTTCGACCGGCGACCACATCACCGGCTTGGCGCCGCGATAGAGCATGTCGTTGGCGGCGAATTTGAGCAGTTCGCGCACGATGGTGGCTTCGGCCTCATAATCCATCGTCAAATACGGATGGTCCCAGTCGCCGCCGATGCCGAGGCGCTTCAGCTGCTCGCGCTGGGTGTCGACCCAATGCTGCGCATAGGCGCGGCATTCGGCGCGGAACTCCTCGACCGGAACCTCGTCCTTGTTGAGCTTTTTCTTGCGATATTGCTCCTCGACCTTCCACTCGATCGGCAGGCCGTGGCAATCCCAGCCGGGAACGTAGGGCGCGTCCTTGCCCTTCAGCGTCTGGGTGCGGACGACCATGTCCTTCAGGATATGGTTGAGCGCATGGCCGATATGCATGTCGCCATTCGCGTAGGGCGGGCCGTCGTGGAGGATGAACTGGTCGCGGCCCTTGCGGCTTTCGCGAATCTGCCCTTCCAGATTGCCCTCGATCCATTTGGCGAGAATCAGCGGTTCCTTCTGCGGCAGGCCGGCCTTCATCGGAAAGTCGGTCTTGGGCAGGAAGACGGTGTCGCGATAATCGCGCTGTTCGGCGGCGGGCGTGCTCTCGGTCATGGGCGGCCGCTTAGCGCAGATTCGCGTGGGAGCAAACCTTCGGCTGGCGCTATTTCTGCCGCGGGCGCAGCGCCGGACCGAGATTGTAGATGTCGTCGATCCACACATAGCCGGTGAAGCTGGCGGGCACCTTGGTCAGCTGGTTCACCTTGTACAGCCCCATGCCGCCCGTTTCGTCGCCGCGCGGGCCGGTGAGGAGGACGCGCGTGCCATGTTTCGCGGCGCGGTCCTGCAGGCGGTCGGGCCAGCCCCAATAGGCCCATTGAGTGTCGAGCGGCACGATGATCGTGCCGCCGACGCAGCTTGGCGGATACCAGCCCGACCAGGCGAATTCGATATAATCCCTGGTGCAGCGCTTGGCGGCGTCGGGGTCCATCGTCCACGCCTTGGGCGCCTCGGCGCGGATGACCTGCATCAGCCGCGGGGGGCCGAAAAAGCCGAAGCGCGGCTGGTTCGGGTCGATACCCGCGCGTGCGAAGGATGCGAGGACGAGTTCGGCCTCTTTCGGGTCGCGCGATTTGAAGTTGATCAGCAGCGAGGCATGGCCGATCGCGCCGAGCACCTCGTCGAGGCTGGGCATCAGGCCGACGCCCTTGCCGCGCAGCGGGAAGGTCTGGCCGCCGTCGGCGGTGTAGCCATAGCCGATATCGAGCGTCTTCAGTTCGGCCATCGTGTGGTCGCGGATCGGTCCCTTGCCGTCGGTGCGGCAGTCGAGCGCCCAGTCGTGGAAGACCGCGACCCGCCCGTCCTTCGTGCCCGCGACGTCGAATTTGACCATGTCCGCGTCGCGGCCGATCGCGGCCTTCATCGAGGGCAGGCTGTTTTCGATATAGTCGTGCTCGGGCGGATCGATGCGCGTCGCGGTGCATGTCTCGTCGGTGACGCCGGTGTGATCGAACAACTGCGACACGCCGCGATGCGCGATCAGCACGCGCTTGCCGGTGGGGTCGGGGGCAAGGAAGCTTGCGTTCGACAGCGTGAACCATGCGACGATGGCGGCGAAGACCCAGAGCAGGATCTTCGTGCGCCGCTTCATCGGCTTTTTGGGCGGGCCTTCGAGCGCGCTGGCCCAGTCTTCGCTGTCGGTCATTCACCCCCCCGTCGTCACCCCGGACTTGATCCGGGGTCCATGGATGCCGGATCCGGTCCGGCATGACGATGATATTACAGATCGGCCAGTAACTGCTTCGCCCGGTCGCAATCGGCCGCGATCTGCGCCATCAGCGCGTCCATATTGTCGAACTTCGCTTCCGCGCGGATGAAGGCGTGAAAGGCGACGTCGATTTCCTGCCCGTAAAGATCCTCGGCAAAGTCGAAGAAATGCGGTTCGAGCAGCTCATTCGGCGGGTCGAAGCTCGGGCGAATGCCGAGGTTCGCGGCGCCTTTGAGCACGCGGCCGTCGGGAAGGCGGCCGGTGACGGCGTAGATGCCGTAACGCGGGCGCAGATATTGCCCCATTTCGAGGTTCGCGGTCGGGAAACCCAGCAGGCGGCCGTTCTTGTCGCCGTGCTGCACGACGTTGCGCACCGTGAAGGGGCGGGTGAGCAGGCGCGTCGCGGCGGCGCAGTCGCCCGCCTGCAACGCCTCGCGGATACGGCTCGACGAGACGACTTCCTCGGCGTCGTCGACGGGGGCGACCATCTCGGTGAAGAAGCCGAGGCGGCGTGCATGATCGGCGAGGGTGACGACATCGCCGCCGCGGCCCTTGCCAAAGACGAAGTCGGCGCCGGTGACAACGCCCGCGGCGCCGTAGCGATCGAGCAGCAGCTCGGTGATGAAATCCTCCGCCGTCGTGCCCGCGAGCGTCGCGTCGAACGGCAGGACGAGCATCGCTTCGGCGCCCGCCGCGGCGAACAGCTCCTGCCTTTGGTCGAGCGTGGTCAGGCGAAAGGGCGGGACGTCGGGTTTGAAAAAGCGCACCGGATGCGGGTCGAAGGTCGCGACGATCGCGGGGCGGCCCTCATCGCGCGCGTGCCGCACCGCGCGGCCGACGACCGCCTGATGCCCGGCGTGAAAGCCGTCGAAATTGCCGAGCGCGATCACCCCGCCGCGCAAGGGCTCCTCAATGCGGTTGTGGCCGTCGAGGCGGATCATGGCGCGGGCGGGATCAGGGGCACTAGCCCCGCCTTGAGTACGCGAACCGCGTTGCCGCCCATCGCGGCGCGTATTTCATCGTCGCTGAAACCCGCGTCGATCAGCGCCTGCGTCACCTGCACGAGTTTCGACGTGTCGAACCGCACGGTGGTGGCGCCGTCATAATCGCTGCCGAGCGCGACATGCTCGACGCCGACGAGGTCGCGGACATGCTTCATCGCCTTGGCGACGCTCGCGGGCGAGGTGTCGCAGACCGCGGCGTCCCAATAGCCGATGCCGATCAGGCCGCCGGTCGCGGCGACGCCGCGGATTTGTTCGTCCGAAAGGTTGCGGTTGACCTTGCACGTCGCCTGCACGCCGCCGTGGCTGGAGACGACGGGGCGGCGCGCCATTTTGAGGATGTCGGCGACGCAGGCGTTCGAGCAATGGGCGATGTCGACGATCATCCCCCTGGCTTCCATCCGCGTCACAACGTCGCGTCCGAGCGGGGTGAGGCCGCCCTTTTTGAGCCCGTGCATCGAACCCGCGAGCTCATTGTCAAAGAAATGGGTGAGCCCCGCCATGCGGAAGCCCGCGGCGTAAAGCTTGTCGAGATTGGCGATATCGCCTTCGAGGTTTTGAAGCCCCTCGATGCTGAGCATCGCGCCGCGCGGGGATCCATGATCGAAGACGATGCCGCTCTTGGGATCGTAAGGTTCGGCCAGAGAGGTCAACCCGGGCGCATCGCGGACGATCAAGATGCCCTGTGTGCTGAAGCGGTTGGCTTTGCGGATGTTTTCGCCAAATTTCTTTGTGGCCGCTTCCAGCTTTTGGGCGTGCCAAAGCGACCGTTCGAGCAGCGAGCTCCATGTCCGCAGCGGTTGAAGCTGGGCGATCACCAGTGGGGTGATATTGTCGGTATCGGCGCTGTTGGCGTCGTAATTCTGGCCCCTTGGCGTCTTGGTGACGCTAGAAAAGACCTGCAACATGACATTGCCTTCATACAGGCGATGAAAGTCCACATGTCCCTGGTCCGACGACTGGGCGATGTCGCGTTTCCACATCAGGCTGTCGCTGTGGAGATCGACGATCGTCAGCGTCTGGTGCAGCGCCTTCGCGCGCGCGCTGACGGCGGCAAGCGGCTTGCCGTCGATCTTGTTCATCCCGCGCTCGAGCATGCCGGGGGCGATTGCGAAGAAGGCCAGCGCGGCGACCGCGACAACGAGCAATATGCCGATCAGCCAGCGACGCATGGGCCTATTTCCTTGTCAGCGTGACGAAGCTGTACGCCGGGCGGCCGGCGTCGTCGGCGGGATGGTCCTCGCGCGCCGTCTCGTTCCAGTCGGCGGAGGCCGGATAGTCGATGATCGCGTCGCCCCTGGGTTCGAGCGCGACTTCGGTGAGCTCGATGCGGTCGGCGAGGGGGAGGAAGAGACGATAGATTTCGGCGCCGCCGATCACCATGACGTGCGGGGCGTTGGCGAGTTTGAGCGCCTCCTCGATCGTCGCCACGGGCTCGGCGCCCTCGTCCTGCCACTCGCGGTCGCGGGTGAGGACGATGTGGCGGCGGCCCTCGAGGATGGCGGGCAGGCTGTCGAAGGTTTTGCGCCCCATGATCATCGGGCGCCCCATCGTGATCTGCTTGAAGCGGCGAAGGTCGGCGGGCAGGTGCCACGCCATCTTGCCGCCGGCGCCGATCACGCCATTGGCGGCGCGCGCGAGGACGAGGGTGATTTCGGGGCGATTCATGAAGGCGAGGTTCCAACCCAGGTTGCATGGCCGAGCTTGCGGCCGTCGCGGACCTCGGCCTTGCCATAATGATGGACGTGGCACGCGGGATCGGCGAGCAGGTCGGGGACCGTCTCGATCCCGCCGCCGATGAGGTTGTGCATCACAACCGGCAGCGCCGCGGTGGCGGTGCTGCCGAGCGGCAGGCCGGCGACGGCGCGGATGTGATTTTCGAACTGGCTGACCACCGCGCCCTCGATCGTCCAGTGGCCGCTGTTGTGGACGCGCGGCGCCATTTCGTTGAAGACGGGGCCGTCGGCGGTGGCGAAGAACTCGCCGGTGAGGACGCCAACATAGTCGAGGGTTTCGGCGATCTTCGCCATCAGCGCGCGCGCTTCGTCCTGCTGGTCGAGCACCGCTTGCGGCGGGGGCAGGGTCGAGGTCGCGAGGATGCCGCCTTCGTGGACATTGACCGGCGAGTCCCAGAAGCGGACCTCGCCGTCGATGCCGCGCACGAGGATGACCGAAAATTCATGCGCGAAGGTCACGAAACCTTCGAGTACCGCGGCGTGGCGGTCGATGCCTTCCCATGCGGCGTCGGCATCGGCGGTGGTCATGATGCGTGCCTGCCCCTTGCCGTCATAGCCCATGCGGATGGTTTTCAGGATCGCCGGGGCGCCGATCTGTTCGAGCGCGGCATCGAGCGCCATGCGGTCCGGCACTGCCGCAAAAGTCGCGGGGCGGCCGCCAAGGCCGGCAACGAAATTCTTTTCGCTCAGCCGGTCCTGCGCGATTTCGAGCCCGGCGGCATCTGGGTGCACCGCGACATGACCCGAAAGGAAGCGCACCGTGTCGACGGGCACATTTTCGAATTCATAGGTGACGACGTCGCACGCCGCGGCAAAAGCGGCGAGGCGCGGCTCGTCGTCCCACGCGGCCTGGCTGTGGTGCGCGGTGACTTCGGCCGCGACGCTTGTCGCATCGGGGGCATAGATATGGACGCGGTAGCCGAGCTGCGCCGCCGCGACCGCGAGCATGCGGCCGAGCTGGCCGCCGCCGAGGATGCCGATCGTCGAACCGGGTGGCAGCAAAAGATCAGCCCTCGCGCACGGGGGTAGGGGCGACGCTGTTCGTCTGTGCTTCGCGCCAGGCATCGAGTTTTTGTGCCAGATTGGCATCGTTATTCGCGAGCAGCGCGGCAGCGAACAGGCCGGCGTTGGTCGCGCCCGCCTTGCCGATCGCAAAGGTCGCGACGGGAATGCCGCCGGGCATCTGGACGATCGAATAGAGGCTGTCGACGCCGCTCAATGCCGCCGACTGGACGGGCACGCCGAGCACCGGCACGCGCGTCATCGATGCGACCATGCCGGGCAGGTGCGCGGCGCCGCCGGCGCCCGCGATGATCGCCTTGAGGCCGCGGTCTGCCGCGCTTTTGGCATAGTTTACAAGGCGGTCGGGGGTACGGTGCGCCGAGACGATCTGCACTTCGTGGGCGATGCCCAACTCTTCGAGGATCTGGACCGCGTGCGCCATCGTCGGCCAGTCCGACTGGCTGCCCATGATGACGCCGACTTGCGGGGCGGTTTCGCCCATTTCAATCCCTCCTGCCCCGGCTTCATCGCGTGTGAATCGGCACCGATCCCCCCTAGCGACTGCTTTGCGTGCGGGCAACGCCGCGCGATTGATGTCGCCGCGTTTACCGATTGGTATCAAGTCGGGACTAGGGTCGCCGCTCAATATCTCGTGGCATTCGGCCGGGGATCGTGGGTTGGGTTCGGGGACGTTGAATGGATAGCGTAGGGGGGGCACGGATCGCGGTCGACCAGTTCGGCACCGTTTCCGTAGACTCCATCGAGGACCAGCTGCGTGAAATACGCCGGGAACGCGACGCATTGCGCCGCGAAAACCGCGTGTTGAAGATCGCCGTCGCCGAGCTCGAACGCGTGTCCGAGCGCGATACGCTGACGCCTTTGTTCAACCGCCGATATTTCCTGACCGCGATCCACCACCGCATGGCGCGGTTCGAGCGGCACGCCGAACGCGCCGCGGTCGTCTTTATCGACGTCAACCAGCTCAAATATATCAACGACAGCTTCGGCCATGCGGCGGGCGACTTCGCGCTGATGGAGATCGCCAAGCGGCTCGCGGGCTCGATCCGCGCGACGGACGTCGCGGCGCGCATCGGCGGCGACGAATTCGGGCTGATCCTCGACCAGTCGAGCGAGGACGGCGCGCGCGTGCAGGTCAACCGGCTCTGCGACGTGCTGACCGCGGCGCCCGCCGAATATGACGGGCACGAGATCGCGCTGTCGGCGTGCTTCGGCGTCGCGATGCTGCAGACGGGGATGACCGAATCGGACATTTTGGCGGCCGCCGACCGCGATATGTATCGCAGCAAGCAGGGGCTGGGCGGACTGCCCGGGCACAGATAGCCACCGCTAACGTCGCGTTAACCAAAAAAGCGCATCGTCCCCATGACGACAGGGGGGTAAGATGCGAAACCAGACCGACCCATATCTCGACATCCAGAACCGGATTACCGGGCAGATCGGCGCGCTCGCCGAGGCGCTGCCGCACTGCGCGCTCGCGCAGATCGTGCAGGGGATCGACGACATCCGTTGCCTGGCGCGCGACAATGGCTTTGCGGCGGTCGAGACGCTGGCGAGCCGGCTCGAATCGGCGGTTGCGGGGGGCGGCTATCGCGCCGCGATCCTGACTTATCTCGACGCGATGAGCGATGCGGCCACCGTGCCGCGGGGGCCGCTGCCGTCCGCCGCGCAGGAAGCGTGGCTGGCGTCGGTTGCGGTTCGGCTGGGGCATTGACGCCTCCCGCCTGACAATTCAGACGACATATATGGATGCAATCATGCTTGCGCTGGTGGCGGTGCTGCTCGCCAATGCCGACGGGCGCAGCGGGATTATGCTGTCGCGGCTGGTGAGCGCGCGCAGCGACCGGCGCGTCACGGTCGTCATCGCTTTTGCGGCTTTCATCGTCAACGCGGTGGTCGCCGCGGTTGCCGGCGCGATCGCCAACGGGATGATCGGACAGGGGGTGGCGGCGCTGCTCGTCGCGCTCGCGATGCTGTCGGCGGCGGTCGCTTTGCTGTGGCGGATGAAACCGGCGTCCGATGCGGGCGCCGACGATGTTTCGACCGTGATATTGGCGGGCCGGATGCTCGCGAGCCAGTTCGGCGACCGCAGTCATTTCCTGATCGGCGCGCTCGCCGCGACGAGCGGTGCGGGGCAATGGGCGGCGGCTGGCGGGCTCGTCGGGTGGACACTGGCAATGCTGCCCGTCCTCGCCTTTGGCCCGGCGCTCGCCGAGCGGCGCGCGGCGCGGAACCTGCGCTGGGCGGCGGCGGCGATCCTGACCGTCTGGGGCCTGAGGACTGCGCTGGGGGCGTTCGGATTGATCGGATGATGCATTCGATTGATTCGGTTTCATCGTTTTTGTCGATGAAACTCACCCAAAGCTTCAATGGGAAAGCGTCCCGTCGCTTCGCTATATGAGTGGGGCAACAGAAAGGATGCTCCCATGTCCGAGAAAAACAACAATGCTCCCGCCGTCGCCGATGCGCTCAACGCGCTGCTCGCCGACAGTTTCGCGCTCTATCTGAAGACGAAAAACTATCACTGGCACGTCCAGGGTCCGCGCTTTCGCGAGCTGCACCTGCTGTTCGACGAGCAGGCGGCGCAGATTTTCGCGGCCACCGACCTGATCGCCGAGCGCGTGCGCAAGAATGGCGCGCCGACGCTGCGTTCGATCGGCGACGTCAGCCGCCGCGCGTCGATCCGCGACGATGACAGTGCGGGCGTCGATGCCGAGGCGATGATCCGCACGCTCGCAGGCGACAACAAGACCCTGCTGGGTCAGCTCAAAGCGGTGAAGGCTGCGGCCGAAGCCGATGGCGACATTGCGACGAGCGGGCTGGTCGATAACTGGGCCGACGAGACCCAGCAGCGCATCTGGTTCCTGGAGGCGACGCTGGGCTATTGAAACCGCGAACCCGTTCGTCATCCCGGGCTCGGCCCTTTTGATGCGTCGACTGGCTTTGGTTTCAACCGGGACCCCGGATCAAGTCCGGGGTGACGATGAATGAGAAGGCCGCTTGTCGCTCGAAAGCGGCGACCCGCCTCCGGCTCCTCATTGCAAACAAAAAAGGGCGGCCCGAGAGCCGCCCTTTTCGTTTTAGCTATCCCGTCGATCAGTCCTGATGCGGCTGGATGTTCACCGCGGCGAACTTGCCGCGGTCGTCGACTTCGATGTCGAACGCGACGCGGTCGCCTTCGTCGAGGCCCGCCATGCCGGCGCGCTGCACCGCGCTGATGTGGACAAAGGCGTCGGCCTGTCCGTCGTCGCGCGCGATAAAGCCGAAGCCCTTCGTCGTGTTGAAGAATTTGACGGTGCCCGACGTGCGTTCACCGGTCAGCTGACGACGGCCGCGGGCGCCGCCCGGCGCTGCGCCACCGGGGCCGGCGCGGTCATCGCGTGCACGCGGAGCAAATTCCTCGACCGGCATCGGCTCGCCTTCGATCTTGAGATCGATGGCCGAGACCTTACCGTTGCGTTCGACGAGCGTGAAGCCGAGCGGCTGGCCCGAAGCGAGACCCTGAAGCCCTGCCTGTTCGACCGCGCTGATGTGAACGAACACGTCTTCACCGCCATCGTCGCGGGCGACGAAACCGAAGCCCTTCGACGCGTTGAAGAATTTCACCGTGCCATTGCCTTCGCCGACGACCTGCGCGGGCATGCCGCCGCCACGTCCGCCGCCGAAGCCACCGCCGCCGCCACGATCGCCGCCGCCGAAGCCGCCGCGGTCGCCACCGCCGAAGCCGCCGCCGGGACGGTCACCGCCGCCGAAGCCGCCACGGTCGCCGAAGCCGCCACCGCGATTGCCGCCGCCATAGCTGTCGCCGCCATAGGGTGCAGGTTCGAAGCTGTCGAAATTGCCGAAATCATCGCGCTTGCCGCGCCCCCGCTGGCCGCGGCGATCCTTGTTGAAACTCATTGTCTAATAGTCGCTTTCGGTTCGTCCATACCCCATTCGATCAGCGCCTTGCGTCGGACGGGGACGCAGTTCACCATGGGCACAGACTCGCCCCGTGCCTCTAACGGCGTAATATATAGCCTAAATGAACGCACTCTGCGAACGGAAAATTCGAGTCCTGACCCTCGAAGAAAGCGCGCTTTGCCGCAGCCCCGCGGCGGGCCGCCTATGTCCGCGAAAACCAGTCATTGAGCGGCACGGCCGCTTAGCCTAAGGCGACCCTATGACTGTCTATTTCCACGAAGAAGATTTGCCCGAGGGCGTGCTGGGTTCGGGCGCGGTCGCGATCGATACCGAGACCATGGGGCTGAACCCGCTGCGCGACCGGCTGTGCCTTGTCCAGATCAGCGACGGGTCGGGCGACGAGCATCTCGTCCGCTTCAAGCCGGGTAGCGCGTATGACGCGCCGGTGCTGAAGGCGATATTGACTGATCCCAACCGGTTGAAATTGTTCCATTTTGCACGCTTCGACATCGCGGCGCTGCAGCAGGCGCTCGGCGTCGTCACGGCGCCCGTCTATTGCACCAAGATCGCCTCGAAGCTGATCCGCACCTATACCGACCGCCATGGGCTGAAGGAACTGGTGCGCGAACTCCTGGGTCAGGAAGTGTCGAAGCAGCAGCAGTCGAGCGACTGGGGCGCCGCCGAACTCTCCGACGCGCAGCGCGACTATGCCGCGAGCGACGTGCGTTTCCTTCACGCGATGAAGGAGATCCTCGACGTGCGGCTGGCGCGCGAAGGGCGCACCGGCCTCGCGCAGTCCTGCTTCGATTTCCTGCCGACGCGCGCCGCGCTCGACCTCGCGGGTTGGCCCGAGGTCGATATTTTCGCCCATACGTGAGAGTGATTCGCGAAGACTATGTCCGAACGCGCCGATCTTGACCGCACGATGCGCCGCATGTGGGCGACGAGCGGGTCGAGCCATGACCGCGTCGTGCGCATCCTGCGCTATGGCCTGCCGCTCGTTATCGGTGTCGTCGCGGCGGTGCTCGTCTTCTCGCCCTTCACCCAGCGCGCCGAGATCAGCTTCCTTTTGTCCAAGGACAAGGTCGAGATGGCGCAGGAGCGAATGAAGGTGACGCGCGCCGAATATCGCGGCCAGGACGCGAAGGGGCAACCGTTCGCCCTGCTCGCGGGCAGCGCGGTTCAGAAAAGCTCGGCCGAGCCGATCGTGCGGATGACCGACCTGTCGGGGGCGATCAAGCTCACCGATGGCCCGGCGACGATCGTCGCCAAGGACAGCGCCTATAATATGGAGACCGAAAAGGTCGCGGTCCCCGGGCTGGTGCAGGTCAAGAGCGCCAACGGCTATCGTATCGATGCGAGCAATGTCGCGGTCGATTTGAAGACGCGCAGCCTCGCCGGGCAGGGCGGCGTCAACGGAAGTTTGAACATCGGCCATTTTTCGGCCAACCAGCTGTTCGCCGACCTCGACAAGCGGGTCGTTCGCCTGCAGGGCAATGCGCGGCTGCGGATCAATCAGGGAGTGCTCAAATGAACCGCGTATCGCCGATGAAGAGCGTGGCGCTTGCGGGCGCCGGCTTTGCACTCGCCAGCCTTGCCTTGCTGTCGTCGGGTAGCGGCGGCGACGTCGCGCAAGCGCAGGCGCTCGCCAATCACAACAGCGGGGCGCCGGTCGATTTCGCGGCGGGCAGCATCGAGGTGCAGGACCGCGCCGACCGCGTCGTTCTCGCCGGCAATGTCCGCGTGACGCAGGCGGGACTCACCGTCACCGCACCGCGGATGACGGTCGCGTATACGCGGAGCGGTGGCACCGACGTAAACCGGCTCGACGCCACCGGCGGCGTGACGGTGGTGAAGGGTGACGAGACGGCAAAAGGCAATGTCGCCATCTATGACCTCGACCGGCGGCTGATCACGATGGTCGGCAATGTCGAGCTGCGCCAGCGTGGGAACCACCTGCGCGGCGGGCGGCTGGTCATCGACCTCAACAGCGGCCGCGCGACGGTCGACGGGCGCGGCGCGGCGCGCGGCCCCGACGGCAATCCGGTGCAGGGCGGCACGGGCGGGCGCGTCACCGGCACTTTCACGGTACCGGAAAGAAAGCAGTAACCAACGCCTTTAACCGGGCTGCAACCACGCGCCTTCACCAAGGGTGCGGGACCAGATCATCCGCGGAGCCGGGGGGCGACGCCGCATAGTCGAAAGCAGCCCCCATGCGCTTTTCCCCGATCGTCCCGCCCCGGCGCCCCTTGTTCGGCCGCCGTCAGGAACCTCCTGTCGTGATCGTGCCGACCCCGACATCCGAAGAACGGCGGCTGATCGACCGCATCATCCGTCACGCGGGCGATCGCGAGTCGCGCTAGCGGTCTGATCCGCTCGTTGCGGTGAACTGCTTGGCGTTCAGCGCGTGCGCCCCTACATGGGGCGCGCATGCCGCCTGACACCTCCACTTCCGCCGACGCCTCGCGCGAGCCGCCCGTCCTTGCGACGCTCAAGCGCTTCCTGCCCTATCTGTGGCCGGCGGGACAGGCCGAGGCGAAGGTCCGCATTGTCCTCGCGGGCCTCATCGTGCTCGCGTCGAAGGGCGTGCAGCTGTCGATGGGCTTTCTCTATGGCGCCGCGATCGACAAGATGGTGCCGGGGATGGAGGAGGGCGTCGCGCTCGCGATCGGGCTGGTGCTCGCTTATGCTGGCGCGCGCTTTGCCGGGGTGCTCTTCGACAATTTGCGCAACGTCGTGTTCGAACGCGTCGGGCAGGATGCGACGCGCGAGCTGGCGATCACGACCTTCAGCCACCTCCACGCGCTGAGCCTGCGCTTCCACCTCGCGCGGCGGACGGGCGAGGTCACCAAGGTGATCGAGCGCGGGACGAAGAGCATCGACACGATGCTCTATTTCCTGCTGTTCAACATCGCGCCGACAATCGTCGAATTGCTCGCGGTGCTCATCATCTTCTGGACCAAGTTCAGCTTTGGATTGGCCAGTGCAACCGCGCTGATGGTGGTCGTCTATATCATCTTCACGCGCAAGGTGACCGACTGGCGCAACGCGCTGCGCACGCGGATGAACGACCTCGACACGCTGACGATCGGGCGCAGCGTCGACAGCCTGCTCAATTACGAGACGGTCAAATATTTCGGCGCCGAGGCGCGCGAGGAAGCGCGCTATCGCGACGTCGCCGACCAATATGCACGCGCCGCGGTGAAGAGCGAGAACAGCCTCGCCTGGCTGAACATGGGGCAGAGCCTGATCACCAATATCGCGCTCGCGGGCGCGATGGCGTACACCGTATGGGGCTGGTCGCAGGGGCAGTTTCAGGTCGGCGACGTGGTGCTGGTGAACACGCTCTTGGCCCAGCTCTTCCGCCCGCTCGACATGCTCGGCATGGTCTATCGCGTGATCCGCCAGGGGCTGATCGACATGGAGGCGATGTTCCGCCTGATCGACACCCCGTCCGAGATCAGCGATGCGCCCGATGCCTGGCCGCTGGTCGTGAATGGCGGCGCGGTGGCGTTCGACAATGTCGTCTTCGGTTATGAGCGCGACCGCACGATTCTGAACGGCGTGAGCTTTGCCGTCGGTGCGGGCGAGACGCTGGCGATCGTCGGGCCGTCGGGCGCGGGCAAGTCGACGATCGCGCGGCTGCTGTTCCGTTTCTATGATCCGCAGGGCGGGCGGATCACAATCGACGGGCAGGATATCGCCAAGGTCACGCAGAAAAGCCTGCGCGCCGAGATCGGCATCGTCCCGCAGGACACGGTGCTGTTCAACGACAGTATCGGTTACAATATCGCCTATGGCCGCGAGGGCGCGAGCGCGGGCGAGATCGCTGCGGCGGCCGAGGGCGCGGCGATCGACGGCTTTATCGCGATCCTGCCGCAGGGGTATGATACCGAGGTTGGCGAGCGCGGGCTGAAGCTGTCGGGCGGCGAGAAGCAGCGCGTCGCGATCGCGCGCACCCTGCTCAAGAACCCGCCGGTGCTGATTTTGGACGAGGCGACGAGCGCGCTCGACAGCCGCACCGAGGCAGCGATCCAGGACACGCTCGAACGCATCGCCGCGCGGCGCACGACCCTGGTCATCGCGCACCGCCTGTCGACGGTGACGGGCGCCGACCGGATCGTCGTGCTTGACAAGGGCCGCGTCGCCGAGACGGGGACGCACGAACAATTGCTACGCATGCGCGGGCTTTATGCCGACATGTGGGCGCGCCAGCAGGCCGAGCGCGACGAGGGAACCGTCGAGGCTTAGTACGGCCCCCCGGCGCGCCGGCTACGGTATTTACAATTTTGTAAGTGATTTCCACCAATTGACCCTTGGGGACCAATCCGTCCCGTAGACGGATGTCGAGGCGAAAGGTGCGATTTTGATCAGGCTGGCGATGTGTATCGCGATCGACCACGATCCGTGGCTCGTTGCGCTGGCGGTCGCGATCTGCTGCGTCGGCGCCTTTGCGATCGTGCAGATGTTCGAACGCGCGCGCGATGCGCAGCGAAGGCAGGGAATCGCCTGGGCATTCCTTGTTGCGGTCGCCGCCAGCGCTACGATCTGGTGCACGCATTTCGTCGCCATGCTCGCCTTTGAGGCGAAGGCGCCGGTGACGCTCGATCCCGTGCTGACCATCGCTTCGTTGATGGTCGCGATGGTCGGCTCGTTCATCGGCTTCGCGGTCGCCGCGTGGGGCAAGGACGAAGTTTTCGGGGCGATCGGCGGGATGCTGTTCGGCGCGGCCATCGCTGCGATGCATTTTACCGGCATGACCGCCTATCGCGTCGATGGCATCGTCGCCTGGGACAATGCCTATGTCGCTGCGGCGGTGATTTGCGGCATGGTCTTTGCCGCCGCCGCGCTGACGGTGCTGCGCACGAGCCGGGCGGTGCGCTTCCGCGTGCCGCTGGCGACGGGGCTGATCGTGCTTGCGATCGCCTCGCTCCATTTCCTGGCGATGACCGCGATGCGGATCACGCCGATGGCGCTCGACGAGACGCCGCTGCGTCCGGCGGAGTTCAACGCGCTGGCGCTCGCGACGGTGCTCGTCGGCGGGATCGTGATCGCGGCGGGGGTCTTTGCTGCGATGCTCGATCGCCAGACGCGCTCGGACGCGATGCGCGAGCTGACGCATATGGCGATGAACGACGCGCTGACGGGGCTTCCCAACCGCGTCGCCTTTCGCGCCGAACTGGCGCGGCAGATCGGCGGCGCGATCGTGAAGGGCGAACGCGTCGGGCTGTGCGCGATCGACCTCGACCGTTTCAAGGAAATCAACGACGTCCACGGTCACAAAGCGGGCGACGAGGTGCTCGCGCGGCTCGCGCAGCGGATGCGCGGTACGCTGGGGCATAATGAATTTGTCGCGCGGCTCGGCGGCGACGAGTTCGTCGCGCTGACGCGCTTTACCGACCGCGCGCAGCTGGCGGCGTTCGCGGCGCGGCTCGATGCCGAGCTGAAGGCGCCGCTGGTCTTCCCCGATTTCGAGGCGCGCCTTGGCGCGAGCATCGGGGTCGCGGTGTTCCCTGACGATGCGGCGACGGCCGAGATGCTGTCGAACAACGCCGACCTCGCGATGTACCGCGCCAAGGCCGACGCCGCGACCGCGCCATGCTATTATGACTGGCAGCTCGACGAGGCGATCCGCGACCAGCGCGAACTCGCCGCCGACCTGCGCGGCGCGATCGACCGCGGCGAACTCGACGTCCATTATCAGGTCCAGACCTCGGTCACGACGGGCGAGGTCACCGGTTACGAAGCGCTGCTGCGCTGGACGCACCCGGTTCGCGGCGCGATCCCGCCGGCGGTGTTCATCCCGCTCGCCGAGGCGAACGGTTTCATCCTCGCGCTGGGTGAATGGGTGATGCGGCGCGCCTGCACCGATGCGGCGGCGTGGCCGCACGCGTCGAAGGTCGCGGTCAATGTATCGCCGCTCCAGCTTGCGCATGTCGACCTGCCGCGCCTGTTTCATCAGATATTGCTCGACACCGGCTTGCCGCCGCGGCGGCTGGAGATCGAGCTGACCGAAACCGCGATCATCGCCGACCGCGAACGCGCGTTGCACGTCCTGCGCCAGATCAAGGCGCTCGGTATCGGCGTCGCGCTCGACGATTTCGGCACGGGCTATTCGTCGCTCGAAACCTTGCGCGCCTTTCCGTTCGACAAGATCAAGCTCGACCGCTTCTTCGCCGCGGAGCTCGAGGGCAATATCCAGTCGACCGCGATCCTGCGCGCGGTGCTCGCGCTCGGCAAAAGCCTGTCGATCCCGATCCTCGCCGAGGGGATCGAGACCGCGCAGCAGCTTGAAGTGCTCCGCCGCGAAGGCTGCGACGAGGCGCAGGGCTTCCTGATCGGGCGGCCCGGCCGCTCGGTCGCGCAGGGCGATAATGCCGACGACGCGGAACGGATTCGCGCGGCCTGACCGTTCAATTTGACTAAATTACTTGCCTTGGGTTGACCCCGCGCGCCCGCGCCCTTTACGCAAGGGCATGCCGCATGACACCAGCCTGATCGGAACCATCGTCGCCGGTCTGGGCGTGGCGTTCCTGATGGGGGCGCTGGCGCACCGGCTCAGGATTTCGCCGATCGCGGGTTATCTGCTCGCGGGGGTGCTGGTCGGGCCGTTCACCCCGGGCTTTGTCGCCGATACCGGGCTCGCGCTCCAGCTTGCCGAGATCGGCGTGATCCTGCTGATGTTCGGGGTCGGGCTGCATTTTTCGCTGAAAGACCTGCTGTCGGTGCGCAAGATCGCGGTGCCGGGGGCGATCGCGCAGATCGCGGTCGCGACCGCGCTCGGCATGATGCTCGGGCTGTGGCTCGGCTGGTCGGTTGAGGGCAGCGCGGTGTTCGGGCTGGCGCTGTCGGTCGCGAGTACTGTGGTGCTGCTACGCGCGCTGCAGGCGCGCGACATGGTCGAGACCGAAAAGGGACGGATCGCGGTCGGCTGGCTGATCGTCGAAGACCTCGTGATGGTGCTCGCGCTTGTGCTGCTGCCCGCGATGTTCGGCGACCGCGGCGACGAGGGCGGGAGCGCGGGGCTGATCCAGTCGGCGGCGATCGTGCTGATCAAGGTCGTCGGTTTCGGCGCCTTCATGTTCGTGATCGCGCGGCGGGTGCTGCCGTGGGTGCTCCACTGGGTCGCGCATTCGGGATCGCGCGAACTGTTCCGGCTGGCGGTGCTCGCGATCGCGCTTGGGGTCGCCTTCGGCGCGGCGGTGATTTTCGACGTGTCGTTTGCATTGGGCGCTTTCTTCGCGGGCATGATCCTCGGCGAAACGCAGTTGTCGCGGCGCGCCGCCGAAGAGACGCTGCCGCTGCGTGATGCGTTCGCGGTGCTGTTTTTCGTGTCGGTCGGCATGCTCTTCGACCCCAAGGTGCTCGTCGAGCAGCCGGGGCCGGTGCTCGCGACGGTCGCGATCATCGTCGTCGGCAAGTCGGTCGCTGCCTATGCGCTCGTCCGTGCCTTTGGTCATAATTCTGGAACCGCGCTGACGGTGTCGGTCAGCCTCGCGCAGATCGGCGAATTTTCGTTCATCCTCGCGGGGCTGGGCGTCGGGCTGAAGGTGCTGCCCGAAACGGGGCGAGACCTGATCCTCGCGGGGTCCTTGCTGTCGATCCTGTTCAACCCGATCCTCTTTTCGCTCGCGGTAAAATATATGCGCGACGCCGAGGCCGAGGCCGAGGAGGAGGAAGCGGAAGCGGAGGGCGAGGATGCGCCCGCACCGTGCAACGCCGGCGTCGTGCTGATCGGATATGGCCGTGTCGGCAGCCATATCGGCAGCCTGATCTGCGGGCGCGGCGAGGGACTCACGGTGATCGAGGATCAGAAGGATATGGCCGTGTCGGCGCGCGAGGCCGGGGCGACGGTGATCGTCGGCGACGCAACGAAGGAAAGCATCCTGCGGCAGGCGGGGCTCGACACCGCGTCCACGCTGCTGATCGCGATCCCCGAGGGGGTCGAGGCGGGCGCGATCGTGCGGCGCGCGCGCGCGATCAATCCGAAGCTGGTAATCGTCGCGCGCGCGCATTCGGACGAGGAGGTCGACGATCTGGTGCGCCGCGGCGCCGACCATGTCGTGATGGCCGAGCGCGAGACGGCGTCGCGGATGGCCGAGCGGGCGATGCTGACTCTAGCATAAGCTCCAATCTCGAGGTGGGTTTGTTGCCCGTTTGGATGAGTCCGGGGCTTCCCTCTCCCCATCATCCGCCCTATCGCCCTTCGACAATGTCCGCCGACGCTCTTCTCCCGCTGCTCAAATCCACCTTCGGTTTCGATGCCTTTCGCGGGCGTCAGGGCGAGGTCGTCGATCGCGTGATGGCGGGTACGCGGACGCTCGCGGTGATGCCGACGGGCGCGGGCAAGTCGCTGACGTACCAGCTGCCCGCGGTCGCGCTGAACGGCTGCGTCGTCGTCGTGTCGCCGCTGATCGCATTGATGCACGACCAGCTGCGCGGCGCGCGCGCGGCGGGGATTCGCGCTGCGAGCCTGACCAGCGTCGATGCCGACTGGGCCGAGACGCGGCAGGCGTATCGCGACGGCCAGCTCGACCTGCTTTATGTCGCGCCAGAGCGCGCGACGGGCGAGGGGTTTCGCACCTTGCTCGAGGCGCAGACGCCGGCGCTGTTCGCGATCGACGAGGCGCATTGCGTATCCGAATGGGGGCATGATTTCCGCCCCGATTACCGCCTGCTGCGCCCGCTGCTCGATGCCTTTCCGGGGGTGCCGCGGCTTGCGCTGACGGCAACCGCCGACAAGCACACGCGCGAGGATATTCTCGTTCAGCTCGGGATTCCAGGCGATGGCCTGATCCTCGCGGGCTTCGACCGGCCGAACATTCGCTATGCGGTCCGCCCGCGGATCAGCCCGGCGAAGCAGCTCGTCGATTTTATCGCTGCCAATCCGGGGCCGGGGATCGTCTATGCCCCGACGCGCAATGGCACCGAGCGGCTCGCCGAGCAGATCGCAGCGGCGACGGGGCGGAGCGTCGCAGCCTATCACGCCGGGCTCGACCCCGAACGGCGCGCGTGCGTCCAGCATGATTTCGTCGCGTCGGAGGACGGGATCGTCACCGCGACGGTCGCCTTCGGCATGGGGATCGACAAGCCCGACGTGCGCTTCGTCGCGCATGCGGGGCTGCCGAAATCGATCGAAAGCTATTATCAGGAGACGGGGCGCGCGGGGCGCGACGGCGACCCCGCCGAGGCGATGATGCTGTGGGGCGCCGACGATTTCGCGCGGGCGCGCATGCGGCTCTCCGAATTGCCCGAGGCGCGCGTCGCGGGCGAGCGGGTGCGATTGAACGCGCTCGCGGCGCTGGTTGAGACGGTCGAATGTCGCCGCGCGCTGCTGCTGCGGCATTTCGGCGAGAACCCGCCCGAGCGATGCGGCAATTGCGACAATTGCCTCGAGCCCGCGGCGCAGGTCGATGCGACAGTGCTCGCGCAGAAATTGCTCTCGGCGGTGTACCGTACCGGGCAGAGCTTTGGTGCGGGGCATATCGAGGCGGTGCTGACCGGGCGCAGCGACGAGCGGATCGCGAGCCGCGGGCATGACAAATTGTCGGTGTTCGGGATCGTCGCGGGCGAGGAAGCGCGGCTGATCAAGCCGCTGGTGCGCAGCCTGATGGCGCGCGAGGCGCTCGATACGACCGAGCATGGCGGGCTGATGCTCGGCCCCGCAGCGCGCGCGATGATGAAGGGCGAGACCGCGGTGCTGATGGCCGAGCCGCCGGTGAAGCGGACGCAGCGCGAGGGTGGGCGGACGAGCCGCGCGGACCGCGCGGCGGCGAACCCCGTCGGCGATCCGCTGTTCGATGCGCTCCGCGCGATGCGGCGCGAGTTAGCGGCCGAGGCCGGGGTGCCGCCCTATGTCATCTTTCACGACGCGGTGCTGCGCGCGATGGCGAGCGAGCGGCCCGCGACACGGAGCGCGCTGGCCGACATTCCGGGCGTCGGGGGCAAGAAGCTCGAGGCATGGGGCGATGCGTTTCTGAATGTGATCCGGCAATTTTAAGCCGGTAACCGGCCGCCCGGCTCGCCGATTTCACAAACGGCTAGCCATATTCCGAACGCGGCGCGACCGATGCGCCGATCGTCGCCACCTGTGCTTTCATCGCGGCCGCTCTCCCTTTCGCCGCCGATCGATGAAAGGATTTCGACCATGAAACACCGACTGATCCCCGCGCTGGTCGCCGGATGCCTCGCCTGGGCGCCGATGGTGGTACAGGCGTCGGACACAACCACGACGGTTCGTGTCGATATGCGCGCGCTCGACCTCAGAGCGCCCGGCGACGTGAAGACCGCGGAGCGCCGGATTGAGCGTGCCATCAGGATCGCGTGCCGGAGCGATGTCGAGCATCTGAGCTTCAAGGCGCGCCGGGTGGCCCGGCAGTGCCGCGAGACGACGCGCGAGCTGGCCATGCAGAAACTGCAGGGCAGGCAGCTTCGGCAACTGGCGGCGCAATGACCCGTTGCGGTGCGGCAGCGATGGTGGCGCGCCGACGTGGCTTGCAGTAGCAGAACGCGATGGCGTCGCTCCTGATCCTCGACCCGATGATTCGTGGCGGCGCGATCGCGCTGTTCCTGCTGTGGATCGCCATATTGGCGCGCGACCATCGTCATGTCCTCCCCGCGCGCGTCGCGGTCGCGATGAACCTTGCGATCATCGCCTATCTGCTCGTGCCGGTCTTTAGGCCCGATGGCCCGGCGCGCTTTCCTTATGCCATCTGCGACGCGCTGTCGGTGATGGTGCCGGCCTTCTTCTGGCTGTTCGTGCGGCTGTGGTTCGACGACCAGCAACGCATCGGCTGGCGCAGCTGGCTGCTCGTCGCCGCGTTCGGCGTGCTGCCGCTGGCGCAGGTCGCGCTGATCGCCGCGAGGGGATCGTTCAGCATGGAGATCTGGGTGCTGGTGCGTATCGGCATGTTCGCCTTTGCGGTGGCGGGAATGTGGATCGCGTGGCGCGGACGGACGAACGACCTGATCGAGGCGCGGCGCGGCTTTCGCGCTGCGCTGGTTTGCGCGATCGGCGGCTTCATCCTGCTCGTGACCTTTATCGAGATGTTCGATGGCCACGGTTCGGCGCCCGATATGGGGCGGTCGGTGACGCTGATCGCGATCCTGATTGCGACCTTCATCGTGTCGGTCGGCCTGTATCGCTTTCGGCTCGCCGAACTGTTCGCCGCGCCCGGACTCCCGCAGAAGCGGGCAGAGCCCCCCGCCACGCCCTCGCCGCTCGCGCAGCGGCTGCACGCGGTGATGGCGGAAGCACGCGCCTATCGCGCCGAAGGCTTTTCGATCACCATATTAGCGGCGCAACTCGGCGAGCCCGAATATCGCGTGCGGCGCGCGATCAACGGCGAGATGGGCTTTCGCAACTTCACGGCGTTCCTGAACAGCTTCCGCCTCGACGAGATCCGCGCGGCGCTCGCCGATCCGGCGCAGCGCGAGGTGCCGATTCTGACGATCGCGATCGACGCGGGCTTTGGTTCGCTGGGGCCGTTCAATCGCGCCTTTCGCGATGCCGAGGGAATGACGCCGAGCGCCTATCGGGCGGGGCGGCTCGCTGATTCCGGAATCGGCTAGCCGATTTTCGAGATCGCGGCGCGGGGGCAGGGAAAAGCTGCTGAAAGCGGGCATCAATTCGAAGGATGCCTGCATGATTCAAGACCTGCCTCCGCTCGCGATCCTGCTCGAAAAGGGTTCGGCGATCTTCGCCTTCGACTTCGGCCGCTATCTCGCCGCGGCGGGGGTGACGAGCGCGATCGTCTGGGGGCTGCGCCGCTCTAACCTTGCCGCGCGCAAGATTCAGGGGCGTGAGGCGACCGCCGCCGACAGGCGCCGCGAGTTCCTGCAATCGCTGCAGACCGTCGGCGTCTATCTGTTCGCCTCGCTGTTCATTGTCTGGGGCGTCGACAGCGGGGTGCTGCATCGTTTCCAGGGCAGTTATGGGGTGCTGGGCGACATGGCGCTGCTCGCGGCGATCATCGTCGCGCACGACGCCTATTTCTATTGGGTCCACCGCGCGATGCATCACCCCCGGCTGTTCAAGGCGTTCCACCGCGCGCACCATCGTTCGGTGACGCCGACGCCGTGGGCGGCGTACAGCTTCGCGATCCCCGAGGCCTTTGTGATGATCCTGTTCGTGCCGATCTGGCTATTCTTCGTCGCGACCCCGGCGTGGGTGATGTTCCTGTGGATCAATTTCCAGATCGTCCGCAACGCGATGGGTCATGCCGGGTTCGAGCTGCATCCGCGCTGGTGGCTGTCGACCCCGCTGACGCGCTGGATCAACACGACGACGCATCATGATTTGCATCATAGCGGCGGGTTCAATCGCAATTACGGGCTCTATTTCACCTGGTGGGACAAGTGGATGGGGACCGAGCATCCGCACTATGCCGAGCGCTTTCGCGAGGTGGTTTCGCGCGGACCGGTGCGCGAGGCGGCGGGGCCTCAGGCGGGCGGTGAAATGACCGAAACGATGTCGCTGCACAGCGTCCAGCCGAGCCGTTCGTAGAGCGCCTTGCCGTCACTGGTGGCGACCAGAAGGCACTCGGTGACGCCGCGGCGGGCGGCCTGACGGCCGAGCTCGGCCATGATCGCCGAGCCGAGCCCGCGGCGGCCGAACTGCGGTTCGGTCACGATCTGGTCATAGACGGCGGTGGTGCCGTGGATGCCGAGCACGCCGCGTGCGGCAAGCGATCCGTCGGCATGCCTTGCGATCGCCTCGAAACGATTGGCGCTTTCAGCGACTTCGACCGTGAAATCGGGCGTGGGCCGCGCTGCGGGCATATCGGTCCCGGCCACCATCAGCCACATCGGATCACGCGGTTGCCAGTGCGGCGGGATATGCGGAAGGATTGCATCGCGCGTGGCTGCGATGTCGACATAGGTGTGCGGCGCCTCGACCGCGGCGAATGCGGCGGTTGCGGCTTCGCCCGAGGCATTCCCGAGGATGAAGCGGCCGGCCTGGTCGGGCTTGCCGACATCGAACCACAGTGCCGAGGGAAGCGTGGCGGCAACAGGTTGGGCGTATCCACGGGCCGCGCAGTAGCCGAAGGCCCAGTCGAAATGTTCGTTCATGATCGCGACCATAGGTGAAGCGCGGGGCAAGGAAAGTGGCAACGCACCTTCATGCCCCACCTTCATGCTTGTCAGCAAGCGGGCGGCAGGAGTAGATCGCTGGCATGAGCGATTTTCGAACCCTGTCCGCCGACTATAGCGTCGCCCCGCAAATCAGCATCGAGGATGTTGCCGAGGCCAAGGCCGCGGGCTTTGCGCTGCTCATCAACAATCGCCCCGACGGCGAAGAGCCTTCGGCGCCGCAGGGTGACGATATCGCGCACGCCGCGGCGGCCGAGGGGCTGGCCTATGCCGCGATCCCGATCGGCCATGCGGGCTTCAGCCATGCGCAGATCGATGCGCTCGACACATTGCTCGGTGACGCGACGGGGCCGATCCTCGCCTATTGCCGTTCGGGCACCCGCTCGACGCATCTGTGGGCGCTGACGCGCGCACGCGCCGGCGACGACGTCGATGGCATCGTCGAGGCGGCCGCGAATGCGGGTTATGACCTTACCGCGCTGCGGCCGATGCTGGACGCGCTCGCGGGGGAAAAATGACGCAAGCCGCGTTGATCCAGCTGGGCGGGTCGCTGATCGCGGTGTTTTTCGTCGCCTGGCTGGTCGGGAAGATCGGGCTCGGCGGCGATCCGCGGATTGCCGATGCCGAGCACGCCATCCGGCTGGCCGAAGAGGCGGAGGCGGGGTTTCGCGGGGTCGAGGTCGCGCGCGACCGGGCGGGCTTTGCCGCGATCGTGCGCAATGCCGAGGGACGGATGATGCTGGTCCGCGCGCATGGCAATTTCTTTGCCGCGCGGCCGGTAGACGCCAGCGTGATCGGGCGGCTCGACAAGGATTTCCTGACACTGACGACGCCGGAGAAGACATTCGGCGCGGTGACGCTGCAATTGGGGAAGGATGCGGGGATGTGGGCCAGCCGGATGCGCGAGTTCAGCCGTGGATAAGCTGCCCGATCCGGTAACCTACGCCGTTCCCGCCTTCATCCTGCTTCTGATCGCCGAGATGATCATTTCGCTGCGCGCCGACAAAAGCCGGTACGAAGCGCGCGATACGCTGACCTCGCTGATGCTCGGCACGGTGAGCCAGATCGCGGGCGCTCTCGTCGGTGCGGCGGTGATTGGCGCGTCGGTGTGGGTGTACCAATACCGCCTGTTCGACATCGGGATCGAATTCAAAAGCTGGTGGTGGGCGTGGATCCTCTGCTTCTTCCTCGACGACCTCGCTTATTACGTCTTTCACCGCAGCGCGCACCGCGTGCGCTGGTTCTGGGCGAGCCATGTCATCCACCACAGCTCGCAGCATTATAATCTCTCGACCGCGCTGCGGCAGACGTGGACGGGCTTTTTCAGCCTGACCTTCCTGTTCCGCCTGCCTTTGTTCCTGATCGGCTTTCCGCCCGCGATGGTGTTCTTCTGCGCGGGTCTGAACCTCATCTACCAGTTCTGGATACATACCGAGGCGATCAGGCGGATGCCCAAATGGTTCGAGGCGGTGATGAACACCCCGTCGCACCACCGCGTCCATCATGGCGTGAACCCGCGCTACCTCGACGCCAATTATGCGGGCGTGTTCATCATCTGGGACAAGATGTTCGGCAGCTTCGTCGCCGAACGCGACGACGAACCCGTGCGTTACGGCATCGTCAAGCAGCTTGGCAGCTTCAACATATTATGGGCCGCGGTGCATGAATGGGTCGGGATCGCGAAGGATGTCTGGCACGCGCCGTGGAAGCACAAGCTCGATTATATGTGGCGCGAGCCCGGCTGGAGCCACGACGGCAGCCGCGCGACGAGCGCGATGATCAAGGAACGCTGGGCGGCGGGGCGGCCGGTGGACGAGCTGGCGGAGTAAATATCGTCGCCCGCCGCGACGGCGATGGCCGTTGTCGGCCTTGCCCTACATCGATAGCGCCGCCGCCTTAGCGGGGGCGACGGTATTGGTCTTGCCTCACCCCCTAATGACATTCATGTAAGCATCCGGGCGACCGCCAGCAGGCGGCGCGAGGGAGAGTCGCAAGCATGGATCAGTTCGACATCATCGTCATCGGCGGCGGCAGCGCGGGGAGTGCGGCGGCGGGGCGGCTGGCCGAGGACGGCAAGCGGACGGTATGTCTGGTCGAGGCGGGAGGGCGCAACGACACGGTGCGGGTCAAGACCCCGGGCTTCATGCCCTTCATTCCGAAATCGTCCAATTATCAGTATGAGACGGTGCCGCAGGCGGGTCTGAACGGCCGCATCGGATACCAGCCGCGCGGGCGCGGGCTGGGCGGGTCGAGCGCGATCAACGCGATGGTCTATATCCGCGGCCATGCCTTCGATTATGACCAGTGGGCGGCGCTTGGCGCGACGGGCTGGAGCTATGCCGACGTGCTGCCCTTCTTCAAGCGGAGCGAGAGCAATGAGCGCGGCGGCGACGAATTCCACGGGAGCGGCGGCCCGCTCAATGTGATGGACCAGCGCTGGCCCAATGTGACAAGCCGGCGTTTCATCGAGAGCGCGGCGTCGCTGCAATTGCCGCGCACGGCGGATTTCAATGGCCCCAGCAACGAAGGCTTTGGGCTCTATCAGGTGACGCAAAAGGGCGGCGAACGCTGGTCGGCGGCGCGCGCCTATGTCGAGCCGCTGCGCGAGCATGGCAATTTCGCGGTGCGAACCGGCGCGCTCGTCGAGAAGATACTCGTCGAGGACGGGCGCGCGACGGGGGTGGTGATCCGGCGCGGTGGACGCCGCGAGACGCTGCGCGCGCGGGGCGGGGTGATCCTGTCGGCCGGCGCCTTCAACAGCCCGCAGATATTGATGCTGTCGGGGATCGGTCCGGGCGCGCATCTCAAGGACAAGGGGATCGAGGTGATGCTCGACCGCGCGGGGGTCGGCGACAATCTGCAGGACCATATCGATTATGTGTCGAGCTGGGAGACACGTTCGACCGAGCCGTTCGGTGACAGCCTCGGCGGCACCTGGCGGATGGTGAAGGCGATCTTCGAGCACCGGACGAAACGCAGCGGGATCATGACGACCTGCTTTGCCGAGGCGGGGGGCTTCTGGAAATCGCGCGCCGACCTGCCCGCGCCCGACATCCAATATCATTTCGTGCCCGCGATGCTCGAGGATCATGGGCGCACCAAGGTCAAGGGTCATGGCTTTTCGTGCCACGCCTGCGTGCTGCGGCCCGAGAGCCGCGGGACGGTGCGGCTCGCGTCGGGCGATGCCGCGGCGGCGCCGGCGATCGACCCGGGCTTTTTGACCGACGAACGTGACATGGCGACCTTGCGGGCGGGAGTGCGGATGATGCACCGCATCGCGGCGGCGCCCCCGCTCGCGGACTATGCGGGTGCCGACCGGCACCCGGTGAATATCGACGATGACGCGGCGCTCGACGCGTTGATCCGCAGCCGCGCCGACACCGTCTACCATCCCGTCGGGACGTGCCGGATGGGGAATGACACCGATGCGGTGGTCGATCCGATGCTCAAGCTGAACGGTATCGACGGGCTTTGGGTGGCCGACGCGAGCGTCATGCCGCGGCTGGTGTCGGGTAACACCAACGCGCCGAGCATCATGATTGGCGAACGCGCTGCCGATTTCGTGAAGGCCGCGCTGAACTAGGCGGTGCAGGCTGCGGCGAGCAGCGTACCGCGTTTCGTCAGGTCGTAGCGGCTGGCCGGCGGACGCATGTCGAGTATTTCGCGCGTCACCAGCCCGTGCTTCCCTAGCGCAGTCAGGCCCTGCGACAGCGCGCGCGGGGTGGCAGGGATCAGCAGGCGCGAGAGCGCGTTGAAGCGGTCATGCCCCGCGCCGATCCCTACGATGAGCGGAAGTCCCCAGCGCGTCGCGGCGCCCGGTGGCAGGCCGATTTCCGACTGCGCTTCGCTGATCGTTGCGGCGCGCGCGGCGACGGCGGCACCCGATTCGGTCAGGATATATTCGGGGCGGAGCGGGTGGCCGTGGCCCGGGTTGCGCTGCACCCAGCCGATCGCGGTGGCCGCCTCCAGCGTGCGCGCGCAGCTGTCGCGCGAAAGCCCTAACCGGTGGATCAGTTCAACGAAGCGCGCCCCCTTGTGTGCTGCCAGATCGGCGAGCAGCGGCACTAGCCAGCGATGGCTGCCGAGCTGAATCAGCACGGGGTCGGGCGTGGTTGACGGCATTTGCAACTAACTATACAAACCGGACCAGTGAAGCAAGCGATATGGGCCATGCGATTCTCCGCGCGGCTCGACGCTTCGCGAAAAGGGAGGAATATATGGCGCTTCAGATCGGATCCGAGCTTACCTGTTCGATGGGGGTCAAGGACATGACGGCGTCGATCGCCTGGTACGAGCGGGTAATGCATTGCACGCTGCTCTACCGCGCCGACGAGATCGGCTGGTGCGAGCTCAAGACGCCGATGGCGGGGGTGAATATCGGGCTCAGCCAGGTCGAGGCGGTCGTGCAGGGCGGCGGCGCGACCAATGTGTTCGAGGTCGCCGATATCGAGGAGGCGAAGGCGCATCTCGACGCCGAGGGGGTGCGGCAGGACGGCGATATCCAGCATATTCCGGGGCTGGTGAAGCTGCTCACTTTTTACGATCCCGACGGTAACGCCTTCATGTTCTCGCAGTCCGAGATCGCGGCATGATATCGCTCGGGTGGGCGGTGGCGGCACTCGTCGCGCCGGCCGCGCCCACCGTCGAAGCCCCTTCGCTCGCCGCCTGGCACGGAAGCTGGGCGGGTGACGGCGAGGCGTTCGGCAAGCCCGCGACCGCGACGCTCGCCATCGCGCCGGGCGAGGGTGGGACGACGACGCTCGCCTATCGTCTGGGCATCGCGGGGACGCGGCGCGTCGTCTATTCGGCCGAGGCGACTTACGCGTTCGATGCGAAGGGGCGCGTGCGCGGGAAATGGACCGACAGCACTGGCCGCACACGCGCGGTCGCGGGCGGGGTCAATGCGGCGAAATGGTGGACACATTGGGGCAGCGCCGATGTCGAGATCGGCCGATCGACCTATGCCCTTGAAGCGGGTGGAAGACTCGTCGTCAGCGATTCGATTCTGCAGGACGACGGCAGCTGGCGCGTCTTCGCCATGCTGCGCTACACGCGCACAAATCCCTGAAAACTGACGATTTTGGCCGATACCCGTGCTGCGCACAAAAAAAGAGGGCCGGGACTTGCGTCCCGGCCCAGCCTTTCAGGCTCTCCCCTCCTGAAACTGTTGACGCAATGAATGCCATATTAATGTCATGTTGGGAAGGCTAAAATTGCGGCAATGCTGCGCAAATTTTGTGCAACATTTCAGAGCGTAAAAATGGGCCGGAACGCGTCCGCGTCCGGCCCATTTCTCCCCTCAGAAGCCCTTGCGAACGGTGACGCCGAAAGTGCGCGGCTGGTTCGTCGCAAAGCCGAGGCGCGCGCGCCCGCCGCGTTCGCGATCGAAGGCGAGCAGCGCATTTTCGTCGAGCAGATTGTTCACATAGACCGAGATTTCGAACTCGTTCGGAAACTCGATCCCCGCGCCGAGGTTCACCAGCTGATAATCGGGTAGTTTGAGGTCGAGCGTGGTCGCCGAGGCGATCGGCGCGCCGCCGAAGGTGAAACCGTGGACGAAGGTCCGCGGGTTGTTTTCCTGGTCGCCGGGCTGGGTGTAGCGGCTGCCGACATGCTGGAAGGATGCCGTGACGAAGGCGTTGGTGTCCGACGAGGCATCGAGCGGGAAGCTGTAGGTCGCGTTCGCCGCCATCTGGAACTTCGGCACCGAGGGCAGGCGGTTGCCGTTGCGGATGCCCTCGATCACCGTCCCGTTCGGGCGCGTGAGCGTCGAATCGAATTCGGCCTCGACATAACTGCCCGACAATCCGAGATCGAAGCCGGTGAAGGGGCTGGCCGACAGTTCGAACTCGAGCCCCATCGTGTGTGCGTCGGCGTTGAACACGATACGCGACGAGCAGCTGCCGGCATCGGCGGTGACCTGCAGATTGTTGATCTTGGTATAGAAGCCGGCGGCGTTGAAGGTGATGCCACCGAACTGCGCCTTCACCCCGCCTTCATAGTTCCACAAGGTTTCGTCGTCGTAGCGCGGGCGACCGCTGAAGGTCTGCGCGTCGGGGCCGTTCGGCACGCCGCCGTCGCACAGCGGCAGGTTGAGCGGATCGTTGACGCCGCCGAGGCGGAAGCCCTTCGACGCCTGCGCGTTGAGCGTGATGCCGTCGGCGACATCGTAGCTGAGCAGCAAGCGCGGCGAGAAGCCGGTCGACGAGGTCTTGTCGCGGGCATTGTCGCCGTTGGGGAATAGCCCGCCCGATACGAAACGCCGGCTTTCGTCGAAAGCATAATAACGACCGCCGAGCGTCGCGGTGAAGGCTTCGGTGAGGTCGTAG
The DNA here is from genome assembly GCF_001427105.1 of Sphingopyxis sp. Root154. Taxonomy (GTDB): domain Bacteria; phylum Pseudomonadota; class Alphaproteobacteria; order Sphingomonadales; family Sphingomonadaceae; genus Sphingopyxis. The sequence continues at coordinate 174,611 of NZ_LMGI01000004.1, forward strand.
CTCAGCTCGCCGAAAATAGCGATCTGCGACAGGTCATAAGGGATGTCGGCGTTATAGGGCGAATCGGGACCAAAGCCGTTGGCGAGCGCCGCCGAGGTGCCCGCGCCGAACCTCGCATCGGTGAACACGTCATAACCCGGCGTCGGAAGGCGCTGGGTATAGTCACGTTTGACGTTGGCATAATAGCCGCCGACGAGCCACTGGAAGGGGCCGGTTCCCGCCGAGTTCACCCGCAATTCCTGCGTGAATTGCTTGACGCCCGTGGTGTCGACAAGGTTCGAGGGCAACAATATGCCCGCAACCGGAAAACCGAGGTCGGCCGAAACGCTGCCCGTCAGCGCGCTCGCGTCGCGGCTGACGAGGATGTCGCGGTCGGTATAGGTCGTCACCGACGTCACGCCGATCACGTCACCATCATAGCTCATTGTCAGGTCGAAGAGCTTGACCTCATCCTCGAACGCCTCGTCGAGCAGCAGATATTGCTGGCGTTCCTTGAAGGTCACCTGCGGTCGCGTCGTCGTGAACTGGTTGGCGAAGAGGTTATAGACCTCCTGCCGGTTGAAGCCGTCGGTCTTGACCTTTTGATAGACGAAGCGCGGGGTGATCGACAGATTCTCGGCAGGTTTCCACAGCAGCGAGAAGCGTCCGCCATAGCGTTCGCCGCTGTTGACGTCCTCGCTCTCGCCGCCGCCTTCGCGCAGCGCATTAATGAAGCCCGCGTAACGCGTATAATAGCCGACCGCGCGCATCGCGAGATTGGGGCTCAATGGCAGGTTGATCGCGCCCTTGAGGTGGCCGCCGAAATCGTCGCCGTCGACGAGGTTCACATTGCCTTCGACCTTGCCCTCGATGCCGTCGAGATTGGGCTGGTTGGTAATGTAGCGGAGCGTGCCGCCGACCGAACCCGAGCCGAAGAGCGTGCCCTGCGGCCCGCGCAGCGTCTCGACGCGGTTGAGGTCGAACAGGTCGAGGTCGGGGGTGAAGAGCGACAGCGAGACGACCGATTCGTCGAGATAGACGCCAACCTGTTCCTTCACGCCCGGCTGGTCCCGCGCGATCTGGCCCGCCGAGACGCCGCGCACCGACACCTGGCTTTGCCCGGGCCCGAGATTCTGGACCGTCAGGCCCGCGACGTTGCGCGACAGATCCTCGACCGTACTCGCGTTTGCGCGCTCGATCGCCTGTTCGGTCTGCGCGTTGATCGAAAAGGGAACGTCCTGCAGGCTCGCGTCGCGCTTGGTCGCGGTGACGATAATCTCGTTGCCGTCATAGCTGTTCGCAGGCGCGTCCTGCGCCACTGCCGGGGTGCTTGCAAGCGCAAGGCACGACAAGCCCGCGAGCATAGATGCTCGTGCATTCATGATAATCCTCCTCCTGATGGCCAATCTACGCTGGTCCGGGCGGGAGGGTGCGCTTCTTGTTTCCATTACGCAATGGCGCATGAATATTGCGCGAAATAAAGGCCGGGACATGTTGCGCGCCAGCCACAGTAAGAAAATGACAAAAATGGACGGGACTGTGCCCCGCGCTCGCGGCCATTCCCGCCATAAAAAAAGGCCGGGACCTGTGTCCCGGCCAGTGGTTCGCAGGAGGAACCTCGGTAGGATCCCGCCGCCGCCGTTTGAAAGGAGAGAGACGTGCGGCGACGGGTATCCTGTCTCGTCAGTAGTTGTAGGCGCGCTCCCCATGTTCGCCGAGATCGAGCCCTTCGCGTTCGACCTCTTCCGAAACGCGGAGGCCGGTGAGCAGCTTGGCGACATAGATCGCGATGACGGTGCCGACGCTGGCCCAGACGATCGTCGCAGCAACCGCCGAGACCTGCGTCACAAGCTGCGGTCCCATCGCAAAATCGTCGCCGCCGGGGCCGCCGAGGCTCGGGGCGTAGACGATGCCGGTACCGATCGCGCCGACGATGCCGCCGATGCCGTGGATGCCGAAGGCGTCGAGCGAGTCGTCATAGCCGAGCTTGGGCTTGAGCACCGTCACGGCATAGAAGCAGATCAGCGAAGCGACGGCGCCGAGAATGATGGCGCCGAAGGGGCCCGAATTGCCCGCCGCCGGGGTCACCGCGACGAGGCCGGCGATGATGCCCGAACAGAAGCCGAGTGCCGAAGGCTTATGGCCCGCGAGTTTTTCGGCGAGCATCCAGAACAGCGCGGCGGAAGCGGTGGCGACGAAGGTGTTGATCATCGCGAGCGCGGCCGAGCCATTGGCTTCGAGCGCCGAGCCGGCGTTGAAGCCGAACCAGCCCACCCACAGCATGCCGGTGCCGACCATCGTGAGGGTCAGCGAGTGCGGCGCCATGATTTCCTTCTGGTAACCGATGCGCTTGCCGAGGATCATCGCGGCGACAAGCGCCGAGACACCCGCGTTGATGTGTACGACGGTGCCGCCGGCGAAATCGAGCGCGCCCATTTCGAAGAAGAGGCCGCCCGCCGCCCACACCATGTGCGCGATCGGGAAATAGACGATCGTCAGCCAGATCGCGCCGAACACCATCACCGCCGCGAATTTCATGCGTTCGACGACCGATCCGAGGACCAGCGCGAGGGTGATCGCGGCAAAGGTCATCTGGAAGCTGATGAACACATATTCGGGCAGCTTGAAGCCGTCGCTGAACGTGTCGGCGAGGCTGTCGGGCGTGACGCCGGCGAGGAAGAATTTGCCCCATGCGATGAAGGCATTGCCCTCGGGGCCGAAGGCGAGGCCGTAGCCGTAGATCACCCAGATGATCATCGCGAGGCAGGCGGCGGCGCCGATCTGCGTCATCGTCGAGAGCATATTCTTGGTGCGCGTCAGACCGCCATAGAAGAGCGCGAGGCCCGGCAGGATCATCAGCAGCACCAGGACGGTCGAGGTCATCATCCAGGCGGTGTCGCCCTTATCGACTACAGCTTCGATCACCGGTTCAGGTGCCGCCGCGGCGGCTTCCTGCGCCCAGACGGGCAGCGCGGCGAACAGCGAGAGGCCGATGGCCCCGGCGCCCGCCGCAAATTTGTTTGCGAACGTCATAGTTTCCCCCTTCGTCATTACAGTGCCGCCTCGCCGGTCTCGCCGGTGCGGATGCGCACCGCCTGACCCACGTCCAGGACGAAAATCTTGCCGTCGCCGATCGATCCGGTTCCGGCCGTGTGCTGCAGCGTCTCGACGACGCGCGGTGCAAGCGCGTCGTCGCAGACGAGCTCGATCTTCACCTTTGGCACCATGTTGGTGGCATATTCGGCGCCGCGGTAGATTTCGGTCTGCCCCTTTTGCCGGCCGAAGCCCTTGACCTCGGTCACGGTCATGCCGGCGATGCCCAGTCCGGTGAGCGCCTCGCGCACCTCGTCGAGCTTGAATGGTTTGATGATGGCCAAGATCAGCTTCATGACGCCCCCTTTTGCTAATGGCACCATGTTGCACTGCAACGGGCGTGCCAGATTGCGCGGGGGGCGCGGAAGTTGACATTTTACGACGGTTTAATGGCGTCCACAGCGAACAATCGTTCGTTCGCTAAGCAGGGGAGGCAGGCTTTTGCCTAAATTTTAGGCAGGGCGATCGGCTGCCTTGAACCGCGCCCATATCGGCAGATGGTCCGATGCGCGCGCCGCAAGTGGGCTCTGGTGGACGCCCGCATCGATCGCCTCGAGATCAGGGGTCGCGAAGATGCGGTCGAGTTTGGCGACCGGGCGTCGGCTGTGGAAGCTGTGGCCGGTCTCGACAAGCCGGTGGCGTTCGCCGAAATCGGCAAGGCAGCCGCCGCGCGGCCGCCATTCGTTGCAGTCGCCCATCAGGATCGTCGGCAATTCCTCGCCCTCTGCGACATGATTGAGGATCGCGCGCGCCTGCTGGCGGCGCCGCAGCCCCGAAATGTCGAGGTGCATGCCGACGACGCGCAGCCGCGTCTCGCCGATACGGATCGTCGCCGCGACGGCACCGCGGGGTTCGAGCGTCGGCAGGTGGAGCGCGTGGCTTTCCTCGACCACGGCGCCCTTGCGCACGAGCAGCGCATTGCCGTGCCAGCCGATCGCATAGGGACGGCCGCTGAGCAGGTCGACGGGGACATAGTCGCTATGCTCTTCGAACATATGCGGCGGGATCGCGCTTGCGCGCGTGCCGAAACGGCGGTCTGCTTCCTGCAGCGCGACGATATCGGCGTCGAGTTCGCCGAGCACCGACAGCACCCGGCCGGGGTCGCGGCGCCGGTCTAGCCCGATGCCCTTGCGCATATTGTAACTGGCGACCTTGATCATGACGTGTTTTTCAAGCGCTCAGGCCGCACTTCCGTTCCCGCCAGCCTCAAATTCGGCGATCAGCGCTTGCGCTTCGTCCAGATCCTCGTCGAGCACCATGATGCGCACGGGAATGAGCAAGCCGACGCTTTCGGCGATATTCATGCCCGCGTCGAAGCACACCGCATGGACCCCCGCGCTTTCGAGGCGGCCGCGCAGCAATTCGGCCTCGGCGCCGTTGGGCAGGCGTACTAGCTCGACGAGCGGCATCAGGCGTCGCCCACGATGAAACGGTCGGTCGGGCGCGTCGGCAGGCCGTCGATGCTGCGGTCGCGTTCCTTGAACTTTTCGACCCACAGGGCGCGGTCGGCCTGGCGGTGATATTTCTGCAGCGTGTCGCGCTCGTGCTGCAACTCCATCATCGGCACGCCCCAGCCGCAGCTAGTCTGCACGCTTTCGACGTCGATGACGAAAATCTGGCGTGTGCCAGGAAGTAGGGTGAAGTGTGCGGCGAGCGCGTCCCACTCGGCATCTTGCGGCAGCACGGGGCGGCCGCGGCCATAGATGCGCAGGATCAGCGCGCTGCGGTCGAAGGCGCAGAACATGATCGTGATGCGCCCGTCGGCGGCGAGGTGCGCGTGTGTCTCATTGCCCGAACCGCCGAGGTCGAGATAGGCGACCTGTCGGTCCGACAGAATCTTGAAGCTGTCGGCATAGCCCTTGGGCGACAGGTTGATGCGCGCGCCCTCGGCCGCCGTCGCGGTGAAAAAGACCGGCTGCTTTTCGATGAAGGCGATATGCTTGTCGGTCAGCGTATCGGTGAATTCCATGGCTGTTCTCCGTATCGGTGCAGGCCTATCACCAATTCTTGCCCTCTTCTATCGCGGCTTCCTCGTCGGCGCGGGTCGCGCGGCCGAGAGCCGCGTTGCGGTGCGGGAAGCGGCCGAAGCGGTCGACGACGTCGAAATGCTTTTGGGCATAGTCCTGGAACATCGGATCGTCGAACTGCGCGAACAGGCGCAGCGATTCGCGCTGGTCGCCCATATTTTCGCTGTGCTGGAAGGGCAGGCAGGCGAACTGACGCCGCTCGTCGGGCCAGTTTTCGTGCCAGCCGCGCGCGACGATACCGTGCGCGATCGCGCGGGCGAGGTCGTCGGTTGCGAAGGCGTCGGCGTGGCCGCGATAGATGTTGCGCGGGACCTGATCGAACAGGATCGTCGCGGCGAGCGCCGTGTCGGGATCGGTCAGGAAGGCTTCGGCGGGCTGCGAGCGCAACGCTTCGTGCCAGCCCTCCGCCAGATCGCGGACGGCGTCGTCGAATTCGGCGCCGCCGCCGTACCAATCGTCCATACCATGGTTATCAAACCAGAAGGCGAGGAGTTGCCGGGCCCAGTCGGTGGGCGGCGGGGCGTTTTCGTTTTCGGTCAAGATCGTCGGTTCCCTGAAAGAGTCATCCCGGCTTTTGCCGGGATGACGACTTTAATATGGAACCAGGGGCGCGCAACCGCGCCCGGGCTCATTCGCCCTTGGCGCGGCGATAGGGGACGAATTCGCCGAGCGACACAAAGCCGCTGTACATATGGCTCGTGCGGTCATGCAGTTCGAGGGTGTCGATGCTGCACAGCTGGCTCCCCGACGTCTTGAGGACGAGAATATCGTCGTCGTCGAGCGATTCGGCGCCGCCCCTGGGACGGTTGACCCAAAGGGTGCTACCGACCCGGTAGACGATCGCCGTCTTGTCGATGATCTGCGAGCTGCGCGTCGTCGAAAGCGGGATGCAATTCTGCGGTTCGCCCGCGACGCGGCCTTCGAGCAGCTTGGCGAGTTGGTCCTCGGGAGCAAGCTTTTCGCGCGCGGTGGCGGCGGGGGCGACCACGATGGCTGCGGCGGCAAGAAGTGCCGGGATGAGGTGACGCATGGGTTCGACTCCTGTCTTCATCATACCCTACCCGGTGCTTCCTTTAGGCCACCCGGCGTGAACAGGGCCTGACTCGTCGCCGTTTCAGCACGCGCCGTCGGGCAGCGGGATGCCCAGCGGACCTTTGCATTTCTTCTTCTTCGCGGGCTCGACCGGCGTACTGCCACCCGTGCTTGCCCCACCCATGCCGCCGAAGTCGGCGCCGATCATCAGCATCGTGTGCGAGCGGAAGCGGACTTTCGCGGTCCAGTCGATATTCCACACGGCGTTGCCCGCGGGCTTCGGCGGATAGGAGAAATTGGCTTCGGGCCCGAAAGCGTTCAAATTGCCGATCATCATTTCGCCCGAGGCTTTCTTGACCTCGGCGGGAATCTGGCAGCTCGTCTGGCTGGGCGGCATCACGATCTTCTTGGTGACAAGGTTCGCGACGACCGAGGGCGGCAGCCAGTCCCAGAGACCGCCGCCGAATTCCTTCGATGCGCTGCTCGTCCACCAGACGATATCGCCGAGATCATTCTTGCCGCCGCCATTGCCCATGCCGCCGATCGTCCACGCGACATAGCCGGTCGCGCTCGGCACCGAATTCCAGCGGACCATCACCGACTGGTCGCCTTGGATCGCGGTCGAGGCGCTGATCCCCTGCATATAGTCCTGCGCGAGGGTGAAGTTGATATCGGGGCCGATATTGCTCGCGACGCGGTGCGCGCCGAGCAGCGACGAGCCCGATCCGGGCTGCTTGCCGCCCTTGTTGTTCGGCCAGTCGACATAGGAACGGCTGTTCGCCTTGCTCACTTCGCGGATCACCGGGACCGCGCTCGAGAAGAGATTGGGCGGCATCTGGCCCGCGGCGACCTTGGCGAAATCGATCACCACCGGCTGGCCGGGCCCCGCCTTCGCGCCGCAGCCCCAATAGAGGAGCAGGCGGCCTTTCGGGCGTTCGAACGGGGCGGTGCCGGGCTCGTCCTTGCCCTCGATCGTCGTCAGCGGGACCGATTTGCCCATCTTCGCCTGCGGCAGGAAGAAATGGTCGCCCTTCGGCGGCGGCGCAGTGGCCGCGTCGTTCGAGCCGAGGCGGAGGAGGAGCTGGTGCGCGACCTTGCTCGACGGATCGCCGCCGAACATCATCCCCATCGCGCCGCCGAGGCCGCCCCTGCCGCCGCCCGCCATCGCGGCGAAGCCCGACATCGTCGCGACGTCCATCTCGTAACGCTCTTTGGGGCCGGTGGTTTTTTGCGCCGAGCCGGGAACGGCGGCGAGGATCGCGGCGACGGCGGCCACGGAAACGAAACGCAGATTCGAACGCATATTACCCTCCCTGTTGCGAGGGATACCCCCGCGGATGATGCGACCGATTCTTTTTCTTGTTTGCGCAAGCTATATGCGCGGGAGGGGCGAACGCCAAGTGAGGGCGATCACAGGCTGCATACATCGGCAGAAGCCGGTGCCCGGTTGGTCGAAACTGGGCCCGGCTTTCACCGGGGAACAGATCAGGCCGTGCCGCCCACGGTCAGCCCGCTGACCAGCAGGGTCGGTTGGCCGACGCCCGCGGGGACGCTCTGGCCGCCCTTGCCGCAGATGCCGATGCCCTCGTCGATCGCCATGTCATTGCCGATGCCCGTGACTTTCGTCAGCACGCTCGGCCCGTCGCCGATCAGCGTCGCGCCCTTGATCGAGTCGCCGAGCTTGCCGTTCTCGATCTTGTACGCCTCGGTGCAGCTGAAGACGAACTTGCCTGACACGATGTCGACCTGTCCGCCGCCGAAGCTCTTCGCGAAAATACCGTTCTTGACGCGGCTGAGCAGTTCGGCGGGATCGTCGTTGCCGCCGCGCATGAAGGTGTTGGTCATCCGCGGCATCGGCGCGTGCGCGAAGCTTTCGCGGCGGCCGTTGCCGGTGGGTTCGACCCCCATCAGGCGCGCATTGAGACGGTCCTGCATATAGCCTTTGAGGATGCCGTCCTCGATCAGCACGGTCTCGCCGGTCGGCGTGCCTTCGTCGTCGATGCTGAGCGAGCCGCGGCGACCGCCGCCGACCGGGCTGTCCATCGCGCCGTCGTCGACGACGGTGACGCCGGGCGCGGCGACGCGTTCGCCGATGCGGCCCGAGAAAGCGCTCGTGCCCTTGCGGTTGAAATCGCCTTCGAGCCCGTGGCCGACGGCTTCATGCAGTAGCACGCCGGGCCAGCCGGGGCCGAGCAATACGGTGAACTCGCCCGCCGGGGCATCGACCGCGCGCAGGTTGACAAGCGCCTGCGCCAGCGCCTCGTCGATCGCGCGGTTCCACTTTGCGGGTTCGAACAGATGGTCGTACATGTAACGCCCGCCGAGGCCGAAATAGCCGGTTTCGCGGCGGCCATTCTCTTCGACGACGATCGAGACGTTGAGGCGGACGAGCGGGCGGATGTCGGTCGCGAGGAAGCCGTCGGCGCGGACGATCTCGACCACCGACCAGCTGCCCGCGAGCGCGACCGAAACCTGGACGATGCGCGGATCACGCTCACGCGCGGCGGCGTCGATTTCCTGGCAGAGCGCGACCTTCTTGGCGAAGGGGATGAGGTCGAGCGGGTTCGCCTCGTCGTAAAGATGGCGGTTGGTGCGCGGCGGCGGCGCGGCGTGCGTCTGATTCGACGGGTCGAGCAGCGCGAGCGTTTCGGCGGCGCGACGGATCGCGCCGGCGCTGATGTCGCTGGCATGCGCAAAGCCCGTCATCTCGCCCGACACGGCGCGCAGGCCAAAGCCCGCGTCGGTCGAATAATCGGCGGTCTTGAGGCGGCCGTCGTCGAAACCGAAGCTCTCGGTCGCGCGATATTGCAGGTAAAGCTCGCCGTCGTCGGCCTTGGCGAGCGCTTCGCGCGCGAGCGCCTGCGCCAGATCGGGGTCGAGCGCATCGGCGCGATAGAGGAAGCGGCGGGGGTCGAGACTGGTCATGGAGCCGATATAGGCACGCGCGTCCCCCGACGCCAGCGGTCAGAGATAATTGACGGTCAGCGTGAAGGTGCCGCTGTAATCGCCCTCGGGCTGGTTCGCGGGGACGGTCAAGGTGCCGCCGATATAATAGGTCTGCACCCCGCTCGGCAGCAATGTCCCGCTGAGCAGCGCGATGCCGCCGCCGCTGGTGCTCGCGGCGCGGACAAGGCTCGCGGTCATCGGCGCCGCGCCGCCGCCCGCGCGCGTCAGCGTGACCGAGGTGCTGCCCGATACGGTGATGAGCAATATGCCGCCGGTGCCCTGAAACACCGCGCGCTGCGCCGCCGAACCCACCGGGGTCACGCCGCCGGCGGTGGTGCGCGAATTGGTGACGGGGTTGATCGTGACGGTGCCGCCGGTGGCGCCGCTGATCAGCGTGCCGAAATCGAGATCGTCGGTCTTGATCAGCGTGTTCGGGCGGACGACCGCCGCATTGGCGGTGCCCGCCATGTCGGCGGCCCAGGCCGGTCCGCACAGCGCCGCGCCTGCCGATGCCACGGCGATGGTCAGGGCGCGAGCAGCACCCCGACAGTTTCTGGTCCCTTGAATCCCCACAGATTCTGCTCCTGTCTGGCACATCTTATGCCAGCGAGGCGTTCATCTCCGATGCACGGGGTTGGTGAATCGGCCGTTTACTTCCGAGGGCCGGAATTCAGCCTTTATCGGCGATCCCGCCGATCAAAATGAAGCGCCGGTCGCAATAGCCGCAGTCGGCGAAACCTTCGTCAGTGTCGATTTCGAGCCACACGCGCGGGTGGCCGAGCGCCGCATCGGCGAGGCCGTCGCCGGTGCCGTCGCAGGCGATGCGGGTCTTGGGCGTGCGGATGGTTTCGGGTGCGGGCTGGGTCATCGACCGCGCCCATAGCAAGCAGCGCGGGCGCCCGCAATCGTGTTGGGCTTTGACGGCACCGGTGCAGGCACCCTTTCGGGTGCAAGTGGTCCCCCGGTGCCGTCTTCCCCCCACAGGAAGGCCTAAAGATAGTTCAAGGTGATCGTGAACGTGCCGCTGTAATCGCCCGGCGCCTGGTTGGCGCCGACTTCGAGCGTGCAGCCGACCGGAAAATTATAGTTTCCAAGCGTCGAGGTGATGCGGAAACGCGTCGGCGCCGTCGACAGCATCGCGGTCGGGGTGCTGCCGATCTCGAAATCGCGCACGCGCATTCGCACCCCCGGCCCGGTGATCCAGATACTGTTCGATCCGAGCGAGATGTTGACCTGGCGGTTGAAGCTGCCGAGTCCCGCAAAGCGCGCGGGCTCGCCGCCACCCCGTGCGAGCGTCACGCCGCCGGTGCGGGTGCGCGTGCCGTCGGGTTCGATCGTGACGGTCCCCGCGGTCGCCGACGGGATGATGTCGCCGAAATCGAGGTCGCCCACCTTAAAGAAGGACAGCGGGCGAAGCACGATGGCTTCGGCTTCGCCTTGCGCGCGGCCCTGCGCCAGCGCCGGCAAAGCGGTCGTGGGCGCGATCAGGAGCGCAAAGATGGCTAGGCCGCGCTGCACAGGCAGCGGGCAAATGATGTGGCTGGTCCTCACGCCTGCTGCTCTAGCGGTGAGTTTCCAATTTAGCGTTAATGCGGTGCTGACGAAAAATTAGCGGGCTTTCGCACGCCGAGGCTCGCGGCTATGGAGGCCGCCATGAGTGAAGCCGCCATCCGCATCGACGCCGTCTCCAAACTCTATGCCGGCGGCAAGCGGGCGCTCGACAATGTCAGTTTCGACGTGCCGCGCGGCCAGATCTTCGGGCTGCTCGGGCCGAACGGCGCGGGCAAGTCGACGCTGATCAACATCCTCGCGGGGCTCGTCAACAAGACGAGCGGGCATGCGAGCATCTGGGGCTTCGACATCGACGCCGATCCGCGCAACGCCAAATATTCGATCGGCATCGTGCCACAAGAGATCGTTTTCGATCCCTTCTTCACCCCGTACGAGACGCTCGAGAATCAGGCGGGGCTGTACGGGGTGCCGAAGGGCAAGCGTATTTCGGACGAACTGCTCGCGGCGGTGCATCTTTCGGACAAGCGCGACGCCTATGCGCGCACGCTGTCGGGGGGGATGAAGCGGCGGTTGCTCGTGGCAAAGGCGATGGTGCATTCGCCGCCGATCATCGTCCTTGACGAACCCACCGCGGGGGTCGACATCGAGCTGCGCCAGCAGCTTTGGGACTATGTGCAGCGGCTCAACGACCGCGGCGTCACCGTGGTGCTGACGACGCACTATCTGGAGGAAGCCGAGGAACTGTGCGACCGCATCGCGATCATCAACCATGGCAAGCTGATCGCGAACAAGCCGACGCGCGAGCTGGTCGACATGGCACGCGAGAAGATCGTCGTGGTCACGCTCGACGCCGATATTACCGACCTGCCGACGCACCCTGCGTTCGAGAAGGTCGAGCGCGAGGGCGAGCGCGGGCTGGCGATCAGTTACAACAAGGACCGCATGAACGCGGGCGAGGTGCTCGCCGCGGTCAATGCGATGGGGCATGGCATCGTCGATGTCTCAACGCGCGAGGCCGATCTGGAAGATGTGTTCCTGAATCTGACGCGGGCGGCGAATGGCTAGCTTCAATTTCCGTTCGCATCGAGCGAAGTGGAGATGCCCATCGGCATGGCTCAAGGGCGCGGGGTGTCTCCACTTCGCTCGACACGAACGGAAATTGAATGGCTGAAAATCTCCACGACGTCATCATCGTCGGCTCGGGCGCTGCGGGCCTCACCGCCGCGATCGCGCTCGCCGATCATTGTCGCGTGCTCGTACTCGCGAAAGGCGAGCTGACCGGCGGGTCGACCGCGTGGGCACAGGGCGGGATCGCGGCGGTGCTCGACGCGGGCGATACGTTCGAGAATCATATCGAGGATACGATGGTCGCGGGCGCGGGGCTAAACCGGCGCGAGACGGTCGAGTTCGTTGTCGAGAACGCGCCGCACGCGATCGAGCGGCTCGTCGAGATGGGCGTGCCGTTCAACAAGGACGCCGAGGCGCTGCATCTGACGCGCGAGGGCGGGCATTCGCATCGCCGCATCGTCCATGTCGACGATGCGACCGGCTGGGCGGTGCAGGCGGCGCTGCTCAAGACCGCCGAGGCGCATCCGAATATCACATTATTGCCGGGGCAGGCGTGCATCGACCTGACCACCGGCCGCCACGAGGCGCGCTATTCGGGCTCGGGCCGCGTCTGGGGCGTCTACGCGCTCGATGAAAAGACCGGCAAGGTCCATGCGCATGTCGGGCGCGCAACGATCCTTGCGAGCGGCGGTGCGGGGCGTGTGTACCAGTTCTCAACGGCGCCGCGCGGCGCGACGGGCGACGGGATCGCGATGGCGTGGCGCGCGGGCGCGCGGGTCTCGAACATGGAAATGATGCAGTTCCACCCGACCTGTCTCTATAATCTCGACGTCAAGAATTTCCTGATCACCGAGGCGGTGCGCGGCGAGGGCGGGATCCTGAAGCATCCCGTGACCGGGCACCGCTATATGCCTGATTATGACGCGCGCGCCGAACTGGCCCCGCGCGATGTCGTCGCGCGCGCGAACGACGACCAGATCAAGCGGTCGGGACTCGATTATGTCCACCTCGACATCAGCCATCAGGACCCCGATTTCGTCGCCGGGCATTTCCCGAACATCTATGAAAAGCTGCTGACGCTCGGCATTGACATGACGAAGCAGCCGATCCCGGTTGTGCCCGCGCAGCATTATACGTGCGGCGGGGTGCTGATCGACCTCGACGGGCGCACCGACCTGCCGGGGCTTTATGCGGCGGGCGAATGCACCGAGAGCGGGCTGCACGGCGCGAACCGTCTGGCGTCGAACTCGCTGCTCGAATGTTTCGTGTTCGGCGAGGCGGCGGCGAAGCATATCATCGAGAGCTGGGGCCAGCTCGACGCGCCGCCCGCGATCCGGCCGTGGGACGCCAGCCGCGTCACCGATTCGGACGAAGAGGTCGTCATCAAGCAGAACTGGACCGAGATCCGCCGCTTCATGTGGAATTATGTCGGCATCGTGCGCACGACCAAAAGGCTGGAGCGCGCGCGGCATCGCATCGATATGATGACGCACGAGGTCGAGGATTATTACGGCCATTTCCGCGTCACCACCGACCTGATCGAGCTCAGAAACCTGCTGCAATGCGCCGAGCTGATCGTGCGCAGCGCGCTCCACCGCAGGGAAAGCCGTGGGCTGCATTACACGCTCGATTATCCGGACCTGCTGCCCGAAGCGGTCGATACGGTGCTGGTGCCGTGATCGGTGGCTAAAGGGTCGCGGACGAAGCTTCCGCCGCCCTATTTACGGCGCGTGTGGATGCGCGAACCCGCCCGGGATGCGGACACGTCCGCCGTCGATCGGGATCAATATCCCTTCAATATCCCGCTGTTCGGTGATCCGGGGTTCGAAATCCGGTTCGAGAAACCCGTCACGATATTGGTCGGCGAAAACGGGTCGGGCAAATCGACCTTGCTCGAGGCGATAGCGGTGCTGGCCGGTTTCAGCGAGGGCGGGGGCGGCTACGGTCATATGGCGGTCGAGCGGTCGGACATCTCGGGCAGCGACGGCGGCCTATTGGTCGATGCCCTGCGCGCAGCGTGGCTGCCCAAGGTCGGCAGAGGCTTCTTTTTTCGCGCCGAAACCTTCTTCACGCTCGCACGCTACGTCGATCAGGCGGCTTTTGACTCGAACGCCGGGCGGCCCGATTATCTGTCCTGGTCGCACGGCGAAGGCTTCCTCCATTTTTTCGAGGAACGCGCCGATCAGCAGGGTATCTATATTTTCGACGAACCCGAATCGGCGCTCTCACCCTCGCGGCAATTCGAGTTCCTCAAGCTGCTTCGCCGTATCCAGCGCGCGAACAACAGCCAGGTCATCATGGCGACGCACTCGCCGATCCTGATGGCGCTGCCCGATGCGGATTTATGGCAGATCAGTCCGCTCGGGATCGAGCCGGTACAGCTCGAAGACACGGCGCATTACCGGCTCTATCGCGAATTCATGCTCTATCCGCACGAAACGGTCGAGGCGATGATCGAATAGGCGTCAGCCGCCGACGCCGAGCAGCCGTCCGACAAGGATCAGCACGACCGCGCCGATCACCGAGGCGAGGCAGCCCGCGCGGTGGAAGTCGCCGCGGCCGCGCGATGTCGCTAGCCCCGCAAGCAGCGAGCCGCCGATGCCGAGCAGGATCGTCGCGATCCATCCCATCTGGACCGCACCCGGATAAAAGAAGCGCGCGAGCGCGCCGATGATCAGGCCCGAGATGATCGCGCCAATGATGTTGATCATGCGTTGAATCCTTCGTTGAGGAAGCGTTCGGCGAGCGCGGCGTGCAATGCGGCGCCGCGCGCCATCACCTTTTCGTCGAGCACCATATGATTGCTGTGCAGGCCGCAGCAGGCACGCCAGTCGCTGCCTTCTTCGCTCGCGCCGAGCCAGAACATTGCGCCAGGGACTTTCTCGAGGACATAGGAGAAATCCTCGGCGCCCATCACGGGATTGTCCATCGTCAGCCATGCCGCCTCGCCAAAGGTGTCTTCGACGACCGACTTGCCGAAGGTTACGGCGCGGCTGTCGCAGATGGTGACGGGGAAGCCTTCTTCGATCGTCACTTCGGCGGTGCAGCCATGCGCCTCGGCGATCGCGGGGGCGAGGCGCTTCAGCTCGCGCGCGACCATCGCGCGGCGTTCGGGCGAAAGGGTGCGGATCGTGCCGACCATCTCGGCGGTTTCGGGGATGATGTTGTTCGTCGTGCCCGCGGCGATCTTTGCGATGGTGACCACGGCGGGGTCGAAAACCGAGATGCGGCGCGTGACCATCGTCTGGATCGCGGTGACGATCGAACAGGCGACAGGGATCGGGTCGATGCTGTCGTGCGGCATCGAGGCATGGCCGCCCGCGCCCTTGATGATGATCGAAAGGACATCGGACGAGGCGAGCAGCGGCCCCGCGCGCCCCGCGAAAATGCCGTGCGGCGCGTTCGGCATGATGTGAAGCGCAAAGGCGGCATCGGGCAGCGGGTCGATGATCCCGTCCTCGAGCATGAAGCGCGCGCCATGATGGCCCTCCTCGCCCGGCTGGAACATGAACATCACGGTGCCGGGCAGGCGGTCGCGCGCCGCGCACAGCAACTTCGCCGCGCCGACGAGCATCGCGACATGCGTGTCGTGCCCGCACGCATGCATCGCGCCGGCGATCTCGGAGGTGAAATCGAGGCCGGTGTCTTCGAGCAGGGGCAGCGCATCCATGTCGCCGCGCAGCAGCACGGTGCGCCCGTTCGCGGGGCCGCGCAAGATCGCGATCAGCCCGGTGGTCGACGGCCCCTCGCGAACCTCGAGCGGGAGGCCTGCGAGCGCGTCCTTGATCTTCGCGAGCGTCTTGGGGTTTTGCAGCCCGAGTTCGGGCTCGCGATGGATCGCGCGGCGCAGGTCGACGAGATCGCCCAAGAGAGTTTCGGCCTCGGCGGGCCACTCTTTAGTCGTCATTCAGTCCCCCCTTTTTGTCAGCCACATTACAGCCGACATCGATCAGAGCGTGTTGAAATACGGCACTATCTCGGACGCGGTCAAAATCGCGGTCGGCCAGGATCTGGCTACATTTCGGAAAACTAGTGTCTTTGTCTTTCGCATCTCGAAGCATTTTCGCGGCCGTTTCTGCGTCGCCGCGCACCCCTGCAATGCAGGCAAGATTGTAGCTCGCACAGCCAGGACGCAAGCCATTGGCTTTGTTTAACGCCTCCTCCGCCCTTGCAAGAAGTCGCTCCCTTTCTTCCTCCGTTTTGCGATTTCCGAATGCGATCAACGAGCAACCCAGATTATTGTATGCTTCATACATGTTTGCATCACATGCGATCGCTTCCACGTATTTTTCTATCGCGATCGCCCAGAGACTGTCGGCTTCATCATAGTCTCTGATGGCAGCCTTAGCGGTTGCTCGCTCATGTAACACGTTGCCCCAATTGCTGTAAGCGACATGCGACTTGGGATTGATGGCGAGCGCGGCCGAGTACTTCTCTGTTGCGAGATTCCAAAAATTATCGGCATCAACCTGGCGGCCAGCAGATGAGCTGTCCTTGGCCATTTCGTTGTAAACAATTCCCCAATTACTGAATGCGACGTCCATGTCAGGAGCAAGCGCTATGGCTTCAGCATGCTTCTCGCTTGCAAGCGTCCATAGCCTCTTCGCACCTTCTCTGTCTCCGGCAGATGCCTTTAGCTTGGCCTGCTCGTCCAAGGCATTGCCCCAGTTTGAAAGCGCTTTGGCGTGATCTGCTGGTTTGTCTTCTGGGCAACTTTCAATGTAGTCGGCATAGGCGTTCGAGGCTAAGTCAAATTTGTCCAATTTCGAGAGACCATAGGCAACAGCGAAAAGCGCATAAGCTCTATCTTCAGGATCCTCCGAATGAGCTTCAGCCATTTTTCGTGCAAGATCTATGTAGTGCTCCCAATTTCCTTCAGCTTCTGCACGTAAAATCATCAGCCTATACTCTAAAGGGGACCATTCATGTTTCGGATGTGCCTCTATATTGTTAGTGGCCCGTCTCAACTCGGCATCAACGGTAGCCGAGGAAAGCGTTTCCCCCTCACCCGGTAGCGCATTGGCGCGGGCCGCCAACGCATCGGATATGTCAACGATGCCTTTGTGCCGGTTGCTTGCATCGAGAGCTAAGTGATCGATCTTTTCCTTTGCTTCCCGCGCCTGTTTTGCAATCTTGGCGAGTTCATCTCGCATATCCTGAACTTCGGATCGAGCCGCGTTGGCAGCGCTACGCCAGGTGAAAAATCCGGCAGTTGCGAAGATTATCGTAATCAGGATTCCGTACAGGGCGATCCAATTTTCTAGTCGGCTATTGGCAGCAGAAATAAGTTCAGCTTTGGCTTCTGCTATGCTGGCATTGTGTTGAGCTTCCCGGCGCGCCTCGGTCTCTGCCGCGAGCGAGTTTTCTAGGGCGGCTGTGTCGACTACGGGTCGAACTGCCGCAGTCCCTTTAACTTTGGCTGGTGCGGCGCCGGCGTGAGTGAAACTAAGCGCAAACGCCAACAGCAGTATTGTGATTCTTAGTGTCACTTGTCACGCCCCCCGAACAGCTGCCGCCCCGCCAGATCCAGCATGATCTCCTCGCTGCCGCCGCCGATCGCGTTGACGCGGACTTCACGGTAGATACGTTCGACCTTGCTGCCGGTGATATAGGACGCGCCGCCGAGGACCTGTGCGGCCTCGCGCGCGACGCTTTCGAGCATGCGCGTCGCCTGTACCTTGAGCATCGCGAAGTCGGCGGGGCGGTCCTTGCCCTCTTTGACCTGCCAGGCGCAGAGGTCGACCCATGCCTGCGTCGCCTCGATCTGGCGTTCCATGTCGGCGAGCTTGATGCGGATCGACTGGTGGCCGACGAGCGGTTTGCCGAAGGTCTCGCGGTTCTGCGCCCATTCGGCTGCCTCGGCCATCGCGACGCGGGCATAGGCGCAGCAGCCCATCGCCATGCCGAGCCGCTCGCTGTTGAAATTGCGCATGATGCCGATGAAGCCGGCGTTCTCCTGGCCGATCAGGTTTTCGGCAGGGACGCGGACGCCGTCGAAGTGGATCGCGGCGGTGTCGCTGCAGCGCCAGCCCATCTTGTCGAGCCGCGTGCGCTCGACACCGGGGCTATCCATGTCGATGAGAAGCAGCGAAATGCCCGCGGCGCCGGGACCGCCGGTGCGCACGGCGCAGGTCAGCCAGTCGGCGCGCATACCGCTGGTGATGAACATCTTGCCACCGTTGAGGATGTAGTGGTCGCCGTCCTTGATCGCGGTTGTCTTGAGGTTCGCAACGTCGCTGCCGCCGCCCGCCTCGGTGATGCCGAGCGCAATGATCTTGTCTCCCGTGAGCACGGGCGGTGCGACGCGCAGTTTCAGCTCTTCGGAGCCCAATGCCAGGATCGGGGGAAGGCCGATGCCGTGCGTCATCAGCGATGCACCGAGACCGCCGGCGCCAACCGCGGCGAGTTCCTCGGTGAGGACGAGGCCGTGGAAATTGTCGAAGCCCTCGCTGTGCCCGCCATATTGCTCGGAATAGCGCAGCCCGAGGATTCCTGCCTCCGCAGCCTTTTTGTGCAGCTCGCGCGGCAGCTCGCCTTCGGCTTCCCAGCGGTCGATATGCGGGGCGATCTCGCGGGTGACGAAGCGCCGGACGCTCTGCGCCAGCGCTTCGTGGGTTTCGTCATAATAGGGCGATCTTGCGCGCCAGTCGTCGAAGGCTGTCATGGGGTGATGCTGCGCGGCGTTGACGCACACGTCAAGTCGGGCTTGCGCTGCGCCAACAAGCACTTAAGGTCGCGCGCCATGAACAAGCACACCCTGCTCGCCGGTCTCGCCGCATTCGCCCTGATCTCCACTCCCGCCATGGCGCAAAAGTCGCCCGAGGCGACCGCCGAAGCCGCGCTGAAGAAGGCGCCGGTATTCGACGGGCACAATGACGTGCCGTGGGAATTGCGTGGGCAGGTCGGCAATATGATCAACGACTTCGACTTTCGCGATACCACCAAGCCTAAGCCCGACGGAACGGTAATGCACACCGACATCCAGCGCCTGCGCAAGGGGCATGTCGGCGCGCAATTCTGGTCGGTCTATGTCCCGTCGAACACGAATGAGCAGCAGGCGGTCCAGCAAACGATCGAGCAGATCGACGTCGCGAAGCGGCTGATCGCACGCTATCCGAACGACCTTGGCTTTGCGTCGACCTCTACCGAACTCGAACAGCAGATGAAGGCGGGCAAGGTCGCCGGGATGCTCGGGATGGAGGGCGGCCAGTCGATCGGCTCGTCGCTCGCCGTGCTGCGTCAGCTTTATGGCATGGGCGCGCGCTACATGACGCTGACCCACGGCAAGACCACGCCCTGGGCCGACAGCGCGACCGATGCTCCGCAGCATGACGGGCTCACCGATTTCGGCAAACAAGTGGTTCGCGAAATGAACCGGATCGGCATGATCGTCGACCTGAGCCATGTCAGCGAAGCGACGATGAAGGATGCGCTCGAGGTCTCGCATGCGCCGGTCATGTTCAGCCATTCTGGCGTGCGCGGCGTCAACGACCATCCGCGCAACGTGCCCGACAGCGTGTTGCCCGCGGTGAAGGCCAACGGCGGCGTCGTGATGGTCGTGCTTTATGCCGCCTTCCTCGACCCCAAGCTGCGCGCGCATGGTCTGTCGCGGACGGCGGCGAAGGCGCGGCTCGACGCGCTGTACGTCGGCAATCCCGATGCCGTCGCCCCGGCGCTGAAAGCGTGGGATGCGGCGAACCCGGCACCGCAGACGCCGATCGGAATCGCGGCGGACCATATTGACCATATCAAGAAGACGATCGGCGTCGATCATATCGGGATCGGCGGCGATTATGACGGGATGGATGCGACCCCGGTCGGTCTGGAGGACGTCACCGGCTATCCGCGCCTGTTCGCCGAACTCGCGCGGCGCGGCTATACTCAGGCCGAGCTCGAGAAGATTTCGAGCGGCAACATGCTGCGCGTGCTGAAGGCGGTCGAGGCCTATGCCGCGAGCCAGAAGGGCCAGCCGCCGATCGAAACCCCGGTCGCGAAATAAGGGCTAGGGGCGGCGGCGAAACGGCCAGTCGGTCGCGCCGCCCGTCCATAGCGCCCACCAGATGATCAGCGGCTGCGCGGCGAGGCGCGGGCCGTGATACCACCAGCTCAGCGTCTCGCCACCGATCGCAACATTGGCGAGCGCGTGGTGGAAATTGGCGGGCCAGACGCACAGCGCATAGAGCGCGAGGCCCCAGCCGGCCGCCTTTCGCGTCGGGGGGATCAACAGCCCGATCGCCCCCGCGATCTCGGCAATGCCGGTCGCAGCGACGACCAGCTCGGGCTGCGGCACCCACGACGGGGTGATCGCGAGGAAGGGCGCGGGGGTCGTAAGGTGGCGATAGCCGGCGTAGCCATAGGCCAGCGCGAGCAGCCAGCGAAGCGTAGCACGGACGGGTGCGGTCAACGTCCGAGCGCTGTCAGCATCGCCTCGATGCTGGTGAATTTTTCGCGCGGGCG
Organism: Sphingopyxis sp. Root154; assembly: GCF_001427105.1. Taxonomy (GTDB): domain Bacteria; phylum Pseudomonadota; class Alphaproteobacteria; order Sphingomonadales; family Sphingomonadaceae; genus Sphingopyxis. The sequence continues at coordinate 194,725 of NZ_LMGI01000004.1, forward strand.
TCCATCGAGCGCTGCCGCAACCTCGGCCTCCTCGATCCGGCGCCAGTCGCGGAAGGTGACCGGGGTGACATCGCGGCTTGCGAGCAGTGCATCGAGCCCGGGGCGTCCCGCCTTGCCTGCACCGCGGCCGATATCCTCCAGCACCATTTCGCCGATGCGCGCGCCGTCGGGCTTGTTGGTGCCGATCGTTCCCGACGGGCCGCGCCGCGCCCAGCCGACGGCGTAAAGCCCGGGCAGGATGCGGCCCTCGTCGCTCGCGAAGCGGCCGCGGCCATGTTCATAGGGGACGCCGGGGATCGGCGGGGTCTGGTAGCCGATGCAGCTGATCACCAGCCCGGCATCGAGCGCATAGGTCTCGCCCGTGCCGCGGCTGGTGAGGTCGGCGTCGAGCGTCGTCCGCTCGACGATCACGCGCTGCACGCGGCCCCCATCGTCTTTGACGCCCTCGATTGCGACGGGCATCGCGAAGAAATCGAAGTCGATCGTCACCGGCTTGGCGACCGGGTTGGCGGTGAAGCTGCGCAAATGCGTCACCGACTTGCGCATGCCGGGTTCGAGCATGGCATCGTCGCCCTCGGGCGGCAGATCGGCGGGGTCGACGCGCGGGCTGGCGCGTTCGAGATGGCCGAGCTCGCCGAGTTCCTTCGGCGTCATCGCGATCTGGTGCGGGCCGCGGCGGCCGAGGATCTGGATATGGCGCACCGCGCTCTGCGCCAGCGCGTCGCGGGCGTGCGCGACGATGTCGCTGCCCGAGAATTCGGCCGGCGTCTTGGCGAGGATGCGCGCGACGTCGAGTGCGACATTGCCGTTGCCGATCACCACGACGCCGGGCGCGTCGAGCGGCGGGTTGAGATCGGCGAAGTCGGGATGGCCGTTGTACCAGCCGACGAAGGCGGCGCTGCCGATCACCCCGGGCAGGTCGGCGCCGGGGATGTCGAGCGGCCGGTCGTTGGGGGCGCCGGTCGCGAGGATCACGGCGTCGTAAAGGCCGACGAGCTCGTCGATCGTCACGTCGGTGCCGACCGACACATGGCCGACGAAACGGACATTATCGGTCAGCGCGGTGCCCTCATAGCGGCGCGACACCGCCTTGATCGACTGGTGATCGGGCGCGACCCCGGTACGGATCAGGCCATAGGGAACGGGCAGCCGGTCGATGACGTCGACCGCGATATCGTCCGCTTTCTGCAATGTTTCGGCAGTATAATAGCCCGCGGGGCCCGACCCGACGATCGCGACATGACGCATCAACCCACTCCTTCGGGTTCCGCGCGGGCGCGCGGCCCCTCTCTTGTTATGCGGGCGATGCTAGCGGCGAAATGCGTTAGGGCAAGCGGACTTGTTCGAGTGGCGAACCGGCCTTGACAGCGCGGCCGTGCAATCATATTGCGCCCGCCTCTGCTGCCCTGTCGTCTAATGGTAAGACTGCGGTTTCTGATACCGCCTATCGAGGTTCGAATCCTCGCGGGGCATCCAGAGCTTTCCTTAAATCGCTGAAGTCGAAACGTCCGCAGAGCGCCGGGCGGCCCGATGGCGCGCCCGGCATATGCTCTCCTTAAGCCGCGGTCAGCGGATCGCTGATGCCATGCGCGCCGCGTTCGATGCGGCCGGCGAGGCGGACTTCCATGCCCGGCAGCGCGACGGTGACGTCGTACCAGTCGTGATCCTTCGGGGTTGGCCATGCCTGGGCCGCTTTGCCGCGGCTTGCGATCGTCACCGCCTTGCCGGTCGACGGGGCATAGGCGTCGCGGAGGATTTTCGCTTCCTGCGCAGCGCCGCCTTCATTGGTGAAGGCGAAGGCGAGGGCGCGCTGTTTCAGATTGTAACGCGCGGTCATCGAAGGCGCGCGAACGGCGTCGGCGAGAGTGCCGCGGAAGGCACGGTGGAAACCGTTGGGGCCGAGAACCCAGAGGTCGAACGCCCCGTCGGTCTCGACGCTCCAGCGATCGTCGATTCTTTTGCCCGCCTCGACCGTATAGCGGCGCGGGATGCTGTCGAGCTTGTGCTTGTCATAGACGTGGAAGACCGCGCCCGCGGCACCCTCGTTGATGAAATCGAGCACGACCGCCTGGCGGCCGGCGTCGATTCGCGCATCGACGTGGAGCACATAAGGCAGCGCGCGCGAGCGGCGGATGCCCTTTTCCTGGAACAGATTCTGCGGCACGCGCGGCGGCAGCGCTTTCGGGCGCTGGAGGTGCGCGTCGAGGATTGCGACCGAGCCGCTGACATCGGGCAGGGCGGGGAAGGCCGCATCGGCGCCCTTCGTGAAATCGAAGCAGGAGGTCATGTCGCCGCACACCGAGCGGTGCCACGGGCTGATCGCAGGGATCGTGACGCCGAAACGCTGTTCGAGGAACTGGCCGACCGAGGTGTGGTCGAAGACCTCGCTGCTGACCCAGCCGCCCTTGCTCCACGGCGAGACGACATACATCGGCACGCGCGGGCCGAGGCCGAACGGCCGCGTCGTTCCGGAGATATTGTCGTCGCGCGAGAGATATTTATCCTCATGATCGTCGAAATAATGACCGGGCAACGCGATCGTCGCCTTGCCCGCGAGGGTGCCGTCGGCATTGTAAGACGGCGGTGCGGCGGGCGGGAAATGGTCGAACAGCCCGTCGTTCTCGTCGAAGGTCTGGAAGAAGACCGTGCCCGCCCAGGTGTCGGGATTGGCGGTCAGCGCATCGAGCACCGATGCGGTGAATTCGGCGCCCTCGATCGGAGTCGAGGCCGAGGGGTGCTCGGACCATTGCTTGGGCGGCAGCACCCACGACACCGCGGGCAGCGTTCCGTTCTTCGCATCCTCGGCGAGCTTTTCGAGCGAATGATGCGACATGCCGCGTTCGTAGATCGGCGAGCCGGGCTTGGCGTCGCGAAAGCCCTTGAAGGCAAGGCCGCCGTGCATCGCCCCGGTCCAATTGTCGTTGGGGTCCTGATAGATGCGCCAGTCGACCCCGGCGGCTTCGAGTACCTCGGGAATCGTCGCCCATTCGAGCGCGTTTCCGGCGTAGGTATAGCCGGGTTCGGGCAGTGCACCCTTGATCCAGCAGCGGAGGTTATTGGGTTCGGACTTGTCGTCGCGGCAGTTGGTGCCGGTCGCGGCGACATCGGGGTCGAAATTGGACCCCGACCAGAACACGATGCGATTGGGATCGGTGCCGGTGGTGATCGAGCAATGATAGGCGTCGCAAATGGTGAAGGCCTCGGCGAGCGCGAACTGGAAGGGTATGTCCTCGCGCTTGTAATAGCCCATCGAATAATCGGTCTTGAACTTGGGCCACAGGCCGAACTTTCCCTGGTTCCACGCCGCCTGCGCGTCGGCGAAGCTGTGCGGAGTGCCGGGGACCTTCAGGCCGTTGGTGCGCGCGGTGTCGAGGTGGAAGGGCGGCAGGTCGCGCGCGCCATTGCTCTGGAACCAGACAGTCTTGTCGCCGGCGAGCGGGATCGGGTGGCGATCGCCGAAACCGCGCACGCCCTTCATCGTCCCGAAATAATGATCAAACGAACGGTTTTCCTGCATCAGGATGACAATGTGGCGGACGTCCTTGATCGTCCCTGTCGTACGCTTCGCCGGGATAGCGAGTGCGCGGCCGATGCTGGCGTGGAAGGCGGCCGCCGAACCGGCGACGCCGGCGACTTTGAGGAAGTCACGTCTCGAATTGCTCATCCAAACTACTCCGGATTGAAAGAAAATGGGGACGTCATCGCCATGCCTGCCGCGCGCGCGAGGCGACGAGGTCGAGCGTCAGGATGACGAGGAAGATGGCGATCAGGATCGTGCCGACATGGCCATATTCATAGAGGTCGAAGCGGCCCTTGAGCTCCTGCCCGATGCCGCCCGCGCCGACGAGGCCGATCACCGAGCCCATGCGGACGTTGCGATCGAAGGTGTAGAGCGTGCAGGCGATATGCTGCGGCAGCACCTGCGGCAGGATCGCATTGCCCCAGATGGTCAGGCGGCCGGCACCCATCGCGGCGAGCGCCTGCTGCGGCCGGCGGTCGGTGTCCTCGATATCGTCGGCATAGAATTTGCCGAGGAAGCCCGCCGAATGGAGGCCGAGTGCGAGGACGCCGGCAATCGGGCCGAAACCGAAAGCAATAACGAGGAACAGCGCAGCGATGAGTTCGGGGACGGCGCGCAGGAAAGCCGAGGCGGCGCGCGAGCCGGCCCGCAACGCGGGGTGTGGCGTAATGTTGCGTGCCCCAAGCAGCGCGAGCGGCATCCCGATCAGCACCGCGATCACGCTGCCCCACAGCGCGATCTCGAGCGTCTCGAGCATCTTGGCCGCGACGTGGAAGGCATAACCGAACGGCTCGACCAGCCAGGCGGTGCGCACCACATGTTCTTCGCGACGTAGCGTTTCGGGATCGAGTTCCGAAACGCGCGTCCGAGTGGTTTCGATATGCGCGAAGGCGGGCAGGCGGTCGGGATCGAATCCCTCGATACGGCTGACCTCGCGCCGCGACGACAATTGGATCGGCACTAGCTCTGCGAGCGTCGAGCCGAGCCCGTCGGCGACCTGCGACCGGCTGGCCATGCCTGCCTGCGCCAGCACTGCTTCGCCGCTGAGCGCAAGCATCCGGCCGATCTCGACACGCTGCCCGGTGTACCAGAGCAGCAACAACGCCGCCGCGATCAGCGCGACGGCGCGCGTGTTGAGCAAGGCGGGGAAGCGCCAGGGAAGATCCGCGTTCATCGCGCCACTGCCCGGATGCGGGGCGGGATGCCGTTGCCGTCGAGCATCGCGGGGGCACCGTCGAAAACGACCCGCCCTGCGTCGAGCATGACGATGCGATCGGCGAAGCGCCGCGCGAGTGCGGGCTGATGCAGGCTGCAAATCACGGTCGCACCGAGGTTGCGCGCCTCGTTGCGGATCAGCGCCAGTGCGCGTTCGCCGGTCGCGGGGTCGAGGCTGGCGACGGGCTCGTCGGCGAGGATGACGGCGGGGCGGTGGAGCAGTGCCCGCGCGATCGCGACGCGTTGTTGCTGGCCGCCCGACAGGCTGTCGGCGCGCCGCGCGAGATGGGTTTCGTCTAACCCGAGGTGCGCGAGCAAATGCGTCGCGCGCGCTCGCTCGGCATCAGGATAAAGGCCGGCGAAGGACCGCGCGAGGCCGATATCGGCCACCGCCATGATATTGCGCGCGACGCTGGCGCGGCCGCTCAGCGCGAAATCCTGCGGGATCAGTCCGATGCGGCGGCGTTGTGCAGGGCGGAGGGGCGTGCCGTCGAACAGGAGGCGTCCCTCGCCCGGCGCCACCAGTCCGGCGACGGTGCGCAGCAGCGTCGATTTGCCCGCCCCCGATGCACCCAGCACTGCGCAGAACTGGCCCGCGGGGATGTAGAGCGTGACGTCCGCGAGCGCGCGGCCGGCGCCGTCGTGGCGGACGCAAAGATCGGCGATACCGATGTCGATCATCGTGCCGGCCTTTCAGCCGCCTTGCGCAGCATCTCGTCTTTCAGCGCCGGGGTGACCTGCACCATCTTGCGCGAGGCGGGGTCGAAATGCCCGGCGGGAACATGGCCGATATAGCCATCGACGCGTGCGCCGCCATAGCCGCGGATCATCTCGGGTGCGACCCCCGCGGTGCGACCGATCTTCTCGAACGCGCCGCGCAGCCGGTTGCGGAGCGCGGGGTCGAGGCGCGTGTTCGCGATCAGCGGCGGGTAGGGGATCGGCTCGCTGCGCGCGACGACGCGGAGGTCGCGCGCGCCGGGGACATCGGCTCGCACCGCCTTGTCATAGCTGTCGAAGGAAAGCGCGGCGGCGTCGACCTCGCCGTTGATCAGCGCCGCGAGGCTGTTCGCATGGGTGCCCGTCATGCGGACCGCCGACAGGTCGCGGACCGGATCGATCCCGGCGTCGAGAAACATCGCGACGGGAAAGATGAAGGCCGAGGTCGAATTGACGTCACCGAAGGCGACGCGCTTGCCGCGCAGGTCGGCGATCGACCGGACGGGCGCGTCGGCGCGGACGAACAGCCCCGAATAATAGACCGAGCGGCCCGACTTGACCGCGACCGCGAGCAGCTCGGCGCAGCCGCGCTTTTGCGCCTGCAGATAGGTGACCGATCCGACAAATGCGATATCGGCGGCATTGTTGCACATCGCCTCAACGACCCCGCCATAGGATTGCGCGACCTTGAGGTCGAAGCGCAGCCCGGTACTGCGCGCGACCGCGTCGAAGATCGGGCGATAGTCGGCGAGCGTGCCGCTTTCGGTCCCGCCATCGGCGGGGATCAGCAGCACGCGCAGCGGCGGCGGCTGGGCCGAGCGGCGAGGCAAGGTCAGCCAGGCCGTGCCGGCGACGCATAGCGCCGCCAGCACGCCCGCAATCATCCACCGCCGCATACACAATCTCCGTCGACCCGAAAAACAGGGGGCGATTACGACGGGGCTGTGACAGCGGCATGAACCGGGCTCTCCGAACCGGGCCGATCAGAATTGGGTCGAGAAGGAGACATAGACGGCGCGCGGCTTGCCCTCGAACTCATAGCCATAGAAATATGCGGGGCTGTTGAGCGCAATCTCGCCGCGGATGAACGCCGAGCTGTAGCGCATGTTGCCGTAGCCGTAGCGTTCGGCATATTTCTTGTCGAAGATGTTGACGACGCGCAGCTGGATCTGGTGCTGGCGCTCGTCCCCCAGACGGTATCCGATCGACCCGTTGAACAGGAAATAATTGCCGAAATTGTGGCGCAGCGCATTGTTGACGCCGCCCGTCGCATATTCCGGGCCCTGATACCGCGGGAAGAGCGTGACCGAGAAACGGTCGTCGGGGCTCGTCCAGCGGAGGTTGCCGCCGATCATATATTCGGGGGTCTCGTTGATCTGCAGCTTGGTGCCGTCGAGGCGCGCTTTCTGTTTGGTGTAATTGACGTTGAACGCGAAGCCCTTGCCGACACGGACGTCGAGCTCGGCGGTGAGCCCGCGGATTTCGGTGATGCGGTCGTTGTTGAAATAGGTGTTGGGAGTCAGGCCCGACGTCGTCTGGATGCGGTTGGTGACGTCGGTGCGGAACGCCCCGACCTCGGCATTCACCTGCACATTGCCGAAGTTCTGCGAAAAGCCGATGCCGCCGTTATAGGTTTCGGTTTCCTCGGTCTTCAAATCGGGGTTGCCGATCAAGGTCGGGCTGTCGGCATAAAGTTCGTTGGTGCGCGGCAGGCTGTACGAGGTACCGCCGTTGCCGCGAATATAGAAAGCGCCGATCGGCTGGCGGAACCCGAATTTCCAGATCGTGCGCGACCCGAAGCTGTCGGCGAAGTCGGTGCGCAGCGCGAGCGACAATTTGGTGTCGGGGCTGAACGGGATCACCGGGCGGAAATCGGCGTAGACGCCGGTGATCGTGTTCGCGTTGTTGGAGATCGGGAAGACCGGGTCCGAGTCATTCTTGTACGACACGACCTGCACGCCCGCGACGACTTCGAGGATGTTCGGGAGCGACAGCGTGTTGCGGACGTTGAGCCCCATTTCGCGGAAACCGCCGACCTTTGAATCCTTGCCGAAGCCCTTGTTGGGGAAGGGGACCGACTTGCCCGTCGCGTCGCCGAATGGCGTAGTCTTGCCCGTCGTCGGGTCGGTACAGCCCGCGGGCGTCTTGCAGATTTCGGCGAAAGTCTCGGTGTTGTTGAGCCGCGGGTTGCTCCAATAGCCTGCGACCTCGGTGTAGAAATTCTCCGACCAGCGGCGGTCGAGCGAGAAGTCGACTATCGGGTAGCGGACGCGGTTCGGCGAATAGGTTTCGGCATCGGGGAACGGATCGTGGAATTCGATCTGCGTATATTGGCCGTTCACCCGGAATTCGGTCTTGTCGTCGACCTTCCACAGATATTTGACGCCGATATTGCTGCGGTTGAGCGGATAATCCTGGATGCCGCCGGCCTTGGCGACGTTGTCGACATAGGATTCGGGGGCGAAGATGCGCGGGCCGTCGGTCTGGATCGTGCCGCCATAGACCATCAGGCTGTGGCGCCCCTCGGGATCGATCGGAAAGCGCGCGTTGCCCCAGATTTCGCGCGTGTTGAACGCGCCGTACTGCGCGCCGAGTTCGAACTTGCTGCTGCCGTCGGGGCGCTTGGTGACGAGGCTGATCACGCCGATGCCGCCGTTGCTGCCGAAGAAGAGACTGTTGCCGCCGCGGAACACCTCGGCGCGCTCGATCATGTGCGGGTCGATCGTCGTCGATCCCCAAATATCCTCGAGCGCGGGGCCGCGATCGTAGAGCGGCACACCGTCGAGCACGACCAGCGTGTCGCGGTCGCTGCCGCCGTCGAGGCGGATCGTATATTCGCCTTCGTCGGGCGAATAGCCGATGTTCGCGCCCTTGATCAGGAGCTGCGCGATTTCGGCGAAGTTGGTCGCGCCGGTAGCGGCGATTTCTTCGGCGGTCACGATCTGCACGGCGTTGCCATATTCGACCGCGGCAGCGGCGAGCGGGGTCGCTTCGACGGTCGCGGTGCCATTGACGATGATCTCGTCGCCCGCGCCCGAGCCGGCATCGGCGCTGTCGGCGGTCGCCTCATCGACGGCGGCGAAGGCGACCGACGGCAGCGCGCTCGCCGACAGCATCAGGCCAAAAACCATGGCCGCACGAAATTTGGAAGCCTTGTGCACAATCATGCCCCTTTTGAAGAATCGCGATCACATCGGGCGGAGCAGGGCGGTCGTGTTCACGACTCGATGCTGCGCCGCACCAATGTGCGAGGCATCCGCTAGGGGCGGCGTGTGACAGTTGAGTGAAATTAGCTCAATTTTAGATTTGTGGAAAAATGAGCAAATTATACTTTCGGGTTACCGCGATCTCGGCTAGCATTCTCTGTCCTGCAGGGGCGGACATGCGGATTCTGACGGAGAATTGCGTAAGATGAGTGACAAGGGCGGGGCGCCGAAAACGGCGGGTGACGATCGGGCGCCGATCGAAAATGCGCTCGAGCGAATGAGAATGGCTCATGGGAATATGGCGCGGGGCGCGCGCCGCATCGCCGACCATATCCTGGCGCAGCCCGAAGAGATTGTCCGCATGTCGATCACCGAACTCGCCGAAGCGGTCGGGGTAAGCGAAGGCAGCGTCGTCAATTTCTGCCGCGGCATTGGTCTCTCGGGCTTCCAGCATCTGAAGCTCAGCCTCGCGCGCGAGGTCGTCCAGCCGGTGCAGTTCATCCACGAGGATGTCGGGCGCGACGACGATATGGATACGATCTGCCGCAAGGTTTTTCATTCGGGGATTCAGGCGCTGCGTGACTCGCTCTCGGTGCTCGATCCGCAGGCGTTGACGCGCGCGGTGAGTACAATCCGGACGGCGAAGCGCGTCGAAATCTACGGCATCGGCTCGTCGGCGCCGATCGCCGAGGACACGCATTACCGGATGCTGCGCATCGGGCTCGACGCGCGCGTGGTCACCGACAGCCATATCCAGGCGATCAGCGCCTCGCGCTGCGACCCCGATGTCGCGGTGCTGACGATTTCGCACAGCGGCGCGACGCATGAAACCGTTGCGGCGACGCGGCTGGCGAAGGAGGCGGGGGCGCGGACGATCGTCATCACCAATTTCGCGCGCTCGCCGATCCAGGCTTATGCCGACGTGGTGCTTTTCACCATGGCGCGCGAAACGCGCTTTCGCACCGAGGCGATGACGAGCCGGATCGCCCAGCTTTGCGTCGTTGATGCCCTGATCGCGGCGCTCGCGCTCGGCGATTATGATCATTCGATCGACACGCTGCGCCAGACCTTCGAGGTGCTTTCGATCAAGCGTTTCTGACCGGTCGGCGCAATCGCCTGACGGGATTTGTGACCGGCGGATAAGCCTCGGCTTGTCCATCGATAGATTTTCTTCGTCGCAAAAAGCGGCCCTCGCCGTTGACGAATCTAAAATCAATCGATTAAGTTGACATTGTCATTCGGGACTGGTTGAGACGAATGACGGGCTCTCCCCTTCGACCCGCGGCTTTTGACCGGGAAGCAGCTTGCTCCGCGTTACCAACGGCTAAAGCGCGTGATGCTCGGGCGACATCGCCAGGCATTGCGTTCCCCCAGAAGGGGTATTGCGATGCGTATGTGTAGCACCATCAACTAAATCATCGCCGCGCTAGCGCGGGGTAGCGGACCGACCGCGCCCTTCACGCCCAGCGGCCTCCCATAATCTCCAGCCGCGCCTCCTCACGCGAGACGTTTGCGGCCTGACGTCCGGCACCCAAGCGCCGGCGCGGGGAAATATCATGCCTTTGCTGACCCAATCCGACCTGTCGGATCTGGCTCGCTATCCTGCGTCCTTGCGCAGCGCCGCCCGTGCGCTTTGGGGGGCGGAGCTGGCGGCTGCCCGATCCGGCGCGGCGCACCGCGCCACCATCCATCACATCAAAAAGGGGGCGGGATCGCCGCCCGGGGACCCGATATAATGAACCGTTTCTCTCCCGATCATCGTTTGAAGTTTTTGCTTGGCGCGGCGCTGTTGCTGCCCGCTGCTCCGGCTTTTGCCGCCGAAACCACCGCTGAGACCGGCGCGTCTGCCGACGCCGCGGCCGAAGAAGAAGCCGCCGGCGCCGCGGTGGCGGCCGCCTCGGCCGCATCCTATGATGGCGCCGAAATCATCGTGTCGGCGCGCCGCCGCGACGAAAGCGCGCAGGACGTGCCGATCGCGCTGTCGGTCGTCGGCGCGTCGCAGCTCGAGGCGACGGGCAACTACTCGCTGACGCAGATCCAGCAGATCGTGCCGAGTCTGCAAGTGTTCAGCTTCAACCCGCGTAACACCAACATCAACATCCGCGGGCTCGGCAGCAATGTCGCGCTGACCAACGACGGGCTGGAGAATGGCGTCGGCTTCTATGTCGACAATGTCTATTATGGGCGTGTCGGCCAGTCGCAGTTCGACCTCGTCGATCTGCAGCAGATCGAGGTGCTGCGCGGGCCGCAGGGGACGTTGTTCGGCAAGAACACCACCTCGGGCGCGATCAACATCAGCTCGAGGAAGCCGAGCTTCGACCCCGAATTTTCGGGCGAGGCGAGCGTCGGCGATTATGGCTATTACCAGCTGCGCGGCTCGGCATCGGGGGCGCTGATCGACGATCTGCTCGCGGTCCGCGTCAGCGGCTCGGTGACCGAGCGGCGCGGCTTCCTCTACAACGACACGCAGAACGAGCGCGCGCAGGATTATTCGAACTGGAGCGTGCGCGGGCAGTTGCTGTTTACCCCGACGTCGGATCTGGAGGTCCGCATCATCGGCGATTTTGCGCGGCAGAAGCAGAATCACGTCCTCAATGTCTTCGCCGATTATTTCGGTACCTATGCCAATGGCGCGGCGATCGCGAACAGCTTTGCCGAGCGCGCGGCGCGTTTCCCGGGTTACAGCTTTCCGACGATCGATCCTTTCGCGCGGCGTGGCGAGGCCGACAGCCATTATCAGTCGAATATGGACGGTTATGGCGTGTCGGGGCAGGTCGACTGGAACGTCGGCGCCGCGAAGCTGACCTCGATCACCGCATACCGCTGGTGGGACTGGAACCCCGCGAACGACGGCGATTCGACTTCGCTCCCCGTCATCGTCAAGGCGCAACAGTCGAACCGCCAACGCCAGTTCAGCCAGGAACTTCGCCTCGCGTCGGACAGCGACGGGCCGATCGATTATGTCGTCGGCGCCTATTATTTCTGGCAAGTGATCCGCGGCCGGGGCGCGAGCGCCTATGGCCCCGCCGCCGCGCTGTGGAACCGTCCCGCGACCTCGCCGATCCCGCTCGCCGCATGGGAAGCCGCGCTCAACGGCTTTGAGGCGAATTCGACCTCGGACCCGCGGACCAAAAGCTATGCTTTGTTCGGCCAGCTCGACTGGAAATTCACCGACCGGCTGACGCTGACCGCGGGGCTGCGTTACACGCACGAAAAGAAGAGCGGTTCGTTCACGCAATTCCACGTCGCGGGGACCGACCTGTCGACCCTGCCAGCCGGAATCGCGGCGCAGGCGGCGGCGCTCCGCGCGCAATTCAACCCGGTGACCAGCTATTCGACGGGCTTCAAGGACAACAGCGTGTCGGGGCTCGCGACCTTGTCGTGGCAGTTCAGCGACGATGCGCTCGCCTATGCGACCTATTCGCGCGGCAACAAGTCGGGCGGGCTCAACCTCACCAACCTGCCCGCCGGGATCGACCCCGACGTCGCGCCCGAAAAGGTCGACAGCTACGAACTCGGGATCAAGTCGCAATGGTTCGACAAGGCGGTGACGCTCAACGTCGCGGGCTATTGGACCGAGATCAGCGATTATCAGACCGCGATCACCGAGCAGGTGCCGAACACGGTCAACGTTCGCCAATATATTGCGAACATTCCCGGCGTGCGCTCGCGCGGGATCGAGGGCGACCTCAGCTATGCGCCCAGCGAGCGTGCGAGCTTCTATGCTTCGGTCGCTTATGCCGACACGACGTACAGCGATTACCGGACCGCTCCGCAGGCGCCCGAGCGGCTGAACGAAGGTGGAATTCAGGATCTGACGGGCGAGCAGCTGCCCGGCGTTCCGAAGTTCACTTACACGCTCGGCGGCGATGTGTCGGCGCCGGTCGGCAATCTCGGCGGGCGCGATCTGTCGATCTATGCCCATGCTGATTATTCGCATCGCTCCTCGTTCAACACCTCGTCGAGCAACAGCATCTATGCCGATGTTCCCGCCTATGGGATTGCGAACGCGCGTATCGGTTTCAAGACCGACGACGGCCTGTTCGACCTGTCGCTCTGGGCGCGCAACCTGTTCGACAAGGACTATTTCCAGACCTTGTCGGCGCAAAACACCGGCATCGTGACCTCGCTGATCGGCGAACCGCGCACGATCGGCGCGACGCTGCGGACGAAGCTGTGATGGCCATGCCCGCCTCACTCGCGCGTGAACCACGCGCCCACCCCATTCGACGACCGCCCGCCGGGGCTCTTGCCGGATACCCCCGCCGTCCAACCCCCAAAGGAGACTGACATGACGGACCTTCACAACAGCTATGCCAATGCGCGCGACAAGAATATCCCGCTCGAAATCACACCGGTGACCGGCACGATCGGCGCCATCGTCCACGGTGTCGCGCTGTCGGGCGATCTGCCCGCGCCGGTGGTGCAGGCCATCCAGGCCGCGCTGGTGCGGCACAAGGTACTCTTCTTCCGCGACCAGCAGCATCTGACCGACCAGGAGCATGAGGATTTCGCGGCGCTGCTCGGCGATCCGGTCGCGCATCCGACGGTGCCGGTTGCCGAAGGATCGCGCTACTTGCTCGAACTCGACAGCAAGGAAGGCTATGCGGCGTCGAGCTGGCACACGGACGTGACCTTTGTCGACGCCTATCCCAAGGCATCGATCCTGCGCGCGCTGACCATCCCCGAAGCCGGCGGCGACACGCAGTGGGCGAATGGCGAGACCGCCTATGAGGGCTTGCCCGAAGTGCTGCGCCAGCTCGTCAACAATCTGTGGGCGACGCACACCAACCTCTATGACTATGCGTCGATCCTGCAATCGGCGCCCGACGGCGAAAGTGCGGCGAAGCGGATCAAGGAGCATCGCAACGTCTTCGCCTCGACGGTCTATGAGACCGAGCATCCGGTGGTCCGTGTCCATCCGGTCAGCGGGCAGCGCAGCCTGTTGCTCGGCCACTTCGTCAAGCAGTTCGTCGGGCTGAACGCGGCGGATTCGGCGCGGCTGTTTCAGACGCTGCAAGATCATATCACCAAGCCCGAGAATGTCGTGCGCTGGCGCTGGCGTGAAGGCGATGTGGCGATCTGGGACAATCAGTCGACCCAGCACCGCGCGACTGCCGACTTTGGCTTGCAGCGCCGGACGCTGCGCCGTGCGACGATTTCGGGCGAAGTGCCGGTCGGAATCGACGGGCGCCGCAGCCGCACCGTCCGCAAGGAAAAGGCGGTTCAATACGAACCTGCCTGAGAAATCGGCCGGCGTTTATGGCTCTCCCTTCCTTCCTGTGACTGCGCCGGCCCTGTCTGCGGCGCGCCCCGGTTCCATTCGCCCGGGCGCGCCGACCTTTTACCTTCGAAAGACCACCCGATGACCCAAGGTTCGCGTTTCGCCCGCTTCCTTTTTGCCGCGCTGATCGGCGCCGCCGCGACCGTCGGTCCCGCGCAGGCGAAGGAGCGGCGGCCGAACCTGCTCGTCATCGTCGCCGACGATCTCGGCTATTCGGACCTTGGCGCGTTCGGGGGCGAGATCCGCACGCCGAACCTCGACAAGCTGGCGCTGAACGGCATCCGGCTCGCGGGCTTCCACACCGCACCGACCTGTTCGCCGACGCGCTCGATGCTGCTGTCGGGCACCGACAATCATCGCGCGGGGCTCGGCACGATGGCCGAGATGATCCGGCCGAACCAGCAGGGCAAGCCGGGCTATGAAGGCTATTTGCGCAGCGATGTCGCGACGCTCGCCGAGCGGCTGGCCGCCAATGGTTATCGCACATTGCTGTCGGGAAAATGGCATCTGGGCCTGACCCCCGAGCAAGACCCGCATGCGCGGGGGTTCGAGCGCAGCTTTGCGTTATTGCAGGGCGGGCACAATCATTATGGAACCGACATCCAGCCCGAAGCGAGCCCCGGGACACGCGGGATCGCGACCTATCGCGAGGATGGCAAGGTCGTCGCGCGCTTGCCCACCGATTTCTATTCGAGCGATTATTTCGCGACCCGCCTGATCGATTTTCTCGGCGAGCGGCCGGCGAAGGGGAAAGCCGGGCGGCCCTTCTTTGGCTATCTGGCTTTCACCGCGCCGCATTGGCCGCTGCAAGCGCCGGCGGAGGACATTGCGCGCTACAAGGGGCGCTATGACGAAGGCTTCGACGTGCTGCGCGAACGCCGCATTGCACGGCAGCGCGAGCTGGGCATCCTTGCGTCCGATGTCGTCGCGCACACGCCGCGCAACCGCGACGGCAGCTGGGATTCGCTGACCGCTGACCAGCAGCGGCTCGCCGCGCGCGACATGGAAATCTATGCCGCGATGGTCGACCGGCTCGACCAGAATGTCGGCCGCGTGATCGAATTGCTGCGCGCATCGGGCGAACTCGACAACACCGTCATCGTCTTCCTCGCCGACAATGGCGCCGAGGCGCTCGATGTCGAAACCACCGGCGCACAGATGCTGGCGGGCTCGCTCAAGGGCGCCGACAACGGCTTCGCCAATCGCGGCACGGCGTCGTCGTACCTGACCTATGGCGCGGGCTGGGCACAGGCGGCGACCGCGCCGTCGTGGCTGACCAAGGGCTATCAAAGCGAGGGCGGCACGCGCGCGGTCGCCTTCATCAGCGGCGCGGGGATCGCGGCACGCAAGGGTGCGGAAACGCAATATCTGTCGGTCGCGGATATCGCCCCGACCCTGCTCGACCTTGCGGGTGCCGATGCCAGGGCGACGCAGGTCGCGGGGCGCAAGGTCGTGCCGATCACCGGCCGGTCGTGGGCCGCCTGGCTGAAAAATGCCGACGCACGCGTTTATGGCGCCGACGACGGCGTGGGGGCCGAGCTGTTCGGCTCGCGCGCCTATCGCCGTGGCGACTGGAAGCTCACCGATGTCGGCGACGGCATCTGGCGATTGTTCGACATCGCGCGCGACCCCGGCGAAACGCGCGACCTGTCGCTCGCGCATCCGGGCCGCAAAGCCGAGCTTGCGGCGGCATGGGATCGTTATGCGCAGGATGTCGGCGTGATCCTGCCCGACGCCATCCCTTATCGGCCATAGGTCGCGCATATCATGCGCTTCGGCGTGTTAAGACTTGTCAATTAGATCAGTTGAGTTAATTTCATGCGTTCCGGGACATCGTCCGAATCGAACGAGCGAAAGGACCGCTTATGGCCACGCAGCTGAACACCCCCGACCTGTTCGAGAACGCGCGATCGCTCGGCGTGTCGATTTCTCCCTCGACTCCGACGATCGGGGCGGAGATCAGTGGGCTCGATCTCGACCGCCCGCTCTCGTCCGAAGAGGCCGATCTGCTACGCGCCGCGTGGCTGCGTTTCAAGGTCATCTTCTTCCGCGATCAGGATATCAGCCACGAAAGCCATGTCCGGCTCGGCACCCTGTTCGGCGAACTCGAAGGCCATCCGGTTATCCCGTCGGTCGAGGGCTATCCCGAAATCCTCAAGATCGAAGGCGTCGAGGGCGTTCAGCTCACCGCCGAGACGGTCGCGCCCTTCCAGGCGTATAACAAATGGCACACCGACGTAACCTTCCGCGAGCGGCCGTCGATCGCCTCGATCCTGCGCGCGCGGCACCTGCCGCCGCTGGGGGGCGATACGATGTGGGCCGACACCGTCGCCGCCTATGCAGGGCTGCCGCAGCCGGTGAAGGACCGGATCGACGGGCTCGAGGCCGAGCATGACATCGTGCGCAGCTTCGGCGGCCGCGTGACCGAAGAAAAGCGCGCGCAGCTCGCGCGCGATTTCCCGCCGGTGCGCCACCCGGTCGTGCGCTCGCACCCCGAAACGGGCGAGAAGATCCTTTACGTCAACTACACCTTCACCAGCCGCATCGTCGGCGCGAGCGAGGAGGACAGCGACAGCCTGCTCCGCCTGCTGTTCGACCGGATCAAGGTGCCCGAATATCAGGTTCGTTTCCGCTGGACCCCGAACGCGATCGGCATCTGGGACAACCGATCGACCCAGCATTATGCCGTCGGCGATTACTGGCCCGAATATCGCGCGCTCGAACGCGTGACGGTGTCGGGCGACGTGGTAACCCGATGAGGATGATCGAAGCGCAGCTTCATTCGCCGCGTCCGCGCTTTCGCACCGCGACGCGCGTCGCGATCGTCGGCGCGGGTTTTTCGGGGACGTTGCTCGCGATCAACCTGCTCGAACAGCCCGATGTCGAGGTGTTGCTGATCGAGCGCGACCGGCACCAGATGGGCGCCGGGGTCGCGTACAGCAGCACCGAAACCTCGCACCTGCTCAACGTTCGCGCGGGCAATATGAGCGCCTTTGCCGACCGGCCCGACCATTTCTGCGAGTGGCTTGCCGCGCGCGGCCTCGGCTGCGAGGCGGCGTTCGTCACGCGCGCGACCTATGGTCGCTATTTGCGCGAGACGCTGCGCGCGGCGATGGAAAAATATGGCCGGCGATTGAAGCTCGTCGACGACGAGGTGCTCGATATCGAGGAGAAGCGCGGGCAGGTCACGCTGGGGCTCGTCAACGGCGGGCTGATCGAGGCCGACCGCGCGGTGCTCGCGATCGGCAATCTGCCACCGCACGATCCGCCCGCGATCGAGGGCGCGCACCTGCCGTCGCACCGCTATATCGGCGACCCGTGGGCGAGCGCCTTCGAGGACGGACTCGACAAGCAGGCGCCGGTGCTGGTCGTCGGCACCGGGCTGACCGCGGTCGATGTGATCCTCCGGCTCGTTTCGCACGGCCATGAGGGGCCGATCACCGCGCTCTCGCGCCGCGGCCTGCGTCCGCATCGCCATATCGACGGCTTGCCGCGCCCCAAGCCGGTGCTGGCCAAGCCGGCGCCCGACCTGTCTGAACTCGTACGCTGGGCGCGGGAGGAGGCAAAGGACCGCGACTGGCGGCTCGTCGTCGATTCGATCCGCCCGATCACACAGATGATGTGGTCCGCCGCCGATGCCGAAAAGCGCGCACGCTTCCTGCGTCACTTGCGCCCCTTCTGGGACGTCCATCGCCACCGGCTCGCGCCCGAGGTTGCCGACCGGATCGACGCGCTGATCGCGTCGGGGCAGCTTCATTTCCGCGCGGGCAAGATCGCGCATGTCGCGGTCGAACCCGACGCGCTCGCGGTTTCCTGGCTGCCGCGCGGCGAAGCCGAACTGGTGACGACACGCGCGGCGCGGGTGATCAACTGCACCGGGCCGCAGGGCGATTTGCTGCGCTCGTCGGATCCGCTGGTAAAACGCCTGCTCGGAGCGCGGCGTATCCGCCCCGATGCGCTGCGCCTCGGGCTCGATATCGACCGCGACGGGCATATCGTCGATGCCTCGGGTCGTTCGTCCGAGCATATCCTCGCGATCGGCCCGATGACGCGCGGCGATTTGTGGGAAGTCGTCGCGGTGCCCGATATCCGCAACCAGGTGAGCGCGCTCGCGCGCCGCCTCGTCAACGCGCACTGGACCGGCGGCGAGGGGCTTTAGGCCCTCTCACCCAAAAAATCTCCTCCCTTGCATCCACCGGCGCGTGTCGTGCCGTCCAGTCCATGATCGGCCCCCGCGCCGGTCCGGGCGGCGGCGTCGCACGGCGGTTGATATGTGCTCCCCGGTGCAGATCATCTCGCCTTGCCGGAGGCCGCCGCCTGTGGTTTCACCATGTCGAAATGGCATGACGGGGAGATATGTTGATGGATATTCTGATTGCCGCCGCGGCCGCTGCCGCCACTGCATCTTCCCCGGCGGCGGTGCCCCCGGCCGTTACGACGATCACCGTACCCGCCGGGGAATCGCTCAGCGCCGAAGATGTCGCCGCCTATATCAGCCCGCGCGAAGTCGCCTCTTATGTGCCCGCGCCCCCGCCGACCACCGAACTGGTCGCGGTCAGCGACAGTTTCTTCAGCTGGCTCGAAAATATCACGATGGTCGCGCTGTTCGTCGTCGGCTTCTTCCTGCTCGCGCGGTTGCTCCACGCGTGGATGCTCCATCGCTCGATCCGCCGCGCGCTCGAGGCCAAGTCGGATGCGGTGAGTCCGCTGATCGACAAGCTCAACAAGCCCTATGAGCATATCGGCCCGCAGAGTGCCGGCGAACCGTCGGGCGGCGACGACCGCAATGCGCTGGTATTGCTCGCGATCGGGCTGGCGATGGCGGGCTTCGGGCTGATCCAGGGGAATGAGCAGCTGATCCGGATTTCTTCGGGCGCGGCGCTCTTTCCCGCCTTTGTCGGCATCGCGCTGCTCGTCCGCCGCCGCCTTGCGCGCGCAGCGGCTGCCGGGGAGCGCGCCGCTGCGTGATGAGGCAAGCGCCGATGAAGATTGGGCCCTCAACCAGCGTGTCGCGGGGGGAGATCGCGCCGCTTTTCAGCTCCTCGTGTTGCGGCACGAAGGGCGATTGCGCGCCTTCCTGTCCCGCGCCGCCGGGTGCGACGCCGACGATCTGGCGCAGGAAGCCTTTGTTCGCGCGTGGCAGCGCGCGGGCGAATATCGGGGGCAGGGGAGTTATGCGGCGTGGATCATGGGGATCGGCTGGCGACTGTTCCTCGACCAGCGGCGCACCGCACGGCGGCGCGCGGGACTGGCGGCGGGTGAGGAGGCTGCGACGTCGACCGATCCGCGCCCGGCAAGCGACGCCGCGATCGACGCCGACCGGCTGCTTGCCGCGCTGTCGCCGCAGGAGCGCGCCGCACTCACTTTATGCTTCGGCCATGGCTGGTCGCATGGGGAGGCGGCCGAGATCATGGGCTTGCCATTGGGCACGCTCAAATCGCTCGTCTTGCGCGGGCGCGCAAAGGCGCAGAAGATGATCGGCGAAGGAGCGGACGCATGACGGCGCCGGACGATCACGACATCAATGCAATGCTGGCGGCGATGCTGGCGCCGCCCGAGCGGCCGGGTGATCGCGGTTTTGCGGTCGGCGTCGAGCGCGCGATCGACGCGCAGGCGGCCTATGCAAGCGCGCGGTCCCGCTTCTGGCGGAGCTTCGCGTTCGAGGCGTCGGCGATCGGCGCGCTGCTCGCGGCGTTGTGGCTCCTCTCGTCGGCGCCTTTGTTGGCGCCGCTCGCCGGGGCGGGGCATTGGGGGCTCGCACCGCCGCTGCTGCTCATCCTGCTGCTCTGGTTCGGGACGCAGCGCTGGCGGCAGGCTTAGGCGGGAGGAACGTCCTCGTCGTCGATGCCCTGATATTTGAGCTGGAGATAGCGTTCGCGCGTCGCGAGCTTGTCGAGTTCGCCCGCGGCAAGGCTACGCGCTGCGTTGCCGATTTCGCTCTCCAGCATTTTCAGCCCGCCGACGAGCGTTTCGTCAGGCGTGCGCCCGGCGTGCGCTTCGGTGCGGAGCCCCGCGGGGATGCGCTGATAGCCCGCGACAAGTTCGGGCAGGTCTTCGCCGACGAGCTTGCGGATATTTGCCGCGGCGGGGCTCGATGCATCGAGCGTCTGGAGCTGCGGCGCGAGCAGGTCGAGCTGGACGCCGATGCCATCGACGAGCTGGCGCGCCGGGGCGGGGAGCGCGGGGCGCTGCGCCTCGAGCCAGATTTCGGTGCGGCCCGCGAGCTGCTTGAGATCGGCCTTGGGCAGATCGGCCTGACGCGGTTCGGGGAAGGGCGAACGGCCGAACAGCACCGCGACCCCGATGAGGAGAATGAACAAAGCGAGCAGCCCGGTGAAGCCGAGCGGCTGGATCAGCGCGCCGAACACCGCGGCGCCGATCAGCACGATCCCGCCCGCGATCAGCACGCGGCCGAGCTTCTTGTAGAGATGCTGGCGGCGCAGCGCGACGCTTTTGGTGCCGATCGGACGACGGCGTTCGCGCGAACGTTCGATCGCCGATGCCGCGGAAACCCGGATCTTGTCGACTTCGCTCATTGTCATGATGTGCCTTAGCCTTCGAGCGACGCGAGCGGGCTTTCGGCGCCGCCGACGCTGGCCTGCGCTTGGCTCGCACCCTCGGCGCGCGCGATATAGCCCTTCGACTTCGCGACCTCGCCCTCGAGCGTCGTCACCGTCGTCTTCATGCTGTCGAGCGCCTTCAGCTTGAAGGTGTCGATCGCATCCATCGTGTCATAAATGTTCTGGAACGCGCGCTGCAGGGTTTCCATCGGGATCGTGCTCGACGCCGCCTGCTCGTGGATGCGCGCGGTGTTGTCCTTCAGCATCTTCGACGTGCCGTCGATGATGTTCGCGGTCGTGGTATTGAGCGCGGTGATCTGCTCGAGCACCAGCTTCTGGTTCGTCATCGCCTGTGCGACGGTGATCGCGGTTTTCAGTGCGCCGACGGTAGTGGTCGAGGCGCGGTCGACGCCCTTCACCAGTTCGACATTATTCTTTTTGACGAGATCGAGCGCGAGATAGCCCTGCACCGTCACCGCCATCTGGGTGAGCAGGTCCTGCGTGCGCTGGCGTGCATAGAAGAGTGCGTTCTCGCGCAGCACCTTCGCTTTGGCGGGGTCGATGCCGTCGAGCTCGGTCGCCTTCGCCTCGAGCTTGGCATCGAGCGTGCCCGCGATGTGGACCATCTGCTCAAGCTTGCCCATCGCTTCCCACAGCTTACGGCGCTCGACGTCGATGGCGGCATTGTCCATCAACAGTTCGTCTTTGCCGTTCGACAGCGCGGTGAGCACGCCCGAGATATGCGTCTGCGCGCTGCGGTACTGCGCAAAATAATTGCCCACCTTGTTGCCGAGAATCTTGTCGAAAAAGCCGCGCTTCGTCAACAGCTTGCCGTTCGCCGAGGGGTCGAGCCGTTCGACGGTGTTGCGAAGCTCGATCAGGTTCATCCCGATATCGGTGTCGCGGTCCATCGCCTTGATCGGGCGGTCGAGGAAGCGGTTCGACTGGTTCGCCGCCTCCAGCATTTCCTTGCGGCCCATGTTGGTGATCTGGTCGACCTTTTGCCCGAAGGCGGGCGAATTGACGTCCTGCGCGACAAGATCGTCGATGAAGCCATCGACGCGTTCCTCGAGCTTCGATTTCTGTTCGGTCGACAGCGGCACCAGGCCGGCGGCCTTTTCGGGGGAAACTGCGGGCACGGGATCGGGCGGGGTCAGCTTCAACTCGTCGGTCGCGGTTGCCGTCGCGGTCAGTTCGCTCATTCGTCTTCCTTCCAGCCACCCACAGAGAGAATTTGGGCCGCCTGCCTATATGGCATGCGCATCTGTGTTATTCAAGCACCACACCCTGTTCCGACCGCAGCACCGGCGCGATCCATGCGGACAGGATCAGTTGCGCCATATGATAGACGAGGATCGGAACGAGCACCATGCCGGCGATGGCGGGCGGGAAAAGCGTCGCGGCGAGCGGCGCGCCGACCGCGATGCTCTTTTGCGCGCCCGAAAACAGCAGGGTGATGCGGTCGGGCCGCGCGAGCTTCAGCAGCCCCCCGAGCGCCCAGGCGCCGCCGAAAGAGAGTGCGAGCAGCACCGCAACCGCGGCGAGCACGATGGCGATCTCGCGCCCGTCGAGCAGGCTCCAGATCCCTGCGACGACGGCCGCCGAGAAGGCAACATAGACCGCGATTGCGATCGCGGTGCGGTCCATGAAGGTCGCGAGGCCGCGATGGGCGAGCACCCACGGCCGCAGCCAGCGCTGGACGAACTGGCCGGCAACGAAGGGCACGAGCAGGATCGAAACGATACGCAGCACCGCCTCGCCATGGATCTCGCCCGCGCTGCCCGCGAGCAGCGCAAAGAACAGCGGCGAGAGCGCGACCCCGCTGAGGTTGAGCAGCGCCGCCGCGACGACGCTCGCCGCGACATTGCCGCCGGCAAGGCTGCTCGCCGCGGTCGCCGACTGGACGGTCGAGGGCAGGATGCCGAGGAAGAGGAAACCGAGCGCGAGCGTCGCGGGGAGCAGCGGCGCGGTCGCCGCCTGCGCCGCGAGGCCGAGCAGCGCCATGAAGCCGAAACAGAAAGCGAGCGCGCTTCCCTGCAATTTCCAGTTGCGGATACCGTGCAGCACCTCTTCGCGCGGCAGGCGCACGCCGTTGAGGAAGAAGAGGAAGATGATCGCCGCGGTCGACAGCCCTCCCGCGATCGGCACCGCCGCGCCGCGCACCGGGAGCAGGCTCGCGAGCAGGATCGTCGCGAACAGGACGGGGACGAAGCGGTCGGGGAAGATGCGGGACAGCATTGGTGCGAGCGATGGCGGCGTCACGCGCGCTTGGCAAGGCCGCGCGAGACGATAGAGAGGCGTGATGGCCCATATCCTGATCCTCGCCGCGCTGCCCGAAGAGGCCGACGCGCTGTTTCCCGGCACTGGCGAACGCATCGGCGGATTATTTGCCCAACGGCGGCTCGCGGTGGGCGGCGATCGCCTCACCATCGCGACCTGCGGGCTCGGCAAGGTCAATGCCGCGCTTTGCGCGGGCACGTTGGCGGGCGATGCCGACATGCTGTTGATGACCGGCACCTGCGGATCGCTCGGCGCGGCCCCCGGTGCTTACTGGCTCGCCGAGGCGCTTCAGCATGATTATGGCGCGGTGCAGCCCGGCCTCTTCCGCCGCTACCGTGCGGGCGAATGGCCGATCGGCGAGGCCGGCGAGGCGCATTTTTCGGCGATGCCCGACCCCGGCCTCGGCCTGCCGCACGCGCGCATCGCGAGCGGCGACTCATTTGTCGCGTGTCCCGATGCCGCCGCCGATCTCTCCAGTCTCGGCGCGACATTGGTCGACATGGAAGTCGGCGCAGTGGCGCAGGTCGCGGCACGGCTGGGCAAGCCCTGGGCGGCAGTGAAAGCGGTCACTGACGAAGCGAATGGCGACAGCGCGGGCGATTTCCATGCCAATCTCGTCCGCGCCGCGCGCGTCGCCGGGCAAGCGATCGAGCGGCTGATCGTGACGATCTGACCGTCGCTTCGCCGTTCCGCGGCGATCGCGTTTGTGATAGGCTGGCGCCCGTATCGGCCGACGGAGAGACTCGTCATGCGCTATCGATCTTCACTATCCGTCGCCGCGGCCTGCGCGATCTTTGTCGCGCCGCTCGCCTTCGCGGCGGGAGGCGGCGGAGGCGGCGGCAGCGCGCCGCCGAGCCAGAGCGCCTACGACCCGACGGTCGATTACGAGAAAGGCGTCGACGCCTTCGCTTCGGGAAAATATGACGAAGCGGCGAAGGCCTTCAAAAAGGTCGTGTCCGCGGTGCCGAAGAACCCGCAGGCCAATTATCTGCTCGGCGCGAGCTATATGGCGCAGGGCGATTTCTCACGCGCGGTGAAGCCGCTCGAAGCCGCGGTGCGCTATGACGAAAAGATGGTCGACGCGCGCCGCGACCTGGGCATCACGCAGGCGAAGCTCGGCAAGGCCGAAAAGGCCGGCGAGCAGCTCGGCGCGCTGAAAGCGATTCAGGAAGGGTGCGCGGGGACGTGCGCCGATTCGGCGAAGCTCACCGATGCGATCGCCAAGCTGGAGGCGGCGGTTGCCGCGGGGCCGCAAGCGCAGAGTGCGGTCGAGCCCGAGGTGCGGCTGGCCGCGGCCGAGACGCTCGATGCGACTTATGTCGCGGCGGTGGGCTTGATCAACGAGCATCGCTACGAAGCTGCGATCGCCAAGCTCGACGCCGCGTTGTGGGCGGCGGGCCCGCACCCCGATGTGCTCACCTACCTGGGTTTCGCGAACCGCAAGCTGAAACGTTATGACGCGGCCGAAGCCTATTATCGCGAGGCGCTCGCCATCGCGCCGGCGCATCGCGGCGCGCTCGAATATTATGGCGAACTGAAACTCGAACGCGGCGACGTCGCGGGCGCGAGGGCGCATCTGGCAAAGCTGGAGGCGATCTGCGGTTTCGGCTGTCACGAAGTCGACGAGCTGAAGCGCTGGATTGCCGCGGGGCGCGCATCCGCAAGCTGATCGCGTTCGCGGCGCTGCTCCTCGGTGTCGCGGCGACGCCGGACAGCGCGCCGCCGGTTTTCGAGCAATTGCGCTGGACCGCGCCGGGGTCCGAGCTGGCGCTGCTGTCGACGCAAACCGCAACGTGTCTTGCCGGTCCCGACGATGCGCTCGTGCTCAGCGGCCGCGCCCTGTTCGGCGCGCCGACCTTGCTCGGCGGGCAGGCGGCGAAGGCGGGGCTGAGTTGCGCGAGTTGCCACATCAACGGGCGCGACAATCCGCATTTTCTGCTCGCAGGCGTGTCGGCGGTGCCGGGGACGGCCGACGTCACGAACAGTTTCTTCAGCGCGGCGCGCGGCAATGGCCGGTTCGACCCCGTCGTCATTCCCGACCTCGCGATGCCGGGAAAGGTCGCGCGCGATCCCGATGCGCGTGCGCTCGAAGCCTTTGTCCGCAACCTGATCGTCGAGGAATTCGGCGGACAGGAACCGACCCCCGCAATGCTCGACGTGCTGGCCACCTATGTTCGCGCGGTGCGCGCCTGCCCGGGCGAGCCGAGGATCGGGCGGGGTCTCGGCGATCAACTTTCGGCTATCGACGACGGCGTCGCGGGCGTGCGGCTGATGATCGATCGCGCCGACCTGCAAGGCGCGGCGCTGTCGATTGCGTCGATGCGCCATCAGCTCGGACTGATCGCCGAACGCTATGCGGGGCCGGGATTGGCGGAGGAGCGCGAAGGGTTGCTCGCCGCATCGCGCGCGTTGCAGGCGATCGGCGATGGCGACGCGGCGCGGATCGGGCCGGCGCTCGCGCGCTGGAAAGGCGACTTCGACACGGGGCTCGCGAAACGGCTGCGCGGCGCCGAGGGCCGCTCCCTGTACGATAGAAAGCGTCTGGCGGAATCGCTGCGCTAGTCCGCGCCATCGGCAATCATGTTGCGCCGCAGCACCACTTCTGTTAGGGGCGCGGCGTTTCGCGGCGCTCCGGGCGCTGCCCCCTTCCATCAAGGCTCTTCCGCATGTCTTTGCGCAATATTGCGATCATCGCCCACGTCGATCATGGCAAGACCACCCTCGTCGACCAGCTTTTCCGTCAGTCGGGCACGTTCCGCGACAACCAGCGCGTCGAAGAACGCGCGATGGATTCGAACGATCTCGAAAAGGAACGCGGGATCACGATCCTTGCGAAGTGCACCTCGGTCGAGTGGGGCGAAGGCGCCGACCTGACGCGCATCAACATCGTCGACACCCCGGGCCACGCCGACTTCGGCGGCGAGGTCGAGCGTATCCTCAGCATGGTCGACGGCGTCATCCTGCTCGTCGATGCGGCCGAAGGCCCGATGCCGCAGACCAAGTTCGTGACCGGCAAGGCGCTCGCGCTTGGCCTGAAGCCGATCGTCGTCGTCAACAAGATCGACCGCAGCGATGCGCGCGCCGCCGAAGTGCTCGACGAAGTGTTCGAACTGTTCCTGACGCTCGAAGCGAATGACGAACAGCTCGACTTCCCGATCCTCTATGCTTCGGGCCGCGGCGGCTATGCCTCGGAAAGCCCGGAAGCGCGCGAAGGCACGCTCGAGCCGCTTTTCAAGACGATCGTGTCGCACGTCCCGACCCCGGGCCTGCCCGAAGATGGTCCGTTCACCTTCCTTGCGACCCTGCTTGACCGCGACAATTTCATCGGCCGCATCCTGACCGGCCGCGTCCAGTCGGGCACGATCAAGGTCAACCAGCCGATCCATGCGATCGACATGGACGGCAAGATCATCGAAACCGGCCGCGCGTCGAAGCTGCTGGCGTTCCGCGGGCTCGAGCGCGTTCCGGTCGAGGAAGCGCGCGCGGGCGACATCGTCGCCATCGCGGGCCTCGCGCAGGCGACCGTCGCGAACACCATCGCCGACACCAGCGTCAGCGAGCCGATCGCCGCGCAGCCGATCGATCCGCCGACGCTGTCGATGCGCTTTGCGGTGAACGATTCGCCGATGGCGGGCCGCGAGGGCAGCAAGGTCACGAGCCGCATGATCCGCGACCGCCTGTTCCGCGAAGCCGAAACGAACGTCGCGATCCGCATCACCGAAAGCGCCGACAAGGACAGCTTCGAAGTCGCGGGCCGCGGCGAGCTTCAGCTCGGCGTGCTCATCGAAACGATGCGCCGCGAAGGCTTCGAACTCGGCATCAGCCGCCCGCGCGTGCTGTATGGCGAGGACGAGGCCGGCAAGCGCACCGAACCGTATGAAACCGTCGTCATCGACGTCGACGACGAGCACAGCGGCACGGTGGTCGAGAAGATGCAGATCCGCAAGGCCGACCTGACCGACATGCGCCCGTCGGGCGGCGGCAAGACGCGCATCACCTTCAGCGGCCCGTCGCGCGGCCTGATCGGCTATCACGGCGAATTCCTGTCCGACACGCGCGGCACCGGGATCATGAACCGCCTGTTCGAAAAATATGGCCCGCATAAGGGCCAGATCGCGGGCCGCCAGAACGGCGTGCTGATCTCGAACGGCAACGGCGAAGCCGTCGCCTATGCGCTCGGCCCGCTCGAAGAGCGCGGCATCCTCTTCGTCTCGCCCGGCGAGGCGCTCTATGAGGGCATGATCATCGGGGAAAATGCGAAGCCCGACGACCTCGAAGTCAACCCGATGAAGTCGAAGCAGCTCACGAACTTCCGTTCGACGGGCAAGGACGACGCGATCCGCCTGACCCCGCCCAAGCGCATGACGCTGGAGCAGGCGATCGCCTATATCGACGACGATGAAATGGTCGAAGTGACCCCGAAGAATATCCGCATCCGCAAGGCGCTGCTCGACCCGCACGAGCGCAAGAAAGCGTCGCGCAAGAAGGAAGCGGCATAAATCAGGCGCGCCAGGGCTTCGGCTCTGGCGCCGTGTTCCGACACGGTTCGGCCGGACTACGCGGTTCAACCTTTCTTCACATCGCCGCTATACGCCTCTGTCCTTCTGCGATGGAGGGAATGGGCGATGACGATGCGTGCGGAAATCGAACGGTTGACGACCGAGCATAGCCGGCTGCTTGCCCTGGCGACCACGCTGGGACGCCATGTGCGCGGCGCATTTCCCGCCGATCGTGCCGCGCTCGACGATTTTCACGGCGTGCGCACCCAATTGCGCAACCAGCTGATCGCGCACCTGAAACGCGAAGATTGGGTGCTCTACCCCTCGATGCTCGCCAGCGACGATGCCCGGCTGGCCGCGACGGCGCAGGATTTCGCCGACGAAATGGGCCATATTTCCGAAGCGTTCAGCGCCTATAGCCGCCAATGGCTCCCCGATACGATCGCCGCCGACTGGCCCGGCTATTGCGCCGCGACCAAGGGCATCCTGGGCGCGCTGGCCCAGCGTATCGAGCGCGAGGACAGCGAACTCTACCCGCTGGCATCGACTGTCGAGGCGGTCGATGCCGCGGTGCCGGCGGCCGCGCCACCGCCCGTTTCCTTCGGCGCCGCCGGCGCGGGCGATGGGGCAGGGGTCGCTCGGGGCTGAGTCGATCGATCGCCGAATGAGCGTGATTGATTGGCGCATTGGTGAATGCGAGCTAGAGGCGTGCGATGCTTCGCCTGACCGAACTCCCGCTTCCGCTGCACCATGCGCCGGAGGATTTGCCCGCCGCGATCTGCAAGCGGCTGCGCATTTCCCCGCGCGAACTGGTGCGCCATGTCGTCGCGCGCCGCGCGCATGATGCGCGCGACAAGACGAACATCAAGCTGATCTATTCGGTCGACGTGAATGTGAAGGACGAGGGCGCGGTGCTCGCGCGTTTTCGCAAGGACCGCAATGTCCAGCAGACCCCGAACACTGCCTATAAATTCATCACGCAGGCGCCGAAGGGCATCAAACGGCCGGTCGTCGTCGGCGCGGGGCCGTGCGGGCTGTTCGTCGGGCTGATCCTCGCGCAGATGGGGTTCCGCCCGATCATCCTCGACCGCGGCAAGGTCGTGCGCGAGCGCACCAAGGACACGTGGGATCTGTGGCGGCGCGGCGTGCTCCATCCCGAATCGAACGTCCAGTTCGGCGAGGGCGGCGCGGGCACCTTTTCCGACGGCAAGCTCTACAGCCGGATCAAGGACCCGCGGCATCTCGACCGCAAGGTGCTGACCGAGTTCGTCAAGGCGGGCGCGCCGCCCGAAATCCTGACCGAGGCGCACCCGCATATCGGCACGTTCCGGCTGGTGACGATGGTCGAAAGCCTGCGCGAGACGATCGAGGGGCTGGGCGGCGAATATCGCTGGCAGCACAAGGTCGACGGGCTCGATATCGTGACCGACGGGGCGGGCGAGCGCCGCGTCCAGGGCCTGCACCTGGCGGGCGGCGAGTATATCGAGGCCGACCGCGTCATCTTCGCCGTCGGCCACAGCGCGCGCGACACCTTCGCGATGCTGCACGCGGCGGGGGTGCATGTCGAGGCGAAGCCCTTTTCGATCGGCGTCCGCATCGAGCATCCGCAATCGTGGATCGATACCTCGCGCTTCGGCGCGGATGCGGGCAACCCGATCCTCGGCGCCGCCGAATATCATATCTCGCACCACTGCAAGAACGGGCGAACCGTCTACAGCTTCTGCATGTGCCCCGGCGGCACCGTCGTCGCCGCGACCTCCGAGGAAGGCCGCGTCGCGACCAACGGCATGAGCCAATATTCGCGCAACGAGCGCAACGCCAATTCGGGCTTCGTCGTCGCGATCGACCCAGCGCGCGACTATCCCGGCGATCCGCTCGCCGGCCTCGCCTTCCAGCGGCACTGGGAATCGCTCGCCTTTGTCGCGGGCGGATCGAACTATAAAGCGCCCGCGCAGCGCGTCGGCGATTTCCTCGCGGGGCGCCCGTCGACCGCGCTCGGCAGCGTCGTCCCATCGTATCGCCCCGGCGTCACGCCGACCGACCTCGCGGCGTGCCTGCCCGATTTCGCCGTCGAAGCGATGCGCGAGGCGATCCCGGTGTTCGGGCGCCAGATCGCGGGATATGACCATCCCGACGTGGTGATGACGGGGGTCGAGACGCGCACCTCGTCGCCGGTGCGCTTTACCCGCGGCGACGATTTTCAGAGCCTGAACACCGCCGGGCTGTTCCCCGCGGGCGAGGGCGCGGGCTATGCCGGGGGCATCTTGTCGGCGGCGGTCGACGGCATCAAGGTTGCCGAGGCGGTCGCGCGGAGTTTGATGCCATGACGCTGATCTTGTTCAACAAGCCGTGGGGCGTGCTCAGCCAGTTCACCGACAAGAGCATGACCGCGAGCGGAGCGGGGGGCGATGGCGGCCCGCGCGCGACGCTGTCCGACTATATCGACGTCCCCGGTGTCTATCCGGCGGGGCGGCTCGATCGCGACAGCGAAGGCCTGCTGATCCTGACCGACGACGGCGCGCTGCAGGCGCGGATTTCGTCGCCGAAGCACAAGACGCCCAAAACCTATCTGGCGCAGGTCGAGGGCGAGCCCGTCGCCACCGCGCTGGAGGCGCTGCGCCGCGGCGTCACGCTGAACGACGGCCCGACGCGGCCCGCGACCGTCCGCCGCATCGACCCGCCGCTGCTGTGGGACCGCGACCCGCCGGTGCGATACCGCAAGAGCGTGCCCGACAGCTGGATCGAGCTGACGATCACCGAAGGCCGCAACCGCCAGGTCCGCCGCATGACCGCCGCGGTCGGCTATCCGACGCTGCGGCTGGTGCGCTGGCGAATCGGGGGATGGGAGCTTGGCGAGCTGGCGCCGGGGGAGTGGCGGGAGGTCGGGTGACAGGCAAACGGCGAATGGCCGGTTGCGGTCAGGCAGACAGCAGGCGGTGCTCGCACTTGTCAAAGGTCTGGCGCGCCTCTATCTCCCGCGAACGCAGCCCCGGGCCCCTTGACCAGCGGACGCCACCACCAAAGATTGCTTCAGCTGAGCCCTGTTCCAGCCACTCCCTATGTCGAACAGCTCAGCATCGGGGCGGGGCGCCGCACGCTTGCCATAAGCCTGGCGGTTCTGATCCCCGCGCTCCTGCTGCTCCTGCTGCTCTCCTTTGGTTTTGAAACCGAGCCCGACTATCGGGAGGCGCGCGTCAGCGTGGTGAGCCTCGAGGCCAGCCAGATTTCAGAGGAAACGCCCGAACCGAGCAGCGCGGAGCGCGAGCAGACCGAAGAGCCGCCCGTGCCGCCGCAGCCAGCACCCGAAGAACCGTTGCCCCCGCGTGCCGTGGAACCGAAGGTCCCGCCGATCATCAAGACGCCGGCCGAACAGCCGCCCGCGCCGGTGCTTCCCCTGACTCCCGTTCGTCCCCCGAGCGGGAAGGTCTATGGGCCGCCCAACACCGGCGGCTCCTCCGCCTCGCGCGACACGGAACGGGTGGGGACGGCTCCCAATGGCGAGCCGCTCTATGCGGCGGCCTGGTATCGCGAGCCGAGAGACGACGAGCTTCGCGGCTATTTGTCGACCGCCAGCGGGCCCGGCTGGGGACTGATCGCTTGCCGCACCGCGCCCGATTATCGCGTCGAAGATTGCGTCGGGCTCGACGAATATCCGAACGGATCGCAGATCAATCGCGCAGTGCTCGCCGCGGCGTGGGCGTTCCAGGTGCGGCCGCCGCGCCTTGGTGGACGGCCGCTGGTGGGCGCCTGGGTCCGGATCAGGATCGATTACGGGGTTAGGCGACGTTAGGATCAGGCGAAGCTATCGACGGCGATCCGTGGCATGATTGCAGCCGGCTCGAAAGGCGCCGCGCGCCGCGCTTCGGGGCCATTCTTCCGCCATATTTCAGGGTGAGGATCGGGTTTCAGGGAGGGAGCATCCAATGACCATGAGATCCATCGCTGCATCGCTCGCGCTGCTGTCCTGCTGCGCATCGCCGCTACACGCCCAGACGATCGGGGGCAGCTCACATCCGAACGGCGCCGGCCCCGTCGCGACGGGGGGATTCGTCGGCGCGCGCCTTCGCATCCCGCTCGGCGGAACGAAAAGCGACGAGGCAAGGAAGCTTCGCGCGAGCCTGACGGTGGCGCCCATGCAGCGGAGCGACGGGGCGGGGCTGAAAGGACCTGCGTGGCGCATCGGCGAGGGGCTCGAGTTCGGCTTCTCGGGCGATGAGCGATCGCCGCATGTCTCGCTCGCCGGGCAGCGGCTGACGCGGACGTCTTATGCGCCCGGCCGGCCGACGCCGACGAAGGGGCGCAGCAATATGTCCGACGCCGGGACCGTGGCGGTGGTCGTCGGCGGTCTCGCGCTCCTTGCGGGGATCGGACTGCTCGTCGCCCTCGATGCGTCGGACGATCCCGACCGCTGCTGCGAATAGCTGCGGTCAGGCCGCCACGGCGACGGGTGCGGGTTTTGCGGCGACGACCGATCGGCGCCGCGCCCAGAGGATCAGGAACAGCCCGCCCGCGACCAGCGCCGCGTTGACGATCCATGCCATGCCATCCGCCGCAGCGATCCCGCCGCGCAGCGCGAGATGCGTCGCGGCGGCGAGCAGGATCAGCGCGCCGGTCGTCACGCTGCCGACGGCCGAAAGCTTTTCGGCGGAGAGGCGGATCGCGGCGAGCAGGAAGGCGAGGCTGACGATCAGCCAGGTCGCGATCGTCGGGACGATGGTGCCCGCGACCAGCGCGGCGAGAGCGGCGGCGGCGATACCCGCGGGCTGGCCCCAGACGGTCGCGGCCCACGCGCGCTCCCAGCCGGGCGCGGGGTGGCCCTTGTCGCGGCGGCGCGCGAGCCAGATGTTCACCCCGCTCGCGGCGAGATAGGTGAGGCCGAGGCCGAGCGCGAAATAGACGATCTTGACGATTCCGCCGCCGAACCAGCCGAAGTGAAGCGTGCCGGCAGAGGCGAGGATGTCTTCGCCGAGGTTGTTCGTTGCCGCCTGTTTTTCGTTATAGATCGTCGCGTCGCGGCGGAAGGCATAGCTGTCGGTGCCGGCGAGCCGGTCCGGATGCTTGACGTTGAACAGCGCCGCGCCGCCCGTTTCGGTCGGATGTTCGGTGAAGACATATTCGATGCGGCCGCCATCCTGCGGCAGCTTGGCGAACATCGGCCGGAGGTCGAGCACTGGCGCGGGGCGCGGGTCGTCGACCGGCGGCGCGGGGATGAACAGCGCATAGACCTTGTTCACGTCGCCGTTGAACATCGCCATGCCGAGCACCCCGACGATGATCGTCGTGAGCCCGAGGAAGGCGCCGGTCAGCGAGATGATGATGTGGAAGGGCAGCGCCCACACGCCGAGCCGGTTGTGGAGGTCGGCCTCTTGCAGTCGCTTCGATCCGCCGAGCCGGAGGTGGAAGGCGTCGCGGAAGATGCGCGGGTGCGCGAGGATGCCCGAGATGAGCGACGACAGCAAAGCGACGCCGATCAGCCCGACGAGGAAGCCGCCCCACGTCTGCGGCAGGTGGAGGTTGATGTGGAGGCGCGTGATGAACTCGGTCCACGCGAAGGCGCTGCCTTCGACGATCTGCCCTTTGGCATCGGCGACATATTGGCGGTCCTCCGCGGCATCGACATAGAGCAAGAGGCGTGGGAAATCGGCCGAGGGGAGGGTGATATAGACATGCTCGACCCCGGGGCCGCCCCACGCGATCGCGCCTTCGAAAGCGGTCTGGACTGCGTCGGGGGTGACGTCGGCGACCTGCGGCGCGGCCGCGCTTTCCCAGCGCCGGAACTCGTGCGCGAAGACCGCGATGCTGCCCGAGAGGCAGACAAGGTAGATGAGCGCGGCGAAGGCGAGGCCGAGCGAACTGTGCCCGCGGAGCACTGCGCGGACGAAGCCCGCGGGGATGCGTGACATGAGGTCTCCCCGCTTCTTTTCGGCAGGTTTTCGGGGCTTCGGAGTGGAAGTGGTCATGCGAAGCCCTTCACGATGGCGGCGGTGAAACTGGCAATGGCGACGCCGACGAGCACGGCGGTCGCGCGGAGGATGCGGTTGTCGGCGAGCGTCCACGCCATGCACGCTCCCCATGCGACGGGGACGATCATCCCGCCGACGACGAGCCGCGTCTGCTGTTCGCCGGGGACGAGCGCGGCGTAAGCAATGCCGACGCCCATCGCGGCGATCATCCCGATCGGTCCGGCGAGCAGCCAGCGCAAGGTCTCGCGCCATTTGGTGGTCGCGCGGTCGGAGGGTTCGGGGGCGAGGCTTTCGCGCGCGGCGCGCGCGGCCCGCGCGACCTTGATGCTGTAGCCCGATGCAACGATAGCGAGCGCGGCGACCGAGAAAAGCGCCAACGCGATGAAGGCTCCGCGCGCGGTGCCGAGAGCCCATATCGGGCGGATGAATGACGCGGCGATCAACAGCCAGCCGCCGAGCACCCAGCCGCGACCGCGCGTATCGCGCGCGCCCCAGGATTGGCGCAGCATCCACACGCCGGTCCCGACGCCGATCACCGTCAGCAGAGCCGGCACTAGCGGCGAGCTGTCTTCCATCATCTATCCCCCTTATCGTCCTACTATTGACATGCATTCGCAATAGCAATAGCGGCCCGTTCGATAGCGACATGGGGAGTCCTTCGCAATGACCAAGATTTTCAATCCGGTGCTTCTGTTGCTGCTGGCGGGTGCGGCCATGCCGGCTTACGCCGAGGACGCTGCCGTCGATGCAGAGGCGGTCGAGGCCGGTGGCGCGAGCAACGAGATTGTCGTCACGGGCATGAAATTCGACCGGACGTTGCAGGACACGCCCGAAAGCGTGAAGGTGTTCACGTCCGAAGAGATCGAGCGCCAGAATCTGGTCAGCGTCTATGACCTGATCGACCGCACCGCGAACCTCTCCTCGACCTTTGCCAAATCGGGTTTCAACATCCGCGGCATTTCGAACACCAATGTCTCGGGCTATGGTTTCGGCGACCTCGCAACGATCTATCTCGACGGATCGCCGCTCCCCAGCGAAGCGGCGGCGGGCGGGCCGCTCGACCTGTGGGATCTCGACCAGGCCGAAATCTTGCGCGGGCCGCAATCGACCTTGCAGGGACGCAACGCGCTCGCAGGCGCGATCATCCTCAAGACCGCCGACCCGAGCTTCGACTGGCGCGGCAAGGCGCGCGCGATGATCGCCGACGCCGACGGTGAGTACCGCCTGGCCGCTGCGGTCGGCGGGCCGATCATCGACGATGTGCTGGCGTTTCGCGTCGCGGGCGAACTGGCGCGCGGCGACGGCCTTATCAAGAACCGCCTGACCGGCGGCCATTACGCGCGGACGAACAGCGAGGTGGTACGCGCCAAATTGCTGTTCACCCCCGCGGGTGCCGACGGGGTCCAGATCAAGGCATCTTACCTCTATGACCGCCATTTCGGAAACGACGGGCGCGGTTATGTGTTCAGCGACGTGCCCGATGCGTGGGACAACCGCCATGTCCTCGCCAACCGGCCGACCTTTACGCGGACCAGCGCCGACCTGTTCACCTTCGACGTGACGCTGCCGATCGGCGATGTCTTCACCCTGTCGTCGGTGAGCACCTACAACCACCTCAAGACCTTCTCGACCTATGACGGCGAGCTGCGCGCCGAGGACGAGTCCTATGGCGATTTCGCGACCAACCAGAAAATCTATAGCCAGGAACTGCGGCTGACCTTCGACAGCGGACCGCTGCAGGGGCTGCTCGGCGGCTATTATTCGCGGACGAAGAATCCGGCGTCGGATTCGAACAGCACTTTCAGCCTCGACCCCGATGCCGACCTGGGGCTGACCCCGCAGGTCGCGGCGCTGCTCCAGAGCCAGTTCGGGCTGCCGGCCGATCAGGCGCTGGCCTTTGCGCAGCAGGCGCGCGCGCTCTACCCGCCGCGCATCTTCATCTCGTCGGATCAGCGCTATGCGGTCGATATCGAGACGATGGCGCTGTTCGGCGACGCGAACTGGGAAGTTGCACCGGGGCTGAAACTGCTCGCGGGCTTCCGTTACGATCATGAGCGGCAGAAGGTCGCGAACGACAATGTCGTGATCCTCAACACCCCGTTGCCCGACCCCGCCAACCCGCTGTTCAGCCCGCTGATGGCGGGCATCGTACAGACGATCAACGGCCTGCTGCGCCAGCAGGTCGCCAATGCCAACAGCGCCGGGCCCGAATCGACGACGACCTACAAGGCGTTCCTGCCCAAGGGCGGGATTTCGTGGGAGATCGCGCCCGACAAGACATTGAGCGCCATCGTCCAGCGCGGCTATCGTTCGGGCGGCAGCGGGGTTAATCCGGGGCGCGCGACGACGCATGTCTATGATCCCGAATATACGTGGAATTACGAACTGTCGCTGCGTACGCAATGGCTCGACCGTCGGCTGACGCTCAACGCCAACGCCTTCTACGTCGACTGGAAGGACCAGCAGGTCTATGTCCAGCTGTCGGACAATGTCTATGATTACGAGACGCAGAATGCCGGCAGTTCGCGCGTCTGGGGTTTCGAGGTCGAGAGCGATTTCGACGTAACCGAGCGGCTGAACCTCTATGGTTCGGTCGGCTATGCGAACAGCAAATTCCTCGATTTCCAGACGACCAACGGTCAGGTGCTCGACCTGTCGGGCTTCGAATTCGCCAATGCGCCGCGCTGGACCTGGGCGGCGGGGCTCGACTGGCGGCACCCGTCGGGTTTCAGCGCCAACCTCAACGTCAATTATCGCGGCGCGCAGTTCCAGGACATCCGCGACCAGAGCACAGGGCGCGACCTGCCCTCGCGCACTTTGGTCAATGCCAAGGTCGGGTATAGCAACGACAATTTCGGGGCCTATCTGGTCGCGACGAACATCTTCGACGATGAATATTACGACTATCAGTATGAAAACGCCGGCCGGATGCAGGCGCTGTTCGGCGAACCGCGGATGATCGGGCTGACCTTCGAAGGTCGGTTCTGACAGGACCGAGCCGGCATCCGGCGCTGTATGCGCCAGATGCCGGCTGCGACGAGGATCAGAACTTCAGGCGGGCGCCGACATAGAATTGACGGCCATTGTCATAGATCGCGCGCGGGCGGGCGCGGGTGCCCGAATATTGCACGATCTCTTCGTTGGTCAGGTTGATCGCGTCCGCGGTCAGCGCGATATTGTCGGTAATATTGACGCTGACCGACGCATCGAGCGACGAGAGCGACGCCTGATTGAGCGGCGCTGCGCGGTCGATGTCGATGAAGAATTTCGACCGGTAGTTGTAAGACAGCCGCGCGCTGATCAGGTCGTTCTCGAAATAGCCCGTCAGGTTGAGCGAGTGCTTCGAATTGCCGGGGATCGGATCGCCGTTGTTCGCCTTGGCGTCGGAGTAGGTGTAGTTCGCGACCGCGCCGAAGCCGCCCCAGATCGGCCGCGACACCTGGAATTCGAAGCCCTGGTTGCGGCCGCCGTCGCCATTGGTGCGGCGGTTGATCTGATAGGGACAGTTGAACAGGTTCGGGTTGCCGCCGCCCGCCGCGACGCAGCCCGCGGGCTGCGACCCCGGCACGAAGACGCTCGGCAGGATTTCGGTCGAGGTGGTGTTGACGATGTACGACTGGATATCCTTGTAGAATGCGGCGAGCGCGACGATCGTCTCGCGGTCCGGATACCATTCGATCGACAGGTCATACTGGTTGGCGCGGTACGGATCGAGGTTCGGATCGCCGCCGCGCCCGGTCAGCAAGGTGCCGTTGAGGTCGACGCCGGGGGTGATGTCGACGAAGTCGGGGCGCGTCACCGTCTTGCCCGCGGCGAAGCGCAGCACGACCTGGTCCGACAGGTCGACCGACAGGTTCGCGCTCGGCAAGATGTCGGTGTACGAACGTTTCGCCCGCGAAGGGGTGAAGCCGCCGAACGGGTTGGTGAACTCGGGGTTCGCGCCGCCGATGATGAAGCCGTCGGAGGTCTGCTTCGTCTCGATCACGCGCACGCCGACATTGCCGCGCCAACCGTCGCCGCCGAATTTGGCGAGGCCGTATCCGCCCCACGCCTTTTCGTTGATCGAATAGGTGTTGCCGGGGACGAGGAAACGGTCGGTTCCGGGCGACGTCGCCGCGCCATAGATCGCGCGCAGCTTCGCGGGATCGACGCGCCAGTAATCCTTGAGCGTGCCGGGCGACGCGATATTGTCGAGGAAGTCGCCGGGCATACCGCTGCCGGTCGCGAAATCGGCCGAGGTGCAAGCGACGCCGTTGCAGCGCAGGCCGGGGGTAAACACGCCGCCGTTGGTCGCGAAGCGTTCGGCGACACGGTCGTGATCGGTGTATTTGACCCCGAATTTGAGCGCGGTCATCGGGCCCCATTCGACCTGTTTTTCGACGTCGAGGTAGAAATATTTCTCCTCATCCTCGTTGGTGACCGACTGAATGCGCGCGAAGTCGGGACGGATGCCGAGCGGATTGAGGGGGTTGGGGTTCGAGAAATTGACTTCGGGCCGGCCGCTGCGCAGGTCGTAGCTGAAGGCGCCGGGGCCGGCGAACTCGATGAAATTCTCGTTGCTCGTGTCGCCGTTCGCCTTGGTCCAGCCACCCTTGAAATGCACCGACAGGCTGTCGGTCGGGCGGTACGTCAGGTCGAAGTCGGCCGAGACGGTCTTGGCGACCGCCTGCCGGTCGATCGCGTCATAGACGACGCCAAAGCCCGTCGTGCCGCCCGTTGCCGACGCGATATTGCCCGCAACCGCGACGCCGTCCTCGACCACCGCACCCGTGATCGTGCCGCCGCCGCCGAGCGCCTGTTCGCCCCATGCGATATAATTCTGGTTGAAGTTGTCGGCGTTGAAGCGCGAATAGAGCCCGGTGATGTTGATCTCGAGCTCGTCCGACGGGCGGAACTGGATGCCGATATTGGCGCCGTAGCGTTCGCGGTCCTGTTCGAACATCGTCGAGCCGATCAAGGTCGGGACGAGCGCGCTCTGTCCGCCGCCGACGGGGAAGGAGCGGTAGCCGAAGATTTCGAGCCCGTCGCGGCGCGTGCGGCGCTTCTGGTAGATCGCGCCGACAAGCACACCGAAGGTCTCATCGGCATTCTTCCAGCTGATGAGGCCCGAGACCTGCGGGTCGACCTTGCCTGACAAATCGGAATAAGCGGCCTGCGCCGATGCCGACAGCGTGAGCGGGTCGAGGTCGAGCGGGTTGCGCGTGATGACATTGATCGTGCCGCCGACCCCGCCTTCCTCGACATCGGCCTGCGGGCTTTTATACACTTCGAGGCGGCCGATGATCTCGGCGGGCAGGGTGAGGTAGTTGAAGCTGCGCGTCGAGGCGACCTGGTCGAGAATGAACCAGTCGGCGGTCGCGACGCTGTGGCCGTTGAGGAGGGTCTTGGTCAGGTTCGGTGCGGTGCCGCGCAGCGAGACGCGCTCCCCCTCGCCGAACTCGCGGTTGACGACGATGCCCGGAACACGCTGGAGCGCCTCGGCGACATTCTTGTCGGGAAATTTGCCGACGTCCTCGGCGGTGACGACATCGGCGATCACCGACAGGTCGCGTTTGGCATCGATCGCTTCGCGGAGCGATCCGCGGATGCCGGTGACAACGATTTCGCTCTCTGCCGCATCGGCGGCGGAGGCAGTGGTGGAAGTCTGGGCGTGGGCCGCGCTAACGGCAAAAAGCATCGTACCAATGCTGGCCGAAGCGAGCAGATATCTTGCATTGGTCATGTCGTGTCTCCCTCTTTTTGATCTTAGATCGTGTTTTGCTCTAATTTTGAGGGAAATTTATACATACCAATCTATCCGTCAAGCTGAATTTGACGCAATTTGTGACCCGTCTACGCGAAGTGAGTGGAATTTTGGTACTTTATTGGTCCTATTGGAAGGACGCTTAGCGCGCTAACCAATCTGCCGTGCGCGAGTCGCGCCGGCCCGATGCGCTAGAAATCGGGAAGCGCCTGGTTCGCGAAACCCCATCCCTTGAGTTCGGAGCTGGCGGCGCGGGCGACCAGTTCGTCGCTATCCCTGATCGTCCACTGGCCGGCTTTTTCGACATCGGCGAGCGCGTCCCAGCCGATGGGTGCCGCGACCGGCGCCTGTTCGCGCGCGCGCGCCGAATAGGGCATCACCGCGGTGCTGCCGCGCTGGTTGCGAAGATAATCGATGAAGATCTTGCCCTTGCGCTTCGCCTTGCTCATCGTCGCGATGAAGCGGTCGGGCTCGGCGAGGCTGAGCGCCTCGGCGAAGCGTTTCGAGAAATCCTTGTGCTTGTCCCAGCTGTGCCCCGGATCTACGGGCACGACGACATGCACGCCCTTGCCGCCCGAGAGCATGGCGAAGCTGACGAGACCGATGTCGGCGAGCTGGCGGCGGATGTCGAGCGCGGCTTTCTTCACATCGGCAAAATCGAGCCCCTCGTCGGGGTCGAGGTCGAACACCATGCGGTCGGGCTTTTCGAGCGCATCGACATGGCTGCCCCAGCCATGGAATTCGATCGTCCCCATCTGGACGCAGGCGAGCAGGCCGTCGGCTTCCTCGACGTAAAGATAGTCCTCATGCCCGCCGTCCTTCTCCTTGATCGGCACGTGGAGGACATGGTCGCCGAACGATCCCGAATCATGTTTCTGGAAAAAGCATTTCTTGGCGCGCCCCTGCGGGCAGCGGACGAGGCTGATCGGGCGGCGCGCGGTGTGCGGTAGCATGAGCGGTGCGATCGCGGCATAATAGTCGGCGAGGTCACCCTTGGTTGCCTTGGCCTCGGGGAAAATCACGCGGTCGCGGCTGCTGATCGTCACGTCGCTTTCGGGCGCGGGGGCGGACTGTTTCTTCTCTGGGGTCACGTCTTTTGCCTCCTTGTCCTGACGCAGGCCGAGGAAGCTTGCGTGGCGTACCGATCCGCTTGCAGTGAATTCAGCGAAAGCGATTTCGGCGACGAGGTCGGGCTTGAGCCAATGGACCTTGCGCGCCGCTGCGGTGTCGACTTCGAGCGGCGCGGTCTGGCGTTCGAGCTTGGCGAATGTCTTTGCGAGGTCGGCCATAGTGTCGGTGTCGAAGCCGGTGCCGACATTGCCCTTATAGGCAAGCGTGTCGCCTTCGCGCTGCGCAAGGAGCAAAGAGGCGAAAGGCCGTGCCTTGGTCGACGACGGATTCCAGCCAACAAGGATGAATTCC
The DNA here is from genome assembly GCF_001427105.1 of Sphingopyxis sp. Root154. Lineage (GTDB taxonomy): Bacteria > Pseudomonadota > Alphaproteobacteria > Sphingomonadales > Sphingomonadaceae > Sphingopyxis. Next base: position 235,134 of record NZ_LMGI01000004.1, read on the forward strand.
TGTCGCCGCGTGCATTTGACCTTCACCCAGCTTTTCGAGCGGCGGCCCGAATAAGCGGCGTCGGCGCGTTTCGAGATAATGCCTTCCTGTCCCGCGCTGCACATCGTGGCGTAGAGTTTTTCGCCCGCGCCGATCACATGATCGGCGACCGCGACCGGAGCCTTGGCCTCGCGGAGAAGGGCTTCGAGGCGATCCTTGCGTTCGAGATTTCCGAGCTTGGCGAGCGATTTGCCATCCTGTTCGAGCAGGTCGAACGCGAAGAAGAGCAATTCGGTCTTCTCATCCTGAGCGCCATGACCGCGCTTGAGCACGGCTTGCAACGAAGAGAAATCGGGATTGCCGTCCTTGCCATAGGCGACGATTTCGCCATCGATCAGGCACGACGGCAGGTCGAGTGCGGCGATATGGCGGACGAGCGGCGCGAATTTGTCGGTCCAGTCGAGGCCGTTGCGGGTGTAGACGCGCACGTCCGATCCCGCCGCGGCGATTTCGGCGCGGTAGCCGTCATATTTGATCTCGTGGAACCAGCCGTTGCCACCGGGGACTGCATCGACGAGCGTCGCGAGCTGGAGCGGACGGAATTTGGGCGGCTTGCCCTTTGTGGCGGGTTTCGCGACTTTCTTGTTGTGCGCGGCGGCGTCGGCCATCTTCTTCTTGAAGGCTGCGCCCTTTGCGCCCTCGAGCGATTGCTCGCCGCCTTCGTCGCCGGCGATTTCGGCCATCGTGCGGCCGGTGAGCACGCTCGTCAGCTGGCGGCCGACAAGGTCGTCGGTGCCCCCCGCAAAGGCGTCGTCGACCTTGCGGAGCAGCCAGTTCTCGCGCTTTTCGCCGGGGCGCGGCTTCATGCGGACGAGCAGCCATTCACCCTTCATGCGTTCGCCGTCGAGGGTGAAATGAAGATGGCCCTTGTCGATATCCTTCGCGCTCTTGCCCTCGATCGGCGCCCATGTGCCGCTGTCCCACAGCATCACGGTGCCGCCGCCATATTCGCCCTTGGGGATGCCGCCCTCGAAATCGGCGTAGCTCATCGGATGATCTTCGGTGCGAACCGCGAGGCGCTTGTCGGCGGGGTCGGCGCTCGGCCCCTTGGTCACCGCCCAGCTTTTGAGCACGCCGTCGACTTCGAGGCGGAAGTCGTAATGGAGCCGCGTCGCGTCGTGCTTCTGGACGATGAAGCGGTTGCCCGCACCTTTTGCGACCTTGCCCGCGGGCTCGGGAGTGAGCGCGAAGTCGCGCTTGGCGTTATATTGCGCGAGCGGGTCGGCGCGCTTGGCCATGTCAGGCGCGCTTGCGGGCGGCGGGCTTTTTGGCGGGGGCCTTCTTCGCCGGAGCGTCCTTGGAGGGCGCCGTCTTCTTGCCGTCGACCGAGGCTTTGAGCGCGGCCATCAAGTCGATGACGTTCGAGCCGCGGCCGGTGCTGGCGGGCTCTTCGACGTCTTCGAGGACGCGCTTGCCCTTGGCTTTCGCTTTCTTGGCGATCACGCGCTTCAGGGCGTCGATATAATGGTTGTGATAGTCGGAGGCGTCGAATTCGCCGCTCTTCTTGGCGATCAATGTTTCGGCGAGGTCGAGCAGATCGGCGTCGGGCTTGCTGCTGCCGACATCGCGGAAATAATTCGCCGCCTTGTTCACCTCGTCGGCGTAGCGCAGCACTTCGAGCACCAGCCCACGCCCGCATGGCCGCAACGCGACGAGCTGTTCCTGCCCGCGCAGCGACAGCTGGCCGAGCCCGACCTTTTTGGTGCGTTTGAGCGCTTCGCGAAGCACGATATAGGCTTCTTCGGCGAGCTCGTCGGCAGGAACGACGTAATAGGGCTTGGTATAATAGAGGACGTCGATCGCGTCGGTGTCGACGAACTGGACAAGCTCGAGCGTGCGTTTGCTCTCCAGCTTGACCGCCTCGATCTCCTCCTCATCGAGCAGGACATAATTGCCCTTCGACAATTCGAAGCCCTTCACGATCTCGTCATGGTCGACCGCGCCGATGCCGGGCACGACCTTCTCATATTTGATCGGCTTGCCGCTCGGTTCGTGGATCTGGCGAAAGGTGACCGCGGCGCCCGATTTGGTCGCCGAATAGATTTCGACGGGGATCGACACCAGCGCGAGCCGGATCTGCCCCTTCCAGTAAGCGCGTGCCGCCATCGGTTTTCCCTTTCGCTATCGGGAGTCACAATGAACAAGGCGGCAAGCGGTTCCCGGTACGGCGGGCAATCAGGCCCGGGCCGCTCCAGCGGCGAAACGAACGGGAGGGGCCATTCCGGTGCAGACTGTTCGGGCGTTTCGAACGTCTTAAAATATCAATTTGCTTTCCGATTGCGGTGCCCTCAAGGTGACATCGAGGGACCGCTCGTATCGCTTGGAGCAACTATGCCTTTGAGCCGCGAAATAGAGCGACTGCGCGCCGAACATATGGCGCTGATCGCGCTGGCGCGGATCGTGACCGAATTGCTTCAGGCTCCCGGCCCGGCGCGGCTGACCGAACTGGCGTCGGCGCGGGGGCTGCTCCGCGAGACGTTGGTGCGCCACCTGAAATGCGAGGACTGGATTCTCTATCCGCGCCTCAGGGCGACCGGCGACGCGGACCTGATGCACATCACCCGCGAATTCGAATTGGAAATGGGCGACCTTGCGGCGGAATATGTCGCCTATGACGACAAATGGACCGCCGAACGCGTCGCTGCGCGCTGGGAAGAATTTAGCCGCGAGACGATAGAAGTTTTCGGCGTGCTGGCGATGCGGGTCGAACGCGAGGAACGCGAACTTTATCCGCTTGCCGACAAGCTTTACGCGGCGGCCGCGGCACTCGGCCCTTCGATCACGGACGAAGCGACAATTTCCAGCTGAGCGCGACGCGCCAGTCCTGGTCATAGCCCGGCACCGGCTGGTTCCACGCGTCGGCGAGTTCGAGGCCGATCGTTGCATTTTCGGACCAGGATAGGCGCACGCCGCCGCCCCAGCTGCCGAGCCGGAAATTGGTTTTCGGGATCGCGGTGCGCGTGAGCAGCGTGACGTCGGCATAATCGATGAAGCTGTAAATCTCGCTCTTCGCCAGCTTGCCGGCGCGCAGCGGACGCAGCGCGAACTCGCCGAACGTCGCATAGCCGCGATCGCCATTGACCAGCCCGTCGTGGAACGCGCGGCCAAAGGTAGCGCCGCCGACGCTGAATCGCTGCGCGGCGGGCAGGCGGTCGCGCGTCCAGCGCCCCGTCGCGGCGGCGCGGACGACGAACGCTTTGCCGATCGCTTGATTCGCTTCGATGCTGGCGTCGGCATAGAGGAAGTCGGCCTCACCGACGCCGGGATCGACGCGTGCGCCTGCAAAATCGAGACCCTTGCCGCCGCCGATACGCGCGCCGACGACGGTGCGCTCTTCGCTGAGGCGAAAGGCGAGGCTGCCACTTGCCGTCCAGGTCTTTTCGGCGGCGATCGTCGAGCCGAACAGCGCATTTTTCGAATCGAGATAGTCGATCCGCGCCGCGGCGACCAAATTGCGCCGCGTCGCGCGGATCAGCGGATGGGTGACGCCGAAACCCGTGCTCCACGCCTCGCCGTCGATCGCGAGGCCCTTGGGGCGGGTGCGGAGCGCCGCCGCCGACAGTTCGGCGCGCGTACCGCCCGCGCCGATCGGGGTCGAATGGCTTGCCGCTAGGTAGAGCAGAGACTTGAGGTTGACCGCCGCGGCGCCGGTGAGCCGCGTCTCATCGCCGCTGCGCAGCAGGCTGGTGTCGCGCGCATTCGCCTCGACGATGCCGTCATCGACGAACTGGCTGGTACGCGTCGTGAAGCCGAGCCCGACGGTAGGCTTTTTGGCATCAAGCGCGAGGTCGAGCGCGACGGCGCCCTGTTCGCCGCCGAGCGTGAGCGACGGGGTGACGGTGACACCCGGAATGTCGGCGATATTGCCAAGCGCGCGTTCGAAGCGCGCGCGCGGCAGCGGGCGCTGAGCGACGAGGCTCCGGGCCATCCGGCCGACGAGCGGCGCGGGGCCGCTCTCGCGCTCGCCGCTCAGCGTCACCGACCCGATATAGCCCTCGGCCGAGGCGACGGTGACGACGCCGCCCGACAGATCCTGTTCGGGAATGACGAGGGTGAAGAGCGCCACGCTCGACCGGTTGTAGGCGCGCGTCATCGCGGCGGCGAGTTTCGCGAGATTGTCCGCCGATGCAGGTTTGCCGACGAAGCGCTGCGCGGCGCGGCCGACATTGGCGGGCACCCCCGCGCCGACGAAGCGGATTTCGCGGATGGTGACGTCGGGCCGCGCGCCGAGTTCGACCTTGCCGAGCGAGAGCGGTTTGGCCTCTGGATCGGGAAGCGGGTCGCGGCTGCGGTCGGGGGCAAGGGGCGGGCGGCCATCGAGCGGCGTTGCCGCCGGCTGGGCGGCGAGCGCCGCGGCGGGGAGGAGCAGGGCTCCGGCCGCCGCGGCACAGGCGTTGCGCAATGGGCGCATAGGGTGCGGCTTCAGTTGCCGCGCTTCGGTTTCAGGCCGCCGAGGACGCCCCCGACGGTGCCGGTGACCCCGGTGACGAGGCCGGTGACGGGATCGACCGCCGTGCCGCCGCCCGGCGTGCCGCCGGTGACGCCGCCGCCGACCTGCGCGAGCGCGCCGGTCGCCGTGGTGACGACATTGCTGACGAGCGTGACGGGCGCCCCGGCGGGATTACCCGTCGTACCGCCCGTCAGGCCGCCGGTGGCGCCGCCGAGCAGATTGCCGCCGGCGCCGGGCTGGAGCGTGACGAGCTGCCCCGCCGATCCGACGCCGACGGTCAGCAGGCTGCCGTTCTGCTGGCCGGGCGAGAGGATGCTCGCGCCGATCAGGGGCGACGCGGTCGGGCTGCCGATCGCGGTCGCCTTGCCGATCTTCGCGGTGATCAGCTGGCCAGGGGCGGCGGCGAGGCCATCGACCAGATATTGCTGGCCGCTCCCCGTCTGGACGAGCGCGACACCGGTGCTTTTGACGACGCCGACGACGGTGCCGACGAGATTGGTGTTGCCGGGCACCTTGCCGTCGACCGCGCTGGCGAGCAGCAGGCCCTTGTCGGCGATGACATTGACGAGTCCGCCCGTTTTCACGAGCACGCCGCCGATCACCGGATTGGTGCTGGCAGGATCGCCGGTGTTGGCGAGGAGGCCGGTGCCCGCGACGCCGCCGGGGCCAACGAGGCCGCCCACCGCGAGCGCACCTGCACTGCCGAGACCGAGGCCGCTACCCGCCGGGCCCGCGGGGCCAGCCGGTCCCGTGGCACCGGTCGCTCCGGCCGGACCGGGGGCGCCCGCGGGGCCGACGGTGCCGGTGGCGCCGCCGCTGCCGACGCTGCCGACGCGGTAACTGCCCGACGATTCGCAGGCCGCGAGCGCAAAGCACGCCGGGATAAGGATGAGATGGGCTGGGCGGAATTCAAGACAGGACAAAGGCATGAGATATCCCCTTCCGTACATGGTCTGGTCCCTGTGCCGATATTCCCAAACGAACTCGAAAGTTCCCTTTGTTGTTGAAATTAATTGTTATTAACCGAGTATATAAACTAGTAAATCAGGAGATCATTACGCATTTCCTTACAATGAGATCCAAGGCGTTAACTAAAATTTTTCTGTAGTTCATTCTTCATGCCGACTTGGCGTGGTCAATATGTGATCCATCAAGAGACATGATTTTCACAAATTGATTTATATAAAAAGTTCCCGCCCGATGACGGCGCGATTGCCGCGAATCCTACTTCTTTCCGTCATCGCCCTGTCACGCCTTCGCCGCAGCGCAGCAATATCGCCCGCCTAATGCCCCCGCGACCCCGGCGCCATTTCGCGACCGGGAAAAGGGGATTCATCAATGACCAATCCGTACAGGAGTCGCCTGCGCGCCGGGGCCGCCTCGATCGCTGCGCTCGCCGTACTGGCCGCGACGCCGGCCTTTGCCGAAGACGCCGCGGTCGATGCCGCCGCCGATGGCGGCGATGTCGACGAGATTGTCGTGCTCGGCCAGGGGCAGGCGCGGCAGGTGCAGGAACTGGGCGCCGCCGACATCGCGCTTGAAGTTTCGGGAATCAGCCCGCTCAAAGCCATCGACAAGCTGCCCGGGGTCAATTTTCAGGCGGCCGACCCGTTCGGCGCCTATGAATGGTCGGCGCGTATCTCGATCCGCGGCTTTTCGCAGAACCAGCTCGGCTTCACGCTCGACGGCGTGCCGCTCGGCGACATGAATTATGGCAACCACAACGGCCTGCACATCAGCCGCGCGATCATCAGCGAGAATGTCGGCCGGGTCGAAGTCGCGCAGGGCGCGGGCTCGCTTGGCGCGGCGTCGACGAGCAACCTCGGCGGCACGATCGAATTCTTCTCGCGCGAACCGGCCGAAGAACTCGGGATCGAGGCGTCGGCCACCTATGGCAGCGACGAAACGAAGCGCCTCTTCGCACGCATCGACAGCGGCGAGATCGCGCCCGGCGGGCCGCGCCTGTCGCTGAGCTATGCGTGGCAGGATGCCGACAAGTGGAAGGGCAATGGCGTCCAGCGTCAGGACCAGGTCAATGCGCGCATCGTCCAGCCCGTCGGCGACGGCCAGTTCTTCGGTTTCGTCAATTATTCGAACCGCCGCGAGAATGACTATCAGGATTTGAGCGCGAACATGATCGGCCGCCTTGGTTATCAGTGGGACAATTTCGCCAAGGACTGGGACACGGCGGTTCAGGTCGCCAAAGTCTATCAGAATCAGGTCGCGCGCGCGGCCTATAACACCGGCGTTGCGAATGGCAGCCTGCCGCTGGGAACACCCTATGTCGCGCCCTATGCCGGGATCGGCGAAGCATTCCCGGCGCCGGTCGGGACGGTCGACGACGCCTATTATGACGCCGCAGGCCTGCGCAAGGACTGGCTGGCCGGCGTCGGCGTCGAAGCGCCGCTCGGCGAATATTGGACGCTGAAGGCGATGGGCTATTATCATGGTAACAAGGGGCGCGGCCTGTGGTTCACGCCCTATGTGACCACGCCGGGCGGCGCGCCGATGACGATCCGCACCACCGAATATGACATCGAACGCTATGGCATCGTCACCTCCAGCCTGTTCGAGGTCGGCAACAACAAGTTCGAAATCGGCATGTGGTACGAGGATAATGCGTTCAATCAGGCACGGCGCTTCTATGGCCTGGCCGATACGACCGGCGCACCGAGCCGCGGCAGCCTGACCTTCCCGAAGGATCCGCTGGCGACGCAGTGGGAGTTCGATTTCAACACCCAGACGCTGCAATATCACGTCCAGGACACGATCGACCTCGGCAGCTTCCAGATCAATGCGGGGTGGAAGGGGCTTCGCGTCACCAACCTTGCGACGCCGGTCGTCAGCGGCGGGCTGGCGTCGGGGAAGACCGAGGCGAAGGACTGGTTCCTGCCGCAGGCGGGGCTGCTCTATCGTCTTAACGACGATAACGAGCTGTTCGCGAGCTACACCGAAAATATCCGTGCCTTCGAATCGTCGGCGACGGGCGGTCCCTTCGCCACGACGCAGGCGGGCTTCGACGCGCTCGACCTCAAACCCGAAACCTCGACGACGTACGAATTGGGCTTCCGCACAAAATCGTCGCGCTTCCAGGGCGTGATCGCCGGCTATTATGTCGATTTCAAGGATCGCATCATTGCGTTCGCCAACGGATCGGGCATCCAGGGCAATCCGGCGATCCTCAGCAACGTCGGCGACGTCCGTTCGTGGGGCGTCGAGGCGGCGGGGACGTTCCGCGTCACCCCCGAACTCTCGCTCTTCGCCTCCTATGCGTACAACGACTCCGAATATCAGGACGATGTCGTGAACGCCGCCGGCACGGTCGTCGCGGCGACCGCGGGCAAGACGGTGGTCAACTCGCCGCGCCATCTCGGCAAGGGCGAGATCACCTGGGACAATGGCAGTTTCTTCGCGCGCGTCGGCGCCAACTATACGTCGAAACGCTATTATTCGTACGAGAATGACGCCGAGGTCGGCGGCTTCATCATCGTCGATGCCAGCATCGGTTATCGCCTCAACGAGCGCATCTCGATCCAGGCGAATGCGACGAACCTGTTCGACAAGGAATATGTGTCGACGATCGGGACGAACGGCTTCGCCAACCGCGGCGACAGCCAGACCTTGCTGACGGGCGCGCCGCAGCAGTTTTTCGTCACGCTGAAGGCCGGGTTCTAGGCTTGAGACGCGGCACCGGTCCCTCGGTGCCGCGTCTCAACGATTGACGATGGTGGCGCGGTCCAGCTAGGGCCGCGCCATCATTTTTTGGGAAATATAGTCATGACCGATACGCCCCCCGACCGCATGTCGACCAATCCGCGCTCGCCGCATTTCGACATGGAGGTGCTGCAGCGCGGCATCGGAATCCGCTTCAAGGGCAAGGAGCGCACCGACGTCGAGGAATATTCGATCTCCGAAGGCTGGATCCGCGTCGCCGCGGGCAAGTCGAAGGACCGCTTCGGCCAGGCGATGACGATCAAGCTGTCGGGTGAGGTCGAAGCCTGGTTTGAGGACACCGCCGCCGGCGAAGGCGACGACGCCTGAACCACTGGCGTCACGGCGCATAAAAGAAGCCCCGGAGGCAATCCGGGGCTTTCTTTGTGCGCGCGATGTGCTTGCCGAATGTCGTTTGCGGCTTACTGGCCGAGCGAAGCGGCGACGAATTCGAGGCCGTTGCCGGGTTTCCAGTCGTTCTGGGCCCATACCGGCGCCTTGAAGCTCGGCGCCTTGTTCGGTGCGCCCGCTTCGCCATCGGCGTAGATGAAGCCCTGCACCGGATTGGCGCGCAGGCCGAGGTCGCCGATCGGGGCGTACCATACGCGCACCATGCTCCAGTCGCCGGCGTTGCTGACGTCGACGACGCGGACGTTGCGCTCGATCTGGCCGCGGCGGCCGTTGATTGGCGACCAGTTAGCGTGGTCGATCAGGATTTCGCGGTCGCTGACGATTTTCTTGACGACGGCAACATGGCCGAGCGGCATGCCGCCGGTGCCGGCAAAGGCCATCACGGCGCCCTGGCGAGGCTCGTCGCCGCGCTGATAGGTGCCGGCGGCTTGCGACCACCAGGTCTTGGCGTTGCCGCGAATTTCGACGCCCGATTCTGCGCGGGCGAAGGGGACGCACTGCAGATAGTCGCGCGCGGCGGCGGGGGCGCTGGCAAGCAGGCCGGTGATCATCATCACAGACGCCATGGCGGCTGCCAGATAACGACGATAATGCATGGAAAGCGACCCCCCGATGGCTTGTCTTCAAGCGTTGGAGCGTCTTTGCCACGGACCGCGCGGTACACCACCGCATAGCGACGAGTCGCGCCGTCGATGCGGTGGACGGGGGAACCTTTTGTTAAGGTGTTCAATTCGTCGTGCGGGTGGTTCGGCCTGTCGCCGTCAGGCGGCGACCGTCGTAACATCGTCGGGCGCACGGAACAGCGTCAGCACATCGCTCGCCGGCATCGGCCGCCCGTAATAATAGCCCTGGATGTTGCTGCATCCCATCGCGCGAATCGTGTCGACCTCGAGTTCGGTCTCGGCCCCCTCGGCGGTCGTCGACATGCCGAGGCTGTCGGCGAGCGCGACGACGGCGCGGATGATCGCGATCGATTCGATGCTGCCCTTCGCCGCCCCGACAACGAAGCTGCGATCGACCTTGATCGTCGAAAATTGCGTCTTGCGCAGGTAGCCGAGCGACGAATAGCCGGTGCCGAAATCGTCGAGCGACAGGCGGATGCCGAGCCCGATAAGCTGGTCGAGCAGTTGCGCCGCGCCGCCGCCGTCGCGCAGGAAGACGCTTTCGGTGACCTCGATCTCGAGCCGCTGCGGCGAAAGCCCGCTCTGCGCGAGTGCCGAGACGACCACCGAGGCGAAGCTGGGGTCGGTGAGCTGGTCGGCCGAGACGTTGATCGCGACCTTCAGGTTCGACGGCCATTTCATCGCTTCGCAGCACGCGGTGCGCAGCACCCATTCGCCGATCGGCGAAATCAGGCGCGCATCCTCAGCCAGCGGGATGAAGCGGCCCGGCGACACGTTGCCGAGTTTCTGGTTGTGCCAGCGGATCAGCGCTTCGAAGCCGTTGAGCGTGCCGTCGGCGGCGGTGACCACCGGCTGGTAATAGAGTTCGAACTCGCCGCGCTCGAGCGCGCCGCGCAATTCCTGCTCCATCACGCGCCGTTCCTCGGCCTGCGCGTGCAGCGAGGCGACATAGGCGGCGACGACATTGCCGCCCTTATCCTTGGACTTGTAGAGCGCGAGGTCGGCGTTGCGCGTCAGCGTTTCGACCGTCGCGCCATCGGTCGGCCCGATCGCGAAGCCGATGCTGGCGCCAACGAAAAGCTGATGGTTATCGACGACGTAGGGGCGGCTGATCGTCGTGATGAGCCGCTGCGCAAGATCCTCGGCCGCATCGGCCGACGCCACATTGTGGAGCACCACGGCAAATTCGTCGCCGCCGAGCCGCCCGCAGGTCATCCCGCGTTCCATCAGGCCTTTCAGCCGCGCGGCGACCTGCGCGAGCAATTTGTCACCGACGGGGTGGCCCAATGTATCATTGACCGCCTTGAACCGGTCGAGGTCGATCATCAGCAGCGCGCAACGCGACTTGGCCTCGAGCGCGTGTGCCAGAGCACGCGCGAGGTCTTCATTGAGGCTGAGGCGATTGGGCAGACCGGTCAGATTGTCGAAGCGTGCCATCTTGGCGATCTGTTCGGCGGTCGCGCGCTTTTCGGTGACGTCCGATCCGACGCCGCGGAACCCGAGGAATTTGCCGGCTTCATCGAGGCGCGGCGACGCGGACAATTCCCACCAGCGCGGCATGCCCCCGATCGTCACCGGGACGATCAGGTTCGAAAAACTCTCGCGCCGCTTCATCCGTTCGGCCATGTCGTGCAGGCTCTTGGGGAACAGGCCGGTTTCCCAGGCGTCGCCCGACAGCGCCTGCAAGAGCGGGACGCCCTCGAGCGTCTCGGCGGTGCCCCCGAGCGCATAGGCGAGGCGCGGCGAGACATGGACGAGGCGGCGGCTGTTGTCGGTCTGCCACAGCCAGTCTGCCGAGGTTTCCTCGAATTCGCGCAGCAGCAGGCTCACCGTTTCGGTCTTTTCGTGCAGCGTCTCTTCGGCGCGGCGGAAGCGGATATGGCTTTGCGCGAAACGCACGCAGAAGGCGCAAAGCAGCAGCCCCGCGGCGAGCGCGACGCCGGCCAGCTGAGGCGCGCCGGCGCGCACCAGCGCGACTACCGCCGACAGGGTGACGGGCCCGATAAACAGCACGCAGGCCAGCGGCACGCTGTGCGCGACGATCGAGAGCGTGACCATCATCAGCACCGCGATCGTCCACATCGAAAGGACATGGTCGAGCGCCGGCGTCAGCCCCTGCAACCAGAAAGGCGATCCCCAGAGAACCGCCGAATAGAGCGCGTGACGCACGCACAGCCGATATTCGGCCACCCCTGAAAGCTTGGGGTCACCGAGCGGGAGGTTGCGGAACCTGCTGTACGACCAGAGGCCGAAAAGCAGCGCGCCGCCCAGCCAGCCGGCAGCGACCGGCAAGGGCACGCTGAGGATCATGGTGAAAGCCGCAACGAGCGCCATGCCCATACCCATCAGCAGGCGCAACGATCCGCGGCCGCGGAGCGGCGCGAGCTGGAGCTGGCGGAGGTTGCCGATGTCCTGATCGCGTGGCCCCAGCCCCAAAAGGGTCCGCGCAGGAATGACTTCGGCAGCAATTGGATCGGTCAGCAGGCTTTTCACCCGCCCTGTTTAGCGCGCGGGGGTTACCCGAAGGTAACTATCGGCCCATTTCCAAAACGCTTTCCTGTTCGGTCACGAGACAGGAAAGCGTTGCAACTTCAGGGTGTTGATCAGGCAGCTATCGCGAAAGGCTGGATTTCCCCGGCCAGATATTGCGCGCGCGCCTTCGATCGGCTGAGCTTGCCCGAACTGGTCCGCGGCAGCGTACGCGGGGGGATCAGTTCGATCAGGCAATTCATGCCGGTAATCGCGCGGACGCGGTCGCGAATCGTCTCGCGCAGCGCGAGGCGCTCGGCTTCGTCGCTGGTGCGGCACTGGACGAGCACCGCGGGAGTTTCTTCGCCGCCGGGCGCGGTGATCGCGAACGCCGCGATGTCGCCCGATTTGAAGCCCGGCAATTGTTCGACCGCCCACTCGATATCCTGCGGCCAGTGATTCTTGCCGTTGATGATGATCATGTCCTTGGCGCGGCCGACGATATAGATGTAACCATCTGACAAATAACCCATGTCTCCGGTGTCGAGCCAGCCATCCTTCATGCAGGCGGCGGTCGATTCGGGATCACGGAAATAGCCGGTCATCAGCGACGGGCCGGTGCACCACACTTTGCCGACGGTCTGGTCGGGAAGCACGCCCCCCGCTTCGTCGCGGACCTCGATCACCATGTCGCGCGCAGCGCGGCCGCAGTTGACGATCGCGCGGTAGCGCGTGGGGCGGCCCGAATCATTCGCGGCGCCCGACAGCTCGGTTTCCTCGACCAGTTCGACGACGATGCCTTCGCCCGGTGGCATGATGCTGACTGCGAGCGTCGCTTCGGCAAGGCCATAGCTCGGCAGGAAGGCGCTTGCCTTGAAACCCGCGTCGGCAAAGGCGTCGACGAAGCTCTGCATGACGTCGGGGCGGATCATGTCGGCGCCATTGCCCGCGACGCGCCAGCGCGACAGGTCGAAACGGTCGGCGACATGCGTCTGGCTCGACACGCGGCGGGCGCAGATGTCGTAGCCGAAGGTCGGCGAATAGCTGAGTGTCGTGCCCTCATTGCGGCTGATCAGGTCGAGCCAGGCGAGCGGGCGACGGGCGAAATCCTCGGTCTTGAGATAATCGACCGAGACCTGGTTCGCGACGGGCGAGAGCAGGCAGCCGACAAGACCCATGTCGTGATACCAGGGCAGCCACGAGATGCAGCGGTCGCTGTCACGCACTTCCATGCCGTGGCTGTGCGCGGCCAGATTGTTGAGCAATGCGGCGTGGGTGACCGCGACGCCGTGGGGGAAGCGCGTCGAACCGCTGCTGTACTGAAGATAGCAGGTTTCGTCCGACTTCTGCTCGGGAAGCGCAGTGACCGGCGCGGGCTTCTTTTCGAATTCGCTCCAGTCGACGGGTTTCACGCCTTCCTTCTCCGCCGCTTCGACCGCCATCGCGGCGATTTCGGGCGGGAAGAAGAGCATCGTCGGGTCGCAGCTGGAAAGCTGGACGACGAGCTGGCCGACATAGCTGTCGCGCCCGCCGAAGCTGGTCGGCAGCGGCAGCGGCACCGGCCAGGCGCCGGCGTAGATCGTGCCGAAGAACAGCGCGGCGAATTCGGGACCGGTTTCGGCGATCAGCGCGATTCGGTCTCCGGGTTTCACGCCCGTGGCGATCAGCCGATAGGCGGCCCGAAGCGCGTCGACCTTGAGCTCGCTGTACGGATAGGGGCGCACAAGCTTGCCGCGCGGGTCGTGGAAATTGAGCCCGCGCGTGCCGTTGGCGGCATAGTCGAGCGCTTCGCCGACGGTGGCGAAGTCCGAAAAGCGGCGCGGCTGCGCACAAAGCGTCGGGGTCGACGTCAGCGCGTCGGCCTGCGTTTCGATGATCTGTGTCATAGGGGGTGCGACATCCCGTGAAACGGGCCGCGCGGCAACAAGCATGTCATCTTTTGCAGCCATAGTACCGTGCGCGAGCCCTGTGTTGTTAGAACAATCGCCCATTTCCGGGCGTTATGGCCCGATATGGCGGTGTTGATCGTTCTCAATCAGGCCCGACTGTGGCACAAACATGGCATATGGCCAACCGCCGCGCCCCATCCGACCGATCGAAAAGGCCTCTCGGCGCAGCCAGGCTTGACGATCTGGCACTCGCTTATGTTGCGCGATTCGCGACGAGCAGGGCGAAACTGACGCGCTATTTGTCGCGAAAAGTCCGCGAATCCGAATGGATAGACGAGATTGACGCCATGGCGGCGTGCGAGGCGGCGGCGGACCGGATGGAGCAATTGCGCTATCTCGACGACCGCCAATATGCCGTAATGCGCGCCGGCGCGATGACGCGGCGCGGGCTCGGCGTGCGGCGGGTCAAGGCGCAGCTTTACGTCGACGGAATCGGAGAGAAGGACAGCGGCGAAGCGATCGAGGCGGCCGAAGGCGCGGCGGTGGCCGCGGCGGTCGGATTCGCGCGGCGGCGGCGGTTCGGGCCGTTCGCGATGCGATCCACCGACGATCCGAAGCAGCGCGAGCGGCAAATCGGCGCCTTTTTGCGCGCGGGACACAGCATGACGATCGCGCGCCGCATCCTCGCCGTTCCCCCGGGGAACGAGGCGGCGCTGGCGGTGCTGGACGATGAAGCGATGCTCGATTAGGTCCGGCGACATCACGGGACAAGGATTTGCCGATGCGCGCCATTTTTACTGCCCTTGCGCTGTCGCTCGCATTGCCGATGGCGGCGTGCAGCGCGGATCCGAACACGCCGGCCGAAAGCACGGCAGATCAGGGCGGGCAGGCCGAAAGTGCGGCGACGATCCCGGTGACAATCACCGCGGCGGGCAAGGCGCATGTCTTCAACGTCGAGGTTGCAAGCACCGATGAAGAGCAGGATCGCGGGCTGATGTTTCGCACCAGCCTGCCCGAGGGCGGCGGAATGATTTTCCCGTTCAAGAAGCCGCGAATCGGCAGCTTCTGGATGAAGAATACGCTGATCCCGCTCGATATGTTCTTCATCCGCGCCGACGGCAGCATCGACCGCATCGCCGAAAATACCATCCCCGAATCGCTGGAGCCTGTGGTCAGCGGCGGCGAGGTTTCGGCAGTGCTCGAACTCGCGGGCGGTACGGCGGCAAAGCTTGGCATCGACGAGACCGCCAAGATCACATGGAAAGATACGAAATAGCGCCCGGCCGCGTGGTTTGCGGCTTGCAGACCGCGCTACCTTGCCTGTAAACGCCACGCCATGAGCATCTTGGGCAAGATTTTCACCTGGTGGGACGGCGCGACCGTCGGCACGTTGCTGAACAGCTGGAGCACCGGCACGAAGGTGGGCGAGGACAGCCTCGGCAACCGCTATTTCCGTGCGAAAAAGGGCGGGCGCCGCTGGGTCCTCTACAATGGATCGAATGATGCGAGCCGCGTGCCGCCCGAATGGCACGGCTGGCTGCACGGCACCTTTGACGAACTGCCGACCGATATGCTCCCCGCGCCGCGCGCGTGGGAGAAGGAAGCCACCCCGAACCTGACCGGCAGCACGGGCGCCTATCGCCCCGCCGGCGCGCTCGAACGCGGCGGCCAGCGTGCCGCGGCGACGGGCGATTATGAGGCCTGGCGGCCCGGCGCCGAGTGAGCGCCGCGGTGCCCAGGCTGACCGCGACCGCCGGGCTGGCCATGCTCGCCGCGCTGTCGCTCGGCGCCTGCGACCGGAACCCGGCGACCAAGGCGGGCGGCAGCGACAAGGCGCCGCAGATCGCCAAATCCGAACGCGTGCCACAGGAAGTCGGCGGCATCGAAGGCGCGACCCCGATGGCGGACCGCGTCGCCGTCGTCGGCCTGCTCAACAAGCGTAACGGGCTCGTCCGCGATCTCGAGATGAAGCCCGGCGAAACGGCGCGCGTCGGCCGCGCGATCGTGCGGCTCCGCGCATGCGAGCAAACCGCGCCGTGGGAGGATCCGCCCGAGACGGGTGCGTTCGTCCAGCTGACGGTGCAGGATCAGCGCGACGACAAATGGTATCGCGTCTTTTCGGGCTGGATTTTCCGCGAGCGGCCCGACCGCAACGTGATCCAGCACCCGATCTATGACGTCTTCGTCAAAAGCTGCGCGATGACATATCCGGGCGGCGAACCCGTCGCGCGTTCGGCGCCGAAATCGGGCGCCGCTGCAGCGCCCAAGGCGTCGAGGGCGCCCCAGTCGCCCGCGACGAACGGCGGCGAGGGCATAGCAGCGCCCGTCGCCCCGCCAGTCGTTCCGGCCCCGGCGCCCAAGGCCGCGGCACCGTCGCCCCCCGCCAACACCGAATAGAGCCGCGCAAGATAGTCGGCCTGGCGGATTTCGATCGCGCCGAGGCTGGCAAGATGCGGGGTGATGAACTGGCAGTCGAGCAATTTCCAGCCGCCCGCGCGGAGCCGCGCGACGAGGTGCGCGAGCGCGACCTTCGAGGCATCGCGCGCGCGGCTGACCATCGATTCGCCGAAAAAGGCGCGGCCGAGCGTCACGCCGTAGAGCCCGCCCGCGAGCTCGCCATCCAGCCAGCATTCGACGCTGTGCGCATGGCCGAGCTGGAACAGCCGGTCGTAGCTCGCCCGGATCACCGGGTTGATCCACGTCGTCGGCCGGTCGTCGGCGGGCGCGGCGCAGAGCGCGACCATCTCGGCAAAGGCGGTATCGGTGGTGACGCGAAAGCGGTCGGACACGATCACCTTTTTCAGGCTGTGCGACAGGTGAAAGCCATCGAGCGGCAGGATCGCGCGCAGCCGCGGTTCGACCCAATGGACCGACGGGTCGTCCGCCCCGTCGGCCATCGGAAAAATGCCCTGAGCATAGGCGCTCAAAAGCAGCGCCGGGTCTATGGACTCGAAATGCTTCAGGACGCGGGCTTCACGAATTTCAGCGTCATGCGGTCCGATTCGCCGATCGCGACATATTTGGCGCGGTCGGTCTCGCCCTCGGTCAGGTTCGGCGGCAGCGTCCAGACACCCTTGGGATAATCCTTGGTGTCCTTGGGATTGGCGTTGATCTCGCTCTCGCCCGCCAGCTTGAAGCCCGCGGCTTCGGCGAAGGCGACGATCGAGCTTTTCTTCATATAGCCCGATTTCTCTTCCTTCGCGCTGTCGTCGCTTTCATTGAGGCGATGTTCGACGACGCCGAGTGTGCCGCCGGGTTTGAGCATCGCGAAAATCTGCTTGAAGGCGTTCGCGGTGTTGTCGGTGCCGTCGAAGCGCCAGTTATGGACGTTGCGAAAGGTCAGCACGACATCGGCGCTGCCGTCGGGGACCTTCGGGTTGGTGCCCGCATTGGGGAATTCGGCGAGCTTTACCGCACCATAAACGTCGGCATTCTCGGTCTGCTTGGTTTTGACGCGATTGAGGCCGCGTTCCCACGGCGCCGCGACGTAGAGCGTACCGCCGCCAGCCTTGGCGAGCGGGGCGAGGATTTCGGTGTACCAGCCGCCGCCGGGCCACAGCTCGACCACGGTGTCGCCGGGCTTCACGCCAAAGAAGGCGAGCGTTTCGGCGGGGTGGCGATATGTGTCGCGCGGCGTGTTCGTTGCCGTGCGGGTCGGCGCTGCGACGGCGGCGGCGATCGCATCGTGCGCCTTGTGCGCGGCGTGGGCGTCATGCTGCATCGCGGTCGCGGGGACGGCGATCAGGGCGGCGGCACTTGCAACCAGTAACAGGGAACGCATATGGGGCACCTCTCTCCAGGGGAAGGCCCTGTTTGCGAAGGGATGCGCGGCAATGCAAGTGTCCATGCTGTCAGTCGGGATCGGTGCCGCGATTCTGTTCGGTGTGGCCGAGGTCGCGAGCTGGCGCCGCAACAACCGCCGCGACGTCGACAATGTCGGTTTCATGCCCTGGCGCGGGATCGCGCTCGCGTCGGCGGCGGTGGCGCTGTTCGCGACGGCGTTCTGGCTCGCCGGGAAATAAACCTTCTCCCCTTGGCGGAGTTGGATGAGGGTCTCTGCCCCTGCTTTCGCGCGCCTCGTTTATACCCTCACCCAGCTTCGACCAGGCAGCAAGCTGCCAAGTCTTTGCATCCCTCTCCCCCAAGGGGAGAGGGGGGAGGTTAGAGGCAGGCTTCGAGATAGGGCTGGTCGAAGCCGTACTGGCGCGCCTTTTCCAGCGTATAGGGGCGCAGGCCCATCGCGCGATATTCGCCGACGATCTTGCCGTCCTTGTCCTCGTCGAGATATTCGAACTTGAAGAGTTCCTGGGTGACGATGACGTCGCCTTCCATGCCGATCACCTCGGTGACGTTGGTGACGCGGCGCGAACCGTCGCGCAGGCGCTTGATCTGGACGATCAGGTCGACCGAATCGGCGATCTGCTTCGAAATCGCTTCCTTCGGAATCTTGATGTCGCCCATCAGAACCATGTTTTCCATACGGCCGAGGCATTCGCGGGGTGAGTTGCTGTGGAGCGTACACATCGAGCCATCGTGACCGGTGTTCATCGCGGCGAGGAGGTCGAAACACTCCGCGCCGCGAACTTCGCCCATGATGATGCGGTCGGGACGCATACGCAGGGCGTTCTTGACGAGGTCGCCCATGTGGATGGCGCCATTGCCCTCGAGGTTCGCGGGGCGCGTTTCGAGCGGCAGCCAGTGCGGCTGTTGCAGGCGAAGTTCGGCGGCATCCTCGATCGTCAGCACGCGTTCGCCGGGGTCGATCATCTTCGACAGCGCGTTGAGCATCGTCGTCTTGCCCGAGCCCGTACCGCCCGAGATGACGATGTTGAAACGGCTGGCGCCCGCGATCTTCAGCGCGGTGCACATCTTCTGGCTCATCGCGCCCCATTGGCAGAGCATGTCGAGCGTGATCGGCTTGGCCGAGAATTTACGAATCGAGATCGCGGTGCCGCGCAGCGAGAGCGGCGGGACGATGACGTTGACGCGGCTGCCGTCCTTGAGGCGGGCGTCGGCGAGCGGGGTGGTCTGGTCGACGCGGCGACCGACGAGGTTGCAGATGCGCTGCGCGATCTGGAACAGATGCTGTTCGTCGCGGAACTGGATCGGCGCGATGACCAGCTGGCCCTTGCGTTCGATATAGGTCTGGTAGGGTCCGTTGACCATGATGTCCGAAATGTCGGGGTCGGCGAGCAGTTCTTCGAGCGGGCCGAAACCGAGCAGCTCGTCGACGAGCACCTTTTCGAGCGCGAACTGTTCGCGGCGGTTCAAGGTGATGCGCAGTTCCGCGAGCACTTCGAGGATGATCGGACGGAATTCCTCGGTCAGCTCGTCCTTGTTGAGTGTCGCCGCCGCTTCGGGATCGACGCGTTCGAGCAGGCGCGGCAGCACCTGTTCCTTGATCTTGTGGACACTCGCTTCAAAGCCTTGCGCCTTTTCGGGCTCCATCGCCTCGGCGGTCGACCGCTGGTTCAGCCGCTCCATCGCCTCTTCTTCGGGCGTCAGGTTCGACGGCATCTGCGGGATTTCGACCGGGCTGTCGATCGCGGGGAACTGCGTTCCGCCCGGCACGCCAGGACCAGTCTGCATCGGCTTGGCCACGCCAAAGGCGGGGCGGCCAGCGGTTCCGGGTCGGCGTCCGAATGCACTCATCGGTTTTTCCTGCTTCCATATCATCGGGAGCATCGCTGCCTGAGCAGACGAACCCCCATCCGACACGGTGAATAAACCGGAAACTTTGACATTGTCCTAATGCGACGGGCGATTGCGCGCAGGCATAAAAAAAGTCCGCATCCGTGAAGGATGCGGACTTTTGATCGCCGTGGACGGCGGAAGCAATCAGCTTGCGATATGCTCGGCCAGAACGGTGAGGCCCGCTTCGTTAACCTCGGCAAAGCCGCCTTCGACCTCGATCACCTCGGGCGCGGCGCCCGCGGTCGCATAGATGGTCAGCGGGCCGTTGCGCAGCGTCGCCATGAAGGGCGCGTGACCTTCGAGCACCGAAAAATCGCCTTCGCTGCCGGGCACGGTAACCATGTGGACGTCGATCGACCGTTCGAGGCGGGCGGGAGTGACGAGTTCGAACTTCAGAGCCATGATATGTCCTTAAACCCCTCCCGCACGGGGAGGGGTGTAGGTGTGTTACGCGTCTTCGGCGAGCTTCGCGGCCTTGGCGACCGCTTCGTCGATGCCGCCGACCATGTAGAAGGCCGCTTCGGGCAGATGGTCATATTCGCCATCGACCACCGCCTTGAACGACTTCACCGTGTCTTCGATCGCCACGAATTTGCCGGGGATGTTGGTGAAGACTTCGGCGACGTGGAACGGCTGCGACAGGAAGCGCTGGATCTTGCGCGCGCGGGCGACGACCAGCTTATCTTCTTCCGAAAGCTCGTCCATGCCGAGAATCGCGATGATGTCCTGAAGCGACTTGTACTTCTGCAGCGTTTCCTGAACGCGGCGGGCGGTTTCATAATGCTCCTGCCCGACGATCGCGGCGGTCAGCACGCGGCTGGTCGAATCGAGCGGATCGACCGCCGGATAGATGCCGAGTTCCGAAATCGCGCGGTTCAGCGTCGTCGTCGCGTCCAGGTGGGCGAACGAGGTTGCCGGGGCAGGGTCGGTAAGGTCATCCGCGGGAACGTAGATGGCCTGCACCGAGGTGATCGAGCCCTTGTTGGTCGAGGTAATGCGTTCCTGCAGCGCGCCCATGTCGGTCGACAGCGTCGGCTGGTAACCCACGGCCGACGGAATACGGCCGAGCAGCGCCGACACTTCCGAACCCGCCTGCGTAAAGCGGAAGATGTTGTCGACGAAGAAGAGCACGTCCTGGCCTTCCTGATCGCGGAAATATTCGGCGATCGTCAGGCCCGAGAGCGCGACGCGAGCGCGGGCGCCCGGGGGTTCGTTCATCTGGCCGAACACCAGCGCAACCTTCGAACCTTCGGGGGTCGGGTTGCCGTCCTTGTCCTTGGCGATAACGCCCGCGTCGAGGAATTCGTGATAGAGATCGTTGCCTTCGCGGGTGCGTTCACCGACGCCCGCGAACACCGACGTACCACCATGGCCCTTGGCGATGTTGTTGATCAGTTCCTGGATGAGCACAGTCTTGCCGACGCCCGCGCCGCCGAACAGGCCGATCTTGCCGCCCTTTGCGTAAGGCGCGATCAGGTCGATGACCTTGATGCCGGTGACGAGGATGCTCGATTCGGTCGACTGGTCGACGAATTCGGGAGCCTTGGCGTGGATCGGCGCGCGGCTGGCGGCGTTCACCGGGCCCTGTTCGTCGATCGGCTCGCCGATGACGTTGAGGATGCGGCCGAGCGTCTGCGGGCCGACGGGGACCGAGATCTGCGCGCCGGTGTCGGTGACGGGCTGGCCGCGGGTCAGGCCATCGGTCGCGTCCATCGCGATCGTGCGGACGGTGTTCTCACCGAGGTGTTGCGCGACTTCGAGGACAAGGCGGTTGCCGTTGTTGTCGGTTTCGAGCGCGTTCAGAATCGCGGGCAGGGTGCCGGTGAACTGGACGTCGACGACGGCGCCGATGACCTGTGCGATGCGGCCCGTGGCGGTTCCGGTGCTCGCGGCCTTGGGGGCGGCGGCCTTCTTCGGCGCAGCAGCCTTGGGCGCGGCGGCCTTCTTGGCGGGTGCCTTCTTTTCAGCGGGTGCGGTAGCCATGGTCTTCTTCCTTGGGTTGATCGATTAGAGCGCTTCGGCGCCCAGTTCTTCGCGGAGCTACAGCGCTTCCGCGCCAGCAATAATTTCGATGAGTTCGGTCGTGATCGCCGCCTGACGCGTGCGGTTGTAGATGATGGTCAGCTTGTTGATCAGGTCGCCCGCGTTGCGCGTCGCATTGTCCATCGCGGTCATCGACGCACCCTGTTCGGACGCGGCGTTTTCAAGGATACCCTTGAAGATCTGGATCGTGATGTTGCGCGGCAGCAGGTCGGCGAGGATCGCTTCCTCGTCGGGCTCATATTCGACCGCGGCGCCGCTCGACGCCGGAACGTCGGCCGGAGCGGGAACGGGGATCAGCTGCTGGCCGGTCGCTTCCTGGAGGAGCGCGGAACGGAACTTCGAATAGAAGAGATGCGCGACGTCGAACACGCCGGCTTCGTACATCTCCATGACCTTCGCCGAGACTTCGTGCGCCTGGTCGAAGCCGATGTCGCGGATGCCGGTCGTCTCATACAGCTCGGTGATCTGGCCTGCGAACAGGCGTCCGATGACCGGACGGCCCTTGCGGCCGATCAGGTAGAAGAGAACCTTCTTGCCCTGCGCCTGCAGTTCGAGCGCCTTGTCGCGCGCCGCCTTGACGATGTTCGAGTTGAACGCGCCGGCGAGGCCGCGGTCGCTGTTGAGCACGACGAGCAGGTGCGTGTCGCTCTTGCCCGTACCCGCGAGCAGCTTCGGCGCGCTGTCCGACCCGCCGACCTTCGACGCCAGGCTGGCGACGACGCCTTCGAGGCGCGTCGCATAGGGACGCGCGGCTTCGGCAGCCGCCTGCGCCTTGCGCAGCTTTGCCGCCGCGACCATTTTCTTGGCCTTGGTGATCTTCTGGGTCGATTTGACCGAGTTGATCCGCCCTTTGAGTTCTTTCAGGTTTGCCATGAAGGCCCCTATATTTCGTCATCCCGGCCGAGGCCGGGACGACGTAAACCTTTAAGCGAAAATCTTGGCGAACGCTTCGAGCGCGGCAACGAGGCCCTTCTTGGCGTCGTCGCCAAGATCCTTGGTGTCGCGAATCGTCTTGAGCACGCCGGCATGGTCGCTGCGCAGATAGGCGATCATCGCCGCTTCGTAGCGCGAGACGTCGGTGGTCGCGACATTGTCGAGATAACCGTTGGTGCCGGCGAAGATCGACGCGGTCTGCTCTTCGAACGGCATCGGCTGGAACTGCGGCTGCTTCAGGAGCTGCGTCAGGCGCGCGCCGCGGTTGAGCAGCTTCTGCGTCGACGCGTCGAGGTCCGAACCGAACTGCGCGAAGGCTTCCATCTCGCGATACTGCGCGAGTTCGAGCTTGATCGAGCCCGACACCTTCTTCATCGCTTTGGTCTGCGCGGCCGAGCCGACGCGCGACACCGACAGACCCACGTTAATGGCGGGGCGGATACCGGCGTTGAAGAGGTTGGTTTCGAGGAAGATCTGGCCGTCGGTGATCGAAATCACGTTGGTCGGGATGTAGGCCGAAACGTCGCCCGCCTGCGTTTCGATGATCGGCAGCGCGGTCAGCGAGCCAGAACCATTGTCGGCGTTCATCTTTGCCGAACGCTCGAGCAGGCGGCTGTGGAGATAGAAGACGTCGCCGGGGTAAGCTTCGCGGCCCGGCGGGCGGCGCAGCAGCAGCGACATCTGGCGGTAAGCGACGGCCTGCTTCGACAGATCGTCATACACGATCACGGCGTGCATGCCGTTGTCGCGGAAATATTCGCCCATCGTGCAGCCCGTGTAGGGTGCGAGGAACTGCAGCGGAGCGGGCTCCGACGCGGTCGCGGCGACGACGATCGAATATTCCATCGCGCCATTTTCTTCGAGCTGGCGGACGATCTGCGCGACGGTCGAGCGCTTCTGGCCGATCGCGACATAGATGCAATAGAGCTTCTTGCTCTCGTCATCGCCCGCGTTGGCTTCCTTCTGGTTGATGAAGGTGTCGATCGCGACGGCGGTCTTGCCGGTCTGGCGATCGCCGATGATCAGTTCGCGCTGGCCGCGGCCGACGGGGACGAGGGCGTCGAGCGCCTTGAGGCCGGTCTGGACGGGTTCGTGCACCGAGGTGCGCGGGATGATGCCCGGCGCCTTCACTTCGACGCGCATGCGCTTCTCGGCCTTGATCGGGCCCTTGCCGTCGATCGGATTGCCGAGGCCATCGACGACGCGGCCGAGCAGACCCTTGCCGACGGGAACGTCGACGATCGTGCCGGTGCGCTTGACGGTGTCGCCTTCCTTGATCTCGGCGTCCGAGCCGAAGATCACGATGCCGACGTTGTCGGCTTCGAGGTTGAGCGCCATGCCCTGCACGCCATTGGCGAATTCGACCATTTCACCGGCCTGGACGTTGTCGAGGCCGTGGACGCGGGCGATGCCGTCGCCGACCGACAGAACCTTGCCGATTTCGCTGACCGTTGCGTCGGTGCCGAAATTGGCGATCTGGTCCTTGATGACCTTGCTGATTTCAGCGGCGCGGATTTCCATGGTTTAGCCTTTCATCGCCTGTGCGAAGCTATTGAGACGGGTACGGATGCTGCCGTCGATCAGCTGGCTGCCCAGCTGGACGACGAGACCGCCAAGGATGGCGGGGTCGACGGTCGCGGCGACGGTGACGTCGCGCCCGACACGGGATTTGAGGTTCGCGGTCAGCTCTTTCAGCTGCGCGGCCGAAAGCGGGTGCGCGCTGGTGACCTTGGCGGTCACTTCGCCGCGGTGATCGGCAACGATCGCGTCGAACGCGTCGATCATCCTGGGCAGATCGGCGAGGCGGCGATTCTCGGCGAGCACGCCGAGGAACTTCGCGGTCAGCGAATCAAGCTTCATCGCCTTGCCGACCGCGGCGATGGCGTTCGCGGCATCGGTGCGGCCAACGACCGGGCTGGCGATCAGCGCCGTCAGGTCGGCCGATTCGGCGAGGCCGGCGCGAAGCGTCGCGAGACTCTTGGCGACCGCGTCGATCGCGTTCGATTCGCGCGCCAGATCGAACAAAGCGACCGCATAACGGCCCGCGAGGCCCGCCGTGATGTTGCCCTGAATGCCGCCGGAATTCTCCACGCGTGAAAGTCCTTTGTTGCTATCCCGTGGGGGATGGGTCGCGCGCTTTTGCGGGATATTCGACGAATGTCCCCCACGCGAAGTCGCGGCGCGCCTAGCAACGATTTTGCTGCAATGCAAGGCGGGCGGGCGATTGCTTTTGCCCCTTCGTGCGATAGGGACGGGCTAACCAAAAAATATGACGTCGAAGGGAAGGTGCACGATGGGCGAGATGATCCGGATGACGATGGACGATGGCGCCGAAATCGCGGTCTATCACGCCCGGCCCGACGGCGCCCGGCGCGGCGGGCTGGTGCTGATCCAGGAAATCTTCGGGGTCACCGACCATATCCGCGAGATGTGCGACGAGTTTGCCGCCGAGGGCTATGAGGTGCTGTCGCCCGCGCTGTTCGACCGCGAGCATCCGGGGTTCGAGAGCGATTATTCGGGGCCGCAGTTCCAGCGTGCGGTGCAGCTGGCGCGCGAGCTGCATCCCTTCGAGCAGAGCCTGAAGGATGCGCAGACGTGCATCGATGCGCTGAAAGGTAAGGGGCCGGTGTTCATCACCGGCTATTGCTATGGCGGGTCGGTCGCATGGCGGATGGCGCAGATCAGCTCGGACCTCGCGGCGTCTTCGGCCTATTATGGCAGCCTTGTGCCGACGATGTTCAAGGACGAGGCACCCGCCTGCGCGGCGATCGCCCATTTCGGCCGCTTCGATGATGGCATCCCGATGGAGGGCGTCGAGGCGCTGGTCGCGAAGGATCACCCGACCGCGCAGATCTTCGTCTATGAGGCGGGGCACGGCTTCAACAGCGACCGGCGCAAGGATTATCACGAAGCGAGCGCCGATCTGGCGCGCGAGCGCACGCTGATGCTGTTCAAGGCGTGCGGGGGATGAGACTTGTCTTCATCCATGGTCCCGCGGCGTCGGGCAAGCTGACCATCGCGCGCGAACTTGCGGCGCTCACCGGCTTGCCGCTGTTCCATAATCATCTGGTCGTCGATGCGCTGCTGGCGGTCTTCCCCTTCGGCAGCGACGCTTTCGTCAAACTGCGCGAGACGATGTGGATGGATGTATTTCGCGCGGCCGCGGCCTGCGGGCGATCGCTGATCTTCACCTTTCATCCCGAGGCGAGCGTCGCCCCCGATTTTCCAGAGCGCGTCGTAGCGCTGGTCGAACAAGCCGGAGGACAGGTCGATTTCGTCGCGCTGACATGCGCGCGCGCGATTGTCGAAGCCCGTCTCGATGCGCCGTCGCGGCAGGCGAGCGGCAAATTGTCATCGGTTGCATTGTATCGCGAACTCGCGGCGAAGGGCGCCTTTGCCTATCCCGCGCTTCCCGCCGCGCGGGTCGCGGTCGATTCGGGCGCCATGCGCCCCGCCGAAGCGGCAGAGCGGATTCGCGCCGCGCTCGGCCTCGGATAGCGCACGAAGGGTGAAGCTCGCGCTGAACCTGCTACTGGCGCTTTCCGTCTTCGCGCTCGTCGCAGCGACGCTGCTCTTTACGCAGCAGCGCCGGCTGATCTTTCCGGCGCCGGCCGACTATGTGCAGACGCCGCCGCCAGGCTTTCGCCTCGTCCACACCCGCACCGATGACGGCTTGCGGCTTTCCGCTTTCTATCGCCCCGCGATGCCGGGACGGAAGACGATCCTCTTTTTCCACGGCAATGGCGACAATATGCTGGGCGCGATCGAGGCGACGCGCGGACCGGCGGCGGCGGGGCACGGGCTGATGCTCGTCGAATATCGCGGCTATGGCGGCAATCCGGGCTCGCCGGACGAGGCGGGGCTGTATCGCGATGGGGAGGCGGCGATGCGCTGGCTCGCCGAGGCGGGGGTCGAGCCGCGAAATATCGTCCTTGTCGGCAATTCGATCGGTTCGGGGCCTGCAACCGAAATCGCGTTACGGCATGATGTCGCGGCGCTGATGCTCGTCTCGGGGCTTGCCGACCTGCCTTCGGTGGTGAAAAGCCAGGTCCCGGTCGTTCCGCGCCGGCTGGTGCGTGACCGGTTCGACAATGCGGCCAAGCTGGCCCGCGTGAAGGCGCCCGTCTATCTGATGCACGGCGACGCCGATACGCTCGTGACGCCCGTCAATCTCGAGCGGCTCGCCGGCGCACGCCCCGACGCTACCGTGGCTCGCGTCGCGGGCGCGGGGCACGAGCTGGCCTACACGGCCCCTGCGCAGGCGATTCTCACCGAATGGGTTGGCGGACTCCGCTGACGGTCAGCCGCCGGGCGCCGGTTTGACCGCCGCCCCCGACGCGGGCTGGCAGCGATAGACGAGCCGTTCGTTCGGGGTGGCGGGAAGCGCGCTGCGGATCGCGTCCTGTTGCGCGGCTAGCCCCGCGAGCTCGTCCGGATTGGCGGTGCAGCTCTTCAGCGTGACCGTCGCGCGCGTCTCGCGTGCCTTCGTCATCGTTTCGGCATCGAGCAGATAGCGGTCGACGCGATAATCGCGCCCGGTCGAATCGATCGACGCGACGGTGACGGTCGCCTCGTCGTTCGGCACGAGGATGCGTTGCCAGCGGTCGTCGGGCCCTCTCGTATATTGCGTGCGCCCGTTGACGCAGCCGCCCTTGCCGATGGCGATCGGGACGTCGGTCGTCGCCGACACGGTGATGCGGCTGCGGTCGGGGCGGATCGTGCAGAGGAAATTGCCCTGCGCGAGCTTCGGGGTTGCGGTGGCAGCGGCGGTCGCCGCTTCCTCCGCGATCTCGGCGTGCGCGTCGGGGCGCGTTGCGAACAATATCGCGGCCCCGAGCATCAGCACCGCGCCCGCGCCGCCAGCAATCTTGGCGTTACGCAGATTCTTCTGGCTGTAGAAGAGCAGGCCGGCGCCCGCGGCGAGCGCGCCGATCACGAAGAACACGCCCGCGAGCGCGATGCGGTTTTCGCGCGCGGCGAGCGCGTCTTCCTCGGCGCGCGCCTGCTTCAATTCACGGTCGAGCCGGGCGGCGGCGTCCTTCGCGGCATTCGCCTCGGCGCTCGCGCGCGCTTCGGCGTCGATCGCGGCGCGGTCGCGGGCATCGGCTTCGGCGAGCGACAGGCACGGCGTGCCGACGCTGCTATATTGCTGGTTCGCATCGGCGAGGAAGCGCATGAGCTCGCGCCCGGAAATGGCAAAGGCGAAGGGCGAATCGCCGTCGTCGGCGCGCGTGATCGCGGTGTTGATCCCGGTGATGCGGCCGCACTGATCGACGAGCGGGCCGCCCGAATTGCCGCGCGAGATCTTGGCGGTGTGGATCAGCATCGCGACCCCGTCGACCGCCTGCGTGTTCGACATATTGCCCTCGCTGCGCGTCGGGGTGCGCGGGGTGATATAATCGTTGGCGCTGCGCGCGGTCGCAAGGTCGACATTGCCCGGATAGCCCAAGGCCACAACATCGGCGCCCGAATCGAGCGGGCCGGTGTAGATCGCAGCGGCGGGCAGGCGGCCCTCGGTGATCTCGATCAGCGCAAGGTCGCGCGCGGTGTCGATCGCGATCAGCTTGCCCGCGAAACTCTTCTGCCCTTCGGACGGGACGACGCCCAAGGCGACATTGTCGGGATATTTGGCGGCCGATTCGACGACATGCGCATTGGTGACGATCCGCGTCGGCGAGATCGCGATGCCGCTGCCGTGCCCGAAACCGACGACCTCGCCATCGACCATCGCGACGGTGACGACGCGCACGACGCTACGCGACGCGGCGCTGATATCGTCGGCGGCGTGCGCCGGAAGGGAGAGGGCCGGAAGCGAGAGGGTCAGAAGGGCGAGCAGCAGCGCGAGGAGGCGGGTCATGGCGCGGAACCTAGTCGCTCGCGGCGGGAAGGCAAGCGCAGCTAGATATAAGGGCTCCACATCATCATCCACGCGCCGGCGCTGCCGGCCAGGATGACGAGGCCGCTGAAGGTGAGGATGATCGCGACGCCTTTTTTCGCGGCCAGCGTACCGTGCGAACCGGCGCGCAGATAGAGCTCGGCGAGTCCGAGCGGGATGAGCGAGCTGGCGAAGGCGAGGAAGATATCGAACGGCCCGTTGAGCGCCTTGCCGATCCCCGCGCCGCCGGTCGCCATGCCCCATGCCATATAGGCAACGCGCATGAACCATACCGCCGAGGCGACCGCGAAGAGGCGCAGCGTCCAGCGGCGGTGCTCGACAAAGCGGCGCGCGCGGGCGGCTCGCCACGCGAGCGCGGCGAAGGCGAGGATGAGCAGCGCGTCGAGCGTGATGCCGATCGCGCCGGCGAGCACGAGCCAGGTTTCGCGCACCCAGGTGAGCCACAGCCCGCCGAGCGCGAGGGTGACCGCGCTGACGAGGTAGAGCCGTCCGTTCCAGCGATGCGCCGCGGGCCAGCGGCTGCGGATCGCGGGGACAAGCTGGACGAGTCCGCCGAAGGTGATCACCGCCGCCATCAGCACATGCACCGCGAAGAAAAGATTGCCCGCGCCGTCGCCCGCGACAAATCCCTTGATCAGCGGCTTGCCGTTCCACGCCGCGAAATTGCCCGAGAGTGAGGAGGGATAATAGAAGAACAGGATGAACGCGGTGAAGAGCAACTGCCCCGCAGCTATGGCGAGGTAACAGAAGGTCGCGCTGCGCCTGAGCCAGTCGGTGCGGCGCGTGGGCCGTGCGGGTGCGATTGCTGCATTGATGCTTGCCATGGCCGACCCTCCATTTCCGGGGAGAGTGCGTCTTTCGCCATAGTGAGTCAATGATATAATACAGTAACACACTGGTGCTGAAATGTTTGAACGCAAGCATCGGGACGCGGCGCGAATCGGACCGTGGCATTGAATGTCCAACGCACGAGAAAGGATATTCCGATGACCTATTCGATCCAGGGCCTCAGCCCCGAACCCTTTGCCCCGCTCTTCGCGCTCGACGACGCCGGACTCGCCGCGCTCAACGCGCGCCGCGTTACCGCGACCGCCGATCGCGGCTTTCCGTGCCGCGTCAGCCTGGAGGATGCGAAGGCGGGTGAGGCGCTGATCCTGCTCCACCACATGAGCCACGATGTCGAAACGCCGTATCGCAGCGCTTATGCGATTTATGTGCGTCCCGGCGTCGAAGCGGCGACCTATCGCGACGAACTGCCCCCGGTGTTCGAGGGGCGCGCGCTCGCGCTGCGCGCCTTCGCTGCGGACGGCATGCTGCAAACCGCGCGGCTTGCGGGTCCGGGCGAGGCCGATGGTGCGATCCGCGACCTGTTCGAGGACGAGGGCATATCCTATATCGATGCCCACAACGCCGCCTATGGCTGTTTTGCCGCGCGAATCGAAAGGAATTGACCATGGACTTCAAGGCCATGACCGACGACGAGCGTTGGGAAGCAGTACAGGCGCGCGACAAGGCGCAGGACGGCCGTTTCGTCACCGGGGTGCTGACCACCGGCATCTATTGCCGGCCAAGCTGCGCGGCGCGCCATCCCTTGCGCCAGAATGTCCGCTTCTTCGCCGACGGCGACGCGGCGCGCGCCATGGGCCTGCGTCCGTGCAAACGCTGCCTGCCCGACGATGTCGCGCGCGACGAAAATGCGGTGATCAAGGCGATCGCGGCGATCAAGGGCAGCGAGGAGCCGCTCGCGCTCGGCGACCTTGCCGCGCGCACCGGCTATTCGCCGACGCATTTCCAGCGCGTCTTCACCCGTCATACCGGCCTTTCGCCCGCGGCCTATGCCCGCGCCCTCCGCGAAGAGCGCGCGCGGCAGGCGCTGAGCGACGGCAGCCGGGTGACCGACGCGATTTACGACGCGGGCTTTTCGGGGCCGTCGCGTTTCTATCAGAATATGGAAGGCCGCATGGGCATGACGGCGTCGGCGTGGGTCAACGGCGGCAAGGACACGGTGATCCACTGGGCGGTCGTGCCGACCAGCCTCGGCGAAATGCTCGTCGCGGCGACCGGGAAGGGCGTATGCCGCCTGAGTTTCGACGAAGGGCGCGAAGCCTTGGAAGAGCGTTTCCCTGCGGCCGAACTGGTCGAGGGCGGCGAAGAGTTTGAAGCTCTGCTGAAACAGGTGGTCGACGCGGTAGAGGCGCCGGTGAACGGCTTCGACCATATCCCGATCGACGTGAAGGGCACCGCCTTTCAGGAAGCGGTGTGGCGCGAACTGCGTAAGATTCCCGCGGGCGAGACGCGCAGCTATGCCGACATTGCCGCCGCGGTCGGCAAGCCCAGGGCGGTGCGCGCGGCCGGAAGCGCCAACGGCGCGAACAATGTCGCGGTGCTGATCCCGTGCCACCGCGTGGTACGCAGCGACGGAACGCTCGGCGGCTATGCCTATGGCCTGCCGATCAAGGAAGAATTGCTCAAGAGGGAGAGTTTTTGATGTCGGACAAGGTTGCTGAATTTCGCGCGCTGCACGTCCCCGGCGATCCGCTGATCCTGATCAACATCTGGGATGCGGGGAGCGCGAAGGCGGTTGCGGCCGCCGGCGCGAAGGCGATCGCGACGGGAAGCTGGGGCGTTGCGTCGGCGCACGGATCGTCCGACGGCGAGAATTTTCCGCTCGAAGCGGCGCTCGCCAACCTTGCGCAGATTCTGGCGGTCACCGATCTGCCCGTCACGATCGATATGGAAGCGGGCTATGGCGACGATCCCGCCGCGGTGGGCGAATCGGTGGCGCTGGCGCGCGAAGCCGGTGCGGCCGGCATCAATATGGAAGACCGGCTGCCCGGGCAGAAGGAACTGCTCGCCATTGCAGATGCCGCCGCACGCTACCGCGCTGCCGCCGACACCGGCATCTTCGTCAACGCGCGCTGCGACCTGTTCCTGGGGCAGGATGCGGCGAAGGACGGCGACGCGCTCGTTGCGGCAACGCTCGAACGCGCGCGCGCCTATGCCGACGCGGGCGCGGGGTCGCTGTTCGTGCCCTTCCTGCTCGACCCCAAATGCATCGACGCGATCTGCGACGCCTCGCCGTTGCCGGTGAACATCCTGCGCGGCAAGGGCGGCCCGACGCACAAGGAACTCGCCGCGCTCGGCGTTGCGCGGATCAGCCACGGGCACCAGCCGTGGGCGGCGGCGATGGCGTGGCTGGCGGGGCAGACCAAACAGGTATTGGGCGGCGCCGAACCCGATTATTGACAAAAGGCTAGTCGTCGTCGGCGTCGCCGGCGACGGCTTCTTTGCCAGTGCCCGCGGCGCCCGCGCGGCGGCTCTGCATCGCCTCTAGCCGCGCGAGCATCGCTTCGCCCCGGCCATTGTCGTGCGGATCGAAGGCCACCGTTCGCGCCAGCCGCACCGCACGATCGAACTCGCCCTGATTCGCGAGCGCGAAGGCATAAGCGACCCGCATCTCGATATTTTCCGGCGTGAGGACGAAGGCGCGCTCGAGCGCCTTGATCGCCATCTCGCTCGGCCGTTTACCTTCGGCCAGAAAGCTGTCGAAATAGGCGTAGAGCGGCACTGCGTCGTCGGGATCGGTGCGGTTGGCGAGCTGGATCGGCCTCCGCGCCTCGCGCCATGCGGCGGCGTCATCCTCTCCCTTTTCGCGCAGTTGATACAGCTTCAGCCGTCCGAGCAGGACATTGGCGCGGACATGGTCGGGCTTGGCCGCGAGCACCTTGTCCAGCGCGGCCTGCATCGCCGCAAGGTCGCGCTTGTCGCTGTCGATGTCCCATTCGGCGGCCGCAAGCTCGAACTGGACGTCAGCATTGGCTGGCTGTGCGGCTGCCAGTTTGCGCAGCGTATCGCGCGCTTTCGTCAGCCGCGCCGCGTCGCCGCGCGCATTCAGCCGTTCGAGCCGCGGCAGGATCACGGCATCTTCGTCCGCCGACAGCGGGGTGATCTTGATGTTGGTCGAGATAGGAACGGCATCGCGCGTGGTGCGGTAGCTGAGTTTGCCCTCGATATAGCGGTTCAGATCCTTGTCGAGCAGCGCCAGGTCGCCAAAGGCGTCGGTCGCCGCCTGTTTGGGGTCGGTCCCGTTGTTGATCGCACTCGTATAGGCGTTGATCTGGTCTCCCCGCGCGGCGCTGTGGAGGAGCATGTGGGTCAGGACCCATGCGCGGCCGTAATAGACATCCATCTGGCCGCTGTTGCGCATCGCGCCCGGTTGTTCGAACAACAGCCTCTCGGCCGGAATTTTTGGCATCGCGAGCAGGCCATAAGCGCGGCGGTAGACCGGATGGCCGATCATCGCGCGGCCCTGCTTGTCGAAATCGACGGTCGAATAATATTCGGCGAACCCTTCGATCAGCCACGACGGAAAGGCGGCGCGCAGGTGGCGCTTCATGAAATGGTGGCTGTATTCGTGGAACAGCACCTGCTGCGAAGCCGATGTACCGGTGACGCTGCTGCTGCCATTCTGGCGAAAGGACATGGCGAAGCTGCCGTCGCGGTCCTGCCGATAAAAGCCCGCGATTGACGCATTGCGCGATCCCGTTGCCAATTCCGCGACGTCGGGCGCGGCGGGCACCAGATAGATCGGCAGCTTGCTTTCCTCGCCGGGCGTTTCGACCTTGAAGAGCAGGCGCAGCGTGGTGTCGAACCGCTGCAGATTCTGGGCGAATTCGCGCAGCGATTTCTCGTTGCTCTCGCTGTAGATGATGAAACTGTCGGTGTCGGCGCGAAGCCATTTGGCCTCGGCAGCCCCCGCCATCCCGATCGCCGCGATCCCGGCCAGCAGGCCCAAACCGATTCTCTTCATTCTGCGCCCCCGCGTCGAAACCCCTGGGGGATGCTGCCAGCACGCCCGGTTACAGTAAAGCCCTGTTACGGCTAAACAAAGCTGTAGGGGTCGATGTCGATTGCGAGGCGCGCTTTTGCGGGCCAGTCGACGCTGCCGACCCACTCGCGGATCGTGCCCTGCAGGTCGAAGCTGCGCGGGGCGTGGAGCAGCAAGCGGAAACGGTGGCGGCCGCGCAGCATCGCGAGCGGCGCGGGGGCGGGCCCGTAAACGGCAAGACCTTCGGCGACCGGAGCCTTCGCCCCCAGCCGCTGCGCGACGCCGCGCGCGACCTCGATATCCTCCGACGAAATGACAAGCGCGGCGAAGCGGCCATAGGGGGGGGCGCCGGCGAATTTGCGCGCCGCGGCTTCGGCCGCATAAAATCCGTCGCGGTCGTTCGCGACGAGCGCCGCCATCACGGGCGCTTCGGGAACGCGCGTCTGGATCAGCACCTCGCCGGGCTTCACCCCGCGC
Source organism: Sphingopyxis sp. Root154 (assembly GCF_001427105.1). Classification (GTDB taxonomy): domain Bacteria; phylum Pseudomonadota; class Alphaproteobacteria; order Sphingomonadales; family Sphingomonadaceae; genus Sphingopyxis. The sequence goes on from NZ_LMGI01000004.1 coordinate 268,597, forward strand.
CCGGCGCGCCCCGCGACCTGCGCAATCTGCTGGAAGGTGCGCTCGGAGGCGCGGAGGTCGCCGCCGTCGAGCCCGAGGTCGGCGTCGACGACGCCGACGAGCGTGAGGTTCGGGAAATGATAGCCCTTGGTGACGAGCTGCGTCCCGATGATGATGTCGACCAGCCCGCCCTCGACATTGTCGACGAACTCGGCCGCCTTCGCGGGCGACCAGAGCGTATCCGAGGTGACGATCGCGACGCGCGCCTCGGGTAAGCGCAGCGCGACCTCGTCGGCGACGCGCTCGACGCCGGGGCCGCACGCGACGAGGCTGTCCTCATCCTCGCATTCGGGGCAGAGCCGCGGCGGCGGCATGACATGGCCGCAATGGTGGCACGCGAGGCGGTGGACGAGGCGGTGCTCGACCATCCATGCGGTGCAGTTCGGGCACTGGATGCGGTGGCCGCAGGTGCGGCAGAGCGTCAGCGGTGCGAAGCCGCGGCGGTTGAGGAAGAGCAGACTCTGCTCGCCCTTCTGGAGCCGGTCGGCGAGTGCGTCGACGAGCGGCGGCGCGAGCCAGCGGCCGCGGTCGGGCGGGTCCTGCCGCATGTCGATCGCCGCGAGGTCGGGCAGCGTCGCGCCGCCGAAGCGCGCCGGGAGGACGATATGGCGGTAGCGTCCCGCCTCGACCATCGCGAGGCTTTCGAGCGCGGGGGTCGCGCTCGCGAGGACGACGGGAAGCCCTTCGAAATGTCCGCGCATCACCGCGACGTCGCGCGCGTGATAATGGACGCCGTCCTCCTGCTTGAAGCTCGTCTCGTGCGCCTCGTCGACGACGATGACGCCGAGGTTCGCATAGGGCAGGAAGAGCGCCGAGCGTGCGCCGACGACGATCTTGGCCTCGCCTGCGGCGATGCTGTGCCAGGCGCGGCGGCGCTCGGTCGAGCGCAGGCCCGAGTGCCACGCGACGGGCTCGCAGCCGAAGCGCGCGGCAAAGCGCGTCAGCATCGGTTCGGTCAGCGCGATTTCGGGGAGCAGCACCAGCGCCTGCTTGCCCGCATCGATCGCGGCGGCGATCGCCTCCATATAGACTTCGGTCTTGCCCGACCCGGTGACGCCGTCGAGCAGCAGCGTGTCGAATTTCGCGGCGTGCACCGCGTCCTTGAGCTGCGCGGCGGCGGCGGTCTGTTCGTCGGAAAGGTCGGGCGGGGCAAAGCCGCTGTCGGGCTCGGGGTAGGGCTGGTCGGCCGAGACGGTGACCGCTTCGAGCGCGCCGGTGTTCACGAGCCCGCGGATCACCGCGTCGCTGACCTCGGCGAGCGTCGCGAGTTCGCGCACCATGCCCTGCCGCTCGCCGATCGCCTCGAGCGCGACGATACGCTGCGGCGTCATCCGCGTGGGCAGTTCACCGGTGGCGCGATATTCGACGATCGGGCGGCGTGCGTCGGCGAAGGCGACCCCCGGCAGCACCATGCGCAGCACCGCGCCCGGCGGCGCGAGATAATAGTCGCTCGTCCATTCGACGAGGCGGCGCAAGGGGGCGGGCACCGGCGGGACGGGCACGACTTCGTAGAGATTGCGCAGGCGATTGTCGCCGACCGCCTCGGGCGCGCCGAAGCTCTCATCCTCCCACACCACGCCGCCCAATCGCCGCGGGCCGAGCGGCGCGACCACGACGCTGCCTAGCGGCGCCTCGCTTTCGCGCGGGACGCGATAGTCGAGCGGGCCGAGGGCGGCGGTGAGGAGGAGGACGCGGGCGCGGGTCATGGGCTGCGCAGGATATAGGGCGGCGGGTAAAATAGGAAAGCGCGGGGAGCGGTGCCCCTCATTCTTTCGTCATGCCGGACTTGATCCGGCATCCATTCCTGCGCCCTCGGCATAGACCCCGGATCAAGTCCGGGGTGACGAAGGAGGTTAGGCGGAGGCGAGCGCCGCCTTCTTCACCACCCGCTTTGCCGGCTTTGGCCGCCTGAACCAGAACGTCCACACCGCAAGGCTCCCGAGCATCGTCAGCGACAGGCCCGAGATAGTGAGCACGCTGCGCCACGCCCAGCCACCGACCTTCGACGCGTGGATCGGAAAGGCCATGTTGAACGCCTGGGCGCCCGGGGGCAGCGCGAGCGCGTCGCGCGCGCCGAGCACTTCGCCCGTGGCGGCGTCGAACGCCAGCGTCGTGCGGCCGTTGGGCAGCCATTCGGCGGGCTGTTTCATGCGCAGGCTGATCGGGTCGCCGTCTTTGCGCGGCAGGCTGAGGATACGGAATTCGGCGTCGGGAAAGCGGCGACGCGCTTCGGTCAGCATCGCGGTGTAGTCGGGCTTTCCGGCGAGCGGACCGCCCTTGTATTTGGGCGGGTCGAGCGCCTTTGCGGTCTCGGCGACCGGGCCGAAGGGCGCGACGACCCCGAGCGCGAACGGACGAAAGATCATCATCGTGCCGGTGACGATCGAGATCAGCAGCAGCGGCGCGACGATAATGCCGAGGTCGCGGTGCTGCCACACGATCGACGGGCGCGACATGCGCTTGGGCCAAAGCCGGAACTGAAAGGTCTTGCGCGTGCGCCACCACAGGATCACGCCGCTGATCACGAAGAACAGCCCGCACAGCCCCGCGATGCCGATCACCCATTCGCCATTGTCGCCCGCGAACAGATGGTGGTGGAAATCGAAGATCCAGAGCTCGGGCCGCTCCCACTGGCTCGCCCAGCGCGTCACGATATCGCCCGACTGGCTGGCATAGGCGCCGGCCTCCTTGCCCAGACGGAGCTGGTGGAGGCCGAAGCGCTCGTCGGCATAGATGATGCCCTGCGCGCCCGGCGCCGCCATCAGCTTCTCGGTGGTCGCGGCGACCGTCGCGAGGTCGCCGCGCAGCGGATCGCCGGTACCCGGAAAGCCGATCCACAGATGCTCGTAGAGCAGGATCGTGCCCGACAGGCCGAGCAGCGCGAGCACGAGGCCGATCAGCCCCCCCGTCCAGCGGTGCAGCGTGTCGAGCAGCTTCATCATCAGAAACGGTAATCCCAGCCGAGCGTGAAGGTCCGCCCGCGTCCCGCGAAATAGGACAGCTGGTCGCTTGGCAGGCGCGTATCGCTCGAATAGTCGATATATTGCTTGTTGAAGAGATTCTGCGCCGACAGGCTGATCCCGCCAAAGCCCGTCTGGTAGCGGACATAGGCGTCGGTCAGCGTGTAGCCGCCGAAGTCATTGTCAGCGAGTTTCAGCGGGTGGTTCGGATTGGCGTCGTCGGCGGCGCGTGCCTTGCCGTCGAAGCGGCGCTTCATATACACCTGCGTCTGGACGCGCGCCGAGAAGGGGCCACTGCTATAGCTCGCCGCGAGATTGAGGCGGTCGGGCGAGATGTTGACGCCGTCGAGGTCGCTGTCGACCTTGCCGTCGGGCACCGCATCGCTGTCGAAACGGCCGATCAGATGCGCATAGCCGATATTGAGCTTGAGCCCGTCGATCGGCGTCTGGACGCCGAGGTTGACCTCGAGCCCCTGAATTTCGACGCGCAGGCGCTGGACGTCGAAAATGCGGTCGGGGCGCGTGATGAGCAGCTGGCCCTTGTCGCTCGACGACCAGAAATAGGCGGCGCTGGCGTCGAGCGGCCCGCGCTTCACTTCGAAGCCGATCTCGCGGTTGTTCGACACGACGGGCGAAATATCGAGGAAATTGTCGATGTCGACCCCGGTTCGGTTCACGCCGCGCGTGATGCGGCCGATGTCGGGGACGGTGAAGCCCTCGGCATAACTCGCATAGGCGCGGATGCCCGCCCAGGGTTCGACGATCACGCCGCCGTTGATCAGCAGGTCCTCGAACTTGGGCTTGCCGCCGGCAACGTCGACACCGCCATAGCTCGCGAGGCCGCACGGCACGGGCTGCGTCGCGGGCGGCGCGGGGCAGGCGACGAAGGTGGTCGAGGCGAGCGTGTGGAAATCGTCGATCTTGATCTTCACATTTTCCCAGCGGACCCCGCCGGCGATGCGGACGACGCCGTCGAACAGCGCAAGGTTCGCCTGCCCGAAGGGCGCGAGGCTCTGGAAATCGCTCGGCGGCACCCAGACGCGGTTCGTTGCGATCAGCGCCTGCTCGGTCTTGTCGACGAGCGCGTCGAAGCCGATCGTCAGCGTCAGATCCTCGAAGCCGGGAACCGCGCGTTCGTAGCTGAACTTGGCGCCGAGTTTGCGGCTGCGATTCTGCGACTGGTCGAACAAGCTATTCACGGGCGCGATCGCCGGATCCTGGAAGGTCGCGATCGGGGCGATTTCGCCGCCGAACGTGTCGCGGCTGCGGTTGAAGAAAATCTGGCTGACGAAATTGCCGCCCCAAAGGTCGGTGTCGGTCAGCGACAGCGCGACGCTTTCGGTGCGGTTGGCCGCGGGAACGCCCGGCGGGGTGCCGCGCACGGCGCTGGTGGGCAAGCCGAGCGCCCGGTTTCCCGGGATTGCGACATAATCGCCGTCGCCCTTCAGTTCGAAACGGCTCGCGATCAGGTCGAGGCGTGCGCTCGGCGACAATTCATAGCCGAGGCGTGCGAAGAAGTTCGTTGCCTTGCTGTCCTGCGTTTCGCCTTGCGTCAGGTTGAGCCCGATCGGGCGGCCCCTGGCGTCCGAAAAGACACCGCGGATTTCATAAGTCGCGCCGACGGTCGCGTCGAACCGGCCCGCCTTATACTGGACGAGGCCGCCGGCCTTGCCGCCCATTCCGGCCTTCGAAAAATCATTGTCGGCGGTGCCCTGCAGCAGGAAGCGGCCCGAAAGACCCTCGTCCTTCGGCGCGCCAACGGTCACCTGGTTGACGATGCCGCCGGTGCCGCCGATGCCCTGCAGCGCATTCGACCCGAAGATCAGCTCGACACGGTCGACGAAAAAGCCGTCGATCGTGAAACCGTCGCGGCTGCCGTCGCGCATCGGGGTCGATTGCGGAATGCCGTTGATCGCATAGAGCGGCGAGCGCCCGCGCAGCGATTCGCCCGAACCCGAAAGCTTCTGCCGCGTCGGCGAGAAGCTGGTGGTCAGGTTCGCGACCGCATCGGTGACCGAGCCCGAAATCGCGAGCTGCTGGTTGAGCGCATCCTTGCCGATGATGTCGATCGTCAGCGGCAGCGCGTTCGGCGGCAGGATCGTGCGCGCCGCGGTGACAACGATCGTCTCGCCCGCCGCGCTGTCCTCGTCGACGGGGGCGCCGTCCTGCGCAAAGGCGGGGGACGAAAGCGCGGTGCTGAGCAGCGCGGCGGCGGCAATTTTGCGAATCATTATCAACTCCTGTTCGCAGGGGCCGCTAATGAGAGCGATTCGCATAGGCAAGGAAAAACCCGCGAGCCGGACGCGGTATCGCGACTTTCGCTTGCGCTGTGGAAAATTCGCCACAGTGCCGAAAAGCGCGCTATCAGCTTGCCGATGCGGGAAAAGGAACTGCGCTTCGCCCTGATTTGCTACGGCGGCATCAGTCTCGCCGTCTATATGCACGGCATCACGAAAGAGGTCTGGCGGCTCGCCGCGGCATCGCGCGCCTTCCACGACGGCGTACCGCTGAGCGGAGCGGGCGCCGTCTATGGCGAACTGCTGGCGGCGATAGCGGCGCGCAGCAATGTGCGGCTGCGCGTGCTCGCCGACATCGTCGCGGGCGCCAGCGCGGGCGGTATCAACGGCATCTTCCTCGCGCGCGCGCTGGCGACGGGGCAGTCGCTCGACCCGCTCACCGACCTGTGGCTCGATAGCGCCGATGTCGACCGGCTGATCGACCCCGACGCGCGGCCGCTGTCGGCGGCGACCAAATTCTGGGCAGTGCCGATCGCCGGCTGGATGATGAAGAAGCGCGGCAACGCCATCGACCGCACCGTCGGCGAAGGCGCGCAGGACGAGGTGCGCGCCAAGCTGTCGCGCTTTGTCCGCGCGCGCTGGTTCGATCCCCCCTTCGGCGGCGAAACCTTCACGAACCTGCTGCTCGATGCGTTCGACGCGATGGATGCGGGGCCGCGCGGGCCGGTGCTGGTGCCGGGCGGGCAGCCGGTCGACCTGTTCGTCTCGGTCACCGATTTTGCGGGGCACAGCGTGCCGCTGGCGCTCAACAGTCCGCCGCGCGTAACCGAGGACGAGCATCGGCTGATGCTGCATTTTCGCAAGGACAGCCAGTTCGGAAAGCGGCTCGACGATGTTCCGGGACTGACCGCGGCGGCGCGCGCGACGGCGAGTTTTCCCGGTGCCTTTCCGCCCTTCACCTTGCGCGAACTCGACCGGGTGCTCGAAAAGCGCAAGATCGCATGGTCGGGCCGCGAGGCTTTTATCCATGCGCAGCTTCCGTCGGGCGGCGAAGGCGATCCCGCCGACCGCGTGCTGATCGACGGTTCAGTACTCGCGAATGCGCCCTTCCGGCCCGCCATCGCGGCGCTGAAACAGCGTCCGGCGCGGCGCGAGATCGATCGCCGTTTCGTCTATATCGACCCTAAGCCCGATTATCGCTCGATCAGCTTCGGCAAGCCGGGCGAACAGGTGGCGGGCGAGGGAGCGCGGCTTCCCGGCTTTCTGGCCACCATATTGGGGGCGCTGTCGGAAATTCCGCGCGAGCAGCCGATCCGCGAGAATGTCGAGGCGATCGAGGGGATGTCGCGCCGGATCCGCCGTATGCAGCATATCGTCGACGCGATGAAGGTCGAGGTCGAGGAGCAGGTCGCGGCGCTGTTCGGCACGACCTTCTTTCTCGACACGCCGACGGTGGCGCGGCTCGAAAAATGGCGCGCCAAGGCGCAGGACCAGGCATCGGCGCGCGCGGGCTTCGCGTATGCGCCCTACGGTCACCTCAAGCTGTCGGCGGTGGTCGAGGAGATGGCGAGCCTGATCGACCGGCTGCTGCCGCCCGAGGGCGCGGTCCATCAGGCTAACCGTCGCCTCGCGTTGTGGGACGAGGCACGCGCGCGCGGGCTCGACCGGATTTCGGGCAAAAGGGGGGCGGGGGCGAGCAGCGACGCCATCGTCTTTTTCCGCACCCACGACCTCGGTTTTCGTATCCGCCGCCTGCGTTTCCTCGCGCGCGAACTCGACACCGCGGTCGAGGCAACGCGTGATGGCCGCGACCCGGTGTGCGAAGCTATGCGCGAGGCGATCTTTACCGCGCTCGGCCTCTATCTCGACCGGCAGGGCGATAGCTGGCTTGCCGATCTCGACCTGCCCGCCGACGCCGGGCCGGGCGAATGGATCGACGCGGTCGCGGCGCGGCGCGACCTCCGCGCGGTCGATGGCGAGGCCGACGCGCTGATCGCCGCGGGGCTTTCTGCGATGCCGAAGGATGACCGGCGGACGCTCTTGCTCGCCTATCTCGGCTACCCCTTTTACGACATCGCGACCTTGCCGCTGCTGCAGGGCGAGGGCTTCGACGAGTTCGACCCGATCAAGATCGACCGCATCTCGCCGTCGGACGCCACTGCGATCCGCACCGGCGGCGCGGCGGCGATGCTGAAGGGGGTCGAGTTCAACAGTTTCGGTGCCTTCTTCAGCCGCGCGTACCGCGAGAATGACTATCTGTGGGGACGGCTCCACGGCGCCGACCGATTGATCGACATCGTCGCGAGCAGCGTGACGGGCGATGGCGCGATGGCGGGCGAGGATCTGAAGGCGATCAAGCGCCGCGCGTTCCACGCGATCCTCGACGAGGAGGAAGAAAGGCTGCCCAAGGTGAAGGCGCTGATTGCGGAGCTCAGGGTCGAGATCGGATAGCTTCCGTCGTCATCCCCCGCGAAAGCGTGGACCCAGCGGCTGCCGTCGCTCGCTTAAACCGGGTTCCCGCTTTCGCGAGAATGACGACGGTGGATTGGCTGCGACAGATCGTTACGTCAGATCGTCCCACATTTCCTTGATGCGGCCGAAAAAGCCCTGGCTTGCCGGGCATTCGTCGCCCGTCTCGGTCTCGCGGAATTCGCAGAGCAATTCCTTCTGCCGCGCGGTCAGCTTCGTGGGCGTCTCGACGTCGATCTGGACGACAAGGTCGCCGTGACCGCGGCCGTTGAGCACTGGCATCCCGGCGCCGCGCTGGCGGAGTTGCTTGCCCGACTGGATGCCCGCGGGGATGGCGATGTCGTGCATCCGGCCGTCGAGGCCGGGGATGCCAATCTCGCCGCCCAATGCCGCGGTCGTGAAGCTGATCGGCGCGCGCGTGAACAACGTCGTGCCCTCACGCTCGAACACCTTGTGCCGCGCCATATGGAGGAAGATGTAGAGGTCGCCCGGCGCCGCGCCGCGTGCGCCGCTTTCGCCCTCGCCCGACAGGCGGATGCGCGTGCCTTCGTCGACCCCCGCGGGGATGTTGACGGTCAGCGTCTTGCGCCGGTCCACCCGGCCTTCGCCATGGCAGCTGTTGCACGGGTCGGCGATGACCTCGCCCGCGCCCTGACAGGTCGGGCAGGTGCGCTCGACCATGAAAAAGCCCTGCTGCGCGCGCACCTTGCCGTGACCTGCGCAGGTTTGGCAGCGGTTGGTCTGGGTGCCGGGCTTCGCGCCCGATCCGTCGCAGGCGTCGCAGCGCGCCGCGACGTCGACCTGGATCTCGCGCGTGACGCCCGAAAAGGCGTCCTCGAGCCGGATTTCCATGTCGTAGCGCAGGTCGGCGCCGCGCGCGGGGCCGCGCTGCTGGCGTCCGCCGCCGAACGCCGAGCCAAAGATCGATTCGAAAATATCGCCGATATCGCCGAAATCGGCGCCATTGCCGCCGCCGAAACCGCCGTTGCCGTTGACGCCGGCCTTGCCAAAGCGGTCATAGGCGGCGCGCTTCTGCGGGTCCTTCAGGCAGTCATAGGCTTCGCTGATCGCCTTGAAGCGCGCTTCGCTGTCGTCGCATCCCGGATTCTTGTCGGGGTGATATTTCATCGCGAGCTTGCGGTAGCTCGCCTTCAGCGCGGCATCGTCGGCGGTACGCTCGACTTCCAGCAGTTCGTAATAATCGATGTCGAGTGACATAGGTCAAACAGGCCCCCTCCGGCCCACCGGACCCGGGTGAGGGGTCCGGCAGGGGAGTTTCTTACTTCTTGTCGTCTTCGACTTCGGAGAATTCGGCGTCGACGACATCTTCGTCGCTCTTCGCCTCGCCAGCTTCGTCGCCGCCGGGGGATGCGGCCGACTGCTGCTCCTTCTCGTAGATCGCCTGACCGAGCTTCATCGCGACCTGCGCGAGCGCCTGGCTCTTTTCGGTCATCGCGGCGGGATCGCCGCCTTCGACCGCGGTCTTGGCTTCGGCGATCGCGGCTTCGATCTCGGACTTGAGGCCCGCGTCGACCTTGTCGCCATGTTCGATGATCTGGCGTTCGGTCGAGTGGATCAGGCTTTCGGCGTTGTTCTTCGCCTCGGCCGCCTCACGGCGCGTCTTGTCTTCTTCGGCGAACTGTTCGGCGTCCTTGACCATCTGGTCGATGTCCGAATCGCTGAGGCCGCCCGACGCCTGGATCTTGATCTGCTGTTCCTTGCCGGTGCCCTTGTCCTTCGCGTGAACCGACACGATGCCGTTCGCGTCGATGTCGAAGGTCACTTCGATCTGCGGCACGCCGCGCGGGGCGGGCGGGATGCCGACGAGGTCGAACTGGCCAAGGATCTTGTTGTCCTGCGCCATTTCGCGCTCGCCCTGGAACACGCGGATCGTCACCGCCGACTGATTGTCGTCGGCGGTCGAGTAGACCTGCGACTTCTTGGTCGGGATCGTCGTGTTGCGGTCGATCATCTTGGTCATGATGCCGCCCAGCGTCTCGATACCCAGCGACAGCGGGGTGACGTCGAGCAGCAGCACGTCCTTGACGTCGCCCTGCAGCACGCCCGCCTGGATCGCGGCGCCGATCGCGACGACTTCATCGGGGTTCACGCCGGTGTGCGGTTCCTTGCCGAAGAAATCCTTCACGACTTCGCGCACGCGCGGCATGCGCGTCATGCCGCCGACGAGCACGACTTCGTCGATTTCGCTCGCCGAAATGCCGGCGTCCTTGATCGCCTTCTTGCAGGGTTCGAGCGTGCGCTTGACCAGCTCTTCGACCAGCTTTTCGAGGTCCGAACGCGTAATCGTCTTCACCAGATGCTTCGGCCCGTTGGCGTCGGCAGTGATGAAGGGCAGGTTGACTTCGGTCGTCGCGGCCGACGACAGTTCGATCTTCGCCTTTTCGGCGGCTTCCTTCAGGCGCTGCAGCGCGAGCTTGTCGCCGCGCAGGTCGATACCTTCGTCCTTCTTGAAGCCGTCGGCGAGATATTCGACGATCTTGCTGTCGAAATCTTCACCGCCGAGGAAAGTGTCGCCGTTGGTCGACTTCACTTCGAACACGCCGTCGCCAACCTCGAGGATCGAGATGTCGAAGGTGCCGCCGCCAAGGTCATAGACCGCGATCGTCTTGTTCTCGGTCTTGTCGAGGCCGTAAGCGAGCGCGGCCGCGGTCGGCTCGTTGATGATGCGCAGCACTTCGAGGCCCGCGATGCGGCCGGCGTCCTTGGTCGCCTGGCGCTGCGCGTCGTTGAAGTATGCGGGAACGGTGATGACCGCCTGCTCGACCTTTTCGCCGAGATAGGCTTCGGCGGTTTCCTTCATCTTCTGCAGGATGAAGGCCGAAATCTGCGACGGCGAATAATCTTCGTTGCCGGCCTTGACCCACGCGTCGCCGTTGCTGCCCTTGACGATCGTGTAGGGGACAAGTTCGGTGTCCTTCTTGGTGATCGGGTCGTCGAAGCGGCGGCCGATCAGACGCTTCACGGCGAAAACGGTGTTTTCGGGGTTGGTGACGGCCTGGCGCTTCGCCGGCTGGCCGATCAGGCGCTCGCCATCCTTCGCAAAGGCGACGATCGACGGGGTCGTGCGCGTGCCTTCGACATTTTCGATAACCTTGGGTTTTCCGCCTTCCATCACCGCGACACAGCTGTTCGTGGTGCCGAGGTCGATCCCGATCACTTTGGCCATTGGTATTACGTCCTTGTTGCTTCTGTGGCGCCCTGAAAAGGCACGCCGTATGTTGAGTCCCATGGGGGTTCGATGGGGGCGATATAGGTGCGCTAATCCTTGGCACAAGAGCTTTCAGGGCTTATCGAGGGCGTGAAATGACGCGCTTTTACGGAGTCCTCCCAAAATGAAACCTTTTGCGATCCTTGCACTTGCCGCCACCGCGCTGACCCTGACGGCCTGCGGGGAAAATCTGGGCAAGGGACAGCCGCTCAATGTGGTGAGCGGCCATATCGTGATGGGCGCGACTCCCGACCGTCCCGCCGTGGGCTATTTCCGCGTTCAGGGCGGACCGCAGCCGGTCCAGCTCGTCGCGGTGACCGCCGACCTCGCGCAGCGCGTCGAAATGCATGAAAGCGTCAAGGAAAATGGCGTCGTGACGATGAAGCCGCTGCTCCGCGCCGACGTCCCCGCAAAGGGCGAACTGGTGTTCAAGCAGGGCGGCAAGCATCTGATGATCTGGGGCATCAACGGGGCCGCGGTGCGTGCAGGCAAGCTGCCGATGGCGTTCGTCTTCACCAACAACAACAATGAACGCATCCTCTTCGACATGGTGATCAAGCCCGCGGAAGGCGCTGCGGCGGAGGGCGGAATGGACCATGGCGCGATGGATCATGGTTCGACGGAAAAGGGCGCCGAAAAGGCGGCACCGGACGCCGCGAAGAAATAAGCGCGGGTGCCGCGTCCGTCGCGACCCCTGACGAGCGGTGAGGTGGCGCTCGCCCGGACGGTGTTCGGCGATGCGATCGCCTATGACCGCGTGCGGGTGAACCACCATAAGTGGATCTTCTTCCAGCCGCGCCACATCGTCATGGCGCCGATGGGCAGCCTGCACTTCAACCCGCATGGCGAGCTTTATTGCGAGGATTTCAGCGCCGCGTCGCAGCGGCTCAAGGGCCTGTTCATCCACGAGATGACGCATGTGTGGCAGGCGCAGACGCGCGGGCGCTGGTATCTGGTGCTGATGCGTCATCCGTTCGCGACCTATAGCTACAGCCTGAAACCCGGCTGGCTTCTCGAACGCTACGGGCTTGAGCAGCAAGCGGAGATCGTCCGCCATTACTGGCTGCTGACGCAGGGCATGATCGTCGGCGGCGCACCGGGGATCGACGCTTATCGCGCGATCCTGCCTTCATCGTGGGGCCTTACCTAGATGGATGATTTCGAATTCGTCTTCGCGCTCTACAGCCTGCTGCTCGGACTCTCGATGGTCGAGCTGCTCGGCGGGCTGGGCCGCGCGATCGAGACGCGTTTCGCCGCCGAAGCCGAACGCGAGACGTTCGCGATCGGCTGGCTGACCCCGCTGCTCGCGATCTTCGTGATGCTCGACCTGCTCTCCTTCTGGAGCGCGGCATGGATCGCGCGCGGCGACATTGCCGTATCGAGCACGGCCCTGCTGGGTGTCGCAGCCTTCGCCAGCGTCTATTTCCTCGCAGCGCGGCTGGTCTTTCCGTCGCATCCCGAGGGCTTCGCGAACCTCGACGTCCATTATTTCCGCGTCCGGCGGATCGTGCTCGGCTTGCTGCTCGTGCTGCTTGCGGCGCAGCTCGGCTATTATGCATCGCAGCCGGCGCTTGCGGCCAATCTGGCGCGGCCGGCCGCGTGGATCCTGACCGTCGTGCTGGTCGTGCTGATGGTCGCGGCGATATGGGTCAAGGATCGCCGCTGGAGCATCGCGATCCTCGCCGCGCTGATCGGGCGCTACATCGTCATCTATCTGCTCTGATCCGAATTACCGACTAGCCAGAGAGGCGGTGTTCGTCCTATGTTCCCGTCATGGATGGAATCTCGCTCGTGGTCGCCCTTGTTGCCCTTGCCGTCGGCGGCCTGATCGGCTGGCTTTTCGCCGGCCGCCAGTCGGGCGCGCTCACGGCCGAGCGCGACGGGCTTTCGGAGCGGTTCAAGAGCGCGGTGACCGATCTTGCCGCCGAGGCGGAGGCGCGCAAGTCCGCCGATATCCGGCTTGCCGCCCTGCTCAGCGAACAGCGCGCGCGCGACGAGGCGCATGATGCGCAGATCGCAGGATTGAAGGATGCGCAGGCGGCGCTCACCGCACAGTTCCGCGAGGTCGGGCAGGTGATGCTCGATGGCGCGCAAAAGGCGTTTCTCGAACGCGCCGATGCGCGCTTTCGCCAGAGCGAAGAGACGGCGGGGCAGAATCTGAAAGCCCTTCTGAACCCGGTCCACGAGCGATTGCAGAAATATGAGGAAGCGGTCGGCAAGGTCGAAGCCGAGCGGCGCGACGCCTTCGGCCTGCTGCACGGCCAGATCGCGGCGATGCGCGAGGGCACAGAGCGCGTGTCGAGCGAAGCGGCGAAGCTCGTCAACGCGCTGCGCAATGCTCCCAAGGCACGCGGGCGCTGGGGCGAGCAGCAACTGCGCAACGTGCTCGAAAGCTGCGGCCTGTCCGAACATGCCGATTTCCAGACCGAGGTCAGCGTCAACGACGGCGACGGCGGGCGCCTGCGCCCCGACGTCGTGGTACGCGTGCCCGGCGGGCAGAATCTCGTGATCGACGCCAAGGTTTCGCTCAACGCCTATCAGGACGCGTTCGGCGCGGTCGAGGAGCGCGAGAAGGCGGCGCATCTCGTCGCGCACGCAGCAGCGATGAAGGCGCACGTCAACACCCTCGGCGCCAAGGCCTATTGGAACCAGTTCGACGACACCCCCGACTTTGTCGTGATGTTCGTCCCCGGCGAACATTTCCTCGCCGCCGCGCTCGATCAGGATGCGGGGCTTTGGGACTATGCTTTCGAGCGCAAGGTGCTGCTCGCGACCCCGACGAACCTCATCGCGATCGCGCGCACCGTCGCGGCGGTGTGGCGGCAGGAAAAGCTCGCCAATCAGGCGCGCGAGATCGCGGCACTGGGCAAGGAGCTGTATGCGCGCATGTCGGTGATGGGCTCGCATATCGCCAAGGTCGGGCGCAATCTCGATCAGGCGACGGGGGCGTATAATGCGTTTGTCGGCAGCTTCGAAAGCCAGGTGCTGACGCAGGCGAAACGCTTCGAGGCGCTCGATATCGAAACCGGCGACAAGGAAATCCCGTCGCTGCCCGTCGCCGAACAGGCGGCGCGTCCGCTCGCGAAGCTGGCGGCGGCGCCGGCGGCGGTTAACGACGCGGGCGAATAGGGCTGGGCGATCAGATCACACGCTTCAGCACTGCGGTCCGGCCTTCGCTTCCCGTCAGAATCAGCGTCCCGTCATTGGCGAAGGACAGGCTGACCGGTGCCGCCATCAGTTTGAAGAATGCCTGTTCCAGCTCCATGCCCGGACACGCCATTTCGGTCGCCATCAACGGCCCGGCTTTGAGCACCCCGTCGCTTACCGCATAACCGCCCGAAAAGCGGTTGCAGCCCGCGCTGCCGCTTAGCCTGTTGCCGTCGAATTGCAGCGACGACGGCCGGTCCGCCGCAACTGCGACGCCGCCGATCGACACGAAGGTCCAGTTGGTGCCAGCAAGCCCGGTCGGCGGCAGGACCGCGCCGCCGCATCCGCTTACGGTCTTGCCGTCAGCGGTCACGGTCACGGTGTCGCGATATCGCCGGTCGCTCATCCCGTCGCTGCATTCGCCATGGGTGATGTCGACGGCCAGCCGATCGGTGACATAGCGCTCGCCATTGAAAGACGGCTTCGCGCCGGGATTCGGCACCATGATCTTGGTCTCGCCATAGTCGCCGTCGTAATTGAGCCGCGACGGCGTGATTTCGAGCGTCCAGCCGGGCTCGGTGCCGAGCGCCATATAGGTGGCGGGCTGGTCGCCGGGGCCTTGCGGCGGCGTTTCGGCGGCGGGGGCGCAGGCGGCGAGGGCGAGCAGCGAGGCGGCGGGGAGGGCGATCCTGATCATGCGGTATCTCCTGAACGCATTATGCTGATCGATCGATGAACCGCGCGGGCGGCTATTGGTTCCGCCGCTGGTTCAGCACCTCATACGCCATCACCGCGGTCGCGACCGCGGCGTTGAGGCTGTCGGCCTTGCCCATCATCGGCATCTTCACGCGCACATCGGCGGCGTCGGCATATTCGCTCGGCATGCCCTGCGATTCATTGCCGGTGAGAATGAAGGTCGGCGCGACGTAGCGTACCGCCTGATAATCCTGCGTATCGTCGCCGAGCCAGGTCGCGACGAGCTGCCCGGGGCCTTGGCGAAGCCAGGGGAGAAATTCGTCCCAGCGTGCGACCACCAGCTTCTGCGTGAAGATCGCCCCCATGCTCGCGCGCACCGCTTCGACCGCATAGGGATCGGTCGATTCGTCGAGCAGGATCAGTCCGCCCGCGCCGACCGCATCGCCGGTGCGCAGCATCGTGCCGAGGTTGCCGGGGTCGCGGAGCCGCTCGGCGACGAGCCAGATCGGCGCGGCGTCGCGGTCGAGATCGGCGAGCACTGTCTGCGGTTCGGCATAGATGCCGACGACGGTCTGCGGATTGTCCTTGCCCGACAGCTTCGAAAGGATCGCGCCCGTCGTATCTATCACCTCGCCGCCCGCTGCCAGCGTGTCGGCGGCCAGCGCCGCCGCGAGCGGGTGCGCCTCGCCCTCGGGCCCGAGGAACAGCCATTGCGGAAGCACGCCCGCTTCGCGCGCCTCGGTCGCGATGCGCAGCCCTTCGGCGAGAAACAGCCCCTCGGCGCGGCGATGGCGTTTTTCGCGCAGCAGCCGCATCCGCTTGATCAGCGGGTTCGACAGGCTCTCAATTGTGGAACGACGACCGGTCATCCGGTCAATCCTCGCCGAAGCTGTCCTTGACCAGCCCGACCAGCTTCAAAAGCGCGGCATCGGCGCCGTCGCCGCGCGTGTGGATCGTGATCGAATCGCCCTTCGCGGCGCCGAGCATCATCAGCCCCATGATCGAGGTTCCGTTGACGCGCGATCCGCCCTTTTCGACCTCGACCGACACGCTTTCGGGAAGGCGGCTGACAAAGGTCACGAACTTGGCGCTCGCCCGCGCGTGCAGTCCGCGCTGGTTGGTGATTTCGACCGTCTCGGAATTTTCGTTCAAGGGCCTACTCCCAGCATTTCCGACGCGACCGAAATATATTTCTGGCCGGCTTCCTTTGCGGCGATCACCGCGGCGCGCAGTTCCATCGTCTTGCGCGCGCTTTCGAGGCGGATCAGCATCGGCAGGTTGACGCCGGCGATCACCTCGGTGCGCCCCGATTCGAGCAGGCTGATCGCAAGGTTCGAGGGGGTGCCGCCGAACAGGTCGGTCAGCATCACGACGCCGCGGCCTTCGTCGACCTTGCGAATCGCGTCGGCGATTTCCTTGCGGCGCATTTCCATATTGTCGTTGGGGCCGATGCAGACGGTCGCGATGGCCCTTTGGGGACCGACGACATGCTCCATTGCACGCACCATTTCCTCGGCGAGGCGGCCGTGGGTGACGAGCACCATTCCCAGAAGCGGCAGAGCCTTATCGTTCGGCATGCAGTCGTCGACCCTTATGTTTTGCCGCCGGGCGCGGAAGCCGCGGGCGGGGGCCTGCCCTCAAGCCCATCTTGCGGGGCAGAGTCAAGATTGCGGTGGGTCAGCGTTGGCTCATATCCGCAACCGCGTAGCGTTTTGGCAACACGCGCCGCGACATGGACCGATCGGTGCCGTCCGCCGGTGCAACCAAAAGCAACGGTGACATAGCTTTTGCCCTCGGCGCGGTAGCGCGGCAGCAACGTCAGGATGAGCTTCTCGATCTGCGCGACGCTGTCCTCATAGGCGGGGTCGGCGATGACATAGGCGGCGACGTCGGGATCGAGCCCGGTGCCCGGCTTCAGCTTGGGGTCCCAGTGCGGATTGCGCAGATAGCGCATGTCGAAGACGAGGTCGGCGTTGCGCGGCAGGCCGCGCGCGAAGCCGAAGCTCATGATGTTGAGCACCGGTTCGCCGTCGCCGGCGTCGCCGAAGCGCTGGCGGATTTCCTGCTGCAAATCATTGCTGCTGTAATTCGTCGTGTCGACGACATGCTCGGCCCAACGGCGGAGCGGCTCCATCATCTCGCGCTCGCGCGCGATCCCGTCGGCGGCGGGGCGGTCCTCGGCCATGGGGTGGCGGCGGCGGGTTTCGGAAAAGCGGCGCTCGAGCTCGGCGCCGGCGCAGTCGAGAAACAGTGTCTGGATGTCGCGGCCGCCCGCTTCGCGCAAATCCTTGATCCGGCGCACGAGCAGAGCGGGACGGAAGCCGCGGCTGCGACTGTCGATGCCGATCGCGAGCGGGCGACCCGCTTCGCTGCGCTGCATCGGCGCGTCGATCAGCGTTTCGAGCAGCGCGAGCGGCAGATTGTCGACCACCTCCCAGCCGAGGTCTTCGAGCACCTTGAGCACGGTCGATTTGCCCGCGCCCGACAGGCCGGTAACCAGCAACAGGCGCGATTCGGCGGCCAGACTCATCGTCGATGCATCATGCGCCGGGCGCCAGCCGTTCCAACGCGAGCAGAATCTTGATCGGCGCCGACGCCTCGAACGCCGACAAGAGCAGCGCGGGCAGCGGGCGGCCCGCGATCATCTCGACCTGGTTGATAGACGGCATGCGGTCGTAGCGGTCGGTCAGGCGCACCGCGAGTGCGAGCGGCACCGGCGCCGTCCACGCGCGTTCGATGATCCCGATGCCGCGGACCTCCAGCTTGCCCGCCAAGCTTTCGGGGGGGGCGGCACCACAGGCGATCGCGTTCGAACCAGATGTCGCAGCGATCGTCGGCGACCAGCTTGGCGCCGCGGTCGATCAGCCGCAGCGCGAGGTCCGATTTGCCCTGTCCCGAATTGCCGAGGATCAGCACGCCGCCATTGCCCGCCGCAACGCAGCTGGCATGGATATTGACGATATCGGTTCTGGTCCGGCTCGGAAGCATGGCGCATGGCTTACCGGCGACGATGCGGTGCCGCAAGGCGATAGGATGACAGTGTCACCCGGTTCCGGTCGTACCTTCGCGCGCGGGGAGGGTGATGAGCAGGCTGGCGCCGGGTTTGCCGTCGTCGCGATCCTTGGCGCTGATCGTCCCGCTATGTCCCTCGACGATCGTCCGCGCGATCGCGAGGCCCAGCCCGCTGTGGCGGCCAAAGGCTTCGCCGGCGGGGCGTTCGCTGTGAAAACGGCGGAAAATGGCGTCGCGCTGCGCGGGGTCGATTCCGGGGCCGTCGTCGTCGACCTTCACATGGACCTCGTCGCCGAGGCGCGTTGCCGACACGCACACGAGACCGGTTTCGGGCGAGAAGCTGATCGCATTGTCGATCACATTGTCGATCGCGCGTTCGAGCCGGTGGCCGTCGCCCATCACCACCGTCGTGCCTTTGCGCGGCCGCGCAAAGGCGACGCGCGGCTGTGGTACGTTCGTGTCGACGCGCGCCGCGCGCGCCGCGAGCATCGATTCGATCATGATGCCGACGTCGATCTGTTCGAACAGGGTGCGCGACAATTGCGCGTCGACGCGGCTCGCTTCGCTGATGTCGCTCACCAGCCGGTCGAGCCGGCGGACGTCCTCGTCGGCGATCGCGAGCAGTTGCGCGCGCTGCTCGTCACTCCTGACGCGCCCGAGCCCCTCGATCGCCGAGCGAACCGAGGCGATCGGATTCTTGAGTTCGTGCGTCACGTCGGCGGCGAAATGTTCGCCCGCGTCGATGCGCTCACGAAGGGCCTGCGTCATGTCGGACAGCGCGCGGGCGAGTGTGCCGATCTCGTCGCGGCGGCTCGGCAGGCGCGGGACGACGACTTCGCGCGCGCGGCCGAGCCGGACGCGCACCGCGGCGCGCGCGAGGCGCCGGAGCGGGCGGACGATCGTGCGCGCGAGAAAGAGCGACAAAAGGGTGGAGGCGAGCAGCACCATCGCGACGACGACCGCGATGCGGAACCGCTCGGCGCGCACGGTGCGCGTGATGTCGCGCGCGTTGAGCGTCATCAGAACCGTCTGCGGCGTTTCGAGGTCGACGACGCGGGCGGCGCTGAGCAGCGGCGTGCGTTCGGGGGCATAGCGGAAGCGGCTCGCGGCGACACCGCCGGTCTGCGCCTCGACCACTTCGGGCCATGACTGTGCCCTGTCGACGCGAGGTTCCTCAAAATCGGGATAGGTCGGCGCGCCGACCACCCAGTCGATACCGCGGTCCATCGCGCGCGCGGCATCGCGTTTCCATGGCTGAAGGTCGGGATCGCGCAGCGTATAGGTAGGCGGGCCGGTGTTGAAACTGTCGGAGATGCGCCGGCCGTCGGGGGCGTAGAAGCGCAGCCGCGATTCGGTCGCCGCCGCGAACTCCTCGATCAGCCGCGTCCGCTCGTCGGGGCGTGCCGCCTCGAGCGCGCTGTCGAGCATCGCGAGCTGGTCCTTCATCACCTCGATGCGCGTATCGACAAGGCGGCTGCGATAGGTGTCGAGATAATAGAAGCCGCCCGCGAGCAGCGCGATCGCCAATATGTTCACCGCGAGGATGCGCGTCGTCAGCGACCACCGCGCCGACCAGACGAGCGGCGATTCCTCCTGCTCGGCGACGCTCCCCTCGGGTTTCTGCCCGTCGCGTTTTTGGGCGTCAGCTTTCATCGGCAAAGCGATACCCCGCGCCATAGAGGGTAGCGATCGCGTCGAATTCAGGGTCGACCTCGCGGAATTTGCGGCGCAGGCGCTTGATGTGGCTGTCGATCGTGCGGTCGTCGATATAGACGTCGTCCTGATAGGCGGCGTCCATCAACTGGTTCCGGCTGCGCACGATGCCGGGGCGGCTGGCAAGCGTTTCGAGGATCAGGAATTCGGTGACCGTCAGCGTGACGTCCTTGCCGTCCCATGCGACCTTGTGGCGCGCCGGATCCATGCTGAGCCGGCCGCGGGTGATCGGTTCGGCGACGGGCTCGTCGTCGCCTTCAGCCGCGCTCTTATTGAGCTCGACGCGGCGCAATATAGCGCGAATGCGCGCGATCACTAAGCGCTGGGAGAAGGGCTTGGCGATATAATCGTCGGCGCCCATCGCGAGTCCCAGCGCCTCGTCGATCTCGTCGTCCTTGCTGGTGAGGAAGATGACCGGAAGCTGGCTCTTCTCGCGGAGCCGTCGCAGCAGTTCCAGCCCGTCCATGCGCGGCATCTTGATGTCGAACACCGCAAGGTCGGGCGGATTGTCGATGAGCGGTTTCAGGGCCGCTTCGCCATCCGAATAGACGCGCGTCACGAAACCCTCGGCCTGCAGCGCGATGGAAAGGGATTGCAGAATGTTGCGGTCGTCATCGACCAGCGCGATAGTTGCCGTCATGCTCTTTCCGTTGGGCGGGCCCGGTAAAGCGATTAGCCTATCCGTGGCGCAGCGACAACAGCGCGCTCATGGTCACCGGTTTCCCTTTTTGCGCGTTCGTCGCAAGCGTCGCGCAGCCCCGCTTTAATCTTTTGACCTCCCCCGCCAAGCGAGCTAACGCGGCCGGGATTTCGGAATCGGCGGTCACGTCGGCACCCATGCAAATGCGGGCCAACCCATTAGTGCGCTAAGCATTGCATAGGTATGCAACGACGCCGCCGGACAAGGAAAGGCGAAAGCAGATGACCAGGATATTGATCGGCGCGAACACCGTCGAGACGAAGGCGGAGGTCGCCGAAAACTGGGGCACGCCGCAGCTGATCGAGGACGCGGTCCGCCACGGCGAAGGCGTGCTTGCCAAGGATGGCCCGCTGGTCGTCGAAACCGGCAAGCACACCGGCCGCAGCGCCAAGGATAAATTCATCGTCCAGGACGCCGAGACCGCCGACACGATCTGGTGGGGCAAGACCAATGTCCCGATGACACCCGATCATTTCGCGGCGCTCAAGGCCGATTTCTTCGCACACCTCGCGACACGCCCCCGGCTGTTCCGTCAGCAGCTGTTCGGTGGTTCGCAGCCTGAACATCGTGTCGCGGTCCAGGTGGTCACCGAATTCGCCTGGCACAGCCAGTTCATCCGTACGCTTCTCTGCCGCCCGACGGCCGGGGAGCTGGCGGCGTTCGCGAGTGAATATACGATCATCGACCTGCCGAGCTTCCGCGCCGATCCGGCGCGCCATGGCACGCGGACCGAGACCGTCGTCGCGGTCAATTTTTCCGAAAAGCTGATCCTGATCGGCGGCACGCAGTACGCCGGCGAGATGAAGAAGTCGGTGTTCGGCATCCTCAACTATCTGCTCCCGGTAAAGGGCGTGATGCCGATGCATTGCTCGGCGAACATCGGTCCCAAGGGCGACACCGCGGTCTTCTTCGGCCTCAGCGGCACTGGCAAGACGACGCTGTCGGCCGACGCCTCGCGCACGCTGATCGGCGACGACGAGCATGGCTGGTCCGACACCGCGGTCTTCAACTTCGAGGGCGGCTGCTACGCGAAGATGATTCGCCTCTCGCCCGAGGCCGAGCCCGAGATTTTCGCGACGACGAAGCGTTTCGGCACCGTGCTCGAAAATGTCGTGATCGATCCCGTGACCCGCGAGCTCGATTTCGACGACGCCAGCCTCGCCGAGAACAGCCGCGGTTCGTACCCGATCGATTTCATTCCGAATACGTCGGAACAGAATATGGGTCCGGTGCCGCAGACCGTCATCATGCTCACCGCCGATGCCTATGGCGTCCTGCCCCCGATCGCGAAGCTAACCCCCGATCAGGCGATGTATCACTTCCTGTCGGGCTACACCGCGCGCGTCGCGGGGACAGAGATCGGCGTGACCGAGCCCGAGGCGACCTTCTCGACCTGCTTCGGCGCGCCGTTCATGCCGCGCCACCCGTCGGTCTATGGCAATTTGCTCAAAGAGCGCATCGCCAAGGGCGGCGTCCAGTGTTGGCTCGTCAACACCGGCTGGACCGGCGGTATGGCGACGATGGACGGCATCAAGCGCATGCCGATCAAGGCGACGCGCGCGCTGCTCAATGCCGCGCTCGACGGCAGTCTGAACGACGCCGAATTCCGTAAGGACCCGAATTTCGGTTTCATGGTCCCCGTCGCGGTTCCAGGCGTCGATGGCGCGCTTCTCGATCCGCGCGAAGCCTGGGCCGACAAGCAAGCTTATGACCGCACGGCACAAACGCTCGTCGGACAATTCATCGACAATTTCGCGCAATTTGCGGACCATGTCGACGAAGGCGTCCGCCAGGCCGCACCGCAGGCCGCCGTCGCAGCCTGATTGACCCGGACCTCTTCCGGGTGGCAGATCACCCGGAAGGACCGGACCAATGACCACCGAATATTCACCGCGCCTGTTTGAGCGCGACGACGAAATCCGCACGCTTGGCGAGGGCTTGCTGGCGTGCGCCCTGCCGCGCGAAGCGTGGACGCACGAGGCGCACCTCGGCGCGTGCCTGTGGCTGCTGACCGAGCGCCCCGACGTCGATGTCGATACCGAGATCGGCGACATCATCCGCCGCTTTAACGAAAGCGTCGGCGGCGTGAACGACGACCAGGGCGGCTATCACGACAGCATTACCCGGGCTTATGTCGCGGGCGTGCGGCTGTTCCTGTCGGCGACCGCGGAGACCGGGCTCGCGGCGCGCGTCAACGCGCTGCTGCGCTCCGACATGGGCGGCCGCGACTGGCCGCTGCGCTTCTACAGCCGCGAGCTGCTCTTTTCGGTGCCGGCGCGGCGCGGGTTTTTGGAGCCGGACTTGGCGCCGCTGCCCTCCTAGAGCTTCATTCCCGGCG
This sequence comes from Sphingopyxis sp. Root154, assembly GCF_001427105.1. Classification (GTDB taxonomy): domain Bacteria; phylum Pseudomonadota; class Alphaproteobacteria; order Sphingomonadales; family Sphingomonadaceae; genus Sphingopyxis. The sequence continues at coordinate 291,137 of NZ_LMGI01000004.1, forward strand.
TCCAGCCGCTCCTGGCCAGGAATTCTGCGGGATCGCGCATCTCGATGATCTCGCGGATCGCCTTTGTCTTATTGGCTTCGCCGTTATAGTGCGCCTTGGCGACGCGATAGCCGACCCAATAGCCAAGATCACCCGGCCAGTCTTCGCTACCTCGCTGGTTGTAGAGCCAGCGCGATCCAATCGCCTTGCCGTCCTTCTCGGCCAAGAAAGCCTCCTCGATCGCCGCTTCGCGTCCCCTCGTCCAGCGATGCAGATGCGTATAACCCACCGATCCCGATATCTGTTCGGCGACGAATTCGGCCGCGCCTTCAACCAGCGCCGCGTGCAGCACCGTCTCGTCACTGCTCTCCATCTGCGCCAGCGGCTGCTGCGCATGGGCATATTCATGCGCGATGACATGCACGAATCGGTCCTCGTCATCGGTTTCCAAAAACTTCGCCGCGCACAACGCTTCTAGCGAGACGTAAAGCCCTTTGCCGTTGGCCGCCGCGACGGGGGCGCCGCGACTGACCGCGATCGTGATGGGCGGAAATATCGCCGCGGGATAAAGCGCGGCGAGCCGATCGGTTGCCGTGCCCAGACGCGTGCGAATGGCGCCGAGATGTTGCGCGCAGCCGCGCGCGTCGCGATAGAGTTCGGGCTTTTCGCGCAGCGCCTTGGCGACCCGTTCGGGCGTGATGCGGCGCATCGCCATATATTCGCGCAGCCCCGGCGACGCATCCGCCAGGTAGCGCGCGGCGAGCATATCGGGCTGCGCGAAAAGGGCGGGATCGTCGTACAGCGCATAGAAGCGGTCGACGTCCAAGGTCGCGATGTCGACGCGGGCCTTGGCGCCCGCGCTGGTCCTCTCCACCGCTTGACCTACAGCGCTTGCGGCCAGCGTGGCGGCGAGCAGCGCTCCAGCGATCGTATAGCGCATCAGGCTTTCTTCTCCGCCACATAGGCATCGACATTCTGCGCCAGCACGTCGAGCGGGACGTTGCCGCCCTTGACGACGACATCATCGAAATCGCGGAGGTCATATTTCGTCCCCAGCGCCTCTTGCGCGAGCCCGCGCTGGCGGACGATCTCGCTATGCCCGACCTTGTAGCCGCACGCCTGTCCGGCCCAGCTGCAATAACGGTCAACCTCGCTCGCGACCTCGAGCGGGTTCGAGCCATTCTCCTTGACGAAAAACTCGACGCCCTGCTCGCGCGTCCAGCGTTTGGCGTGGATGCCGGTGTCGACGACGAGACGGCAGGCGCGGAACGCCAGCGACTGAAGATAGCCGAGGCGCCCGACCTCGAAATCGTCATAGAGCCCCAGCTCGTCGGCGAGCTGTTCCGCGTACAGGGCCCACCCTTCCGAATAGGCGTTGAACGCCAGCATCGTGCGAATGAGCGGCATCTGGTTCGAATATTCGCCCTGCCACACATGCCCGGGGATCGCCTCGTGCATCGTCAGGTCGGGGAGCGAATATTTGCTGTGGAGCTCGGTCGTGCGCAGGTTGATCCAGAATTTGCCCGGGACGCTGCCGTCGATCGACCCCGCGCCGCCATAGGCCGCGGGCGCGCCGGGTTCCTCGGCGAGCGGCAGGCGCTTCACCTCGACATTGCCCTTCACCAAAGTGCGGAAGGCGCGCGGCAATTGCGCGCGGATCTTGCCGAGCCACGTCTGGATATAGGCGTGGATCTCGGCGCGGCCCGCGTCATTGTCGGGGAATTTGAAGCGCGGGTCCTTGGCGAGCGCGTTCATCCGGTCGCCGACAGAGCCCTGCGTGTAGCCGAGCTTCTTGAGGATCGGCTCCATCCGGCCGTGGAGTTCGGCGAGCTCTTCGCGGCCCATCGCGTGGATCTCGTCGGGTGTCATGCGCGTCGTGGTCGAGGCGCGGAGCCCCCAGGCATACCATTCGTCGCCGCCCGGCCGCGCCCACATGCCCGCGTCCATCGTCGCCTTGGCGCGCTGCGCCTTCAGCTCGGCGAGCTGGCGTTCGAGCGCGGGGACGACCGCGCCGCGCGTGATCGTCTCGGCGCGCGGACCCCAATTGCCCGCGATCTTTTGCTCGCGGGTCCTTTTCGCGAGGCTTTCGACAAGTCCGCCGCCTTCGCGCGCATCGGCAAGGCTCGCCTCCATCTGCTTGACCGCCTTGTCGATCAGGAACGCGGGGGCGATCAGCCCCTGTCCGCCCGCGGCCTTCAGCCGTTCGGTCTCGCCGTCGAGCGCGCCGGGAAAGGCATTGAGGCGAGAGAGATAGGCTTCGGCATCCGCGGCATTCTTCACCGGGTGGTCGCTGTCGAGGAACTTTGGCACATCGAGATAGGCGCCGACATTCTGGATCACGACATAGGGCGTGTTGCGCCAGCCGCCGACCGCGACGTCGCCATAGGGCAGGGCAAAGCCGTCGAGCGCGACGCCATAGGCGCTTTCGACGACCGCAAGGCTGGTGCGCGTGCTGTGATCGAGGCCCGCCTTGTCGAACGCGCGGACGCGCGCGAGATCGGCCTTGAGTGTGTCGGCGACGGCTTTCTGTCCGGCCGCCGAGCGGTCGCCGAGCTTGCCGCGTTCGGCAGCGCGTGCGCCGGTATCGATGCCGAGCGACGTTGCGCCTTCGGGCGAGAGCGCGAGCAGATTGTCGGCGACCGAATCGAGCAGTTTCTGCGCGTCACTCTTTGGCGGCGACTGCAGCGCGGTCGCTGGACCGGCGAGAGCAAGGCCCGCAGTGCCCGCCCCGAGCGTGGCGAGCGTCTGGCGGCGGCTGACGGGGGTAGAAAGTGGATTGGACACGGACGGCTCCCTGCGACTTGTTTCTTGTGAAACCTGTCTAGGCAGCGCCGCGCGCGGGTCAACGAAAAGGGGCCGGAAAAGCATGCGCCCTCCCGACCCCCGTCGAAAATTATCGGCCGTCTATCAGTCGGTAAGGTCGGCGGGCACCTTGCCGCCGTTCGCCGCGAGTTCGCGCATCACCGCCTTGTGCAGCCAGATATTCATTTCGGCGCTGCCGTCGAGTTCGCCGGTGTAGCCGAGTTCCTGTGCCAGTTCCTTGCGGTTGGCGAGGCTCGAATCGATCCCGAGCAGCTTCATCAGGTCGACGATCGACGTGCGCCAGTTGAGATCCTGTCCGGCATTGGCGGCCTCGGCGGTGAGGATCGCATCGACGTCGACCGGCGCGGCGGCCGCGGCGGCCATGGCTTGTGTCGCGGCGTCGAGCGCGGAGCCGACGGGGTTGGGGGCTGCCGGGGCGGCGGGTTCTGCGGCGACGGCCTTCTTGCCGAAGATGGCGTCCTTGATCTTGCCGAAAATGCTCATTGTGTAGCTCCCACTAGAAAAGCGGCCCAACCCGGAAGAGGCGAGTCGAACAGCTGCACGCTAGGACTATGCATTTGAGAATGACAGTCAAAAGACCGACTCGTTCTTCGACCGTGCGCTGCTATACTGATCGACGGCGGCGCGGTTCGCTCTGCGCCCGAACGGGAGTATGATGACATGAATCTCACCGACATTTTGGCACAGGCCGGCGGCATCGAATCGATGGCGAACCAGCTGGGAATTCCGCCCGCGATGGCCAAGCAGGGCGCCGACGCGCTGCTCCCCGCTATTCTTGGCGGGTTCAAGAAGCAGGCGCAATCGGGCGGCGGGGTCGAAGGACTTGGGGGACTGCTCGGTCAGCTCGGCGGCGGCGGCCTGCTCGACTCGGTTCTCGGACCGCAGACGACCCCGGTTGAACAGGGCAATGACGTGCTCGGTCAGATTTTCGGGTCAAAGGACGTCAGCCGTACCGTCGCCGGACAGGCGGCGGCGCAGACCGGGATCGACTCGGGGATTCTCAAGCAGATGCTGCCGATGCTCGCGATGATGGCCGCGGGCTATATGGCGAAGCAGGGCGGACAGGGCGGCGAGAGCGGTGGCCTTGGCGGCATGCTCGGCAATGTGCTCGGCGGCGCGATGGGCGGCGGTGCGGCACCGTCGGCAGGCGGCCTCGGCGGAAGCCTGGGCGGGCTCGGCAAGATGCTCGACATGGACGGCGACGGCAATCCGCTCGACGACATCATGGGCATGGTCAACAAGATGCGTGGATAGCGGGTGCCCCCTCCCGCAGGCGGGAGGGGAGAAGGGTCACGCTGCGATCAGGCGCAGTTCTTCACGGAAATCCTCGTCCACCCCGATGCGGTTTCGCATCGGGGTGACGGCTCCATCCGATGTGGCATCACCTTCTTCGAACAGCGCGCAGGCTGCTTCGCCGCCGCGCGCGAGGCTATAGCGTTGCGCGACCTTGCCGGTCGGACGGAAGCCCAGTTTGCGCAGAACAGCGCCCGACGCGGGATTGTCGAGGAAGTGACCCGCGGTAAGCTTCGGCAGGCCCATCGCACGCGCGATATGGACGAGCTGTCGCCCCGCCTCGGTCGCAAAGCCAAGGCCCCAATAGGGCCGCGCGATCCAGTATCCCATTTCGGGCCCACCTTCGGGGCTCGGCGAAATGCCGCAGCCGCCGACAAGGCGCGGGGCGCCGCCGGTGCGGGCGAAGATCAGGAAACGCGGCTGCGTCGGGTCGAGCGGCTTGCTCAGGAACGCCTGCGCCTCGTCCTCACCATAGGGCCAGGGTGCGGTCGCAAGGTTACGGACCACCGCTTCCTCGCCGATCGCACGGGCGAGTGCGGGTGCATCTTCCAACCAGCCGGGCCGCAGCAACAGTCTTTCGGTACGCGCGAACATCTTTTCTAACTCCCAATGCCTGTCGCCTTGGCGCCAGATGGTGACGCTTTGACGACATTCGATATGGAGGGAGATGGACGGCCCCGTTTTCGCGCCCGATCGTCACAAGTGACGGATTTTGGACAAGAAAAAAGGGAGACCGGGGGTGACCCGTCTCCCTCTTTTCGAACTTTGTTCCCGCTGGTGCGGAAAGGACCGTTCCGGGTCATCCCTTGGTGGACGACCCTGGAAGATCGTCCTTATTCGGCGGCTTCCGCCATGGCGTCGACCGACACATATTTGCGGCCAAGCTTGCCATCGTGGAATCGGACGTGGCCTTCGGCGGTTGCGAAGAGCGTGTGGTCCTTGCCCATGCCAACGTTGACACCCGGGTAAACCTTGGTGCCGCGCTGACGCACGATAATGTTGCCGCCGATCACTTCCTGACCGCCGAACTTCTTCACGCCAAGGCGGCGGCCGGCTGAGTCGCGACCGTTGCGCGAAGAACCGCCTGCTTTCTTATGTGCCATGACTGATGCTCCTTAATTCGTTCGTTCGAGAGGCCGAGCCGCGTTGCCGCGCTCAGGCTTCCTTCTTGGGGGCTGCCTTCTTGGCAGCGGGCTTCTTTGCGGGCGCTTCGGCAGCGGCTTCGGTCTTCGGAGCAGCGGCCTTCTTGGGTGCGGCTTCCTTGGCCGGTGCAGCCTTGGCTTCGGCGGCCGGAGCGGCCTCTGCCTTCGGAGCGGCTTCCTTCTTCGGCGCGGCCTTCTTGGCATCGCCGACGGCGAGGATGCGCAGCAGCGTCAGCGACTGGCGGTGGCCGTTGCGGCGGCGATAGTTGTGCCGGCGGCGCTTCTTGAAGACGATGACCTTTTCGCCGCGCGTCTGGGCGATGATCTCGGCCGAAACGACGAGGCCGTCGGCGCTCTTCACTTCGCCGCCGTCACCGGCCAGCAGGATGTCGCCCAGCGACACGGTGTCGCCAGCTTCGCCGTCGATCTTTTCAACGGCGATCTTGTCTCCGGCGGCGACGCGATACTGCTTGCCGCCCGTGCGCACGATTGCGAACATGGTCTTCCATCCAATCAGAAACTAAAACACCCACGCTGCCAGTCACCCGCCAAAGCAGGCGATTTTTCCGGCATGCGGGAAAGTCAGCGCCACTAGCGAGCCAAGCCGTCGCTGTCAACCGCCAAATCCCGTGCCTTTCATCCGAAAGCGCGGGGCTGCACCGATTATCGCACGCGCTGCCGATTCGGTGCTTGCTGCGCCGCCGACGCGCCCATATCAGGGGCGGCGATGAAGCGCGCCTTTCTTTTCGTCCCGCTGCTCCTGTCGCTGCCCGCTTGCGCCGCGACGCAGGCCAACGACGGACCCTCGCTTGCGAAGCGTGCGGTCGAGGGGCGATTCGATGTCGCGCCCCCCGCGGTCGTCGTCGCGCCCCCGGGGCCGCTGCCCACCGACCTTGCCGGACGGCTTCAGCGCTGGGAATCGGATGGAGCCGCAGGCCAGCAGGCATTTGCCGCCGAACGGGCTGCGACGGCATCGGCGGTTTCGGCGGCCGCGGGCGCGCCCGTCGCCAGTGAACGCTGGGTGGTCGCGCAGCAGGCGATCTCGCGTCTCGCCGCCGCACGCGCGCCGCTAACCGCGGCGCTGGCCGATATCGATCGCCTCTATATCGAGCGTAGCGTCGACGAGCAGATCGACGGGCTTCCCGACATTTATGCGCTGCGCGACCGGCTCGCCGATCTGGCCTCGACGCAGGATGCGGTGCTGGAAGCGATGAACGCGCAGCTGCCGGGGCAATAGCGCTACTGATTCAGCCCGTGCTTTTTCAGCGCGTGGCGGATCTGATCGTAACTGAGGCCCAGCGCCTCGGCCGCAACCTTCTGGTTAAAACGGCAGCGCGCCATCGTGTCCGACAATATCTGCTTTTCATAAGCGTCGACAGCCGCGCGCAGGTCGCTGACCGGGCCCGAGGGCGGCGCGGCGGAGGCGTGCGCGGCGTCGTTTGCCGGCGCCGGGGCGGATGCCTCGGGCCTCGCGGGGGCCTTCCGCGACACCGGCTGCCACGGGCTTGCGAACGGATCGAAGCTCAGCGCGTCGACCGGCTTTTCGGGATCGGCCCAGCGATAGATGGCGCGCTCGATCACGTTCCTGAGTTCGCGGACATTGCCCGGCCAGTCGTGCCCCTCCATCGCCGCGAGCGCGCGCGGGCCGAAACCCGGCCACTCGTCCCAGCCGAGCACCGCCGCCATGCGCTGCCCGAAATATTCGGCGAGCACCTCGATGTCGCCTTCGCGCGCGCGCAGCGGGGGCAGGGTGATGACCTCGAACGACAGCCGGTCGAGCAGGTCGGCGCGGAAGCGATTGTCCTCGGCGAGCGCGGGCAGATGTTCGTTCGTCGCCGCGACGATACGTACGTCGACGCGGATCGGGCGCGACGAGCCGACGCGCGTCACCTCGCCATATTCGACCGCGCGGAGCAGGCGTTCCTGCGCCCCCATCGACATCGTCGCGAGTTCGTCGAGGAACAAGGTGCCGCCGTCGGCCTCCTCGAAGCGCCCCGCGCGCGTGCGCGTCGCGCCAGTGAAGGCGCCCGCCTCGTGCCCGAACAATTCGGACTCGATCAGCGTCTCGGGCATCGCGGCGCAATTCATGATGACATAGGGGCGGTCCCAGCGCGTCGACAGGCGGTGGAGGCGTTCGGCGATCAGTTCCTTGCCGGTCCCGCGCTCGCCGATAACCAGCACCGGGCGGTCGAGCGAGGCTGCGAGGCTCGCGCGTTCGACCGCGTCCTGAAACGCCGCCGATTGGCCGATAAATTGGGTCTCGCGCTCCATTCCCAATCATTGGCAAATTTTCCCGCTCATTGGCAAGTCAAATCGATTGGAGGTGCGATTTCCGCGTGAAGTTCGGCGGTTTTCCGTGAGCGCGCGCAATTGGCACGCCCTATGCATTGTTTCAGTCGAACCGGCGCAAATCGTGCCGGCGCAGCGAAAACTACAGGGAAGGTTGATCCATGAAAACGATGTTTGCCCAGGCCACCAATTTCGCGCTCAGCGCGGTCGGAGCGCTTGCCATCCTCGTCGGCGTGATCGACCAGCCCCAGGTTGCCGCCAGCGTCACCGGCACCCCCGCCGGCCCGCTGGTTGCCGCTGTCATGTCCCCGGCGGTCAGCGCTTTGGCCTGACCGGCACTGGTGCCGGGGCACTCTCCCCCCTTGCCCCGCCCCGGCACCAGCTTTTCTTAAAACAGACACCCTCTAAAACAGACACTGGGTCTCAAGATTTCGACAGGAGTTTCAAAATGGGTATTTTTTCACGAACCCGCGACATCATCGCCGCCAACGTCACCGACCTGCTCGACCGGGCCGAAGACCCCGAAAAGATGATCCGCCAGATCATCTTCGAGATGAACGAAACGCTCGTCGAAGTTCGCGCCTCCGCCGCCCGCACGATCGCGGACCAGAAGGAAATGCGCCGCCACATCGCCAAGCTCGAAAGCCTGCAGGACAGCTGGAAGGAAAAGGCCGAACTCGCGCTGTCGAAGGACCGCGAAGACCTCGCCACCGCCGCGCTCGTTGAAAAGCAGAAGGCCGGTGACATGGCCGAGAAGCTGAAGGCCGAGATCGCCGTCCTCGACGACGCGCTGACCGGTTACGAGGCCGACATCGCCAAGCTGCAGAAGAAGCTTTCGGAAGCCCGCGCTCGCCAGTCGAGCGTCGTCAACCGCCTCGAGAGCGCCGAGAATCGCTACAAGCTGCGCGAGATGACCAACGGCGACCGGGTCGAAGACGCCTTCTCGCGCTTCGAGATCCTCGAACGCCGCGTCGACGAAGCCGAAGGCCGCGCCGATGCGCTGAGCCTGGGCTATAAAAAGTCGCTCGACGAAGAGATCGCCGAACTGCAGGCCGCCGACAAGGTTGCCGACGAACTCGCCGCGCTGAAGGCCGCGCAGGCCAGCAAGCAGTAAGGAGCAAGGCCGATGGAAGAGATCATCATCGTCCCGATCGTCATCGGAACCCTCTTCCTCGGTCTGCCTTGGCTGATCCTCCACTACATCACGAAGTGGAAACAGGCCAAGACGCTGACCGGAGAAGACGAACAGCTGCTCGACGAACTCTACGATACGGCACGGCGGCTCGAAAACCGCCTGCACACCGTCGAACGCATCATCAGCGCCGACCATCCCGACTTCCGCCCCGCGGTACGCAGCGATGAAGAGCTGGCGCAACTCGAAAACAATAGCCGGAGGAACTGAGATGTCTGCCAGCCGCACAAAATTCTACCTCGACAAACAGAACGGCAAATGGAGCGGTGTGTGCGCCGGGATCGCGGATTATAGCGGGATCGACGTCCTCTGGGTCCGCGTTGGCGCGGTCCTCCTGACCCTGATGGGCGGTTTCCCCTGGACGCTGATCGCTTACTGGATGGTCGCCTGGATGGGCACCCCCAAGCCGTTCGCGCTCTATGGTTCGAGCGAGGAAGCGAAATTCTGGCAGGGTGTGCGTAGCAACCCGACCGCATCGACCCGCGACATCAAGTCGCGCTTCCGCGACATCGACCGCCGGCTTGCCGACATCGAACAATATTACACGAGCCACAACCGCCGCCTCGCGGACGAGATCGACGCTCTCCGCTGATCGGGCCTCACGCGGAAACGGCAACAGGGAGGAAGATACATGAATTTCGGTGGCACCACTTTTGTCCTCGCCATCATCGCATTGTCGATCGGCGGCTGGATGTTCACCACCTGGATCCGCGCCAAGCACGGCTATCCCGTTGAGAATGAATGGGGCGGCACGGTTCATCGAACCGACCCCGACGCTGATCGAAAAATCGCCCTGCTGACCGATGACAACGCCAAGCTGGCGGGGCAGGTCAGCCGGCTGGAAGAGCGGATTTCGGTGCTCGAACGCATCGCGACCGAAAACCATGGTCAGGCGGCAGAGCTCGCCAGCCAGATCGACCGCCTGCGCTGAGAGGATAGAAGACAATGAATCTGGACGTCCTGAACGCCATCGCCCCCGTCATCGCCACCATAGGTTTGGCCGGGGTCGGAGGGTGGGTCTTCACCACCTGGCTCCGCGTCAAGAACGGTTATCCGCTCGAAAACAGCTGGGGCAAGGCGGTTTATCCCAAGACCAGCGACGAGGCGATGGAACGCGTCAAGCTGATCAGCCAGGAAAATGCCCAGCTGCGCGCCGAGCTCGGTTCGGTGAAGGATCGCCTCGCGGTGATCGAGCGCATCGTCACCGATGAGAGCCACCGGCTGAGCCACGAGATCGAAGCGCTGCGGCGCCCCTCGAACTAAGCGCCGGACTGAGAGGAACGAACATGGAAGTCATCTTCATTCTCGCCATCGTCGTCGGGCTGCCCGTCACCCTGGCCATCGGTTACGCCGCCTATGAGCGGACGCTGAAGTTCAAGGAAAAGCAATTCCAGGCGATCACGCACGAGACCGCCGAAAAGGCCGCGCAATATGCGGCGCAAACCGAACGGCTGGAGGCCCGCGTCCGCGTTCTCGAGCGCATCGTTACCGACAAGGGAATCGATGTCGCCGACGAGATCGAAAAGCTGCGCGACGCCCCGCTGAACTAAAACAAAGATATACGGAAAGGATCTTCCCCATGGGCCCGTTTGAAATGGTTGTCGGCATCGTCCTGATCGTGACCATCGGCAGCATTGTCCGCGCCAAGCACGGCATCCGCCGCGATCACAAGGGCGGCGACTATTTCGTCGCCACCGACAATGGAGAGACCAAGGCGCTGCAAGCCGAAATCCGCGCACTCAAGGAGCGGATCCAGGTGCTCGAACGCATCGCCACCGACCACAACCGCGCGGTCACGCTCGATCAGGAAATCGAGAAATTGCGCGACAACAGCAAAATCTGAATGCCGGAAAAGGAGCAACGCTCATGGCTTTCATCACCCCCGACTTCACTGCCGCGGCGATCGCGCTGACCGCACTGACCATCGTCAGTCTCGTCGCGCTGCGCGGCTGGCGCGACTGGATCCAGCTCAAGCGCGAGGAACTCGCCGCCGGGCACGCGCCGCTGGCGCAGGATCCGGGCGTTCCGCACGCCGGGTCGCGGATCGAGATCGCCGACCTCAAGGAACGGCTGCGCAAGCTCGAAGCCATCGCGGCGGGGGTCGACCTCTAATCACCCCGACCCGCGCGGCACCGGCCCGCTCCCCTGTCCGTCGCCATCCGTCCGGCGGCTGACAGGGGAGCGGGCCGATGTCGTTTCAGGCCTCTTTCAACTTGGCGCCATCTATGCGAGTGGCGCGGCCATGCGCAGCCTGACCGATATCTTCGACGAATATGATTTTCTCGACGGCGACGATCGCTATCGCCTGCTGATCGAACTCGGCCGGACGCTCGAGCCGATGCCCGATGCGCTTAAGACCGACGCGACATTGGTGCGCGGCTGTTCGGCCAGCGTCTGGGTCTATCCGGTGCCGCGCGACGATGGCCGCCTCCATTTCCTCGCCGACAGCAATGCCGCGATCACCAAGGGGATCGTTGCGCTCGTGCTGACCGCGGTGCAGGACAAGCCCGCGGCCGAAGTGGCCGCGATGGACGTCGCGGCGGCGCTCGCCCCCTTCGACCTCACGCGCCAGCTGTCATCGAACCGCACGCAGGGCGTCCCCAACATGATCGCGCTGGTGCAGGATACGGCGCACCGCATCGCCGCGGGCTGATCTGGCGAACGGATGCCAGCCGCCCCATTTCGCATCGCTCAAAGAAAAAGGGCGCGGGAGTTGCCCTCCCGCGCCCTTTTCATTGGTCTGCCTGTGTGGCTTAGAAGTTGACCTTCACACCGACGCGGACGCCATACAGCGACACGCGGTTCGTGAGCACTTCGTTCGGTGCGAGAACGTTGCTGTAGCGATACTGCGCGCAGGTCTGTGACAAGGAGGCCGGTTGACCGTTGGCCTGCAGGCAGGCAACCCGCACGATCGCGGCGTTATACGGGAAGTCGACCTGGCGCAGCGAACCCCAGTCGCTGTCGATCAGATTCAGCACATTCTCGACGTCGGCGAACAGCTTGAACTTCGCATTGCCGACAAAAGCCGGGATTTCCTGGCTGAAGTGGAGATCGACCTTGAAGAAATCGGGCGAGGTCTGGCTGTTCTTCTTCACGATGCGGCCGCGATATTTTTCGAGGCCGAGCTGCGAAATGAGGTTGTTGAACGCCGTCTCGCTGGCTGGCGAATCGAAGCTGACCTTCGAATCGCCTCCGGCGGTCGGAACATACAGCAGCATGTTGCCAAGGTTCCCGACCGTGCCGAAGGTGGTGCCACGATTGCCGCTGTTGTCCAGCATCGTCGCGCTGTACGGCCGGCCCGAACGATATTCGCCGAACAGGCTGATGCGCGTTTCATTGTCGCCAAAGAAGTTACGCTTGAAATCGGCGCTGAACTTCCACTGATGGGTATATTCATAGATCGACCGGCCATAGGCCGCACGGTTCGGGTCGACGAAGGCGTTGTTGCCATAGTTCGACGACGAGGTCGAAGAGGTCATGGCCCCTTCATCCTTGACGTTCGAATAGGTGTAGCTGCCGTCGATCGACAGGCCGAAATCCCAAGCCTTGGCGAAACGGGCGGTCGCAAAGAAGGAGCGACCCTTTTCGCTGTTGGTCAGTTGAAGATCGCGGTTGGTCGTGGCCGGGCCAAGCACATTATAACGCGGGCGACCGTCGGGCAGCGTGCCGTTCGGCACCGAACGCAGGTCGGTCCACGTGTAACCATAGATGTTCTTGTCGTACAGGAACTGGCCACCAACGAACCAGCCGTCGCCGATTTCATAGTCGGCCTGCAGCGATGCCTTCCACTTGCGCGCGACCTTCAGGTCGGGATCGATATTATCGGTCGGCGCGAGGCTCTGCGAACCGCCAATGAGGAAGGTGTCGACACTGGCCGGAATGGTGCCGCCGGTAAGACCGTTCAGCGCATTACAGGTGGCCGAGGCCGCGCAGTTCGAGCGGTTGATATCGACCGAGTTGGTGAGCAGGCCGGTGTTCGAGAAGCTGTTCGACAGATAGACGTCGGGCGTGCCGCCCGAGAAGATGCCGACGCCGCCACGGACGATCAGCTTGTCGGTGGCCTGCCAGTTGAAACCGAAGCGCGGCTGAAGAACGTCGCGGCCGTTGAAGGTTTCACGGTTGTGGAAACCATAGCGTGCCAGGAAGTTGGGGTTCAGCGGCGGCTTCACATCGTTGCCGAACAGGTCGTAACGAACGCCGAGCGACAGCGTGAGATCGGGGGTGACCTGCCAGTCGTCCTGGATGCCAACGGTATAGTTCTGCGTGCTGAAACGGGCTGCGGCATCGTCCGGATCGAGGCTGGGCACCGCGTTGCCGTAGCGCAGGCGATTCGCATTGCCGGCGGCGAAATCGGCGAGGCTGTCGAAATAGAAATCGCCGAGCGAACGCTGCACAAACAGGTTGTAAACCGACACATCGGTGTAACCCGCGAGCAGGCGGAACGAATGATTGCCGGCGTCGAGGCGCGCGGTCAGGTCGAACGACAGGTTTTCGGTGTTCAGGTCGTTTGAATGGCGGCTGACGTCGGGACCGAAGAACAGGCGCGTGCCATTGCAGCCGGTTGCCGTGCTGGCGCTGGTTGCAACCGGATCGGTGCAGACTTCCATCTGCGCGAAGTCGCGGCCGCCGAAGGGCGTCTGGTCGCGATTATAGTCGCGGTATGAAGCGCGGAAGGTCGTCGAGAAACTGTCCGACCAGGTCGAGTTCAGTTCGAACGCGCCCGAATTGACTTCTTCGGCCAACTCATAGCCGTTCGACTGGAAACCCAGCGCGAAGGGCGTGGTCAGGAAGGTGTTCTGCTGGAACTGCTGCGTGCCGACGTTGCGGATATAGGTCAGCGAGGCGCGCTGCGTGTCGCTGATGTTCCAGTCGAGCTTGCCGATGATCTTTTCATCTTCCTCGGTGGCGTTTGGCGACAGGCCAAGCGTGTCATAGCCATAGCGCGACTGCGCGATGCTGCTGACCTGGTCGATCACCGCCTGCGTCAGGCCGGGGACCTGATTGGCGAAGCCCGGACCAAAGCCGCTGTCGAACGGATCAGTTTCCTTGGTCTTTTCATAGGCAAGCATGAAGAACAGCTTGTCCTTGATCAGCGGGCCGCTGAGGTTGGCGCCATATTGCTTGCTGTCGAAATCAAGGTTGACGTCGCGGCCGCGGGTGCGGTTGCCGGTCAGGCTGTCGTCGGTATAAGTGAAGAAAGCGCCGCCGTGAAACTTGTTGCCGCCCGAGCGGAGAATGACGTTGACCGCGCCGCCCTGGAAATCGCCCTCGGCGATGTCGAAGGGGGCGACCTTGACCGAGAATTGCTCGATCGCGTCGAAGGGAACCGGGCCGCGCGAGGTCGGCAGACCGCCGTTGTTGAGGCCGAAGTCGTCGCTCATCTGGACGCCGTCGACCGAGAAGCGGTTGAGACGGCCGTTGTTGCCGGCGACTTCGATCGTGCGGGCGTTCGTCAGGTCAAGCGTGACCAGCGGATCGCGGCGTGCGAGGTCGCGTATATCGCGGTTGATCGACGCGGCGCCTTCGATCGCTTCGCGGTTGAGCGCGGTGATCGGGCCGTTCGACGTTTCAACTGCGCCCTTCATCGACGAGGCGGTGACGACGATGGCGGTATCTTCGAGCGTGATCGGCAGGCGGAAGGGCTGGCCGGCCTGGAGGAAGAGATCGGTGACCTGCGCGCTGTCGAAGCCATCAGCGGTCACTTCGACCGTGAAGGGGCCGCCGACGCGAAGGCCGTTGGCGCCGAAATTGCCGCTGGCGTCGGTGGTCGTGCGGGACACGGTGCCCGACGGGACGTGCGTCACGGTTACTGAGGCGCCGGCGACCGGGCCGCTGGCCGTTTCGACAGTCCCGCGGACCGACGAGCTGGTTTCCTGCGCTGCGGCAGGCGTGGCGAGCGCAACGCTCAGGCTGAGCGCAGCGGCGCTTGCAGCCAGAAAATGACGGAAATGCATTTGGATTGTCCCCTTTGGTGTGCATTTGGCAGGCGTGCAAAAGGAGCGCGCCTGACCTGCGAGCGCCCCTGAAGCCCGCATGTGGCACGATTGTGACAGCAAATGTGACAGTGCAAGTGGGGAGAACCGCGCCGCTCAGGCGGGAGCCGAAAAACCGCTAATTCCTGTCAGATGCCCAATTTTATCCACAGGCGCCAATGCGTTTTTTCGGGAAACTGTTGCTGCAATGCAACATAAAAGGGCGCCCCGTGGGGCGCCCCATGTGCGACTCAGGCGGCGTCGCCGGCCGCTTCTTTCGCCTTGTCGGCATAGACCCGCACCGGGTCCTTGCGGCCCTCGACGACATCCTTGTCGACGACGATCTCGACCACGTCGGTCAGATCGGGCAGGTCGAACATCGTGTCGAGCAGGATCGCCTCGACGATCGAGCGGAGGCCGCGCGCGCCGGTCTTGCGTTCGATCGCCTTCTTGGCGACCGCGATCAGCGCGTCGTCGGTAAAGGTCAGCACGACCTCTTCCAGATCGAAGAGCTTGCGATATTGCTTCACCAGCGCATTCTTGGGCTCGCCCAAAATCTTGACCAGCGCGTCGATGTCGAGATCCTCGAGCGTCGCGATGACGGGCAGGCGGCCGACGAATTCGGGGATCAGGCCGAATTTCAGCAGATCCTCGGGCTCGATATTCTTCAGCACTTCGCCCATGCGGCGCTCGTCGGGGCCGGCGACATGCGCGCCAAAGCCGATCGACTTGCCCTGCAGGCGGTCGCCGATGATCTTTTCGAGGCCGCTGAACGCGCCGCCCGCGATGAACAGGATGTTCGTCGTGTCGACCTGCAGGAATTCCTGCTGCGGATGCTTGCGCCCGCCCTGCGGCGGAACGCTCGCGGTCGTGCCTTCCATCAGCTTGAGCAGCGCCTGCTGCACGCCTTCGCCCGACACGTCGCGGGTGATCGAGGGATTCTCGGCCTTGCGGCTGATCTTGTCGATCTCGTCGATGTAAACGATGCCGCGCTGCGCCTTTTCGACATTATAGTCGGACGACTGCAGCAGCTTCAGAATGATATTCTCGACATCCTCGCCGACATAGCCGGCTTCGGTCAGCGTCGTCGCATCGGCCATGGTGAAGGGCACGTCGAGGAAGCGCGCGAGCGTCTGTGCGAGCAGCGTCTTGCCGCTGCCGGTCGGGCCGACGAGCAGGATGTTCGACTTTGCCAGTTCGACGTCGTCGCCGCGGCCGCTGTTCGCGAGGCGCTTGTAATGATTGTGGACGGCGACCGACAGCACGCGCTTGGCGGTGTTCTGCCCGATCACATAAGCGTCGAGATGCTGGCAGATTTCCAGCGGCGTCGGCACCGCGCCATCCTTGCGCGCGGCGATCCCGCCCTTGATCTCTTCGCGGATGATGTCGTTGCACAGTTCAACGCATTCGTCGCAGATGAACACGGTCGGCCCGGCAATCAGCTTGCGGACTTCGTGCTGCGACTTGCCGCAGAAGGAGCAGTAAAGGGTGCTCTTGCTGTCCGAGCCGCTCAATTTCGTCATAAATCTTCCTCTGGCAGCGCCAAAAGGGCACCGCCGCCTTTATCCTAGCCCCGGGTCACCCAATTACAATATGGCAATTGGGTGACATGGGTTCAATGCCCCGCCTAGCGCCAAGGCGCCAAGCGGACGTCAAGAAACGAGGTTACTGGTTCGTTTCGGGACGGCGTTTGGGCGTCCGCACCTCAACGAATCAGGGCGTCGGGCCTTCGCTTACTTCCTTGGGCGCGTCGTCGCCGGGCAGGCCGGGACGGCGGTCGAACACCTGGTCGACCAGACCGAATTCCTTGGCCTCTTCGGCTTCGAGGAACGTGTCGCGGTCCATTGCTTTTTCAATGTCTTTCAGCGACTTGCCGGTATATTTCACATAAAGGTCGTTCATCCGCTTGCGGATGCGCAGGATTTCGCGCGCCTGGATTTCGATGTCCGACGCCATGCCGCGCGCACCGCCCGAGGGCTGATGGATCATCACGCGCGCATTGGTCAGCGCAACCCGCATGCCCGGCTCACCCGCGGCGAGCAGGAAGCTGCCCATCGACGCCGCCTGGCCGACACACACCGTCCCGACGCGCGGGCGGATATATTGCATCGTGTCGTGGATCGCCATGCCCGCCGTGACGACTCCGCCCGGCGAGTTGATGTACATATAGATGTCCTTCTTCGGATTCTCCGATTCGAGGAACAGCAGCTGGGCGGTGATCAGCGAGGCCATCTGGTCCTCGACCTCGCCGGTGACGAAGATGATCCGTTCGCGCAGCAGGCGGGAAAAAATGTCGAAGCTGCGTTCGCCGCGGCTCGTCTGCTCGACGACGACGGGAACAAGGGCTGCGAGCGGGTCGATCATTGGGAATTCGTCCTTGTGTTATCGGGATGCCGCACCGGAGAATCCGGCGGGCTGCCCCTCCGTGATCCTACATCGTCGCCAAGCGGAGGTCTTTCAAGGGGGCAAAAAGAAGGGGCGGGAAAGTCCCGCCCCGTCCGGATTATCCGGTTTCGCCTCAGTCGCCCTCGCCGGGTTCGGGCGAGAAGAGCGTCTCGAACTTGTTCTCGACGCCTTTGAATTCGTCGGCGTCGGCGGGGGTTTCCTTCTTGACCGTGATGTTCGGCCATTCGGCGCTGAACTTGCTGTTCACTTCGAGCCACTTTTCAAGGCCGCTCTCGGTGTCGGGCAGGATCGCCTCGGCCGGGCATTCGGGTTCGCACACGCCGCAGTCGATGCATTCGTTCGGATTGATGACGAGCATATTCTCGCCTTCATAGAAACAGTCGACGGGGCACACCTCGACACAGTCCATATATTTGCACCGGACGCAGGCATCGGTGACGACATAGGTCATGGGCTTTCGGCTCCCTCAGATGACGGCAAACGGGCCGTCAGGCTCTCCATATGGGCTCGCCTCTATGCCGCGTGAAGGCGGTGCGTCAACGCTAAGCGACAGTTGCGAATCACTCTCACTGAATAGGACGATCGGGACGCTGCGGGTGCAAAGCATTTCCATCGGCGCCGATAGCCGATTGTTGGGGCGGCGGCGCCCCGGGATCGAGCCGCTGGTAACAAGCTTGCGCCTCGGGCGCGGGGCCGCGGCGCAGCGGCAGCGAAAGCAGGCGGATCACCTCGATCCGCTCGCCGACAGGCAGAACCAGTGTCGATCCGGCGTGCACCGCGCACGACGAACGCGTGATGCGCCGCCCATCGAGCCGGATATGCCCCGCTTCGACCATCGCCTGCGCGATGCTGCGCGAACGGGCGAAGCGCAGGAACCACAGCAGCTTGTCCAGCCTTATGCTTCCTGCGGCGCCCGGGCTTGCCATCAGTCTTTGCGTGCGTCCGCAAGGAGTGCGGCGAGGCCCGCGAAGGGGCTGTTCGGCGACGGGCCGCGACGTGGCTGGCGGTCGGGGCGCGCCGCGCGCGGCGCATCGACACGCACTTTGTCCGGCTTATCGCGCTTGCCCTTCGCCTGATGCGCGGGCGGGCGCCTTGTTTCGCCGTTCGCGGCGCGCGGCGGCGCGTCGGCACTCTTGCGATGCGGATGTGGTTTGCGGCGCGAGCGCTTTTCGGCCGCCTTGCGCAGCCCCGACCAGCGCCAGCGCTGCAAGGCGGGTTCGCCGATGCTGCGGAAACCGAAGCTGCCGAGCAGCGCGCGGCGCGTCTCCTCGTCGAGCCCGAGTGAAGTGGCGAGCGCCGGGTCGATGACGAAGCCTGGCGGCGGCGCGGCGCTGACGCCCTCATGCTCGTCGTTCGCATGATCGTCATGATGATCGTCGCGGCCGGCCAGCGGCGCGGTCGGCGGTGCTGCCGCCTGCATCCGCGCGGCATGCGCCTGACGCGCGAGTTTTTCGGCCATGTCGATGCGCAGCCAGCCTGACGCGCAGCGCCGGAAACCCGCGATCACCAGTCCGGCATGGCTGCCCGCTTTTTGCAGCACCGCGCCGTGCGGCGGCAGCGCCGGAACCGGCGCGCCCTGCTGCGCCGCCGTCAGCGCCGCGCGCCAGCGCACCGCCTCGGGCTTGAGCAGCAGCGGATGGAAGAGATCGAGCGAGCCGATGGTGAAGCCGAGCTTGCGCAGCTGCGGACGCTCTTCGGGGGTGAGGGCATTGAGCTGATCCTCGACCGCCGCCCGGCCGATCGTCCCGCTGTTGTCGGTGAGCGCGGCGAGCAGTGCGCGGACGCGCGGCGGGGTGAAGAGGTCGCCCGCCGCCTCGCCCATCGCGGCCAGCGGCCCCGCGTGGCGCGCGAGCTGTTGCGCAACGAAGCGCTGGAGCCGTTCGGAAATCGCCTGCACCTGATGCAATTCGAGCCGCCGCAGCGACGGATCGACCTGGATCGCCGGCTGGACCAGCGTCGGCCCGCGCGCGAGCGTCGCGATGGCGTGGCCGTGCCAGGCGAGGCGCGGCGCCGTCCCCGGCTCGGCGATCAGCGACAGCGCGCTGTCGTCGCCTTCGGCAAGTGCGGTCGCGCGGCGCGCGAGTTCGGCGCGCAGATGCTTTTCGGCGGCCGCGAGCAGCATGCGGTGGTCGCTCGCCTTGGCAACCGGGTCGACCTTGAACTGGAAACCCCTGAGCGTGCCGATCGCCTCGCCGTCGACCGCGACGGTGCCGTCGGCGCCGACCGCGACCGGCAGCGCCGCGTTGCGCTGCCCCGCATCGCGCAGCAGCAGCGCGAGCCGCCGATCGACAAAGCGCTGCGCGAGCGCGGCGTGGAGCGCGTCGGACAAGCGCGATTCGAGCGCCTGCGTTTGTTCGGTCCATCCCGCCGCACCGGCGATCCAGTCGCCGCGCTGCGAGATGAAGCAGAGCGTGCGCACCGCGGCGATGCGGCTTGCGAGCTGGTCGATGTCGCCCTCGACATCGTTCAGCCGCGCAAGGCGGCGCGCGAACCAGTCGGGGTCGATCATCCCGTCGCCGCTTGTGCGCCACTGCCACAGCTTGAACACGGTGCGGCTGTGATGTTCGGCGCCCAATTGCTCGAAATCGGGGAGGCCGCATACGTCCCACAATCGCTGCACCGCATCGAAATCGCCGCCGCGCGCGCGCACTTCCATGTCGCCCGCCAGATGCTTGAGCACCGCGATATCGACGGCTTCGGGCGCGGGGCGCAGCATCGGCTGGCTCGGCGGCTGCGCAAGGTCGGACAGCAATTGGTCGAGCGAGCCGAAGCCCGGCGTCGGATTGCGCCAGAACAGGTTCGCGACCGGCGGGAAATGATGCCCTTCGATCGCGTGGATTTCCTCGGGGGTGAAGCCGCCCTGCGGCAGGCCGACGGTGCCGAAGCCGCCATCCTGCTGGTGGCGTCCGGCGCGACCCGCGATCTGCGCCATTTCCGAGATGGTCAGGCGGCGGAGGCGCCGCCCGTCGAATTTCTGCAAACTCGCGAAGGCGACATGCTGGACGTCGAGATTGAGCCCCATGCCGATCGCATCGGTCGCGACGAGATAATCGACCTCGCCCGCCTCGAACATCGCGACCTGTGCATTGCGCGTCTTGGGGCTCAAAGCCCCCATCACGACCGCGGCGCCGCCCGAAAAGCGGCGCAGCATTTCGGCGATCGCATAGACTTCCTCGGCCGAGAAGGCGACGATCGCCGAGCGTTTGGGAAGGCGCGACAGCTTCGACGAACCGGCGTAACTCAAGGTCGAAAAGCGCGGCCGGGTGATGATTTCGGCGTCCGGCACCAGCCCCTTGACCAGCCCGCGAATGCTCGCCGAGCCGAGGATCATCGTTTCCTCGCGCCCGCGTGCGCGCAGCAGTCGGTCGGTGAAAACATGGCCGCGCTCGGGATCGGCGCCGAGCTGCGCCTCATCGATGCCGACGAAGGCAACGTCACGCTCGACAGGCAATGCTTCCATGGTGCCGAGCACATAACGGGCGTCGGGGGGCGTGATTCGCTCTTCGCCCGTGATCAGCGCGACCTGCGCCGCGCCCTTGATCGCGACGACGCGGTCGTAAACCTCGCGCGCGAGCAAGCGCAGCGGAAAGCCGATCATGCCGCTCGAATGGGCGGTCAGGCGCTCGACCGCCAAATGGGTTTTGCCGGTGTTGGTGGGGCCAAGGACAGCCTTGACCGGCTGGGAGGAGGATGACGTCATTTTCTTGGGAGCCAAGCTGGCATGCGCAGGGTTCCCGCGCAACAGCCGATCTTCGAATGGCAGGATAGAGGCCGATTTTTCCCGCACTGTTGCATAATATCCCGACCCCGCCACGCCTCGCCGCAATGCGCTACGGCAAATCCGCCATTAAATTGACTTTAACGACCTTTCTTTACAGACAACGCCTCGAAAACATCATTCGGCAGCTGGGACTTGGGAGGCTGGCCGAGCGGGGGTTGCAATTTGTTTCAGCGTCACGAACCCATCGCGGGGATGTCCGGCAACGCGGCCGCCCTCACGATGTCGCAAGCGATCCCGCTGCGGCGTGCCGATTCCGATGCCGAACAGCATCTCGGCTGGCGTGACCGGCTGGCGCAGCTCGACCTCGTTCCTGACCTTGGCGACAATATCGGTTCGGCCGAATGGTGGCGGGGTCTTGCGACATTAACCCTGCTGTGCGGAACCGCGATCGCGACCTTCCCCGGAATCCAGCCGCTCGAAGTCGGCGGCACCCCCGCGCTCGACGCGGCCGATTTCAACGAAGCGCGCGCGCAGATGATCGTGCCGCTCGCATTCGGCGGCGACACCGGGCGCCATATGGCGGCAACCGACGCCGTCCGCCCGCTGACGCAAACCCCCGAACGCCCGCAGATCGAGCTCACCGCAACGCTGGGTAGCGGCGACAGCTTCGCCCGCCTGCTCGAACGCTCGGGCGTTGGCAGCAGCGAGGCGCAGGCGCTCGCCAAGCAAGTGTCGGGCGCGGTGCCGCTCGCCGACATCGCGCCGGGCACGCGCATCGACCTGATCCTCGGCCGCCGCGCCGCGCGCACGATGCCGCGCCCGGTCGAGGCGCTCGCGATGCGTGCGCGTTTCGACCTGCGTATCGAAATGGAGCGACAGGGCGGCCAGCTTGTCATGCGGCGCATCCCGATCGCAGTCGACGCGACCCCGCTGCGGATTCGCGGAAGGGTCGGAGACAGCCTCTATCGCTCGGCGCGAGCCGCCGGCGCACCGCCGCAGGCGATCCAGTCGTACCTGCGAGTCGTCGGCAAACAGATTTCGGTCGGCAGCGATATTCGCGCCGGTGACGAGTTCGACATCATCGTCGATTACCGCCGCGCCGAAACGGGCGAAAGCGAGACGGGCAAATTGCTCTACGCCGGGCTGATCCGCGGCGGAAAATCGAAACTTTCGATGCTCGAATGGAATGTCGACGGCCGCGTCCAGTGGTTCGAGGCATCGGGCGTCGGCGAACAGCGCGGCGGCATGGCGCGGCCGACGAACGGCCGCGTGACCTCGACCTTCGGCATGCGGCGCCACCCGATCCTCGGCTATAAGCGCATGCACAGCGGTATGGACTTCGGCGGCGGTTATGGCGCGCCGATCTATGCCGTCACCGACGGCGTGGTGACGATCGCTGGCCGACACGGCGGCTTCGGCAATTATGTGAAACTCAATCACGGCAATGGCCTCGGCACCGGCTATGGCCATATGAGCCGCATCGCGGTGCGCTCAGGCCAGCGCGTGCGTCGCGGGCAGGTGATCGGCTATATCGGCTCGACCGGCCTCTCGACCGGTCCGCATCTCCATTACGAGCTTTATCGCAACGGCCGCGCGGTGAATCCGTCGTCGGTGACCTTCGTCACGCGCGCGCTGCTCGAAGGCAAGGCGCTCGCCGATTTCCGCGCCCGCATCCGGTCTTTGACGTCGATCGCGCCCGGCGCCGCACTGAGCCCGATTGCACCGAAACAGGTCGAGGGGCCAAAGCTCGGCAGCCTTGCCGATGTCGCCTCGAAACGCGCGGGCGACGGAATCTGACCCCGCACTGAAGCGGCAATATCCATTTGCCCCGCGGCCAAGCGCCGCTATGCACCCCGCATGACCCAAGCCGCTTTCCCCGACCTGCGCCTGCGCCGCACCCGCCGCACCGGCTGGAGCCGCGCGATGGTGCGCGAAACCCAGCTTTCGCCCGCAAACCTGATCTGGCCGCTCTTCGTCGCCGACGGATCGGGCACCGAGGAACCGATTTCCAGCCTGCCCGGCGTATCGCGCTGGTCGGTCGACCTGCTCGTCGAACGCGCGCGGGACGCGGTCGCCGCGGGCATCCCGTGCCTCGCGCTCTTTCCCTATACGCAGCCCGACCGGCGCAGCGCGGATGGCGGCGAGGCGCTCAACCCCGATAATCTGATGTGCCGTGCGACCGCCGCGATCAAGCAGGCGCTCGGCGACGAAATCGGTATCCTTACCGACGTCGCGCTCGACCCCTATACCAGCCACGGGCAGGACGGGCTGATCGACGATGCGGGCTATGTCCTCAACGACGAGACGGTCGAGGTGCTCATTGGGCAGGCGCTCAACCAGGCGCGCGCCGGCGCCGACATCATCGCGCCCAGCGACATGATGGACGGCCGCATCGGCGCGATCCGGCAGGCGCTGGAGGCCGAGGGTTTCGGCCATGTCCAGATCATGAGCTACGCCGCCAAATATGCGTCGGCCTTTTACGGTCCGTTCCGCGACGCGGTCGGCTCGCGCGGGCTGCTCAAGGGCGACAAGAAGACCTATCAGATGGACCCCGCGAACAGCGAAGAGGCACTGCGCGAGGTTGCGCAGGATCTCGCCGAGGGTGCCGACAGCGTGATGGTGAAGCCGGGGCTGCCCTATCTCGACATCGTCCGCGCGGTGAAGGACAATTTCGCCGTGCCGGTCTACGCGTACCAGGTGTCGGGCGAATATGCGATGATCGAGGCGGCCGCCGCGGCGGGCGCGGGCGATCGCGACGCGCTCGTCCTCGAAACATTGCTCGCTTTCCGCCGTGCGGGGGCTTCGGGGGTGCTCAGCTATCATGCGCTGCACGCGGCACGGCTGCTTGGCGCCTGATCGCGTGATCGGTTCCGCATCGCCGCGCCGCTGGCTGTTCGTGCTGACGATTCTCGTCGGCAGCTTCCTGCTTTTCCTTGTCCAGCCGATGGTCGCGCGCATGGTGCTGCCCAAATTGGGCGGCGCACCCGCGGTGTGGAACAGCGCGATGCTCGTCTATCAGGCGCTGCTGCTCGGCGGCTACGCCTATGCGCACTGGCTCGGGCGGTTCACCGTGCGGCGACAGGCGGTCATCCACCTCGCGCTCTTCCTCGTCGCGGCGCTCTGGCTCCCGATCGGCATTGCCCAGATCGCGGCACCGGGGCCGGGGCAGGAGGCGCTGTGGGTGCCCTTGCTGCTGCTTGCGTCGATCGGCCCCGTTTTCTTCGTCGTCTCGGCGCAGGCGCCGTTGATGCAGCGCTGGTTCGCTGCCGACGCGCGCGCGGGCGATCCCTATTATCTCTATGCCGCCTCGAACCTCGGCAGCTTCGCCGGCCTCATCAGCTATCCGGCGCTCGTCGAGCCGACGATGCCGCTCGCGGCGCAGAGCTGGGGTTGGACCGCGGGTTACGCGCTTCTCGTCCTGCTCGTTGCGGGGGCCGCGGCGGCGCGCTGGCACGGCGGTGCCGAGGCGCATGCCGCGATCACCGACGAACCGC
Organism: Sphingopyxis sp. Root154; assembly: GCF_001427105.1. Lineage (GTDB taxonomy): Bacteria > Pseudomonadota > Alphaproteobacteria > Sphingomonadales > Sphingomonadaceae > Sphingopyxis. The sequence goes on from NZ_LMGI01000004.1 coordinate 315,448, forward strand.
GCCCGAGCCTGCGCCGCCAGCTCCACTGGCTGCTGATCGCGGCGGTGCCGTCGGGGCTGATGCTGTCGACGACGACACATCTTACCACCGATATCGTCGCGATGCCGCTGCTCTGGGTGCTGCCGCTCGGCCTCTATCTGCTCAGCTTCGTGATCGCCTTTTCGACGATGGAGCGGCCGACGCAGATCATCACGCTGATCGCGCCGGTCGTGCTGCTCGCGGTCGGCGGGCTCGGGCTATTGAGCTCGGGCGGCGGGTCGATGATGGTCGCACTCGCCAGCCTCGCGATGCTGTTCGTCGTCGCGACCGCGCTCCACGGCTATCTCTATCACCTCCGTCCGGCGGCGCAGCACCTGACGCTCTTTTATCTCATCATGTCGGCGGGCGGTGTGCTCGGCGGGCTGTTCGCGGCGCTGTTCGCGCCGCTGATTTTCGACTGGGTCTATGAGCATCCGCTGCTGATCCTCGCCGCGGCGATCCTGCTGCCGCTCCCCGCGCTCCTTCCGTGGGACAAATGGTTGGGACTCGAAGCGAAAACCGCGCGTGTCGTGGCCGCGGCGCTCGTCGCGATCGCCGCCTTCGGTGCGTGGCATATGGTCGGCGACTGGACCGGCCGGCTCGACAGCGCGACGACGTCGTGGGGCATCGTGATCTTCGTCATCGGCATGCTCGTCATCGGCTGGCGCTGGGCCTATGTGCCCGTGCTCGCATTGCTGATGATCGGCGTCGGCGGCTGGGACACGATCCAGGAAAGCTTCACCGACGCGCGCGTGCGCAGCTATTTCGGCGTCTACACCGTCACCGACTATCCCCAATCGAACCAGCGCCGCCTCGCGCACGGCACAACGCTCCACGGGCTCCAGCGCACCGACGCCGCGCACCGGCGCGATCCGACGACCTATTATGGCCACCAGTCGGGGGTCGGGCTGACGCTCGATAAGGTGGGGGCGCTCGCCGGGCCGAATGCGTCGGTCGGCATCGTCGGGCTGGGGGCGGGCACGCTCGCCTGTTACCGGAGGCCCGGCCAGCATTGGACGATCTTCGAGATCGATCCGGTGATGGTCGACATCGCGCGTGACCCGTCGAAATTCACCTTCCTGTCCGATTGCGCCGCCGACACGCCGATCGTCATCGGCGACGCGCGGCTGCAACTTGCCAACCAGCCCGCGGGACATTTCGACGTCATCGTCATCGACGCCTTCTCTTCCGACGCGATCCCGCTGCACCTGCTGACCAAGGAAGCGATCGGCATTTATGCGCGCGCGCTGAAGCCCGACGGGATCCTGCTCGTCCATATCTCGAACCGCTTCTTCGATCTGGAGCCGGTGCTGGCGGCGGAGGCGAAGGCGCGCGGCTGGACGAGCGCGATCCGGATGGACCCGGGCCCGATCGACGAATATGGCGACCTGACGGGATCGAACTGGGTCGCACTGACCGCGACGCCGCAGCGAATGCAGCAATTGACCGGCGGGATCAGGCCGCGCAAGGATTCGCGCGACCTCGACGCGTGGGTGCCGCTCGACGCGCGCCCCGGTTTCACCCGCTGGACCGACGATTATGCATCGACGCTGCCGGTCCTGATCTGGAAGAATATCATCGGAGGCCGCGACGAATGACCGACATCAGCATCATCAGCGTCAATGGCAAGACGCCACAGATCGACCCGAGCGCCTTTATCGCGCCGGGATGCCGCATCATCGGCGACGTGACGATCGGGCCCGACGTCAGCATCTGGTATAATTGCGTGCTGCGCGCCGACGTCAGCCGCATCGTCGTCGGCGCGCGCTCGAACATCCAGGACGGCAGCGTCGTCCATTGCGACGGCCCGATGCCGCACCGTCCCGAGGGTTTCCCGACGATCATCGGCGAGGATGTGCTGATCGGCCATTTGGCGATGGTGCATGGCTGCACGCTCGCCGATCGCGCCTTTGTCGGGCTGAAGGCAACGGTAATGAACGGGTGCCGGATCGGCAGCGACGCGATGCTCGCCGCGGGCGCGTTGCTCACCGAAAATAAGGAAATTCCGACCCGCGAGCTCTGGGCGGGCTCACCCGCGCGGCGGGTGCGCGAGATCGACGATGCGCAGGCGGCCGGCATGCAACTGGGCGTCGCGCATTATGTGATGAACGGCCGCATGCACAAGGCGGCGATCGATCAATAATCGTCGCCCCCGCGAAGGCGGGGGCCGCTGGAGATGTAGCGTAAGGCCGATGGCGGCCCCCGCCTTCGCGGGGGCGACGGACAAAAAAAGGGCGCTCCGGTTTTCCGAAGCGCCCTTTCTTTAAGCGTCGCCAGTCGGCTTAGCTGAAGTTCACCATCGCATAGAGCATCGGGATCGACAGCAAGGTGTTGGTCCGCGAAAAGATCATTGCGGTCCGCGCGGCCTTTGCCTTGGTTGCATCGTCGGCTTCGACGATGCCCAGTGCCTTCTTCTGGTTCGGCCAGATCAGGAACCAGACGTTGAACGCCATGATCAGGCCCAGCCACATGCCGACGCCGATCAGCTTGTACGGATCCTGAAGACCCAGCGCAGGCGCGAGATATTTCGCATGACCCGCGATTGCGAGGCCCAGCAGCACGGTGACCAGCGCCGCCCAGCGGAACCAGAACAGCGCGGCGGGGGCGATATGCTTGCCGACCGCGGGTTTCAGCTCGGCCGGAATCTTCGGCATCGTCGGCATCTGGACGAAGTTGAAATAGTAAAGCAGGCCGATCCACAGCACGCCGAAGAAGGTGTGCAGCCAGCGCATGATCGCATTGCCCGCGGCGACCCCGTCCTCGAAATTCTGGCCGTTCAGGCACAGCATCAGGATGATCGCGAGCACGAGCCCCGTGCCCAACACCGCGTGCAGGTTTCCGAAAAATTTATCCATGGCAGTTCCCCCTGTTTATCGCGGCGCCGCGTGCGACCCGGTGCCGGTGACGCAGCTATGCCAGCGCGGCGGGGAAATGCATCAACTTTTGTCGGTTGCCGCTTCCTCGGGAACGGCGAGGCCGTTCTTCAGCATCACCGGAACCTGGCTGAAAGTGAAGAGGAAGGAGAGGGCGGTGACGCCCCAGACCTTGATCGTCAGCCACAGGTCGAAACTCATCTGCTTCGCCTGGATCATCTCGTACATCACATGATTGGCGATACCGAGCGCGGCGAAGAACAGCCCCCAATTGCGCGACAGAAGCAGCCAGCCGCGATCGGTGAGCCCCTCGAGCGCCGACTGCAGCAGATATTTGAGCATCGGTTTCTTGAACCAGTATCCGCCGAGCAGCAGCGCGGCGAAGGCGCCATAGATGATCGTCGGCTTCATCACGATGAAGCGCTCGTCGTGGAACCAGATGGTCAGCGCGCCGAAGCCGAGGACGAGGATGCTCGACATCCACAGCATCGGCGAAATCTTGCCGAGCTTCCACTTCGACACCGCCATCGCGATGACGATCGCGACCATGAAGGCGACCGTGCCCTTGATCGCCGCGGTCGTCGCGGCAAACGCGCCTTCGCCGCCCGAAGAGAATTTATAGGCGAGGAAGAAGACGAGCAACGGCCCGAAATCGATCACGAAGTTGAGCCAGCCATGCTTCGCCGGCGGCGGTGCCGGGACCGCCTCGGGGCCAGTGGGAAGCACGTCGCTCATCGGATATTTCCTGCAATAATGCCTGCGATCTCGTCCGCATCGAACGGGCGAAGGTCGTCGATGGTTTCACCGATGCCGATCGCATGGATGGGGAGGCCGTGGCGTTCGGCCGCGGACACGAGAACGCCGCCGCGCGCGGTGCCGTCGAGCTTCGTCATCACCAGCCCGGTAACCCCCGCAACCTCGCGGAACACGTCGATCTGCGACAGCGCATTTTGCCCCGTCGTCGCGTCGAGCACGAGCACGACATCGTGCGGCGCGGCGGGGTTGAGGCGGCCGAGCACGCGCTTGATCTTGGCAAGCTCGTCCATCAGCTCGCGCTTGTTCTGCAGCCGCCCCGCGGTGTCGACGATCAGCACGTCGATCCCCGTCGCGGTCGCCTGTTTGACCGCGTCGAACACGATGCCCGCGCTGTCGCCACCCTCGGGTCCCGCCATGATCGGCACGCCCAGCCGTTCGGCCCATACCTTGAGTTGCCCGATCGCCGCGGCGCGGAACGTGTCGCCCGCAACGAGCATCACGCCATAATCCTGTTCCTGGAACAGATGCGCGAGCTTTGCGATCGTCGTGGTCTTGCCCGACCCGTTGACCCCGATCACCAGAATGACCTGCGGGCGCGGGAAGGCATCGATGTCGAGCGGTTCGGCGACCGGGCGCAGCACCGCGGCGATTTCCTCGGCGACGACCTTGCGCAATTCCTCGGTGCCGTTCGCGGCGATGTCGCGGCGCTCGGCGAGGCGGCTGCGGATGCGCTCGGCCATCGCGGGGCCGAGGTCGGCGGTTATCAGCGCCTCCTCGATCCGGTCGAGATCATCCTCGTCGAGCCGCGCCTTGCCGGTCAGCCCGGCGAGATTTTCGCCGAGCCGTTCCGACGTGCGGCGAAATCCGCCGAGCAGCCGTTCGCTCCAGCTTTGGCCGGTCATGCCGCGATATCCTTTGCTTCGATTTGGGTGGCGATCATGCGGTCGCCGTCACGCACGCCGAGGCGCACGTCGATGATGGTGCCGGGCGCCGCGGGTGCGGTCAGCGCCACGGCGGCAAAATTTTCGACATGACCGCTGGCGCCGTCGCGCTCGACGAGCATCGATGCGGTGCGACCGACCTGCGTATCGAGCCAATCCTGCCGCCGCCGCGCATTGGCGTCGCGCAGGATCGCGGCGCGCTCGCGGGCGATCGAGCGGCCGACCTGCGGCATCCGCGCGGCGGGCGTCCCGGCGCGCGGGCTGTACGGAAAGATATGCCCGAAGACGATGTCGCAATCGTCGATCAGCGCCAGCGAGTTCGCGAACATCGCGTCATCCTCGGTCGGAAAGCCCGCGATCAGATCGGCGCCGATCGCGATCTCGGGCCGCGCGGCTTTCAATCGCTCGATCAGCCGAACCGCGTCGGCACGGCGATGGCGGCGCTTCATGCGTGTCAGCACCATATCGTCGCCCGCCTGCAGCGACAGGTGGATATGCGGCATCACACGCTGTTCCTGCGTGAGCAGCGCGAACAGCGCGTCGTCGATCCGGTCCGGGTCGAGCGACGAGAGGCGAAGCCGTTCGACCGGCAGCGCCAGCAACGCCTCGACCAGCGCGGCCAATGTCGTGCCGCTGTCATCGCCATAGCTGGCAAGATCGACCCCGGTCAGGATGATCTCGCGCTGCCCGCGGTCGAGTGCCGTTTGCGCGGACGCGACGACCGCGTCGACACTTGCCGATCGCGCCGTCCCGCGCGCCAGCACCGTCGCGCAGAAGGTGCAGCTATGCGAGCAACCGGTCTGGACACCAAGGAAGGCGCGCGCATGATCGGCGCCGGAGAGGGCGGGAGCATAAGCCGAAGCCACCGGCGCGACTGCGCCGCCGTAGCTCTGCGCAAGGTCCTTGGCATCGTTGGACACCACACGCGCACCCATCGCGGCAAAGGTCTCGCGCTCCAATTCGGCCGCGCACCCGGTGACCACAACCTCGGCGCCCGGCCGCTCGCGCAGCGCGCGCCGCACGGCTTGCCGCGCCTGCCGCACCGCCTCGTCGGTTACCGCGCAGCTGTTGAAGACGATCGTGTCGCGAGCGCCCGCAGCCTTGACGGCCGCACGAACCCCTTCGCCCTCGGCGATGTTCAGCCGGCAACCGAAATTGACGACCTCTTGCCGGTCGACGAGGGAAGCGCTCATCCGAACTGCGCCCAGTCGGTCTCGCCCTCGTAAACGCGCGTCGCAGCGCCGCTCATCACGATCGGCTCGCCGGGCGCCCAGCGGATGACGAGATCGCCGCCGGGCAGCGACACCGTCACCGGCGACTGGACCAGCCCCGCGCGGATCGCGGCGACCGCGGTTGCGCACGCGCCGGTGCCGCACGCCTGCGTCAGCCCGACGCCGCGTTCCCAGACGCGCAGCTGCAACTGATTCTCACCGTCGAGACTCGCGACATTGACGTTGACGCGCTCGGGGAACAACGGATCGGTCTCGATCCGCGGGCCCAGCTCGTCGAGTGCGACGGCATCGGCCTCGGGCACGAAAAAGACGATATGCGGATTGCCGACATTGACCCCCGCGCCATGCTCCAGCTCGTCCCACGCGACCGGCATGTCGCGCGTGTCCATAGGCATCGCGAGCGGGATATGCTCCCAGTCGAATTCGGGTTCGCCCAGCACGACTTCGGCGCCGCCGTCGGCGGGCGTGACGCGCAGCATGCCGCCCAGCGTCTCGATCACTGCGGGCTTGCCGATCAGCGTCGCGACGCAGCGCGTCGCATTGCCGCACGCCTCGACCTCGCCGCCGTCGGCGTTGAAGATGCGCATCTTCACATCGGCACTGGCTGAGGGTTCGAGCAGGATCAGCTGGTCGCACCCGATGCCATGCCGGCGGTCGGCGATCGCATGCGCGCGCGCCGGCGTTATCTCGACGCTGCGCTCGCGCGCGTCGATCACGACAAAGTCGTTGCCGAGGCCGTGCATCTTGGTGAAGCGGTCTGCCATAGTCCGCGCATGTAAGGGCGCGCGGGCGCGAAGTCTAGCGAACCATCCGGGGCTTCCTGATCCTCCCCTCCCTGGAAGGGAGGGGTTGGGGGTGGGTTCCGCCGAGGCACTCGGCGGCCTGCGCGAGCAGATATTCCGCTGCTCCGTCGGGATTGGTCATCACCTCGGAATTCCATAGCCGGATGACTCGCCAGCCCATGCTTTCCAGATAGGCGGTTCGCTTCTCGTCATATTGTTGTTGATCGAGATGTTGACTGCCATCGAGTTCGATAGCGAGCTTGGCATCCCGGCATGCAAGGTCGACAATATAGTGGCCACCACAAGCTGCCGCGTGAACGCTGGTCGATAGCGCGAGAGTATGCGCCACAGTTTCCGCTCCGCTGGTGTGGAATCCCTCCGAAGCTGCCGGGCGCGCTCGGTCATTTCCGGCGGTACGCGATGCATGGACCGAAGACTAGAGCGGCGAGCTTCGCTCGCCAACCCACCCCCAGCCCCTCCCTTGCAGGGAGGGGAGGACTAAGCCGTCTTGCGCAGCGGCGCGTCTTCGCTGGTATCGGGGCCGGCGGGCGGCGCCATCGGCTTGCGCAGCAGGCCGCGCTCGGCGAGCAGCCGCTCGGTGTCGGCGGCCGACGAGGCGCGGCCGAAATACCAGCCCTGCCCCTTTGAACAGCCAAGCCGCGTCAGTTCGATCGCGGTCGCTTCGTCCTCGACGCCTTCGGCGGTGATCGGCATCGCCAGGCTTTCGCCGAGCCGCACGATCGCGACGACGATCGCCTGCGCATCGGGGCTGCCGCGCATTGCGGCGACGAAGCTGCGGTCGATCTTGATCCGGTCGAACGGCAGCGCGCGCAAATGCGATAGCGAGCTGTAGCCGGTGCCGAAATCGTCGAGGCTGAGCGATACGCCCTGATTCTTGAGGCTGGTGACGATCGAGCGCACCAGCGGCAGATTCTCGAACAGCGAGCTTTCGGTAATCTCGACCTCGAGCTGGCTCGCCGGGAAGCCGACCTCGACGAGCAGCTTGGTCAGCTTCTGGCTGAACCACGGATCCTTCAGCTGCTGCGGCGAGATATTGACCGCGAGCATGATCGACGGGTCCCAGCGTTTGGCGGTCTCCATCGCCTCGCGGATCACCTGGAGCGACAATTCGCCGATCAGGCCGCTTTCCTCGGCGACCGGGATGAAGCGTTCAGGCGGGATCATACCATATTCGGGCGATTCCCAGCGCATCAGCATTTCAAAGCCGATCAGGCGGCCGCTGGCGATGTCGACCTGCGGTTCGAAATGCGGGACGAACTCGCCGCGCGGCATGCCGTCGCGAATGCCGGTTTCGATCTGGTTGCGGACCTGTACGGCCATCTCCATCCCGGCCTCGAACCAGCAGAAGCGGTTCCGGCCCTCGTCCTTGCAATGATACATCGCGATGTCGGCCTGGCGGACCATCGTCTCCATCGTGACGCTGGCGTCGCTGGCGAGCGATATGCCGAGCGACGCGCCGACGCGGATCTGCTGCCCGTCATGCGTGACATTATTGTCGAGCGCCATGACGAGCTCGGCGGCCAGCGCGTCGATATCGGCGCGCGCCGCGGGCTCGAACACCAGCATCGCGACGAACTCGTCGCCGCCGAGCCGCGCCTTGGTGGCATTGGGCGGCAGCACGGCCGAGATGCGGTCGGCGGCAACCTGCAGCACGCGGTCGCCCGCGACATGGCCGTGGATGTCGTTGACGGTCTTGAAATGGTCGAGATCGAGCAGGAACAGCGCGACCTGACGCTTTTCGGCGATCGCATTCGCGATCTGCCGCTGCCCCGTCGCGAGCAGGGCCCGGCGATTGAGAAAGCCCGTTAGCGGGTCGGTGTCGGCGAGGTAGCGCGCGCGCTGCTCGGCCTCGGTGCGCTCGAGGATTTCGCGGTTGAGATCCTTGTAACGGCGCCAGCCGAAGAGAATCAGCGCGACATTGAGGATGACCGCCGTCGCCAGCGCGCGGTCGGGGCCGCCGCCGATGCCGATGAGAGCGCGGACGGCCGCCTGCATCACATTACTGCCCGTCCCCACGAACAGCAGAATGGCGGCGACAACGATGCCGCCGGCGATGATGTCGCGTTTCGCGCCCTCGCTGCGGTCGAATGGCTTCGGCGTCGATGTCATATGAATTTTATCCCACCCTTACGGGCTCTATGCGGGCAAAGCGGTGAAATTTGGGTTAAGTGCACCGCAGCCGCGCCGTTCGCGGGGGCAGGACGGCCCGCCGCTTGCTTTCGGCGGCGCTTTTGCGTAAAGGCCGCCGCGTCCGCGCGCATTTTGCGTTCGGGCATATCGACATCCGCGACGGAAACACTGTCCACGGATACCGCTGGTTGGCGAGGTTTCGCTCACCGGCGTGTTTTGCGTTGCGGGCGTTGTAGGCAAGGATTTTGGCTGTGTTCGATAGTCTGAGCAACCGGCTTGGCGATGTTTTCGGAAAGCTCCGCGGTCGCGGTGCGCTGACCGAGGCCGACGTGCGCGCCGCGATGCGCGAAGTGCGAATCGCCTTGCTCGAGGCCGACGTCGCGCTGCCCGTCGTGCGCAGCTTCATCGATCAGGTCACCGACCTCGCGATCGGCGCCAATGTCCTTCGCTCGGTCACCCCGGGGCAGCAGGTCGTCAAGATCGTCAGCGACGCGCTGACCGAAATGCTCGGTTCCGAAACCGCCGAGCTCGAACTCGCCGTCACCCCGCCCGCCGTGATCATGATGGTCGGCCTGCAGGGCTCGGGTAAGACGACGACGACCGCGAAGATCGCGAAGCGGCTCAAGGAAAAAGAGCGCAAGAAGGTGCTGATGGCGTCGCTCGACGTCAATCGCCCCGCCGCGCAGGAACAGCTCGCCGTCCTCGGCACCCAGATCGACGTCGCGACGCTGCCGATCGTCGCGGGGCAGCAGCCGGTCGAGATCGCGCAGCGCGCCATGCAGGCAGCGAAGCTTCAGGGCTATGACGTCCTGATGCTCGACACCGCGGGCCGCCTCCACGTCGATCAGCAGCTGATGGACGAGATGCAGGCGGTATCGCGCACGGCGAACCCGGCCGAAACCCTGCTCGTCGTCGATAGCCTGACCGGGCAGGACGCGGTGCAGGTCGCGCAGCGCTTTACCGATCAGGTGCCGCTCACCGGCGTCGTGCTCACCCGCATGGACGGCGACGCGCGCGGCGGTGCCGCGCTCTCGATGCGCGCCGTCACCGGCAAGCCGATCAAGTTCGCGGGCACGGGCGAAAAGCTCGACGGGCTCGAACTCTTCCAGCCGTCGCGCATCGCGGGCCGCATCCTCGGCATGGGCGACGTCGTCAGCCTCGTCGAGCGCGCCGCCGAGACGATCCAGGCCGAAGAGGCCGAGGCGATGGCGGCGAAGATGGCCAAGGGCCAGTTCGACCTCAACGATTTGCGCACCCAGCTCAATCAGATGCGCCGCATGGGCGGCCTTGGCGCGCTGGCGGGCATGATCCCCGGGATCAAGAAGGCGCAGGTCGCCGCGGCGCAGGGCGGTGCCGACGACAAGATGCTCGTCCATTTCGACGCGATCATGGGGTCGATGACCCCCAAGGAACGCGCGAAGCCCGAAATCCTGACCGCGAAGCGCAAGATTCGCATCGCCAACGGTTCGGGCACGACGGTCCAGCAGGTCAACAAAGTGTTGAAGATGCACCAGGAAATGGCGACCGCGATGAAGAAGATCCGCAAGATGGGCGGGCTCAAGGGCCTCGGCGCGCTGTTCGGCAAGGGCGGCGGCATTCCCGGAATGGGCGGTATGGGTGGCGGTGGCCTTCCCGGTCTCGGTGGAGGCGGATCGATGCCGCCCGAGCTCGCAAATTTGATGAATAAAAAGAAGTAATTAAACCCGAATTTCAGTTTAGAAGTAAAAGGAAAATATCATGGCAACCTCCATTCGCCTCGCACGCGGCGGTTCGAAAAAGCGTCCTTATTACAAGATCGTCGTCGCCGATTCGCGCAGCCCGCGCGACGGCCGCTTCATCGAACGTATCGGCAGCTACAACCCGCTGCTCGCCAAGGACAATCCCGAGCGCATCAAGCTCGACGCCGACCGCGCGAAGCATTGGGTCTCGGTTGGCGCGCAGCCGACCGACCGCGTCGCCCGCTTCCTCGACGCCGCTGGCGTCCTCGAACGCGCCGCACGCAACAACCCGAACAAGGCTGTCCCGGGCGAAAAGGCCAAGGAACGCGCCGAAGAAAAGGCCCAGAAGCTGGCTGACGCCGAAGAAGCCGCAGCAGCTGCCGCCGCCGCTCCGGCACCCGAGCCCGAAGCGGTCGAAGCAGCCGCTCCGGCTGAAGAAACTGCCGCTGAAGAAGTCGTGGCCGAAGAAGCAGCCGCCCCCGCTGCCGCTGAATCGGACGCAACCGGCTCGGTGAAGAGCGAAGCGACCGCCGAAGCCGTTGCTGAAGCCGTTGCCGACGAAACCCCGGCCGACGCAACCGCGGACGACGCCACCGCGATGGCCGAACAGGCTGCCGAAGGCGGCCCGGCCGAAGAAGCCCCGGCTGCTCCCGCTGCTGAAGAAGCTGCTGCTGAAGAAGCGCCCGCTGAAGAAGCTGGCGAAGAAAAGGCCGAAGGCTAAGCCTTGGCCGACGCGAATCGCCCCGTCACCCTCGCCGCCATCGCCGGCGCGCATGGGGTACGGGGCGAGGTGCGTCTCAAATTATTTGGCGAAGGCGCGGATGCTCTCCGCGCCTTTTCCGTTTTAGAGGCCGGCGACCGCAAGCTGACCCTGAAATCGGTGCGCCCCGCCAATCAGGGCGCGGTGGCGACCTTTGCCGAAGTCACCGACCGCAGCGGCGCGGAAGCGCTGCGCGGCACCCTGCTCACCGTCCCGCGCTCGGCGCTGCCGCCCTTGGGCGAGGGCGAATATTATCACCACGATCTGCTCGGCCTGCCGTGCGTGTCGACCGACGGCACGGCCATCGGCCATGTCGCCGCGATCGAGAATTTCGGCGCGGGCGACATCCTCGAAATCGAGAAGCCCGATCGCAAACGTTTCATGGTGCCGATGACCGCACAGGCGGTGCCGGTGTGGAACGACGACGGCGTGACCGTGAACGCGGCGTTCGTCGAGTAAAACCGCCTCCCATCAAAATCCGTTCGCCCTGAGCTTGTCGAAGGGCTGCTCTTCCTTTCTATGTTGCGAAGGAAGAACAGTGCTTCGACAAGCTCAGCACGAACGGAGGTTTTGATGCGCGCAAGATTTGGTCTCCTTCTCGCGGCAGCACTGGCCGTTGCGCCCCCTGTCACCGCCCAGGACACGGCTCCCAAAACCCTCGACAAGCTCGCTCCCGAAATCGACGCGCTTTTCGCCCGATTCCAGTCCGATCAGCATGTCCCCGGGGTGGTCTATGGCGTCGTCAAGGACGGCAAGCTTGCCTATGTGAAGGGCCTTGGCGTCCAGAATGTCACCGACAAGCGCCCCGTCACCCCCGACAGCCTGTTCCGCATCGCCTCGATGACCAAGGCGTTCACTGCGCTGTCGATCCTGAAGCTGCGCGACGACGGCAAGCTCCGCCTCGATGACCTCGCCGAACAATATGTGCCAGAAATGAAGGGCTGGACCTATCCGACCAAGGACAGCCCGCGCATCCGGGTGCGCGACCTGCTCCAGCATGTCGGCGGTTTCGTCACCGACGATCCGTGGGGCGACCGCCAGCAGGTGCTGCCGCAGGAGGATTTCACCCGGATGATCGCGGCGGGCGTGCCGTTCAGCCGCGTGCCGCAGAGCCAACATGAATATTCGAATTTCGGATATGCCTTGCTCGGACGGATCGTCAGCAATGCGTCGGGAATGCCATACACGGCCTATGTCCGGAAGGCGATCCTGACCCCGCTTGGCATGACGAGCAGCGGCTTCGACGCGCCCAAAGCGCCGAAGGCGCGCTACGCGCTTGGCTATCGCTGGGAAAATGAGAAATGGACCGCCGAGCCTGAGATGGTCGACGGGGCGTTCAACGCGATGGGCGGGCTGCAAGTCAGCGCGAACGACTATGCCAAATGGGTCGCCTTCCTGCTCGCGGCCTGGCCCGCGCGTGACGATCCCGACACCGGGCCGGTCAAGCGCGCGACGGTGCGCGAAATAGCGCAGGGGCTGAATTTCACCGCGGTGGTCAATCGCACCGGAGCGAGCGGCGCCGACGCGTGCAAGCTGTCGAGCGCTTACGGCATGGGCTGGCGCGTCGCGCAGGACTGCGACCTTGGCCTGACGCTCGCGCATGGCGGCGGTTATCCGGGCTATGGCAGCCATGTCATGCTGATGCCCGATCACGGCGTCGGCGTGTTCGCGCTGTCGAACCGCACTTACGCTGGCCCGTCGGGCCCCGCATGGGACACCGCGGCCCTGATGGACAAGGCGGGGCTGCTCGAAACGCGCACCGTCCCGGTGTCACCGGCGGTGGCGGATGCCTATGCGGCGGCAAGGGCGGCTTATGTTGCGGGCGATCTCGGCCCGCTTCAGGGCAAGCTCGCGATGAACTTCCTGCTCGACCGCTCCGCCGATAATTGGGTGGCCGAATTTGTGAGGCTGAAGGCTGAGGTGGGGGAGTGTCCCACCGACGAACCGCTCGCGCCGACGGGCGCGATGTCGACCGCCTTCCGCCTCAACTGCGAAAAGGGCAAGCTCGACGGGATATTGCTGCTCGCACCGACGATGCCCGTCACGATCCAGGCGCTGCGCCTGCGTGTGGTGCCGCCCGAAGCGCGCTGATGTCGACGGGGCGGGGCCTTTAGCAAGGGACGGCCCCACCCCGTTTCGCCCTGGACCTTGAGGGGAGGGGCAGGGATTCTTATCGCGCCCGGCGCGGGTGAAGACGCTGTCTTCGCCGGGCGCACTCGGCAGGGCGATCCATTCGCCGAGGCGGCGGAACGGGGTCGCGAGCCAGTGGAGGCCGCGGGCGATATCGGCGCTGAAATGATCATGACCGTCATTCCAAACGCGCATGAACTGCTCGTCTTTCATCGTTCATTTCCTTTCGCTTGATGAGGAGAATATGCACCCCTCGACACCGCGCCGCCAACAAAAGGCGTAGACCATGATATAAGCCGTACTTATAAGGAGGCGTGTCCCGCCTGCCGCCTCTCGCCGCCGTACGCACCTTCGAAGCCGCCGGGCGGCTGCAGAATTTCTCGCGCGCCGCCGAGGAACTGGGGCTGACGCAGGCGGCGGTGAGTTATCAAATCCGCCAATTGGAGGATCGACTCGGCCGCGCGCTCTTCGTGCGCGAGAAAGGCCGCGTGCGGCTCTCCGAAACCGGGCAGCGGCTGCTCCCCGCGATCAGCAACGCCTTCGCGACGATGGGCGACGCCTTCGCCGCGCTCGGCAGCGACGAGGCCGATGTGCTGACGATCAACGCCGCGACCAGCTTCGGCGGCACCTGGCTCAGCGCGCGCATCGGCAGCTTCCAGCTCGAATATCCCGAGCTCGCGGTGCGCATGGCGATGAGCAACGACCTCATCGATTTCGACGCCTCAAACGTCGATGTCGCGATCCGCATCGGCAAGGGCGTCTGGCCCGGGCTGCGCAGCGATTTCCTGATGCGCCAATATCTCGCGCCGATCGCCTCGCCGGCGTTTATCGAAGAACATGCCATTCGCGAGCCGGCCGACCTCCTGCGCGTCCAGCGGCTCGCGCCGAACGACAGCTGGTGGACCGACTGGTTCGCCTTGGCCGGGGTCGCGACGCCGCCGGCGTCGACACGGCGCGGGATCGAACTCGACAGCCAGTTGCAGGAAGGGAGCGCGGTACAGGCGGGCTTCGGCGTCGCGATGATGACCCCGCTTTATTGGCAAGGCGAACTCGCGAGCGGCCGCATGGTCCAACCGTTCGACACGCTTTATGTCTCGGCATCGTCGGGCATGTGGCTCGTCCACCGCGACAACCGCGTCGGGGTGCGCAAGATTGAGCGGTTCCGTGAATGGCTGCATGACGAGATGGAGAAGGATCGCCACCTGCTGCCCGACGCGGTATGGGAGCCGCTGTCGCCGCCCGAACCGGGCTAGCGCCTTACGCGGCGTTTCAACATGCTCGGCGCCCGGCGATAGACTTGCTGGAAGGCCGCATTGAACGACCGCACGCTGCCAAAGCCCGCTGCCAGCGCGATGTCCGTCATGCCAAGGTCGGTGGTATCGATCAGTCGCTTGGCGCGCTGGATGCGCGCCGTGCGCGCGGCGGCCAGCGGTGTGGTGTCGAGATGGCGGCGGAACAGCCGCGTCAGGTGGCGGGCGCCGATGCCGAGCCGCCCGGCCAGCGCCTCGACGTCTGCTTCGTCGAGCGCGCCGTCCTCGATCAGCCGCAGCGCGCGATCGACGGTCGCGCGGGTGCCGTTCCACGCCGGCGAGCGCGGCGCCGTTTCCGGCCGGCAGCGAAGGCAGGGACGAAAGCCCGCGCGCTCGGCCGCCGCCGCGCTGCGGTAATAGCTGACGTTGCGCGAGAGCGGCTGGCGCACCGGGCAGACCGGGCGGCAATAGATGCCGGTCGATTTGACCGCGATGAAGATAATCCCGTCATAGGCCGGATCGCGCGCATAGCGCACCCGTTCGCACAGCGCGAAATCGAGGTCGGGTTCGTCGGGCGGCGTCATGCGCTCTTTATACGGGAATCCGCCGCGCTTGTCCGGGGGTGTCGGTGACCGCGTCCGATTCCTGCCAGCGACGGTGCGGCGACGCCGCTATCATCGGCCGCCTATCCAGAGCAGGAGCAAGCCCGATGGCCTCGATCCACCACGACATCTTCATTGCCGCCGATCCCGGCACGATCTGGGAGGCCGCGCGCGACGTCGGCCGGCTTCACGACCGGCTCGTCCCGGGGTTCGTCGCCGCCACCGAAATGATCGAAGGCGGCGGCGCGCGGGTACGCCGCGTCACCTTTGCGAACGGCGCGGTGGCCGACGAAACGATCGTCTCGGTCGACGACGACCGCCGCCGCCTCGTCTGGGCGATCAAGGCGTTCGAGCATCATAATGGCGTGCTCGAAGTCGCCGAGGCCGAAGGCGGCGCGCGCGTGCGCTGGACCGCCGACATCTTGCCCGATGCGCTCGCGCAGCAGGTCGCGCCGATGATGGCAGAGGGGCTGGCGCGCATGAAGGCGCATATGGAACGCGTGCGCGTCGACAGCTGACGCTTGCCAAGCGGGGTCGGTGAGCGGCATGGGGATATATGCCCTTCACCGCCGTCCCCCTGACACTCTATCCCGACATGTTCCCCGGCCCGCTGGGGCACAGCATGGCGGGGCGCGCGCTCGAAAGCGGGACATGGCATTGCGCGCCGGTGCAGATCCGCGATTTTGCGACCGACAAGCACCGCACCGTCGACGACACGCCCGCGGGCGGCGGGGCGGGCATGGTGCTCAAGGCCGATGTGCTCGGCGCCGCGATCGACCATGCGGTGGCGGCGCATCCGGGCCTCCCGATCCTCGCGATGACCCCGCGCGGCACCCCGATCACGCAGGCGCGCGTGCGCCAGCTTTCGGCGGGTCCGGGCGCGATCATCCTCTGCGGCCGGTTCGAGGGATTCGACGAGCGGATTTTCGAGGCGCGGCCGATCGAAGAGGTGTCGATGGGCGACATCATCCTGTCGGGCGGCGAGATGGGGGCGCTGTTGCTGCTCGACGCTTGCATTCGGCTGCTTCCCGGCGTAATGGGCGCGGCTTCAAGCGGTGACGACGAATCGTTCGAAAACGGTTTGCTCGAATATCCGCACTATACCCGGCCCGTAAATTGGGAAGGGCGCACGATCCCCGAAGTGCTGCGATCGGGGGATCATGCGAAGATCGCGGCCTGGCGGAAACACCAGGCGGAGATCGACACACGGTTACGCAGGCCGGACCTTTGGGAGCGTCATGTCGATGCTCGGGACCGACCTGCCTCTGGCGCGCGGCGACAAGAAAAGGACTAGAGGACATGAACCTCATCCAGACGATCGAAGCCGAAGAAATTGCCAAAGCGGCAAAGACCATTCCGACCTTCCGCCCCGGCGACACGCTGAAAGTCGGCGTGAAGGTGGTCGAAGGCGAACGCACCCGCGTCCAGAATTTCGAGGGCGTGTGCATCGCACGCTCGAACAAGGGCATGGGCTCCAACTTCACCGTGCGCAAAATGTCGTTCGGCGAAGGTGTCGAGCGCGTGTTCCCGCTGTACTCGCCCAACATCGACAGCATTACCGTCATCCGCAAGGGTGCCGTGCGTCGTGCGAAGCTTTACTATCTTCGTGGCCGCACTGGTAAATCGGCGCGTATTGCGGAGCGCCGCGAATACCGGTCGGAAGCCGGCGAAGGCTAAGGAGAGCTTCTCCTCTACAAAGCCGAAACAGCTTTCAAAAACGACCGGTTCCGCCAACAGGCAGAGCCGGTCGTTTTCTTTTGGGCAAAGCGAATTTCATGCAGCAGTCCGTCCTCCCGTTCCAGCCGACGCGGCGCGCCTTTCTTGGCGCGGTGCTCGCATTCGGCGTGTCGGGCGAGGCGATGGCCCTCACCAATGCGCAGCGGCTGGTCAGCGCGGCGCGGCGGCAGGTCGGCGTGACGCTGCGCTATGACCCCGCCTACAGCGTGCTTCGCTTTCCGAACGGCGATGTCGACCGCGCAAAGGGCGTCTGTACCGACGTCGTGATCCGCGCCTTTCGCGACGCGCTCGGCCATGATCTGCAGGCTCTTGTAAACGCCGACATGCGCGCCAATTTTGCGGTTTATCCGAAAAACTGGGGGCTGGGCCGCCCCGACCGCAATATCGACCATCGCCGCGTGCCCAATCTCGCGACCTTCTGGCGCCGGCAGGGGGCGTCACTCCCTGTCACAACCAATCCGGCCGACTGGCGCCCGGGCGACATCTTCACCGCGATGGTGAACGGCCGCCTGCCGCACACCGGCATCGTGTCCGACCGCAAGGATACGGCCGGCGTGCCGCTCGTCCTCCACAATATCGGGGGCGGGACGCGCGAGGAGGATGCGCTGTTCGATCACAAGCTGACCGGCCATTTCCGCTGGAAAGTCTGAATTAGATTTACGTTTTCAACCGAGTATTTACACTGAGGAGTGAATAAATGGGTTATCGTATCGTTGTCGCCGGAGCCACGGGCAATGTCGGGCGCGAAGTGCTCGCCATTCTCGCCGAGCGCGAATTTCCGATCGACGAACTGGCAGCGGTCGCATCGTCGCGCAGCCAGGGCACCGACGTCGAAATCGGCGACAGCGGCCGCACCGTCAAATGCCAGAATATCGACAATTTCGACTGGGCCGGGTGGGACATGGCGATCTTTGCGATCGGCAGCGACGCGACCGCGATCCACGCGCCCAAGGCTGCGGCGGCCGGCTGCGTCGTGATCGACAACAGCTCGCTCTATCGCATGGACCCCGACGTGCCGCTGATCGTGCCCGAGGTGAACCCCGACGCGATCGACGGCTATACGAAGCGCAACATCATCGCGAACCCGAACTGCTCGACCGCGCAGATGGTCGTCGCGCTGAAGCCGCTCCACGACGCCGCCAAGATCAAGCGCGTCGTCGTCTCGACCTATCAGTCGGTGTCGGGCGCGGGCAAATCGGGCATGGACGAGCTGTGGAACCAGACGCGCCAGATCTTCGTCGGCGACGAGAAGGACATCCAGAAGTTCACCAAGCAGATCGCCTTCAACGTCATCCCGCACATCGACAAATTCCTCGACGACGGGTCGACCAAGGAAGAGTGGAAGATGGTCGTCGAGACCAAGAAGATCCTTGATTCGAAGATCAAGGTCACCGCAACGTGCGTCCGCGTGCCGGTGTTCGTTGGCCATTCGGAAGCGATCAACATCGAGATGGAGAATGAGCTGTCGGCCGAGGACGCGCAGCGCATCCTCCGCGAGGCTCCCGGCGTCGTGCTCCACGACAAGCGCGAGGATGGCGGCTATATCACCCCCGTCGAATGCGTGGGCGACTTTGCGACGTTCGTATCGCGCGTGCGTGAAGACCCGACGGTCGAAAATGGCCTGAACCTCTGGTGCGTCAGCGACAATCTGCGCAAGGGCGCGGCGCTGAACGCGGTGCAGATCGCCGAACTGCTCGGCCGCCGCCACCTCAAGAAAGGCTGAGCCTCGCTCATCATCCGTTCGTGTCGAGCGACGTCGAGACACCATCGCTGGTGTTTGCCCTCAGGGCATCTCGACTTCGCTCGATGCGAACGGATAAGAGGGGCGAATGACCAGACCCTATGCCTTCACCCATGCCCTCTGCCGCGCGCCCGCCCGCTCTGCGGTGAAGGGCATCCGCGCCGATGGCGGCCCCGATCCCGATTTCTATGGCCTCGTCGGCGAGCATGAAGCCTATGTCGCGACGCTCCGCGAACTCGGCCTCGCGGTCGAAGTCCTGACGCCGCTCGACGATTTCCCCGACGCGCTGTTCACCGAGGATGTCGCGCTGACCTTTCCCAAGGGCGCGATCCTACTCCGCCCCGGCGCACCGAGCCGCGCGGGCGAGGTTACGCATATCCGCGGGGCCCTCGCGGCGCACCACAGCCGCCTCCTCGAAATGAGCGGCCCGGGATACGCCGACGGGGGCGACATCCTGCGGCTCGCCGACCGCGTCATCATCGGCCTTTCGGCGCGCACCGACCCCACCGGCGCTGAGGAACTCGCGGGCCTGCTCGGTACGCTCGGCACCCGCGCCGAGATCGCCGAAACGCCGCCGGGCGTTCTCCACTTCAAGACCGGTTGCGGGCTGATTGACGAGGGCACGATCCTCGCGGTGCCCGCGCTCGCGGGCTGTCCGCAGTTCGAGGGGCTGGAGGTCGTGACGACGCCGCCGGGCGAAGAGCCCGCCGCCAATATCCTGCGCATCCGTGACACCGTTCTCGTCGGTGACCGCTGGCCCGCGACGCACGCGCTGCTCGCCGCGCGCGGCATCGCGATCCGTCCGCTGCCGACCGACCAGATCGCGCATATCGACGCCGGGCTCAGCTGCATGTCGCTGCGCTGGTGACGGCATCGGAAATCGCTGTCCTGCAATATCTTGCTGCATTAGCGTCGTCGGCATGATGCAAACACCGACGCCGCGCCCGACTACTGCATTTGCGAGTGAAGTTAAGGAGTTTTCCGCCATTGCCGTCCTCGCGGATTTCGGTCGATGACGGCCGGTTCGGCGCGTCCCGATGCGCAAAGGCCGCTGATCGGCCTGCTCCTGGCGCTGCTCCTCCTCGCGCAAATCGACCAGCCCTATCCCGATGTCGCGCTGCTTCAGCATATCCCGACGATGCTACTGATCGTTGCGGCGCCTTGGCTGCTTCGCCGCTGGCCGCTGTCGACCGCGTCGGTCGCGTGCATCGTCGTCTTCATGGCACTCCACACGCTCGGCGGACGCTATGCCTATAGCAATGTCCCCTATGACGATTGGGCACGGTCGCTGACCGGCACCAGCCTCTCCGACGCCTTCGGCTGGACGCGCAACCATTATGACCGCTTTGTCCATTTTGCCTTCGGCGCGCTGTCGGTGATCCCCGTTGCCGAGATTGCGCGGCGTTGGGGCGGGCTTGGCCCGCGCGGCGCCGTCTTAACCGTGCTTGGTTGGGTCTTGGCCATATCCTGTCTCTATGAAATCTTCGAATGGCTGCTCACCATCGTCGCGGCGGGCGAAACCGCCGATCGCTATAACGGGCAACAGGGCGATATCTGGGACGCGCAAAAGGATATGGCGCTCGCGACCCTCGGTGCGATACTGGTGATGACGATGGGGCCGAGCGTTCGAAACAGGAGACAGGCATGCGCAACTTGACGACCCTCGCGATGATCGGCCTGCTCGCCGCGTGCAAACCCGCGGCCGACAAGGCCCCCGTCGATGCCGACCCAGTCGCTCCCGCGGTGCCCGAGGCGAAGGCCGATGGCCCGAACGCGGCAACCACCGCAGTCGGCCTCGACGGCGAGGGGCTGCGCTTCGTCGACAAGACCAGCGGCAAGACCAGCCTGCTCGCCTTCGGTGTCCCGCGCGCGCAGGCCGAAACGGCGCTTGCGAATGTCGCCGGCAAGGAAGACGACCGCAGCACGAACGCGGAATGCGGCGCGGGATCGATGGAATTCACCCGCTACGACGCGATGACGCTCAACTTTCAGGACGGCAAGTTCGCCGGCTGGTTCCTCGGCAACGAGCCCGGCGCCGCGACCTATTCAACGATGAGCGGCATCGGTGTCGGCACGACGCGCGCCAAGGCGTCCGAATCGGTGACGATCGTCGACCTTGAGGACAGCACGCTGGGCGAGGAGTTCAGCATCGGGACCGGCGACAATGTTATCGGCGGCATGTTCGCTGCCCCCGGCGATTCGGCGAAGATCGACGCGCTTTTCGCCGGCACCAACTGTTTCTTCCGCTGATGCCGACCGCGATCACGGGCGGCTGTCGCTGCGGGCAGCTGCGTTACAGCTTCGAGCAGGAAGGGCCGCTGCTCAACTATTGCTGTCACTGCCTCGATTGCCAGAAATCGACCGCGAGCGCCTTTGCCGATCAGGTGATCGTACCGACCGATGCGTTGACGCTGACGGGGCGGAGCGTGACCTTTTCGACGCAGCGTCCGTCGGGCGGAACGACGAACAATCAACATTGTCCCGACTGTTTCAGCCGTGTGTGCAATGCGAACACCGTCTACCCGGCGATGACGATCGTCCGCGCTGGCACGCTCGACGACCCCTCGGGGCTTGAGCCCTTCGCGCATATCTGGGTGACGCGAAAGCGCGGCTGGATCGCGATTGCCGAAGGTGTGCCGACCTTCGACGAAAGTCCGGACCCGATGGAGTTCATGCGCTTTATAACGGAGCGACGCGGCGCCTGATGCTTCAGTGTCCCATATCCGCCGCCGACGCCTTCGGCCCGCCCGGCTTCGGCGGCCGTAGCAGCAGCACCAGCGGCACCGAGGCCAGCGTCACCCACATCATCGCCCAAAAATCGTCGATATAGGCGACCATCGCCGCCTGCCGGTTGATCTCGGCATTGATCATCGCCATCGCCGTGTCGCCCGCGATGCCGAAGCGGTCGGCGGTCGACGGGTCGAGCAGGCTGACCGAGCTGTTGGTGACATGCGCCGCCAGATCCGCGTGGCTCCGCTGGATGTTCGAAGCGAGCAGGGTGGTGACGATCGAGATGCCGACCGATGCGCCGAGGCTGCGGAACAGGTTGAGCAGGCTCGACCCGTCGGTGCGATACTGTGGCTGGATCGTCGCGAACGCCATGGTGTTCAGTGGAATGAAGATCAGCCCCATGCCGAGGCCCTGCACCAGCCCGCTGATGATCACGGGCTGCATCCCCATCGCGAGCGACCAGTGGCTCATCTGCCATAACGAATAGGCCGCGGTGAGGAGCCCGGTGCCGACCAGCCAGCGCGCGTCGATCTTGCCGAGCAATTGTCCCGCGACCCACATGCTCGCGAGGATACCGACACCGCGCAGCGCGAGCGCGACGCCGGTATCGATTACCGGCCAGCCGAACAGATTCTGCAGCATCGGCGGCAGCAGCGCCATCGACGCGAACATCACGACGCCGATCACGACCATGAACCCCATCGCGGTGACTAGGTTGCGGTCGGCGAGCATCAGGCGGCTGAACAAGGGCGCGCGCGCCGTGAACATATGGACGACGAACATCCACAGGCACGAGACGGCGACGCCCAGCTCGATCCAGATTTCGATGCTGTCGAACCAGTCCTGATGCGCGCCGCGGTCGAGCATCAGCTGCAATGCGGCAAGCCCCAGCGCGAGCATCGAAAAACCGAACAGGTCGAACCGCCGCGTGACGTTTCGCGTCTTGGGCAGCAGCGCCCACATCATCGCGAGCGTGATCAGCCCGACGGGCAGGTTGACGTAAAAGACCCAGCGCCAGTTGGCGCTTTCGGTCAGCCAGCCGCCCAATATCGGGCCGAGGATCGGCCCGATCATGATCCCCATGCCCCAGATCGACATGGCGCGCGCGTGGCGTTCGGGCGGGTTGATGTCGAGCATCACCGATTGCGAGAGCGGGCCGATAAAGGCGGCGCTGACGCCTTGCAGGAATCGGAAAGCGACCATCTGCTCAAGCGTCTGCGCGGCGCCGCACGCCATCGAGGCGACGATGAATCCGACAACTGCTGCCATAAACAATTCGCGCCGCCCGATCCGGTCGGCGAGCCAGCCGGTAATCGGCATCGCCACCGCCGATGCGAGGATGTAGCTCGTCAGCACCCACGTCACCGTCTCGCTCGTCGCGCCAAGCGCCGATTGCATGTGGGGGATGGCCACGTTGGCGATCGTCGTGTCGAGGATCTGCATAATCGACGCGCCCATGACGGCCACCGTCAGCAGCCCGCGATACCGCACGCGTTCGTGCAGCGGGATGCTGTCGTCGTCGGGAAGCGCCGCGGCGGAAGGCCGGCGGGGAAGGGCGTTGCTCGCCACGGGACCTACTTCGTAAGCACCCGGACGTCGGCCGACAGCCCCGCGATCATGTCGCGCGCTGGTTTTTCGTCGAAGGCGATGCGCACCGGTACGCGCTGCGTCACCTTCACCCAGTTGCCGGTGGCATTTTGCGCGGGCAACACCGAAAACTCGCTACCTGTCCCCGCGCCGATCGTCAGCACATGGCCGCGCACCTTTACGCCAGGATAGGCGTCGAAGCTGATTTCGGCGCGCTGGCCGACGCGCATGTCGGCGAGGTCGGTTTCCTTGAAATTGGCCTCGACCCATGGATGTGCGGTGTCGACCAGCGTGACCGCGGGCAGCCCCGCGACCATCATCTGGCCGACCTGCAGCCGGTCCGACTGCGCGATACGGCCGGCGCTTGGCGCGCGAACCGTCGTGCGGCCCATGTTCACCTGTGCCTGCGAACGCTGGACGCGCGCCGCCTCGACCTGCGGGTTGATCCCGCTCGACGGGCCAGCGGCCAGCTTGGTGCGCGCTTCGGCGGCGGCGGCTTCGGTCTGGCGCACGCGTTCGCGCGCCTGCGCGACGGCGTGGCGCGCCGCGTCATAGGCGGCCTTGGTGGTAAAGCCTTTCTCCATCAACGCCGCCTGACGCTGGAAAGTGACTTCGGCGAATTTGACGTCCTCGCGCGCCGCGGCAATGTCGACGCTCGACGTGTTCGCGCTCGCCGACAGATTGCCGACCTCGACCTCGGCGGCGTCGATCGCCGCAGTCGCCTGCGCGACGGTCAGCGCATAGGGCTCGCCGTCGATGCGGAAGAGAAGCTGGCCCTTCGCCACCTGCTGCCCGTCGCGAACCGCGACCTCGGTAATCCGCCCGCCGACTTCGGCGGCGACCGACACCTTGTCCATCTGCACATAGGCGTTGTCGGTCGACACCGACCCGCCGCTCGTCAGCCACCAGCCGGCACCGCCTGCGATCAGAGCCAAGGGCAGGCCGAACATCAGGAGGCGCGTGCGCCAGTTCGCCTTGGACGCGGTCTCGGTTTCGAGTGCCGGGCCAGGCAAGGGGTCGGCCTTCGGCGCCGCCTTGGGCGGGGTGGCGTTTTCGGCCTTCGGGCGGGTGCGGGAGAGCTGGTCCATCAAATCGTCTCTTTTTCTTTTTGGCATATGCGGCGTGACAAATTGGCGCGGACGCGTTCGACGAGGTCGATCAGCTGGTCGACTTCGGCAGCGCTCAACCCTTCAGTCGCTTCGGCGGTCAGCGCGTCAGCGGTGGCGCGCATCCCGCCCAGCACCTCGTCAGCGCGCGGCGTCAGATAGAGCTGCCAGGCGCGGCGGTCGGCGGGGTCGGCGCGGCGTTCGACCAGCTCGGCCTCGACCAGCCGGTCGACCATACGCGACAGGGTGATCGGCTCGACCTCGATCAATTCGGCGAGCGGTCCCTGCCTTATGCCTTCGTGGCGCTTCAGATAGGTGATCAGCCGCCACTGCAGCGCGGTAATGCCGCTGTCGCGCGTGCGCGCGTTGAACGAACGACGAAACAGCCGCGCCGTGTCGTTCAGCAGGAATCCGATCGTTTCACTCATGTCCTACAATATAATAGCAACTGCTATTATATTCAACATCCGGATTTTGCAGCCAGTCTCGAAGCGCGGGGACAAGCTTACCGCGACCGTGAGCCAAGCCTATTCTGACCTGGGCGACGGCTTTCTGCCAATTCCGACGATTAGCGGTCCGGAAGCATTGCCCCCGCTATATGCCGCTCAGTCAAGGATGCCTGCTCGGCCGAGAACGGTCGTTCTACGCGCACCACGTTTCGACCGCGCCATGGAGCGGTGTTTCTACCGGTGCCTGCGATCTATGTCGCCGGCACCGCCGATACGATGCCCCATTTTTCCGGCTTTCGCGACGCCGCAGGGAATGCGCTTTCTCGAGAAGCGGGGTGCTGGTCTATTCGGCGCGCATGGATGAGGTGAATCGATCGCCTCTCAATTTTCTGGGCAACCTGCTCCGATAAGCTGGATTACAGGCGATCGATTGGCAGGGCCTTCTTTAGTGTCGCCGCTTGCGGACGAGGACTTCGCTTTGCTATTCCCTTGGCCGACGGGAAACCGCCCATCGGCGAAGTTGGAGAAGTGTCATGGATATGGCCGGAATTATCGTGTTTGCGATCGCCTTGCTGGTCGCCGCCATTTCTCCCGGGCCCGGGATTGCGGCGATCGTCGCGCGCGTTCTCGGGCGCGGACCCAATGGCGCCGTGGCATTTACCGCCGGCATGACATTCGGCGACGTCATCTGGCTATCCTTCGCCATTGTGGGCCTGGCCGCGCTGGCGCATAATTTTTACGGTGTTTTCGTCGCCATCAAATGGGCGGGCATCGCCTATCTCGTGTATCTCGCCTATCGCTTGTGGACGGCGCCCGTCGCCTCGGGGGACGTCGAACTCGACAGGCGGCCAGAGCATCCGGTGAAGCTGTTTCTCGCCGGGCTGGCGCTCACGCTCAGCAACCCGAAGACGATGATATTCTATCTGGCGCTGCTGCCGACCATCATCGATCTGACGCGCATCTCGCTGCTCGGCTATCTTGAGCTCGTCTCGGTCACCATCGCTGTCCTCGCGCTTGTGTTTGGCTCCTATGTCTATCTGGCGGTTCGCGCCCGGCGGTTGTTCACCAGCCCGCGTGCGATGAAAACCCTGAACAGGGCCAGCGGAACGGCGATGGCGGGCGCGGCGGTGGCCATCGCAACCCGCTGAAGAGGCCGGGGTGAGGGCCTGTTCAAAAGTCCGCCGATAGCTGAAGGCTCATCCGGCGCGAGCTGTTGAGAAAAAAGCTGTTGCTGCCCGAAACGCGCAGCGTCCGTTGGTCGGTGATGTCTTGGAGGTTGAGGCGTGCGGAAACGGGAATATCGCCGATCCGCCACCGGTAACGCACACCCATATCGATGGTGGTGACGGCGGGGACACGAAGCTGGTCGCCGCCAAGCGCAGCATAGCCCTGTGTGCTGGCAATCGTATCGCCGGTGTGCGCCAGCGTCATTTGCAGCGACAGGCCCTCGGCAAACGGCACGGCATAGTCGAGGTCGAGCCGCGCGTTGATCGGGGTCGAAGCGAGCGGGCGCGGGCCCGCTCGGCCGAGCGCGACAGCCTCGCCGATCACCTTCGGATCATAATAGATGAGCCCGCCGATGACGCGCAGACCCTTGACCGGCTGCGCAACGACCGAGAGTTCGACCCCGCGGTTCCGCCGCTCACCCAGCACGCCATAGACGTTCGCCGCGTCGGTCGCGAAATAGGGGCGCGTCGTTTCGAAAAGGCCCGCGACGATCCGCGTCTCGCCGAACGACAGGCGGATGCCGGCGTCCCATTGCCGGGTCCTGGACGCGGGCGGTGCATCGTCGCGATTGGCAGCACTCTGCGGCGGTGGCGCGGTTTCTTCGAGCCCGACACTATGCCCGGCATAGACTGTCAGCCAGTCGAGCGGCCTCAGCGCGAGCGAGACGCTGTAGAGCAACTCGTCGGCCTTGGTCCTGCCCGGCACGCCGTTGCGCGCGACATCCTGGCGGTAATGCGTCGTCTGGATGCCCGCGTTGAGTTCCGCAAAGCGGCGCCAGCGACCGATATAGGACAGGCCGGCCGACCATTGCCGGACCGTATTGCGCGTTGTCGGCTGGAAGACGAAGTCGGGCTCGGGCGCGGGGTTGGGAACGCCGACGCGTGCTGGGCCAAGAACCACCGAAGCGCCGCCGCCCTGCTCGATCGACCGGTCGCGGCCGCGCAGCGACAGCGCCAGCTCATGCGCGAAGCTCATCGTCTTGGGCGACCAGACCAGCCGCGCTTCGCCCGAAGTCCAGCGTCCCGGCAATTCGGGTTCGGAGATGACGACGTTGCGCGCGCTCCCGTCGCGCTGCACGTCGAGGAACAGGTCGATATAGGTGCGATAGCGTGTCGAGCGCGTCTCGAAGGCGCCCGCGCTCAGCCGCCAGTCGGTCGCCAGATCAAAATGGCCGATCGCGCCATAATGATGCGTGCGCTGGAGGCGATCGGTCCAGCTTTGCCCCTCGAAACGCCCGGGCTTGAAATCGGGCGGCAGGAACGGGCCCGGCGTCACCATCAGCGAGCCGCTGGCGCCGCCATATTCGGAGAAGGTGTAGAATGCGGTCAACGACCCGCCGTCGAAGTGGAGTCTGGGGATCAGCGCGGCGGTAAACTCATGCGTGACGCGCCCGTCAGCATATTCGTTGCTCGTATAACCGGCGCCGGCCTCGACGTTGAGCTTGCCCGGCACGATCGGGATTTGCGCGTCGACCTCGACATAGCCGCCGCCATAGTAGGGCCGGCCGGCGACGACGCTCGCGACGAACGCATCGCCCGCCGGCCGCAGACGGTAATCGACAATCCCGGAGGGGGCGGGGAAGGGGTAGCTCAGCGCGGCCAGCCCGACGCGGATGGTCGACCCGGAAACGAGCCGGTTGGTCAGCGCTACGCTCGGCGTGTCGACATATAGTCCCTCGATGCGGCGGTTGCCGGCGGTAATCGGGCTGAACCCGCGAACATTGTCGGTCGCGTAGACGCCGATGCGCTCATCGCCAACGGTGACGCCGAACGCGTCCGACGCGATGGCGACGGCATTTTCGTCGGAGCGCTGCGCCCGCGCCGGCGTCGCTGCGAACGCCAGCAACGAGGCCGCGCAGACGAGATAAATCCGAAAGGGGTGTGATCGCTCGTCGTTCATTGGATTCCCTCACCGCTGATTGGCCGACGCGTCGTCGCATTGGCTTTGTGTCGGGTGAGTTTCGCGCGACGCCGGTCGTGCTCGCCAGTGCGCGCCGTCATGGTCACGACCCATGACAAGCGTCATGTGACAGGCGCACGCAATCGCGTTAAATTGGAACCGCCATGGAACCCACGATCCTCACGACCGATCAGGCCGGGCCGAAGACGACGCTCGTCCGGGTGGGCTGCGCGCTGCTCATCGCGGCGGCGGTTCTGAAGGCGATCTACAGCGGCTTCTTCGAGCAAGAGATGATCGGCGGGACGTCCTATTGGCCCGCCAAGATGACCTTGGGCTTTACGGTGCTCATCGGGGCTTATGTGCTGGCGGCGCGCGTCGAGCCCGGCGGCCACCTGCATTGGGTGCTGCTGGTAATCCAGAGCGCCGCTGCGATGGGCATGATCTGGATCTATCCCAGCTTTATCGTGACCGTCCTGATGGTCGTCATCGCCTGGCAGATCGCTTGGGTGGCGCCGCTGCGCACCGCGCTCATCGCGGTGGGTGCACAGTCGGCGGTGCTTGCGCTGCTGAATTGCGTCCCTTCGCCCGACGCGATGAACTGGCTGGTGCTGGTCACGACCTTCGGTTTCGAATTCTTCGCGGTCAGCGCCGCGCATCTTGCCCGCGGTGAAGCCGCTGCGAAGGCCAGCCTCGCCAGGGCCAACGACGAGCTGCGCGCCACCCACGCCCTCCTGACCGAAAGTGCGCGGATGGCCGAACGGCTGCGCATCTCGCGCGATCTTCACGATGCACTGGGCCACAATCTCACCAGCCTTGCCATCCACCTCGATGTCGCAAGCCGCACGACCGAAGGCGCGGCGGCGAAGCATCTGGGCTATGCGCGCGATCTGGCCGGGGGGTTGCTCGACGAAGTGCGCGCAGCGGTCAACGAGATCCGTATCCAGCCCGTCGATCTTCGTGCGACCTTGCTTTCGCTGACCGAAAGCGTGGTCGGGCTCAAGGTGCGGCTGGTCTTTCCAGACGATCTTTTCGCCCTCGACGCGCCGCGGGCCGACACCATTCTGCGCTGCGTGCAGGAACTGATCACCAACGCGCTCCGTCACGCCGATGCCAAGGAACTGGTGATCGAACTCAGGCAAGCCGACGACGGTGCGCTCGTCATCACCGGCCGCGACGATGGCCGCGGCGGCCCGGCGGCCGAGGGTGCCGGGCTGGGCGGTATGCGCGAGCGCTTCGAACTGCTGGGCGGCAAGCTTTCGATCGCCGCGACGCCCGGCCGCGGCTTCACCGTCAGCGGTCAGATTCCGGCCTTCGGGGCGTTGGCATGATCCGTATATGCCTGGCCGACGACCAGGCGCTGATTCGCAGCGGGCTTCGCGCGCTGCTCGCACTGTTCGAAGGGATCGAGGTCGTCGCCGAAGCCGAGGATGGCGAGGCGGCGATCGATGCCGTCCTTCGGTGCAAGCCCGATGTGCTGCTGCTCGATGTCCGCATGCCCAAGCTGCACGGCGTGCAGGTCGTCCATGCGCTTGCGGCGCGCGGTGCGCTGCCACCAACATTGCTTCTTACCACCTTCGAAGACGACGCCGCGCTGGTCGGCGGCATCCGCGCCGGTGCGCGCGGGTTCCTGCTAAAGGGCGTGACTGCCGAAACGCTGGTCGAGGCGATCCGCGCCGTCGCGGCAGGCGGATCGTTCCTCTATGCGTCGCTTGCGGCTGAACCCGCCCCGTCGGGAGTTCAAGCCGAGTGGCGGCAAGACGTCTTCGAAACGCCCGATCGACTGACCTCGCGCGAGCGCGACGTGCTCAAGCTGCTAACCAGCGGCATCTCCAACCCCCAGATCGCTGCCGCGCTCAATCTGGGCGAAGGCACCGTAAGAAATCACGTTTCCAGCATATTCTCCAAGCTCGGTGTGACCGACCGCACCAAGGCGGTGTTGATTGCGATGCAGAAACAATTGGTGTGATCTGCCAAGGCTAAAAGCGAGGATTGCCAACGGCATGGAACGCCGATACACATCCGAATCATTCCAACGCGAAGAAAGGAGGGCATCGATGAAATTTCCAACCACATGCCCTCTCGGCGGGTTCCCCGCCAACGAGCGCTTCCACCACTAGGTCCTGAAGCCTCCGTGATCCGGCGTTTCGTCCGGATCACCCCCTGAACAGCAACGCATTGGAGACGGCGCGTCCGCGCCGGTTCACGATATGACATCGACACAAGATAATAACCGCGCGGATTCGATCCGCCGCGTCCTCGATTTCACTTTCCGCCACTGGACCGCGCAGCGCGGACGCGCGGCCTTCATCGGCCTGTTCATCACCGCTGCAACGGTCACGGAGATTTTCGTGCCGCTGTTCGCGGGGCGCCTGATCGACGCGCTGGCGGCCGACCAGCGCGACGGCGCGCTCGCGTTGTTCGCGGCGATGGCGGCGCTTGGCCTCGCGATGGTGCTGCTCCGCCATATCGCCTGGGCGGGCATCATTCCCTTCACGCTTCGCATGATGCAGGGTGTGACGCAGAACGCCTTCCATCGCGTCCAGCGCTTGTCGACCGACTGGCACGCCAATGCCTTCGCGGGTTCGACGGTGCGCAAGATTACGCGCGGCATGTGGGCGTTCGACACGCTCAATGACGTGCTTCTGCTTCAATTGCTGCCGTCGGCGGTCGTGCTCGTCGGCACGATGCTTCTCCTCGGCTGGCATTGGCCGGTGCTCGGGCTCGTCATGGGCGTCGGCGCTGCCGCCTATGTGGCGATGACCCTCACGCTCGCCACGCGCTGGGCCTCTCCCGCCGCAACGCTGTCCAACGCATGGGACACCAAGCTCGGCGGCCTCCTGTCGGACGCGGTCGGCTCCAACGCCGTCGTCAAGGCGTTCGGCGCCGAGGATCGCGAGGAGCAGCGCGTCGGCGGACTGCTTGCCAAATGGGCGAAGCGCACGCGGCGTACCTGGATGCGCTATACCTGGTCGGGCAGCGCGCAGATCCTGCTTCTCTGGATCATGCGCGGCGCGATAACCGGGGTGGCTCTATGGCTATGGTGGCACGGGGCTGCGACCCCGGGCGATGTCACCTATGTGCTCACCAGCTACTTCGTCGTCCACGGCTATCTCGTCGACATCGGCTTCCACATTCATCACCTCCAGCGCGCGGTGAACGAGATGGAGGAACTCGTCGACCTCCACGACCAGCCGCTGGGGATCGAGGATCGCGCCGATGCCGCCCCGATCCGCATCAAGGCGGGCGAGGTGCGCGTCGAGGACGTCACCTTTCGCTACGGCGGGCACGAAAAGCCGCTCTACGAGCATCTCGACGTCCTGATCCGGGGCGGCGAGCGGATCGGACTGGTCGGCCATTCGGGATCGGGCAAGACGACGTTCGTCAAGCTCATCCAGCGCCTCTACGACGTGAACGAAGGCCGGGTGACGATCGACGGGCAGGATGTGTCGCACGCGACCCAGCAGTCGCTGCGCGCGCAGATCGCGATCGTCCAGCAGGAGCCGATCCTGTTCCACCGCAGCCTGGCCGACAATATCGCCTACGCTCGCCCCGGGGCGAGCCAGGCCGAGGTCGAGGCGGCGGCGCGGCTTGCCAATGCGCACGATTTTATCGCGCGGCTGCCGCGCGGCTATGCGACGCCCGTCGGCGAACGCGGCGTCAAGCTGTCGGGCGGCGAGCGCCAGCGCGTGGCGCTCGCGCGCGCCTTTCTGGCCGACGCGCCGATCCTCATATTGGACGAGGCGACCTCGAGCCTCGATTCGGAGAGCGAGGCGCTGATCCAGCAGGCGATGGACCGGTTGATGAAGGGCCGCACCGCGATCGTCATCGCGCACCGGCTTTCGACGGTGCGCACGCTCGACCGGATATTGGTGTTCGATCAGGGCCGGGTCGTCGAGGACGGCGATCACGAAACGCTGCTCACGAATGCGGGCGGCCAATATCGCCGTCTGTTCGACCGGCAGTCGGGGAACATCGTCGATGAGGACCCGATGTTCGTCGATGCCTGACCCGACCGGCAGAATGAAACTACCGATCGTCGACCTTTGGTCGATGATCGGTAGCATCTGCACGCCGGATCAAATGCCTGTCTCTGCCGAACCCGCGGGCGCTTCCATAGCGACGAGCATCTGACCAAAGGCGAGGGCCGCCGGGGATGCTGGACCGCCTCGGCGGATCAGCATGAAATCGGCGCCGGGTAAAGCCGGCAGGCCATAGTTGCCATCGAGTACGCGCAGGCCGGGCTCCACGTCGCTGCGTATCAGCACAGCCACGGCGAGCCCCGATCGCACCGCGGCGCGCAGGCCCTGTTCGCTCGGTGAGGTAAAGGCGATGTGCCAGTCGATCGATGTCGCTTCCAGCGCGGCAACGCCCACCAGCCGGTTGATGCAGTTCGGGGGGTGGAAGGCGAGCGGCAGCGACGCACCCTCGGGTAGCAAGAAATTATCGGCCGCAACCCACGCGAAATCCGCCCGTCGCAGCCTGATGCCACCATTTTCGCCCCCGGCCGTGGAGAGTACGACGGCCAGATCCAGTTCCTCCGCCGCGATCATCGTGCTGATATCCAGATAGCTGCTCACATGAACATCGAGCCGCACCGCAGGAAAGGCGCGCGAGAATTGGCAGAGCAGTGCCGGCAATCGCTCGCCCATGAAGGCTTCCGGCGCGCCGAAACGGACGACGCCCGTTACCGGGGAGGGACGGAAGCGTTGCGCGAGCGCATCAAGGCCGGTGAGTATCTGACGCGCGTGCAGCAGGAAGTCTTCGCCGTCATGCGTCAGGGTCAACCGGCGCGTTGTGCGGCGGATCAGCACCCGGCCGACCTGTTCTTCGAGCCGTCGGATCTGGTGGCTCACCGCTGGCTGGGTGATGCTCAACCGCCGGGCGGCGCGTGTGAAACCGCCGGTCTCGCTGACCGCCACAAATGCGCGCAGAAGAGTCGGGTCGATGTCCATGATACTCAACTAATTATTAGTTGTAATAAATTCCAGAAAATAAAATCATTTCCGTTATCATTCGCTTTTCACCAGATAACGCACCAGCCGGGCAGACGGGTCCGGACAGTCGAAAGGTGCCGCCTGTGTCACTTCATTCAGCCCGTAAAGATATGTTGGCTTTGTTCGCGGTGTGCCTTGGCGCACTGATGTTCGGCCTCGAGATCACGAGTGTGCCGGTGATCCTCCCAAGCCTGGAAGAGGTTCTTCACGGCGACTTTCAGGAACTTCAGTGGGTGATGAATGCCTATACGCTCGCCTGCACAACCGTGCTGATGGCGACCGGAACGCTGGCGGATCGCTATGGTCGCAAGCGCGTCTTCCTGATCAGCGTGGGTGCATTTGGCGCCACGTCCGCGCTTTGCGGGCTTGCCGACAGCATGCCTCTCCTCATCGCGGGACGGTCGCTTCAGGGGCTCGCGGGTGGGGCCATGCTGATCTGCTCGATCGCGCTTCTCTCTCACCAGTTTCAGGATGCCCGCGATAGAGGCCGCGCATTCGCGATCTGGGGCGTCGTCTCGGGAATCGGCCTCGGTTTCGGGCCGCTCGTCGGGAGCGCCATTATCGCATTGGCAGGCTGGGAATGGACCTTTCTTGTCCACTTTCCGCTCGCGCTCCTGACCCTGGCAATTGCCGCCGGCACCGTAACCGAATCCCGCGATCCGGAGGCCAAGCGCCTTGACGTGGTTGGAATCGTTACGCTCTCATTGGCGGTATTCGGACTTGTCTATGTCATCACCCAGGCGCGCGCGCTTGGCCTGTCCGGTTCGATTGCGATGGCTGTCCCGACCGCCATTTGCTTCGCCGCCTTCCTGTTCGCCGAGCGGCGGCAAGCGCATCCGATGTTCGATTTCTCCGTCTTTCGGAACCGGAGCTTCTCCGGCGCTATCCTCGGCTGCATCGCAATGAACGTCAGCTATTGGCCATTCATGATATATCTGCCGATTTATCTTCAAATCGGCCTCGGATACGACGCGATCAGCACGGGTCTATGTCTCCTCGCCTACACCTTGCCGGCGCTCATCTTTCCTCCCCTGGGCGAACGCATGTCGCTACGATACGGACCTGGTTTGGTCATCCCGCTCGGCCTCGCCACGATCGGACTCGGCTTTATCGCGATGAAACTCGGGAGCGTCGCAGCACAGCCAGGATGGCTGACGATGCTGCCCGGCCTGTTGCTTGCGGGCATCGGGATAGGCGTCACCAATACTCCGGTGACCAATACCACAACAGCGTCGGTTCCCGCCAGCCGGGCCGGGATGGCGTCGGGCATCGACATGAGCGCGCGACTGATCACGCTGGCCGTGAACATTGCGCTCATGGGGATATTTCTCATTGAAGGGATCGCAGCCACGCTACAACGAGCTGCCCCGCAGGGTGCAGACCTTGCTCAACTGCGTGCTGCGGCGGAAGCGATCGCCTCCGGTCATGCCGAGACGCTCGTGACGGGCCAAGCCGTCGTCGGCAACCTGTCGGAGGCGGCCGTACAGCACGGACTTATCGCCGGTTTTGGCCTCGTGATGGTCTATGGAGGTGTCGGGGCCTGGTTTTTGGCAATATTGAGTTTCGTCCTCTTTCGACCTGTCCGAGGCATGACAAAAACCCCGGCGCAATATGAGTAAAGCGGTTCGCTGAACGTGTGTTGTCGTAGCGGAACAGTAAATAAAAGTCTGCTTCTCCAGACTAGCGCCAGAATGCGGATCGCCCGCAAAACGCCAGCTGGGGGCCATCCATTATCCGGCCTTGAGCGCCGCCTGTAACGGCCGCAGCCACCGCAGATAAACATGCGACCGGTCTTTCTCGTGATGAATGGGCGCCCGAACCTGCTGGGCACTCGGCGTGTAAATGGCTCGCAAATTCTCTTCAGGCCTGAGGCACGAAGGCGAGAAAGAAAGTCGCAGAAAGCCAAGCAGCGCGCGTATCTCCCGCTCTGCATTCGATACAAGCTGCGCGTGATCGAGGCGGTACAAGCTGTCGAGCGTCAAACCCTGCACCATTTCCATCATCCCAAGATAATGCCGATAATATCGACCGAGATCTTCCAGCGTGTTCGGAAAGTCGGTGTGGCGGTTGAAATAGGTCGTGTAGGCCGAAAAGCAGCAGGCCAATGGGGCACGCCGCACGTCGATAATTCGCGCGCCCGGCAGGATCCGCCGAATGAGTGCGACAAGGCGCCAATTGGCCGGCATTTTGTCGGTGAAATAAGGCCGATCGGTGCGGCGGTAGCGCCTCGCTCTCGTCAGATAATCCGTGCCGAGCTGCGCCGCTTCGGCGTGCGTCAATGTCTGCAGGCGGCGGACAAACAGGGCGGGCGAATGGAAGGCACCGATCGAAGCTGCGACTTCGGGCAGTGCGAACAATTCGCCGGCGCCCTCGACTTCCGGATGGCTGGCGAGGATTTGTTCGACGAGCGTGGATCCCGAGCGCGGCATGCCCACGATGAAGATCGCGTTATCCGCGTGCGGGGAAGGATTGGCGGCTGCCGCGAAAAAGGACGGGTCCAACATTCGGTGGGCCTCGGCGAATGCAGCGAGCCCCGCTCCGTCATGGGGAACGAGGGTGTCGCGGAGGGTGTTGGCTTCGGTAAATTTCTCGAACGACCTTTCGAACGCTCCGCGCGCGCCGTGGGCGCGGCCGAGCGCGAACAGCAGCTGGATCTTGTGATAGGGGTCGCGCACGAGGACGAGGGCCTTCTCCATCGCCGCGACATCGGTGTCGCCAAGCATGGCGGGCAAAGTGGCAAGCCCCAGCCATGCGGGACCAAAATCGGGTGCGAGCTCGACCGTCTTGCGAAAGGCGACCGCGGCCTCGTTCACGTCGCCAACGGCGGCGAGGTCGCTGCCGAAATTTGCCCACAAGAGCGGCACGCCCGGAGCGGCAGCGACCAGTGCCCGGTGGAGGTCGAGCGCTTCCGCCGCGCGGCGCTCGCCGGAAAATATCCCGGCCTTTATTGACAGCGGCCAGATCTTCGACGGTTGACGGTCTATCTCGCGGTCGCGATGGGCCAGCGCTTCGTCGACACGGCCGGCGCCGCAGAGAAAGGACGCCAGCGCAGCGTGCGCCTGGGCCGAGTCCGGGCACTCGGCGACCGCCATGCGCAGGGCGCGCTCGTCGGGCGGGGAAGCGGAATCCGCGATCATTGAGGATTGTGGGAGAACATCGTTCGGCGTGTCTACAGGCGGGTTCGCGGGCTGCGCAAGTGGTCGGGCCGTGCGGCCGCCCCGAAAGCGATGTTACCCCGGTATCAGCTTCGCGTATCGACACCGTAACATACCCGCATTTACTCGCGTTCGGTAACCGATTGATAATAACTCCTTCTGTAGTCGACGGCCGTGCCATCTTCCGGTCGCGCCGGGAGATTGCACGGTCTGGTCTTCCGCAAAAGACCCGCTTCAGCGGTGGAAGTTCGGCGGTGGGATAGGGGTGCGGGCGTTCGCATTGCGGGGTCATGCACACCGAAACAAGGGAAGGCGAGGCTCGCTTTTACGAGCCGCGCCGCAGCCGCCCGGGGGGCCGTATGAGCAAGGATGGTGCGTGTCTTTCTGTGCCCATCGCGGCCGAGGTTACGGTCGTTGCATTCTGCCCCGGATGGCCTCCGGCCTTCATCATCAGACAATGCGTTCTTCGTGACCCGCTCACGAACCCCGTACCGTGCCCAAAGGAAAAATTATGACGATCGACAGCAAGCCCGCGCCCCACATCCAAAAGGGCAAGCCGCTGTCGCGCCGCCTGTTGTGCGGAGCCTCGCTCGCGGCCGTGCTCGCGTGCGCACCGCTGTCCGCGCGCGCCGAGGACCGATACTGGGACGCCAACGGCACCGCGGTCGGTTCGGGCGGCACCGGCACCTGGAACCTTGCCAACCTCAACTGGAGCCCGAATGGCGACGGGGTCAGCGGTCCCTTCGCCGAGCCGTGGAACAATGGCGATCTCGATAATGCGGTTTTCGGCAGCACCGCGGGGACGGTGACCGTTGGCGTGCCGGTGACGGTCGGCAACATCACCTTCAGTTCGGCCGGCTATGTGCTGAGCGGCAGCACGATCACGCTGGGCGGACCGGCGCCGACGATCACCACCAATTTCAGCAACGCGAATGCCACGATCAATTCGGCAATCGCCGGTTCCTCCGGCCTGATCAAGGCGGGCAACGGTGGGCTGATATTGAACGGCGCCAACAGCTTTACCGGCGGTATCACGCTCAACAACGGTAGCATCTACGCGAGCAGCGATGCTGCGCTCGGCGCATTGAGCAACAATATCACTACCGCCGCGGGCGTGACGGTCCGGCTGTCGATCGCGGGCGCATCGACGAGCCGCGCGGTCGCGATCGGCGACGGCGGCACGCTGATTCTCGAGGGCGGCGGAGCGGGTTCGGCGCTGATCTCGGGCAACGGCAGGGTTTCGGTGGCGGCCAGCGGCGTCACGATGAGCAACAACCTCAATAGCTATACCGGCCAGACGATCTTTACAGGTTGCAACGGCACGTGTTCGGCGCGCT
This sequence comes from Sphingopyxis sp. Root154, assembly GCF_001427105.1. Lineage (GTDB taxonomy): Bacteria > Pseudomonadota > Alphaproteobacteria > Sphingomonadales > Sphingomonadaceae > Sphingopyxis. The sequence goes on from NZ_LMGI01000004.1 coordinate 352,623, forward strand.
TCACCTCGCTCGGCAATCTCGGCGAAGCGAGCTCGCTCGGCGCGCCCGTCACGGTGGCTGACGGCACGATCATCTTCAACCAGCAGAGCCAGTATAGCGACAGCCTGATTTACCTGGGCGATGGTGACAGCTCGAACCGCAATTGGGACATCAACGGCAATGGCGCGCTGATCCGCAATCAGGGGACCGGTACGCTCGAGATCACGGGCGATGTCGATATTTCGGTCAACGGGGGCTTTTACGCGGACACGGCCGACGTGCGTTTGCTGGGCGTGCTTAGCGGCGGAGGCTTCGGCTTCAGCGCCCTCGCGGGGCGTCACGTCCTTCTTGGCGACGCGAATATCTTCACCGGTCAGGCGACGCTTGTGGGCGAAATTCGCGTTGGCAAGCTGGCCGATATCGGCAGCGCCAGCTCGCTTGGCGCGGGTACGACGATCGGCCTTGCCAACGGGACGCTCAGCTATACTGGCGCGGGCGACACGAGTAACCGCGAATGGCTGATCAACGGCGCGGCCAATGTGATCCGCAACGACGGCACCGGCGCGCTCAACCTGTCGGGTGCGCTCGTCTTCAATCCCGGAAACCCGAACCCGGATACGCTGGCGCTCGGCGGCAGCTTTGCCGGCGCCAATATCTTTTCCGGCGTCATGTCCGGCAACGGCAACCTGGTCGCCGATAGCGCGGGAACCTGGGTGCTCGGCGGTACGAATGTGCAGCGCGGCACGGTGACGGTTGCCAACGGCACCCTGCGTGCTGGTGTCGCCGGGGCGTTTGGCAACGCGACCGGTTTCGTCGTCAACGGCGGCACGCTCGACCTTGGCGGCTTCGACCTCGTCGCACCGTCGCTCACCGGCAGCGGCGGTACGATTGCGCTCGGTGCGCAAACGCTGACCGTCGATGCCAAGACGACGCAGGTCTTTGGCGGCAGCATCACGGGAAGCGGTGGCCTGCGGAAAACGAGCGCGGGTTCGCTCACCCTGACCGGCGCGAACAGCTACACCGGCGCGACTACGATCGGCGGCGGACGGCTCACGCTCGATTTCTCCGGCGCCGGCGGTCCTGCCAGCAACATCATTTCGGCGTCGTCGGCGCTCGCCCTGTCGGGCGGCACGTTGGAAGTCCTCGGCGCGGGGGGCGAGACCAACAATCAATCGTTCAACGGCCTGACGGTCAATGCCGGCAGCAACACTGTTCGCACGGTCAATGGCGCCGGCGGTATCGTCAACCTCAATCTTGGCGCGATTACCCGCGCGGGCGGGCTGGTCAATTTTGTCCTGCCAACCAGCGGCGCGATCACGACGAGCAACGCCGACGGCGTGCTCGGGGGCTGGGCGACGATCAACGGGTCCGACTATGCCAAGGTGGTCGGCGGGGGCATCGTCGCCTTCGACGCCAGCGATTATACCACCAAGGACGATGCCGCGACCTGGGCGAACGGCGACATCATCAGCGATACCGCGAACGCCGCGAACACGCCTTTCTTCGGCACAGTGACGGGCAATGTCCAACTCGGCGGCCTGCGCTATACAGCCGCGGCCGGATCGAACGTCGCGATCGGCGCCCTCAACACGCTGGGCATCGACGGCACGATCATCGTCGCGCCCAGCACGCTGGCTACGAACCAGAGCATCACCGGCGGCTCGCTGACCGGAAGCGCGGGCGGCGGGACGCTCGGCGTCCAGCATAATGGCACGGGCATCCTAACGATCGGCTCGACGATCGTTAATAACAGCGGGGCCACGGGTTTTGCCAAGAGCGGCGGCGGTATCGTCCGCCTGACCGCCGCCAACAGCTATACCGGCGGTACGACGCTGAGCGGCGGCCGGCTGGAAGTCACGCAGCTCGCCGACGGCGGCGCCGCGAGCAGCATCGGCGCGTCGAGCGCCGACGCGGCGAACCTCGTCCTCGAAAGCGGCACGCTCGTTTATACGGGCGGCGTCGATGCCGTCACCGATCGCGGCATCACACTCGTCAACGGCGGCGCCGAGCGGGCGATCCAGGTCGATGCGGGACGAACTGTCGAGTTTTCGGGCCTGGTCACAAGCCCCGACGATGCGGGACTGACCAAGACCGGCTGGGGCACGCTGGTCCTGTCGAACGCCGCGAACGATTATGTCGGCGTCACGACGATCACCCAAAATCCGGGCGCCGGATCGAGCACGCTTTCGGTGGGCACACTGTCCGACGGCGGCGTCGCGAGCGGCATCGGCGCGGCGAGCGGTGATTCGGCCAATCTCGTGATCAGCAACAGCGCCCGGCTGCAATATACCGGCGCGACCGTCGCGATCGATCGCGGCTTTACCCTCGCAGGCGGTCAGGGTGGCATCGACGTCGCGAATGCGGCCACAACGCTGACGATCAGCGGCGTCGCCGCGGGCGCGGGATCGCTGTTCAAGGATGGCGCGGGCACGCTCATTCTTAGCGGTGCCAACACCTACACCGGCGATACGAGCGTCAATGGCGGCATTCTGCGTGCGGGTTCGGCGCAGGCTTTCGGCCCCACGGGTCGCATGACCGTCAACAGCGGCGCAACGCTGGAACTTGGTGGTTTCAACGCCAGCTTCTTGTCCGTTATCGGCGACGGCCTGATCGACCTTGGCGGGCGTACCCTGACGACCGGCGGTGCGGGCGGCGTCTTCACGGGCCGCATTACCGGCACCGGCGGCTATACGCGTACCGGCGGTTTTAACCAGACGTTGAGCGGCTGTAACAACGACTATACCGGCGTCACGACAATTGGCGGGACACTCTCGATCGACTGCATCGCCAATGGCGGGCAGGCGAGCGGCATCGGGGCTTCGTCGGCGGCCTCGCCCAACCTGGCCTTCGCGAACGGCACGCTCGTCTATACCGGCGCCAGCGTTTCGACCGATCGCGGCTTCGCGATGACGGGCAACGGCAACCTCAATGTCTTTGACGCCGGGACGACGCTCGAATTTTCGGGCAACATCACCGGCGCCGGGCAGCTCAACAAGGATGGCGCGGGGACGCTGGTGCTGTCGGGGACAAATAACACGACCGGCAACATTCGCGTCATAAACGGTACGGTGCGGGCCGGGTCGACCACTGCCTTGAGGAGCGGTTGGGTGTCACTCGACGACACCGCCGGTGTCTTGCTCGACCTCGACGGCTACAACAGCAATGTCCTCTATCTGTTGGGCGGCGGCACGACGGGCGGCAACATCAACCTCGATGCGGCGACGCTGACGATCAGCAACGGCGGCGGCGTCGGCGTCATTTACGGCGGTGCAATCTCGGGTAGCGGCGGGCTGGTTAAGAACGGCGGCAGCTTCCAACAGCTCTCGGGCTGTTCGAGCAGCTATGACGGGACGACCGTCATCAATGGCGGCACGCTCGCAGTCGCCTGCCTTGGCGATGGCGGTGCGAACAGTTCGATCGGCTCGTCCTCCTCGGCAGCGGACAATCTCGTCCTGAACGGCGGCACACTGCAATATGTCGGCACGGGAGGAAGCACGAACCGCCGGTTCACGCTCGGCGCCTCAACGACGAGCAAACTCGACGCGTCGGGCACGGGCGCGATCGCCTTCAACCACGCCGGCCCGCTCACCTTTGCCAGCCCCAACACGGCGCAGATGCTCACGCTGACCGGCACGAATACCGGGAACAACATCCTCGCCGCGCAGATCACCAACAACGGAACCGGTCTTACCGGGCTGGCCAAGACGGGCGCGGGCACCTGGGTCCTCACCAATGGCGGCAGCACCTACACCGGCGTGACGAATATCAGTGGCGGTGTGCTCGCGGTCGACAAGCTTTCTGATGGCCTACTCGCGAGCAGCATCGGCGCCTCATCGGCTGCGGCGTCCAACCTGATTATCGGTAACGGCTCGACGCTGCGCTATACGGGCGCGGGCGACAGCACGAACCGCCTGTTCACCCTGTCGCAGGGGGTTACCTTCATCGAATCGTCGGGCACGGGCGCGATCGTCTTCACCGACACCGGGCCGGTCACGCTCGCGAACATCAACCAGGCGCGCACGATCGCGCTGGGCGGCACGAACACAGGCAACAACACGCTGGCGGGCTCGATCGGGAATGCGGGCTCCGGCGTCACCACGCTTGCGAAGAACGACAGCGGCAACTGGGTGCTCACCGGCAACCACAGCTATACCGGGTCAACCAACGTCAACGGCGGCACGCTGTTCATCGGCGGCGGCGGTACGACGGGGTCGATCGCGAGCGCGATCGTCAACAATTTCGGCACGCTCGGTTTCAACCGCAGCGACGTGGTCGCCTATGAGGGGCAGATCGGCGGCACGGGAACGGTGCGCCAGGCGGGAATCGGCACGACGATTCTGACCGGCACCAACCTCTATACCGGCGGCACGACGATCACCGCGGGCACGCTCCAGCTTGGAGGCGGCGGCACGACTGGCAGCATTGTCGGTAACGTCGCCAATGATGGTTTGCTGGTGTTCAATAGGTCGAACCTTTTCACCTTTGCCGGACTCGTATCGGGCAGCGGCGGCGTACGGCAGACCGGTAGCGGCACCACCGTTCTTTCCGGCACCAACAGCTATGCCGGTGGCACGTCGATCCTCAGCGGTACGCTACAGGTTTCAGCCGATGCCAACCTCGGCGCTGCGACCGGCGGTCTTAACTTCTCCAGCGGCACGCTCCGAACGACCGCGTCCTTCGCGAGCGCGCGAAATACGAGCCTGTCGGGCGACGGCACCATCCTGACCGACGCCGGGACGATTTTCTCGATTGATGGTGTGATTTCGGGCGCGGGCGCATTGACCAAGTCGGGCACGGGCATTTTGACGCTGAGCGGAAGCAACAGCTATGCCGGCGCGACGAACGTGAACGCCGGTACATTGCTGGTCAACGGCAACCAGTCGGCGGCGACGGGCCTTTTGACCGTCGCTTCGGGGGCGACGGTGGGCGGCAACGGGAGGATCGGCGGCAGCGTCAATGTGCTGAACGGGGGCATCCTTGCGCCGGGCAACAGTCCCGGCACGCTCAATATCGATGGCAATCTGGCGCTCGCGGGGGGTTCGGTCCTGAACTTCGAATTCGGGCAGGCGGATGTCGCGGGCGGTTCGCTCAACGATCTGGTCAATGTCGGCGGCAATCTGACGCTCGACGGCACGATCAACGTCAATGTGTCCGCCGGCGGCAACTTCGGCGGCGGCCTCTACCGCGTGTTCAACTATGGTGGCGCGCTTGTCGACAACGGGCTCACGCTGGGTTCGATGCCGCCCGGAAGCAATGTCACCGTCCAGACCTCGGTCGCGGGTCAGGTCAACCTGATCAACTCCGGCGGCCTGTCCTTGAGCTTCTGGGACGGCGCCACCGGACCTAAGTTCAACAATGTGGTCAACGGCGGCAACGGCACTTGGCATCTGGGCGGCGCCGACAATAATTGGACGGGCGCCGACGGCAGCATCAACGCGGCCTATGCCGACGGCACCTTCGCGATCTTCGCGGGTGCGCCCGGCACGGTCACGGTCGACAACAGCGGCGGCGCGGTCACCGCGGCGGGCATGCAGTTCGCGACGGGCAACTATCTGATCGATGGCGGACCGCTGACGCTGGTCGATCCCGACTCGATCATTCGCGTCGGCGATGGCACTGCGTTTGGCGCCGGATTCGTTGCGACGATCGCGGCGAGCCTCACCGGCGCGGTCCAGCTGGTCAAGACCGATTCCGGGACGCTCATCCTCGGCGGCACCAACAGCTACACCGGCGGCACCGCGATCAACGGCGGCGTGTTGCAGGTCTCTGCCGACGCCAATTTTGGCGCCGCGGGCGGCGCGCTGTCCTTCGACAGCGGCACGCTGCGCGTGATGACCGATTTTACCTCGAACCGCGATGTCCAACTGGTCGGCGCGGGGACTGTCACCATGGGAGTCGGGGCCAACTGGGTGCTCGCGGGAGACACGAGCGGGGCGGGGTTGCTTAACGTCAACACCGGCGCATCCACTGTGACACTGACCGGCAATGCCGCGCATACGGGCGGCACCATGGTCGCGGGCACCGGCTCGTTGCTCATCGGCAATGGCGGCACGACGGGAACTATCGCCGGCGACATCATCAATAATGGCAACATCCGGTTCAACCGGTCAGACAATAGCGTCTACGCCGGCTCGATCACCGGGACGGGTAGTTTCGCACAGTCGGGCGGCGGCACGCTGTCGTTGACGGGGAACAGCAATTGGACGGGCTCCGCTTCGATATCGGGCGGCAGCGGGCTCCGTGTCGCCAGCGGCAACAACGTTACGGCGGCCAACCAGACGAATGTCACGCAGGGCGGCTCGCTGACCATTTCGGGCCCCGGATCGACTTTTACCACGGGGCTCGCTGCCCTCACCGCCGGCAACGGGACCGTTTCCCTCAACGTCGAAAATGGGGGCACTTTCCAGACCAGTGGCACGTTGGCGCTTCGCACCATCGGCGGGACGGTCGGAACTTCCGATCTGAACATCGCAGGCGCGGGGTCGTTGGTTAGCGCGGACCGGTTTGACGTGAGCACCGGTGCTTCAGCCGCATCGAATATTGTGATCAGTGGTGGCGGCACACTGCAAACGGGCGTCGCGAGCATAATTGGCTCGGCGGCTGGCAATACAACGATTTCTACAGTTACGATTACCGGTGCGGGATCCAACTGGACAAGCAGCGGTATACTGCTGACCCGAAATGCCAATATCTCCGTGCTTGACGGCGGCGCCCTGAATTTGGGAGCGGCGCAGATCGGAACGATCGCCCAAGGCGCAAATGTCATGGTTTCGGGCGCCGGATCGACCTTCACCACGACCGATGCCCTGACCCTTGGGTTGATCGGCGCTAACGCGAATGGCGTATTGACGATCACCGACGGCGCGCAGGTCACCGCAGGAACCGGCCTCATGCTGGCCGCAGACGCCGGGACAACCGGCACCGTCAATATCGGCGGCGTCGAGGGCGGCGCGGCCGCCGCGGCGGGCTTCATCGATGGCAACATCATCTTCGGCCCGGGTGCGGGCGAATTGAACTTCAACCATACTGACGCCGATTACCTCTTCGCCAACAGCATGTCGGGTGCTGGCGCGATCGGTCATGCGGCGGGCTTCACGCGCCTGACCGGCGACAGTTCGGCCTTCACCGGCACCACGTCGGTCGCGGGCGGCACGCTGGTCGTCGACGGCATCCTCGGTGGCGCGACGAGCGGTGTCAGCGTCGCGACGGGCGGTACGCTGGGCGGCACCGGTACGATCGGCGGCAATGTCGTCGTCCTAAACGGCAACCTCAATCCGGGCGATGTCGGCGGGATTCCGGGCATGCTGACCATCGCCGGCAATCTCAGCCTGACGCCAGCCGCGACGCTCAACGTCGATTTCGGTCAGGCGAATGTTGTTGGTGGTGCATACAACGATCTGATCGATGTGGGCGGCGACTTGGTTCTTGGCGGAACGCTCAATGTCGCGGAAACCCCCGGGGGCAGTTTCGATCCGGGCGTCTATCGCGTCATCAACTATGCCGGGACGCTGACCAACAACGGGCTTACGGTCGATCCCGGCTATTTCGTGCAGACCTCGGTCACGAACCAGGTCAATCTGGTGAACACGACGGGCCTCACCATGCGTTTCTGGGACGGCGTCGCGGGGGCGAAGAATGACAACGCGATCACGGGCGGCGACGGCCTGTGGCAGGCCAGCACCGGCAACGACAATTGGACCGAATTCGATGGCTCCGCCAACGCGCCCTTCACCGACGCGGCGTTTGCGGTCTTCTCCGGCCTTCCCGGCACGGTGACGGTCGACGCCTCGCTCGGCACCGTCACGGCGTCGGGGATGCAGTTCGCAAGCGACGGCTACGTCATCGACGGCGACCCCATCATCCTGACCGGGGTGCAATCGGTGATCCGCGTCGGCGATGGCACCACCGCCGGGGCGGGCTATACAGCGACGATTGACAGCGCGCTCGCCGGTGCCTCGCAGCTGGTGAAGAGCGATCTCGGAACGCTGATCCTGACCGGCGTCAACAGCTATGCCGGTGGCACCGCGGTCAACGGCGGCACGCTCCAGATCTCGGCAGACGGCAACCTCGGCGACGTGGGGGGCGGACTCGGCTTCGACGGCGGCACGCTCCATAGCACCGCCGACATCACCTCGGGCCGCGCTGTCGATCTCGTCGGCACGGGCACGTTGCTCACCGACGCGGGTACGGCGCTGACGATGAGTGGCGCATTCTCGGGCGCCGGCAACCTTGTGAAGATCGGCGCGGGCACGCTCAACCTGCGCGGCAGCAGCAGTTTCGACGGGAACACCACGGTCAATGATGGACGACTGTCGATCACCGATGGCGGCCGCGTTTCAAATTTCCGGGGCTATATCGGCAACGCAGCCGGCCAGACGGGCGAAGTTGTCGTCTCCGGACCGGGATCGAGCTGGAACAACAACAACCATATCTATGTCGGTTACAGCGGCACCGGCCTCCTGACGATCGAAAACGGGGCCACGGTTTCGAACGCAAACGGGAACGTCGGGCTCAATGCAGGCAGCACCGGCATCGTCACCGTCTCCGGAGCGGGCTCGACCTGGACCAGTTCCGACAATCTTTTGGTGGGTGTCGGCGGGGAGGGTTCGCTGACCGTCGACGCGGGTGCGAACGTGATCAACTTGTTCGGCTCTTTCGCCGTCGGGCAGGACACCGGGTCCAGAGGTTCGGTCATCGCATCCGGGGCGGGTTCCAGCATTACGGCGCGCCAAATGTTCGTCGGCAATTACGGCAATGGCGAGCTGACCATCGCGAATGGCGCGGAAGTATCGAGCGGCCCCTCGTGGATCGGAGCTATTGCGGGTAGCCAGGCCGTCATCAATATCGGGGCAGCGGCCGGGCAAGGCCCGGCGGCGGCGGGCGCCCTGACCACCCCCACGCTGACTTTCGGCGATGGCGATGGCGCACTGGTCTTCAACCACATCGATACCGGTTATCTGTTCTCGGCTGGGCTGGACAGCCAGGGTGCGGGCACGCACGCAATCCAGCAGCTTGCCGGTACGACGATATTGAGCGGCGACGGCTCCGGTTTTACCGGAACCACGACCGTTTCGGGCGGCACCCTGCTCGTCGGCGACCAGAGTGGCGCTGGCAGCCTCGGCGGCGCGGTTAACGTTGCGCTCGGCGGAACGCTCGGCGGGGCGGGCGCTATCGGCGGCGATGTGGCGATAGCGGACGGCGGCGCGTTGGCGGCTGGCGTGAACGGGGCCGGTACGCTGACGATCAACGGCGGCCTATCACTCGCGGGCGGCTCGGCGCTCAATTTCGAGTTTGGCCAGGCCAATGTGGCGGGCGGCGCGCTCAACGACCTCGTCAACGTCGGCGGCGATCTCGTGCTCGACGGGACGATCAATGTGACGGTCCCTGCGGGTGGCAGCTTCGGTCCCGGTGTCTACCGCGTTTTCAACTATGGCGGTGCATTGACCGACAATGGCCTCGATCTCGGCACGATGCCGGGCGGCGGTCAGGTTGCGGTACAGACAGCGGTCGCCGGACAGGTCAATCTGGTCAACAGCCTGGGCGTCGCGCTCAGCTTCTGGGACGGCGCGATCGGCCCCAAGAACAACAGCGCGGTCAACGGCGGTGATGGCGTGTGGCAGGTCGCCGGCGGGTCGAACAACTGGACCAACGCTACTGGCACGGTCAACGCCGATTATGCGCAGGACAGTTTCGCTATCTTCTCGGCCGCGCCGGGAACGGTCACGATCGACAACAGCGGCGGCAACGTCCTTGCTTCGGGCATGCAGTTCGCGAGCGACGGTTATATCCTCACCGGCGATGCACTGACGCTGACCGGGACGGCGGCAACGATCCAGGTCGGCGACAGCAGCGCTGCGGGCGTGGGCTATACCGCGACGATCGCGGCCGAACTCACCGGCGCCGCAGGGCTGGTCAAGACCGATGCGGGCACGCTGGTGCTGACCGGTGCGAACAGCTATGCCGGCGGCACGCGGGTCGCTGGCGGCACGTTGCAGATCGGCAATGGCGGCGCGACCGGCAGCATCGGCGGCGACATCGTCAACAATGCGGCGCTGGTCGTCGACCGATCGGGGACGATCCTGCTCGACGGCACCATTTCGGGAACGGGCTCGCTCACCAAGCGCGGCAGCGGCCTCCTCGAACTGACTGGCACGAACAGCTACGGCGGCGGTACGATCATCGACGGCGGCACGGTGCGCGTGTTCAGCGACGCCGGCCTCGGCAATGCTGCGGGCGTGCTGTCGCTTCAGGGCGGAACGCTGCAGGCGGGCGCATCTTTCGCATCGACGCGCGGATTCCTGCTTGGCAGCCCCGATTCCAACGCGATCGATGTCCAGGGCTTCGATGTGACGCTTGGCGGCGTGATCGGCGACGGGCCGAACAACGGGGCCGGCAATTTCCTCGACAAGCGCGGAACCGGAACGCTGACTCTGACCGGCGCCAACAGCTATTCGAACCGGACGATCATTGCCGGCGGTACGCTCGCGCTGGCGAGTGCGGGAACGATCGGTGCGGGCAATTTGATCGTCGGAGCGGGGACCGTCTTCGACATTTCGCAGACCACCACCGGCGCGCGCGTCATCCAGCTCGGCGGCGCGGGAACGATCGCGCTCGGCTCCAAGACGTTGACGCTGGGCTTGGGTAACAGCTTCACCGACTGGGCGGGTTCGATCACCGATGGCGGTATCGGCGGAGGCGCTGGCGGCCGCGTGGTCGTCGCCGCGCCCAATGGCGCCGTGCGCTATTTCGGGGCGACGAGCTATACCGGGGGAACGACGGTTGCCGCGGGCAGTTTCGAGCTCGTTGGCAATGGCGCGCTCTATTCGCAGGGGGCCGTGACGGTGGATGGCGGCGCGCTGTTCAACATCGCCGGTATTGCGGCCGCGGGAACGACGATCGGCGATCTTTCGGGTGCGGGTTCGGTCCTCCTCGGCGGCAAGACGCTGACGTTCGGGACGGCGAGCGACACGGCGTTGACGGGGGTGATCAGCGGCAATGGCGGCGCGCTGGTCAAGCAGGGAACGGGAAGCTTCACGCTCGGCGGCGCGAACAGCTATACCGGCGCAACCGACGTGCTTGCGGGCACGTTGCTCGTGAATGGCAACCAGTCGGCCGCCACGGGCCTCACCAGCGTTGCATCGGGTGCGACGCTGGGCGGCACGGGCACCATCGGCGGTGACGTGAACATCGCCGATGGCGCAACGCTCGCGCCGGGCGCGGGGGCGCCGGGTGCGCTCACGATCAACGGCAATCTTGCGCTCGCTTCCGGCGCGACGCTCGGTTTCGAGTTCGGGCAGGCCAATAATCCGGGCGGCACGCTCAATGACGTGGTCAATGTCGGTGGCAATCTCGTCCTCGACGGGACGCTCGACGTGGCGGTGCCCGCGGGCGGCGCGTTCGATATCGGGCTGTACCGCGTCATCAACTATGCGGGATCGCTGACCGACAATGGCCTCACCCTCGGGACGATGCCGGCGGGCGCGGATGCTGAGGTGCAGACGTCGATCGCAGGCGAAGTGAACCTGATCAACAGGGGATCGGCGACGCTCAACTTCTGGGATGGCGCGGCCGGACCCAAGAATAATGGCGCGATCAACGGCGGAAACGGCGTCTGGCAGGCGAGCGGCGGCAACGACAACTGGACGGGCGAAGACGGCGCGGTGAACGCAGGCTATGCCGACGGCACTTTCGCTATCTTTGGCGGCACCGGCGGTACGGTGACGGTCGACAACAGCCTCGGCGCGGTGTCGGTCGCGGGCATGCAGTTCGCGGCGAACAATTATGTGATCGGCGGCGGCGACATCGCGCTGACCGGTCCGACCGCGACGATCCGCGTCGGCGACGGCAGCACCGTGGGCGCGGGCTTTGCCGCGACGATCAATTCGGTGATCCGCGGTGCGGCGCAGCTCGTCAAATCCGATACCGGCACGCTCATCCTCGGCGGCACGAACAGCTATGCCGGCGGCACGCTGATCACCGGCGGCACGCTCCGCATTTCGAGCGACGCCAATCTTGGTGCCGCAAGCGGCAACGTGACGCTCGACGGCGGAACCTTGGAAACAAGCACGAGCCTTGCCAGCGCGCGCGACATCGTCGTCGCGAGCAGCGGGACGATGAGGGCCGCTGCCGATACGGTGTTCACCTATAACGGCCTCTTCTCGGGCGCCGGTGTTTTGACCAAAAATGGCACGGGCACCTTGCTCGTCACTGCCGACAATGGCGGTTTCGGCGGCAGCACGACGGTCGCGGGCGGCACGCTCGCGGTTCAGGGCAGCCTTGGAGGCACGGTAACCGTCGGTTCGGCGGGCCGCCTCGAAGGCGCCGGGCGCGTCGGCAGCATCGTGAATACGGGTGTCGTCGCGCCGGGGGCGAGCATCGGCGCGTTGACAGTCGCCGGCGATTACACCGGCAATGGCGGCATGCTCGAGATCGAGGCCGAGCTTGGCGGCGATATGTCGGCGGCCGACCGGCTGGTGGTGAATGGCGCGACATCGGGGAGTACCTCGGTAACCATCATCAACCGCGGCGGCCTCGGCGCACAGACCGTCGAGGGCATCAAGATCGTCGATGTCGCCGGCGCATCGAACGGCAGTTTCACGCTCGATGGCGACTATCTGTTCGACGGCCAGCAGGCGGTGATCGCGGGCGCCTATGGCTATCGCCTCTTCAAGAATGGCGTTGCGACCCCGCAGGACGGCGACTGGTATCTGCGTTCGGCGCGGCTCGATGCGACCGGGGAACCCGAAGGACCGCTCTATCAGCCGGGCGTGCCCGTTTACGAAGCCTATGTCGGGGCGCTGCAGTCGCTGAACCGCCTGCCGACCTTGCAGCAGCGCGTCGGCAACCGGTCGTGGGCGGCCTCGCCGATCGCCGGTGCGGGCCTCTGGGGCCGGTTCGAGTCCGAACGCCAGCGTCCCGACGCCTTGGTGTCGACCAGCGGCGACGACCGCAAGGTCGACCAGTGGCAGGCGCAGCTCGGGCTCGATGCGGTGCTGGCAGAGCGCAGAGACGGCGCGGCGCTCGTCGGCGGGCTGACCGCGCATTATGGCAAGGCGGACAGCGCCGTGACGTCGATCTTCGGCGACGGCACGATCGGCACGCAGGGCTATGGCGTCGGCGCGACGATGACCTGGTACGGACCGAAGGGCTTTTACGTCGACGGGCAGGTCAAGCTCAGCTGGTTCGACAGCGACTTGGAATCGAACATCCTGGGATCGCTTGCTCGCGGCAACAAGGGCGACGGGCAGGCGTTCAGCCTCGAACTCGGCAAGCAGACGCAGCTCGGCCGCAACCTCAGCATCACGCCGCAGGTCCAGATGAGCTACGCCAAGGTCAATTTCGACCGGTTCGCCGATCCTTCGGACGCTGCGGTTTCGGTGGCGAAGGGCGAGAGCCTGAAGACGCGCTGGGGCCTGGCGATCGATCACCAGACGAGCTGGAAGGGCCGGGCGGGCGATACGCGCCGCACGCGCCTCTATAGCGTGATCAACCTCGGCTACGAGTGGCTCGACGGCGCCGAGGCCGACGTATCGGGAACGCCGATTGTAAACCGCGACCACCGCCTTTCGGGCGAACTCGGTCTCGGCGGCAGCTATAGCTGGGGCGACGACCGCTTCACCCTCTATACCGAGGTATCGGGCGACACGGCGATCGCCGACTTCGGTGCTGGCTATAATCTGAAGGGGACAGCGGGCTTCCGGGTGCGGTTCTAAGCTGCGGCCGTCGGATTCACGAGAGAGCGGACGACCCGGACCTCCCGGAGCGTCCGCTCTTCACCGTTGAGGGCCAGAAGCGGACCGTCTCCAAACGGCCAGCTTAGGCGCAAGAGCGGCCAAGCGGGAAATGCGCCATTCTGCGCGTTGAGTTTATTATCCGGAGGCGCCAAAAAGGAGGCGCTTAGGTACGATCTGGGTCTGCCCTTGTATGCAATCGAACAGCCACGCTGCCACGGAATTATAAATCAGGAACATCACCCGGGGCAATTTTTTGCTCGATATTTTTAGCGGTCATCATTGCTTGTCTGCAACATCTCCACGGTCAAATACGCTTGTAGATTAAGATTATCCGACTTCGTGATAATCTTGAGATTCCGCGCTGCTGGTCGGTCACGTTAAGGTTGCGGCAGGGCGAATCTGGTGTAAATTTTCTTTACACTGCTTGCGCAGGGCGTGTTTTTCGGCAGGATGAGGTCATGAGTTTGACCGCAGACCTCTTCTGGTCCTTTCGCTCGCCGTATAGCTACCTCGCTGTCGGCCGCTATCGCGCGCTCGCCGCCAGCCACGACGTGACGATCAACCTGCGCCCGGTCTATCCGCTCGCGATCCGCCAGCCCGACTTCTTCGAGCGCAACCATCCCAACTGGCTGAGCTATACAGTACGCGACATGATCCGTGTCGCGCAATTTCATGGCATCCCCTTCGGCCCCCCGCGTCCCGATCCGATCGTGCAGGATCTGGCGACGCGCGCGATCGCGGCCGAGCAGCCCTATATCTATCGCCTGACCCGCCTTGGGCAGGCGGCGTCGCGGCGCGGCAAGAGCCTCGCCTTCGCCCATGAAGCGGCGCAGCTCATCTGGGGCGGCGCGCAGGACTGGCATCTCGGCGATCATCTGGCCGCCGCCGCGCGCCGCGCGGGTCTCGACCTTGCCGAACTCGACGCCGAGGCGGTGAGCGAGGCCGAGGTGCTTGATAACGAGATCGCCGCCAACCAGGTCGCGCTCGAAATCGCTGGCCATTGGGGCGTGCCGACGCTGGTGTTCGATGGTGAGCCCTTTTTCGGGCAGGATCGTATCGAAATGGCGAAGTGGCGCATGGAACAAAAGGGCCTGCGCCCGCGCTGATCGGCGCTTGCCGAACCGGGCGTGAAGAGCGCATAGCGCGGCACATGACGATCGAACCCCAATATTTCGAAGCGCGCGACGGCGTGCGGCTGGCGTGGCGCGAGATGGGTGAAGGGCGCCCTCTCTTCTTGCTTCACGGCCTGTTTTCGAGCGGCGAGGTCAACTGGATCAAGTTCGGCACCGCCGCGCGTGTGGCCGCCGAAGGTTGCCGTGTGATCATGCCCGACCTGCGCATCCACGGGTCGAGCGACGCGCCGCACGAGGAGGAATATTATCCGCCCGATGTGCTCGTGCGCGATCTTGAAGATCTGGTGGCGCATCTGGGCCTTGCCGACTTCGACCTTGGCGGCTTTTCGCTCGGCGCGCGCACCAGCGTCCGCGCGGTCGTCGCGGGGATGAAACCGCGCCGACTGATCCTCGGTGGCATGGGGCTGGCAGGGCTTGCCGGCTGGCAGCGGCGCGGGCAATTCTTCAAGCGCGTCATCGCCGAATATGAGACGGCGAAGCGCGGCGACGACATATGGCTGTCGATCCAGTTCATGAAAACGATGAAGGTCGATCGCATCGCGGCGGGGCATTTGCTCGACAGCTTCACCGACACAACGCCCGAGATGCTGGCGGCGATCACGATGCCGACGCTCGTCGTGTGCGGTGCTGACGATCAGGACAATGGTTCGGCGCCCGAACTCGTCGCGGCGCTCGCCGACGCGCGGCTCGCGACGATCCCGGGCACGCATATGTCGAGCGTCACCCAACCCGAGCTGGGCGAGGCGATCGCCGCGTTCCTCGCGGCTTGACCGGACTCGCGCGAAGCGCCTAGCTGTTGCCATGTGCCGCAGAGCGCTGACAAGATATTCCAGAGGACGCACCCCATGAAAGCCATGATTTCGACGCTGTCGCTTGCCCTGTCGCTCGCGGTGGCGACCCCCGCTTTTGCCCAAACCGCGCCGACGGCCGCACCCACCGCCGCCGACGCCGATGCCTTTATCGCGTCGGTCGAAAAGGACCTGTTCGACTATACGGTCGAGGCGAGCCAGGTGAACTGGGTCAACAGCACCTATCTGACCGAAGATACCGATGCGATGGCGTCGCGGATCAACGCCGTCGGCACCGAAAAATCGGTCAAATATGCGCTCGAAGCCGCCAAATATAAGGACGTCGCGGGGCTCAGCGCCGACACGAGGCGCAAGCTCGACATATTGCGCACCGGCATCGTGCTGCCCGCGCCGACGACGCCGGGCGCCGCGACCGAGCTCAACACGATCGCGACCGACCTGCAGTCGCAATATGGCAAGGGCCGCGGCACCCTGAATGGCAAGGACATCTCGGGCTCGGACATCGAGGCCGCGATGGGCGACCTCAAGCACACGCCGGCGCAGTTCGCCGAAATGTGGACGAGCTGGCACGACAAGGTCGGCGCGCCGATGAAGGACGACTATGCCAAGCTGGTCGGCATCGCGAACGCCGGCGCGAAGGAACTGGGCTTCGCCGACACCGGCGCGATGTGGCGTTCGGGTTACGACATGCCGCCCGAGGAATTCGCCAAGGTCACCGAGAAGATCTGGAGCGACATGAAACCGCTGTACGTCGCGCTCCACACCTATGTGCGCTGGAAGCTGAACGAGAAATATGGCGACGCGGTGCAGGCCAAGACCGGCCCGATCCGCGCCGACCTGCTCGGCAATATGTGGGCGCAGGAATGGGGCAACATCTACCCGCTCGTCGCCCCCGCGGGGACTGGCGACCTCGGCTATGACATCGGCGACCTCTTGACCGCGCAGGGCAAGGCCCCGCTCGACATGGTCAAGGCGGGCGAGAATTTCTATTCGTCGCTCGGCATGGCGCCGCTGCCCGAAACCTTCTGGAAGCGCAGCCAGTTCCTGAAGCCCGCCGACCGCGAAGTCGTCTGCCACGCCTCGGCGTGGGATATTGACAACAAGGACGATATCCGCATCAAGATGTGCATCAAGGTGAACGCCGACGACTTCATCACGATCCACCACGAACTCGGCCACAATTATTACCAGCGCGCGTACAACAAGCAGCCGTTCCTGTACCTTAACGGTGCGAACGACGGCTTCCACGAAGCGATCGGCGACTTCGTCGCGCTGTCGATCACGCCGCAATATCTCGTCGACATCGGGCTGCTCGAAAAGGCGAAAGTGCCCGCCGCCGACAAGGACATCGGCCTGCTGCTCCGGCAGGCGATGGACAAGGTTGCCTTCCTGCCCTTCGGCCTGCTCGTCGACCGCTGGCGTTGGGGCGTCTTCGACGGCTCGATCCAGCCGGCCGATTACAACAAGAAATGGACCGAGCTGCGTACGCAGTATCAGGGCATCGTCCCGCCGGGCGAACGGCCGGCGAACGCGTTCGATGCGGGTGCGAAATTCCATATCCCGGGCAACACCCCCTACACGCGCTATTTCCTCGCGCGCGTGCTGCAGTTCCAATTCTATCAGGCCGCGTGCAAGCAGGCGGGATGGAAGGGCCCGCTCCACCGCTGTTCCTTCTATGGCAACAAGGAGGTCGGCGCGAAGCTGAACGCGATGCTCGAAATGGGCGCGTCGAAGCCGTGGCCCGATGCGCTGCAGGCATTCACCGGCAGCCGCGAAATGTCGGGCAAGGCGATGGCCGATTATTTCGCGCCGCTGAAGACGTGGCTCGACGCGCAGAACAAGGGCAAGCCGCAGGGCTGGTGAGCCGGACGATCGACGATAAGTGGAAAGGCCGGGGCGGCGACGCCCCGGCCTTTTTCATTGCGCCTCGACCGCCTGTTTGAAGCGCGCGAGCCGCGCGCTCGCCGCCGCGGCGTGCGGACCGATCCAGCGATCGTGGATGTCCTGGATCGGCACCGCGTTGAGGTGGTTCCAGCGCTCGCGCCCGCGGCGCTCGGCGATCACCAGCCCCGCATCCTCGAGCACCTTCAGATGTTGCATCACCGTGCAGCGGTCGATGTCGGAAAAATGGCCGCACAGTGCGCCGGTCGTCAGCGGCTGATCCTTCAGATCGTCGAGAATCTGGCGCCGGATCGGCGAGGCGAGCGCCTTGAAGGTCGCGTCGAACTGGTCGTGAATTGACATGTTACATAAATATAACATAATAGGGTGCGACTCAAGCGGAGAATGGACATGGAACTAAAATTCAGGGTCGCGGCGCGGATCGCGAAGCCGGTGCACGAGGTGTTCGAGGCGGTCGCAGACCCCGCGAAGCTGTCGAACTATTTCACCACGGGCGGCGCGAAGGGCCGGCTCGAAACCGGCGCCACGGTCGAATGGGACTTTCACGACTTTCCCGGTGCCTTTCCGGTCTGGGTGATCGAGGTGGTGCCCGACGAGAAAATCGTCCTCGAATGGCAGGCGAACGAGGGCGAGCCGCCCAATGTGGAAGGCGGCGCGCACAAGGACGCCGATTACCGGACGCGCGTGACGATGAGCTTCAAGGGGCTCGACGACGGGCGCACGCTCGTCGAGATAGCCGAGGAAGGCTGGCGCGAAAATCAGGGAGCGCTCGGCGCCTCCTACGGCAATTGCCAGGGCTGGTCGCAAATGCTCTGCGCGCTCAAGGCATGGACCGAGCACGGGATCAACCTGCGCGAGGGCATGTATATCTAGTCGCGTCGCCGCGTGTGGAGCAGCCATCGCGGGCGGCGTTGCGAACGACGCGGCCGGGCGATAGGCTGGCCGCATGACAAGCGCACCGCCGGTGATGGTCCTCGGTTGCGGCCGAAGCGGCACCTCGATCTTCGGCGAGCTGTTCGACGGCCTCGATCGCTACATCTATCAAAGCGAACCGGCGTTCGAGGCGGTGCTGGCCGCCGACTACAGCACGCCGCAGGCGTTCAAGGTGCCGCGCGAAAGCGAGCTTCATCCGGCAAGGCGGGGCCTGTCCTTTCCGCTCGACCGCTTTCTGGCGGTGGCGCCCCGCGCCCGGTTATTCTGGATCGTGCGAAACCCGCTCGACGCCGTCTGTTCGTTGCGGGTCGGAATCGCGAAGCAATGGGGGCATCATCCAAGGCCGCCCGACTGGAGGGATTGGCTTGCGAAGCCGCTGATTGCGCGATGCGCGCATCATTGGGAATTCCTCAATCGCGCAGGATATGCGCAGGTAGAACATTGCGCCACGCTGGTCCGGTTCGAGGAGATGATCGCCGATCCGGTGCAGTTTTGGGCCCGGATATGCGCGGTTCTGGCGATCGATCCCGCCGCCAATGCCCCGCATCTCGCGAGGTGGGCGAAGCGGGTGCAGAACAGCAACAACAAGGACTTTATCGAAGCGCAGACCTCGCGGAGCTACTCACGGCCGGACCATAGGGTCCGCGTCGACCGCTGGCGCGAGAATCTGACCGACGAAGAGGCCGCTGCGATCTGGGATATCGTCGGCGAGACCGCTCAGGCGCTGGGCTACCGCGCCCCGGCTTGAAATCGGCGCTGAGGACGGGCGTCAGCCCGGAATTTCCAAGTGCAGTGGCCGCGAGCCGATCGGGGCGCCGGTGTTGGCGTCGACCACGACGGGGCGCACGGCCTTGCCCGTCGCGGCGTCGAGGTGGCGGCTGAGCGTGCCGGCGCCGTTATATTTGCGCCCCCACGCGCCGATCGCCATCAGGATCGGCAGGAAGTCGCGCCCCGCGTCGGTGAGCAGATATTCGTCGCGCGGCGGGCGCTGGCTATAGCGTTTTTTCTCGATCAATCCCGTTTCGACAAGCGCCGACAGCCGCCGCGACAGGATGTTCGGCGCGATGCCGAGGCTCGTGCGCAATTGCTCGTACCGCGTCAGTCCGCGCTCGATATCGCGGAGCACCAGCATGCTCCAGCGGTCGCCGACGCGCATCAACCCGCGGTCGACGGGGCAGGTGCCCAGATTATTTTCGTCGCTGCTCATTGAAGTCACATAAGGCAGTCACTATCATTTTGCAAGCGACTCGCTCCGGGCCGCCTCATAAGGAGCAATGATATGACCATCCCCACTGGAACGGCCCTGATCACGGGCGCTTCGACCGGCCTTGGCGCCGTCTATGCCGACCGCCTCGCCAAGCGCGGACACGACCTGATCCTTGTCGCGCGCAACGGCGCGCAGATGGAAGAACTCGCCGCAAAGCTGCGCGCCGAAACCGGTGCCCAAGTCGATGTGATCGCCGCCGACCTGACCAAGAGCGACGATGTTACGCGGATCGAGCAGCGGCTGATCGATGACGCCGCGATAACGCTGTTCGTAAATAATGCCGGCATGTCGCTGAACGGCGGCACGCTGGAGAATAGTCCCGTCGAGATCGAGACGATCATCGCGCTCAACATAACCGCCGCAGCGCGGCTCGCGATCGCCGCGGGCAAGGCGTTCGGCGCGCGCGGCAAGGGTGCGATCGTCAACATCGCCTCGGTGCTCGCGCTCGCTCCCGAAACGTTCGAGGGCGTGTACAGCGGTTCGAAGGCGTTCCTGTTGAACCTCAGCCATGCGCTCGCGACGACGGGCCGCGAAAAGGGCTTCCACGTCCAGGCGGTCCTCCCGGGCGCAACGCGCACAGAGATCTGGGAACGCTCGGGCAAGGATGTCGACGCCTTCCCGGCCGAGATGGTGATGAGCGCCGGCGACCTCGTCGATGCCGCGCTGCTCGGGCTCGACCGAGGCGAAGAAGTGACAATTCCGCCGCTTGCCGACGAGGGTCAGTGGAAGGATTATCATGCCGCGCGGCTCGCGATGGGGCCGAACCTGTCGAAGCGCGACCTGGCGCTGCGGTATCTGGTCAGCGAAGCGGTTTGACGTAGATCCCCTCCCTGTGGCTGAAGGCTGCAGGGGGGAGAGCTTCCGACCGGAAGTTGCCGATAGAGATGTGAACCCCGACGAAAGCCGGGGCCCAGAATTCCAACGCTAACCTTGCGCTTTTCCGCACTGGGCCCCGGCTTTCGCCGGGGTGCACAAAGGGACAGCTCTCCACCCCAAAGCGGTCATTTACGCATTGCGCGCCATCAACCCGCCGTCGACCGGGATCACCGCGCCCGTGATGTAGCTGGCGGCGGGCAGGACGAGGCTGAGCGTCATATGGGCGACTTCCTCGGACTCGCCATAGCGGCGGAGCGTGGTTCGGCGCCTTGCGAAGATCGCTTTGTCTTCGTCGGGCACCTTGTCGGTCATGCCGGTACGGATCGGGCCGGGGCAGATGCAGTTTACCGTGATGCCGTCCTTGCCGAGGTCGACCGCAAGCCCGCGCGTCAGACCGACCGCCCCCGATTTGGCCGCAACATAAGGCGTATCGCCGGGCGTCGCGCCGAGCCCCTCGGTCGACGCGATGTTGACGATGCGTGCGACGTCGCTTTTGCGGAGCCATGGCAGTGCGGCGCGAACCATGCGCTGGTGCGCGGTCAGCATCACCGCGATCGCGCGATGCCAGATCGCCTCATATTCGTCCTCGGCGTCGAGCGGGGCGAAGCTCGAGATGCCGGCGTTGTTGATGAGGATGTCGATGCCGCCGAAGGTGTCGGCGATTTCGGCGACGGTGCGTTTGATGGCCTCCCCGTCGGCAACGTCGAGCGCGAAGGCCTTGGCGTTTGGTCCGGCTTCAGCCGCAACCTCTTCGCAGGCAGCAAGATCGAGGTCGGTCACCGCGACCTTCGCGCCTTCGCTTGCGAGCAGCAGCGCGGTGGCGCGACCCATGCCGCTCGCCGCGCCGGTGACGATCGCAACGCGACCCGCGACCGAGCGCGACAGCGGCGGCGCGCCGGTCAACGGAACGGCGGCTCGTTGAACGCGCGGAGTTTGCGGCTGTGGAGCTTGGCGCCCTCGTCGCGCATCGTCTCGCACGCGCGGATGCCGATCTGGAGGTGCGCGGCGATCGCTTCCTCGTAGAAGCGGTTCGCCTGTCCGGGCAGTTTGAGTTCGCCGTGGAGCGGCTTGTCGCTGACGCAGAGCAGGGTGCCGTACGGCACGCGGAAGCGATAGCCTTGCGCGGCGATCGTCGCCGATTCCATGTCGATGCCGATTGCGCGCGACTGCGAGAAGCGCAGCGCGCTGTCGGTGTAGCGCAGTTCCCAGTTGCGATCGTCGGTGGTGACGACGGTGCCGGTACGCATGCGCTTCTTGAGGTCGGCGCCCGTGGCGCCGGACACCGCTTCGGCGGCGGTCGCGAGCGCGACCTGCACCTCGGCGATCGGCGGGATCGGGATGGCGACCGGCAGAACCGCGTCGAGGATATGATCGTCGCGGAGATACGCGTGGGCGAGCACATAATCGCCGATGCGCTGGCTGGGGCGGAGGCCGCCGCAATGGCCGATCATCAGCCACGCCTCGGGGCGCAGCACCGCGAGATGGTCGCAGATCGTCTTGGCGTTCGAGGGGCCGACGCCGATGTTGACGAGCGTGATGCCGCCGCCGTCGGGGGCGATGAGGTGATAGGCGGGCATCTGGTGACGCCGCCATGCGCTGTCGGCGACGAGCGCGCTGGCGTTGACGCCGGGCTGGTCGACATAGAGCCCCGCAGCGCCCGCGAGCGCGGTGTAGCGGCCTTGACCCACCTGCGATCCCGCCCAGGCGACGAATTCGTCGACATAGCGGTGATAGTTGGTGAACAGGATGTAGCGCTGGAAATGCTCGGGTGCGGTGCCGGTATAGTGGCGAAGGCGCGCGAGCGAAAAGTCGGTGCGCAGCGCGTCGAACAGCGCGAGCGGCTGCGATGCGGCGGGATCCTGCCCGAACAGCCCGTCGGCGAGTTCGTCGCCGATGTCGGCGAGTTCGGTGGTCGGGAAATGGCGCGCGAGTTCGAGCGGTGTGACCCCGCCCATGTCCGACCCGTCGCTCGCATCGAGCACATAGGGGAAGGGGATCTGTTGCCCGGTGCGCGTCACCGACAGTTCGAGGTCGTAGTGACGGGCGAGGAGCATGAGCTGGTCGCGGAGGTAATCGGCGAACAGGTCGGGGCGCGTTACCGTGGTGACGAACTCGCCCGCGCGCTCGAAGCGGCCGAAGGCGAGATTATGCCCCTTCTGCCCCTCGCGCTGCTCGCCGGTGGTGACGAGGCGGATCGCCGGATAGTCGAACAGGCCCTTTGCCGCGGCGTCGGCCGGCGGCAGCGTGCGATCACGGACATAAGCGGCGATGGCGGATTTGAGATTGGAGACCGACGTGCGGAACGCGGTTTGAAGTTCGGCGATGATGTCGTCGACGAGCGCGGTGGGGTCGGTGGTGTCTTGCGATGAGTTAGATGTCATCGCGTCGCTGTTGCATGAAAATGTGACAAAAGGGAAGGGGGCAGCCCGATGACTGCCCCGGCCCGGATTGCTTACAGCTGCTCGAGCATATGGTCGGCGCTCGACACCTTGAATTCGCCGGGGGCTTCGACGTTGAGCTGTTCGACGACGCCGTCGTTGACGATCATCGAGAAACGCTGGCCGCGCTTGCCCATGCCGAATGCCTTGCCGTCCATCGTCAGGCCGACCGCCTCGGCGAAATCGCCATTGCCGTCGGCGAGCATCGTGACGCTGTCGCCGGCGCTCGCGCTCTTGCCCCATGCGCCCATGACGAAGGCGTCGTTGACCGCGGTGCAGACGATTTCGTCGACGCCCTTGGCCTTCAGTTCGCCGGCCTTGTCGACATAGCCGGGCAGGTGCTTGGCCGAGCAGGTCGGCGTGAAGGCGCCGGGAACCGAGAAGAGCGCGACGCGGCGGCCCTTGAAATAATCGGCAGTATTGACCTGTTCGGGGCCGCTTTCGGTGACCTTT
This sequence comes from Sphingopyxis sp. Root154, assembly GCF_001427105.1. Lineage (GTDB taxonomy): Bacteria > Pseudomonadota > Alphaproteobacteria > Sphingomonadales > Sphingomonadaceae > Sphingopyxis. The sequence continues at coordinate 376,146 of NZ_LMGI01000004.1, forward strand.
ACGAAGGTGGCGTCGGGCAGCTTGTCTCCGGTCTGGATCGTCATGGTCGGCATCCTTTCACTCGAGGGGATTTTGATGGCGGTGACATCGGGTGCGCCGGTCGCCAAGTCAAGCGCCGGGCGGCGGTTGATCGAAAAGCTGGACCGCGCCGCCGCGACGCGGCATGGTGCCGCTTATGAGCACAGACCCCACCTGGTTCACCGGCCAGCTGCTGCTTGCGCTGCCGGGCATCGGCGATCCCCGTTTCGAGCATTCGGTGATCGCGATGATCAGCCATGACGAGGAGGGCGCGATGGGGATCGGCATCGACGATCCGATCGACGGCATGACCGTCGGGGCGGTGCTCGACCAGCTCGAAATCGCGCACGAAGTGCCGCTCGACCAGCCGGTGTTTCTCGGCGGACCGGTCGAGCCGTCGCGTGGCTTCGTCCTCCACAGCCTCGACTGGGGCGGGCAGGAGGCGGTGCAGGTCGGCGATCGCTGGATGGTGTCGAGTTCGCACGATATCCTGCGCGCGATCGGTGAGGGGCGCGGCCCGTCGCGCTGGCTGGTGGCACTCGGTTATGCCGGATGGTCGCCGGGGCAGCTCGAAGGAGAAATGGTTCGCCACGGCTGGCATGTCACGCCCGGCAGCGATGGCCTGTTATTCGAAACGCCGCCCGCCGAACGATGGCAGGCGGCGTTTGCCGAAGCGGGAGTGGACGCCCGCTTGCTGACCACCGAGGGCGGCGAAGCTTAGCGCGCGAGCGCGAGCAGCGGGCGGCCCGTGTCGAGATTTGCGCGCGCGGTGCGCGCGGCCCAGCGCGAATCGACATAGCGGCCGTCGGCGAGTTCGAGATCGTAGCGGATCGGGCTGCCGATCGCGTTGTCGTAAGCGGCGGCGGCTTCGGCGGTGCGACCCAGACGAGCGTAAGCGGTGCCAAGATTGATCAGCCGCGACGGGTCGCGCGCATCAAAACCGGTGTCGCCGGTCAGCTTTTCGACCGCGGCGCGATTTTCGCCGGCCTTGAGTTCGGCATAAGCGACCGGAAGAACCTCCGAATCGGCTTGCGGCGCCGTAACCACGACGATCGATTGCGCCGCGGCAGGGCTAGCGAAAGCCAGTGCGAAGAGCGGCAGCAGAATTTTTTTCATCTTTCGTATCTCCCCGAAAACTTTAGCCGATTTTCTCGCGCGCCGGGCAAAAAGTCAATATTTCCGGGAGTTTGTAACACTGTTGTCACAATAGCGAATTAAGCTAAACGCAAGGCGCATTATAAGTCAGGATTTTCAGAATCTTGGCTATATCGACTCGTTGTCACAAAATCGTGGCTGCGATTGTCATAATTGCGCCCGCTGAAATTTATTTTCGCAGGCCGACGCATTCGCGCCGACGATTCGTGCGCCCGGCATTCGGGCGGGCGGTGTCGATATTGCGATATAAAGAAAAGTTTATATTTGATCGGCGGCGGCGTTTCGTCTAGGGCGCCGGGCATAATTACCTGACTTTTCGGGGCCGCTCGCCTGCGGCCGAACTCGCCTACAGGAGACTGAACGTGGCCACTCTCGCCGCCGATACCCGTGATTATGTGATTGCCGACATCGCTCTTGCCGACTTCGGTCGCAAGGAAATCAACATCGCCGAAACCGAAATGCCGGGCCTGATGGCACTCCGCAGCGAGTTCGGCGCGGCGCAGCCGCTGAAGGGCGCGCGCATCGTCGGGTCGCTGCACATGACGATCCAGACCGCAGTGCTGATCGAGACGCTGACCGCGCTCGGCGCCGACGTCCGCTGGGCGACGTGCAACATCTTCTCGACGCAGGATCATGCCGCCGCCGCGATCGCCGCGACGGGCGTGCCGGTGTTCGCGGTGAAGGGCGAGAGCTTGGCCGATTATTGGGACTATGTCGGCCGCATTTTCGACTGGGGCGTGGAAGATGGCACGACCTGCAACCTGATCCTCGACGACGGCGGCGACGCGACGATGTTCGCGCTGTGGGGCGCGAAGCTCGAAGCCGGGCAGGAAATGCCGGCGCCCGAGAATGAAGAAGAGATCGAGATGCAGCGCGCGCTGAAGGCGTTTGTCGCGGCGAACCCCGGCTACCTGACCAAGACGGTCAAGGCGATCAAGGGCGTGTCGGAAGAAACGACGACCGGCGTCCACCGCCTGTACCACATCGCGAAGAAGGGCGAACTGCCCTTCCCCGCGATCAACGTCAACGACAGCGTCACCAAGTCGAAGTTCGATAACCTCTATGGCTGTAAAGAGTCGCTCGTCGACGCCATCCGTCGCGGCACCGACGTGATGCTCGCGGGCAAGGTCGCGACCGTCGCCGGCTTCGGCGACGTCGGCAAGGGCTCGGCCCAGTCGCTCCGCAATGGCGGCGCGCGCGTCCTCGTCACCGAAATCGATCCGATCTGCGCGCTGCAGGCGGCAATGGAAGGCTTCGAAGTCGTGACGATGGACGAAGCGGTCAAGCGCTCGGACATCTTCGTCACCGCGACCGGCAACGCCGACGTGATCACCGCCGAACATATGGCGGGCATGAAGAATATGGCGATCGTCTGCAACATCGGCCACTTCGACAGCGAGATCCAGATCGCGGCGCTGGCGAACTATAAGTGGACCGAAGTGAAGCCGCAGGTCGACCTGGTCGAATTCCCCGACGGCAAGCAGATCATCATCCTGTCGAAGGGCCGCCTGGTCAATCTCGGCAACGCGACGGGCCACCCGAGCTTCGTGATGTCGGCGAGCTTCACCAACCAGACACTCGCGCAGATCGAGCTGTGGACGCGGAGCGAGCAGTATAAGAACGATGTCTACGTCCTGCCCAAGCATCTCGACGAAAAGGTCGCGGCGCTGCACCTCGAAAAGCTGGGCGTGAAGCTCAGCCAGCTGAGCCAGAAGCAGGCCGACTATATCGGCGTGCCGGTCGCAGGCCCGTTCAAGCCCGACCATTATCGTTACTGACCGGTCGAGGGCTTCGCCCTCTTCGCAACGATAAAAACTGTGGACGGCGCGCCCATCGGACGATGCGGCGCGCCGATCCGTATGACATGCGATTGAAACATGACTCCATCGCCTTTAGGGCTGGCGAGAATGGCACCGAAGACAGCCGAAGCGTGGAAGATTGAAGCGGGATGAGCGGATCGCTTTCCCCGACCTTTTTGTTCGCCATCGGTCTGTTCGCCGCACTCTGGCTGCTCGCCGGATTTTGGGCGACCGTGCGCGGGATCGCGATGCAGCGGCGCGCGGCGTTCGTTGCGGGGCAGGCTGAAAGGCTTGCAAGCCTCGTCGAAGCGTCGCCCCAGCTTCCCGTCATCGTCCGCGCCGACTGGCGGATCGAGGCGAGCGAGCGGCTCGGCCGCTGGTTGGGGCTCGAGCGCGGGCCGCGCAATTTCGACGAGCTGCGCGGGTTGGGCAGCGGGCTCGACGCGGCGGGCCATGATGCGCTGCGGCAGGCGATTCTCGGCGCGCAGCGCGGCGCGAAGCCCTTTACGCTCAGCCTGAAGCCCGAGGGCGGCGACAGGGCGATCATCATCCACGGTGCCGCGGCGCCGAACGCGGTCGGCGGGCCGGGCGGCGTGCTGCTCTGGCTGAGCGACGCGACCGACGGACAACGGGCGCTGGCGCATGCGCGCAGCGAGCGCGACGAGGCGATGGCTGCGTTCGAGGCCTTGTCGGGGCTGATCGAGGCGGCGCCCTTCCCGATGTGGTTCCGCGACACCGACCTTCATCTCGCGCTCGTGAACACCGCCTATGTCCGCGCGGTCGAGGCGAAGAGCGCGGTTGCGGTGATCGATGGCGCGATCGAACTGTGCGAGACCGTGGCGGGCGTGAGCGCCGCCGAAGCCGCCGACGAATCGCGCATCGCGGGATCGGCGCAGGTTCGTACGATTCCGGTGACGATCGAGGGCGAACGCCGCATCATGCGCGTCGTCGACGTGCCGCTGGCGCCGCAAGGCGGCCGCGTGATCGGGATCGCGGGCTATGCGATCGACATCCAGGAACTCGAAACCGAACGCGGCGCGCACCGCCGCTTCGTCGACACCCAGCGCGAGTTGCTCGACCGATTGTCGGCGGCGGTCGCGCAATTCGGTCCCGATCAGGGGCTCAATTTCGCGAACCTGCCGTTCCGCCGCCTGTTCGGTATCGAGTCCGACGATGTTGCCGAGGCGTTGCCGTTCGCACGGCTGCTCGATGCCTGGCGCGAACGCGGGCGGACGCCCGAGGTGCGCAACTATCCCGAATGGCGGCAGGCGCATGTCGACTGGTTCGCGCAGCCGGGTGCAAGTGAAGAGGATTGGCTGCTGCGCGACGGCACGCACCTTCACGTTGTTGCGCAGCCGACCCCCGACGGCGGGCTGCTGCTGATCGCCGAGGATAAGACCGAGCAGGTACAGCTTGCGGGTGCGCGCGACACGTTGCTTCGCGTGCGTACCGCGACCTTCGACAATCTGTTCGAGGCGGTGGCGGTCTTCGCGCCCGACGGCCGGCTGCATCTGTGGAACCAGCGTTTCCGCCGCCTGTGGGGCATCGACGAACCGACGCTCGCGGCGCATCCGCGCGTCGATGCGCTGATGGGCGGGCTTGCCGACCGGCTTGCGAAGCCGAACCAGATCAGCATCGTACAGGAAGTGATCCGCGCCGCGACGCTCGAGCGGCAACAGCGCGTCGGCGAGGTCCGCTTCGCCGACGGGCGCCATTTCGATTTCGCGTCGATCCCGCTGCCCGACGGCAATGCGCTGCTCATCATGCTCGACATCACCGCGAGCCGGAAGATGGAAGGGGCGCTCCGCGAACGCAACGAGGCGCTGGAAGCCGCCGACAAGGCCAAGACCGCCTTCCTGTCGCGGATGAGTTATGAATTGCGCACACCGCTGACCTCGATCGGCGGCTTCGGCGAGATGCTGCAGGCGGGCTATGCCGGCAAACTTGGCGACCAGCAGCGCGTCTATATCGACGCGATCATGGATTCGGTCGCGGTGCTCTCCCGCCAGATCGACAATGTGCTCGACCTCGCGCAGGGCGAGGCGGGGACGCTCGCGGTCGAACGTGCGCCCGTCGATATCCGCGCGCTGCTCGAAGCCGCGCTCACCGCCGCCAAACCCTTTGCCGACGGCGAGAAGGTCGAACTTGTCGGCAATATCTCGGCGAACCTCGGGAGCATCGACGGCGACGCACCGCGACTGTCGCGCCTCGTCGCGGGGCTGCTCGATAATGCGGTGCGTTTCACCGCGCCGTCGCGAAAATCGGGCGCGCGCGTGCTGCTGCACGCCGACGGCGATGCGCGCGGCATCGACATCATCGTGTCGGACAACGGGCCGGGCATGCCCGAGGCGGCGGCGGCGGTCGCCAGGGGGCAGCACGCGGGGACCGCGACCGGGGGTATCGGGCTCGCGCTCGCGCGCCAGCTCGTCGCGGCGCATGGCGGGACGATGGAAGTGGTGAGCGAGCAAGGCCAGGGCACGCTCGTGCGGATCAGTCTGCCGCGTGGCGCATGACGGTTTTTACCTGCAACTACGGCTTGGACGATGCCGAGCGGATCGGCGCTGCGATCGGGACGGCGCTGATCGCGGGCGACGTCGTGTTGCTGTCGGGCGACCTTGGCGCGGGCAAGACGACGCTGGCGCGCGCGATGCTGAAGGCGCGCGGGCTCGCGGGCGAGGCGCCCAGCCCGACCTTTGCGATTGTCCAGCCCTATGCGCCGCCCGAGGTCGATCTGCCGATCGCGCATGTCGATCTCTATCGCATCGAAGATAGCGACGAGCTGATCGAGCTGGGTCTCGACGACTATCTTTATGAAGGCGCGCTGCTCATCGAATGGCCCGAGCGGCTGGGCGACGAAAGCTGGCCGGACGCGCTGCTGCTCACGATTTCGGGTGAGGGCGACGCGCGCGTCTTGACAGCGACAGTGCCGCCCGCTTGGGGAGCAAGATGGCCGCTCCGATGATTCCGCCTCCCCATGCGCCGGCGTTCCTTGCCGCGCATGGCTGGGGCGACGCCCAGATTTTGCCGCTCGCCGGCGACGCGTCCTTCCGCCGCTATTTCCGGATCGTCGACGGCGACCGGCAGGCGGTGCTGATGGACGCGCCGCCGCCGCACGAGGATCCGCGGCCGTTTATCGCGGTCGCCGAATTTCTGTGCGAGCAAGGGCTGACCGCGCCGACGATCCTTGCGCGCGACCTGGAGCGGGGGCTGCTGCTGATCGACGATTTCGGCGACGTGCGGCTGCGCGAAACGGTCGACGAGGCGCCGGACACCGAGGCCGAACATTATGCGGGGGTCACCGACCTGCTCGTCCACCTCCACGCGCGCGCGCCGATGGACGGGCTTCCCGTGCATGGGCTCGATCAATGGCTCGACGAGGTAATGCTGTTCAGCGACTGGTATTGCCCGGCCTTCGACATCGAGGTCGACCGCGCCGCGTTTCGCGCCGCATGGGCCGAGGTACTGACGCCGGTCGAGCATGACGGCTTGCCGCGCGTCACGGTGCTGCGCGATTATCATGCCGAAAATATCATGCTCGTGCCCGGCAAGGACGGCATCACGCATTATGGCTTGCTTGACTTTCAGGACGCGCTCGTCGGCCATCCCGCCTACGACCTCGCCTCGGTGCTTGAGGATGCGCGGCGCGACGTGAGCCCGGCGGTCGAGACGGCGATGCTCGCGCGCTACATGCAAGCGACGGGGCAGGACATCGAGAATGCCTATTGGGCGCTCGCGGCGCAGCGTAACACGCGTATCCTCGGCGTGTTCGTCCGCTTGTGGAAGCGCGACAACAAGCCGCATTACAAGAGCTTCCAGCCGCGCATGTGGGGGCTGCTTGAGCGCGATCTCGCGCATCCGGCGCTTGTCCCCGTTCGGCAATGGTTCGACGCCAATGTCCCCGCTTCGAAACGGGCGGAGGCTTGGTTGTGAGCGTGAAGATCGAAAGCGCGATGGTGATGGCGGCCGGGCTCGGCAAGCGCATGCGCCCGCTCACAGCGACGCGTCCGAAACCGCTGGTACGCGTCGCGGGCAAGGCGCTGATCGACCATAGCCTAGACCGCATCGAGGCCGCGGGCGTCGAGCATGTCGTCGTCAACGTCCATTATCTCGCCGACGCATTGGAAGCGCACCTCGCGGCGCAGAAGCGCAGCTTCAGCATCGCGATTTCAGACGAGCGCGACCTGCTGCTCGAAACCGGCGGCGGGATGGTCAAGGCACTGCCGCAGCTTCGCGGCGATCCGATCCTGATCGTCAACAGCGACAATATCTGGACCGACGGGCCGCAGGACAGCATCCGTTACCTCGCGCGCCATTGGGATGGCGACAAGATGGATGCGCTGCTGCTGCTCATCCGTCAGGCGAGCGCAACCGGACACGGCGGGCGCGGCGATTTCCATATGGACGGCGACGGCAAGCTGTCGCGCCGCAAGCCGGGCCGGATCGCGCCCTTCGTTTATACGGGTATCCAGCTCATTTCGCCGCGGCTGCTCGATGGCGCGCCCGAGGGCGCGTTTTCTACCAACATCTTGTGGGATCGCGCGATTGCGGCGGGGCGGCTTTATGGCCTGTCGCATATGGGGCAATGGTTCGACGTCGGCACCCCGGCGAGCATCGCGCCGACCGAAGCCGCGCTGACGGATGGCTGACGCCAAGCCCACCGTCTTTTCCATTCCCGTCCAGCGGGCCTTCGCCGATGCGCTCGCCGCCGGATTGATCGCTCGCTACGCCGACGGTGCGCTGGGGCTGGCGCAGGGCCTGATCATACTGCCGAGCAATCGTGCGCGCAGCGCGGTGCAGGCGGCGTTCGTTCGCGCGGGGGGCACGGGGTTGCTGATGCCGCGGCTCGCGGTGATCGGCGATGCCGACCTGGACGAAAGCGTCGCGCTCGCGCTCGACCCGATCGACGAGAGCGACGCCATTCCGCCCGCGATCGACGCGCTAAAGCGGCGGCTGATGCTCGCCGGGCTGATCGAGAAGCATAACCCGGCGGGCGAGGAACCGATCACCGGCGCCGCGGCGTTCCAGCTCGCCGAGGGGCTGGGGCGCGTGATCGACCAGCTCCATTATGAAGAGATCGCGCCCGCGCGGCTCGCCGATATCGAAAGCGCGCTCGGCGACCTTGCCGGGCATTGGCAGGCGTCGTGGCGGCGGTTGTCGCTGCTCGTCGACCAGTGGCCGAAGCTGCTTGCCGCGACGGGGCATATCGATCGCGCCGATCGCCGCAATCGCCTGCTGGACCGCGTGACCGAAGGATGGCGCATAGCACCGCCTGCGCGCTTTGCGATGGCGGCCGGTGTCACCACCGCCGCGCCCGCAATTGCGCGGCTGCTGCGCACCGTCGCCGATCTTGCCGAGGGTATGGTCGTGCTGCCGGGGCTCGACCTTGGCATGGCGAGCGAGGAATGGAACGCGCTGGGGCCGGTGAAAGCGGACCTCGACAAGCCCGGCGCCGAACAGTTTGGGGAGCGCCCGCTCGAGACGCACCCGCAATATCATCTGAAGCTGCTGCTCGGGCGCATGGGGGTGGCGCGCGATGAGGTACAACCGTGGGACTCGACGTCGCCCTTCGACGGCCCCGATGCGCGCGCGCCCTTCACTTCGCTGCTCTTCGCGCCCGCCGCCTACACCGCCCGCTGGCAGCGGGCGGGCGACCTCAGCTCCGGCATCGCCGGAGTCACCGCGGCGGTGTTCGCCGACGACGGGCAGGAGGCGCAGGGGATCGCGCTGATGATGCGCCATGCGCTCGAAACGCCGACGCGCACCGCCGCGCTGGTGACCCCCGACCGCGCGCTCGCGACACGCGTCGCGGCGGCGCTCGCGCGCTGGGACATATCGGTCGACGACAGTGCTGGGCAGCCGCTCGGGCAGACGCCGCCGGGGGCGCTGCTGCTCGCGCTCGCCGAGTTCGCCGCGGCGTTCGATCCGGTGCGGCTGGTGGCGCTGTTCGGGCACCCGCTGGTGCGTGCGGGCGAAGCGCGGCTCGCCTGGCTCGATCAGGTGCGGCGGCTCGACCTTGTGCTGCGCGGGCCCGGGCTGGTGCCCGGCTGGGGCGGAGTCACCGCGCGGATCGCCAAACGCGCCGACGATTCCAAGGGGCGCGGCCATGCCGAAGCACAGGCGATCGGCGACTGGTGGGCGGATGTCGCCGCCGGACTGGGCAACGCGCTCGCGCCCTTCGCGGCGGGCGTTGCCGCGCCGCCTTCGGTCCTGCTCGGCGCGTTGCAGGCGGCGCTCGGCTGGCTGACCGGCGAGGGGGCATGGACCGGTCATGCCGGGCGGGCGCTGTCCGAATTGTTCGACCGCTGGGCGCTCGCGAAGGGCGACGGCCCGGCGCTCGTCGCGCCCGCCGACTTTCCGGCGATGCTGGCCGACCTCTTGTCGGGCGAGAGTGTCCGGCCGCCTTATGGCGGGCACCCGCGCCTGTTCATCTGGGGCCTGCTCGAAGCGCGCCTGCAGCGTGCCGATGTGATGATCCTCGGCGGGCTCGACGAAGGCCGCTGGCCGCAGCAGCAAAGCCCCGATCCGTGGCTCGCGCCCGGCATCCGCCGGATGCTCGGACTCGCGGCGCCCGAACGGCAGCAGGGCGCGGCGGCGCATGATTTCGCGGGGGCGTTTGCGGCGCGCGAGGTCGTCGTGACGCGCGCGCAGCGCAGCGGCGGCGATCCGGCGGTCGCGTCGCGCTTCTGGCTGCGGCTCGCGGCGCTCGCGGGCGAATTGCCCGAGGCGCGGCTCGGCGAGCAGTCGGTGGTGGCGCTTGCGGCGATGCTCGACGTGCCGCCGGGCGTCAGCGCGCCGGCCGAAAAGCCGAACCCCGTACCGCCGCCCGCGGCGCGCCCCGACCGGATCAGCGTGACCGGGGTCGACCAGCTCGCGCGCGATCCCTTTGCCTTTTATGCGGCAAAGATATTGCGGTTGAGCGAGCTCGATCCGCTGAGCAGGGGCCCCGATGCCAAATGGTTCGGCATTCGCGTCCATAAATTCCTGCAGGACTGGCAGGCGGCCGGACTGACCGAAGCCGCGTTCGATGCCGAGCTGGCGGCGCTGCGTTCCGACCCGGCGCTCGATTCGCTGGCCAGCGCTTTCTGGTTGCCGCGGATCGAGCCGTCGCTGCGCTGGGCGGCCGAGCGCGTCTGGGTATCGCGCGACGAACGCTGGCCGGTCGCCAACGAGGTGCGCGGCGAACGGATCGTCGACGGCATCCTGCTTTTCGGGACCGCCGACCGCGTCGACCAGACCGCCGACGGCACGCTCGCGATCGTCGATTACAAGACGGGTGCGGCGCCGTCGGCCAAATCAACGGGCGACGGGCTCAACAGCCAGCTTGGTCTTCTGGGCTTGCTGGCGCAGGAGGCGGGCCTTGGCGACCTCGCGCCCGAAATCGTCGACGCGTTCGAATATTGGGAGCTGAAGCGCGATCGGAAGAAAGAGGTCGATGGCGCGGTGAAGGCGATCCGCGGGCAAAAGCCCAAACCCGCGACCGCGGCGGCGGTCGTTGAGCGCGCGTGCGAAGTGCTCGCCGACCTGAGTGCGCGTTACCTGTTGGGGCAGGAGCCCTTTGTTCCGGGCGATACGGGCAAGCGCTATGCCGATTTCGACCATTTGATGCGCCGCGACGAATGGTTCGGGCGCGGCGACGCCGACGCCGATACTGACGAACGCGCGACCGACGAGGGCGCGGCATGATCGACCCCGACAAGCTGCTCAAAATGCTCGATATCGGCCAGCGTGCCGCAGCGCAGCCCGACGATCATGTATGGCTGGGCGCGTCGGCGGGGACGGGCAAGACGCAGGTGCTGTCGGCGCGCGTGTTGCGCCTGATGCTGGAAGGCGTGTCGCCCGAGGCAATCCTGTGCATCACCTTTACCAAGGCGGGCGCCGCCGAAATGGCGCATCGCATCCACGAACGACTCGCGATGTGGGTGCGGATGGACGACGGCGACCTGCGCACCGAACTCAAAGCACTGGGACTGGACCTTGAATTCATCGGTTATGATCACGGCGTCCCGGCGCTGATCGAACGCGCGCGATCTTTGTTCGCGACGGTCATCGACAGCCCCGGCGGCGCCGTTCGCGTCCAGACGATCCACAGCTTTTGCCAGACCCTGCTCGCCAGCTTCCCGCTCGAGGCGCGGATATTGCCGGGGTTCCGCGCGCTCGAAGATAGCGAGGCGCGCGCGCTGCAACGCGAGGTGCTGGGCACGCTGCTGTCGCAACCGGGAGGCGACGGCGATCATATGCGCAGCATCGCCGCGATGCTGGCGCGCCGGCTGGGGCAGGATGCAGCCATCGCCTTCCTCGCGCGCTGTGCGAGCAGTTTTACGGCGGCGAATGCCCCGCGCCTTGCCCCGCGCGCGACCGACCTGCGAACCGCGCTCGGCCTGCCGCAGGGCGATCCCGCCGACTGGCGGGCGGCGGCGATTGCCGGCGGCGCCGTCGCCGACGCCGATATTGCGGCCGTGGCGCTGAGCGGCCGCGACTGGGCGACTAAGACCGGCGATGCACGCGCCGATATCATGGACGACTGGCACCGCGCCGATTCGCATGGGCGCGCGGCGATGCTGGCCGCGGTGCGCGGCTGCTTCCTGACCGGCACGGGCGATCTGCGCGCCGACTATACCAAGGAAAAGGGCGCGATGCGCGGCTGCCTCGGCGCCGCTGAACGGATCGTTGCCGCCACCGGCGATCTTTTGGCAACCGCCACCGCGATGCAGGTCGCCGACGATCTGGCGGCGGCGTGGGACCTCGGCAGCCGCTTTGCCGAAGCCTATGCCCTCGCCAAGCGCGACAAGGGTTATGCCGATTTCGACGACCTGATCAGCATCGCCGGCCACCTGCTCGCCACCGGCGATTTCGGCGACTGGGTGCGCTTCAAGCTCGACCAGCGCACCGACCATATTTTGGTCGACGAGGCGCAGGACACCAACGCGCGGCAATGGGCGATCATCCTGTCGCTGGCGGCCGAGTTTTTCGCCGGACTGGGCGCCAAGGACGACCGTGTCCGTACGATGTTCACCGTCGGCGACCGCAAGCAGGCGATCTTCGGCTTTCAGGGCACCGAACCCGCGGCGTTCGAGGCCGCGCGAATCCGCTTTGGCGAGCGCGCGGCGGCGGGCGGCAGGCCGTTCGAGGATGTCGATCTCGACACCAACTACCGCTCGAGCCCCGCGGTGCTCGACGTCGTCGATGCGTGGATCGCGGCGGGCGCGCCTGAACTGATGGGGCTGGAAAGCGACGAGCCGCCGCACATCCCCGCCGATTTCAACCGCGACCGCGCAGGCCGCGTCGAGCTGTGGGAGCCGCTCCCGGTCGGCAAGGCGCTCGATGCCGCCGCCGATGACGAGAGCGATCGCGAAGACGGCGAAGAAGAAGCCGGATCGGGCGAATCGTCCGTCGCAGCGAGCGATCCTGCCAGCCTGCGCCTGTCGCGTGCGATTGCCGACGAGGTGCAGGACTGGATCGAACATGGCAAGGACGGGCGGAGCGTCGCGCCGGGCGATATATTGATCCTCGTCCGCCGCCGCCGCGATCTTGCGGCGCGGATCGTCGCGCGGCTGCAATCGCGGCACGTGCCGGTCGCGGGGGTCGATCGGTTTTCGCTGACGCAATCGCTCGCGGTGCAGGATCTGCTCGCGGCGATGCGCTTTGCGGTTCAGCCGCTCGACGACCTCAACCTCGCCGGCCTGCTGGTCTCGCCGCTGCTGGGCTGGACGCAGGACCAGCTGTTCGGTTTCGCCCATCGCCGCAAGGGCTGCGCCCTGTGGGAGCAGCTTCGCGCGCGTGAAAGCGACGCGCCGCCCGAAACGATGGCGGCGCTGCGCGGATTGCTCGGCATGGCCGATTTTACCACGCCGTTTCGTTTCCTCGACGCCATCCTGTCTGGGCCGCGGGGCGGGCGGCGCAAGCTGTACTGCCGGCTGGGCCGCGAAGCGCGCGATCCGATCGACGAGTTGCTCGGACAGGCGCTTGCCTTCGAACGGCGGGAAGCGCCATCGCTGCTCGGCTTCCTTGCCCATATCGCCGCCAGCACAGCCGAGATCAAACGCCAGACCGAGGCGCGCAGCGACGTCGTGCGGGTGATGACCGTCCACGGGTCCAAGGGGCTGCAGGCGCCGATCGTCATCCTTGCCGATGCGACCGACGATCCGCGGCCGCGACGCCTGACCTTCGACCTGTCGATGGGCGCGTGGGACAAGCTGCCGGTGTTCGGGCTGGGCAAGGACGAACGGCACGGCGCGATCGCCAAAGCGCATGACGACAAGGAAGCGGCCGAGCGCGAGGAGCATTGGCGATTGCTCTATGTCGCGATGACGCGCGCCGAGGAATTGCTGGTGGTCACCGGGATCACCAAGACTGCCGACCGCACGCTGCCCGACAATAATTGGCACAGCGCGGTCGATGCGGTGATGGCCGACATGGGAGCCGATTGGCAGGATGCAGGGCCGCGCTGGGGCCGCAAGCGCGTTTATGCGGTGCAGCCGAAAAAATGGGCGCGTCCGCCGAAGGACAAGGTTCGGCCAGGGGCGCCGCCGATTGTCGTGCCGCCTTGGGCGGCAAAATCCGCCCCCGAGGAAGCGCGCCCGCCGCGCCCGCTCGCGCCGTCGGCGCTGGGCGAGGACGATGTCGCGTCGCCGCCGCAGGGGGGCGAGCGCGCGGTCGCGGTCGAGCGCGGTTTGCTCCTCCACGCGCTGTTCGAGCGGTTGCCGCCGGTTCTGGCCGCGCGTCGCCGCGCGGCCGCATCGCACTGGCTCGCGGTACAGGCGGCGGCGCTCGATGAGGGCGCGCGCGCGGCGATGGTCGACGAGGTGCTCGCGGTGATCGAGGATCCGGCGCACGCCGCGCTTTTCGGCCCCGGTTCGCTGGGCGAAGTGCCGCTGTCGGCGGTGGTCGACGGCGTGGTCGTGGCGGGGATTGTCGACCGGCTGCTCGTCACGCCCGACACGGTGACGGTGATCGACTACAAGACCGGGCGGCATGTGCCGGCGCACGCCGCCGATGTCGCACCCGCCTATCTGCGGCAGATGGCGGCGTATCGCGATGCGCTGAGGGTGATCTTTCCCCGCCGGCGCGTCGAGACGGCTTTGCTCTATACGGCCGGGCCGCGGCTGATCGTGCTGGGCGATGACCTGCTCGACGCGCACAAGCCGGGCTTGCCTGCAACCAAGGCGAATTTGCCGGGTTGAGCCCTTGAGCCGGACGCACCAACGCCTTAGCTTGGAGGCAACGATATTTCAGGAGTTCAGACTATGAGTACCAAAGCGATCACCGACGCCAGCTTCCAGAGCGACGTGCTCGACAGCGACACCCCCGTGCTCGTCGATTTCTGGGCCGAATGGTGCGGTCCGTGCAAGATGATCGGCCCGTCGCTCGAGGAAATCTCAGACGAACTCGCGGGCAAGGTGGTGATTGCCAAGATCAACATCGACGAAAATCCCGATGCGCCGGGCAAATATGGTGTGCGCGGCATCCCGACGATGATCCTGTTCAAAAATGGCGAGATCGCCGACACCAAGGTCGGCGCGGCGCCGAAGAGCGCGCTCAAGGGCTGGCTCGAAGGCGCGCTCTGACCCTATTTTCGCCACCCCGGACGGGGTGGCGTATTATTTGAGCTCGTCTGGCGACAAAAAGTTTAAATTGCCGAAGTTTGACGGTCTTTAGCAACCTCGCCTCCCCTCTCGCAACGTCATGCTCCTTTTTGGGCTTGGCGTCGTAGGGCGTTTGGAGAAGCCATCGAGCTTACATCCGGTCGATTTGGAGATGCAGGACGTTCGTGAGAAGCGCCAGCTCCGCGGTGCCGATCGCCGACCATCCCATGGCCTTTTGCGCGATGATCCTGCGGGTATGGAACGACGGGATGCTCGATACGAGCAATATCGATTGCACGCGCGATTCGGCTGACACGTCGGGCTCGGACTTGATTCGGGATATCAGCCGCGCGTTGCGCTCGATGCCGGGCAGCCACAGGCGATCGTAGAAGATATCGAAGGCCGGACCCGGCTCGGCGAGTTCGCGGGCGATGATGCCGCTGCCGAGCCCATAGGTCGCGTTACCCAATATCAGTTCCACCGATGCGGCCATCAGGTTTTTGAGCGCGTCGCGCGCCTCTTCGGGCCCCGATGTCGACTCGATGGTCCGCCTTGCCCGGTTTACGGCGTCATGGTTCGCGCGTTCGAAACGCTCGACTATCTCCCCGGCGCACGCGCGATATAGCCCTTCCTTGCTGCCGAAATAATAGTTCAGCGGCGGAAGCGTCGTCTTCGCCCGTTCGGCGATGCGGCGCGTCGTCGCGGACTTGAATCCCGCCGCCCCGAACTCGATCAGCGCCGCGTCCAATATGCGCTGACGCGACTGGTCGCCCTTGGGCGACATGTTCGACACCGCGTCTCTTCCGGGCTGTGCAACGGGCCCTTCGACCGAATCTCCCATCGTCATGATCAACCTCAAAGCTTCTTCGCTGCAACGGACCTGTCGTGCGTAAAGCAAATGCCCGCGGGTTGGCAAACATCCGGTTTCCGGCAGAATATCAGGCTTTCGGCGCCCTTTGAAAAAATACTTAGAATACTATTGATTTCCGCTGTTTCAAAATATATCACTTGATACATAATAGGGAAGGCCCGGAGTCGAGAGGTGCGAAAAGCGCCTCGTGGGACGCCGGCCGTGAACATGGGAGAGAGGGATGACACGCCACCACCGGGCCTTGACGGCACTTGCCACCGGAAGCTTGATGATCGCGTTTGCCCATCCCGCAGCGGCGCAGGAGGCCGAAGCGGCCGGGGCGACCGATACGGCGGGCAGCGAAGACATCATCGTCACCGCCTCGCGCCGTCCGCAAACGCTTCAGGAAGTGCCGATTTCGGTGGGTGTCGTGACCGGCGACGCGATCGAGCAGCAGGGGCAGCGCCTGTTCACCGACCTCCAGTCGTCGGTTCCCAACCTCCAGATCGACAACACCAATGGCAATTACGCGATCACCATTCGCGGGCTCGGGTCGGGCGCGAACAATCTGGCGTTCGAGCAATCGGTCGGGCTGTTCGTCGACGGCGTCTATTCCAGCCGCGCGCGTTCGTTGCAGGTGCCGTTCCTCGACGTCGAGCGCATCGAGGTCGTTCGCGGGCCGCAGGGTGCGCTGTTCGGCAAGAACACCAATGCCGGTGCGATCAGCATGGTGACGCGCCGTCCGACGCGCGATTTCGAGGCCGAGTTCCGTGCGGGCACCGAACTGGCAGAAGGGGGCATGAATTTCAGCGGCTATCTGTCGGGACCGATCAGCGACACGCTGAGCCTCCGGCTGAGCGGCGGGGCAGGGCAAGCCGACGGCTATATCGAAAACCGGCTGACGGGTTTCGACGACAACGGATCGAAATACCGCTCGGGGCGCGCGCAATTGCTGTGGGAGCCGAGCGAGGATTTCGAAATCCTGCTCAAGGCCGAGGGGTTCCGGAACGAGATCAACGGGTCGAATGCCGTCTACAACAATATCGGCAATCCGAACTGCAACCTCTGCAATATCATCCGTAACGCCAGCGGCGGCGCCGACGCGCAGGACAAGCCCGGCTTCTGGCGGTTCAGCCGCGGCTTCCCCAAGGAATATGATGTCACCAAGTCGCGCACCGGCGCGATGACGATGAACTGGACCCCGGGCGACTGGACGGTCAACTCGATCACCGCCTATCAGGCGGTGGATTCGGAGCGCACGTTCAACACCATTCCCGGCCCGATCAACCTGCTCAACACATTGCAGGCCGAAGAGAGCAGCCAGTTCTTCCAGGAGTTGCGCGTCTCGCGCGATGTCGCGGCGGGCATAAACGTCGCGTTCGGCGCCACTTACACGGACGCCGATCTCGATATCCTGCAGCTCGTCAGCTACAACGGCAATCTGGTCGGGTCGACGCTGCCGCAGGCCGAGGGCAAGCGCGGCTTTACCCAGTCGTCCTGGTCGCTGTCGCCCTTTGCGATCGTCGAGGCCGAACTGACCGATGCGCTGACCGTCAGCGGCAGCCTGCGCTACAGCTATGAAAAGAAGAATGCGCGCGGGACGAGCACCAATGTCGGGCCGCGCATCCCCGCGAACAATCTGGATTTCGACATCAGCGGCAGCCGCACCGAGAAGCTCTGGGATTATTCGCTCCGCCTCCGCTACGAATTCAGCCCCGCGGTGTCGGCCTATGTCAGCTATGCGACGGGCACGAAGGGCGGGGGGTTCCTGTCGAACGACGGGCTGCTCCTCTACAACATCCGCAACAACGATGGCCGTTTCGACTTCGACGACGAACGCGCGCGCGCGTGGGAACTCGGCACGAAAATGCGCTTGTTTGACCGCAAGCTCGACCTCGACATCGCGCTGTTCCGGACGCGCTTCGCCAATCTGCAGGTGTCCTCGTACAACGGCACCGCCTTCATCACCGGCAACGCCGCCAAGGCGACCGCGCAAGGTGTCGAGGTCGAGGCGCGCTACCGGCCGAGCCAGGTCGTCAGCCTTGGCGCCACGGGGGCTTATCTGGACGCGAAATATAACGACTATCCGGGCGGGCCATGCCTCTACAACGCGCCGGTCACCTGTACGCCAGCAACGAACAATCTGTCCGGCGTGCGCCTGACCCGCGCGCCCGAATGGAAGGCGTCGGGCTATGTGCAGTTCGATGTGCCGGTGAGCGAAGACCTGATCGTCAGCGCCCGCGGCGCCGCCGACTACACGTCGAAATCCTATCTGCAGGGCGACCTGAACCCGCTCAATACGCAGCCGGGCTATGTAAAGGTCGACGCGCGCCTCGCCATCCGCAAGGAAGACGGCGCGTGGGAACTCGCGCTCGTCGGGCGTAACCTGACGAACGAGGTGACCTTCAGCCAGGCGATCAACACACCGCTGCTCGGCGGGAACAGCCATGTCGTGATGATCAACGCGCCGCGGACGGTCAATCTGGAAGCCGTGCTGCGCTTCTAGGCACGGCATCGATTGGACATGGAAAGGCCCCGAGATGGTTTGGACTGTTGACCGCCGGACATTCGTAGGCGGGCTGGGCGGCGCCGGGGCGCTCGCGGCGTCGGGCGCGCGGGCCAGCGTGTCCGCCGCGGACCGGCGCAAGCTCAACATCCTGATGATCGTCACCGATCAGGAACAGAGTATCGCGAGCTTCCCGAAGGGGCTCCTCGAAAAGCTGCCGGGGCACCGCGAACTGATGGCGCGCGGGCTGCTCGTCGAAAACTACCATGTCCAGACGACGCCGTGCAGCCCGTCGCGCTCGACGATCTTCACCGGGCATCACACGCAGCGCACGGGCATCTATCTGAACTCGAGCGGCGCCGAGGATCCGGTGCTGCCGACCGACCTGCCGACGCTGGGGCATATGATGCGGTCGGCGGGCTATTACACCAGCTACAAGGGCAAATGGCACCTTTCGCCGATCAACGAAAAGCGCAACTGGAACCAGGTGTCGGGCATGATCTACCCGGCCACCGAGAAAGCCATGGAAGAATATGGCTTCGACGATTACGGGTTCGACGGCGAGGCGGTCGGGCTGACGTGGGACGGATACCGGCACGATCAATATATCGCCGCCGATGCGTCGCGCAGCATTCTCGATTTCAAGGGGCAGGGCAGCAAGACCGCCGGCCAGCCGTGGTTCATGGTCGTCGGCCTGCTCAACCCGCACGACATCATGTTCTATGATGCGACGGGCAAGCAAACCGAGACGCGCGCGCATCCCTATCTTCTGGGGCCGCTCCGCCGCGAACCGGGGGATCCGCTCTATGCCGAGGACAATGGTTTCGAGCTGCCCGAGAGCTTTTACCGCGACGATCTCAGCGGCAAGCCCGAGGCGCATCGCGGCATCGCCGCGTCGAACATCCGCACCTATGGCGCGATGGATCATGGCGACGAAGCGTCGTGGCGCCGTTTTCGCAATTATTATTACAACTGCATCCGCGACGTCGACCGCCGGATCGGCCAGTTGTTGTGGGCGCTCGAGACGAGCGGCCAGCTCGAGAACACGATCATCGTCTATACCGCCGACCATGGCGAACGCGCCGGGGCGCACGGCATGCGGCAAAAGGGCGGCACGATCTACCGCGAGGAAACGAACGTGCCGATGATCATCGTCCATCCCGATGCCGCGGGCGGGCGCCGCTCGCGCCGCCTGATGAGCGCGGTCGATATCGCGCCGACCCTGCTCGCGCTGGGGGGGAAGGATGCCGGCTGGCGGAAGGAGCATTATCCCGATCTGCCCGGCGTCGACGTGACGTCGCTGCTGACCGATGCCGATGCGCGCACCGAACGCGACGTCCGGGGGCATTTGTTCAACTACGCCGTGGGTTATGGCTGGGCGCCGAAGGCGGGACAGCCCGCGACCGCCCCTTTTACCGACCGTTTCGACCTCTCGCGCCGGCGGTTGCACCGCGGCGTGCATGACGGCCGCTGGAAATTCGCGCGCTATTTTGCGCCTGCGCATCATCGGCACCCGCAAAACTGGGCCGAATTGTCAGCGAACAACGATCTCGAACTCTATGATACGCACGCCGACCCCGACGAGATCGTCAATCTCGCCGCGCGGCCCGAGCAGCGACGCAACATGACGCGGCTCAATGCGATGGTGAACGCGCTGATCGCGCGCGAGGTCGGGACGGACGACGGCAGCGAATATCCGGGGCCGACCGAGATATATAATCGGCCATGGCCGGGATGAGAGCGGATCGTCAGCCCTGGCTGGCTTCGGCGTGGGCCTGCGGGTCGACGCGTGTCATCGCGGCGATTGAAAGCAGCAAGGCAAAGGCGGCGAAGGCCATCGTATAGATGGGCTCCCCCGGAAACAGCGATTTCATGATCGAGCCCATCACTGTTGCGACGAGCAATTGCGGGACCACGACGAAGACGTTGAAGAGCCCCATGTAGATGCCGAGCTTCGCTTGCGGCAGGCTGGAGGCGAGGATCGCGTAAGGCATCGCGAGGACCGACGCCCAGAAAATGCCGATGAAGATTTCGCTGATGATCAGCTGCGTGGGATCGCGCAGCAGGAAGAAGCTTCCGTACCCAACCGCGCCGCACGCGAGCCCGACCATGTGCGTCCGCGCCTGCCCAAGACGCCGCGCGAGCCAGGGGAGCAAGGTGAGCGCCGCTACCGCGGCGACGCCGTTATAGATGGCGAACAATTGGCCGACCCAGTTGCCCGCGTCCTGATACGCCGCGCTCGCGGCATCGGTCGTTCCGAAATGATATTGGGCGACGATCGGGGTGGTGTTGATCCACATGATGAACAGCGCCGACCAGCTGAAGAACTGTACGAGCGCCAGCCGCTTCATCAGCGGCGGCATGCCCGAGAAATCGCCGACGATGCTCGACAGCATATTCTTGTCGTTGCCCCGGCGCGCCAGCGCGATCGCGGCGATGCTTGCGAGACCGTAGCCAATGAGCAGCGCGCCGAGCAGCAGCACTTCGCGGAGCAGCGCGAAATGATGCTGGACGAACAGGATGAGGATGCCCGCGGCTGCCCAGGCGAGGCCGCCGCGATAGCTCCGCGACGCGAGTGCGCGGCTGGCCGATGCCGCGTCGGGCGCGGCGCGTTCGAACGCCGCCATCTGTTCGGGGCTATATTCGCCCGTTGTGACGATGGTCCACAGCACCGCGAGGAACAGCGCGATCCCGCCGAACCAGAAGGCATAGCGGACGGTATCGGGGATCTGCCCCGCCGGTGCGACGTTCGCGACGCCCATCGCCTCCATCAGCGAAGGAAACAGCGACCCGACGACGGCGCCCGCGCCGATGAAGGCAGTCTGCACCGCATAGCCGACGCTGTGCTGGTCCTTGCGCAGCATATCGCCGACGAAGGCGCGGAATGGTTCCATCGAGATGTTGAGCGAGGCGTCGAGGATCCACAGCATCATCGCCGCAAACCAGATCGCGGGGCTTTCGGGCATGACGAACAGCGCGATCACGGCGAGGATCGCGCCGGCGAGAAAGTAAGGACGGCGGCGTCCGAGCCGGCCGAGCCAGGTGCGGTCGCTCATATGCCCGACGATCGGCTGGACGAGCAGCCCGGTCAGCGGCGCGGCGACCCACAGGCCGGGCAGGCGTTCGATATCCTCGCCCAGCGACTGGAAGATCCGGCTCATATTCGCATTTTGCAGCGCGAAGCCGATCTGGATGCCGAAAAAGCCGAAGCTGATATTCCATAGGCCGGCAAAGCCCTGCTTCGGCTTTTCCATCATGCGTCTCCCCTTGCGGCCGCTGTCGCGGCTCGCGTTGGTGCGGGTGTTGCAGCGCACACCGGGCAGGGCAAGCGCAGTGCGGCTACGTATACGAATACGTTGGCGTCAGACGGCCGTACTCTGACGCCGGATCAGCCGGGCCGGCAATATCCGCTGTTCGACCGGGCGGCCGTCGATCCGCGCGAGCAGCGCGTCGACGAGCAAGGCTCCCGCGCCCTTCATATCCTGCATCAGCGTGGTCAATGTCGGCGAGGTCAGGCTGGCGGCAGGGATATCGTCGAAGCCGATGATCGCGACGTCCTGCGGCAGCCGCAGCCCCGCTTCGGCCAGTGCGCGCATCGCGCCGATGGCGATCAGGTCGCTCGCGGCGAAAACAGCGTCGAAATTCTGGCCGCTTTCGATCAGCGATCGCGCGGCGGCATAGCCCGAATCTTCCGACGACACCGCATCGCGCTGCAACGCCGGGTCGGGTTCGAGACCCGCGGCGCGCATCGCGCGGCAAAGCCCGTCGTAACGATCCTGGAATTCGGGCGCATGATCCGAAGCATCACCGAGGAAGGCGATACGCCGACGCCCGATCTCGACCAGATGCGCCCCCGCCTGTTCGCCCGCGCCGACATTGTCCGACCCGACGGTCAGCCCGATCCCGTCTTCGGACACGGATCCCCAGCGCACGAACTTGGTCCCCATTTCGACCAGATGCTCGAGCTTGGTGAGGTAAAGCTGATAATCGCCGTAGCCGAGCAGGATGATGCCGTCGGACCGGTGGCTGTCCTGATAGGTGACATGCCAGTCGTTGTGCATCTGCTGGAAACTGATCAGCAGGTCGTAACCGCGCCGCGCACATTCGCGCGTGATCGATCCCAGCATCGACAGGAAGAAGGGGTTGATCATCGATTCGTCGGGGTTCGGGTCCTCGAAGAAGAGCAGGGCGAGCGTATGGGTGCGCTGCGAGCGCAGGCTCGAGGCGTTCTTGTCGACGGTGTAGTTGAGCTCCTGCGCGATCCGCTGGATGTTGGCGCGGGTCGCGGCGCTGACCGATTTGCTGCCTCGCAGTGCGCGCGACACCGTCGGCTGCGAGACGCCCGCCAGATAGGCGATGTCGAAACTCGTCGGCTTGGCCGAGGGCTGACGCCCCATGTGTCTCTCCCTGCGCCGCTGCCTTCCAGGTGGCCGCTGCTCGCCCCGCAGACTAGCGATTGGTCCGGTGGATGCCAAGAAATTGCACGGGGTCGAGTCCCGCGGTTTTCAGTCCCGAAAGCGTTGTATTTCTGCGACAGGGCGCAGCGCTGCATATTATGCGTATACGTATACCCTATGGCGGCGCGGCGTGATTGGTTTCAATTGCGAGGCTCAAGATGGGAAAGCCCACGTGCCGGAGAGGAGCCTGACGGACGCCCCGCGTCCCCCTCCCGATGCATGGGCCAAGACCACCCGTCCGTGCCAGGGGAGCCACATATGACCATGCCGACCAATCTTCGCCGCGACGCGAGCGCCATCGCGCTCGGCTTCGCCTTGACCGCCTTGCTGCCCGGCGCCGCGATGGCGCAGGATGCTGGCACCGCGCCCGTCGACGAGGCGCCGGCCGACGGCGAAATCATCGTCAGCGGCATTCGCGGGGCGATCAACAATTCGGTTCAGGCGAAGAAGAACAGCACCTCGATCGTCGAGGTCGTCTCGGCCGAAGACATCGGCAAGCTGCCCGACCTGTCGATCGCCGAATCGCTGTCGCGCTTGCCGGGTCTTGCAACGCAGCGCCTCGATGGCCGCGCGAACGTCGTGTCGATCCGCGGCCTCGCGCCCGATTTCACCACGACCTTGCTCAACGGCCGCGAACAGGTTTCGGCGAGCAATAACCGCGGCGTCGAGCTCGACCAATATCCGTCCGAGCTGCTCAACGGCGCCATCGTCTACAAGACCCCCGATGCCTCGCTGATCGGGCAGGCGATCGGCGGCACGATCGACATGCGCACGGTACGCCCGCTCGCTTACGGCAAGCGCACGATCGCGGCCGGCGCGCGTTTCGAGATCAACGATCTCGGCAAGCTCAACCCCGATATTTCGAACAAGGGCTATCGCGCCAACATCTCCTATATAGACCAGAATGCCGACGGCACGCTCGGCTGGGCGATCGGTTACGCGCGCATGCAGTCGCCGACCGCCGAGGAACGGTTCAACGCGTGGGGCTATCCCGAAGCGACCGACGGCACGAACACCGCTTTCGTCATCGGCGGCGCCAAGCCCTATGTGAAATCGAACGAATTGAAGCGCGACGGCGTGATGGCGGTCGTCGAATGGGAACCGAGCGACAAATTCCACACGACGATCGACGGTTATTGGTCGAAGTTCAAGGACGAGCAGCGCCTGCGCGGCATCGAATTCCCGCTGTTCTGGGGCAATTCGACCCTCCAGCCCGGCTTCACCGTCGAAGACGGTCTGGTGACGAAGGGCGTTTGGACGGGCACCGAGGCGGTGATGCGCAACGACGTCGTCCATCGCGACTCGACGATCATCGCGGGCGGCTGGAACACGCAGTTCAAGCCCAATGAGAAACTGACGCTCGAACTCGACCTTGGTTATTCGCGGATCAAGAAGACCGAGGAGAATCTGGAAATCTATCTCGGCACCGGTCGCGGCGCGGGCGTCGGCGCGCGCGAAACCGCGCTGGGGTTCGAGATGCGTCCGAAGGGCGGGATCATGTTCGACCCCTCGCTCGACTATGCCGATCCCAATTTGTTCGTGATCACCGATCCGCAGGGCTGGAACAGCTGCGGCGGCGCGGTTGCCAACTGCCAGGACGGCTTCGTCAACACGCCGCGCGTCAAGGACCAGCTGAAATCGCTGCGCCTGCAGGCGACGCAGGAACTCTACGGCGTGCTCAGCAGCATCCGCGTCGGCGCCAATTATTCGGACCGCAAGAAGAGCCTCGACGACCGCGGCTTCGTGCTGACCAGCAAAAATTATCCCGCGAACACCCCGGTGCCCGCCGATTATCTCTATGACCCGGTGTCGCTCGACTTCATCGGCATCCCCGGCATGGTCGCGTTCGACAGCTGGCGTTTCTACAATGACGGAAACTATAATCTGACCGACGGCGCCGGCTTCGACCCGGCGCGTGTCTTCAACGATTATACAATCCGTGAAAAGGTGCTCACCGGCTTTGTGCAGGCGAATTTTGACGCCGATGCGGGAAGCACCCCGATCCGCGGCAACGTCGGCGTTCAGGTTATCCATTCGGACCAGACGGGATCGAGCTTTTATGCGCAGGTCGTCGGCGGCGTCACCCAGTCGACCCCGGTGACCGATGGCGACAAA
Source organism: Sphingopyxis sp. Root154 (assembly GCF_001427105.1). Classification (GTDB taxonomy): domain Bacteria; phylum Pseudomonadota; class Alphaproteobacteria; order Sphingomonadales; family Sphingomonadaceae; genus Sphingopyxis. The sequence continues at coordinate 400,628 of NZ_LMGI01000004.1, forward strand.
TATACCGACATCTTGCCCAGCATGAACCTGTCGGTCGAATTCGCCGATAACACCTTCCTGCGCTTCGGTGCCGCGCGCGTGCTGGCGCGCGCGCGCATGGACCAACTGAAGCCCGGCGGCGGCGTCAATTTCGATACGTCGAAGCGCAACAACACCGACGTCAACGCGTCGCCCTGGTCGCTCGATCTCGGCAATGCGAAGCTGCGTCCGCTGATGGCCGACACGGTCGATGTCGGGCTCGAGAAATATTTCGGGCAGGGCGGCTATGTCTCGGTCGGCGGCTTCTACAAATATCTCGAAAATTACATCTATCGTCAGGTCAATCCGTTCGACTTCACCGACTTCGAGGTCCCCGATGGCGGCACGGTCGGCACGCGCGCCGGCCTCAGCAAACAGTGGCTGAACGGCAATGCCGGGCGCGTCTATGGCGCCGAAGCTTCCTTCTCGCTGCCCTTCGCAAACTTCACCCAGGCGCTTGACGGTTTTGGCGTGCTCGGCAGCGCCTCCTATACCAAGAGCCGCGTGCGCGAAGGCACGGAGGATGCGATTTCGATGCCCGGCCTGTCGAAATGGGTCATCAACGGAACCGCCTATTTCGAAAAGGATGGTTTCCAGGTGCGTGCATCGGGCCGCTACCGCTCGAAGTTCCTCGCCGAAGTTTCGACGATCAGCCTCGCGCGCGATATGTTCATGGCGAAGAGCGAATTCGTCGTAGATGCGCAGGTCGGATATACGTTCCAGAGCGGTGCGCTCGAAGGGCTGGGTGTGCTGCTGCAGGCGTCGAACCTGACGAATGAGCCGTTCGTGACCTATTACAACAATGATCCGCGCCAGATCCGCGACTACCAGAATTATGGTCGCAACTTCATGGCCGGCATCACCTATAAGTTCTGACGGGACAAGCGGGCCGGGCATGTCCGGCCCGCTTGTCACGGATGCGGACTGGCGAGAGGGAATGAACAGGGTGGGCGACAGTCGCATCACGAAGGTCGTCATCGTCGGCGGCGGAACCGCGGGCTGGATGGCCGCCGCGGCGCTGTCGCGGACGATGGACAATCTGTCGATCCGGCTGGTCGAGAGCGACGAGATCGGCACCGTCGGGGTCGGCGAGGCGACCATTCCCGCGATCCGCCTGTTCAATGCGCTGATCGGCATCGACGAGAATGAGTTCATTCGCGAAACGGGCGGGACGTTCAAGCTCGGCATCCAGTTCCACGACTGGGGCCGGATCGGCGACGTCTATATGCACGCGTTCGGGCAGATCGGGCGCAGCCTCGGCATGCTGCCGTTCCAGCAATATTGGCTCCGCGGCCGTAACGAAGGCGTCGCGGGGCGGCTCGGCGACTCTTCGCTGAACGAAACGGCGGGACGCCAGAACCGCTTCGCGCGGCTGCCGCAAATCCCGAACACCAGCCTCGACGGCATCGCTTACGCCTTTCATTTCGACGCCGCGCTTTATGCGGCATATTTGCGCAAGGTCGCCGAGGCCGCCGGGGTAGAAAGGACCGAAGGCAAGATCGCCAGCGTCCGGCGCAATGGTGAAGGCGGCCATGTCGAAGCCGTCGTGCTGGACAACGGTAAAGCGATCGAAGGCGAGCTTTTCATCGACTGTTCGGGCTTTCGCGCGCTGCTGATCGAGGACGCGCTCGAAACCGGCTTCGAGGACTGGACGCACTGGCTGCCCTGCGATCGCGCGATCGCGGTGCCGAGCGAAAATGCTGGCCCGGCCCGGCCCTATACGCAGGCGATCGCGCACAAGGCCGGCTGGCAATGGCGCATCCCGCTCCAGCATCGGACCGGTAACGGCCACGTCTTCTGCAGCGACTTCATCAGCGAGGATGAGGCGACCGCGACCCTGCTCGCCCATGTCGAAGGCCGCCCGCTCGCCGAACCGCGGACGCTTCGCTTTCGCACCGGGATGCGCAGGAAGGCGTGGAACGCCAATGTCGTCGCGCTTGGTCTCGCCTCGGGTTTCCTCGAGCCGCTTGAATCGACGAGCATCCACTTGATCCAGAACGGGATCGCCAAGCTGCTCGCGCACTTTCCCGATCGCGATTTCGATGCCGCCAATATCGACGGCTATAACCGGCGTGTCCGCTTCGATTACGAACGCATCCGCGACTTCGTCATCCTCCACTATCACGCGAACCAGCGCACCGACGCGCCCTTCTGGATCCGCTGCCGCGAGATGGGCATTCCCGATACGCTGGCGCGCAAGATCGAGCTGTTCAAAAGCCACGGCCAGATTGTCCGCGAGGGCGACGAATTGTTTATCGAGATCGGCTGGTTCCAGGTGCTGACGGGGCAGAATGTCATGCCCGCTGGCTATCATCCGATGGTGGACCAGCTCACCCCCGACGAGCTCGCGGGCTTTTTCGCCGACATCGAAACGATCGTCGCGCGCACCGCGTCGCATTTACCAACCCACGAAGAATTTATCGCGCAGCATTGCGCGGCAGGAGTGCCCGCATGAGCTTGCTCTCATCGATTATCGCGCTGAGCCTGGCGGGCGCTGCGCCCGCTGAGGATTACCGCCAGCGCCCGCCCGAGGACGAAATCATCTATTTCGTCCTTCCCGACCGCTTCGAGAATGGCGATCCCAAGAACGATCGCGGCGGGCTGAAGGGCGACCGGCTCCAGACCGGCTATGACCCGACCGCCAAGGGCTTTTTCAACGGCGGCGACCTCGCCGGCCTCACCAAGCGGCTCGATTATATCGAGGGTCTGGGGGCTACCGCGATCTGGTTCGCGCCGATCTTCAAGAACAAGCCCGTGCAGGGGCCGAAGGGCGACGAAAGCGCGGGCTATCACGGCTATTGGGTCACCGACTTCACGCAGGTCGACCCGCATTTCGGCACCAATAAAGAGTTCAAGGCGTTCGTTGACGCCGCGCACGCGCGCGGGATGAAGGTCTATATGGACATCATCGCCAACCACACCGCCGACGTTATCACTTACAAGGAGGACGCGGCCGGAGGCTTCCGCTACCGCAGTCTCGCCGATTATCCTTATTCGCGGCGCGGCGGGATCAAGGGCGCGGCGATCAATCCGGGCTTTTCTGGCGACCATGTCGCCGATGCGGAGAACTGGAAAAAGCTGACCGACCCGGCTTTCGCCTACACGCCCGTCGTGCCGAAGGGCGAGGAGCGGGTGAAGGTTCCCGCCTGGCTCAACGACCCGATCTATTATCACAACCGCGGCAACAGCGACTGGGTCGGGGAATCGGCGCTCTACGGCGATTTTTCCGGGCTCGACGATCTCGCGACCGAGAACCCGCGCGTCGTTCAGGGTTTCATTGACATCTATGGCCGCTGGATCGACGAATTCGGCATCGACGGTTTCCGGATCGACACCGCCAAGCATGTGAACCCCGAATTCTGGCAGGCCTTCGTACCCGCGATGCAGGCGCGGGCGAAGGCGCGCGGCATTCCCAATTTCCACATCTTCGGCGAAGTCTATGTCGACGCCGTCGATCCGGGCGCGCTCGCCTGGTACACGCATGCGGCGGGTTTGCCCGCGGTGCTCGACTTCGGTTTTGCGCGTGCCGCGATCGATGCGGTGAGCGGGACGAAGGGGACCGACCAGTTCGCGCGGCTGTTCGACGGCGACGCGCTCTACAAGGGCGGGGCAGGGGCCGCGCAAGGGCTGCCGACCTTCCTCGGCAACCACGACATGGGCCGCTTCGCGATGTTCGTGAAAGCGGCGAACCCGAAGGCCAGCGAGGCAGAGCTGCTGCAGCGCGTGATGCTCGGCCATACCATGCTGCTGACGCTGCGCGGGGTGCCGACGATCTATTATGGCGACGAGCAGGGGTTCGTGTCGGACGACAAGGACCAACTCGCGCGCGAAAATATGTTCGCGTCGCAGGTCGCGGCCTATAACGATAACGACCTTATCGGCAGCGACGCGACGACCGCGACCGCCAATTTCGATGCCGCGCATCCGCTCTATCGCCATATCGCGGCGCTGGCAGAAATCCGGCGCAAGACCCCCGCGCTGATGCGCGGCGCTACCAAGGTCCGCGTCTTTTCCGAAAAGCCCGGTCTGCTCGCGGTATCGCGCTTCGATCCCGACACGGGGCGCGAAGTGCTGCTCGCCTTCAACACGTCGACGGCGCCGCTGTCGGCCAATATTGCCATCGATATGAAAAGCGCGCGCTTTACCGCGGTCCACGGCGACTGCCCCGCGGCACCCACCGCGCCGGGTAGTATCCATCTTTCCCTCCCCGCTTTCGGCACGATCATCTGCCAGGCCAGCGAATAAGCGAAGACCACGCCATAATGACCCAGTCCCTCGTCCAGAATGCCAGCTTGCCCGCCGCCGCCGAGGCGCCCTGGTGGAAGGGCGCGGCGATCTATCAGATCTACCCGCGCAGCTTCGCCGATTCGAACGGCGACGGGATCGGCGACCTTGCCGGCATCACCACGCGGCTCGACTATGTCGCCGCGCTCGGCGTCGATGCGATCTGGCTGTCGCCCTTCTACCCCTCACCGATGGATGATTTCGGCTATGACATCGCCGACTATTGCGGCGTCGACCCGATCTTCGGCACGCTCGCCGATTTCGACGCGCTAGTGGCGCGTGCACATGCGCTGGGGCTGAAGGTCACGACCGACCTTGTCTTCGCGCACACCTCCGATCGTCACGCGTGGTTCGCGGAGAGCCGCGCGAGCAAGGACAATGACAAGGCCGACTGGTATGTCTGGGCCGATGCCAAGCCCGACGGGTCGCCGCCGACCAACTGGCAGTCGGTGTTCGGCGGCCCGGCGTGGACGTGGGACGCGCGGCGCGGCCAATATTATATGCATAATTTCCTGGCGTCGCAGCCGCAGCTCAACGTCCACAACGCGGCGGTGCAGGACGCGCTGCTCGGCGTCGTGCGGTTCTGGCTCGATCGCGGCGTCGATGGGTTTCGCATCGATGCGATCAACTTCTCGATGCACGATCCCGAACTGCGCGACAATCCGCCCGCGCCGCCGTCGAACAAGGTCCGCACCCGCCCGTTCGATTTCCAGCAGAAAATCCATAACCAGTCGCACCCCGACATCCCGCTCTTCCTCGAACGCATCCGCGCGCTGACCGATCAATATGAGGGCAGCTTCACCGTGGCCGAGGTCGGCGGCGATGATGCGGTGCGCGAGATGAAGCTGTTTACCGCGGGCGACGGCCGCCTCAACAGCGCCTATGGCTTCGACTTCCTCTATGCCGACCGGCTGACGCCGCAACTCGTGCGCGAGGCGGCCGAACAATGGCCCGATACGCCGGGGCTCGGCTGGCCGAGCTGGGCGTTCGAAAATCACGACGCGCCGCGCGCCGTGTCGCGCTGGACCCCCGAAGGCGTCGACGGGCAAGCCTATGCGCGGATGAAGATGGCGCTGCTCTGCGCGCTGCGCGGCAATATCATCCTCTACAATGGCGAGGAACTGGGGCTCGACCAGGTCGAGATTCCGTTCGAGCTGGTGAAGGATCCCGAGGCGCTCAAGAACTGGCCGCTGACGCTGTCGCGCGACGGCGCGCGCACCCCGCTGCCATGGGCGGCAGGCGAGGCGCATGCGGGCTTTTCGATAGCCGATCCGTGGCTGCCGCTGGGTTCGACGCACGATGCGCTCGCGGTCGACCGGCAACAGGACGATCCCGCGTCGCTGCTCAACCTCACGCGCCAGCTGGTCGGACTGCGCGCCGCGCACCCCGCGCTGCGCCTCGGCCGCGACGCGCGCTGGATTGCCGAGGGCGATCTCCTCGGTTTCGACCGCATCGCGGACGGCGACCATATCCGCTGCCTCTTCAATCTCGGTGGCGCGATAATCGACGTCGCGGCCCATGGCGCGGGCGGCACGCCCATCGCTGCACTCAACGGCGCTGATCCGGCGCATCTGCCGCCGTGCGGCGCTCTCTGGCTGAAACTCGAAGGAACAAATTGATGCGTAGCCTGTTCGCCGCCCTCCCGCTGCTCGCCGTGGCAGCGGCGCCCGCCTTCGCGCAGGACAAACGGCCCGAGCAGACAGCCTCGTCGCCAGACGGCGCCATCACGCTCAGCGTGTCGACCGACAACGACCAGCGGCCGACCTGGTCGCTGTCGCGCAAGGGCAAGCTGTTGATCGCGCCGTCGAAGCTCGGTTTCATCCTCGCCGACCGCATCGGGCTGCAACGCGGCTTTGCGATCGAAAGCGTCGAGCGCGCGAGCGGCGATACGCGTTGGGAACAGGCGTGGGGCGAGCGCCGCTTCGTGCGCGACCGGCACAATGAGCTGCTCGTCCGCTTCCGCCAGAACGAAAGCTGGGGCGGCCATGCGATGAACGTGCGCTTCCGCCTGTTCGACGACGGCATCGGCTTCCGCTACGAACTGCCCGAACAGGCGGGGCTCCCGACCGCGAAGATCGTCGATGAAATCACCGAATTCGACATCGCGCCCAAGGGCACCGCTTGGTGGATCACCGGCGGCGAGTGGAACCGCTACGAGCAAATCTATCAGAAAACGCCCATCGACGCGGTCGCGACTGCGCACACGCCGATCACGATGCGCCTCGACGACGGAACGCATCTGGCATTCCACGAAGCGGCGCTCGTCGACTATGCCGGCATGTGGTTCAAGCGCGCCGAGGGGCAGAAGTTCCGCGCTACGCTGTCACCGTCATCGCAGGGCGCACGCGTCGTGCGCGACCTGCCGTTCGCGACGCCGTGGCGGACGATCCGGATTGCCGACACTGCGGCGGGCCTCGTCGAAAGCGATCTCGAACTCAACCTCAACGAACCGAACAAGCTGGGCGATGTCACCTGGTTCAAGCCGACGAAATATATCGGCATCTGGTGGGGGATGATCCGCGGCGACTGGAGCTGGGCCGAGGGGCCGAAGCATGGCGCGACGACCGAGCGTACGAAGCAGTATATCGACTTCGCCGCGAAGCACGGTTTCGGCGGCGTGCTCGTCGAAGGCTGGAACAAGGGCTGGAACGGAAACTGGTTCGGCCATGGCGACGAGTACAGCTTTACCCAGGCGACCCCCGATTTCGACCTGAAAGCCGTGACCGACTATGCGCGTAAAAAGGGCGTCCAGCTGATCGGCCACCACGAAACCGGCGGCAATATCGCGGTCTATGAGGCGCAGCTCGACGACGCGATGAAGCTCTATGGCCAGCTCGGCGTCGGGACGGTCAAGACCGGCTATGTCGCCGACGCGGGCGGGATCATTGCGCCCGGCGCCACGCCGGGCACGACCGCGATGGAATGGCACGATGGCCAGCGTCAGGTGCAGCATCATCTGAAAGTTGTCGAAACCGCCGCCAAATATCATGTCGCGGTCAATCCGCACGAACCGATCAAGGACACCGGCCTGCGCCGGACCTATCCCAACTGGGTCGCGCGCGAAGGCGCGCGCGGCATGGAATATAACGCTTGGGGCGCCTTTGCGAACGGCCCGGACCATGAACCGACGCTCGTCTATACACGCATGCTGTCGGGGCCGATGGACTTCACGCCGGGCGTGCTGAGCCTCGAGGGCGCGAACAAGGCGCCGCTCGCCTCGACGCTCGCAAAGCAGCTCGGGCTTTACCTCGCCATCTATTCGCCGATCCAGATGGCCGCCGATTTCGTCGAGAATCTGGAAGCGCATCCGCGCGAGCTCGAATTCATCAAGCAGGTTCCCGCCGACTGGTCCGAAAGCCGCCTGATCGCGGGCGAGGTCGGCGATTATGCGATCTTCGCGCGCAAGGACCGGGGCAGCGCCGACTGGTATGTCGGCGGGGTCAACGACGCGACCGAACGCACGTTGACGCTGGGCTTCGATTTCCTCGAACCCGGAAAAACCTATACCGCGACGGTCTGGAAGGATGGTGAGGGTGCCACCTACCTGACCGACGCGCGGCACCGCATCGCCTATGACAGAATCAAGGTGAAGAAGGGCGACAGCTACAAGCTCTGGCTCGCACCGGGCGGGGGCGCCGCGATGCGGCTTTCACGGGACTGATGAAGGCGTCGCACGGTCAGGCAGCGGCGCACAGCGGCAGGATACAAACTCTGAGAAATTCACAAACTTAGAGCGGTGTATGGCACTATTGGAGGCGATCATCAGCTCCGATAGTCGGCGTTGATGCTGATATATCCGTGGGTGAGGTCGCACGTCCAAACGGTCGCGCGGCCTTCGCCGAGTCCCAGGTCGGCGCCGACGCGGATGTCCTGACCTGTAAGATGCGCCGCGACCGGCGCTTCGTCATAGCCGTCGATGGGCAGCCCGTCCTTCGCGACCCAATGATCGCCGAAGCGGATCGCGAGCCGGTCGCGGTCGGCGGGTTCGCCGGCTTTGCCCACTGCCATCACGACGCGGCCCCAGTTGGCGTCCTCGCCCGCGATCGCAGTCTTGACCAGCGGCGAATTGGCAATCGCGAGCGCGACGCGCTTGGCGCTGACATCGCTGATGGCGCCGGTCACCTGTATCTCGATGAACTTCGACGCGCCTTCGCCATCGCGCACGACCTGTTGTGCAAGGTCGAGCGCGACCTCGCGGATCGCGGCATAGAGCGCATCGGCGCCCGGATCGTCGCGCGTGGTCAGGGTGGCATTGCCCGCCTGCCCGGTCGCGAAAAGCAGCACCGTGTCGCTGGTCGAGGTGTCGCTGTCGACGGTGATGCTGTTGAAGCTACCGCCGGTCGCTTCGCTCAGCATCTCCTGCAACAGCGCGGGCGCGACCGCGGCGTCGGTGAAGATATAGCCGAGCATCGTCGCCATGTCGGGGGCGATCATGCCCGAACCCTTGACGATCCCGGCGACATGAACGGTCGTGTCGCCGATCACGGCGCTTGCGGCCGAACCCTTGGCGAAGGTGTCGGTGGTGCCGATGGTGTCGGCGGCCGCCTCCCACGAGCAGGGCTCGGCGGTGAGCGCGGCCTCGACCCCGGCGCGCGCCTTGTCCTTGGGCAAGGGCACGCCGATGACGCCGGTCGAGCTGACGAACACCTCGCTCGGCTCGCAGCCGAGGTGGCCGGCGACCTGTTCCATGATCTGCTCGACCGCCTCGCGCCCGCGATAACCGGTGAACGCGTTGCTGTTGCCCGCGTTGACGATCAGCGCACGGCCTGCGCCGCCCTTGACCTGTTCGCGGCCGAGCTCGACTTCGGACGAGCAGCAGACGTTGCGCGTGAACACGCCCGCCACGGTGGTGCCGGGGGTTAGCTCGACATAGGTGAGGTCGCAGCGGTCCCAATTCTTGTACTGCGCGCGCGCGACGCGGCGCGTCACTCCGGCGATGTCGGGAAGGGCGGGGAAGGCGGCGGGGGCGAGGGGCGAGCGGGTGGTCATGGGGGGCGCATAATCGCTATCGGCCCAAAGCAAAACCCCTCCCGCAAGCGGGAGGGGTAGTGAGACTTGCGGACTTGTCCGCTATTCGCAGCGGGGTGGGCTGTAGCAATGGCGCTGCCCACCCCCGACCCCTCCCGCAATCGCGAGGGGAGAGGTTACGCCGGAATGCCGCTGATCGACTTCACTTCCATGAAATCCTTGAGACCGAACACGCCGCCTTCGCGGCCGTTGCCCGACGCCTTGTAGCCGCCGAACGCCGCGCCCGGGCCGGGGCCCCACGCGTTGACCGCGACCATGCCAGCGCGCAGTTTCGGTGCCACGGCGGCGGCCTTGGCCGGATCGCCCGAGATGACCGCCGACAGACCATATTCGGTGTCGTTGGCGATATCGACGGCTTCGTCGAGGTCGCCATAGGCCATGATCGTCGCGACGGGGCCGAAGATTTCCTCGTTGGCGATGCGCATGTCGCGCGTGACGCCCGAGAAGACCGTCGGCTTGATATAATAGCCGCGGTTGACGTTGCTCGGCAGGCCGGTGCCGCCGGTCTCGAGCGTCGCGCCTTCGTCTATCGCCGACTGGATGAGGCCCTGGATCTTGTCGAACTGCGCCTTGTTGACGACGGGGCCGATGTGGCCACCCTCGGCCTGCGGATCGCCGACCGAGGTGCCGTCGAACATCGCCTTGATGAAGCCGGCGGCTTCGGCTTCCCGATCCTTCTGGACGAGGATGCGCGTCGGCGCGATGCAGCTCTGGCCGGTGTTGACGAGCACGCCCTGCACCGTCGGCGGCAGCACGGCGGCGAAATCGGCGTCGGGCAGGACGATGTTCGGCGACTTGCCGCCGAGTTCCTGATGGACGCGCTTCACCGTGTCGGCCGCCGCCTTGGCGACGAGGATGCCGGCGCGGGTCGAGCCGGTGAAGCTCACCATTTCGATGCCGGGGTGCGCCGAAATCGCATTGCCGACAGTCGGTCCGTCACCCTGGACGAGGTTGAAGACGCCCGGCGGCACGCCCGCCGCATCCAGGATTTCGGCGAAGATCGTCGCGTTGCCCGGGCATTCTTCGGAGGGCTTCAGCACCATCGTATTGCCGGCGGCGAGCGCCGGGGCGACCTTTAGCGCGATCTGGTTGAGCGGCCAGTTCCACGGCGTGATCATGCCGACGACGCCGATCGGTTCGTAAGCGATGACGCCTGCGGCATATTTTTCGGTGAAGCTGAAGTCTTTCAACGCCGCGATGGTGCCGAGGAAGCCGCCGATGCCCGCGCCGACCTGCGCGGTGCCCGCGAAGCTGACGGGAGCGCCCATTTCACTCGCCATTGACTTGGCAAGGTCGGGTGCGCGCTTCTTATATTCCTCGACGATGCGGTTCAGCAGGTCGAGCCGTTCCTCACGCGTCGTCTGCGACCAGCTCTTGAGCGCTTCGCGCGCCGCAGCGACGGCATCGTCGACGTCGGCGGCGGTGCCGAGGACGATCGTCGAGGCCGCCTCTTCGGTCGCCGGGTTGATCACGTCGTGCGGCTTGCCGCCCTTGCTGTCGACCCATTGGCCGCCGATGTAATTCTGCTTGAGGTGCGTTTCGGTGCTCATGTCCTGTCTCCCATCGGCGGTGAATCCGTCTCGGATTGCTACCTAATCACTGTGGCGGATGAATCAAGCGAAGGCCAACTGCCAATTGCGGCAGGTCAGCGTTTTTCAGCAGAAAGACGTGACATCAGGATGGCAGCGCGCGTCGCCTGCCGCGCGATGCTGGGGATATCGACCGCTTCGCCCGGCGCATGGTCGCCGGTGCTGTACGGCCCGAGTCCCGCGAGCCCGTCGACATCGGCGGCGACGAAGCTGATGTCGCCCGCGCCGCGCTTCAGCGGGTCGAGCGGCGCCATCTCGGCCAGCCCGAGGTCGCGGTTCACGCCGTTGAGTTTCGCAAGCAAGGCGCGGTTGCCGTCGGTCGGCGCCATCGAGGGATAGCCGCCGGGGTCGAAGGCGATCTTTGCGTCGGTGCCGGCGGCATGCTCGGCGACGATCGCCGCCATCTTCGCTTTTACCCGCGCGATCTGTTCGGGTGACAGCGCGCGGAGGTCGCCGCGCGCGACCGCGATCGGCGCGATGATGTTGGTCTTGCCGGTCACCGTCGCACGGATGCCGCCCGCGTCGAGCTCGGCCTGCTGCCCGCCGGCGATCAGCCCGACGTTGAAGGTCAGGTTCGGTTCGGGAAGCTCGGTACGAAAGCGCTGGATGATGCGCGTCAGCTCGTAGATCGCGCCGTCGCCCGCCGCGGCGCTGAAGATGCCCGAGCTGTGCGCGCTCTTGCCCGTCGCGGTGACGGTCCAGCTATCCGACGAACGCCGTGCGACCGATCCCATATCGGCGCCACCATCGCGGACGAGCCCCTCGAAATCGAGCGCGACGTCGCTGCGTTTGCCCGCCGCGATCAGGTCGGCGCGGGCTTTCTCGATCGGCGTGCCCGAATCCTCCTCGTCGCCGGTCATGTGGATTTCGATATTGGCGTCCTTTAGCGTCCCCGCCGCCTGCATCGCGCGGAGCGCCGCGACGATTACGACCATGCCGCCCTTGTCGTCACCCGCGCCGGGGCCTTCGCCCATATCGCCCTTGCGGGTGAATTTCTGGAAAGGCGAGTCGGGCTCGAACACCGTATCGAGATGGGCGATCAGCAGCAGGCGCTTGGCATCGGGTTTGCCGCTATGGGTCGCGATCAAATGGCCGGCGCGGCCGGTGTCGCGCATCGGCTTCCATTCGACCTTGAAACCCAAGGGTTCGAGTTCGGCGCGCATCATCGCTCCGACCTTTTCGACGCCTTCGAGATTGAGCGAGCCGCTGTTCTGATTGACGAGCTTTTCGAGCAGCGCGAGGTTGCGGTCCTGTTCGGCCGCGACCGTCTTTGCCATCGCGCTTTCGGCTTTCGACAGCTTCGCCTGTGCGACGGGCGCGAGTGCAAGCCCAAGGGCGACGAGAGCGGCAAAAGGCAGTGATTTCATGGGGAGGCTCCTCTGGACAGCCTCTTGTGCCGCCTCGGCGACGCCTCGGCAAGCGCTCAGCCGGGGTACGGTGCCTGTTTGAGCAGCCGCGCGAGGTGCGCTGCGTTGGCGGCGACCATTTTCGCGGTTTCGGTGACCTTGCGCGGGCGATGTTCGAGGTCCTTGAAGTCGCTTGACCCCATCGCCTCGCCGACCCAATAGCAGGCGGCGACCGCGGGGATCGTCCAGCCAACATCGTTCAGCGCCTGGAAGATTTGCGCCGAGACATTGTGGGCGCCATCCTCATTGCCGACGATCGCGGCGACCGCGACCTTCGAATAGCTCGGCATCCGGCCCGCATCGTTGGTCTCGCTCAGAAACGCGTCCATGCGCTCCATCACGAGCTTTGCAACGCTCGACGCCTGTCCCATCCAGATCGGGGTGCCGAAGATCAAGATATCGGCGGCGAGGATCTGTTCGCGAATTTTAGGCCAGTCATCGTCCGATCCCTGGTTTGAGGTCACGCCCCATTTGACATTATGCGCGGCGATCCGGATCGGGTTGCCGACCGTCACGCCCAGAGCCGCGAAATGTTCGGCGAGCACGGCGATCATCGCGTCGGTCGAGCTCGCGCGCCCCTTCGCCGAGAGCGAGCAGTTGATGGCGGCGGCGGTCAGGGGAGCGGGCATGCCATTTCCTTTGCGGGTTGCCGCCCCCGCAAAGGAAAGCGCGTCGGTCCGGCTCAGGTTCCCTGACGCACCATGAAGATGTCGCCGCCGCCGATGTTGATCAGGAACAAATTGCCCGCGCTGTCCTCGCCGAACGAGGCGATCGAATTCAGCGTCCCGGCGTCGGGTGCGAAATCCTCGTTCCGCCGCGCGAAGCGCGCGGAGGCGAGCGTCTGGCCGGGGACGAGGCTGGCGAAAGACACCGACCAGATATTGCCCGAGACGAAATCGGCAAAGACATATTGACCTTGCAAGGACGCCACCGGGCCGCGGTAGACATAGCCGCCGGTGATCGAATTGCCCTGCCGCGGACCGCTGCCATGGCCATATTCGGCGACCGGGTCGGTGAGCCCGCCGGGCGCCGTGCCGGTGAAAGGCTGGGTGCCTTCCTTGAAGCGCCAGCCGAAGTTCAGCCCCGGCCCGGTGGTCGTCACCAGGTCGATTTCTTCGACCGCGCCTTGCCCGACGTCGCCAATGATCAGCGTCGATCCCGAGAAGGAGGTACGGAACGGGTTGCGGAGGCCCAGTGCGTAGACATATGGATCACCACCCCCGCCGAGATAGGGGTTGCCGGGCGCCGGAGTGAAGAAGGTCGGCGACGCACCTGCATAGGGATCTTCGACCACCCTGATCCGCAAGATCTTGCCGAGCCGCGAATTGGGGTTCTGGGCATTGTTGCCGGGATCGCCCGAGCCGCCGCCGTCGCCGACGCCGACATAAAGAAAGCCGTCGGGACCGAAGACCATCGAGCCTCCGTTATGATTGTTCGCGCCGGGATGCGGTATCGTGAGCCTCGCCAATATTTGCGGCGTTCCGGAGAGGGTTCCATATTCACGAATCTCGATATCGCCCGCGGCATTGGTGCAATAGATCATGAAGCGATCGGAATTCGCCGGATTCGGCAGCAGCGCCATGCCGAGTAATCCGCGCTCGCCGTCGACTGACAGATCGCCGACCGTGAAGCGCAGCGTCTTAACGCCCGTCGAGGGATTCAGGCGATAGACCCGTCCCGCCTTTTCCAGCACATAGACGTCGCTGCTGCCCGGAATGCCGAGAACATAGGTTGGCTGGGTGAAACCGGTGCCGACGCGCGCGACGGCGATGCCCTCGCGGCTGTTGGTGACGGTGATGTTGACCGTTTGCGTCGCGCTGGCGCTGGCGTCGCCGACGCGGAGCTGGACCGCGTAGATATTGTCGCCGTTAGCATCGCCGGGCAGGTCGTAATCGGGCGCGGCGTTGAAGCGCAGTGCGCCGGCGGCGGTGATCGAGAAGAGCGCGGCATCGGCGCCGCCGTCGATGGTGAAGGTCAGCGCATTGCCGTCCGGATCGCTCGCGGTCGCCTGATAGGCCGCCGCCGTATTTTCGGCGACGCTGGCGGTCTGGAGCGAGGTGAAGCTGGGCGGTGCATTGGTCGGGGGCGGATTGCCGTTCCCGCTTCCGTTGCCTCCACAGGAAGCCAGCAACAGCGGAGCCAGCATCATGGCAAGACGTAACCGCATGAAAATAATCTTTCCTGACCCGCTCCTCGCGCGGACCTTGCCATCGCCCCGCTCGCACAACAAGGGCGAAAGGCTGATCCCGTCAGGCCGGCTCTTTCGCCTCCTCGAAATCGTCGAGCCTGTCGAGTGCGTCGCGGGCGATCTTTTCCAGGACAATGCGGTTCACCATCAGGCCCTTGGCGTCATGGCCTTTCAGCTCGTCGACGGTGAAGGCGACGCGCGTGCGCGCGGGCGCCAGCTCCTCGAAAGTGAATTTGAGCCCGGTGGTCAGCGCGCCGTCGTCGACGCTGTAGATCAGATGCGCTTCGCGGGGGATTTCCATCGCGACGGCGATCTTGACCTTTTGTGCCTCGGGCCGCTCGTCTGGGATCATCGTATCGAACCCGGGTTCGCCCTTTTGCACGACAAGTTCGTAGAGGCGCGTCGACCCGCCGTTGGTGACGAGCGGCAGGCCGGTGAAGGCACTGTCGTTGCCGAACATCTTGGCAAACACCTGTTCGCGCGGCGCCGCGACGGTCCGCGTCTGGTTCGCCAGTTCGGCCATTTTGCCGCAGCCGGTCGCCAGCAGCATCGCCGCAATCGGAACCATCATGCGCAACATCGAGCATTCCCTCCCCGGAAAGACCGGCCTTCTCTTAACGCGAAGGGCTTACCAAAGCGTAATGGGCGGCAGACGGCCAAAAGGAAAGGGCGTCCGGTTCCCCCGAACCGGACGCCCTCCCTTGGCGTGCTGATCGCTGCGATCAGGCGCTGTAGTACATGTCGAATTCGACCGGGCTGGGTGTCTGTTCGAAACGATAGACCTCGTCCCACTTCAGTTCGACATAGGCTTCGATCTGGTCTTTCGAGAACACGTCACCCTTGAGCAGGAAGTCGTGGTCCGCGAGCAGGCTGTCGAGCGCTTCGCGCAAGCTGGCGCAAACGGTCGGGACTTCGCTCAGTTCCTCGGGCGGCAGGTCGTACAGATTCTTGTCCATCGGGTCGCCCGGGTGGATCTTGTTCTGGATGCCGTCGAGGCCCGCCATCAGCAGCGCCGAATAGCAGAGATAGGGGTTCGCCATCGCGTCGGGGAAGCGGAACTCGACGCGCTTCGACTTGGCGCCCGCACCGTAAGGAATGCGGCACGAGGCCGAACGGTTGCGGCTCGAATAAGCGAGCAGCACCGGGGCTTCGAAGCCGGGGACGAGGCGCTTGTAGCTGTTCGTCGTCGGGTTGGTGAAGGCGTTCAATGCCTTGGCATGCTTGACGACGCCGCCGATGAAATAAAGGCACATGTCGCTGAGGCCCGCATAGCCGTTGCCGGCGAAGAGCGGCTTGCCCTTTTCCCAGATCGAGATGTGGGTGTGCATGCCGCTGCCGTTATCGTCCTTGATCGGCTTCGGCATGAAGGTCGCGGTCTTGCCATAGGCATGCGCGACCTGGTGCACGACGTACTTGTAGATCTGCATGCGGTCGGCGGTTTCGGTGAGCGTGCCGAAGGTCAGGCCGAGCTCGTGCTGTGCCGCGGCGACTTCATGGTGATGCTTGTCACACGGCAGGCCGAGTTCGAGCATCGTCGAGACCATTTCGGCGCGGATGTCGACGGCGCTGTCGACCGGCGCGACGGGAAAATAGCCGCCCTTGGCGCGCGGACGGTGGGCGAGGTTGCCGCCTTCATAGCTGCGACCGGTGTTGGTCGGGAGTTCGATATCGTCGATCTCGAAGCCCGACTTGTTGTAGCCGGTTTCGAAACGGACGTCGTCGAACATGAAGAATTCGGCTTCGGGGCCGACATAGACGGTGTCGCCGATGCCGGTCGAGGCGACATAGGCCTCGGCGCGTTTCGCGGTCGTGCGCGGATCGCGCGCATAGCCTTCGCCGGTCGACGGCTCGACGATGTCGCAGAAGATTACGAGCATCGGGGTCGCCGAGAAGGGATCGTCATAGACAGCGTCGAGGTCGGGCTTCAGGATCATGTCCGACTCGTTGATCGCCTTCCAGCCTTCGATCGACGAACCGTCGAACATCAGGCCGTCTTCGAGCTCGTCCTCGCCGAGGACGGAGGCGACCATGGTCAGGTGCTGCCACTTGCCCTTGGGGTCGGTGAAGCGCAGGTCGACCCACTCGATGTCGTTTTCCTTGATCCGCGCGATGATATCCTTGGGCTTCGTAGCCATCGTCTATGCTTCCTTCTTGCGAAATGATCCGGCGTGCCGGGGATTGTCGGGTTTTCGAAAAGTGCGAAAGGTTAAAGCGCGTCCTCGTTGCGTTCGCCGGTGCGGATGCGGAGCGCGGTCTCGACCGGAATGACGAAGATCTTGCCGTCGCCGATGCGGCCGGTCTGCGCAGCGGCAGCGATCGCCTCTACGACGCGTTCGGCCATCGTGTCTTCGACGATGACCTCCAGCTTCACCTTGGGCAGAAAGTCGACGACATATTCGGCGCCGCGATACAGTTCGGTGTGACCCTTCTGCCGTCCGAAACCCTTGGCCTCGGTGACGGTGATGCCGCTGACACCGACTTCGTGCAGCGCTTCCTTCACTTCGTCGAGCTTGAACGGCTTGATGATCGCCTCAATCTTCTTCACGCTTTTCGTCCCCCTTTGGGCTGGCCGCCGCTCCTTGCGCGTCAAGCCGGATCAGGCGTGCCTGGTCCGGTCTGCCGTCGAGTCGGTGCGATGTCCCGCCATCTTGCACCAATCAAAAGCCGTGCCAATTGGCGAATCGCGGGGATTTGGTAAGAAATTTGAAACGAAATGAAGCGGCTGCCCAAGTGGTGAGCAACAGCTTCATTCGAGTGCCTAAATTTTGGGCATTCAGCGCCCCATCGGCGCCGAGGAGTCCGCGAGATTGGCCTTGGTCCAGTTCGACCGGTCGATGACATAGGCGCGTAGCGCTTCGGCATCGGGGGGGGTGAGTACCCTTGCGAAACTCACCATGCCGCGGTCCTTGAGCGCGCCGTCGATGATCACCGACTTCCACGCGTCGGGGTTGGCGAGCGTGGCCGAGACGCGCAGGTCGGGGGTGAAGCCGTTGCCGATCGCACTGTCGCCGTGACACACGATGCAATAGCGGCCGAAATGCGCCTTGCCCGCCGCGACCTGCGCGGGCGTGCCGAACTGCGGCGGCGGGCTCCACGCGAGCGCTGCCGCGGCGGGCGGCGCGGGCAGCTTCACCGTGCCGCCGATCTTCATCACGACGAGACGCGGGATATTGGGGACCTTGCGCGTCACGCCGCCCGCAACCCCGGCGACGAGCGGGAAGGCGCCGCCCTTGCTCGTCTGGAAGGCGACATATTGGACGCCGCCGGCGCGGAAGGTCGACGGCGCGCTGACGATCCCTGACTGCATGTCGAGATCGAGCAATTGCCTGCCGGTGTCGGCGGCATAGGCGCGGAAGCGGCCCGTGCTCGTGCCCTGGAAGACGAGGTTGCCCGCGGTCGTCATCGTGCCGCCGTTCCACGCCGCGGGATGATCAACCGCCCATGCGACCTTGCCGGCGCGCGGATCGAAGGCGACGAGGCGGCCGGTCGTCGCGGCGACCGCGGCGCGATACGCCGCCTTGTCATCGGGCATCATCGTCGCGGTCAGCGACGAGCCGATGTTGAAGCCGACGACCTTGCGTTTGTCGAGCTCGGTCATGTCGGCGAGATAGCCCTGCGGGATCTGCTGCGCGGGAATATAGACGAGGCCGGTCGCTGGATTGTAGCTCATCGGGTGCCAGTTGTGCGCGCCCAATGCGCCGGGGATTGCGATGAACGGTTTGCCGGTCTTGTAGAAGCGCGCCTCGGGATTTTCGATCGGGCGGCCGGTGGCCATGTCGTAACCCGTCGCCCAGTTGATGCCATCGACAAAGGGCTTGGCGTCGATCAGCTTGCCGTTCGCGCGGTCGATCGTGAAGAAGAAGCCGTTCTTCGGCGCATGGTACAGCACCTTGGTCGGCGTACCGTTCACCGCCTGCTCGGCGAGGATGATCGGCTGGGTCGCGGTATAGTCCCACGTCTCGCCCGGGGTCTCCTGATAGTGCCATTTATACTTGCCGGTCGACGCATCCAAAGCAACGACGGACGAGAGGAACCAGTTGTCGCCCTCGCCGTTCGAGCGCGTGCCATGGTTCCACGGATTGCCGTTGCCGACGCCGAGATAGATCTGGTCGAGATCCTTGTCGTAGACGATCGCGTCCCACACGGTGCCGCCGCCGCCCGAGGTCTGCCACTCGCCCTTGTCGGACCATGTCGCGTTCGCCTTGCTCGCGAAAATGTCGTCGGAGGCTGCGCCGTCCTTCGCCTTGGTCGGGTTGGGCGTGGTGTAGAAGCGCCAGCGTTCCTTGCCGGTGTCGGCGTCATAGGCGGTGACATAACCGCGCACCCCGAATTCGGCGCCGCCGTTGCCGATCAGCACCATGTCCTTCACCACGCGCGGCGCGCCGGTGATCGTGTAGGGTTTCGAAGTGTCGAAGGTCTGCGTCGACCACAGCTCCTTGCCGGTCTTTTTGTCGAGCGCGATCAGACGGCCGTCGAGTGCGCCGACAAAGACCTTGTCGCCCCAGACGGCGACGCCGCGGTTGACGACGTCGCAGCAGGCGGAAACCGCACGCTCGCCAGGGACCTTCGGGTCAAATTTCCACAAGGGCTTGCCCGTCGCGGCGTCCCATGCGCTGACTTTCGACCAGGCGTGGGTCACATACATCACGCCATCGACGACGACGGGCGTTGCTTCCTGCCCGCGCGCATCGTCGAGATCGGCGGTCCACGCGATTCCGAGCTCGCCTACATTCTTGTCGTTGATGTCGGTGAGCGGGCTGAAGCGCTGCTCGTCGTAACTATAGCCGATGCCGCCCCAATCGTCGCCGTTGCCGCCGGTCTTGAGCAGGGTCTCGCTGGCCTTTTCGGCATCGTCGAGCGATCCGCCGCCCGTGATACTGTCATTTTTCGACGCATTGCATGCCGCCAATGCCAGTGCCGCGCAGCCCAGCAGCGCGGCCGTAAAGACCCGTTTCGCCATCCCTTGCTCTCCCGTTCGACGCCTATCGTTGACGTTAACGTCAAGACTGCGCGCGAAGGGGGACGGGTGCAAGCGGGAAAATGGGGGGGCGGGAGCGGGGCATCGCTATCGTCACCCCGGACTTGATCCGGGGTCCACGAAGGACAGCGATGCGTTGAAAGTCATGGATCCCGGATCAAGTCCGGGATGACGAAATCAAAATGGGTGCCGATTAGGCCCAGGGCGGCGCGTTCAGGCCTGTCGGGCTCGCGGTGAAAATCTCGCAGCCGGTTTCGGTGATCCCGATGCTGTGTTCGAACTGCGCCGAGAGCGAGCGGTCGCGCGTCACCGCGGTCCAGCCATCGGCGAGCATCTTCACCGCATATTTGCCGGTGTTGATCATCGGTTCGATCGTGAAGAACATGCCGGGGCGCAGTTCGGGGCCGGTGCCGGGGCGGCCCGCGTGGACGACT
The DNA here is from genome assembly GCF_001427105.1 of Sphingopyxis sp. Root154. GTDB lineage: Bacteria > Pseudomonadota > Alphaproteobacteria > Sphingomonadales > Sphingomonadaceae > Sphingopyxis. The sequence goes on from NZ_LMGI01000004.1 coordinate 420,553, forward strand.
TCAGGAGCGTCGTGGAACATCTGCCCCAGCCCGTGGCCGCAGAAATCGCGCACAACAGAATAGCGGTGGCGCTCGGCATGGGTCTGGATCGCGTGCGCGACATCGCCCATGCGGTTACCGGGTTTCGCCTGCTCGATGCCGAGCATCAGGCATTCATAGGTGACTTCGACGAGGCGCTTCGCCTTGATCGGCACGTCGCCGACCAGATACATGCGGCTCGTGTCGCCGTGCCAGCCGTCGACGATGCTGGTGACGTCGATGTTGACGATATCGCCCTCGCGCACCGGCTTGTCGTCGGGGATGCCGTGGCAGACGACATGGTTGATGCTGGTGCAGCAGCTGTGTGTGAAACCGCGATAGCCCAATGTCGCTGGGATGCCGCCGCCATCGAGCATCATCGTGCGGACAAGGTCGTCGATCGCCGCGGTGGTCACACCCGGCTGGACAAAGGGAACAAGCGCGTCGAGGATTTCGGCCGACAATCGGCCCGCTTTGCGCATGCCAGCAAAGCCTGCCTCATCATGCAGCTTGATCGTGCCGTCGCGCACGGGGGTGGGGCTCGCCGCATCGCCGGCGGTTACGGAGACATAGTCGTACATCGGACCCATATAGTCGCTGGGGGCCGAAAAAGCGAGGGGCGGCCAATGGCCGCCCCGTCACCTTTATTCCGCGGACTTCTTCGCCTTGTCGGCTTTCGGCTTGCCCTTGCTCGCCTTGGGCGGGGCCGAGACGATTTCGAAGGCGAGCGGATTGCCGACCTTGGCGTCGTCGCCGGTCTTCATCTTCACCTTGACCTCGCCGCCATGGACGAGCTTGCCGAACAGCAGTTCCTCGGCGAGCGGCTGCTTGATCTTTTCCTGGATCAGGCGGCCCATCGGGCGTGCGCCATAGAGCTTGTCATAGCCCTTGCCGGTCAGCCATTCGCGCGCCGCATCGTCGAGCTGAATGTGGACATTGCGGTCGGCAAGCTGCAGCTCGAGTTCGAGGATGAACTTGTCGACGACGCGCGCGACCACTTCGGGCGGCAGATAGCCGAACGGCACGATCGCATCGAGGCGGTTGCGGAATTCGGGGGTGAAGAGATTCTTCACCGCTTCCTCCTGCACATCCTCGCGCGTGAACTGACCGAAGCCGATGCCCTCGCGCGCCATGTCGCTCGCGCCTGCATTGGTCGTCATGATCAGGATGACGTTCCGGAAATCGACCGTCTTGCCGTGATGGTCGGTCAGGCGGCCATGATCCATCACCTGCAACAAGATGTTGAACAGGTCGGGATGTGCCTTTTCGATCTCGTCGAGCAGCAGCACGCAGTGCGGGTTCTGGTCGATCGCATCGGTGAGCAGACCGCCCTGATCGTAACCGACATAGCCCGGAGGCGCGCCGATCAGGCGCGACACGCTGTGCCGCTCCATATATTCGGACATGTCGAAACGCTGGAGCGGGATGCCCATGATCGACGCGAGCTGCTTGGCGACCTCGGTCTTGCCGACGCCGGTCGGGCCGCTGAACAGATAGTTGCCGATCGGCTTTTCGGGATCGCGCAGGCCCGCACGGCTCAGCTTGATCGCCGACGACAGCACCTCGATTGCGGTGTTCTGGCCGAACACGACGCGCTTGAGGTCGGTCTCGAGGCTGGCGAGCGTCGCCTTGTCGTCGCTCGACACCGATTTGGGCGGGATGCGCGCCATCGTCGCGATCACGGCCTCGATCTCCTTGGCGGTGATCGTCTTCTTGCGCTTCGACGGGGCGACGAGCATCTGCATCGCGCCGACCTCGTCGATCACATCGATCGCCTTGTCGGGCAATTTGCGGTCGTTGATGTAGCGCGCCGACAGGTCGACCGCGGCGTTAATCGCATCCTGCGTGTACCGCACCTGATGATGCGCCTCGAACGCGCTGCGCAGACCCGCGAGGATCTTCTTGGTGTCCTCGAGCGTCGGTTCGACCACGTCGATCTTCTGGAACCGGCGGAGCAGCGCGCGGTCCTTTTCGAAATGGTTGCGGAACTCCTTGTACGTGGTCGAGCCGATGCAGCGGATCACGCCGCCCGACAAGGCGGGCTTCAAGAGGTTCGACGCGTCCATCGCGCCACCCGAAGTCGCGCCCGCACCGATCACGGTGTGGATTTCGTCGATGAACAGGATCGCGTGCGGCAGGCCTTCGAGTTCGGTCACGACCTGTTTCAGCCGCTCCTCGAAGTCGCCGCGATAGCGCGTGCCCGCGAGCAGCGCGCCCATGTCGAGCGAATAGATGACCGCGGGCAGTAGCACCTCGGGCACGTCGCCCTCGATGATCTTGCGCGCGAGACCCTCGGCGATCGCGGTCTTGCCGACGCCGGGATCGCCGACATAGAGCGGGTTGTTCTTCGACCGGCGGCAGAGGATCTGGATCGTGCGGTCGACCTCGGCATTGCGGCCGATCAGCGGGTCGACCTTGCCGATCTTCGCCTTTTCGTTGAGGTTGACGGTGAACTGATCGAGCGCGGTTTCCTTCTTGGACTTGCCGCCCTCCTTTTCCTTCGCCTCTTCCTTTTCCTCGGGCTCGGCCTGCGGCGAGGGCTTGCCGCCCTTGCCGACGCCGTGGCTGAGGTAGGAGACCGCGTCGAGGCGCGTCAGGTCCTGCTGCTGGAGGAAATAGACCGCGTAGCTCTCGCGTTCCGAGAACAAGGCGACGAGGACGTTGGCGCCCGTCACTTCATCCTTGCCCGACGACTGGACGTGCAGGATCGCGCGCTGGACGACGCGCTGGAATCCGCTCGTCGGCGACGGGTCGCTGTGCCCCTCGACCTTCAGGCTGTCGAGTTCGGTATCGAGATAATGGACGACCGCCGATTGCAGGTCGTCGAGTGCGACGCCGCAGGCGCGCATCACTTCGGCGGCATGATCGTCGTCGATCAGCGCGTAAAGTAGATGCTCGAGCGTCGCATATTCGTGATGGCGCTCGGAAGCGGCCTTCAGCGCATTGTGTAGAGTCTTTTCGAGGCTTTCCGAAAAGGACGGCATGGTCTTCATCTCCTTGCGGGGACCAGGCCGGGGAGAGCGGCCCCCTTAGAAAGGCAACGTGGCGATGCCGCCGCCCCACCGCAAGGGAAAAGCGGATGGCTTTGTGAAATTACGATGACGGGGGTTGTAGTATGGTTAACGGGGCGTTGGGAATTTGGCGCAAGTCGCTTCAATCCACCTCGTTACCCGGTTGGATCGGGTATCCGGTTGACGCAAGGACAGCTAACAATCCCAAAGTTCAGGAAAGTTCAGCCCTATGCGCCCCGCTTGGACCTCCCGGCGTGCCGGACGCGCGCGCCGTGGCCGCACCCGCAAGCCGGACAGCGACCGCTTTCGTTCACCAAATGAAAGAGCAGGATGAAGGCTGGCATAGCCGAATAATGTAGGAAAGGACTATTTGAGGCGACGTCGGCTTAGGGGCGGGAAGCTGTCACACGGCTTGAGGGCCACCGGCTAGTTTGGGAGCCCAGATAGCATCCAGTCGATCTACATCATTTTTCGTCATACCAAACATTTCCGATATTGATGCTTCCACAGCCTGAACCAAATCACGGCCGCCGCTTGTCCCGACGAACCGTCCTGAGCGCTCATATCGATACTTCCAGCCATCTTTTGCAATTGCCTCCGATGCGCGAACGGATACCCACCTGTCGCTCCACAGCGTTAGCGCCAACGTCTGTCGGTTGCGTTGGCGGATCGTGATTTCGATGCGCTCTTCGGCGGTGTGGCCACGAATATCGACAAAACGCTCAATTGTTGGCGCAGCGTTCTGGTTTTTTAGCGCCTTGCGTCGGCGGGATATGCTGTCGAGCACGTCCACAAGAAAGGCGCAGTCAGTCCTGACAGGTTTGTCGATCATGCGGCCTTTTACCAAGATCGGCTTTGTCCGCCACCGGTCGTTTCCTGACACTCCAGATCAACTCTCGCCCGCCCTATCCACCATATCCATGAAATCGCGCGCCGTGTTGCGCTCACCCTCGTCCTTGAACGCGACATCGAGGTCGGGCGCGACGCCGAGCATGTACATCAGCGCCCACAGCGCGAAGCGGCGGCCGGGGTTGGTTTCGAGGCCGAAGTCGACGCGCATGCGTTCGGTGCCCGCGGCGTGCGCCTCGGGGTGGATCGCCGCGAGGTCGGCGGTGCCGAAATAGCGGCGGAGTTGGTCGTCGAAATCCATGCCGCCCTTTTGGCCCGTTCGCGTCGCTTGGCAAGGTCGCGCGGCAAAATCCGGCGATCCGAGGGCTGGCCCGGTTGTCTTTGCCCATGCGCCCCGATAGGGCGGCGTCCGTGAAGACGAGCATCGAGATCGGAACCGACAGCACCGGGCAGGGCGTGCACATCAACGTCCAGGAACTGCTGGCGACGCGGCTGCTCGTCCAGGGCAATTCGGGGTCGGGCAAGTCGCACCTTTTGCGCCGTATCCTCGAGGAAAGCGCCGAGCTGGTACAGCAGATCGTGATCGATCCAGAGGGCGATTTCGTGACGCTCGCCGATGCGTACAGCCATGTCGTGATCAACGGCGGCGATTATAACGAGCGCGAGATCGCGGCGATGGGCGCACGCATCCGCGAGCATCGTGCGTCGATCGTCCTCAGTCTGGAATCGCTCGATATCGAGGCGCAGATGACGTGCGCCGCGGCGTTCCTGAACGCGCTGTTCGATGCGCCGCGCGAGCATTGGTTTCCCGCGCTGGTGGTGGTCGACGAGGCGCAGATGTTCGCGCCGAGCGTCGCGGGCGATGTCGCCGACAATGTCCGCCGCGCGAGCCTGGGTGCGATGACCAACTTGATGTGCCGCGGGCGCAAGCGCGGGCTTGCGGGGGCGATCGCGACGCAGCGGCTCGCGAAGCTCGCGAAGAATGTCGCCGCCGAGGCGAGCAATTTCCTGATGGGGCGCACCTTCCTCGACATCGACATGGCACGCGCCGCCGACCTGCTCGGCATGGAGCGGCGGCAGGCCGAGGCGATCCGCGACCTCGAGCGCGGACATTTCCTCGGGCTCGGTCCGGCGATTTCGCGGCGGCCGCTGTCGGTGCGGATCGGGTCGACGCAGACCGCGACGCGGATGGGGACGCACAGCCTGATGCCGCTCCCGTCGGCGGGCGGAGAGGATATGCGCTCGATGCTCTTCACCGAGATGGAGGCGCCGGTAGCGCCGCGCGTCTTTGCGCCCGAACCCGAACCCGTCGCCGCGAGCGAGCTTCTGGAGCGCATCGCGTCGAGCGAGGGGCTCCACGAAGATCATGACGCCCCGCCGGTGTTCGACATCGTCGAGGCGGCCGAGGAAGCGGGGCACAGCGATGCGGTGGTGATCGCGATGCTCGAAGAGATGCTGTCCGACCCCGACAGCGCCTTCCAGCCCGAAGCCTATCTCTATCAGGATTTTTCGGTGCGCTGCCGGATGCAGAAATTGAAGAAGGTGCCGCTCGACCTCGCCGCCTTCCGCCGCCGCTTCGCGCTCGCCAAGGGCGGGGTGTTCGATCCGTCCGAGCCGCGCTGGCGCGAGGCGCTGTCGGTCGCCGACCGGCTGCCGCACGACATGTTCGCCCCGTTCCTGCAGATCGCGCGCGCCGCGATGGACGGCGAGCCGTGCCCCGACGACGACATCCTCGGCCGCGCCTATGGCAGCCGCTCGCCGGGGCGCATCCGCCGGCTCGTCGAATATATGGAAAAGCAGGGCGTTATCGTCGTGCGCGCCGACTTTGGCGGTCGCCGCTCGATCGGTATCCCCGAACTCGGGCTCAGCACCGAGGCCGAATAGGGCGATTGCGCCTCACTCCGTCGCGATTTCGCCGCGACCCGGCATGTTAATCACGAATTAGCCACCTAAAATCTTGGGGCGATGGGCGGATCGCGGCAATCCTTGCCGCAGGTTCGCGCCTATAAAAGCGGATGCCAGCTCTCTTGGTGGGTGGATCGTCCCGAAAAACCCAAAACATAGTCAGACCAACAGGAGAGACTGCCATGCCTCGTCACGGCGTATATCCGCGCGACATCGTTCCGCCGCGCTCCAAATATTCCGACTCTGGCCGCTTTGGCCGCATGTTCGGCGAATTGCCGCCCTTTGCCGCCGACACCCCCGATGTGCGCGCCGCGCTGATCGAGATCGGCAAGGTCGGGGGCATCATGGATGCCAAGGACAATCTGGCCAAGACCCCCGCCGAGCTGATCACCAATCCGGCGCTGTCGGCAAAGAACAGCGACAATCCGACGCTGACCGCGGGCTTTACCTTCCTCGGCCAGTTCCTCGATCACGACATGACCTTCGACCCGACCTCCAGCCTCGAGCGGCAGGTCGATCCCGAACAGATCGCGAATTTCCGCACCCCGAGCCTCGGCCTCGACAATGTCTATGGCGCGGGGCCGGGCGGCAGTCCGCACCTCTATGACACGCAGGGCGGCAAGGGCGGCAAGTTCCTGCTCGAGCCGACGGGCACCGCGAACAAGTTCGACGTGCCGCGAAACAGCCAGAAGGTCGCGCTGATCGGCGACCCGCGCGACGACGAAAATCTGATCATCAGCCAGCTTCAGGTCGCTTTCCTGAAGTTTCACAATGAAGTCGTCGAATATGTGAAGACCAAGATCAAGCTGACCGGATCGGACGAGATTTTCGCCGAGGCGCAGCGGATCGTGCGCTGGCATTATCAGTGGATCATCGTCCACGAATTCCTGCGCAAGACGTGCGGCGATGCGGTGGTCGACGATGTGCTGACGAACGGTCGCAAATATTACAACTGGCACAACGAGCCCTATATCCCGGTCGAATTTTCGGTCGCGGCCTACCGGTTCGGGCACAGCCAGGTGCGGCCGTCGTATCGCGCCAACTTTACCGGCAATGGCGGCAATCCCTTTTTCGCGATGATCTTTACCCCGACGCCGTCGGACCCGAACGATCCCGACGATCTGTCGGGCGGCTGCCGCGCGCCGCGGCGTTTCATCGACTGGCCGACCTTCTTCGATTTCAGCGACGGCAATGTGAAGCCGAACAAGAAGATCGATTCCACCCTGTCGACGTCGCTGTTCCGCCTGCCGGGTTCGGTTGTGTCGAACCCCGATCCAAAGACGAACCCGGCCTCGCTCGCGCAGCGCAATCTGCTCCGCCACCTGACCTTCTCGCTGCCGTCGGGGCAGCGGGTGGCGCGCGCGATGAAGCTGCCCGAATTGTCGAAGGGCGATCTCGCCGACCTCAAGCCGCACGGCTTTGACGACCGGACGCCGCTCTGGTTCTACATCCTGCGCGAGGCGCAGGTAACGCAGAATGGCGAGCGGCTGGGGCCGGTCGGCGCGCGGATCGTCACCGAAGTGTTCCTTGGGCTGCTGCAGGGCGACAAAGGCTCGTATCTGTCGCAGGATCCCGAATGGCAACCCTTCCTGCCGACGGTCGACGCGTCGAAGAAGGGCGACGATTTCCGGATGATTGACCTGCTCCGCTACGCCGAGGTCGCCTAGCGAGCGAAAAGGGGGGCGATGTCGCCGGCGCCCTGGGGGCGTCGGCGATTTCCTAAACTCAACTTTTCCGGAACAAGGCTTCGGCCGCCGCCTTCTGGCTGGTCGCGGCGCTGCGGTGCGCCTTAACGCGCGCGATCTCGGCTTCGAGAATTTCGATGCGTTCGCCCAGTTCGTCGACCGAGAGAGGGTCGAGCGGCTGCTTGATCAGCGCCGTCAGAACATCGTCGCGGCGACGGGGAAGGTCGTCATCATCCATGGCGCATCCTCCTGGTCCCTAATGTTAATATGGGCGCGCGACTGTTGACCCGTGTCGCGGCACTGTCAATAAGGCGCGGCAGGGGGTAGGGGATGAAGGGACCAGTGGGGGAATTCGCAGCGTGACCAGCGTGCCAGTAGATATGACCGCCATCGCCATCAGTGCGCCGGGCGGACCCGAAGTGTTGCAACCGACAACGCGGCCGGTGCCCCAGCCCGGACCGGGCGAGGTGCTGATCCGCGTCGCCGCGGCCGGGGTGAACCGTCCCGACGTGCTCCAGCGCATGGGCTTTTACCCGCCGCCTCCGGGCGCTTCGGACTTGCCGGGGCTCGAAATCGCGGGGACGGTTGCCGCGGTCGGCCCGGGGAGCGATCCCGAGCTTTTGGGGCAGGCGGTGTGCGCGCTCGTCGCGGGCGGCGGCTACGCCGAATATTGCACCGCGCCGGCCGGAAGCTGCCTGCCGGTGCCGAAGGGCTTTTCGATGGAAGAGGCGGCGGCGCTGCCCGAGACCGTCTTTACCGTGTGGCACAACCTCTTCGAGCGCGGTTATGTGCGCGACGGCGAGACGGTGCTCGTCCACGGCGGCACCAGCGGCATCGGCACCACCGCGATCGGCCTCTGCAAATTGTTCGACATCAAGATCATCGTGACGTGCGGCAGCGCCGACAAATGCGCCGCCGCGACCGCGCTCGGCGCCGACCTGGCGATTGATTATTCGTCCGAGGATTATGTCGAGGCGGTGAAGGGCTTCACCGGCGGCAAGGGCGTCAACGTCGTGCTCGACATGGTCGGCGGCGACTATCTGCCGCGCAACCTCGCCTGCCTCGCCGAGGACGGGCGCCATGTCACCATCGCGTTCCAGCGCGGCGCGAAGGTCGAATTCGACATCGCCGACGTGATGCGCCGCCGGCTGACGCTGACCGGATCGACGCTCCGCGCCCGCAGCGCCGACTTCAAGGCGCTGCTCGCCGACGAGCTTCACCGCACGCTGTGGCCGCTATTGGCCGAGGGCGGATGGAAGCCCGCAATGGATCAGACATTCCCGCTCGCCGACGCCGCTGCTGCGCACGCGCGGATGCAGGCTGGCGAGCATGTGGGGAAGATCGTGCTCAGCGTGGGATGAGCCGAGGGAACATTCGCCAAGGATCGGCGGTTGAGCGAGCGGGGGCCAATCAAAAGAGGATGATCTCTCCCGATGAAGATGCGTAGTTTGTTGCTTCCCGCCACCGCTCTCTCCTTTGCCCTTGCGGCTTGTTCTGGACCTACCGAAACCGAAAAAACGCCGACCGCATCCTATGACGGCGACGTCGTGCCCGAGGGTAAGGCGGCCGAACCGGCCGTGCCCACTATCAAGCCGACCGACATTCCGACGCGCGGCGGCGACGGATCGCCGATCGAACTCGCGGCACTGACCGAAGCCGACGTCAGCGGCGCCAAGCTCAAGGGCGAACTCGCGTGCAGCTTTGCCGCGGACGCGGCCGCGCAGCCGATCCTGCACGCGCAGGGCGACGTCGCGTCGACCGAGCCGTCGCGCGGCATCGTCAAGGTCGGCGATACGATCGAAGCGGCGTCGGCGAACGGCGGCTTCGACGCGATGGCGAAGGGCACCAAATTCTTTGCCAAGGGGCTTGAGCTTCGCGTCGCGCTGGTCGGACCGGCACCGGGTGGCGGCGAGTCGCCGCCGCGTCCCGCGACGCTGACCGCCGACCGCGCTGACGGCGCCCAGCGCGTCTTTGCCGGGCTGTGGCGCTGCGGTCCGTAACGCCCGCTTGCGGGCACCGCGCGCGCGCCGCATAGAGGCGTCGCCGCGGTGTCGGGGGATGGCGGCGATCCATCACGATGGGGGCTGCAATGGGCGACAGGCCGATCCTTCACGAATATGCCGCGAGCGGCAATTGCTACAAGGTCCGGCTGACCGCGGCGTTGCTCGACTGCCCGATCGAACGGCGCGAATATGACATCGTGCAGGGCGAGACGCGCACGCCCGACTTCCTCGCGAACGTCAACGCCAATGGGCGCATCCCGGTGCTGCAGGTCGGCGACCGCTTCCTCCCCGAAAGCAACGCCGCCTGCTTCTGGCTCGCCGACGGGACGCACCTCGTCCCGTATGATCGCTTCGAGCGCGCCGACATGCTGCACTGGATGTTCTTCGAACAATATAATCACGAACCGAATGTCGCGACTTTGCGCTTCTGGATGAAGTGGATCGGCGCAGACAATCTGAGCGACGCGCAGCGAACGCAATTGCCGCTCAAACAGGCCGCAGGCGTCGCGGCGCTGAAGCTGATGAATGAACATCTGGCGGCGCGCGAGTGGCTCGCGGGGCAGGACCTCTCGCTCGCCGACATCGCGCTCTATGCCTATACGCATGTCGCCGAGGAGGGCGGGTTGTTCGCTTTGTCCGACTATCCCGCCGTGCAGCGCTGGATCGCGCGGGTGGAGGCTGAACCCGGCTATGTAAGGATGGGATAGCGGTCAGATCGGCAAGCGCGTTCGTCCAGATCGGCAACCAGCCGGACGACCAGCGCGTCGACGCTGCTTTCCGCCGCGGCGATCGATCGGGCGAGGCGTTCGTCGGCGAACTCGTCAAATTCGACCGCGATCGAATCCGTATCGCGAAGGCCGATGTAGGCGAGCGGCGCTTTCAGGCCGGCCTCGACGAAATTGACGTCGGCCTGGCGCCCGCCCGGATCATAACCATAATCGCCGCGCGCGCCGAGGATGACCAGCCGCTTGCCGGAGGGCAGCATCGGCCAATATGGCTCGCCCGCCCGCGCGCGGTCGAAACCGAAAGTGACGCCGACGCGAACGATGTTGTCGAGCCATGCCTTCAGCGGTGCCGGCATGCCGAAATTATACATGGGCGCGCCGACGACGACGAGATCCGCCGCCATCAGTTCGGCGACCAGCCGGTCGCTTTCGGCCAGCCGGGCGCGCTGTTCGTCGCTGCGCCGGCCGGGCGGAGAGAAAGCGGCGGCGATCCATTCGGCGTCGACATGCGACGGCGGAGCGAGGCCGACGTCGCGATAGACGATCTCATCCTGCGGCCGCGCGCTCGACCAGCGGCGTATCAGACGTTCACCCAGCCGCCGGCTATGCGAGCCATGCGGGTCCCGGCCCGAAAGGCCCTGACGGGCGCTGGAATCGATGTGAAGTATGCGGAGGAGTGATTTTTCAGGAGCGTTCATGGAATAATCCAGTTCATTTAATTGGATGACTGGACGCATATATTCCCATATAATTTGTTCAGTCGAACGCGAATACGTCAGCCAATGGATCGATTTTCCTCACCTATGATACGTAACCGGAAATTGCCGCCGCTGGCGGCGTTGCGCGCCTTTGAGGCGGCAGCGCGTCATCTCAGTTTCCAGCGAGCAGCCGGCGAACTGGCCGTCACGCCGACGGCGATCAGCCACCAGATTCGTCTGCTGGAGGATGTGCTGGGGTTCGCGCTGTTCACGCGTCAGGTGCGGCAGGTCGCGCTGACCGAAGCGGGCGAGCGATTATATCCGACCTTGCGCGACGGGTTCGATGCGTTCGACCGGGCGCTTGCCGACCTCACGCCGGGATCCCGGCGCGCGGCGGTGACATTGACCGCGACGATCCAGTTTACGGCGCGCAGGCTTCTGCCCGCGCTCGGCTCGTTTCGCGAACGCTTTCCCGATTTCGACCTGCGGCTGCATTCCTCGAACGAGCCCGTCGATCTGGCTGCCGGGCTGGCCGATGTCGCGGTTCGCTATGGTCGCGGGCCCTTTGACGGGCTGGTCGGCCGGCCGCTTTTTTCGGAACGCTTCGGATTGCTCTGCAGCCCGAAGCTCGGCCTTACCGGACCAGAAGATCTCGCGCGCGCCACCTTGCTGCATGTCGAATGGCGCCAGCCCGCCAACGCGTCCGACTGGCGGCGGTGGGCGCGGCTTGCCGGGATCGAGGGGCTGGCCGTCGATGAAGGGCCGCGTTTCAGTTCGGACGATCACGCCGTGCAGGCGGCTGTCGCAGGGCATGGGGTTATGATCGGCAGCCTGATCCTCGCCCGGCCGGAGATCGATGCGGGGCTGCTGGTCCATCCCTTCGGACCGGTCATCGAAGGGGAGAGCTACCATATGCTTGCGACCCCCGCCAATATGGCCTGCGCCGACGTGCGGGCGGTTTGCGCGTGGCTCGCCGAATCTGTCGCGGGCTTCACCGCCGGCGACCACCCCTTGCCCGCAGCCTAAAACAGGTCTACATCAGCCGCCGAACGGCCGCCTCGCAAGGGGCGGCCCTTATTATTTCCGCTTGGAGAGTTTCCGCCATGGCCAATCCCGATGCCACCCCGCTGATGCCGCACGCGACCGCCGCCTGGCTGGTCGACAACACCGGCCTCACCTTTGTCCAGATCGCCGAATATTGCGGCATCCACATCCTCGAAGTGCAGGCGATCGCCGACGAGACCGCCGCGACCAAATACACCGGCCGCGACCCCGTCCGCGCGCACGAACTGTCGATGGAAGAAATCGAAAAGGGTCAGAAGGACCCGAACTACAAGCTCAAGATGAGCAAGCAGGCGCAGGACACGATCCGCCGCACGCGCGGCCCGCGCTACACGCCGGTCAGCAAGCGTCAGGACAAGCCCGACGGCATCGCGTGGATCCTGAAGAATCATCCCGAAGTTTCGGACGGCGCGATCGGCAAGCTGATCGGCACCACCCGCAACACGATCGGCGCGATCCGCGACCGCAGCCATTGGAACAGCGCGAACATCGTGCCCAAGGATCCGGTAACGCTCGGCCTCTGCTCGCAGCGCGAGCTCGACGCGCTCGTCGCCAAGGCGGCGAAGAAGGCCGGCATCAAGGCGCCCGAGGACAGCCGTTTCGAAGGCGACCGCGAAGCGCTGCTCGAAGAGCTGCGCGCCGAACGCACCGCCGCGAACGAAGCGCGTGCCGCCGAGGAAGCCGAAGCCGAAGCCGACGGCGAAGCCTGAGGCATGGCGGGGACGGACGAGGATGATATCCCGGCGGCCAGCGGTTCGCCGGATGCTTCGCTGACCCAGGACGACAGCTTTACCGCGACGAGCCATGCGGGCCTCATCTATCCATGGGGCGCCGCCGCGCCGGGTGCGGGCGAGACGATCCGTATCGCGAACGGGATCAGCTGGGCGCGCATCCCGATGCCGGGGTCGCTCGGCCATATCAACAGCTGGCTGCTCGACGACGGCGCCAACGGTGAAGAGGGGGGCGTCGCGGTCGTCGACACCGGCATCTGCCTCACCATGTGTTCTGATGCTTGGAAGGCGCTCTATGCCGGGGCGCTGAAGGACAAGCGCATCACGCGCGTCATCGGCACGCACCTCCACCCCGATCATATCGGCCTCGCGGGCTGGATCGCGAAGAAGCAGGATGTGAAGCTGTGGATGACGCGCGGCGAGATGCTCACCGCGCGTGCGATCGTCGCCGATTCGTCCGACACTGCCCCCGACGAGGTGCTGACGCAGTCGCGCGCCGCGGGCTGGGACGAAACCGCGATCGAGGCGCAGCGCTCGCGCGGCTGGAACATGTTCCAGCGCATGATCTTCACCCTGCCGCGCTCCTATGTGCGGATCGCTGACGGCGAGCGCCTCGACATGGGCGCGCACCAGTGGCGTGTCGTCACCGGGTCGGGACACAGCCCCGAACATGCGTGCCTGTGGAACGAGCGCGAAGGCGTTCTGGTGTCGGGCGACCAGGTGCTGCCGCGGATCAGCTCGAACGTTTCGGTGAACATCACCGAGCCCGACGCCGATCCGCTCGGTGAGTGGCTCGCGTCGATCGACAAATTGCTCGCAACCGTCCCCGCCGACGTCGTCACCTGCCCCGCGCACGGCGAGCCGTTCAAGGGCCTGCATGTCCGCCTGATGGCGCTGCGCGACGAGCATCGCATGCGGCTCTACAATCTGGCCGAGGCGGCGGCGAAGGCGCCGATGCGCGCGGTCGACAGCTTCCCGCTGCTTTTCAACCGCCCGATCGGGGAGCATAATCAGGGGCTCGCGACGGGTGAGGCACTCGCGCATCTGAAGCGGCTCGAGATCGAAGGCCGCGTCCAGCGCGAAGACCGCGACGGTGTGTGGTGGTATCACGGCGTAGCCTGATGCGGTGTGCGATGGCGATACTGCTCGCCGCCGCGACGGTGGCATCGCCCACCGTGCGGGCGACCGAACCGGCGGCCGCCGATCAGATCAATGACGAGATCGTCGTCACCGCGCGCCGTTCGGGCGCGCCGATGTGGACGATCCAGACGCCGACCGGCGTCGTCATCCTCGTCGGCGAGATCGCGGCGGTTCCGAAGGCGACGCCGTGGCGTCCCGAGCGGCTCGAAGGCGCGACCGACCGCGCGCAGCGCGTCATTCTCGGCACCAAGGCGAAGGTGTCGCCGGGCGACATCTTGCGGCTGATCTTCAAGGGTGGCGGGCTCACCAAATTGCCGAAGGGGCGCGTCGCCGCCGATTATCTCGATGCGCGCCAGATGAAACGGCTCCATGCGCTCGAAACGCGGTTCGATCAGGATTACGCCCGCTCGAACTTCCTGATGACGGCGTTCGATCTGCTTTCGAAGCGGCTCGCTTTCAACAAGGACAGCGCCGACGACGCCTCCGACGTCGTGCGTAAGGCGGCGCGGCAGTCGAAAATTCCGACCCAGCCCGTCGGCGAAGTGCGCGGCGAGGATATGCTCGACAATCTGTTCGCCGCGGCGCCCGAAACGCATGTCCCGTGCCTCGAAGCCGCGATGGCGGCGGCCGAGGCGGGCGGCGATGTGGTGATAGAGCGCGGCCGCGCGTGGACCGAATTCGACGTGCCCGCGGTGATGGCGAGTCCGCTCGAGGAGGCGCTCGGGCGCTGCTGGCCCTGGACGAACGACAGTTTCGGCCCGGCGCTGCGCCAGACCTGGGTCGGGGCGATCCGCGATGCGACGGCGCAGCCCGGCGTGACACTTGCAGTCGTTCCGCTGCGCATATTGGCCGAAAAGGACGGCGTGCTCGACCAGCTCAAATCGCAAGGTTTGCCGATCACCGGCCCCGCCTGGTAGCCACGGCCTACCGCGGTCTTTGCATGATCCAGCTGAACGCCATCGCGTTGAAGATCGTATAGAGGCCATAGAGCATCAGCGCGGTGAACCAGTTCCGCGTCGCAATCGCCATCGCGCCGACGAGCAGCAGGAATTCAAAGACATAGGTGATGTTCGGCCCGACCTTGTCGGCAAGTGGTTTGACCATCTGCTGGATCAGCGGGTCATCGCTTTCCATGAAGGCGCGGTGCATCGCGAAATTTCCGACGCCGGCACAGAAAATGGCGATGAGCGCGATAACCATAGGTTTGCAAATGGGGGACGCGGGGTGGAAATGCCAGCAACTTTCGGTTTATAGGGGCGCATCGCTCGCGCACCGGCCCCGCGCGGTCGATCGAACGAACCCGGCTCCTGCCCCCAGAGAAGGACGTCTTCGGTGACAACTCTCCCCCGCCTGGCCGCGCTTTGTCTGCCGCTTGCTCTTGCTGTGCCGTCTGCGCACGCGTCGCAGGAACCGGTGAATCCGCCGCAGCCGAACCCCGTGCTTGTCGACCCGGTGCTCGCCAATCCGATTCCCACGGCACTGATGGAGCCCGACCCGGTGTTGCCCGACGCGGTGCGCGCAATGATCGACGCCGCCTTTGCGAGCGGCGACAATGATGATGTCGAAGCGGTGGCCAAGGTCGCCAGACGGACCAACCCGCGTAATATCGGCGAAATCGACGCACTTCTCGCTTATTATCGCAGCGAGCATCCCCCCGAGACGCCGCCCGACCCGGTGGGCAATATGCTCGCGGCAGCGATGGCGACCGCCAAGGATGCCGATGTCGAGGCGGTGGCAAAGCTCGCCAAGGAAACCAACCCCGAGAATGCAGCGGAGATCGAGGAACGGCTCCTCGCTTACCGCGCCGAACGAAAGCGTCTGAGAGACGAGGCGGCGGCGGCCGAGCGCGCTCGACTGGCCGCGGCCAAATTCTGGCAGAACTGGAAGGGCGAGGGGCAGATCGGCGCGTCGCAGAGCAGCGGTAACACCGAGTCCGTCGGGCTGAGCGCCGGCGTCGCGCTTGCGCGCAAGGGGATCGACTGGACGCACAAGTTTCGCGCGCAGGCCGATTATCAGCGCACGAACGGTCAGACCTCGGTCGAACGCTATCTGACCGAGGTGGAGCCGCAATATCGGATCAACGACCGGACTTTCGCATTTGGCCTTGGCCGCTGGGAACATGACCGGATCCTCGGGTATGACACGCGCTGGAACCTGTCGGGCGGGCTCGGTTACAAGGTCTTCGACAGCAAGAAGATGACGCTGAGCCTGAAGGGCGGGCCGGCATTTCGCCAGACCGACTTCGTGAACGGCGAAGAGGACACCGAACTGACCGCGCTCGCGGGGCTCGATTTCGGCTGGCAGATATCGCCGACGCTGCGGCTGACGCAGGTCGCATCGACGATCATCGGCGAGGCCAATGGATCGACCAGCTCGCAGACCGCGCTCAGTGCCAAGCTGACCGGCGCGCTGTCGGCGCGCATCGCCTATTCGGCGCAGATCGATACGAGCCCGCCACCGGGGATCGAAAGCGTCGACACGCAGACGCGCTTTACGCTGGTGTACGGCTTCTAGTCGAACGCGTCGGCCCCGCCGATCTGCTCGCCATCGGCGAGCAGGCCAACGCCGGGCACATGGTTGAACTCGATCCGGATGCCGTCGGGATCCTCGAACAGGATCGAATAATAGCCGGGCGCCCAGGGCTCTTCCTGCGGCGCATGGACGATATGGATATCGTCGCGGGCTTTCAGGAAGGCGCCGACAGCATCGATCGCGGCGCGGTCGCGCATGCGGAAACAGGCGTGGTGCAACCCGGGTGCGCCCTGATCGAAACGCTTGCCGGTATTTTCCGGACTGCCGGTACGAATGCCGATCGCGGTGCGGCCGCCCACGCCGTAGAGCATATATTCGCTGTCGAGCACGATCTTGAGATCGAGATAGCGGATCATCGCGCGCCAAAAGGTGGTCGATCGTTCGAAATCGCCCGCGGTCAGGATGACGTGCGCGACGCCGTTGAGGTCGCTCATTCGCCCCCTCCCTATTTGATGCTCGCCAGCACGTAGAGGAATTCGGCGAAGCCCATCGTCGCGTCGACGAGCCCGGCGACCTTGGGATTGGTCGAATCGATGAGGAAATATTCGTCGGGGGCGTGCGCGCCCGATCCGTGGCCGATGCCGAAATGCGCCGCGGGGATCGACACCGGCGGCGCGGTGAAGGTCGAGCCCGGCCAGCTGCCCGCCATCCGCGGGTTGAGGCTCGTCGCGATACCGAGCTTCTTGTAGGTTGCGAGTTCCGAGCGGACGAGGCGGCTGTCCTCGGCGACCTCGGTCGGATCGTAACCGCCCGACACGTTCACCTCGACATCGGTGAAGCCATGTTTGTCGAGATGCGCGCGCAGCTTCTTCTCGGCCTCGGCGCGCGTCTGGTTCGGGACGAGGCGCAGGTCGAGCTTCGCGACCGCCTTGCCGGGCAGCACGGTCTTGCCGCCGGGGCCGGTATAGCCCGCGACCAGCCCCTCGATATTGACCGTCGGTTCCTGCGCGAGGCGGATCAGCGCGTCGTCGTAGGCGAGATTGTCGATCCAGTGAGTGATGCCGAGCGCCGCCTTCTGCTGTGCCTCGTCGCCCGCCTTCGCGGCTTCGCGGATCAGCGTCTTTTCGCGGTCGGTGAGCGGGCGGACATTTTCGAACCAGCCCTCGATCGCGGGCTTGTTGCCATCGGGCGTGACGAGGGTCTGGAGCGCCTGCACCAGACGCCATGCGGGCGAATCGACCATCGCTTTCAGGCTCGAATGGACGTCGCCTTTCGGACCGCGGCCCCATTTCTCGCCGCTCGCGATCAGTTCGAGTTCGATGATGCCTTTCGAGCCGAGGTTGACCGTGACGTTGCCGGTCTTGCCCTGCGAGGCAAAGGGAATGAAAATGCCTTCGCACTTCTTGAGTGCGGCGAGGATGTTCGGCCTGGTCGCGATCTGGCGGAAGTGCGGCGATCCGATCTCCTCCTCGCCCTCGCACACGAGCACGATATTGACCGGCAGCTTGCGCCCTGCGGCGCGGATCGCGTGGAGCGCGGCGAGGAAGGTCGCCTCGGGCCCCTTCTGGTTCACCGCGCCGCGGCCCATGATCGCCTGCCCGAAACCGGGGCGCTCGACCATCTTGCCTTCGAGCGGCGGTGACGACCATTCGGCCGGATCGAACTGTTTGACGTCGTACATGAAATAGATGCCGAGCGTGCGCGGGGCGCCGACGTCGATCGTGCCGAACACGCCGGGGTGGCCGTCGGTCGGGACGATCTCGACATTGGTGAAGCCCGCGTCCTTCGCGAGCTCGGCCATATAGGCCGCGCCTTCGGGCATGCTGCGGTTTTCGGCGGCGATCGAGGGGAGGGCGATCCAGTCGCGGATGCGCTTGATCGACGCGTCCTTACCCGCTTCGGCCGCTTTCCGGATATCCGTCATCGTGCCCGACTGCGCCCAGAGCGGGACGGGCTGCATGAAGGCGGCGCCCGCGCCCAGCATCGCGGTGCCGCGCAACATGTCGCGGCGGTTCAGTCGGTTAAGCTCACGGAAATCCATCATGCGTCCCCTGCCTGCTTCGTATGCGAAGCAATGTGCCGCATCGGCGGGGAAACGCAAGGCCGTGCCGGGGACTTACCGTTACGCGGACGGCCGGGCGTCTATTTCGCGGGCGAGGAAAGCGAGAATCTTCGCCTTGTCCGCGGCAGGGCTTGGCTGGGCACGAAAGGCGGCGAGCCCTCCGAAGATCATCAGCATCGGGATGCCGGCAAAGAAGGTCGCGAACAACCCGGCACCGGGAATGTACATAAAGGCGAGGACGCCGCCGATGACGAACAGCGAGAGGAAGCCGACCCACACATAGGGAAAATAGCGCGCTCCCGGCGGCGTGCCGAAGGTGCCGGTGATCCGGGTGCCGCCGTTGTGCGGCTCCATCAGCGCGTCGAGCACCGGTTCCATATTCGTGCGCGCATCGCGCTGACGGTAGCGCAGTGTCATGTCGCGCTCACTACCCTTGCCGAGCACGCGGGCCTTCGCGTCCGGCATCGGGTCGTCCATGATCTTCTTGAGCTTGCGTGCGATGGCCTCGGGCGAGAGGGGCGAGTAGAGGTCGATCGCTTCGCTGTCCGCCATCGCCCTGTCCCCTTACGCCTTTTCGAGCAGACCTTCTTCCTTGATCCGCTTCTGCCACAGCATTGGTGCGTTGACGTGGACATTCTGGCCTTCGCTGTCGACCGCGACGGTGACGGGGAAGTCCTGAACCTCGAATTCGTAGATCGCTTCCATGCCGAGGTCGGCAAAACCGACGACCTTGCTGCCCTTGATCGCGCGCGCGACGAGATAGGCGGCGCCGCCGACCGCCATCAGATAGGCGCTCTTGTGCTTCGCGATCGATTGTGTCGCGGCGGGGCCGCGTTCGGCCTTGCCGACGCAGGCGAGCAGGCCCTGATCGAGCATCATGTCCATGAACTTGTCCATGCGCGTCGCGGTCGTCGGGCCTGCCGGGCCGACGATTTCCTCGCCGACCGGGTCGACGGGGCCGACATAATAGATCACGCGGTCGCGGAAGGTGACAGGCAGTTCTTCGCCTTTCGTCAGCATCTCGGCGATGCGCTTGTGCGCGGCGTCGCGGCCGGTGAGCATCTTGCCGTTGAGCAAGAGCCGATCACCCTGTTTCCAGCTGGCGACGACCTCGGGGGTAAGGTTATCGAGATCGACGCGGATCGCCGCCTGATCGGGCTTCCAGTCGATCTGCGGATAATCGGCGAGCACCGGCGGTTCGAGAAAGGCCGGCCCGGTGCCGTCGAGCGTCACGTGCGCGTGGCGCGTTGCGGCGCAGTTCGGGATCATCGCGACGGGCTTCGATGCGGCGTGCGTCGGCCAGTCGGCGATCTTGATGTCGAGCACGGTCGCGAGGCCGCCAAGCCCCTGCGCGCCGATGCCGAGCGCATTGACCTTTTCATACAGTTCGATGCGCAGTTCCTCGGTCGGGTTCGACGGCCCGCGCGCGAGCAGTTCGGTCATGTCGATCGGGTCCATCAGCGACTGTTTCGCGAGCAGCATCGCTTTTTCGGCGGTGCCGCCGATGCCGATGCCGAGCATGCCCGGCGGACACCAGCCGGCGCCCATCTGCGGGACCATTTCGAGCACCCAGTCGACGATGCTGTCGCTGGGGTTCATCATCTTGAACTTCGACTTGTTCTCGCTGCCGCCGCCCTTCGCCGCGACGTCGATATGGACCTTCGCGCCGGGCACCATCTCGACATTGAGCACCGAGGGCGTGTTGTCCTTGGTGTTCACGCGGCTGAATGCGGGGTCGGCGAGGATCGAGGCGCGGAGCTTGTTGTCGGGGTGGAGGTACGCCTTGCGCACGCCCTCGTCGACGACCTGCTGCAGGCTGCGGGGTGAGTCGAGGCGGCAGTCCATGCCCCATTTGATGAAGACCGTGACGATTCCCGTGTCTTGGCAGATCGGGCGATGCCCCTCGGCGCACATGCGGCTGTTCGACAGGATCTGCGCCATCGCGTCCTTCGCGGCGGGCGAGACTTCGCGTTCATACGCGGCGCCGAGCGCGCGGATATAATCCATCGGATGGAAATAGCTGATGTACTGGAGCGCGTCGGCGATCGTTTCGATGAGGTCGTCTTCGCGGATGATCACGGTATTCATGTGCAGCCTTTCGCCCTTTTGCGGGATTCGCGGCCTCCCTAGACCTGCACGGCCGGGGTGGACAAGGGGTCAGGTGCGGCGGCGGCCGAAGACGCGGCGAGCCGATGAGACGGGTTGTAGTTCGTCGGACACGGGGACCGCATCACCCAAGTCGACAAGCGGACGCTTGCGGACGAACGCCTGCCAACTGCCCGCCGCAGCGAGTGCGAGGAGCAGAAGCCAGCCGCCCGCGGCGGACGGTATCAGCGCCCAGGCGAAGGCGGCGGGGGTGATGATCGCCATCACGGTCGGGATCGCGGCGAGGATCGCGATCGTCCCGAACAGCGCCCACCAGCGCCCGATCTGCGTCGCCGCCGCCCCGATCACGACATTGGTCGCGGCGAGCAGCAGGAACTTGGCGGCGACGGGATAGGGTAGGCTTGCCATCGCGGGCGAATAGTCGCCGAGCGTGAAGGCGGCCTGGATGTCGAAGAGCAGGTAATTTTCCCATGCGTCGCAAAGCGACGCGGCGATCGGCAGTACCGCCGCGGCGAGGAGCGCGCGGAGGCGAAGCTCGTACCACAGCGCGATACAGCCGCTCGTCAGAAAGCCGGCGTAGAGCAGCATGTAGAGATAGTCGCGCTCGTTGCCCGTCCGCATCGCCGCGAGGCGCGTGACCTGCTCGGGATCGGTATAGAAGCCGAAGATCGCTTCGAGATCGGCTTGCCCGCCGGCGAACTCGAACGCGAGGACGGGCGCGCCATAGCCGGGCGCGATGTCATGGCCCGCTTGCGGAAAAACCTGCTCCAGGTGAAGGCCGAAGAGGAGCGTGGCGATGCCGAAAGCCAACGTCCAGACCCACACGCGCGTTGGCGCGGGCGGGCGCGTCCGCTGCGCTTCGATCCAATGCTGAAGCCCCCCGAACACGCTCTAGCTGTCCGGTGGAGCGCGGCGGATCACCTTATTGGCACTCGGCGCATTTGCCGCGCACCTCGATCACCGGGCGTTCGGCGGCGAAGCCCGTCGCCTCGGCCGCAGCGCGGACGCCGCCCGAAATCTTGTCATTGTCGACATGCACCGCGCTGCCGCACGTATCGCAGATCAGGAAGATGCAGTCGTGAAGGCAGCCGGGGTGGCTGTTCGCGACAAAGGCATTCGCGCTCTCGACGCGGCGGACGAGGTTGTTCGCGACGAACAGGTCGAGGATGCGATAGACGCTGTTCGGCGCGACGCGCTTGCCGCGTTTTTGCGAGACGATGTCGGCGATTTCATAGGCGCTCGCGGGCTTGCCGATCTCTGCGACCGCGTCGAAAATCTGCGCGCGCATGTCGGTCCATGCTTCGCCCGCGCCCTCGAGCGCGCTCTGCGCCGCCCTGGCGAGCGAGGCGCCGCTGGCCTCGACGTGCGGATGATCATGCTTGCCCATTGGCGTTTCCTCAGGCGTGGGAAATCCCGCGCTAACTATCGCTTCAATGTAGGCTGTTTAGGGCGTGCCCGCAAGTTGCGGACATCTCCGATGCGGTGGGATCAGTGCCGCGCGCGGCGGTTGAGGTCGTGACCCAGGGCGACGACCGCGACACCGATCATCGTCGCGATCACTTCGCTGCCGTCGTGCGGCCGCGACAGCGCGCCCGCCATCATGCCGAGCCCGAAGCTGCCGACCGCGAAGGGCATCATATAACCGTGGCTGAGCACGCCCGAAACGAGCGTGATCAGCGCAAAGCCGATCGCGATGATCAGCCCGATCTCGTGGAACAGATGATTGTCGAGAAACACGCCACCGACCGAGGCGATCGACGCGAAGAAGATCGTCGTTGCGAGGCAGTGGACGAGGCACAGACCCGACAGGCCCATCGCCAGCTGGTCGCCGCTCAAGGAGGTCAGCGGCCGCGAATCGCGTGCAGCCCGAACCACCGCGACCCACCGCTTCAAGAAAGGGGCAGGGCGCGTCAGGACAGGGGCATGGCTGGCGACTTGGGTCACCCGATTCTCCGTTGGTGCAATTGCGAGGCGAGATATGGCATATCATGACAAAGGTTACAACATCACATTGCGATTCCGTGGATTCCGCCAGGTTCAATAACCCGTCCGCGGCAAATTTTGCCCACCTCAAATCGACAACAGCTAATGTAAGTTAAGTTATCAATGCGTTGCCGAAGTTAAGTCGGCTTCTCGCGCCGCGTGTATAAATCGCGACGGGGGCCAAGTTTTTTGCTATATCTCGCTGATCGTTGAATGTGCCTTTGCTTCAGCGACTGAGAGATGCGCGATGCTCCCACTATCCAAAAGGGGAGCCAGTTTTTGTCGCCATCGTCGATCTTTTACCCTGCAGCCGAGAAACTGAGGCGACTTGAGCGCTTGTCGCAGGACGATGTCGACGCGTTTCTGGCGCTGCCGCACCGTCTGAAATGGCTCGATCTTGGTGGCTATGTGGTGCGCGAGGACGACCGGATCGAGCATTGCTGCGTCTTGCTCGAAGGCATTGCGATCCGGCACAAGGTGACCAACGGCGGCAATCGACAGATCGTCTCGATCCAGATTCCGGGCGATTTCGTCGATTTGCAAAACTCGCTCCTCGATGTCGCCGACCATAGTGTGCAAACCTTGACCAAGGCGCATGTGGCGCTGATCCCCGTGACGGCGATCGAGGCGCTGATCGCCGAGCGCCCGGCGCTGGGACGCGCCTTGTGGCGCGATACGTTGATCGACGCGGCCATTTTTCGCGAATGGATCGTCAATGTCGGCCGCCGTGACGCTGCATCGCGCATCGCGCACTTGCTGTGCGAACTTTCGATCCGCCTCACGCACGCCGGTCTGGCGAAGGATCATTGCTACAAGATGCCGCTGACGCAGGAGCAGCTGGCCGACGCCGTGGGATTGACCCCGATCCACGTCAACCGGACGCTGCGAGACCTAGAACGCAAGAATCTGATCAAGCGCGAGAAGCGGACCATCTGCATCGTCGAATGGGCGGCACTGGAGGAACTGGGCGACTTTAACGACCGCTATCTTCACCCCAATCTGACCAAAGACTCGGTCGATGTGGAAGCATGAGGGCGCGGGGCCTCATTTCATGATGATGGCGTCGCCAAAGCGAAGGGTCAGAATCGTCGCATTCTCGTCGTCCGCCACCTCGATCTGTCCCGACAGGTCCAGAAAACCGTCCAATATATCGGCCGCCATCACCGATCGCGCGCCGTCGATCGCGATCTGACGGACGCTTTTGTCCGGCGACACCATCTGCCCCTCTTCGTCGCGGACAAAGCCATGGCCGTTACGGACATGGAAATAATAGCTGCGGGGGGGGTAGGTGTCGGCCATGTCAGCATCCGTCCAAACTGTTGTTACAGGGGGATTCGTCTCGATCGAGGTGAATTGCGCTAGGCGCCCGGCATAATATTGCGCGAGTTCGCGGCGCAGGACGCGTTCTTCCTCGGACAAGGCGCAGACGGCGGCGGCTTCTTCTTCGGCACGCCGTCGGGCCAGGAATTCGCGATTCTCTTCCATGCCCCTTCTCCCCATATGAGGGGGGGCATGGTCGCGCAGCTTGGCCGCCGGGTCCATAAAACAGGTTAGACTCTGGCTTTCGGATCTTCCTCCGCGCGTAAGGCCTTGCGGTCGAGCTTGCCGATCATCGTCTTGGGCAGGTTCAGCCGCACCTCGACCGCCTTCACTCGCTCATGCTTGCCGAGCTGCGGGTTGAGCCACGCAGCCAGCGCCTCGCCGCTGATCTGAAAGCCGTCCTCGAGCGTGACGAACGCCTTGGGCGCTTCGCCGCGATAGGCGTCGGGAACGCCCAGCACGATCGCTTCCTTGACCGCGGGATGCTCGTACAGATGCGCCTCGATCACGCTCGGGTAGACCTTGAAGCCGCCAACCGCGATCATGTCCTTCAGCCGGTCGACGATGCGGATATAACCATCGGCTTCGACCACCGCGACGTCGCCGGTGCGCAGCCAGCCGTCGTCGGTGAAGCTGTCCTTGTCCGCCTCGGCCCGGTTCCAGTACCCCTGCATGATCTGCGGTCCCTTGACCGCGAGTTCGCCGGGCTCGCCGTCTGGCGCATCTTTCGATGGGTCTTCCTTGTCGAGCAGGCGAATGTGCGTCGCGGGGAGCGGCTGGCCAATCGTGCCCGGCTGGGCCGGGCCTTCATAGGGATTGGTCGCGACGACCCCCGAACTTTCGGTGAGGCCATAGCCTTCGACGAGCGACGCCCCGGTCGCCGCGGTGAATTTCTCGCGCAGCTCGCCGGGCATCGGCGCGCCGCCCGAAATGCAGATGCGCAGCGAAGAGAAGTCGGTCTTCGCCAGATCGGGATGATCGAGCAGCGCCTGGTACATCGTCGGCACGCCGGGGAGTGCGGTCGTTTTCGTCCGCGTGATTGCCTGCAGCGCCTGTTTCGCCTCGAAACGCGGCAGCATCGTGATCGTGCCGCCGTTGAGGATCGTTCGGTTGAGCACGCAGGTGTTCGCAAAAACGTGGAAGAAGGGGAGCACGCCGAGGATGCGGTCGGCGGCGTCGTGATCGGGATCGATAGCGTTCACCTGCCGCGCATTGGCGGTGAGGTTCTGGTGCGTCAGCTTCGCGCCCTTTGGCGTTCCGGTCGTGCCGCCGGTATACTGGATCAGCGCGATATCCTTTCGGGCGTCGATCGTGACGGGGTCGGGTCGGCCGTCATTGTCGGTGAGCGCCGAGAAACGGATGACGCGCGGGTCGACGGGCAGCGCCGCGACCTCGCTGCGCTTGAGCAGGCGGTAGAGCACCGACTTGGCGGCGGGAAGACCACCCGCGACGGAGCCGACGACCAGCCGTTTGAGGCTCGACCCGTCGAGCACCTTGAGCGCGGTGGGCAGCAGGGCGGCGGCGCTGATTGTGAACAGCGTCTCGGTCCCCGAATCCTCGACCTGCGCTTCCAGCTCGGCAACGGTATAGAGCGGCGAGAAATTGACCACGGTGGCCCCCGCAGCGAGCGCGCCATAATAGGCGGCGACATAATGGGGGACGTTGGGGAGGAACAGGCCGACGCGGCTGTCCTTGCCGATGCCCTGCAATTGCAATCCGCGCGCAACGCGCGCGGCGCCGCGCGCCACCTCGGCATAGCCGAACTGGCGGCCCATGAAGTCGAGCATCGGCGCGTCGCCGCGCCGCGCGACGCTGGCGGCGAGCATGTCGGGCAGCGACAGCGGCGGAAATTCCTGATCCCAGGCCGTGGGGTGGCGATAATCGGTCGACCAGGAAAAGTGGCTATCCATGCGGGCGGACGTCCTTTGAAACGGGAGGGGCTTCCTGACACTAGGGTCAGTAAGCCCATATCGCAACCGGGCTCGCTTGCGGCGCGGCGCCGCTGCGGCTAGGCAGCGCATATCGTTATCGCCAGGGGTTTTGCCATGTTGCAGCTGTCATCGCGCGTCGCCGCGTCGCTCGTCCTTCTCGCCTGCGCCGCCGCTGTGCCGGCCGCCGCCAAGGACAGGCTGCCGGCGGGCGTTCCGACCCAGATCAAAGAGCTTTACGCGTGCCGCGACATCACCGATCCGGCGGCGCGCCTCGCCTGTTTCGACCGCGAGGTCGGCGAGTTGTCGGCGGCCGACCAGGCGCGCGAAATCACCTTCACCGACCGCGAGACCGCCAAAAAGGCCCGGCGCGGGCTGTTCGGTTTCAACTTCCCCAAGCTCGGCGGAATTTTCGGCGGTGACGAGGACGAGGTCAAGGAAATCGAAACGACGATCCGTTCGGTCAGCGTGGACCGCTCGGGCAAATATACGCTTACGATGGAAGACGATGCGGTGTGGGTACAGCTCGACGGGAGCAGCCCGCGCCAGCCCAAGCCGGGGCAGAAGGTCAAGATCAAGGTCGCGACGATGGGCAGCTATTTCGCGACGATCGACGGCGGCCGCACGATCCGCATGAAGCGCGACCGCTGATCGCGGCCGGCGCGCCATCGAACCCTGCGAAATAGCGATGGCCGAGGGCGACGCGATTCCCGTTCCGGGCCCGGACTGCCCACCTTTCGTGCTGCTCGACGATGCGCGCGCCGAAGGCGCGGCGGCGGCGCGATTGTTCGTCGATCCCGTCGACGTGCTGACGGCGCATTCGGCGGCCGAGGTCCCGGCGCTGCTGTCGGCGCTCGAAGCGGCGCAGGGCCGCGGGCTCCATGCCGCGGGCTATCTCACCTATGAGGCCGGCAAGGCGCTCGCGCCGGCGTGGCGCGGTGCGGTCGATGCCGAAGCGGGCGCGGCTCCGCTCGGCTGGTTCGGGCTGTTTCACACGGTCCGGCGGATCGACGCCGACAAGGTCGCGGACCTTCTCCCCGATCCCGCGTCGGCGTGGATCGGCAAGGTCGCGCCGCGCGTCGCGCGCGCCGACTATCTGGCTGCCGTCGAATCCGTGCTCGGCCTGATCCGCGCCGGCGATATCTATCAGGCGAATTTCACCTTTCGCGCCGACGTTCCGGTGCGCGGCAATCCGCTCGCGGTTCATGCCCGGCTGCGCCGCACCGCGCGCGCGGGTTATGGCGGGGTGATCTGGACTGGCGAACAGGCGATTGTCTCACACTCGCCCGAACTCTTCTTCGCGCTGCGCGAGGGGCAGGTGATGGCACGGCCGATGAAGGGAACCGCGGCGCGGCTTTCCGCTCCCGAGGCCGATGCTGCTGCGGCGCGCGAGCTTGCCGAAGATCCCAAGCAGCGCGCCGAAAATCTGATGATCGTCGACCTGATCCGCAACGACCTGTCGCGCGTCGCGGTGCCGGGGTCGGTCGCGGTGCCCGAACTGTTCCGTGTCGAAAGCTTTCCGACGATCCACCAGCTCGTCTCCGATGTCA
Source organism: Sphingopyxis sp. Root154 (assembly GCF_001427105.1). GTDB lineage: Bacteria > Pseudomonadota > Alphaproteobacteria > Sphingomonadales > Sphingomonadaceae > Sphingopyxis. The sequence continues at coordinate 447,801 of NZ_LMGI01000004.1, forward strand.
GCGCGCGCCTGCCCGAAGGCGCCGGGGCAGTCGACGTGTTGCGTGCCGCTTTTCCGTGCGGGTCTATCACCGGGGCGCCGAAAGTGCGCGCGATGGAAATCATCGACGCACTGGAATCGGGTGCGCGCGGGCTTTACACGGGCTCGATCGGGTTCATCGAGCCGGGGGGGGATGCGGCATTCAATGTCGCGATCCGGACGCTTTTGTTACCGCAAAGCGCCTTGCAGGACGGCCTTGCTTGCGCCACGCTGGGACTGGGCTCCGGAATCGTCGCCGACAGCGAACCGGTTGAAGAATGGCGCGAATGTCTGGCCAAAGGGGAATTTGTGGGCGCAGCGGGGGAAAGCTTCGACCTCATCGAAACGATGTTCTTCGATCCGGTCGAAGGCGTCCAGCGGATCGAGGGGCATCTGGCGAGGATGAAGGCGAGCGCCGCGGCGCTGGGCTTCGTGTTCGACCGGCACGGCGCGCGCAACGTCCTGCAATCGGCGACCTTTCGCCTGCGCAGCGCCGCGCGGGTGCGGATGCGGCTCGCGCCGTCGGGGGCGCTCGCGATCGAGGTGTCTCCGCTGCCGCGGCTTGCCGAGCTGCCCGTGCCCGTCGCGGTGCGGCCCGCGCCGATGGCCGCCGACGATTTCCGCCTGACGCACAAGACGAGCCTGCGCGCCGCCTATGACGGCGCGCGGCAAGAGAGCGGCACGGCCGAGGTTGTCTTCGTCGACGAGCCCGGCTTCGTCACCGAAGGGAGCTGGAGCAATATCTTCGTCGAACGCGATGGGCAGTTGCTCACCCCGCCGCTCGCGCTGGGGCTGCTTCCCGGGGTGCTGCGCGCCGAACTGATCGACAAGGGCCGCGCGGTCGAATCGCACCTGCGGATCGCGGATCTGGAGAGCGGATTCTTCATCGGCAATTCGCTGCGCGGACTGATCCCGGCGCGCTTGGCGGACGCTGCCATTTCTTCCTGAAAAACTCCGTCATTCTGGCGAAGGCGGGAATCTCGACCCCGGTGACACGCGCAGCTTTGAGACTGTGTCGTGCGACATCTTGGGCCATGCATAGGTAAATTATCAACCAGCGCGCTTGCGAATGTTGGTTAGAGGCTTTAGGCGCGGCCGCGCGCAATTTCCTGTCCTTTTGCAGCCCGACCGCGCAAGCCACGGAAGATATCGTCATGTCGCTGAAGCCCCATGTCTCCGCCGCCCTCAACCGCATCCAGCCGTCGGCAACGCTCGCGATGACCGCGCGCGTGTCGGCGCTGAAAGCCGCGGGCGTCGACGTGATCGGCCTCAGCGCCGGCGAGCCCGATTTCGACACCCCCGACTTCGTCAAGGAAGCGGCGATCGAGGCGATCCGCAATGGGCAGACCAAATATACGCTCGTCGACGGCACGGTGGCGCTGAAAGAGGCGATCCGCGGCAAATTCCGCCGCGACAACGGCCTCGAATATGGGCTCGACCAGATTTCGGTGAACGTCGGCGGCAAGCACACTTTGTTCAACGCGCTCGTCGCGACGGTCGATCCGGGCGACGAGGTGATCATCCCCGCGCCCTATTGGGTCAGCTACCCCGACATCGTCGCCTTTGCGGGCGGCACGCCGGTGATCATCGAGGGCACCGCGGCGCAGAACTACAAGATCACCCCGGGGCAGCTCGACGCCGCGATCACCGCGAAGACGCGCTGGGTGATGTTCAACTCGCCGTCGAACCCGTCGGGCGCCGCCTATTCGGGCGAGGAACTTGACGCGCTCGGCGAGGTGATCCGCCGTCATCCGCATGTGATGGTGATGACCGACGATATGTATGAGCATGTCTGGTACGCCGATTTCGAATTCACGACCTTCGCGCAGCGTTGCCCCGACCTGATCGACCGCATCCTGACCGTGAACGGCTGTTCGAAAGCCTATGCGATGACCGGCTGGCGCATCGGCTATGCCGGCGGCCCCGCGTGGATTATCAAGGCGATGGGCAAGCTCCAGTCGCAGTCGACGTCGAACCCCTGTTCGATCGCGCAGGCCGCTGCCGCCGCCGCGCTCGGCGGGCCGCAGCAGTTCCTCGACGACCGCAACGCCGCGTTCAAGAAGCGCCGTGACATGGTCGTCGCGATGCTCAACGACGCGCCCGGCCTCAACTGCCCGGTCCCCGACGGCGCTTTCTACGTCTATCCCGACGCGTCGGGCTGCATCGGCAAGAAGACCCCCGACGGCAAGCTGATCGACAGCGACGAGGCGCTGATCGACTATTTCGTCGACAGCGCGAAGGTCGCGGCGGTGCACGGCGGCGCTTTTGGCCTGTCGCCGGCGTTCCGCGTCTCTTACGCGACGTCGGAAGCAGTGCTGAAGGAAGCCTGCGTGCGCATCCAGCAGGCGTGCGCTGCGCTCAGCTAACACCTCATCCAGCGCAAATTTATCTGCGCACGATTATTTTGTACCGATCGGTCTTGTAATCGCAGCGGGGGCGACTATTTGAACCTGAACGGCGGTTAACCGCCCGGTTCACCGGATAGTAAGTCATTTCCGTTAAGGGTGACTGCCATCACTGCACGGCTGGTCGGGGCGCTCCATATCGTCGGTGTAACCAAAGCGGTCTCGGCCGCGAATTGACAGATATGAAAAAAAGAGGCCCATATGCTCTCCATGCTCCGCTCCGACTGGTTCCTGACCATGCTCGCTGGCTTCGCGATTGGCGCAACCTATATCGTGCTCAATCAGCCGGCGCTGCCGATCCCGGCTTGACGCCGCTGCGGCGAAGCCTTTCGCTTCGCGCCGTCACGGCGCTGGTTGCAGGCGCGATCGTCGCGCAATGCACTCCGGCGCAGGCCGAAAGCGTCGTCAAGCTGCCCGCTGCGCTAGTCGATCCCGCCGTTAGTGCGAAACGCGCGACCGCGGTACTCGCCGGCGGTTGTTTCTGGGGCGTTGAAGGCGTCTTTTCCAACGTCAAAGGCGTGATTTCGGTCGAATCGGGCTATCATGGCGGCAACGCCGCGACGGCCAAATATGAACTCACTCATGACGGCAAGTCGGGCCATGCCGAGGCGGTTCGCATCGTCTATGACCCGTCGCAGGTCAGCTATGGCAGCCTGCTCCGCATCCTCTTTTCGGTGATCGCCGACCCGACGCTCAAGAATCGTCAGGGTCCCGACACGGGTCCGCAATATCGCGCCGCGATCGTGCCGCTCGACGCCAGCCAGCGCCAGGTCGCAACTGCCTATCTGTCGCAGATCGGCGGCGGCAAATATTTCGCCAAGCCCGTCGCGGTGCCGATCGAGGCGTACAAGCGTTTCTATCCCGCCGAGGCGAATCATCAGGATTTCATGCGCCGCAATCCCAAGAACGGCTATATATTGCGCTGGGACGCGCCCAAGCTCGCGGCGTTGAAGCGGCTCTATCCCGATATGGTTCGGGCGAAGCCCGCACCCTGACAACGGCGTCCGGGCGAACCCCGCGCCCTGAAATCCGCCCGGTTCCGCGATTGGTCGCGGCAGAAGAATCATTCACCGCAAATCGCTGGCCCCTCCCGCGCGCCTGCGTGACGCAGGATAAAGTCCGAATGGGGTCGGGATAATATAAAGTCGCAAGTGCGGGGTTCGAATGAAGTTCAGGTTTTCCGGCAAGCCGCTCCTCGCCGTGTCGATGAGCGCCGCGGTGCTTGCGGGCTGCGTCAGCAGCGCCGCGATCGTTCCGCAGCCACGCGCGCAGCAGCAGCCAGCGGCGGTGCGCGGTCCGTCCGGGTCGGTGACGGTGCCGATCGGTCAACCGGTGCGGTCGGCGATGCCGCGCCCCGCCGGCCCCGTCGATCCCGGCTTCCGCCGCGCCCCCGCGGGTCTCAACGACCGCATCTATGAACTGTGGCGCGCCTTCCCCGGCAAGACCGGCATCGCGGTGCAGCGCATCGATGGTGAATGGTCGCTGTCGCAGCGCGGCGGCGAGCTGTTCCCGCAGCAGAGCGTGTCGAAGCTGTGGGTCACGCTCACAGTGCTCGACGCGGTCGATCAGGGGCGGATGACGATGGACCAGCGCGTCCGCATCGGCCCCGAGGATCTGGTGGTCTTTCACCAGCCGCTCGCGGCACGCGTGCGGGCTGAGCGCTCGGTTACGATGAGCGTCCGTGACCTGATCGAGACCGCGATCACCCACAGCGACAATCTTGCGAACGACAGCCTTTTGCGCACCGTCGGTGGACCTGCCGCCGTGCGCGCCTTCATCGCGAAAAAGGACCTCGGCTCGATCCGCTTTGGCCCTGGCGAACGCCTGTTGCAGGCGGGGACCGCGGGGCTGACCTGGCAGCAAAGCTATTCGGTCGGCCGCAATTTCGAGACCGCGCGCGCCGCGCTGTCGGCCGCGGCGCGCCAGGCCGCGATGAACAATTATCTCGCCAATCCCGTCGATGGCGCCAGCCCCGCCGCCATCGCCAGCGCGCTGACGCGGCTGGCGCGCGGCACCTTGCTGTCACCCGAATCGACCGAATATCTGCAAGGCGTGATGAGCCGAACGCGGAGCGGGCCGCGGCGGCTCAAGGCGGGGCTGCCTCCCGGCTGGCAATTCATGCACAAGACCGGCACCGGACAGAATCTTGGCGGCATGACCGCGGGCTATAACGACATCGGCATCGCCACCGCGCCCGACGGCACGCGCTATGCGATCGTCGTGATGATGGGCAGCACCACGTCGGGCATCCCCGCGCGCATGGCGCTGATGCAGTCGGTCTCGTCGGCGGTTGCCGAATATCACGGAAGGTAATCGAGGATGAAGCTTGCTGCCCTGCCGCTGGCCCTGCTGTCGCTCGCGCTCGCCGGATGCGCGACGCCCGAGACGCGGCTGCGCACGGGACTCAACAATGCCGGCCTGTCGAAGGCGATGTCGGCGTGCATGGCCGAACGCATGGTCGACCGGCTCTCGCTGGTCCAGCTCCGCCGCCTGTCGGCGCTCGGCAGCCTCAAGGACAAGCGCGTCACCGACCTTTCGCTCGACCAGTTTTTTCACAAGGTCCGCGCGCTCAGGGATCCCGAGATCCTGACCGTGTCGACGAGCTCGGCGGCGCTCTGCGCGCTGCGCTAAGCCATCAATCGCCCGGAAAGCGCACGACGAGGTTCGGCGGCGGAAAGCTGTTCCGCACCGTTTCGGAACGGTCGACGGGCGGCCATGCCTCGCCGCGGAAAAAATCGTCGATTGCCTTATATTGCCCCAGTCGCGTGAGCGAGGTGACAACATAGGGCTGCCCTTCGGCGCCGAGGATCGACGGCCGGTCGGCGAGGTGGAAATGCAGGTGCGGCGCGCTGGCCTGTCCAGTGAAGCCGAGGAAGCCCACGACCTGCCCGGCCTTCACGCGATCGCCCACCGCCACGGGCGCGCCTTGCTTCAGATGCTCGTAGATCGCGATGCGGCCGCCACCGATGTCGAGCATGACGAAATTGCCGCTGGCGTCCGCGATGCCGGGCCTCGGCCTGCCCGATATGGTGGCGGGATCGGGCACATCGTCGCGCACCGCGACGATCGCGCCGTCGGCGACTGCGAGCACCTCGGCGCCGAAGCCATGGTGATTCGCCGGAATATTGGCGTCGCCCGCAGACAATTTTCCCTTCGTGTCGACCTTCATCCAGTCGATCGCAAAACGGCCGGGCAGCATCGCCGATCCTTCAGTGGCGTAGAAGACCCTGCGATGGCCGAGCTCCATGCCAGGGGCGTATACCGCGACCCACGGACCGCCGCGCAGTGGCGGCGACAGGCGGGGCAGCGCGGCGGTTTCGGGCGCCGCCGCGCCGCCTGAAATCGTGAAATCCGGCTCTTCGGTGTCGATCTTGCTCAGCGTCAGGCTGTGCGAGATCGATCCGCGGGGAAAGGCGGCGGGGACGGGCGCGCCGATATAGACGATAGCGCGGCGGCCGATGGGAATGATCCGCGAATTGGCTTCGGGCGGTCCGACGAGGCCGATCGCCGCGGGCAGTTCGTCCCGGCTATAGGTCTTGATCGGCGTGTCGCCTGCCTTGATCGCGAGCCCGTTCAGTTCGAGCGGGTGGCTGGAAAAATTGGTGAGGTGGAGTTCATAGACGAGCTGGTCGGCCGCGCCGATCCGGACGATTTTCGGCGCTTCGACGATCTGCACATCGAGCGACTGGTTCACTTGTGCCGTCGCGGCGCCCGGACCTGCGAACGCCGACAACGCCAAAACTAGAAGCTTTATCCGCATCTTCGCTTCCCTCATCCCACATTTCGACCTTGCCCGATTATCAACTCGGGCCCGGGGCGTCATCCGAAAGACGAACCGGCTGGCCGCAAGCCTTTGCCGCAGACAAGAATATCTGGGGCTACCCGGGGGTAGAATTGCCGCCGAACTTGTGCTTAGGCGGCGCCGATCCTCTCCCTTTACAGAGTCGAAAGGCCCGGCAGACCTCATGAACATCCACGAATATCAGGCGAAAGAACTGCTCGCGAAATTTGGCGTTGCCGTGCCCAAGGGCATTGCCGCGATGACCGTCGAGGAAGCCGTCGCCGCGGCGAAGCAGCTCCCCGGGCCACTCTATGTCGTGAAATCGCAGATCCACGCGGGTGGCCGCGGCAAGGGCAAGTTCAAGGAACTCGGCCCCGACGCGAAGGGCGGCGTCCGCCTCGCCAAGACGATCGAGGAAGTCGAAGCGCACGCCAAGGACATGCTCGGCAACACGCTGGTAACGATCCAGACCGGCGAAGCCGGCAAGCAGGTCAACCGCCTCTACATCACCGACGGCGCCGACATTAAGCAGGAATTCTACCTCGCTTTGCTCGTCGATCGCGGATCGAGCCGCATCGCGGTCGTCGCCTCGACCGAAGGCGGCATGGACATCGAAACCGTCGCGCACGACACGCCCGAAAAGATCCACACGATCATTATCGACCCCGCCACGGGCCTCCAGCCGCATCACGGCCGCGCCGTGTCGGCCGCGCTCGGTCTGTCGGGCGACCTCGCGAAGCAGGCGGCCAAGGTCCTCGCCGGCCTGTATGACGCGTTCCTCGGCACCGATGCCGAACAGATCGAAATCAACCCGCTCGCCGTCTGCGAGGGCGCGAACGGCGACGAACTGCTCGTGCTCGACGCGAAGGTGGCGTTCGACGGCAACGCGATGTTCCGCCACAAGGATCTCGCCGAGCTCCGCGACCTGACCGAAGAAGACCCGGCCGAGGTCGAGGCGTCGGAATATGACCTCGCCTACATCAAGCTCGACGGCAACATCGGCTGCATGGTCAATGGCGCCGGGCTCGCGATGGCGACGATGGACATCATCAAGCTCAATGGCGAATTTCCGGCCAACTTCCTCGACGTCGGCGGCGGCGCTTCGAAGGAAAAGGTCACCGCGGCGTTCAAGATCATCCTCAAGGACCCTGCCGTGAAGGGCATCCTCGTGAACATCTTCGGCGGCATCATGAAGTGCGACATCATCGCCGACGGCATCGTCGCCGCGGCGAAGGAAGTGAACCTCTCTGTTCCCCTCGTCGTCCGCCTCGAAGGCACGAATGTCCAGGAAGGCAAGGACATCCTCGCCAATTCGGGGCTGCCGATCGTTGCGGCCAACGATCTCGGCGACGCGGCAAAGAAAATCGTCGCCGAGGTAAACAAGGCGGCGTGATAATCCAACCCTCCCTCGCACCCGCGAGGGAGGAGTAGGGACTGCTAGTTGACGTTTACGTAAACGCCAATTATGGCGCAGTGCACAATTTTTCGAGAGGAGCTGTCGAAGCTATGAAAATCCTCGTCCCCGTAAAGCGGGTGCTCGATTACAACGTGAAGCCGCGGGTCAAGTCCGACGGCACGGGCGTTGACCTGGCCAATGTCAAAATGTCGATGAACCCGTTCGACGAGATCGGCGTCGAAGAAGCGATCCGCCTGAAGGAAAAGGGCGTCGCGACCGAGATCGTCGCCGTGTCCGTCGGACCGGCGAAGGCACAGGAAACGCTGCGCACCGCGCTCGCGATGGGCGCCGACCGCGCGATCCTCGTCCAGACCGACGATGCCGTCGAGCCGCTCGCGCTCGCAAAGATCTTCAAGGCGATCGCCGACGCTGAACAGCCCGGCCTTGTCATCCTTGGCAAGCAGGCGATCGACGACGACAACAACCAGACCGGCCAGATGCTCGCGGCATTGACCGGCTGGGCGCAGGGCACCTTTGCCAGTGCGGTCAATGTCGATGGCGACAGCGTCAATGTGACGCGCGAAGTCGATGGCGGTCTCGAGACGGTGAAGCTGAAGCTTCCCGCGATCGTCACCACCGACCTTCGTCTGAACGAGCCGCGCTATGCGTCGCTGCCGAACATCATGAAGGCGAAGTCGAAGCCGCTCGATACCAAGACCCCCGCCGATTACGGCGTCGACACCGCCCCGCGCGTGAAGGTGGTCAAGGTCAGCGAACCCGCCGCCCGCTCGGCCGGCGTCAAGGTCGCCGATGTCGATGAACTGGTTGCCAAGCTGAAAGCGCTGGGAGTGCACTCATGAAAACTCTGGTTTGGGTCGAACATGACGGCAAGGCCGTCAAGGACGCCACGCTTGCGGTGGTCACCGCCGCGTCGAAGCTTGGCGAAGTCCATCTGCTCGTCGCCGGTAGCGGCGTCGATGCGGTTGCCAAGGAAGCCGCCGGCATCGCCGGCGTCGGCAAGGTGCATGTCGCCGACAACGCTGCTTTCGGTCATAACCTGCCCGAAAATATCGCGCCGCTCGTCGCCGAGCTGATGGGCAGCCACGACGCGTTCCTCGCGCCTGCGACGACGACCGGCAAGAATATCGCGCCGCGCGTCGCAGCCTTGCTTGACGTGATGCAGATTTCCGAAATCCTGTCGGTCGAGGGTCCGAAGACCTTCACCCGGCCGATCTACGCCGGCAACGCGATCGCGACCGTCGAATCGTCGGACGCGAAGCTGGTTCTCACCGTTCGCGGCACCGCGTTCGACAAGGCCGCGACCTCCGGCGGTTCGGGCACGGTCGAAGCCGTGGGCGCGGGCAGCGATGCCGGCATCTCGAGCTTCGTCGGCGCCGAAATCGCCAAGTCGGAGCGCCCCGAACTCACCTCGGCGAAGATCATCGTTTCGGGCGGCCGTGCGCTGGGTTCGAGCGAGAAGTACGAAGAAGTCATCGTCCCGCTCGCCGACAAGCTCGGCGCCGCGCTCGGTGCATCGCGCGCCGCGGTCGATGCGGGCTATGTCCCCAACGACTATCAGGTCGGCCAGACCGGCAAGATCGTCGCGCCGCAGGTGTACTTCGCGATCGGCATCTCGGGCGCGATCCAGCATCTCGCGGGCATGAAGGATTCGAAGACGATCGTCGCGATCAACAAAGACGAAGACGCCCCGATCTTCCAGGTCGCCGACTTCGGCCTCGTCGCCGATCTGTTCAATGCCGTTCCCGAACTGACCGGCAAGATCTAAACGGCAGTCGCCGTGGCCGGCAACCACCCCGGAGTGCCCGGTTTGGGCGACACGCCGTTCAACGCCGGCGGTCGCCGGGCGACCCGGAGCGCGGAAAATCACGATGCGGTCGAGGGCGACGACGCCCTCGACCGCTCGTTGATTCTGGCGAGCGTCGCGCGCGACGCGCGGCTCGACAAGAAATTCCTGTTGCTCATCATCCTGGCGGCGATGATCGCTACGCTCGGCCTGCTGCAAAGCTCGACCGCGGTCGTCATCGGCGCGATGCTCGTGTCGCCGCTGATGGGACCGATCATGGGGGTTGGCTTCGGCCTTGCGACCCTCGAATCCAATCTGATTCGCCGCTCGCTCGTGACGCTCGCAGCCGGGATGGCGGTCGCGATCCTCGTCGCGATGCTCATCATCTGGCTGTCGCCGGTCAAGGACGTAACGCCTGAACTTCGGGCACGAACGCAGCCGACCTTGCTCGACCTCGGCGTCGCGGTCGTCGGCGGCATCGCCGGCGTTTATGCGATCATGCGCAAGTTGTCGGGGGTGATGGTCGGCGTCGCGATCGCGACCGCGCTCGTGCCGCCACTGTCGACGGTCGGCTTCGGTCTCGTCACCGGCCGGTTCGATTTCGCGATGGGGGCGGCGCTGCTGTTCCTCACCAACACGCTCGCCATCGCCTTTGCCGCGACGATCGTCGCGCGGCTCAACCATTTCGGCCCGTCGCTGACGCCGCAGCACACCGCGATGCAGGTCACCGGTATCGTCGCGACGCTCGGCATCTTGTCGATCCCGCTCGCGTTGACGCTCAACAGCCTGGCGGGTGAGGTTCGCGCGCGATCGGTTGTGCAGGCCGAATTGCGATCGCTGCTCGGTGAAAGCGACCGCGTCGACAGCCTCAACGTGCGGATGGAACGCGACGCCGTAGCCGTCGATGGGGTGGTGCTCGTCGATCGTTACGCCGGACGGCTCGACAACCGGCTTGCGGCAAAGATTGGTGGTGAGCTCGATCGCGAGGTCCGTGTCAGCATCGTGCAACTGAGGCAACAGACCAACGCTGCGGTGCAGGTCGAGGAACAGCTCAATCGCCGCCTCGCCGCGCTCGAACAGCGCGAGGAGGACAGCCGCGCGATCCTCGCCGGGCTGACCGTCGGCGAATTGCTGCCGCGCGAACGGGTGCTGATCGATGCGCAGGCGCGGCGTGTCGTTGTCCAGCGCGACCAGGAGGCCGAAGGCGAACAAGTTTCCGCGGCGATCGACCGCATCATGGCGTCGGTGCAGGCGAGCCATCCGCAATGGCTGATCCAGAATGGCAGCCTCACCGCTGCAAAGGCGCCCGCGGCGGAAGCTGCCACGGCCGAATAGTCTTGCGCAGACCTATTCGGGTTGACCTGTGGCGCCCGATCCCATGTGATGCGCGCCGAACCCGGCGGACGGCCGGGCAGGGGAGAGGCGATATGCGCGGCAAGCGACTGGCGTTGGCGATGATGATGGCGAGTGCGGGCCCGGCGGCGATCGCGCCCCCGCTGCACGCGCAGGCGGCGCCGCTCGAAGTGCTGACGATAGACAAGGCGCGGATCGACGCGGCGCTGAAGGCGATGATCGCCGACGGCCGCGCCGCGGGGACCTCGGCGCTGATCTGGCAGGACGGGCGCGAGGTCTATTTCGGCAGCGCCGGCATGGCCGACCGCGACGCGAAGCGCCCGATGCGCCGCGACACGATCGCGCAAATCTATTCGATGACCAAGCCCGTCACCGGCGTCGCGCTGATGCAGCTATGGGAGGCGGGCAAGTTCCATCTCGACGACCCGCTCGCCCAATATCTCCCCGAATATGCGAACATGCGCGTCTATGCGGGCAAGGATGCCGCGGGCCAGCCGCGCTATGTCGCCGCCGAACGCCCGATCACCGTGCGCGACATCCTGCGCCACACCGCGGGCTTCGCCTATGGCGCCGGGCCGACACCCGCGCACGACGCCTATGTCGCGGCCGAACCGCTCGCGCTGGCGATCCCGCTCGCCGAGGCAAGCAAACGCCTCGCGAGCGTGCCGCTGCTGTTCCAGCCGGGCACGCAATGGGAATATAGCATCGCGGTCGATGTGCAGGCGGCGCTCGTCGAGAAGCTCTCGGGCCAGTCCTTCGCCGACTATGTCCGAACCCATATCTTCGAACCGCTCGGGATGCGTGAGACCGCCTGGCGGCAGCCGGATTCACGGCTGCCGCGCTTCGCGGCGATGAATGTGAAGAAGGACGGCAAGCTGGTCCAGCAAGCCGCGGCTGAGGCGGAGGTGCTGAATTTCAAGGATCATGCGCTGACCCCCGGTGGCTTCGGCCTCGCCTCGACGCTCGACGATTATCAACGCTTTGCGCGCATGTTGCTGAACGAGGGTGAACTCGACGGCGCGCGCATCCTCAGGCCTTCGACTGTGCGGCTGATGGCGACCGACCAGCTCGATCCCGCGATCAAGGAACGCGCTTGGCTCCCCGGCAAGGGCGCGGTCGGCTTCGGTTTCGACTTCGCGGTGCGCAAGTCGCCGCCGCAGACTCGCCAAGAAAATCGCGGTGCGACGGGCGAATATTTCTGGGACGGCATGGCATCGACCCTCTTCTGGGTCGACCCGGCGAACCGGCTGACCGCGGTCTTCTTCGTCCAGACCATTCCTTATGATGGCACGCTCCACCGTGATTTTCGCGCCGCCGTCTATGGGCTGGACTATAAGGGACCGGCGGGCGACTAGTCAGCGGCCTTGAAGCTGTCATCCTTTTGTCATCGCAATGCCCTTGAGCGGCGCGAGGAGTTTCTTCGATGTCCCAGCCCGACAAACGCACCCTGCTCGCCGAAGGCCTTGCGGCCGGCGATGACGATAGCGCGCTCCACGCGCGCCTCGCCGCCGCAGGCGTGTCGGCGGCGGCGGCGAAATATGAGGTCGACCGGCTGGCGAAGGACCCGATGGCCGCGATGCTGCGGCGGCAGGCGGCGCGGATGGCGAAGCAGGGCTGGCTGCTCGCCAATCAGGAGCGGCTGGCGCGCGAGGGCGAGGGCGGCTTCGCGCTCGACACGCTTGCTGCGCCCGATGCCCAGCATTTCTATCGGCACTATTATGAGGCGAATCGGCCCGCGAAGCTGACCGGCATCGTCGACCATTGGCCGGCGCTGGCGCGCTGGTCGCTCGATCATTTCGCCGCGGCCGCGGGCGATGCCGTCGTCGAGGCGCAGGTCGAGCGCGAGCGCGACCCCGATTATGAGCTGGCCAAGGACGATCACCGCCGCCTCGTCCGTTTCGCCGAACTGATCGACTGGCTCCGCAAGGACGAGGCGAGCAACGACATCTACCTCACCGCCTATAATAGCGGCACCAACGCTGCAGCGCTCGCCTCCTTGTGGGAGGATATGGCCCCGATCGCGCTGCTCGACGACACGCGAACGCGTGACGGTTTCTTCTGGCTCGGCCCCAAGGGAACGCTCACCCCCTGGCACCACGATCTCACCAACAATCTGCTGGTGCAGGTGATCGGGCGAAAGCGCGTGCGGATGGCGCCGCCCTGGGCATTCGCGCGGATGCGCAACAGCCGCCATTGCTTCTCCGACTGGGGCAATGAAGCGCTGCCCGCCGGCTATGGCGATTCGGCCGTACCGCCGGTGCTCGAAACAGTTATCGGGCCGGGCGAGGCCATCTTTTTGCCCGTCGGCTGGTGGCACCAGATCGAAGCGCTCGACCTCTCTGCCAGCATGAGCTTTACGAGCTTTCGCCGGCCCAATGTCCATGTCGAAGACTATGCGTCGTGGGGCGAACTATAGGCGGGTGCAAGGACTTGCGTTTGGCGCGTGTGTCGGCAAGATTGAATCGATGGGGAGAATAGGGCGCGATCGGGCGATCTTGGTTTTGCTGGCGGCGCTTACGCTGCCCGGCGCAGGTGCAGCCAAAGAGCCGCTGCGGTTGAAGCCCAGTTCGAAATGGAATGTCCATTATGCCGAGGACAGCTGCCGCATGGGGCGCAGCTTCGGCGAGGGCGACCAGAAGGTCGTGCTGATGATCGACCGCTACCAGCCGGGGGATGCGTTGCGGCTCAGCTTCATCGGCAAGCCCGCCTACACCAGCCTGAACGAAGGCAGCATCCGGATCCGTTTCGGCCCTGCCGAGGCCGAGCAGGAAGCCGAATTCTATCCTGCGGCGCTGGCCGACAAGACGCCGTCGCTGATCCTTCGGGGCAGCGTCCGCATCGCGCCCTACTCACCGGAAGTGCGCGCGGCTGCCGAAGCGGCGCTCAAGGCGAAAAAATATGATTTCGAAGTACCCGAGATCACGCCCGAGCAGGAAGCCGCGGTCACCTTCATCGAGGTGACACGATCGATTCGCAAACCCTTCATTCTCGAAACCGGATCGCTCGGCGCGCCGCTCGCGGCGCTCGAAAAATGCACCGACGAACTCCTCGATCATTGGGGGATCGACGTGGCGAAGCATGCCGCGCTGTCGCGGAGACCGAAACCCCGGAGCAATCCGGGCGAATGGATGAAATCGCGGGATTACCCGCTTCCGATGCTATTGTCGGGCAAACGAGCGATCGTGCACTTCCGGCTGAACGTCGATACCGCCGGCAAAGCGACGGCGTGTCATATACAGCAATCGACGCGGCCCAAGGCGTTCGACGATGCGGTGTGCAAGGCGATCATGCGCAACGCCGAATTCGACCCTGCGCTCGATGCCGAAGGAAAGCCGATCGCTTCCTATTGGCTGAACTCGGTCGTTTTTCATATCTGAGCGACTGCTCTCGCACACCATTTTGCCGCTGATTGCCGCTCTATTGTTGCTTTCTTGATCGGCGGCGCGTCTGACGCGATTGCCGGGTTGCGCTCGCTTCGCTTAGTCCGCACGATCTTGGCATGACCGACGTTGCTGCTTTGCTTCCCCAGTTGATGACCCGGATTGCCGGTGCCGGTGTGTTGTCGGGTCTGACGCGCTTGTCGGGGGGCGC
>NZ_LMGI01000005.1 GCF_001427105.1 Sphingopyxis sp. Root154
GCCTATATCGGCCTATATCGGGCTTGGGGCAGGGCATGCTTTTGTCCATCAGGCGATCGCCGACCCGGCGATCCGGCCGGTGATCGAGCGGCTGATGCGCGAGGAAGCGGCCCCGACGATCGACGCGGCGCCGGGACAGGACCTCTCGGCCTATGCCGGCGCCCTGCTCGACCGTTTCGCCAACCCCGCCCTGAACCACCGGCTGATCCAGATCGCGATGGATGGCAGCCAGAAAATCCCGCAACGCTGGCTCGAAACGCTCGCCTGGCATCAGAAACGCGGCGCGCGTTGCCCGGCGCTCGAAACGGCGATCGCCGCATGGATCGCTTTCCTGCGCAGCGACCATCCGCTTGACGATCCGCTCGCGGAGCAGCTCCGCACTGTCGTCGGGGGGGAAAGGGCGATGGAACGGCTGTTCGGCGCGAACGGTCTGCTCCCTTCCGGTTGGCACCCCGAAGACGTCATCGCATAACCGCGACGGATCGAGGAAACGGCCCATGCCCAGCCGATGCTGATGCATCGGCTCGAGCTGGAATGCCTCAAGACAGCTCACCAGTTGAACATCGTCCCGTCTTCGAGCCGGGCGACGGGCAGATAGGCGGGCTGATAGGGATATTTTGCCGCCTGCTTCTCGTCGATGTCGACCCCATGCCCCGGGGCGTCGCCTGCATACATATATCCCTGCTCGAAACGGTAGCTGTGCGGGAAGACTTCGTCGGTCTCGGGCGTGTGGCGCATATATTCCTGGATCCCGAAATTGGGGACCCATGTGTCGAAGTGGAGCGCCGCGCCCATGCACACGGGCGACAGGTCGGTCGCGCCATGGCTGCCGGTCTTGATCTGATAGATCGCGGCCAGGTCGGCGATCCGCCGTAAATGCGTGATGCCGCCGGCGTGAACCACGGTCGCGCGGATATAGTCGATCAGCTGGTTCTGGATCAGCTCCTTGCAGTCCCAGATCGTGTTGAAAATCTCTCCGACGGCCAGCGGGGTCGTCGTATGCTGGCGAATGAGTTTGAACGCTTCCTGATTTTCCGCCGGGGTCGCATCTTCGAGCCAGAATAGCTTCGCGGGCTCCAGCGCCTTGCCGAGCTGGGCGGCTTCGATGGGGGTCATCCGATGATGGCCGTCATGGAGCAGGTGATGCTCGAAACCATAGGTATCGCGGATTTTTTCGAACAATTTGGGGATGTGATCGAGATATTTCTTCGTATCCCAGATCGTCAGCGACGGAAGCGCGGCGTCGGCTGGCTCATAGAAGAGCTTGCCGCGGCCGACACCATAGGCGTCCTTGATGCCCGGTACCCCCGATTGCGCGCGAATGGCCTTATATCCCAAGTCGATATACTGGCCGACGGCGTCGACGGTTTCGGCGATGTCGGCGCCATTGGCATGGCCATAGACCATCACGCCGTCGCGGCTCTTTCCGCCGAGCAGGTCGTAGATCGGCATGCCCGCCATCTTTCCCTTGATATCCCAAAGCGCCGTGTCGACCGCCGCGATCGCCGACATGGTGACAGGGCCGCGCCGCCAATAGGCGCCGCGATAGAGATACTGCCAGATATCCTCGATCCGGCGCGGGTCCATCCCGATCAGGCAAGGGATGACATGGTCTTCGAGATAGGAAACGACCGAGAGCTCGCGCCCGTTCAGCGTCGCATCGCCGATTCCGAAAACCCCCTGATCGGTCTCGATCTTCAAGGTAACGAAATTACGCCCCGGACATGTCACGATGACGCGGGCAGACTGGATCTTCATGCTATTTTCCTGTTCTCGTTACGTGGAGCCGATCGGCTGCTCCCGTTGTTCATAGCATCTGCCTTACCATTTTCAATAAAATTGGTAATACCAATTGTGACAATTAATGGACCGGTTTTAACCTGCTTTCCGGTGCGCACCGAGACGGTCGCCGCCCGCAACATATCGCCGCGAGCATGATCGGAAAACCGACCGATGCTCGCGGCGACAGGGAGAAGCTCAGAACTGGAAATTGACTGCCAGGCTGAACGTGCGGCCGAAATAGGAGGTGTAGAGCGGGTCTTTCCGCGTGGTGTCGGTGTAGAGACGGTTGGTCTCGTTGGTGATGTTCGATACCTCGGCGATGAGCTTGATATTGTCGTTGATGTTGTAGGAGGCCGAGGCATCGACGAAGATCGAGCTCGCATTGACGTTCGCGTCGCTGTCGGTCGGGCCCGGGACGCCGGTGAGGAAGGCCGCCCGGTAGTTAATCGTCGACCGGACGCTGAACTTGTCGTCCTCATAATAGAGCGTGGCGCTGGCGGTTTCCGGCGAGAGGCCGACAAGAGGCGCCCTGCGCGTGAGGGTCGGCGAGATGATGTAATTGATGCTCGAGCGCACGCGCGTGAAGTTGGCGAGCAAGCCGAAATTGCTGAGCGCCCCCGGCAGGAAAGTAAACGGCAGCTGGAGGTTCGCCTCGAACCCGCGCAGCGGCCCGCCGTCGGTGTTGTTGCTGCGCGTCACGCTGAACAGTTCGTCGGGCGTGATGCCCGTGCCCGTGCCCTCGAGCAGCGACAGCGGAAGCCCGAGATCGCGGAACGGCACCAGCTGGTTGGTATTCTGGATATAGGTCTCGATATTCTTGTAGAAATAGGCGACCGACAGCAGTGAACCGGGCGCGAAATACCATTCGAGCGCGGCGTCGACCGTGTTCGCCCGGATCGGATCGAGATAGGGGTTGGTGATCGAGGCGGTGCGGATCACGATGTTCGCGCTGCCGCTGGGGATCAATTGCCCATAGGACGGGCGCGACATCACGCGCGCTGCCGAGAAGCGGGCGATAAGGTCGGGCGTGACGTCGAGCGCGACGTTTATCGACGGCAGCCAGTCATCGTAGCTACGCTCCACCGTCGAGATTACATATCGCGTCGGATAGGGCGATCCGGCTGGCGCAGCGGTAGGGATCGGCCCGTAAGTGTCGAAGCTGGTACGGACATAGCGAACGCCGGCATCGCCGCGCAGCGCGAATGGCAAGACGTCTTCGGTGTCGAACTTCACCATGGCGTAGCCCGACGTGTATTTCTCTTCGACCCCGCCATAGGTGCCCTTGGCGCACTCCAGGTTGCAATATTGATAGCTGCTGAAGTTCACCGCCTCGCGGAACTTGTCCGGATCGATCGCAAGGAAATCCTGCATCTGGCCGTTCAGATTCTTGCCGATCCCTTTCGTCACGAAGGTGATGTCGGCGAGCGACACGCCTGCGGGGAGCATCTGCGGCAACGACTGGGCGGGGATCAACTGCCGCTCGCGCGCGGTATATTTGTTGGTGCGATACTGGCCACCCACCTGAACGGTGAAGTTCGGGGCGGCCTCCCACTCGGCGTTTAATTCGAAGGTCTTGCTGACGATCGTGTTTTTACGGATGAAGCTCGAAATCTGTCCGCGCTGCGTGCCGTCGGCCAGCGGTGGGCCAAACAGGAAATTGGCCGGATTGGTCAGGTCGATGCCGTAACCGATCTTCGGGACGTCCGGATTGTCGCGGAAGTCGATCGAGAAATTATCGGTGTCGTTCGAATCCATCGCGACCTGGAGGCGGTCGACGTTCAATTTGGAATCGTTGACGCCGGCCAGGCCGAAGACGCGGAACGTGTCGGAGAAGCGATGGTCGAAGTTGAGGTTCACCTGGCGGAAGGTCGAGGTGAAGCGCTCGTCCTGCATTTCCGATCGCAGGTCCACGCCGTCCCACAGGCCATGGATCAGCGACCCGTTGTCGTCGACTTCGATGTCGCGGATCGACATCATCGGCTGGCCGTTGTTCGAGGCGGTGCGGCCCATCGAGCGCGCATCGAGCATCGTGTCGAGACGATTGACCTTGAAGCGCGAATACAGGCCGTCGAGCGAGATATCGGTGTCGTCGGTGGGTTTCCATTGCAGCGTCAGCGACCCGGCCATACGCTCCTGATTCTGGCTGCCCTTCACCGGACGGGGCAGGCGAGGCAGGAAAACCCCGCCACCCGGGCGGCCCGACACACCCGTGCGGCTCATGATATAATCATAGGCTTCCTTGGTGCTGGTGCGGGGGTTGCCGGCGCTGCAGTTGTTGGCGTCGGCGCCGACCGGGGTGCCGCCATTGGCATAGCCCGGCGCGGGGCTGTTCACCGGTACGCCGCCATAGGTGTAGCCGACAGGCGTACAAAAGGGGAAGATGATGCCGCCCTGCGACTGCCCGGCGACGTAGGATGGCAGGATGTCGACCGCCGAATAGGCATATTCGTCGATGTGACGCTTCGAATAGGCGAGGCTGGCGAGCACGCCGAATGTGTCGCCGAACTGCTTGGAAACGAGTGCGGACAGCCGCGGATCGGCCTTCTTGCTGATGTCGTTATAGATTCCGCGCGCCGTGCCCGAGAAGACAAAGTCCTCCTTCTGGTCGAACGGCCGGGGCGCGCGCAGGTCAACCGTCGCGCCGAGCGAGCCTTCCTCAACGTCGGCGGAGGTCGTCTTGCGGACCGAAAGCGCGGAGAAGATTTCGGTCGGGAAGGTCACGAAGTCGAACGAGCGGCCCGTGGCGACGCCGCCGCGGATGTCGCTGCCGCTGACCTGCGATGTGCCCTCCATCCCGTTGATCCGCACGCGGGTGAATTGCGCGCCGAGACCGCGAACCGAGATATTGCGCCCCTCGCCGCCATCGCCGCGCGACAAGGCGACGCCGGGAATACGCTGCATCGATTCGGCGAGGTTGGAATCGGGAAACTTGCCGATGTCTTCGGAGACGATGCTGTCGACCGCGGCGGTTTCCTGCCGCTTCAGGTTCAGCGCGCTATTTAGCGAGCCACGGAAACCGGTCACGATGATCTCTTGCGTGTCGGCTTGGGGAGATTCGGTGTTGTCGCCTGTCGGGCTGGCTTGTTCGGCCGGTGCCTGCGTAGCCGTCTGGCCATGGGCTGGCGACATGATCAGCAGGCTCATCAGACTCGTTGAAATAAGCAGGTGGCGCCTGCTGCAGCTCTCGCGACTCATTCTTCTCTCCCTTCGGCCTGCACCAAGATCCGTCGCCCTTTTGTAATCAGGGCGACCGATTTGACGTCGTGTGTCCTGTTGCCGGATAGACTTGTCAGTCCAATTTGGCAATAGTGCCTTACCAATTATCGGAATGACAGGGATTGTGCGCAGATTTCGCACATATATGCGGCCGTCATCGCGCATTCGGAGTATTTGGTCAGGCCAATATCGGCCCCGCGGAACAGGCCGGCCCGCATTAACGTGAGGCCTCCATGATGCCGTGCGTCATCGGCGCTTCCCTCTCTTCAGAGGGGAGGAGGCATTAGCGCTCCCGCGCCGCCGTCGCCCGGATCTCGTCGATCGGGCTCAGCAGGTAGGAGGCGAGCGAGCGGCGGCCGGTGCGGATGTCGGCGGTGACCGCCATGCCGGGGGTGAGAGGGATCGCCCTGCCATCGCGCACGATCGTCGCGCGGTCCAGCGTCACCCGCGCGGTGTAGATGAGGCCGCGCTTCTCATCCTGCACCGCGTCCGAGCTGATCTGCTCGAGCCGACCCGGCACCGCGCCGTAGCGCGTGAAGGAAAAGGCCTCGACCTTCAGCGCGACCGGTTGGCCGGCGCGGACGAAGCCGACATCCTTGTTGGCGATCGCCACTTCGGCGACGAGCTTCCCGCGCGCAGGCACGATCACCATGATCGGCTTGGCCGCCTCGACGACGCCGCCGACGGTGTGGACGGCGAGCTGCGTGACCGTGCCGTCGACGGGGCTGACGAGGCGCTGGAGGCTGCCGCGTTTCGTCGCCTTGGTCAGCTCCTCCTTGCGCAGCCGCGCGTCGCTCTCGGCCTTGGCGAGATCGGCGAGGATGCGCGCGCGCGCTTCGGCGGTGGATTGGCTCGAATGGCCGCCGGCCACCGCGATCTGCGCTTCGGCCTTGCGTGCGGTGGCGAGCGCGGCGTCGCGGTCGCGCGCGGCGACGAGGCGCT
The DNA here is from genome assembly GCF_001427105.1 of Sphingopyxis sp. Root154. Classification (GTDB taxonomy): domain Bacteria; phylum Pseudomonadota; class Alphaproteobacteria; order Sphingomonadales; family Sphingomonadaceae; genus Sphingopyxis. The sequence continues at coordinate 5,941 of NZ_LMGI01000005.1, forward strand.
GGCGGCGCATTTCGATCACGCGCAGTTTCGAGACATAGCCTTTCTCCAGCAGCGTCTCGTTGGCGGCGATCTGCTCGTCGAGCAGCGGCAGGGTCTCGGTGAGCTTGTCCGCCTGGATCTGCGCTTCGGCCCGGGCCGCGCGGGCGGATTCGGTGTCGGCGGCATGCGTCTGACTGCCCGCCCGGATCTCGGCGAGCTGAGCGCGGGCGAGCGCGATCTGGGTGGCGGCGACGTCGGCCGTGGTTCCGGCGGGCGGGGTAAAGCGCAGACCCTGGCCGTCGAGCGCGGACAGTATGGCGCGCAGCCGCGCGGCGTCGAGCACGGCGGTCTCCAGCGCTTTGCCGGCCTGCGCCGTGTCGGCATCCGAGACGGTGGGATCGAGCTCGACCAGCGGCTGACCGGCGCGGACGCGCTGGCCGTCGCGGACCAAGATGGCGTGGACGATCCCTGCCGCGCCGGGCTGGATCAGCTTGACGTCGTTGGCGGGGATCAGCTTGCCCGGCGCCGAGGCGACGACGTCGACCCGGCCAAGCACCAGCCAGAGCAGGGCAACGGTAAGCAGGCCGAGCAATAGCCAGGCGGTGATCCGCGCGGTCGGCGACACGGGGCGCTCGACCACTTCGAGCGCGGCGGGAAGGAAATCGGCTTCCTCGGTGCGCAATACCCCGCGCGATCGCGCGCGTTCATTGTCGAGCGCGTCGCGAACGGCCGTCCAGTGACGCGTGATCGCGTTCATGCCGCCGCCCCCGCCTGAACGCCGATCTGGCGGTGATGGAGCGCGGCATAGCGGCCGCCGAGGCGGAGCAGCTCGTCATGCGTGCCGCTTTCGACGATGCGCCCCTTGTCGAGCGTCAGGATACGGTCGCACTGGCGGATCGCGGAGAGGCGATGCGCGATGATCAGCACGGTGCGGCCGGCGGCGATCGCCTTGAGGTTGCGCTGGACGATCTCCTCGCTCTCGGCATCGAGCGCCGAGGTCGCCTCGTCGAGGATCAGGATGCGCGGATTGGTGATCAGCGCGCGGGCGATGGCGAGGCGCTGGCGCTGGCCGCCCGAGAAATTGACGCCGCGTTCCTCGACGATCGTGTCATAGCCCCGAGGCAACTCCAGGATGAAGTCGTGCGCGCCGGCGAGGCGGGCGGCGGTCATAACCCGCTCGATCGCCATGACGGGATCGGCGAGCGCGATATTCTCGCGGATCGAGCGGTTGAACAATATGTTCTCCTGCAACACCACCCCGATCTGGCGGCGCAGCCAGGCGGGGTCGATCTGCGCGATGTCGACGCCGTCGATCAGCACGCGGCCGCTTGCGGGCAGATAGAGGCGCTGGAGCAATTTGGTGAGCGTCGACTTGCCCGAGCCCGAGGCGCCGGCGATGCCGAGCGTGGCGCCGGCGGGCAGATCGAGGTCGATGTCGTCGAGCGTCCAGGGGCCCTCGGCGGTATAGCGGAAGCGGACGGCCTCGAAGCGGACATGGCCGGCGAGCGCAGGCAAAGCTGTGCGCGATCCGGCGCCGGGCTCGGGGCCGCTATTGAGGATGTCGCCGATCCGCTGGACCGAGAGGCGGACCTGCTGGAAGTCCTGCCAGAGCTGCGCCATTCGGATGACCGGGCCGGAGACGCGCTGGGCGAACATGTTGAACGCGACCAGCCCGCCGATGGTCAGCGCGCCGGCGATCACCTGCTGCGCGCCGAAGAACAGGATCGCGGCGAGGCTCAGCTTGGAGATGAGCTGGACCGCCTGGCTGCCCGAATTGCCGAGGTTGATCACCCGCTGGTTGGCGGCGCTGTACGCGGCGAGCTGGCGCTCCCAGCGGTCCTGCCATTGCGGCTCGACCGCGGCGGCCTTGAGTGTCTGCATGCCCGAGACGCTCTCGACGAGCAGCGCGTTGTTCGCGGCGCCGCGCGCGAATTTCTCGTCGAGCCGACGGCGCAAGGGGCCGGTGACGACGAGCGAGACGATCACATAAGCGGGGAGGGTGAGCGCGACGATGGCGAAGAGGAGCGGCGAGTACAGCCACATCGCGACGAGGAAGACGATCGTAAACAGCGGATCGACCAGCACGGTGAGCGAGGCATTGGTCATGAATTCGCGCACCGTCTCCAGCTCGCGGACGCGGGTCACGGTGTCGCCGACGCGGCGATTCTCGAAATAGGCGAGCGGCAGGCGGAGCAGGTGGCGGAAGAGGCGGCTGCCCAGCTCGACGTCCAATTTCTGGCTGGTCTCCGAATAGAGCCGGGTGCGCAGCCAGCCGAACGCGACTTCCCAGAGCGAGACGACCACCAGTCCGATGCTGAGCACCTGCAGCGTTGCCAGGCTGTTGTGCGCCAGCACCTTGTCGACGACATTCTGGAAGAAGAGTGGCGCGGCGAGGCCGAGCAGGTTGAGCGCGAGGGTGATCAGCAGCACCTCGCCGATCAGCTTTCGGTACTTGACGATCTGGGGAACGAACCAGGTCATGTCGAAGGCGGGCGCGGCAACCTGCGCGGCATCACGGGTGGCGATGAGAAGCAGCTCTCCCGACCAACGGGCCTCCAGTTCGGCGCGGTCCCACCGCTCGATCGCGACACCGGGGCGCTGGACCGCGACGGCATCCTCGCCGACGCGGCCGATCACGAACCAACCCTCGGCACCGGTGGCCATCGCCGGCATGGGAAGGCGTCTCAGTCGCTCGAAATCCGCGGTCGTGGCGCGGGCGCGGACGCCTTCGATCCGCTTTGCCAGGCGTAGCATATCGGATGCCGTGACCGGATCGGAATGGCCCAGGCTGTGGCGCAGCTCGGCCGGGTCCGCGGCTATGCGGTGCATTGCGAGAATTTGGGCGAAGGCGGCGAGCCCGGTGTCCGCGGGCGGCTCCGACGTCCCAAGGGACAGGTCCTGCTGCACGGTGGGTCTCCGATCGGATTCTTGAGGCGTTGATAATCTGCGGGGTGCGGCAACGTGAATCGTCCGGCACGAACCTTGGTAGCGGCCAAAGCCTGGCGAGCGAAGGCGCCGCGGCTCCGGTCGTCGGAGCAAAGGGGCGATTCGGCTTTCGCAGGTGCAGCATATGGTTGACCCGGGTGCCGTCGCGGGCTGTTTGGTCGCGATTGCGCGGGGGGTGTCTTTTCAGGCTTATGACGGGAACCTTGCCATGCCTACCCTCTACATCTCACCGACCGGCAGCGGTTCGGGCGACGGCTCGAGCGCCACGAACGCCGCGACGCTGAAGGACCTGCCGCAGCTCATCGCGGCGGCGGGCCCGGGCGGGCAGGTGTTGCTGCTCGCCGACCAGGGGGCCTATACCGCGCCGACCGGGGCGCTGGCGATCGTCGCGGGAGGGACGGCGAGCGCGCCGGTGACGATCCGCGGGGTCGATGGCGCGGGCAATGCGATGGCGGCGACGATCGCCGGTACCCGGACCGAGCCGTTCGACCCGGCCAGCCCCTCGGGCGAGGAGGTCTTCCGCCTGCTCGGCGGCGCGAACAATCTGCGCTTCAGCGATCTTGCCTTCGAGAATGTCGGCACGGCCTTTCGTGTCGGCGCCGATGTGCGCAACCTCGCGATCGAGCATGTCGACGCTGCGAACGTCTCGCGCTTCTTTGACAATATGGTCTCGGGGGCCAATGCCAGCGCGACGATCACCGGGCTCACGATCCGTGACGTCGCGGTGGACGGTTATTCGAAAGGCGCGATCCGCATCCAGTACGACACGAACAATGTGCTGATCGAGGATGTGCGCGGCGACAGCCAGTTTCAGGACGGCGACAATTTCGCGATCGGCGTCCACATCACCGGCACTGCGCACGACGTGACGATCGACCGTGTCGCCATGCGCAACGCGCTCGACACGGTGAATGATTATCGCAACGGCGACGGTTTCGCGACCGAGCGCGGCACCTATAACATCACGCTGCGCGACGTGATCGCCACGGGCAACAGCGATGGCGGGCTCGATTTGAAGAGCGACAACATCGTGGTCGACGGCGCGATCGTCTCGGGCAATGGCCGCAACATCCGGCTGTGGGGCACGGGCGCGCAGCTGAGCAATATCGTCAGCCTCGACGCGGGTGCGCCGCTCGCCGGGGGCAATCGCGAGCATATCTGGCTGGCCGAGGGCGCGAGCGCGACGATCGACGGGGCGTTCTTCTCCGACCCCGGTTCGCCGACGTTGTTCAATCTCGCCGAGAGGAACGGCGCGCTGACGGTGCGGGACTATGGCCTCGCCACCGGTGCGGGCACGGTGACCTTGAAGAAGGGCACGGGATCGGTGCTGACCCTGGACGGGCAGCGCGTAGTAGTAGCGGCGGGAACCGCGGGCGACGACCTGATCGGCGGCACTGCGGGCGCCGATGCGCTGATCGGTGGCGCGGGCAATGACATGATGATCGGCAATGCCGGCGACGATGTGCTGGCCGGCGGTTCGGGCGCGGACATATTGGTTGGCGGCGCCGGACGTGATCTGCTCAGTTACGCAGGCAGCATCGCCGGGGTGCAGGTCGACCTGATGCGGCTCTCCGCCAGCGGCGGCGATGCCGCGGGCGATCTGTTCGAAGGGTTCGAGGATGTCGAGGGCTCGGCTTTTGACGACACGCTGGCGGGGAATGCGGGCGCGAACCGGCTGTTCGGCGGGAATGGCGACGATAGGCTTTCGGGCGGCGCGGGGGACGACATGCTCGATGGCGGCGCGGGCGCGGACCTGCTCGATGGCGGGGCCGGGATCGATCGGGTCGATTATGGCAGCAGCGGCGCGGGGGTGGTGGTCGATCTTGCCAATGGCGCGGCAAGCGGCGGCGAGGCGGCAGGCGATCGGCTGATCGGAATTGAAGCGGTGGAAGGCTCGGCCTTTGCCGATACGCTGTCGGGCGATGACGGCGCGGACTCGCTCGGCGGCGGCGCGGGCGACGACCGGATCGACGGGCGCGGCGGCGACGATCTGCTCGTCGGCGGCGCAGGTGCCGACATGCTGATCGGCGGCGCCGGGTTTGACAGCGCCGACTATTCGGGCAGTGGCGCCGCGGTCACGATCGATCTTGTCGCCGGTACCGGGATTGGCGGCGATGCCCAGGGCGACCGGCTCCAGGGGGTCGAAGGACTGATCGGCTCGGGCTTCGGCGATGTGCTGACCGGGGACGGCTTCGCCAATGTGCTGATCGGCGGCGCGGGCGCGGACCGGCTGACGGGCGGTGCCGGGACCGACACCGCCGATTATGCGGCGAGCGGCGCTGCGGTGAACGCGGTACTGGGCGGCACCGGTAGCGGCGGCGATGCCCAGGGCGACGTGCTGGCGGGGATCGAGAATCTGGTCGGCTCGGGCTTTGGCGATGTGCTGACCGGCGACGGTACGGCCAATGCGCTGTCGGGCGGCGCCGGGGACGACCGGCTGGCCGGCAAGGGCGGGGCGGACCGGCTCGACGGCGGCGCGGGTATCGATATTGCCGACTTTTCGACCAGCGCGAGCGCAGTGATGGCGGACCTCGCGGCGGGCACGGCGTCGGGCGGGGTGAGCCTTGTCGCGATCGAGGGCCTGATCGGTACAGCGTTCGACGATGTGCTGAACGGCGACGCGGGCGACAACCGGCTGGTCGGAGGCAAGGGCGCGGACCTGCTCGATGGGCGCGACGGCCCCGACACGGCGGATTATTCGGGCTCGGGGGCAGCGGTGCAGGTCGACCTTGCCCTGTCGGTGCAGAGTGGAACGGGCGATGCGGCGGGCGACCGGCTGGTGAGTATCGAAGCACTGGTCGGCTCGGCCTTCGACGATGCGCTGGCCGGGGTGGGAGCGGACGAGGCGTTGTACGGCGGCGCGGGCGCGGACCGGCTCGACGGGCGCGGCGGCGACGATCTGCTTCAGGGCGGGGCGGGCGCCGATGTGCTGATCGGCGGCGAGGGAATCGATACGGTTGACTACAGCGCCAATGCGAATGCCATCTCGATCGACCTCCAGACCGGCGTAAGCAGCGGCGGCGATGCCGAGGGCGACCGGTTCGACGGGATCGAGCGTTTCATCGGCACCGGCTTTGCGGATACGCTGATCGGAAATGGCGGCGATCAGATTCTCGTCGGCGGTGCGGGCGGAGACCGGATCGACGGTGCGGGCGGGTTCGACACTGTGGTGTATTCGGGCAGCGCCGTGGGCGTGAAGGTCAACCTCGCCACCGGCGCCGTGTCGGGCGGTGATGCGCAGGGCGACGGCCTGTCGGGGATCGAGGCTGTGACCGGCAGCGCCTTCGCCGACACGCTGACGGGCGACGCGAACGCCAACCGGATCGACGGCGACGCGGGCAACGACATACTCGATGGCGGCGCGGGCGCGGATGTGATGAACGGCGGCGCGGGCGACGATTCCTATGTGGTCGACAATGAAGGCGATCAGGTAACGGAGACGGTCGGCGGCGGGGTCGATATCGTGCGCACGGGCCTGTCCTCTCTGACGCTCGCCGATGGGGTCGAAGACCTGAGCTATACCGGCGGCGGCGGCTTTACCGGCACCGGCAATGCGCTCGATAACAGCTTGTACGGCAAGGCGTTTGCTGACGCGCTCTACGGGCTCGACGGCGACGACAAGCTGGTGGGCGGCGCGGGCGCGGACCTGCTCGACGGCGGGACGGGACGCGACCAGGTCGATTACACCAAGTCCGCCGCGATCACCGTGAACCTTGTCACCAACGTCAATCGCGGTGGTGAGGCGGAGGGCGACCGGCTGGTCGGCATCGAGACGGTGATCGGCTCCAACTATGCCGACAGCATCACCGGCGGCGACGATCCGCTGCTCGGCGATATCCTCTATGGGCGGGGCGGCGACGATCTCTTGTTCGGTGGCGCGGGTGACGATCAGCTCGACGGCGGCAGCGGTAACGACGTGCTGCGCGGCGGCACCGGCAACGACCTCTATGTCGTCTATGAGGCTGGCGACCAGGTGATCGAGGCGGCGGGGGAGGGGCGCGATCGCATCCGCACCGCCGCGACGAGCTACACGCTTGGCGCCAATATCGAGGAGCTGGTCTATACCGGGACGATCGGTGCGACGATGACCGGCAATGCGCTCGACAATTTCGTCGTCGGCAGCGGAGGCGAGGATCGGCTGACCGGCGGCGACGGCGCGGACGTGCTGCGCGGCGGCGCGGGCGGCGATATGCTCGACGGCGGCGCGGGGTCGGACACTGCGGAATATGCGGGCTCGCTCGGCGGCGTGCTGGTCAACCTGCGCGCGCAGACCGCGACCGGCGGCGATGCCATGGGCGACCGGCTGGTCAGTATCGAGAATGCGCAGGGCTCGGCCTTTGCGGATGTGCTGCTGGGCAGCGCCAGCGCCAATATACTGACCGGCGGCGAAGGCGACGACGCGCTCTCCGGCGACGACGGCAACGACACGCTGCGCGGAGGCATGGGCGCCGACCGGCTCGATGGCGGCAAGAATGAGGATATGCTCTCGGGCGAGGACGGCGACGACACGCTGTACGGCGGGTCGCAGACCGACCGGCTATATGGCGGCGCGGGCAATGATCTTCTGGTCGGCGATGCCGAGTGGGTCTCGTCGCTCGCAGCGCGGGACACTCTCGACGGCGGCGACGGCGACGACACACTGGTCGGCGACGGAATGAACATGACGGCGAGCGGGGTCGGCGGCGCGGACACGCTGATCGGCGGGCTCGGCAACGACATATTATATGGCGACGCGGTGACCATGGCGGCTGGCGCGCGCGGCGGCGCGGACAAGCTGACCGGCGGCGGCGGGGGCGACCGCTTCGTCTTCGCATCCGGCTCGGGCGCCGACGAGATCACCGACTTCACTCGCGGCGGCGCCGAGGCCGACCTGATCGACCTCAGCGCCTTCGACATCGCTTATGAGGCGCTGCGCTTCACCACCAGCAGCGCGGGGGTGACGATCCAGCTGGGCGGCACCGATACAATCTTCGTTCGCGGGGCTACCACGCTCGATCGGGCGGACTTCGCCTTCGGCTGAATCCCGCGTCAGCCGAAGACGAAATCGTTGGGCGACAACGCCTGCGCGCCGCGGACGAAGATGCTGTCCGTGCCCATGGAGATGCGGGTTCCGTCGGCGCTCGCCGTGAAACCGAGTTGCTCATAGGCGAGGTCGAAGGCGCTGAGATCGATATGGTCCGCGCCCGAGGTGAAATCGCTGATTTCGTCGGCACCCGAGCCGGGCGCGAAGATGAACCAGTCGGCGCCTGCGCCGCCCGCAAGCAGGTCGTTTCCGCCGCCGCCGATCAGGTGATCGGGGCCGTCGCCGCCATAGAGCTTGTCGGCACCGCCGGTCACCGTGGCGGTCGACTCCCGGCCGTCGCCATAGAGCCAGTCATTGCCGTCGCCACCCTCCAGCGTGTCCGCGCCGCCCCTGGCGCTGTCCATCATCACGTCACCGTCGCCGATCAGGATGTCGTTGCCCGCGCCGCCGGTCAGCCGGTCGTTGCCGCCTCTGCCGCTGCCATAGACATTGGTCGCATCGCCGATCAGCAGGTCGGCATCGTCGCCGCCGTCGAGCCGGTCGTTGGCGCCCTGGCTGCTGAGCCATTCCTGATCGCCGACCAGCCGGTCCGCGCCCGCGCCGCCGAAGAGCGTGTCCGACTGCCAGCCGCCGAGCAGCATGTCGGCACCCGACTGGCCCCGGAGCAGATCCTCGCCATTGCCGCCGACGAGCATATCGTCACCCGAGTTGCCGGCGATGTCATCATTGCCGCCGAGCCCGCCCAGCGTGTCGCTGCCCGCGCCTCCAATCACCGCGTTGGCGAGCGCATTGCCATTGCCAGTAAAATCGGCGGCGCCGCGACGGATCAGTTGCTCGACATTGCCGGCGAGCGTGTAGCTGCCCAGCGTCGTCTCGACCCGGTCGAACCCGGCGTCGGCGGCCTCGATGATCCGGTCGCCGCTATCGTCGACGAGGAAGATGTCGTCGCTCGCGGAGCCTTCCAGCGCATCCGCCGTGGCGGTGGCGGGCAGGGGAAGCAGCGCGATATAGCCGGTCGCGCCCGGCGAGGCGTCACCCTGATCGACGGTCAGCGTTTCGCGGATCGTTTCAATGCCGCTGAGCCCGGGCAGCGAATCGCGGGTGGCGAGCGTCGAGAGTTCGGACCGGGTGATCTCGACGCCCTGCAGGTTGAGCCGCCCCTGCGAGGAGATCACCTTGGTGCGCGATCCGGCATCGTCGAAGCGCCCGCCGATCACGGTCACGTCGGCGTCGTCGTCGAGCCAGAGCTGGTTCTGCTCGGAGATGCCGCCGCGCAGAACCGGGTTCAGGCCGACCGAGTCGATCAGCGTCGCCTCGCCCCAGAGGCGGTAATTGCGGCCATTCTCCTCGCTGAGCGCGCGGACGACCAAAGTGCCGCTCGACTTGAGGTCATAGCCGCCGTCGCTGTTGCCGCGCGCGACCGTGTCGATGAAGCGCACGTCATAAACGCCGCGCTCGCTCGCGAAGCCGTCGCCGTTGAAATAGGCGCCGGCGGTGCTCTGGATATTCTCCATCACCACCTGGCTAAGCGTGACGTTGTGGACGGTGCCGTCGAGATGGACGCCCGCGGGCAGGTCGTCGCCCGTTTGCCCGGCCATGTCCGCCGTCACATTTTCGATCACCACATTGTTGGTGTCGTACTGGAGGCGGATCGCAACTCTGGAGAAGCCCTGTATGTCGACGTCGCGGATCGTCAGCCCGGCGATCGTCGCCGTATCCGAAGGCGCACTGGAATAATTCTCGAAGAAGCGGCGGACATTGTTCGCGTCGATATTCTCAATGTGGAGATTGCCGAGATCGGCGGTGACGCGGAAGGCCGTGCCGACATTGTCGATCCTGAGGTCGCGGAATTCAAGATTGTCCGCGCCCGCGCCGAGCTTGAACAGCTCGTTGCCGGAGGCGTCGCCCGCCTGCCAGTCGGCCGGACGCGAGCCGGTGAAATGCGCGGCCATGGCATTGCCGTCGGAATCGATGCCGCGCACCACCACCGGCTGGCCCTCCGCCCCGCCGCGGGTGATGCCGAGGATGCCGGTGACGTTATAGTCGCCCTGGTCGGCCAGCAGCAGCACCTCGCCCCCCGGCCCCGCCCTTCCGATCAGCGTGTTGAGCGAACCGATGGATGCTGCGTTATTGATATCGCTGCCACTTTTGTCCCCGGATCCGGCAGGCGAGATGTACAGGCTTGGCATGGCAAACGACCCCTTGCTGTTGCGCCGAGGTTAACTTCGGCCAATTCGCCATGCTGCACTGCACTATAGTTAAGCCAGCGTTAAGCTGATCATCGGAGTGGTTATCGCGATGGACCGCCTGCCCGGGTGCAACCTGGCTCGGCGCTTAACATATTGGCATGAGGGCTTTTGGAGGCCGAGCGGCCGGTTTGAGGACGGCATGATCATACCCAACGGGGCCGACCTATTTGCGCGCGAAAAGCCGCAACAGGCAAAAGCCCGGAATCGCCGCCAGGGCGATGACGGCCAAAATGTCAAAGAGGCCGACCGTCAGCAGGCCGGTCACGAGCGAAGCGATTGTGACAATCGCCATCAGTAGCGGCCAAGCATATGTTCGGCGGACGGTCTGCCTGGTCACCTTGCGTCTCCGCCTTCGACGACTTCGTGGACGCGCCGTTGCAGCGACTGGCCGCGATGCCCGATCCAGAGATAGATGCCGCTGCCGAGGATGACGATCGCGATGATGTCGAGCAGCGCCCAGACGATCTTGAGCGGCAGGCCCGCATAGTCGCCGAAGTGCAACGGCTGCGACAGATACATGGCGCTGAGGCTGAGCGGCCAGGTCGGGACGCCAGTCAGCTTCGACGTCGCGGCGTCGACGAGTACGGGTTGATAGTTGCGCTGGTCGAGCTGTGATTGGCCGATCATGAAAACGCCATAATGATGCTCGCCGCTATAGCCCGTCCCGGGATAGCTGACGAAGGCGGGCTTGAGCTCCGGCCGCGCCGCTTTCGCCTCGGCGACCGCCTTTTCGATCAGTCCGAATTTCGCGGGGGGCGGGCGATCCGCCCATTCGCGGGTCAGTTCGGCAAGCTGGTCCTTCTGCCACTGGTCATAGAGCGGCTCGTCGAGCGTGTTGATCACGCCGGTTAGCCCGACCACCAGCAGCCAGGCGGTGGCCGCGATGCCCAGCAGATTGTGGATGTCGAGCCACTTTAGTCGTTTGCTGCGTGCCTTGCGGATCGTCCCGAACTCGAGCTTGCGCATGAAGGGACGGTAGAGCACGACGCCCGATATGGTGGCGATGGCGAAGAGCAGGCCCATCGCGCCGAGAAAGAGCTTGCCGGGAAGCCCCGCGAACATGTCGGTGTGCAGCCGCAGGATGAAGAACATGACGCCTTCGTTGAACTGCGGCGCGGGAACGGCCGTGCCCGTGTAAGCATCGAAAAGCGCGGTCTTCATCTCTGCCGGCGGGGTGTCGGCGGTGGGGCCCAGATTCACGTAAACGATCGGCTCGTCGGGATACCAGCCGAGGAACAGCGGCCGGTTGCCGGGATATTGCGCCTTCGCGTCTTCTATCAGCCGGTCGAGATTCGCCGGCTGTGCGCCGGGTGGCGGCGCAGACAATTCGGGCTCGGCGCCAGAGAGATGCGCGATCTCCTCCCCGAAGATCAGGGGCAGACCGGTAAGGCAGAGGAGGAGGAGGAAGACCGTGCAGACAAGGCTGGTCCATTTATGAACCAGATACCAGGCCTGCACGGTCTTCCGTTTCATGGCGTCAGAACCGGTAACCGAGCGAGGCGACGACATAGCGGCGATTGCCGCTGAAGCAGTCGCCGAAGGTGCGGCAGGCGGTGAAATAGCTCTTGTCGAACAGGTTCGAGGCGTTGACCGCGGCGGTCCAGCGGTTCCAGTCGACCGACACCAGCGCATCGACGAGCGTGTAGGAGGGGGTCGTTATCGCGCTCGTCGGGCCGGTCGATCGGGTATTGCCGATATGGCGCACGCCCGCGCCGATCCGCAGCTGCGCATCGGTGCCGAGCGGGACCGCTTTCACCGCCCACAGTGACGCCTGATCGCGCGGCACGTCGTTGACGCGCGCGCCCTCTTCATAGGTGTAGAGGCTTTCCGAAACGCGCGCATTGTTGTGGCTGTATGCCGCCGTGAGCTGGAAGTTGCCGGGCAGGTCGAACGCGCCTTCGACTTCAAAACCTTTGGAGGTCACTTCGCCGGTCTGGAAGACGTTGATCGGGTCGGCCGGATCATTGGTCGGGCGGTTCTGCTCGACGATGTCGTAATAGGCCGCGGTAACGAGAATGCCGCGCTGCGGCTGCCACTTGATGCCGCCTTCATACTGCCGTCCGCGCGTCGGGACATAAGGTTCGCCCGTACGCGGATTGATCCCCGAAACCGGCTGGAACGCCTCCGAATAGCTGAGGTAGGGGGACAGGCCATAACCGATCTCGCCGATCAGGCCGACCTTGAAGGTCCACGCCGTATCGACGACCGCCGGGGCGCCTTCGGTCTTCGACCGCGCGCGGTCGTGGCGGACACCGGCGACCAGCGTGACCCGGTCGGCATAGCGGATCTGGTCCTGGACATAGACGCCGAGCTGCGTGTTGCGCTGGTCGGGCAGGGCGGCATAGGGCAGCACGTCCGCCGCGACGCCGCTGTTATTCGGATTATAGGCGTCGACCGGGGTGATGCCGGGCGTGAATGCGCTTCCGCCCGACGCGCTGAGCGTGCGCTCGAAATAATTGGTGTAGTCGATGCCGACGAGGAGTTGGTGGCTGAACGGTCCGGTGTCGAAGGTCAGGCGCGCGTTCGTGTCGCTGGTAAAGATCTTGCCGTGCGGCTTGGTCTGATAGGCGTAGCGATGCAGCGTGCGGCCCGTTTCGGCGGTGCCGTCGATGAACGGATTGGTCGGGTTCGAATAGACGTCGGGATAAAGCTCGCGGAAGGTCGCCTTGGCGTCGGTGTAACGCGCCCGCGCGCTGAGGCTGAGCAGGTCGGAAACCCGCTGGTCGACGATGAGCGTCGCCGACAGCGTGCGTTGGCGGAGCGTGTCATAATCCTCGTCGCCAAGGAATGTGCGGTTGCTGAGCCGGCGATCGTCGTTGGGCGCGCCAATGGCGGACACGACAGGAAGAAACTGCTGGCTCGATGCCGAGCGGTCGCGCTGATAGAGGCCGATCAAAGTGACTTGCGTATCGGCACCCGGGCGCCAGCTCAGCGAGGGCTGGACGAGCACACGATTGTCGTCGAGCAACCGCGTCTGCTGGCCCGCGTCGCGCACGACCGCGACGACGCGGCCGGCCAGCGTATCGCCGCTGAGCGGGCCGGTCAGGTCGACCATCGCCTGCTTGCGGTCCCACGATCCATATTCGATCCGCGCGCTGCCGCCCGCTTCGAACTCGGGGCGCTTGCTGACGCTGTTGATGATGCCGCCGTTGGATGCCTGACCGTAAAGCACCGAAGACGGCCCGCGCAGCACTTCGACGCGCGAGAGCGTGTCGACAGCGGCGCGGGCGAAGGGTGCGAAGGTGTAGAGGCTGCGCATCCCGTCGAGGAACTGGACGGGTGCGAGCCCGCGCACGACGCTTGCGTCGTTGCGCGTGTCGAGGCCATAGGCCTCGCCGGTGACGCCGGCCGAATAGCGAAGCGTTTCTTGCAGGTTCAGCGCACCGCGGTCGCGGAAAAGCTCTTCGGTGACGACGCTGATCGCCTGCGGGGTTTCGACGAGCGGCGTGTCGCTCTTGGTCGCGGTGACGGCTCTGTCGGCGGTGACGGTGATCTCCGCGCTGGTCTGGCTTTCCTGCGCCTGCGCTGCGCCCGTCCAGGCCGCCGTTACCAGCAAGGCGCTGATCATTTTACGTTTCATCGCGAACCTCCAATATGGGAAGCGCGCTAGACGCGAATGATCGCTACTGCAACCCATTTGCAAGAACGCGGCCTGCCAGCCAGGAAGATCGCGCGCTGAGCGTGCGGGCTGACAGCTTGAACGCCCGCAACCGTGCAAATCTGGCCTCTCAGTCTGATGACAGGCTCGTTGGGACGGTGCCGGACATTAATAGGCTTTTCGGTCCGGGTGCGTTAATTCGGCTTCCGAAGGCCAATGGCCTTGCGGATTTTCCCGAACGATCTCGGTCAGCAGCGCCTTCGCGCCTTTTTCGTCGCCAGCAAAGCGGCGCTCCATCGCGATCGCGAACTTGATCGTGCTGTCGCGGCTGTCCTTGAAACCGGCGGGATCAAGGCGACCCTGCATGATCTGGACCGCCTGGTAATAAGTGAAATTCTCGATCAGCTTCAGCCCCGGCTCGATCGCGTCGATCGCGGCGCGCGCCTTGTCGTGCTGCCCCATCTTCCGGTACGCGAGATAGGTCCAATAGGCGGTCGGCACGCGCATGTCGTCGCGCGCGAAATCGGCCGAAAGTTCGAGCGATTTCGCCATGCCCGATACCATCGTCGGATAGTCGCCCGTCGCGAAGCTCGTTTGCGCATGATAATAGATGATGTTGCCGCGATAGGTGCTGATCGTGAGGCCGATCGGGTTGGGCATGCCGTCGGGTTCGAAACTGTCGGGCGTGTCGCCCATCAGCGCGAGCGCCTTTTCATAATCGGCGAGCGCCTCCTTGAACTTGCGCGCGCGCGTGAGGTCGCGGGCGCGGAAGCGATAGAGCTTGTAGCTGTCCGGAAACTGCTTGATTCCGGCGGAAAAGGCATCGACCGCGTCGCAGATGCGCCCCGCATAGTCGAGGCGGCGCCCGTACCAGATATGGCTATCCTCGCGGTCCGGCGCGATGCGCAGCGCCGCTTCGGCAATCGCGATATCGTCGTCGAGTATCTTCTGTGTCGCCGCCGAAAATTTCGGCACCGTCAGCGGCGAGCCGATCAGGCTGGTCGCGCAATTCCCCGCGTCGGCGCCAGGGACGTTCGCCGACGCAGGGGCTGCCGTCAGCAGCAAGGCGAGGGTGAGGGCGGAAATGCGGGGGCTCATCCGATCACCTCCTGATAGATGCGGCGGACATTGGTCCCCATGATCTTTTCGACGGTGCTTGTCGGATAGCCGAGCTTGCGCACGCCATCCCACACCACCTCCATGCGCCGCGGACCGTTGAGTTCGTTGATGAACAGCGGCCAGTCGGGCTCGTGGAAATTGGCGCCCTCTTCGCGTTTCAGCTCGGCGATATAGGCGTCGGTCATCTCGACGACGCGGTGATCACGGTCGCTGCCGATCGCGACATGGTCGGCGCCCATCACTTTGACGGCATGATCGATATGGCGGAAATATTCGGGCAGCGCGTCGTCGCGCTTCGTCGTCAGGAACGGCCGCATCTGGCAGATCCCGGCGACCCCGCCCTTGTCGGCGAGCAGGCGCAGGTTCGCGTCGGTCGTGTTGCGGATATTGCTGTGTACCGCCATGCACGCGGTGTGCGAGACGATCACGGGGACTTTCGACGCGGCGATCGTGTCGGCCATCGTCTGCATGTTAGCATGCGACAGGTCGATCAGCATGCGTCGCTCGTTCATGCGGCCGACCAGATCGCGCCCGAAATGGGTGAGGCCGTTCGTGCCGAGTTCCTTGCACCCCGCGCCCGCCCAGTTCTGGTCGTTGTAGGTGATCTGCGCCGAGCGCACGCCGAGCTTGTAGAACAGGTCGACATTGTCGAGGTCGCGCCCGAACTGCGTGCTGTTCTGGAACAGGTAGAAGAGCGCGAGCTGGCCGTGCGCGCGCGCGACGTCGATGTCGCCGGTCTTGGTGGCCTTCAGGAACAGCTCGGGATGTTTGGCAATATGCGCGTCATGGTCGAGCACCGCTTGCACGGCCTCTTCATAGGCTTGACCTTCATAGGCCTTGGGATCGCAGAGCGTGATCGTGATCGCATCGAGCCCGCTGGCGCGCATCTGGCCGATCAGCGCCGCATCATATTCGAACCGCACCTCGCCCATCGCGTCGAAGGTGAGCGGGCGCGTCTTCGACTGTGCCGCCGCCGCGGGCGCGAAGGCCATCGTGGCCGACAAGGCCGCCCCCGACAGGATGAAATTCCGTCTGTCCATCGCTTTGCCCTCTCCAAATTTTCTATTGGAAAGAAATTAGCGTATAGGAAAATTATTGCAAGCCCGTTGATGAAGCGAGCGCATCAGGCCGCTCAGGCGGTGTTGACCCACAGCACGACGGCATCTTCCTCGCTCGTCGAATAGCACGCGTGCTGCATGCTGCTGTTGATATAGATGCTGTCGCCGACGCCGAGGATCGCGGGTTCGTAATGCTCGGTCTGGAAGCAGATTTCGCCTTCGAGCACGTAGAGAAATTCCTCGCCGCTGTGCTGCGACCAGCTCTTGAAATCCTCGAGGCTGCGCGCCTTGATCGTCGTGACGAACGGCAGGATCTTCTTGTTCTTGAGCTCGGCGGCGATCAGCCGGTGACGGTAAACGGCGGTTTCCATCAAACGGCCCGCGCCGTCCATCGTGACGCTGCGCCGGCCCGCGGCATCCTGTCCCGAATTGCTTGCAAAGAGTTCGGTGATGTCGATGTCGAAGCCTGTCGCGAGTTTCTGCACGACGTCGAAGGTCGGCGACATCTGGTCGTTTTCGATCTTCGACAATGTCGAGGCGGCAAGCGCGGTCAACCGCCCCGCATCCTCCAGCGTCATCCCGCGTTCCTTGCGCAATTGGCGCAAGCGCTCACCCAGGTGAAAGCCTTCGGATCGAGGCCGTTTCGCGGTACGCACGGCACCCAATACTTCCGGCTCATCTCCATTTCTGGGCGGCATAAGTCTCCAATCCTTAACTTGCTCGAGATCGTACGGCATCGGCCAATGGGGGGCGGCTGGGGGAAGAGGTCCGGCCAATCAGCCGCCGCCATATATAAAGCACAAATTTCCGATAGGCTACGATATTGGCATATCCGCTATGCCAATATCGTATCTGCCCACCGGAAATACAGGCCGATCTCGAACAGACGAGATCAGAATTTATACTTAGCATTCAAATAATAGAAGCCGCCAGCGACGCCAAATACGCTATGGTTGTCATAGATCAGGCCGGCGCGGGCGCGCGCAGGTCCGCGGCCCGGCGGGAAGATGTTGAAGATGTTGCGCGCGCCGACGCTCAGCTCGACATCCTCGATACCCGACCAGGTCACTTCGGCGTCGAACAGCGTCACCGCCTTGCGCGGCAGGAAGGTCGCGCCATCGAGCCGGCGCCACGCGCCGTAGTGAATCGCGCGCGCCATGAAGCCGAAATCGCCGACCTTGGTCGTCGCCGAGAAATTGCCGCGCCAGCGCGGCGTGCCGCGTTCAAACTCGGTCACGATGGCCGGGCTGAATCCCGGGGGCGGCGCGCCGCGCAGATGCTGTTCGTTATAGTTCACGGCAAGGCTGAAGTCGGTCGAGGCATTGTCCGACCAGCTGTGGCGATAGGTGCTCACCAGGTCGAAACCGCGAACGCGCGTGTCCATTTCGTTCTGGAAATAGCGCACCTGTTCGATGTCGGCGCCGTTCGGGAAGTTGATCGCGGCCAGCGCGGCGCGTTCGGCGGCGGTGGTGTTCCGCGAGGGCGTGAGGAGCAGGCGATCGTCGACGTCGATCTGATAGAAGTCGAGCGTGGTCAGGAAACCGTCGAGGCCGGTGAATACCACGCCTGCCGACATGTTGAACGAGGTTTCGGGCGTCAGCGCCTGCGAGCCGAAGACCTGCGCGGCAGCCGAACCCGGAACCAGCACGGCGTCGAGGATGAAGCCGCCCACGCCGTCGAGCTGCGAGGTGAGGCTGGTGCCGAATACCTGACCCGCGGCGGGAGCGCGGAAGCCCGTGCTGACCGAACCGCGGAGCGCAAAAGCATCGCTCAGCTCGAACCGTGTCGCGGCCTTGTAGCTGAAGTTGTCGCCGAACTGGTCATAGTCTTCGAAGCGGGCCGCGGCCGACAGGTTCCACCAGGACGTGATGTCGGCATCGATTTCGCCAAACACAGCATAGCTGTTCGAGTCGAAGCTGCCGGCGAATTCGGGCGAGAAGCCCTGGAAGCCGTTCGAGCCGGCGGGCAGATCCTGCAGCGGGCCGGTGGTGTAGCTGGCGGCGTCGCCCTGGCCGATGACATAGGTCTCCCTGCGGTGGCTGGCGCCCGCGAACGCCAGGATATTGTCGGTCAGTTCGTAGGAGACTTCGGCGTCGAACTGGATTTCGCGCTGGGTGAGCGAGCCGGGCTTGAACGCGGTCGGCGACTTGACGCCCATCGAAGCGTTGATCGTGCCGGTGATCGTATAGTCGACGGTGTTGGTGCCGTAGCGCGCCGACAGATCCCAGGTCAGCGGACCAGCCTGGTCGCGGAGGCCAACCAACGCGCTGAAATCTTCGAGATGGCCCTCAAATTCCGGCGTGAACCCACCCGGATAGATGGCGGCGAGGTTGAACGCCTCGGGATGCGCCGGGGTCAGGTCGAACGCCGAATTGGCATAGGTGCCGTGGCCATTCAGGCCGCCCGCGGTGAAAGGCTGGCGCAGGCCGAAGGTGACCGAGCTCTTGCCCGTCATATAGTTGCCGAACGTATAGAGTTCGAGCTCGTCGCTGAGTTCGACGCCGGCGTTCCACACCGATTTGAACGCCATGTAACGCGGGTCGAGATTGCCTTCGGGATGCTCGGGCACACCCGGAACGCCCAGGGCCCTCAGTGCTTCCGCGCCGGCGTGGGTGGCCTTTTTGGCATAGGCTTTCGCCTGATCGGTATATTGGGCGGCAATGTTGAAATAGGCATTGTCGCCGACCGGGACGGCCAGATGACCCTGGATATCATAGGTGCGGCCGCCGCTTTCATAATATTGGCCGACCTGCGCCATGATCGAGCCGCCGCTCCTGGCCTTTTTCAGTTCCATGTTGATCACGCCGGCGATTGCGTCAGAACCATATTGGGCCGAGGCGCCGTCGCGCAACACTTCGACACTCGACAGCGCGATCGGCGGAATGACGTTGAAATCCTGGCCCTGCGAGCCCGAGGTCGAGGCGTGGCCGGTGCCGATCTGCACGATCGAGGCGCGGTGGCGGCGCTTGCCGTTCATGAGCAGCAGGACATGGTCTGCCGGCGAACCGCGCAGCGTGACCGGGCGCACGAACGACGAGCCGTCGTTGCCCTGCAGGCGCTGGGCGTTGAACGCGGGCACGAGCGTGCGCAGCGCATCGTTCACATCGGAATAGCCGGTCGCGTTGATCTGCTCGGGCGAGATGACGTCGATCGCGACCGAGCTGTCGGTGATCGAGCGATCCTTGCGGCGTGTACCGATGACGACGATGTCGCTGCCGCTCTCGTTCGACTCGGCGCCATCGTCTTCGGGCGGTGCCGACTGGGCATGCGCCATCGGTGTGATCGCGAACGCGAGAGCCGACGACAACAACAGGCGTGACACGAACTTCGACATTTTTCCCTCCTTTTGGACCCACTTCCCCGACCGGAAATTCCCCGATTTCCGGCCTGTGTCATAATTTCTAAAATTTTCCTATCATAAAAATTATTGCTCAACTAGCAAAAACTTCCTATGCAAATGGAGAGGGCTGCACGGGCGGCATCGGGGCGTGGGCCTGCGGGAGAATTTCGCTTGAGCGGCATGAGGAAATTGTCGGCGCTGGCGATCGGCGTATCGCTTTCGGGCGGCGCGGTCGCTGCGCCAGTCGGGGCGGATGTCGCCGGGGCACTGGTCATTCATGCGGGCGCGGTCGTCGCGATTCCGGGAGAAAAGCCGCTGGGGCCGAGCACGGTCGTGGTCCGGGATGGGCGCATCGCCGAAATCCTGCCGGGCTATATCGAGCGCCCCGATGCGCGGTCGATCGACCTCCGGGACCGCACGCTGCTGCCCGGGCTGATCGACACCCATGTCCATTTCAGCTTCGCGCCCGAAACGAAATTATGGTCAGCGGCGGTCGATACGCCCGAGGATGTCGCGCTGTTCGCTTTTTCCAATGCGAAAAAGACCCTCGAGGCCGGGTTTACGACGGTTCGCGACGTCGGGTCCGACGGCTATTCGATCCACGCCCTGCGCGATGCGGTCAACGAAGGCACCCTTGTTGGGCCGCGTATCTTCCTGTCGGGCACGTCCTTGTCGATCGTCGGCGGGCATGGCGACATGTCGGGGCTCAACCGCAAGACGACCGAGGCACTCTATCCCTATGACTATACCGGCGCCTGCACCGGCGGCGTCGAATGCGCGCTGCGCGTGCGCGAAGCGGCAAAATATGGCGCGGACCTGATCAAAATCACCTCGACCGGCGGCATCATGTCGCAGCAGGCGCGCGGTCTGGGCCAGCATCTGACCGACGAGGAGTTGACCTCGATCGTTACCACCGCGCACAGCCTTGGGCTCAAGGTCGCGGCGCATGCGCATGGTGGGGAGGGCGTCGCCGCCTCGGTGCGCGCGGGGGTCGATTCGATCGAGCATGGTACGTATCTCGACGAGGAAACCGCGAAGCTGATGGCAAAGCGTGGCACCTGGCTCGTGCCGACGCTCGGCTTGCTCGATTCGCGGAAACAGGGCGACGCCAGCCCGGCGGTGGAGGCAAAGATGGCCGAAGCGCGCCGCGTCGCGGGGCGGAATATCCGGCTCGCGGTCCAGCATAAGGTCAAATTCGCCTTCGGCACCGACGCGGGCGTGTCGCCGCACGGACAGAATGCGCGGCAGTTCCGCCTGATGGTCGAGCAGGGACCGATGACGCCGATGGCGGCGCTGCGGTCGGCGACCGTCGATGCCGCGGCGCTGCTGGGTCAATCGGACAATCTCGGCACGATCGAAGTCGGAAAATATGCCGACATGATCGCGGTCGCGGGCGATCCCTATCGCGACGTGACGGTGACCGAGCGCGTCTCCACCGTGATCAAGGACGGCCGCGTCATCATCCACGATGGCAGCGCAAGCCCGTGACTCAAACATGCCAACACCATGCTTTTCCCCTTTCAACGGACAATTAGATGAACGCTCTTGATAAGATGATTTCTCCCGGTGCCGGCCACAGCGCGCAGGGCGGCTTTGCCCGTTCGGTTGCCGATATATTCGGCGCGCTCGGGCTGTCGCTCGATGCCAACCTGGGTTCGGACCTGAAGATTTTTTCGCCGGTCGATGGTTCGGAACTCGCGGCCCTGCGCACCGACAAGGCGGGCGAAATGGACGCGATGGTCGCGAACGCGCGTGCTGCCTTCTCGGTCTGGAAGGACGTTCCGGCGCCGCATCGCGGCGAGCTCGTCCGTCGTTACGGCTTGCTGGTGCGCGAGCATAAGGAAACGCTGTCGCAGCTTCTGACCATCGAGAATGGCAAGATCCTGACCGAAGCGCGCGGCGAGGTGCAGGAGGTAATCGACATCTGCGAATATGCCGTCGGCCTGTCGCGCCAGCTGTTCGGCCTGACGATCGCGTCGGAGCGTGCCGAGCACCGGCTGACCGAATATTGGCACCCGCTCGGCGTGCTCGGGCTGATCTCGGCGTTCAATTTCCCCGCCGCCGTCTGGGCGTGGGGCACGACCGTCGCGCTCGTCTGCGGCGACAGCGCGATCTGGAAGCCGTCCGAAAAGACCCCGCTCACCGCGCTCGCATTCGCTGGCCTTCTCCAGAAGGCGGCCGCCGACTATGACCTCGCGCCCGACCATCTCGTACAGATCGCGATCGGCGATGCGGCGTGCGGCACGATGCTCGCCGACCACCCCGACGTCGCGATCGTCAGCGCGACGGGCAGCGTTCGCATGGGACAGGATGTCGGCGTGCGCGTCCAGCGCCGCTTCGGGCGACCCGTCCTCGAACTCGGCGGCAACAACGCCGCGATCGTCGCGCCGAGCGCCGACATCGGGCTCGCCTTGCGCGGAACGATCTTCGCCGCGACGGGTACGTGCGGCCAGCGTTGCACGACGCTGCGCCGCCTGATCGTCCACGATGACATCCGCGCCGATTTCGTGAAGCGCCTGATCGCCGCGGTCGGCAGTCTCAACATCGGCAGCCCGCTCGACGACGCGACGCATGTCGGCCCTCTGATCGACAAGGCCGCCTTCGACGCGATGCAGCGCGCGCTCGAACAGGCACGCCGCGACGGCGGGGTGGTCCACGGCGGCGACCGGATCGACGTCGCGGGGCCGGACGCTTATTATGTCCGCCCGGCGATCGTCGAAATGCCCGCGCAAAGCGAAATCGTTCGCGAGGAAACCTTCGCGCCGATCCTCTATGTCCTCGCCTACACCAGCTTCGACCAAGCGATCGCGCTGCAGAACGGCGTCCCGCAGGGGCTGTCGTCGTGCGTCTTCACCAGCGACGTCCGCGAGGCCGAGAAATTCCAGTCGGCGCAGGGCAGCGACTGCGGCATCGTCAACGTCAACATCGGGACCAGCGGCGCCGAGATCGGCGGTGCGTTCGGCGGCGAGAAAGTGACCGGCGGCGGGCGCGTGTCGGGGTCCGACAGCTGGAAGAATTACATGCGCCGCGTTACCGCGACGGTGAATTACTCGACCTCGCTCCCGCTCGCGCAGGGCGTGAAGTTCGATCTCGACATCGATTGAAGACACGAATTTTGTTCGGAGAGGATTTATGATGAACCGCAGGCATTTGAAATTGCTGGTATCGGCCGGCCTGTTGCTGATCGCCGCGCCGGTAACGGCGTCGGCACAGGAAGGCAGCTTTCAGGGCATGTCGCTGCTCGGCGAGCGAATGGTCACCAGCCCCGCGCGCAACGCGAACGTGGCGTCGACCGAAACGCTCGAACGCGCCGCGCGCGATGCCAAGGCGGCGTTCGAGAGCAATATGACCGTCGATAGCGCGACCTGGTACGGCCGCATCCTCTTCTATCAGGGCTATACCCGGGAGTCGGCGGCGGTTTACGATCAGGCGCTGAAGCGCTTCCCCAATTCGGGCAAGCTGCTCCGCCACCGCGCGCATCGCCATTTCTCGCTGCGCGAGTTCGACAAGTCGATCGAACTGGGGCTGAAAGCGGCGAAGCTTTATGAGAACCAGCCGCTCGAACGCGAAAAGCCGGGCCCCGACTATTTCCCGGGTGACCCCGATGTCGTGCAATATTATCTCTACTACCATCTCGGGCAGGCCTATTTCGGCAAGCATGATTTCGAAAATGCCGCGAAATGGTTCGCAAAGTCGGCCGAATCGGCCGCCTTCACGCACGACGTCGAGGCGCGGACCGCGAACGGCTATTGGGAATATCTTTCGCTCGCGCGCGCCGGGAAGCTTCGTGAGGCACAGAAGCTGCTCGACGATTATGATCTGACCTTGTTCGAAGTTCACCCGAAGGGCGGGTCGGACACCTATTTCGACGGGCTGCAGCTGTTCAAGGGCAACCGCGCCGCCGACAGTTTTTTCAGCGACAAGGACAGCGGCCGCGCTTTCGCGACCGCCGACGGGGTGGCGGCGTCGACCGCCTACAGCCTCGCCAACTATTATATCCTCCGCGGCGAGCCCGAAAAGGCGAAGCCCTGGCTGAAGCGTTCGATCGCCGTCGACAGCTGGAGCTTCTTCGCGCGTATCCAGGCCGAGGCCGACTGGCTGCTGCTGTTCCCGAACGAAAAGCCATGAACTGACGGATTGGGTGAGCGGCGGACCTGAACCATCGGGCCGGATATTGGGAGACGCATCGTGAATAACTGGACCCGCCGCAAACCCATCCCGCCGCCCGGCGAACGCAGCGTCGACGCGCTGCCGCCGAGCCTGTCATGGCCGCAGCTGATGGCGATGGGCGTCGGCGCGATCATCGGGACGGGAATCCTGACGCTGATCGGCGTCGGCGTCGACCGCGCGGGTCCTGCGGTGCTGCTGTCCTTCGCGATCGCCGGTGCCGTCTGCGCCTGCGCCGCGCTCGCCTATGCCGAATTGTCGGCGATGATGCCCGCGGCGGGCAGCGCCTACAGCTATTCCTACGCCGGCCTCGGCGAGGCTTTTGCGTGGATCGTCGGCTGGAGCCTGATCCTCGAATATTCGCTCGTCGTCTCGACCGTCGCGGTGGGCTGGTCGGGTTATGCGTCGCCGCTTTTGATGGGGATCGGGTTTCCCGAGGCGCTGACGCGTGGTCCCGAACTCGGCGGATTGATCAATCTGCCCGCGGTCGCGATCATCGCGGTCGTCGCGGGCCTGCTGCTGCTGGGGACGCGCGAGAGTGCCCGGATCAATTCGGTGCTCGTCGTCGTGAAGATCGTCACGCTGCTGCTCTTCGTCGGTTACACATTGCCCTATTTCGACGCCGCGCACCTCGATCCGTTCATGCCCTATGGCTATGCCGCGAAGGTCGACAGCGACGGCGTCCAGCGCGGGGTCATGGCGGCCGCCGCGATCATCTTTTTCGCCTTCTACGGCTTCGACGCGATTTCGACCGCGGCGGAAGAAACGAAACGTCCGGCGCGCGACCTGCCAATCGCGATCATCGGGTCGATGGCCGTTTGCACCCTCATCTATATGCTCGTCGCTGCGACGGCCGTCGGCGCGATTTCGTTCACACGCTTCGCCGACAGCCCCGAGCCGCTGGCGCTCATCCTGCGCTCGATCGGGCAGGGGGGCGTCGCGCAGGTCGTGGCGACGACCGCCGTTGTCGCGCTGCCGACCGTGTTGCTCGCCTTCCTCTATGGACAAAGCCGGATCTTCCTTGCGATGGCGCGCGACGGTTTCCTGCCGCAGCGGCTCGCGCATATTTCACGGCGCGGTACTCCAACGCGCATCACGCTGCTAACGGCAGCGATCGTCGCGGTCCTCGCCGGGCTGCTCCCGATCGGAAAGGTCGCCGCGCTCGCCAACGCCGGAACGCTGATCGCCTTCATCGCGGTCGGAGTCTGCCTGCTCGTCCTTCGCCGCGGCGCACCCGATGTTCCCCGGCCCTTTCGCGTGCGCGCGGCGTGGCTGGTCGGGCTTGGAACGATCGGCGGCTGCCTTTACCTGTTCCTCAGCCTGCCGGCCGAAACGCTCTTGTGGTGCCTCGGCTGGAATCTGATCGGGCTCGCCCTCTATGCGGCCTATGGGCAGTATCGCAGCACCCTGGGCCGGGCGGGCGGCGGCGGATAATCCCTTTGGCGCCTTCTAGATCGTGCCGGCCTTGAGCAGCTTTACGGCATGGTCGGCGGCGCGTGCGGTCAATGCCATGAAGGTCAGCGACGGGTTGACGCACGAGATCGAGGCCATCTGGGCGCCGTCGGTGACGAACAGATTGGCGGCGTCGTGCGCCTGGCCCCATTTGTTGAGCACCGACTGGCGCGGGTCGGCGCCCATGCGCGCGCCGCCCATTTCGTGGATCGCGTCGCCGGGCACATGCTCGCGGCGTTCGCTGGTGACGTTCTGCAGCCCCGCCTTGCGCAGCATCGCTTCGCCTTCGCTGCGCGCATCGTCCATCATGCGGATTTCGTTCTCGCGGAAGGTGACGTCGAAGCGCATCAGCGGGATGCCGAACCGGTCTACCTTGTCGGCGTGCAGGCTGACACGGTTGTCCTCATAGGGCAGGCATTCGCCGAAGGCGCCCATGCCGAACTTCCACGGTCCATAACCGCGCATGCCATGCTTCATCGCCGCGCCGAAGCCCTCGGGCGGTAGCGGATCGCGCCGCGCGCTGCCCTGATAGCCATAGCCGCGCTTGAAGCCGATCCCCTCCTCGCCGCCGACGTTGCGGAAGCGCGGGATATAGACGCCGCCCGGGCGGCGGCCATATTCGATATAGTCGGTCATGCCCGGTATATCGCCCGAGATGTTCACGCGGAAGATATGGTCCATGACGTAGCGGCCGAGCGTGCCGCTGGAATCGAAGTGGCTCTTCCCGTTTCCCGGGATGCGGGAGTTCATCATGATCTGGGTCGAGGCCATCGCCGAGGCGCAGAGGAAGACGAGGCGCGCGGGGATCACCTCGGCCTGCTTCGTCTTCGTATTGATCACACGCACGCCGGTGATCTTCTTCGTCTTCGGATCATATTCCAGATTGGAGACCACCGCGTCGGAGCGCAGCGTCAGCCGCCCGGTGGCGCGCGCCGCGGGCAGGGTGACCGCCTGCGTCGAGAAATAGGCCCCGAACGAGCAGCCGCGCCCGCACTGGTTGCGGAACTGGCATTTGCTGCGGCCCTGATCTTCCTTGTCCTCGGTCATGTTCGAGAGGCGGGTGTTGATCAGCTTGCGGCCCGGCGAGGTCGTCTCCAGCCGTTCCTTTACCCATTTCTCGGCGACGTTCATCTGCATCGGCGGCTGGAACGCGCTGTCGGGCAGCTGCGGCAGATTCTCGCGCGATCCCGACACACCGATATATTTCTCGACATAATCGTACCAGGGAACGAGGTCGTCATAGCGGATCGGCCAGTCGCCCCCGACATTCTCGCGCTTGTTCGCCTCGAAATCCTCCGGGCTCCAGCGAAAGCTCCAGCGCCCCCAGATCAGTGATTTGCCGCCGACCGCGGCGGGCCGGATCCAGTAGAATTTCTCGCCCTCGTCATAGGCATAGGGGTTAAGCCGGTCGTTGTTGTAGAATTTCTGGTTCGATGGCGAAACATAGCCATGCGTCGCGATGAAATAGTCGCTCTTGACCAGTGCCGCGGGCATTCGGTCGCGCGCCGGGATCTCATAGGCCGGCTTGCCGTCGAAATCATAATCCTCGCCATGCTCGACCATCACGCCGCGGTCGAGCATCAGGACCTTGAGGCCCTTTTCGGTCAATTCCTTCGCGGCCCATCCGCCGCTCACTCCGGAGCCGATGACGATCGCATCGAACATGTCGGCCATATCTTGATCCTCGAATATTGGGTTAAGCGCGAAGGCGGCTGAGCGTGGTGAAGCTGGTCTGGATGTCGGGAAGATAGGGCGCGGGCGACTGATCATTCTCGACATAGAAATGCTTCACGCCGGCGGTCCGATTGAGCGTGAAGATGTCGGCGAAATCGATCACGCCCTTGCCGACGCTGGTCATCTTGCCGTCGGCGGTGCGATCCTTGACGTGATAGGCATAGATGCGGCCGGCCAAGCGCCGGATGATCGCCTTGGGATCTTCACCCGCGGCGACCGCCCAGAACAGGTCGAGCTCGATCTGGACGAGTGCCGGATCGGCGTCGGCGATGAGCGTGTCGAACAGGCTGGTGCCGCCCGGTTTCAACCTGAACTCGAAATCATGATTGTGATAGGCAAAGCCCAGCCCGGCCTTTTTGAGCCGCTCGGCATAGCGGTTGAAATTGGCGACCGCCGCCTTCCAGCCCTCGGCATTGCGATGGGCTTCGACCATATAGGGAACGACGAGCGTGTCGGCGCCCAGCGCCTTGGTCATCGCGACCGCGCCGTCGAAATTGCTGGCGAGCGCCTCATAGGCGACATGGATGGAAGGCGATTTCAGGCCCAGCCGGTCCATCGTCTTGCGCAGCGCGGCGTGATCCATCTTGTCATAGCCGCCGCCGCCATATTCGACTTCGCGATAACCGATCGCCGCGACCTTCTCGAGCGTCCCCATCGGGTCCCTCGAGAAGAGTTCGCGCACGGTATAGAGCTGGATGCCGATGGGTTTCGATTTAAGGCTCTTTGCCATGAGCGGCCCCGCTGCGAGTGTTACCCCGAGCGCGGCGCCGCCCGCCATCCATTGCCGCCTGTTGATCATCATGACGAAAACACCTTCTTGATCTCGGAATAGGGATAGGCGCCGTCGTAGCGGCCGGGGACGGGAAGATATTCGCGCTCCTGGGTGATGCCGACTTCCGACGTGAAATATCCGGTGAGCACGAGCTGGCGGAACTTGTCGAAGAAGTCCGCGCCGCCGGGCAGCTTGCCTTCCATCGCCAGCGTCAGCAGCGCGTCCTGCTGCGCGGGCGTCGCCTTGTCGGCGGCGATCTTGAAAGCGGTCCGGCTGCGCGCCTCGATCGCGTCAAGCCCCGCGATTATCGGTTTGCGATCGTCGGGCGAGGCCCAATCGGCGAGCAGCTTTTCGATATATTCGGGGACGCCCGCCGCGATCGCGCCGGGGGTGTCGGTGGTCGGCATCACGCGCTCGCTGAGAGCGGTCGTCAGCGCGCGCTGCTGCGCGGTAAACACGGGCGAGGAGGGCGGTCCGCTGCTGATGATCGGGGGCGTTTCTCCCGCCGCAGCGCGCGCGATCGGGGCGAACAGGCTCGCGCCGAACATCGCGGCCATGCCGGCCAGCGCGTCTCTGCGATCGATGATCATTTCACGGTTCCTTCGAAGTCATGGCTCGCCGCCGCTTCGGGCAGCGGGCGCACCCAGATGTTACGGAACGAAACGGGCGAATTATGGTCCTGGAGCTGGATCGGCGCGGCATCGCCATGCGCTTCATATGTCGCGACCTTGCGCCAGACGGTGCTGCCGAGCCACGGCTGGCGGTTCTGCACGAGCACGCCGTTGAGGAAGGCAGTAACATAGGCCGGGCGCAGCAACTTGCCATCGGGTCCGAAATGCGGTCGCTCGAAGACGATATCGTAGCTCTGCCATTCGCCGGGCTTGCGCGATGCGTTCACCAGCGGCGGCTTCCAGGCATAGATCGAGCCGACGGTGCCGTCGGCGTAAGTGGGGTTCTGATAGCCGTCGAGGATCTGGATCTCGTAGCGCTGCATGAACCAGATACCGCTGTTACCGCGGTCCTGCGAGCTATGGAGCGGTGGGTTCGGTGAGCGGAATTCGAGATGGAGCTGGACGTCGCCGAAGCTCGCCTTGCTGACCAGCGCATTTTCGCCGCGGCCGCCCAATGGTGGGGTCGACGTCATCGCGCCGTTGCTGACGATCCACGGCCTTGCCATCGCCCGCCACGCATCGAGCGACTTGCCATCGAACAGCACCACCGCATCCGACGGCGGGGCGCCGGGCACGGCACCCGGCGTCACCACCGTCGGATAAGGACGGTCGGAATCGTGAACGCGCCATTTGCCGTCGGGCAGCATCGGTGTGTCCTTGAACCCGGGCTTTTCCTGCGCCGTGACGGGATTGCCCGCCGCCGCGGCGACCGCGATCGCCGCGGCCCAAACGATATGCTTCACGCGTGTCTCCCTCATGCCGCGTCGATCGCGCGATAGGCGGCGATCAGCCGTTCTTCGCCCGCGCGTCCCTCGACCGAATTGCCATGTTCCATTCCGATCACGCCCGCGAATTTCTTCGCGCGCAGCCAGCGGACGATATTGCGATAATTGATCTCGCCGCTGCCGGGCTCCTTGCGGCCGGGATTGTCGCCGAACTGGACGTAAGCGATCTCGTTCCAGCAGCTGTCCAGCGTGTTGATCAGATTCCCGGCCTGAATCTGCTCGTGGTACAGGTCCGCCAGTATCTTGATCGCCGGGCTGTCGATCGCACGCGCCATCGCATAGCCTTGCGGCACGGTCGACATGAAGACGCCGGGATGGTTCACCAGCGTATTGAGCGGCTCCATCACCATGACCAACCCGTGCGGTTCATAGATCTCGGCGGCACGGCGCAGCACATCGATCACGCGCGCGGTCTGGATATCTACCGGCAGCTTGCGGTCCATAAAGCCGGTGACGATCGTCATGTGCTTGGAGTTCAACCTCTTGCCGACATCGACCGAACGCCCGATGTCGGCAAGGAAGCGCTCGCGATCGCTATCGTCATTGCCGCCCAGCAGCGGCCGGAAATCGGCCCATCTTGGCATGCTCGCGACGAACACGCCCATCGTCATGCCCCGTTGTTCCAACGCGCGCGCCATCGCTGTCTGGTCGGCGACCGAGCGCGTCGCCGCCTCATTATCCTCCCACGCGGTAAAGCCCTGATCGGCGGCAAAAGCGATCTGTTCGAGCCGGTCGCCGCGGCTTTTGAAGCTCCCCTCATGCGGGGCGTATTTCAACGAAAAGCGCGCCGCGTTCGACGCCATCACCCCGTTCGCCACCGTCGTCGCGGCGGCCGCAGCGACGGCGCCACCCGCCAGCACCGATCGACGCGATACGCTCATGCCGTCTGACCCGCGAGCGCCGCGCGCGACTTGCCACGCTCACGCAGCCAGATGAAGCCGAATACCGCCAGCAGGACGACCGGCAGGATCGCCAGCCGCTGGAACGACAGCGACGCAGCCGCATCCTCGACCGCCAGCTTCGCAGCACCGGTCAGCGCCGCGAACGCTTCGGGACCGCCGGCGAACTCGATCTTGGCCTGGTCGAACATCGCGCCGAGTTGCGGCAGCACGAAGAAGCTTGCGAGCGCGCCCGCCGATCCGACCAGCCCCATCGCCCACGATCCACCGCGCGGATAGCGTTCGGCGACCGACGCGAGCATCGTCGGCCACATCACGCAGACGCCGAGGCCCCAGACGGTGGCGGCGACGATCGCCGTGACCGGCGACTGCGCCTGGCTCAGCATGAACAGGCCGATCGCGGCGAGCAGGCTCGATACCCAAAGCAGGCCGGGGTTCGAGATTCTGTTGGCGAGCCGCCCCGCGAAATGGCGGAAGATGAACATCAGCGCGTTGACATAGACGAGCAGCAGGATGCCGCGCATGCCGACGCGGTTCGACAGGGCGACGTCGATCCACTGGCCGGGCGCCAGTTCGGACGCCGCGGTCAGGAACATCGCGCCGAACCAGATGAAGAAGCTGGGGCGGCGAAACACCTCGCCCATCATCTCGCCAAAGCTGACGCCGCTCTCGCTGCGCAGCGGCGGGGGAAAGGTCGTGGTGAGGGCGATCACGACGGTCGCGGCGGCGGGGATCATGACCAGCGCCATGATGCCCTGCCACGGCAACGCAGCCGACAGGAAAAAGCCGGCAAGTCCGCCGACGATGATGCCGCCGGGGAACCAGGCGTGCAGCACATTGAGCCGGTGCGTGGTATCGTCGGGGTAAAGCTGCGCGGTCAGCGGATTGATCGCTGCTTCGGTCAGGCCCCAGCCGATGCCGCTGAGCAGCATGCCCGCCCACACGAGCCAATAGATGTTCATGCCCGTGGCGACATGGCCCGCGGTGACGATCATCAACGGACCGAGGATGAAGCACAGCCCCGCTCCCGCCAGGCACCGCTTCATGCCGATCTGGTCGAGCAGCGCGCTGACGACGAACAGCGTGATCGAAAAGCTGAGGAACGCTGCGCCCAGTGCGGCGGCGATCAACTCGCCCGCCTGCAACGGAGCGATCGGGTCGATCCATTCTGCCTTGAGCCCGCTGGCGATCGCACCGCGGATGGCAAGGCTCGCCGCAGCGGTGAACAGCGCCAGCACGCCCAGCCAGAACAAGCGTCCCTTGTGCAATGTCGTCATCCTGCGTCCCCTCTGATTATTATCGTTTAGTTCGTCTGCCGCGCGGTCAGGTCAGCCCCAGCATCGCGCGGTTGAGCGCCGGATCGCTGCCTCCCGCGAAATCGTCGAACGCCTTGTCCGCCTTGCGAATCATGTGCGCGGCGATGAAGGGGGCGCCTTCGCGCGCGCCGTCTTCGGGGTGCTTCAGGCAGCATTCCCATTCGAGCACCGCCCAGCCGGCGTAGCCATATTGCGTCAGTTTCGAGAAGATACCGCCGAAGTCCACCTGGCCATCGCCCAGCGAGCGGAAGCGTCCGGGCCGGTCGACCCAGTCCTGAAACCCGCCATAGACGCCCGAGCGCCCGGTCGGGTTCAGCTCGGCGTCCTTGACGTGGAACATGCGGATCCGCTCGTGGTAAATGTCGATGAACTGCAGATAATCGAGCGCCTGCAAGACATAATGGCTGGGGTCATAGAGGATGTTGGCGCGCGGGTGATTGTCCACGCCCGCAAGGAAGCGCTCGAAGGTCACGCCATCGTGGAGATCCTCGCCCGGATGAATTTCATAGGCGAGGTCGATGCCCTGTTCGTCGAAGGCATCGAGGATCGGCCGCCAGCGCTTCGCGAGTTCGGCGAAGGCTTCTTCGACCAGTCCGGTGGGACGCTGCGGCCACGGATAGAGATAGGGCCAGGCGAGCGCGCCCGAAAAGGTCGCATGGGCTTCGAGACCCAGCCGGCGGCTCGCTTTCGCGGCAAGATGGAGCTGCTCGACCGCCCAGACCTGACGCTCGGCGGGCTTGCCCTTCACCGCGTCGGGCGCGAAGGCGTCGAACTGCGTATCATAGGCGGGATGCACCGCGACCAGCTGGCCCTGCAGATGCGTCGACAATTCGGTGATCTCGACCCCCGCCTCGCGGCAGGTGCCCGCGAGTTCATCGCAATAATCCTGGCTTTCGGCGGCTTGGCGCAGGTCGATGCAGCGGCTGTCCCACGTCGGAATCTGGATGCCGACATAGCCGGCATCCGCCATCCAGCGCGCCGCCGAAGGCAAAGTGTCGAACGGTGCGGCGTCGCCCATGAACTGCGCAAGGAAAACGGCCGGACCCTTCATGCGGATACCTTTCCGGTCATTTGGTTTCGGTCTTGAGCCAGGCGATCAGCGCCGCGCGGCGCGCCGGGTCGGCGACCTTGACGACCATGCGCGTGCCGGGGACTTTTTTGGTCGGCGCGGCAAGATATTCGTCGAGCGTCTTGTCGTCCCAGCGAATTTTCGATGCCTTGAGCGCCGGGCTGTAGTTGAACCCGGCAACGGAGCCGGCTTGCCGGCCGAACAGACCGTGCAGATTGGGACCCATCGTGCTTTTGCCGCCCGGCTCCAGCGTATGACAGGCGCGGCAAGCCGCGAAGGCCTGCGCGCCGGGACCTTGGGCGGGTGCCGCAACCGCCGCTGGCGAAGGCGCGAGCATCAGCGCAATCAATATTGCCCCCGCCGGTGGCAGGGCGAACAGAAATTTCATTATCCTCTCCCGTCTGGCAACAGCCGGTGCGATCAGGTAACCGTTCGAAATCCTATTATGCAAACAATTTTGGAAATTCGGGCCAAGGGAATGCGATGAATACGAATACGAGGTCAAAAACGCGCTACGGCATGGTCGGTGGCGGCGAAGGCGCCTTCATCGGCGCGGTACACCGGATGGCCGCGGCGCTCGATGGCGAGTTTGCGCTGGTGTGCGGCGCGTTCAGCAGCGACGCCGGGCGTAATGGGCGGAGCGCCGCGGCGCTCGGGCTCGACCCCGCTCGGGCTTATGCGACGCTCGACGCGCTGCTCACGGGCGAGGCGGCGCTGCCCGAGGACCAGCGGATGGAGGCGCTGGCGATCGTCACCCCGAATCACCTGCACGCCCTGATGGCGATCGCCGCGCTCGATGCCGGTTTTCATGTCCTGTCCGAAAAGCCGATGGCGCTGAACCTCGCCGAGGCAAGAGCGATCGACGCGGCGGTTGCCCGCAGCGGCAAGCTGTACGGGCTGGCATTCACCTATAGCGGCTATCCGCTGATCGAAGAGGCGCGCGTCCGCGTCGCACGCGGCGATTTCGGCAAGATCCGGTTGGTGCAGGTCGAATATTCGCAAGGCTGGCTCAGCCGGCCGATCGACCGGGACGGCAACAAGCAGGCCGAATGGCGCACCGATCCCGCGCGCGCGGGACTGGGCGGTTGCCTGGGCGACATCGGGACCCACGCCTTTCAGCTTGCCG
The DNA here is from genome assembly GCF_001427105.1 of Sphingopyxis sp. Root154. Taxonomy (GTDB): domain Bacteria; phylum Pseudomonadota; class Alphaproteobacteria; order Sphingomonadales; family Sphingomonadaceae; genus Sphingopyxis. The sequence goes on from NZ_LMGI01000005.1 coordinate 39,244, forward strand.
AACATGTCTCCGGGCTTGCGGTCGGGTCGCTCAGCGCGGAGCTGACCACGCATGTTCCGGGCCGCCGCCTCGATGACGATGTGGCGGCGCTGCTGCGATTCGAAGGCGGCGCGCGCGGCGTGCTGAAAGCCAGCCAGATCGCCGCGGGCGACGAAAATGGCCTGCGCCTGCGCATCCACGGCGAGGAGGGCGGCCTCGAATGGTCGCAGATGGAGCCGAATACGTTGACGTTGCGCTGGCTGGACCGGCCCACCGAGGTGATCCGCGCGGGCGGGCCCGGTCTCGACCCATCGGCGCTGGCGCGGCTGCGTACCCCGGCAGGACATCCCGAGGGCTATATTGAGGCGTTTGCCAACCTCTATCGCAGCTTCGGCCGAGCCCTTCGTGCTGGCGCCTCGACCCCGCCGCGGCCGGGCACCGCCGACTGGTTTCCCGGGATCGTCGACGGCCTGCGAACGATGGCCTTTGTCGAAGCGGTGATCGAAAACAGCGCCGGCGAGGCGAAATGGACCGCACTTGCCGACATCGCGAACGATCGCCGGACGGCAGGCGGCAATTAGCGCCGCGCTGTTTGCCAACCCTCCTTCGAGGGATGCCGCTTTACGATCGCTCCGCTCAGGCCGTGGCTTCGCGCCCGCGCATCTTGGTCGGTGCCATGCCAAAACGCCGCGCGAACGCGCGCGTGAAGCTCGCGTTGCTCATATAGCCGCAATTATAGCCGATGCTCGATATCGGGAGGTCGCTTTGCGCGAGCAGCTGGCGCGCGCGCTGCAGTCGCCGCTCGCTCACCGCCTCGGCGACGCTGCATTGATAAAGCTCGCGAAAGCCCCGCGTCAGCTTGGCTTTGCTGAGGCCGCAGCGGCGCGCGACGCTGCCGACGGTCAGCTTTTCCTGCCACTTCTCGTTGACCAGCTGATGCGCGGCGGCGACGCGGGTGATGTCGAGTTCGCTCAGCGACGTGCTGCCCCCAACCTCGACCATGCGGTCGGCGGCGAGTTCGGCGAAAAGCTGGCAGAGCAGTTCCTGACTGCGCGCGCTGCGCAACATGTCGTCGACTTCGCTGTCGCCTTCTAGGGCGACCACCGCGCGGCCGAGACCGCGAAGATTGGCGGGGAGATACCAGCGGCCATCCGCCTTGGGGCGGCGCCCGAACAGACGGTCGCACGCGGCGCGGCTGATCGCGAGCACGACCAGATGATCGTCGGCGGGGCCCGAGACATCGCCGGGGAGCAGCATCGAGACGGCGGGCTCGCCAATATCGCCAAAGCCGAAAATGAGCGCGTCGGGCGGCAGGAACGCGGCGTCACAGGGGCCGCGGCCGACGAAGCTCGTAAACTCCGGAGAAATGCGAATGGATAGCTTGTTTGTCATCCTGTCATCCCAGCGAATCGGGGCATCAGTGGCGGCGTCATGCTGTATGTGCAATCATCTTGGTCCTATCCGATAAGCAAATTTTCTTTGCCGATTGTTCCGACAGATTATGCCGTTCGGCTTGATCGATGCGATAAATGCGCAAATATGTGCTAGATGAGAAAATCGATTGAAAGGACACCGATGCCGGCAACGCGCCAGCCCATCCCGACCAGCAGCGATCGGCGCACCGCCATCGACGGCAATCCGGGCGTATTCCTGCGGGAGCTCCGGACAGAAAAGGGGTGGACGCTCGCCGAGGTGAGCGAGCGCACGCGCATTCCGGTTTCAACTTTGTCAAAGATTGAAACCGGCAAGATGTCGCTCAGCTACGAAAAGCTGTTGCGGCTGAGCCAGGGGCTCGAAATCGACATCACGCAGCTCTTCGCCGCGGCGACGTCGATCCCGGCCGCCACGCATACCGCCACCGGCCGACGCAGCATTACGCCGGCGGGCGAGGGGCCTTCGATCCAGACGGCGACCTATAACTACACCTATCCCTCGGCCGATCTGCTCAACAAGACGCTGAATCCCATGATCATCGACATCAAGGTGCGCTCGATTGACGATTTCGGCGAGCTGATGCGCCATTCGGGCGAAGAATATGTGCTCGTTCTGGAGGGCGAGTGCGAATTTCACACTGACATGTACGCGCCATCGCGCCTGAAAACGGGTGATTCGGCTTATTTCGACGCGTCGATGGGGCATGGCTATGTCGCGGTTGGCGACGGGCCGTGCCGTATCCTGTCGGTTTGCTCGGCAACCGATGCCGATCTGAAATCGGCGCTTCATCCCGTCGACGCCGAATAATCGTTTAGCACTGCGCCCCCCGGTAATCGGCCTTCGCGGCCACTGCGGAAAAATCTGTCCTTCTGAAATTTGCCCGCGCCTTCGCTTCGCGGTTGCACGGTCGCGTCCGCCATTGACAAATTTCCGTTCAGGATGCCTATATCCAGAATTGAAAATATTTCAAAAAGTGAAATTTCGGTAATAGGGCTGTGAGAATGCCCGATCGAAAGGGGAGGGCGAATGCGGTTTGTACGTTCTTGCGCAATGCTGGCTGCGGCGATGCTGGTCGGGGTCACGGCGCCACCGGTGAGCCCGTCCGCCGCGCAATCCGCCCCCAAGCCGGTGACGGAGGCACGCGGCGAGGGTCGCCCGCTCCCCGCTCCCGCTATGGTGAAGAGCGACGTCGATGCCTGGCTCGATGGCTATATGCCCTATGCCCTCAAGCGCGGCGATGCGGCGGGTGCGGTCGTCGTGGTGGTCAAGGACGGCAAGGTCCTGACGCAGCGCGGCTTCGGTTACGCTGATGTTGGCTCGCGCAGGCCGGTCGACCCCGAAACCACACTTTTTCGCCAGGCGTCGGTGTCGAAGATGATCACCTGGACCGCGGTGATGCAGCTTGTCGAGCAGGGCAAGATCGATCTCGACCGCGACATCAACACCTATCTCGATTTCAAGATTCCGGCTTTCCAGGGCAAGCCGGTCACGATGCGCAATTTGATGACGCATACCGGCGGCTTCGACGAAGTGCAGCGCGGGCTCAACAGCTATGACCCGAAGAAAATCCCGTCGCTTGGCGATGCGCTGAAGCGGCAAGTGCCGCACCGCATTTACGCGCCCGGAACGACGCCGGCCTATTCGAATTATGGCACGTCGCTGGCGGGCTATATCGTCGAGCGCGTGTCGGGCCTTTCCTACGACGATTATGTCGAACGGCACGTCTTTGCGCCCGCGGGCATGACGCGATCGACCTTCCGCCAGCCGCTTCCCGCGGCGCTCCGGCCGCTGATGGCGAGCGGATATATGCTGGGATCGGGCAAGCCGGGGCGGTTCGAGCTCAGCAGTCTCGCGCCGTCGGGCGCGATGACCGCGTCGGGTGCCGACATGGGGCGCTTTATGATTGCGCACCTCGCCGACGGCGGGGCGCTGATGAAGCCCGCGACCGCGGCGCAGATGCAAAACACGATCCTGCGCCTGATCCCGCCGCTTAACGGCATGGCGCTCGGCTTCTACGAACAGAATATCAACGGCCGCAAGGCGCTCTCGCACGCCGGCGACAGCCTCAATTTCCACAGCCAGCTCTGGATATTCCCCGAGGAGAAGGTCGGCATCTATATGTCGATGAACGCCTCGGGCACGCAGAATGTCTCGGGGCCGATCCGCGCCCATTTGTTCGAAGCCTTCGCCGATCGTTATTTCCCGTTCGAGCAGCGCGACGGCCGCGTCGATGCCGCCACCGCGCGCGAACATGCGCGGATGATGGTCGGGACGTATAACAAGACGCGGCGGCTGGAGACGAGCTTCCTGAAGGCGTTGGAATTGACCGGGCAGACGAAGGTCTCGCTCGATAGCGACGGGGGCATCCGGCTCAATACGGTGTCGGGTATCGGAGGACAGCCGCGCAAGTGGTTGGAAATCGCGCCTTTCGTATGGCGGGAAGCGGGAGGCAAGATGCGCCTTGCCGCCAAGGTGGAAAATGGCCGCATCGCGCGTTTCAGCGTTGATTCGGCGTCGCCCTATCTCGCGTTCGATCGCGTGCCCTGGCATCTGTCGGGTGCCTGGCTCACGCCCGCGATGCTCGCCAGCCTCGGCGCGCTCCTGCTCACCGCGATCGCCTGGCCCGCCTCGACGCTGCTCCGTCGCCGCTATGGCGTCAAAGCCGACCTCGCGCCCGCGGCGCTCAAAAGCTACCGGCTGACGCGCAGCTTTGCGGCGCTGGCCGTCGCGGTGATGGTTGGGTGGTTGTTGTTCGCGACTAAGCTGCTCGCCGATTTCTCGTCGCTCGGCGGTGAACTCGACTGGGCGCTCGTCATGCTCCAGATCGCAACGCCGGTCATTTTCCTCGGCCTGCTCGCCAGCGCGATCTGGAATATCCGGCATGTCTGGACGTCCAAGCGCGGCCGGTTCGCGAAATTCTGGAGCCTCGTGCTGCTGATGAGCGCGGTCGTCCTCCTATGGATTGGCGTCGGTTTCCACCTGATCGGCTTTGGAACGCGCTTCTGATCGGGGCGGGCGGGACGCATGCCGGGGTGTGCGCCGGCTTGCCAGCAAAGAAACTTCTCCAATTGTATTGCAATTATCAAAATTTGAAAATAATGTCTCAAACAGGTCAACAGGAGCGGGTACAGGATCGGCGCCGCGACGGCGCCCGATTCTGCCTCGCTTCGGATTTTTGGTGAAAGACGTGAACATTCAAACTTCCCTCGATATCGCCGCCGGCGCATTGCAATTGCCCCAGCCCTATCTGCTGTTCCTCGGGGACACGACTGTGCGCGGCTATGCGAAGACCGCCTTCGGTCTCCGCGACTGGGCGCCCGAGAAATGTGTCGGTGAATACGCCTTGCCCGGCGCGACGGTCAGTGCGGGGCTGGAACAGCTCGCACCCGCAGCGGCGAAGGCACGGGGTGCGCGTTCGCTGCTCATCGGCGTCGCGAACAGCGGCGGCGTGATTCCCGAAAGCTGGATGCCCGCGCTTTTCGAGGCACTCGATGCCGGGCTCGATATCGTCAGCGGTATGCACATGCGGCTGGCCGATATGCCCGAACTCGCCGCGCGGGCGCAGCGCCTCGGTCGCCAGCTGATCGACGTGCGTCATCCGCCCAAGGGCCTGCCCGTCGGCACGGGGCGCAAGCGGAGCGGTAAGCGGCTGCTCACCGTCGGAACCGATTGCGCGCTCGGCAAGAAATATACGGCGCTGGCCCTCGCACGCGCTTTTGCCGCCCGCGGCGTCGATGCCGATTTTCGCGCGACGGGACAGACCGGTATCATGATTGCCGGCGGCGGCGTGCCGATGGACGCGGTGGTCTCGGATTTCGAGGCTGGTGCGGCGGAGACGGTGAGCCCAGACGCGGCCGATGATCATTGGGACGTGGTCGAAGGGCAGGGGTCGCTTTTTCACCCCGCCTATGCTGCGGTATCGCTGGGGCTGCTCCACGGCAGCCAGCCCGACGTGATCGTCGTGTGTCACGAGCCAGGTCGCGAAGAAATATTGGGTTCGCCCGGTTACCGCTTGCCGAGCATTGAGGAAACAATCGATCTCAACCTGCGGCTGGGTGTGCGGACCAATCCGGCCATCCGCTGCGCCGGTCTGTCGTACAACACGTCGCATCTGGGCGAGGAAGAGGCCATCGCGCTGATGGCGGCTGATAGCGAACGGCTCGGCCTTCCGGTCGCCGACCCCATCCGCGGCGGCGAAGCCTTCGCTCGTCTGGTGGATAGCTGCCTCGCATGAGCGCAGCGGCCACCCCGGCAGCCGCGGCGGAATCCTCCTGGTTCCAGCGTTTCCTGCTGCCGGGTTTCGCCTTCAAGGCCGTGGTGATCGGTGGCGGCTACGCCACCGGGCGCGAGCTCGCGGAGTTTTTCCTGCCGAGCGGGCCGTGGGGCGGATTGGCGGCGATGCTGCTCGCGATGCTACTGTGGAGTATCATCTGCGCCACGACTTTCGCGTTCGCGCGGGCGATCGGCGCATTCGATTATCGCAGCTTTTTCGAAGGGCTGCTCGGCCGCGCGTGGATCTTGTTCGAGGTGGGGTACGTCCTCCTTGTGACGCTCGTGCTCGCGGTGTTCGGCGCCGCGGCGGGCGAGATCGGCGCGTCTATTTTCGGCTGGCCGCCGATCGCGGGAACCGCGTTCCTCGCGGCCTCGATCGCGCTGTTCGTGACCTTCGGCAACGCGTCCGTCGAGGGCCTGTTTAAATATGTCTCCTTCCTGCTTTACGGCGTCTACGCGCTGTTCATGGTCTTTGCGCTGAGCAGTTTCGGTGACGAGATTGCGGCACGTTTCGCCATTCCCGCGCCGTCGGACGGCTGGATTCTCGGCGGGCTGACCTACACCGGTTACAATGTCATCGGTGCGGTGGTGATCCTGCCGGTGATCCGCCACTTGACCAGCCAGCGCGACGCGGTGACCGCCGGCCTGATCGCAGGGCCGCTGGCGATGGCGCCCGCCATCCTCTTTTTTGTCGCGATGATCGCTTTCTATCCGGGCATCATGGGTGAGACGCTGCCGTCGGACTTCATGCTGCGGCAACTCGAAATGCCGCTGTTCCACCTGCTGTTCCAGTTCATGATCTTTGCGGCGCTGCTCGAAAGCGGGGCGGGGTCGGTGCATGCGATCAACGAGCGCGTCGATGCGGCGCGCCGGGCGCGCGGCGGCGCGCCGCTCGGCAAGCGGGCACGGGCCGGTATCGCTGCGGCGCTGCTGGTCGGCTGCATGTTCCTTGCCGATCGCTTCGGCCTCGTGACGCTGATCGCCAGCGGCTACCGCTTTCTGTCTTGGGTCTTTCTTGCGGTCTACGTCCTGCCCTTGCTGACGGTCGGATTGTTCCGTCTGCTGAGCGGCCGTGCGGTCATCGAGAAACAAGAGCTTCAACCCGCCGTCGAGGGGAATTTGAAATGACGAAGGTGACCGGCTGGGCGCGGGTCCGGCGCTGGGCGAAGCGCATATTGCTGGGGCTGCTGACCCTGTTGATCCTGCTCGTCGTCGTGGGCTCGATCTATGAGGCTCTGGGGCGCAAGAACGCCGCGGCAAACTATCCCCCGCCCGGAAAGCTGGTCGATATCGGCGGGCGCAAGATGCATATCGATTGCCGGGGCACCGGATCGCCGACGGTGATTCTCGAATCCGGGCTTGGCACCGGCGGCACGCTCGACTGGACGCTGGTTCATGATGAGATTGCGGGCTTTACCCGCACCTGCGCCTATGATCGCGCGGGCATCATGTGGAGCGATCCGAAGGATACGCCGCAGGACGCCGCGGCGGTCACCGAAGATCTGCACGCGCTGTTGAAAGGCGCCGGAATTTCCGACCGGCTCGTGCTCGTCGGCCATTCGATCGGCGGTCCCTACACGCGAACCTATACCGGGAAATATGGCGATCAGGTCGCCGGGCTGGTGATGGTCGATCCGTCGCAGCCCGATCAGGTCGCGCGGCTCGGGAAAGCGACCGGCCTTGATGTTCACCCCAAGCGGGCGTCGACCCTGATGCATACGGCAAAGGCGCTGGCGTGGACGGGGCTCGTCCGCTTCGTGATAGCGCAAGGTGACAAACCGAAGCTTCGGACACCCGCCGAAACCAAGAAGCTTGGCGACGCGCTCGCCATATCGGGTGCTTATACGAGCAGCTCGATCCGCGGCTCGACCTCCGAACTCGACGGCTATGATCGCACCCAGGTTCAGGCGCGTGCGGTTCAGACCTTTGGCAACCGGCCGCTGATCGTGCTGACCGCCATGGCGCCCTTCACGCCCGAGCAGCTCAAAGGTCTGGAGATGAAGGCAGAGGATGGCGGGCGTTTCAAACAGGAATGGAAGGCGCTCCATACCGAGCAGGCGGCCTTTTCGACCCGCGGCCGCCAGCAGCTCGTGCCCGACGCCACCCATTATATCCAGGTCGATCGCCCCGAAGTCGTGATCGCCGCGGTTCGCGAGGTTGTCGACACGGTGCGCGCCGATGCGCAGGCGGCCGCAAAGAAATGAAAGCAAAAAACCGTCAGTCCCCACGGCTGCCGGCAGGGAGAATGAAGATGAAGCGTAAGATCCTCTTTGGTGCCATGTCGATGCTGCCGATGCTGCCGATGCTGCTCGCCGCGAACACCCCGGCGCCCGAATATGACATTGTGATCCGTGGCGGCCGTGTGCTCGACGGCGCGGGCAGCCCGTGGGTCAGCGCCGATGTCGCGGTGAAGGACGGCCGGGTCGTGCGGATCGGGCGGGTCGCGGGACGCGGCGCCAAGGAAATCGACGCAAAGGGCCGCTATGTCTCGCCCGGCTTCATCGACATGATGGACCAGTCGGGGCGCGTCCTCGTCAAGAATGGCGCGGCCGAGAACAAGCTGCTGATGGGCGTGACCACGGTCATCGCCGGCGAGGGCGGGCCGCCGGCTGAGGCCGCCGAGATTCCGGCGCATTTCAGCCAGCTCGAAAAGCAGGGCATATCGGTCAACTACGGCACCTATTATTCGGCGACACAGGCGCGCGTGAAGGTGATGGGTGACGGCGCCGGGCAGCCGACGCCGGCGCAGCTCGAAGCGATGGGCCGGGAGGTCAAGATCGCGATGGAAAATGGCGCGTTCGGCATCACCAGCGCGCTGATCTATCCGCCGAGCAGCTTCCAGACCACATCGGACCTCGTCACGCTGGCGAAGGTCGCGGCGCAGTGCGACGGCTTCTACGCCACGCACATGCGCGACGAGAGCGAAGGCCTGGTCAAGGCGATCGAGGAAGCGATCGAGATCGGCGAAAAGGGCGGGGTGAAGGTAGAGATCTTCCACCTCAAAGCCGCCTACGCTCCCGGCTGGGGCAAGCTGATGCCGCAGGCGGTGGCGACGATCAACGCGGCGCGCGCACGCGGCGTCGATGTCGCGGCGGACCTCTATCCCTATACCGCGGGCGGTACGGGGCTCGAGATCATCGCGCCGAGCTGGGTGTGGGCCGACGGGGTGCAGAAGGGGATCGAACGGCTGCGCGATCCCAAGGTCCGCGAGCGGATGAAGAAGGAAGTCGCCGCAGGCTCGATGCCCGGCTGGTCGAACCTTGTCCACGCATCGGGCGGTTTCGCCAATGTGCGGCTCGCCAACGGCTTCAGCGACAAATACCGCCCCTATCACGGCAAGAGCCTCGCCGAGATCGGCAAGGCGCTGAACCGCGACCCGGCCGATGTGGCGTGGGACATCCTGCTCGAAGGCCTGCCGAACCGCTCGGTCGCGCTCTATTTCATGATGAGCGAGCAGGACATCGAAACCGCGATCAAGCAGCCGTGGGTCAGCATCGGCAGCGATGCCGCAGCGTCGGAAAAGGCGGGCGAGATGGACGCGCTCGGCCTGCCGCATCCGCGCGCCTATGGCACCTTTCCGCGCATCATCGCCGAATATGTGAAGCGCCGCCCGATCCTCTCGCTCGAGGATGCGGTGCGCAAGATGACCGGCTGGCCGGCGCAGCGCATGGGGCTGACCGACCGCGGGCTGATCCGCGACGGGATGCGCGCCGATATCGTCGTCTTCGATCTCGACAAGCTCGACGATGTTGCGAGCTGGGAAAAGCCCATGGCGTCGCCGGCGGGGATCGAGACGGTGATCGTCAACGGCGTCGTCACGATCGCGGGCGGCAAGCATACCGGCGCCAAGGCCGGCGCGGTGCTGCGGCATAGCTGCGGCGTCTGAGGATATGGCCCGGTCTATTTCGAGTCTCTGCCTCACCGGTCTTGCGCTTGTCGCTTCGGCGCCGGCCTTTGCCGCCGCTCCCGCGATTTCGACCCCCGAAGACCTGGGCACCGCAGTGTCGGCGCAGATCGCCTGCGCCAGCATCTTCGTAGCGGAGCGCGCCGAGGCCGATGTGCTGCGCGATGACATCCACGCGTTCGCGCCGTTCACAAAGGCGGTGATGCTGGCGGTCGACCGCAAGGCGCGGACCGTCACAGCGTCGGCCCCCGGCGCCGCGACGCGCACCGCGCTGTATCGCCCGGTCGCGGGGTGCACATTGCTGACCGGCGATGTGTCGACCGCCGCGCTCGACGCGCAGGCGGCGCGGCTCAAGCCGACACGCGGGAATGCCGCAAAGCCATGGCCGATCGGCGACGCCCCCGTGGCCAGGCTGCGGGCGGCCGCCGAAGCCAGGCTCGACCGCGCCGCGCTCGATAAGGCGGTAAGCGCCGCGTTCGACGAGCAGAACAAGGGCGGCTATCCCGACACGCGCGCGATCGTCGTCGTGCAGGGCGGGGCGATTGTCGCCGAGCGCTATGCGCCGGGGTTCGACCAAGGCACCGAGCTGCTCGGCTGGTCGGCGTCGAAGAGCATCATGGGAACATTGGTCGGCCTGCTGGTCGACGACGGTGTGCTGAAGCTCGACGAACCCGCACCCGTGCGCGAATGGCAAGGCGAAGGCGATCCGCGCGCGAAAATCACGCTGCGCCAGTTGCTGACGATGTCGAGCGGCCTGACCTTCAGCGAAAGCTATGTTCCCGGCAATGACTCGATCAAGATGCTGTTCGAGGCGGGCGACATGGGCGCGATGGCGGCGGCGAAGCCGCTGAAGGACGCGCCCGGCACGAACTGGAGCTATTCGTCGGGGACGACCAATATCTTGTCGCGCATCGTGTTTCAGGCGACCGGCGGGACGCTGGAAGGCATGACGCGCTTTGCGCAAAAGCGGTTGTTCGAGCCCACGGGCATGACCAGTGCGCTGATCGAACCCGATGAAGCGGGGGTGCAGGTCGGCAGCTCGTACGCCTATGCCACGGCGCGCGACTGGGCGCGGTACGGGCTGCTGCATCTCAACAAGGGCAGGGCGGGGGGCAAGCAATTGCTTTCGCGCGAATGGCTCGATTTTGCGGTCACGCCGACCAAGGCCGCGCCGCGGCCCGTCTATGGTGCGCAGCTCTGGCTGAATCACGCCGAAGCCGACGGCGAGCGCCGGAAGCTCTATCCCGACCTGCCGACCGATACCGTGATGGCGCGCGGACATAGTTTCCAGATCGTCGCAGCGATCCCGTCGCAGGACGCGGTGATCGTCCGGCTCGGCTGGACGCCCGAGGGGCACACATTCGACTGGAACAAATATCTCTCGCAGATCGCGACAGCGCTCGCGCCCGCTGCCCCCGCGCCCTGAACCGACCGAAGGACAGAATGATGACAACGCCTGCCCCCCTCTCCCTCGACCTCGCGATTGAATCGCTCCCGCTGGCCAAGCCGTTCCGCATCTCGGGGCATGTTTTTACCGACACGCCCGTGGTTCTCGTCACGCTTTCGGACGGCGAACACAGCGGGCGCGGTGAAGCTTCGGGGGTCTATTATCTCAGCGACGATGTGCCCGCGATGGTGGCCGCCATCGAAGGCGTCCGCAGTGCGGTCGAGGGCGGGGTGACGCGCGAGCAATTGCAGACGCTGCTCCCCGCGGGCGGCGCGCGCAACGCGCTCGATTGCGCGCTTTGGGAACTGGAAGCCCGGCGCAGCGGCGTGCCGGTCTGGGAACTTGCCGGCCTCGCCGAACCGCGCCCGCTCCGTACCACCTTCACGCTCGGCGCCGACGATCCCGACGTAATGGCCGAGGGCGCGCGCCACTATGCCCAGGCGCGCGCGCTCAAGCTCAAGCTCACCGGCGACCTCGACGTCGATATCGCGCGCGTGCAGGCGGTGCGCGCGGCGCGGCCCGAATGCTGGATCGGCGTCGATGCCAACCAGGGTTTCGCGATCGGCGATCTCGATGCGCTCGTCGCGGCGCTGGTCGCCGCCGACGTCAAGCTGCTCGAACAGCCGCTGGCGCGCGGCCGTGAAGCCGACCTGACGGGTTATCAGTGCCCGATCCCCATCGCCGCCGACGAAAGCGCGCTGACGCTGGCCGATGTCGACGGGCTGGTCGGCCGGTTCGACGTCGTGAATATCAAACTCGATAAATGCGGCGGGCTGACCGAGGGACTGGCGATCGCCAACCGCGCCCGTGAACTCGGGCTGGGCGTGATGGTCGGGAACATGGTCGGCTCCAGCCTCGCGATGGCGCCCGCGTTCGTAGTCGGACAGCTCTGCGACATCGTCGATCTCGACGGCCCGATCTTCCTCGCGGACGACCGCAAGCCATCGATCGAATATGTCGACGGCGACGCATGGTGCGGCGAGACGATCTGGGGCCGCGAAGCCGGCTGAGTGGATAACGGAACAGGGAGAGACAGGGTGAAAAAAGCAATATTCGCAGGCTTGGCACTGGTCGCGCTGATCCAGTCAGCCGCTGCGCAAGAACCGACGACGACATACATCCACGCCGGGCGTCTGCTGGCCGATCCGGCGAGCGGCCGCGTCGAAACGAACAAGACGATTGTCGTCACCGCCGGAAAGATCGCCGAAATCCGCGACGGCTTCGTCGGCGAGGGCAAGATCGTCGACCTCCGCGACCAGTTCGTCCTGCCGGGCTTCATCGACAGCCACGTCCATCTGACCTTTGAATCGAGCCCGACAAGCCGCCTCGACGCGGTGACCAAGTCGACCGTCGATCAGGCGTTCGATGGAGTCGTCTTCGCCAAGCGCACGGTGCGCGCCGGCTTCACGACCGTGGTCGATCTCGGCGCCGACCCACAAGCGATCAACGCGCTGCGCGACGCCACCGCGACGGGCAAGGTCGTCGGACCCCGCATCATCGCTGCGGGCGGCGTCGCCGCGCACGGCGGGCATGGTGACGTCCACGGCTATCGTCAGGAAATCATCGACCTGTTCCGTTCGCCGACGCTCTGCTCGGGCGCCGACGACTGCGCGCGCGCGGTGCGGCTGGCGGTGCAGCAGGGCGCCGACGTCATCAAGACCGCCTCGACCGGCGGCGTGATGTCGAACACCGCCGCAGGGCTCGGCCAGCAGATGAGCGACGCCGAACTCGTCGCGATCGTCGACACCGCGCACCGCCTCGGCCGCAAGGTAGCCGCGCACGCGCATGGTACTGACGGCGTCAACGCCGCGCTGCGCGCCGGCGTCGACTCGGTCGAGCATGGCACTTATCTCGACGCGGAATCGATCCGCCTGTTCAAGGCGAAGGGCAGCTACCTCGTTCCCACTTTGCTCGCCGGCGACACCGTCGCGCGGCAGGCCGAAACCGCCGACTGGATGCCCGCGCCGGTTCGCGCCAAGGCGCGCACGGTCGGGCCGCTGATGGTCGACGCGCTGCGCCGCGCACATCAGGGCGGCGTGCGTATCGCGTTCGGAACCGATAGCGCGGTGTCGGCGCACGGTGACAATGCCCGCGAATTTGCGCTGATGGTGAAGGCGGGGCTGACCCCGCTGGAGACGATCAAGTCCGCGACGGTCTGGGCGGCGACGCATGCCGGGCTCGAAACCGAAATCGGCACGCTCGCCGCGGGCAAGTCGGCCGACATCGTTGCGGTGAAGGGCGATCCGCTCACCGACGTGCGTAGCCTCGAAACCATGGGCTTCGTCATGGCGCGCGGCGTCGTCGTGCGGGCGGCAGGGGAATGAATATGCGCTCGATCAAGCTGTTCGCGCTGTTGCCGCTCGTCATGATGCTCGGCACTGCGGCAACGAAACCGGCAACGCCGCTGGCGCCCGCCATCGCGCCCAAACCGGCGGCCGAGGCACAAAAGACGGCGGCGCCGGTTACGACCTCGCTCGCACCGTCGGCAACGCTGACGAAGCAGGACGTCGATAGCTGGCTCGACGGCTTCGTCCCGTTCGCGCTCAAGCGCGGCGACCTCGCCGGCGCGGTGATCGTCGTGGTCAAGGACGGGCAGGTGCTGACGCAGCGCGGCTTCGGTTATGCCGACGCCGCCAAGCGCACGCCGGTCGACCCCGCCCGCACCCTGTTCCGCCCCGGCTCGGTGTCGAAGCTCTTTACCTGGACCGCGGTGATGCAGCAGGTCGAGGCGGGCAAGATTAACCTCAACGCCGACGTCAACACCTACCTCGATTTCAAGATCCCGCTGAAAGACGGCAAGCCGGTGACGATGCGCCAGTTGATGACGCACACCGCGGGCTTCGAGGAACATGGCAAGCTCACCATGTTCGAGGACAAGAAGTTTCAGATCCCGCTCGGTGATCTTGTGAAGGGCGGCATTCCGAACCGCATCTACACGCCGGGGACGACGCCCTCCTATTCGAATTACGGCACCGCGCTCGCGGGCTATATCGTCGAGCGCGTGACGAAAATGTCGTTCGACGACTATGTCGAGCAGCGGATTTTCCAGCCGCTCGGCATGGCGCAATCGACCTTCCGCCAGCCGCTGCCCAAGGCGTTCGCGCCGTGGATGGCGACGGGCTATCGCCAGCTTTCGGCCGGTCCGTCGAAGTTCGAAATCGTCGGCCCGTCACCCGCCGGGGGCCTCTCCTCGACCGGCGCCGACATGGCGAAGTTCATGATCGCGCATCTGGGTCAGGGCGCGGGGCTGATGAAGCCCGAAACCGCGCGGATGATGCACGATACGCCGCTGACGATCCTGCCGCCGCTCAACCGCATGGAGCTCGGCTTTTTCGAAACCAACATCAACGGGCGGCAGGTGATCGCGCATCTCGGCGATACGCAGCTGTTCCACACCGCACTCCACCTCTTCACCAGCGAAAATGTCGGCATCTATATGTCGTTCAACGCAACCGGCGAGCAGGCGTCGGTCGGTCCGGTGCGCCGCGCGCTGTTCGAGGATTTCGCCGATCGCTATCTTCCGGGCAACGAAGTGCCCGCGACGCGCGTCGATGCGAAAACCTCGGCCGAACATGCCAGAATGCTGGCGGGTAACTGGCTCAACAGCCGCCGCGCGGAAACGAACTTCTACGCGATCGCCTCGCTGTTCGGTCAGGTGAAGATCAGCGTCGGCCCCAAGGGCGAACTGATCGTCCCCGCCGCGCGCGACCTCAACGGAAAGCCCGCGAAATGGATCGAGACCGCGCCCTTCGTCTGGCACAATGCCGACGGCCACGGCCGGCTCGCCGCGCAGGTGGTCGATGGCAAGGTCGTGCGCTGGAGCATCGACGGCATCTCGCCCTTCATGGTGTTCGACCGGGCGCCAGCATCGAAATCGGCGGCGTGGATCATGCCCGCGATGTATATCAGCCTCGGTGTCCTGCTGATAACCCTGCTTCAGTGGCCCGTCTCGGCGCTGATCCGGCGCCATTACAAGGCACCGCTGACGCTCGATCGCCGTTCGCTGCGTGTCTATCGCGGCGTCCGCGTTGGGGCAGGGCTGGTGCTCGCGCTGGTCGCGGCGTGGGTGATCAGCATGTCGAAACTGAAGGCGCTGCCCTCCTATGATCCCTGGCTGTGGTTTCTCCAGATTGCCGGATTGATCGTCCTCGTCGGCGGGGTTGTGCTGGCCGCATGGAACTTCCGCATCGTCCGTCAGGAGAAACGCGACTGGTTCCGCACCCTCTGGGCGCTGCTCCTGCTCTTCGCGACGATCATGCCGCTCTATGTCGCATGGACCTTTGGCCTGATCGCGATGACGGTGAATTACTGACGGCATAACTCGCATGGGGAGGGCCCGGCCGGGCTTCTCCGTCAGCGCTCTGTTCTGCAACCTCCTCGTCGCCGCGCGACGGGGAGGTTTTTTTATCCTCGGCATCCTGGATCGAGTGGAACGAGACACATAGCGCGGTCGAGAATGATTGCGTCGGGAAACGACCGATTTCGGACGTTTGGCTCGGTCAGGCGGCGACAATGCTCACACCACGCTGGAGGCAGGGTTGATGAACACTCAAACGGGCCTATGCTGGCAGGATGATTGTCGTTCATGAAGAGATTACGCAGTCTGAGTTGCTGCTTAGATATGTGTCGGGGCAGCGACGTTTCCATAATCTGGACGTTTGCGATGATGGTTCAGACGCTCTGGTAGGCGCCCATCTTGACAATATTGAGATCATCGACTGCTTCGTAGTCGCATCTTTCCGTAACGCTTCTCTTAAAAATGCGGTCGTCCATGCCAACGTGAAAACTTGCGACTTTTCGGGTGCCGACCTGTCCGGCTCTGACTTTCGAGGGGCAGCACTTTGCGCAACGGTTTTCACCGGCGCCAATATGGAAGGTGCCGATTTCACCGGGGCCTTTTACTTCAGTGACGCCTTGGGAACGGGCGAGAAGCCTGACTGGTAAGGCAGGCCCGGCAATAGCTGCGTTACACCGTCTTGGTAGCGCGGTTCCGAATTAGCCGCTTTGGCGGCTAACGACCGATTGCGGACGTTGCCGCGCAGTTAGCGTCCGTTCACTCTCATGAGCCTCACGAGGTCTGATGCCGCCTGCCTCAAAGGTTGCACGTTAAGCCCAGTCAAGCGCTTCGCCGCTTCGAAGGGATTATCTTGCACGAGAGCCCACAGTTTTTCACCAACTTCGTTGGCAAGGCTCGCTTCGTTCTCAAAAATCCAAAAGCCGGTTCCTTGGCGAGGGTCGTCGAAAAGTTCCAAGTCTTGTATCAGGGTATCGGACGCCCATTGAAGCCAGTCGCCATCATCGACGCCATCAGCCAAGATCCGGCATGCGAGAAAGAGATCACGGCGTTCGGGATGTTTCCAGACAAAGTCACTCATGCGTGCATCGATGCCATCTTAGGAAACGAGAGGCAATGTCGGCTTCCCACCCCGATCGCGCCGTTTCAGCCAAATCGGTGCAGGTGGCGGGAAACGACCGGTTGCGGACATAGCGCTAGGTGATAGGCTTTCGCCATGACCAGCGCACCTCGGGACGCCGATTTGATAATCGCCAAGATCGATGCTGGAGAGCTTGCTCCTAGTACCGTGCCGATCGTTCGCGCGTTTCACGAACACATTACTCTCAAACACCCCCTTCAAAGAGAAGCGCTGGAGGCATTCGACCAAAAAGCTGCGCCCGCTGTTTTCTCGGCAATACAATCGCGGATATGGCAAGAGATCGATCAACTCGGCCCGTCGAATGACAGCGGATTACACCTTTCCAACTGCCTTGTGCGCCCGGATGAACCAATTGATTGGCACTTGGCTGAGTACCTGATCGAGTGGGCACGACAGCAAGGATTGTCGGAACAGCAAATCATCGGAGCATTCGCGGCTGCGAACAACGGCAGCTAACCACCCCGTTTCCGTCAATCCGCTCCGATCTATGGCGGCAATCGACCGATTGCAGACGTTAAGTGGGGATGGCATCATCCGGGCATGGCGAGACGGCGGCGCGAATTTTGGAAGTATGCGGAAGAGCGTTGGCCTTTGCTCCATAATCTGATGGCGGTTCAAGGGCGATATTAGGCCGTTTCTGCACGATGGTTTCGGTGTCGCCGTGCTGTTGAGGAAACCGATCGACGGACGCAACTTCATGAACCGTATTTATGACGGCTTGATCGCGGGGGTTCGGGCGGAGACAGGAAAGCATTGGGGGTGACTGCTTCCCACCCCAAAGCAGGCGTCGCCTTCAAATAGGCCTTTCCTACATTATCCGGCTGTGCCAGCCTTCATCTCGGCTCTTTCATTTGGTGGATAAAGGCGGTCGCTGCGCGGCGACCACGGCGGGGGCGTGGCGGCGTCCAGCACGCCGCGAGGTCCAAAACGGGCGCGCGCAGGGCTGAACTTTACTGAACTTTGGAATATTGCACGGTCCTTGCGCCGACCGGATCCCGGATCCAACCAACGATGACGGTGGGCGACCTCGATTACGCTTCGAAATCGCCATTCCGACACAGAAAAAGGGCAGCGGTATCACCGATACCGCTGCCCCCGGGACTAGCTTTTGAGACGGGTCAGAAGCTCAGCTTCACGCCCCCCGAAATATAGCGGCCGATCACGTCGAAATTGGGACTGGTGTACGGCGTGATCGGCGGATCGCGGTCAAACAGATTGTTGACGTTGCCGAACAGCGTGAACGGCCCCGCTTTGAACTGGGCGCCAAGATCGACATAGGTGCGGCTGCCCACCTTGTTGTTCACGATCGGCACGGCGACCCCGTTCACGACCGTCAGCGGGCGGTCGAGGCCGCCGTCGACGTAGCGGACGCGCAGATTGGCGCCGAAGCTGTCGTTGTCGAAGGCAATCGTGCCCGTTCCGCGCCATTTCGGGGTCGAGAAGGCCGTGTCGCCGCCAACGTAACCCGACACGTCCGCGCCATTGATCTTCAAGTTGAAGACATGGTTGGCCAGCGCGCGGAACGACAGGTTCCCGTCGCCCAACGGCATGCGGTACGACGCTTCGATATCGAGGCCCTGGGTGCGGTAATTGGCGAGGTTGCGATACCCGTTCGTGATCGATCCGATGGTGCCGTTCGCTTCGCGGACGACGATGCCATTGCAGGTTGGATCGCCCGGAGCGTTGGCGAAGCACTGCTTGAGCAGATCGTTCGCGGTGACCGTCGTGATCACATTGTCGATGTCGATATCGTAATAATCGACCGACAGACGCAGGCCAGGCGCGAAGGACGGGGAGTAGGATCCGCCGAGCGTCAGCGTATGCGAGATTTCGGGCGTCAGGAGCTTGTTGCCGCCGCCATAGACGACCACATTGTTCTGCACCGTGCCGTTCTGACCCTGGAACGGATCGAAGACGGTGCCGATGTTGGTCGAGCGATTGAGGAAATATTCGGTGATGCTGGGCGAACGGATATCCCGCGAATAGACGGCGCGCAGCAGCAGGTCGTTGACGACGCGCAGCGTGCCGCCGGTCTTCCACGACCAGATCCCGCCGCTGGTGCTGTAATCCGAATATCGCGCGGCGCCGTTGATTTCGAGCTTCAGCGTGTCGGTGATGTCGAGCAGCGGCACGTTCACTTCGGCAAAGGCTTCCTTGACGTTGAAGCTGCCGTTCGTGGCCGACGAATTGAGCGTGCCGAGCGCGTTGGCGAGCGACAGCGGGTCGACGAAGTTGGTGACCTGCTTTTCCCAGCGGACGTCGGTGCCGAAAGCGATGTCGACGGGGCCGGCCCAGGTCGAGAAGGGCTGGCCAGAGACGCTGGCGCCCGCTGCATCGAGCTTGATCGTGTAGATCAGCTGCGAACCGCCGAACGCCCACGCCGCCGCCTCGTCCGAGATGCTGCCATTGCCGAACAGGTTGATCGGCACACAATTGGGGTCGTTGTTGGTCGTCGATGCGTCGGCGTTGATACGGCACGTCGGCGTGCCGTTCACGAGGACCGAATCGACACCATTGTTGAAGCGCGACTTGATCCGCTGGTTGTTGAGCTGCTGGTTGAGCCGGATTTCGCCATGATTATAATAGGCGTCATATTTCCAGCCGTCGCCGAAGCTGCCGTCGAGCCCGATCGCACCCTCGAGATTGCGGCGGCTGTATTTGAACTTCATCACTCCGTCGGCGCCGACATCGTCCATGACACGGCCGAGCAGGAACGGGCCGGTGACACCGGCGGCAGCGAGCTGGTTGCGATTCGCCTGGGTCAGGAAGGCGTTGTCGGGCAGGATGGCGACGGCCGGGGTTTCGGGGAAGAAGCTATAGTCCGCCGACATGCGGTGATAGCTGAAATTGGCCCAGACCTTCAGCGAGTCGGTGAGGTCGTAGCTGGCGCGGGCAAAGAGGTTGACCCGCTCATAGGGCGTGCTGACCGCGACATAGTCGAAGATGTTCTGGCCGCCGCCGCCGATGGTCGTGACGCCCTGCGTCACGCTGCCGAGCGGGAAGGCGCCGATGTTGCCGTCGGGATTGAAAACCAGATTGCGGGGAGCGCCGGTGAGGCTGAGGATCGAGCCGCCGTTGTAAAGCTGGGTCGAATTGGGATCGCGCACCAGTTCGAGCTTGTTGGGGGAGTGCTGGAACAGCCCTGCCTCCAGATTGGGCCGATCGTCGCGGCTGAGCGCGCCACGCTCGTTCATATATTCGCCCGCGACCATGAAGTGGCCGCGGCCGCCTGCGAAATCGGTGCCCCACGCGATGTCGGCGCCATAGCGCGCCGCGTCGCCGCGTGACGAGATGCCCGACTGCACGCCCATACGCCAGCCGGTGAAATCATCGTCGAGGATGATGTTGACGACGCCCGCCACCGCGCCTGAGCCCCAGGCCGCCGATGCGCCGCCGGTGACGACGTCGATCCGCTTGACCAGGCTTTGCGGCACGATGTTGAGGTCGTTGGCCCCGGCGAAGCGGTGCCCGTTGAGCAGGGTGAGGGTACGGACCGAGCCAAGGCCGCGCATATCGGCGGTCGAAACGCCGCTGCTCGTGCTGCCGGGGGTCGTCGATGGCGTCGATGTGGCTCGAAATTGCGGGGCGTCGTTCAGCACTTGCGCGATGCTCGGGCGATTGCCCAGCGCAAGCTCGGCCTCGCCGATCACCGTCGTCGGAGTCGGCGCATCAAAACCTTCGCGCTGAATGCGCGATCCGCTGACCACGATTTCCTCGTCCGAAACCAGGTCGGTTGCGGGGGTAGCGGACTGCGCATAGGCCGGGTTCAGGCTGACCAGCATCGACAATGCGGTGCCCGCATACAAGCCGGATTGAACGAACTTCATAATTATCCCCTTCGCCTGTGGACGGCAATTCCGCCGTCCGGTGTTCGCTTATGTTTTTACCGCGAGGCTCCTGCGATCCTCGGGTTTGCGATTTTCTATAAAGTCGTAATTTTTTGAAAAATCAACCCCGATCAAGACATAATTTTCAATTATTGAAAATATCATATCGGAGGAGCGAGCGGATTTGCTCAATAATCCTATGAATTATAGGGCTTTTACTCCAGTGGCCATGTTTCAAAATTTCGAATTTTTCAACCGGCATCTTCCGGACAGCCCGACCCGATTTCGCCGCATCATTTTGAGCGTGCGGCGGGGCGCCACGCCATCGCAGCGCAAGCGTTTGCTAACGATCGTTTCGAATCAAGGCGCGCTAAGGCGCCCGAGCGCATGGAGTTTCGGACGCCCTGCAGTTCGTCCAACCGCC
The DNA here is from genome assembly GCF_001427105.1 of Sphingopyxis sp. Root154. Classification (GTDB taxonomy): domain Bacteria; phylum Pseudomonadota; class Alphaproteobacteria; order Sphingomonadales; family Sphingomonadaceae; genus Sphingopyxis. The sequence continues at coordinate 59,966 of NZ_LMGI01000005.1, forward strand.
GCCCATGGCCTGAAACAGCTGGATACGCGCGGCGAGCGCGTCGGCGCGGAGCTGGATCAGCGACAGTTCGGCACCGAGCAGGCCGCGCTGGGCGTCGAGCTGTTCCAGATAGGGCGAATAGCCTTCGCGATAGCGATTGGTCGCGAGCCGCAGCCCCTCGGCCAGCGCATCGCGCTGCGACTGCGCGAATACGATCTGCGCGTCGATCCGGCTGACCGCCGCGAGCGCATCCTCGACTTCGCGAAATGCGGTCAGCGCCGTGCGGCGATAGGCGAAGGCTGCCTGGTCGCGCTGTGCGCCCGCGGCTTCGGCCTGCGCCGTCAGCCTGCCACCCTGAAAGATCGGGGCGAGGATGCTGCCGCCGACCGACCAGATCGAAATCGGGTCGCCGATCAGGGTTGAGAAGGCCGCGCCGGCGGCCGAGGTCAGGCGGACCTGCGGCAGGAAACGCTTGCGCGCGGCGGCGAGATTCTTGTCCGATGCCGCAAGTTGATATTCGGCCTGCGCGACATCGGGCCGGCGGCGCAGCAGTTCGGACGGCAGGCCCTCGGGGATCCCGGGAATAGCGAGGCGGTCAAGGGCCGTGCCGCGGTCGATCGCGCGAGGTGTGTCGCCAACCAGCAGGCTGAGGCCGTCCTCGGTCCGCGCGATGGCGAGTTCGATCTGCGGCACGATCTGCGCCGTCGCGTCATATTCGGCTTGCGCCTGCTGAAGCTCGAGCTTGGGCGAATAGCCGCGCCCGACGCGCGATTTCGCAATCCGCAGCGATTCCGATCGCGCGCGCACCGTCTCGCGCGCCACTTCCAGCCGCGCGTCGAGGCTGCGCAGCGTGACATAGTTGCTCGCTACCGCTGCGGCGACCGACAGTTGCACCGCATCGCGCGCCGCCTCGCTCGCGAACCAGCTATCGCGTGCGGCCGACTTCTGATCGGCAAGGCGGCCGAACAGGTCGACTTCGTAGGCGATCTGGATTTGCGGCTGCGCGAAATTCTGCTCCGACGGCTGGCCGAACGGGCTAACCGAGCGCGACCGGCCGCCGCTGATCGCCGCATCGATCGTGGGCAGCGTCTGCGCCCGCGCGAGCGCGAAATTGGCGCGGGCTTCGCGGACGCGCGCCGCCGCGACGCCGATGTCGCTGTTGTTGGTCAGGGCCGTGTCGACCAGCGCGGCCAGCGCCGGATCGCCGAACGACCGCCACCAGTCGCGCTGCAGGGGCGCGGCCGGATCGGCATCGGTTCGCCATGCCACCGGCGGTGTCACGGGCGCGACGCCGGTCGTCGCGACGTTCTGGCCGGCGCAGGCGGCGAGCGCAGCCGCCAGCCCGGCCGTCAGCGCGAGCCGCGCGCGCTTCATCGCTTTGACCCGCCGCTTGTGTCGATCCGGACCTCGACCGACATGCCGGGCCGCAGCCGCGTCGCCACCGGCTGTTTCTCGTCGATCTTGATCCGCACCGCGATGCGCTGCGCTACCTTGACGAAATTGCCGGTGGCGTTGTCGGCTTTGAGCACCGCGAATTCCGACCCCGCCGCAGGCGACAGATTTTCGATCCGCCCGGTCAGTTCGGCGCCGCCCAAGGCATCGACGCTGAACCGCGCGGGCTGGCCGATCGCCATGTTGCCGGTCTGGGCTTCCTTGAAGTTCGCTATCACCCAGACCTGGTGCGGGACGACCGACAGCAATTGGGTTCCGGCGGTGACATAGGCGCCGACGCGCACCCCGATTTCGGACAGCTGCCCGTCGGCAGGGGCACGGATGACCGTGTTGTCGAGATCGATCTGCGCAAGGCGAAGCTGCGCCTTCGCCGATTCGACCGCGGCTTCGAGCCCGGCGCGCCCGACGACGACGGTGCGGACATCCTGCGTCCCGATCGCCCGGCTGGCGCGCGCCTGTTGCAGCGCCGCCTGCGCCGCGAGCAGCGCCGCGCGCGTCTGGTCGAATTCGCGGGTCGAGATCGAACCGTCGGCGACGAGCGCGCGCGCGCGGCGCATGTCGGCGTCGGCCTTGTTCAGTTGCGCCTGCGCGTTCGCGATCCCGGCATTCTGGCTGTCGGTTGCGACCTCGCGCGATCGCTGCGCCTGCGCCGAATTGGCGAGCGCGGCCTGCTGCGCCGCGACATTGGCTTCGGCCTGCGCGACGCGCGCGCGATAGATGCGGTCGTCGATCGTTGCGAGAATCTGGCCCGCCTTGACCTCGGCGAAATCCTGCACAGGCACGCGGGTGACATAGCCGCTGACCTGGGGGCTGATGATCGTCACACGCCCGCGCACATAGGCATTGTCGGTCCGCTCCGCTCTCCCGGCGAAGGGCGGCAGGTCCCAGGCGTAGAGGATGGCGAGGATCGCGAGCACCGCGGCGACGATGATGACGATGACGGTCGTGCGCGTCTTGTCCGGGGGGCGCCATCCCGACGGCGGCGCGTCGACCTGCGGATCGGACGGAGCCGCTGCTTCGGGCGGGGCAGCCGCTGCGGGTTCGCGTGCCGGCGTGTTCGTCTTGGGCTTCTCGCTCATCTCATTGCCTCTGTTGAGCTTGTGCCTGCGCCTGCAGACGCTGGACCAATAATATCACCGGTGACGGTTCGTTTCGCCGCCGGATCGCCCGGCTGATCATGAAGCCCCATATCGCCGTCAAGACCGCAAGTACGCCAACCAGCAGGAATACGTCATTATACGCAAGGATATGCGCCTCGCGCGTGACTTGCTGGCTGAGCAGTGCGGCGCCCTCGGCGCTGCGCAGCACCGGATCGCCGACCGTTCCGGCAACGACGCGGCTGCCGGCGCCGAGCCGCGCTGCGACCAGCGGATCCCTCGCAACGATATTCTGGACCAGTTCGTGCGAATGATATTTCTCGCGGACCGTCTGGAACGTCCCGAGCAGGGTGCCGCCGGCGAGACCGCCGATGCTCTGGCTCATGCTGAACAGCACGACAAAGCTGATGAAATTCTTGCCGCCAGCGAGCAAGGTCCGCGCGATGCCGATCACCATCGCTTGCGCGAGGAAGAGCAGCGACGCGAAGCCGATCAGCGCCTGGCTGAGATAGAATTGGCTCGGCCGCGTGAGGTTGGTCGTATTGGCATCCATGAACGATGCGATCACGATCAATATCACCGCGATGATGATCGGCCGCGACAGATTGTCGGGACGAAAGGTCAGCACCGCGGTTACGAGGCCGGCGATCGACGCGAACACGACGATCAGGTTCAGCGTGACCATCTGGTCGTTGATCATGCCCACGGTGCCCAGAAATCCGACCGAGCCGAACGCCTGTTCGGAGAGCAATATGCGGACCGATGCGGCGACCGCCATCAGCCGCAGCATCTCGCGCGTGCCGAGCCAGCGCGTGTTGATCAGCGGATTCCTGCGATGATGCTCGACGAGGATCGCGGCAGCGATCAGCGCGACGCTCGCGGCCAGCGACCAGCCGATCCACGGCCGTTCGGTCCACCACTGGATTCGCCCTTGCGAGAGGACGGCGATCAGCAGCCATAATCCCGGCGCCAGGAGGCCGAAGGTCAGGAAGTCGAGCGGCTCGAACACTTTTTCGCGCTCGCTCGGCGGCAGCGGCTGGGCCATCACCGCGGCGAGCGTCGCGAGCGCGAGCCCGAATTCGAACCAATAGAGATTGTGCCAGTCGCCCCAAATAAGCAGCCCCGGCGAAAGCACGCGCGCGAGCGGCGTCGCGATCTGCGGGATACAGATGCCGATCATCACCGCCGCAAGCCGCTTCGACGCCGGCAGCGCCTGGAAGAAATAGAGGATGGTGAGCGTCGAAAGGCCGCTCGCCGCAATCCCGCTCATCGCGCGGACCGCGACCGAGGTCCAGAAATCGTGGATGAACAGGTGCATCAGCGTCGTCACGGCATAAGCGACGAGCGTGTAGCGGATGAACGGCTGCAGCCCGAACTGCTGGCGATATTTGACCAGCAGCAGGTTCGCGGTGACATTGGTCATGAAATAGGCGGCGGTCAGCCACGCCGCCTCGTCGCTGTTGAGCCCCAGCGTCCCTTGCGCGAAGTTGAGGTTTACGGTGACCAAGGCGTTGCCGAGCCCGCCGGTGATCCCGATCAGGCAGCCGATAAGGAAATGGCGCACCATGCGCGCGGTCGGGTGGTCCGGATTGGCGGGTGATCCCGGAAGCGTCGGCCGCTCGTGGGGCTTGAAGACATAATCCGCCATGGCGGATCAGGCCGGCTTCGCGGTCATGGACGCGCCACGAGCGGAGCGAGTCGGTTCGATAATCATGATTTTCCTTACCGCATCGCCGGGGCGCATGCAGCCTATTCGGTGGAATAGGAATTCCATGACGCGGGCATACAGGCGGCCGGCTATGCCACCGGTACGCGATCGCGTTGCGTCTTCCAAAGCCAGGCGGCGCAGGCCAGATCCTGTACGATCGAGCCCAGCGATTTATATATGGTGACGTCCGATGCCATTAGACGGCCGGGCGTGGAACCCGAAAAGACATGCCCGATCTCGGGCAGGACATGCGCTTCGGTGACCAGCTCCGCATCGCGCGCGCGCAGATATTCAGCGCCCTGCGCCAGCACGCCATCGCGATGATCGGGCACGAACCGCGTGCGCGCTACAAGCGCTTCGTCGATTTCGGACGGTCCCGCGCGGCTGGAGCCGACGGCGTTGATATGCGTCCCGTCCGCGACATGCGTGTTGAGCAGGAATGGTTCGGCCGCCCCGGTCAGCGTGCAGATGATATCGGCGCCCTCCGCCGCCTCGGCCACCGAGGCCACCTCATAGGCGGCAAAACCGAAATCGTCGGCAATCCGGCCGGCAAGCGCGCCCGCCTTTTCGGGCGCGCGTCCCCAAATTCGCACTTCGTCGAGCGCCCGCACGTGACGGATGGCCGCGACATGATGCCATGCTTGTTCGCCCGTCCCGATGATCGCGAGACGGCTGGCGCCGGGCCGCGCGAGCACGTCGGTCGCCGCTGCCGAGGCGGCGGCGGTGCGGATCGCGGTGACTTCACTGGCGTCGATCACGCAGACCGGCGCCCCGCTGGCGCGGTCGAACAGGATGATGACGCCTTGATGCGAGCTGCCGTGCGCGGCGGCGGCCGGGAAGATGCTGATGATCTTCGCGCCGAAGCCCGCGCCGTCGAGCGCGCCGGGCATCACGCCGAACAGATCGCCGCCGTCGAGGTCGATGATGCCGCGCAGCAACTGCCGGCTGCGTCCCTCGGCGAGTGCGATCATCGCGTGGCGCATCAGGTTGATGCACGTTCGGTGGTCGAGCCGCTCGCGGACTTCTGCCGCATCGACGAAGCAGATCGGATCAGCCACCCCAGACGCTTTCGGCGTGGCGGAGGAAATTGAGCCCCATGATCTTCTCGATCCGGCGGCTCGAATAGCCGCGCGCGGCGAGCAGGCGGATAAGTTTCCGGAACTGGTCGGGGCCGCGCAGATCGGCGACGAAGGGATATGTGTCGGGGCGTTCGCCCGCGGCGCTGATCCCCGCGGCGCGGCGTTCGGCGATCTCCTTTGCGAGCACCGCTTCATACGCCCGAAGATCGTCGATCTGGCTTACGGTGCCGTCGGTGCCGATTCCGACATGATCCTCGCCGCAGATATTCACCGCATGATCGATGTGGCGGACGACATCCTCGGCGCGGGCATGGCCCGAGATGTTGAGGAAGGGCATGAAATAGATGCCGATGAAGCCGCCCTTTTCGGCGACGAGCCGCAATTCGGCGTCGGTCTTGTTGCGCGGCAGGTCGGTGACGGCGCGGCAGCCGGTGTGGTTGATCGAGATCGGCGCCTTCGACGCGCGCGCGGCTTCGAGGCAGGTCTTTTCGCCGCTGTGCGACAGGTCGACGATCATGCGCTGCGCATTGAGCCGCTCGATCACTTCGCGCCCGAACGGTGTGAGCCCGCGATTGCCCGGCGCCATCGATCCGTCGCCGAGCTGGTTCGCCGGATTATAGGTGATCTGGAAGATGCGCACGCCCAGATTGGCGAAGATGTCGACGCGGCCCACATCCTTGCCCATCATCGCGCCGTTCTGGAAGCCGTAGATGATCCCGATCTTCTTTTCGGCCTTGGCACGGCGGATGTCGGCGGCGCCTAATATCTTGACGAGATCGCGCGGATAGCGGCGCAGCAGCATGTCCATTTCGGCGACGTCGCCGACGCTCTTTTCGAACGGTTCGGCCGGCCCCGCGACATAACCGAGCGTGCAGTTGATCGCGGTCACGCCCGACGCATGCGCCTCGGCCAGCACGCGCGGCGAAAACGGGTCGGGCGCATCGCGCACATTCGGATCGGCGAGCCCGCCGAGCGCATTGACGATCACCCATTTGCGGCCGTCGGGCGCCGCGGCGCGGGCAGTTGCGGGCAGCAGCGAGGTCGCGGCCAGCCCCGCCGCTCCCGCCAACATCGCGCGCCGGTCAATCGTCATTTCCAAGCTCCTTCGCGGTCGGCGCGATATAATCGGCGCGGCGATATTCGCGGCCGCGCTTCACCGTCATTTCGATCCGCTCGATGTTGCCGATGTCGGCGAGCGGGTCCGCTGTCAGTATGACGAAGTTCGCGAGCTTGCCGGGCTCGATCGATCCCATATCCTTGTCCTGCCCAGCGGCGCGCGCGCCGACGAGCGTTGCCGAATGGATCACCGCGAGCGGAGGCATGCCGACATCGTTCGCCAGATAGCGAAGCTCGGCGTGGACTTCGGGCCAGGCGTCGCCGGCGGGATTGACGAAGTCGGTGCCGGTCGAAATCGGCAAGCCCGCGCGCCATGCCTGCTGGGTCAGCCGGATCGTGCGGGCGCCGCCGCAACGCAGCGGCTTGGCTTTCGGATCGGCCTTGCGCGCGGCCTCGAACTTCACGAACAGGCTGCCGGTCGCGTCGAGGATCGTGCCGCGCCTCAGCATCGCGTCGAAGAGGCGGGCGACGACCGGATCCTCGCCCGTTGGTGCAAGGCGTGCCTCATCGACCGGGGTGCGGTCCTGATAGGAGGCGAGCATTTTTGGCTGTGCCTCATAGCCGAGATAACAGACATGGCTGACCGAATCGACGCCCGCCGCGATCACTTCGGCGGGGCGGGCGGGGAAGACCGCACTGTGCGCCCAGATCATCAGTTTCTGGCGGTGCGCCTCGGCGGTGATCGCGGCGACGCGCTCGGCGGGCAGGTTGGCGTAAATCTTGATCGCGCTCGCCGACGTGCCGCGCGCCAGCGTGACCGCGGTGCGCAGCTCGGTCTTTTTGTCGATCGCCTGCATCCACGGTGCGGTGCCCGGCGTGAAGCCGCGGCTGACCGCGAGGACGCGGGGATCTTCGAAAAAAGACGGCCCCGCCATCAACGCGGCATAATAAATGTCGGGCGCGGGAATTTCGCCGACCAGCGACGCGCGCGAAAGCTCGCCCACCGCTCGCAGATCGTCGGCCATGTCGCGCACCGCGGTGACGCCGCCATAGAGCTGGCGGCGCAGGATCGCTTCGGCGCGCACCCGGTCGGGCGGGGTGGCGAGGTGGACGTGGCTGTCGATCAGCCCCGGGATCACGAAGCGCCCGGTCAGGTCGACCCGGCGCGCCGTTGCCGCGCGCGACGCCAGCGTATCATGCGCGCCGACCGCGACGATCCGTTCGCCGTCGATCAAAATGTCCTGCCCGGCTCGCGCGGGTCCGCCGGTGCCGTCGATCACCGACATATTGGTGTAAAGTATCTGTTCGGCCGCGTGCGCCGGCGCCGCCGCCATCAGCGATGCGGCGAGGCCAAGCGACTGAAGGGCAGCGACGAGCGCCGGCGGGCGTGAACGAACCGATGTCATGGCTCGTCGCTAGCGCCCTCATTTCATGTCCGCAATCGCCGGGCGCGGCCATCGGCGAAAAGCGGCCATTCGATCACCCTGTTTCTCAGAATGTATATTTCAGCGTCGCCCGCGCGTTTCTCGGCTCGCCATAGACGAAGCCCGGGAACCAGACGTTGCCGCTGTAAAAGCGCTTGTCGAAGAGATTGTCGACATTGACCTGCAGCGACAGTGCCTCGGTCAGGTCGTAGCGCGCCATGATATTGGCGATGGCATAGGCGGGCTGGCCGATCCGCTCCTCGACATTCGTGCCGGGATTGACGGCGGTCACCGGCGGCCGGCTTTCCCATTTCACCGCGCCGCCGACGCTCAGGCCGTCGAGCGTTCCGGTAAAGTCGTAACGGGTCGCGAAGTTGAACACGCGGCGCGGCTGATGCGCGAGCACATGCGCGCCATCGGCATCTTTCGCGCTATAGTCGCTCCAGCCGGCGCTGACGTCCCATTGCGGGGTGATCTTGCCGACGATTTCGATTTCATAGCCCTTGGCGACCGTTCCCTTCGCGCCGCGATAGGCCTGGATCGGGGTGCCGGGGATGAACCCGTCGGCAATCGCCAGATTATCCTGCTCGATACGATAGACCGAGAGCGTCGCCAGCAGCTGGCCGTCGAGCAAGAGGGCTTTCAGGCCGGCTTCGTAATTGGTGCCTTCGAGCGGATCGATCAGATTGTTGTTGCGATCGCGCAGGTCGCCCTGCGGCTTGAAGATATTGGTATAGCTCGCATAAGCGGACAAATTGTCGGTGAAATTATAGACCAGCCCGACATAGGGCGTGATCTGGCCCTTGTACGAGAGGGTATAGGGCGAGCTGTACAGGCTCTGTTCCTCGTTGCGCTTGTAATAGCTGACGCGACCGCCGCCGATGAGCTTCAGCCCGCCGATCAGGCTGATCCGCGTCGAGGCATAAACCGCCGCCTGCGTCGTGTTGCCGAATCCGGACATGTCATAACGCGCGCCCCATTCGGGCTCGGCGAGCCCGCCGTCGAAACTGTTGAAGTCGGCGATCGGGTCGATCGCGACCGGATCGCGGTTGGTCCAGCCGTTGTCGACGCGGCTCGCCATCGCGCCGAACGCGAGGTCGTGCTGACCGCCCAGCAAGGTGAAGCTGCCATTGGCCTGGATGCTGCCATGCCATTGCTCGGGATCGGTCTTGTACCAATAGCCCGCGGTGGCCACGCCGACGCCGGTAGTGTGATCGGGCAGGCCGTCGAGCCACAGCAGCTTCGAATTTTCGAGTCCCTTGTGATAGCCGACATCGCCGCGAATTTCCCAGTCGCCGCCCAGTTTGCGCTTGAGCGTAGCAAAGGCCGAAATCTCGGTGGTGTTCCAGTGACCCCAGTCGGTGCCCGTGGTCTTGGAACGCGGCCAGTCGGTGCGCGTGCCGTCGCTGTACCAATAGGGCAATTGTGCCCACATGATCCCGTCGCGCTCGTCGCGCTGATAGCTTGCGCCGATGGACAGGGTGGTACGGTCGCCAAGATCGGCGTCGATCACGCCATAAAGGAGGAGGCCCTTCTTCTTTTCCAGATCGACGAAGCTGTCTTGCGTATACGCCTGAGCGACCGCGCGGGCGCGCACCGTCCCCGCGGCATTGAGGGGCGACTGGACGTCGAGGGTTGCGGAAAAACGATCCCACGAACCGGCCTCAAGGCTGATATTGCCCGTAAGTTCGCGCTCGGTCGCATGTTTGCGGATCAGGTTGACGACCGCCGACGGATCGCCGGCGCCCTGCATCAGGCCCGCGGCGCCGCGCACCAGGTCGACGCGCTCATATTGCGCGGTGCTGGTCTCGCCAAAGCCGACATTGCCATTTTCGAACGGTGCGCCGTCGAGCTGGAAATTCTGAACCTCGAACCCGCGTGCGGTGATCGCGCTGCGCCCGCGGTCGATATCTTTCTTGGAAATGCCGACGGTGAAGTCGAGCGCGTCGTTGATCGTGTTGAACGCCTGGTCCTGAATCTGCTGCTGCGTGATGACGCTGATCGTTTGCGGCGTTTCGAGCGGGGAGAGGGGGAGCCCGGTCGCGGCGGTGGGCTGATCGGTCCGGCCATAGCCGGTGACGACGATGGCATCGCCGGGTTTGTCGTCCGGTGCCGTCGGCAGCGTCTCTTGCTGCGCCTGCGCAAATGTCGAGACGCACAGAAGCGCCGATCCGGTCATCAGCAAACGAATGGAACGGCGCATCTTTTTCCCCTTGTGTCGGCGGCCGGGCCGCGTCGGTGATGCGCCACTAATGAGATTAACTCGCATTTGCAATATTGAAGGTCAGCTATTCGCTGTCGGCGTTAGTGCTTCACCCGCCGCCATTCGGACTATAGACAACCGCGGGGCGGGGACCCGCCCGCATCGCATTGTCGCGGGCCGCTTGATTTTCGGTGATATTATCGTGCCTTATGGGCGATTGATCCGCGCCGACGCCGCCGGGCCACGCGCTTTGCATCGCCCGGCGCGACGCCTGTTCCGCTGCCTGTTATTATGATACCTCTGCATCACGAATCCGGAATTTTCTGTGCCGACGCGGTCCCCATAAGCTGCGCGGTATCGACTGCCTGAACCTTCCCGTGGGCGTCCGCGTCCATCGGCAAACAGAACAGAAACGGACGAACGCGATGCAGACTCCAGAAGAATTTGAGCTGTCGCGGCGCGGCGTGCTTGCGGGCGGCGCAGCGTCGGTTGCGACGGTGACGCTGGTCCCGATCGGGACGGCAGCGGCTGCGGCCCCGGCTGCCAAATCTCCGCCGACCGCCAAAGTGGCCTTCGAGGTGAACGGTGCGGCGCGCGCGCTCGAACTCGACACGCGAACATCGTTGCTCGACGCGCTACGGGAGCATCTGCACCTGACGGGCACCAAGAAGGGCTGCGACCACGGCCAGTGCGGCGCCTGCACCGTGATCGTCGACGGGCGGCGCATCAACAGCTGCCTGACCTTGGCAGTGATGCACGAGGGCGAGAAGATCACAACGATCGAAGGCCTGGGCACGCCCGACAAGATGCACGCGATGCAGGCCGCGTTCGTGACGCACGACGGCTATCAATGCGGCTATTGCACCCCGGGCCAGATCTGCTCGGCGGTCGCGGTGCTCGACGAGATCAAGGCCGGGGTCCCGAGCCATGTCACCGCCGACCTCGGCGCCGCCCCGACGGTGACCAAGGTCGAGCTGCGCGAGCGGATGAGCGGCAATATCTGCCGCTGCGGCGCCTATTCGAACATCATCGATGCGATCACCGATGTGGCGGGAGTGAAGGCATGAAAAGCTTCACCTACGAACGCGTCGATAGCGCTGCGGCGGCGACTGCGGCATTTACCCGGACGCCCGGCGCGCGCTTCATCGCGGGCGGCACCAACCTGCTCGACCTGATGAAGCTCGAGATTGAGACGCCGAGCCACCTCATCGACGTCAGCCGCCTCGCGCTCGACAAGATCGAGGCGACGGCCGAGGGCGGACTCCGCATCGGCGCGATGGTGCGCAACACCGACCTTGCAAGCGATGCGCGCGTGCGGCGCGACTATGGCCTGCTCACCCGCGCGCTCGTCGCGGGCGCGTCGGGGCAACTTCGCAACAAGGCGACGACCGCGGGCAATCTGCTCCAGCGGACGCGCTGCCCCTATTTTTATGACACCAACCAGCCGTGCAACAAGCGCAAGCCCGGCAGTGGCTGCGCCGCGATCGGTGGCTTTAACCGGCTGCACGCGGTCGTCGGCGCGAGCGACGCATGTATCGCGACGCACCCCAGCGACATGGCGGTGGCGATGCGCGCGCTCGACGCCGCGATCGAGACGGTCGACGCGGCGGGCAAGGCGCGCGCTATTCCCATCGCCGATTTCTATCGCGCGCCGGGTAAGACTCCGCATCTGGAAACGGTGCTGGCGCCGGGCGAGCTGATCACAGCGGTTACATTGCCAAAGCCTGTCGGCGGGACGCACATCTATCACAAGGTGCGCGACCGCGCCTCCTATGCCTTTGCGCTGATTTCGGTCGGCGCAATCGTCCAGCGCGACGGGACCGGCCGTGTGGCGCTTGGCGGGGTCGGCTACAAGCCGTGGCGCGTCGAGGCGGCCGAGGCGGCGTTGCCGCGCGGCGCGAAGCCCGTCGCCGACGGCCTGCTGGCGGGCGCCAGGACCACCCATGAAAATGCCTATAAGCTGCCCCTCGTCGAGCGCACGCTCGCCGGGGTGCTGGCGCAAGCGAAGGGCTGAGCCATGAAATTCGACACGCCCGCAACGACCAATCCGATCGATCAGATGAAGATCGTCGGCAAACCCACCAATCGCATCGAGGGGCCGCTCAAGACGACGGGCACCGCGCCCTATGCCTATGAACGTCACGATGTCGCGGCAAACCAGGCCTATGGCTATGTCGTCGGATCGGCGATCGCCAAGGGGCGGATCGCGTCGATGAACCTCGACGAGGCCAGAGCGGCCCCGGGCGTCATCGCGATCGTCACCGCGGACAATGCGGGCAAGCTGGCAAAGGGCAATTTCAACACCGCCAAGTTGCTCGGCGGCCCCGATATCGAACATTATCATCAGGCCATCGCGCTCGTCGTCGCCGACAGTTTCGAACAGGCGCGCGCCGCCGCCTCGCTCGTCCGAGTCGAATATACCCGCGGCAAGGGCGCGTACGATCTTGCCGCCGCGATCGATACCGCGATCAAGCCGAAAGCCTCCTTCGGCACCGAACCGGATACCGCCGTCGGCAATTTCGCCGCCGCCTTCGCCGCGGCGCCGGTGCAGCTCGACGCGCGCTACACGACGCCCGATCACAGCCACGCGATGATGGAGCCGCATGCGACGATCGCGGCGTGGGAGGGTGACAAGCTGACCGTCTGGACATCGAACCAGATGATCGCCTGGTCGGTCGGCGATATGGCCAAGACGCTCGGCATTCCAAAGGAAAATATCCGCTTCGACTCGCCCTATATCGGCGGAGGGTTCGGCGGAAAATTGTTCAATCGCGCCGATGTGCTGCTGGCCGCGCTGGGGGCGAAGGCATCGAAACGGCCGGTCAAGGTCGCGCTGCCCCGACCGTTGATGATCAACAACACGACGCACCGCCCGGCGACGATCCAGCGCGTCCGTCTCGGCGCGACAGCCGACGGCAAGCTCACCGCGATCGGGCACGAAAGCTGGTCGGGCGACCTGCCCGGCGGCGGCCCCGAAACCGCCGTGGCGCAGACGCGCCTGCTCTATGCCGGCGAAAATCGCATGACCGCGATGCGCCTTGCGGTGCTCGATCTGCCCGAAGGCAATGCGATGCGCGCGCCCGGCGAGGCGCCGGGGCTGATGGCGCTCGAGATCGCGGTCGACGAGCTGGCCGAGAAGGTGGGCATGGATCCGGTTGCCTTGCGCGTCCTCAACGACACACAGGTTGATCCCGAAAAGCCGAGCCGGCCCTTTTCGCAGCGCCAGCTCAACAAATGTCTCGAGACCGGCGCCGAGAAGTTCGGCTGGAGCAAGCGGGCCAAGCCCGGTGCCACGCGCGACGGGCGCTGGCTGGTCGGAATGGGGGTCGCCGCGGCGTTCCGCAACAATCTGAACGGACCATCGGCGGCGCGCGTTCGCCTCGCCAAATCGGGGGTCGTGACGGTCGAGACCGACATGACCGATATCGGCACCGGCACCTATACGATCATCGCGCAGACTGCGGCCGAAATGATGGGCGTGCCGCTCGACAAGGTGGTCGTGAAGCTTGGCGATTCGTCGTTTCCGGTGTCGGCGGGGTCGGGCGGACAGTGGGGTGCCAACAGCTCGACCGCGGGCGTATACGCCGCGTGCGTCAAGCTGCGCGAGGCTGTCGTACAGAAACTCGGCCTCGCGTCCGATGCGGTCTTTGCGGACGGCAAGGTCAAGGCCGGGCGCCGCAGCGTCGCGCTCGGCGATGCGGCGGCGGACGGCGAACTCGTCGCCGAGGACAATATGGAATATGGCGATCTCGCCGAGAAATTTCAGCAATCGACTTTTGGCGCGCATTTCGTCGAGGCCGGCGTCGATGCGATGACGGGCGAAATCCGCGTCCGCCGGATGCTCGCGGTCTGCGCCGCCGGGCGCATCCTCAATCCCAAGGCGGCACGCAGCCAGGTGATCGGCGCGATGACGATGGGCGCGGGCGCGGCGCTGATGGAAGAACTCGCGGTCGACAAGCGTTTCGGCTTTTTCGTCAATCACGATCTCGCCGGTTATGAAGTCCCGGTCCATGCCGACATTCCGCATCAGGACGTCATCTTCCTCGACGAGGCCGATCCGACGACGTCGCCGATGAAAGCAAAGGGCGTCGGCGAACTCGGCATCTGCGGCGTCGCCGCGGCGGTCGCCAATGCGATCTATAATGCGACGGGCGTGCGCGTCCGCAACTACCCGATCACGCTCGACAAGCTGCTGGGCAAGCTACCGGACATGGTGTGATCGCCAGCGTGAGAGCGGGGTTTTATTCGGGCAGATCGTCCGGCCGGTCGATGTCCACCAGCTCACCGGCAGGGGCGGGGACGAGTGCGGCATCGGCCAGCAGGGCCTTGCCCCCCCGGTCGCCCTCGCCGCTGCGCAGCGTTTCGAACAGCGCGCGGGCGAACAATGCCGGGGGCATCGCCGCCTCGCCATTGGTCGACGCGACGACGGGCGCCTTTACCGGATCGAACCGCGCCATGAGTTTGCGCAGATGGCCGGTGCCGACGAAGGGCATGTCCGCAAGGCAGACCATCGCCACTTCGTCGGGGCCCCGCGCCGCCTCGGCAATGCCGCACGACAGGGATCGCGACATCCCATGTTCGGGATGCGGATTGACGACAATCTCGAAGCCGTGCGCCGCCAGCAACCGCGCGAGCGTGCCACGGTCGTCGCGGCAGACGGCGATGCGCCGCCGCGGCGCCAGCAGGGCGATGTGCCGGGCCGCGTGCAGCGCCAGCGGTTCGCCAGCGAGCGGCGCCAGCAGCTTGTCGTCGGTCCCGAACCGCTGCGACGTGCCCGCGGCGAGCAGGATGACGGCGATGTTCGCGGCTTCTATCACGGCTCTCGTTCCTGCAGGCGCCCTTTGCGCGTCGCCGGACTTCAAAGCAAATCGCAGATGATAGCAACCACGCCCGCCGACATATTGCGCTTTGTCCTGGCGCGCGCCGCGGAGGGTGCCGGGACGATCCTCGTCACGCTCACCGCGATTAAGGGATCGTCGCCGCGTGCGATCGGCGCCCAGATGGCGGTCGCGGAGGACGGGCGATATGCCGGTTCCTTCTCGGGCGGCTGCATCGAAGCGGCGGTTGTCGCCGAGGCGATCGGAACACTATCCGACGGCCGCGCCAAGCTCGTGCGATTCGGCGCGGGGTCGCCCTATCTCGACATCCGGCTTCCGTGCGGCGGCGGGATCGACCTGCTGTTCAATCCGCGTCCCGATTCCGATGCGATCGCACAGGCGCTGGCGCAGCATGATCGCCGGGAGATGGCGGCGCTGCGGCTGGCCGACGATGGCGTGCATTCCGATACGATGACCGGCGCGCACGCGATCGCCGGCTGGGAGGATGGAAGCTTCCGCCTCGGCTATGTTCCGAAGCTTCGTATCGTCGCGATGGGGCAGGGCGAAGAACTCACCGCGCTCGCGCGCCTCGCCGCCGCCTTCGGCGCCAAGGTCAGCGTGATTTCCCCCGACGAACGGGCGCTTGCCGATCTGGATGCCGAGGGTTTCGACACCGTCCGGCTGACTTCGCGCACGAACCTGCCGCCGCTCGTCACCGATCCCTGGACGGCGATCATTTCGGTTTTTCACGATCGCGACTGGGAAGAGGAACTGCTGCCGCGCGCGCTCCAGCTTCCTTCCTTTTATATCGGGGCGATCGGGAGCCAGCGGACGCAGGATGTCCGGCGGAATGGCTTGCGCGAGGCCGGCGTGCCCGAGGATCTTCGGCTAAAGCTTCGCACGTCGGTGGGGCTGATCCCGGCGACGCGCGATCCGGCGACCCTGGCACTGTCGGCGCTGTCGCAGATTGTGCAGGACTATCACCAGCTCGGGGGTACGGACGCGGATGTCGACCGCCTGCCTATGGTTCGCAGCCTGACCAGCCCGGTTTAATCGCGCTCGCGCGGCTGCCGTATCACCTGATACCGGGCGTCGAGGTTGATCGCGCGTTGTTCGTCGACGTCGGCGCGCTTCGTATCCCCCTGTTTTCGAAGCAGAAGGCTGCGATTATAATAAGCGCGCGCCGACTGCGGCGCATGCCGGACCGCGCGGTCGAGATCGGCGATCGCGCGCGTGTTTTCGCCCTGACGGTCGTAAGCGAGGCCGCGGTTGAGGTAGGCGACCGACAGGTCGGGCGCGACGGCAATCGCTTCGTCGAACGCCGTGATCGCGCCGTCGAGGTCACCCTTCCATGCGCGTTCCAACCCGTCGGAAAGATGCGCGTCCGCTTGCGCTCGAACGGCTTTCGCGCCGATGTTCGCCAGCTTTTTGCACCGCGACAGCGTGCGGCTCGGATCGTTCACCGTGCAGGCGTTCCAGTCGCCGCGCCTGGGGGCGCCGCGCGCCGCGATGCGCGATCCCGTGACGACGACCGAATCCTCGGCGACTTCGCTCGATGAATAGGCCGAAATGGCGGAGGGTGAATCCTGCACTGGGCGGGCCATGCGCTGCGCCGAGACAATGATCCCCTCGCGTTCTTCGGCTTTTGCTGCCGGGGCGGCGGGCGGCGCCTGCGCCAATTCGACGCGCTTCGCCGTCGGCGCGGACGCGTCGGGAGGCGCCGCTACAATTGGCTCTGCAGCAGGGCCGTTCTTTGCGGACGGCGGTGCCGCGATTGCGACCGGAGCGGGCACGTCGGCCCGGTTGTCCACGACCGTTCGTACCGGCTCGTCCGTCTCGCGCGCAATCTGTTCGTCGGCCGCTGGCGCCCCCGGATCCAATGCCGTCCATGCGAAGGGCAGGCTGATCGCGGCGACCAGCGCGGCGGTTGCGAACAGCCCCGCTTGCGGACGCCGAAGATTGGCCCACCACGATACTCTCGTCGGTCGGGGCGCACCCTGCGGTGCAGGCGTCCCGTCGAAGCGGGCAAGCGCGTCGGCAATCGCCGTCTCGCGCCGTTTCGGGGCGGGCGGCGGCGGTTCGGGCAGAAAGGCTTTCAACTCGTCATCGCCCGCCATGGCTACGATGCCCCCGGCGCGGCGCGGCGCGATTTCGAACCCGGTCGAGATGGCAGGCGCGAGAGAAAGAACATGGGCATCGTCTGGCCTTATACGCAGAATATTACGGCGGTCGAATATCTCGATCGACCGGCCGAAACGGGCGGGGCGGATGCGGCGGCGCTTCGCGGGAATCGCCGCCGCATCATATTAGCGCTCCAGCTTTGCCAACGATCCCGCCGTCTTGGCGGCGCGGACCATCTGGACCAGTTCCATGCGATATCCGAAATCGTCGGTGCCGCGCGCGGCGCCGACGATCTGCAGCACATCATCATAGGTCATCGATCCGCTGTAGCGTCCGCCGCGGAGCAGTTCGGCAAAGGCCGCGACCCCGGTCGCAAAGCGCGCATCCTGCGGCGCGTCGGCGAAGCGGGTGAATTCGACGCGCCGGTCGATCGGCGTCGAAATCAGCTGGCTGCGATCCGACTTCGGCAGTTTGTAGCGGATTTTCACAAAGCCATATTCGCTCGACGGCGCCGCGAGGGCCCGCGGGGCGGGCTTGCTGTACCTGAGGTCGCCCATCGTGCGCGGCCCGCCGACGGGGACGATCTCGTAGATCGCGGTGACCGTCTGGCCCGAACCGACATCGCCCGCGTCGACCTTGTCATTGTCGAAATCGTCGCGGTTCAGCATCCGCGTTTCATAACCGAGAAGCCGATATTCGGCGACGGTGGCAGGGTTGAACTCGACCTGGATTTTCACATCCTTCGCGATCGGGAAGAGCGTCGAAGTGGCCTCGTCGACCAGCGTTTTGCGCGCTTCGCCCACCGTGTCGATATAGGCCGCGGCGCCGTTGCCGTTCTGGGCGAGCGTCTGCATCAGCGCGTCATTGTAATTGCCCATGCCGAAGCCGAGGACCGAGAGGAAAATGCCCTTGCCGCGCTCGCGCTCGATATAGCCTTTCAGCTCGTCCTGATTGGTAATGCCGACATTGAAATCGCCGTCGGTGGCGAGAACGACGCGGTTGACGCCATTGGGGTCGAGATTGCGCTCGGCCAGCGCATAAGCCTGGCGGATGCCCTCGGCGCCCGCCGTGCTCCCGCCCGCGCCGAGCTGGTCGATCGCCGCGAGGATCTTGCCCTTTTGGCTCGCCGGCGTGGGCTCGAGCGCGGTGCCCGCGTTGCCGGCGTAGGTCACGATCGACACGCGGTCGTTGCGATCGAGCTGGTCGAGCAGCAGGCCGAGCGATTTCTTGACCAGCGGCAGCTTGTTCGGCGCATTCATCGATCCCGACGTGTCGATCAGGAAGACGAGGTTGGCGCGCGGCCGCGTCGCGCGTTCGATCGCATAGCCCTTGATCCCGATGCGAACGAGCTTGCGGCCTGCGGTGAACGGACTGGGGAAGACCGCGACATTCGAGGAGAAGGGCTGCTGCGCGCTGCGCGGCGCCGCATAATCATAGGGGAAATAATTGACCAGCTCCTCGGTCCGCACCGCGGCCGGCTGCGGCAGAGCATTGTTGTTCAGCGACGCGCGGACAAAGGAATAGGAGGCGGTGTCGACATCGATCGAAAAGGTCGACACGGGTTCGTCGCGCGCGATCTTGAACGCATTTTCCTGCGTCGAGGTGAATTTGTCGCGCCCGACATCCTGATAATAGGGCATCATCCGATCGGGATAAGGGGCGCGAATGGCGCTGCCCGTCACGACCATTTTGCGGGCCTGGGCCGGCGGCGGCGATGCGATGTGTTGCGAACCGATCACCGACATCGCCACCGGTGCATCCATCACGCGTCGGTCTATCGTCTGTCCGGTGACGACGATGTCCGAAGCATGCTCCTCCAGTTCGGCCTTTGGGGCCGGCGTGGAGGCTTCCGACGATGGTGATGCAATGTCGGGTTCGTTCGATTGCGAGCAGGCGGTGACGAGCGTGATCGAGAGACCCGCGGTAAGCATCAGATGGAAACGGGACATGAGATGTCTCCCTGGCAACAGCGGTGCACAATCGCCCGCATGTCACTGGGACGCGTGGGCGCGGGAAATCCTTGGCGGCCTTTGCGAAAAAATTTCCGGAGGTACCTCGCGGTCAGTCGTCGGGGCCGGGATTTGCCGCCAGCTGGCGCCGGATTTCGTGCATCCGCCACGACACGGTCGCTTCGGCGATCCCCAGAATCTGCGCGGCTTCGGCGTGCGACAGCTGCTGCCCCGCGATCAGGACGGCGGTGTCGCGAAGGTCGGGTTTCAATCGCGCGATCGCGCTTTCGATCCAGACCGCGTCATACAGGTCGCGGCCGTCGGGCCCCCGCGCCAGTCCGGCCATGATACTCAGCCGTCCGGTGAACCGCGTAAAAGCCGACCGCCGCCGATGGAAATCGCGACAGGCGTTGTAGACGATGCTGCACAGCCAGGTCGTGAATTTGGCGTCGCCGCGAAAGGCGGAGAGCCTTTCGGCGAGTATGCAGCAGACATCCTGCGCAATATCGTCGGCATCGGCGCGCGATCCGGTCAATTGCCACGCGAGGCCGTGGATGCGGTCATAGTGGCGCCGCAGCAATGTTTCGAAGGCGTCGCGGTCGCCTGCGATCGCTGCCGCAAGAATATCGGGTTCGTCGGCGTCGGCCATGCGTCAGCCCCGCGTGCGCGATGCGCCCCGACGACATTCGGCTCCGGAATCAGGCTCGCCGGCGGACCGAAGGTCCCGCACTGGCCAAATTGATCCCCCGCATCCTGCCATCGCGATGAGTTGTGCCTCATTCGCCGCAGGAAGGCCATCGCTGACTTTCGGGGGGCTCAGCCCTCCGCGTCGCGCTTTTCCATCTCGGGCAGGCCCAGCGGCCAAGCTTCCGCCTGAAAGGGATCGGCCGCGGGGCGGCCGAAATAATAGCCTTGCGCCTGCGGGCAGCCTTCGTCGAGCAGCATCTGGCGCTGTTCCTGCGTTTCAACACCCTCGGCGACGATCGGCATGTTGAAACTGCGGCCGAGCCCGATGATCGCGCGAACGATCGATCGCGCCGCCTCGTCGTCCGAAATCGAGGCAACGAAGCTCTTGTCGATCTTGATCTTGTCGAACGGGAAGGCTTTCAGGTTGCTCAGCGACGAATAGCCGGTGCCGAAATCATCCATCGCGATCCGGACGCCGAGCGCGCGGATTTCGTGGAGCGCCTTCAGCGCGCTGTGCCGGTTGCGCAGAAAGGCGGTCTCGGTGATTTCGAGCTCTAGCCGATGCGCCTCGAGTCCCGATTGCGACAGCGCGTCGCGAACCACGGCGGGCAGGTTTGGCACCTGAAACTGGATCGTCGACACGTTGACGGCGATCGAGACATTCTTGGGCCAGCCCGCCGCCGCGCGGCAGGCCTCGCGCAACACCCATTCGCCGATCGGGACGATGGCGCCGATTTCCTCGGCGACGGGGATGAAATCGTCGGGCGCGATCTCGCCGCGTTCTGGGTGGTTCCAGCGGAGCAAGGCTTCATAACCGATCACCGAAGCAAAGGCGGTCGCGACGAGCGGCTGGTACACGACATAAAGCTGATCGCGGGCGATCGCGTGCCGCAAATCATGTTCGAGCGCGCGGCGTTCCTGCGCGAGTTCATCCATCTCCTGATCGAAGAAGGCGGCGTTGCCCCTTCCATTCTTCTTCGCGCGATAGAGCGCCGTGTCGGCGTTGCGCTGCAGCACTTCGGCATTGGCTCCGTCCTGCGGAAAGAGCGCGACGCCGATGCTGACCCCGACCGCCATCGGATCGCGCGCTACGTCCATTTCGATCGCCAGCGTGTCGAGGATGCGCGCCGACAGCTTGCGGGCGTCGTCGGGTCCCGAAACGCCGGTCTGGATGACGAGGAATTCGTCGCCGCCGATGCGCGCGACAATGTCGTCGGCGCGCACGGCCGACCGCAGAATGTCGGCGATGCGGCGCAGTATATCGTCGCCGGCGCCGTGGCCGAATATGTCGTTCACCGCCTTGAACCGGTCAAGGTCGAGCGCAAGCAGGGCGAACGGCGCCTTCGCGTCGATCGCGGCGTCGAGCGCGCGCGCGAAGTGGGTGCGGTTCGACAGATCGGTCAGCGCGTCGTGCGACGCCAGATGTTCGATCGCCCGCTGCGCGCGTTTCCGGTCGGACAGGTCGCGGATCGCCAGGACCTGGCAGCTTCGCCCGCGATATTCGATCGTCTGGGTCGCGATTTCCAGGATATGATCTTCATCGGTGCTGCTGCGGACGCGCGCTTCGGCGGAATGGCCGTCGGGCGGTTCGAACGAGCCGCCGTCGCTTGCGACGAACCAGTCGGAGGGTGAGCTGCCCACGATCGCGCCGCTGCTGACGCCAAGCAGGGCGCAAAGCCGCGCGTTCACCTCGATGATCCGCCCGTCGTGCGTGATCGCGAGCGCCTCGAGCGTCGCATCGGCGAGGCCATGCGCGTCGGTGAGCCAGCGGTCGACGAGCGAGCCGGTGAGCGCCAGCGCGACCAGTGCGATATTGGCAATGACGATTGCCGGCACGAGCCAGTCGCGGCTGCTCCCCGCCCCCAATGCGCCGCCGCGCGTCGGATCGGGGACGAGCGTGGTGGCCGACATCGCGGTGAAATGCATCACGACGATGGCGAGCACGGCGAAACCCGCAGGCAGCGCGACCTTCGTCCAGCCCTTCGTTCTTGCAAATGCCAGGAAGGCGGCAAAAAAGCAGAGCCCCGACAGCAGCATCGAGATGAGGATCGGAACCCAGTCATAGGTTACGCGAGCCGGCGCAATGATCGACGCCATGCCGGTGAAATGCATCGCCGCGACGCCAATCGCCGCGCCCGCGGCAGCAATCGCGCAGCGTCCGGCGCTGGGCGCCTTGCCCAGCAGTCGAAAGCTGCACCAGAAGAAACCGATCGCGATCGCGACCGACAAAATGGTCAGGCCGACGTCGAAACGGATCGGCATCGATCCGCGATAGGCGAGCATGGCGACGAAATGCGTCGCCCACACGCCCACGCCTTCGGCCACCGCTGCGACCATGAGCCAGTGACGCCGGCGCGCGTCGACGCAGTGTGTCGAGCGGTTCAGAACGACAAAAAGGCTAATATTCCCGAGGATGCAGACAAGCGCGGCAATCAGGACAAACCGCAGATCGTGCTGATAAACGACGCACTCGAGGACGCTGAACATGCATGCTCTCCCTGGTCCCCGTCGCCCTTTTGCCTCTCAATTCTAAAGATTGCCTTATTGGATGATTGGTAGGCGTATCAGCGCGCCTCGACGACCTCGGCCGGGACGAGCAGGGGTTTGCCCTTTTCCACGATATAGGTCGCGAGTTCGGCGCCGTTCGCAGCGGTGCGATTGCGCGCCTTGTGCGCGACGCCGGCGGGCACGAACAGCACTTCGCCGGCTTTCAGCGTCACGGGCGCCTGCCCCTCGAGCTGATATTCGAGCGTTCCTTCGATGACGTAGATTACCTCTTCGCCGGGATGGCGGTGCCAGGGCGCGACCGCGCCGGGCGCGATGTCGATACGCGCCTGGATCGTCTCGCGGCCGGGCGCCGAGAGGTCGTGGCGCTGAAGGTCGGTCCGGCTGAGGCCTTCGGGAGCGGGCATCGCGGCCATGGCGGGGCTCGCGAGCAGGAGCGCGGCGGTGGACAGGGCACGGATATGTCGGGTCATGATGGCCTCCTTTGGCGTGACTGGAAGGGCGGTTCTGGCCGCTTGGGGAGAGTTTCGCCGTCGCCGCGCTCAAGGTTACTTGCCGCCAAAAGATTCATCGCATATAGTTAGCATACTAAGTAAAATGATCATGCAAGAAGGCGCCGACGATGCGGGGTGGAATGCCAAGTATTTTCAGATTTTCCGTACGCGGGACGCCGTTCGCATGACCGACGTTGCTGCTTTGCTTCCCCAGTTGATGACCCGGATTGCCGGTGCCGGTGTGTTGTCGGGTCTGACGCGCTTGT